>CAWBWX010000001.1:0-227500 GCA_963792635.1 uncultured Alphaproteobacteria bacterium
CGAGCGCCTCGTACCAGTCGGGCACGCTGTGGGCGCCGATCACGGTGGTGGAATACTTGGCGTAGGGATTCATCGATGCGCTCGCGTTCACCTGTCAGCGGAGGACCGGTCGACCATTACATCAGGCATTACAACGGGCAAGACGGATATGGCGCGGCGGAGACGAGGTTCCCGTGCACGAGTTCCCTCGGTAAATAACTCACTTCCCCGCCGCCGCCTTCGACGCCGGCGCCACGTGCCACACGCGATTGCCCACGTCGTCGGCGACGAGGAGCGCGCCCTTGCCGTCGATCACGACGCCCACCGGCCGGCCGCGCGCGTCGCCACCCTCGCTGAGGGAAGCCGGTGAGCACGTCGACGGGCTTGCCCGCGGGACGCCTTGGCGGGCGGCGTTTTTCGGTCCGGCAGGATAAAATCCCGCGGACCCGCGATGGTTCCGCCCTATCGTCCCGCCCGCATGCGCTCGATCAGCTCGACACTCGGATAGGAATCCGCCGGCAGGCCGTATTTCAACTGCGCCTGCTTGATCGCGCCGCGGGTGTTGAGGCCGAGCTTGCCGTCCGCCTCGCCGATCTTGTAGCCGGCGCGCAGCAATAGCGTCTGCAGCTCGCGCACCTGCTCGAAGCTGACCTGTGGGATCTGGCCGTTACCCTTGCTCAGGGCGGGAGCACCCGCGAGGCGCGTGGCGTAGTACGCCGCCGTGGTCGAGTAGACCAGCGACTGGTTCCATTCGAGGAAGGTCTTGAAGTTGTTGTAGGCGAGGAACGCCGGTCCGAACCGGCCCATGGGCAGCAACAGCGAAGCGGGCAACTGGTCTCCCGGCAGCGCCCGCCCGTCGGCGAGCGTGACCCCCCATTGCGCCCATTGCGCGCGCGGGTGCTGGATCGCAAGGTCCGCCTGGTCCCAGCGCAGGTTCGCGGGCACCCGCACCTCGGTCAGCCACGGCTCGCCGCGGCGCCAGCCGATCTGGGAGAGATAGTTGCCCGCCGAGGCCAGCGCGTCGGACGTGCTGCGCAGGAGGTCGCGCCGCCCGTCGCCGTCGTAGTCGACGCCGTAGTCGTAGTAGTGCGCCGGCAGGAACTGCAATTGCCCGAGCTCGCCCGCCCACGGGCCGATCATCTGCTCGACCGCGAGGTCGCCGCGCTGGATGATCTTGAGCGCGGCGAGGAGCTGCTTGCGGAACAGCGCCGGCCGCCGGCAGTCGTAGGCGAGGCTAACCAGCGAGCGCAGCGTTGGCAGGTTGCCGATGTTGGCGCCGAAGTCGGTCTCCAGCCCCCAGAAGGCGACGATCGGCGCCGCCGGGACACCATACTGCTGCTCGATGCGGCGGAAGATGGCGCCCTGGGTCTGGATCAGCTGCGCGCCGCGCTGCAAGCGATAGCCGGCGACCATGCGGCCGGAGAATTCCAAGAACGTTTGCGCGAACACCCGCTGGCCGCGGTCCTTGTTGACGATGCTCTGGTCGTAGACGAGATAGGGCGAGGCCGCCGCGATCGTGCCGGCCGACACGCCCTGAGCCGTGGCCTCCTGCTTGACGGCCTCGAGCCAGCGCTCGAAAGTGCCGCTGTTGTTGCGGCAGGAAACCGCCCCGGATTGCGCCAGGGCCGCTGCCGGCTGCGCCAGCAGCGCACCGGTGAAAATCAAGATTGCCGCGCCGACTCGCACGTTTCTCATGGCCTCGCCTATTGCCGGCAAAAGCGCCCGCACTGTGTCAATTGCCTTCGCGACCCGCGCGCCCGACTGACCACCGCCACGGTTAAGAAGGCACCCGTACGCCGCTGGGCGCACCTCCCGTAGCCCAGGTTCCGTGCGGGAAAACACCGTGACCGGCGGGCCTATATCGTTGGACACCCAACGATCCGCTTTTCTCCCGCCCGTTTCCGCGCTACGAATTTCATCACGGGCCGACAAGACCCGACAGGGAGAAGCAGATGTTCAAACGTATTTTCGCCGCAGCCGCGGCGCTGGCCGCCGGCGCACTTGTCGCGGGCCCCGCGTCCGCCCAGGAGACCGTCAAGATCGGCGTGGTCCATGTCCATGTCCGGCCCGCTCGCCGCCATCGGCCGCCAGATCATGGGCGGCGTCAACCTCTACATGGAGCAGCACGGCAGCACCGTCGCCGGCAAGAAGATCGAGATCGTGCTCAGGGACGATACGGCATCTCCCGACGTCGCCAAGCGTCTCGCCCAGGAGCTCATCGTCAACGAAAAGGTGAACATCCTCGGCGTCGGCATCACGCCGGTCGCCATGGCCATCGCCCCGCTGGCGACCGAATCGAAGACGCCGACGGTGATCTTGGTGTCGGGCACCTCGGTCGTCACCGACCGGTCCCCCCTCTACGTCCGGGCGAGCTTCACGCTCGGTCAGCAATCGAAGATCATCGCCGACTGGGCGCTGAAGAACGGCAGCAAGAAGACCGTCATCATCCAGTCGGACTGGGCGCCGGGCCACGAGGCCACCGCGGTGTTCACCGAGATCTACACTAAGGGCGGCGGCCAAATCCTCGAGACCATTAAGATACCGCTTGCCAATCCCGACTTCGCACCGTTCCTGCAGCGCGCGCGCGCGACGCCGCTCCCGACTCCCTGTTTGTGTTCGTGCCGGCCGGACAAGCCGGCACCTTTGCGCGGCAGTTCGTCGAGCGTGGCCTCGACAAATCCGGCATCAAGCTCGATCGGCCCCGGCGACGTTACCGACGACAACGACTTGAACGGAATGGGTGACGCCATGCTCGGCGTCGTGACCGCGGGCTTCTATTCGGCTTCGCATCCTTCGGCCATGAACAAGGCCTACGTCGCCGCGTTCAAGAAGGCGAACAACGGGCTCAGGCCGAACTTCATTTCCGTCGGCGGCTACGACGCCATGCACCTCATCTACGAGGCGCTGAAGAAGACCGGCGGCAAAACCGACGGCGAACCCCTGATCAACGCCATGAAGGGCATGAAGTGGGAAAGCCCGCGCGGCCCCGTCTCCATCGACCCGGCGACGCGCGAGATCGTGCAGAACGTCTATATCCGCAAGGTCGAGAGGGTGGACGGCGAGCTGTACAACACCGAGATCGCCACCTTCGAGGCAGTGAAAGACCCGGGGCACGAGAAGAAATAGCCTCTCTGACGAAGCGCGGCGGCAACGAGCCGCCGCGCCTTTTTTCGCGGCTGTGTGGATGCAGCCGTTCTCGGCCGGGGCGCCGATGCCTGATCTCCTCGTCATCGACAACCTCTCCGCCGGCTACGGCGAGGCCGTGGTGCTGCACGGCATCTCGCTCTCGCTCCCCGAGGGCCGCTCGCTCGCCCTCCTCGGCAAGAACGGCATGGGCAAGACGACGCTGGTCAACACCATCGTCGGCGTCACCCGAAGATTCGGCGGCGAGATCAGTCTCGACGGCCGCGACCTGACGCGGCTGCGCCCCGACCAGCGGGCGCACGCCGGCATCGGCTGGGTGCCGCAGGAGCGCAACATCTTCCGCTCCCTCACCGTGCTCGAGAACATGACCGCCGTGGCGCGCCCCGGCCCGTGGACGGCGGCCCGCGTGTTCGAGCTCTTTCCTCGCCTGGCCGAGCGCCAGCGCAGCCTCGGCAGCCAGCTTTCCGGCGGCGAGCAGCAGATGCTGGCCGTCGGCCGGGCGCTGGTGCTCAATCCCCGGCTCCTGCTCCTCGACGAACCGCTCGAGGGCCTGGCCCCGATCTTGGTGGAGGAGCTCATCGCCGCCCTTCACCGCCTCACCCGCGAGGAAGGGCTATCCACCATCCTCGTCGAGCAGAACGCCCGGAAAGTACTCGGCGTCACCGACCGGGTGGCGGTGCTCGAGCGCGGCAGCGTGGTGCATGCCGGCGATAGCGCCGCGCTCAAGGCCGACCCCAAGATGCTGGAGCATTTCCTGGGCGTCGGCCGCACTCCGCACTGACGCCCTCTTGCGCCGGCGCGCGCCCTTCGTATTCTGCCGCCATGACCACCGAGGTGCTGCGGCTCAATTCCTCCGGCTACACCCCGGTCACGCCCGGCAGGATCGCGACCGTGGTCACCCACCTGGAGATGCCGGCGCGCGCCCCGACGAGGCCCGAGCGCACGCAGAGAATCCTATGCGCTCCGCCGGGTGCCCAAGCCCGACCTTGCCTGGTACCGCGACCTCTATCGCCGCGTCGGCGAGAACTGGCTGTGGTTCTCCCGCCTCGTCGCCGACGACGCCGGGCTCGCCGCCATCGTCCACGATCCCGCCATCGAAGTGCATGCGCTGCGTTTCCGCTCGCGCGACGAGGGCCTGCTCGAGCTCGACTTCCGCCGCTTCCCCGAGGTGGAAATCTCGTTTCTCGGCGTGGCGCCAAACCTCTTGGGCAAGGGCGCCGGCCGCTACCTCCTCAACCGCGCCATCGAAAACGTCTGGGGACGCGGCCCGAGCCGGCTCACGGTGCACACTTGCACCCTCGACCACCCGCGCGCGCTCGAATTCTACCTGCGCTCCGGCTTCACGCCGTACGCGCGCTCCGTCGAGGTCGCCGACGACCCGCGCGCGAGCGGGTTGCTGCCCCGCACCGCAGCGCCACACGTGCCGATGATCCTACGCTAGTCGATCTCGAGCTTGCCGGAGAATGCGATCGCGGTCGGTCGCGACACCGTGGCATCTCCCGGCTCAGCCGACACGGCGAAGCTTGCCCGCTTGAGCTCGTCGCGGCTGAGGCGACTGAGCGTCCCGTTGCGCACCACCGTCGGGCCGGTCACCGTTCCGAGCGGCAGGGGATTGCCCTCGGCCGGCATCAACCACAGCACGTGGCGCGAGCCCGCCGGCGGCGCCACACCGAGCGGCCGCACCTGCAGCGTGCGCTCGCCGGCGTCGAAGGCGATGAGGAAGGCCGGCGTTCCGCCGGCGCGCAGCACGCCGGCGAGCCGTTCCGCCGCCGGGCGCGCCGCGGGCGGCGCCTTCCCCGGCGACTGGCGCATGGCCTGGTTGATCAGCACAGCGGCAAGCGCGATGACGATGGCGAAGCCCACCATGGCCGCCGCCCGCCAGCGCCGCCGGCTCTGCACCAGGACGTCGGCGAGGTTCGCCCCGTAGAAGCGCGAGATCTCAGCCACCCGCGTCATGAACGCGGCCTGGCGCCCCCGCTCCGGCTGCACCGTGTGGTCGAGCGCATCAGCGATGTTCGGCCAGATGTCCATCGCCGGCTCGGCTGCCACAATCAGGTCGTTGAGCGGCGCGAAGCGGCGCTCCCAGGCGATAACCGCGGCGGCGAAACCCGGCTCCTTGGCGGCGAACTCCTCAGCCGCCGTCCGCTCGCCGGCTTCGAGCGTACCGAGCACGTACTCGCCGGCGATGAGATCGGGATCGTCGGCGATCTTCATCGCGGCGCGCACTGTCTGAGCTGCTCGAGGCTGCGCAGCAACCACGTGCGGATGGTGGCTACCGGCGCGTCGAACTCCACCGCGAGCGCCTCGCGGCTCCAGCCGTCGTAGTAGGCAAGGAGCACCATGCGGCGCAGATCACCGGAAAGCTCCGCCAGGCACGCGAGCAGCGCCCGCAATTCCGGGCTGATGGTGCCGGGCGTCGCCGGCTCCTCCGCCTCGTCGCGCTCCGACACCGTCTGTTCGAAGGCAAGCTCCGAGCGGCCGCGCGCCACTTCCAGCGCCGCCTGGCGGGCGATCGCCACCATCCAGCGATCGAGCTCGGCGATGCCCGGATCGAAGCTGCCCGCCTTCTGCCAGATGCGTACGTAGGCGCGGGTGAGCGCGTCCTCGGCGAGCGCCGGCTCGCGCAGGATGCGCAGCGTCACGCCATAGAGCCGCGGCGCCGTGAGCACGTAGAGCCTGTGCAAGGCGTCGCGGTCGCCCTCGGCGACGGCGTCGAGCAGATCCTGCAGGCGTTCGGAAGACGACAAATTGCAGCCCCGGCGAAGTATCGCCCGAGTTCTAGCGAAGCCCGCCTCGTCTGTCGCGGAAAGCGTCAGACGCGGTGGACGGCGAGGTGGAGGTCCTGGTCGCTGCGCTCGCGCTGCTGGTCGCGTTCCTCGAGGCTTTCGACCTTCTTCAGCTCGTCGAGGGCTTCCTCGAGCGCAGCACGGGCGTCGTCGAGCTGCTGCTTGAGATCGCCGCCCGAGCGCAGCAGATTGTCGCGGCGCTGGAGCGCGGCCTTGGCGTAGGTGGGATAGGCGAAATGCGCCGGATCGGTGATGCCGGCGCGCTCCTGCTCGACGGCGATCTCGCGATCGAGGTCGGCGGCCATGCGGCCGAACTCGGCGATCATGGTTTCGATCTGGGTGACCTGACGGCGCTTCTCGTCGACATGGAAGCGCTTCAGACGGATCAAGGTCTCACGCGACTTCATACGGGCGGTACTCCACGCCAACACTTACTGCGCCAACGGTGCGCGGCCGAGGTGATCATTGCCCGAGATTGGTTGCTCGCCGGTTACCGGGATCCCCGCTTGCCCCCTACCCCAATACCAGCGATAACGGGAAACGGTTTCTTTACGCGAACCGTTAATCATGCGGCTCCTTGCCGGACGCGGCTTCGTGGGGTGTTTGCCAGACCCGTCCGGTTTCGGAATCACTTGGACCGGCTTCTTGAAGTGAGGCGTTAACCCGCGCTTTGCTGGAATCCGCCAGATCGCCAGTCACTTACGGCGATTCTTGACAATTCTCGCCGCGCGGACTTGTGGACTGGAATCAGGTTCTGTTAACCATTCCTCGGTAGCGTGCGATTCGAGAAATCGAGCCAGCATGCGAGCTAGGCGGGCTCGCGGCGGGCGCCCCGGATCGGACCGTCCCCGGGAAAGAGGCCCTAGAAGGGGATAGGCATGCGCGTTCTCTTGATCGAAGACGACAGTGCCACGGCGAAGAGCGTCGAATTGATGCTCAAGTCGGAAGCATTCAACGTCTACACCACCGACCTCGGCGAAGAGGGGGTCGATCTCGGCAAGCTCTACGACTACGACATCATCCTGCTCGACCTGAACCTGCCGGACATGTCCGGATACGAGGTTCTCCGCTCGCTGCGCGTCGCCAAGATCAAGACGCCGATTTTGATCCTCTCCGGCCTCGCCGGCATCGAGGACAAGGTCAAAGGCCTCGGCTTCGGCGCCGACGACTACATGACCAAGCCCTTCCACAAGGACGAGCTGATCGCCCGCATCCACGCGGTGGTGCGCCGCTCCAAGGGCCATGCCCAATCGGTCATCAACACCGCCGATCTCCAGGTCAACCTCGACACCAAGACCGTCGAGGTCTCCGGCGCCCGCGTGCATCTGACCGGCAAGGAATACCAGATGCTGGAGCTGCTTTCGCTGCGCAAGGGCACGACGCTGACCAAGGAGATGTTCTTGAACCATCTCTACGGCGGCATGGACGAGCCCGAGCTCAAGATCATCGACGTGTTCATCTGCAAGCTGCGCAAGAAGCTGGCGAACGCCTCGAACGGCAAGAACTACATCGAGACCGTGTGGGGCCGCGGCTACGTGCTGCGCGAGCCGACCGAGACGGAGTCGCGCATTTCGGCGTGACCCCTCCCCCATCCCGCTAATGAAAAACCCCGCCGAGAGGCGGGGTTTTACGTTGAGCGCTCAGCGCAGGAACACCGCGCCGACCTCCACCGCCTCCACCATGTGCGGCCAGTTCTGCGGGTTGTCGCTGAAGTACAGCGTGGCGCGGAGATAAGTTTGGATCCCTTCCTCCGCGACCCGCGGCGCCGCCGGCGGTACCGGCCTGCGGAATCCCGGGTCGCCGCCGCCCAGCCAATCGAGCAGCTTGGTCGGCGGCCCGGTCATGTTGATCCACAGCGCCATGTAGAGGAGCGCCCGCGCATCGATCTCGCAGTCGGCGGCGGACGCGTCCGTGATGCAGGCGTCGAGATGGTCGAGCACCTCGTGCAGCAGCTCCTCGTCCATGGCGTCGACGAGCACGCGGCTCGCGGCTAGCGCCTCGTTGACGAGGCCCGCGTCCACCGCCGGCAGCGGATTGACCCGGAGATGCCCGGAGAGCTGCTGTTCCAGGCTCGCCACCTTGGCGAGCGGAATGCCGGCGGCGGCGAGCGCGTTATGGAACGCGCGGCTCACCACCGGCGGGCCGGTGTTGAGATCGCCCTGCATGAAGCCGAAGCTGGCGCCGCTCTCGCCCTTGCCGGCGAAGTAAAGCCGGTACGGGCTGCCGTCGCCGATCTCGTGGTGGCGGAGCGCCGCACGCAACGCGGCGTTGATGCTTTCGTGGGGCATGGGAGCTCCTCCGCAGAGTTTCATCCCATCGTCGCCGCAGCTTGAAGTCGCACGCTCTTACCGTCAACCGGCGGCGCACCGCGCGTTCGCGGGGTGCTGCCACCGCCACGACCCTGATGGCGGCGGCGCTGGTGGTCCTTTGGGTGACGTGGGAGCGCCGGTCGTGAGCGCTTAACCTACCGGCGCGGTTACGCCGCCGGCTGCGGGCGCAGACCGCCTTCGATGGCGCGGAGCCGCGGCGCCGGGCGGCCGCTCCGTATCGGCACGTAGAGGCCCTGCCGGTCGGCGAGCGGCTGGAAATGATCGCTCACCCCCACCACCGTCTCCGCCGCGCCGAGCAGGAGATAGCCGTCGGGTGCGAGAACCTCGGCCACGCGCTTGAGCACGTCGGCCTTGGTCGCCTGATCGAAATAGATCAGCACGTTGCGCAGGAAAACGACGTCGAAGCGGCCGAGCGCCGAGAAGTTGTCGAGCAGGTTCTGCTGGCGGAACTGCACCATCGCGCGGAGCTCGGCGGCGATCCGCCACTGGTCGTCGCTGCGCTCGAAATGGTGCATCAGGAGATGGATGGGCAGCCCGCGCTGCACCTCGAACTGGGTATAGAGCCCGGCCCGCGCCTTGTCGGTCACCTCGTTGGAGATGTCCGAGGCTACGATCTCAACGTTCCAGCCGGAAAGCTTGGCCGCGAACTCCTTGAGCAGCATGGCGAGCGAATAGGGCTCCTGGCCTGTGGACGAGGCCGCCGACCAGATGCGCAGCCGCCGGCTTGACGCCCGCGCGGCGACCAGCGCCGGCAGCACCGTGTCGCGCAGACGATCGAACGGCAGCCTGTCGCGAAAGAAGAACGACTCGTTGATCATCATCGCCTCGACCACCTCGACGATGAGCGCCTCGCCGTCGGGCGCGCGCAGGCGCCGCACCAGCTCCGAGATCGAGCCCGCGCCTGCCCGCCGCGCTACCGGCATGAGCCGTGCCTCGACCAGGTACTCCTTGTCCTCGGCGAGCATGAGGCCCGAGCGTTCCTTGAGCAGGCCGCACAAAAACTTGTAATCGAACGGACTCACGAACGCCCTCCAACCAGTTCAACGATCTTTCCGGCAATGGCGTCGAGCGGCAGCACCGCGGCGCAGGCGCCGCTTTTCGCCGTGGCGCCGGGCATGCCCCACACCACGCTCGTCGCTTCGTCCTGGGCGATCACGTTGCCGCCGCCCCGGGCGACGGCGAGTGCGCCGCTGGCGCCGTCGCTGCCCATTCCGGTGAGCACCAGCGCTAGGGTGCCGGCGCCGAATACGCTGCTCGCCGAAACGAACAGGGGATCGACGGCGGGCTTGCAGAAATGAACCGGCGGGCCGTCGTCGAGCGCAATCGTCGGCTTGTTGGCCGCACGCGCGACCCGCATGTGCTTGCCCCCGGGGGCCACGTAGATATGGCCCGCCTCCACTGGCTCGCCGTGCAGGCCTTCGCGCGTCGGCCGGCCGCAGGCGCGGCCAATGTGCTCGGCGAGCACCGCGGTGAAGGTGGCGGGCATGTGCTGGGCGACCAGGATCGGCATGCGGTCGGCGGCCCGCCCAAGGCGGCCCATGACCACCTGTAGCGCCTCGGGGCCGCCGGTGGAGGCGCCAATCACCAGCGCGCGCGGCATCGCCGGCGAGAACGGGCGCAGCGTGATGCCCGGGCTCGGCGCCGATGCGGCGTGACGCCGGGCGGCGCGCCGCTGGCGAGCGCGGCCGAGGCCGCGGATCTTCTCGATAAGCTCGCGGCGGAAGTCCACCGCCGCCATCAGCTCGCGGCCGTTGCCGGGTTTGGGCACGTAATCGGCGGCGCCGAGCTTGAGCGCCTTGAAGCTCATCTCGGCGTTCCGCCGCGTCAGCGTCGACGCCATGATCACCGCCACGTCGGGCTTATAGGCGAGCATGATCGGCAGCGCCGCGAGCCCGTCGAGCTCCGGCATGTCGATGTCGAGCACGACGACGTCGGGGTCGGCCTTGGAGATGTTGGCCACCGCGTCGCGGCCGTTGCGATACCTGCCGACGATCTGGAAGTCGGGCTCGGCAGCGAGCCATTGCGCCATCAGGCCGCGCACCAACAGCACGTCATCGACCACCATCACGCGGATGGCGGGCTTGAGCAGGGCGGAAGCGACGGGGGAGAGGGACATGCAACTCTACGCGGTTACGAAACGCAACAAACGGAACGAACGCGACGAACGGCGGGCTTAGATCAGCCCCACCTCCTGGAACTTCGCTTCGACGATCTCCCGGTCGAACGGCTTCATGATGTACTCGTCGGCGCCCGCGTGCATGGCGCGCGCGATGTGGGCGAGGTCGTTCTCGGTGGTGCAGAACACCACCTTGGGCCGGTCGCCGCCGGGCATGGCGCGCAACGCCCGCAGGAACTCGTAGCCGTCCATCACCGGCATGTTCCAGTCGAGCAGAATGGCGTCCGGCATCTGCTTCATGCAGACGTCGAGCGCCTGGCGGCCGTCGGAGGCTTCGCCGATGGAGAAGCCGAAGCTTTCCAGAATGCGGCGCGCGACCTTTCGGATCACGCTCGAGTCGTCGATGATCAGGCATCTTTTCATTGGGGCGTTTCCTTCTGGCGAATCATGCCAGCAATGGCGTCGACCTTCACGTCCAGCACCTTGTCGACGTCGAGGACCACGAGCAGGCGGTCGTCGAGTCGATGCACGCCGGCGGCAACGCGAGACCAGCATGGGTCGAGATTGAGGGGATTGGGATCGCGGCTCCCGGCGGAAAGCTTGAGCACCTCGCCGACCGCGTCGACGAGCAGCCCGTAGGATTCGCCGCGCTGCTCGACGCCGACCGCCATCGGGCGGATGCCCGCTTCGAGCGGCGCGAGGTCGAGGCGGCGGCGCATGTCGATCAGCGTCACGATGCGGCCGCGCAGGTTGATCAGGCCCGCGATCTCGTGCGGCGCCAGCGGCACCCGCGTCAGTCGTTCCGGCAGAAACACGTCCTGCACCCGGCCGATCGGCACGCCGAACGCCTGCCCGCCCACGGTCACGGTCACGTACTCGATGTCGTCCTGTGCCGGCATGTCAGGCGGCCTCCACCCAGTCGGCCGTGGGCTCCGACAGCGCGGCGATCAGCCGCTCGCGGTCGAACTTGGCGATGAAGGCGCGGAAACCCGCCTCGCGTGCGCGGGCAAGTGTCGCCGGCGCGTCGAACGAGGACAGCGCGATCAGCGGGATGTGGGCGGTGCGCGGATTGGCTTTCAGCGCCTCGGCAAGCTCGAAGCCGTTCATCTCCGGCATCTCGATGTCGGAGACGACGGCAACGAAGCGGCCGTCCTTATGCACCAGGGCAAGCGCCTCGTGACCGCCGGTCGCCGTAGTGACGGCATAGCCCGCGGCCTGCAGCACCGGCACCAGCATGGTGCGGAAAAACGCCGAGTTGTCGACGAGCAGCACCCGGCGGCCGAGCGCGTCGGCGCGCATGTCCTTGCGGCGGAACCAGTCGGCGAAGCCCTGCGGCAGGAAATATCCCACGTCGACGATCTCCGTCGCCCGCCCGCCGAGCACCGCGGTGCCGAGCACGCCGGAAGTGCGGCTCGCAACTTTGATGTCGAGCCGCTCCTCGATGATGTCGACGATCTCATCGACCACGAGGCCGACGGCGCGGCCATGGTCCATAAACACCAGAAGCGGCAGCCGCCCCTCGCGCTTGATCTCGCCGAGCGACACCAGCGGCATCAGGCCGCCGCGATATTGCACCATGGCGCGGCCGCTCGAATATTCGATGTCGCGCGCGTCGATGATCTCGAGCCGGGTGACCAGCGCCACCGGCGCCGCCTTCGGCTCCGCCGAGCCGGCGCGAAAGATGATCAGCGCCACCGGACGCTCGGTTTCGGGTTTCGCCTCGGGGGCGCGCTCGATGGTGATCGAAGTCGTTTCCAACGGCACGCCGGTCGCGGCGGCGGCGCCGTTGGGATCGAGGATCAGGATCACCGAGCCGTCGCCGAGGATGGTGCTGCCGGAGAACAGGTTCATGTGGCGGAGCTTGGCGGAGAGCGGCTTCACCACGATCTCTTCGGTATGCAGCACCTGGTCGACGCCGATGCCGAAGCTGCGGCCGCCCACGTTCATCACCACGATAAAGCCGCCCTCGGCGCGCACCGGCGCGAGAGGCGCCGGCTGCATGAGCGTCTGCAGGCTTTCCAGCGGCAATAGCTTGTCGCGCAGGCGCAGCACCCGGGTGTCGTGGATCTGCTCGACGCGATGCTCGGCGCCGGTCTCGCTCCTGACCACCTCAACCACGGCGAGTTGGGGGACGGCGAAGCGCTCGCCCTGGCACTCGACGATCAGCGCCGAGACGATGGCGAGCGTGAGCGGAATCTTGATGGTGAAGCTGGTACCGCGGCCGCGCTGGGTCTTGACGTCGATAGCGCCGCCGATCTCGTCGATGTTGTTCTGCACCACGTCCATGCCGACGCCGCGACCGGACACGTTGGTCACCGCCTCGGCGGTGGAGAAGCCGGCGGTGAAGATGAGCTTGTGCACCTGGGCGTCGCCGAGCTTCTCGGCTTCCGCCTCGGCTGACGAGGCCTTGCGCCACCGCCTGGGCGCGGATGCGCTCGGCGTTGAGCCCGCGGCCGTCGTCGGCAAAGCTCGATGATGACGTTGCCGCCCTCGTGAAAGGCGCGGAGCCGGATCGTGGCGCGCTCCGGCTTGCCGGCGGCGCGGCGCTCGGCCGGCGCCTCGATGCCGTGGTCGGCGGCGTTGCGCACCATGTGGGTGAGCGGGTCGCGGATCTGCTCGATCACCTGGCGGTCGAGCTCGGTGTCGCTGCCGCGCATCTCCAGATCGATCTCCTTGCCGAGCTCGACGGCAAGATCGCGCACCATCCGCGGCAGCTTCGACCAGGCGTTGCCGATCGGCTGCATGCGCGTCTTCATCACGCGCTCCTGCAGCTCCACCGTCACGTGCGAGAGCCGCGCCAGCGGCACCTTGAATTCGCTGTCCTCGTGGCGACGCGCGATGTCGAGAAGCTGATTGCGGGTGAGCACCAGCTCCGACACCATGGTCATCAGGTGCTCGATGGTATCGACCTGCACACGCAGCGTCGCCGCCTTGAGCGGGCTGCCGTCGCGCCGTTGCGCCGAGAGCTTCGCCGGCGCGGTGAGCAGCGCCCCTTCGGCCAGGCGCTCGAGTGCGCCGATGAGATCGTCGTCGCCACCGTTCGGCTCTGCCGCCGTTTGCTCCAGCGCCTCGAGGATTTCCTTGATGCGGTCGATGGTGGAGAGAATGAGCGAGACGGCGTCCGCCGTCACCGGCATGCCGTCGCGGAAGCGGCCCATGAGGGCTTCCGCGGCGTGTGCCAGCGCCTCGAGCCGCGGCAGCCCGACGAAGCTGCAGGTCCCCTTGATGGTGTGAACCAGCCGGAAAACCTTGGCGAGGATTTCGCGGTTGTTGGGCTCGCGCTCGAACTGCACGAGCTCGACGTCGACGACGTCGAGATTCTCATGCGTCTCGGTCAGGAAGTCCCGAAGGAGATCGTCCATGTGCTCGCGCCCGCGGGACCGCGGAAGTGCGTTTCCCGGCGGGGGCAAGTTTGGTCGCGGAGCGTTAACATTGCCTGAAATTAAGGCGTCGGAACCTTAACAAATTCTATCTATGCCTTGGCGGCGGTAATCACCACGCCATCGCCCTCGCTGGCGATCGAGATGGCGAGCCCGGCGGCGTTCGCCACCAGACCCGTGTAATACGGCTGGATGCCGTGCGCATCGATGCCTTCCGCCGGCGTTCCCGCGAGCAAGCCCGGCACCGCCGCCGGGATGCGCGCGTTGGTTCCCTGCGATGCGAGCCGGAAGCCCATGCTGTCGCCCTCGCCCACCGGCGTCACCTCGATCCTGCCGCCGCGCGGGATGGTGGAGTTGGCGATGAGCAGGAGATTGAGCAGGAGCTTCACCCGGTTCTTCGGCAGCAGCGCCCGCGGCAGCTTCCACTCGATGGTGGTGCGCTCGTCGTTGAGAAGGCCGCGCGCCACGCTCTCGGCGTCGCCAAGGTCGATCTGGGCGCCGGCGGAACCGGCGGCGCCGAACGCGAGCCGGGCGAATTGCAGCCGCGCCGTGGCCTGCTTGGCGCTCTTGCGCACGAGGTCCATGGCCACGAGCTTCATGCTCTCGTCCTTCTCGTCCTCCAGCACCTCGAGGCCATTGACGATGGCGCCCACCGGGCTGATGACGTCATGGCACAAGCGCGAGCAGAGCAGCGCCGCGAGGTCGAGAGCTTCGAGGGAGACGGGTTTGTTCATGTCGCGGGGGCGGGTGATTCGCGCCGCGTTCGGCGACGCGGCGAATCCTGATACACCGGCCCTGCCGGCGATTCCAGTGCGAGCGGCGCCATGAGTGGACAAGATCGTGGACGGCTGCTCGGCGCGCTCGCGGCGCTCGCGAGCGAGGCCGGCGCCCGTATCGTGCAGGCGGCCGAGGAGGGCCTCGCGCCGCGCGACAAGGGCGACAAGGGGCCGGTGACCACGGCCGACGAGGCGTCCGAGGAGACGTTGCGCAAGGGACTCGCGCGCCTGTTGCCGGGCGTGCCGGTGATCTGCGAGGAGGCGTTCGACCGCGGCGAGGTGGTGGAAACCGCTACGGAGTTCCTCCTAGTCGATCCACTCGACGGAACCCGCGAGATTCTCGCCGGACGCCCCGAGTACGCGGTCAACATTGCGCTGATTGCCGGCGGCTCGCCCGTCCTCGGCATCCTCTACGCCCCGGCCTACGGGCGGGTCTACGGTGGCGCCGGCACCCACGCCTTCAAGGCGCCGCTCTTACCCGGCGCGCCGTTCGATCCGGAGGACGCCGAGGCGATCCGCGCCCGTCCGCGCCCGCCGCAGCTCGTCGCCACCTTGAGCCGTTCGCACCTCGACCCGGCAAGCGAAGCGTTGCTCACCGGGCTCCCCGTGGAGCGGCGCATTCCGCTCGGCTCGGCGCTGAAGTTTGCGCTCATCGCCGAGGGCACCGCCGACGTCTACCCGCGTCTCGCCCCGGTGAAGGAATGGGACATTGCCGCCGGCCATGCGCTGATCGCGGCGGCGGGGGGCCGCGTCGAGCGGCCGGACGGCGGACCGCTCGGCTATGGCCGACGCGAGCTGGGCTTTCTCGTGCAAGGCTTCGTCGCCTGGGGTGCGCCGTCTGCGGCGTAATGGCAGGCCCCTGGATTCCCCCCGCGCCCTTGAGCGGCCATACTCCCGCGGACGAATCACCGCCTGCCAAGGATCGGCTCGGGAGATCTCCATGGCGCTTCTTCGCACTATCTTCCTCGTCCTCGTGGCACTCGTCGCCGCCACTCCGGCCTCCGCCCAGAACCAGCGCGGCACATACTCCTCCAACGAGGTCCTCGACGCCGGCCACCGCTTCTTCGGCGGCATATCGCGCGAGCTCGCCCTCCTGGTCGAGCGCGCGAGCTCCCGCTGGGGGCAGCCCAACGGCTACATCCTCGGCCAGGAAGGCTCCGGCGCCATCGTCGCCGGCCTGCGCTACGGAGAGGGCACGCTCTATACCCGCAACGCCGGCGACCTGAAAGTTTACTGGCAGGGCCCGACCATCGGCTTCGACATGGGTGGCGAAGGCGCCCGCGTCATGATGCTGGTCTACAATCTCAACCGGGTCGACCAGATCTTTCAGCGCTTCCCCGGCATCTCGGGCTCAGCCTATATGGTGGGTGGCCTCGGCATGACCGCCGTCGGCGCCGGGCGCATCGTGGTGGTGCCGATCCGCACCGGCGTCGGCCTGCGCCTCGGGGCCAACGTCGGCTACGTGAAATTCACGCCGACCGCGACGTGGAATCCCTTCTGATCTGAAAATCCGGCCTTTCGCCGCCGCGCCGGGGCCTCTCTCGCCCGGTCCGAGCCGTTCTGCCGTGGCCGTAAGGTTAACGGCTCCTTACCCTTTTCATTAAACTGCCTGCGTGCAATGAATCCGTCTGCCTCCAGCGCGTATTTGCGGGGACTGTCGTGATCGAATCGGTGATGTTTTTCGCCCTCGGCTTTCTCGCCGCGAGCTTGATTGCACTCGTGCTCTTGTCGGCGGTTTGGCAGCGCGCCGTGCGCCTCACCACGCGGCGCATCGAGGGCGCAATCCCCGTCTCCATGGCCGAGATCCAGGCCGACAAGGACCAGCTGCGCGCTGAGTTCGCCATGTCCACCCGGCGCCTGGAAAACGGCGTCGAGCAATTGAAGCTGAAGACCAGCGAGCAGCTCGCCGAGCTCGGCCGCAAGAGCGAGGCGATGCGCCTCCTCAAGGAGGAGATCGACCAGAAGACCGCCCGCGTCACTGCGCTGGAGAACCAGGAGCGCACGCTCCGCGATCAGCTGCGCAGCACCGAGGCGGATCTCAATCAGAAATCGAAATCCCTGAACGAGGCCGAGATCGAGCTTACCAACAAGTCCTCTGAGCTCGCCCAGGCAGCGCGCACCGTCGCCGACAGGTCGGTGGAATCCGACAGCCGCCGCGTCGAGATCGTGGCGCTGGAGACCCAGTGCGTCGCCCTCAAGGACCACGTGGCCGATCTCGAGCGCGAGGTCGCCGCCACCGAGGAGCGCCTCGCCGACGAGCGCAAGCTCGCCGAGCAGAACGCCCACCTCATGTCCGAGGAACGCGAGAAGGTCACGGCGCTGACGCGCAACATCTCCGAGGTCGAGGGCCGGCTCGCCGCCGCCCGCGACGACGCGGAATCGCTGTCGCGCACCATCGCCGGCCTCGAGGCCGACGCCCGCCGCCAGGCGGAGCAGACCGCCGAGCGCGAGCGTGAGCTCACCGCCCTCCTCGCCCAGCGCGAGGCCGATCTCGCCACCGCCCACGAGGAGCTCGGCAACACCCGCGAGAAAATGAACACCACCCGGCGCGAGATGGACGGCAGCACGCGTTCCTTCACAGCCACCGTCGAGCAGCTCAAGGCCGACAAGACGGCGCTCGAGACCGCGCTCGGCCAGCTGCGCGCCGAGCGCGACCGCCTGCAGAAGGAGGTCGCGGCCTTGAAGCACGACGCCGAGAATGCCTGGGCGTCGGAGCGGGTGGAAAACGCGCTGTTGCGCGAACGCATCAACGACGTGGCCGCCGAGGTGGTGCGTCTGAGCGCAAGCCTGGAAGGCACCGGCACCATCGACCGCATCCTCGGCGAGGCGGCGCCCCGCCAGAACGGCCCTTCCCGCCCGGTCACGGCAGCGACTGCCAATGGCGGTCCGATCGAGCAGGTCACCATGGAGCCCACCGGCGGCGAGCGGCCCATGTCGCTCGCCGAGCGCATCCGCGCGCTGCAGGCTCGCTCCGGACGGACCTAAACCCGCATCAACACGATGCCGCCCACGATGATGGCGGCGGCGAGCCACCGCCAGGCGCCGGCGCGCTCGCCAATGAACACCACGGCGATCAGCATGACGAATAGCACGCTCGTCTCGCGCAGCGCCGCCACCAGCGCGATCGGCGCCACCGTGAACGCCCAGATCGCGATCCAGTAGCCGCCGAGCGACAGCGCGCCGGCGCTGAGGCCGTTCCGCCATTCCGGCGCGAGCCGCCTGATCGCTCCGCTGCCGCGCGTGGCGAGCGCGACCGCGAGCATCAGCAAGGTGTCGAGCACGAACATCCAGAAGGTGAAGCCCGAGGCGGTGCCCGACACCCGCGCGCCGATGCCGTCGACGACGGTATAGGCGGCGGTGCACACCGCGGTGCCGGCCGCGTAGAATAGCGCCTTGGCCGGTAGCCGCCCGAGATCGCCACCGCCCTTCAGCGACATCAGCACCACGCCGAGCCCGATCGCCACCACGGCGAGCGTGCCGGTGAGCGTCAGCGTCTCGCCGAGCACGAGCGCGCTGAACGCCGCCACCATGAGCGGCGCCGAGCCGCGCGCCAGCGGATAGATCTGGCTCAAGTCGCCGTGCGCGTAGGCGCGGATGAGAAAGAGCTTGTAGCCGGTATGCAGGAAGGCCGATGCGAGCAGCCACGGCCACGCCGCCATCGCCGGCATGGGGAAGAACCAGAGCAGTACGAGCGACTGCACGCCCTGTGCCAGCGACAACAGCAGGATCACCGAGAAGCGGTCGAGCCCGATCTTGACCAGCGAGTTCCAGCTGGCGTGCATGGCGGCGCCCACGAGCACCGCTGCGATGACCGAAATTTCCATCGCTTAGGCGACGCGCACCAACTGCTTGCCGAAATTCTTGCCCTTGAGGACGCCGATCAGCGCCTGCGGCGCCTGCTCGAGCCCCTCGGCGACGTCCTCGCGGTACTTGATCTTGCCCTCGGCCACCCACTGGCTCATGTCGCGCATGAACGCTGGCATCTGGTCGGCGAAGTCGGTGACGATGAAGCCGCGCAGCGTCAGCCGCCGGCGCAGGATCATGCTCATGAGGAGCGGCATGCGGTCGGGGCCCGGGGGAAGCTGCGTGTCGTTATAGTGCGCGACGAGGCCGCACACCGGCAGGCGGGCGAAGTCGTTGAGGAGGTTCATCACCGCCTCCCACACCCGTCCGCCCACGTTCTCGAAATAGATGTCGATGCCCTGCGGGCACGCCTCTCGGAGCTTCTTGGCAAAATCGGGATCGCGGTGATCGATCGCGGCGTCGAAGCCGAGCTCGAGCAGATAGCGGACCTTGTCCGCGCCGCCGGCGATGCCCACCGCACGGCAGCCCTTGATCTTGGCGATCTGGCCCACCGCCGAGCCCACCGGCCCGGCCGCCGCCGCCACAACCGCCGTCTCGCCCGGCTTCGGCTGGCCAATGGTGAGGAGGCCGGTATAGGCCGTCAGACCCGGCATGCCGAGCACGCCGAGCGCCGCCTGCACCGGGATGCGTTTGGGATCGAGCTTGATCAGCCCCTTGCCGTCGGAAAGCGCGTACTCCTGCCAGCCGGAATAGCCGAGCACGATGTCGCCGGGCTTGAACGCGGGATTTTTCGAGGCGACGACCTCGCTCACCGTACCGCCCACCATGACCTCGCCGACCTCGACGGGTTTGGCGTAGGAGCGCGCCGCGCTCATGCGTCCGCGCATGTACGGATCGATGGAGAGCCACAGCGTCTTCAGCAGCGCCTGGCCGTCACCGGGCTCCGGCACCGCCTCTTCGATCAGACGGAAATGCTCGGGCTTCGGCTCCCCATCGGGACGCGCGGCGAGCGCGATCTTGCAATTCTTGGCGGCCATGGCGTTTCCTCGGTTTCGCGGCCATTCCTGCCGCGCTGCACCATAGTGACATGAGTTGTTCATTGAAGCGACGAAATAGATTTCGTACCTCAGTTGCACTGGTTGATTCGCTGTCGCGTGCCGTCGTGCGTCGCCTTCAAGGGAAACCAAGGAGAAACGCTCATGGACGCGTTGCAATCGGTGAAACACTGGATCGGAGCATTGACCGAAGTCGGTCTCATGCTCCTTGCGCTCGCCATCGTGGCCGCAATCCTGGTTGGTCAGAACCTGCCGTTCTTCGGCGGGGTGATCACCAACATGATGGCGATCGTGAAAGATCTGGGCGCCAACGGCCTCGTCGGCCTAATCACGCTCGGCATCGTTCTCTGGTTATTCTCCAAACGCTCGATCGCCTGAAGCTTCGGCACTAGCGCCCGCGGCCGGGGGGTCGCGGGCGTCCTCTCCCATGCAGCCTGGGGTGCGCGCCATGCTGGACTATCTGGAAAACGCCAAGCGTTACCTGTGGGAGTTCGTCGAGCTCGGCTTCGCCCTGATCTTGGGGATCATGTTGATTTATTTGATCCTAGGCGAGAGCTCGGGCACCTTCGTCACCTCGGTGGCGAACAACGTCACCAAGTTCGCCAATGGCGTGCCGACGGCGAGCCTGATCGGCCTCGCGGTGCTGCTCGCGCTGATTTATCTAATCATGCAGCGGATGAAGACCGCCGATGGCGGCGGCGCCAAGAAGTAACGGCTCCGGCTCCTCGGCAGCGCCGGTCCGCAACGTGGCCGGCGTCATCACTGATACAGCTCTTTCCCTTCCACGACCCGAAGGTGTTCGATCTCTGTCGAACGTTCGAATTCGGAGTCTACCAGAGCCTCGATCGAACTAAGGCCGCCTGATGCCACTCAGGCGGCGCTCGCCGCCCGCCGCGCCTGCGCCTGACGAGACGCGAGTGCCCGCAGCTGCCCAAGCACGTGCTCGCGCATCATCGTGGCGAAGGCTTCCGGCGCCAGCGGCCTGGAGAACAGGTAGCCCTGCATCTCGTCGCAGGCGCGCATGCGCAAAAAGGTCTCCTGCTCCGCGGTCTCGACCCCTTCGGCGACGACGCTGAGACTGAGCGCCTTGGCCATGCCGATGATCGCCTCGGCGATGGCGTTGTCCTCGGGGTTCTGCGGGATCTCGCGCACGAACGAGCGGTCGATCTTGAGCGTGTCGAGGGGGAAGCGCTTGATCAGCGCCATGGACGAATAGCCGGTGCCGAAATCGTCGATGGCGAGGCGCACGCCGCGCTGCTTGATGTCCATGAGCAGCTTCACCGCCCCTTCGGCGTTCTTCATCACCATGCTCTCGGTGATCTCGAGCTCGAGCAGCTCCGGCGGCAGGCCCGACTCCGCCAGCGCCTCGTCGATGTACTGCAGCAGTTGCTCGTCGCCGAACTGGCGCGCCGAAAGGTTCACGGCAATGCCGACCGCCGGCAGTCCCTGGCGCTGCCAGGCCATGTTCTGGGCGCAGGCGGTCTTCAACAGCCACTTGCCGATGGGTACGATCAGGCCGGTGTCCTCGGCGAGCGGGATGAAGCTCTGCGGCGAGACCACGCCGAGCTCGGGATGGTTCCAGCGCAAGAGCGCCTCCACCCCGGTGATGTCGTTGCTAGTGAGGCTCTTCTTCGGCTGGTAGTGCAGGAAGAATTCGTCGCGCTCGAGCGCGTTGCGCAGCGAGCTCTCCAGCATCAACCGCTCGATCGACTGGCCCATGATGTCGCGCGAGTAGAAGCGGAAGTTGTTCTTCCCCTCTTCCTTCGCCCGGTACATGGCGACGTCGGCGTTCTTGGTCAGCGACTGCTCGTCCTGGCCGTCCGCCGGATATAGGGCGATGCCGATCGAGGCGGTGACGCGGCATTCCTGGCCGAGCAGAATCACCGGCTTGATGATGGCGGACAGAAGATCGCGGGCGATGGCGCTCACGTGCTCGCGGCTGCTTACGTCCTGCAGCAGGAGCACGAACTCGTCGCCGCCGAGGCGGCCGACGGCGTCACCCACCCGCAGCGCTTGATTGAGGCGGGCGCCGATCGCGCTCAACAGCACGTCACCAGGCGCGTGGCCGAGCGAGTCGTTGATGATCTTGAAGCGGTCGAGGTCGATGAATAGCACGGCGAACGTGCCGTTTGCCGCCTGTGCCTTCTTGATGGCGTCGTTGAGGATTTGGCTGAACTTGGTGCGGTTCGGCAGCCCGGTCAGCTCATCGTGGGCAGCGAGGTAGTGCACGCGCTCGTCGGCGCGCTTGCGCTCGGTGATGTCGCGGGCGACGCCGCGGTAGCCGCTGAAGCGGCCGCGGTCGAAGATCGGCTCGCCGCTCATGCTGAGATATCGTTTCTCGCCGAACAGAACATAGGACATCACCACGTCGCGGTAAGACCGCGCGCTGCGCAGAAGCGTAAAATAGCTGTCGCCGCCGCCGCCTTCGACCTCGAAGCCGATCTCGCGCGCGGTCTTGCCCAGATAGCTTCCGAAGTCGGTCTTGCGCGGGCCCTCGAAGCGGATGAAGCGGAGCTCACAGTCCTGCTCCCAGTACCAGTCAGACGACAGCTGCGTCAGGCTGCGGAAGCGCGCTTCGCTCTCGCGCAACGCGCGCTCCGCCAGGCGCCGTGCGGTCACGTCGCGCAGGATGCCATGGAAGCCGATCGAGCGGCCGTGCTCGTTCTTGATCAGGTGCGCCGAGCCCTCGACCAGGATCTCGTCGCCGTCCTTGCGCAGCATCTCCCAGTCGTAACCCCTGGTCGGGATGCCGGTGCGGTAGACGTCGCTAAAGGCGCTGAAAATGCTGGTGGCGGCCTCCGGCCCCTGGAACTCGCGCACGTTGCGGCCCAGCAAGTCCTGCTCGCCGTATCCCAGCAGGCGGCAGAAGGCCCCGCTCACCAGCACGAAATTGCCGGCGAGATCGACCTCGTAATAGGACTCCTCGATCGAGTCGAGGATGGCGCGGTGGCGATTCTCGTTCTTCGGCGGGCTTTGCCGGTTGCCGTTCCGGTCGGCGGCGCGCTTCATTTTCTGCAGCGCCAGCGTCTTTTCCTTGCGGAAGTGCTCGTCGAGCACCGAGGCGGACGAGGAACGCCGCGCGTTCTTACGTTTGGAAAACTCAGTCGGCGCCACGGGAGACCCACTCCGTCGAACTACGCACGCTACATGCAATGACAAGGGTAAATCATCCCATGCCGGCGGTGGGCCAAACGCCTGGACGGTTAACGAAGCGCAGCGATTCCCGATCGGCCGCGACCGCGGCACGGAGAACTAAGGATTGATTCATCATCGTCCAGGTTCCATCTCGTGCGGCAAACAACGTAGACGATTTTTACAGAAGCCCTCGCCTATCTTGGCCCGATAGCCGGCCAATCTTCGAGGGACGAGAGATGGGAAACGATCCGGTTCGTGAGTTGGCGCAGAGCGCCGGGGAGGCGCTCGGCCGCGTTCTATCGGTGACCGGCTCCAAGGCCGGCATCGGGCTGCTGCTGCCCGGCGGCAGCGTGCCCGACGACGCGCGTGCTACCGTTGCCAAGTTCGTCATGATTCGCAGCGGCCGCGCGGTGCTGGTTGGCATCATCACCGACGTATCGCTGCAAGTTTCCGCCGCCGCCCGCGAGCAGGGCTATCAGGCGACCGCCCTCATCGATCTCATGGGCGAGGTCAGGGTCGACGAAGGCGGCACGGCGCGCTTCACCCGCGGCGTCACCCGTTACCCGGCGATCGGCGACACCGCCTCGCTCATCACCACCCGCGAGCTGCAGCTCATCTATAACGTCTCTGGCGGCAAGCTGATCAACATCGGCAACCTCCAGCAGGACGGCCAGATTGTCGCCAACGTCGACGTCGACGAGATGCTGAGCAAGCATTTCGCCGTGCTCGGCACCTCCGGCGTCGGCAAATCGAGCGGAATCGTCATCATCCTCCAGCAGGTGCTGGAGATGCGCGCCGATCTGCGCATCTTCCTGCTCGACGTGCACAACGAATATGGCCGCTGCTTCGGCGACAAGGCGCTGGTGCTCAACCCGCGCAATCTCAAGCTGCCGTTCTGGCTGTTCAACTTCGAGGAGTTCGTCGACGTCATCTTCGGCGGCCGCCCCGGCATCGACGACGAGGTCGAGATGCTCGCCGAGGTCATTCCGCTCGCCAAGAGCGCCTATCTCAAATATCAAGCCCAGGGCGAACGCCCCGGCATCAAGCGCGTCGACCCCAAGACCACCGGCTACACCGCCGATACGCCGGTGCCTTTTCTCCTCGCCGACCTGATCTCGCTCCTCGACGAGCGCATGGGCAAGCTGGAGAACCGCTCGTTGCGCCTGAAGTACCACAAGCTGATCACGCGCATCGAGACGCTGCGCAACGATCCGCGCTACGCCTTCATGTTCGAGAACGCCAACGTCGGCGGCGACACCATGGCGGAGGTGCTGAGCCAGCTCTTTCGCATGCCGCCGAACGGCAAGCCGATCACCATCATGCAGCTCGCCGGCTTCCCCGCCGAGGTGGTGGACGCCGTGGTCTCCGTGCTCGGCCGCATGGCGTTCGACTTCGGCCTGTGGAGCGATGGCGCCCTGCCGCTGTTATTCGTCTGCGAAGAGGCACACCGCTATGCGTCGGCCGATCGCTCGATCGGCTTCGGCGCCACGCGCCGGGCCTTCTCGCGCATCGCCAAGGAGGGCCGCAAGTACGGGGTGTATATGGGCCTCGTGACCCAGCGTCCCGCCGAGCTCGACCCCACCATTCTTTCTCAGTGCAGCACGCTATTCGTCATGCGCCTTGCCAACGACCGCGACCAGGAGATTCTGCGCTCGGCGGTTTCGGATGCGGCGGCCAACCTCTTGGCCTTCGTGCCCTCGCTCGGCACCCGCGAAATCCTCGCCTTCGGCGAAGGCGTGGCACTGCCGACGCGGCTCAAGTTCAAGGCGCTCGCCCTGCATCAACTGCCGAGCAGCGAGGCGCTGAACGATGGCAGCATGGAGATCGGCGCTCTCGACCAGAATTTCATCGCCTCCGTGGTCGACCGCTGGCGCGGCGCCATGACCGGCCGCCGCTCGCGGCCCGACGACGACGCGAACTTCCTGGAAGCGGCGCGCCTCGCCGAGATGACGCCGCTGCAGCCCGCCGCCGGGCTCGATCCCGATCGCTTCAAGATCTTGAAGAAATCGACGGCGTAGCCGAACGCGTCGCGGCGTCGGCGCGGAACCCGGTGAGATGATTGGCGCTCCCTAGGGGACTCGAACCCCTGTTTTCGCCGTGAGAGGGCGACGTCCTGGGCCGCTAGACGAAGGGAGCGTTGGCGGCGAATGCCTATCTAAGCCTTAGCGCGCAAGGTCGAAGCCTTCAAGTCGCTTACGGTTGCGGCGAGAGCCTGAGCCGGCCGCGCGGCTCCAGCGTGTTGAGATCGAAAATCCGCACCTCGGTGGCGCCGGCGACCTCGATGGTCACCAACAACCGCCCCTCGCCCACAGTCGCCGAGATCACCCGCGCGCCGGCCGGCAATTGCAGCGACGCCTCCGGCGCCCGGACCTTTTCCGTGCCGCTCGACAGGCGGTAGGCGATCACGCCGAACACCGCGAGGAACCCCACGATCATGACCAGGCTCGAGCCGATCATCATGCCGCGCAGCTTGCGCACCACGCGGCGCTCGGCCGCGTCGTCGTCGTCCAGAGCGGGATTCATGGCGTGTCCGGAAAAATGAGGCGCGACCATAGGTGACGCGCAATGGCGCGGTCAAACGCGCGGGCGCGGCGGCATCAGGCGCCGACGATCGATCGCTGAGCAGCGCGAGGAACGCCAGCATCACAGTGAAACTCCACGCGATAAAATTTCTCCTCCGTCGGCAGCAGCCGTTCGGCCTCCGCTTTGCTCCAAATTTGCCCTCTGCCGTCGCATATTTTTAGAACCGCTATCTAATGGCGTGATTTAAAATATAGAACGTATATAGCATGTAGTTTATGGCACCTGCCGTCGGTGCTACGCGGTGCGCCGTGCCGATTGATCGCGACGCCAAGCCCGTGGAAGCCGTCGCCGGCGCCGAGGATAACGGCGCGCGTCTCGATCGCTTCCTCGCCGACCGCGTGCCCTCCCTCAGCCGTACCCGCCTGAAGGAGCTGATCCTCACCGGCGCCGTGCGCCTGGGCGCGCGTCCGGCGAAGGACCCGAGCCGACGGCTCAAGTCGGGCGACCGGGTGACGCTGCGGGTGCCGCCGCCCGTGCCGGCGAAACCCATTGCCGAGGCGATCCCACTTCGCGTCGTGCACGAGGACGCCGAGGTCATCGTCATCGACAAGCCCGCCGGCCTGGTGGTGCATCCCGCCGCCGGCAACCGCACCGGCACACTGGTCAACGCACTCATCGCCCACTGCGGCAATTCGCTCTCCGGTATCGGCGGCGAGAAGCGCCCGGGCATCGTGCATCGCCTGGACAAGGACACGAGCGGCCTGCTCGTCGTCGCCAAAACCGACCGCGCGCATCGGGCGCTCGCCGCCCAGTTCGCCGACCATGGGCGCTCCGGCAATCTGGAGCGCGCCTACCTTGCTCTTGTCTGGGGCGTGCCAAAGCCGGCGCAGGGCACGGTCGACCTAGCCATCGGGCGCGATCCGAAATCGCGCGTGCGCATGGCCGTGCGCATCGGCGGCCGCCGCGCCGTCACCCACTACGCCGTGCGCGCCACCTACAACGGCGCCGATGGCAAGCCGATCGCGAGCCTCGTGGAATGCCGACTGGAAACCGGCCGCACCCACCAGATTCGCGTCCACATGGCCCGCCTCGGCCATCCGCTCCTCGGCGACACGGTCTATGGGGCGGGCTTCCGTTCCAAGGAGGGACGTCTCGCCCCCAAGGCGCGCGCCGCGGTCGCGACACTCGGCCGCCAGGCGCTGCACGCATACCGGCTCGGCTTTTCCCACCCGGTAACCGGCCAATTCCTTGCGTTTGAGAGCAAAGTCCCGGCGGATTTGGCCGCGGTGCTTAAGGCCTTCACAACCCAGTGAACGGCTTGCCTTTTCCCCGCCCCACCGTGTTTCTATATTGTTGCACTGCGGCCGCCTCTCCCGCGGCCGCGTCAGGAGAGTTCCCCAAATGGCCCGTTCCGCGCCCCTCCCGGCCTTTCCCGCCGAGGGCGGGCTTTCCCGCTACCTGCAGGAGATCCGGCGCTTCCCCATGCTGGAGCCGCAGGAGGAGTTCATGCTGGCCAAGAGCTGGCGCGAGCACGGCGACCGCGACGCCGCGCACAAGCTCGTCACCAGCCACCTGCGTCTCGTCGCCAAGATCGCCATGGGCTACCGCGGCTACGGCCTGCCCATCGGCGAGGTGATATCCGAGGGCAACGTCGGCCTGATGCAGGCGGTGAAGCGCTTCGAGCCGGACAAGGGCTTTCGCCTCGCCACCTACGCCATGTGGTGGATTCGCGCCGCCATCCAGGAATACATCCTGCGCTCGTGGTCGCTGGTGAAGATGGGCACCACCGCCGCCCAGAAGCGGCTGTTCTTCAACCTACGCAAGGCCAAGAGCCGCATCTCCGCGCTGGAGGAAGGCGACCTCAAGCCCGACCAGCTCAAGCAGATCGCCACCCGTCTCGGCGTCACCGAGAAAGAAGTGATCGACATGAACCGGCGGCTGTCGGGCGACGCCTCGCTCAACGCGACGGTGCGCGCCGATCCCGACGCCGCGGAATGGCAGGACTGGCTCGCCGACGAGCGCGAGAGCCAGGAGACGACGCTCGTCCAGAGCGAGGAGATGGAGAACCGCCGCCGCGCGCTGGGCAAGGCTCTCGACGTGCTCAACGATCGCGAGCGGCGCATCTTCGAGGCGCGCCGTCTCGCCGACGACCCGATCACGCTCGAGGAGCTCGCGGCCGAGTTCGGCGTGTCGCGCGAGCGCGTGCGCCAGATCGAGGTGCGCGCCTTCGAGAAGGTGCAGCAGGCGGTGGTGAGCCGCATGCACGAGATCGAGGCGCCGAAGCCCCTTCCCGCGCACTGATTAAATCAGTGTCCCCAGGCGGCAAGCGCTTCGTTGACCACGCGCTCGCCCGGGGTTCCCTTCTCGATCGCGATCACCGCCCGGCGGCCGTTGTTGTAGACGAACGGGATATCCATCCACGGCCGCTCGCGTAGGAGGCTGATGTTGCGATCGCGATCGGCCGGCAGATTGGAGAGGCCGATCAGGAAGAAGCCCGGCGTCACCCGCACCACGAGGCCAGCGAGCGGCGCGCCCTGCGCCGCTTCCGATCCCTTGCCGCGGATGCCCGGCATGTTGGCGACGCCGCCGAATGCGTCGCCCGGCGTCGCGAACTGGATCTCGACGGTGTGGCTCGCCGGCAGCGTGGTGTCGGGATTGCGCCGAACGGTCATCACCACGTTCATGCGCCGATCCGGAATGTCGATATCAACGCGAACGCCGATCTCCGGCGGGCGGCCCGGGCCGAGGGTGACCGTCTCGGTGCGCCATACCGCCGTGCCGACGAAGATCTGCTGCTGCTGTTGCGGCGTGGCGCCCGGGTTTTCCTCATAGAGCACCGCGCGCTGTGCCACCGCCGCGATCGACCCGGCGGGCTGCTGCACCGGCCGCGCCACGCCCGCATCCGGCGCGACACGGTCCACCGCCTTCGGACGATCGGCATCGGCGACGAGCGTCGATCCCATGTGAAAGAAGGTGAGGATGCGCTCGCGATGCACAAAGCCAAGTCCGACGGCGGCGACGAGCAGGATCACCACGATGCTCCCGACCACGACCTTCGCCCGGAGCGCCTTGCGCCGGTCGGCGCGCGCGACTTCGGCGCTGCGCGGACGCGGCGGCCGCGCAGCCGGCGGCGGCAGCGATGACAAATCTTCCGCGTCCGCCGGCACGCTGTCGAGATCGATGCCGGAAACCGGCACGCGCGGCTCGCTCACCACCGGCCGGCGTGCCGATTCCATGCCAGCCGGCATGGGCGCGCGCGCCTGAGGTTGGGCCGGACGAATGCCGGGTGCGGGCTCGATGCGCGCCCGCGGCATCGGCGCCGATCGCGTGGCAACGCGCGGCGACGCGACGGGCGCCATGGGGCCGCGCGGCGGCGGCGCCGGAGATTGCGGTTGCACTGGAGGCTGCGGCTGAGGCGGCGTCGGCGACTGCGCCTGAGGGGGCGGTGTCTGCGGCTGCGCCGCGGGCTGGGGGATGGCAGCTACCGGCTGCGGCTCGGGCTCCGGCTGAGGGATTGCCTGTGGCTGAGCCGGGGGCTGCCCTGGCCACGTTTGCACTTGCACCGGCGGCGCGACGGGCGCCTGGGGCTGAAGCGCCGGAGCGGGGACGATCGGTGCCGGCTGCATCGACTCCCGCCGCGTAACCGGTGCGGCAACGGGCGGCTGCGCAGGGTTCGCCGCCGCGGCGGCCTCCGCTTCTACGCGGCGGATCCCTTCCTCGAGCGCCAGCCGCTCCCGCGTGATGTCCGCCTCCGCCAAGGGCGGGGTCACGGTCCTGAGCTGGTTCACCAGCGCATGGCGGGCCCGCTCGTAAACGCTGCGCCGGCCCTCGAGCGTGTTGTTATCGAGGCCGGACAGGGCGCGCTTGAGGAGCGGTTGGTAGTCGGTCATTGGGCTCGGGATTCCCTTGAGCGCCTAGGTTTGAAACGGATTTTGCACCAAAATTGTGTCATCGCGCTCCGGGCTGGTGGAAAGCAGGGCAACCGGACAGCCGATCAACTCCTCGATTCGCCGCACGTACTTTACCGCAGCCGCGGGCAACTGCGCCCATGACCGGGCCCCGCGGGTCGAATCGGTCCAGCCTTCCACCGCCTCGTAGATCGGCTTGACGCGGGCTTGCGCCGCCGGGCTCGCCGGCAGGTAATCGATGCGCTTGCCGTCCAGGTGATAGGCGACGCAGACCTGCACCGCATCGAAGCCGTCCAGCACGTCTAGCTTGGTCAGCGCGATACCGTCGATGCCGCCGGTGCGCACGGTCTGGCGCACCAGCACCGCGTCGAACCAGCCGCAACGCCGGGGCCGGCCGGTCACCGTGCCGAACTCCCGCCCGCGCTCACCGAGCGTCTTGCCGATCTGGTTCTTGAGCTCGGTGGGAAACGGCCCCTCGCCCACCCGGGTGGTGTAGGCCTTGGTGATGCCGAGCACGTAGCCGATGGCGGACGGGCCGATGCCGGACCCGGTCGCCGCCTCCGCCGCTACCGTGTTCGACGAGGTGACGAAGGGATAGGTGCCGTGATCCACGTCGAGGAGCGCGCCCTGCGCCCCTTCGAACAGGATGCGGTCGCCCGCGCGGCCGCGCTCATCGAGAAGCGCCCACACGCGATCCATGAACGGGAGCACGCGCGGCGCCACCGCGAGCAGTTCCTGGCGGACGGTTTCCACCGCGATCTCCTTGAGGCCGCCGCCGCGCCGCAGCGTGTTGTGATGCGCGAGCAGCCGCGCGATGCGGTCGTTGAGCGTATCGGGCTCGGCGAGATCCACCACGCGGATGGCGCGCCTACCGACCTTGTCCTCGTATGCCGGTCCGATGCCGCGCCGGGTGGTGCCGATGCGCGTGCCGGTGCTGTCGCCCTCGCGCAGCTCGTCGAGCTCGCGGTGGAGCGAAAGGATGAGCGCGGCGTTGTCGGCAACCCGGAAATTCTGCGGCGTGACCTCGACCCCCTGCCCGGCCAGCCGGTCGATCTCGGCGATCAGCGCATGCGGATCGACCACGACGCCGTTGCCGATGATGGACAGCTTGCCCTTGCGCACCACGCCGGAGGGAAGGAGCGACAGCTTGTAGGTGACGCCGTTGATGACGAGGGTATGGCCGGCATTGTGTCCGCCCTGAAAGCGGACGATCACGTCGGCCTGCTCGCTGAGCCAGTCGACGACCTTGCCTTTGCCTTCGTCGCCCCACTGGGCGCCGACTACGACCACGTTCGGCACCGGGCGCTCCTCGCTGACTGGGATGCCGACGAACGAAACCCCGGCACCGGGCCGGGGGTGCTCAAGGTCGTACCCAATCGCCGGGTCGGTTGCAAGGATCGCGGTGGCATCGCCGTTGGTTCTTCGCTCCCTTGCATTGCGCGCATTTCCACACGATCTCTAGCGCGATGGCGACGACGGCCGACAATCAAGCGCTGCTTCCCGCCGCGACCACGCTCGGACCAGTGACGCTGCGCGTCGCCGACGGCGAGCGGGCGCTCAAGCTCTACCGCGATACGCTCGGCCTTACGGTGCTCAACCAAAAGCCCGATCGCATCGCGCTGGGCGGCGAGAACGGCAGCCCGTTCCTCTTCCTCGACGTGAGTCCCGGGGCGCCGCCGCGGCCGCGCCAGGGCTACGCGGGCCTGTTTCACGCGGCCATCCTCGTGCCCGACCGGCCGACGCTCGGCGGCGTGCTCGGGCGCATCGCCGAGGCCGGCATTCCCCTCGGCGCTTCGGATCATGCCGTGAGCGAAGCCCTCTACGTCTACGATGAGGACGGCAACGGCCTGGAAATCTACCGCGATCGGCCGCGCGACCAGTGGCAATGGAATAACGGCCGGGTGCACATCATCACCGCGCCGCTCGATCTCAAGAACCTGCTCGCCGAGGGCATGGCGCGTGGCCAAGGGACAAAGCCGGTGCCGGCGGCGACCAAGATCGGCCACGTGCATCTGCAGGTCGGCGACCTCGCCGAGACCGAGCGCTTCTACGCCGGCGTTCTCGGCTTCGCGCGCACTGCGGCGATACCCCAGGCGCTGTTCCTATCCGCCGGCGGCTATCACCATCACCTTGGATCGAACACTTGGGATTCCAAAGGCGCGCCGCCCGCGCCCGCGGGCATGGCTGGCCTTGTGGAGTTCACAGTGGACCTGCCAAGCCAAGCCGACGTCGCCGCCGCCAAGGCGCGGCTCGAAGCAGCGGGCATCAAGACCGCAGCCGACGGCGATGGCGTGCGCGTGCGCGACCCGGGCAACAACGCGATCCGGTTGCGGTCCGCCGCTTAGAACCGCAGCGGCTTCGCCTGCTGCACGTGCGGGATCCTGCGCACCTCATCCAGCACCTTGGGCGGGATCGCGCCGTCGATCTCGATCAGCGCGATCGCGTTGGCGCCCGCCGCCTCGCGGCCCACATGGAAGGTCGCGATGTTGATGCCGGCATCGCCGAGTAGCGTGCCGAGCCTGCCGATGAAGCCCGGCTTGTCCTCGTTGGTGACGTAGATCATCGACTGGCCGAACTCCGCGTCCATGCGGATGCCCTTGATGTCGACGATACGCGGGCGCCCGTCGGCGTAGACGGTACCGGAAACCGAGCGCTCGAGACGGTCGGTGATCACGGTGAGCGTGATCAGGCTCTCGTAGTCGCCTCCCGCCTCGCGCGTCATCTCCTCGACCACGATGCCGCGTTCCTTGGCGACGATCGGCGCCGAGACGACGTTGACGTCCCCGAGCATGGGCCTGAGCAGGCCGGCGAGCGCCGCCGAGCTGAGCGCCTTGGTCTTCATTTGCGCCACGGCCCCCTCGTAGCTGATGCGCACCTTGTTGATGCCGGTCTCGGTCAGCTGGCCGGCGAACGAGCCGAGCTTCTCGGCGAGCGCGATGAAGGGCTTGAGCTTCGGCGCCTCCTCGGCAGTGATCGACGGGAAGTTGATCGCGTTCATGATCGCGCCGCGCAGCAGGTAATCCGCCATCTGCTCGGCGATCTGCAGCGCCACGTTCTCCTGCGCCTCGGTAGTGGCCGCACCCAGATGCGGGGTCGCCACCACGTTGGGATGGCCGAACAGCGGGTTGTCGGTCGCCGGCTCGGCGGAGAACACGTCGAACGCCGCACCTCCCACTTGGCCGGAATCAAGTGCGGCGCGCAGCGCCTTCTCGTCGACAAGGCCGCCGCGGGCGCAATTGATGATGCGCACGCCGCGCTTCGTCTTGGCGAGATTCTCGGCGCCGAGGATGTTTTTCGTCTTCTCGGTGAGCGGCGTGTGCAGGCTGATGAAATCGGCGCGCGCCAAGAGCTCGTCGAGCTCGACCTTCTCCACGCCGAGATCGGCGGCCCGCTCCGGCGACAGGTACGGATCGTAGGCGACGACTTTCATGTGCAGGCCGAGCGCCCGGTCGGCGACGATCGAGCCGATATTGCCGCAGCCGATGATGCCGAGCGTCTTGGCGGTGAGCTCGACGCCGAGGAAGCGGTTCTTCTCCCATTTTCCCGCCTGGGTCGAGGCGTCGGCCTGGGGGATCTGGCGCGCCAGTGCGAACAGGAGCGCCACCGCGTGCTCGGCCGTGGTTATCGAATTGCCGAAGGGTGTGTTCATCACGATGATGCCCTTGGCGGTCGCCGCCGGCACGTCGATGTTGTCGACGCCGATGCCGGCGCGGCCGATCACCTTGAGCTTCGTCGCGGCGGCGAGCACCTTCTCGGTGACCTTGGTGGCCGAGCGCACGGCGAGGCCGTCGTACTGGCCGACGATGGCGATGAGCTGGTCGCGATCGATGCCGGTCTTCACGTCGGTCTCGATGCCGCGGTCCTTGAAGATCTGGACCGCCGTGGGCGAGAGCTTGTCGGCAATGAGGACGCGCGGTGCCATGGTCAGGCCGCCTTGGCGAGCGCGGCTTTGGCTTCCGCGAACGCCCAGTCGAGCCAAGGGAACAGCGCTTCCAGATCGCTCGCTTCGATCGTCGCCCCGGTCCAGATGCGCAACCCCGGCGGCGCATCGCGGTGGTAGGCGATGTCGTAGGCCACACCCTCCTTGTCGAGGATACCGGCCAGCGACTTCGCGAACGCCCCTTGCGCGTCCGGCGACAACGCGCGCACGGCGGGGTCGACGATCACCAGGCACACCGACGTGTTGGAGCGGAGCGCCTCCTGCTTCGGCAGGAATTCCACCCACGGCGTGCGCGCCACCCAGGCGGAGATGAGCGCGAGATTCTTGTCGGCGCGGGCGATCAGCTTCGGCAGTCCGCCCACCGACTTCGCCCAGGCGAGCGTGTCGAGGTAGTCCTCGACGCACAGCATCGAGGGGGTGTTGATGGTCTCGCCCTCGAAGATGCCTTCGTTGAGCTTGCCGCCCTTGGTCAGGCGGAAGATCTTCGGCAGCGGCCACGCCGGCGTGTAGCTCTCGAGCCGCGCCACGGCGCGTGGGCTCAGGATGAGCATGCCGTGCGCCCCCTCGCCGCCCAGCGCCTTCTGCCAGGAGAAGGTCACCACATCGAGCTTGTCGAACGGCAACGCCTGGGCGAACGCCGCCGAGGTGGCGTCGCAGATGGTGAGGCCCTGGCGGTCGGCCGCGATCCAGTCGCCGTTCGGCACGCGCACGCCGGAGGTGGTGCCGTTCCAGGTGAACACCACGTCGCGGGAGAAATCGACTTGACCGAGATCGGGAAGCTCGCCGTACGGCGCCTTCAGCACCCGCGCATCCTTGAGCTTGAGCTGCTTGACCACGTCGGTTACCCAGCCCTCGCCAAAGCTCTCCCAGGCGAGAAGGTCGACGCCGCGGGCGCCGAGCATGGACCACAGCGCCATCTCCACGGCGCCGGTGTCGGAGGCGGGCACGATGCCGATGCGGAAATCCGCCGGCACGGCTAGCACCTCGCGGGTCAGCTCGATCGCGCGCTTGAGCTTGGCGCGGCCGGGTTTGGCCCGGTGCGAGCGGCCGACGAGTGCGTCCTTGAGGGCTTCGAGGGTCCAGCCGGGCCGTTTGGCGCAGGGGCCGGAAGAAAAATGCGGCACGCGCGGCCGCACTACGGGCTTAGTCGTCATCATCTACCCTTCCAGATAGTCGCCCCTCGTTGGGGAGGGGTGTCCCGGAAGCGGGCATACGCGACGGCGGACGGCGGAGTCAACCTGGGAAGAAAGGTGAGCCCGCAAAGCAGAACGGCGCGGCTTTCGCCGCGCCGTTCGAATTTTCCTCGGATAACCTCAGTACTTGCGGATCGGCGGCGGACCGTAGTCTCCGCCTCCCAGCGCCCAGCGCATGCCGAGCTTGAGGTCGTGCGATTGGATGTCGCGGAATTGCATCGGTTCGCAACCCGCCGCGCACGGCACGGTGGGATCGAGGTTGACCAAGGTGCCGGTCTGCGCGTCGCCGAGCCAGAGGTAGCGGTAGGCTAGCTCGACCGTGAAGGAGGGCGTCACCCGGTAGGCAAGGCCCGCATGCAGCGCCCAGGCCAAGTTGGTCTTGGTGCCCGGACCCGCCCAACCGCCGCCACCGGCGATCACGTTGGTGTCGCGGAAGTGGTCGATGCGGTTCACCGTGAAGCCGACGCCGGCGCCGACGAACGGCGTGATGCCGTACCAGGTACCTAGATCGGCATAGGCGTTGGCCAGGAACACCCACTCGGATTTGGTGCCGCGGTAATCGTTCGTGAAGAACGCGCCGGCGATCGAATACTGATCGAGCGCGCTGAATCCGACTTTGCCGCGATATTCGCCGGTGACATCGAAGCGCAGCCAGCTGTTGTACTGGTAGCCGATGCCGAGGCCGAAGATGGGCCCGCTTTCGAAGCCCCCCTTATCGAGCCAGGCGAAGGTATCCGGGGTGGCGAAGCTGGCGTGTTGGAGGCCGCGGAACTGTTGGTTGCTCATGCCGATGTCGCCGCGCAGGTACCATCCGCCGTATTCGACGTATGGCGGGGGCGCCAGCGGCATATCGGCCGCGGGAGCCGTGAGCGGCAACGCGACCGTCACGGCCGCGGCAAGCGCGACGGACTTGAGGATGCTCATCTTCCGTTCCTTCCGTTCTGGCTCGCGCGCCTGTGCGCACACCGGAGCCGGGTGATCGAAGCCTGGAAGATCGCAGCGAATGTTTAATGGGCACTTAACCTTAACGCTTAACCACGTTGCCCTGCCCGAGCGTCATCCGCACAAATACCGGCTCCGCCCGTGCAACCTCGCGTCGCATGGTTAATGGATCGTTAACGCGGCTGGGAAAAAAATTCAGGCGGCGACTTTGGTGAGTGCCGCCACCACATCGTCGACCACTGATTCGACGAGGTCGCGGTCGTCACCCTCGGCCATCACCCGGATCACGGGCTCGGTTCCCGAGGGACGAATCACCAGACGGCCGCGGCCGCCGAGCCGTTTCTCGCCGCTCTGGATGACCGAGCGCACACCGGCGTTCTCCAAGGGCGCGCCCGAGGAGAAGCGCACGTTCTTCAGCACCTGCGGCAGCGGGTCGAAGCGGTGGCACACCTCCGACACCGGCCGCTCGGACTTGCGCACCACGGCAAGCACCTGCAGCGCCGCGACGAAACCGTCGCCGGTGGTGGCGAAGTCGCTGAGGATGATGTGACCGGAGGGCTCGCCGCCCAAATTGTAGCCATGTGCCCGCATCGCCTCGAGTACGTAGCGATCACCGACCGGGGTGCGGAGGAGCTTGAGGTCGAGACCCGCGAGATGCCGCTCGAGTCCGAGATTGGACATGACCGTCGCGACCACGCCCGGCTGTGACAGCCGGCCGTCCGCCTTGAAGCTCTCGGCGATTACTGCGAGGAGCTGATCGCCGTCGACGACGCGGCCCTTCTCATCGGCGATCACCACGCGGTCGGCGTCGCCGTCGAGCGCGATGCCGATGTCGGCGCGCATCTCGCGCACCTTGGCGGCGAGCGCCTCCGGCGCCGTCGAGCCGCAATCGCGATTGATGTTGAAGCCGTCGGGATCGACCCCGATGGGAAACACCTCAGCACCGAGTTCCCACAGCGCCGCCGGCGCCACCCGGTAGGCGGCGCCGTTGGCGCAATCGATCACGATGCGCATGCCGTCGAGCAACAGGTTGCGGTTCACCGCGCGCTTGGCGAACTCGATGTAGCGGTCGGTGACGCCGTCGATGCGCTTGGCACGCCCGAGCGCTGCGGGCTTGGCGAGCCGCTTATCGAGGTCCGAATCCATCAGCCGCTCGATCTCCTCCTCCAGCTCGTCGGAGAGCTTGTAGCCGTCGGGACCGAACAGCTTGATGCCGTTGTCGTCGTAAGGATTGTGCGAGGCGGAGATCATCACGCCGAGGTCGGCGCGCATGGAGCGCGTGAGCATGGCCACTGCCGGCGTCGGCATCGGGCCGGTCTGCAGCACGTCCATGCCGACCGAGGTGAAGCCCGCCACCAGGGCGTTCTCGATCATGTAGCCGGAAAGGCGGGTGTCCTTGCCGATCAGCACCCGGTGCCGGTGGTCGCCGCGCACGAATACGATTCCGGCACTCATGCCGAGCTTCAGCGCCAGATCCGGCGTAATCGTCGCGTTCGCTCGGCCGCGGATGCCGTCGGTGCCGAAATACTTGCGCGCCATGGCTTTTAGCTGATTCCCCGCCCACCGTGGAGGTGTACGCAATGTAGTGCCATTGCCGCCCCAATAGGGTCAAAAATTGTAAGCGATGTTAACGCAACAACCGCCCGAATCCTGCCTGTCGCGATGCGGGGGGCGCGCGGGAAATAGGGTTAACCCGCGCCGTCTGGTTCGCCGACCGGCCAAGCGATACTATGAAAAGCTACGGATTACCACCGTAGCGGGGGAGTCTCAGAGAGCGTCATGAGCGGCCGCCTTTCGCGCGCTTTCGTGTTTAGCGTTATCGCCGCGCTGTTCGCTCTGCCTGCCGCGGCCGACGACCGTTCGGTTTGCTTCGACACGGCGGCTGCCAGCGCTACACGCATCGATGCTTGCACCCGGGTGATCGCCGCCGGCACCGGCAACCTGATGGAAATTTTCAACAGCCGCGGGCTGGCGCACTTGGACGCTGCCGACTTTGGCCGGGCGATCGCCGATTTCGACGAGGCCATCAAGATCGACGCCCGATACGCCGCGCCGCTGAACGGCCGCGGCGCCGTCCGGCTGCGCCAGGGCGATCCCGACCGCGCCATCACCGACTTCACCGCGGCGATCAAGATCAGGCCGGACTTCGCGCTCGCCCTCTTCAATCGCGGCCGCGGCCACTACGATAAGCAGGACTACGACCGCGCCATCGCCGACTACTCCGAAGCGCTGCGCGTCGACCCGAATTATGTGGCGGCGCTCAACAACCGCGGCAACGCCTACCTTTCCAAGCGCGATCTCGACCGCGCCATCGCCGACTACGACGCGGCGCTTAAAATCTCACCGAAGTACGCGATCGCGCTACGCAACCGGGGCCTCGCCCGCCTCGACAAGCGCGATTACGATCGCGCCATCGCCGATTTCTCCGAGGCGATTGCGAACGAGCCGCGCTACGTCCAGGCGTTTTATAACCGCGCCGAGGCCTCACGCGCCAAGGGCGATCTTGATCGCGCCATCGCCGATCTTACCGAGGCGATCAAGATCGATCCGCGCTACGTGCAGGCGCTGGTGCAGCGCGGCGATATCTTCGACGACAAGGGCGACCGCGAGCGGGCGCTGGCCGACCTCGACGAGGCGATCCGCATCGACCCTTCGAGCGCGTATGCCTTCAACGTGCGCGGCGCCGTGCGCACGCGCGCCGGCGACAAGGACCGCGCCATCGCCGACTACTCCGAGGCGGTCCGCCTCAGCCCGCGCTATGCCATCGCCTACACCAACCGCGCCGACCTGTTGCAGGAGAAAGGCGAGATCGACCGCGCCCTCGCCGACCTCGGCGAGGCACTCAAAATCAGCCCGAACTACGAGCGCGCGCTGAACATCCGCGGCTCCGTCTGGAGCAAGAAGGGCGATCTCGACCGCGCCATCGCCGACTACGATGCCGCCATTCGCCTTTCGCCGAACTTCGTCGCGGCCCTCAACAACCGTGGCAACGCTCACTACGCCAAGCGCGACTACGACCGGGCGCTGGCCGACTACGATGCAGCGCTGCGCGTCCAGCCCGACTATATCTACGCCCACCACAACCGCGGGCTCGTCTACCGCAACAAGCAGGAATTCGATCGCGCCGTCGCCGAGTTCAGCGCGGCGATCCGCGTCGAGCCCAAGTACCTAAGCGCCTATTACAATCGCGGGCTGACTTGGCTCGACAAGAACGATCTCGACCGGGCGATCGCCGACTTCACCGCGGTGATTGGCCTCGATTCCAAGTACACCCTCGCCTACGCCAATCGCGCCGACGCCTGGCGGAAGAAGAGGGACTACGACAAGGCGATCGCCGACCTGACCGAGGCCGCGCGCGTCGATCCGACATACGTGACGGCCCTCGTCACCCGCGCCGACGTCCTTGACGAGAAGGGCGAGCGCGACCGCGCCATCGCCGAGCTCAACGAGATCATCCGCCAACATCCCGATCAATCGCACGCCTACAACGTCCGCGCCGTCATCTGGAAGCGCAAGGGCGACGTCGACCGCGCCATCGCCGATTATTCCGAGGCGATCCGCATCAACCCGCGCTACGACATCGCGCTCGCCAACCGCGGTGACGCGCTGCAGGAGAAGGGCGAGGTCGATCGCGCCATCGCCGATCTCGATGAGGCGATCAAGCTCAGCCCCGCCTATGCTCGGGCCTACAACGTGCGCGGCATCGCCTGGAAGAAGAAGGGCGATTTCAACCGCGCCATCGCCGACTATTCCGAGGCGATCAAGATCAATCCCAGCTACGTCTATCCTCGCTACAATCGCGGCAGCCTCTACTACGACATGAACGAGACCGATCGCGCCATCGAGGATCTCACCGAGGCGGTGCGCATCGATCCCAACTATTTCCAGGCCTACAACAACCGCGGTAACGCCTGGCTGCGCAAGCGCGAGCTCGATCGCGCGGCCACCGACTACGAGGCGGCACTGCGCCTGTCGCCGCGCTACGCCATCGCCTTCCACAATCGCGGCCTGGTGTGGCTCGATAAGAAGGACTACGGCCGCGCCGCAACCGACTTCAGCGAGGCGATCGCGATCGACGCCAACTACGTGACCGCCTACTACAATCGCGCCATCGCCTGGGACAACATGGGCGAACAAGACAAGGCCGTCGCCGACTACTCCGACGCCATCCGTCTCGATCCGAAATACGTCAACGCCGTCTACAACCGCGGCAACATCTTCCGCGTCCGCCGCGACCTCGACCGCGCCATTGCCGACTACGACGAGGCGATCCGCCTCAGCCCCAAGCACGTCGGCGCCTTCAACAACCGCGGCTTCGCCTGGCTCGACAAGGGCAACTTCGACAAGGCGATCGCCGACTACTCCGAGGCGCTGCGCCTCGATCCCGACTACGCCATCGCCTACTACAACCGCGGCATCGCCCGGAACAACAAGGGCGAGCGCGACCTCGCCATCGCCGACTACACCGAAGCAATCCGCCTCGATCGCAACTACGCCAACGCCTACAACAACCGCGCCAACATCTGGAAGACCAAGGGCGAGACCAACCGCGCCATCGCCGACTACACCGAGGCGATCCGCGCCAACCCGCAGTTCGCGCTGGCCTTCACCAACCGCGGCGACGCCCTCGACGACAAGGGCGAGTCCGACCGCGCACTGGAAGATCTCAACACCGCGCTCGCACTCAACGACCGCGACGCGCGCGCCTATAACATCCGCGGCGTGGTGCGGAAGAAACGCGGCGATCTCGACGGCGCCATCGACGACTACACCGCGGCACTTCGCGTCAATCCGAACTACGGCCTCGCCTACGCCAACCGCGGCGAAGTGCGCGGCGACAAGGGCGACCTCGATCTCGCCATTGCCGACTTCAGCGAGGCCATCCGCCTCGACCCCGGCAGCGCGCGCACCTACCGCCTGCGCGGCATCGTCTGGCAGAAGAAGGAGGAGCAGGAACGCGCCATCGCCGACTTCAGCGAGGCGCTGAAGCTCAACCAGTCCGACGCCGATACCTTCTTCCGCCGCGGCTCCGCCTGGCTCGCCCGCCAGGACAAGGACTACGACAAGGCGGTCGCCGACTTCGGCGACGCCATCCGCCTCGACGATAAGCACGCCAAGGCCCGCTTCGCGCGCGGCGAAGTGTGGCTCGGTCGCAACGACTTCGAGCGCGCCGTCGTCGACTTCAGCGCCGTCATCGAGCTCGATCCCAAGGACAATTTCGCCTTCAACAACCGCGGCAACGCGTGGTTCGCCAAGAAGGAATACGACCGCGCCATCAGCGACTACACCGAGGCGATCAAGCTCAACGCCAAGTATGCCGCCGCCTACGCCAACCGCGGCAACGCCTGGCGCGAGAAGGGCGAGTACGAGCGGGCGATCGAAGACTTCAAGGAGGCGATCGCGCTGAACCCGACGAGCCCCGACGCCTATCGCGGGCGGGCGCTCACCTTCGACCTGATGGCCAACGACCAACGGGCCCGCGAGCCGTCATCGAGCCGCAACATCGCCGACAACAGGCCGCAGCCGAGAAATAGTCTCGACCTCGCCATCGAGGACTTGACCAAGGCGATCGAGCTCGATCCGCGCGACGCGGTTTCCTACAACAATCGCGGCATCATGCGGCAGAAGAAGCTCGAGTTCGACCCGGCGCTGGTCGACCACGACAAGGCGATCGCGCTGTTGCCGAGCTTCGACAAGGCGTTCCTCTATCGCGGCAAGGCCTGGCTCGGCAAAGGCAATGCCGACCGCGCCATCGAGAACTACGACCAGGCGCTCCGCTTCTCGCCGCTACTCGCCGACGCCCTGGTCAGCCGCTGTCTCGCGCGTATGCTCAAGGAGGATCTGAGCGGCGCCATCACCGACTGTACCGCCGCGATCGAGGCCGACCCTAAATTCGCCGACGCCTATTACAGCCGCTGCCTGGTGCTGATCGTGCGCAACGACGCGCGCGGCGCCATGAGCGACTGCAACAAGGCGATCGACATGGATCCCAAGCGCCGCGCCGCCGGCGAATACAGGTCCCTCGCCCACGACATCGAGGGCCTGCAGTACCAGCGCGACGACCTGCGCAAGATGGACAAGAGCGACCCCGATTACCTCGACTTCCGCGACAAGGTTGCGACGCGCGAGCAGGACATCAAGAACCGCCTAACCCGCGTCCAGGCGCAGCTGATGCCGCGGCCCGACGCTCCGGCGCCGTCGAATTCCACCGCCAACCAGAACCGCGTAGCGCTCGTCATCGGCAACCGCGACTACGCGCAGATGCCGAAGCTGGTGAACCCGGTGAACGACGCCGAGCGCGTCGCCAGCATCCTCAAGGACATCGGCTTCAAGGTGGTGATGCTCGAGCCGAACCTGTCGATCGCCAAGTTCAACAGGGCGCTGAAGGACTTCAAGAAGGCCGCTACCGGCGCCGAATGGGCGGTGTTCTATTACGCCGGCCACGGCCTGCAGGCCGGCGGCGTCAATTACCTCGTCCCGGTGGACGCCGAGGACCTCGACGAGGAGGTGGACCTCAAGCAGAAGACCGTGGCGCTCGACGACGTGCTCAACCTCATGGGCGAGGTGCAGAAACTGCGCGTGGTGATCCTCGACGCCTGCCGCAGCCCGCTTTCGGTCGGCGCTACCCGCGGCGGCGCCCGCGGCCTCGCGCCCGCCGATCAGATCGTCAAGAACGACGCCACCACCTACATCATCTACGCGACGCAAGCCGGACGCACCGCCGACGACGGGCTGCCCAACAGCACGAACAGCCCGTTCACCACCGCGCTTGCGCGCCACCTGCCGAAGCCCGGGCTGGAAGTGACCAAGCTCGTCGGCCTCATCGGCGACGACCTCGAGGTGCTGACCAGCGGCAAGCAGTCGCCCGCGTTCTATGTGGGCGGCCGGATGACCTCGGCGGACTATGCGTTCCGGCCGACCCAGCTCGCCGCCAAGCCCGCCGGCGGCGACGCGCCGCGTGTCACTACCATCGCCGCGCAACAGGCCGGCGCACCGCTACAGGTAGGCACCGGCGCCGGCGGCAACACGGGGGAACAGATCACTCCGAAGCAGCCGGGCGCGGGCGCCGGAACGGGCCCGGGCGCCGGCGTGCGGCAAAACTAAACGTCAGGAAATCGCTGGAAGGACTACGCCTGCGGCTGCGGCTCGAGCCCGCCGGGCTCCGGCCGCGGTCGCGGCTTGCCCGAAGACGGCACGGCGGAGGCGCGCGGCGCCGAAGGCTCGCTCACCCCTTCGCGTACCGGCGGCTTGCCAATGAGCAGATCCTTGATCTCGTCGCCGGTCAGCGTCTCGTACTCGATCAGGCCTTTGGCGAGGATCTCGAGGCCGGCGCGGTTCTCGGTCAGGATCGTGCGTGCCATCTGCAGGCCGTCCTCGACGAAGCGCTTGATCTCCGCGTCGATCTTCTTGACCGTGTCTTCCGAGATGGTCTGCTGGCGCGAGACGGAATAGCCGAGGAAGACCTCTTCCTGGTTCTCGCCGTAGGCCACCGCGCCGAGCGTTTCGGAGAGGCCCCAGCGCGTCACCATCATGCGCGCGAGCTTGGTTGCCTGCTCGATGTCGGACGCAGCGCCCGAGGTCACCTTGTCCCGACCGAACACGATCTCCTCGGCGACGCGGCCGCCCATCATGATGGCGAGCCGTGACGTCATCTGCTCGTAGCTCATCGACAGCTTGTCGCGTTCCGGCAGCTGCATGACCATGCCGAGCGCGCGGCCGCGCGGGATGATCGTCGCCTTGTGCACCGGATCGGTGGCCCCGACCTTCAGCGCGACGATGGCGTGGCCGCCCTCGTGATAGGCGGTGAGCAGCTTCTCTTCCTCGGTCATGACGAGCGAGCGGCGCTCCGAGCCCATCATCACCTTGTCTTTCGCGTCTTCGAACTCGTGCTGGGTTACCATGCGCTTGTTGCGCCGCGCCGCCATCAGCGCCGCCTCGTTCACGAGGTTGGCGAGATCGGCGCCGGAGAATCCCGGCGTGCCGCGCGCCACCGTCTTCAGGTTCACGTCGGGCGCCATCGGCACCTTGCGCACGTGCACCTTCAGGATGTTCTCGCGGCCGACGACGTCCGGGTTCGGCACCACCACCTGGCGGTCGAAGCGGCCGGGGCGGAGCAGCGCCGGGTCGAGCACGTCGGGCCGGTTGGTGGCGGCGATGAGGATGATGCCTTCGTTCGCCTCGAAGCCGTCCATCTCGACGAGCAACTGGTTCAGCGTCTGCTCGCGCTCGTCGTTGCCGCCGCCGAGGCCGGCGCCGCGATGGCGGCCGACCGCGTCGATCTCGTCGATGAAGATGATGCACGGCGCGTTCTTCTTCGCCTGCTCGAACATGTCGCGCACGCGCGAGGCGCCGACGCCGACGAACATCTCGACGAAGTCGGAGCCCGAGATGGTGAAGAAGGGAACGTTGGCTTCGCCCGCCACCGCGCGCGCGATCAGCGTCTTGCCGGTGCCGGGAGGGCCGACGAGCAGCACGCCGCGCGGAATGCGGCCGCCGAGGCGCTGGAATTTCTGCGGATCGCGCAGGAACTCGACAATCTCCTCGAGGTCGGCTTTGGCCTCGTCGACGCCGGCCACGTCCTCGAAGGTGACGCGCCCGTGCGCCTCGGTGAGCAGCTTGGCCCTACTCTTGCCGAAGCCGAGCGCCTTGCCGCCGGCGCCCTGCATCTGCCGCGACAGGAAGATCCACACGCCGATCAGCGCCAGGAACGGCAGCCAGGAGACGAGCAGCGACACGAACCACGGCACGTTGTCGCCCTGGGGCTTGGCCGTGATCGAGACGCCCTTGCCGTAGAGGCGCTGGATCAGGCTCGGGTCGTTGGGGGCATAGGTCTGGAACGGCTTGCCGTCGGTGAACGTGCCAGTGACGTCATGGCCGGAGATGACCACGTCGCGCACGCGACCCTGGTCCACCTCGGTGAGGAGCTGCGAAAAGGTGATGTCGTTGGTGACCGACCGCTGGCTCGGATTCTGGAACAGCGAGAACAGCGCCAGCACGAGCAGGACGATGATCACCCAGAGGGCGAAGTTGCGCAGGTTCGCGTTCATTGCAGGCCTTTATTTCCCGAGGAGCCGGCTCACTGGAGCGTACCGCGGCACGGCAAAGAAGCCCTCAACGCCGTAAAATAGGGGTGGCACCCGTCCGAAACAAGGCAAATAGGCCGCGAAAAGCTTGCATTTTCAAGGATCAATAACGGTCTCTACCGTTGGCGGGCGCGCCGCGGCGGCGCCCGGCGCACCGCGACCCGCGTTCCCTCCAGCCCCGCCAACGCCCCGCCGAGGGAGCGTTTCGTGCGCTGATTCGCCGCCGCCGCGGCCGCGAGCTCCTCGTAAAGCGCCTCGAGCTTGGCGAGCTCGATCCGCCCGCTTTTGCCCGTCACCCGAATCGCGTCTCCGAGCAGCCGAATGCCTACTTCCGCCGGCAACGCGAACAGGCCCAGCCGCATCGAATTCGATCGATCCGCCGTTCGACCAGCCGCCGCGCGACACGCGGTCCCTCGCCTCGCACACCGCGGCTTCGATCGCCGCATCGGCGCGGCCGAGGCGGCGCGCCACGCCGGCAAGCCGGCCGGCGTCGAGGCCTTCGGCCGCGAGCTGCGGCGCCAGCGCCCGCATACGGGTGCGCAGGTAGCGCGGATCGCGGTTGGTGGGATCGTCAGCGAAGGGGATTTTCGCGGCGCGCAGCGTAGCGACGAGCCGCGTCTTGGGCAGATCGAGGAGCGGGCGCAGGAGCGCCACGCCCTCGCGCTCGCCTTGCTTACGGATGCCGGCGAGGCCGGCCAGGCCCGAGCCGCGGGCGAGCCGGTGCAGCACGGTCTCCGCTTGATCGTCGCGGGTGTGGGCGGTGACGATGGCGTCGGCGCCGATCCTGCGTGCGAGCCTCGACGAGCAGATCGTAGCGCGCCGCCCGCGCGGCCTCTTGCATGCCGGTCGCGGGCTTCTTGCCCGACCATTTCAGCGTGCGGTGTGTGACACCGAGTTTCTTCGCGAGCTTGGCGGCGGCGGCGGCCTCTTTTTTCGCCTCCCGACGCAGGCCGTGATCGACGGTGGCGGCGACGAGATCGGGCGCGGCGCGCGGGCCGCGCCAGCGCGCCGCCAGCACGAGCAGCGCCGTCGAGTCCGGCCCGCCGGAGACGGCGAGCAGCACGCGCTTCTTGTGGAAAAAATCGGCGAATAGCGCCGGAAGTTCTGCGTCGGTGACCGGAGCGCCGTCGCGCTCAGCAGCGCGCACGCTTCTGTTCCCGTTCCACCGACTGCTTCACGTTCGCCGACGCGCGCGGATACTTGGTGGCGATGGCGCCGAAGGCGGCGCACGCCGCCTCCTGCTTGCCGAGCGCGCCGAGCGACTGGCCGAGGCGGAGCAGCGCGTCCGGCGCCTTCAGGCTGTTGGGATACTTGTTGTAGAGGTCGAGAAAAATCTCGCGCCGAGTCGTTGTGCTGCTGGCGCTGATAGAGGCTCTCGCCCAGCCAGAAGGTCGCCTCCGGCACCATCCGGTCGCGCGGGTGGTTGCGCAGATAATTGCGGAACGCCTCGTCGGCGAGCTGGTAGTCGCGGCGCAGCAGATAGCCGTAGGCGAGGTCGTACTCGTCCTTGGCGTTGCCGGAAGGCGCCAAAACCGCCTGCTGCTGGCCGGGTGCGACCGCGCGGCCGGCAGGCGGAACGTCCGGCTGCTCGCCGATCTGCGCCGGCGAGCCGATCTCGATCGGCGTGCTCGGCTGGCGCGGCGGAATGCTGTTGGGCGTGGCGGCGACGACCGGATTGGGCCCGCCCCCGCGCACGGGGGTGCCGCCGCCGAGCTGACGCGGCACGCCGGGCGCCTGCGGATTCTGCTCCGGATCGAACACGTCGCCGCGCCGGCCGGGAGCCTGTGGCTGCTGTGCCGGCGGCGGCGCCTGGATCACGGCGGGCCCCGGCTGCTGCCCGCGCGGCGGCGTGCCGCGGCCCTGCGGACCCATCTCCTGGAAGCGATAGTCCACGTCCGACTGCGAGGCGCTTGAGCTGCTGCTCGAGCTGCTGGTTGCGGTACTGCATCTGCTCGACGGCGCCGGTGAGCTGGCGCATCTGGCTCTCGATGCGGTCGAGGCGAACACTAAGGTCGGAGGCGCCGCCCTGCCCGACGTCGCCGCGCGGACGCGGCTCCTCATCGCTGCGGCCGAACAGTTGCGCGAACAGATTGTTGGAGCGCGTCTCGACTCGCTCGACCCGCTCCTCCACGTCGGACGGTGGATTGGCCGCCGACTGCGCCACGGCAACGCCGCCCGCGGCGAGCGTCACGAGCAATGCGGTAGTGGAAAGCAAAACCAGTTTCATGGCACGGACCGTCGCCCTGGCGGATCGGGTCTGCCGCAAACCGCCGCTCGCATGATTTAAGCGGCCCGAGTACGTCCAAAGTTGGGCCGGCGCGGCATCGGCCGCGCCCGCCAATTTGCTCAGACGCCGGCGTTCAATACCGTAACCACGCGACGGTTCTGTGACCAGCAAGAGATGTCGTTGCACACCGCGACCGGCCGCTCCTTGCCGTAAGAGATGGTGCGCATCCGCGACGGGTCGATGCCGCGCGACGAGAGATAGTCGCGCACCGTCTGGGCGCGGCGGGCGCCGAGCGCGATGTTGTACTCGCGCGTACCGCGCTCGTCGGCGTGCCCTTCCAGGGTAAACGCGTAGCGGTTATAGCGCTGCAGCCACTGTGCCTGCTTCTCCAGCGTGTCGCGCGCTTGCGGCGTGAGCTCGGTGGAATCGGTTTCGAAGAAGACGCGATCGCCCACGTTGACCACAAAGTCCTGGGCGCTGCCGGGTGTCGCCACCCCGCCGGGCCCGCCGGCGCCGGCCTGGTCGGCCGGGTTGCTGGCGCAGGCGGCAAGCGCGATCGCGGCGCCGATGACCGCGGCAAAGCGGAAGCCGCGCGAAAATTGCATCAATCCGGTCATTGCCCCACTCCTCAAAATCAGGTCCTGTTCGCTTCGGCGTAACAGGCGCTGGTTAAGCGAATATTCCGTCAACCTTGACGAAGTCTTGGCGGAACCGAGTCAATTCGAAGTTCCGCACGGTCCCGCGCCATGGAACCCGCCCGCTGGTTACCAAAGTCTTAACTGGGCGTGCCGTCAGGTCAGGAGCGGCGACCAGGCTGGATCCGAGGCATAGCTCGGGGTTGGTACGCGCTGCTCGTTGTAGCCGGTGAGGTCGACCGTGAAGAGCTGTGGGCCGGCGTTGCCGCCCGGATCGCGGAAGAACATCAGCACCCGACCGTTCGGCGACCAGGTCGGGCCCTCGTTGTGATAGCCCTCGGTGAGGATGCGCTCGCCCGAACCGTCGGTGCGCATGACCCCGATCGAAAAGGAGCCGGCGCCGCGCTTGGTGAAGGCGATGACGTCGCCGCGCGGCGACCAAACCGGCGTCGAGTAGCTGCCCTGGCCGAAGGAGATGCGCCGCGCCCCGCCGCCGTCCGCAGCCATGACGTAGATCTGCTGGCTGCCGCCGCGGTCGGATTCGAAGGCGATGAAACGGCCGTCCGGCGAGAACGACGGCGCCGTGTCGATGGCGGCGGCGTCGGTGAGCCGGGTGGTGCGCGTGGAGCGCAGGTCCATGGCGAAGATGTTGGAGTTGCCCGCCTGCTGCAAGCTCATCACCACCCGCTGGCCGTCGGGTGAGAAGCGTGGGCTGAACGTCATGCCCGGGAAGGCGCCGACGACTTCGCGCTGGTTGGTTTCGATGTTGAGCAGCATCACCCGCGGCTCGCCGCGGCCGTAGGACATGTAGGTGACCTCTTGGCTGGTCGGGCTGAAGCGCGGGGTCAGCACCAAGTCGTCGCCACGGCTGAGGTAGCGCACGTTGGCGCCGTCCTGGTCCATGAGCGTGAGCCGCTTGATGCGCCGCTCCTTGGGACCGGATTCGTCGATGAACACGATGCGGGAATCGAAATAGCCCTTCTCGCCGGTGAGGCGCTCGTAGACCTGGTCGGAGATGATGTGGGCGATGCGCCGCCAATTCTCCGGCTGCGTGACAAATTGCTGGCCGGCGAGCTGGTTGCCGGCGAACACGTCCCACAGGCGGAACTCGGTGCGCAGCCGGCCGTCGGGCTGGCGCGAGATGCGGCCGGTGACGAGCCCCTGGGCGTTGATCACGCGCCAGTCCTGGAAGCGCGGCACGGCGTCGATGTTCTGGATCTTCTCGATGAACGCCGTGGGATCGATCGGCGCGAAGAGGCCGGAGCGGCGCAGGTTGTTGGTGATGACGGCGGAGACGTTGCGTTCACCCTCGCCGCCGGCGAACTCGGTGATCGCTACCGGCAAGGGTTGGATCGTGCCTTGGGTGATGTCGAGACGGAGCACGGCACTCGCCGGCCCGAGCATGGCCGCCGCTGCGGCGCCGCTCGCGGTGGCGAGCAGCTGGCGGCGCGACCACGGGGCCGCGATGATCGAATTCGGTTTTGCGCTGGTTGTCATCGTCTTCTTGTTTGTGGCGCGGCGCTTCAGCCGCCGCCGAACATGTCACGCGGATCGAAGGTGACCTCCACGTCTTTCCAGATGTCGTACTTGGCGGAAGGCATCGTATAGGGCTGGCAGCGGCGCACCGCCCGCATGGCGCTTTCGGTGGCGACGCGGAAGTACGAGCTCGAGCCGCGGTTCATCAGCTCGGGCTCGGCCGACAGCGTGCCGTCCGGCCGGAACTGGATGCGCAGGCGCACGATCAGCTCTTGCGCGTTCTCTGCGCCCACCGGCGGATTCCAGCACGCCTGGATCTGGGCGCGCAGCGCATCGATCTCGCTCTGGCTCAGGCGCGACGCGGTGCCGGCGGTGACGCCGAGGGTGGCGACGGGCGACGGCGTCTCGCCGGTGGTGCGCTGGCGCGTGGGTTCGCGCTTGTCGAGAAGGGCCGCGATCTTGTCCGGGCTGAAGTCGCGCTGCTTGGCCTGTTGATTCTGCTTCGCCTGCTCGACGGTCTTCGGCGGCGCCGGCTTCTTCGGCGGCTCGGGCACGCGCACTTCTTCCGTCTTGGGCTCCGGTTTCGGCTCGGGCTTGGCCTCGGCGGGCTTCGGCTCCGGCGGCGGAGGCGGCGGGGCCGCGGCTTCCTTCTTCGGCTCCGGCTTCTCGACCGGCTTCTTCTCGGATTCGGTCACCGGCTTCGGCTCGGCGACCTTCTCCGCCTTTTGCTTCTGCTCGGGCGCGGGCTTCGCCGTCTTGGAGCCGGCGCGCAGCTCCGTGAATTCGCTGATCGAGACGAGATCGACCGGCATCGCCTCGGTGCGCGGCGTATCGAGCGGCGTCACCGCGAACGCGACCAGGCCCCAGCCGAGGATCGCGGCGTGGCCCACGCTCGAAATGGTCATGCCGGTCTGCACGCTCTCGCTCAGCTCCCTTGCTCGAGCTCGGTGACGAGCGCCACCCGGCGATAGCCGGCGGCCGACAGGCGGCCCATCACCTTCATCACCGTACCGTAGTCGACCTTGCGGTCGCCGCGCACGTAGACGCGCTCCTCGAATCCGTTCTTGGCGATGGCCTTGAGCTTGGCCACCATCTCGTCGAGCTTGATCTCGCTATTCTGCAGGAAAACCTGGCCCTTGTCGTTGACCGAAATGGTCAGGGGCTCGCGGTCCTGGTCCATGGATTTCGCCTGCGTCTGCGGCAGGTCGATGGGCACGCCGACGGTCAGCAGCGGCGCCGCCACCATGAAGATGATGAGCAGCACCAGCATCACGTCCACCATGGGGGTGACGTTGATCTGGCTCATCACCGGATGGCGCATCCCGCGGTGCCCGCGCGATTTGCCGCCTTGCAAGGTGTCCGCTGCCATCCCCGTCCCCTACGAGCCGCGCTCGTCGAGCTGGCGCGACAGGATCGCCGAGAACTCGTCGGCGAAGCCTTCCAGCCGCTGCGCCTGCCGGTTCACGTCGGTGATGAACTTGTTATAGAAAATCGTCGCCGGTATGGCGGCAACGAGACCGATTGCGGTGGCAAACAGGGCCTCCGCGATGCCCGGCGCCACAACCGCTAACGAAGTGTTTTTCGAGGCGGCGATCGACTGGAAGCTGGTCATGATGCCCCACACCGTGCCGAACAGACCGATGAAGGGGCCGGCCGAGCCCACCGTGGCGAGCACCAGCAGCCGCCGCTCGAGCCGCTCCACCTCGCGGGCGATGGTCACGTCCATCACCTTCTCGATGCGCTGGGTGAGCCCGGCGAGCGAGCGCGCGCCGCCCTCGTAGGTGCGCTTCCACTCGCGCATGGCGGCGACGAACAGCGCCGCCATCGCTTGCGTCGGCCGCGAGGACAGCGACTTGTAGAGCTCTTCCAGGCTTTGGCCCGACCAGAACACCTGCTCGAAGTGATCCATCTGGCGCCGCGTGCGGGCGTAGAGGATCGTCTTGTCGATCACGATCGCCCATACCCAGATCGAGGCGATGAGCAGCCCGACCATCACCAGCTTGACGACCAAATGCGCCTGCCAAAACAGGCCCCAGAGCGTGACCTGGGCGGCGTCCGGGAGCGCGAGCGCGCCCTGGGCCACATCGGAAGGATTCATCGCTAGTCCCTTGGCTGCCGTTCGAATTCCGACGGTGCGCTGCAATTCGGCGATCGAGCGGCTGCAAGCCGCTCCCGCAATTCCGTCACCCTCAAGAAAGGGCGGAATCTGTCCGAACTTGGGCGCAACGCCCCTTGCTTTGGCCTAGTTGAGCGCCCGCCAGCGTTAACGCCGGGTTACTCCGGGGGCAGATCGGCACCCATGGCCTTGCGCAGCGCGATGGGGATTCGCCGCGGCTTGCCGCCCGAGACGAGCGCCGCCCGCACCTCCGCCTGCACCACTACCGCTTCGCCGCGCACGACTTTTTGAATGAGCGTCAGCGAGGCCCCCGCGACCTCCGCCGGGCTCGTGCGCACCTCGAGCACGTCGTCCATGCGCGCCGACTTCAGGTAGTCGATCTTCATGGAGCGCACCACGAAGGCGAGCCCGGGCAGCTCCGCTTCCGCTTCCTCGAACAGCGCCCGATGGTCCACGCCCAATAGCCGCAGGTAATCGGTGCGGCCGCGCTCCATGAAGCGCAGGTAGCTCGCGTGATAGACGACGCCGGAGAAATCCGTGTCCTCGTAATAGACGCGCACGCCCATGACGTGCCCGCCCTCCACCAGGCGGCCGGCAAGGTCGGGCCAGGTTCGCGCCGCTTCGCTCACTCCTCTTCTCCCCGGTCGAACAGCGGCATCTGCGCCGCGTCGCGCTGGGGTTCCGCGAGCCCCAGGTGGCGGAAGGCATGCGACGTCAGCATGCGTCCGCGCGGGGTGCGCTGGAGGAAGCCCTGCTGCACCAGATAGGGCTCGATGATCTCCTCGATGGCATCGCGCGGCTCCGACAGTGCCGCGGCGAGCGTATCGGCGCCTACCGGCCCGCCAGCGTAGTTGACGGCGATGACGGAAAGATAACGCCGGTCCATGGCGTCGAGGCCGGCGGCGTCCACCTCGAGGTGCCCGAGCGCGCGGTCGGCTACCTTGCGGTCGATGGCGTCGGCTTTCTCCACGAGGGCGAAATCGCGCACGCGCTTGAGCAGGCGGCCGGCAATGCGCGGCGTGCCGCGCGCGCGCCGCGCGATCTCGTGCGCCCCCTCGGCCCCGAGCTTGACGCCCAGCACCCGCGCCCCGCGCTCGACGATGGTCTCGAGCTCGGCCACGGCATAGAAGCCGAGGCGGATCGGAATGCCGAAGCGCTCGCGCAGCGGGGTGGTCAGCAGCCCCGAGCGCGTGGTGGCGCCGATGAGCGTGAAGCGCGCCAGATCGATCTTCACCGAACGCGCCGCCGGCCCTTCGCCGATGATGAGATCGAGCTGGTAGTCCTCCATGGCGGGATAGAGGATTTCCTCGATCGCCGGGTTGAGGCGGTGGATCTCGTCGATGAAGAGGACGTCGCGATCCTCGAGGTTGGTGAGAAGCGCCGCGAGATCGCCGGCCTTGGCGATCACCGGGCCGGAGGTGGCGCGGAAGTTGACGCCGAGCTCGCGCGCCACGATCTGCGCTAGCGTGGTCTTGCCGAGGCCGGGCGGCCCGACGAGCAGCACGTGGTCGAGCGCTTCCTTGCGCGACCGCGCCGCCTCGATGAACACCTTGAGGTTGGCGCGCGCCTTCTCCTGGCCGATGAATTCGGCGAGCCGGTGCGGGCGCAGCGAAGCCTCCGCCGTGTCCTCTTCGCGCCGCTCGGGACTCACCATGCGCCGGCTCATCGCGCGAGCTCCTTGAGGCCGTGGCGGATGAGCATCTCAGCGCTCGCACCCTCACCCGCCGCCCGCGCCGCCGCGGCGATCGCCGCCGACGCCTGGATTTCCCCGTAGCCGAGATTGATGAGCGCCGACACCGCGTCGGCGACCGGCTGCGGCGCGCGGCGCTCGTTGAGATCGCCCTGCAGGCGCACGATCGCCGGGTCGACGCTGGCGTACGCCGGCGCCTTGTCCTTGAGCTCCGTCATGATGCGCTGCGCGAGCTTCGGCCCGACGCCGGGCGTGCGCGCCACCTGCGCCTTGTCGCCGAGCGCGATGGCGTTGGCGAGGTCCGCGACCTTCAGCGTCGAAAGCAGCGCCAGCCCAAGCCGCGCGCCGACGCCCTGCACGCTCAACAGCAGGCGGAACCATTCGCGCTCCACGTCGCTGGCGAAGCCGAACAGGCGGATCTGGTCCTGGCGCACGTGCGTCTCGATGGAGAGCGTCGCCGCCTCGCCCGCCGCCGGCAGCGCCTGCAGCGTGCGCGCCGAGCAATGCACGATGTAGCCGACGCCGTGCACGTCGAGGATCACGTTGTCCTCGCCGTAGGCATCGATCACGCCGGAGAGCTTGCCGATCATCGCAGCGCTCCTACGGCGAGCCGGATTGCCGGCGCCAGGCGATGATGCGCGTGGGTGATGGCGATCGCGAGAGCGTCGACGGCGTCCTCGCTCTCTGGCGTCGCTTTCGGCAACAGCACGCCCACCATCATGCGCACTTGGCTTTTCTCGCCGCGCCCGGCGCCCACCACCGATTTCTTGACCACGGTCGGCGCGTACTCGGCGACGATCAATCCCGCCTCCGCCGCGACCAGAAGTGCCACACCGCGCGCCTGGCCGAGCTTCAGCGCCGAGCGCGGGTCGGCGTTGACGAAGGTCTCCTCCACCGCCGCCTCTTCCGGCCGGTGGCGCGCGATCACCGCGGCGAGCCCGTGATACAGCACCGCCAGCCGCGCCGCCGCGGGCTCCTTGGCGTCGGTCTCGACCGCGCCGCAGGCGACGAAGGAAAGCTGGTTGCCGGCGATATCTACCACGCCCCAGCCGGTGCGCCGGAGGCCGGGATCGATGCCGAAGATGCGAATCGGACGGTTCATGTCGCTCCCGCTGACGGCCGCCTGTATCGCACCAAATCGCGGTCTGCTAGGAGCGAGTTTCCCCGGTATTCACCCTCAATGGTAGACCTGCCCGACGCCTCCCAGTTCGCCGCGCTGGTCGCTGACCGGCGGTTCATTCTGGCCGCCGTGATCGCCGCGGTATCCGGCGGGGCACGCGGCTTTGCCGGCTTCGGCTCGGCCCTGATCTACGTGCCGCTGATCAGCGCCCTGTACGACCCGCGGATTGCGGCGGTGACCATTTTGTTGATCGATTTCACGACCGGCGCTCCCTTTGCGGTGCGCGCCTGGCCGCGCTGCCACCTGCGCGACGTGCTCCCGCTCTCCCCGCCGCCGCCATCGCCGCGCCGTTCGGCACCCTGATCCTGCTCGTCGCCGACCCGGTGTGGCTGCGCTGGTTCATCAGCGCCTTCGTGCTGTCGGCGATTCCGATTCTCGCCGGCGGCTGGCGCTACCACGGGCGGCCGAAGCTGCCGGTGACGCTCGCCGTTGGCGCCGTTTCCGGCGTGACCGGCGGTGCGGTGCAGATCGCCGGCCCGCCGGTGGTCCTCTATTGGCTCGGCGGCGCCATCGAGACCGCGGTGGCGCGCGCCAACATGATCGTGTTCTTCGCGCTTCTCGGCGCGGCGCTCTGCGTGAGTTACGCGATCGAAGGGCTGTTCACCGCCGACACGATCGCGCTGGCAATCCTGCTCGGTATTCCGTACTCGGTTGCGATGATCGCCGGCGCGCGCTCATTTCACGGCTCGTCCGACGTGCTCTACCGCCGCATCGCGTATGCGATCATGGCCTTCGCGGCTAGCCAGCCTCCCGCTCTTCGACCGCTTCTTCCGCTAGCTCGTTTTTGGTGGGCGGCTTTCAAGCGCCCCGCTCGCGAGCGCGACACCGACCCCCGTGGCGACCACGCCGATGATCGAGAAGAGATCGGGCCATTCGCCCAGAACCGGCACGGCGATGAGCGCGGCAAGCGCCGGGACCAGCGCCACGAACGCCGCCGCCCGCGACGCGCCGAGGCGCGCAATCGCAAAGTTGTAGGCGATCATCGCGATCACGCCGGAAAGGAGGCCCTGCACCAGGGTCTGGATGGCCACCTCGTATCCGAGGCCGGCGCGCACCGCCCCGACGAGCGGCGCCACGCCGAACGGCAACAGCATGACCGTGGACCATACCCCGACGAGCGCCGCCCCTTCGATCGCCGTGAGTCCGCTCTTGCGGAACGCCAGCGTATAGCTCGCCCACATGCAGGCGCCGACGAGCAGCATGGCGTGGCCAAGCGTCGCTCCCTCCGGCACCAACAGGTCGCGGCCGCCGATCGCCACGATGCCGGCGGCAACGCAGACGAAGCCGAGCCAGCGCAGCCAGCCCATGCGCTCCTTGAAGAAGGCAGCCGAGAACAGCGCCACCACTAGCGGCATGGTGCCGGGCACGAGCGATCCCGCGTCGGCGGCCGGTGTGAAGCGCATCCCGTTCGCGACCAGCATGAAGAACGGCGCGCCGGCCCCGGCGACCATGATCGCGAGTGGAACCATCTTTCCTCGCGCTAGCAGGCCGGCCCGCCAGGCAAAGGGGAACAACAGAATAGCGGGAACGCCGAAGCGCAGGATGCCGACCGCGGCGGGGTCGAGCGAGTGCGTGACCGCGTGGCGCGTAGCCACGACCCAGCCGCCCCAGATGGCGACGAAGCAGACCGCCGCGAGGTAACCCGTGGTCCGGGCGCGCCGGGTGGGATCAGTCATCACTTCAGTCTAACGGAGGGCGTCGATCGCACCACCCGATTTCGCGATTCTGCGAGCCTTACGCGCTCAGCTTGGTGACGAGGGCGTCGGAAACCTCGAAGTTGGCGTAGACGTTCTGTACGTCGTCGTTATCTTCCAGCGCCTCCACGAGCTTCAGTACCTTCTCGCCCTGCTCGTCGTCGACGGAGATGGAGTTCTGCGGCCGCCACACCAGCCCCGCCTTTTTCGGCTCACCGAACTTGGCCTCCAGCGCCCGCGCCACCTCGTGCAGATTGTCGGCGGAGGTGACGACCTCGTGGCCGGCGGCGGAGGACGACACGTCGTCAGCGCCCGCCTCGATCGCCGCGTCCAGCATGGCGTCGGCCGACGCCTTGGCGGCGTCGTACTGGACGACGCCGACCCGGCTGAACATAAATGACACGGCGCCGGTCTCGGCGAGGCTGCCGCCGTGCTTGGTGAAGTAGGAGCGCACCTCCGACGCGGTGCGGTTGCGGTTGTCGGTCAGCGCCTCGACGATCACGGCGACGCCGCCCGGGGCGTAGCCCTCGTAGCGGATCTCCTCGTAGTTCTCGCCCTCGCCGCCCTGCGACTTCTTGATCGCGCGCTCGATGTTGTCCTTGGGCATGTTCTCGGCGCGCGCCGCCAGCACTGCCGCGCGCAGGCGCGGGTTCATGGCGGGGTCGGGCATGCCCATCTTGGCCGCGACCGTGATCTCGCGGGCGAGCTTGCCGAACAGCTTGGCGCGGGCCGCGTCAGCGCGGCCCTTCTTGTGCATGATGTTCTTGAATTGCGAATGGCCGGCCACCCGCGCCTCCAGCGATTATTCTCGGTGATGCCGCGCGTTATAGGTCGCGGCGCTTTTCCTGTCATCACTCCCAGAAGCCGGGCCGCGCCTCTTCCAGGCAGCCGCCCGAGGCGCACCGGGGCGATCCGCCGGGAAAGCCCGGTGGCGTCGTCGATCTCGATAGCGACGCCGGAGAGCGTTCCCTCTCCGCTCGCGGGCTCGAAGCGGCCGGACGGGATCTTCGTCAGAAAGCGGCGGATCGGCTCGGCTTTATCCATGCCGAGAACGCTGTCGTAGTCGCCGCACATGCCGATGTCGGAGACGAACGCGGTGCCCGCCGGCAGCACCCGGTGGTCTGCCGTGGGCGCGTGCGTGTGGGTGCCGACCACGAGGCTGACCCGGCCGTCCACGTGGTAGGCGAAGGATTGCTTCTCGCTCGTGGCCTCGGCGTGGAAATCGACGGCGATCACGTCGGCGCCTTCGCGGAGCGGACAGGCGGCAAGCTCGCGCTCCACCGCGGCGAACGGGTCTTCGAGCGGATCCATGAATATGCGGCCCATGACGTTGATCACCAGCACTCGCTTGCCGTTCTTCGCCTCGTAGAGGCCGGCGCCGCGGCCGGGCGTGCCGGCCGGATAATTCAGCGGCCGGATCAGCTTCGGCGCCCGCTCGATGAACACCAGCGCCTCGCGCTGGTCCCAGGAGTGGTTGCCCAGCGTGATGGCGTCGCAGCCGGCTTCCACCAGATCGTTGTAGATCACCTCGGTAATGCCGAAGCCGCCGGCGGCGTTCTCGCCGTTGATGGCGACGAAATCGAGCTTCCAGTTCTTCGATCAGTCCCGGCAGCCGCTCGATGACGGCGTTGCGGCCAGGACGGCCCACCACGTCGCCGAGAAAAAGAAAGCGCATCAGGCGCGCCCCGCGTTGTTCACGGCGACGCCCGCTTCGGTGAGCACGTAGTCGAGCATCTGGTCGTGCGGCTCCGCCGGAACGAGCTCGATCTCCTGCGAGGCGTAGGCGACGCCGACGGCGATGATCTTCTTCTTCGCGCGCAGCGCCTCGATGGTGAGATCGTAATAGCGCGCGCCGTAGCCGAGCCGGTGTCCGGCGCGGTCGAACGCGGCGAGCGGCACCAGGATCACGTCGGGCTCCACTTCCGGCGCATCGGGTTTGGGCTCGCGGATGCGCCACGCCCCGACGGCGGCGAGCGGCTGGTGCAGCGCCCAGGCGCGGAACAACAGCGGCTTGCCGCGTCCCGTCACCACCGGCAGCGCGAGCTGCGCGCCCTGATCGGCAAGCTTGTGCATGAGCGGGACCGGATTGATCTCGCTCTTCATGGGCGCGAAGCCGGAGACGATCGTCCCACTCGGCATCGCAAATGGAAGCCCGCGCGCCGCCAGCGCCTCAGCCGCGTGCTGGCGCAAATGCGGATCGAGCGCGTCGCGTCGGGCGAGCGCCGCCGCGCGCAAGGTCTTTTTGGAGGCGGCGTTGGACGCGTCAGCGTGCATGTCGGACATGAGATGAGTGCGAAGCCGCGATGGCCGTCGGAGACAACGATCCCGGGATGCCTACGAAGTAGGTGGGCGCCGTATGACCAAGCCCAGGGGCGAGGTCAGGGACAGCTCCCATTGGGATCGATAAGGCCCCGGGGATATGAGTCTCCTACGCACCGCGCAGCCCCGCGTCACCAATCTAGGCGGATCGCCGGCGCACCGCCAGCCCCGTCAGCCGACCGCAGTATCTTCCCTGAGGCCGCCGCCAGATAGCCCATGGGCGAGGCGCTCGATGCGCGCGGCCACCTCCTCGATGGCCGCGGCGAAGGCGGCCTCGCTCTGGTCCACCTTTTCCGTGGCGGCGAGCTGCTCCTGATGAAGGCTCTCGATCTCCTGCTCGGTGGCGCGCATGCGCTTGCGCAGCTCGGAAACCTCGTCGGCAAGCATGATCGCCGCCGTCACTGCGAGCCGCGTGTCGCCGATCTCGCCGAAGGTTTCGCGCAACTGCTGAATGCGCGTGTCGAGCTCGCGGGCGAGGCGCATGAGGTAATCCTCCTGCCCATCGTCGCAGGCCATGCGGTAAACGCGGCCATTGATGGTCACGCTGACCTGCGCCATGGCTTCCTCGCTAGCGGTCCTCGGCCCCGAGCACGGTGCGGATCGTGTCCACCGCCCGCTCGAGCCGCCGGGAGACCTCGCGGTTGGCGTCTTCCAAGTCGCCCGAACGCGTCCGAATCTGGTCGAGCTCGGCCGCGAGCCGCGACCGGTCCGAGCCGAATGCCTGCAATTGGACTTCGAGGGACTCCCGCCGCCCGTCACGCTCGACGCGCAGATGCACCGCCAACTCCAGGGCATCGATGGCCGCGTCCAGCCGCCGCTGCGCGCGCTCGACCGGCAATTCGTCGTCTTCCTCGTGCATGGCCCGAGTTAAGCGACCTAATGCCGCCGCCGTCAATCCGGCGGGCCACGCCGTTGACAGGGGGGCTGAATCGTTATCACTTGCCGCCCCACGAGCGGCGGCGCGCTTTTGAGGCGAAATTCCGGCGCGACCGTCGTGTCGGAAGCGTCGCGAGACCGGAAATGAGCCGCGAGATTCACGACCGCATGGCGAACGCCATTCGCGCTCTCGCCATGGATGCGGTCGAGGCGGCGAAGTCCGGCCACCCCGGCCTGCCCATGGGCGCGGCCGATATCGCGACGGTCCTATTCACAAGATTCTTGAAGTTCGACCCGGCCGATCCCGCCTGGCCCGACCGCGACCGCTTCGTGCTGTCGGCCGGCCACGGCTCGATGCTGATCTACGCGGCACTGCACCTCCTCGGTTACCGCAGCGTCACCCTCGACGAGATCAAGCGCTTCCGCCAGCTCGATTCCAAGACGCCGGGTCACCCGGAGAACTTCATCACCGAGGGCGTCGAGACCACCACCGGCCCGCTCGGCCAGGGGCTCGCCAACGCCGTCGGCATGGCGCTCGCCGAGCGCATGATGGCGGCCCAGTTCGGCGGCGACATCGTCGACCACTTCACCTATGTGCTCGCCTCCGACGGCGACCTCATGGAGGGCATCAGCCAGGAGGCGATCGCGCTCGCCGGCCACCTCAAGCTCGGCAAGCTCATCGTTCTGTTCGACGACAACGGCATCTCCATCGACGGCAAGCTCGCGCTTTCCGACTCCACCGACCAGGTGGCGCGCGTGAAGGCGTCCGGCTGGAACGCCGTGCGCATCGACGGCCACGATCCGAAGGCGATCGCAGACGCCATCGCCGCGGCGCAGAAATCCGAGCGACCGACGCTGATCGCGGCGCGCACCACCATCGGCTACGGCGCGCCGAAGAAAGCGGGCACCGAGCACGCCCACGGCTCACCGCTCGGCGCGGACGAGATCAAGGGCGCGCGCGACAAGCTCGGCTGGGGCCACGGCCCCTTCGAGATTCCGGACGACGCGCGCGCGGCTTGGCTCGAGGCGGGCAAGCGTTCGCGCGGCGCGCGGCGCGACTGGGACGGCCGCCTTGCCAAGCTCGATGCGAAAGCACGCAACGAGTTCCTGCGCCGCATCGCCGGCAAGCTGCCGGCCGCGCTTGGCCCCGCCGTGCGCGCGGTGAAGGAGCAGGCGGCGGCGAAGCCCGATGAAATCGCGACCCGCAAGGCGTCCGAGATCGCGCTGGAGTCCCTCGTCGAGGCGCTGCCCGAGATGGTCGGCGGCTCCGCCGACCTCACCGGCTCCAACAACACCAAGACCAAGTCCATGAAGATCGTCGCGCCCGGCGACTATTCCGGCCGCTTCATCCACTGGGGCGTGCGCGAGCACGGCATGGCGTCCGCCATGAATGGCATGGCGTTGCACGGCGGCCTCATTCCCTACTCCGGCACGTTCCTCGTCTTCTCGGACTACTGCCGGCCGGCGCTGCGGCTGGCCGCCCTCATGGGCGAGCGCGTGGTGCACGTGATGACCCACGACTCCATCGGCCTCGGCGAGGACGGTCCCACCCATCAGCCGGTCGAGCATCTGGCGAGCCTGCGCGCGATTCCGAACCTCACCGTGTTCCGCCCCGCCGACCTCGCCGAGACGGTGGAGTGCTGGCAGCTCGCGCTGGAGCAGGGCGACGGGCCGAGCGTGCTCGCGCTGTCGCGGCAGAACCTGCCGGCGGTGCGCACCGCGCTTCGAGGAGAAGAACCTCTCGGCCCGCGGCGGCTATGAGCTGGCACCCGCGAGCGGCCGGGCGCAGGTCTCGATCTTCGCCTCCGGCTCCGAGGTATCGCTGGCGCTCGCCGCCAAGGCCGAGCTCGACAAGCACGGCGTCGCCACCCGCGTGGTCTCGGTGCCGAGCCTCGACATCTTCCTCGCCGAAGACGAGGCCTATCGCGACCAGATCATCGGCGACGCGCCGGTGCAAGATCGCTGTCGAGGCGGCGATCCGCATGGGCTGGGACCCGGTCATCGGCGTCGACGGCATCTTCGTCGGCATGACCGGATTCGGCGCCAGCGCTCCCTACAAGGACCTTTACCGTCGCTTCGGAATCACCGCCGAAGCGATTGTCGCCGCTGCCCGCGCCGGGTTAGGAGATAACCGGCGGGAGGCGCCGCGAAAGGAACGAGCATGACCGTGCGGGTGGCGATCAACGGGTTTGGACGCATCGGGCGCAACGTACTGCGCGCCATCGTCGAGGCCGATCGCAGGGACATCGAGGTGGTGGCGATCAACGACCTGGCGCCGGTCGAGACCAACGCGCATCTCCTCCGCTTCGACTCCGTGCATGGCCGCTTCCCCGGCGAGGTCAAGGTCAACGGCGACGCCATCGACGTCGGCCGCGGCCCGATCAAGGTGACCGCCGATCAAGGACCCGGCGAAGCTGCCGCACAAGGCACTCGGCGTCGACATCGCGCTCGAGTGCACCGGCATCTTCACCGCCAAGGACAAGGCGTCGGCGCATCTCACGGCCGGCGCCAAGCGCGTGCTCATCTCCGCGCCCGCCGACGGCGTCGATCTGACCGTCGTCTACGGCGTCAACCACGACAAGCTGACCCGCGAGCATCGCGTGGTGTCGAACGCCTCGTGCACCACGAACTGCCTCGCCCCCGTCGCCAAGGTCCTGAACGACGCCATCGGCATCGAGATGGGCTTCATGACCACGATCCACGCCTACACCAACGACCAGCCGTCGCTCGACCAGGTGCACAAGGACCTCTACCGCGGCCGCGCGGCTGCCCTCTCCATGATCCCGACCTCGACCGGTGCGGCCAAGGCCGTGGGCCTCGTGCTGCCGGAGCTCGAACGGCAAGCTCGACGGCGTCGCCATCCGCGTGCCGGTGCCGAACGTCTCGGTGGTCGACTTCAAGTTCGTCGCCAAGCGCAAGACCGACAAGGAAGAAGTCAACGCCGCGATCAAGCGCGCCGCCGAGCAGCAGCTCAAGGGCATTCTCGGCTTCACCACGCAGCCGAACGTCTCCATCGATTTCAACCACGACCCGCACTCGTCGGTGTTCCACATGGACCAGACCAAGGTGCTGGACGGCACCTTCGTGCGCGTGCTGTCGTGGTACGACAACGAGTGGGGCTTCTCGATGCGCATGGCCGACACCGCCGTCGCCATGGGCAAGCTCGGCTAAAGCCGCGGGCAAGAATGGCGGACTTCCGTACGCTCGATCAGGCGGACCTGGCCGGTAAGCGCGTGCTCGTGCGCGTGGATTTCAACGTGCCGATCGAGCACGGCCGGGTCAGCGACTATGCGCGCCTCGTCGCCGCGTTGGCCACCGTGCGCGACATCGTCCGCCAGGGCGGCAAGGCCATTTTGCTTTCGCACTTCGGCCGGCCCAAAGGGCGCGATCCCTCTCAGTCGCTGGCGCCGGTGGCGCCCGAGTTCGCGAAGATCCTCGGCCGTCCCGTCGCCTTCGCTCTCGACTGCATCGGGCCGCAGGCGGAGGAAGCCGTCGCTGCGATGAAGCCGGGCGAAGTCGCGCTGCTCGAGAACACCCGCTTCCATGCGGGCGAAGAGAAAAACGCGCCGGAATTCGTGGCGGCACTCGCCAAGCTCGGCGACGTCTACGTCAACGACGCCTTCTCCGTCGCGCACCGGGCGCACGCCTCGACCGAAGGCGTCGCGCGCAAACTTCCGGCCTACGCCGGCCGCGCCATGCAGGCGGAGCTCGCGGCGCTGGACAAGGCGTTCGAGACGCCTGAGCGGCCGTTCGCCGCCATCGTCGGCGGCGCCAAGATTTCCACCAAGCTCGCCTGCTGGAGAGCCTCGTCGCCCGCGTCGACGCCCTCATCATCGGCGGCGCCATGGCCAACACCTTCCTGGTCGCCCAGGGCAGGAACGTGGGCAAGTCGCTCACCGAGCCCGACCTCGTGCCGACCGCGCAGAAGGTGCTGGCGGCGGCGAAGGCGAAGGGCTGCGCCATCGTCCTGCCGGTCGACGCCGTGGTGGCGGAGAAGCTCGCGGCCGGCGCGTCCGCGCGCACCGTCGCGGTGGACGCGGTGGGCGCTTCCGAGATGATTCTCGACGTCGGTCCGCGCACGGTGGACGAGATCGCCGGCACGCTCCGCCGCATGAAGACCTGGTGTGGAACGGCCCTCTCGGCGCCTTCGAGACGCAAGCCCTTCGACGCCGGAACCATCGCGTGGCTGAAGCCTGTCGGCTGACCTCACCGCCGGAGGGCTTGCATTCCGTCGCCGGCGGCGGCGATACGGTGGCAGCGCTCAATCAGGCGGGGCCGCCGGCAAGCTCACCTATGTTTCCACCGCCGGCGGCGCCTTTCTGGAATGGCTGGAGGGTAAGGCCCTTCCGGGGGTCGAGGCATTGCGGGTAAAATAGACAAGAATTCCGCCAGGAGGATTTGTCGATGAACCTCGCCGAGCTGAACAAGGTCGCCCACGCCATGGTGGCCGACGGCAAGGGTATTCTCGCCGCCGACGAAAGCTCCGGCACGATCAAGAAACGCTTCGACACGATCGGCGTGGAATCCACCGCCGACAGCCGGCGCGACTATCGCGAGCTGCATGTTCCGCTCGCACCGACGCCATGAAGAACTACATCTCCGGCGTGATTCTCTATGACGAGACCATCCGCCAGAACGGCGAAGGACGGCACGCCGCTGGTCAAGCTCATCGAGCAGAGCCGGCGCCCTCCCCGGCATCAAGGTCGACAAGGGAACGAAGCCGCTGCCGTTCGTCCCGGGGAGGTCGTCACCGAAGGCCTCGACGGCCTGCGCGAGCGCCTCATCGAATACCGCGGCCTCGGCGCGAAGTTCGCCAAATGGCGCGGCGTCTACGACATCGCGCCGCGCATGCCGAGCTACGGCTGCATCCGCGCCAACGGCCACGCGCTCGGCCCGCTACGCCGCGCTCTGCGGTCGAGGAGGACATCGTGCCGATCGTCGAGCCGGAAGTGCTCATGGACGGCGATCACGACATCGACACCTGCTACGAGGTCACCGAGTTCGTGCTGAAGGAGACCTTTCAGGAGCTCTACTATCAAAAGGTGCCGCTCGAAGGCATCGTGCTCAAGCCGAACATGGTCGTGCCGGGCAAGAAAAGCGGAAGCGCGCCTCGGTTGACGAAGTCGCGGAGAAAACCGTGAGTTGCTCAAGGCCTGCGTACCGGGCGCGGTGCCCGGTATCGCATTCCTGTCCGGCGGCCAGTCGGACGAGGAAGCGACAGCGCATCTCGACGCCATGAACAAGATCGGCGGCTTGCCGTGGAAGCTCACCTTCTCCTACGGCCGCGCTCTGCAGGCCGCGCCGCAGAAGGCGTGGTCCGGCAAGGCGAAAACGTGGCGGCGGCGCAACGCGCCTTCGCGCATCGCGCGCAAATGAACGGTCTTGCGACTCTCGGTCGTGGAAAGCCGATCTCGAAAAGAAGGCCGCGCCGGTGAAACGGCGTTAACCTCTCGCCCTCAATTGCCGCCATCGCGCGGCATCGATGCCCATGGACGCACGACGCAACCGTCAGAACCGCGCCCGAGCTCGTCCTGGTAACGCCGCGGGTCGAAGACGTGGAAGCGTTCTCCCTCACTTGTCCGACGCTTGCAACGCGGCCGACATCGCCGCCGTCATCGTGCGGCTCGCCGGCGACGGGCGAGCAGAATTCATCGATCGCGTGCAAGGCGCTCGCCCCCTCGTCCGAGGGACGGCGCAGCACTGCTCATCGAGGGGCACGCCCGTCTCGTCGCTTCCGCCGACGCCGACGGCATCCACCTCGTCGGCGTGGAGCCGATCGCCGCATCGCCCGCGCCTCAAGCCCGACCGCATCGTCGGCGTCGGCAGGCTTCCGAGCCGCCACGACGCGATGACCGCGGCCGAGGCCGGCGCCGATTATGTGATGTTCGGCGAGCCCGACGAGAGCGGCAAGCGGCCGGGAATCGACTCGGTGACCGAGCGCGTCACGTGGTGGGCGGAACTATTCGAAATTCCCTGCGTCGCCTATGCCGCGCAGCTGAAGGAGGTGGAGCAGCTCATCGTCGCGGGCGCCGACTTCGTCGCGCTCGGCGATTCCTCTGGAGCGCCGATCCGGCGCGCGCCCTGATCAGGCGACGGCGGCAATCGTGCCGCGGGAGCGCATCGTATGAAGATGATGCTGCGCGCCGGCGCGATCCTGATCTCCGTGGCTTGCGTCGCCGCGAGCGGCGCCGCCCAGGAGAAGCATCCGGCCGCAAGCGCACCACCAAGTCGATCACCGGGGCGCCGAAGACGCCGCTCCTTCCGCCGGCGCCCGCCCTCACCGGCGACATCGCCTACGCTGCCTATCAGCACGGCCACTACCTGACCGCGCTTGCACGAGGCGACCAAGCGCATCGAGGCGACGCAAGACCCGGCCGCCATGACGCTCGTGGGCGAGATTTATCGCGAACGGCCTCGGCGTCAAGCCCGACGAAAAGCGAGCCGCCGACTGGTACCGGCTCGCCGCGGACGCCGGCGACCGCGAGGCGATCTACGCGCTCGGCCTTCTCCATCTCGAAGGCCGTGGCGTCGACCGAATCGCGAGGAGGCCGCGCGCCGTTTCCAGGCCGCGGCCGAACGCGGCCAGCCCTCCGCCGCCTACAATCTCGCACTTCTCTATCTCGAGGGACAGGTGTTCCCGCAGGACGTACGGCCGTCGCCGCCAACGCTGGTTCCGCGTCGCCGCCGAGCAGGATCTCGCCGACGCCCAGCACGCGCTGGCGATTCTCTACAAGGACGGCGACGGCGTCGAAGGAAGCCAGGAGGAAGCCGTCGCTGGCTCGACCGCGCCGCCAATCTCGATCAGTGCCGGCGATGATCGAGTACGCATCGCCGTGTTCAACGGCGACGGCATGCAGCCAAGGACGAAGCGCGCCGCCGCAGCCTGTTCCGCCGCAGCGGCGTTCGCCGGCAACCCCGTCGCGCAGAACCGGCTCGCGCGCATGCTCGCCACCGGCCGCGGGATCGACCAGAACTCGGTGGAGGGTGCGCCTGGCACCTCCTCGCGCGCGCGCGGGGTCGCCGATCCGTCGTTGGAGTTCCGCGAATGAGCGAGCACGGTCGTCAGGCCGCCGCCGAGAAGCGGCCGACCAGCGGCTCGAGAACTGGCGAAGGAGCGGCCGCCGCACTCTTGACGCATGCCCGCGTCGGCTGGCACGAGAACGCGCCACTGCGAGGAAATCAAATGAAGATCAACGGCAACGAAATTCGGCCCGGCATGGTCATCGAGTACGACGGCGCGCTCTGGGTGGCGGTGAAGTCCATGGCGGTGAAGCCCGGCAAAGGCCCCGCCTACAACCAGGTCGAGCTGAAGAACCTGATCGACGGCCGCAAGCTGAACAACCGCTTCGGCTCCGACGAGCGGGTCGAGCGCGTCCCGCCTCGAGCAGAAGGACTTTCAGTATCTCTACGCGAGGGCGACAATCTCGTGTTCATGGACATCGACACCTACGAGCAGATCGAACTGCCCGAGGAGTTCGTCGGCGAGCGCGCCGCCTTCCTGCAGGACGGCATGAAAGTGACGCTCGAGATGCACGACGAGCGGCCGATCGGCATCTCAGCTGCCGGAGCAGGTGACGCTCGAGGTCGTGGAGGCCGACGCCGGTGGTGCAAGGGGCAGACCGCCGCCTCGTCCTACAAGCCGGCGAAGCTCGAGAACGGGGTGCGCGTCATGGTGCCGCCGTTCGTCGCCGCCGGCGAGAAGGTCGTCGTCGACACCAACGAGCTCACCTACGTCCGCCGCGCGGAGTAGAGATCCCGCTGGGCGGGTCGAAGATGATCCGCTCCCCCTCATCAACGTCATGGTCGCCGCCGCGCGCAAGGCGGCGCGCGCGCTGCGTCCGCGACTTCGGCGAGGTGGAGAACCTGCAGGTCTCGCTCAAGGGGCCGGCGAACTTCGTCACCGCCGCCGACCGGCGCGCGGAGGAGATCATCCACGCGGAGCTGTCGAAGGCGCGCCCGGCCTTCGGCTTCCTGATGGAGGAGCGCGGCCGCATCGCGCGGCACCGACACGAGCACACGCTGGATCGTCGATCCGCTCGACGGCACCACCAATTTCCTGCACGGCATTCCGCTGTTCGCGATCTCGATCGCGCTGGAGCGCGAGGGCATGCCGGTCGCCGGCGCTCGTGCTACAACCCGATCACCGACGAGCTGTTCATGGCCGAGCGCGGCCGCGGCGCCTTCCTCAACGATCGCCGGCTCCGCGTCGCGGCGCGCCGCGAGCTCGCCGACTGCGTCATCTGCTGCGGCATTCCCTCACCGCGGCCGCGGCGACCTCGCCGCTTCCGCAAGGAGCTCGCCGCGGTGCAGCCGCAGGTCGCGGGCGTGCGGCGCACCGGCGCGGCCGCGCTCGACCTCGCCTGGGTCGCGGCCGGCCGCTTCGACGGCTTCTGGGAACGCGGCCTGTCGCCGTGGGACATTGCCGCCGGGCTCGTGATCCTGCGCGAGGCCGGCGGTTTCGCCACCGATCTCGACGGCGGCGACGCGGTGTTCGACAAGGGCATCAGTCGTGGCCGGCAACGAGTACATTCATCGCGGCTCCTGCGCAGTGCTGCAAGCCGCCTGATCCGCCGTCGATTTCGCCGCGAGCGACCCGGCATTCCATTCCGCCCGCCTGTGCCATAGTTGCGGGCGGACGCGGCGAGGCCCATGGCCCCACGCAGGACATCGACCCTTACGGCAAGGTCTCCTCGCCCCGGATCTTCCTGGTCCGGATGGTGGTGTTCCTGGTCCTGTGCGCGCTCGTGGCCGTTCTGCTCTACCGCGCCGATCTTTGACCGCGTTCCTCGCCAATCCCGGCCTGAACGGCATCATTCTCGGCACGCTCTGTGTCGGCATCCTGCTGTCGCTCCGCCAGGTGCTGCGCCTGTTTCCCGAGGTGCGCTGGGTCAACAGCTTCCGCCTCGCCGATCCGGGCCTCGACGGTGAGCCGCCGCCGGTGCTGCTCGCGCCGATGGCGACGCTGCTCGGCGACCGCGTCGGCCGCATGTCGATCTCGCAGACCGACCATGCGCGGCATCCTCGACTCGATCGGCACCCGCCTCGACGAGGCGCGCGACGTCGCGCGCTATCTCACCGGCCTGCTGGTCTTCCTCGGCCTGCTCGGCACCTTCTGGGGCCTGCTCGAGACGGTCGGCTCGATCGGCCACGGTGATCCAGTCGCTCGAGGTCGGCGGCCGACGCCGGCAGCGATCTTCGAGGACTTGAAGGCCGGCCTCGCCGCGCCGCTCGGCGGCATGGGCATCGCGTTCTCGTCGTCGCTGTTCGGCCTCGCCGGCTCGCTGGTGCTCGGCTTCCTCGATCTGCAGGCCGGCCAGGCGCAGAACCGCTTCTACACCGATCTCGAGGACTGGCTCTCGACCACCGTGCGCGATCTCGGCGTCGGGCGTGCCGAAGGCGCCGGCGTGCGACCGCCGGCAAGATGGTCGATGATCTCAGCACGCCGTGACGCGCCTCGAGCAGGCGACGCGAATCGGGCGCCGGCTGCCCCTCGATCCAGATCGACGAGCTCGCCGTCCGCGATCGGCAGCCGTCTCGAGCATGCGGTGAAGCCGGTGATGGCCGTCGCCGGCAATTCCCGGTCGAGGCAGTGACCGCAGGCGATCGCGCCGCCTCGAACGGGTGGTGGCGGAATCCGGATCGCAGCGCGCGAGCAAGGCCATGGTCCAGCTCGCCGACAGCCTGCAGACGGTTGTGCAGCACATGCGCACCGAGCAGCAGATGCTGCGCGACTGGGTCGAGGCGCAACGCCGAGCAGCAGAACGAGATCCGCCGGCTGCTCGAACGGCTCGCCCGCGTCGAGACCGTCGGCGGGAGGACGCTGACATGGCGCTCGGCCGCGCACGCGGACGGCGAGCGCACCGTCGACTACTGGCCGGGCTTCGTCGACGCACTGTCGACGCTGCTTGCTCGTCTTCATCTTCTTGCTGTCGGTGTTCATGCTGACGCAGTTCTTCCTGTGCGCAGGAGATCACCGGCAAGGAGAACGTCCTCGACCGGCTGACCGCGCAGCTCGACGCAGCTCTCCGAGATCCTTTCGCTGGAGCGCGCCAATACCGAGCTCGCTCGAGGATCAGCTCGCGTCACTGCGCGCGAGCCTGCGCGCCGCCGAGACCGAGCGCGACCGCCTGCGCGGCGCAGGCGGCGGCACCGACATGAAAGCGCTCACCACCGAGCTCGAGGCCGAGAAGCAGCTGAGCGCGAGCCAGGTGTCACAGATCGCGCTCCTCAACCAGCAGATCGCGGCGCTGCGCCGCCAGCTCGCGGCGCTCGAAGACGCGCTCGACACTTCCGAGAAGCGCGATCGCGAGAGCCAGACCAAGATCGCCGATCTCGGCCAGCGCCTGAATCTCGCGCTGGCGCAGCGCGTGCAGGAGCTGCAGCGCTACCGCTCCGAGTTCTTCGGCCGCCTGCGCGAGATCCTCGGCAACCGTCCGGACATCCGCGTGGTCGGCGACCGCTTCGTGTTCCAGTCGGAAGTGCTTTTCGACGTGGGCTCAGCCGGCGCTCAAGCCCGAAGCGCGTCCCGAGCTCGACAAGCTCGCCGCCGCCCTGGTGGATCTCGAGAGCAAGATTCCCGACCGACATCCCCTGGGTGCTGCGCATCGACGGCCACACCGACGTGCGGCCGATCGCCACCGCGCAGTTCCCTTCGAACTGGGAGCTGTCCGCCGCCCGCGCCATCTCGGTGGTGCAGTACCTGATCGGCAAGGGCATGCCGCCGCAGCATCTGGTCGCCGCGGGCTTCGGCGAGTTTCAGCCGCATCGATCCCGGCACCGGCGAGGAAGCCTACCGCCGCAACCGCCGGATCGAGTTGAAGCTCACCGAGCGCTGATCAGGCCGCCGCGCCGAACTGAAGCTCCGCGAGGCGCGAATAGAGCCCGCCCTCGGCCACAAGGCTCGCGTGCGTACCTTCCTCGACGATCTTGCCGCGTTCCAAGACGACGATGCGGTCGGCGCCGAGCACCGTCGCGAGCCGATGCGCGATCACGAGCGACGTACGGCCTGCGCATGGACTGCTCCAGCGCCTTCTGCACCAAGCGTCTCGCTTTCGGCGTCGAGCGCCGAGGTCGCCTCGTCGAGCAGCATCACCGGCGCGTCGCGCAGGATCGCGCGGGCGATGGCGATGCGCTGCCGCTGGCCGCCGGAGAGCGTGACGCCGCGCTCGCCGATCGGCGTGTCGTAGCCCTGCGGCAGGCTCGCGCGCGAATTCGTCGACGAGCGCGAGCGTCGCCGGCGCGCTCGACCTCCGCCGTCGGGTGGCACTCGGCCGGCCCAAGCGGATGTTCTCGCGCACGGTGGCCGCGAAGATCACCACGTCCTGCGGCACGAGCGCGAGTCGCCGCGCGCACTGCGCGCGGATCGGCGTCGCAATGTCGACGCCGTCGAGCAGGATGCGCCCGGCTTGCGGATCGTAGAAGCGCAGCAGCAGATGAAAGATCGTGCTCTTGCCGGCCCCGAAGGGCCGACGAGCGCGAGCGCTCGCCGGGCTCGACCTCGAAGCTCACGCTGATCGAGCACCAGCGCCTCGGGCCGCGTCGGATAGGAGAAGCTGAGCCTGGTCGAAGCGAATCGGCGCCGCGCACCGGCGTCGGCAGCGGCACCGGCTGCTCCGGCACGTGCACGATCGCGGCTGGATCGCAAGCAGTTCGGCGATGCGCCCGGCGGCGCCCGCGGCCTGCACGACCTCGCCCCATACTTCCGTGAGCGCGCCGAGCGCGCCCGCCGCGAACACCGCGTAGATCACGAACTGGCCGAGCGAGCCCCGCCGTCATCCGCCCGGCCAGCACGTCCTGTGCGCCGGTCCACAAGACCCACGACCACGCTCGCGAAGACGAGGAAGATCACGGCGGCGGTGAGCAGCGCCCGCGCGCTGATTGACAGCCGCGCCGCGTGGAACGCGCGTTCCACCTCGGTGGCGAAGCGCGCTTCTCGCGGTCTCCTCGCCGGTGAAGGCCTGCATCGTGCGCACGGCGCCGATCGCTTCCGCTGCGCACCGCGCGACGCGTCGGCGAGCGTGTCCTGCGCGAGCGCGCGAGCGCTTGCGCACCGTGCCGCCCGAAGAGACACAAGCGGCAGCACGATCAACGGGGATCGCGAGCAGCACGAAGCCCGGAGAGGCGCGGGCTCGTCACACCATGATGCACGATCGCACCGACCAACAGCACGAGGTTGCGCAGCGCGATGGAGGCCGACGCGCCCACGGCCGACTTGATCTGCGTCGTGTCGGCGGTGAGCCGCGACGACGAGCTCGCCGGTCCGCGCGCTGATCGAAGAAGGCCGCGCGACGAGCGCCATGAACTGGCGAACAGCGCGGCGCGCAGGTCCGCGACCACCCGCTCACCGAGCGTGATCACGAGGTAATAGCGGGCGGCGCTCGCGAGCGCGAGCACGGCTGCGACGGCCACCATGATCGCGAAATAGCGATCGATGAAGCCGCGCGTTTTCCGGCGCGAAGCCGAAGTCGATCATGCGGCGCACCGCCAGCGGCACCACCAGCGTGGCGGCGGCCGCGACGCACGAGCGCGACCAGCGCGCCCAGGATGCGCCCGCGATAGCGCAGGACGAAGCGGCAAGAGCGCCAGAAGCGGCGTCAACGGACGGCGCTGCGCGGCGCGTGCTTGCAGCCACAGGTCCGCTGGCGTCTAGTATGAAGCCGCGGCATTTGGCCTGCGGACAGCGGCTTCGATGCGGCTCGGTTATTCGCCCGCGCAATCCGAAGGATCCGAGCCATGAAGCCCGACATTCACCCCGAGTATCACTTGATCAAGGTGGTGATGACGGACGGCACCGAATACACGACGCGCTCGACCTGGGGCAAGGCGGGCGACGTGCTGCAGCTCGACATCGACCCGAAGACGCACCCGGCCTGGACCGGCGGCCAGCAGCAGCTGCTCGACCGCGGCGGCCGTCTGTCGCGCTTCCAGAAGAAGTTCGCCGGTTTCATCAAGAGCTGACGCCACTCTCCCGCGCCGCTAATCGAAACCCCCGCCTCGCGCGGGGGTTTTCGCTTTCTAGCGCCGCTGGCGGCTCGCTCTTCGAAAGCCGCACGCAAGCAGGCCCATCTGCAGCTCGATCGGATTGGTGGCGTGTTTCGGCGGCGACAGCCTTGGCGATAGATCAGCGCATCGAGCCGGGTCACCCGGTCGTGCAGATGCCGCGACTTGGTCGATGAGCGCGGTGAGACGCTTCGGCAGCGCCGCCAGCGCATCGGCAGGCGGCGGATCGAAACGGGTGAGTTTCACCTTGGTCTTCTCGGTACGCGCCTGCTCGGCGCTGAGCTCGCCCTCGTTGACCGCGCGCTGCAGCAGCAGCCATGACGCGAGCTGCATCAGCCGCGTGGTGAGCCGCATGGACTCGGTGGCGTAGGCGAGCGCCGCCGCGCGCGTGAGGCGCTTGGCTTCCGCGCGACCCGGGCCGTCGAGGTAGGTGGCGGTGGCTTCGACCAGCGCCATGCCTTCCTTGAACAGCGCGGCGAAGGATTCGCCGGCCGCCATCCGCTGGGACGAGGACGACGGGCTCTGCGGTTACTGCGTACTGGATCGGACATGGACTGCTCCGGCGTATTGAAGCCGGACCTGTGCGATGCGCTCTCGTCCAGGGCGCGGCGCAAGCATCAGCCGTTGCAAGCCCTGCGCCGCATTGCCCGTGCCGGCGGCGGGACAAAAAAAGAGCCGCCCGAAGGCGGCTCAAGGTGTTCACAGGGAGGCGTCAAACAGAGTGGACAGGAGCCACTCAACGTCCAGAAGCTGGACAGTCCCGATAATCCTCCCGAAACCTTAACTAATGGTTAAAATGGCTAATTGTCGTGATTAGCGCTTGAAGAACGTGTCGGCCGCCTTCGAGCGGCTCGACTCCTTCGCGCGGATCGCGCCTCGAGCCGCGCGATCTCCGCCTGCAGCGCGGCAATCCGTTCTCTCAGTTCGTCGACCGAAAGCAGCGACACGTCCTCGCCGAGCTCGTGCGATCTTGGGCGACTTGCGGACCGGTTCTTCATCCATCGGGCGCTCCTTGTTGCAACAGTAGCCGACGGCGCGCGCCGTTGTCATCGGTGCCCAGGGATCGTAAGACATCGTCTCATTCTCGAGGAGGTCAGCATGTCCAAGTTGCCGCCGCGCATGACCGCGATCGCCATCAAGACCCCCGGCGGACCGGAGGTCGCTGGTGCCCGAGGAACGTCCGGTACCGACGCCGGGACCGACCGACATTCTCGTGCGCGTGCGCGCCGCCGGCGTGAACCGGCCCGACGTCATGCAGCGCCAGGGCAAGTATCCGCCGCCGCCCGGCGCGCCGGACATCCCCGGCCTCGAGATCGCCGGCGAAGTCGTCGGCGCTCGGCGGCAACGTCAAGCGCTGGAAGGTCGGCGACAAGGTGTGCGCGCTCGTGCCCGGCGGCGGTTACGCCGAGTACTGCCGTCGCCGACGAGACGAACGCGCTGCCGGTGCCCGAAGGGATTCTCCTTCATCGAGGCGGCGGCGCTGCCCGAGACGTTCTTCACCGTGTGGCACAACGTCTTCGAGCGCGGCCGCGCTGCAAGGCCGGCGAGACCGTGCTCGTCCACGGCGGCTCGAGCGGCATCGGCACCACCGCGATCATGCTGGCGAAGGCCTTCGGCGCCACGCGTGATCGTCACCGCCGGCTCGGCGGAAAAATGCGCGGCCTGCCGCAAGCTCGGCGCCGACGTGGCGATCGATTACAAGACGGAGGACTTCGTCGCCGAGACCAAGCGAAGCGACCGGCGGCAAAGGCGCCGACCTGATCCTCGACATGATCGGCGGCGACTACGTCGATCGCAACTTCGAGGCCGCCGCGGTCGAGGGCCGCATCGTGCAGATCGCGACGCAGAAGGGCGCCAAGGTCACGGTCGATCTCCGTCACGCTCATGCAGAAGCGGCTGACCCACACGGGCTCGACGCTGCGCGCGCGTCCCGTGGCCGACAAGGCCGCGATCGCCCGCGCGCTCGAGGAGAAGGTCTGGCCGCTCCTCGCCAGCCGGCAAGATCAAGCCGGTGATCGATTCCGACCTATCCCCTGATCAAGGCCGCGGAAGCCCATGCCCGCATGGAAACGAGCGCCCATGTCGGCAAGATCGTGCTGGAGGTGCCCTGACCGATTGCCTTGCCGCCTGGCCGCAAGACATCGACGATACTTGTCACGCCTTGCGCGCCAGCCACTTACGGGCCGTAACGGGGGTCCGGCCGCGTGCGGTTCGGATCGGCTTCGTATGGCTTTCGTCTCCTGCTTTGCCCTCGTTGGCCTCGCGCGCTTCGGCCGGGCGCTTGCGCGTCGAGGCGGTGCAGATCCGTCTCCGCACGCCGGCGATCGACCTTGTCCCCGCCGCCGAGCGCTACACCACCGACGGCGACCGGCTGCTGGTCTCCACCGCGCCCGCGCCGACGGCATCGTGCGCCGCATCGAGGTGCGCGCCCGCGAGCCGCAGGGCGTCACCAACTGGGTGGTATTCGCGCTCGCCAACAACACCGACGAGCAGGTCGACCGGCTGATCGTGGCGCCGCACTACATGATGGTGGGCTCCGGGCTGTTCTGGCCCGACCTCGGCTCGGTGCGCCTCGTCAACGTCACCCCGAGCCAGGGCTTCCGTCCGGAGCGCCAGGTGTCGAGCGACGCCGACGTCTATCTCGTCACCCTCGACCCCGGCACCACCGTCACCTTCGTCGCCGAGCTGTCGTCGCCGAATCTGCCCCAGCTCTATCTGTGGGAGCCCGAGGCGTACAAGGGCAAGGTCAACTCCTTCACGCTCTACAACGGCATCGTCATCGGTATCGCCGGCCTGCTCGCGCTGTTCCTCACCATCCTGTTCGTGGTGAAAGGCATCGATCATGTTCCCCGCCGCCGCCGCCCTCGCCTGGGCGGTGCTCGCCTACATCGGCATCGATTTCAATTCTGGACCAAGGTCTTCGCGCTCTCGCCGGCGGCGGGACAGTTCTGGCGCGCCGCGGGCGAGGCGATCCTCGCCGCGACGCTCATCGTCTTCCTCTTCGCCTACCTCAACCTCGGCCGCTGGAACGTGCGCTACTCCCACGTCGCCGCCGGCTGGCTGGTGTTCCTGGCGGCGCCTGGTCGCCCTCGCCCTGTTCGATCCGGCGATCGCCGCCGGCATCGCCCGGCTGTCGCTGCTCGCCGTCGCGCTCGTCGGCTTCGGGCTCGTGCTGTATCTCGTCGACCCACGGCTTCGACCGTGCCGTGCTCTTGGTTCCGACCTGGTTCCTGCTCACCGTCTGGGTGCTCGCCACCGGGCTCGCCGTCGCCGGGTTCTTCACGAACGACCTGGTGGCGCCGGCGCTGCTCGGCGGCCTCGAGCTCATCGTCATGCTCATCGGCTTCACGGTGATGCAGCACGCCTTCGCCGGCGTCCGGCGCCGAGGGCATCGTCACCGACCTCGAGCGCCGCGCGCTCGCCGTCACCGGCGCCGGCGACGTGATCTGGGATTGGGACGTGGACCGCGATCTCATCTACGTGAGCCCGGAGGTCGACCAGCTGCTCGGCCTCAAGCGCGGCACGCTGGAGACCGCGGCCGCCGGCTGGCTCGATCATCTGCATCAGGCCGACCGCGACCGCTTCCGCATGGCGCTCGACGGCATGCTCGAGCACCGCCGCGGCCGCATCGTCCAGGAACTGCGGCTGCGCACCGAGGACGGCCATTACCGCTGGTTCAACCTGCGCGCCCGTCCGGTGGTCGGCACCGACGGCGAGGTCCTGCGCGTGGTCGGCACGCTCACCGACATCACCGACCAAAAGATCGCCGAAGAACGCCTGCTGCACGACGCGGTGCACGACAACCTCACCGGCCTGCCCGAACCGCGAGCTGTTTCTCGATCGCCTCGAGGCCGCGATCGCGCTCGCGCGCGCCGACGAGAACATGCGGCCGACGGTCATCGTGATCGATCTCGACCGCTTCAAGCAGGTCAATACCGTCGGTCGGCATGGCCGTCGGCGACTCGATCCTGCTCACCATCGCGCGCCGCCTGAGCCGCCTGATCAAGCCGCAGGACACCATCGCCCGCATCGCCGGCGACCAGTTCGGCATGATCCTGCTTGTCGGAGCGCGAGTCCGAGCGCATCACCGCCTTCGCCGACACGATCCGCCGCAGCCTGCGGGCGCCCATCGGCTTCGGCGCCCGGCAGATCTTCCTCACCGCCTCGATCGGCCTTGTTCTGGTGGACGGCCAGACCAAGCAGCGCGACGAGGTGCTGAAGGACGCCGAGCTCGCCATGCACCACGCCAAGCAGCCACGGCGCCGACCGCATCGAGGTGTTCAAGCCGGCGATGCGCTCGCAGAAAATCGACCGGCTGACGCTGGAGTCGGATCTTCGCCGCGCGCTCGAGCGCGAGGAAATCACGATCCTCTACCAGCCGATCGTCCGGCTCGAGGATCGCGCCATCGCCGGCTTCGAGGCGCTGATGCGCTGGAACCACCCGCGCCTCGGCCGCATCGGGCCCGCCGAGTTCATTCCCGTCGCCGAGGAAACCGGCCTGATCGTCGACCTCGGCCATTTCGTGCTGGAGCGTGCCGCCCGCCAGCTCGCCGATTGGCAGCGCAAGTGCCGGTGATGGCCCGCGGCCCCTCTTCGTCAGCGTCAACGTCTCCTCGCGCCAGTTGCTGCGCCACGACCTCATTCAGGACATCAAGGGCGTGCTCGTCACGCAACTTGCTCGCGCCCGGCTCGTTGAAGCTCGAGCTCACCGAGTCGCTGGTGATGGAAAATCCGGAGCTCGCGGCCCAGATGCTCGCCCGCATCCGCGAGCTCGGCGCCGGCCTGTCGCTCGACGACTTCGGCACCGGCTATTCGTCGCTCGCCTATCTCCAGCGCTTTCCCTTCGACACCATCAAGATCGACCAGCAGTTCGTGCGCGGCTCGGCGCGCGGCGCGCGGCCGGTCATCCTGCGCTCGATCATCACGCTCGCCCACGACCTCGGCATGGAAGTCGTGGCGGAAGGCGCGGAGAACGACTCCGATGCGGTGGAGCTGTATCCAGCTCGGCTGCGAGTACGCCCAGGGCTATGCCTTCGGCGAGCCGATGACCGCGGACGAGGCGACGCAAGCTGGTGGTGCCGACGGCGCCCCGTCGAGAAGCGGGCGCGCGCGAGCTAGGCGTGGCCGGCGTGTACGACATAGGACGACAGCTTCGCGGGATCGATGCCGATCTTGCGCAGCGCCAGCGGATACTTGCGGTCGGCGTCGATGCCGAAGATCAGCTCCGCGTCGGCGTCGCAGTGCAGCCAGCCGTTGGCTTGGATCTCGCTTTCGAGCTGCCCCTGGCTCCAGCCGGCATAGCCGAGCGCCAGCACCGCACTCTTCGGCCCCTGCCCGCGCGCGATCGCTTTCAGGATGTCGAGCGTCGCGGTCAGGCAGATGCCGTCGTCGATGGGCAGCGTCGAATTCTCGATGAAGAAATCGGCGGTGTGCAGCACGAAGCCGCGCTCGGTTTGCACCGGCCCGCCCTTCAGCACGCGCATCGCCTCGGCGTTGGGCGGCGAACTCGATCGGGGTGGCCGACGGGATCACCTCGCAGCTGCACCAGGAGATCGGAGAAGTTGATGTGCGGCGCCGGCTGGTTGATGACGATGCCCATGGCGCCTTCCGACGGAGTGCGCGCACATGTAGATCACGGCGCGGGCGAAACGCTCGTCGCGGATCGTCGGCATCGCCACCAGAACGCGGCCGTCGAGATAACCGCCGTCCCGGTTGTCGTCGCGATTTGGGAGCCCGATACGCATCAGCGGATTCTATCGTGAGGAAGGGCCATTGCAATCCTTTCCGCCGCGCCCTTTCGCCTTCACGCGAACGTGCGTGTTTGCGCGCATGGGCTGCGCTAGGAAACTCCATGGTTCGTGCCTTTGTTCCCGCGATCGTCGTTGCCACAATGTTCGCCGCGCCCGCGCCGGCGCTGGAGTCGGCGTGGGTCGAAGCCGGTCCCGCTCGCGTGCGGCTTCTCGCCGCTGGAGCGGGCGACGCCGGCGTCGAGATCCGTCTCGCCCGCGGCTGGAAAACCTACTGGCGCTATCCCGGCGACGCCGGCATTCCGCCGCGCTTCGATTGGACCGGCTCCGATAATCTCGCGCGCGCCGAGGTTTCCTGGCCTGCACCGGAGCGCCTTCCGGAGGAAGGCGGCACTTCCATCGGCTATCGCGACGTGGTGGTGTTTCCGCTGCGCGTACACGCGCGCGATCCCAAACAGCCGGTGAAGCTCGCGCTCAAGCTCGACTTCGCCGTGTGCGAGAAGATCTGCATCCCCGCCGACGCCAAGCTTTCGGTCGCCGTTCCGGTCGCGGGCGAGAGCATCCCGGCCCTCGATGCCGCCAAGGCCCGGGTGCCGCGGCCCGCGAAGCTCGGCGACGGCGGCAGGCTCGCCGTGCTCGCCGTCAAGCTCGAGCGCGGGGCCGTCCCTCGTGCCGTCATCGACGTGGCGGTGCCGGCCGGCAATTTCGATCTCTTCGCCGAGGGACCGAGCGAGGCCTGGGCCCTGCCCGTGCCGGAGCGGGTGAGCGCCGAAGGCGGCCGCGCCCGCTTCGTGCTGCCGCTCGAAGGCGCACCGCCGGGCGCCGATCCCATCCCGGCGAGCCTCCGCCTGACGCTGACCGCCGGCAACGACGCGATCGAAGTGGTGGCGCCGCTCGACTGATAGCTGGCTTCCACTAAGATGTCCGGCGCCGGAGGTGCCGGCGCAATTTTGGAGCAGGCGATGATCAAGGTCGGCGACCGGCTTCCCGAGGCGACGTTCCGCGTGGTCACCGACGACGGCATCAAGCCGCGCACGGTGAGCGAGGTATTCGCCGGCAAGCGCGTGGTGCTGATCGGCATGCCCGGCGCCTTCACACCCACCTGCAGCAAGAACCACCTGCCCGGCTTCATCACCCACGCCGGCAACATCAAGGCCAAGGGCGTCGACGAGATCATCGTCACCGCGGTCAACGACCACTGGGTGATGCACCACTGGGGGAAGGTCGCGGGCAGCGACGGCCACATCCAATTCCTCGCCGACAACAACGCCGAGTTCGCCAAGGCCATTGGCATGGAGTACGACGCCGCCGGCGGCCTCGGTGGCCTGCGCTCCAAGCGCTACGCCATGCTGGTGGACGACGGCGTGGTGAAGGTGCTGAACGTCGAGGAGCAGACCGGCAAGGCCGAGATCACCAGCGCCGACAACATGCTGAAGGCGCTCTAAAGCGCCGCGCCCTAGGCAATAATATCCGGAAACAACTGATCGTCGATGCGCTGGATCTGGTCGCGCAGCACGAGCTTGCGCTTCTTCAGGCGCTGCACCTGCAGCCGGTCGTAGCCGGGGGCGCCCATAAGGGCGTCGATCGCCGCGTCGAGGTCGCGGTGCTCCTGCTTGCAGCGCTCGAGCTCCGCTTCGAGCTGCCGTTTCTCGTCTGGGCTCATCCGCCCCCGCCGCATCGGCCGTGGCTCCGGCCGGCCTCAGTATCACTCCCGACCCCAGGCGCCGCAAGGAGAAGCGCCGGGCGGTGAATTTCGGCGACGCAGCATCTGCGTGCGGTCGACGGCCGGGCGAAACGGTGGCAGAATTGGATTCGGTCGCGCGTTGGATCAAGGGAGATTTGCCCATGGACACCGAGTCGTTGGCCAAGCTGGAACAGGAAAAAAAGACCATCGAGCAAGAGCTCGAGGTGGAACTCGCCCATCCCGGCGGGAACGCCCTCAAGGTGCAGGAATTGAAACGCCGCAAGCTGCTGCTCAAGGACGAGATCGAGCGCCTGCGGCACGACACCCACGCAAGCGTGCACTAGCTTTCCCATCATTTCCGGGCGATCCGGCGACCGCGCACATTCGCGCGGCCGCGCGTCTCCTCTCGTCCCGTTCAGCTTAAATCTTACGGTTAATAAGGGGATAACGGCGACGGCGCGCGTCCGATGCGGCAAGGGTTTGCGGCTCGTCGAGAAGGCTAGCGGGTGCGGGAGGCCGCCGCGCTCCCCTCCCTCCCGGCGCGCGTCATGCAACCGAGGCCAAAAGCAGCGGCCTCTCTCGGGGAGAAACTGAAATGAAGCGTAAGTTGGTCGCGGCGATGCTCGCCGCAAGCTTGGTCGTATCCGCGGCGGCGCCTGCCAGCGCGCAGCGCGTGGTTCTGCCGCCCACGCCCGCCACTCCCGGCGCGGGCGCCGGCGGATGGATCGTCGCCGGCATCGCCTGCGCGGCGCTGGGTCCGATCCTGACCACCATGATCGTCAATCGCCCGCTCACCAACGACGAGGCGGTGTTGTCCATGCTGTTCTGCGTGCCGCCTGGTCTCTACGGCGCGATCCTGAAGGACCAGGATTCCAAGAAGCCGCGCCGCCGCCGCTGAACAGCGCTCGCGACGTCGACACAAAAAGAAAAGCCCGGCGCGAGCGCCGGGCTTTTCGTCTTGTGGTGTGAAGCAGTTCGCCTTAGGCGGCCTGCAGGTTGGTGGCGGCGGTCTTGCCGCGCTCGGTGGTGATGTCGAAGCTTACCTTCTGCCCCTCGTTGAGGGTGTACATGCCCGCGCGCTCCACGGCGGAGATATGGACGAACACGTCCTTGCCGCCGTCGCTCGGCTGAATGAAGCCGTAGCCCTTCTGCGCGTTGAACCACTTCACGGTACCAGTAGCCATCTCGTCTTCCTTTCGACGCACGTCGAAGTGCGTTCCTCAACCGTGCGACCATCGCCCGGCTTCTCACATCCGACTTTTGGGTTTTCTCGGTAGCGCAGCGCCCAATAGATCGGGACGTTGGTCGCAAGGAGGGTCGCCAAAATCAGAATGCGGCGGAAACAAAAACGCATTTTTTTGGCGTGGTCAAGGCTCGAAAATCGCGCGACGCGACGGGGGTTTTTTTATGCTACCGCCGTCGCCGCGGCGCGGCCGGCGACGCGCCCGGAAAATAGGCAGCCGCCGAGAAACGTTCCTTCCAGCGCGCGGTAGCCGTGCACGCCGCCGCCGCCGAAGCCCGCGACCTCGCCCGCCGCGTACACACCAGGAAGCGGCGTGTTGCCCTCCTGCAGCACGCGGCCGGAGAGATCCGTCTCGAGACCGCCCAGCGTCTTGCGCGTCAGAATCCCACAGCCGCACCGCGATCAGCGGCCCCGCCGCCGGGTCGGTGAGCTTGTGGGGTTTGGCCACCCGGATCAGCCGGTCGCCGATGTACTTGCGCGCGGCGCGGATCGCCATGACCTGCGCGTCCTTGCCGAACTTGTTGTCGATCTCGCGGTCGCGCGCCGCGACCTCGGCTTCGAGCGCGGCGGCATCGATCAGCCGCTCGCCGACGAGCTGGTTCATCTTGCCCACGAGATCGGCGATCGAGCCGCCGACCAGGAAATCGCGTCCCTGGTTGACGAACTTCTGCACCGGGGTGAGCGTCTTGCCGCGCCCGCGCTTGAGCACGCCGAGCACGCTCTTGCCCGTGAGGTCCGGGTTCTGCTCGGAGCCCGAGAGCGCGAACTCCTTGCCGATGATGCGCTGGTTCAGCAGGAACCAGGAATGCTCAAAGCCGGCCGCCGTGATCTGCTCGAGCGCGCCGAGGCAATCGAAGCCGGGGAAGAGCGGCACCGGCAGACGCTTGCCGCGGGCGTCGAGCCACAGCGGCGACGGCCCGGAGAGGATGCGGATGCCGTGGCGCGGCCAGATCGGCGCGTAGTTGTCGATGCCTTCCGGGTAGTGCCACATGCGGTCGGAGTTGATGACGCGCGCGCCGCTGGCGCTCGCCACCTCCAGCATCATTGCCGTCGACGTGAGTCGGGCACGCCGGACAGCATGTTCTTCGGCGGCTTGCCGAAGCGCTTCGGCCAATGCTTGCGCACCAGCTCATGATTGCCGCCGATGCCGCCCGAGGTGACGATCACCGCCTGAGCGCGCAGCGAAAACTCGCCCAGCATCTTGCGCGAGCTTTTCACCCCGCGCTCGACCGAGCTCGGCTGCAGCACCTCACCCGACACGCCGTCGATCAACCCGCTGCTTTTCGAGAGCGCCGTCACCCGGTGGCGGAAGCGCAGCTGCACCAGGCCGCGCGCGGCCGCGGCGCGCACGCGCCTGACGAACGGCTCGATCAGCGCCGGCCCCGTGCCCCAGGTGAGGTGGAAGCGCGGCACCGAGTTGCCGTGGCCGCTGGCGAGATAGCCGCCGCGCTCGGCCCAGCCCACCACCGGGAAGATCTTCACGCCCTGGCCGCGCAGCCAGGCGCGCTTCTCGCCGGCGGCGAAATCGACGTAGGCCTCGGCCCAGCGCCGCGGCCATAGGTCGTCGTCGCGGTCGAAGGCGGCGGAGCCCTGCCAATCCTGCCAGGCAAGATCGCGCGAAGTCGTGGATGCCGAGACGCCGCTGCTCCGGCGTGTTCACCAGAAACAGCCCGCCGAACGACCAGAACGCCTGGCCGCCGAGCGACGCTTCCGGCTCCTGGTCGAGCACGATCACCCGCTTGCCGGCGTCGGCGATCTCGGCGGCGGCGACGAGGCCGGCGAGGCCCGCGCCCACGATGATGACGTCGGCGTCCATTAGCGCTCCAATATTTTCGTCATCCACATGCAGAGACTCGCGAGCACCCGGCTGCGATCGGGCTCCCGCTCGTTCATGACCTCATGATAGAGCCCATCAAACCAATGCAAAGTCACGCGGCCGGGTGGCGTCGCGTCGGCGAATTCGCGCGAGCCGTACGCCGCCACGAGCCGGTCGGCGCCCGCGACCAAGAGCAGCGTCGGCACCTCGAGCGTGCCGGCGGCGGCGCGCGCCTTGTTTCCGGCATCGACGATGAACGCGATCAGCCGCGGCGTCGCCTGGTCGTGGTTGAGCGGATCGGCCTTGGCGTCGGCCAGCACCGCCGGGTCGTGGGAAATCTTGTCGAGCGGCAGGCCGTGCGGCCGAATCAGGTTGGGCACCAATAGGGCGCCAAGGCGCACGCCGAGGAGCGCAAGCCCCTTCAACCCGCTGCGCAGCGCCGGCGACGACAGCACGAGGCCGCGCGGCTTGATCCATCCGCCGGTGACCGCGCGGGCCGCGATGGCGCCGCCCATGGAGTGGCCGATGAGGAACGGCGGTGTCGCATCGCCGGCTGCGCGTACCTCGTCGGTGAATTGATCGAACACGAGCTTGGCGTCATCGACGAGCGCGTTCGCATACGGGATCGTGGCGCGCGGGCCGCCCGACTGGCCGAAGCCGCGCTGATCGTAGCCGCGCACCGAGACGCCGATCTCGTTCAGCGCCGCCGCCACGTGGGCGTAGCGCCCACTGTGCTCGCCGAGGCCGTGGATGATGAGCGTCGACCCGCGCCGGCGCGCCGCCGGCCAGTCCCGCACGAAGAGCTCGACGCCGTCGGCGGTGCGCATATCAACCGTGATTGAGGCGGATCAGGCGTTTGCCCAAATTCTCGCCGCGGTAGAGCCCGGCGATGGCGCCGGGGCAAGCCTCGAGGCCCTCGCTGATGTCTTCCCGGTACTGCAGGCGGCCGGCGCGCACCCAGTCCGCAAGCCGCACTACGGCTTCCTCGTAGCGATGTTGGTAATCGAAGATGAGGAACCCGGCGATTTGCGCCCGCTTGACCAGGATATGGCGCTCGACCCGCGGGCCCATGGGCGGCGGATCCCAACTCGGTACCGAGGCGGTGCCGCAGATCACCACCCGCGCGTTGACCGCGAGTTGGCGCAGCACGGCGTCGCTGATCGCGCCCGCGGTATTGTCGAAATAGACGTTGACGCCATTCGGGCAGGCGCGAGCGAGTGCCGCGTCGAGCTTGTCGGCCTTGTAGTCGATCGCCGTATCGTAGCCGAACGCCTCGGTGCAGAGCCGCGCCTTTTCCGCGCCGCCGGCGATGCCGACTGTGCGGCAGCCGGCGATCTTGGCGATCTGGCCCACGGCGGAGCCGACCGAGCCGGCCGCGGTTGAGACGACGACCGTGTCGCCCGGCCGCGGCCGTCCCACGTCGAGCAACCCGAAATAGGCGGTGACGCCGTTCAGCCCGAGCACGCCGAGGGAAAGCGACAGCGGCAAGTCCGTTTCCTTGACCTTGCGGGTGATCGCGCGCGGGTCGCTCACGGCATAGTCCTGCCAGCCGAGCATTCCCATGACCTTGTCACCCTCGGCGAACTGCGGGTGCTTCGACGCGATCACCTCACCCACCGCGAACGAGCGCATGACCTCGCCGATGCCGACCGGCGTCGAATAGTTGGCGACGGCGCTGACCCAGCCGCGCATCGCCGGCTCCACCGACAGGTAATCGTTGCGCACGAGGAACTGCCCGTCGTGCAGCGACGGGATCGGCGCCTCCGCGATCTCGAAATTCTCCGTCTGCGGGATGCCGCTTGGGCGCGACTTGAGCCGGACCTGGCGGTTCTTGGTGGGCGTCATGAGTTCACACCGCGTTCGCTAGGTCCCTCAGCTTGAATTTCTAAATCTTCCCGGTGCTCGTCTTCGGCAGCTCCGTGAACACCACGTGCTTCGGCACCTTGAACGCCGCGAGATTGGCGCGGCAGTGGGCGATCAGGTCCGCCGCCGTCGCTTCCTTGCCCGGGCTTGAGCTCGATGAAGGCGCAGGGCGTCTCGCCCCACTTGTCGTCGTGCTTGGCCACGACGGCGGCCGCCTGCACCGCCGGGTGCTTGTAGAGCGCGTCCTCCACCTCGATCGACGAGATGTTTTCGCCGCCGGAGATGATGATGTCCTTGGAGCGGTCCTTGAGCTGCACGTAGCCGTCGGGATGCATCACGCCGAGGTCGCCGGAATGGAACCAGCCTCCGGCGAACACCTGCCCGCTCGACTTCGGGTTCTTCAGGTAGCCCTTCATCACCACGTTGCCGCGGAACATGACCTCGCCGAGGGTGGCGCCGTCGCGCGGCACCGGCGCGAGCGTCTCCGGATCGCGCACGTCGAGCCCGTCGAGCACCGGATAGTTGACGCCCTGGCGCGCCTTCTTCGCCGCCTGCTCGGCAAGCGGCAGCTTGTCCCAGGCGGCGTGCCAGTCGTTCACCGCCGCGGGGCCGTAGGTTTCCGTGAGGCCGTAGACGTGGGTGACGTTGAAGCCCGCGGCCTTCATGCCGGCGAGCACGGCTTCCGGCGGCGGTGCTGCGGCGGTGACGAACTGCACCACGTGCGGCAGCGGCTTCTTCTCGGCTTCAGGCGCGTTTAGCAGCGTCGCCATGACGATGGGCGCACCGCAGAGGTGCGTGACCTTGTGCTCGGCGATGGCGTCGAAGATCGGCTGCGCCCGCACCTGGCGCAGGCACACGTGGGTGCCGGCCGCCACCGACACGGTCCACGGGAAGCACCAGCCGTTGCAGTGGAACATGGGCAGCGTCCACAGATACACCGGATGCTTGCCCATGCCGGTGGTGATGACGTTGCCGAGCGCGAGCAGCGCCGCGCCGCGGTGGTGATAGACCACGCCCTTGGGATCGCCGGTGGTGCCCGAGGTGTAGTTGAGCGAGATCGCGTCCCATTCGTCGCCGGGAGCCGCGCGCGCATAATCCTCGTCGCCCTCGGCGAGCAGACCCTCGTATTCCAGGTTGCCGATGCGCTCGCCCGGCCCGGTGTATTCCGGATCGTCGTAGTCGACCACGAGCGGCTTCATCTTCGATTGCGCCAGTGCGGCCTTCATCACGCCGGAGAACTCGCGGTCGACGATCACCACCTTGGCCTCGCCGTGATCCAGCGAGAAGCCGATGATCGGCGCGTCGAGGCGGGTGTTCAGCGTGTTGAGCACGCCGCCGGTCATGGGCACGCCATAGTGGGCCTCGAGCATCGCCGGTGTATTCGCCAGCATCACCGCCACCGTGTCACCGCGCTCAATTCCGCGCTTCGACAAGGCCGAAGCGAGCTTCTTCGCCCGCGCGTGGAAGTCGCGGTAGCTCGTGCGCCCTTTCCCGTGGATGATCGCGGTCTGCTCGGGAAACACCGCCGCCGCCCGCTCGAGAAACGAGAGCGGCGTCAGCGGCTGGTAGTTGGCCGATTCTTCTCGAGATCGCGGTCGTAGATGCTGCTCGCCACGCTTCTCCCCCGTATTCATTCTTTCCGCAAACGGTAGCGAAGCCGCGCGCGCTCTTCAATGCGCGCCGGCGCCGAATATGCCGACCCAGCCCTCGCGCACGAGCTCGACGCCGACCACCAGCATCAGCGCATAGATGAGCTTGTAGAAGCGCTCGTGCGGCGTGCGGCGGATCAACCAGACGCCGGCGAACGTCGCCGCCACCGACAGCGGCAAGAAGGCAACCGAGATCGTGAGGTTCGTCGCCGACAGCTGGCCGAGCAGCGCGTAGGGCAGGATCTTCAAAACGTTGGTCCAGGCGAAATAGATGGTGCTGGTGCCGACGAACACCTGGTGCGGCAGCTTCTGCGGCAAGAGGTGGATCTGGAACGGCGGCCCGCCCGCGTGCGACACGAAGCTGGTGAAGCCCGCGATCGACGCCCAGAACGCGCCCTTCACCGGCGACGGCTTCTCCACCTTGCGCCGTCCGAAGCCGACGAGGTTGAAGAGGCCGAAGGCGATGGCGATGGCGCCGATGGAGATGCGGATGTAGGCCGGCGTGAAATACGCCGCGAGCCACCAGCCCGCCGCGATGCCGACGGCGGCGGCCGGCATCATCACCTTGAGGTTGCGCGCGTCCCAGGTCTTGCGATAGCTCCACACCGAGATCGCATCGCTGACCAGCAAAATCGGCAGCAGGATGCCGGCGGCGTCGCCCGGCGCGATGACCAGCGCCAACAGCGGCGTCGACAGCGTGCCGACGCCGGCGAACCCGCCCTTGGCGAGGCCGAGGAGGATCACCGCGACGGCGGCAACCGCGAGAAAGATCGGATCGGTGAGCAAGGGATGTGGCGGGGCTTCGAGCGAATGGAGCGCCAGTCAGACCACAGCAAAAGGTCGCGCGCCAGCCCTCTTGCATTCGTGGGCCTCCGACGCACAATCTCTGCCGGAGGCCGTCAATGGAAGCGCGGGCCGCGAGCCGCTACCCGGAAATCTACGAACGCTCCATGCGCGACCCGGAAGGCTTCTGGGGCGAGGCGGCGCAGGCGATCGATTGGATCGAGCAGCCCAAGAAAGTGTTCGATCCGTCCGCCGGCATCTACGGCCGCTGGTTCACGAGCGGCGTGTGCAACACCTGCTTCAATGCGCTGGACCGCCACGTCGCCGCCGGCCGCGGCAACCAGGCGGCGCTCATCTACGACAGTCCGGTCTCCAGCACCAAGCGCGCCTTCACCTATGCCGAGATGCTCGCCGAGGTGAAGACGCTCGCCGCCGTGCTGCAGGACTTGGGCGTCAAGAAGGGCGACCGCGTCATCCTCTATATGCCCATGGTGCCCGAGGCGATCTTCGCCATGCTGGCGTGCGCGAGGATCGGCGCCATCCACTCCGTGGTGTTCGGCGGCTTCGCCGCGAAGGAGCTCGCCACCCGCATCGACGATGCCAAACCCAACGTCATCCTCACCGCCTCCTGCGGCCTCGAGCCGAACCGGGTGGTGCAGTACAAGCCGCTCTTGGACGAGGCGATCAAGCTCGCGAGCTTCAAGCCCGCGTCCGTCATCCTGCTGCAGCGGCCGCAGGCGGAAGCCGCGATGATCGCCGGCCGCGATCACGACTGGGCGGCGCTGCGCGCTGCCGCCATCCGCGACAAGAAGAGCGCCGCCTGCGTGCCGGTGCTCGCCACCGATCCGCTCTACATCCTCTACACCTCGGGCACCACCGGCATCCCCAAGGGCGTGGTGCGCGACAACGGCGGCCACATGGTGTCGCTGAAATGGTCGATGAACGGCCTCTACGGCGTCGACCCGGGCGAGGTGTGGTGGACGGCGTCGGACATCGGCTGGGTGGTCGGCCACTCCTACATCGTCTACGGCCCGCTCATCCACGGCGCGACCTCGATCCTTTACGAGGGCAAACCCGTGGGCACGCCCGACGCCGGCGCGTTCTGGCGCGTGATCTCCGACCACGGCGCGGTCGCGCTGTTCACGGCGCCCACGGCATTCCGTGCGATCAAGAAAGAGGACCCCGAAGGCAAGTTCATCGCCAAGGCGGACCTGTCGAAATTCCGCACGCTGTTTCTGGCCGGCGAGCGCGCCGACCCGCCCACGGTGGAATGGGCCGAGAACCATCTGAAGGTGCCGGTGATCGATCACTGGTGGCAGACCGAAACCGGCTGGTGCATCGCCGGCAATCCCGTGGGTCTCGGCGCGCTGCCGGTGAAGCACGGCTCGCCGACGAAGCCGATGCCCGGCTACCAGGTCGACGTGGTCGACGAGAGCGCCAAGCCGGTGGCGGCGAACAAGATGGGCTCGATCGTGCTCAAGCTGCCGATGCCGCCCGGCTGCCTGCCGACGCTGTGGGAGCAGGACCAGCGCTTCAAGGAAAGCTACCTCATCGAATTCCCCGGCTACTACAAGACCGCCGACGCCGGCTTCAAGGACGAGGACGGCTATCTCTTCATCATGGGCCGCACCGACGACATCATCAACGTCGCCGGCCACCGCCTCTCCACCGGCGGCATGGAGGAGGTGCTGGCGGCGCACCCGGACGTCGCCGAGTGCGCCGTGATCGGCATCGCCGACGAGCTCAAGGGCGAGGTGCCCTGCGGCTTCATCGTGCTCAAGGCCGGCGTCACGAAGGAGTCCGGCGACATCGAGAAGGAAGTGGTGGGCATGGTGCGCGAGCGCATCGGGCCGGTGGCGGCCTTCAAGCTCGCGATCGTGGTCAACCGGCTGCCCAAGACGCGCTCGGGCAAGATCCTGCGCGGCACCATGAAAAAGATCGCGGACTCCGAGCCGTGGAAGATGCCGGCCACCATCGACGACCCGGCAATTTTGGACGAGATCGGCGCGGCGCTGAAGGGACGCGGGCTGGCGAACTAATAGCTGCGCCACAACAAGACGATCGGCCGGCCCGCAGACGCAAGGGAGGACACCATGCCGACATTCATTTGTTCGCTCAATTGGACCGATCAGGGAATCCGCTCGGTCAAGGACGCGCCGAAGCGCGCCCAGGCTGGCCGCGAGCTCGCCAAGAAGGTGGGCGTCGAGATCAAGCAGATCTATCTCACCACCGGCGACAGCGATCTGCTCATCCTGCTCGAGGCGCCGAACGGCGATAACGTCGCCAAGTTCGCGCTCGCGCTCAGCGCCCAGGGAAACGTGCGCACCCGCACGTGCCGGGCCTGGGCCGAGCCGGAATTCCAGAAGCTGATCGCGGAACTGCCGTAGCACCTCCCGCCGGAGGCGCGCGCGGGTGCGAGTCCGGAGCGGGTCACGCGGTGATTCGAATCGAATACCCGCGCCCTCCGACGAGTTCGGCGCGGCGTTGAAGGCGCGCGCGCCGATATCAATCGCACTGCAACGCGGAATTCCCCGAGGATAACGCGGTTCTTATCTGGACAAGGGCGGCGTAACGCCGCCAGTGGAAGCCAAGATCGGGCAAAGAGGGGAGATTTTTCATGGCCAAGCAATCCGGTAACCACGAGCTGATCACGCCGTCGCCCGCGATGTTCGCGGGCTTGGATAACATCGCCTTTCGTTCCGGCGACGCCTGTGCGCTCGTCGGCCGCGTGCTGTTGGGCTGGCTCTTCTTCATCGCCGCGTGGCCGCGGATTACCGGCAACATTGCCGGCTTCGTCGGATACGTGGGCGCGCTCGGCATGCCCGCCCCGCAATTCTTCGCCTGGGCCGCCACGCTGTTCGAGCTCACCGTCGGATTGGCGCTGATCTTCGGCGTGGCGACGCGCTATGCCGCACTGCTCACGGTCCTCTACCTCGTGTTCATCACCTGGCTCGCACATCGCTACTGGACGTATCCGGCGGCGCAGCAGATGGTCCAGTACATCAACTTCCTGAAGAACCTATCGGTCCTCGGCGGCATGCTGCTGTTGTTCGTCACCGGCGCCGGGCGCTTCTCCGTGGACGGCTGGCTCAAGCGGCGAGGCTAACTTCCCGCTTCCCTCTCCCGCCGTGGAGGGGATAGCGTAGAGGCATGGCCAAATTCGATGGCAGGACCGCCATCGTCACCGGCGCCGCCCGCGGCATCGGGCGCGCCTGCGCCGAGCGGCTGATCGCGGAAGGCGCCAAGGTCGTCCTCGCCGACATCGACGAGCCCACCGGCCGGGCGACCGCCGAGCAGCTCGGACCGAACGCCCGCTTCGTCCGCTGCGACGTGGGCGACGCCCGCGACGTGGCGAACCTCGTGACGCAGGCCAAGGCGGCCGGCGGCATCGACGTGCTGGTCAACAACGCCGGCATCATCCACGGCGCCGATTTCCTCGATTTGAAGGAAGCCGATTTCGACCGCGTGCTGCGCGTGAACTTGAAGGGCGCGTTCCTCGTCGGCCAGGCGGTAGCCAGGGAAATGGCGGCGCAGGTCAAGGCCGGGAAGAAGCCCGGGCACGATCGTCAACATGGCGTCGATCAACTCCGTGGTGGCGATCCCGAACCAGGCGCCCTACGCCGTGTCCAAGGGCGGTCTGGCGCAACTCACCCGCGTCATGGCGGTGGCGCTCGCGCCGCACGGCATCCGCGTCAACGCCGTGGGTCCGGGCTCGATCATGACGGAGCTCTTGGCCGGCATCGCCACCGACAAGGAGGCCAAGCGCCGGCTCTTATCGCGTACGCCGCTCGGCCGCATCGGCACGCCCGCCGAGGTCGCCGCCGTGGTGGCGTTTCTTGCCTCCGACGACGCAAGCTACGTCACCGGCGAGATCGTCTACGTGGATGGCGGGCGGCTGGCGCTCAACTACACCGTGCCGGTGGACGAGAAGGCGCTCGACACCTGAAACCGCCCTCCCCTATGGTCGCAAAGCAAGGTTAAACTTGCTTCATGGCCAAACCTCACTCCCGCAAGCTCGCCGCAATTCTGGCCGCCGACGTCGTCGGCTATTCGCGCCTCATGAACGCGGACGAGGTCGGCACCTTGGACGCGCTCAAGGCGCATCTGGCCGAGACCATGGAGCCGCACGTGGCCGAGCGCGGCGGCCGCATCTTCAAGACCACCGGCGACGGAATGCTCGCCGAATTCTCGAGCGCGGTGGCAGCAGTCGAATGCGCAGTGGCTGTGCAGCGCGACTGCGCCGCACGCAATGAAAAAGTGGCGTCCCGAAAAGCGCCTACAGTTCCGCATCGGCATCAATCTCGGCGATGTGATCGCCGACGGCGAGGACCTGTTCGGCGATGGCGTGAATATAGCGGCCCGGCTCGAGGGGATCGCCGATCCCGGCGGCATCAGCGTATCTCAGGCGGTCTACCAGCAAGTCGCCGGCAAGGTGGCGGTCGCCTTCACCAGTCTCGGCATGCGGACGCTGAAGAATATCGCAAGTCCCATGTCGGTTTTTCGCGTGGACATGGACAGCCATGTGGAGCCGGGGGCGGAGGCGTTGCCGGCGCCGGTCGAGGACCGGCCTTCGATCGCGGTTCTGCCGTTCGAGAATCTGTCCGGCGACAAGAGTTCTCGACTTCTTGATCGAGGGCCTGGTAGAGGACGTCATCACGCTGCTCGCGCGCGTTCCCGGCTTCTTCGTCATCGCCCGGAGGTCATCCTTCGCCTACCAGGAGACCCACGATCTTCGTCGGGTCGGCCGCGAGCTCGGTGTCCGCTACATCGTTCGCGGCAGCATCCGCGCCTCCGGGCAGCGGGTGCGCGTCGTCGCCCAGCTCGCGGAATCCAAGTCCGAACGGCAGCTATGGAGCCAGCGCTTCGACGCCGAGCAAAGCGAGACGTTGGACCTGCAGGAGAAGATCGCGCGCGCGATCATGATCGAGCTCGAGCCGCAGCTCACGCGCGCCGAGCTCACGGCCATCCGCCGGCGGCATCCCAACAACCTCGATGCCTTCAGCCGGTATCACCGGGCGTTCGGGGCGATCGCGGTAAGGGGCTGGAACGAGGAATCGCTGGCGGAAGCGATCGCCGACCTCGAGGAATCGGTCCGCCTCGATCCGAAATTCGCCCTCGGCTACTCGCTGCTCGCGCTGCTCACAGCGTTCGGCATCAATCTTTCGCTCCTGCCCGACGATCCGGCGGTTCGTCGCAAAGCGCTGGAGACCGCGGAACGCAGCATCGCGCTCGATCCGGAATCGTCGGAATCGCTCGGGCGCGCCGGATGCGCCATCGCCGACCTCGGGCAGGAGGCGCGCGGCTGCGAAATTCTCGAGCGCGCGGTCGAGATCGACCCCAGCAACGCCCAGCCCCGCGTGGCATTGGGCGCGGCGCAGTCTCGACTGGGCAAGTTCGACGTCGGGATCGAGAACATGCGGCTCGGCATGCGCATCAGTCCGCGCGACGCCAACCTGGGATTTTGGGGCATGATCCTGGCCGAGGCCCTATTGCGCGCGGGCCGCCTCGAGGAGGCGCTGACGGAGGCGCAAATCGCCAATCGGCGCGACGGCCATCTCTACGGCGGAAGGGTCGTGAGCGCGATCGCCGCAACGCGGCTTGGGCGGATCGACGAGGCGCGCAACGCCCTCAACGAAGCACGCCGCATACGGCCCGCCCTGACTCCCGCCGAGATCGCCAAGTTCTTCGGCAAAGGCGCGGTGGCCGATTTGCAGTCGATCTGGGGGGCAGCAAGCTGAGGCGGCCGGGCTGACGGCTACTCGCCCTTTTTCGCGCCGCCGAGCTTGGCGAACACCGAGTCCACGTCGATCGGCTCTTCCTTTTTCTTCGGCACCGGCTTGGTGTCGCCGCCGAACGGTTCCGCCGCCGGCTGCTCCGGCCGCGTCGTCTCCGACGCCGGCAACAGCGTGGTCTGCTCCTCCACCGTTTTCACCGGCTTCTCCTTGGCCGCGCGCCCGACCTCGAAATCGAGATCGGTCTGCGAGGCGAGGCCGAGCGTCACCGGGTCGAGCGGCTGCAGGGTCTGCGCGTTCCAGTGGGTGCGGTTGCGCACCGCCTCGATCGTCGACTTGGTGGTGCCGACGAGGCGCATGATCTGGCTGTCCTTGAGCTCCGGATGGTTGCGCACGAGCCACAGGATCGCGTTCGGCCGGTCCTGGCGCTTGGACACCGGGGTGTAGCGCGGGCCCTTTTTCTTGGTCTTGGGCTGCGGCAGCGTCAGCTTCGATTCCAGCATCACCAGCTTGTGGTTCGGATCGGCCTGGGCCTTGTCGAGCTCCTCGCGGGTGAGCTGGCCGGTGTTGATCGGGTCGAGGCCCTTGATGCCCTGCGCCACCTCGCCGTCGGCGATGCCCTTCACCTCGAGCGGGTGCAACTTGCAGAAATCGGCGATCTGCTCGAACGACAGCGACGTGTTCTCGACCAGCCAAACGGCGGTCGCTTTGGGCATCAACGGGTAGTCGGCCATGGCCGGGCCTTCCTCGAATTTGCTAAGGTTTTCGCGCTCCGCCCGTCCTTTTGAGACGGAGCCTCGGTATCCGAATTGACCGGGGGTGTCAGGTATATAGGCAGGCTCGCCGCAGGAAGCAAACGCCTTTGCTTGACAGCCCGTAAGGCCGCAGCCCATCACGGGCCGAAAACCCGGCAATGCCCATGTCCGCGAACCCTGAAAACGCTTCCAAACCGCCGCTCCGCATTCTCCTCTGCGCGCCGCGCGGCTTTTGCGCGGGCGTGGTGCGGGCGATCGACGCCGTCGAGCGGGCCCTCGCCAAATACGGCGCGCCGGTCTACGTGCGCCACGAGATCGTGCACAACAAGTACGTGGTCGATGGGCTGCGCCGCAAAGGCGCGGTGTTCGTCGAGCATCTCGACGAGGTGCCGGCCGGGGACCGGCCAGTGATCTTCTCCGCCCACGGCGTGCCCCAGGCGGTGACCGGCGAGGCCGCGGCGCGCGGTCTCTTCGCCATCGACGCCACTTGCCCGCTCGTCACCAAGGTGCACCGCGAGGCCATGATCCACGCCAAGCGCGGCCGCGACATCGTGCTCGTCGGCCACGCCGGCCACCCCGAGGTGATCGGCACCATGGGGCAGCTGCCGGCCGGCGCCGTCACCCTGATCGAGACCGCCGAAGACGCGCGCGCATTCCAGCCGCGCGACGCCGGGGCGCTGGCCTACGTCACCCAGACCACGCTTTCCGTCGACGACACCGCCGAGATCGTGGCGATCCTGAAAGCGCGCTTTCCGGCGATCGTCGGGCCGCACAAGGAGGACATCTGCTACGCCACCACCAACCGCCAGGAGGCGGTGAAGCGCGTGGCCGGCAGCGTCGACGCCATGATCGTGGTCGGCGCCCCCAACAGCTCCAACTCCCAGCGTCTGCGCGAGGTGGCGGCGCGCGCCGGCTGCCGCGTCAGCGCGCTCGTGGAGCGCGCAAGCGACATCGACTGGAACGCGTTCGGCAACATCTCGTCGCTGGCGATCACCGCCGGCGCCTCGGCACCCGAGGTGCTGGTGGACGAGATCATCGACGCCTTCGCCGCGCGCTATGACGTGACCGTCGACACCGCCGCGGGACCCGACGAGAACGTGTTCTTCCCGCTGCCGCGGGAGCTGCGCGAAGACGCGGCGGAGTGAACATGATCCTCACCGTCGGCCACTCCAACCACCCGATCGAGAATTTCCTGGCGCTCCTGCAAGGCGCCGGCGTGACGGCCATCGCCGACGTGCGCTCCTATCCGGCGTCGCGCCACGCGCCGCAATTCAACAAGGATGCGCTCAGCGCCGCCCTCGACGCGCAGGGAATTTCCTATCGCTATCTCGGCGATGCGCTAGGCGGGCGACCACGCGACCGCGCGTTTTACTGCGATGGCGTGGTCGACTACGACAAGCTCGCGGCCTCCAAAAGCTTTCAAGCCGGCCTCGATACCCTGATCGAAGACGCCGCCAGCCATCGCCTTGCCTTGCTATGCACCGAGCGCGATCCGCTCCACTGCCACCGCTGCCTCCTGGTCGCCCGCCGCCTCGCCGAGCGCGGGGCCGACATCGGCCACGTGCTCCCCTCGGGCGAGATCGCAAGCCAGCGCGCCACCGAAGATCGTTTGCTCGCGATGGAGGGCCTGGGCGGTGAAGACCTGTTCTCCCGCGCCTCGCGCCTCGCCGACGCCTACCGCGCCCGTCGCCCGCGCGTGTCCTCGGTAGCGGCGGAGTAGCGTCATGGCCGTCTACACCGACGTGGGCGAGGACGAGCTCGCCGCCTTCCTCGCCGACTACGATCTCGGCTCGGTCATGGCCCTCAAGGGCATCGCCGAAGGCGTGGAGAACACCAACTATTTCCTCCACACCACCGCCGGCTACTATTTCCTCACCCTCTACGAGAAGCGCGTGGCGCCCGAGGACCTGCCCTTCTTCATCGGCCTCATGGAGCATCTGGCGAGCCGCGGCATCATCTGCCCGCAGCCGGTGAAGAACCGCAAAGGCCACGCGCTCGGTGAGCTTGCCGGCCGTCCGGCGGCGATCGTCACCTTCCTCGAGGGCATCTCGGTGCACCGGCCGAACGTCGGCCACTGTGCCGCGGTCGGCCGCGCATTGGCGGAGCTGCATCTCGCCGGCCGCGACTTCAAGCTCCACCGCAAGAACGCGCTCAACCTCGCCGGCTGGAAGAAGCTCGCCGACAGCGCCGCGGGCCGCGCCGACGAGGTCGCCCCCGGCCTCGCCGCCACCGTCGCCGAGGAGATCGCGTATCTGTCCCGTGCGTGGCCGGCGGATCTGCCGCGCGGGGTGATCCACGCCGACCTCTTTCCCGACAACGTCTTCTTCCTCGGCGACCAGCTCTCCGGGCTGATCGATTTCTATTTCGCCTGCAACGATTTCTTGGCCTACGACCTCGCCATCTGCCTCAACTGCTGGTGCTTCGAGGCCGACGGCTCCTATAACGTGACCAAGGGCAAGGCCTTGCTCTCGGGCTACGTGGCCATCCGCCCGCTTTCCGCCGAGGAGCTGTTGGCGCTGCCGCTGCTGGCCCGCGGCGCCGCCACGCGCTTCCTGCTCACCCGCCTGGTCGACTGGTTGGACGTACCGGCGGGCGCGCTGGTGCGGCCGAAGGATCCGCTCGAGTATTTGAAGAAGCTCCGCTTCCACCGGAAGATCGACCACGCCCGCGACTACGGCCTCGCCGCATGAGCCGCGTGGTCATCCACACCGACGGGGCGTGCTCCGGCAATCCCGGCCCCGGCGGCTGGGGCGCGATCATCCGCGACGGCGCGAATGTGCGCGAGTTGCAGGGCGGCGAAGCGGCGACCACCAACAACCGCATGGAGCTGTTGGCGGCGATCTCGGCGCTGGAGTCCCTGCCCGACGCGACACCCGCCGAGCTGCACACCGATTCGCAATATCTCCGCGACGGCATCACCAAGTGGATGCACAATTGGAAGACGAACGGCTGGCGCACCCGCGACAAATCGCCGGTCAAGAACGTCGATCTGTGGAAGCGCCTCGATGCCGCGGCTGAGCGCCATCACGTCAGCTGGCACTGGGTGCGCGGCCACATCGGCCACGATGAGAACGAGCGCGCCGACGAGTTGGCGCGCGCCGGCATGGCACCCTTCCTGAAGCGGCGCTAGCGGGCGGCCTTGCGCTCGCGCTTGCGCGCGTACATCGCCTCGTCGCCTCGCCGCATGAAATCTTTCAGCGTGTCCTGCGCCTTCAGGTACGAGAGGCCGATCGAAACCCCGAGCTTCAACCGCTTGCCACCGCACTCGAGCGGCGTTTCCTCCACCAACTTCTCCAGCGCTCGCGCCCGCGCCTCGGCGTCGAGCTCGCGCAGGTTCCACATCAGGATGGCGAACTCGTCGCCGCCAACGCGGGCCACCACGTCGGAGGCGCGCACCTTGTTGCAGATGAGCCTGACCACTTCCTTGAGCACCATATCGCCGACGCCGTGGCCGTGGGTGTCGTTGATCGGCTTGAAACCGTCGAGATCGAGGTAGAGCAGCGCCACGCTGGTGCCGTAGCGGCGCACGAAGGCGAAGGCGCGCTCGAGCTCCTTGTCGAAGCCGCGCCGGTTCAAGAGACCGGTGAGCGGGTCCTCGTTGGCGTGGGCCTCGAGCTCGGCGATGCGCTTCTTCGCCTCCGCAAGCTCGCGGCGGAGCGCACGCATCCCCTCGGGCTCGGGCGCGCGGCGCTCGCGCTTGTCCACCTTCGGTGTTTTCTTCAGCATGATTCGCGGCTTCTGCTTGCCTGGCACCCGTCCACACCTATAATCGCCCGCTTTCTTGCGCCAGGGGGGCGCGAACACATGCCTGCGAGAAAGCACCCGGTCGCCATCATCATGGGCAGCCAGTCCGACTGGGAAACCATGCAGCACGCCGCCGCCACGCTGACCGCGCTGGGCATCGGTCACGAAGCGTTAATCGTGTCGGCACATCGCACGCCCGGGCGGCTCTATGCCTTCGCCAAGTCGGCACGCAAGAACGGCTTCAAGGTGGTCATCGCCGGCGCCGGCGGGGCCGCGCATCTTCCCGGCATGGCCGCTTCCCTTACGTCGCTTCCCGTATTCGGCGTGCCCATCAAAACCCACGCGCTCGAAGGCAAGGACAGCCTGCTGTCGATCCTGCAGATGCCGGCCGGCGTTCCCGTCGGCACGCTCGCCATCGGCAAGCCGGGCGCGATCAACGCAGCGCTGCTTGCCGCGGCGGTGCTGGCGCTGTCCGACGCCAAGATCGCCAAGAAGCTCGACGCCCACCGCGCCCGCCAGACGGCGTCGGTGGGCAAGCGCCCGAAGAAGTGAATGGCCGACCTTCCCGTCCTCGCGCTCGGCGACACCATCGGCATTCTCGGCGGCGGCCAGCTCGGCCGCATGCTCGCCGAGGACGCGACCAAGCTCGGGTTGCGCTCGCACGTCTACGCGCCGGAAGCGGATTCCTGCGCCTTCGCCGCGGCCGACGCGCAAACCATCGCCGCCTATGAGGACGAGGTGGCGCTGGCCCGCTTCGCCGCCGCGGTCGATCTCGTCACCTACGAGTTCGAGAATATTCCGGCGGCGACCGCGCGCTTCATCGCCGCGCGCAAGCCCGTGCTGCCCGATCCCGAGGTGTTGGAAACCACCCAGGACCGGCTTGCCGAAAAGGAATTCGTCGCCGGCCTCGGCATCGGCACGGCACCGTTTGCCGAGGTGCATTCGAGGGCCGATCTCGAAGCCGCCCTCGAGCAGATCGGCGTGCCGGCGGTGCTGAAGACGCGGCGCCTCGGCTACGACGGCAAGGGTCAGGCGGCGATCCGCGCGCCAGCCGAGGCCGCCGACGCCTGGCACGCGGTCGGCGCGCATCCTTCGATCCTGGAGGGCTTCATCGATTTCGCCCGCGAGATTTCCGTGGTCGCCGCGCGCGGGCGCACCGGCGAGATCGTCGCCTACGAGCCGATCGAGAACGATCACCGCAATCACATCCTGCATCACTCTCGCGTGCCGGCCGCGATATCCCCCGCGCTCGCCGAGGAGGCGGTCGCGGTGACCAAGCTGATCGCCGGGGCGCTCGGCTACGTCGGCGTGCTCGCGGTCGAGATGTTCGTCACCCGCGACGGCCGCCTCCTGGTGAACGAGCTCGCCCCGCGGGTGCACAACTCCGGCCACTGGACCCTCGACGGCGCGAGCGTCAGCCAGTTCGAGCAGCACCTGCGCGCCATTTCCGGGTGGCCGCTCGCCCACCCCCGCCGGCTCGGCAAGGTGGAAATGACGAACCTGATCGGCGAGGAGGTGAACAGCGCACCGCCCCCCACCGCCAGCGTCGCCGTCCACCTCTACGGCAAGCGCGAGGCCCGCCCCGGGCGCAAGATGGGGCATGTGACGCGGGTTTGGCCGGAATGATCGCGTTTCTACCGTGGCAATCGCGCCTTCAAAGGCCAAGTTGTGGACAATTTCAGGGGCTTCTGGTAGCACCGCCCATCCCGGGAAAGCGCCTTGGCCTTCCCGTCACCCCGAATTCAGGAAGCTAGGAGCAGTAGGCTCGTGCAGGTTCTCGTTCGCGACAACAACGTCGATCAGGCCCTCAAGGCACTCAAGAAAAAAATGCAACGTGAGGGCATCTTCCGCGAGATGAAGCTGCGCGGCCACTACGAAAAGCCCTCCGAACGCCGCGCCCGCGAGAAGGCGGAGGCGGTGCGCCGCGCCCGCAAGCTCGCGCGCAAGCGGGCGCAACGCGAAGGCCTCCTGCCTCCGAGCAAGCCCAAGCCCAAGTTCCCCGGCCGGCCCGGTTTCGGCGGCGGTGGCGGTGGCCACGGCGGTGGTGGTGGCGGCGGCGGTGGTGGTGGTGGTTTCGGTGGCGGCGGCGGTTTCGGCGGCGGTGGCGGGTTCCGGCGCTAAGCCTCACCAGGTTCACGAGCATGCGGGCGGACGAAAGTCCGCCCTTTTGCTTTTCAGGGCCCGCGGCCTTCAAGGAACGGCCGCACGCGCTTGAGCATTCCGTAGCCGTCGAGGTTGACGTGGCCGCCCTCGGCGAAGCGCGCGAACTCCTTCGGCGATTGGACCAAAGCAAACAACTTTTCCCCATGGCTGAACGGGATCACCCCGTCGCGCGCGCCGTGCGCGACGAGCACCGGTACGGTGATCCGCGCGATGCGCTCGTTGGAAAGAAACTGGTCCTTCATCAGGAGCCGGACCGGGAGGAACGGATAGCTCGAGGCGGCGACGTCGGCGGCCGAGGTGAACGGCGATTCCAGCACGAGGCGGCCGACCGGCTTCTCCACGGCGAGCGCGATGGCGACAGCCGAGCCGAGCGACTCGCCCCAGGCGACGATCCGCGCCGGCGCATAACGCGCCACGGCGAATGCGTACGCCGCGTCCGCGTCGGCGATCAGCCCCGTCTCGCTCGGCCGCCCGCTCGATCCGCCGTAACCGCGGTAGGACAGCGCGACGAGCCCGGTGCCGTCGGCGGTAAGCGCGCGGAATCGCTCGGCGCAATTCGCAAGCGCGGCGCCGTTGCCGTGGAAATAGAGCACCACCGGCTTCTCGCCCAGCGGCGGCACGTGCCAGACGATGACTTTCTCGCCATCGGCGGTATCGAGCACGACCTCGCTCGCGTTGGGCAAGCCCACCGCCGCCGGCGCCACCCTGGCCCGGTCGGGGAAATACATGAGCGCGCGCTGGGCGAAATAGAGCAGCGCCGCGAGCGCGGCGTAGCCCACGAGCGCGAAGACCAGGATCGATTTCAGGAGTCCCATGCGCGCTTCATAGCACGCGACCGCGGCGATCCGGTTACGGTCAGAGCGCCTTGACGATGCTCTCGGTCATTTTCTTGGCGTCGCCGAACAGCATCATGGTGTTGTCGCGGAAGAACAATTCGTTCTCGACGCCGGCGTAGCCCGAGCCCATGCCGCGCTTGATGAACAAGACCGTCTTCGCCTTGTCCACGTCGAGCACCGGCATGCCGTAGATCGGCGATGTCTTATCGGTCTTCGCCGCCGGATTGGTCACGTCGTTGGCGCCGATGACGAAGGCGACGTCGGCCTGGGGGAATTCCGAGTTGATGTCCTCGAGCTCGAACACCTCGTCGTAGGGGACGTTGGCTTCCGCCAAGAGCACGTTCATGTGCCCCGGCATGCGGCCGGCAACCGGGTGGATCGCGTACTTCACCTCCACCCCTTCCTTCTTCAGCTTGTCCGCCATCTCGCGCAGCGCGTGCTGCGCCTGCGCCACCGCCATGCCGTAGCCGGGCACGACGATGACCTTGGACGCGTTCTTCAGGATGAAGGCCGCGTCCTCGGCCGAGCCCTGCTTCACCGGCCGCGTCTCCGCCTTGCCGGCGTGGGAGACCTCGCCGCCGAAGCCGCCGAGGATCACCGAGATGAAGCTGCGGTTCATCCCCTTGCACATGATGTAGGAGAGGATTGCGCCCGACGAGCCGACGAGCGCGCCGGTGATGATGAGCGCGGTGTTGCCGAGCGTGAAGCCGATGCCCGCCGCCGCCCAGCCCGAGTAGGAGTTGAGCATCGAGATCACGACCGGCATGTCGGCGCCGCCGATCGGCACGATGAGAAGCACGCCGATCAGGAACGACAGCGCCGCCAGCAGCCAGAACAGCGCATGGCTCTCCGTGCGCACGAAGAAGAAGACGCAGACGAGGATCGCAAGCGCGAGTCGCGATGTTGATCGCGTGCCGCGCCGGCAGGATGATCGGCGCGCCCGACATGTTGCCGTTGAGCTTGAGGAAGGCGATCACCGAGCCGGTGAAGGTGACGGCGCCGATGGCCGCCCCGATCGACATCTCGACCAAGGTCGCCGCGTGGATGTGGCCCGGTGTGCCGATGCCGAAGGCCTGCGGCGCGTAGAGCGCGGCCGCCGCCACGAGCACGGCCGCCATGCCGACCAGCGAATGGAAGGCGGCGACGAGCTGCGGCATCGCCGTCATGGCGATCCTCCGCGCCATCACGGCGCCGATCGCGCCGCCCACGCCAAGCCCGATCGCGACCAGCGCCCAGCCGATCCCGTCGGAAGGCGGCGAGGCGGCGAGCGTGGTGAGAATGGCGATCGCCATCCCGACCATGCCGAACAGATTTCCCTGCCGCGACGTCTCCGGGCTCGACAGCCCGCGCAGCGCCAGGACGAACAGGACGCCGGCAGCGAGATAGGCGATCGCGACGAGGTTGGGGCTCATCACTTTTTCTTCTTCTGGTACATGGACAGCATCCGCTGCGTCACCAGGAAGCCGCCGAAGATGTTGACCGACGCCATGATCAGCGCGGCGAAGCCGAGCGCGCGGGCCCACCAGGCGCCTTCGGCGTTGCCGGCGAGCGGCACGCCGACGGCGAGCAGCGCGCCGACCACGATCACCGAGGAGATGGCGTTGGTCACCGACATCAGCGGCGTGTGCAGCGCCGGCGTCACCGCCCACACCACGTAGTAGCCGACGAACACCGCCAGCACGAAGATGGAGAAACGGAACACGAAGGGGTCGACCGCCATCGCCTCGCCCATCACGCGGCTCCCTTTGGCTTGAAGTTCGGATGCACCACGGCGCCATCGCGCGTCAGCAACGTCGCCTTGACGATCTCGTCGTCCCACGGCACCGCGAGCTTCTTTTCCTTCTTGTCGATCATCGGCTCGAGGAACGCGTAGAGGTTCTTGGCGTAGAGGGAAGACGACGTGGCCGCGAGCCGGCCGGGCACGTTGAGATAGCCCGCGATCTTCACGCCGTTCACTTCGGTGACCTTGCCGGGCTCGCGCCAGCTCCACGTTGCCGCCGCGCTCCACCGCGAGATCGACGATCACCGAGCCCGGCTTCATCGATTCCACCATCGCCTTGGTCACGAGCCGGGGCGCCGGGCGGCCGGGAATGAGCGCGGTGGTGATGACGATGTCTTGCTTGGCGATATGGCCCGCCACCAGCGCCGCTTGCTTGGCCTGGTATTCCTTCGACATCTCCTTGGCGTAGCCGGCGGCCGTCTCCGCCGCCTTGAACTCCTCGTCCTCCACGGCGACGAACTTGCCGCCGAGGGACTCCACCTGCTCCTTCGCCGCCGGCCGCACGTCGGTGGCCGTGACCACGGCGCCCATGCGCCGCGCGGTGGCGATCGCCTGCAGGCCGGCGACGCCGGCACCCATGACGAACACCCGCGCCGCCGGCACGGTGCCCGCCGCGGTCATCATCATGGGCAACGCCCGGCCGTACTCGGCGGCGGCGTCGATGACGGCGCGGTAGCCGGCGAGATTGGCCTGGCTCGACAGCACGTCCATGCTTTGCGCGCGGGTGATGCGCGGCAGGAGCTCGAGCGAGAAGCTCGCGACCTTGGCGCCGGCGAGCTCGGCGAGCGCCGCCTCGTTGCCGTAGGGATCGAGGATGCCGATGACGAGAGCCCCGGGCTCGTAGCCCTTCAGCTCCGCCTTGGTCGGGCGGCGCACTTTGAGCACCACGTCGGCGCCGGTGATCGTTTCCTTGGCGCTTCCCACTTGGGCGCCGGCGTTGACGAATTCGGAATCGGGAATGCCGGCTTTTGTGCCGGCGCCCTTCTCCACCATCACGTCGGCGCCGAGGCCGATGAGGCGCTTGACCGAATCCGCGGTGGCGGCGACGCGCGTCTCGCCGGATTCGGTCTCGGCCGGGACCGCGATCTTCATGAAGCGCTCGGTTGAACTAGAAGATAAAAACCCACAGGAACGCGAGCGTAGCGATGACGAGGATCGACGTCCATTTCACCAGCCGCAGGAAGTCGTTGTAGGTGCCCTCGTGCTGCGGGTAGTCGTTGCCTTCGGCGGTGCCGTATTCGACGTCGTGGCCGGCCATTGCTCGGTTCCTCGGCAAGATGGGTCGAGCGAGCCTTAGCCGAAACGGGCTTGCCCGGCAACGCCGCGCGTCAGCCCGCCGCCTCCAGCCCCACCGCTTTGAGCGCGGCCTTCTGCCGCCGTGCCACCGCGGCGACCGAGAACTCCCCGATCGCGGCCTCGAACAGCTTGTGGAAATTGAGCTCGGCGGCGAGGTGGAGAAAAACGCCGCCGAGGCCAATGGCCGCCCGGTCCATGAGCACGAACTCCCGCGGCACCGTGACCGGCCCCTTCTCGCGCAGCGCCATGTGCACCTGGTAGGCCTGGCGGCGGCCGTATTCCGATGGTTTCACCCCATCGGCGATGGTGCGCGTCCGGTCGTCCATGAGCGGGCCGTAGATGAAGCCCGCCCAGATGTTGAGGACGTCGATGAGGCCGCGCGACAGCCCGCGGAAGCCCCAGGTCTCGTAGGCGTGCACCACCCGCGCCTCGTCTCCCTTGCGCAGGCCGCGGTAGAGATCGACCACGCCGCCGACGAACGATGGCGGGAAGATACGGATGCAGCCGTAGTCGAGGAGGTTGATGCCGCCGGGCTCGCCCTTCTCGGCGAACGCCGTGTAGTTGCCGAGGTGCGGATCGCCGTGGATGACGCCGTAGCGGCTGAACGGCAGCCACCACGCCTGGAACAGCGCCCGCGCCAGGCGATTGCGCGCGGCGAGCGGCGCCTCCTTGTAGGCGAGGAGCTTCTTGCCCTCGAGCCAGTCGAGCGTGAGCAGCCGGCCGGTGGAAAGCTCAGGCCACGTTTCCGGCACGCGCACCTCCGGCGTCTCGCCGAGCATCTTGGCATAGAGCGCCACGTGCTTGGCCTCGCGGCGATAGTCGAGTTCCTCGCGCACGCGCGCGCCGATCTCCTTGGCGATCTCGCGGGTGTCGATGACGGGATCCATGCGCCGGTGGATGGCAAATAAAATCTCGAGCTGGCTCAAGTCGGCTTCCACCGCCGACTGCATGTCCGGGTACTGGAGCTTGCAGGCGAGCAGATGGCCGTCGCGGCTGACCGCCTTGTGCACCTGGCCGAGCGAGGCCGCGGCCGCGGGCTCGTGCTCGAACGACTTGAACTTCGCCTCCCACTTAGGCCCGAGCTCCGCCGCCATGCGCCGCTTGACGAATGCCCAGCCCATGGGCGGCGCCTCGCTCTGCAGCTTCATCAGCTCGGCGGCGTATTCCGGCGGCAGCGCGTCGGGAATGGTGGCCATGAGCTGGGCCACCTTCATGATCGGTCCCTTGAGGTTGCCGAGGCCGGCGGCGAGCGCGAGCGCATTCGCCGCGCGGTCGAGCGAGAAGCCGAAGAGCCGCGCGCCGGCGATGCGCGCCGCCGCCCCGCCGACGTTGGCGCCGACGCGGGCGTAGCGGGTGGCGCGGGCGGAGAAGCGGTTGCGTTCGCGGTCGGTCATATCCCGTGGATATAGGCCACGCGGCCGTCCGAAGCCAAACGCGAGGCAGAAAACCGGTGAAGGTGCCGCCTACCTGCCAACTCCGGCCGGTTTCGCGGCGGCGAGCGCGGGATCGTCGTACCAATCGGCGAAAGTGTCGTGCTTCCGCGGCCAGCACCGGTCTGCATTCGGCGCCGGGAACAGGTTGTCAAGCGCTTGGATGTGCTCGCGGAAGCAGGGGCTCGCAGCCGGATCGAGATGGGCGAACCGATCCTCGCGATTGAAGAACCGATAGGCGGCGTGAAAGCCGAGCGCGCGATAGGCTTCGAACTGCTCCTCGGAAAAAAGTTGGTCGAGCGTGGTCTCGTGCGGGAAGGCGGGATAGCGCTTCTTGTAGTGGAACACGTAGTCGTTCTCGTCGCCGGTCATCGACGCCTTGATGTAGATCAGCACGCCGACGCGATCGCCGGGATAGCCGATCTCGCCGATCGCCACGTGCGGTCCGTGGCGCTTTTGACAATCTCCCTTGTCCGCGATGGCTTTGCTCGTTTCCTTGGCCACGTCGCTGACTCCCTGCCAGGGCAGGACGATACGCACGCCTAGATCGATGAGCGCATAGCGCTCCAGTGTGTTCAGCGAGCCAAAGGCCATTTCGGAGTCGGCCTCGCCGTCGATCGCGATGATCACTTTGCATCGCCGCCGCAACAGCTCGTAGATGCCGAGATTTTCGATATGGCCGCCGTCGGTGACATAGATGGACTTTTTCTTCTCGTCGAGCTGCCCGAACATCTCCCACAGAAAGTAGAAGTTGGCCAATGCGTTCCAACCGCCGCCCGCCCCCACCCGCCGCGGATTGCGCATCCAGTAGCCGAGGCGAACGTTCAGCATGGCCAACGTCGGCGTGAGCGGCTTGATGCTCGCGGCACCCATGTTGGAGGACGCGGCGGCGCCCGAGGCCGCCATGGCCGTGCCGAGATCGAGCCCGGTCATCACCCGTTCCATGTCGGGCGTGGCCACGTAATCGGTGGTTTTGCTGCCTATGAAATTGCGGCTGAATACGAGGAAGTCGGCGTTGCGCCCGCGACGATTCACCGTCTTCGAGGCCTGAACGTTGAGTGCCGTGTTGATCAGGTGATACGGCGCGTTTTCCTCCGACAGCTCGCTGAGCTTGAGGCGCAGCGGTTGCAGTTCCTGATCCGGCGGCAAGAAATCCCGAGGAACGAAGAGAAAGGCCTTGCTCAGGCGGTCGCGGTACAGCGGATGCAGTGAATTGGCGTTTGGACGCAGCTGGAAGATCACCAGCAGGAGAACCACTGCAGCCAGCACGTAAAAGATGACGGCGGCGCGCGGCAGCTCGATCCAACCGATAGCGGTCTGCAGCCATAGCGGTATGTCGCATACCACGGTAGCCGTGGCACAAATCCCCCAATAGCTGATCCGCAGATATGCCAGCCAAAGCAGCAGCGGCACGAACAGCGCCGCGATGTAGATGACGATCTTGCCCGCGATGCCCTTGAACTGACCGAGCTTGCCAGAAGATTCCGCCGAACTCTTCACGAACTCGCCGAGTTTGCGCGCGAGAAAAGTCGCCGCCGCCGCGATAGGAGCGAGAGCGGCCGTCACCCACTGTAGCCATCTTGCGATCCAATTACCGATGACGTTGATCGGCTCGCTACCGCCGCCCGGCTCAAACATGGCGAGAAGAACGAAGGGCTGCAGCTCAAAAAAGCCGACTAGCAAGACACCGATCACAAATACGCCGGTGGCCGTCGTCCACGTATTGGGAATCTCTACTGGCTTGGGGCGACGCGACTGAATCACGCCCCAAACGATCACCCAAAGCAGCAATAGCAGCCCGAGGTGCGCGGTGATCGCGAAACTCTTGAGCGGCAGGTAGTTGTATCGGGAAACGTCAAGGCCGAAAAAATCCGGCGTCGTCAGCGACGGCACCGTCGGATTGGAGAACACCGTCACCGCCGCAAAGATCAGCAGAAAAAATAGAATCAAGATCGCATTGGCCACCAATCCGCGCGCATAAATCGCGGAATTGCGCAGAAGATCGACCACCCCTTCCGGAAACAGATAATTCGAATAGTTGCGCACGTGCTGGAGCGACGGGGTCTCGTCCTCGGACAGCACACTCTTGAATGGAAACTGTCCGCCGTTGGCGGTCATGCTGGCGGACACCGAGGATCCGATGTAGCCGCCGCCCGATACCGTGGACAGATAGTCGGCGCGCGGGAGAACGCCGGCCTCGTGCAGCGCCTGCAGCGCGCCGAGGCAGAAGGCGGCGGAACGTTCGCCGCCGCCGGAAAGAGCAACGCCGATGACGTCGGACGCTTGTGTCGGCCGCAGCACTTCGGTGTTGTCACTGGTCGGGAAGGGTTCCGGCTCGAGCGCGACGTGCGGCCGCGTTCCCCGCCGCTTGTTGATAGACGCAACTTCGCTGCGAAAAACGTCAGCGAACTTGGACAATAGAACGGTTGGCATGCCGCCCCTGACGGTCTCCCCGGACCGCCATCAGCCTAGGAGCGAAAGCGCTTTCGTTCAACCTATCCTTGCAAGGCCTCTTTGCTTCAGCCTTCCAGCTTCTCCAGCTCATCGATCAACCGCTCGATCACGCCCAAGCCCGCCTGCCAGAAACCGGGGTCGCGGGCGTCGAGACCGAAGGGTTTCAAGAGCTCGGCGTGGTGCTTGGTGCCGCCGGCGGCGAGCATGGCAAGATAGCGCTCGGCAAAGCCCTGCTCGGCGCGCTCGTAGACCGCGTAGAGCGAGTTTACCAGGCAATCGCCGAACGCGTAGGCATAGACGTAGAATGGCGAGTGCACGAAGTGCGGCACGTACGCCCAGTACGTCTCGTAGCCCGGCCCGAGCCGGATCGCGGGCCCGAGGCTCTCGCCCTGAACGTCGAGCCAGAACTGGCTCAGTTGCTCGGCCGTGAGCTCGCCGTTCCGCCGCTCGCCGTGCACCTTGCGCTCGAAGGTGTAGAAGGCGATCTGGCGCACCACCGTGTTGATCATGTCCTCCGCCTTCTGCGCCAGCATCGTCTTGCGCTCGAGCGGGTCCGTGGTCTTCGCGAGCAGCGCGCGGAAGGTGAGCATCTCGCCGAACACGCTCGCGGTTTCGGCGAGCGTCAGCGGCGTCGGCGCCATCAGCGCGCCGTTCGGCGCCGCCAGCACCTGGTGCACGCCGTGGCCGAGTTCGTGGGCGAGCGTCATCACGTCGCGCGGCTTGCCCTGATAGTTCATCAGCACGTAGGGGTGCACCGACGGCACCGTCGGATGCGAGAAGGCGCCCGGCGCCTTGCCCGGCCGCACCGGCGCGTCGATCCAGCGCCGGTCGAAGAAACGCCGCGCGATCTCCGCCATCCTCGGCGAGAACGCGCCGTAGGCCGACAACACCGTGTCGCGCGCCTCGCTCCATTCGATGGGGCGCGTCTCGACCTTGGGCAGCGGCGCGTTGCGGTCCCAGTGCTCGAGCACGTCCTTGCCGAGCCACTTGGCCTTCAGCTTGTAGTAGCGATGCGACAGCTTGGGGAACGAGGCGCGCACCGCGGAGACCAGCGCCTCCACCACTTCCGGCTCGACGCGGTTGGCGAGATGGCGCGAGTCGGCCACGTCCTTGAAGCCGCGCCAGCGGTCGGAGATTTCCTTGTCCTTGGCGAGCGTGTTGGTGAGGAGAGAGAACAAGCGAATGTTCTCCTTGAACACCTTGGCGAGCGCCTCGGCGGCGGCGCGCCGCCGCGCCTCGCTCGCATCCTGCAACAGGTTCAGCGTCGGCTCGAGCGTGAGCCGCTCGCCGTCGACCTCGAAGCGCAGGCCCGCGATCGTCTCGTCGAACAAGCGGTTCCACGCGGCGTGGCCGGAGACCGACTTCTCGTGGAAGAGCTGTTCGACCCGGTCCTCGAGCTGGTAGGGCTTCTCCTTGCGGACGTCCTCGATCCACGGCCGGTAGTGGCCGAACGCCGGATCCTTGAGCGCGGCGTCGACCAGCGCATCGTCGATACGGTTTAGCTCGAGCGCAAAGAACAGGAGATGCACGGACGCGCCGGTGACGCGCTCCTGCACGTCGCCGTAGAACTTGGCACGCTTGGGATCGGTGGTGTCGCCGGCATAGACGAGCCCGGCGTACGACACGAGGCGCCCGAGCAGGTCCTCAATCATCTCGAAGCGCGACACGGCCTTGGCGAGCTCGGCCCCGGCGCGGTCGCCGCGGGCGATGGCCTCGAGCTTGCCCTTGTAGGTAGACTCGAAGGCGCTGCACTCGCTGTCCGCGCGGGCAAGATCGGCCTTTACCTCCGGCCCGTCGATGGAGGGGTAGAGGTCGGCAAGGTTCCACTCGGGCAGCGCCTCGGTCGCGGGCGCGCGCACGGCAGTGCCAGCAGGATTGGCGCTCTGTACAATCGACCCCATCATCATTCCTTCTTGCCCAAATCCCGGGCGGCACTACGGCACCGCAACAACGCTTTCCACATATGGAGCGGCGGCCCTTCCCGTCAATCGCGTTATTGCGCCCCGCCGTCGAAGCGCTTCAGCCTCCATTAACGCCGCTCGCCCACAGTGCCCCGGAATGGGACTGGAGAGGTTGATGGTGCGCGTTCTTCTCGTCGACGACGATCCGGTGCAGCGCCGGCTGACCGAGGCCTTGCTGCGCCGCTTCGAGTACGACGTCGTGTTGGCGGAAGACGGCGAAGGCGCGCTCCGCGTCCTTGACGGCCCCGACGGCGCCGGCATCGGCTTGATCGTGCTCGACCTCGTCATGCCCGGCCTCGACGGCATGGGCGTACTCACCCGCCTCAAGGAATGCGGCAGCGCCGTCCCGGTCATCGTGCAGACCGCCCAGGGCTCGATCGACGCGGTGGTTTCCGCCATGCGCGCGGGTGCGACCGACTTCGTGGTGAAGCCGGCCGGCCCGGAACGGCTACAGGTGTCGATCAAGAACGCACTCGCCCAGTCGGCGCTCGCCGGCGAGGTCAAGCGCCTGACCAAAACCGTTACCGGTGCGCTCACGCTTGCGGATCTCGCGAGCCTCAGCCCGCGCATGCAGACGGCGCTTAAGCTCGCCGAGAAGGCGGCGATCTCCGACATCCCGGTGTTGCTCGAAGGCGAGTCCGGCGTCGGCAAGGAACTGATCGCGCGTGCCATCCGCGGCGCCGGCGCCCGCGCTGCAAAACCCTTCGTCGCGGTGAACTGCGGCGCCATCCCGGCCAATCTCGTGGAGTCGATTTTGTTCGGCCACGAGAAGGGCTCCTTCACCGGCGCCAGCGAGCGCCAGGTCGGCAAGTTCGTCGAGGCCGACGGCGGCACCCTCTTCCTCGACGAGATCAGCGAGTTGCCTATGGACGCCCAGGTCAAGCTCCTGCGCGCGCTCCAGGAAGGCGAGATCGATCCGGTCGGCGCCAAGAAGCCGGTCAAGGCCGACTTCCGCCTGATCTCCGCCACCAACCGCGACCTGACGGAAGCTGTGCGCGCCGGCCGCTTCCGCGAGGACCTGTTCTATCGCCTGCACATCTTTCCGATCACCATGCCGCCGCTGCGCGAGCGCATGGAGGACGTGCCCGACCTCGTCCGCCGCTTCGCCGCCCGCTTTGCCGCCGAGGAAGGCAAGCGCGTGCGCTCGGTTTCCGCCGATGCCATGCGTCTGCTCACGAGCCATCGCTGGCCCGGCAACGTGCGCCAGCTGGAAAACGCCATGTTCCGCGCGGTGGTGCTGGCGGAGACCGATGAGATCGGCGTCGCCGAGTTTCCCCAGGTCGCGACCCAGGTGCCGGGCTTCGAGGCCTTTGCCGTGCCGGCGCTCCGCTCCGAACCGGCGGCGCACGCCCCCGCCGAAGCCCTGATGCTCGTTGATTCACCGGCGATCATACCCGCCGCGACGCCCCCCTTGGGCGCGCTACCGCTGGTCGGTTCCGACGGCCATGTGCGGCCCATGGAGGAACTGGAAGCGCAGGCAATTCGTTTTGCCATCGATCACTACCGCGGCCGCATGACCGAGGTAGCCCGGCGGCTGCAGATCGGCCGTTCGACGCTCTATCGCAAGCTCAAGGATCTCGGGCTGGAACCCGAGATGGATGAAGCCGTTGCCGGGGAGTAACAGGCGGTCAAATTATCGTTTCCGGGGCGCTTGCCGCTTGATCTCGCCCCACCTGTGTCACAAGTTCAGTGCGTAGTATGCGTGCGGAGGCCAGAATGGATACGATCGGGAGGCGGCACTTGGATATCCGTAAAGCTGCGCTGGCTGGGGTCGCGTTTGCGGCCCTATTTGCTGCCTGGGGCGGAACGCTTGGAGTATCGGTCGCCGACGACCGCGCGGTGGAAAATCGCATCCCGGTGCCGGAGCCCGTGAACGTGCCGCCGCCCGGCCTGGCCGAGGTCAAGCAGACCGCCACTTCGGGCGCCGTCGACGCTCTCGTGCCCATGCCGGAGGTGATCGACGTTCCGCAAATCACCCGCGACGAGGTGATCGGCAAGCCCGCGATCGTCGAGAATCCGGTGGCCGACAAGCTGCGTGACCTGCTCGCCGCTCGCAACGACCGCATCTTCGACCGCAAGAAGGAGCGCGACGGCGCCGTCGCCTTCTACACCGCCCGCGGCTTCGCGCCGTTGTGGAGCGACAGCGGCGCGCTGACCACGCGCGGCAAGGCAGCGATCGCCTACCTGAAGCAGGTCGACAGCGAAGGCCTCGACCCCGCCGATTATCCGACGCCGCAGTTCCGCGCCGACGCCGATCCGCTGGCGCTCGCCGAGGCGGAACTCAAGCTCACCAACGCGGTGCTCGCCTTCGCCCGCCATGCGCAGAATGGCCGCGTGCATTTCTCGCGCATCGCCGCCGACATCCATTACAACCTGGTCGCCCTCGAGCCGGCGGACGTTCTCGCCAAGCTCGCCGGCGGCGAGGACGCGGGCCGCGTGCTCGCCTCGCTCAATCCGCAGCACGAAGGCTATAAGGCGCTGAAGGCGAAGCTCGCCGAATCCCGCGGCAAGACCGCCGAGGCCGGTCCGGCGCGCATTGCGAACGGCCCGCTGGTCAAGCTCAACATGCAGGACCAGCGCGTGCCGCCGTTGCGCGAGCGCCTGGGCGTGCCCGCCGCCGACAATGAGGTCTACGACAAGCCGCTCGCCGATGCGGTGAAGAAGTTCCAGGCCCAGCGCAAGCTCAGCGCCACCGGCAACCTCAATAACGCCACCGTCGACGCCATCAATGGCCCGCGGCGCGACCGCGACGCCGACATCATCCTCGCCAACATGGAGCGCTGGCGCTGGCTGCCGCGCGACCTCGGCAAGACCTACGTGATGGTCAACGTTCCCGACTACACGCTGAAGGTCGTGAACAACGGCCACATGGTGTGGACGACCAAGATCGTCGTCGGCAAGCCCGGCAACCTCGCGACACCGATGCTGACGGAGACGATGAAGTTCATCACCGTCAATCCGACCTGGAACGTGCCGCCGTCGATCATCCAGAACGAATACCTGCCGGCGCTGCGCGAGGACCCGCAGGCCATGGAGCGCATCGGCCTCAAGATCACGACCAACCGCGACGGCACCATCCACATCTATCAGCCGCCCGGCGAGCGCAACGCGCTCGGCCGCATCCGCTTCAACTTCCCCAACAAGTTCCTGGTCTACCAGCACGACACGCCGGACAAGCACCTGTTCGCCCACGACAAGCGCGCCTACAGCCACGGCTGCATGCGGGTGGAAAATCCGCTGCGCTACGCCGAGGTTCTGCTCGGGATCGTGCTGCCGAGGGAGAACTACAACCAGGAGCGCCTGAAGCGCATGTTCGGCACCGCCGAGCAGGACATCCAGTTCCCCGAAGCGCTGCGGCCCCACGTCCACCTGACTTACCAGACCGCGTTCGTCGACGACCACGGCAAGCTGCAGATCCGCGACGACGTCTATGGCCGCGACCAGCGCGTGCTGGCCGCCCTCAAGGGCGACGAGCGGCGGGTGGCGGACGTGGCGATCGAGCGGCCACGCAACCCCTCCGCGGTATCGCGCGAGGCGCTGCGCATGCCCGACCGCTACGGCTACGGCAACACGCCGTTCCGCGGCTTCTTCGGGTTCTTCCGCTAGGATTTTAGCGTTCCCGTTAACCACACCGATGAATCGCTGAGCCGGCAAAACCGGCCCGGCGTAAGGGTTTCCGCCGTTATCCGCGGAAACCCCTTTATCCATGGCACCTTTTTGCCACGATCGTCCCCTAGCCAAAGGGCAGGGAACGACGGGGAAGGTGTCGCGGTCATCGACCGTTAACCGCACCCGGCAAGACTGCATTCACTCTAAGAAACCGGGTGCGTCCGCAGGGCGCGCTCGAGAGCAAGTAGACGCGACTTGGGACGGTTCGTGCCTATTTTAGCCCTCGACAGAGCTCTTTGCCGTGCCTCCCTGCGCCCGCTCACCGCGGGCGGGCTCGCGCTTCTGTTCCTCGTCGCCATGCCCGGCCACAACGACAGCCTGGTGGCCAACGGCGACACGCGCACGCTCTCCTTCCACCACACCCACCGCGACGACGATCTCACCGTCACCTTCAAGCGCAACGGCCGCTACGACCAAGGCGCGCTCGCCAAGATCAATCATTTCCTGCGCGACTGGCGTAACGACAGAGAAACCACCATGGACCCCCACCTCTTCGACATCCTGTGGGAGGTCCAGCGCGAGACGGGGGCCAAGGAGCCGGTCCACATCGTCTCCGCCTTCCGCTCCGCCGAAACCAATTCCATGCTGCGCCGGCGCTCGCGCGGCGTCGCCCGCTTCAGCCAGCACATGAACGGTAAGGCGATCGATTTCTTCATCCCCGACGCCAATCTTTCCGACCTGCGCGTCGCCGCCCTGCGCCTGCAGCGCGGCGGCGTCGGCTTCTACCCAAGCTCCGGCTCCCCCTTCGTCCACATGGACACCGGTAGCGTCCGCATGTGGCCGCGCATGACCCGTGACCAGCTCGCCCGCGTGTTCCCCGACGGCAAGACCGTGCACCTGCCCGTCGATGGCCGGCCGCTTGCCGGCTACGACGTAGCGGTCGCCCAGCTGCAGCGCAGCGGCCGCGGCGGCTCGTTCGCGCTGGCCTCGCGCGGCGACGAAGAGGGCGAGAGCCCGGGTCGCGTCAAGCAGTTCTTCGCGAAGCTGTTCAAGGCCAAGGACGAGGACGAGGAAGAGGCGGCCAAGGTCCCGGTCAAGCGCACGATGGTCGCCTCCGCCGGCGCCATGCCGAAGCTGCAGTGGCAGACCGGGCCCGCCGCCGCCGAAGCGGTGCCGCTGCCGCGCCCGCGTCCGCTTGATCTCGGCATCGCCCAGATCGACCGCCGCGAGACCACCGCGTCGCTGCCCACCGTCATTACCGGCCGCGACAACCCGCCCGGCACCCAGGTGCTCGCCTATGCGCCCGAGGCAGGCGGTCTCACGCGCAACGACGGCGTGCCGTCGCAGAATCCGGTGCGCGCGGAAGCCAGCAACAAGCCGTCGCTCGGCGCGCTGATCGAGCAGCCGGCGGTGTCAACCAGCCTCTATGCCCCGGCCATGGTGCAATACAGCGGCGAGCTGCGACGGCCCGACCTCGACAGCTGGCGTACCCTGATGCAGCCGGTGAAGACCGCCGTCGCCTTCGGCTTCGGCCACAATCTCGCCGAAGCGCCCGCCACGCGCTTCGCCGGCCCGGCGGTAGTGGCACTTCGCGTCGTCGCTTTCGCGCGCTGACCTACTTCTCGATCAACCCCAACGCTTCCCGATAGAGCTCGACAAGGGCCTCGTGCTCCTTGCGCTCGTCGGTGTCCTGGTGGCGGAGCCGCACCACTACGCGCATGGCCTTGACGTCGAAGCCGTTGGCCTTCGCCTCGGCATAGACCTCGCGGATGTCCTCGGAAAGCGCCTTCTTTTCTTCCTCGAGACGCTCGACGCGCTCGACGAGCGCCTTCAACTGCGATTTCGCGAAATTGGCGGTAGCCGCCATTCCGTTCTCCTTGGCTTGAACGGGGTGGGTTTAGTGGTTTGGCTGGGACTTGGCGAAGGTCGTCTGCTGCTCGGCGCTCGCCTCGCGCTGGTAGCGCTTGCGCCATTCGTCGTAGGACATGCCGTAGACCGCCTCGCGGCTCTCATCCTTGGTCATGGGCAAGCCTTGGGCGTCGGCCGCGTCCTTCATCCAATTGGACAAGCAGTTGCGGCAGAACCCGGCGAGATTCATCAGGTCGATGTTCTGCACGTCGGTGCGGCCGCGCAGGTGCTCCACCAGCCGGCGGTAGACCGCCGCTTCAAGCTCAACCCGGGTGCGATCGTCGATGGTCATCGTTTGCGTCCTTTGCGGCTATACTAGCCGATTGAAAGCCGCCGCGCGAACGGCTGGTGCGGGGACGATCGAGGAGCGCCATGCCGCCTGCCGAAGCGAGAAGCCTCCTCGTCCGGCTCTATGAGGCGGCCGTCGCCGCCGCGCACCCTTCCACCTGCCTGCCCCGCGCGCTGCCGCCGGCGCCAGCCGGCCGCATTCTCGTGCTCGCCGCCGGCAAAGCCGCCGGCGCCATGGTGGAGGCCGCGGAGCGCCACTACCTCGACACGTTGCGCCTCCCGCCCGAACGTATCCACGGGATTGCCGTCACCCGCATCGGCTACGGGCGGCCCACGCGCCGCATCAAGTTGGTCGAGGCCGGCCATCCCCTCCCCGACCAAGCCGGCATCGACGCCACCGAGCGCACCCTCGCGCTTGCCGACGCGGTGGCGAAGGACGATCTCGTGCTCGTGCTGATCTCCGGCGGCGCATCGGCGAACTGGATCGCGCCCGCCGCCAACGTCTCCCTCGCCGACAAGCGCAAGCTTACCGGCGAGCTGCTGGCTTCGGGCGCCGTCATCGGCGAGATCAATGCCGTGCGCAAGCATCTCTCCCGCATCAAGGGCGGCAAGCTTGCCGCCCGCGTCGCCCGCGCCAAGAATGGTCCGGCGCCGCTGGTGACGCTCGCGATCTCCGACGTGGCTGGCGACGATCCGTCGGCGATCGGCTCCGGACCAACCGTGCCGGACCCCACCACCCTCGCCGACGCCCGCGCCATTCTCGCGCGCTATCACATCGACGCGCCCGCTTCGATCGCAGCCGCCCTCGCCGATCCGGCGAACGAGACCGCCAAGCGTGGCGACGAGGCGTTCGCCGGCACCACATTCGAAATCGTCGCGCGCCCGAGCCAGGCGTTGGCGTCCGCAGCGACGGCGGCGCGCGCGGCTGGGCTGACCGCCATCGTGATCGGCGACCGGGTCGAGGGCGAGGCGCGCGAAGTCGCCGGCTCGCATGCGGCAGAGGCGCTGAAGCTCGCGCGCAGCGGCAAGCCGACGGCGCTCATCTCCGGCGGCGAGCTGACGGTGACGTTGCAGGGCTCGGGCCGCGGCGGCCCCAACCAGGAATACGCCCTGGCGCTCGCGCTCGCGCTCGACGCCGCTCCGGGAATTGCCGCACTCGCCGCCGATACCGACGGCACCGATGGCGGCGGCGGCCGGCCCACCGACCCGGCCGGGGCTTTCATCGACCAAACCACGCTTTCCCGCGCTTCCACCCTTGGTCTCGATCCCGCCCGTTTTCTCGCCGACAACGATTCGACCGGATTTTTCGAGCGGCTTGGCGATCTCCTGACCCCCGGACCGACCTGCACCAACGTTAACGACCTACGCGTGGTGCTCGTTGACACCTGACCGGCGGGCGAAGAGAAAGGCCATGTCCTCGGCTCCGGGCCCGTGTCGCGTCGATTAGGAGGCTTCCCGTCCCGATGTTCTCCACGCGCATCGCCCTCCGGCTCCTGCTGCTCCTGTTGCTTACCGCTCCGCTCGCGATGCCCGAGCCAGCTTCCGCCGACTTCCGCGTCTGCAACCGCACCACGAACCGCATCGGCATCACCATGGGCTACAAGGAAGAGGCGGCCTGGATCACCGAAGGCTGGTGGAACATCGCCGCCAACTCCTGCGAGAACTCTCGTCCGCGGCCCGCTGGTCGCGCGCTACTATTACCTCTATGCCGTCGACTACGACCAAGGCGGCGAATGGTCGGGCAAAGCCTTCATGTGCACGCGCGAGAAGGAATTCACCATCCGCGGCGTCGAGGACTGCCTCGCCCGCGGCTTCGATCGCACCGGATTCTTCGAGGTCGATACCGGCGAGCAGAAGAACTGGACCGTGCAATTGACCGAGCAGGGCCAGGCCGCTCCCACGTTGCCGCAGCCGACCGGCGGTACGCGACCCGGAGCCCCGGTACGATGAGACGCCAGCGGCGGACGAAGATCGTCGCTACCCTCGGTCCGGCCTCCGCAGACGCCGCGGTGATCGAGCGGCTGTTCATGGCCGGCGCCGACGTTTTCCGCGTGAACATGAGCCACACGCCGCACGCGGCGCTCAACGCCTACGTGGACGCCATCCGCAGCGTGGAGAAGAACCACGGCCGGCCCATCGGCCTGCTCGTCGATTTGCAGGGACCGAAGCTGCGTCTCGGCGCCTTCGCCAAGGGGGGCGTCGAGCTTGCCCCCGGCGCCCACTTCGTCCTCGACGACAGCGACAAGCCCGGCGATCAGAACCGCGTCTGCCTGCCCCATCCCGAGGTGCTCGCCGCACTCGCCCCCGGCCATCGCCTGCTGATCGACGACGGCAAGGTCAAGCTCGTGGTCATCGAAGCGACGGAGAAGCGCGCGGTGGCGCGCGTGGAGGTCGCCGGCCGCGTTTCCGACCGCAAGGGCGTGAGCCTGCCCGACGCCGTGGTACGCGTCTCGGCGCTGACCCCCAAGGACCGCACCGACCTCGACGCGGCGCTAGAAGCCGGCGCCGACTGGGTGGCGCTTTCGTTCATTCAGCGCCCCGACGATGTGGCCGAGGCGAAGAAGATCATACGCGGCCGCGCCGCCGTGCTCGCCAAGATCGAGAAGCCGCAGGCAATCAGCCGTCTCGACGAGATCGTGGAGCTGTCCGACGCGCTGATGGTGGCGCGCGGCGACCTCGGCGTCGAGCTGCCGATCGAACGCGTGCCTGGGCTGCAGAAGCAGATCATCCGTGCCTCGCGGCGGGCGGGAAAGCCCGTGGTGGTCGCAACCCAGATGCTGGAATCGATGATCAATTCGCCGATCCCGACCCGCGCCGAGGCCTCCGACGTCGCCACCGCCGTGTTCGAGGGCGCCGACGCCATCATGCTCTCGGCGGAATCCGCCGCCGGCAAGTATCCCGTCGAGGCGGTCGCCACCATGAATCGCATCGCCGAGGAGGTGGAGCGCGATCCTACCTATTTCGAGGAGATCGAGGCGCACCACCAGGCGCCCGAGGCAACCGGGGCCGATGCCATCGCCGCCGCCGCCCGCCAGATCGCGGAGACCTTGGCGCTGCCGGCAATCCTTTGCCTGACGAGCTCCGGCGCCACCGGGCTACGCGTCGCCCGCGAGCGGCCGCGCCCGCCGGTCGTGGCGCTCTCGCCCAAGCTCACCACCGGCCGCAAGCTCGCGCTCGCCTGGGGCATCCATTGCGTGGTTGCCAAGGAGGCGTCCGACCTCGATCACATGGTGGCACGCGCCTGTGCCATCGCCTTTGGCGAAGGCTTCGCCGAATCCGGGCAGCGCGTGATCATCGTCGCCGGCGTGCCGCTCGGTACTCCCGGCGCCACTAACATGGTGCGTATCGCCTACGTGGGCGAGGCAAGCGCGATCGACGACTGAATCAGATGTCGCGGCCCTCGACCTTCACCGTGAGCTTCTTCACCAGCTCGGTGACACCCGACAGATGCGGGTGAATGGCGAGCGCCCTGCGGAACGCCTCGAGCGCGCGTTTGTCCTCGCCGAGGTCCTGCATGATGACGCCGAGACCGGACAGCGCGCCGTAGTGCCGCGGCTCGCGCGCTAGCACCAGGCGCAGATCGGCGAGCGAGCGGCCGTAGTCCTTCTTGAGGAAATACACCGTCGCCCGCCGGGCGCGCGCCTCGGCGAAGTCCGGCTGGATCTCCACCACCGAGTTCGAGAAGATTGAGCGCGACATCGCTCTCCTTGGCCTCCATGGCGACGCGGGCGCGGCCCATGAGCAGGTCCGAGGTGTCGCTGCCCGATTGGGCGAGCATGGCTTCGAGGCGATCTTCGATGGCCTTGGCGACCTTGGCGTCGGGGGCCTTGGCCAGCACCTCGAACAGCGCGTCGATGCGCGCCGCCTGGTCGGGCTTTTTCACCCGGGCCGTGCGCTTGTCGGACTTGGCGGCGTTGGAACGCTCGGCCTTGGGCCGCTCCGGGGCCGATTGGGCCGAAGCAGGTCCGGCAGCCGCGACCAGGGCCGCGCCGAGCAGAAGGACCAGGATTCGGTCGAAGCGCATGGGGACGAGTTTAGGCCCGTTCCCGGCAACAGCAAGGCGGATTACGAGGGCGTGATCGCCCGCGGTCAGCCCTGGCGGGCCTTGAAGCGGCGCTGGGTCTTGTTGATGACGTAGACGCGCCCCTTGCGACGGACCAGCCGGTTGTCGCGGTGGCGGCCACGCAGCGAGCGAAGCGAATTGCGGACTTTCATGAGGCTCTAATCCCGAAACGCAAATGGTGGGCGCGACAGGGATCGAACCTGTGACCCCTACCATGTCAAGGTAGTGCTCTCCCGCTGAGCTACGCGCCCGTTAGCAGGACGGGGGTCTATATCGGCTCAAGGAAAGGGGCGCAAGCTGGCTCAGGCGGCGAGCAGACGCTCGACCTCGTTCACCAGGTCCTTGAGATGGAAGGGCTTGGACAGCACCTTGGCGTCCTTGGGGGCCTTGTTGTCGGCGTTGAGGGCCACCGCGGCAAAGCCGGTGATGAACATCACCTTGAGGTCCGGATCGATCTCGGTGGCGCGCCGGGCGAGCTCGATGCCGTCCATCTCGGGCATGACGATATCGGTGAGCAGGAGCTCGAAGGGTTCCTCGCGCAGCCGGTCATAGGCCGAGCGCCCGTTGTCGAAAGCCACCACCTCGTAGCCGGCGTTCGCCAGCGCCTTCTCGAGAAAACGGCGCATGTCGCCGTCGTCTTCCGCCAACAGGATCTTGTGCATACGCCCCGCCGCCCGTACTCACGCCTACTGCGCTGACGCCGCCATAAGCACCATGTCCGGTAAACGGCCGGTGAAGGGCCGCGAATTCGCCGCGGGTGCCCTTCACAAGGCCCCCAAACCCCTTGCAGAATGGGGGCCGAATCCGCCCCGCGCGCCCGAGCAGTCTTCATGAACGCCCGCATCGTCCAAGAGCTCGACCCCGCCTTCGAGGTCACGGAGCCGGACACCCTGACCGGGCCCGTGGTGTGCAATTCGCCCCACAGCGGCCGGTCGTACCCGGCCGACTTCCTCACCCTCAGCCGCCTCGATCTACCGAGCCTGCGCCGCTCCGAGGATACCTTCGTGGACGAACTCTTCGCCGACGCGGTGCGCCATGGGGCGCCGCTCATGCGGGCGCATTTCCCCCGCGCCTTCCTCGACGTGAACCGGGAGCCCTACGAGCTCGACCCGCGCATGTTCGACGGCCGCCTGCCTGCCTTCGCCAATACCCGATCGCTGCGGGTCGCCGGAGGCCTCGGCACCATTGCCCGCGTCGTCGGCGACGCCCGCGAGATCTACGACCGCCGGTTGCCGGTGGACGAAGCGCTGAAGCGCATCGAACTCTATTACAAGCCCTATCACCGGGCCCTGCGGCGCCTAGTACTGCAGGCGCAATCCGCGTTCGGGCTTGCGGTGCTGCTCGACTGCCACTCCATGCCGTCGAACGCGGGCGGGCGGGAAGAAAGGCCGCGGGCCGACATGGTCCTCGGCGATCGCTACGGTACGAGCTGCGCACCGGCGGTCGCAGACGTGATCGAGGAATCCCTGCGCGCCATGGGCTACGTCGTCCTGCGCAACAAGCCCTACGCCGGCGGCTTCATCACCGAGCACTATGGCGACCCGGCCGCCGGGCTGCACGCGGTGCAGATCGAGATCAATCGCGCGCTCTACATGGAGGAGCGCGAGTACCGCAAGAGCGACCGCTTCGAGGTGGTGCGCGGCGATCTCGGCCGCATGGTCGGCGCGCTCACCGCCGCGACGACGCAGATCGCGCCGCTCCGCGACGCTGCCGAGTAATTCATGGCGAGGGTCAGCATCGCTTACCTAGTGTTGCAATTGGACGGGGCCGGTCATGAGCCCGTCACTCACGCGGCGCAAAAAAAGGGCCGCTGGTTGCCCAGCGGCCCAAGTCTAGGGAGGAAACGCCCAAGGAGGGCAGCAATAACGCGACGCCATCGCGCTATCGCACCGCAACAATATGCCACCGCGGTGCAGCAGAATCAAGATGAAGAATGCGGCATTTATGCCGCAGTGTGGCCCGGCTGCGACATGTTATGCACCCCGGATTCTCGAGGATCGTGGGCCCGTAAATAGAGCAGCGTAGCCAAGCCCAATAGCAGCGCCGCCACGGCAAACGCCGCCCGGTAGGCGTCGAGCGGATAGGTCCCGTTCGGCGCATCGAACAATCCCACCACCGCGCCAGTCAGCGCCTGCATGACGAACACTCCGCCCATGGTGCCAAGGTTTATCACCGTGAGTCCGCGACCGGTGAGCTCCGGTGGAAACAATGCGCGGCCGTGCGCGGTCAACACCGGCGAAAAGCCTGAGGCCAAGCCGAGGAGCGCGAACCACGCGACCAGCGTGGGCGTTTCCGGCCGTCCGACCGCGGCAATCCAGGCGAGCAACGCCGTGGTGGCGACCGCACCGATGATGACCGGCTTCTTGTAGCTTTGAAACAGCCGGTCGGTGGGCCCCCAGAATAGCGTCGCCGTCACGTAGACGAAGGCGAGGACGAACAGCAAATTCCCGCGCGTCTCGATGTCGTAGCCGTAGACGTGCGAAAGATACGGCCCGGCCCAAAGGCCGAGCACGGCCAGGATCGCCGAGTAGCTGAACAGGTTCATGACGAACACCGGCACGAGCGACCGCACGCGCGCCACCTGCGCGAGCCCGCGCATGGAGTCGGCGAGGCTGTCCGTTCGCGGCGGCGGCGTTCGCCCCGGCGGATCGTCGCGCACGACGAGGAACATGATGATGCCGAGCACCACGCCCAACGCGGCGACGACCAGGAAACTGGCGCGCCAGCCGATCGTGGCCGTGCCGTAGGCGAGCGGCGCGGTCGCCGCCATCATGCCCAGGCCCGAAACGCCGAGCTGCATGCCGGTGAGCGTCGAGAATCGATCCGGCGAGAACCAGCGGCTGTACACCACCAGCGGTCCCATGAAGAAGCTCGCGCAGCCGAGCCCCATGAGCACGCGGCCAAGGATCACCGTCTCGGCGCTGGTGCCGAGCGCGAATACCGTGACGCCGAGCACCATGATCGCCACGCAAGACGACATGACGCGGCGCGGCCCGTAGTGATCGATGGCGATGCCGACCGGGATCTGTGCCGCCGCGAACGATAGAAAGAACGCGCTCGACAAAAGGCCGATGCCGGTGGCGCCGAGGCCGATATCGTGCGCGAGGTTGGGCGCGATGACGCCGATGGAGTTGCGCAGGAACTGGCTCATCACGTGCGTGCCGATGAGCGCCGCGATCAACGCGATCACCGTTCCGACGGCGATCCTGGGCAGCCGTTCCGTGCTGGAGCCTTCCACGACGTTCCTCCGCCGGCGCTTCTCGTGGGGCCGGCGCCAAGCCCTTGCCACGGGCGGCCTAACCCGGCAATGCGCCTTGCGGAATTAGAGCGTTGCTCGCCGCACATGGCGCGTCTATGAGGTGCACGACCTTCAAGGAGGCGGCATGGCAGCGGTCGATTTCGCGGCGTTCGTCGAGGAGCTCGCGCGCGTCGCCGGTGACGCGATCAAGCCTTATTTCCGCACCGCGTTGGGCGTCGAGGACAAGAGCCGCGGCGCCGTCTTCGATCCGGTGACCGCCGCCGACCGCGCCGCCGAGCAGGCGATGCGGACCTTGATCCGCTCGACCTTCCCCGACCACGGCATCATCGGCGAGGAATTCGGCGCCGACCGGCCCGACGCGCCCTTCGTCTGGGTGCTCGACCCCATCGACGGCACCAAATCGTTCATCGCCGGCATGCCCGCCTGGGGCACGCTCATCGGTCTCCTCAAGGACGGCGCCCCGGTGTACGGGATGATGCACCAGCCGTTCATCGGCGAGCAGTTCTTCGGGGATGGCCAGGGTGCGCGCTATCGCGGCCCCGCCGGCGACCGGCGCATGACGGCGCGGGCATGCGCTGGCCTTGCCGACGCCGTCCTGTTCACCACGAGCCCGCTCCTCATGAGCGACGACGAGCGCGCCCGCTACGGCGCGGTGGAGAAGCGGGCGCGAACTCGTCCGCTACGGCGGCGACTGCTACGCCTATTGCATGGTCGCCGCCGGCTACGTCGACCTCGTGATCGAGGCCGGCCTCAAGGCCCACGATATCGTGCCGCTGATCCCGATCATCGAGGGCGCCGGCGGCTTGGTCACCGACTGGAACGGCGACACCCCACTGCAGGGCGGCCGCGTCATCGCCGCCGGCGACAAGCGCGTGCACGCCGAAGCGCTCAAGCTCCTCGCCGGATCTCAACGATAGAGGGCGGTGCCGGTCACCAGCGGCGTGCCCGGCACGAACGCGTCGAATGCCGCCCAGAACTGCTCGCGGATGATGTCGCGCTCCATCAGGATCTCGTGGCGGCTGCCGTTGATCACCAAATGCGCGCCGGCGCGCAGCCGGAAGGCGAAGCGCTCGATCGCCGGCGACGACACGATGCGATCCTTGGCGGCGGCAAGCAGCAGCATGGGCTGGCGTAGCGCCGAGGGATAGGTCGGGTCGGCGAAGGCGTCGAGCAGGCGGTAGGCCTCATGGGTCCAGCCGATAGTCGGCGAGCCGAGCGCGAGCTCAGGATTGGTCTGCACGATCGCCGCCGTCCGCTCGTAGCGGATGAGGTCGGAGGTGATCGGGTTGCCGAGGAAGGGCCGATTGGTGATGGCCGTCGGTCCGCCCCCCGGGATGTAGGAGCGGCCGAGGCCGAGCCAGGCGCCGAGCGTCACCGCCGTGCGCGCGAACCGCGCGGACGAGAGGCCGGTGAAGGCGATCATCGGCGAGGTGACGACGATGCGGTCGAACCAGCGCCTTCCCGTATGCAGCGCCTCGATCAGAATGGCGCCGCCCATGGAGTGGGCGAGTGCGAACAAGGGCGGCGGGCAGTCGGGCAGGACGACCTCGCGCATCAGCGCTTCCAGATCGAGCTGATAGTCGTCGAAGCGCCGCACGTGACCCTTGCGCGGATCGGAGAGCAAGCGCTGCGAGCCGCCCTGCCCCCGCCAGTCGAATGCGGCGACCGCGAAGCCGCGCTCGCGCAGCTCGCTGATCACCTCGAAATATTTCTCAATCATATCGGTACGGCCGTTCAGCAGGCACACGGTGCCTCGCCGCGCGGCGAGCGGCGCCCAGCGGGCGTAGCGGATGCGCACGCCGTCGCTGGCCTCGAGATACCCGGTCACCGCGCCGGCGGGAACCGGGTTCGCCGCAATGTCGAGGAGGCTCATCGTCCGATCGCGATCAGGCCACGCTCGGGCGCGCGGCGGTGCCGAGCGTTACAACGCGCACGGTCGTCCGGCAACGGCCGATCACTTGCGCCGGCGCGGCGGCACGATTACGCGGGCGCCGTCGATGCCGCCGGTGCGGCCGTTGACCACTAGGCGAACGCGCTCGCCGAGCTTGCCGGTTGCTTCCGCCACGAAATTCGCTCCCCGCTGGCGGATCACCGTCACGTCCTTGAAGCCGCGCGCCTGCAGGAGTGCCGTCACTTCGCCGGCGCCGAGTGGGCGCGTAATGCTGCCCACGCCGGGATCGTCGAAATAGTCGTAGGTCTCCGGCAACGCCGGACGCTGAATGACTTGCGGCGGCGGCACCGACATCTCAGTGCCGCCCGGCGCCTTGCGCGAGGCATCCTGGGCATAGGCCGACGCGGCGGTGAGTGCCGCCAAGAGCGCGATAGTTATTACTGGGCGCTGTTGCATGGAAATCTCTTGGACGGGTTGGGCCCGAAAAACGAGTCAAATTCATGCAATCGTGCCGACCACCAATAACTCATGATAATCAATGTCTTACTCCGAGAGGATACCCCTTGCGGATGCCATATCCCTACCCATATCGCGCTCGCGCAGGCCCATACGGGATGCGCACTCAACCGGCCCGGCTTCGGCGGGCCATCTGCATGTCGCTTCAAGGAGGATATGCCATGCGTACGTTCGATCTCACTCCCCTCTATCGTTCCACCGTCGGCTACGACCGGCTGTTCTCGCTCCTCGATTCGTTCGCGGGCGTGGACACGGTGCCGAGCTACCCACCCTACAACATCGAGCGCACCGGTGAGAACGCCTACCGCATCACCCTTGCGGTGGCCGGCTTCACCAACCCTGAGCTCTCGATCGAGGCGAAGGAAAACACCCTCACCATCCGCGGCGATAAGCAGCCGAACGGCAAAAATGCCGACGTCGTCCTCTACCAGGGCATCGCCGCGCGCGCCTTTGAGCGCCGCTTCGAGCTCGCCGACCATGTGAAGGTCGCGGGGGCGAATCTGGAGAACGGGCTTCTGCACGTCGACCTCGTGCGCGAGATCCCCGAGGCCATGAAGCCGCGCCAGATTCCCATCGGCACCGGCTCCAAGCCGCAGGTGATCGATGCCAAGGCGAAGGCTGCCTGAAGGGTCCGTTGCCCGGAATCGAAAGGGCGCCCTTGTGGGGCGCCCTTTTTCTGTTGGCGCTAGATCGCTATTCCATGGGATTGACCGGCGGAAGCGCTTGGCTCTTCGGCGGTACTATGCCGGTCTGACTCTTCGGCGGCACGCTGCCGGTGATGATCGGATCTTTTCCAGAAACCGCTATCTCAGAAGGCTTCGGCCTTGGGGTCGGCACCACGGCGCGCGTGCCGGTGTCGGTAGGCCGCACGGCCGTGCGCTGCTCTTGCACCGGCTCGCGGCGCACCTGATTTCCGCGCGGGCCGTCAACGTTCGAGCGCGGGCCGATCCCCGCCGGTGGCGGCGGCAGCTCATCGTCGTAGAAGTCGTCGCGATCGCGATAGATCACCCGCGGGCCCGGCTGCCGCGGATAGGTGCGCGCCGCCGGCGGCGGCAGGTAATCCGGTTCGTCGAGATCGCGGGGAACCATGCCGTAACGAGGCGCGCGCAGTCCCCCGGGTCCGATCGCGATCGCGTCCACCACCTGGCCGGTCGAAGCGTCGAGCGTAACACGCATCGGCATCTCGTCCTCGTCGAGCACGCGCGCGATCCACAGCCGGCCCTGCAGTCGTGGCCGCCCGATCGGCGTGAAGCCGAGGGAGTGGAGGATGCTGACGATCTCGGGTTCGGGGATGACGCGGAATTCCGGACCGACGTAACCGGGCGGCGACCCCGGATAGTACTGTGCGATAGCTGGCACCGCCGCGAACGCCGCGAGCATGAACGGTGCGGCAAGGATCGATCTGAACTGGAACATGTCGCCCCTCTTCATGATTAAATCGACAAGCAGTTCGACACTCGAATGCGGCGTGGCCACGACTGAAAGGCGGAGGTTTTGCGCGAGCGCGCTTGGTTCGGATTTAGCGCGGGCGACGTTTTGTTGCGTATGCGAAAGGAAATTAGAAACATACGTGCAATTGGCGCTTGTCGGGCGACAGGAAATCTGGCATGTTAGACAGAATAGGACAGTGATACTGTCCCATCTGGGGCGTGGCAATATGGCGACCGGCGCGCTGAACTCGAAACGAAAACGCCGCTAGCGCGGAACCGCGAAACGCGGATCATAGTCGCGCCGACTTACCCGGGCGACGGGCTCGAGCGGAGCCGAGGAAAGCGAACCGCTCATCCGGAAGAAGGGACTTGAGGTGAATGGCGGACCGCCGCGAGGCGAGCCCGCCGCGAACGGCGCGAAAAAAAGCGCTGAGGACAAGACGATGGCGAAGGGACGTCGAGCCAAGCACGCAAGCCGGAACGGATCGCCGATCCGTGCCGACGCTCACTCGTTGCCGCAAGCCTTCGGCCTGTTCGACCCGACGCGCGAGTCCGATGCTTGCGGCGTCGGCTTCATCGCCGACATCAAGGGCAAGAAGTCGCACCAGATCGTCCAGGATGCGCTCACCATTCTCCTGAACCTCGAGCACCGTGGCGCCGTCGGCGCCGACCCGCGCGCGGGCGACGGCGCCGGCATCCTCACGCAAATTCCGCACAAGTTCTTCAAGAAGAAGGCGGCGGAGCTCGGCCTCGAGCTGCCGGAGCCCGGCCGCTACGCCGTCGGCTTCCTGTTCATGCCGCGCGACGAGGAATTCCGCCGGCTCATCGTCGAAACGTACGCCGAGGAAGTGGCGCGCGAGGGCATGACGCTCATCGGCTGGCGCAACGTGCCGAGCGACAACAAGACGCTCGGCGAAAGCGTCAAGCCGACCGAACCCGTGCTGATGCAGGTGTTCATCGGCCGCTCGCCGAAGTGCAAGGACGAGACCGAGTTCGAGCGCCGCCTCTACGTGCTGCGCAAGACGATCTCCGGCGTCATCTACCAGAAGCGCGATCGCCGCGTGTCCGGCTATTACCCGGTGTCGCTGTCGTGCCGTACCGTGGTCTACAAGGGCATGTTCCTCGCCGACCAACTCGGCGCCTACTACCCGGACCTGCACGACGCCGACTTCGAGAGCGCGCTGGCGCTTGTGCACCAGCGCTTCTCCACCAACACCTTCCCCACCTGGTCGCTGGCGCACCCCTACCGCATGATCTGCCACAACGGCGAGATCAACACGCTACGCGGCAACAACAACTGGATGGCGGCGCGTCAGGCGTCGGTGGCCTCGGCGTTGTTCGGCGACGACATCAACAAGCTGTGGCCGATCTCCTACGAGGGCCAGTCCGACACCGCCTGCTTCGACAACGCGCTCGAGTTCCTGGTGCAGGGCGGCTACTCGCTCGCCCACGCCGTGATGATGATGATTCCCGAGGCGTGGGCCGGCAACCCGCTCATGGACGAGAGCCGCCGCGCTTTCTATGAGTACCACGCGGCGCTGATGGAGCCGTGGGACGGCCCGGCCGCCATCGCCTTCACCGATGGCCGCCAGATCGGCGCCACGCTCGACCGCAATGGGCTCCGCCCGGCGCGCTACCTCGTCACTCGCGATGGCCGCATCGTCATGGCCTCCGAGATGGGCGTGCTGCCGATTCCTCGAGAAGGACATCGTGCAGAAGTGGCGCCTGCAGCCGGGCAAAATGCTGCTCGTCGATCTCGAAAAGGGCCGCCTCATCCCCGACGAGGAGATCAAGGCCGAGCTCTCGGGCCGCAACCCCTACAGGGACTGGCTCGCGCGCTCCCAGCTCATGCTCGAGTACTTGCCGGCGGCGAGGGCGCATCCGCCGCTCTCCAACCTCGCGCTGCTCGATCGCCAGCAGGCCTTCGGCTACACCCAGGAAGACCTCAAGATGCTCATGGCGCCCATGGTGGCCCAGGGCGAGGAGGCGGTCGGCTCCATGGGTAACGACACGCCGATCTCGGCGCTGTCGACCAAGCCGAAGATGCTCTACACCTACTTCAAGCAGAACTTCGCCCAGGTGACGAATCCGCCGATCGATCCGATCCGCGAGGAGCTCGTCATGAGCCTCGTCTCGATCATCGGGCCGCGGCCGAACCTGTTCGACGTCGCCGGCGCCTCCAAGAAGAAGCGCCTCGAGGTGCACCAGCCGATCCTCACCGACGAGGACCTGGAGAAGATCCGCGAGATCGCCGATGTGGGCGACGGCTACTTCAAGTCCGAGACCCTCGACATCACCTACCCGGCCGACACCGGCGCCGACGGCATGCGCGCCGCGCTGAAGACGCTCTGCGCCGACGCCGAGACCGCCGTGCTCGCCGGCACCAACATCATCATCCTCTCCGACCGCCACGTCAGCGCCGAGCGTATTCCGATCCCGGCGCTGCTCGGCACCGCCGCCGTCCACCATCACCTCATCCGCAAGGGCCTGCGCACCTCCGTCGGCCTGGTGGTGGAATCGGGCGAGCCGCGCGAGGTGCATCACTTCGCTTGTCTTGCCGGCTACGGCGCCGAGGCGATCAACCCCTACCTCGCCTTCGAGACGGTGATCGCCAACAGGGACACGATCGCCGGCCAGCCGAGCGAAAAGGACGCGATCAAGCGCTACATCAAGGCGATCGACAAGGGACTGCTCAAGGTGATGTCCAAGATGGGCATCTCCACCTACCAGTCGTACTGCGGCGCGCAGATCTTCGACGCCGTGGGGCTCGCCTCGGATTTCGTCGAGGAGTATTTCGCCGGCACCGCGACGCGCATCGAGGGCGTCGGCATCGCCGGCGTTGCCGGCGAGGCGGTGGCGCGCCACCGCGATGCCTTCTCCGACGCACCCATTTATCGCGATGCCCTCGACGTCGGCGGCGAGTACGCCGTGCGCGTGCGCGGCGAGGACCACGCGTGGAACGCCGAAACCGTGGCGCTGCTGCAGCATGCGGTGCGCGGCAACTCCCAGGACCGCTACCGCACCTACGCCAAGCTCGTGAACGACCAGTCGAGCCGCTATCTGACGATCCGCGGCCTCTTCCGCCTGAAGACCGCGGCGGAAGACGGCCGCAAGCCCGTGCCGCTCGAGGAGGTCGAGGCCGCCAAGAACATCGTGCGCCGCTTCTCCACCGGCGCCATGTCGTTCGGCTCCATTTCGCGTGAGGCGCACACCACGCTCGCCATCGCCATGAACCGCATCGGCGGCAAGTCCAACACCGGCGAGGGCGGCGAGGAAGCCGACCGCTTCAAGCCGCTGCCCAACGGCGATTCCATGCGCTCGGCGATCAAGCAAGTGGCCTCCGGCCGCTTCGGCGTCACCACCGAGTACCTCGTCAATTCCGACGTGATGCAGATCAAGATGGCGCAAGGCGCCAAGCCCGGCGAAGGCGGCCAGCTGCCCGGCCGCAAGGTCGACGAGACCATCGCCCGGGTGCGCTACTCGACGCCCGGCGTCGGCCTCATCTCGCCACCGCCGCACCACGACATCTATTCGATCGAGGACCTGGCGCAGCTCATCTTCGACCTGAAGAACGTCAACCCCACGGGCGACGTGTCGGTGAAGCTCGTCTCCGAAGTCGGCGTCGGTACCGTCGCCGCCGGCGTCTCCAAGGCGCGCGCCGACCACGTGACCATCGCGGGCTTCGAGGGCGGCACCGGTGCCTCCCCCCTCACCTCCATCAAGCACGCGGGCTCGCCCTGGGAGATCGGCCTGGCCGAGACGCACCAGACGCTCGTCGCCAACCGCCTGCGCGGCCGCATCGCCGTGCAGGTCGACGGCGGCATCCGCACCGGCCGCGACGTGGTGGTGGGCGCCCTCCTCGGCGCCGACGAGTTCGGCTGCGCCACCGCGGCGCTGATCTCCGCCGGCTGCATCATGATGCGCAAGTGCCACCTCAACACCTGCCCGGTCGGCGTCGCCACCCAGGACCCGGTGCTGCGCGCCCGCTTCAAGGGCCAGCCCGAGCACGTGATCAACTATTTCTTCTTCGTCGCCGAGGAAGTGCGCGAGATCATGGCCACCATGGGCTACCGCACCTTCGACGAGATGATCGGCCAGATGCAGATGCTCGATCGCGCCGCGGTGGTGGAGCACGCCAAGGCGCGCGGCCTCGATTTCTCGCGCCTGTTCGTCAAGCCCGAGGCGCCCGCAGGCGTGCGCATCTACAAGAGCGAGCCGCAGGACCACAAGATCCACGACATCCTCGACCGCAAGCTGATCGCGGCTGCCCAGGCGTCACTCGACCGCGGTGCCAAGACGCGCCTGGCGCTGCCGATCAAGAACACCGACCGCACCGCCGGCGCCATGCTCTCCGGCGAGATCGCCAAGCGCTACGGCCACGCCGGCCTGCCCGAAGACACCATCGTGGTGCGCTTCAAGGGCACCGCCGGCCAGAGCTTCGGCGCCTGGCTCGCCCGCGGCGTCACCTTCGACCTCGAGGGCGACGCCAACGACTACGTCGGCAAGGGTCTATCCGGCGGCAAGATCGTCGTGCGGCCGTCGCCGGAGACCGGCGTGGTGCCGGAAGAGTCCATCATCGTCGGCAACACGGTGCTCTACGGCGCCATCGCCGGTGAATGCTATTTCCGCGGCGTCGCCGGCGAGCGCTTCGCCGTGCGCAACTCCGGCGCCATCGCCGTGGTCGAGGGCGCCGGCGACCACTGCTGCGAATACATGACCGGCGGCGTCGTGATCGTGCTCGGCAAGACCGGCCGCAATTTCGCCGCCGGCATGTCGGGCGGCATCGCCTATGTGCTCGACGAGGACGGCGCCTTCGAGAGCCTGTGCAACATGGCCATGGTCGAGCTCGAGCCTATGCCCGAGGAAGAAGAGATCAGTGAGCGGGTCTACCACCACCAAGCCGACCTCAGCGCCCACGGCCGCGTCGACGTCATGGCCGACATGACCAGCGGCGACGCCGATCGCCTGTTCCATCTCATCAGCGCGCATGCCCACTACACCGGCTCCGCACGCGCGGCGGAAATCCTCGCCGACTGGAAGACCTACTGCCCGAAGTTCCGCAAGGTGATGCCGGTCGAATACCGGCGCGCGCTGGCCGAGATGGCCAAGGCATCGCTGCAAGCCGCCGAATAGCGCGGACAGCATGGGCAAGGTCACCGGGTTTCTCGAAATCGAGCGCAAGGACCGGAAGTATCAACCGGTCGAGCAGCGCGTCGGTCACTGGCATGAGTTCGTGCTACCCATGCCGGAGCCGGAGACGCGCGCCCAGGCGGCGCGCTGCATGGACTGCGGCGTCCCCTACTGTCACACTGGCTGCCCGGTCAATAACCAGATTCCCGACTGGAACGACCTCGTCTATGCCGGCGACTGGCAGGCGGCGGCGAAGAACCTCCACTCCACCAACAATTTCCCCGAGGTCACCGGCCGCGTTTGCCCGGCGCCCTGCGAGGCGTCGTGCACGCTCAACATCGACGACGTGCCGGTGACGATCAAGACCATCGAGTGCGAGATCGCCGACCGCGCCATCCGCGAGGGCTGGGTCAAGCCCGAGCCGCCTTCGACCAAGACCGGCAAGAAGATCGCGATCGTGGGCTCGGGACCCGCAGGCCTTGCCTGCGCCCAGCAGCTCGCCCGCGCCGGCCACGACGTCGACCTCTACGAAAGGCACCAGAAAGCGGGCGGCCTGCTCCGCTACGGCATTCCCGACTTCAAGATGGAGAAGGAGAACATCGACCTGCGCGTGCGCCAGATGGAGGCGGAGGGCGTGGTCTTCCACTACGGCGCCCACGTCGGCGCGAACGTCTCCGTCGACGAGCTCGCCGCCCAGCACGACGCCGTGGTGCTCTCGGGCGGCGCCGAAAAGCCGCGCGACCTTCCCATTCCCGGCCGCGAGCTCAAGGGCATCCACTTCGCCATGGATTTCCTGCCGCAACAGAACCGGCGCATCAGCGGCGAGCCGATTCAAGATCCCGAGCCGATTCTGGCCACCGGCAAGCACGTGGTGGTGATCGGCGGTGGCGACACCGGCTCCGACTGCATCGGCACCTCCGTGCGCCAGGGGGCGAAGTCCATCGTTCAGCTCGAGATCCTGCCGCAGCCGCCGGAGCGCGAGAACAAGGCGCTCACCTGGCCCGACTGGCCGTTGAAGCTGCGCACCTCATCGAGCCAGGAAGAGGGTGTCGAGCGCGACTTCGCGGTGATGACGCAGAAGTTCTCCGGCGAGAACGGCGAAGTGCGCGCGCTTCACTGCATCCGCATCGACGAGAAGATGAAGCCGGTCGCCGGCACCGAATTCGAATTGCCCACCGAGCTCGTGCTGCTCGCCATGGGATTCGTGCACCCGGTGCACGAGGGCATGATCCAATCGCTCGGCCTCGCCCTCGACCCGCGCGGCAACGTCAAGGCCGATACGGTCGCCTACCAGAGCTCGAACCCGAAGGTCTTCGCCTGTGGCGACATGCGCCGCGGCCAGTCGCTGGTGGTGTGGGCGATCCGCGAGGGCCGCCAGGCGGCCCATTCCGTCGACAAGTTCCTGATGGGATCGACGACGCTGCCGCGCTGATCAGCGCGGCGTGCTCGGTGCCGGCGCCGCGGCCTGCCCGGTCGCGGGCGGCACCGCCGAGCGCGGCTGCGGCCAGCGGAAATCATCGGCTCGATTTGCCACCGGCTCCTGCGGACGGCCTTCCACCAGAATGCGTGCCGCGTTGGCGTCGATGGTTGCCGGCAGCGGCCGTTGCGGCAGTTGCTGCCCGCCGGCGAGCGCGCCGCCGGCGGTCGGCGACGGTTGGTTCAACGGCAGTACCGGTCCCGCCACCGGCCGCACCGCGGGAGCCGCCGGCGTTTCCGGAACGATCTCCTGCGGAATGACCGGGGTGGCGCCGCGCTGGTCGAACAGCCGGCTCAGGTCGCGCTCGACGTAGTGCGCCGCTTTGCGCGCCCCGACCTTGGTGAAATGCACGCCGTCGCCGATGCGCAGGCGCCGGCGCTGGCCGTCGAGCGCCGGGCCCATGACCATGAACTCGCCGGACTCGTCGACGAACGCCTCCCAGATGTCCACGTAGAAGGCGCCGGCCTTCTGGGCGCTCTCCTGGAGGATCTCGTTAATGTAGGTCATGTCGTCAGAGAGCCGCTGGTTGCGCATGGGGGGCGCGCCGACGACGAAGATCGGAATTTTCTTCTCTTTCAGCCGCGCCAGCAGATCGTCCAAGCGCTTGGCATAGAGCTCACGCCAGCGGTCCGACCGCGGCTCGTGCGCGCCGGTCTCGTCGCGCAGCTGCTGACGGTCGTTGGCGCCGATCATAACGATGACCGCGGTTGCCTTCTCGCTCGCCGCGAACAGCGGCGCCTGCGCCACCCAGTCGTAGAAATCGGCGCGCACCAGGCCGGAGTTGGCGCGAGTCTTCTTGATCACCGCGACCTCGGGCCGCTCACCGAGGAACGCCTCGGCGAGGCCCTGGGCGATCTGCTCGGCGAGCGTATCGCCGACCACGAGCACGTACTCGGTGGGCGCTTTGCCGCGCTCGGCGTCGGCTTCCGCCGCCGAACCGTAGGCCGTGCCGGACGGTGCCTCGTAGCGCTGCTCCGGCGGGGTCACGTATTGCGGCGGTGGCGGCATCTGCGCGCGGAAAGGGCGCGTAGGACTCACGCGAGGACGGCCCGCGCCGGAACGGATCGCGCAGCATGAAGAAGCGATCGTCGTTGGCTCCTTGCGCGTGTACGTCGCCGGGCACGAGCATTGTGCCCGCCCCTGCGACCGTCAGCATTGCAATGAGAAAGAACCGGCGAACCATGGACGCCCGCACCAAAGCCTTCGCTCAGACCTAGCGATGGCGGAGTTTCGCGGCCATTTCAAGGCCCGGCTAAGCGAAGGGCCGGGGGAAGGTCAGCGCTGCAGCCGCAAGCCCACCATCATCACGTTGGCGGTGTAGTCCTGCCCGGGAATGTCGGAGGTCAGCCGCTCGCGGCGGAACTCGCCGCGCACCGCCACGGTCCGGTTGAGATAGTAGGTGAGCGACGCGCCCGCCCGCGTGCGCTTGTCGAGGCGTCCGGCGCCTACATAGTCCTCGTGCGCGTAAGAGAAGTTCACCGAGCCGATGAGCCAGCGGCGGAACGCGTGATCGAGGATGACGCGGCCCTCGTGGCGAAAGCGCCCCGACGCGCCGGCCAGAATCGTCTCCTCCACTGCGGAGGTGGCGCCGAAGGTCACGTTGGTGAGAGCGCTCGCTTTCCATACGAGTGTCGAATCGAAGATCGGGCCGGCAACGTCGCCGAGCGTGGGGTCGTCATAACGCCGCCGCGTGTAGCCGGCGGAAATCTCGCCAGTCAGAAGATCCTTGCGCTCGAACGCGATGCCGGCGCGCAGCACATAGCCGTCCGACGAGCGCTGCAGCCCGAACGGGTCCACCGCCTGATCGTAGGCGCGCCGGTCGACGATGCCTTCGACGAAGGGCTTGAGGCCGTCCATGTCGTATCCGGCGCGCACGCGCGTGGAATAGACGGTGAAGTCGCGGAACGAGAGATCGAAGGTGGCGCCGCTGTCGAGCAGCGCGCTCTGGTAGGTCGAGTGCTCCGCACCGCCCCACACGCCGAGCTCGAGCCGGCCGAGCCGTTGCACGATGCCGGCGGTGCCGCCGAAGGAATAGACGAGTGGCAGCTTCACCGCGGTCGATATGGCGTCCGGGCTGCCGGGATACTCGGTCCACACGCGCGCGTTGCCTTCGAGCTCGATCCGCGTTGTGGACGTGACGTCGATCCGCCCGCGCAACACCGCCGAGCCATCGGGCCGGTCGAGGCCGCTGGCGTTGGAATAGGCGGTGTAGGAGCCCTTGATCTCGCCCTGCACTTCGTGGCGCGCCCAGTCCGAGCGGAATGCCACGTTCGGCGCGATCACGGTGAACCACGACCCCCGGCTACCGTCCGACGCGTTCGACGGATTGTCGGCGTAGCCCTCCGAGACGTCGAGGGTCGCGCGCAGCACGAAGGTGCCGACGCGAACGCCAGCGGGCGTGAACGGCTCGTCCTCGACGGGCGTGCGGCGCGGCCGCGGCGGTTCGACGATCGCGCTTTCGCGCGGCATCGGCCGCGTGCGCAGCGTCGTCACGCGTTCCACCGGCGCGGTGAGTGGCGAAGGTGCCGCCGCTGCGGGCGCGAGCTGCGCGACGCTGGTCTTCTTGCGCGGTCCTCGCGCCTTGGCAGCCGGAACGTTGGTCGAGATGAACCCGCTCAACCCCGCGCCGGAGCCGGGTGGATTGCCGTAGGGCGTATTCTGCAGAAGAACGGCTGCGCCCGCATCGCTGTCGGAGACCGCGGAGATACGAGTCCCTGCCGGTAGCAGCGTCGACCGCAGCGACGGCTTCTCGTCGTCACGCTCCTGGGCCGGTGCCGTCGCGGCAAGGAGCGCGAGCGCCAGCGCGCCGCCGGCGGCGCACCATGGATGGAAGGTTCGTTGCACGCGCGCGGCCCCGCAGTTGCCGAATGGTTAACGAAAGTAAAACCATGATGGTTAACGGACCCTTGCCCATTGGCCTCGCCAACGGGGCCCATGCTAGGAAAGGCTTTGCAGGGATTTCCCATGGCCGGCCCGAAGAGCCGCAAGGCAGATAGTCGCCAAGGCATGCCGGAGTTCGTCCGTTCCGCGCTGCGCACGCTCGCGACCGAGACCGAGGGCCTCAAGGCGCTTTCCGCCGCCCTCTCTGACGGCCTCGGCCAGGCCTTCGTCGAGGCGGTGGAAAAAATTCGGGCGGCGCGCGGCCGCGTCATCGTCACCGGCATGGGCAAGAGCGGGCACGTCGGACGCAAGATCGCGGCGACGCTGGCCTCCACCGGCACCCCGGCCTACTTCGTCCACCCCGGCGAGGCGAGCCACGGCGACCTCGGGGTCATCACGCCGGACGACGTCATCATCGCGCTTTCCTGGTCGGGCGAGACCACCGAGCTCAAGGACCTGATCGACTATGCCAAGCGCTTCCGCGTGGCGCTGATCGCCGTGACGGCCGCCGCGGATTCCACCCTCGCCCAGGCCGCCGACGTCGCGCTGGCGTTGCCGGCAGCGCGCGAGGCCTGCCCGCTTGGCCTTGCCCCCACCACCTCCACCCTTATGCAGCTTGCGTTCGGCGACGCGCTCGCAGTGGCGCTGTTCGAGAGTCACGGCTTCACCGTGCTCGACTTCAAGGCGCTGCACCCCGGCGGCAGGCTCGGCGCCAGTCTCACCTTCGTGCGCGACGTCATGCGGACCGACAAGGACGTTCCCTTGGTCGTTTCCGGAACGAAGATGGGCGACGCCATCGTGGAGATGTCGGCCAAGGGCTTCGGCTGCGTCGGCATCGTCGACAACGCGGGCGTGCTTGCCGGCATCATTACCGACGGCGACCTCCGCCGCCACATGGGCGAGGACCTGTTCGGCCGCAAGGTCGACGAGGTGATGACCAAGAAGCCGAAGACCGTCCGTCCCGATCAGCTAGCGAGCGAGGCGCTCGGGCAGCTCAACGCCGCCAAGGTCACCGTGCTCTTCGTGGTTGAAGGCACCAAGCCCGTCGGCCTTGTGCGCTTCCACGATCTCCTGCGCATCGGAGTCGCCTAAGAACTACCCCTTCCGCTCGTCGGCGATGACCTTGCCGTCGTTGGGCAAGGCACCCGGCTGAACGAGCTCCACCTTGCCGCCGAGCTTAGTCACCTCGCGCAGCGTCGCCGCCATCTTGTCGGCGAGCGCGGCGCCCGCCTTGGCCACCTCCGCCTTGAGCGTCATCGCGTCCTGCTCGCCCTCGCGCGTCACCACGAGGCGCGCGCGTTTGATCTCCGGATGGCGCTTGAGCACCTCGGCGATCTGCTCCGGCCGCACGAACATGCCCTTCACCTTCGTCGTCTGATCGGCGCGGCCCATCCAACCCTTGATGCGCGTGTTGGTCCGGCCGCAGGGCGATGGCCCGGCCAGGATCGCCGACAGGTCGCCGAGCGCGAGCCTTATCCAGGGATGATGCGTGTCGAAAGAGGTCACCAACACCTCGCCCACCTCGCCCTCGGTCACCGGCTCGCCGGTGCCTGGCCGCACGATCTCGATGAGCACATCCTCGTTGACCACCATCCCCTCGCGCGCCGGGGTTTCGTAGGCGACGATACCGAGATCGGCGGTAGCGTAGGTCTGGTAGGCGGCGACACCGCGCTCCTTGATCTCCGCCTGCAGCGACGGCGGAAAGGCGGCGGCGCCCACCGAAGCCTTGCGGATCGAGGAAACGTCCTTGCCGGCGGCCTTGGCCGCATCGAGCAGGATTTTCAGGAAATCCGGTGTGCCGGCGTAGCCAGCCGGCTTCAAGTGGCCAATGACCTCAAGCTGCTGCTCGGTGTTGCCGGGGCCCGCCGGGATCACGGCGCAGCCGAGCGCCCGCGCACCGGTGTCGAAGATGAAGCCGCCGGGCGTCAGGTGATAGGCGAAGGTGTTGTGCACCACGTCGCCCTTGCGGAAGCCGGCGGCGAACAGCGCCCGCGCCGCGCGCCACGGGTCGGCCGTTACCCGCTCCGGCTCGTAGATCGGCCCGGGCGACGTGAACAGGCGTCCGTAGGAGCCAAGCGGTTCCGGCAGGAAGCCGGCGAACGGCGGGTCGGCTTTCTGCATGGCCGGGAGCTCGGACTTGCGCATCACCGGCAGATTGGCGAGCGCGGCACGGCTAATCACGAGCTCGGGATCCACGTGCTGCAAGTGCTTGGCCCAGCCCGGCGCGCTCATCGCCGCCAAGACGAGCCCGGGCAGGCGCTCCAAGAGGTCGCGCTCGCGCGCCTCCGGATCGCGGGTTTCCAGCTGGTCGTAATGGTCGGCCACGGCGGCGCCGTTACGCCAGCCAGCGCTTGCGCCGCTTGTAATGCTTGGCGTCGCGGAACGACTTGCGCTTGCCCTCGGCGATGCCGAGGTAGAATTCCTTGACGTCCTCGTTCTCGCGCAGGCTCTTCGCCTCACCGTCCAGCACCACGCGGCCGTTCTCGAGGATGTACCCGTAGCGGGCATACTTGAGCGCCATGTACGTGTTCTGCTCGGCGAGCAGGAACGACACGCCCTCCTGCTCGTTTAGCCGCTTCACGATCTCGAAGATCTCCTCGACGATCTGCGGCGCCAGCCCCATGGACGGCTCGTCGAGCAGGATCATCTTCGGCCGCGACATCAGCGCCCGGCCGAGCGCGCACATCTGCTGCTCGCCGCCCGAGGTGTAGCCGGCGAGGTTGTTGCGCCGCTCGGTCAGCCGGGGAAAATAGCCGTACACGAGATCGAGATCGCGCTTGATCGCCGCCCGCCCGTCGCGGCGGGTGAAGGCGCCGGTCAAGAGGTTTTCCTCGATGGTGAGATGGCCGAAGCAATGCCGGCCCTCCATCACCTGGATGCAGCCGCGGCGCACGAGCTCATTCGGCTCGAGCCCGTGGACGGTGACGCCGTTGAACAGAATCCCGCCCTTGCTTACTTCGCCGCGCTCGGCGTGCAGCAAGTTCGAGATCGCCTTCAGCGTGGTGGTCTTGCCGGCGCCGTTGGCGCCGAGGAGCGCCACGATCCCGCCGCGCGGCACGTCCAGCGATACGCCCTTCAGCACCAGGATGACGTGGTCGTAGACTACCTCGATGTTGTTGACCGCAAGAATCTTGTCGGTCGCCGCATCGGTTTGGCCCTGGGCGGGGGCGGCAGCATGCATTTGCCGGTACTCGCGAGAAATTCGCCCTCACCCGCGAGACGCTGCTGCGCCTCGGGATGAGGGCGATCCTGCCTGTTACCTTACGACGACTTGTCGCAAGGCTCGGTGCGCTTCGGCCAGCCGGCGTTCTTCTCCACGTAGTCCTTGGCGGCTGCCTCGAGCAGCGGACGCACGCGGTCCTTCATGGGCGAGATCCAGTCGGAGATCTTGACCCACTTCGTCCCGTCCCACTGCTGCATATAGGCCGACTGATGGCCGTTGTGGTCGGTGCATGACACGCCGGTGATCGGCGAGGCGAACCCGGGGAAGCCGAGCTCCTTCCAGCGCGCCTCGGTGATGCGCAACGACTCCAAGCCGCGCCGCACGTCCGCGCCGGTTACCTGCTTCTTGCCGGTGATCTGCTGGGCGTTGCGGATGGCTTCCGCAATGATCACCGAGTTCATGACGCCACGATTGTAGAGAACCTCGCCGACCTTATCCTTCGCGGTCTGGCTCTTACCCTTGTCCACCAAGTGCTTCACGATGTCCTGGATCGCCGGATAGTTCGCGCCGACGCCGTTCAGGTTGAGCGCGAGATAGCCCTTGGCGCCATCACCGGCCGGCCGCGCATCGTCCTCGTTGGCCGACCACCAGATGCCGACGAACTTGTCCATCGGATAGTTGATCTTGGCGGCTTCCTTGATCGCAGTCGGGTTCATGGCGCCCCAGCCCCACATGATCATCCAGTTCGGCCGGTCGCGGCGCACGTTGAGCCACAGGCCCGATTGGTTCTGCATCTCGGCCGGCGGCACTGGGTATTCCTTGACCTCGAAGCCATAGTCCTTGGCGAACTGGTGCAGGAGCGGCAGCGGCTCACGGCCGTAGCCGCCGTCGAAGAAGATGTAGCCGATGGTCTTGCCCTTGAGCTTGTCGAGGCCGCCTTCCTTCTCGCCGATGTACTTGATGATCATCGACAGGCCGTCCCAGTAAGTCGACGGCGGATTGAACACCCATGGGAAGTTGTTGCCGTCCGCCGACGCCGAGAGGCCGTAGGCCATGGACAGCACCGGGATCTTGTCGACCGCGGCTTTCGGGATGAGCTGCAGCGTGATGCCGGTCGAGTACGGGTTGGTGATGACCGGGTTCTTGCCCTTGGTCGACTCGTAGCACTCGACGCCCTTCTTGGTGTCGTAGCCGGTCTCGCATTCCTCGACGACGAGCTTGACGCCGCCGATGCCGCCGTCGCGCTCGTTCAGCATGTTGAGATAGTCGGCCATGCCGTTGGCGATGGGGACGCCGGAGCCGGAGAACGCACCGGTGCGGTAGGAGAACAGCGGCACGTAGATCGTGCCTTGGGCTTCCGCCTTCGAGACGGCGACGGGCACACCCGCTACCGCCGCAAGCACGGCACTGAGCAACAGTCCTTTCAGGCGCATTATATTCCTCCCTGGTTTGTAGGTCGGCGTGCGAACTAGCACGCCGCCGGATTGAGTCGGATTTTGCACGTTCAGTACGGGAAAGGCCACACCCTTAGTTTCTGCTTGGCGATCTGCCACAAGCGGGCCAAGCCATGGGGTTCCACGATCAGGAAGAAGATGATCAGGGCCCCCACGATCATGAAGCTCAGGTGCTCCACGGTCGCCGACCGGATCGGGATGCCAAACTGGTCGGGCACGTAGCGGAGCAGGATCGGCAGGATGAAGATCAGCGCCGCACCGAAGTAGGAGCCGATCAGGCTGCCGAGCCCGCCGATGATCACCATGAACAGGATGAAAAAGCTCTGGTTGATGCTGAACACGTCGGCTTCAGCGCCGCCGTACCACAGGAACACCATCATCGCGCCGGCAACGCCGCAGTAGAACGACGACACGGCGAAGGCGAGAAGCTTGGTGGGCAGGAGCCGGATGCCCATCAGCTCGGCGGCGATGTCCATGTCGCGCACCGCCATCCACATGCGCCCGATGCGCCCGTGCACGAGGTTCGACGCGAGCCATGTCATGGCGACCACGATCGAGAGCACGATCAGGTAGCGCACGGTCGGCGACGCGTTCGGCCCCGTCACCGGCACGCCGAACAGCGTGCGCGTTGGCACTTCGATGGCGTTGGAGACGTTGTAGTTGACGAGCCACGGCATGCGCACGAAGCACCATTGCAGGAAGAACTGCGCGGCGAGCGTGGCGACTGCCAGATAAAAGCCCTTGATGCGCAGTGACGGCAGGCCGAAGAAGACGCCCACCGCGGCGGCAAAGAAGCCCGACGCGACGACCCAAATCAGAATGTGAACGCCGGGAAAAATGGTGGCGAGCTTGTAGCAGGCGTAAGCACCGACCCCCATGAAAGCGCCGGTGCCGAGCGAGAGCAGCCCGGTGTATCCGGTGAGCAGGTTCAGCCCGATCGCGGCGAGCGAGAAGATGAGGAACGGGATCATCACCGCCTGCAGCAGGAAGGCGTTGCCGAAGTACGGGATCACCAGGAAGGCGAACGCGAGGATGACGAGAATGCCGATCCGGTCCTGGCGGATCGGAAAGATCGCCATGTCGGCGGCGTAGCGCGTCTTGAACTGTCCCGCCTCGCGGTAAAACATCCCTACACCCGCTCGATGATCTTCTCGCCGAACAGCCCCTGCGGCCGGAACAGCAGGAACACCAGCGCGATGAAGTACGAGAGCCAGCTCTCGATGCCGCTGCCGAACAGCGGACCCCAATAGAACTCGCCGAGCTTCTCGCCGATGCCGATGATGAGGCCGCCGACGATGGCGCCCGGGATCGAGGTGAAGCCGCCGAGGATCAGCACCGGCAGCGCCCTGAGCGCGATGATCTGCAGCGCGAACGACACCTCCGAGCGCGCGCCCCACATGATGCCGGTGACGAGCGCGACGAGGCCCGAGGCGAACCAGACGATCACCCAGATCTGCTCGAGCGAGATGCCGACTGAAAGCGCCGCCTTGTGCGAGTCGGCGACCGCGCGTAGCGCCCGGCCGATGCGCGTCTTGGAGAAGAACACGGCCAGCACCGCCACCATGATCGAGGCGATGAGCGCCGCCGCAATATCGATCTTCTGCAGGCTGACGAGGCCGCCCAATATCTTAAGGTCGATCGCGCCGCGCGGCAGGTTGAGTTCGTTCGCGATCATGATCTTGGGATCGCCGCCGAACACAAGCTCGCCGAAACCGATGAGGAAATAGGTGAGCCCGAATGTGGCCATGAACAGGATGATGTCCGGCTGGTTGACGAGCGGCCGCAAGACCACGCGCTCCACGCCCCAAGCGAGCGCCAGCATCGTCACCACAGCAAGGCCGAGCGCCACGTAAGCGGCGACACCCGCGGGGCCGAGGCCGATACGCCGCAGGAGCTCGTAGGAACCGACGAGGGTCAGCGCCGCGAACACCACCATGATTCCTTGCGCGAAGTTGAATACGCCCGAGGCCTTGAAGATCAGCACGAAGCCGAGCGCGATGAGCGCGTAGAGCATGCCCGCCACCAGGCCCTCCCACAGGGTCTGCACCAACAGGTCGGGCGCCGCCGCCATCTGCACGAACGGGTCGAGAAAGATTTTGTAGAGGAGGTTCATTGTGCTTCGTTCAATGCGCCACGCCGAGGTAGGCGGCGATCACGTTCTGGTCGCGCTTGACGTTGTCGGGGGTGGCGTCGGCGATCTTGCGGCCGTAGTCGAGCACGACCACGCGCTCGGCCAAGTCCATGACCACGCCCATGTCGTGCTCGATCAGCGCGATGGTGGTGCCGTAGTGGTTGTTCACGTCGAGGACGAAGCGGCACATGTCCTCCTTTTCCTCCATGTTCATGCCGGCCATGGGCTCGTCGAGGAGGAGAAGGTCGGGCTCCATGGCGAGCGCGCGGCCGAGCTCGACGCGCTTCTGCAGGCCGTAGGGCAGCCGTCCCACCGGCACGTGGCGGATATGCTCGATCTCGAGGAAATCAATGATCTCCTCGACCTTGCGCCGGTGCTCGACCTCTTCCCGCATGGCCGGGCCGAAGCGGATGAGCTGCCAGACGAAGCCGCGCCGCATCTTCAGCGTGCGGCCGGCCATGATGTTGTCGAGCGTGGTCATGCTCTTGAACAGCGCCACGTTCTGGAACGTGCGGGCGATGCCGCCGGCGGCGGCCTCGTGCGGCCGCATCTCGCTGCGCGTGACGCCCTTGAAGGTGATGCGGCCCTTCTGCGGCTGGTAGAAGCCGTTGATGACGTTCAGCATCGAGGTCTTGCCGGCGCCGTTCGGACCGATGATGGCGCGAATCTCGCCCTTGCGGATGTCGAAGGAAACGTCGGTGAGCGCTTTCACGCCGCCGAAGGCGAGCGTCACCTCCTCGGCCGCGAGCAGGATTTCACCGGCCGCGACGTCGGGCGTCGGGCCCTTCATGCCGCCTTCTCCAATGGCGCCGCCGGAGCGGCAACCGGCGCCACGTCGCGGATCTTGATGCGCGCCGCGATCACGCCCTTGCGGCCGTCCTCGAAAGTGACCTCGGTCTTGATGTCGACCTCCTTCGAGCCGTCATAGAGCGCGTTGATCAGCGGCGCGTAGCGGTCGGCGATGAAGCGGCGGCGCACCTTCTGGGTGCGCGTCAGCTCGCCGTCGTCGGCATCGAGCTCCTTGTGCAGGATCAGGAAGCGGCGAATCTGCGCGCCGGCCATCGGACCTTCCTCGGCAAGCCAGCCGTTCACCTCCGCCACGTGCTTAGCCAACATGTCGTAGACGCGCGCGTCGGCGGCAAGCTCCTGGTAGGAACCGTAGACCACGTTATTGCGCTCGGCCCACGAGCCCACCGACGTGAGGTCGATGTTGAGCATGACAGTGACGAACTCGTGCCCGTCGCCGATCGCCACCGCCTCGCGGATGTTGGGAAAGAATTTCAACTTGTTTTCTATGTACTTAGGCGGGAACAAGGTGCCGTCCTTGAGCCGGCCCACGTCCTTGGCGCGGTCGATGATTTTGAGGTGGCCGGTCTTGGCGTCGAAGAAGCCGGCGTCGCCGGTGTGCACCCAACCGTCGGCGGTCTTGGTCTCCGCCGTCTTTTCCGGGTCCTTGTAGTAGCCGACGAACACGCCGGGCGAGCGGAACAGCACCTCGCCGTTGTCGGCGATCTTCACCTCGACGTCGAGGTTCGGCTTGCCCACGGTGTCGGAATAGATCTCGCCGTCGGGCTGCGCGGTCACATACACCGACGCTTCGGTCATGCCGTAGAGCTGCTTCAGGTTGATCCCGATCGAGCGGAAGAAGCTGAACAGCTCCGGCCCGATCGCCTCACCCGCCGTGTAGGCGATACGGATGCGCGACAGCCCGTAGCGGTTCTTCAGCGGGCCGTACACCAGGAAATCGCCGATCCCATAAAGAACCCGCGCATGCAACGGCACCGGCTGCTTGTTCAGGATTTTCTCGCCCCACTGCCGCGCGATGCCGATGAAGTAGTGGAACATGACGCGCTTGAGCTTGCTCGCGTCCTCCATGCGCACCATGGTGAGCGTGAGGATGTTCTCGTAGACCCGCGGCGGGGCAAAGGCATAAGTGGTACCGATTTCGCGGCGATCCTCCACCACGGTCTCCGGACTTTCCGGACAATTGACGCAGAAGCCGGCGGTGAACGACTGGGCATACGACAGGACGTGATCGCCGACCCACGCCATGGGGAGATAAGCGATGACCTCGTCGTTCTCGTTCAGGCCGTCGAAGGCGTTGCCGTTTGCGGCGCTCTTGACGGCGTTGTCGTAGGACAACATCACGCCCTTGGAATGGCCGGTGGTGCCCGAGGTGTAGAGGATGACGGAGACGTCGGAACCCTTGCCGACGGCGATCTCCTTCTCCCAGTCGAAATCCTTCTTGCCGCGTCCGAGCGCCTGCACGTCCTCGAACGACTTGAGCCGCGCGTGGTCGTAGTCGCGCAGTCCCCACGGCTCGTCATAGACGACGTGGGTGAGCGTCGGCAGCCGGTCGGAGATCGACAACAGCTTGTCGACCTGCTCCTGGTTTTGCACCACCGCCACTTTCACGCCGGCATGCGCCAGCACGTAGGCCATCTCGTCGGCGACGGAGTCCGCATAGACCGGTACCGGAATGCCGCCGAGCGCCTGCACCGCCGTCATCGCCCAGTAGAGGCGCGGGCGGTTGCCGCCAATGATGGCGACCTTGTCCTCGCGGCCGAGGCCGAGCGTGGCGAGGCCGATGGAGAACGGCCGTATCTCCTCGAGTACCTCCGCCCAAGTCCAGGTCTGCCAGATGCCGAGATCCTTGAGGCGGATGGCGGGACGGCTGCCGCGCGAAACCGCGTTATGCAGAAGCAATTTCGGAAACGTATCGGCGTTAGCCGAGAGATCGGCGCGCACGTCTGAATCCTCCCCGGGAAACCGGGCCGGCGAGCGGCCGCGGCCAAAGCTCTTGTCGCCTGCCCTCGTTCCGGGGCTTGTTCTCAATATAGCAACTTCCGGCCGATCTATCGCCCGGCGCCTTGACCGACAAGACAGGGGTTTGTTCGCTAGGGGCCGCGGGCCTGTTTGTCCTGCGCTGGACCGGCCGCTTAGACCGGGCTTTGATCCCCCTATTCCGGTATCGGCTCAGCCGGCTAGATTGATGATTCCGCCTCGCGAAACCCGATAGCCCTTCGCATTCCAGGACTTTGAGCGCTTCGTTGGCTGTCGGGAGATGCCCGACGAGAGGCCAAGCCGGTGTCTTGCTCGCGCTACTCCGCCGCCGCGGCCGTGAGCGGCGCCTTGCCCGCCTCGCTCGCCGCGCGGAAGCGCTGCAGCGACGCCGCCTCTTCGGCCTTCGCCGCCGTCACCTGCTTCTTCTTGACCGGGCCGAAGCCGCGCATCTTCTCGGGCAGCGAGGCGATCGCCACCGCGAGCGCGTGGTTCGCCGGGTCCAGCGATGCGATCAGCTCCTCGACCACAGCGACGTACTCTTGGATCAGCCGACGCTCCATCTTGCGCTCTTCGCCATAGCCGAACGGATCGAGCGGCGTGCCGCGCAGGAAGCTGAAGCGCTTGAGCACCTTGAACGCCGAGAGGATCCACGGACCGAAGCTGATCTTGCGCGGACGGCCGAGGTTCGGATCGATGCGCGCAATCAGCGGCGGCGCCAGCAGGAACTCGTAGCGCAGCTTGCCGTCGAAGGTCGCCGCCACCTGCTGCTCGAAGGCGCCGTCCGTGTAAAGCCGCGCCACCTCGTACTCGTCCTTGTAGGCCATGAGCTTGAACAGATAGCGCGCCACCGCGTCGGTGAGCGCGGTGGCATTCGGCACCCGCGCCGCTTCCGCCGCGCGCACCCGGTCGACGAGCGCTCGGTAGCGCCGGGCGTAGCGGGCGCTCTGGTAGTCGCCGAGGAATGCAACGCGCCGCTCGATCACCTCGTCGAGCGAGCCCGACAGCCGCCGCGCATCGGTGCGCGCCCCGACCGGGGTGACCATGCTCACCACCGCCTCGGGATCGGCCGCAGCGCGGCGGCCCCATTCGAAGGCGCTGAGATTCATCGCCACTGCTTCACCGTTCAGCGTGATGGCCTTCTGGATCGCCTGCTCCGACACCGGCACGGCGCCGAGCTGGTAGGCATAACCCAGGAGAAAGATGTTCTGACCGAGCGAGGAGCCGAACAGCACCGTCGACAGCCGCGTGGCGTCGATGAAGCGCGCGTGATCGCGGTCGGCGGCGGTCTGGATTGAGCGCTTGAGCCGCTCGACCGGCAGCGAGAAATCGGCGTTGCGGGTGAAGTCGCCGGGGAACGTCTCGTGGGTATTGACCACGACCGTGGTGACACCCGCGCGCATGGAAGCCACCACCCGCTTGCCGCCGGCCACCACCAGGTCGCCGCCGAGCACGAGGTTGGCACCGCCCGCCGGCACCCGGATCGCCTGGATGTGCTCGGGCTTCTCGGCGATGCGCATGTGGCTGAACACCGCGCCGCCCTTCTGCGCCAGCCCCGCCATGTCGATGATGGCGGCGGCCTTGCCCTCGAGGTGGGCGGCGGTCCCCAGCACCTGGGCGATGGTGACGATGCCGGTGCCGCCGATGCCGGTGATGATGACCCCGAAAGTGCCGTCGATCGCGGGCAAGCGCGGAGCAGGCAACGGCGGCAGCCCGCTCGCGCTGGCGGCGACGCCGGTGCCGCGCTTGAGCTTGGCGCCGTGCACCGTCACGAACGAGGGGCAGAAGCCCTTGAGGCAGGAGAAGTCCTTGTTGCAGCTCGATTGATCGATCTCGCGCTTGCGGCCCCACTCGGTCTCGAGCGGCTGGATCGACACGCAATTCGACTGCACGCCGCAGTCGCCGCAGCCTTCGCATACGAGCTCGTTGATGATGACCCGCTTGTCCGGATCAGGGAACTCGCCGCGCTTGCGGCGGCGGCGCTTCTCGGCGGCGCAGGTCTGGTCGTAGATCAGCACGGTGACGCCGGGGATCTCGGCGAGGCTCTTCTGCACCGTCATCAGCTCATCGCGGTGATGCACCGTGAGGCCCTCGGGCCAGCCGATATCCTTCGGGTATTTCCACGGCTCGTCGGTGACGACGACGACCTTCTTGACGTTCTCGGCCGCCACCTGGCGGGCGATCATGCCCACGGTCAGGCCGCCCTCGTGATGTTGGCCGCCGGTCATGGCGACCGCGTCGTTGAACAGGATCTTGTAGGTCAGGTTCACGTCGCGCGCGGAAACCGCGGCGCGGATCGCCAGGATGCCGGAATGGTTGTAGGTGCCGTCGCCGAGGTTCTGGAACACGTGATTGCGTTTGGAGAAGCCCGACTCGCCGATCCAGTTCGCGCCCTCGCCGCCCATGTGGGTGAAGCCTAGGGTGGAGCGGTTCATCCATATCGCCATGGTATGGCAGCCGATGCCGGCGTAGGCGCGCATGCCCTCCGGCACCACGGTCGAGGTGTTGTGCGGGCAGCCGGAGCAGAAGTAGGGCGAGCGCGCCGCCACCTCCGTCAGTTCCGCGAGCGCGGCCTGCGCCTGGCGCAGCCGCGACACCCGCTCAGCGATATCGTCGATGTTGCCGTGCTTCAGGATGCGCTCACCGAGCGCGATCGCGATCTCGTTCGGGTCGAGCGCGCCCTTGGACGGGAACAGCCACTCCCCCTTCTCGTCCTTCTTGCCGATGCAGAGCGGCTGATCGGCGCTGCCGTAGAGCTCTTCCTTGACCTGCACTTCGATGAGCGAGCGCTTCTCCTCGACCACGATGATGAGGTCGAGGCCCTTGGCGAACGCCTTCAGGCCCTCGGGCTCGATCGGCCACGGGCAGCCGATCTTGTAGAGGCGGATGCCGAGGTCGTTGGCGCGCACCTCGTCGATGCCGAGCTCGTCCAGCGCAAGGCGCACGTCGAGGTAGCTCTTGCCGGTGGTGATGATGCCGATCTTGGCGCTGGGACCGCCCGAGGCGATGATCTTGTTGATCTTGTTCGCGCGCAGGAACGCCAGCATGGCGTCGCGCTTGAATTCCTGCAGCCGCGCTTCCTGGGCGAGCGCGCCGTCGATAAGGCGAATGTTGAGGCCGCCAGGCGGCATCTTGAAGTCGGTGGGGGTTACGACCTGAATGCGGTCGACGGCACCGTCGACGACGGCGGTCGACTCGATCGTCTCCTTGACGCACTTCAGTCCCACCCAGGTGCCGCAATAGCGCGACATGGCGAAACCGTAGACGCCGTAGTCGAGGAGTTCCTGCACGCCGGCCGGATTGAGGATCGGGATCATCACGTCGACGAAGTGGTATTCCGACTGGTGCGCGGTGGTGGACGATTCACAGGTGTGATCGTCACCCATAAGGGCGACCACGCCGCCGTTTTTCGCGGAACCGGCGAAGTTGGCGTGGCGGAAGACGTCGCCGGTGCGGTCGACGCCCGGACCCTTGCCATACCAGATGCCGAACACGCCATCGAACTTACCGTCGCCCTTGAGCTCGGCCTGCTGCGAGCCCCACAGCGCCGTGGCGGCGAGATCCTCGTTGAGACCCGCCTGGAACTTGACGTCGCTCGCGTCGAGCTCCTTCTTGACGCGGAAGAAGGTCTGGTCGAGCCCGCCCAGCGGCGAGCCGCGGTAGCCGGTGACGTAGCCCGCCGTGTTCAGGCCGGCGCGCCGGTCGCGCTCCTTCTGCATGAGCGTGAGGCGCACGATCGCCTGCGTCCCGGTGAGGAACACGTGCGATTTCGACAGGTCGAACCGGTCGTCGAGGCTGACGTCGGAAAGCGCCACCGCCTGGTTGGTGTCGGCCACAGCAAATCCTTACGTTTCAACGTGCGGCAAACTGGCACAACGGCTCGGGCAGCGCAATTTCGTTGTCAGCATGCCGGCCATACAGAAAGTTTCCTCCCGGAGCAGCCCGGCGCACGACCTTTAACCCGCCATAAGCATCAGCCCGCCGTCGACCACTATGGTGGACCCAGTCATCAGACGTCCGGCATCGGAGGCGAGCAGCAGGAACGCGCCGTCCAGGTCGGTCGGATCGCCGAAGCGTGCGAGCGGGATCTTGGCCTCCAAGGCCTTCCCGTCCTTGCTCCCGAGATAATCATCGTTGATCTCGGTCACCACGTAACCCGGCGCGATAGTGTTCACGCGAATGCCCCGGCGCGCGAATTCCAATGCCAGCGCCTTGGTCATCTGCATCACGGCCGCCTTCGACACATGATACGACGAGAGGCCATAGGCGACGGTTAGGGCGGCGATCGAAGAAATAGTGACAATGGCGCCGGTCTTCTTTGCCGCGATCATCCGCATGCCCGCCTCGCGTGACCACCAAAAGACCGCGTCCAGGTTGGTGTCGAGCACCTCGCGCCAGTTCGCCTCGGTCATGTCGACGATCTTCGCCGCGCGCGCGACGCCCGCGTTCGCGACCAGAAGGTCGACCGTTCCAAACGTCTTCTCCGCTGTGTCGAAAGCGGCGGCCATGGCCTTGCGGTCGGTGACATCGGCGGGCGCCACCGCGGCGCGGCCGCCCGCCTTCTCGATTTTGGCCTTGAGCGCTTCCAAGCGCTCCTGGCGCCGCGCGACCAGCACCACCGCGGCCCCGTTCGCCGCCGCGACCTCGGCGAAACGCTCGCCGAGCCCGCTCGACGCCCCGGTGACCAGCGCGACACGCCCTGTCAGATCGAACAGCTTGTTGGAATTCATCCGTCCCTCCCGCTTGCCCGGCAGCATACGCGGAAGTGAGCGCCGGCCTCAAACCGGCAACATGCGCTCCGAAACCATGAGCCCGGTGATCAGGGCGGCGCCGAAGACCACGATCAGGAGAGCGCCTGCCACCTCGATCCCGAGGATGAGCACGGCTGCGCTGTCGCCGGCACGGGTGCGCGCCAGGCGCTCGGCGAGCGCCTTGCCCGCCACCGCTAGCGTCGCGATCGCGGTCACGGTAATGGCGGTGCCGAGCGCCATCACCAGCGTCGCCACGACGCCGGTCAGAAAGATACCCTGCGACAGCGCGAACACGAGCACGAGGATCGCCCCCGAGCAGGGCCGCAGCCCCACGGCCACAACCGCCGTGATGCCGCGCTTCAGCCAGCCGCGGCCCTTGAGCTCGGCCGGCTCCGGGCCGTGCGCGTGGTCGTGCCCGTGATCGTGACCATGCGAATGGCCATGACCATGACGATGGTCGTGCGCCTTGTCGCGCCAAGCTTCCAGCAACGCGCGGCCCTTGCGCCAGGCGAGCACGAGGCCGAACGCGACGATGAGGCCGTAGGCGGCGAGCTCGATCACCCGCACGGTGAGGTTCATGGCCCGCCCGGTGGCCCCGAGCACCGCCGCGAGCACACCGACCACGGCGATCGCCACGATCGCCTGCAACAGCGCCGCCGCCACCGAGAGTGCCACGCCGCGCCGGTAGGTAGAGCCGTCGGCCACGAGATAGGAGGAGATCACCGCCTTGCCGTGCCCGGGCCCGGCGGCGTGAAATACGCCGTAGAGAAAGGAGATCCCGATGAGTGCGAGCGTCGCCGTGCCGTCGGTCTTGGCCGCACGTACAGTCGTCGCCAGCAGGCGGTAGAACTCCGCCTGCTTGGCAAGCAGCCAGCCGGAAATGCCCGATGGCGCCGGCACATTCCCGAAGGGGCTGCCCTGCGCCAGCAGCGGCGTTGCCGCCGCCATTACGACCGCCAGCAGCAACAATCCGAAAACGAGATCGGCGGATCGGCCGGAACGCATTGCCTCAGCAGCGCACGATGACGCGGTTCGCGAACTGGGCGCCGAAGCTCGAGCCTGCGCCGAGCCCGCTGAAGAAGGACTCCGATAGCCCCTGCGAGGCGAGGTTGGAGGCGCCGGAGCGCTGCACCTCGAGCTTGCACGCCGCCGGCGCGCTCACGAGCTTGGCCGGCTCCTTTTCTTCCGCGAAAGCGAAGGCGACGAAATAGGTCGGGTCGTAGATGTCGAGCGCGACCTCGCCCGGCGCTGCGGCGCCGGCCTTCACCGGCAGCGTGAAGTGAAGGGTGAGCTGGCTGTTCGCGTGCTCGAGCCAATAGTCCGTCGGCGGCTCGAAGATGACCGGCTTGCCGCCGGCCTTCGCCACCGTGAAGTAGTCGAACTCCTTGAGCGACGTGACGTTGACCTCCGCGAGCTCCGCCAGCTCCTCGCGGGAAAGCTTGCCGTCGCCATTCTTGTCGAGGCCTTGGGTGGCGAATGTGGAGAACATCTCGTCGAAGGTCCACACGTGGCGCACCGCGGCGAGCGACCCGTTCGGCCCATAGACCATCTCGCTCTTGAAGGTGAGCCACACGTGCGGGTGGCCGTCGGCCGCGGTCGCGCCGAACAGGAGTAGCGCACCGAGCGCAAGCGTACGGTAGTCGATCGCCATAGCGGCGGGACCTCCTCGAAACAGCCAACAGGCTCGCCGACTTCGGCAGAACCGTGGCGCCTAGCGCGACACCACGACGGGCGCGCCGATGTGCGCCCGCTCGAACAGGTCGGTGGCGTCGGCATTGTGCATGCGGAAGCAGCCGCTCGATGCGGAGCTGCCGATGGAATAGGGCGCGTTGGTGCCGTGGATGCGGTACTCGCTCCAGCCCAGGTATAGGGCGCGGACGCCGAGCGGGTTCTCCGGTCCGGGCCCCACCACCTTCGGCAGCCGCGGGTTCTCGCGGCGCATGCGCGCGGTCGGCCTCCAGTTCGGGTTACGGTACTTGGCGCTGATCCACAGGTTGCCCGACCACTGGAACTTCGGCTTGCCCACGGCGATCGAATAGCGCACCGCCTTGCCGTCGCCGAGCGTGTAGTAGAGCTTGTGCTCCGCGGTTTTGATGACGATCGTGCCCTGCGGCAGATCGCCCTCGAAGTCGACGATCTGCTTGGTCGTGGCGCCTAAGGTGGTTGCGCCTGCCGGCTGCGCCCCGTTGCGTGAGCGCGCCGCCTCGGCCGCGGTCATGCTGATAAGGGAGAGCGCCGCGACCCCCGCGGCCAACGCAATACCCGGATTCATACCTGCCCCCACAACGGCCGTCCCGGGACGAATGAATCACAACGGCGGGGCGCAAACAACCCACGGCCGTTAAACGCCCGGCCCGCCTCTCAGGCGCCGGCCGCGCCGCCGTCGCTGCGTGGGTCGTGGGCCCCTTCCAGGCCGCCGTCCGGAGAGAATGTGACCGCACCGGCGTGGCCCATGATCTCGGAGTAGGGCTCGACCACCTGAATGTCGTGGCCGACGCGCTCGAGCTCCTCGATGAGGCTCGCGGGGAAGCGCGATTCGATTCGGAGGTTGGTGACATTGCTCCCCCAGGTGCGGCCGAGGATCCAGCGCGGCCGGTCGATCGCCTCGAACAGGTCCTCGCCGTGATAGACGTGGCGGGTGAAGAAGGCGGCGAGCGTCTGCGGCTGCCCCTCCCCACCCATGGTGCCGTAGCCGATGACGCGGCCGTCCTTCAGGGTCGCGAGCGCCGGCGTGAGCGTGTGCGGCGGCCGCCGGCCGGGCTCAAGCGCATTTTTCGCCTTGGGGTCGAGGGAGAAGCTGCAGCCGCGGTTCTGCATGAGCACGCCGGTGCGCGGCAGCACGCAGCCCGAACCGAACTCGTGGAACAGCGACTGGATATAGGAGACGACGAGGCCCGAGGCGTCGGCGGCGCCGAGCCAGATGGTGTCGCCCTTACCCGCCGGTTCAGGCCAGGGTGCCGCTCGCTTGCGGTCGATCGCGGCCGCTTCCCGGTCGAGCGCCGCCGGCTCGAGATAGTCCGATGGATCCTCCGTCAGGCGATCGAAGTCGGTCACGACCCGGTCGCGGATGCGGAAGGCGCGCTTGGTCGCTTCGATGATCCCGTGGACATGATCGAAGGTTTCCGCCTCGCGGACGCTCAGCCGGTCGTAGATGCCGAGGATGATGAGCGAGGCGAGGCCCGGCGTCGGCGGCGGGCAGTTGTAGGCGGTGCCGGGCTTGAGCTGGACCGATAGCGGCTCGCGCACCAGTGCGCGGTAGCGCTCCAGATCCGCCCGCGTCACCGGGCTGCCGATCCGCTCCAGGTCGGCGGCGATCTCACGGCCGATGTCGCCGCGATAGAAGTCGTCGAGCCTGGCGCGGGCGAGGTGCTCGAAGGTGTCGGCGAGACGCCCGGTGGAGAGTGTCATCCCCTCCTTCGGCGGCTTGCCGTCGGCGAGGAAGGTCTCGGCGAAGCCGGGGACGTCGATCTTGGCGCCGCGGTCAGTGGTGAAGCGCCAGGCATAGGAGCGCGACACCGGACTGCCGGCGCGGGCGAGCTTGACGGCGGGCTCGATCAGTCGGGAAAGCGGCAGCCGACCGCCCAGCGCCTTGGCGATCTCCAGCGCCACGATCCAGCCGCCTACCGCCCCCGGCACCGTCAGCGCCGCGAGCGGACCCCGCTCGGGGATTTTGTCGTAGCCCAGCGCCCGATAGCGCTCCCGGGTGGCGAGCGCACCGGCGAAGCCCGCCGCCTCGATGTAGTGGATGCGTCCGGAGGGCTCGCGGATGAGCCAGAAGCCGTCGCCACCGATGTGGTTCATGTGCGGGTAGGCAACGACGATGGCGGCGGCGGCGGCCACGGCCGCCTCGAGCGCGTTGCCGCCGTCGGCGATGACGTCGCGCCCGGCCTCGGCGGCGAGACGATGGGGCGCCGCGACCACCCCGCGGCGGACCTTCACGCTCTCGGCATACATGCCCTGCCACTAGCCGGGCTGCGGCAAGAAGGGAAGCGCCGGCGCTTGATCGTCCCCGCCTTCCGGGCCAGATTGCCGCCCTCAGGAGCAAGAACGATGGCCGAAGCCAGCACCCGACCCGCCCGCATCAAGTGGACGAACTTCGTCACCGTGATCAGCGCCGCGATCCTCATCGGCACCGAGATCATCGGCACCGGACTCGCCACCGGCTGGGCGCTCGCCAGCCATGCTCGGGCTCGGCGACATCGGCGCGTGGGTGCTCGAGGGCCTCTTCGCGCTCGGCGGCTTCGCCGTCGTCGTCGCCTTCGTTCGCTCCGCGATTCGGATCGAGCCGATCGTCGAGCGCTGAGCGGCGCGCGAAGTCTTACTCGTTAAAAAATTCTGAAAAACTTTTCGGCGGGCTCGCGAAGAAAATACTTGCACCGGGTCGCGATTCCTCTTGCATCGCGGACGAATGCTTATTTCGCAACTGCCCAATTTCGCACGTGCCTGTGGTCGCGTGCCGGTCGACGGAGATCCCGGACAAGAGGCCGGAAAGACGTCGGGGCAGACCGGTAGCCGGAGTGAACCGGCCGACCCCGCTCTCCGCGAGGGACGCGACTTAAAGCAACGACGTAGCGGGCCTTATTGGTCTCTGCCGGCGCTGACGGAAGGCGTCGGGGTTACTGAAGAGGCACTACTCTTGCCGGCTGTGCGGAACGGGGCTCTCCCCAATCCAAGCAGTGACGAGAAAGTCTCCGGTGCGTTCATCCGGGGCTCTCTGGTCACAACGGCGCAAGGAAGCCGGCATGGGCCGGCAAGCGGGCGAAGGCCCGCCACGGGCGTAGCGCATCTCGCGCTTCCCTCGCGGCACCTTCGTCCAGGGCTTGGAGTTGGAAAAGGAGAAGGAAGAGGTGACGGAACGCATACGCAAATTCCTCCGGCGACGACGCGAGGACGGACCCTGCCTAGTCGTCGATCTCGAGGTCATTCGCGAGAACTACCTGGCCTTTGCCAAAGCGCTGCCTGACACGCGCGTCTTCTATGCGGTGAAGGCCAATCCCGCCCCGGAGATCCTGAAGCTCCTCGCCGAGCTCGGCTCCTGCTTCGACACCGCCTCATCCGGCTGAGATCGAGATGGTGCTCGCGGCCGGTGCACGGCCCGGAGCGCATCTCCTATCGGCAACACCATCAAGAAAGAGGCGGACATCAAGCGCGCCTTCGAGCGCGGCGTCCGCCTGTTCGCGGTGGACTGCGAGGCGGAGGTCGAGAAGATCGCCCGCGCCGCCCCCGGCTCCAAAGTGTTCTGCCGCATCCTGTGCGACGGCAACGGCGCCGAATGGCCGCTGTCGCGCAAATTCGGCTGTGTGCCGGAGATGGCGCCGAAGGTGCTCGAGCACGCGCACCGGCTGGGGCTCGTCGCGCATGGCATCTCGTTCCACGTCGGCTCGCAGCAGAACGACGTCAAGGCTTGGGACAAGGCGCTCGCCGCCGCGGCCGCGCTCTTCCGCGAGCTGTCGGACCGCGGGCATCAACCTCGCCATGGTCAACCTCGGCGGCGGCTTCCCCGCGCGCTACCTGAAAGAGGTCCCCAAGGTCCAGGTCTACGGCAAGGCGATCTTCCGCTCGCTGCGCAAGCACTTCGGCAACCGCATCCCGGAGACGATCATCGAGCCGGGCCGCGGCCTCGTCGGCGACGCCGGCATGATCGAAGCCGAGGTGGTGCTGATCTCGAAGAAGTCGGAGGACGATCCGGTGCGCTGGGTCTACCTCGACATCGGCAAGTTCGGCGGTCTCGCCGAGACCATCGACGAGTCGATCCGCTACCCGATTCGCACCGCCAAGGATGAAGACGAGCGCACGCCGTGCGTGGTCGCGGGGCCGACCTGCGACTCCGTCGGACGTGCTCTACGAGAAGACTCCGTATCTGCTTCCGGTCTCGCTCGCGATCGGCGACAAGGTGCTGATCGAGGCGGCCGGCGCCTACACCACCACGTATTCGTCGGTTGCTTTCAATGGCTTCGCTCCGCTCAAGTCGTACGTGATCTGAGCGAAAATCGTCCGCGCGGCGACGCGCAACCGCGGCCCTCGGTGCAGAACCGAGGGCCGTCGCGTTTTGGAGTGATCCACATGAGGAACGTCGACTACCGTCCAGACATTGACGCGCGGGCGCTGACGTGGATTCTGGCTGTCGGGAAAGGAAATTTCCCATCGGATTTCACTGCTGCGAGGTCGCGCACGTGAATATCTTGCCTGGTCGCACCAAGATTAAGCCGGAGACCCGCACCGACTGGCCTGTCTACCACGAGATCGACGGTCCGATCGTGGTGATCGGCTTCGGCTCCATCGGCAAGGGCGCCTGGCCGCTGATCGAGCGCCACTTCAAGTTCGACAAGTCGCGCTTCGTCATCGTCGATCCCGAGGACAAGGATCGCGGCATGCTCGACGAGCATGGCGTCCGCTTCCTCAAGGAGCGGCTGACCCCGGAGAATTATCGCGACATCCTGTTGCCGCTGCTCACCGACGGACCCGGCCGCGCCTTCCTGGTCAACCTGTCCATCGACGTGTCGTCGCTGGCGCTGACCGAGCTCTGCCGGGAGATCGGCGCGCTCTACCTCGACACGGTGATCGAGCCGTGGCCCGGCCTCTATTTCAATCCCAAGACCACCCCGGGCGCCCGCACCAACTATGCGCTCCGCGAGAACTACCTCGCCGCCCGCCGGCGCCAGCCGAACGGTCCCACCGCCGTCTCCTGCTGCGGGGCGAACCCGGGCATGGTGTCGTGGTTCGTCAAGCAGGCGCTCCTCAACGTCGCCACCGACCTCGGCCTCAACGAGCCCGAGCCGAAGACCCGCGAGGAGTGGGCCCGCCTGATGATGAAGGCGGGCGTGAAAGGCATCCACATCGCCGAGCGCGACACCCAGCGCGCCCGCCGGCCCAAGCCCGACGGCACGTTCGTCAACACCTGGTCGGTGGAGGGCTTCGTCGCCGAAGGCATGCAGCCCGCCGAGCTCGGCTGGGGCACCCACGAGAAGTGGATGCCGGAGAACGGCCGCAAGCATGACACCGGGTCCCAAGCCGCGATCTACATGCTGCAGCCCGGCGCCAACACCCGGGTGCGCACCTGGTGCCCGACGCCGGGGCCGCAATACGGCTTCCTCGTTACCCACAACGAGGCGATCTCGATCGCCGACTTCTTCACGGTTCGCGACGGCGGGAACGCGGTCTATCGCCCGACCTGTCATTACGCCTATCACCCTGCGAACGACGCCGTGCTTTCCATGCACGAGATCTTCGGCGCCGGCCGCCTACGCCACGGCAAGTGGCACATCCTGGACGAGCACGAGATCGTCGACGGCATCGACGAGCTTGGCGTGCTGCTCTACGGCCACGCCAACAACGCGTACTGGTACGGCTCGCAGCTCTCCATCGAGGAGACCCGCGCGCTCGCGCCGTACCAGAACGCCACCGGCCTGCAGGTCACCTCGGCGGTGATCGCCGGCATGGTCTGGGCGATCGAGAACCCGAGGGTCGGCATCGTCGAGGCCGACGACTTGGACTTCCGCCGCTGCCTGGAGGTCCAGCGCCCGTATCTCGGGCCCGTGGTCGGCCGCTACACCGACTGGACGCCGCTCAAGGGCCGGGGAATCCTTTTCCCCGAGGACCTCGACCAGAGCGACCCCTGGCAGTTCAAGAACGTGCTCGTCAGGTATTAAAGCGCGACGAGGCCCGCCGAACCGGTCTCCGTGCCGAAAGCGAGGTGCTGGCCGCTATCCGACCAGGCGAGCGCCGTGACCGGCGACGCATCGGGCCGCCGCACCAGGATTTCCGCGCCGTCCTCGACCCGGATCAACAGTACGAGCCCGTCCTCGTAGCCCGCGGCGATCGCCTCCTGCTTCGGGTGGGCGGCGACGGCGGAAACCTTGGCCGAATAGGGCGCAAGCATCGACGGCTGCTCGCCCATGGGCCCGTCCTTGCCGGCGAACGGCCACAGGATGACATCGGTCGCGCCGGAGGTGGCGAGCCACTTGCCCCCCGGGCCGAAGGCCATGGAGCGCACCCGCGCCGGATAGCCGGTCATGCGCATGTGCTGGCCGTCGGCGACGCGCCAGCCGTGCAGCGCCGGCTCCTGCATGGTGGTGACGAGGAAGCGGCCGTCGGGGCTCCATCGCACGCCCAGGTGCGAGCCTTTCCACGAGAGGCTCTCGGGCTTGGCCTCAGCGTTGGGAAACCAGAGGCTGGCACCATTGTAGTGCGCGATCGCGAGCCGCAGCCCCTTCGGCGCGAACGCGAGCCCGCCCACGGTGGACGCGACTTCCAGCGCCCGCTCGCCCTTCTTGGTGCGCGCGAACGCGGTCTTGCCTGCCGACCAAGCGAGCGCGCCGTCCGGCCCGAGCGCCAAATGATCGATCCACTTGCCCGGCGCTTCCGCCACGGTCTCGGTCGCGCCTGCTGAGTCGGTGGCGACCACGCGACCGTCGTCGCCGGCGGTGAAGAGGCGTCTGCCGTCGCTCGCCGCCTGCAGGATCGCGCCTGCATGCGCCCTGATCCGGCGCTCGCTCTCGCCGGCGAGCAAAACTTCGCCCTCGCCTAAGGCAAAGACCGCGCGGTCGCCGAAAAATGCCGCCGCCACCACGTGGCTGCCGGCCTCGACGGCCTGAACCTGGGAAACGAGGGAAGGCGTGTTCTCGTGCGCCATCGCCGTCACGCGGCGCAGGCTTCGAAGCCCTGCTTCAGCCGGGGGCCATCGAGTTCGCGGCCGATGAAGACGATGCGGCTGTCGCGCCTCTCCTCCGGCTGCCACTCGCGCTGGTGTGCGCCGTCGAGCACCATGTGCACGCCCTGGAACACGTAGCGCAGCGGATCGTCCTGGAACGCGAGGATGCCCTTGGAGCGCAGGATATTCGGCCCTTCCTTGGCCACCAGATCCTGCACCCAGGCGAAGAACTTGTCCGGGTTGAGCGGCTTCTCGGTGATGAGCGCTACCGACTGGACGTCCTCGTCGTGGGTGTGGAGATCCGCCTCGAGGAACTGCGGCTCGATCGCGAGGATGCGCTCGAGATCAAAGGCGCCCTGCCCCATCACCGCGTCGAGCGGCACGGCGCAACGCTCGGTGCGGTGGATGCGCGCGAACGGATTGATGGCGCGGATGCGCAGCTCCACGTCCTTGAGCTCGTCGGCGGTCACGAGATCGGCCTTGTTGAGCACGACCACGTCGGCGAAGGCGATCTGGTTCTTCGCCTCCGGCGCGTCCTTGAGGCGGTCCTTCAGCCATTTGGCGTCGGCGACAGTGACCACCGCGTCGAGCGCCGTGCGGCCGCCAATGTTGTCGTCGACGAAGAAGGTCTGCGCTACCGGCGCCGGATCGGCGAGCCCCGTGGTTTCGATCAGGATGCCGTCGAAGCGGCCGCGGCGCTTGAGCAGGCCGTCGATGATGCGGATCAGGTCGCCGCGCACCGTGCAGCAGACGCAGCCGTTGTTCATCTCGAACACTTCCTCGTCGGCGTTGACCACCAGCTCGTTGTCGATGCCGATCTCGCCGAACTCGTTGACGATGACGGCGAACTTCTTGCCGTGCGGCTCCGACAGGATGCGGTTCAAGAGCGTGGTCTTGCCGGCGCCGAGATAGCCGGTGAGCACGGTGACGGGGATCTTGTCGGGCATGCCGGTCCCTGAAATGAAAGGCGCCCGGACCACTCGTCCGGGCGCGCATGATCTAAGGCGTGTGGCCGCCGCGTACAAGCCTTCAGCTTGTCAGCGCCGCCGCCAGTTGCTTCACGTTATTGCGCATCATGTCGATGTAGCTCGCCGCCGGGCCCTTGTCGTCGGACAGCGCGTCGGAATAGAGCGTGCCGCCGATGCGCGCGCCGGTTTCGTCGGCGATGCGCTGCAGGAGCCGCGGGTCGGAGATGTTCTCCAAAAACACCGCGGGAATCTTCTGCGTCCGTATCTGGCGGATGATCTGCGCCACGTCCTTGGCCGACGCCTCGGCGTCGGTGGATACGCCTTGCGGCGCGATGAACTGCACGCCGTAAGCGGCGCGAAAATATCCGAAGGCGTCGTGCGAGGTGATGATGCGCCGCCGCTCCGGCGCGATCTTGGCCACTTCGGCCTTCACCTCGGCTTCGAGCGCGTCGAGGCGGGCGAGATAGTCGCGGGCGTTCTTCTCGTAGGTTTCGCGGCCGGCCGCGTCGACCGCGATCAGCCCGTCGCGCACGTTCGTGACGTAGATCTTGGCGTTCGCCACCGACTGCCAGGCGTGCGGATCGGGCCCGTGCTCGTGCTTGTGGCCGGCTTGCTCGACAGCCTTGATCGGGGCGATGCCCTTGGTGGCGATCACGATGGTGGCGCGGCTGCCTGCCGCCTTCACCAGCCGGTCCATCCATCCCTCCAGGCGCAGGCCGTTGGTGAACACGACCTTGGCCACCGCCAGCTTCTTGGCGTCGGCCGGCGACGGCGAATAGACGTGGGCGTCGCCGTTGGGGCCGACCAGAACCTCCAGCGCGATGCGCTCGCCGCCGACGTTCTTCACGAAATCGCCGAGGATCGAGAAGGTGGCGACGACCGGGAGCTTCTCCTGGGCCGACGCAGGCGCGGCCGCCAGGACCGCTAGAGCAATGAGGATCGTTCGCAAGCGCATACAGCCCTCCTCAAGCCTCGAGATGCCGGCCCGGCACCAGGCGGCGGCGCAAGCCGCCCACCGGCCCGAGTACGACGGACACGGCGTAGACCACGCCGGCGGTGAGAATGATCGCGGGGCCCGCCGGCACGCCCGCGTGATACGAGACGAGGAGCCCGACGACGCCCGAGACGATGGCTGCACCGCACCGCGATCGCGATCATGCGCGTGATGTCGGTGGCCCAGAAGCGCGCGGTCGCCGCCGGCAGCATCATCAGGCCGACGGCAAGCAGCGTGCCCAGCGCGTGGAAGCCGCCGACGAGGTTGATCACCATCAACGCCAGGAAGGCGAAATGCACCGGCGCGCCGGCGCGGCTCACCGAGCGCAGGAACAGCGGATCGACGCATTCCAGCACAAGCGGCCGCCAGGCCACCGCCAGCACCAGAAGCGTGATGGTGGCGATGGCGGCGAGGAGATAGAGCGTGGCGTCGTCGAGCGCCAGCACGGTGCCGAACAGGATGTGCAGCAGATCGACGTTCGAGCCCTTGAGCGACACGATGGTGACGCCGAGCGCGAGCGAGATGAGATAGAACGCGGCGAGCGAGGCGTCCTCCTTCAGCTCCGTCGCTCGCGCGATCAGCCCGGCGCCGACCGCCACCGTGACGCCGGCGACGATGCCGCCGAGCGTCATGGCGAAAAGGTCGAGCCCCGCCACCAGGAAGCCGAGCGCCGCCCCCGGCAGGATCGCGTGCGCCATGGCGTCGCCGGTCAGGCTCATCCGCCGCAGCATGAGGAACACGCCGACCGGCGCGCCGCCGAGCGGAGAGCGCGAACACGCCGGCGAGCGCCCGGCGCATGAATTCGAACTCGGCGAACGGAGCGATCAGCGCGTCGTAGAGCATCTAGGCCGCGTCCACGCACACCGCGGCGTCGTCGTGGAAAACCTCGCACATGTGGCGCGCCTTGAGGATGTTCTCGGAGGTGAGCACCTCGAGCGTCCGCCCCCACGCCACCGGCTCGCGCGCGAGCAGCAGCGTCTCCGGGAAGCGCGCGCGCACCATCTCGATGTCGTGCAGCACCGCCAGTACCGTGCGCCGCTCGCCGTGCCAGCGGCGCACCAGATCGAGGAGATCGGCGACGGTTTTCGCGTCGAGTGCGGCGAACGGCTCGTCGAGCAGGATGACCTGGGCGTCCTGCAAGAGCAGCCGCGCGAACAGCGCCCGCTGCATCTGGCCGACGGAGAGCGTGCCGATGGCGCGGCTTTCGAAGCCGGCGAGGCCCACCGCCGAGATCGCCTGGTCGAGGCGGTCGCGGTCGGCGCGCCCGATGGCGCCGGTGAGCCCGGCGCTGTGCCACAGGCCCATGGCGACGAGGTCGTAGACGTTGATGGGGAAGGTGCGATCGATCTCGGCCGCCTGCGGCAGGTAGCCGATGTCGCGCACGCGCACGCGGCCGAGCTCCACCTTACCGGCGAGCGGCCGCAGCGCGCCGATGATCCCTTTGAGCAGCGTCGTCTTGCCGGCGCCGTTCGGGCCGACGACGGCGAGGAGCGCGCCCTCCTCCACCGCGCCGTTCAGATGGTGCACGGCCGGGTGGCGGTCGTAGCCCAGCGTGAGATTTTGAAAGCGGAGCGCCGCGGTCATGCTCAGCCTGTCGCCCACAGCACGGCGGCCCACAGGAACGCCGCCAGCACCACCGCGCCGGCAATGCGCTGTGCGGCAGAAAGTCGCAGCAACGAGGCGCTGGGGTGGATCGGGTGGGAGTGGGTGTGGGTGATGTGCTTTTGCATAAGTGGATGCCCAATCAGCGATGCCGTGTTTTGTTATATTATATCAAATAGCGCGGAAACAAGAGCGATATCTGTGGGCCCGGTTTGGCGCCGCGCGTTCATTTTCCAGTCAGCCGTTCTCCTTCTCGCGAGCGGGTTTTTCGCCCCGAGGCATGTTCAGGTCTGGCCCCTCCGAAATAGAGGGGGACGGGCGCCGCGAGGCGCACCATTCCTTATGTCTGGCGTCTCCAAATCCGGGAGACGCCGCGCCTCACGGCGCCCGTCGTGGCTCTCGCCAGGGTCCATGGATAGGACCGTTGGCTCAGCCCCGGACCGCGCTTCCGGGAGACGGCTCGCTCACGCAAGCCTGCCCGTCCAGCGAGCTCCTCGCAGAGCGGTCATAGTGCCGCCCGAGCGGGGTTCCAGGGCCGCTCGGTGCCGGGGGTACGATTCCCGGCCGCAAGCGCCACACCCGCTCCGCCAGACTAGACGTCTCTAGATGACGCCCCTCGATGAGCAGGATGCAGGTATATTAGCCTAGGAAGATAGACCTGTCAAGCGGCTGGTGAAAAGATTTTCAGCCCGGGACGCGCTTGCCCGCTTCAGCTCAAGAGCTGCGCCAGCCACTCCGGCCGCAGGTTCCAGCCGAGAAACCCGGCGAGACCGAAGAGCACGCCGACGCCGCCGGAAATCCAGCCCACCACCAGGAGCATGAAGCTCTCGGTCAGCGCCGCCACCGCCGACACCGCGATGGCGGTGGCGAGGAAGGCGTCCGACAGGTCGAACTGGTCGTCGCGGAAGTTGAGCAGGTCGTAGGTCTTCTCCAGCCCCTCCGCCTTGGCGCGCGTCTCTTTCGAACGCGCCTCGTATTTCTTGATGTCGGTTTCGTATTCCGCCGCTTGCTTGGCGGTGAGCGCACGATCGACGGTGCCCATGCTTTCCAAGAGCCGCAGCGTCGACAGTCCGTTCTCGTCCACGTGCAGCTTGACGCGCGCGGCCTGATATTCCGACCAGGCGTCGACGGATTCCGACTTCGCCTTCTGCATCGCCTGGACGATGTTGTCGTCCTTGATCTTGGTCACGGCGCCGAACACCGAGAGAATGACCACGGTGACCGCGACCATCCGGTTGAGGCGTCTGTTGTCGCTCTCGATTGCGCTGTCCACGTCCATGCCCCCTCCCCCTTTTCAGCTCTTCAGCGGACCCTTCGCCAAGCGTGCCATATCGAAGCGGTGCACGTCCTCCAGGAGCTCGACGAAGGCCCGCGCCCCGAATTCGACGGCCTTCTCGCCCTTATCGCGCGCTGGCGTGCGTCGCGTCGCCCACCGCGCCCGCCGGATTGAGGTCCTGCGTCATCCAGCCGAAGCCCGCCGGACGGTAGGCGCGGAGCTGCGCGAACTCCTTCTCCATGGCAAGCGTCGCCGACACGAAGTTGCCGGCCTTGTCCTTGCGCACGGTCTCCGGCCGGGCAGCGAGCATGATCGAGGTCTCGATGTCGCCGCCGTGGATGCCGTGGATGCGCTCCACGTCGGTGAACAGCCGCTCGGGATAGCCGAGCCGGTGCCACGACACGGCCACCGCCAGCATGGCGAAGCGCACGCGCAGCTCGCGGGCGACGAGATCGATGACCGAGCTGTTGCCGCCGTGCGACGTGACGATTACGAGCTTCTTGACGCCGGCGCGCGCCACCGCCTCGCCGATCTCGGTCCAGGCGCCGAGCGCGGTCGCCGAGGAGAACGAGAGCGTGCCGGGAAACTCCAGGTGCTCGTCCGACTTGCCGATCCACTGAACCGGCAGGAAGGTGACCGGCAGCGCTTCCGGCACGAGCGGCAGCACGCGCTTCAAGTACGTTTCGGCGATGAAGCCATCGACGCCGAGCGGCAGGTGCGGCCCGTGCTGCTCGACCGCGGCGACCGGCAGCACGGCGATCCAGCGCGCCACGTCGCCCGCCCGGAAATCCTCCCAGGTCATCTCGGTCCACTGGCGCTTGGGCGGCATGAGGCGGGGCTCGCAAAAAAGGCGCCGCAACCTAGGCGGACGGCTCCGCCCCGGCAAGCAGCGAGCGAATGCGGAGACGAACGGTCGGCGCTCGGCCAACCCTGTCAATTCAAGGGTGGTCTACGGCCGCAGCCCTCGCGCCGGTGGCGTGCCTCGACTAGGCTTCGCGCCGGGAGGATGGGATGGCCAACCGCATCGATCTTGCCGACCGCGTCGCCGTCGTGACCGGCGGCGCCCAGGGCATCGGCCGTGCCATCGTCGAGCGCCTGCTCGATTCCGGCGCCGCCGTCGCGATCTGGGACCGCGATCTCGCGCTCGCCCAGCGCACCGCCGCCGAGCTCGTGGCCCAGGGCAAGCTTCAGGTGTTCGCCGTCGACGTCACCGAGCTCGCCGCCGTCGAGCGGGCGCGCGACGCCACGGTCGCGGCGCTTGGTCGCATCGATATCCTGGTGAACAACGCCGGCATTGCCGGGCCCAACCGCCCCACCTGGGAGTATCCGCCCGAGGCGTGGGACGAGGTCATCGCCATCAACCTCACCGGGCCGTTCCACTGCTGCCGCGCGGTGGTGCCGGGCATGATTGCGCGGAACTACGGACGCATCGTCAACGTCGCCTCCATCGCCGGCAAGGAAGGCAACCCCAACGCGCCGGCCTATTCGGCCTCCAAGGCCGGGCTTATCGCTTTGACAAAATCGCTCGGCAAGGAGCTCGCGGCGTACGACATCGCGGTCAACTGCGTGACGCCGGCTGCGGCCAAGACCGCGATCTTCGACCAGATGAGCGAGACCCACATCGCCTACATGCTATCCAAGATTCCGCGCGGCCGATTCGTCGACGTCGACGAAATCGCCGCCACGGTGGCCTTCGCGGCTTCCGCCGATTGCTCCTTCACCACCGGCGCGGTATTCGATCTGTCCGGCGGCCGCGCCACCTATTGAGAAAGCCTGCATGAAAAGCCGTAAGAGGTCCGCGCCGTCGCGCCGGCTCGCCCCCCTCAACGACGTCCGCTCGCGCCTCGCCGGCATCGGCTTGTTTTGCGCCGCCTGCTTCTGCTTCGCGCTGTTGGACACCACCGGCAAGTGGCTGAACGGTCATCTCCCGGTGCTGGAGGTGGTGTGGGCCCGCTACGCCGCGCACTTCGCGCTGTCGCTCATCTTCGTGAACCCGTGGACGACGCCCGGCCTGCTCGCGACGCGGCGCCCCTGGCTGCAGATCGGCCGCTCGACCCTGCTGCTCATGTCCACCGCCTTCAATTTGTTCGCGCTGCAGTATCTGCAGCTCGACCAGACCACGTCGATCATCTTCGCCACGCCCTTCCTGGTGGCGCTGCTCGCGGGGCCGACGCTCGGCGAATGGATCGGCCCACGCCGCTGGGCGGCGATCATCGTGGGCTTCATCGGGGTCGCCATCGTGACCCGGCCCTTCACCGGCGGCTTTCATCCGGCGATGGTCCTCTCGCTGTTGAGCGCCATCTGCTACGCGCTCTATTCGATCAGCACGCGCATTCTCGCTGCCCACGATTCGACGGCGACCACCGTGTTTTTCTCGGCGCTGGTCGGGCACCGTCATCTCGTCGATTCCACTCCCGTTCCTGTGGGTGACGCCGACCGAGCCGCTGGTGATCTCCGGCATGGTGGCGATCGGCGCGGCGGGATGGATCGGCCATCTGTTCTTGATCATGGCGCACCGACTCACGCCCGCGGCGACGCTGGCGCCGTTCGTCTATACCCAGCTCATCTGGGCCATGGCCGCTGGCTTCTTCGTGTTCAGCGACGTGCCGGCGCGGGTGACGCTGATCGGCGCCGGCATCGTCGTGCTCTCCGGCCTCTACCTGATCTATCGCGAGCGGACGATGAAGGCCGAGGACTCCATCAAGGCGCAGACCGGCGACGAGGTGACCCCGGCGAGCCCGGAAAAGGCGGCGGAGGCGTCGAGCCGCAGTTAGGGCAGCCGCAGCAACACCGGCAGCGCGCCGATGTCGTGGAGGAACTCGAAGCCCTCGGCAATCGGGATCGCCACCAGGAAGACGCAGGCGTCGACGAAGGTCATCAGCACCACCCGCGGCCGGATCTCCAGCGTCTCCACGTCGCGCCACAGCCGCCAGCGCGGCAGGAAGCGCGGCACGCGCTCGAGATAGCGCCGGTAGCTCTCGCCGAAGGCCGCACTGAGCGCCTCCTCCTCCTTGAGCGCCACCAGAAAGAACACGAGCCAGGCCAAGAGCCCCGCCACGGCGGCGAGCAGGAAACTGCCGAGCTGGGCGCCGACGCCAGCGCCGCCGATGATCGAGAAGAGATAAAGCGGATTGCGGCACACCGAATAGGGGCCGACGGCGACGAGCGTGCGCGTCTTGCGGCCGCCGATGTAGAGCGAGCACCAGGTGCGGCCGACGATGGCGAACACGATGCAGGCGATGCCGAACCATTCGATGCTCTCGTGCACCGGATGCCCGCCTGGCCAGCGCGAATCGGCGACGACGACGAGGCCGATCGCCAGCAGCACGGCGACGAACAGCACGGCCTTGCGCGCCGTCTGGATCGCGCCGAGCGCGACCGGCGGGCCGGAGGCGCGATTCATGCGTTATTCCTTCACCGCCCCCGTCATCGCCGAGACGTAGTGCTCGACGAAGAAGGCATACAGAATCACCAGCGGCAGCGAGCCTACCAGCGCGCCCGCCATCAGCGAGCCCCAGCGGTAGATGTCGCCGTCGACGAACTCGTTCACGATCGCCACCGGCACGGTCTTGTTCTGCGTGGATGACAGGAAGGTCAGCGCGTAAATGAACTCATTCCAGCACAGCGTAAAACAGAAAATGAACGCCGAGATCAAGCCCGGCACCGAAAGCGGCAGCACGATCTTGGTCAGGATTTGCCAGCGGCTGGCGCCGTCGATCAGCGCGCATTCTTCCAGCTCATACGGGATGGTCTTGAAGTAGCCCATCAACAGCCAGGTCGAGAACGGGATCAGGATCGTCGGATAGACGAGGATCAGCGCCAGCGGGCTGTCGAACAGGCCGTAGTTGTAGATGACGGTCGAGAGCGGGATGAACAGGATCGACGGCGGCACCAGGTAGGCGAGGAAGATCAGCACGCCCAGCATCTGCCCGCCCTTGAAGCGCAGGCGCACGATGGCGTAGGCGGCGAGAACGCTGGCGAAGATCGACAGCGCCGTCGCCGCGGTGGCGACGTACATCGTGTTCCACAGCCACAACGGATAGTCAGACTCGAACAAGAGCTTGTTGATGTGCTGCAGCGTCGGCGACCAGCGTCCAGAAGGGACTCACCTTCTCCATGTCGAGCAACTGCTCGTTCGGTTTGATCGCCGTCAGCGTCATCCAATAGAACGGAAACAACAGGACGATGAGGAAGATCGAGAGCGGCAGGTAGAGCGTGACGAGCTGCCGCGGGATCGACTCCAGGTAGCTCATGCCCTCGGAATGATCGGCGGCCGGCGATGAGCCGTGCAGCACCGTCCGCGGATCGGCAACCTTGGGCACCAGCGCGTCAGTCATTGCCGTCACCTTGCTGCCACTTCCTTCGCTGCAATCCGAACCAGGAAATCATGATCGCGGTGAGCAGGAACGGGATCATGGCGGTGGCGATTGCCGCGCCCTCGCCGAGCTGCCCGGCGATGATCGCGCGCTGGTAGGACAAGGTCGCCATCAGGTGGGTGGCGTTCACCGGCCCGCCGCGCGTCATCGCCCAGATCAGCTGGAAATCGGTGAAGGTGAACAGCACCGAGAAGGTCATCACCACGGCGATGATCGGGGTCAACAGCGGATAGGTGATGTAGCGGAACCTTTGCCAGGGGGTGGCGCCGTCCAGCGTCGCCGCCTCGTACAGCGACGGCGATACGGTCTGCAGCCCGGCGAGCAGCGTGATCGCCACGAACGGCACGCCGCGCCAGATATTGGCGAAGATCGTGCTGGCGCGCGCGTTGTTGGGGTCGCCGAGGAAATCGATGTTGGTCGCGATCAGCCCGAGCTTTTTCAGCGACCACGAGATGATCGAGAACTGGGTGTCGTAGATCCACCAGAACGCGATCGCCGACAGCACCGTCGGCACGATGAAGGGGATGAGGATCGCCGAGCGGATCAGCGCCTTGAACGGCAGGTGCTTGTTGAGCAGGAGCGCCAGATAGAGCCCGGCGCCGAATTTGATGACGCTCGCGACGATCGTATAGAGCAGCGTGTTGAAGATCGAGATCCAAAAGATCAAATCGCCCTGCAGCCATTCGTAGTTCTCGAAGCCGATGAACTCGCCGGGGCGGCCGATCTTGGTGTCGGTGAACGACAGCCAGACGCCGAGGCCGAGCGGATAGGCGAGGAACAGAAACAGGATCGACAGCGCCGGCAGCATGAACCAGTAGCCGAGCCAGTGCCGGTTCGTCTTCAGTCGGCTCCACGCGGTGAGCGCGGCCGCCGGTGCCGCACGCCGCGTGGGAATCGCCGCATCGACCATGAGGTCGCTCACATTTCAGCACGGAGAAACGAACCGGCGGCCGGTTTCGCACCGGCCGCCGGCAACGGGGGTCGTCAGCGGTAGATGCGCCGCGCCTGACGCTCGGCCACCGCGATCGCGCCCTTGGCGTCCTCGCGGCCCGTGGCGAAGTTGGCGAACATGTCCACCACGATGAAGTCGGCGATCGCCGCCGCCGCCTTCTCGCCGAGCGAGCCCTGGCCACCGGGCGTCAGCGTGCGCTTGGAGACGTCGCGGTAGGGCGTGCGCTTGGGATCGGCGGTCCACACCGGGTTGTTGTCGTAGGCAAGCAGGAAGTGGGAGAGATAGCCCTGCGCCGCCTCGACCCACGGATTGAAGTTCTCCGCTTCCAGCATGAACGCCGTCAGCGCCTTACAGGCCTGCGGCGCCTTGGTGAAGCTGAAGGTCAGCACCGGGAAGGCGAGGTGCAGCTCGGTCGGCCTGCCCACCGGCCCGATCGGCATATAGGCGTGGTTCATGTCGTCGGCGACGGCCTTGTTCTCCTTCGACGCCGTCACGTAGATCGAGATGCCGTTCGACGTGAGATACAGATCGCCGGCCACGAAGATCTTGTTGTTGGAGGAATCGTTCCACGACGCCGTGCCCGGAATGAACGTGTCGTAGAGCGCCTTGACGAACTCCAGCGCCTTCACCGTCTCCGGCGAGTTGATGACGACCTTGTCGCTCTTGTCGACTAGGTTGCCGCCGTGCGACCACAGCGCCCAGTGCAGCCAGGTGTTGGCGTCGCCCGAAGCGTGGCCGAGCGCGAAGCCGGACGGCGTGTTGTTCTTCTTCAGCGCCTTGCACAGCTCGAGGAAGGCGGCCGTGTCCTTGGGGAATTCCTTGAAGCCCGCCTTCTCCATCGCGGAAATGCGATAGTTCATCAGGCCGCCGGTGGTGGCGACCGGGATGCCGATCCACTTGTTGCCCGACTTGCCGTAGGCCTCGGCCGACGGGGTCCAGCCGCCGTACTTCTTGCCGAGGTAGTTGGCGACGTCGGTCTGGTCCATGCACTTCTGCGGGAACAGGTGCGGCAGCGAATAGAGGCCCCACACCATGTCGAGACCCTGGCCGGTGTTTGCCACCACCGATGCCTTCGGCTGGATGTCCTCGAAGGACTCGTTGGTCACCACCACGTCGACGCCGGTCGCCTGCTTGAAGGCGTTGATCATCTTGACGAAGGCCTGGTCCTCCGCCTCGACGAAGCGGCGCCAGCGCATCAGGTTGATCTTGGCGCCCTTCTCGGGCTTCCACGGCGCGGCCTGCGCCCAGGCCTTCGCCCAATCAAGCAGGGCCGGGCCGGTCAGGGCGCTGGCTGCGGCGAATGCAGTGCTCCCCTTGATAAGCGTGCGGCGATTGAAGTCAGTCATGACGTTTCTCCCTGGGATTTATGCGTTCAGTCGTTTGCCTGTTGCCTCATCGAATAGATGCACAAGCTTGGGGTCGGGCTTGAGCTTGATCTTGTCGCCCGGATTGAACTGATGTCGCTCGCGGAACACCGCGACGACCTCCTCGCCACCGAGCTTGGCGAACACCTGCGTTTCCGAGCCGGTCGGCTCGACCACCACGATTTCGGCGTCGGCGCCGTCGTCGGCGATCACGAAATGCTCCGGCCGCACGCCGTAAACCGCGGCCCTGCCTTCGGAGCCGCCCGGCGCCGAGGCGAGCGGCAGCCGCACCCCGTTCGGCCCTTCGAATCCGGCGGCGCCGTTCGCCTTGATCTTCCCGCGCAGGAAATTCATCGCTGGCGAGCCGATGAAGCCGGCGACGAACAGGTTCGCCGGCCGGTCGTAGAGCTCGAGCGGCGCGCCGATCTGCTCGACGACGCCGTCGTGCATCACCACGATCTTGTCGGCCATGGTCATGGCCTCGATCTGGTCATGGGTGACGTAGACGGTGGTGGTGCCGAGCCGCTGGTGCAGCTCCTTGATCTCGGTGCGCATGGCGACCCTGAGCTTGGCGTCGAGGTTCGACAGCGGCTCGTCGAAGAGGAACACCTGCGGGTCGCGGACGATGGCGCGCCCCATGGCCACGCGCTGGCGCTGGCCGCCGGAGAGCTGGCGCGGATAGCGCTCGAGCAGCGCCGTGAGCCCGAGGATCTCGGCGGCGCGGCGCACGCCGCTTTCGATCTCCGCCTTCGGCGCGCCGCGCAGCTTGAGCGAGAACGCCATGTTGGCGGCGACCGTCATGTGCGGATAGAGCGCGTAGTTCTGAAAGACCATGGCGATGTCGCGCGACTTCGGCGGCACGTTGTTGACCACCCGCTCGCCGATGCGGATCTCGCCGCCGGTGATGTTCTCGAGCCCGGCGATCATGCGCAGCAACGTGGATTTTCCGCAGCCCGACGGCCCCACCAGGACGGCGAAGGCGCCGTCGTCGATGGCAATGCTGACACCGTGAATGACCTCGGTCGCGCCGAAGGCCTTGCGCACGTCGCGGATCTCCACCGACGCCATTCCGCGCTCTCCTTGGGGCCGGCCGCTGGCTGCCGGTCATTAAATTCAATCATGGGCTGTTGGCCGCCGCGAAATCAAGTCCGCCAAAGGGAGCGGGTTGGCACGCGGCGGTCTCGCCTTCTACAGTGCGGCGATAGACGGAAATAGCCGCCCACGGAGCATGAATGTCGAACAAGCCCGACCTTCTCACGACCGGACCGCTGATGCCATTCATGGAGGAGCAGCTCGGCGCGGCGTTCGCGCTGCATCGCCTGCCTAAGGACGGTCGCGACGCCTTTATCGCCTCGGTCGGACCCCGCGTGCGCGCCATCGCCACGGCGGGCGGCGCGCCGGTCAACGGCGAGCTCTTGGCCAAGCTGCCGAAGCTGGAAATCGTGGCCAACTTCGGCGTCGGCTACGATTCCGTGGACGCCAAGGCCGCCGGCGCCCGCGGCGTGGTCGTCACTAACACGCCGGACGTGCTCACCGACGAGGTTGCCGACCTCAGCGTGGCGCTCCTACTCGCCACCGTGCGCGATCTGCCGCGCGCCGAGAAATATCTGCGCGCCGGCAAGTGGCTGGAGCGGCCATTCCCCTTCTCCGCCACGCTGCGCGACCGCACCATCGGCATTCTCGGGTTCGGTCGCATCGGCCAGGCGATCGCGCGGCGCCTGGAGCCGTTCGGGCGGCCGATCGTCTATCACAGCCGCAACCCGGTGCCGGGCTTGGCCTGGCGGCACTATCCCGACCTGATCGCGATGGCGCGGGACGTCGACGTGCTGGTCGTGATCGCCCCCGGCGGGCCGGCGACCAAAAATATCGTCAATCGTGCCGTGCTCGAAGCGCTGGGGCCGAACGGCATCCTCGTCAACGTGGCGCGCGGCTCGCTGGTCGACGAGCCGGCATTGATCGAGGCATTGCGCGACAAGAAGATCCTGGCCGCGGGGCTCGACGTCTTCGCCGATGAGCCACGGGTGCCGCAAGCGCTGATCGATATGGAGAACGTGGTGCTGTTGCCCCACGTCGGCTCCGCCACGCACCTGACGCGCCGCGCCATGGGCCAGCTCGTCATCGACAATCTGCAATCCTGGGCCGCCGGCAAGGGCCCCCTTACCCCGGTGGCGGAAACGCCATGGCCTCCGCGCAAATAGTTTTCCTGCGCCGCTTGCTCGCCGCCGCTCTTTTCGCGGCAGCTGTCACGTCGGCGATGGCGCAGCAGGCGGGAAAGCCCGACCCGGAGGCCGTGCGCGCGCTTGCCGCGAACTACGAGCTCGCCAATGCCGACGGCGACCGCAAATGCCCGATGACGCTCGACGCCAAGGCCGCGGGCCCGGTGCTCGCGCTCGTCTTCGACCGCACTGCCTGCGTGGCGCTGTTCGCCTTCCTCGGCGACGTGGCAGGCTGGCTGCCCGGTCCCGCCGGCTCCATTCGCTTGATGCGCGCCAACGCCCGCCCCGTGCTGGAGTTCACCGAAGGCGTCGGCGGCACCTACGAAGGCATCCGCGAGGGCGATGCGGTCTATTTCCTCACCAACCTGCAATATTCCGATCCGGCCGCCGCGCCGCAGTTCGCCGATCTGGTGGGCGCCTGGAATCTGTCGCGGCCCGGGGGGCCCGCGATCTGCCGCATCAGCCTGACCGACGAGCCCGCCGCTAGCGAGAGCTTCGCGGTACGGGTCGACGCCAATTGCGATGCCACCGTCGCCCGCTTCGGCCCGGTGGCCTGGCGGCTCGAGCGCGGCGACGTGCTGCTCTTGGCGCGCAACGGCGACAAGCTCCGCTTCGGCCGCCAGGAAGGCGGCGACTGGGCGAAGATCCCCGACACGCCGCGGCCGCTGGTGATGTCGCGGCCCTAGGAGATCAGCCGCAGCCCCTTGAGGCTGGCGTGGCCGTCCTTGGCGACGATGATGTGGTCGTGCACCTCGATGCCGAGCGGGCGCGCCACGTCGATGATCGCCTTGGTCATCTGGATGTCGGCACGCGACGGCGTCGGATCGCCGGAGGGATGGTTGTGCACCAGCACCAGCGCCGTGGCCGAGAGCTCGAGCGCCCGCTTCACCACCTCGCGCGGGTAGACCGGGGTATGGTCGACGGTGCCGATCTGCTGCACCTCGTCGGCGATCAACTGGTTGCGCTTGTCGAGGAAGAGGATGCGCAGCTGCTCCTTGTCGGCGAAGGCCATGGCCGAGCGGCAATAGTCGATGACCGCGCTCCACGACGACAGCATGGCGCGGCCCTTGAGCCGCCCGCGGGCGAGGTTCTGCGCCGCCGCCTCCACCACCTTAAGCTCGGTCACCACCGAATCGCCCATTCCGGCGATCTCGGCGAGCCGCTGCGGCGAGGCCGACACCACCTCGGCGAAAGATCCGAAACGGGCGAGCAATTCCTTGGCGAGCGGCTTCACGTCGCGCCGCGGCAGCGCGCGGAAGAGGACGAGCTCCAACAGCTCATAGTCGGCGAGCGCGTCGGAGCCGATCTCACGGAAGCGCGCCCGCAACCGGTCGCGGTGCCCGTGATAGTGCGGCCCTTCCTTGAATTCCGCGCTTTTCCCTTTGCGCGGCATGGCGGTCAGGCACGCCCGTAGGGCGGCTTGTCCAGCCCTTTGGGCGAGAGGGTGAAGATCTCGAACCCGCTCTCGGTCACCGCCACCGAGTGCTCGAACTGGGCCGACAGCGAGCGGTCGCGGGTGACCGCGGTCCAGCCGTCGGAGAGAACCTTCACATGCGGCCGGCCGAGGTTGATCATTGGCTCGACGGTGAAGAACATGCCGGGTTTGAGCACCGCGCCCTCGCCCGGCGTGCCCACGTGCACCACGTTCGGCTCGTCGTGGAACAGCCGGCCGACGCCGTGGCCGCAGAAGTCGCGCACCACGCTCATGTGGTTCGGCTCCACCACCGCCTGGATGGCGGCGCCGATGTCGCCCACCGTGTTGCCGGGTCGGATGGCGTGGATGCCCGCCATCATCGCCTCGTAGGTGACCTCGATCAGGCGCTCGGCGCGGCGCGGCACCTCGCCGACGGTGTACATGCGGCTGGAATCGCCGTGCCAGCCGTCGAGCAAGAGCGTCACGTCGATGTTGACGATGTCGCCCTCGCGCAGCGCCTTGTCGTTGGGGATGCCGTGGCAGACGACGTGATTGATCGAGGTGCAGATCGACTTCTCGTAGCCGCGGTACATCAGCGTCGCCGGCAGCGCGCCGCGATCGAGCGCGAACTCGAACACCAGTCGGTCGAGCTTCTCGGTGGCGACGCCGGGCTTCACGTGCTCGGCGAGGAGGTCGAGCACCTCGGCCACGAGCTGGCCGGCCCGCCGCATGGCGGCGAAGTCCTCCGGTCCGTGCAGCTTGATTTGCCCGGTCTTGCGCAACGGCGCCTGGGCGGCTTCGACGTAGGTCATGAATGGCTCCGGTTAAGGCCAGAATGTAGGCAAAGGAGCCCGACGGCGCAAGGAACGTGGAAACTCAGCCCAGGACGGGAACGGGCCGGTCCACCTCGATTCCCTCGGTGGTAATCCGGCACGCGAGCGCGATGGCCTCCACGCCGGCGGCGCGCGCCCGATCGAAGGCCTGGCCGTAGGCTGGGTCGATATCGCGTGCGAGCGCCACTCCTTGCGCCGAACCGATCTGCACCAGGTACAGCATGACCGCGCGGCTGCCTTGCGCCGCGGCATCGGCGAGCTCGGCGAGGTGCTTGGCGCCGCGGACGGTCACCGAGTCCGGAAATTCGGCGCGGCCCGGCGTGCGCATCATGTGCACGTTCTTGACCTCGACGTAGCAGGACGGCCGGCCGTCGTGCTCGAGCAGGAAATCGACCCGGCTCGCCTTGCCGTAGCGCACCTCGCGGCGGAGCCGGCCGTAGTCGCAGAGCTCCGGAACTTGTCCGGCGGCGATCGCCTCGCCAATGAGCCGGTTCGGGTGCGACGTGTTCACGCCGACGAGCTCGATGCCGCTGCCGAAGTCGGCTTCCACCAGTTCCCACGAGTAGGCGAGCTTGCGCTTGGGATTGTCCGAGCGCGACAGCCATACCCGCGCCCCCGGCCTCAGCAAGCCGATCATGGCGCCGGGATTAGCCACGTGCACGGTGATCTCGCTGCCGTCGGGAAGCGTCACGTCGGCGAGGAAGCGCTTGTAGCGGCGGACGAGCGTGGCAGGGACGAGCGGCGGGGAAAAACGCATCTAGCTCGGCGATCTTCCCCTGCAGCTCGTCCTCGATGTGGATGCGGATGATCTCGTCGAAATCGGTCTCGGCGCGGAAGCCGAGCTCGCGGGCCCGCCGGGCATCGAAGCGTTCGGCCCAGCTGCCGACGATGCGGGCGACGGTCTCGTCCGGCTTGCGCTTGATGCGCGCGGCGACCTTGTCGCCGGCGATCCGCCGCAGCGCGTCGATCTGCTCCGCCACCGTCACCGACACGCCGGGCATGGTCAGGTTGCGCCGCGGACCGACCTTGGCGCCGTCGATGGTCGCCGCATGCACGAGGAAGTCCACCGCCGCCCGCGGGCTCGCGTGGGTGTGGCGGGTGGTGTCGGGAACCGGCAGCACCGCCTCCTCGCCGGCGAGCGGCTCGCGGATGATGCCGGAGAAGAAGCCCGACGCCGCTTTGTTGGGCTTGCCCGGCCGCACGCAGATGGTGGGGAAGCGGATGCCGATGCCGTCGAGGAAGCCGCGGCGAGTGTAGTCCGAAAGCAGCAGCTCGCCCACCGCCTTGGCCGTGCCGTAGGAGGTGAGCGGCGTCAGATGGAAATCGTCGGCGATGGGATCGGGGAACGGCGCGCCGAATACGGCCGCCGAGCTCGCATAGACCACGCGCGGATTGTAGGCGCGGCCGCGGATCGCCTCGAGCAGGAGCCGGGTGCCGTCGAGGTTCACCCGGTAGCCCTTCTCGAAATCGGCCTCTGCTTCGCCCGACACCACCGCGGCGAGATGGAAAACCACGTCGGGCTTCTCGGCGACGAGCGCCGCCGCCTCGCCCGGCACCGACAGGTCGCCGGCGCGCGTCGCGACCTCGAAGCGGACGCCGGCGGGCGCCGCCGGCTCCACGATGTCTTGCAGCGTCATGCGCGTGATCGGCTTGTCGCCGAGACGCCCGTCGCGCACGAGCCGTTCCACGAGCTTGCGGCCGATCATGCCGGCGGCGCCGGTGATGAGGACGTGCATCGGTCGTTTCCTCCGATTAGAGCGAGAACCCGCCGTCAATCATGTGGGCTGGTGCCGGTGGTGTAGGCAGAATTCGTCGGAGGCGAGATAGACCACGAGCGCCGCGATCTCCGGGCGGTGCCGAGCCGGCCGATGGCTGGCGGTCGACGAAGTCCTGGCGGATCTGCCTGCTCGCTTTTGCCGGTCTGCTTGACCAGCGTCGCGATGCGCTCGTCGAGCGACGGCGATTGGATCGTGCCGGGGCACACGGCGTTGGCGCGGATACCTTTTCTGATGTAGTCGGCGGCAACCGCCTTGGTGAGGCCGACGACCGCGGCCTTGGTCGTCGCGTAGGCGTAGCGGTTGGGGGCCGCCTTCACCGACGACACCACCGACGAGATGTTGATGATCGAGCCGCCGCCCTTCTCCAGCATGCCGGGCAGAAAGGCGCGGATCGTGCGGTGCATGGATTTCACGTTGAGGTCGAAGGAGAAGTCCCAGTCGGACTCCGAGCAATCGAGCACCGTGCCCTGGTGCACGTAGCCGGCGCCGTTCACCAGGACGTCGATGGGGCCGACCGCCTTGGCCAGCGCCTCCACCTCCGGCGTCGAGCGCACGTCGAGCTTGCGCCCGTCGGCGCCCTTTAGATTCTGCACCTTGGCGAGGTCGAGGTCGGTCGCGATCACCTTGGCGCCTTCGGCGAGGAAGGCTTCGGCGATGGCCCGTCCGATGCCTTGGCCTGCGGCAGTGACCAGCGCCGTTTTTCCCTTGAGCCTATTGGCCACGTTTGCTCGCTCCTTGCCGTACGTCCTCGAGCCGGCGGCGCTGCCGGCCGACGCCGTCAAAATTGGCCGGCGCCAGCCAGGCCTCGAAGGCGGCCCGCACGCCCGGCCAATCCTCGCCGATTATAGCGAACCAGGCGGTGTCCCGGTTCCGCTCCTTGACCACCATATGATTGCGAAAAACGCCCTCGAATTCAAAGCCGAGCCGCAAGGCCGCCCGCTTGGACGGCTCATTGCGGTTGTCGCATTTCCATTCCACACGGCGATAGCCGAGCCCGTCGAACGCGTAGCGCGCGAGGAGATAGATCACCTCGGTCGCAAGCGCCGTTCGCTGCATCGCCGGCGAGAACACCAGATGACCGATCTCGATCACGCCGCGGTCGGGACGGATTTCCAGGAAGGTCGCGAGGCCAACGGCGCGCCCGCTCGCCCCGTCCACCACCGCCCAGTAGAGCGGATCGGCAAGCCGCGCCCGCTCCTCGAGCCAGCGCGCGAACGCCGCCTGGCCGCGCCACGGGCCGTAGAACATGTAGTTCCAGAGCGCGTCTTCGCCCTTCACCGCGTTCCACAGATCGTCGCCATGGGCAGCCGCGAGCGGCTCGAGCCGTCCGAAGCGGCCGTTGAGAACCGTGAGCGCGGGCCGCGGTCTCGGCTCCCAGCCGGCAAGCGTGCGGTCGCTCAATCGAGACCTCACTTCGCGGCCGGCTTGCCCTTGCCGCGGCGCGCGGCGTCGTCGCGGAAGAAATCGTTGAGCTCTTTCGGTGACGCGGTTCCGGCGAGGCCGTCGAACTTTCCTTCCGCGAGGCTCTTCGCCGCGCGCAGGAAACCGCCCCAGGCGGCGCGGGAGAGCCCACTGCCGGTGCTGATGCGCCGCACGCCGAGCGCGGCAAGATCGTCCACCGTGAAATCGCCCGGCCACGCCATCAGCACATTGACCGGCTTCGGCGCCACCGCCTTCACCACCGCTTCGATCTGCTCGCGGGTGCGGATGCCGGGAGCGTACAGGCAATCGGCGCCGGCCTCGGCATAGGTGCGCAGGCGCTTGATCGTCTCGTCGAGATCGGGGCGACCCGCGAGAAAGCATTCGGCGCGGCGGTGAGCACCACGTCGCCGCCCGCCTTGTCGATGGCGGCGCGGGCTGCACGCAGGCGCGCCGACCGCCTCGTCGATCGTCGTAGAGCGGCTTCGCCTGATCGCCCGTCGAAGTCCTCGATGGAGAGTCCGGCGACGCCCGTTTCGACGCGAGCCGGACGCTCTCGCCGACGCCGGCCGGGTCGCGCGCGTAGCCCGCCTCGAAATCGGCGTTCACCGGCAGGTCGCTCGCCTCCACGATGGCGCGGATGTGCGCCAGCATCGCATCGCGCGGCGTTTCGCCGTCGGCGAAGCCCAGCGCAGGCGGCACCCGCGCTCGTGGTGGCGAGCGCCTTGAAGCCGAGCCCTGCAGAAAGCGCGTGGTGCCGACGTCCCACGGGTTCGGCAGCAGCGAAGCAGCCCGACGTCGTGCAGCGCGCGGAATGCCGCCGCTTGTCGGCAACCGAGGGCATCAGTGGCTGTCCCGCGGCACGCCCATCGTCTGCGCCACGCGCTGATACTTGACCGCCGGCTTCAGCACCATGCCGTCGGCGAGCTGATCGACCATGAGCCGCTGGATCTCCTGCCATGGCGTCTGGCTTGCCGCGATACTGATAGCCGCCTGCCGCTTCGAGGGCCAGCCGCCGCTCGGCCAAGTCGCTCGTTCGAGATCAGGATGTTGGCTGTGCCCTTGTCGCAGGTCGATGCGGACGCGATCGCCGGTCTTGAGGAGCGCCAGACCCGCCACCGACCGCCGCTTCCGGGCGAGGCGTTGAGGATCGACGGCGATCCCGACGTGCCCGATTGGCGGCCGTCGCCGATGCACGGCAGCGACGTGCACGCCTCGCTTCATGCAGCGCCGCCGGCGGCTGCATGTTCACCACTTCCGCCGCGCCCGGATAGCCGATTGGACCGACGCCGCGAATGAACAGCATCGTGTACTCGTCGATCTTCAGCGACGGGTCGTCGATGCGCGCGTGATAGTCCTCACGGCCGTCGAACACCATCGGCGCGCCCCTCGAACGCGGTCTGGATCCTTGGGATCGGCGAGATAGCGATTGCGGAATTCCTCCGAGATTACGCTCGTCTTCATCATCGCGGAATCGAAGAGGTTCCCGTGCAGCACCTTGAAGCCCGCCTTCTTCTTCGAGCGGATACCGTAGGGCCGGATCACGTTCTCGGTCGGTGATGCGCGCGCACTGATGTTCTCGCCCAGGGTCTTGCCGTTGACGGTTAGCGCGTCGCGTGAATGCGCCCGGCCTTGATCAATTCGTTCATCACCGCCGGCAGGCCGCCGGCGCGGGAATACTCCTCGCCGAGATACTTTCCGGCCGGCTGCATGTTGACGATGAGCGGCACGTCGTAGCCGATCTTCTCCCAGTCCTCGATCATCGAAGCGTGACGCCGATGTGGCGCGCGATGGCGTTGACGTGGACCGGCGCGTTGGTCGAGCCGCCGATCGCCGAGTTCGACCACGATCGCGTTCTCGAACGCCTTGCGCGTGAGGATGTCGGAGGGCTTCAGGTCCTCCGCGACCATCTCGACGATGCGCTTGACCGGTCTCGTAGGCGATCTCCCGCCGCTCCCGGTAGGGCGCCGGGATCGCGGCACAGCCGGGCAGCGACATGCCGAGCGCCTCTGCGAGCGCGTTCATGGTCGAGGCCGTGCCCATCGTGTTGCAGTGGCCGATCGACGGCGCCGACGACGCGACGACGTCGATGTATTCCTTGTAGTCGATCTCGCCGGCGGCGAGCAGCTCGCGCGCCTTCCATTTGACCGTGCCGGAACCGGCGCGCTCGCCCTTCCACCAGCCGTTCAGCATCGGCCCGCCGGAGAGCACGATCGCCGGAAGGTTCACGGTGGCCGCCGCCATGATGCAGGCGGGCGTGGTCTTGTCGCAGCCGGTCATCAGCACGACGCCATCGATCGGATAGCCGTAACAGCACCTCGACGAGTCTCAAGATACGCGAGGTTGCGGTCGAGCGACGCCGTCGGCCGCTTGCCGGTCTCCTGGATCGGATGCACGGGGAATTCGAAGGCGATGCCGCCGGCGGTGCGGATGCCCTCGCGCACGCGGTGCGCCAGCTCCAGGTGATGGCGGTTGCACGGCGACAGGTCCGACCCGGTCTGCGCGATGCCGATGATCGGCTTGCCGGACTGCAGCTCCGCCCGCGACAGGCCGTAGTTGATGTAGCGCTCGATATAGAGCGCGACTCATGCCCGGATCGTCGGGATTGTCGAACCAGAGCTGCGAGCGCAGCCGGGGCGCCCCTTCTTGTTGGAACCTGCCATGCGGGCCTCCTCGATAGGCGGGCGTGATCGGTCCGCGAAGGGCGCCCGGCCCGTTCTAGGGTTTGCTTTCGCCCACGGATGCGCTAACTGCCGCGCGAAATCAACCATTCCGCTGGGGGTATGCTCTGCGCGTCGTTCCGCCTTCGACCGCATCGGCGAGGAGAACGCCTTCGCCGTGCTTGCGCGCGCCACCGAGCTTGCGGCCCAGGGCCGCGATATCGTCAACCTCGGCATCGGCCAGCCGGATTTCCCGACGCCGCCCCACATCGTCGAGGCCGCGATCAAGGCCCTGCGCGACGGCCATCACGGCTACACGCCCGCCGTCGGCATCAAGCCGCTGCGCGAGGCGGTCGCCGCCCACGTGCATAAGCGCTATCGCACCGAGGTCTCGCCCGACCGGGTGCTGATCGTGCCCGGCGGCAAGATCACCATGTTCGACGCGATCCTCATGTTCGGCGAGCCGGGCGCTGACATCCTCTACCCCGATCCCGGCTTTCCCATCTATCGCTCGATGATCGAGTTCACCGGCGCGAGACCGGTGCCGGTGCCAATCCGCGAGGAGAACGGCTTCGCGTTCTCCGCCGAAGAGACGCTGAAGCTGATCACGCCGCAAACGCGGCTCCTAATCATCAACTCGCCCGCCAATCCCACCGGCGGCGTGACACCCAAGGCCGAGGTGGAGAAGCTCGTGGCCGGGCTGGAGCAGTCACCCGGCCGTGGCGATCATGTCCGACGAGATCTACGACCACATGCTCTACGACGGCGAGGAGCACGTGACGCTGCTCAACTACCCGTCGATCCGCGACCGGCTCATCCTGCTGAACGGCTGGTCGAAGACCTACGCCATGACCGGCTGGCGGCTCGGCTGGTCGGTATGGCCGGAGAAGCTTTACGACCTCGCCCGCAAGCTCGCGGTCAATTCCTATTCCTGCGTCAACGCGCCGTCGCAATATGCCGCGATCGCGGCGCTCACCGGGCCGCAGGACGACGTCAAGAAAATGGTGGCCGAGTTCGACCGCCGCCGCCGCGTGGTGGTGGACGGTCTCAACAAGCTGCCGGGTGTCTCCTGCATCACACCCAAGGGCGCCTTCTACGCCTTCCCCAACATCAAGGGCACCGGCTGGAAGGCAAAGCGCCTCGCCGCGACGCTGCTCGACGAGGCGGGTGTCGCCATCGTCGGCGGACCCGACTTCGGCGTGCTCGGCGAAGGCTACGTGCGGCTTTCCTACGCGAACTCCACCGAGAACATCATGAAAGCGCTCGATCGCATGGGGAACTTCCTGTCGAGCCGCAAGGCCGCCTGAAGTCGCCCGCTCATGCGCTCCGCACTCGCTCTCCTGCTCGCGATCTTCGCCCATACGCCCGCGGCCGCACAGCAGTCGCGCCCCTCGCAAACCGTGTGCGAGCGCGCCAAGTTGCCCGGCCGCGGCTACATCGAATGCCTGGAGAAGGCGTCGCGCGACACCGACCGAGCGATGAACGAGGCGCTCGCCCGCGCCCGCGCCGTCATCGACTCCCACGCTGAGCTCGCCGGGGTGCAGAAAACGCGCTGGAAGGGCGCGCTTGACGAAGCACAGGGCGTGTTCCTGCGCTTCCGCGGCCTCGAATGCCAGAACGTGGCGCCCTACGAAGGCGCGCGCGGCATCGGCACCTTCGAGGAGCGCCTCGCCTGCCTCGTCGACAAGAACATCGCCCGCGCCCGCGACCTCGAGGCGCGCTACGGTCGCTGAGGTGCGCCCCTTCGCGCCGGTCCGCCTTGACAGCGAATTGTGGACCGCTACTAGATTGGCGCCTGGGGAATGCGATCTCCCCATGAGGCGACATGCCGAAGTATCGCGTCCCACCAGCATGGAGGACGCATCATGTCGTCGATCAACACCATCTCTGTTGACAAGCTCGCGCGCCTGTTCGGCACGCCCAAATCGCCTGTTCTCGTCGATGTGCGCACCGACGAGGATTTCGCCATTGATCCGCGGTCTGATTCCGGGGTCGGTTCACCGCCCCTTCGCCAACCCGCAGGATTGGGCGCCGCAGCTCAATGGTCATTCCGCGATCGTGGTCTGCCAGAAGGGACAGAAGCTGAGCCACGGCGTCGCCGCTTGGCTGCGCCACGAAGGCGTGCCCGCCGATTACTTGGAGGGCGGCTTCGAGGGCTGGAAATCGGCGCGGCTGCCGCTTGCTCGACACCGCCAAGCTACCGCCGCGCGACGCCAAGGGCCGCACGGTCTGGGTGACGCGCGCAGCGGCCGAAGATCGACCGCATCGCCTGCCCGTGGCTGGTTCGCCGCTTCGTCGATCCGCGACGCCGTGTTCCTCTACGTCGCGCCCGGCGAGGTGAAGGCCGTGGCCGAGCGCTTCGGCGCCACGCCCTACGACATCGACGGACGTGTTCTGGAGCCATCGCGGCGAACGCTGCACCTTCGACGTCATGATCGAGGAGTTCGGCATCGGCACCGACGCGCTCCTGCGGCTCGCCATGATCGTGCGCGGCGCCGATACGGCGCGGCTCGATCTCGCGCCGGAAGCGGCGGGCCTGCTCGCCGCCTCGCTCGGACTGTCGCGGATGTACGCGGACGACCTCGAACAGCTCGAGGCCGGCATGTCGCTCTACGACGCCTTCTACCGCTGGTGCCGCGACGCCACCGACGAGACGCACAACTGGCCGACCAACAAGCAAAGGCGTGCGATGCAGGAAAGCACCAAGCGCGGCGAGCCGACGCACGGCATTTCCTTCGCGGAGGCCACGCGCGTCTGGCTGCGCGTCGCGCTCCTCTCCTTCGGCGGGCCGGCCGGGCAGATCGCCGTCATGCACCGCATCCTGGTCGAGGAGAAGAAGTGGATCAGCGAGAGCCGCTTCCTGCACGCGCTGAACTACTGCATGCTGCTGCCCGGGCCCGAGGCGCAGCAGCTCGCGACCTACATCGGCTGGCTCCTGCACCGGACCGCGCGGCGGTCTCGTCGCCGGCACGCTGTTCGTGCTGCCGGGCTTCGTCGCGATCCTCGCGCTCAGCGTCGCTCTACGCCGGCTTCAGGCAGCTCGACCCTGGTGCAGGCGCTCTTCTTCGGCCTCAAGGCGGCGGTGCTGGCGATCGTCGTCGAGGCCGTGATCCGCATCGGCAAGCGCGCGCTCAAGAACGGCGCCATGGTGGCGCTCGCCGCCGCCGCCTTCGTCGCGATCTTCTTCCTCGACGTGCCGTTTCCCGCTCGTCGTGCATCGGCGCCGGCTTGATCGGCTTTATCGGCGGACGCCTCGATCCTGATCGGTTCGCCGTGATCCAAGGCCATCAGGCCTGCGGCGGGCGCTACGACCCGCCGTCGACACCCTGCTCGACGGCGACCTCGAGCACGCCCGGCCCTCGTTCGCGCGCGCCGCGACGGTGCTCGCCATCTGGCTGCCGCTGTGGTTCGGCCCGCTGGCGCTCGTCATCTGGACATTCGGCTCCGGCCACGTCTTCAGCGAGATCGGCATCTTCTTCTCCAAGATGGCGGTGGTCACCTTCGGCGGCGCCTACGCGGTGCTCGCCTACGTCGCGCAGGAGGCGGTCGAGCACTACGGCTGGCTGACGGCGGGCGAGATGCTCGACGGCCTCGGCATGGCCGAGACGACGCCCGGCCCGCTCATCATGGTGCTGCAGTTCGTCGGCTTCCTCGCCGCCTTCCGCAGCCCCGGCACGCTCACTCCGTATGTCGCCGGCATCTATGCTTCGGTGCTGACCACCTGGGTCACCTTCGTGCCCTGCTTCCTGTGGATCTTCCTCGGCGCGCCGTACATGGAGCGGCTGCGCGGCAACCGGGCGCTCAGCGCCGCGCTCTCCGCCATCACCGCCGCCGTGGTCGGCGTGATCCTCAACCTCGCCGTCTGGTTCGCGCTGCATCTCGCCTTCGGCGAGGTCAACGAGGTGCGCGCCTACGGCCTCAAGCTGCAGGTGCCGGTGCTCGCCACGATCAACGTGGCCAGCGTGGTGCTCGCCATCGCCGCCTTCGTTGCCATGCTGCGCTTCAAGGTCGGCATGCTGCCGGTGATCGCCGGGAGCGCCGTGATCGGGGCGGTCTACTATCTGGCGGCTGGCGCACGGATTTGATCGCACTACATAGCTTTTAATGGCCAACCACATTTTTCTCGGCATCGCAGGCTGGACCATCCCGGCGAGCCACCGCCACCATTTCACCTTCGAGGGCAGCCATCTCGTGCGCTACGCGCGAGAGTTTCCGGCGGTCGAGATCAACTCGACCTTCTACCGCTCGCATAAGCCGGCCACCTTCGCCCGCTGGGCCGCCACCGTGCCCGACGACTTCCGCTTCGCGGTGAAGCTGCCGCGCGAGATCACCCACAAGCGGCGCCTCGTCAACGCGACCGCGCTGCTCGACCCGTTCCTGGCGGAGGTCGCCAATCTCGGCGACAAGCTCGGGGTGCTGCTCGTGCAGCTGCCGCCGAGCCTGCAATGGGCGCGGGCTTGCCGCGATTTTCTTGCGGCGCTGCGCAAGCGCCACACCGGGGAAATCGTATGCGAGCCCCGCCATCCCACATGGTTCGAGGCGGACGTCGAGAAGCGCCTCGCCCACCTGCGCATCGCCCGCGTCGCCGCCGATCCCGCGGTCGTGCCCGCGGCGGCGGAGCCCGGCGGCTGGAAGGGTCTCGCCTACTATCGCCTGCACGGCTCGCCGCGCATGTACTACTCGGCGTATTCCGACAAGCAGCTCGAGTCGCTCGCGAAGCGGCTCGCGGCGCACGCCACCGCCGGCACGCCCACCTGGTGCATCTTCGACAACACCGCCTACGGCGTCGCCATCGGCAACGCGGTGACTATGCACGCGCTGTTGCGCGATCAGAGCCGGTAGATGCGCTCGGCGGTGTCGTGGAGGAGCTTGCGCCGCTCGGCTTCCGGCCGATCGGCTATCGCCGCGCGGAAGCCGTCATAGATCGTGGCGAAGGTGCCGACGATGCGGTCCACCGGATAGTTGCTCGCGAACATGGCGCGGTCGGCGCCGAAGATCGCGACCGCGTCGCGGATGACCGGCCCGTTAGCCTCCAGCGTCCACGGCAGCCCGGCCTGGCCGAGGCCCGAGACCTTGATGGCCACGTTCGGCTGCGCCGCTACATGCTCGAGCGCCCGGCGCCATGCGCTAAGCCCCTCGGGGCTGCGGTCATTGGGCATGGCGGCGTGCACGATGACGATCTGCGTGCGCGGGAAATCGGTGGCGAGCTCGGCCATGGCGTCGAGGTGCCACCACGGCGTCTGCAGGTCGCAGGAGAAGGCGTGCTGCGCGAGAAGCGCATAGCCCCGCCGCCACTTCGCGTCGTCCATGGAGCCCGGCGCGCCGCGCTCCGCCTCGCGCGGGCTCGCGGCCGCCGATGGATAGTTGCGAATGCCACGGGCGAGCCGGCTTTTCGCGTGGCCGGCGAGCACCTCCTCGATGTCGTCGCGGGCAAGAAATGCGGCGCCGACAAGCGCCGTGGGCAGCCCATATTGCGCGGCGACCTCCTCGACGAAGCGGGTTTCGCCCACCGGATCGGCCGGGTTCCACCATGCCTCCTCGTGCACGGTCTTCACCACGCGGTTCGCGCCCGCGTCACGCAGATAATCGGGCGGCAGGTAGTTGCGCTTGATGGCGGAATAATCGCCGTAGCGGAAATGCACCGGCACCGGATCGCACAGCCACGGATAGTAGTTGCGGTCGAGATCCCAGAAGTGCTGGTGGCAGTCGACGATCGGAATGTCGTCTTGCATCGGACGCTCAGCGCGGCGGCAGCACCGCGATCGCCTCGATCTCGAACAGCGCGCCGGGCCGGGCGAGCGCCGGCACGCCGACTGCTGTGCTTGCCGGTGGCGCCGCCACGTTCAGGTAGCGGTCGCGCACCTCGCGGAAGATCAGGATGTTCGTGGCGATGTCCACGAGATAGTTGTTGATCTTCACCACGTGCTCGAAGCCGGCGCCCGCATCGGCGAGCGCGATCTTGACGTTCTCGAAGGCCTGCGTCGTCTGCGCGCGGAAGTCGCCCACCGGCTTGCCCTCCTTGTCGAGCCCGAGCTGGCCGGCGATGTAGACGATGCGCGCCGGCCCGATGATCTCGACCACGTGGCTAAACCCGGGTGGTTTCGGGAGCCCGGTCGGATTGCTGAAGCGGATATTGCTCGTCACGGACGTTCCTCCTGGTCAAGCCCTAACCATCGACGAAGCTTACCGCGTCGTTGAGCGACGCGCGGCTGGTGCGGTAGCTGTTCGCCCGGTGCTTTTCGTCGGCGTAGCCGAAGGAGACGCCGCACACCATGCGCCGGTCCTCGGGCAGGCCGAAATGCGCGCGGATGAATGGCGCGTGCTGCGCCAGCGCCGCCTGCGGGATCGCGGCGAGCCCATGCGCCTCGGCGGCGAGCAGGAAGTTCGCGACGTAGCCGCCGCAGTCGATGGCGCCGTAGACGCCGAGCGCCTCGTCGGTGGTGACGATCGCCACGTGCGGCGCGCCGAACAGGCGGAAGTTCTCCAGCATCTGCCGGGCGTAGGCGGCCTTGTCGCCGCGCGGCACGCCGACGGCGTCATAGAGCTGGAAGCCGCTCTCGCGCCGGCGCGCGAGATACACGCCGCGATATTCGCGCGGGAACGGAAAGTCAGGGCCGCCTTTCGCCTGCGACGCGGCGTGGGCATGAATGGCGTCGCGGAAGCGCTCGGTCGCCGTGCCGCGGGTGACGATCACCTGCCAGGGCTGGCTGTTGCACCAGGACGCCGTGCGCTGGGCGAGCGAAAGCATAGTTTTCGATGGTTTGCTGCGGCACCGGGTCCGGACGGAACGCGCGGCAGCTATAGCGCCGCGCCAGCAGCCGCTCGAGCACGGCCACGTCCGTGTTGGTCTTGGTTTCGCTCATCGACGACCCCGGTTGATCTTCGGAGCCGGTCATACCAGCCAGGCAGGTGGGACTAAAAGCAAAACCCGCCCTCGCGGGCGGGTCTTGAATGGTTGCGGGGACAGGATTTGAACCTGTGACCTTCAGGTTATGAGACTTGAGGAGGTTCATTCCCGCAGCTTCCACGAATTGCCCAGTCGTGCTATAACTCATTGAGATCGCTGTGATTCTAATGCACCAGGGTTCCTGGTGTGTCTTGGAAGTTCCTGGCGATTTCCGTCCCGGTGCCGACGCGGTGCCGACATTTTTTCCAGCGCCTAGGACCCCCGAACTCATGGCCGTCGCAAGGCTTACGAAACGAACCGTTGACCGGCTCGCGCCGACGGGCCGGCAGACAGTGGTCTATGACGCCGACCTGAAAGGCTTCGGGGTTAGGGTGATGCCTTCAGGGTCGAGGGCGTGGATCGTCGAGTATCGACCGAATGGCGGCGGACGCCGCGCCGCGAGCAAGCGCGTCACGCTCGGGCCGACGGCAACGCTGTCGGCCGAAGAGGCGCGCAACGCAGCGCGCGACATGCTCGCCGCGGTTCGCCTCGGCCGCGACCCGGCCGCCGACCGCCGGAAGAAGCGCGAAACACCGAGCGTGCGGGAGTTCGCGGAGCGGTATCTTGAGGAGGAAGCGCGCGCCAAGCTCAAGCCTGGGCACCCAGGCGAACTACCGCATCTACCTTCGGAAGCACGTGGACCCTCGAATCGGCTCCCTGAAGATCTCCGCTGTCTCGTCGGCGAACGTGGCCAGGCTTCATCGCGAGATCGGACAACGGAGCCCTGTCACCGCGAACCGCGTGGTCGAGGCCCTATCCAGCCTTTACCGCTTCGCCGCCGTTGCCGGCGTCGTAGACAATGGCTTCAACCCCGCGAAAGGTATTGCGGCTTTTCGCGAACAGAAGCGCGAACGCTATCTCACGTCCGCCGAGCTGCAGCGCTTGGGCGCAACGCTCCGGCAAGCCGAGAAAGTCGGCCTGCCCTGGGATACCGATGAAACGGAGAGGACGGCGAAACATCTGCCGCAGCCGGATAAGCGGCATGTCGTGTTGTCGCCCTATGTAACCGCAGCCATCCGCTTGCTGCTGTTCACGGGCTGCCGCCTTCGGGAGATCCTGCATCTTCGCTGGAGCGAAATCGACTTCGAACGCGGAATGCTGTTCCTGTCCGACAGCAAGACGGGCCGCCGCGCCGTTGTGCTAAGCGGCCCAGCGCTCGCTGTGATCAACGGACTCGAGCCTATCGGCACCTACGTCATCGCGGGGGACGATCCGGCCAAGCCCCGATCCGACCTTAAACGCCCCTGGGAACGCATCAGAGGCCACGCCCAGCTCCAAGGTGTACGGCTCCACGACTTGCGACATTCGTTCGCGAGCATAGGTGCAGGTGCAGGAATGGGACTGCCGATCATAGGGAAGCTGCTCGGGCACTCGACATCCGCCGCGACCGCTCGCTACGCACATCTCGACAACGATCCACTGCGCCGCGCCAGCGACAGCATCGGATCCACGATCGTTGCCGCCATGGGCGAGGCGGTAACGAAGAAGGCGGAGGTTATTCGTCTGCGGGCCGGGTCTTCGGCCTTGTAGCGAAAATCGCAGGGTAGCGAAAATCGTAGGTTCGATCCCTTGCACTCGGCGTCAATCGCCCCTCGCAATAAACGCGAGTTGCGGAACCGATGCCGCACAGATCTAGGGCGCCGCATACCTACTGTTGCCCAAAGAGGGGATCGCGGTACGAAGTCATGAAAACTGATTAGAAAATGTGTGTTTCCTAATCGGTTTCGACGCGTACCGTGCTGCGCTCCCTAACGTGACCTCCGCACGAGTTATCAGCTTGCTGGAAGGGTGGTCCCGCCTAGTCTGTATCCGACTTGCCCCGGCGCCCTATCGGACTGAGAGGGCGTAAAGATCGCTGTTACTGCAAGGGGGGCTTTCGTTCGACGACGGTTGGTTCCCCCAGATAACAGCCACGCAAGCAGGGCATGGAGGGTTCGCTGTCGAAGCTTGATCTGCTTTCCGCGCGCGGCAGCGCCGACCGGCACGTCGTCTTTGTCCACGGCCTCCGCCAGCCAGGCAATCAGGTCTGGCAATCGTCCGGCCCGTCACCGAAGCATTGGCCGCTTTGGCTGAATGACGACATCGAAAACCTCTGTATCTGGAGCGTTGAGCATGACCTCCGCGCCGAGCAAGTGGCTGGGACGCGCGATGCCGCTTTTCGACCGCGCCCAGAACGTCTCGCGGCTGTTGCGTTCCGAACCGCGCCTAAAGACAGGTCCGATCTTCTTTGTGGTCCACAGCTTCGGCGGCTTGATCGTCGAGCAACTTATCCGCAGCGGCGAGGCCGAGAAGGCAACATCTCCTGATATTGCCGACATGCTTCAGCGAATCCAGGGAATCGTTTTTCTGGGAACGCCCCACACCGGCTGCGGCCTTGCAAGCATCGCCAATATTTTTCGCGGTCGCCTGTCACCTGCGGCGCGAGCGCTGCCGCGAAATGATCCCAGCCTGCGCGACCTCAATCATTGGTATCGACATTATTCTGCAGGAAGCGGGATTCAACGCTGGTGCTGAGAGAAATGCGGCCGACACTTTGGGAATGATAGTCGGTCCCGAAAGCGCAAACCCTGGTTTGCCTTCGTCGGACCCGGTGCCTATCGACGCCGACCATTTCGGCATAGCGTCCCCCGAGACCAAAGAGTCTGAAATTTACCGCAACGTCCGGCACATTCTTCGGGAATGGATGGCCGCGCCACTGCCTGACAAACCTGATGCGGGACTCGCCGAGCAGTTCGATGCAGTAACCGCCGCCGTCACGGCGGTCGGAGACCGCCTGCTTAACGCGAGCGGCGGTGCAGCCATCCCCGTCGAACTGATCGACGCGGAAATTCAGAATCGCATCTCTCGGCTTCGCCGGGCTCGTTTTTTCGTCGGCTTTGATGGACTTCAGGAAAGTACAGCACTCGCCCGCGCCGTGACTGAAGGAGATTTGCGCGCAGGATCAGCCAAAGCGCGCGCGGAGGCTTTGGCCTGGTCAACACGCGTCTTGGCCGCCAAGGACCTGGCACAAGCAAAAGCATCTCTCGATAAGGCGCGCCAGCTTGGCAACAGCGATACCGCAAAAGTAGCCGGCGCCATTTGCACCGCCTTCGACGGCGATACGGCGTCGGCACTTGGAGAACTCTCCAAAATTTCGACAGCGCAAAGCCGATCCGCCGCGTTTATAGTGGTCGCAAACAGGGATGGCGCTGCCGCCGCTCTCAAATGGCTGACCGATTCCGGCCTTGCGCTCCACGATCTTGATTCAGATGGAAAGTTCTTTGCCCTCCAAAAAATGATGGAGACAGAGCGGTGGGCGAACGCGCTCACTGTCCTAGATAATCTGGCGGCATCCGACCTCGCCGAAACGCCGGCCTTGTCATACCTTGCCGCTAATGTTCATCTGGCACAGACGGTCGTACCGGAGTTGAGGCCGTCACTGCGCTTTGGCCTACCATCCGACCCGCGCGCCTTTCCGCTCGCGGACGACAAAACTTCACTTGAGCATCGCCGGAAGGCGGAAGAATTCTTCCGGCTCGCCTCCGACAGCACACGTTCCCTGGGCTTCGAACGGCCGGCCAATGAAGCCGCGGACCTCGCTCTTTGGCTGCGGCTACGCGACTTGGAAACGCAGGACCTGCACATATCGAACTGGGCAATAGTATGCGCGATACCAGTCAGAGTCTGCGGCGTTTGCCGCTCGCGCTCAGCTTCGGTCTCAAGGTTGACCTGAGAGCCACCGAAGCAGAGATAGAGCGCCAACACACGTTGACGAGCGGTAAGTCACCCGACGTGGCGATGGCTCGTTTCGCGATTTCGCTAACCAAAGACACTCCCGAAGAAGTAGCGAGCTATATCGATAGCACGCAAGCAACTCGACGATATCTCAACCCGCATTTCGTGGGCGCCATTGAAATTCAGTTCCTGATCCGATCCCAGCAAAGGCAGAAAGCTGAGAAGCGGCTCGAAGAATTGTCTGCGCAGGGTTTGAGCGCTGCTGAGACAGAGCGGATCGGTCGGCCGATCCGGATGCGGAAAACACCGACCCGACGCAGGCGCGTGAAGCGGAATTCCTGGCCTCCAACAAGGTCACCGATCTTGTCAATCTCGTCGAGCATCTCGTTTCGCGCGATGACTCGCCAAGGCTCGCCACATATGGCGCGCTGCTTTTCGAGCGGACGCGCGACTTGCCGGCTCTACGAACTTGGGCGCAAGCGCTCTACCGGAATGAGGATTACGATACACTTGTCAGGACGCTGACCGAGGAAGTCGATTTTGTTTCGCAGTCTGACCAACTGCGCTCGCTTCTGGCGTGGGGTTACTATCAAGTCGGTCGGGTTACTGAAGCGGCATCGGAGCTTACCATCCTTCGCGCGCAGCGGGCTGACGACCCGAATGATCGTGCGCTCTCGCTCTAAATCTGGCTCTTACGTCAGGCGACTGGCCGTCAATTTCGCCCCAGATCGAGCAGAGCTGGGCTGCTCGGGACAATCGTGCCGCCAACGAACTCTTGCAGGCTGGTCAGCTTGCGCAACAATTCAACCTGCCGCGTGCGAAAGACCTAATCAAGGAGGCCGCCCGTAAAGCTCCGAATGATCCGAGTATCCGAACAGCATGCTACGGAACGGCAACGAGCGGCGGCTGGGAGAATGACGAAGCCGTCGGCAGCTGGTTGCAACGGGCGGCAGCTATGTCGGGCGAAGACGGGCCGTTCCGTAGCGTCTCGATGAAGGAACTCTTTGATTGTCAGCCGGACTGGCAGTAAGCACGAAAACCAGGCGTGGGAGAAGTTGCAGGCGGGTGAGCACCGGCCTTTGCGATTGCCGGCGTACTCGACCAATCGCTGGTTGATCTAACGTTGCTGCCGGCACTCGCCAATCAGAATCAGCCGGACCCCCGCAGGCGCGGACCTATCTATGCGTTCAGCGGCGCAAGGCGGCCCTTCACGTTCGAAGCAAAAGTGGTCGCCATCGATTCTTCCACACTTTTAACCGCGAGCCTTCTCGGGACTGTGCCGAAGCTTCTCGGGGCATTTGAGAACGTGGTCGTACCGCATTCCACGCTGCCCTGGCTGCTCCAGGAGATTCAGAAGACGAAGTTTCAGTACCAAGCCGCATAAAGGATGCGCTCGAACTCAAGCGTATGCTCGACGCAGGTCAGCTGAAAGAAGATTCGAATCATCCGCCGTGCCTGATGGCAGTTTGGCAGCGGAAGTCGGCGATGAACTCGCGCTGATGATCGCTGAAGCTGGGAGCGGAGCGGCGGGCCAGCGCATTGTCGTTCGGCCCGCACCTCTGCATCGCGTCGGCTCTTTGATGGACGAAGAAGCCGATGTTAATAGATACGAGAACCTGCTTTGCGGCTGCGCGGACGTGGTTGACGCACTCAAACGGCACAGTCAGCTAACAAGCGCGGAGGAGAAACGCGCGCGTGCGTACCTGCGCTCCACATGAAAAGCCCTGGCCCAATCCCGCCGACGATCAATCCCGGTGCTGCGCTCTATCTAGACGACGTCGCGATTTCTTATTTTCAGCACTTGGGGCTTCTTGGTAAATTCCAGGCGCAGGTTTCACCGCCTTCGTTGCGCCTTCCGAACTTTCGCAAAGCGAGGGCTTCGTGCGAAGATGACGCCCTTGCGTCGGATGCGGGCACGCGCCTGGACGCGCTCCGTCAGGAGCTCGCTAACGGCATCAGTAGCGGAAAGGTTCGCCTTGGCGCAGCGTCTAAGCGGCGTCCGAAGACGAACTCCGCGCCCTTCGTAATCATCCGACATTTTCGGTATTGCAGTTGGCTGAGATTGCCGATGTCGTTGTGATCGACGACCGCAATCTCAGCCATCACGGGCAGATCACAACCGGTGCCGGTACGAAACCAATCGCGACGACCTTCGATCTTCTGCGCATGGATCCAATCTATCACAGATATCGGAATACAAAACCGCCCTGCGGCGCTCCGGATTTATTTTTGTGCCGATCGAGCCCGCCGAGCTCGCCGAGCTCATCACGGCTACAACAGTCTCCGGCGGACAGCTCATCGAAACGGCAGAACTGAAGGCGATCAGAGAGAGAATCTTCTGCTCATTCGCATGAGAGGCGTACTCCAGCTGCCCAAGGAGCATGTATGGTGGGAGCAGATGATGCGCTCGTTCACCGATGTCCTTAAAGCGCAGTGGGTGGGCGATGTTCCTGAGGAAACGGCAAAGGCGCGCTCAGACTGGCTTCTCAATCTGGTCGATGTCGAGAGGCTGGCCGATCGCGCGCACCGGGCGATCAGACGAGCATAGTCAATGCGCGTCACGCGGCCCAGGTTTCAATGCTGCTGAGTCCACCTGCGTCGGCAAAACGTTCTGAGAAGCTGCGATATTGGAAGTGGCTTGAGGAGGCCGTTCTTGAGCGCATTAAGTCGGAAGAACCTTCCGTCCACGAGCTCGTAATCCGCAATATTCGAACGATTATCGAGGAGGCGGCGCGCCGAGCCCTAAGAGTTCCCGATAAATGATCCACCGAGACGCGGCAATTCTCAAGGTCATGTTCGGCCTTTTCCCGGATTCGATCCGGCAAGAGGTCCTCGGCCAGGATGACTTCAGGCGCGAATTCGGCCTTAACATTGAGGTTGAGATCACGCTGTCGCCTAGCGACGTTCGGATGCAGCGCTCGGCTCTCTTTAAATCGATCCGCGCTGTTCTCGCTGAACCGCAGGATTTTGCGGGCAGTATTCCGATCGAGAAAAGCGAGTGGCTGGTCACGCGCGCTCAAGACGCCCGGGCTCGGGTCGTAATCCGCGGCGAGCAGCGTATAGGCCTGCCTGATTTCACCTGCTTATCGCCAGATACCAATGTCCGCCTCTCCTGGTTAGACAAACAGGCAAACGACATACTGCTTGATGAAACCGCGCGCGATAAGTGGCGGGAAGTTCTGGCAAACGGTCCTGTCGCCGACGAACAGGTTGACGTGCTCCTGGCCGACATAGCCCTCACCCCGACAAGGGTATTTTCCGGAATCGAAAAAGAGCTGGACACGCCCCGTCTTACTCTCGCTAACCTGATCCCTTCAGACCGGCGATATTACGCGCGTTTGATCGGATCTTTTGCAGGTCAGTCCAAGCTCGAGGACGCGAGCGAGCAGGCTATACGTCCTCTTGTCGAGCGCTTACGCACGCAAGATGACGCGAGAGGGCTGCGCTTTGCGTTGCTGCTCTGTGGGAATTCACTGATTTCCGACGCCATAGCATCCATGCCGATTGTGCGGGACCGACTGATGGATTTGCTGGAATGGGCGGAACGAGAAGGCGACCTTATTTCGAAAATAGGCGCAATCGAAATCGGTTTAGCCAAGTGCGGTGATTTTTCTGACATTGAACCCGCGATAGCGCGAATGGTTCGGCAAGTCATTCAATACGACCCCGCAGATGAAAATGGGCGCTATGCGCTACTGACGGGTTTATGGATGCTCGTGGACGGCCAGCTTTCGACTATTGGGCTTTTTAGAAACAGCCCGCCATTCTGGCGCAGGCTCGCGGCAATTGCCCAGGCATCCCTGATTGAACGTGCGATGGCGTCTCGCGTGGCCGAACCAAAAGAATTCCTTGACTGGACACGCAACGTGCGCGGCCAGAGCTATTATTTGCAGACTCTTATTGATCTGCGACGTGAGCCACGCTGGCTGCCTGATCTTATTTCCTCCGAACAGACGCGAGCGGAGTTCATGGGCCGCCTGACCGGCGCAGCTCACAAAGCAAAAGACAATGTTCATTCAGAGGAGCTTAAGGCGCTGTTGTATGGGGCCGCGACCGACGCCTTGCCTGCTCAAGTGAAATTTCCGTCGTCCTATCTGCCTGGGCCGTTGGAAGGCGGATTGTCAGCAGTCCTTGATATGCCCGACGAGATTCAAGAGGACCTGCGAACCAAGCTCGAAGCGGAAAAACTCACGCCGCATTCTTTCGCCGCGCTCGCGAACTCTGCCCTCATCTTCAAGATCAGCCCGAGCGTCATTGAACTTGTGGCCAACACACTTCGCCGTGTCAAATATCAGTTGAGCGATCGTGGCCCGTCCGATGTTACCGCGGCTCTGCTGTTTGGCCTGGCTACCGCCGCCGCAGTTACGAAAAGCCCGGACTTGGCCCAGCAAGTTCAAATCCTGACGCGTATTACGAGGCGTAAGGTGGGCGTCACTTTTGCGATCTATGAATATCTAAGGATTGCCCTCATGGCGTCCGCCTCTCATTCGGAGATTGGGGCCTGGTCTGAATCCGTGGGCGACTGGCTTACAGAGCTTGCCTTTGGCGATCTCGACAAAGGGACCGCAGCTACGTTACACAGCCATATCCACGTGCTTTGCCGCATTGAGCCCACGCTATGGACCACGTGCTCGAAGGCTGAGGCCGCGTGCATGGCGCTGGCCGTTTGATTTTATTTGCTTTCCACGATCAGCGAGTAAGTAGTGCTTCGTCTCGCCTTCGTCTTTTTCGAGTACGTACGAGTGACCTCACACCTCGTGAAGAAACTCTTCTTTCTTCATCAGTTGAGGCGGCTGGCAGAGACCGGCTAGCTGGCCTGTCTTCGCGCCTCATAAGCCCGACCCAGCGCAGCCTGCACATCGAGATCATTCGCTTCGACGTAGTAGACAGCGCACCCCACGTTGTGGGGCAGCGGGCGCCGGCATTCCGCCTCGGCGATCACGTTCAAAAGCGTGGGGAATGTCCGCGCCGTGTTCGGCGAGGAGCCGGTCCTTGCGGTACTGGCCCCGGCGCTCGCAACGGTCGCAAGTGAGCCAGACCATCGACAGCGGCCAATTGCCGAGCTTATGCGAGGCGTACCAATCGCTGCTCATCAATGCCCCTGAAGCCAGTCGTACACTCACTTCCCCTTGAATTTCGGTGATCGCTTCTCGGAAAATGCCGCTATGCCTTCCCATGCATCGTCCGAGCGGGAGACAGCAGCAAGCGTTTGGGCTTCGTCTTCCATTTGACTCTCGATTCCCTGCGCACGCGTCCGGAACATCAACTGCTTGATACCGCCGTAAGCCAACGTCGCCCCCGAAGCGAACTTGAATGCAGTATTTTCGGCCTGTTGCATCAAACTTTCGTCCGAAACCAAAAAATCAACGAGACCAGTCTGATGTGCCTCCGCAGCGGTTAGAGTCTCAGCCATGAGCAAGAAGCGCTTTGCTCGCGACATGCCCATTCTGTGCGACAACGTAACCGTCGAGCCGCTGTCAGCACTGAAGCCGATCGCGGGAAATGCTGCGCTGAAGGTCACGTTCTCCGACGCGTAGACAATATCCGCTGACGCCACCAGAGAAACACTTCCACCGGCGACATTTCCGTGCACGGCAGCGACTACCGGGGCCGGCATGCGCATTAGCCGCGCAATTGCTGAATGGAGATCTGCTGTCCAGCTTTTTACCATTGCCGGAAGAGCCGCCCTATTTCTGGCAAAGGATTTAATGTCGCCGCCGACACTAAAAAAACGACCCTTGGCACTTAGGAGAACCGCGCGAACGTCGCTTCGTTCGCTTAACTCGACGGCAAGCTCCTTGAATTCGCGGCAAAAACTTCCATCGATAGGATTGCCACGATCTGGCGTGTTGAGTGCGACGCGAGCCAATCCGTCCGCGACTGTGCATTCAATAGCTTTATGACCTGCTGCGTTCACTTCACCGCCCTCCGCCTCACACGGCGCTACCTTTCCGATGCACCTGTTAGGGTGCAAGTCGTTGTATTCGTCATACAACGTGGCGACGATTTCCGATGCCGGTCGTTGTCGCTTGATGGCGCCGGCCCCATGGCAGCCCGAGAGGCCTGCCGGGTGTTCGTTCCTGCGGCAGGATGATCAAACCGAATTCGCGACGACATTCCGGTTTTTCAAATCCGCGATCGTCGCAACGGAATATTCTAGTTCCTTCAATATCTCGTCGGTGTGTTCCCCCAGCCTCGGTGCCGGCCCTGTTATGCCCGCGGGCGTATTGGAAAAGAGCGCTGCCGGTCTGGCTTGGCGAACCTTGCCCACGCTCGGTTGATCGGAGAATCTCAAGCAAACCGTTCGCGGTGACTTGCGGATTATCGACGATTTCGTTCCGTCGAAGCACCGGGGCACATGGCACGTCAGCCTTGTCCAGGCGCTCAAGCCATTCGCCTCGCGAGCGCGTCTTGAGAATTTCCGCCATGAGTTCGATGCGAGCTAATTTGATTAATGGATCTACGCTCCGCCGTGTTGAAGCGTTCGTCATTCGAAAGGTCGCTTCGATCGGTCGCTGTGCAAAAACTCTGCCATTCGGAATCGGAGATTGTGCCGACTGTGATATAGCCGTCGGATGTTTCGAAGACGAGGTCCGGACCGGCATTCGTTGACATAGCGGTCTGTTCGCGGCCCAGCACGGTGTACTGCATCATTCCCTCGGGCCAAAGATATCCGATCATCGTATCGAGCAGGGAGATGCGGATGTGCTGTCCCTCGCCACTACGTTCTCGCGCGAAGAGCGCCGCAGTAATCGCCTGAGCTGCGAATATCGATGTGGTCTTGTCAGCCAGAATAGTCCGGATCATCTGCGGCCGCTTTGTCTCCGGATGAGACTGTATATCCGCAAGGCCGGACAACGCTTAAATCATCGGGTCATAGATGCGCTTCTTCACATAAGGGCCGCTTTCGCCGACTCCGCTGATCGAAACGTAGATCAGTCGCTTGTTCGATGGCCTAAGGTCGGTCTCGCCGATACCTAAGCGCTCCATCGTGCCGGGCCTGAAGTTCTGAAGCAGAACGTCCGATCTTTTCGCGAGCGCACGAACAATTCTGACCGCTTCGGGCTGCTTCAAGTCCAGCGCAATTGAACGTTTGCCGCGATTAACCGAAACGAACATCGCGGAAAATTGGCCGTTGTCGCTTATCTTCTGGCGGCTTCGTCTGCTGATGTCTCCGCCGAGCGGCTCGACTTTGATAACTTCTGCACCTTGATCCGCAAGGTGTGCTGCTGCAAGCGGCCCCGACACTACGCTTGAAAGATCGAGGATGCGAATGCCTGCCAATGGTCCTGCCATTTCGATGTTTCCTATGCAGAAATCTTGCTGATCTGCCCGAGGACGGGTTCGGCGTAAGCTTTGGACGCTGCAGTTTTATAGGCGGGCCGTTCCATCAGCCTCGTCCGATAGTCCAAAGCGACCTGCGGAAGCGGCACATTGCATAACAACGCCCAATCAAGGGTTGTTCCGAGTATGATGTCGGCGACGCTGAGTTTGTCGCCAAAAAGATATGGCGCTCGCTGACCGAGACGCGAAGCAACCGGCTCAAATTGATCCTTGAAATATGCTCGAGCTGCATCAACGGCCACCGGAGCGTCGCCGTACAACGCTTTTAGATCGGAATGGCGCCGTATTATGTACAGCGCGTGTCCATCCAATTCCGACATAACGAAGTAGCACCACTCGTTAAGCTTGGCGCGTTCTTCGGGACTACTTGGCAGGTAGATCTGTTCCGGCTTCGGAAAAGCGTCAGCGAGATAAAGACAGATTGCGGCACTTTCGCACAGGACAAGGTCCCTGTGCCGAAGCACAGGGACTTTATGCCTGGGATTGATCTTGAGAAAGCTCTCTTCCATGGTCTGGCCGCTGCGCGGATGAACTCTGACGAACTCGTAATCGAGTTCCAGCTCAGCGAGCATCCAGTGAGGTCTTAACTGTCTCACTGTGCCTGTTCCCCATAGGGTCAGATTATTGGGGACCAGTTGCGCCCGACTATCGAAATCAACCTGGTTCATTGGATTCTCGTGCAACCTGGAAGATCGGGACTGCCGGGAACGAAGCCGACCAGACGTTGCGCAAGCTTTCCGGATTTATCGCGCTCGATTTTTACGAGGTAGACCTTCTCAAGCGAACGTTGTTCTTGACGAAGGTGATCTTGCCGCGCGGGCCGTCGAACGAAATCGTGCGAAGCACCTTGATGAATTCGGCGCCGTCTCCGACCACTCCCTTGGTTTTTTGTAGCGCAATCATGATCGCTTTGCCGTTTTCGTAACCAAGCACTTCCGAGATGCCCGGCGCCGTTTTGAACTTCCGGGTATAGGCGTCGATGAACCTCTTGTTGGCGTCGGTCTCGATTCCGGGCGTGTAGAAGCCGCTGAATGTCTTGCCTTCCACCACTGCGCCCAGCGCCTCCCAAAGCGATTCCTCAAATACCCATTGATCGCCATAGAGCGGGAGCACTTTATCAAGCCCGGTCTCGGCATACTGCCGCACAAATTGTAGGGCTTCGGCTCCGGCGTAGAACGCGTAAGTCATCTGCGCGTCAGAACCTTTTAGTTGAGCGAGAATTCCGCTCCAGTCCTTGGTTTGCTGGAATACGCTCCAGTGCTGCGCGATAACCTTACCGCCGTTGTCCTCGAAGCCGCGCTTGAAACCGTCGATGAATTGCCGGCCAGCTACATAGTCCGGTGCCACGGTCGCCGCCGTTTTCAGTCCTTGCTTGGCCCAATACGTGCCGGTGGCGTACTGGAGTGCGTTGGCGCTGAATGAGGTTCTTGCCACATACGGGTTGCAGAATTTTCCGGAAATGTCGTCGGAAAACGAGAATATTAGCAACAATGGCTTCTTTGCCTTTTCAGCCAATTCCGAGAGCGCGATGCCGACTGCCGAGCTAATGACGCCGGCGACTAGATCGACCTCGTCTGACTGAATAAGCCTATTGAAGCGTTGCACGGCAACGTTGGGCGTGAGCTCGTCGTCTGCTCTTATGATTTCGATCTTGCGGCCAGCGATGGTAGAGCCAAACTCTTCCACGGCTACTTGAAAGCCGCGATCGGCGGCGGCGGCTTCCTGCGCGTAGACGCCTTTGTAAGAAAGCAAGAGACCGATTTTTATCGGCTTGGTGTCTTGAGATTGCCCCGTCGCGGGTAGAAACAGCGTGGCAGCACCGATTGCCACGAATGCAGCAAGCATACATACGTTTTTAACCCACATTTTTTCCTCCTCTGTTCGACTTCAGTTCCCCACACAATCAAAACTTCTCGCAGAACGGTCTAATATCGACCTCGTGCGACCACGCACTCGGATGTTGACGATGAATCTGTAGATATGTTTCGGCCGCAGCGCTCGGCAACAAGAGGCCGTTCTCGGGCGTCCGGCTCTTGAGGTCTGGAAACATCTTATAAAATCGCAGGCATGTCGACCGCGCCGTCGATAATGACGTTCGCGACATGAATTCCTTGCGGGCCAAACTCGCGGGCCATGCTCTGCGAAACGGCGCGCAAACCGAACTTTGCGGCGGCAAACGCTGCGAAATTTGCTCCGCCGCGCAGAGATGAAGTGGCACCGGTAAAAATAAGCGTGCCGCTCTTGCGCGGAAGCATGTGTCGGATCACCTCCCGACCGAAAACAAATCCTGCGAGACAACCTAGGCGCCAGACCTTTTCGAAGGTATCGGCAGTGATCTCCAGGCAAGCTTTGCGGTGCTGCGCGCCGGCGTTGTAGACGGCGACCTCAATCGGGCCGACCTCCAACTCGATGCGCCCAATCGCGGCAATCACGTCTTTTTCGATGCGCAGATCCAGAGCGACACCGACCGCGACCCAGCCCTTTTCCGCGATGCTTTTCTCCAACGCGGGAAACTTGCTTGCATCGCGTGCAAGCATCACTACCCGGTAGCCTTCCTGCGCAAATCTTTCCGCGATGGCGCGTCCCATCCCCTCGCCTACACCCGCGATAACTGCAACGCCGAGCCGCTTCTGTACCATCACGTCCATCCACTAAATGCTGAGATAAGTCGATTTCACGTGCTCGTTACACATCAGCGCTTCCGGCGTTCCGCTGAATTTGAATTCGCCCTGGCTGAGAACGAACACCTTCGTCGCCAACGCCGTTGCGAGGTAGTAATCCTGTTCGATGAACAGAATTGGCGTGCCGTCCTGGTAGACGGCACGTAGTACGTCCTCGATTACGTCGATGATGGCAGGCGCAAGACCTTCACTCGGCTCGTCGAGAATGAGTAATGCGGGATTCGAAACTAGCGCTCGCCCTATCGCGAGCATCTGCTGTTCGCCACCCGAGAGCTGACCACCATAGCTATTGCGACGCTTCTCAAGATGCGGGAACAGTTCGAAAACGTTCTGCGGGGAGTAGCGCCCTACGCGGAAACGAGACGCACTCTGCGCGAGGGCAAGGTGTTCGTCGACTGTTACCGAGCCGAAGACACCGCGATGGTCGGGAACATAACCGATGCCGCGCCGAACAATGCGATAGGTAGGTTCGCGCGATACTTCCTCGCCCTGAAACGTGATTGAACCACGCCGGATGGGACTGAGACCGAGCGCTGAACGCAGGATCGTGGTTTTGCCCGCGCCGTTGCGACCGAGCAATGCCAGACATTCGCCTGCGGTGACGGTAAAAGATATTCCTCGCAGAATATAGCTGTCGCCGTAATAAGTATGTACATCGTTCAGCTCAAGCATGATGGCGCCTGCCAAGATATGCTTCGCGAACGACTGCGTTGTCACGTATCGCGGCTGGAGTGCCGGAAGCAATAATACGGCCCTGTGAGAGCACCGTGATGGTATCCGCGACACCGAAGACAACATCCATGTCGTGCTCGACCAGCAGAAGTGTCATGTTTTTCGGTAGGTTTTTTATCAACGTAATTAGACGAGCTCGTTCCGCGGGCGTTGTCCCTGCGGCAGGTTCATCGAGCAACAATATCTTCGGGCGTGAGCAAAGCGCGATGGCCACCTCGAGCTGACGTTTTGTGCCGTATGAAAGCTGGTTTACGAAACGCGGGAAGACGTCCGCCAAGTTCATCAGCCTACCGGCCGCGTCGGCCTGCTCGTTGATCGCTGAAAAGCGGTTAGGTGAGAGATAACAATTGCGACGCGCGGGATACTGCGCTTGGGCGGCAAGGCGTAGATTTTCGAAGACGGTCAAGCCAACGAGTAACGAATTTCTCTGAAACGAGCGTGCAAACCCCATTGCCGTAACGCGTTGGGGTGTGAGTTCGTGTTGCGATTCGTCGTTGATCAAGATTTCTCCGCCATCCGGTCTGATCCAGCCCGTAACCAGATTGAACAGTGTTGTCTTGCCAGAGCCATTCGGGCCGATGATCGCGTGACGCTCGCCAGACGACACTTTGAGATCGATGCTGTTGACCGCATCGATCGCGCCGAAAGACTTGCGAAGCTGCCTGAGTTCGAGAACGCTCACGACACCGCCTCATGTACACGTCGGGCTTCTCGTGCATTGCTGTACGGATTCTCTACCTGCAAAGAGCCTTTGGAGTCTGTGTCGGTGGGCTGCACTTTTTCTCGACGAAGCCATTTAGCTAGCAGTCCGACGATGCCGTCTCTGAAGAAGATCACGCACAGCATGAAGAACAGACCGAAGTAGATTAGGTAGTCCGCGGTAAGGAGGCTCAGACCGTGTTTGACGAGAATAAAAGCGGCCGCGCCGACAAGCGGGCCGAGCAAATAGCGTCGGCCACCCATAATCGCGATGAGAACGGCCTCGCCGCCAAGCTGCCATGTCATCGTTTCTGGATTGACGAAATAAGTATATTGCGCGGTAAGAATTCCGGCGACGGCGGCGAACAAGGCAGACACGACGAAGGCTGCAATCTTGTAAGACGACACGCTATAGCCCATCGCCATGAGCCGGCGCTCGTTCTCTCTAATTCCGACGAGCACACTGCCGAAAGGAGAATTTACAATCCGCCAGAGCCCGGCAGACATCAACAAACATATGATGCACGAGTACACGTAGAACGTCGTGACGCCATCCATGTTGATGCCGGCAAACGCCATATCGGGACGCGGAATCCCAGTCATGCCGTCAGACCCGCCAGTCGCTTTTACTTTGACGGCAACACCGTAGAAAAGCTGGCAGAACGCGAGCGTGATCAACAAGAACTCGACATCGCGCGTGCGCGTACATATTGCGCCGATAATCAATGATGCCAGTGCCACAAGTATCAGTGTTGTTGGTACGGCCATCCAAAGCGGCCAACCGAAGAGCTTAGCGAATGCAGCTATGCCGTAAGCGCCAGCTCCAAGGAACATGGAATTGCCGAGCGGCACCAAGCCAGTAAAACCGAGCAGCAAATTCACTCCCAACACGAAGATGCCCATGATCAGGACTTCCGTTGCGAGCGTGACGGCAAAATTCCCAAGTGCGAAGGGAAGAAGAAGCAACGCGATGCCGCCAAGAGCGCAGACGGCACTTTCTTTATTGATCATCCCACGCGCCTTTCAAGACTGAATAAGCCGGCAGGACGCCAGGTCATGATTGCGATTAGCAGCGCGTAGAGCGCGAACACCTCGAGGTCTGGAACGTAGCTTTGGATGAAGGCGTTGACTAAACCCGCGATCAAAGAGCCCACAAACGAACCTTTAATGTTGCCGAGTCCGCCGACCACCACCACCACAAAAGTGATGACCATGATCGAGATGCCCATGTGGGAGTAAATTCCAAGTACAGGAGCAGCCACGACACCTGCTAGGCCGCCGAGAGCGGCGCCCGCACCAAAGACAAGCGCGAACACGAGCCGAATGTTGATTCCCATGCTGACAGTCATCTCGCGGTCATCAACGCCAGCGCGCACGCGCGCACCAAGCATGGTCTTTTCCAGGATGAGCCAAATGAGCAAAGCGCAAAGTAGCCCCACTCCTATGATGAAGAGGCGATACTTTGGATAGCTCAAACCAAATAGCGAGACCGTTCCAGCGAGCGAATGCGGTACCTGAATCGAGTGGTATGAAGGGCCGAACACAACTTCCACACTTCCAGCGATTGCAAACAGCAAGCCGAAGGTTAGGAGGGCGAGATCGAGGTGAGACGAACGGCCCTGCTCGGTGAGCGGTTGCAGCACCCAATATTGCAGCAGTGCACCGAACACCAAGGGGATGATCGGAGCAAATACGAGAGCGAGCCAGAAGGATCCTGACCCCTTAGCGATCGCGAGGCCCGCATATGCGCCCAGCGTGTAGAAGCCACCATGCCCAAGATTAAGAATGTTCATGAGACCGAAGATCAGCGTCAATCCGGCGGCCAGCAGGAACACCAACATGCTGAGCTGAAGTCCATTGAGCAGAGTAGAGAAGAAAAGCTCCAACCAAGACCTCCCTGCGGTGGCCTGTAGCCACGCCCGGTTGTTCCTCGCCAATAAGGCCGTGGCGACTTCATCCCTTGCGGAAAGCGCGTACCGTTTTGTTGTTTTCGTTGCGTGCGTGCGCTTACGAATGCTGAAATAGCAAAGGTTTGCGCAGGACGCTTCTACAATAGCGACGAGATGTGCAGGAAAGCGCCACTTCTTGGAGCTAGCAGCGGCGAAGCCGATATTGGCGCTGCTATTGCAGCGCTGTGCGGCGATAAGCGGACGGCGTCAGCCCGGTTGCCTTCTTGAAAGCGGTCGAGAAATGCTGTGCACTGCCGAAGCCGGTCGCAAGAGCAATCTCGATAATGCTCTCGCTTGTCGTAGCTAAACGGTGCTTTGTTTCCTCAACACGCTTTGTCAACACATAGGCATATGGAGTGGCGCCCATACTCTGTTGGAACGCACGGAGGAAGTGCCGATTGCTAAGGCCGGCGATGCCGGCAAGATCACGCAAGGTGATCGGTCGGCCCAGATTGGAATCAAGATACTCGTTGATATGAGACAAACAGCGGCTCGACAGCCCCGCAAGTTTCGCCTTCGTTAGCTCTTTCTGCTGCGATCGCGTGCTCACGCGATATATATGCGCAAGCGCTTGGATTGCCCAACCTTCGGAAAGCAGACCAAACATGTTGTCGGCTGACGCGGCCTCGGTCGACAGCTCAAGAAGCGATTGCGAGAGACGCTCATGTTGGAAGGCGACGACGCTATCTGAGACTTTTTCTTTCAGCTGCTTGCTGACGAAAGCAGGATCTAGGAACACGACGGTGTAATCTAGCTCTGGCTCAACCGTAACCTCGCCTTGAATTTCAATCGCTGCCGGAAAGATTGCGAGCTTGCATTTTCCCGGAAACGCTACGTCGATGTCACGACCATCGATCTTGGCGCGCAGCGCCTTCACACCACGAGAGAAACAAAAAAGAGAAAGCTCAGGCTGACGGAAATGCCAGTGCAGCCGTCTTTCGGCTTGCCTACGCAAGACTTCCAATCGTAAGGCAGGTGTGCGGGTAACAGAGGAAGAAACGAGAGTCCACCTACCGATCGGACAAAATTATCGCGGCTCAAGGTGATGGCCATCGGCACGCCCAACGAAGATCGCGCTACCGTTCAATATCACACAGGTATTCACACCGCAAACAACGTAAGAATGTAATGTGATGACCTAGTACGAAGCCCCGCTTTCGCGATGCTTCTTAGTTCAACGTCGAGCGGATTGCCGCCACTTAGCGCTTGACTGCCTTCTTGACCCGAGCCGCCTTCCCGAAGCCAATTTTTTCGAAAACTGTTTCGTCGACAAGGCGCCAGTACGCTTCGATCACCTTTGCATTTTGGGCAGATAGTCCGCTCGTAACTTGCATTTCAGGTCCGAACCCGGAGAGCGTCGCGGTAAGACTAACCATCATGTAGTGAAAGAGGATGGGATCAACTGCAGGAAGGAGTCGCTTGTTTCTGAGCCGCAACAATCTGGGGGATCAATCGTCCCAAGAGCGGCGCCGACACGGTTTCCGCAACCCACTTCAGCCGCGGATTGTTGGTAAACGCCTCCTGCCGCATGAATCGATGAAATTCAGGAAATGCGACAGTGTAACGGAACAGCGTGGCGTATTCCTCCCGCAATCGCGCGAGCGGCGGCAAATCGGAGTTTTCTGGCGCCGACGTGTCCCACCCTGCCCTAATCTGCGCGAACGCATGTTCGGCTGCCGCTCGCCAGAGTATGCCCTTACTTCGGAAGTGGTATGTAATGAGAGGATGTTGCAGACCAAGCCGATCTGCAATCGCACGAATGCTCGCGCCTTCGAATCCTCGTTCGGCAAACTCCGCAATGGCAGCGTTCAGGATCGCGTCACGCGTTTCAAGCGAGCGCTGTTGTTCGGCTCTCTTACGCGGACGCCTCCGCCGCTCCACGGCCGATCCCAGCTTTGCGCTCTTCGCCATGTTCATTTGCTAACACGACTGCAGAGAGATGCCGACAGCGTCATGCGTTTACGACTACTTCGGCGACTTGTTGCGGGCAGCGACGAAGCTGGGCGGCCGAGTACTTCCAAAGTCCAATTCCTTGGCAAGCCCGAAATCATATTCGACGGCGCTGATGCCCCCTTTTAGCTCGGGACGAACAACGAGAGATGGCTTAACCCCAAAAACCGCATCGCTCTCTAGAAATTTATCGCCTTCGAAGAACAGATGAGTGACGAGGGTGCGACAACCCGGCGCACTGAGCATGAAATGAATGTGCGCGGGACGGAAGGGGTGTCTTCCCATTGCCGCGAGCAATTGACCCGCTGGCCCGTCCTCCGGAATTGGATAACTAACAGGCATGATCGTTCGGAATGATAGGTCCCCGCGATGCTCGTACGAAAGCTTGCCCTCAGGTGACCCTGTGGCAAATTCCTGTCCTGGACGTCATACATTTGGTTGGGAGCAGTCTGCCAAACCTCTACCAGCGCGTTCGCGACCGGCTGCCCCTCTGGGTCAATGACACGGCCACTCATCTCCAGCGGCTCGCCGGCCTCCTCCTGAAGCAGGATACTATCGCCTTGAGAGAGCTCACGCTGCTGACCGGCATAGAATGGACCGAGGACTGTGAAATCACTGATACCGGGTCCCGCTACGTTGTCTACCGCGTCAACGAGCATCGAAACGCCGAGAATGTCCGAGAGCAGAATAAACTCCTGGCGGCTTTCGGAGCACATCTTGCCAGTGCGCGTAAGGAAGTCGATGGCTTGCGACCACTCGCGTTGCGTAATCTTCGCTTCCCTGACGATCGCATGCAGATGATGGATGACGATCTCCATCACGTCGTGGAGTCTGGCGCTCTTAGCGTTGCTCATGCGATCGATGACATCGCGCGTTAGTTCTGGAAAGACTTCCGCCATTTATGCACCCTCGTCTTTGTCCGCTTGACCGTCACTTGAGGCTCCTGGTCAAGACGGCCGGCGGCCGTGATATGCGTCGTTGAGAAGGGCTCGGATCGGATTCCGCTCTATTGGTCTTGGATTCCAGTAAGCGGACTGAAGCGCGGCATCGGCAGCCTTGTCGAGATCGGACTCTGCCATCCCGATCTGTTGCAGCGAGGTCGGAGCGCCATTCGATGCAGCAAGATCGAATAGTGCGCTCGCAGCTTCATTCGCGCCAAGCGCCCGCGCAACGCGATGAAGAGCGGCCGGTGCGGCGCTGGCGTTGTACGCCACGGCATGCGGCAAGATTACCGTGTGGGTCTCGGCGTGCGGAAGACCGAAGGTTCCCCCAAGAACGTGACATAGCTTGTGATGGAGTGACATCCCCACTGCTCCGAGACACGATCCACACGCCCAGGCTCCGAACAAGGCGTCGGACCGGGCTTTGCGGTTGGCCGGGTCGAAAACAATCTGAGGAAGCGCTCGTCCAAGCGCAGCAATGCCTTGCTCCGCGAGATTCGAAATGACCGGGTTGGCGTCCCTTGCGTACAGGACTCCACCGCGTGTGCGATCGCGTTTATTCCGGAAACAAGCGATAAGGCCGGAGGAAGGCCGTATGTCAGCTCGACATCATATATGATGACTTCGGGAAGGACCTTCATCGAGCGGATCGTCGACTTTCGTCCCTCATGTGTCTCGCCGAGTACCGGGGTAGCCTCTGAGCCGGCGTAGGTGGTCGGAAGCACGATCTGTGGGAGATCGGTCCGAAGCGCCAGCGCCTTACCGAGGCCGATCGTCGATCCTCCACCAAGAGAGACGAGACAATCGGCGTCATGGGCGATGAGCTTCGCCATAACGCGTTCGGTAACATCTACGGGCGTATGCATCACAGCATCGGTCGAAAGGTGGACACCCAGCTTGCCCAATGCGCGCATAAGCCGCGTTGCACCGGCGGGTAGGTGGTGCGGATCGGAAAGAACGAAGGCCCGTTTGCGACCAAGAGCGATCAGCTCGTCGGTAGCGCGCGCGAGTGTTCCGAACCCGAAAATGACGCGCGCCGGCAGCGCCGAATATTCAAACGCCTCCATGTCTCTTGCCCGGTATTTCATGTCCCTGTTCTGCGCGGGTGAATTCCTCGATCATCGCCTCGCGCATCGCAAACTTCTGGACCTTGCCGGTTACAGTTGACGGGAAACTCTCGACGAAGCGAATGAACCGCGGAATTTTATGGTGAGAGATCCGGTCCTGACAGAACTTGCGGACCCCTTCCGCGTCGAGAGCCGCGCCGGTCTTAGCGATGATCCAGGCGCACAGTTCTTCGCCATACTTCGTGTCCGGCACGCCGAAAACCTGGACGTCTTGAATATCGGGATGACCGTACAGATACTCTTCGACTTCACGCGGATAGATGTTTTCCCCACCGCGGATGACCATATCTTTGATCCTGCCGACGATGCGGCAATATCCATCGTCATCGATGGTCGCCAAGTCTCCCGTATGCATCCAGCCGGCTAAATCGATGGCTTCGCGTGTTCGGACCTCGTCATTCCAATAGCCGAGCATGACCGAGTATCCCCTGGTGCACAGCTCCCCGGCTTCGCCGCGAGACACGACCCGGCCTTCGGGGTCAACTATCTTGACTTCAAGATGTGGCTGTATTCGTCCGACGGTCGAAACACGCAGCTCCAGAGGATCGTCCCGACTGCTCTGAAAGCTCACCGGGCTGGTTTCCGTCATCCCGTATGCAATCGTTATCTCGCTCATGTGCATTTTTGAAGCGACTTCCTTCATAACCTCGATCGGACACGGAGCCCCGGCCATAATGCCGCGCCGAAGCGAACTGAGCTTGAAGCGGGAGAATTCAGGGTGGTTCAGTTGAGCAATGAACATGGTGGGTACCCCGTAGAGTACGTCGCAACGTTCTGCTTCGACAGTTTCCAGCGTTTTCAGCGGATCAAAGGACTCCGTTGGATAGACCATCGTTGCCGCATGGGTCACACAACCTAAATTGCCCATTACCATTCCAAAGCAGTGGTACAACGGCACAGGAATGCATACCCGTGAACCAGGCTCGATCCCCGTCGCTTCGCCAACAAAGAGGGCATTGTTGATCAGATTGTGATGCGAGAGTGTTGCGCCCTTCGGCAACCCCGTGGTGCCACTGGTGAACTGGATGTTCACGGCGTCGTCCATTTGGATTGCAGCCGCTATTGAATTCAGCCGCTGGCCGCCAGCTTGCTTCCCTTGTTCCAAGACCCAATCAAAGGTTAGGCAACCGGCGTAGTTGCCGCCAATCGAGATAACGTGCCGCAGCTCTGGCAAACGCGAACTTTTCAGTTCATCGCTTCCGTTTCCCAACTCAGGGACAAGCTCGCGGATCATGGCAATATAGTCGCTGGTCTTGAAGCGAGCCGCAGCTATCAAAGCACGACATCCCACCGCGCGCAGCACGTGCTCCAACTCGACCGGGCGATAAGCGGGGTTGATGTTGACCAGAATCAGACCAGCCTTCGCCGCCGCAAACTGCGCGATCGCCCATTCCGCGCAGTTCGGGGCCCAGATACCGACGCGATCGCCCGGCTCAAGGACGAGAGACAAAAGCCCCGAGGCGAAAGCGTCGGAGCGTAGTTTGAGTTCGGAGTAGGTCCAGCGAATTTTCTGATGCGCAACAACCAGCGCTTCACGCGACCCATCTGTTGCGCTCACCTCGTCCAGGAGAGCGCCGATGGTCTTGCCGATCAGGGGCGGACCGCTGTTGCCATGCACGTAGCTTTCGCGTGGCACCAATACCTCCGAACATTCATCCTGGCGGTGTTCACCGGCGTCGTCGCGGTCGATCTACTTCCCTTCGAACACAAGCGTCGGCGGCTCGATATCCTTGTTGAATGCATCCGCCGTGTTGGCAAAGCCACGCTGCACATCCCGGCCGTCGTAGAGCTCCATGGCTACTTCAAGCATCACGAGATCCGCGGCGGCCACGCCTCCCGCTGACCATACCTTGAGCAGCGTGCGCGTCGCGGCGTACGACCTGGTTGGCCCGGTCGCTAGCCGCTGGGTCAACGCGGCGGCGGTCGCTGCAATATCCTTCTCCGGCACCACGTGCGTCGCAATTCCAAGCTCACCGGCCTCGCGTCCGGAAATCGGCTCGCCCAGCATGGCGAATCGTGACGCTCGGGCGCGACCGGCGCGCTCGGCAATCCGCTGCAAGGCGCCGGCGATAGGCAACATCGCAGTGGTGACTTCCACACAACGGAAGATGGAATTGTCGGCCGCAACAAGAAAATCGCAGGCCAGCGCCAGCTCGAACCCGCCACCGAACGCAATCCCCTGCACCACCGCTACTGTCGGTATTTTCAGCATCTCAATGGCGCGATAGGAAACGTTCACGTCTGCAACAAACGACCGGAACCAGTTGACGTCCCTTCCGGGCCATTCCCGCACTTCGCCTCCGAAGCTGAAATGCGGCCCTTCAGCGCGAATGACGAGCACGCGAATGTCGCTTTCGCTGGCTTGGTGCACCGCGACCCGTAAGGCCTCTGCAAAGCGCAAATCGAGACGATTGAACGGCGGATTGGCCAGCACGATATGTCCGATCGCGCCATCTCGTTCAAATCGGATCGTCGTCATCGTAACACTCCTTGTTCGGACGTCAGGCCGGGCGCCGATCGGTGGGTTGAGGGATGATAGGCAGCAGCAAATGCGATGGCCGATCCGCATCACGGTAGATTCTGTGCGTCACGGTCTTGCTGCTGCAGACGTGATACGGAATGTACTCGACATTGGTCATCGCCCCAGTACCGGTCGGAACATCCATGGACGTGATGTCGAGGCAGATACGGTGCCCCGCCTTGAACTGGTTTGCGCTGGCGAGGATTTGTATGCGGTACTCGAGCACTTCTCCCGGTTTCACGGGAGCGATTGCATCCCGCGTGAGCTTGTGGAACGGCTCCCACGGCTTTGAACGCCTCTCGTCGAGCGCCCGGTAAGATGCCTTCAGCCAGCCTCGCGTCAGTTCACGCTCGGGTAGCGAAGACGGTACATCCCGTTCACCCTCGCGCGCCGTGCGGACCGAGACATCGGGTCCAACATCCTTGAGCACAACAATCCAGTTGGTGTCTTCCTGATCGATCGCCGCGTGCAGCGTCAGCGCAATCGGACCGGCGATTGTGACATCGTGCGGCAGAGGATCGGTCATGTAGCGCAGCCGCTCCACCTTCGTCGTCCGCGTCACCGGCATCTGCGTAAAAACGTCGGGTTCGCGGGCGGCAGTTCCAAGCTCAGAGGCTGGCCGCGGTGGCTCCGTCGATAGAGTCTCCCAATGCGAGAGGTAGTACTTTGTCCATTGGATCTCCGGCAGCGGCCAGTCGGTTCCGGTCCGCCACTCGTTAGCCCCCATGAGCCAGTAGCGCACCGGGGGCTCGTCCATGATGCCGGTGTTCTGTCCCTTCAACCAGTGGTCATACCACCGGATGATTTCGTCGTGATATTGGTGGAATGGCCGCTCGAGGTGTGCGGGTCCGGCGAAGATCAGTTTTTTTGGCGCATCGACGTTCTGGAAATAATGCTGCGCACCGAGCCAATGGAGCTTATAGGTGTACGCATACGCTCCTGAACCCGTGTAGAACGGTATCCTGATTTTCTTGAAGGTTTCTTCGGCGCGCTCGACGGTGCCGTCGAATTCCCAAGGGTGAGTCATCATGAGATACATGATGAAGGTGCGCTGACCTTTCTGGGTGAGGACGTTGTAGAGATTGATGTATTGCTTGAAGTCCAGATTTTGCATGGCTTGACGCCAGAGCTCCTCCTCCGCCGCGGGCAACTCGGCTGGGCGGTCACGGGAATCTCATGGACCGTGCTGAAAACATCGAGCAAATAGGGGAACGCGTGCAACACCCCGCCGGGGTTGAAGTCCCGGAATCCGAACATGCCGCCGTATGCGCTACACGCGTCGTATGGAAAGATGGCCTTCAGCGCAGGATGTCCCTGCGCAGCCGCGCGCCATTGTTCGCCGGCATAACCGGAGATGCCAACCATTCCGACCTTGCCGTTTGACCACGATTGCTTCGTGATCCATTCGATCAAGTCGTAGTGGTCGGTATCCTCATGGCCATAGTGTCCCTCGGACTTGGCTGATCCCCTCGGCTGCGCGATCACGTGAACGTAGCCGTTGGCAATGAAACGGCGCGTGTCACCCGCCTCTATGGGACCAAACCAGAGGGGTGCGTGGGCCGGTTGCGGCGGCAATATATCAGCGATGTCCGGGCCTTGAATGTCCTTGTTATGCAGGGCCGATGCATAGAGTACGGGATATTTGCCCGACTTCTTCGGTCGATAGACGTCTACCGACAGCCGCGTGCCATCTCGCATAGCGACACTGATGTCTCGCTCCTCGATCATCGCTTTGTCTCCGCCCACTTTTCGCGGCGCTGACCGCCGACATTCGCGCTGCCGCGGCAATCTGACCGCCCTGGCGCGCCGGTGGACTATGCCAGTGTCCTTTACAATCGTAAAGTATAATTTTGTGAGATCGTCTGAGAACTGTCGTGTGCGGCACCCGTTTCGACCGCTGTCGGAACCCGTTCTGCCTTCGGATAAGGAAGACATTCGTGCGAGCGTGACGCCCGAGCGGCGCAGCCCGAGCATTACCGATTCTAGTCGGCACGCGCCGCACCAAAGAGGGCATCGGCTTGGCCAGATGCCCAGATGATAGGTCGTTGCGCCGTTTTGCCAGCTACATCCGGTGCCCAGCGCTGGCGTCGGCGACATTCTTGGGATCGCGCGATCGCCGCGCGTCCACGCTGAAGGGTCCGGCGCCGAAATGAGCGATTTGCAGGAGACCGCCAATGATCATGATGTTCTTAAGGAAATGGATCATTTGATTTTGGTCTGCGAAGTGGTTGTGAAAGAAGATCGCGGCGGCCAACGTGAACACCGCAAGGCCCAACGCCACCTCCCGCGCACGAAAGCCAAGAACCAACAACAAACCACCGCCAACCTCAAAGATGATGGCAATCGCCGAACCCAGCGGCGCCAAGGGCATCGACGCCGCCGATGTACGCCGTCGTCGGTCCGAAGGCCGCGAGCTTGCCGAGACCGCTCACGAGAAACGGCAGACCGATGAGTACGCGACCAAGCAGTGGCAGAAATCTTGTAGCTTCCATGTTCGACTCTCCTCAAAATGCTTGCATCGACATTTAGCTGCGGTCGGAAAGAGAAACATCATCTCCCCGCGTGTCATTTTTCACTTGATTAAACTTTACGCATGTATAGTATAATAACGTGGTGCTAAAGACAAGCTAAATGGCCACGGCTTTGATTTCGGATGCTCGAATGCCCCGATCAGCGCGTCTACGGAGGAGGCAGTCGTCACCCGCATATCCCATCCGGCTTTCAGGGCCGTCCTGTCGAAGCATTCGGTTAGGGCATCGGTGCGTGCGCCGTTGATGGGATCATCGGGATAACTCATCCCCTGTGACGTATCGGCCAAGATCTTCCCCGGACAACCGCAACTCGTGACGGCGGTTTACAGAAAAGGTCTGAAAGAAATGGCTGGTTCGCTTCGTGTTGCAATCGTCGGCGGCGGTATTGGAGGTCTGACCGCCGCGATCTCACTTCGGTCGAGAGGTCTCGATGCAATCGTGTTTGAGCAGGCCGAGGTTCTCAGGGAGATCGGAGCCGGGGTCTCTATCCATCCAAACGCCGCTCGGTTGCTGAAACGCATCGGTCTCGATGATCAACTGCGGAAGATCGGCTCGCCAATCAGCGGCTTTACGCTGCGTACGTCGCAGGGGGATGCGATCACCACCCCTGCGGGCCCGGCGACGCCCGCGTTTTCGCGAGATGGTGGTCAGGGATACAACGTTCACCGTGCAGACTTCTTGAACATGCTGTTTGCCGCACTACCAAAAGGAACAGTCAATCTCGATCATCGCTGCATCCAGCTTGGGGAAGCTGGCGATGGGATCTATCTTTCCTTCGCGAACGGCGCCTCTGCGGAGGCGGACGTCGTGATCGGCGCTGATGGAATAAGTTCTGTCGTCCAGCGCGAAATCGGGCTGCAAAGTCGCCCAATAAGCGAAGGAATCATGGCCTACCGGGGACTGATCCCCGCCGAGCGGCTCGCGTGGGCCGACGATCTCAAGAACCCCGCGCTTTGGCTCGGATCAGGCCGGAGTTTCCTGCTTTATCCCGTCGCCGGCGGGCGGTTGATCAACATGGTGGCTTTCGTTCCCACCGACACCGAGTCAGAGGATCCTGGTCCGCGCCAGGCGACCTCAAGGCGCTGGCCGCCGAGTATGCCGGTTGGGACAAGCCCGTCCGCGACACCATCAACTCGCTCGACGAGACCTTTCGTTGGGGTATCTACGATCGCGCCCCGTTGCCGTATTGGTCGACTAGCCGCATCACGCTCATGGGCGATGCGGCACATCCCATGGTCCCGCACGTTGGCCAAGGTGCCGGTCAGTCGATTGAAGATGCAATTACGCTAGCCGTGCTTCTGGAAGGATGCACCGCCGCCGAAGTCGCCGGCCGCTTGAGGCTGTATGAGGCGCTCAGGGCTGGCCGGACCAGCCGAGTCCAGGCGCTCGCGCGCGCCGCAGGCAAGCTCTATCGCTCCGAGCATCAGAACCCTTCGGAGAAGGCTGAGCGCCTGCGCGAATGGATGGCGCAGGGAAAGTGGGTATTCGAGCACGATGCGGAAAAGGCCGCTCAAGATGCTCTAGCGAAGTCTTGGCACTGAGCGAAGTCGATCGAATCGAAAAGAGCGGGAGAGGGGAAACATGTCGCAACGAGCAGCTTTCGAAAACAGATGGTGGATCGTATTTGGCGCGACGTTATCGATGCTCGTGGCTCAAGGGCCGGTCATCCTGTACACGTTAGGCCTGTTCATCAAACCGCTGAATCAGGAATTTGGCTGGGATCGCGCGAGTATTTCTGCCGCCGGCGGCGTTGCTGCAATTTTTTCGGCGATCACCATTCCCTTTGTGGGATTGTTGATGGATCGCTGGGGCGTCCGGACCGTTCTGCTTCCGGTCGTTGTGCTTTGCGCCTCAAGCGTCGCACTCATTGCCCTCACCCCAAATTCAATCGTCGTGTTCATGCTATTATTTGCGATCACAGGCGTTTTGGGATCGGGCCAGGGGCCTCTCGGTTATGCAAAATGCGTCTCTGCCTGGTTTGACAATAGGCGAGGACTGGCCCTGGGAATAACGATGAGCGGGATCGGTCTGGGAGCGGCTTTGGTTCCCCAGTACACCCAGTTTCTCATCGGCAATTTCGGTTGGCGCGCCGCCTATGCCGGTCTCGGACTGCTCACGCTGATTGTGGCCTTTCCGGCAGTGTTTCTGTTCATTCGCGAACCGGCCAAGGCAAGGACCGCGACCGACGGCGTACTCGCGCGATCTTCTGCCTCCAAGGACCGGCCGGCCGATCTCGAGGTGCGGGAGGCTCTCGGCGGCCGCCGGTTCTGGCTTATCGCTTGCGCCTTGTTGCTCGTTTCGACCGTGACCCAAGGTTTGGTCGTCCACACAGTGCCTCTCTTGACGGACAAAGGCTATTCGCCCGAAACGGCGGCATCGCTATTGATCGCGGTTGGCCTCTCTACGATGGCGGGGCGCCTGTTATCCGGATTTCTGGTTGACAGGATCTTCGCGCCTTTCGTCGCGGCCTTCTTCTTTCTGCTACCGTGCCTAGGAATCTACTTGCTCGGCAGCACCATCTCACCGGTTCTGGGCATCATCAGTCTCGGTCTGGCATCCGGCACCGAAATTGACATGATTGGATTTCTTACGTCCCGATATTTCGGACTAAAACGCTTCGGACAGTTGTACGGATATCTGTTCGCCGCCTTCGTCGTCGGTTCGGCTATCGGGCCCATCATGATGGGTTTGGCTTTCGAGCGGTTGCATTCCTACGAACCGGCCCTTTGGACATTTGGCGCGTTCATGGTTCTCGCAAGCGCCGCGATACTCTGTCTCGGTCCCTATCGCTATCCGGCCGAAGAAAAAACTCCGGCCCGTAACCTATCGCACGCGCGAGAGTGATGAACTCGATGACGTCGATCGGCGCCCCCTCTCTTGTATTTGGCGACGATCTGCCCGATTAGCATCGCCGGTAACCCAACTTCCAAAGGTCGCGGGCGCCCATCCATAGCCACTCCTTCGTCAGTCCCCCGCGCGCGTTGATCCACGCCTGGACGTCCGCAGGGTAGGATCCCCACATCGCCGACGTCGACCCGACCGAGACCCTGCTGTCCGGGGTCGAGCCGAGGTGGAACCCCAGCCTCGCGCCGGGGCCGACGCAGATGCGCTCCTTCGGGAATATGCCGAGGAAGGTCGTGCACGCCGAGCGACAGGTCGTGTTGAGGCGGGCGGACTCGCCGCGCTTAGCGGCTTCGTAGAAGCCGACCCGGTGGGACTGAACGTTGCCGCCCATGCCGCCGATCTCCATGGCACAGACCGGTGCAATGACAGTAACGAACAACGTACTGGTAGCGGCCACTAGTCTCATGAGACGCCCCGGTGTTCACACCCCACCCCATTCTGTTCTAGTTCCGGGATTCAAGAGCCATTTCGCGTAGTCGGCGCCTGACTTCCCCATAGATGCCCATGTTAGCCAGCCACCCCCGGAGCGGGTTGGACCAGAGATGGGCGTAGCGCGAACGCTCCTTCGCGAAGAGCGCCTCGAACTCCGTCTGGTCGTGGGCTGCCCCGATGCGCTGAAGCTCCTGTTCGACCGATAACAGTGGAAGCTGTGCCCCTCGCCGGAGCTGGTTCCGCCGATAGATCTGCTCAACGGCTTCGGGTCGAGGAAACATGGGACATTCCGGAGGGGCGCTTCCAATGCTTTCCTGAGTGAACTGCCGCGCGCCGTACGGGTCAAGAAAACGCGGTAAGCCTATCGACAGTACTGATTGCCCAGAGGACAGCCCCGGCTCGGTGCCAACAACCGGGGTCATTGAACTGGAAACCGGACCACACGGAAACATACCATCTGCCGCCGGACGTTGGCTGAACGGTAGACTGGCGCGATAGGGTCCGTTCTGGCCGGTGCCATTCGAGCCGACGCTATCGTGAACAATCCAAAGCTTCCTGAACTTCATCGCCTCGTCGGCCGTCTGCTTTATCGCATCTGCCGACCGCGTCGATATTGGCCGTCCATGAGACCGAGCAGGCCGCCTTCTTTAGGTCCGCGTTCCAGTCCTCGACTATTACGTCGGCACGGATTTCGATGGCTTGGCGGAAGTCGGGGATGCTCGTTTGCTTAGCGATCAGCTCCTGCACTGTCTGCAACACCTCACGGTCCGCGCAAGGGGGTCCTGACGACCGGCTGGAATACGCCAAAGGGCAAAGGCGGCACCGCCTATCACCCCGAGAAGCAAGACCTTTGAATTTCGACCTGAGAGCAATGCAAAAACCCGCGTCTAAGTAGCTAGATTCAGCCATAAATCACCGGTTATATCCAGTGGTTTAATAGGCCGTGAAATGCCCGTTCTAGCTTATGAACGGGCGAGCATTGGTGGCGTGGAATCTGAGGCGAATCCGCGTTAAACGCGGCATGTCGCAAGATCGGCTCGCCTTCGACGCCGATGTCGACCGCTCGTATGTCGGCGGTCTCGAACGGCAAGAGGGGAATCCGACGGTCGACATCCTGGATCGCCTTGCTCGCTCTCTGTCAGTGCCGGTTTCAGAGTTCTTCGTATCGCCCCCGAAGGGCGCCTCGCCGCCAAGGCCACTCCGCCAAGGGCGCAAGACAACGCGCTAGGCCGTTCGCCGCGGCGGCAGTCTCACCGTCGTGCGTCGACGTCGGCGACGCCGCGTGTCGGACACACGATCGACGTTGTGCCGATCGCCGAGTCTCATTCGGCGCCCTGTCGCTCTTGTTTGAACGATGAGGGTCCGTCGACTGTCACCATTCGCCGGGGTCGTCACAAACGGCTCGGGCCGACGTGCCGCGGTCCATTCGTCACCCGACGACGCGGCGCGAGGGATTAGTGCCCGTAGGGCCTGCGAAATGGAGATGCCGTGCTGGTGCGCATATGCATGCAGTCGGGCAATTTCGTCGTCGGACAGCCGAGCCGACACCTTGAAGAACCTGGACACCTGTCGCCCCCTCGTCGCCGACTATTTAGCGCCGTGTGGCGGACAAGGTTGGGCGAGAGGCAGGACTCCGCAAGTACGTGTCCGACAATTGACCCGCCGTGGGGGGCGCCACGCCCGTCAGTGTCGGCAGAACGACGCCGCCCGACGGGCGTCGGCGGCAGCAGCCGACGACATGCGGCGCCGCGACGGCGTCGATCGACTACTGGCAACGGAGGATGGGGCCGTGGGGTCCGGCGTCGGACACCGCCCACCTGCCGCGTCGATAGCCACGTGCCCAGTCGAGACCAGTCGGAGAGCTCGCGACGGGCGGCGCGGCTCGCACCTGTCAAGCCGGACCACCCCGCCGCCGGGGCATACGTTGACTCAGTTGTTCTCGGTATGTTCTTTTTAGCTTTCGGCCATCCCAGAGTCAAACCGTGCGCCGTCCCGTCGAGATCGAGCGTCTGTATCTGGATTTCGATGGCTTCTTTGCCAGCGTTGAGCAGACAGGTGCATCCGCATTTGCGCGGCAAACCTGTTGGCGTCGTTCCGTTTAAGGATGCTGAGCATACTTGCGTCATCGCTTGCTCACGAGAGGCCAAACTTCGCGGCGTCAAGAACGTGATGAATATCGAGGAAGCGCGCGAGCGCTGCCCTGATATTATTTTCGTGCCGCAATCGCCGGACCTGTATCGCCGGGCGCATAACACGCTGCTTTCAGAAATCTCTGCTGTCCTTCCGATCGATGCCGTCAAATCCATAGATGAATTGACGTGCCGGGTACTTCCGCCCGACCGCGGTGATCCTCGCGCGCTTGGCTTGCGGATCAAGAAACGAATTGCCGACAACGTTGGACCGTTCATCACCTGCTCGATCGGATTCGCCGCCAATCGCCAACTGGCAAAGATGGCCTGCAAGGCTGGCAAGCCGAACGGCAACATGGTCTGGCACCCGAACGATATGCCGGATCCGCTGCTCAAGCTGACCCTTCGGGATATTCCCGGCATTGGCGAGCGGATGGAGCAAAATCTTATTCGCGCCGGCATCACGACGATGGCTAAGCTTCTCGCCACTCAGCCCAAGCACATGCGGAAACTATGGGGCAACGTGACCGGCGAGCGCCTTTGGTACGCGCTTCACGGTTACGACGTGCAGACGCCGCCATCTGGGCGCGGCATGTACGGCCACGGCCGCGTGCTGCCGCCGGATCACCGCACAATCGAACACGCCAAGGCAGCGTCCCGACTATTGCTGGTCAAGGCGGCGCGCCGAATGCGGCGCGACGGCTGGAATGCGGGCCGTGTCTGGCTGTGGCTGGAACTAATCGGCGAAAACTCAGTGCATGGCGGCGCATGGTTGCCAGCGGTGCACGACGATCAGGCGGTGCTCTCCGCCTTGGAAAGATTGTGGGTCAATGCGGGAGCGGATTTGCCACGCCGTGTAAGAATCTTACGCCTCGGCGTCACTTTGCTTGAGTTGACCCGAGCCAACGAACGCCAGCTCGATCTTTTGCTCGATGACGACAAGGCGCGCCGCCGCTGGGAGGACGCCACGGCGGCAATCGACAAGCTCAACCGGAAGTACGGCCGCACACTCGTCAGCATCGGGCCGTGGACGCCGCCGCCGGGAGGGTATGCCGGAGGGAAAATTAGCTACACGCGCATCCCTCGCGCGGAGGATTTCTGGTGAACTGGAAAACGGATTTGAAACTGGCGGACTTAGATGCGGGAACGGCAATCGAGATTGTCTGTAAGCGTTGCGGGCTTGCTCGCTACGAGACGCAGGCGCAACTGATGAAGCGGTCCGAGTTAAAGCACGCTTTTCTGGATGAAGTTGAATACAGCCTACGTTGCTCAAATCGATTCTGCTGCGGTGGGGTACGTATCTCGCTCATTCATGACGATAAAAACGAGGGTTTCGTCGGCGGCATGGCTTAGCATGTGCAATCTATACAGCCTCTACCGGACGGCTCGCCCGAGGTGGTTGCGAGCGGCGAGAAGAAGGACCAGGCAGTCTCGCCGCCGCGAGGTTTTCTTCCCGATGCCGCCCGCCGCATAAGCGGAGCGATGGATTGCGTCAGCGCATCAGCCGCAAGCTTCTTTCGTGCGCCGCTCGACATCAACTAGGTAACAGCCTTTGACCTCCGCGCCACCAGATCGGCAAAACGCGCTCCGCTTGCCACACTTCTTGCCCGCCTTGTCCTTATCGTTGGGACAGGCACATGGGCCCTTGGCCTTGTGGTATTGCTGCGGAGTCATACTTTGCGCCAAGCCGAGTGAAGGGCTTGCGATCAAGGCGGCGGTTGTAAGAAGTGCAAAAACGATACGCATGGCGTCACCTCCTAAGCGAAAGGCTAGACCAGCGTTTTATCCGGCGGCAAGGCAATGTCGCAAAGCAGGCGCACTGGCGGCGATGGCTGGGACCCGAAAGCCGGTGCGTGGTGCCATTCACGTCGTTCTGTGAGTACGCCGACACGAAGCCGAAGAAAACGCCGACCTGGTTCGCCCTGGACGAGAGTCGGCCGCTGGCGGTGTTCGCCGGTATCTGGACGGCGTGGCACGGGCGGCGCGGCACCAAGGCTAACCCGATTGAGGGAGAGCACCAGCTCTTTGGATTCCTGACGACTGACGCCAACGCGGAGGTTGGCGCCGTCCACCCCAAGGCCATGCCGGTCATATTGACCACGGCGGCGGAGATTGAAACCTGGATGACGGCACCGGCTGATGAGGCGCTGAAGCTGCAGCGGCCGCTACCGGACGGCGCGCTGAAGGTCGTGATGACTGGTGAGAAGGAGGACGAGGCGCCGTAGCACCACCGGGATGGCGATCAATCAACCGCCTTTGCGTGTTCAAAGCGTCGAATGAAGTTGTCGGCGAGCTTATTCATCTCAACGAAAATTCCAATCTCTCTCCTTAACGCGCTCTCAGACGGGTCGGCAGACAACCAATTGAGACTCGTTACCGCTAGGGCATCGTCATCCCAAGCAAGCACTTTGGCGTGGAGCCGCGGCCGCTGTACCGGGCGGATGTCAACTCCGCTGCTTCTCAAATCCAATGCTAGATCGGCGGCAGCCTTGCCGGAGAGCGGTCCCGTTGAGCGCCCGTAGAAGAGGCTGACCGCAACGCCCTTCTCCTTGGCCGCGGATAGCGCCGGAATGATTGTCATCGCTCTGCCCCCGATACCAATCCGGTGGCTTGCAACAACCATCCGGCGCGCCGAGCGATCGCGCGCTTCCAGGAGAAGGTCGGCGTGATCAGGGGCGAGGAGGACTCGCATGCCGGCCGTGCGCCCGGCTGGCCGCGGCGCTGTACCAATTCTTCGTCCGAGCACCGTCAGTTGGCCGGCCGTCTTGCTCCAAATGCCGTCAGGACCCACGGCAACCGACGCGAGATGACGGATTATCTCACCCACAATGACCGGGTCGCGGAGCCGTAGCGAGGCGTCGAAGCTTTGGAAATCTGCACAAAGCCAGTTGCAAGATCCAACCGTCGCTGACCACGAGTCTTTGCCGTCGTCGGCGATCAGCAGCTTCGCGTGCGATCCCGTCGAGAATGGATGCACGACGATGTCGTTCGAACGATTCTCCGCGGTGATGGCCGCGCGCAGCGCGTCGCAGGCTTCACGCGAGGACGACGTCCCCTTAGCGTCGTCGTCCTGTCCCCAGAATATTTGGACCTTCACACCGCGCGAAGCCGCGCCGAGCAACGTCGAAAGCGCAGTCTTCCACCCGTCGGGCGAGACGAATGTGGAGTGAATTAGGACTTCCTGCCGAGCTCGTCCAACCGCGACCTCGAAAGTGCTTCTGTGCGCCGCGCCGTCGAGTATCAGATCATCGTGGTCGAACAACGCGTCGACCACGTGGCGTATCGGCTGCGCGTTACCTAAGCGCACGGTCGGGCGCGCAGAAGGCTCTTGCGCGGCGACTGAGCCCGCCTCGGCAGCGGCAGAGAGTATGGCCGCCCTCAGTTCGTCGCGCGCACGGTTCGGCAGATTTCTATTATACCGTCGCGCACCGTCACCGTGGCATGGCCTTCGAACAGCGGCTCCGGCAACGGTTCCGTTCCGATGATTAGTTCATCTTCATTTTCAAGCGCGGCGAAGATGTCGCCCAAGTCCTCCGTTGAATGGCGCTGCGACGCCTTCAGAAACACGACGGCCTCACCGTCCGGGACAGTAATCTTGCCGCCCCTCGGCAGAATCTCACGCCCGCGGAAGACGGAGCCCGCAACGCGGTCCACCGAGAACGCCAGCCAGCGGTTTTGCACTACGGACGCCGCTGGCATCTCCTCAGAATCCGCCTGGACTAGACCGGAAGCCGTCGTGCGAAAAATGGGTCCATTGGGACCGGGAGTGATCTCGACCCAACCGACCCGCATCAGCCTGATGAAGGCTTCGACTACAATGCGGCGAGGAAGTTTGGACTTCGCCGAAAGCGCGGCAGCTGACGCTGGCTCGTCGGCGACCGCGTCCAGCATGAGATGCTCGATCACGCTCCAGCGTCGACCCTTTTCGACCTTGAAGCGCCTGCGGCCGCGAAGCATCGGAACCGCGACGTGGACAACACTCATTTTTGCAGTCCTGGTAGCGAATACCAATCGACAACTGACGCGTCGCCGTGCTGTTCGGCTTCCTTCAAGGATTTGAGGAACCGTTCAAGGAAGCCGATGTCGGCGTCGTGCGGCAAGCTCTTGGAATATTCGACGACATGTGAGAAGAAGCGCAGACTCCCGACGACGATCAGTCGCCATTTCGCCCTGCTGAGCAGAACATTCATGCGTCGGTCGTCGCGCAGGAAGCCTAGCGCTCTCGCTGGACTACCGTGCCAGTTGTTGCGGACCAGCGAGACTGTCACCAGATCGGCCTGATCTCCCTGAAACAAGTCTACGGTTCCACAGAATTCGTCCCCGCCCACGGCGGGCGCGAATCCGCGCAGGTTTTTCAATTCTCCTGCGATCCGGGATTCGATCCCGTTCGTAAGTCGCGTTACCTGCTCGGTGTATGGCGCGAGCACGGCAAGCGAAGGCATTACGGGACCGGCTGCACTGAGCAGCTTCAGGGTCTGCAGAGTCGCCTTCACCTCGTCCGCGTTGGACCATGCTGGCGGACGGTCGCCGCCCTTGTAGCCGAGCTTCTCGCGAACATAGGGCATATCTACGAACACGATCGGTGTTTCCGGTAACGTGGAAGGATCCGCGGAGCGGAAGGGTGGAACGCCACCACGGTACTCCGCGGCCTTCTCGTTGTTCGTCAGGAGGGTGCCGCCATAGAAACAATCTGACACCATCTTCGCGATCGCCGGATGCATGCGGTGCTGTTCATTCAACCGCCTTGCGATCGGCCTGTCTTTGGGATGCGCCTTTTGCCACTTGAGCTCGCCTTCGACCAACGTCTCGAACAGACTTAGGGTTTCCAGGGCGTCTCCGCAGAGACGTGCGTAGTCGGTCTCCTGGGATTCGACCTCGTCAAATATTTCCTCCATCCCAGGATCCTTCAGATGACGGGCAATAACGGTTTGGGAGGCGCGCACCGCCTCTTTCACAGCCGCGGTATCGCCGAGCAGGCGCGCCATCTTGTCCGCGCCAAAGGGAGGGAGCTGCTTGTGGTCGCCGATCATTAGTCGTCGATGAGACAACAACAACGGGGAGAGCAGCTCGGCACCCGTGGCTTTGCCAGCCTCTTCGATGATCGTCCAATCGAACAGCCCTTTTTCCTCAATGAGCTGCTCCACCGCGGCGGAGTTGGTGGTCGCGAAGACCAGGTTGGCCGCCCGCAATATCATCGCCTCGAACGCACGCGCTTCGCTCGACATACGCGTCGGTTTACCGCTGCGGCGATTTCGTTTTTGACGTGATTCCGCAAGTGCCGCGATCTTGGACCTCACATGCGGACTTGCGTCCCTGACAAGCTCGCTCTCCGCCAGCGCTTCAAGGTGCTTGTCGGCTTGCCGGTCGATTTCAAGATCGGTATCTGCGGGGTCGTCGTCGGCCGGCCTAGCGCGGACCATTACCGGCTCCGAACCCGCTGGAAAAACGCTCTGCACCTCCTTCATCAGGTGGTCGATCGCCGCGTTGCTCTGCGCCGAGAGCAGCAACCGCGTCGTCGCTTCGTCCTCGAAGCGGCGACGCACGAGGTCGCCGACCATGAAGGTCTTGCCCACGCCTGGCGGCCCCTGAAGTAGGAACAACGGCACGGCTGACAGGATTTCAGCCAGCGCAAGCTGCTTGGACGCATCTAGCTTTTCGAACCGCTCGTCCTTGACGATAGGATCCTGGGTATCGTCGATCCGCATCCGGGGATCGACGAACATCTTCAGGAGCTCAGTGTGCTCGCGCAGCGCTTTGAGCGCTTTCACGCGTCGCTTGAACTGGGCAATCTGCCCGTTCATCCCGGCAGGAACGAGAAATGCCGGACCGCGAACCCTTGTAGCGAGCGCGCCCTCGAATTTGAGGACTTGCGAAGCGCCCGCCTGAGATGACTCCACATACCGCCAGTCAGAGTCGCGGTTGCGTTCTCCAAGCGACCCGCCCTCAAACAGCGCCCATCCATCGTCATCGGGAAGGTCTTCGCTCTCCAGCGTCTTGGACAGCCGGACCGCCGGAGCCTCCAGCTTGAGGGCTTTCGACAGTGCCGCGCGTTCGGCGTCGTGCCGCGGCGACAATACGAGCGCATGCACTCCCGACGAAGGGTCCGCAGATCCGGGAAGAACGTCCACGGGAAATATGTCGGCTGCAGCATATGCCATCTCCAGTACCGACAGGAGCGCAAATGCCTGATGCTTGCGCTCGAGGTCAGTCTTCGTTCGCTCGCGAGGTTCAAGTGACTTGAGAAGTTCGTCCCAGCGTCCAACCCGGCTTCGGCGACGCGGAAAGCTCTTGGCGGCCTCTTTGCTTTCGAGGAGGTCGAGCATCTCCGGCTCGATCAAACGATGTTCGCCGAACGAGAAGTGCCGGCCGACCTGCGCGCGTTCGCAGGCCGCGAACTCCCAGTTCGCCTGCTCTGTGGAATACGGCAGACGAAACTGCTGCAGAAAATATGTGAGATGGCGACCCAGCAGTGCGGGGCGTTCGGACCGGCCGTGGTCCCCCACCTTGGCGAGAAACACCTCCTCGGAAAGATCGTCTGTGACAAAGCGAAGCTGGGCGTCAATATCTACAAGCGCAATCTCATTTCCAGAGGCCTGACGGATCGCAGCAGAGAGTTGCGAGGTTTGGCCGAGACGCACCGACAGCACCAGCTTCAATTCTTTCCCGGCGACCTGCGCCTCGATGCCGGCGATCACCTCTTCGATCCGGCGGCAGATGAGACCTCCGTCGAGTCGGTAGAGTCGTCGAGCCCCAGGATAGTCCGCAGAAGCCGTCCTTCTGTCGCCGTCACGTGGTCGGCAATATCCGAAGGCAAGACCCTGAGGTCGGCGACCCTCTCCGCCGGGGCCGACAGTAGCTGAGAAAAAAGCAAGCCGAAGTTGACCCAGTCCTGGCGGAAGGAAGCCACCTCTTCGCTGCCGAGCACCATGCTCTTGCCGCTAGAAGTACCGTCAACGTTGGCGATCCGCATCGACCATTCGAAGCCCGTGAGCCGGAAGTCAGGCTCATCGGCGAATGAGGTGACGAGCGCCCATGGGTCAATGTTGCGGTGGATTATGCCTTGCGAGTGAAGAAGGTCCATTGCCTGCGCGACGCGGAGTGCGTTCGCCCAGATCAACCGTCGATTTCGGGGAAGCCTGGGCTGGGCGATGGCGTCGGGCTGGTTCTTAGCCCTCCGGAACAACTCCAAGGGAGATCCTTGGCCTGGATCGATGACGATGTAAAATCCAGTATCGTCCTCGCCATGCGAGAACATCGGAACGAAGAGATCATCGGCGCGCGGAATGGCGGCGAGGCGCTGGAGCTGACGTATCTCACTGCGCCAGATGTCTTCGATGTCGGGATTGGCGCCGCCATCACGAGCCCAGAACTTGACGAGGACGTCGCTGCGGTCGGGAGCAACGGCCCTGCTTACCTCAGGGCGCCCCGAAGCGATCTCGCCGGCGACGAGAATGTGCTCATCGAGTTCGTAGCCTTCCAAAAAGCTTTTTCTCTTGCTTCGCGGTTCCTTCACCATGTTGTTTCGCGAGCAGACCGGTGCCTGAGCATCCGGGATTTCTATCATGGCTGCACGAGACGTAACAACGAGGACTATCGCCGATACCGCATCCGCGATGGGCGGCGACGATCCGTCACTAACGCATCGCAACCGATCATGACGGTCGGACCGGCAGCTCATTCGATTTGCCGCCGCTTGATGTCGGGGAGGTGCACCGCGGCTGATCGGAGGCAGTGCTGCTATGACCGCGACGACACTACACCACCGGGTCGGGAAGCTCGCTCAGCGCCCGCGGCAGGATGAGGACGCCGTCGTCGTAAGACAGCCTGCCGTTCCCGAAGGCCTTGAATACGTAGTCGGTAGCCCTGCTCGGCGTGTAGGTGATCGGCTCGAAGTGGATCCGCTCGAGGCTCCCATGCGCCCGATGGTAGTACTCGGCGTTGTCGCGCACGTGGTCCGGCAGCGGGCAGCGCAAGCGCGACCTCGGCGGGATGAGGACGATAGCGTGGAAGTGGAGGCCGTCGTTCCTCGTGAAGGCCGACAGCCGCTGCCTGGCCCGCTTCGGAACCGGCAGGTCGGCCATGCCCAGCAGGACCGGCAACCTGCCTTGGCGGGACGGTGCGGTGGGATCCCTCACCACGCGGGTCAGCAGCTTCGTGTAGACGCCGGTGACCGCAGCCCGCATCTGTATGAGGATCGTGCTGGTCTTGCCGGGCAGCTGCCTGAACATGAAGGTGACAATGTGGGGTTCGAAACCTGCATCGACTCGGACCTCGACCATCTGCAGGAAGCCGTGGATCAACCCCGAGCGCCTCGTAGGACCGATGTGATCAAAGCTCTGCCATATGCGGGAACTGCGGTCCCCCATGCCTGCCTCCCCCCATCGGCCGGTAGGCGAGAACTGGCTATCCAGAACTGACCACTCTCCCGGCGTCGTCTACTTATGCGTCGGACACGGGCGCCGCTGTACGACGTAGAAGCCAGGGCGCTGGTTAGGAATCCTTCCGCTTATTTCTCGTCCTCAACCGCTACTGCGCGGGCGGGTTCGACCCGGCCGAGGGCGCAAGGCGCTGGTTACCTGGCACTGCCGCCACTGCGAGCTGCTCCGAGTCGGATGCACCTCAAACGCCCACTAGTGCGACAGGTGGCCATCCGGAACGTCCTCGAAGAGCGAGAGGGTTCTTTCAAAGAGAAACATTTGGCAGTCGGTGACGATCTTCGCATTGGCCTCCAGGGCATCCGCCTTACCGTCGTTCCCGGCGGCGCGGGCTTTCCTGGCCTCGACCATGTACCACCCTGCTGCCTCGACGCAGTCGCCGAAGGTGGCGTCGCGCAACCTAGTTCCGCACGGCAACAGGACCTCCAGGACCGGACGGCCGTCGTCGTCCTCGGACTGCACCAGCTCGCAGCCATCGGTGCGGAACAGGGTGGCGTGCCCGTCGCCCATGCTAGTCATCCGACCACCTGAGTGAATGCGCGGAAGTACTCACGCATGTCCTCGAAATTCGCGTCGACGGCCGCATGCAGCTCCGCTTCCCGCCCGGCGTCGGCGAGGCCCGGATCGTCGGCCAGTAGCTGCTTCCGGAGGTGCGCCATAATGAGCAAGCCGCAGGCCTCGAGCCACTCCAACTCGGACATGGACTCCGGCCACCTGTAGTACCTGAGCCTATCCGTCATGCTGTGTGCCTCCTGTGTGGGTGGACGCCCCCAGGGTTGATCCAATGCGGTCGGCGGGGCGTTCCATGGACGACCGGTGCCGCACGAATTTCGGCCCATATGCCGTTTCGGCGGTGTCGAGCTGCGACGCGATCGCCAGCGGCGCGGACAGGGCGGCGCCCGGCGATCCCGGGTGCCGCATGACCAGCTGGGTGTCAGCGGGATGGCCCTGCTCGATGAGGACACGTGCGCCGTCGAGGAACGGCTGGCT
>CAWBWX010000001.1:235000-1250869 GCA_963792635.1 uncultured Alphaproteobacteria bacterium
TCCGACGCGGGCAGCTTTTAGGGGGAAGCGTTTGGAGCATTGGCGACGTACGGCCGGCGCGGCTGCAGTCCACACCATCGATCTCGGCAATGAGCCTCCGTTCGGCCTCGACGGCAACGTCGAAGAACCGATCGATCGCCGCCGCGTTTCCATTCGCTGGCTGGTCGCGACCGTCCTCGTGGCGCTTTCCGGCGCCGGCCTCATGGGCGGCGCCGTCTATGCGGCGCTCGACGGCGAATATCGCTTTGCCGTCGTTCCCGAGATCGTGCGCATGGTCACCCGGCCGGCCAGCGACCGCGCCGCCAACGTCACCCGCAAGGCCGACCGCATCACGCTGCTCGCCGAGCACTTCTCCTCCAAGCAGGTGCTACGCGTTTCCACCACCACCCGTGTCGGCGAGCGCGAGATCGTACGCGTGCGGCCGTTCGTGCGCGTGGCGGGCAATCTGGCGCTGGCGCCTTCGGCGCTGTCGGCGAGCATCCCGCCGTTCAACCCGGTGAAGCTCATGGCCGAGGCCGGCGTCGATCGCATCGACGAGGCGCCGCAGATCGAGCCGACCGGCGAGCTCACCATCGTCATGCGCGACCTCGCCATGATCTCGCCGGCGGTGCGCATCGCCGCCGTGGCGCGCAACGACGACGTGCTGCTCAAGGTGCGCGAGGCGATCGAAGAGGCGACCGGCACTGTGGGCAAGGTCGCGTCGCTGTCGCGCGACGGGTTCGACACCCGCCTCGCCTATGCCGCCGAGGGCAACCCGCGCTTCGGCTTCGAGGACATGCGCATCATCCCCGAAAACATGAGCACCGTGGGCAAGACCGCGAACGAAACGACCGGCGGCTTCGGCGGGAGCGAGCGCACGGTGGTGGTGAAGAAGGGCGAAGGGCTGACCGCGATCCTGCGCGATCTCGGCGCCGCACCAGCCATGACCCGCGCCCTCATCGCCGCCTTCAGCAAGCGCGGCCGCGACGGCGGCCTCAAGGAAGGCCAGCGCGTACGCCTCCTCATCGGCGTCGGCGAGAACGGCACGATCATTCCGCTCCGCGTCAGCCTGTTCGGCGAGCAGCACGAGGGCACGGTCGCCCTCTCCGACCTCGGCCGCTATGTCATGGTCGAGGAGCCGCGCCAGGTCGATCTCGCCAAGGTTGCGGGCGAAGAGGAAGAGGAAGACGACGGCCGCGGCATGCGGCTCTACCAGTCGATCTACGAGACCGCGTTGAAAAACGAGCTGCCGCAGCCGGTGATCGACGGCGTCATCCGCATGTTCTCCTTCGACGTCGACCTGCAGCGTCGCGTGCGCGCGGGCGACGCCTTCGAGGTGCTCTACGCCGGCGACGACCTCGACGGCGCGAGCGACGTGTTGTTCGCCTCCCTCGTGGTGGGCGGCGAGCCGCGCCGCTACTACCGCTTCCAGACCACCGACGACGGCATCGTCGACTACTACGACGAAACCGGAAAAAGCGCGAAGAAGTTCCTCGTGCGTAAACCGATGGCCGGCGGCATCTTCCGTTCCGGCTTCGGCATGCGCCGCCACCCGGTGCTGAAGTTCACCAAGATGCACACCGGCGTCGACTGGGCCGAGGACACCGGCGCGCCGATCTTCTCCGCCGGCAACGGCACCGTGGTCAAGGCGGAATGGGATTCCGGCTACGGCCGCCGCATCGAGATCCAGCATCTCAACGGCTACGTCACCGCCTATTCGCACATGTCCGGGTTCGCCAGAGGCATCCAGGAAGGCGTCAAGGTACGCCAGGGCCAGGTCATCGGCTACGTGGGCAACTCCGGCCTCTCCACCGGACCGCACCTGCACTACGAGGTGCTGGTCAACGGCCACTTCGTCGACCCGATGCGCATCAAGCTGCCGCGCGGTCGCGTTCTGGAGACGAACGTGCTCACCGCCTTTGAGACCGAGCGGGCGCGCATCGACGGCATCCTCGAGCGCGTTCCCGGCGCGCCGCGCGTCGCGCACTCCGCGAATTGACGTCTAGGCGGCGCGCGCCGCCGGCCCCACCACCTTGAACGTGAGCCCGTCCTTGCCGGCGCCGACCCGCACCCGGTCGCCATCCTTGACCTCGCCCGCGAGCAGCAGCCCCGCCAGCGGATCTTGCACTTCCTTCTGGATGGCGCGCTTGAGCGGCCGGGCGCCATAGGCCGGGTCGTACCCCTTATCGGCGAGGAACTCGCGCGCCTCCTTGGAGAGCTCGACCACGATCTTGCGCTCGTCGAGGAGCTTCTGCAGTCGCTGCATCTGGATATCGACGATCGCGCCCATCTGCGCGCGCTTGAGCCGGTGGAACAGGATGATCTCGTCCACCCGGTTGAGGAACTCCGGTCGGAAGTTGGCGCGCACCATGGCCATGACCTGGTCGCGCACCTTGTCCACATCCTCGTTCTCGGCGAGCGCCACCAGGAATTCGGCGCCGATGTTGGATGTCATGATCAGGAGCGTATTGCGGAAGTCTACGGTGCGGCCCTGGCCGTCGGTGAGACGGCCCTCATCGAGCACCTGCAGCAATATGTTGAAGACGTCCGGGTGCGCCTTCTCGATCTCGTCGAACAGGATCACCTGGTAGGGACGCCGGCGCACCGCCTCGGTGAGCGCGCCGCCCTCGTCATAGCCGACGTAGCCCGGCGGCGCCCCGATCATGCGCGAGACCGAGTGCTTCTCCATGTATTCGGACATGTCGATGCGCAAGAGCGCCGACTCGTCGTCGAACAGAAATGAGGCGAGCGTCTTGGTCAGCTCGGTCTTGCCGACGCCGGTGGGGCCGAGGAACATGAACGAGCCGATCGGCCGGTTCGGGTCCTGCAGGCCGGCGCGCGCCCGGCGGATCGCCGTCGACACCGCCCGCACCGCCTCTTCCTGGCCGACCACGCGCTTGGAGAGCTCTTCCTCCATGCGCAGGAGCTTCTCTTTCTCGCCTTCCAGCATGCGATCGACCGGGATGCCGGTCCAGCGCGACACCACCTGCGCGATGTGGCTCGGCGTCACCGCCTCCTCCACCAGCGCGCCGGTCGCCGCCTTCTCCTCGATCTCCTTCAGCTTCTTCTCGAGCTCCGGGATCTTGCCGTAGGCAAGCTCGCCCGCCTTCTGGTAGTCGCCGTTGCGTTGCGCAGTGGCGAGCTCGGCGCGCGCCTGCTCGAGCTCGGCCTTGATCTTCTGGGCGCTGGTGAGCTTCTCCTTCTCCGCCTGCCAGCGCGCCTTAAGCCCCACCGCCTTCTCCTCGAGGGTGGCGAGCTCTTTGGCGATGCGCTTCAGGCGCTCTTTCGAGGCCGCATCGCGCTCCTTCTTCAGCGCCTCTTCCTCGATCTTGAGCTGCATGATGCGCCGGTCGATCTCGTCGAGCTCTTCCGGCTTCGAATCGATCTGCATGCGCAGGCGCGCCGCCGCCTCGTCGACGAGGTCGATCGCCTTGTCGGGCAGGAAGCGGTCGGCAATATAGCGGTGCGACAGGGTCGCGGCGGCGACGAGTGCCGCATCGGTGATGCGCACGCCGTGATGCAGCTCGTACTTCTCCTTGAGGCCACGCAGAATGGAGATCGTGTCCTCGACCGTGGGCTCGCCGACGAAGATCGGCTGGAAGCGACGGGCAAGCGCCGCGTCCTTCTCCACGTGCTTGCGGTACTCGTCGAGGGTAGTGGCGCCGACGCAATGCAGCGTGCCGCGGGCGAGCGCCGGCTTCAGCAGGTTCGAGGCGTCCATGGCGCCGTCGGTCTTGCCGGCGCCGACGAGGGTATGCATCTCGTCAATGAACAGGATGATCATGCCTTCCGCCGCGGTCACCTCGTTCAGCACCGACTTCAGGCGCTCCTCGAACTCGCCGCGATATTTCGCGCCGGCGATGAGCGCGCCCATATCGAGCGCGAGCAGACGCTTGTCCTTCAGGCTTTCCGGCACGTCGCCGTTGACGATGCGGTTGGCGAGACCCTCGACGATCGCGGTCTTGCCCACGCCGGGCTCGCCGATGAGTACCGGGTTGTTCTTGGTGCGCCGCGACAGCACCTGAATGGTGCGCCGGATCTCCTCGTCGCGGCCGATAACCGGGTCGAGCTTGCCGTCGCGCGCGTCCTCGGTGATGTCGCGCGTATAGCGCTTGAGCGCCTCATAGGTGTCCTCGGCGGAGGCGGAATCCGCCGTGCGACCCTTGCGCAGGGATTCGATGGCCGAATTCAGGTTCTGCGCCGTCACCCCGGCCTGGGCGAGGATTTTCCCCGCTTCGCTGCTCTTCTCAACGGCGAGCGCCAGCAGCAGGCGCTCGACGGTGACGAAGGCGTCGCCCGCCTTCTTCCCCGCTTTCTCGGCGGTGTCGAACACGCGCGCCAGCGCCGGATCGAGATAGATCTGGCCGGCGCCGCCGCCCTCAACCCGCGGCCGCTTCTTCAGCGCCGCCTCGACGGCGGCGAGCGCCGCCCGGGAATCGCCGCCGGCGCGGTCGATCAGGCCGGCCGCGAGGCCTTCTGGGTCATCGAGCAGCACCTTCAAGAGGTGCTCGGTGGAGAATTGCTGGTGACCTTCGCGCAGCGCCAGCGACTGGGCTGACTGGATGAATCCGCGCGAGCGCTCGGTATATTTCTCGAAATCCATCGCCCTACTCCCGGTCGCTCCCAAAGGCGGAGTATCGAACCTTTGAGATAGGCGCTTGTTTTCGGCAGTGGAAGGGGGTGGATGACGCCGCTTTTTCGTCCCCGGCAACTGGACAGGGACGCATCCGATCGACGAAAAAGCCCCATGTCTTCCGCAGCATGGGGCGAGCCGCGCGTCGCCTCGCTCTACCGCTATCCGGTCAAGGGCCTCTCCGGCGAGAAATTGACATCCGTCAATCTCGCGGCCGGACGCACGTTCCCCATGGATCGCGCCTTCGCCTTCGAGAACGGACCGTCCGGCTTCAATCCGGCGGAACCGAAGTGGCAGTCGAAGATCAAGTTTCTCTGCCTGATGCGCAACGCCCGCCTCGCCGCGCTGTCGACCCACTACTACGACGCCTCCGGCATGCTCACCATCGAGAAGGACGGCGGGATCGTGGCGCTCGGCGATCTCGCTTCGCCCGCCGGCCGCCAGACGCTGGAGGAATTCTTCGAAAACTACATGGCGGACGAAAAGCGCGGGCCGATCCGCTTTCTCGCCGCGCCCGGCCACAGCTTCTCGGACGTGGCGCGCAAGGTGGTCTCGATCATTAACCTGGAGAGCGTTGCCGACCTCGAGCGCGGCGCCGGGCGCGCCCTCCACCCGCTGCGCTTCCGCGCCAATATGTATGTGGAGGGGATGATGCCGTGGTCCGAGCACCGCCTGGTGGGGCGGCGGCTCATGATCGGCGGCTGTGAGCTCAGGGTGGTGAGTTTGACCAGTCGCTGCGCCGCTACCGAGGTCAATCCCGACACCGCCGAGCGCGATATCGACGTGCCGGACGCGCTCGCGCGCCACACCGGCGACATCGATTGCGGCATCTATGCCGAGGTGACCCGCGCCGGCCGCATCGCCGAAGGCGACGCGATCATCGTCGGCGAGTGATTACTCGACGCCTGCGGGCTTGGGCGCGACGGGCGGCGCCTCGGCCGGCTGCGCGTCGGCGACCGGCGCCGGATTGACCGGAGCGGGGTTCTGCCCGTCGTTCTGGTTCTGCACGGGTGCCTGATAGTTACCGGGGCCGCCCGGACGGAAGCGCCGGCGGCGGCGGCCGTAACGCCCACCGTCGCGGTCGCCCTGGTCGTTGTCGAAGCCGCCGTTGCCAGCCTGCGGCCCTTGTCCGCCCTGGCCGCCACCCCCGCCGGTGATGAACGCGGGCAGGCCCACGTCGCGCTCCGGCTCGCGCTGATAGCCCTGTGAATTCGGCTGCGGCTGGTGCTGTGGCTGGTACTGCGGCTGCGGCTGTTGCGGCTGCGGTTGGTGCTGCTGCGGCCGCGGTTGGGGTTGCGGCTGCGGCTGGGGTGGCTGATGCGTCGGCTGCTGAAAGGACGGCTGCTGGTACTGCTGATGCCGCTGCGGCTGCTGACCCTGCGGCGACATGGGCGCGCCACCGGCATAAGGCTGGCCGCCGGAATCGCCCTCGTCGCCGTCGCCGTCGAAATCGTCGTTGTCGCGGGACTGCTGCGGCTGCTGGTGCTGCTGATGCGGGTTCTGCTGATTGAACTGCGCCTGCGCCGTGGCGATGAGGCGGAAATAGTGCTCGGCGTGCTGCAGATAGCCTTCCGCCGCGACCGGATCGCCCGAGGACTGCGCGTCGCGCGCGAGCTGCATGTACTTTTCGGCGACGTGGTGGGCGGTGCCCCGAATCTTTACGTCGGGACCGTTTGACTCGTACACGCGCGTCAGCGGGTTGTGGCCGCGACCGCCGCCACCGCCGCCACCACCGCCGCGATTGCGGCCCCGCATGCGCTTCTGCTGTCCGTTTCTCATTGGCGTTCGATTCTCCGTAGCCGTCGGTGCAAGTATTCCCGTTTCGCCGTCGCCGGCGATACGCAATCCAAATGCTGGAAGCCCGGCGCAAAGCGCGCCGCGGTTTCATTCATTCGGCTTTTCCAATCCAGATATCGATCTCGCGCATTTGGCGCGGATGGCTGCCCTTCATCTTCGCTTCGCGGTGCTTATCCAACCGCAGGCGAACGTCAGTGAAGCGTCGGACCCGGACCATGCCGCCGGTGCGAGTGACGCCGGCGAGCCCTTGCAATGCAGTCGATTTCTAGTGACTGCTGCCGCGCCTTGCCGTCTAGCCCAGGCGCCCGGGTCGATTCCTGGGCGCAACCTAGTGCGGTTCGCGGAGGCTGCCAAGTCCTATTTATCCCCGGTTCCGTAAGACAAGTGCCCGACTCATGCCGGAAAGATCGCGCCTGGCCGCACCATCGACGGCGAGCCCCCGGGCGTGGGCGAGCGCCACGACTGCGGCTTCTTGACCTTGCCCTAGTTCCAGAACGGCGACGCCACCGGGCGTCAGTACGCGTGAGAGATCGGCGACGATGGCACGATACGCGGCAAGCCCGTCGGGGCCGCCATCCAATGCAAAGGTGGGGTCGTTCTCGCGCACTTCAAGGGAGAGCGCCGCAAGCTCTGTCGTTGCAATGTACGGTGGGTTTGCCATCACGAGATCGAAGCTGGCACCGAGCGCCGCGGTCCAGTCGCCGCACAGCAATGTCGCGCGCGCGGAGAGGCCAAGGGCGCTGAGGTTCGCCCGCGCGACGGCAAGCGCGCCGGCGCTGCGATCGATGCCGACGCCGGTGGCATGCGACCGCTCAAGCAGGATCGCGGCCAACAGTGCGCCCGAGCCCACGCCGAGATCGAGCACACGAAGGTTTGCGTCGGGGTCGGGAAACGCCGCGAGTGCCGCTTCCACCACCGTCTCGCTCTCCGGGCGCGGCACCAGCGCGTCCGGACCTAGCCTAAATTCGCGGCTCCAGAATTCGCGATATCCGACGATCCGCGCGACCGGCTCATGGGCAAGACGGCGCTGGACCATGCGATCGATGCGATTGAGGTCGGCCCTCGTCACGCTCTCGTCCGCTGCGGCGATGAGCTTCGACGCATCGAGGCCGAGCGCGTGCACAAGCAGCACCCGGGCATCGAGTTCCGCGCTTTCGACGCCACCCTCACGCAGCCGCGCGGCGACCGCGCGGCGGAGCCCGCCCACGCTCATCGCATCGCTCATGACAACCGCACTCACGTGTCCATGCCGGATTCAGCGAGCAACGCCGCCTGGTGATCTTCCACCAGCGCGTCCACCAGCTCGCCCAGCGCTTCGCCTTCGAGAATTGCCGGCAGCTTGTGCAGCGTCAGCCCGATGCGGTGGTCGGTGACGCGAGCCTGCGGGAAGTTGTATGTCCGAATTCTTTCCGACCGGTCACCGCTGCCGACCAGTCCCTTGCGCTCGGCGGCGCGCTCCTGGGCGAGCTTTTGTCGCTCCATATCGTAGAGCCGCGCGCGCAGGAGCTCGAGCGCGCGCGCCTTGTTGCGGTGCTGCGAACGCTCGTCCTGCACCCCCACCACGATTCCGCTCGGGATGTGGGTGATGCGCACGGCGGACTCCGTCTTGTTCACGTGCTGGCCGCCGGCGCCGCCGGCGCGCATGGTCTCGATCCTGAGATCCGCATCGTTCACCTTGACGTCCACCTCACCCGCCTCGGGCAGCACCGCCACCGTCGCCGCCGAGGTGTGGATGCGGCCCGACGCCTCCGTACGCGGCACGCGCTGCACCCGGTGCACGCCGGACTCGAACTTGAGCTTGGCGTAGGCGCGGCGGCCACGCACCGCCGCGACGATTTCCTTGAAGCCGCCCATGGCACCTTCGTTCGCCGAAAGCACCTCGACCTTCCAGCCCTGCAGCGCGGCGTAGCGCTCGTACATGCGGAAGAGGTCGCCGGCGAACAGCGCCGCCTCGTCGCCGCCGGTGCCGGCGCGCACCTCCAGGACCGCTCCGTGCTCGTCGGCGGCGTCCTTGGGGAGCAGCGCCTGGCGCAACTCGGCTTCGAGCCTGGCGATGCGCTCGCTCAGCTCACTTTTTTCCTGGGCCGCAAGCCGTCCCATGTCCGGCTCGGTCTTGGGATCGGCGATCAGCGCCTCGACCCCGGCCAAGTCCTCCTCCGCGGCGCGCAGCGCCCGCACGCTCTCCACCACCGGTTTCAACTCGGCGAACTCCCGCGAAGCCTGCACGTAGGCGTCGCGGCCGAGCGCGGTGGATAGCTCGCGCTCCAGCGTCGCGTATCGGGAGATCAGGGCATCCAGGCGGGCTGCGGGCAGCATACGGGTCTCAGATCGCCACGTCGTTCGCCGCGGCGAACGCGCCGAGCTGCTCGCGAATGGAGGTAGTGCCGCCGTTGATCAGAAGCGGATCGAGGAATTCCTGCGCCGCGGCCACGTCGAGGCTGAGGATCATGGCCTTGACCGGGCCGATCGCCGCCGGTGACAGCGACAGCGTGCGGTAGCCCAGCGCCACCAGCGCCAGCGCCTCGAGCGGCCGCGAGGCAAGCTCGCCGCACAGCGCCACCGGCATGCCCCTGGCGCGCCCGGCGTCGGCGACCTGCTTCAGCGCCCGCAGCACCGGCGCCGACAAGGGATCGAAGCGGTCGGCGACGCGGGCATTGCCGCGGTCGGCAGCGAACAGGAACTGCACGAGGTCATTGGAGCCCACCGAGAGGAAATCCACCCGGTCGAGAATTTCGTCGAGCGCAAACAGCAACGATGGCACCTCGACCATGACGCCGAGATGGATCAGTGCGGGCAGTTCGTGCTTGTGGCGGCGGAGGTGCGTGAGCTCCTGCTCCACGAGTTTGCGCGCCTGGTCGAACTCCTCCACCGCCGACACCATGGGAAACATGATGCGCAGCTCCCGGCCGGCTGCGGCCTGCATCAGCGCGCGCAACTGGATGCGTAACAGCGCCGGCCGGTCGAGCCCGAGCCTGAGCGCGCGCCAGCCGAGCGCCGGGTTCTCCTCCTCGATCACGCGCATGTAGGGCAGGATCTTGTCGCCGCCGATGTCCAGGGTGCGGAAGGTCACGGGCTTGCCGTTCGCGCCGTCGAGCACCGCCCGATAGAAGCGATGCTGCGCGTCGGTGCGCGGCATGTTGGCGGAGATCATGAACTGCAGCTCGGTGCGGAAGAGGCCGATGCCGTCGGCGCCGGTCTCGGCGATGTGCGGCAGATCGACGAGAAGGCCAGCGTTGATGAACAGGCTCACCTGCTCGCCGTCCTTGCTCACGGCAGGCTGGTCCTTGAGCTCCGCGTATTGCGCCTGGCGGCGGGCGCGCAGGCGGACTTTCTCCACGTAGGCGGCCTCGAGGCCGGCCGGTGGCCGCACGTGGATCTCGCCCGCCTCGCCGTCGACGATGATGGCGTCGTTGGGATCGACGAGACCGGTGGCGTTGGCGACCTGGCCGACGGTGGCGACGCCGAGCGCGCGGGCGACGATGACCACGTGGCTCGTGGCCGCGCCTTCCTCGAGCACGAGGCCGCGCAGCTTGCTGCGGTCGAAATCGAGCAGCGCCGCCGGGCTCATGTTGCGGGCGACGATGATGGCGTGGTCGGGCAGCTCCGCTTTGGGCTGGACGCCCTCGCCGACGAGCTCGAGCAGCAGCCGGTGCGCGAGATCGTCGAGGTCATGCAGGCGCTCGAGCAGGAACGGATCGATTTGGCGCTGCATGCGCGCGCGCGTGTCGGACTGCACGCGCTCCACCGCGGCCTCGGCGGTGAGGCCGGTCATCACCGCCTCGCGCAGCTTGTGGATCCAGCCGCGGTCGTGGGCGAACATGCGATACGCCTCGAGCACCTCGCGGTGCTCGCCGGCGCGCGCCATGCTTTCGCCCTCGAGCATGAGGTCGATGGAGGCGCGCAGCGTGTCGATCGCCTGGTCGAGGCGAGCGAGCTCGCGCTGCACGTCGTCGGCGACGAAGTTCTTCACCTGGACGCGCGGCTCATGCAGCACGACGCGGCCGAGGCCGATGCCCTCGGCGAGGGTGGCGCCCGTTGCCGTCACCGGCCGGCGCGCCGCCGGTTCGGCGCCGGGCTTGGCGAGCGCCGACAGCTCGCCCGAGGCGATCATCTCGGCGAGCACCATGGCGGTGGTCTGCAGCGCCTCGACTTCCTCCTCGGAATAAGTGCGGTGGGCGCGGTTCTGCACCACCAGTACGCCGAGCGTATTGCCGGCGCGCAGCACCGGCACGCCGAGGAAGGCGTGGTAGATTTCCTCGCCGGTTTCCGGCTTGTAGGAAAACGCCGGGTGCGCCTGGGCGTCCGGCAGGTTGACGGGCTCGGCCTCGCGCGCGACGAGGCCGACCAGGCCCTCGCCCGGCTTCAGCACCGTGAGATGGACGGCGGTGCGGCTTAGACCTTCGGTGGCATAGAGCTCGAGGCTGCCGTCGACGCGCAGCACATAGACCGAGCACACCTCCGCCACCATGTTGGCGGCGATCAGCACCACGATCTTGTCGAGCCGCTCCTGCGCGCTGACCGGCTCCGCCATCACCTCGCGGAGGCGGCGGAGCAGCACGCGCGGGCCGCCGAGCGCGCCTCGCATTGGGCTGCACCCCTTTTGTGCCCGGGCGCCGCGCCGCCCGATCAATCCTCGGAAATACCCCGCGCGGGAGCCAGGCCCGCGCGCTGCCTACTGCAGCCCGAAAGCCTCAACCCAAAAGCTCGTGCGTCGCGCCTTCATTGGTCGAGCCCATATACAGAATGCAAAGTGCGTACCGCAAGCTCCGTGTGCGCGGCGTCGATCAAGAGCGAGATCTTGATCTCCGACGTGGTGATGGCGCGGATATTGATGTTCTTCTCGGCCAGGGCCTTGAATGCGGTGGCGGCGACGCCGGCGTGGCTGCGCATGCCCACCCCGATGACGGAAACCTTGGCCACCTCGCTCGAGCCCTCGACGGTGGCGAATCCGACCTTGCCGCGGACCGTGCCCAGGACTTCCTTGGCCCGCGCGTAGTCGGCGGTCGGCACCGTGAAGGTGATGTCGGTGTGGGAGCCGTCGGCGGAGATGATCTGCACGATCATGTCGACGTTGATGTTGGCGTCGGCGAGCGGCCCGAACAGCGCCGCCGCCACCCCCGGCTTATCGGCCACCCGGCGGATCGAGATTTGCGCGTCGTCCTTGGAGAAGGCGATCCCGGTGACGCTGTGACTTTCCACGATCTCCTCCTCGTCGCAAATCAATGTGCCGAACGGATCGTCCTTGCCGCGCGGCGTTTCCGGCGGATCGAAACTCGAGCGTACCAAAAGGCGCACCTTGCGCTGCATGGCGAGCTCGACGGAGCGCACCTGCAGCACCTTGGCACCGAGCGATGCCATCTCCAGCATCTCCTCGTAGGCGACCTTGTCGAGGCGCCGCGCCTTCGTCTCCACGTTGGGGTCGGTGGTGTAGACCCCGTCGACGTCGGTGTAGATGTCGCAGCGGTCGGCATGCACCGCGGCGGCGATCGCAACGGCGCTCGTGTCGGAGCCGCCGCGGCCGAGCGTGGTGATGCGGCCGGTCTCGCGACAGATGCCCTGGAAGCCCGCCACCACCGCCACCTCGCCGCGCTCCTTGAAGCGCTTGATCAGTTCCTCGCCGTTGACGTCCACGATGCGGGCGGCGCCGTGGGCGTTGTCAGTGACGATCGGCAATTGCCAGCCCTGCCACGAGCGGGCGGTGACCCCCATTTCCTGCAGCACGATGGCGAGCAATCCCGCCGTCACCTGCTCGCCCGACGACACCACCGCGTCGTACTCGCGCGCGTCGTGCAGCATCCCCGCCTCGCGGCACCACTCCACCAGCTGGTTGGTGGCGCCGGCCATGGCCGATACCACCACCGCCACCTCGTGGCCGGCGTCGACCTCGCGCTTGACGTGGCGCGCGACGTTGCGGATGCGGTCGAGGTCGGCGACCGAGGTGCCGCCGAACTTCATCACGAGCCGGGCCATGGAATGCACAGTCCTTCAAAGGCATCGCGCGGACGATGGACCCCTCCTCTCGCCCGCGCGAGGCGCGTATAGATACGAAACGTGGTCCCGGCCTGCAACGGCGCGGCCGGGCGGGAAAGGCGCCCATGGTTAAGGCAGGCCCAGGCGAAGCGCGCACGACGGTCGACCCCGAGGAGGTCGCCCGCTTCGCCGGCTTCGCCGACGAATGGTGGAGCCGCAGCGGCAAGATGGGCGCGCTGCATAAGTTCAATCCCGTGCGCCTCGCCTTCATCCGCGACCAGGTCTGCGCCCAGTTCGACCGCGACCCCAAGGCGCTCGACAGCCTGAAGGGGCTGCGCATCCTCGACGTGGGCTGCGGCGGCGGCATCCTCGCCGAGCCGCTAGCGCGCCTCGGCGCCGACGTGGTCGGCATCGACCCGGCGGCGGAGAACGCCGCTGCGGCGCGCGCACATGCCACCGAGAGCGGGCTTACCATCGACTACCGCGCCGCCACCGCCGAGGCGCTCGCCGACGCGGGCGAGCGCTTTGACGTGGTGATCGCGTCGGAGGTGGTGGAGCACGTGACTGACGTCGCCGCGTTCGTGCGCCGCTCGGCCGAGATGGTGAAGCCGGGCGGGCTCCTCATCGTCACCACCATCAACCGCACGCTGAAGAGTTTCGGCCTCGTGATCGTGGCGGCAGAGTACATCTTGCGCTGGCTGCCGGTCGGCACCCACCGCTGGGAAAAATTCGTCGCGCCGGAGGAGCTCGACGCGGCCATGGCGGCGGGCGGTCTCGCCGTCATCGACTGCAAGGGCGCGATCTACGACATCTTCGCCGACGAATGGCGGCAGGGCCGCGACACCGATGTCAACTACATGATGGCCGCCGCACGCCGGGCATGACCTACCTCTGGGTGCTGTTCACGGTTTTCGCCTCGGGCGGCCAGGTCGCGCGCAACGCCATGCAGCGCGAGTTGACGCGGACCGTCGGCACCGCCGGCGCCACTTTCGTGCGCTTCCTGTTCGGGTTGCCGTTCGGACTTCTCTTTCTCGCGGCGGTGGCGGCGGTCAGCGACGGGCCACTTCCCGCCGTCACGCCCTCCTTCGCCGCCTGGACGGCCATGGGCGCCGTGGCGCAGATGGTGGCCACCGCGCTCATGCTCATGGCCATGCGTGAGCGCTCGTTCGTGGTCGCGACGGCCTACCTGAAGACGGAGCCGGTGCTGGTCGCGGTGTTCGGGCTCGCCTTTCTCGGCGAAGCTCTGACGCCGCCGGTCGCGGCCGCGATCCTGATCGCCACCGCGGGCGTGATGATCCTGTCGTGGACGCCGAGGGCGCGCTTGTCCTCGGCCCGTCCCGCCGCTTTCGGCATTGCGGCGGCGGCGCTGTTCGGATTATCGGCCGTGGGATTCCGCGGCGGAATTCTGGCGCTCGGCAGCGACTCCTTCGTCGTCGGAGCGACGGTCACGCTCGCCGCAAGTTTGCTTATCCAGACCGCGTTGCTGCTGCTCTATCTCGTCGTGTTGGATCGGCCGGCGTTGCGCGCGATCCTCAAGGCCTGGCGCCCGTCGCTGCTCGCGGGTTTCCTCGGCGCCGGCTCGTCGGAGCTCTGGTTCCTCGCCTTCGCGCTCACACCGGCCGCGAACGTGCGTACGCTGGCCCTGATCGAGGTGGTCTTCGCCCAGATCGTCTCCCACCGGCTGTTCGCCCAGCGCACGGCGGCGCGCGACGTGGCCGGCATTCTCCTGGTGGTGGGCGGAATCGCGCTTCTGCTATGGGCGCATTGAGCTAGTTGCGCTCCTCGGGCAGCACCGGCAGCGGCTGCACCTCGACCCCTTCCTCGACGAGGTCGCGCACTTCATCGGGCTTGGCCTCGCCATAGATGGAGCGATGCTCGATTTCCTCGCGGTGCATCCGGCGCGCCATATCGGGAAACTTCTCGCCCACGTAGTCGGCGTTCTTGGTCACGTGCTCGCGCAGTTCCTTGAGCAGCCGCCGCGCCTCTTGTTCGTGCTCCGACAACAGCGCCACCGGCTGGCGCACGGGCGCCGCGGGCTCGCTTTCGCGTCCCGTCCGGCCGATCGACGGCGCCATGATCGCCTTCTCCACCTTGGCCGAACCGCAATGTGGGCAGGCAAGCTCGCCGGCGGCTACCTGCCGGTCGCACAGCGCGGAGTCGCGGAACCAGCTGTCGAAGGCGTGGCCCGCCGCGCAGACGAAGGCATAGCGGATCACGATGCTTTTCCGACCACGTGCAGCCGGCCCCGCTGGGTTCCCGGTCCCGAGACCTCGAAGCGCCGGCCGTGCTCGAGCGCTGGCACACGGCTGCGCGCCTCGGTGACGAGCGCCGGATCAATCTCGGCCATGATGACGCCCGGCTCGACGCCGCCCTCGGCGACGATGCGTCCCCAGGGATCGACGATCAGGCTGTGGCCGTAGGTCTCGCGCCCGCTCTCGTGCTTGCCGCCTTGTGCGGCGGCGAGTACGAAGCAGCCCGTCTCGATCGCGCGCGCGCGCACCAGCACGTGCCAGTGCGCCTCGCCGGTCTGCAGCGTGAACGCCGACGGGATGGCGAGGAAATGCGCGCCCGCCTCGGCGAGCCCGCGATAGAGCGCCGGGAAGCGCAGGTCGTAGCAGACCGAGAGCCCGAGCCGGCCCCACGGCAGCTCGGCCACCACCGCGGCTTCTCCCGGACGGTAGCTGCTGGATTCGCGATACGCCTCGCCGTTCTCAAGGCTGACGTCGAAGAGATGGATCTTGTCGTAGCGCGCGGCGATCTCGCCGTCGGGTCCGATGAGGAAACTGCGGTTCGCCGCCTTGTCGGGCGACACTTTCACCGCGAGCGAGCCCACGTGGAAGACGAGCTTCAGCTCGCGCGCAAGCTCGCGGAAGGCGATCAGCGCGCGATCGTGCTCTTCCTCGGCAATATTGGCGAACAGCGCCTTACGATCGGACTCCATCAGCGCCGTCATTTCCGGCGTCTGCACGTAGTCGGCGCCGAGGGATTTCGCCTCGCGCACGAGCTTCGTTGTGGCGTCGATGTTCGCGCTAACGGAGCGGCCGGTGCACAGTTGCACCAGCGCGGCGCGGAAGGGACTGGTCGGGCTCATCGGCATTCCTCACCGTCAATATAGGGCGCCTCAGATCGGCTCCACAACCCGCGCCAATACCAGGACATCCACGCGGGCGGCGCCGGCCCGGCGCAACGCCTTGGCGCAGGCGTCGACGGTGGCGCCCGAGGTTAACACGTCATCAATCACCACGAGCTTCTTTCCCTTGATCTCGCTCTTCGCCGCCCGTGCCACCGCGAACGCGCCCTCCACGTTGCGCGCCCGCTCGGCGCGCGCCAGCCCTACCTGCGGCGGCGTCGCGCGCACGCGCACGAGCACGTGATCGCCAACCGGCACGTTCATGATTGTGGATACGATGCGGGCGAGCGCCGCCGACTGGTTGAAGCGACGCTGCCACAGCCGCGTCCAGTGCAGCGGCACCGGCACGAGCGCGTCGGCGTCGGCCAAGAGCTCGGCGCCGGCGCGCGCCATCCAGCGACCGAGCGGGCGAACAAGGTCGAGCCGGTCGCCGTACTTCAGGAGATGCACGAGCTCGCGACCGACCTCGCCATAGCGCAGCGCCGCCCGCGCCCGCTCGTAGGCCGGCGGGTTCGCAAACGCCGCCGGCGATACCATCCCGGCGCCGGCGTCGAAGGGAAACGGCGTGCCCAACCGCTCGCAGAACGGCCGCTCGATGAACCCCGCGCGCGTCCAGCAGTCCGGGCATAGCCCGCCGACATCGCCCGCCGGATGACGACAGGCGAGGCAGGTGGGCGGCAGCACCACGTCCACGGCGAGCCGCCGCGCGGCCGCGATATAGCCGGCGGCGCGGGCAAGCGGACGAATGGCCTCGGCCAGCATCGGTCGAGATTACGCCTCCGATCCGCTATCGTCACCGTCATGCGCCTGTTCGACCGCAAGCTCATCCTCGAACGCCGCAAGCGCGCCATCGCGACCGGCCCGGCCACGTTTCTGCTGGACCGGGTGGCGGCAGACCTCGCGGAGCGGCTTTCGGCCGTGAAACGCCGTTTTCCGCTCGCCCTCGATCTGGCGACGCCGGGCGATGCCGTGACGCGCGGCCTCGCCGAGAGCGGCCAGGTGGCCGCCGTCATCGTCGCCGAGCCGCTGGCGACGCTGCGCCCGGCGGGCCTGCGCGTCGCCGCCGACGAGGAAGCGCTGCCCTTCGCCAATGAAACCTTCGATCTCGTGGTCTCGGTGCTGGCATTGCAATGGACCAACGACCTGCCCGGCGCGCTCATCCAGGTGCGCCGCGCACTCAAGCCCGACGGGCTTTTCCTCGCCGCATTGGTCGGCGGTGACAGCCTAAGCGAGTTACGCGAGGCCCTCGCCGCCGCCGAGGCGGAGGTGGAGGGTGGTGCCAGCCCGCGCGTGGCGCCCTTCATCGACGTGCGCTCGCTCGGCGGCCTGCTGCAGCGCGCGGGCTTCGCCCTGCCCGTGACCGACGTCGAGCGCCTCACCCTGCGCTATGGCCGCCTCGCGGATCTGTTCCGCGACCTGCGCCGCATGGGTGCCACCAACGCGCTGATCGAACGGCGGCGGGCACCGCTCAGGCGCGCGACCCTCGCCCGCGCCGCGGCGATCTATGGCGAACGCTTCGCCGATGCGGACGGACGCCTGCGCGCGACCTTTGAAATTTTATGGCTGTCGGGATGGGCACCGCATGAGAGCCAGCAGCAGCCGCTCAAGCCCGGCTCGGCCAAGATGCGGCTCGCCGACGCGCTCGGCACCCGCGAGCGCCCGACCGGCGAGAAGGCCGGCCGCTGAGACCGCGGCGTCAGCTCGGATAGGCGTCGTAGAGCTTTTGGTACCAATTGTCCCGCACTTCCGAGCCGACCGCGACCACGGCGCCGACGATCGCAACCATTATGCCGCTCGCGAGTATGCCGTATTCGACGGACGAGGCACCCCTCCGATCCGCGACGAAGCGGCGAACGAGCGAGGCGAGCGCGGCATACTGCATCTTCTTCTCCCTAGACTAGCCCGCGGGGCCCATGAGCTCGATGAGGTGCGGGATGAGCGGCTTGTCGGCGGGCGGCATGGCGAAGTCCTTGAGCTGCCGCGGACGAACCCACTTGATCTCCTGTCCCTCTCTCGCCGCCACGGTCCCTTCCCAGCGCCGGCAAACATAGAGCGGCATTAGGAGATGGAAGTCTTCGTAGGCGTGGCTCGCGAACGTGAGCGGCGCGAGACAGGAATCCTGCACGTCGATATCGAGTTCCTCTTTCAGCTCGCGGATCAAACTTTCTTCGGGCCGCTCGTTCGCCTCGACCTTGCCGCCGGGAAATTCCCACAACCCTGCCATCGGTTTTCCCGGCGGGCGCCGCGTGATCAGCACGCGACCGTCGGGGTCGATGAGCGCACAGGCGGCGACGAGAACGAGCCTCACGGGTGAGCCCGACCGGTACGATAGGCCGCGACCATTAACGCTCTCCTACTGCGTATTTATGCAGCGGCGGTGTCGCAATCAGCACTTGCTAACTGCGATAATCGCCGTTGATCGCCACGTATTCCTTGGTGAGATCGCAGGTGAGCACGCGGTCCGCGGCGCGCCCCAACCTGAGGTCGACGGTAAGGTCGATCACGTCCCGCTTCATGTAGGCCGAAGCCGCACCCTCGTCGTAGTTCGGATCGCGCGCGCCCTTGGCGGCGACGCGAATGTCGCCGAACCAGATGGCCAGCTTGTCGCGCTCGGCGGGCTCGCCGGCCTTGCCGACCGCCATCACCACCCGGCCCCAGTTCGCGTCTTCGCCGGCGATCGCGGTCTTCACCAGTGGCGAGTTCGCGATCGACAGCGCAATGCGGCGCGCCGATTTCTTGGAGACGGCGCCCTTCACCTTGATGCGCACGAGCTTGCGCGCGCCCTCGCCGTCCCGCGCGATCTGCTCGGACAGGTTGGCGAGCACCGCTGAACAGCGCACGGCGGAATTCCTTGAGCCTACGGTCGTTCGCTTTGGATATTTTGGGCGCTCCGCCCGCCTTGCCCGTGGCGAACAGGAGCAGGGTGTCGGAGGTGGACGTGTCGCCGTCCACCGTCACCGCGTTGAAGGTATCGACGACCTCCTCCTTCAGCAGGGCGCGCAGCGCCGGTGCCGCGATCGCAGCGTCGGTGAAGACGAAGGCGAGCATGGTCGCCATGTCCGGCGCGATCATGCCGGCGCCCTTGGCGATGCCGTTGATGCGCACGCGCACCTTGCCGATCCGCGCCGTCGCGCGGTGGCGAGCTTGGGAAAGGTGTCGGTGGTCATGATGGCGCGCGCCGCCGCCTCCCAGCCATCGGCGTGGCGGACGCCGCGGCGCGGTCGAGCACGGCGGCTGACCTTGGCGGCGTCGAGCGGCTCGCCGATCACGCCCGTCGAGGCGAGAAAGACTTCGCCCGGCCCGCAGCCGACCACCTTCGCCGCTGCGCGCGCCGTGGCGAGCGCCCCTTGCCGGCCGGCCTTGCCGGTGAAGGCGTTGGCGTTGCCCGAGTTGACGACTAGCGCCCGCCCCCGGCCGCCGCGTAACTGCTCGCGACACCATTCCACCGGCGCCGACGGGCAGCGCGAGCGCGTGAGCACGCCGGCGACCGCGGTGCCGGCGTCGAGGAGCGCGAGCACGACGTCGGTGCGGCCGGGATAGCTGATGCCGGCGGCGGCGGTGGAAAGCCGCACGCCGCCCAGCGGCGGAAGCTTCGCGATTTCAGCCGGCGCGAGCGGCGAGACTTTCGCCATGGAGGTTGAAGATCAGTTCTTGCCCTTGGCGGCGGGCGCGGGGGTTTGTGCGGGCGGCGTCGTGCGTTCCACCTTAGCGGATTCGCGCAGCTTCAGGACCAGGTCCGACTGCGCCTTGCGCACAAGAAACTGCTCGATCTGGTCCTTGACCTGCTCGAACGTCGGCACCGGCTTCGACCGCCGGTCCTCGAGCTTGATCACGTGCCAGCCGAACTGGGTCTTCACCGGATCGGAGATGTCGCCCGCCTTCATCTTGAAGGCGGCGTCGGCGAACTCGGCGACCATCTGATCCTTGGCTGAAATAGCCGAGATCGCCGCCCTCGGCAGCGCCCGGATCCTTGGAGTATTCCTTGGCCAGCGCAGCGAAATCGCCCCCGGCCTTGAGCTTGGCGATGACTTCCTTCGCCTTGTCCTCGCTGTCGACCAGAATGTGGCGGGCGCGCACTTCCTCTTCCGGCGTCAGCTTGCTTACCGACTCCTCGTAGAGTTTGCGCATCGCCTCCTCGGTGACGCCGCCCTTGGTCGCCTGGTCGAGGAGCGCTTCCATCAGCACCTTGTTGCGCACGAAGCCGAGCTTGCGCGCGAAGCTCGGCGCCTCCTGCAGCTTCTGCTGCTCGGCGGCGGTGGCGAGGATGGTCACGTCGATGAGATAGGAAAGAAGCGCATCGCGCCGGGCCTCGGCGGCACCCGGCGGCAGGCTCTGACCGATGTCGGCCTCGGCGAGCGCCAGATCGCTCTCGCGGATCTCGACGCCGTTCACCTTGGCCAGCACCGGGTCGTTGGCCGACTGGGCGGAAGCGGCGAACACGCTCAAGCACGCGACGGCGGCGGCGAGCGCAAGGGCAATCGATTGACGACGAATAGGCATACGCAATCCTTGAAGGAGTGGGAGGGTCGGTCGGCGCAACGTGACGCAATCCTTTGACTGAAACAAGGCCGGTGAAATCGCCGCAAAGCCAGCAATTGACAAGGCTTAGGGCCCTACCTATGTCTCCGCGGGTCTCGCCGGTCACGCTAATCCTGTGACGCTGTTTCAAGCGGCGTCGCGATTTTGCCCCATCCAGCGTGTCGATCGGGCTATGACCCCGGAGTCGGCGGCCCGTAGCCGGCTCCTCCATCCAGAATGACGGGCGACGAGGAATGACCCCGCGATGATCGGCGCGCTCGCCCGCAAGATTCTTCGGCTCGGCCAACGAGCGCCGCATCCGCGCCTACCAGCCGAACGTCGACGAGATCAACGCGCTCGAGTCCGAGCTGGAAAAGCTTTCCGACGAACAGTTGCGCGCCCGCACCGACGATTTCCGCGCCAAGGTCGCCGCCGGCACCACGCTCGACGATCTGCTGGTGCCCGCCTTCGCCACCGTGCGCGAGGCGTCCAAGCGCACGCTTGGCCAGCGCCATTTCGACGTGCAGCTCGATGGGCGGCATGGTGCTGCACGAGGGCAAGATCGCCGAGATGAAGACCGGCGAAGGCAAGACGCTGGTGGCCACGCTTGCCGTCTATCTCAACGCGCTCGCCGCCAAGGGCGTCCACGTCGTCACCGTCAACGACTACCTGGCGCGGCGCGACTCCGAATGGATGGGCCAGATCTACAAGTTCCTCGGCCTCAACGTCGGCGTCATCGTGCACGGCATGGACGACGACGAGCGCAAGACCGCCTATGCCGCGCGACGTCACCTACGGTACCAACAACGAGCTCGGCTTCGACTACCTGCGCGACAACATGAAGTACGAGCTGCCGCAGATGGTGCAGCGCGGCCACATCTACGCGATCGTCGACGAGGTCGACTCGATCCTGGTCGACGAGGCGCGCACGCCGCTGATCATCTCCGGCCCGCTCGACGACCGCTCGGATTTCTACAACACCATCGACACCTTCATCCCCAAGCTCGACAAGCCCGACTACGAGATCGACGAGAAGCAGCGCACCGTCACCATGACGGAGCAGGGCACCGAGAAGATGGAGCAGGCGCTGCAGGCGGCGGGACTGCTCAAGGGCGCAGTCGCTCTACGACATCGAGAACGTCTCGGTCGTCCATCACGTCAACCAGGCGCTGCGCGCCCACAAGCTGTTCCACCGCGACCGCGACTACATCGTCAAGAACGACGAGGTGATCATCATCGACGAGTTCACCGGCCGCATGATGCCCGGCCGGCGCTACTCCGAAGGCCTGCACCAGGCGCTCGAGGCCAAGGAGCACGTCACCATCCAGCCCGAGAACCAGACGCTCGCCTCGATCACCTTCCAGAACTACTTCCGGCTCTACGACAAGCTCGCCGGCATGACCGGCACGGCCGCCACCGAGGCCGCCGAGTTCATGGACATCTACAAGCTCGACGTGGTCGAGGTGCCGACCAACCTGCCGGTTGACCGCACCGACGAGCACGACGAGGTCTATCGCACCGCCGCCGAGAAGTACGAAGCCATCATCGGCTTCATCGACGAGGCGAGAGCCCGCAGCCAGCCCATGCTCGTCGGCACCACATCGATCGAGAAGTCCGAGCTTCTCGCCGAGCTCCTGAAGAAGCGCGGCTACGAGCAGCACGACTTCTCCGATCCCGACGCTTTCGCCCCGCTCTACGAGGGCGACGAGCGCGCCGCCAAGAAGAAGGTGTTCGCGGTGCTCAACGCCCGCTATCACGAGCAGGAGGCGAGCATCATTGCCCAGGCGGGCGTCCCGGGGGCAATCACCATCGCCACCAACATGGCCGGCCGCGGCACCGACATTCAGCTGGGCGGCAATCCCGACATGCGCATCCGCCGCGAGCTCGGCGACGCTGAGGCCGGTCCCGATCGCACCGCCCGCGAAAAGCAAATTCGCGATTCGATCGCCCGCCTCAAGGAAAAGGCGATCACCGCCGGCGGCCTCTGCGTGGTCGGCACCGAGCGCCACGAGGCGCGGCGTATCGACAACCAGCTGCGCGGCCGCTCCGGCCGCCAAGGCGACCCCGGCCGCTCCAAGTTCTTCCTTTCGCTGGAAGACGACCTGATGCGTATCTTCGCCTCCGACCAGCTCGGCGGCATGCTGCAGAAGCTCGGCCTCAAGGAAGGCGAGGCCATCGTCCATCCCTGGATCAACAAGGCGCTGGAGAAGGCGCAGCAGAAGGTCGAGGCGCGCAACTTCGACATCCGCAAGAACCTGCTCAAGTACGACGACGTGATGAACGATCAACGCAAGGTCGTGTTCGAGCAGCGCATCGAGCTGATGCGCGAGCAGGACGTCTCCACCACCGTCGCCGACATGCGTCACTCGGTGATCGACGAACTGGTCGCCAAGTACATTCCGGAGAACGCCTACCCCGAGCAGTGGGACGCCGCCGGCCTCAAGGAGTCGATCCACAACGTGCTCGGCCTCGATCTGCCGATCGAGGCGTGGGCCAAGGAAGAAGGAATCGCCGGCGAGGAGGTGCGCGAGCGCATCATTCGCGCCGCCGACGAGTTCATGGCTGCCAAGGCCGCCAAGTACGGCGGCGAGATCATGCGCTACGTCGAGAAGTCGCTGTTGCTGCAGACCCTCGATCACCTGTGGCGCGAGCACCTGGTGACCCTCGAGCACCTGCGCCACGTCATCGGCTTCCGCGGCTACGCCCAGCGCGACCCGCTGAACGAGTACAAGTCGGAGGCCTTCTCCTTGTTCGAGACGATGCTGGAGCGCTTGCGCGAGGCGGTGGCCGCCCAGCTCATGCGGGTGGAGATCGTGCAGTCGCCGCCGACGGCGACCGACCTACCGCCGATGCAGGCCTCCCACGTCAATCCGCTCACCGGCGAGGACGAGTTCGCTCCCGCGCTCGCCGGCAACGGCAACGGCGGCAAGACCGCGGCTCAGCGCGATCCGACGAATCCGGCGACGTGGGGCAAGGTCGGGCGCAACGAAGTGTGCCCGTGCGGCTCGGGCAAGAAGTACAAGCACTGCCACGGCCGCCTCGCCTAAGCGAGGCCGCCGCGGACGCTTTAGCTCAGTTCTGCTGGAAAGATGAGAAGCCGCCGTGCTGCCGGATCGGCTGCGAGCCGCGCATGAAGTTGGCTTTCGCCTGCTCGTCTTCTTCCTCGTCCTGCACGGCCGGTTTCGGCGCACGACCGTTGGCGCGCGCGCTCTGCGATTGCGCGGCGGCGGCGGGACGCCGCGGCGGTAGCGGTACCTGCTTCGCAGCAGCCGTGCCGCGTGCCTCATCGTCGTAGCCAAGAAGACGGCGGATCGAGAAGCCTGATATCCAGCTCGACGCGGAGGCGGACGCCACCTGCGGGTTGGGCTGCGTTTCCGGAATCGACACCGCTCCGGTCGAGCCGTCGGCCATCGGCGGACGAGCGTTCGCCGGCACGGCGCCGGGGGCGACCGGCAGCGTCACGACGCGCTGACCATCGTCACCCACGAACAAGTTTTGCGGCTGCAGGCGCGACACGAACACCGGGTTCATGCCGCCGTCGCGGCCGGTGCGTACCGGTTGCACCGGGATGTTGCGAGCCTCGAGCGCTGCGAATTCGCGCTCGTCCTTCTGCCGCTGCACTCGCACCGCCGACGCGATTTCCTCGGGGATATCATAGGCCGGGCAAGCCCGCACCGGATTGAACGCCTTCGACATGTCTCGCGGCACGGCATTGTAGATGTAACGCTGGCCGCAGACGTCGATCTTCGGCTCGAGCCCGGTGATCTCGAAATGGTCGCTGCCCTCTTTCAGCATGCGCCAGAAGGCGAGATGCGGGCTGTTGCGGTGGCCGGCGAGGTTCTTCGCCGTCATGTGGAACGGAAACGCCTGCACCTGGAAGGCCAGCTGGCCGCCGTCGAAGGCCTCGCGGGCGAGCGAGAAAATTTCCGAAATTTGCTCGTCGGTCATGGCGTAGCAGCCGCGCGACGAGCAGTCGCCGTGAACCATCAGGAAGGCGCCGGTGCGCCCGAGCGACTGGTCGAAGGCGTTGGGGAAACCGAGATTGAATGCCAGGTGATAGTTCGAGTGCGGGTTCATCAGCTCTGGCGTGATGGCGTAGAAGCCCTCCGGCGCTTGCCGGTCGCCTTCCTTGACCTTGGGCCCGAGCTCGCCCGACCAGCGACAGATCGGATAGGTCTTGAGGTGGGCGTAGCGCCCTTCCCGGGTCTGCTTCCAGACCTGCAGCTCCGCCTCTTCCTTGTAGATGCGCAGAAGGATCGGGGACTGCTTGTCCATTCCCTTGTGCTCAAGCAGCGCGACCGTCTGCGACGACAGCGGGGTCAGATGCTTGGCCCCGCCGTTGGATATGCCGGCAGAGTCGGCGATGCAGCCGGAAAGCAAAAGCCCGGCAGTCGCGGCGACGGCCGCGGCACGGGCGACAGAGAGGATGGATCGGCTCAACGCGACACTCCCGAGCCCTCGTGGAAAGACCACCGTCATTGCTAGAGCGTTACCCTTGACGAGGGGTTACCGCAAGCGACCGGGGGCGGATGGAACCGCAGCATGATGGATGGATCCGTCGCCCCGAATCCCTCGAACTCCCTATAGATTCCGCCCAATTGCGAGGAATTTTTGTTCACGCCGGGCCCGTATTTCCTGGCGCGACAGGCCGTGCAGGCCGTCCAGGGCGGCCGCGATGGCCTCGCCGGCCGCGCCAACGGCGGCCTCCGGGTGGCGATGGGCGCCCCCCGCGGGTTCCGCCACGATGCCGTCGACGATGCCGAAGCGCACGAGGTCGGGGGCGGTGATCTTCATGTTGGTGGCCGCTTCCTGGGCCTTGGTGGTGTCGCGCCACAGGATCGAGGCGGCGCCCTCCGGCGAGATCACGCTATAGATCGCGTGCTCCATCATCAGCACCACGTTGGCAGTCGCGATCGCGATGGCCCCGCCCGAGCCGCCCTCGCCGATGATCAGCGCCACATTGGGCACGCCGAGAGTCGAGACAGGCCTCGGTCGAGCGCGCGATCGCTTCGGCCTGGCCGCGCTCCTCGGCGCCGATGCCCGGATAGGCGCCGGCCGTGTCGATGAGCGTGATCACCGGGATCTCGAAGCGGTCGGCCATCTCCATGAGCCGCACCGCCTTGCGGTAGCCCTCGGGCTTGGCCATGCCGAAGTTGTGCTTGATGCGCTCCTCGGTGGTCGAGCCCTTCTCATGCCCGATGAGGCAGATGCTTGAGCCGCGGAAGCGGGCGAAGCCGCCCTGGATCGCCTCGTCGTCGCCGAACTTGCGGTCGCCGGCGAGCGGCGTGAACTCGGTGAACAGGCGCTGCACGTAGTCGGAGAAATGCGGCCGCTCGGGATGGCGCGCGACCAGCGTGCGCTGCCAGGGCGTGAGGTTGGCGTAGAGATCCTTCAACGCCTGCGCGGCCTTGGTCTCGAGCTTGGCTACCTCGTCGCCGATGGCGACGGCCTCGCCGCCCGAGGAAAGAGCGCGCAATTCCTCGAGCTTGGCTTCGAGTTCGGCAACCGGCTTTTCGAAATCGAGATAGGTGCGCATTTGCTGTCGGCGGCGAAGCTGCCCGCCGGTGGCGGGGTTAGTCAAGCGCGGTCGGCGGGATCAATCGTCGGTCAGGGGATGCAGGTCGCGCACCAGGCTTTTCAGGCGCTCGTCGAGCACGTGGGTATAGATCTGGGTGGTGGAGACGTCGGCGTGCCCCAAGAGCGCCTGCACCACGCGCAAATCCGCGCCGTTCGCCAGCAGGTGGCTGGCGAAGGCATGACGCAACACGTGTGGGCTGACCTTGGCCGGGTTGAGGCCGGCGTGCGCGGCGAGCTCCTTCAGCTCGCGCGCCACGTGCTGCCGCGTCACGTGGCCGCTCTCGCCGAAGGAGGGGAACAGCCAGCGCGAGGCCTCGATACCGGCTTCCTTGCGCAGCTCCAGGTAGGCGCGCATGGCGCGCCGCGCCGCCTCGCCGAGCGGCACGAGGCGCTCCTTGCCGCCCTTGCCGCGCACGAACAGCGTTTCCTCGCCGCGCGCCGCCGACGAAGGCAGCGCCACGAGCTCGGAGACGCGCAGGCCCGTGGCGTAGAGTACCTCCAGAAGGCACGCGAGCCGCGACGCGCGCAACCGCTCGGCGGGGCGGACTTCCGCCGCGGCGGCGGCCGCGTGCGCAGCGTCGAGGAGCCGCGTCACGTCGTCGAGGCTCAGCACCTTCGGCAGCGGCCGTCCACGCCGCGGCCCTTCCAGCACGGCGGCGGGATCGTCCTTGCGCTTGCCTTCGGCGTAGAGGAAACGGTGCAGCTGCCGGATGGCGGAAAGCCGCCGCGCCACCGAAGCCGGCGCCAGCTGCCGCGGCGCCAGCGCCGCGAGGTAACCGCGCACATCGTCGGTGGAAGCGCTCACCATGTCGCGGCCTTGGCTGGCAAGAAACGCCGCGTAGTCCTCCAGATCGCGCCGGTAGGCATCGAGCGTGTGGCGGCTCGCCCCGCGCTCGGTCGCGATCATGTCGAGGAAGAGGTCGACCGGAACGCCGCGCACCGCCTTCGGCTTCGCGCTCACTTGCCGAGCCGGTCGGCGGGAATCGTCACCGTGATTTCCCGCGGTTGCGGCTCGACCAGATTGGCGAGCGCCCACAGCCCGGCGTATCCGAGGCCTGCCAGAACGGCCAAGATGACAACGAATTTGATGACGCTCGGCATGCCGACTCGCGGCCTCTCCTCGGCGACCGGAATAGGTACTGTTTCGGCCTTTAAAGGCAAGCGGTTGCCCGGCCAGGGGGATATTGTACGTTCCGGCCGCAATCGAAGCCGGGAAACCATGAGCGACAAGGCCAATGACAAGCAATGCGAGGCCGATGCGCTGCGCACGCGGCTGGGCGGCCGCGCCATCGTGCTCGTCGGCATGCCCGGCTCAGGCAAGAGCTCGATCGGCCGGCGGCTGGCGCAACGCCTCGGGCTTCCGTTCGCCGACGCCGACGCCGAAATCGAGCAGGCCGCCGGCATGTCCATCACCGACATCTTCGCCAGCCGCGGCGAGGCCGAATTTCGCGCCGGCGAGGCGCGGGTGATCGCGCGCCTGATCGACGAGCGGCCGCGCGTGATCGCCACCGGCGGCGGCGCCTTCATGAATACCGACACCCGCGCGCTGATCGGGGCGCGCGCCGTCTCCATCTGGCTCAAGGCCGAGATTCCGGTGCTGCTGCGCCGGGTCAAGCGCAAGAGCGACCGCCCGCTGCTGCAGACCGCCGATCCCGAAGAAACGCTCAGGCGGCTGTTGAGCGAGCGCGAAGCGACCTATGCCCAGGCCGACATCGCGATCCCTTCCCACGAGGGCCCGCACGAGGCGGTCGTGGAAGCGATCGTCGCTGCGCTCGACCGCCGCCTCGCCGCCGCCGAGGCCACGTCATGAACAAAGCAGACGTCGCGCTCGCGCCGGAGACCGTGCGCGTGGAGCTTGGGACCCGTGCCTATGACGTGATCGTGGGCGACAATCTCTTGGACGAGGCCGGCGAGCGTATCGCCCGCCTCCAGCCGAACGCGAAATGCGTGATCGTCACCGACGAGAAAGTGGCGGACCTGCACCTGCGCCGCCTCGAGCGCTCGCTCAAGGCCTATGAGATCGACTCCGTCTCGGTCGTGGTGCCGGCGGGCGAGGCGTCGAAGAGCTTCGCCATCCTCGAGCGCGTGCTCGACGAGATCCTCGTGGCCCGCCTTGAACGCGGCGACCTGGTGGTGGCGCTCGGCGGTGGCGTGGTGGGTGACCTCGCCGGCTTTGCCGCCGCCATCACCTTGCGCGGGGTCGGCTTGGTGCAGATTCCGACCACGTTGCTCGCCCAGGTCGACTCTTCGGTGGGCGGCAAGACCGGCATCGACAGCCGCCACGGCAAGAACTTGATTGGTGCCTTCCATCAGCCGCTGCTTGTGCTCGCCGATCTGAAGACGCTGGACACGCTTTCGCGCCGCGATTTCCGCGCCGGCTACGCCGAGGTGGTGAAGTACGGATTGATCAACGATTCCGGCTTCTTCGTCTGGTTGGAGGCGCACTGGCAGGAGGTCTTCGCCGGCGGGGCGGCGCGGGCGCGCGCCATCGCCTCGAGCTGCCGCGCCAAGGCCGCGATCGTCGCCCGCGACGAGCGCGAGGCCGGCGAGCGGGCGCTGCTCAACCTCGGCCACACCTTCGGCCACGCGCTGGAGCAGGCGACCGGCTATTCCGAGCGCCTGCTGCATGGCGAGGGCGTGGCGCTCGGCATCGTGCTCGCCTTCAAGCTTTCGGCCCAACTCGGCCACACCGATGCGGCGGCGGTGGAGCGCGTGATCGCGCATCTTGCCGCCGTCGGCCTGCCGACCAAGCTCGCCTTCCTCGGCGACGCCCTGCCCGGCACCGACCGGATCTTCGAGCTCATGGCCCAGGACAAGAAGGTCCGCGGCGGCAAGCTCGTGTTCGTGCTGGCGCGCGGCATCGGGCAGGCGTTCGTAGCGGCGGACGTCGATCCCAACGAGGTCCGCGCCACCCTCGAGGCCGCGCGCAGCGAGACGTAGATGGAATTGCTCACCACCGCCGACGTCGTCTCGATCGTCGCGATCGTCATCTGTCTGCTGTTGTCGTTCTTCTTCTCCGGCAGCGAGACCGCGCTTACCGCCTCCTCGCGCGCCCGCATGACGGCGCTCGAAGGCAACGACGACGGGCGCGCCCGCCTCGTCAACCGGCTGATGGCGCAGCGCGAGCGGCTGATCGGCGCGGTGCTCCTCGGCAACAACCTCGCCAACATCGCTGCCTCCTCGCTCGCCACCGGCATCCTGCTCTACTGGTTCGGCGACGTGGGCATCGCCTACGCCACCGTGGTCATGACCGTGGTTATCGTGGTGTTCTCCGAGGTGCTGCCGAAGACCATCGCCATCAACCACCCCGACCGGGTGTCGCTGCTGGTGGCGCGTCCCATCGCCGCCTTCGTGGCGCTGCTCGGGCCGGTGACGCTCGCCATGGAAGCGTTCGTGCGCTGGGTGTTGAAGCTCGTGGGCGTCCGGCTCGGGTCGATCCAGAACGTGCTCTCCGGTCACGACGAGCTGCGCGGCGCCGTCGACGTGCTGCACCGCGAGGGTAGCGTGGTGAAGGCCGACCGCGACATGTTCGGCGGCGTGCTCGATCTGCGCGAGCTCAACGTCTCCGACGTCATGGTCCACCGCACCAAGATGTCGGCGGTAAACGCCGACGACGCGGCCGAGCAGATCATGCGCGGGGTGCTCGCCGCCGCCTATACCCGCGTGCCGCTGTGGCGCGGCACGCCGGAGAACATCGTCGGCATCCTGCACGTCAAGGACATCCTGCGCGCCTTCGACGAGACGGAGGGCAACGCCGACAAGATCGACGTCGCCGCGATCACGCTGCCGCCGTGGTTCGTGCCTGACACCACCACGCTGCACGACCAGCTGCGCGCCTTCCTGCGGCGCAAGACCCACTTCGCCCTCGTCGTCGACGAGTACGGCGAGGTGATGGGCCTCGTCACGCTCGAGGACATCCTGGAGGAGATCGTCGGCGACATTGCCGATGAGCACGACGTGGCGCTCACCGGCGTCAGGCCGCAGGCCGACGGCTCGGTCACCGTCGACGGCGGCGTGCCGATCCGCGACCTGAACCGGGCCATGGACTGGAACTTGCCCGACGAAGGCGCCACCACCATCGCCGGCCTCGTCATCCACGAGGCCCGCCTCATCCCCGAGGCCGGCCAGATCTTCACCTTCCACGGCTTCCGCTTCCAAGTGCTGCGCAAGAACCGCAACCGCGTGACGCACTTGCGCATCAAGCCGCTCACGCGCGCCGAACCGGCGCCCGCCGGAAAGGCCGCCTGAGCTATTCGCCCGGCGCCTTTGCCTCGATCGCGAGCGCATGCAGCCCGGCGGCGAGCTCGCCGGCGAGGAGCGCATTGACCTTGCGGTGACGCTCGAGGCGGTTGAGGCCGCGGAAGGCCGGGGCCTCGATCACCACCCGCACGTGGGTGATCTTCCCCGGAACGGCGCCGGCGTGGCCCGCGTGCTTGGCGCTCTCGTCGATCACCTCGAGACGGGCGGGCGTGAGCGCCTGGGCCAGCAAATCGTGGATGCGGGCGGTGGTGTTCATGGCCCGTTATAGCCCTGCAACGTAGCGTTCCTTGTGCCGTCCCGCCGCGAACCCCATACTCCAGGCATGAAACTCAACTCGCCCATCTTCGACCGCATCCGGGTGAAGCCCAACAAGGAGGCACCGCGTCGGCGCTCCACCCCCGACTGCGATTGGCCGGGCTGCAGCAAGGCTGCGACCCACCGCGCTCCCAAGGGACGCGGACACGAGGGCGAGCACTGGCGCTACTGCCTCGACCACGTGCGCATGTACAACCAGTCCTACAACTACTTCGCCGGCATGCCCGACGCCGCGGTGCAGGCCTACCAGAAGGACGCAGTGACCGGCCACCGGCCGACTTGGAAGCTCGGCCAGAATGCTTCCCGCCGGGCCGGCGGCAGCCCCAAGAACGGGGCCTCGGGTGCGGGCTTTGCCGGCTGGGATATGCACGATCCTTTCGGATTCTTCGAGGCGGACACGACCCGCGGACCGGGGCATTCCGATACCCCCGGAAACCGCTTGATTCGCAATGCCGAACGCAAGGCGCTGGGCGTCATGGGGCTTGAAATCGAGGCCTCCAAAGCCGAAATAAAGGCTCGTTTCAAAGAGTTAGTGAAACGCCATCACCCGGACGCCAATGGCGGCGACCGTTCCAGCGAGGATCGGCTGCGGGACGTTATCCAGGCCTATAACTATCTAAAGTCGGTCGGCTTCTGCTAAAAACCCCCGTTCCGGTATCCGCCGCTCGAATCAAAACTTGCCGCCCTGCGGCGAGGTAGGACTCCCGATGACTGCCCTCGAAACGATCCCTCCCGTGCCCGACATGAAGGTCTCCGTCCGCCAGGTCTTCGGCCTCGACGTGGACCTGGAGGTCCCCGCCTATTCCGCGGCCGAGGAGCACGTGCCGGACGTGGACCCCGACTACGTGTTCGACCGCGACACCACCCTCGCCGTCTTGGCCGGCTTTGCCCATAACCGCCGTGTCCTGGTCGCCGGGTACCACGGCACCGGCAAGTCCACCCACATCGAGCAGGTGGCGGCGCGCCTCAATTGGCCGTGCGTGCGCGTCAACCTCGACAGCCACATCAGCCGTATCGACCTCGTCGGCAAGGACGCGATCGTGCTCAAGGACGGCATGCAGGTCACCGAGTTCCGTGACGGGATGCTGCCGTGGGCGCTCCAGCGCAACATCGCGCTGTGCTTCGACGAGTACGACGCCGGCCGCCCGGACGTGATGTTCGTGATCCAGCGGGTGCTCGAGGTCTCGGGCAAGCTCACGCTCCTCGACCAGAACAAGGTCATCCGGCCGCACCCGGCCTTCCGGCTGTTCGCCACCGCCAACACCGTCGGTCTCGGCGACACCACCGGCCTCTATCACGGCACCCAGCAGATCAACCAGGGCCAGATGGACCGCTGGTCGATCGTGACCACGCTCAACTATCTGCCGCACGATCGGGAAGTGGACATCGTGCTGGCCAAGGCGCCGAAGTATCGCACCCCCGAGGGACGCGACACGATCGCCAAGATGGTGCGCGTCGCCGACCTCACCCGCTCGGCCTTCGTCAACGGCGATCTCTCCACCGTGATGAGCCCGCGCACCGTCATCACCTGGGCGGAGAACGCGGAGATCTTCGGCGATCTCGGCTTCGCCTTCCGCCTGACCTTCGTGAACAAGTGCGACGAGCTGGAGCGGCCGCTCGTCGCCGAGTTCTACCAGCGCTGCTTCGGTCGCGAGCTGCCGGAATCCACGGTCAACGTCGCGTTGTCCTAATGTCGATCTCCAATACGACGCGCAACAAGCCGGCGGAAGCGCCGGCCGAACCGTTCAAGCGCGCCGTCGCGAGCTGCCTGCGCGCCATCGCCGGCAAGCCCGAGCTCGAGGTCGGCTTCGCCGCCGAGCGCCCGGCGCTCGCCGCCGGCCGCGTCCGCCTGCCCGAGCCGCCGCGGCGCATGACCCGTGCCGATGCCGCCATCCTGCGCGGCCACGCCAATTCCATGGCGCTGCGCATCGCCTGCCACAACACCACCCTGCACCGTCGCATGCTGCCCGAGGGCGAAGCCGCGCGGGCCGTGTTCGAGGCGGTGGAGCAGGCGCGGGTGGAGGCGGTCGGCGCCCGGCGCATGAGCGGCGTCGCCTCCAATCTCGCCGCCAAGCTCGAAGACCACTATCACCGGGGCAACTTCGAGGAGATTAGCGAGCGCGCCGACGCGCCGCTCGAAGACGCGCTCGCCATGCTGGTGCGCCAGCGCCTCACGGGCCAGGAGCCGCCGCCCGCCGCCCGCAAGATCGTGGAACTGTGGCGCGATTTCGTGGAGACCCGCGCCGACCGCGACCTCGACCAGCTCGCCCGCCGCGTCGACGACCAGCGCGCCTTCGCCGAGGCGGTGCACGACCTCCTTTCCTCCCTCGACATGGGCGAGGACCGCCTGTCGGAGCGCGACGACGACGCCGACGACGAGAAGGAGGAGCAGCGCGACGACAGCGGCCAAGAGGGCCGCACCGACCGCGAGGATTCCGCCGAGGGCGCGTCCACCGAGGACGCCAAACTCGCCGCCGACGACGTGAGCGAGTCGTCGACCGACGCCGAGGAGGCGCCGAATGCCGATCGCCCGCAGGATCTCGAAGCCGGCGATTCGCGCGACGCCGCCGAGCCGTGGCGGCCGCGCCATCCGCTCGGCAACGAGCCGCGCGCGCCGGATTACCGGGCCTTCGCCAGCCGCTTCGACGAGATCGTCGGCGCCGAGGACCTGTGCGATGCCGAGGAGCTCTCGCGCCTGCGCTCTTATCTGGACAAGCAGTTGCAGCACCTGCAGGGCGTGGTGGCGCGCCTCGCCAACCGGCTGCAGCGGCGCCTTCTGGCGCAGCAGAACCGCGCCTGGGACTTCGACCTCGAGGAGGGCATGCTCGACCCCGCCCGCCTGTCGCGGGTGATCGTCGACCCGTTCCAGCCGCTTTCCTTCAAGCAGGAGCGTGACACCGACTTCCGCGACACGGTGGTGACGCTGCTCCTCGACAATTCCGGCTCCATGCGCGGCCGCCCGATCACCGTCGCGGCCACCTGCGCCGATATTCTCGCCCGCACGCTCGAGCGCTGCGGCGTCAAGGTCGAGATCCTCGGCTTCACCACGCGCGCCTGGAAGGGCGGTCAATCGCGCGAGGCGTGGCTCGCGGCGAACAAGCCCGCCAACCCCGGCCGGCTCAATGATCTTCGCCACATCATCTATAAGTCCGCCGACGCGCCGTGGCGGCGCGCGCGCAAGAACCTCGGCCTGATGATGCGCGAGGGCCTGCTCAAGGAGAACATCGACGGCGAGGCGCTCGACTGGGCGCACCGCCGTCTGCTCGCCCGGCCCGAGAGCCGCAAGATCCTCATGATGATCTCCGACGGCGCCCCGGTCGACGACTCCACGCTTTCGGTCAACTCCGGCAACTACCTCGAGCGTCACCTGCGCTGGGTGATCGAGGAGATCGAGACCCGCTCCCCGGTCGAGCTGCTCGCCATCGGTATCGGCCACGACGTGACGCGCTACTACCGGCGCGCCGTCACCATCGTCGACGCCGAGGAGCTCGGCGGCGCCATGACCGACAAGCTCGCCGAGTTGTTCGACGAGAAGGCGCCGGCCACGCCGCGCGGACGGCCGCGGCGGAGACGCGCCGCGTGAACAGAGCCGCCGTTTGGCCGGCATCGTTGCCGGTCGCGCTAGCGAATTTTCTGCGCATTCTGCTGGTGGGCATGCTGGTTTCGGCGGCGCCCGCCGCCGCGCAGGAGCGACCACGCCCCGAGGAGACCTCGGCCAAGATCGAGGTCCGCGCCACGCCGATCGCCGCCTTCGATCCGCGCGAGCCCGGCCGCACGCAATTCGGCGCGCTCGAGTTTCGCGGCGGGCTGCAGCTCACCTCGTCCTATCGCCACTTCGGCGGCTTCTCCGGATTGTACGTCGCCCCCGACGGAGCTCGGTTCGTCGCCATCAGCGATCGCAGCCGCTGGCTGCGCGGCCGCATCGTCCATAGCGCCGGCCGGCCGGCCGGCATCGCCGATGCCGAGATGGCGCCGATGCTCGGCTCCGACGGTCAGCCGCTCGCGGTGCGCGGCTGGTACGACACGGAATCGCTCACTATGGAAGGCGGCATCGCCTACGTGGGCATCGAGCGGGTGAACCGCATCGTGCGTTTCGATTACGGCAAGGACGGTTTCCTCGCCCGCGGGGAGCCCATCCCGGTGCCGCCCGGAGTGCAAGCGCTGCCGTCGAACCAAGGACCGGAAGCGTTGGCGATGGTGCCGGCAGGCAAGCCGCTCGCCGGCACGTTGATCGCCATCTCCGAGCGCGGCCTCGATCGCGCCGGCAACATCCAGGCGTTCCTCATCGGTGGCCCGACGCCTGGAACGTTCACGCTCCGCCGCAACGACGACTACGACGTGACCGACGCGGCGGTGACGGCGGAAGGCGAGCTCTTGGTGCTGGAGCGCCGCTTCGGGTTTCTCTCCGGCGCCGGCATGCGCATCCGCGCGATTCCCCTCGGCGAGATCAAGCCCGGCGGCGTCGCCGTCGGCCGTGTGCTGATCGAGGCCGACCTCGGCTACGAGATCGACAACATGGAAGGCATCGGCGTGCACAAGAATGCCGCCGGCGAGACCATCATCACGGTCATCTCCGACGACAACTTCTCGCCTATCCAGCGGACGATATTGCTGCAGTTCGCCTTGATCCGGCGGTGAACGCTAGCTCGCAGGCGCGAGCGTCTTTGCGATCTGGCGCTTCAAGCCGAGCGCCTTGCGCGACAGCTCGTTGTCGCGGGCCTTGAGCAGGAAGGCGTCGAGGCCGCCCCGGTGATCCACCGACTTCAACGCATTGGCGCTCACCCGCAGGCGAACGCGCCGCTTGAGCGCGTCGCTGGTGAAGGTGACGTTGCACAGGTTCGGCAGGAACCGGCGCTTGGTCTTGATGTTCGAATGGCTCACCTTGTGGCCGACGAGAACGCCCTTGCCGGTGAGATCACAACGCCGCGACATGTCGGGAGGGTCCTTTCCGAAGGGGCCCGTCTTAGTGACAGCCCGCACTAGCGTCAAGTTTGGGCCTGCGGGCCACAGTTCCGGCATATTCCACCCCCACCCGGGGTATCTCGGCCCTACGCTTTCCGGTAAGATCGCGTTGGCGGAGTGGCCGCCCCAAAACAAACCCGCGTACAGCCAGGCGTCATGTCTATTCGCCCGTTCCACGCCTTACTGGCTTTCGTTTGCCTCGTCGCGCCCGCGCACGCCGAAGGCAAGCTCGATGCGCAATACAAGATCACGCTCGCTGGCATCACTGTCGGCTCCGGCACCTGGAAGCTCGACGTGGGCGAGGAAGCCTACTCGGGCTCCGCCAGCGCCAAAGTCGCCGGGATCCTGCAGCTCATCGCGTCCGGCGAGGGGTCGGCCACCGCGCGCGGGCAAATCAGCGGGGGCAAGGTGGTGCCCACGAGCTACACGCTGAACTCGGTCCGCGGCAGCAAAACCGACAACGTCAACATGGCCATGGCGGCGAACGTAGTGCGGGACTTCAGCGCCGTGCCGCCGCCGTCTCCCGGCGAGGGCCGGGTGCCCCTCACGCCCGAGCACAAGAAGGGCGTGGTCGACCCCGGCAGCGCGGCGATCCTGCCGGTGGCGGGGACCGGCGATCTCCTGCGGCCGGAGGCCTGCAACCGCACGATCCCGGTGTTCGACGGCCGGCACCGCTACGACCTGGTCATGAGCTACGATCGGATGGAAACGGCCAAAGAGGTCAAGGGCTACACCGGCCAGCTCGTCGTCTGCCGCGTTGCCTATCGGGCCGTCGCCGGGCATCGCAGTGAGCGCGAGGACCTGATCACGCTCGCCGACAACAAGACGATCGAGGCGTGGTTCGGTCCAGTGTCCGGCAGCCGCGTGCTGGTTCCGGTGCGGGTCTCGCTGGTGACCTCATTCGGCACCCTCGTTGTGCAGGCGACGCAATTCTCGACTTCGCCGAGCAAGCGCCAAGCGTCGCAGCCGGTGACGCGGTAGTGAATTGTCCCGCTGCACGCATTAACGGAAATTTGCGCTCGATCATGCCGAACATGCGCCAGCCGTCATACGGCTCGTGGGTAGCCCGTGCTAAACCCCCAGCCGTAGACGCGAACGAAGCCGGACTCAGGCAGAGTCACCGATTCGGACGCGATTCGTTCGAGCCCCGTTCCGTTTGTTTCCGTAACGCTCTCGTCGCGGCCTCGAACCGTCGCGATATGGTACAGAGAGCGGTAACCGAGGCCGCAGCCGCGTAAAATGTCCTCTCCCGCTTCCTCGGCTCCGCCCTTTCGGCGCGGGCGCGGCGTCACCGCCGTGCTCGGCCCGACCAATACGGGCAAGACGCATCTGGCGATCGACCGGCTGCTCGCCCATTCGTCGGGGCTGATCGGCCTGCCGCTTCGGCTGCTCGCGCGCGAGGTCTACAACCGCGCCGTTGAGCGCGTCGGCGCCGCGTCCGTGGCGCTGATCACCGGCGAGGAGAAGATCAAGCCGGAAAACGCCCGCTACTGGGTTTCCACCGTCGAGGCCATGCCGCGCGACCTCGATGTGGCCTTCGTCGCCATCGACGAGGTGCAGCTCGCCGGCGATTTCGAGCGCGGCCACGTCTTTACCGATCGCATGCTCAACCGGCGCGGCCGCGAGGAAACCATGGTCCTCGGCGCCGCAACGATCCGGCCCCTGGTGGAGAAGCTTTTGCCCGGCGTCGACGTGGTGCAGCGCCCGCGGTTGTCTCGGCTTTCCTTTGCCGGCGAGCGCAAGCTCACTCGGCTCCCGCGCCGCTCGGCCATCGTCGCCTTCTCCGCCGAGGAGGTCTACGCCATCGCTGAGTTGATCCGCCGCCAGCGCGGCGGCGCCGCCGTGGTGCTGGGCGCGCTTTCGCCGCGCACCCGCAACGCGCAGGTCGAGCTCTATCAGTCCGGCGACGTGGATTATCTGGTCGCCACCGACGCCATTGGCATGGGGCTGAACCTCGACGTCGACCACATCGCGTTTGCCTCCGATCGCAAGTTCGACGGCTACCAGTTCCGCCGGCTGTCGGCAGCCGAGCTCGCCCAAATCGCCGGCCGCGCCGGCCGCGCGCAACGCGACGGCACCTTCGGCACCACCGGCCGCTGCGATCCGTTCGAGCCGGATCTGGTGGAGCGCCTGGAGAGCCATGAGTTCCCGCCGGTGACGACGCTGATGTGGCGGAACGACGAGCTCGACTTCCGCTCCCTCGATGCGCTGCTCACGAGCCTCGCCGTCAGCCCGCGCGAGGAGGGACTTACCCGCGCGCCGGTTGCCGACGACGTGCTCGTGCTCGAGCGCGCCACCAAGGACGAGGATATCGCGCCGCTCGCGGCTTCGCCCGCCGCCGTCGAGAAGCTGTGGGCGGCCTGCCAGGTCCCCGACTACCGCAAGATCGCGCCGGCGGCGCATGCGGATCTGGTGTTCACGCTCTTCGGCTACCTCATGCGCGAGAGTCGCATCCCCACCGACTGGTTCGCCCGCCAGGTGGCCTTCGCCGACCGCCCGGAAGGCGACATCGACACCCTGTCGAACCGCATCGCCCAGGTGCGCACCTGGACGTTCGTCGCCAACCGGGCCGACTGGCTCGCCGATCCGGAGCATTGGCAGGGAGTGACGCGCACAGTGGAGGACAAGCTCTCCGACGCGCTGCACGAGCAGCTGGCGCTGCGCTTCGTCGACCGGCGTACCAGCGTACTGATGAAGCGCTTGCGGGAGAATACGAAGTTGGAAACAGATATTGGCAAGACCGGTGACGTGACCGTGGAGGGTCACGTCGTCGGCCACCTGCAGGGCTTCGAGTTCATTCCCGATCCCGCCGCCGGCGGCACCGACGCCAAGGCGTTACGGGCCGCGTCACAGAAAGCGCTCGCCAGCGAAATCGAGAGCCGCGCCAAGAAGCTCGCGGAAGCGCCCCACGAATCCTTCGTGCTCGCCGCCGATGGCGTGATCCGGTGGACGGGCGAGACCGTCGCCCGGCTTGTCGCAGCCGACAACACGCTCGAGCCGCGCCTGCGCGTCCTCGCCGACGATCAGCTCACGGGGTCTGCCCGCGACGCGGTGCAGGCGCGTCTCGACCTCTGGCTGAAGACGCATATCGAGAAGCTGCTCGGGCCGCTCACGGCGCTGGCCAAGGCCGAGGACATCACCGGGATTGCGCGCGGCGTCGCTTTCCAGATCGTGGAGGCGCTGGGCGTGCTCGATCGCGCCGGCGTTGCCGACGACGTCAAATCCCTCGACCAGACCGCGCGCGGCAGCCTGCGCAAGCACGGCGTGCGCTTCGGCGCTTATCACCTTTTCCTGCCGGCGCTGCTCAAGCCCGCACCGCGGGCCCTCAGCCTGATGCTGTGGGCGCTGAAGCACGGCGGCCTCGGGCAAAAGGGCGTCGACGAGTTGCCCGGTATCGCCGCGAGCGGCCGCACCTCCATCGCGGTGGACAAGGAAATTGCGAAGCCGCTTTACCGGCTCGTCGGCTACCGGGTGTGCGATGCCCGCGCGGTGCGCGTGGATATCCTCGAGCGGCTCGCCGACCTGATCCGCCCGGCGCTGAGCTGGCGTCCCGGTATGCCCGGCGACAAGCCCGCGGGCGCCGTGGACGGGCGCAGCTTCACCATCACCGTCGCCATGACGTCGCTCGTCGGCTGCTCGGGCGAGGATTTCGCGTCGATCTTGCGCGCGCTGGGCTACCGCATGGAGCGCCGGGTGCCGCCGGAACGGGTGGCGCCCGCTGCCGCTGAACCGCAGGCGCCGGCGGAACCGCAGGCCATGGAGACGGCGGCCGCGCCGGAGCCCGCCGTCGAACCGGCGGCTTCCGAAGCTCCCGCCGAAGAAGCGGCGCCGGTATCCGTGATCGAGCCCACACCTGCGGCGGCGCCGGACGAACCCGCCGTCGCGCCGGCCGCCGCGGCTCCCCCGGAGCCCGCGATGATCGAAGTCTGGCGTCCCGGCCGTCCCGCCGGCGCGCGTCACCGCCCGCGCGAGCGCGAGCACGAAAATAGGCGCAGGCCGAAGCCCGCAGCGAAGCCCGAGCAAGCGCCGTCCGCCGAGGCGGCCGCGCCGAAGCCGCCGGAAGCGCGCGAGCACCGCCGCCACGGCCGGCCCGACCGGCCCGACCGGCCCGACCGGCAGCGGCGGCCCTTCCGTTCCGACCGCGCCGGCGGCAAGCCCCGCGAGGAGCGTCCGCGCGAGCGCCCGATCGATCCCAATTCGCCGTTCGCGGCGCTCGCCGAGCTCAAGGCGCGGCTCGAGGCCGATCGCAAAAACAAGACTTGATGGCGCCCGACCGCCAACGCATCGACCGCTGGCTCTGGCACGCCCGCATTGCGCGCACGCGCACGCTCGCCGCGGCCCTTGCCGTCTCCGGCCATGTGCGCCTTAACGGCCGGCGCGTCGATGCGGCCGCCCAGGCGGTGCGCTCCGGCGACGTCCTCACCATTGCGCTCGCGAGCAGGGTTCTCGTGCTCAAGGTTCTGGGTTTTGCTCCGCGGCGCGGGGACGCATCGCAGGCGCGGATGCTCTATAATGACTTGAGCCCGCCCGCGCTGCCCAAGCCTCCTGCTGCCCCGTCCCGCCCGCAGGGGACCGGGCGGCCCACCAAGCGCGACCGCCGGGCGTTCGACCGCTTGCGCGGCTAGACCCTGACTTTGCTTGCGGAGAAAACGGGCCTGCGCTAGGCCGCTCTCGCTAGCTCACGGCCCTCGGAAAGTACGCGATGACTTACATCGTCAACGACAGTTGCATCCGCTGCAAGTACATGGATTGCGTCGAGGTGTGCCCCGTGGATTGCTTCTACGAGGGCGAGAACATGCTCGTGATCCACCCGGACGAATGCATCGATTGCGGGGTCTGCGAGCCGGAATGCCCGGTGGAGGCCATCAAGCCCGATACGGTCCCCGGCGTGGAAAAATGGCTGGCGCTCAACGCCGAATACGCCAAAGTGTGGCCCAATATTACCGTCAAGCGCGACCCGCCCCCCGACGCCAAGGAATGGGAGGGGAAGCCCGGCAAGGAAGCCGAATTTTCGCCAAAACCCGGCCAAGGCGACTAACCGGCGCTAACCTTGCTGCCAAAAGGCTGCGGACGCGGTGCGGCAACGCTTTGATTTTCTGTGAATTTGTGGTATTATGCCTAAATCGCCGAGCGCCGCCGCATGCACAGCTCCTTCGGGGGCTTTTTTCAACCTTCGAGCAGGTTCGAGGCCTGTCCGGGCATCCCGTTCGCTATGGGGCGCGGACAGCATGTCGCCGCCGGTAATCGAGTAGTTCCCGGCCTAGCCGGGTAAGGAGCCAGGATCCGATGCCTCATAAGTCCCACGCCAAGGCCCACGCGGGAAAGCACGCCACGAAGTCGCGCGCGTCCGCCAAGCATGTGCCGGCAAAGCAGGCCGCGCCCGTGCCGCCGAAGAAGACCGCGCACACGCGCCAGGGCTTTCGCACCAACGAGTACATCGTCTACCCGGCGCACGGCGTCGGCCAGATCGTGCGCATCGAGGAGCAGGAAGTCGCCGGCTTCAAGCTCGAGGTGTTCGTCATCAGCTTCTCCAAGGACAAGATGACGCTCCGGGTGCCGACCGCGAAGGCCATCACCGTGGGCATGCGCAAGCTTGCGCCACCCGATGTGGTCAAGAAGGCGCTTGAGACGCTCAAGGGCCGCGCTCGCATCAAGCGCACCATGTGGAGCCGCCGCGCCCAGGAATACGAAGCCAAGATCAACTCCGGCAATCTCGTTTCGATCGCCGAGGTGGTGCGCGACCTCTATCGCTCCGACACCCAGCCCGAGCAGTCCTACAGCGAACGCCAGCTTTACGAGGCGGCCCTCGACCGCATGGTGCGCGAGCTCGCGTCGGTTGAGGACGTGACCGAGACCGAGGCGGCGAAGCTGGTCGAGACCCAGCTGCTCAAGGGTCCGCGCCGCAACCCGAAGACCGGCGAGGAAGTCGAAGCGCCGGTCGCCGCCGAGCCGCAGGAAGAGGCGGCCTGAGGCGAGCGCATTTCGCACAGAGAACGAGGCCCGGCTCGCGCCGGGCCTTTTTCTTTTTGGCCTACTCGACGATGACCTTGACCCGATCGCCGGGCTTCACTGCGGCGCCACGCTCGAGACCGTTCAACACCAGGAACCGTTCGAGCTGGCGGTCGCCGGGCATGCGCGACGCGATCCGCTCCGCCGTGTCGCCGCGTGCCACGGTGACGATGGCGATGCGCAGCGGTGTGACCGCCTTCGCCTCCTCGACCGGCACCCGGCGGAAGGTTTCCGCCGACAGGCGGAAATTGCGGTCGATGGCCGGCGTCAGATCGCGCGCCGCGTACACCAGGCGATAGACGTCGGTGCCGAAGCGGATGGCGTAGAGCCGGAACGACCACTGCTCGCCGCGCGCCAGCGCCGTCGCGGCGGGAAAGCCGTTGATGGTCAGGCTCTCCACTGAGTTCTGGTCGATGCCCTCGATCCAGCCGGAAGCCAGATACGTGCCGAGTGTCTCGACCGCCGACACGCGCACCGCATCGAGGCGGAGCGCCTCCTTGCCGTTGGCGGTCGCACCCAGCACCGCCTGCGGCGTGTTCTCCAGTGTAAAGCCCTCCGGCGCCGAGAAGCTGAACCCGAGGTTGGGATGCAGGAAACGGCGGCCGCGAACGAAGCCTTCCTTGGGATCGTCGCCGAACACCAGGCCATCGATGGCGGCGAGAAATTGTTCGCGCTCCGTCTTGCCCCCGCCCTCCTTGCCGTACTGCCGGGCGTTGGCGACCGCGATGGAGATGCGTTCGGGCGTCGACGGATGGCCCGAGAGGAAGTCCACCTCGGTGTTCCCGGTACGGACCTGGCCGAGCGCGCTGCCGCGCAAGGTGGAGAAGCGGTTCATGGAGGTGAGGAAGCGCGATGCGCCATACGGATCGTAGCCGGCGCGCGCCGAGATGCCGACGCCGATGGCGTCGGCTTCCAGCTCCTGCCCGCGCGAGAAGGTCGCGAGCGTCAGCTTGGAGCGGGCGAGCGACAGCGCGCCGAGATCGGGATCGTTGAGCACGTCGGAGATCACCCGGCTCACGATCACCGCCTGGCGGATCTGGTCCTCGCGGATCGAGGCGTGGCGCGCGATCACGTGCGCCATCTCGTGCGCGAGCACCGAGGAGAGTTCAGATGAATCGTTGGCGAGCGCGATCAGCCCGCGGGTGATGTAGAGCGAGCCGCCGGGCAACGCGAAGGCGTTGATCGCGGGCGAGTTCAGGATTGTCACCCGGTACTTGAGGTCGGGTCGTTCCGACGCCGCCATCAGGCGCTCGACCGAGCTCGCCACCAGCGCCTCGAGCGCCGGCGCGCGATAGATGCCGCCGTAGGAGGCGACGATGCGCTCGTGCTCGCGCCGCTGCGCCGGCGGCAGGTTGGCAGCCACCTCGTCGCGGGCGACCGAGGCTTCCGAGAGCCCGATACGATCGAGATCGAGGCTCGCACAGGCGGCGACAAGCAGCGCCGCCGCGAGGACGGCAAAGAGGCGAAGCCGAAGGAGTGCCGTGCTCATGCGCCCTCGCCGACGACTTCTAGCGCGGCGGGCTTGCGCAACTCGATCGCCGGCCCGCCCCAGGGAAACAGGACCCCGCGCGCCCGCACCTTCTTGCCTTTGAGCGCCTTGAGATCGACGCCGGCACTCTCGAACGCCGGCCGCGCCTCGCGCGAAACCACGAGTGTGAAGTCCTCCATGTAGCGCCGGCCGAAATCGAGGAAGAGGCGCCCGCCCGCCTCGCCCACCCGCGTCACGATCCCTTCGACCACGGCGAAGCGTCCCGCCGCCGCGTTCAGTGCCGCGAGGTCTTGGGCGTTCTGTAGTGCAAACCGCGCCTCCGCCCAAAGTCCAGCGCGCGCCACGCGGGCCTTGTGCTCGAACGGCAGCAACGCGGCGCTGCACGCGGGCTCGCCCGCTTCGGGTGCCACCCGCAGAATTCCGTCGGCCACCAGCGCCGCCTGCAGCCAGAGCGGTTCGGCGCCCGCAAGCATGGCCTGCGCGGTGATGCGACCGTAGCGATCGGTTTCACTCCGCCCATGCAGCGCGAGCGTGCGGCCCTCGACCAGTCGCGCCAGCGCCTGCGCCGCGGCACGGCCGGCCTTCGTCGTCGCCGTCGAGATCGTTCGCCGCCACCACCCCGGCAAGGCGCAGCTCGCGGCCGTCGGCGAGCTGTAGCGTGACGCCGTCACGGGCGGACTTCGCCGTCACCGTGGCGAACGGCGCGCCGGCCTCGGCGCAGGCGGCAAGGCCGTCCGCGCGCGCGGCCGTGGCCGCGAGCCCAAGGGCCGCGGCGCCGAGCAATGCCGGAAGGCGCGATCGCATGCGGGAACCCCCACGCCGTCCCCATGAAAGGCGTCAAGGCGGCGATTCTGCGACATTACCCTAGGGTCGCAAAGGCCGATGATCCCCGCCCGGCCTATGCTAGAGGGACCGCGCGGGTCCCGTAGCTCAGCGGATAGAGCAGCGGTTTCCTAAACCGAAGGTCGCAGGTTCGACTCCTGCCGGGACCGCCAGCCTTTCCGGGATTCCAAGAAGGGACGAGGAGGCCCGCGGTTACCTCGTGATTGCAGGTTCTGGCGTCGCGTCTATTGCACCGACTTACCGCGCTCGACGTTGCCGAGCGCCGCGAGTGCAATCCCGCAAATTAGTCCTGCTTGAGGACTTGAGCTTGACGTCCGCTTCTGACTCAAAGCGGACGTGTTAGAAAACGCCATGGCTCCCATAACGCACCGCTCGCGCATCCATCTGCTGGCTGCCAAGGAGGCGCCCACGATCGTGATCCTGCAGCGCAAGCGCGCCAAGCTGTTCCATGTCGTCACGGTCGACACCAAGACGCATCGCATCACCGAAGGGTCGTGGTTTCGCGGCGTGATTTACGCGCTGCACTGCGACATCTCGTTCGACGGCAAGTACATGGCTTACCTGGCGATGGGCAAGCCCGGCCCCGGTACCTGGAGCGGCCTCTGCCGCCTGCCATGGTTGAAGACGCTGGCGGAAGTCGACGGTGTGGGGCGGGCCTGGGGCGGCGGCTACTTCCCGCGCCGGAATGTCTTCGTCGCCAACGGCTGGTGGCCGGACAAGATCGCACAGGCCGTCGGGACCAAGATTCCGTTTAAGATCTCGGAAGGGCCATTCCTCTACTCGAGGAGTGGAGACCACGGGCTCATCTACGAGCGCTGGTCGCGAGATGGATTCAAGCGACTCGGCCCCAACTGGGGTGAAGAAGTGACCTTCGACGGCTACCCGTATCGCGTGGTGTGCACCGGCGACGACGGCTGGGCCCACCAACCCTCGCGCCAGCATCCGCGGCTTAAAGTGCGTTACCTGGGCTTTTTCGATTCCGGCGCGCGGTATGCCTTTTCGCTCGACGAATTTCCGGTGGTGGTGGAGGGGGCGAGCTGGGTCACCTGGGACTCGACCGGAAACCTATGGGTCGCCCGCCCCGGCGTGGTCGAGCAATTCACGATCGAGGATTTGCGCCGCGGCACGCCGTCGTTCTCGCTCGACGTCGATCGCTTCGAGCCGCCGGCGAGGGCGGACGAAGCGCCCTGACGCAGATTTGTCTGCTTGTGGCACAAGGACGCCCGGTGCTTGCGGATTTTCATGAGCAGCGGATACTGGTCACCACCAAAATAATGCCTAGCGTATCGCGCACAACTCCGGTCGCACTGAACCTCTTGTTTCCAAAGTATTCGCCAAAGCCGCATCCAGCCGGCACCTTGCCTTTGCCTTGTAACCTTTCAACAGAACAAGGCTGAACATTCTCCGCCCTCATGGAAAGCCAGTTTCCATCACCGGTGTCCACCGCTTCTGACATTGACCCCGTCAAGGTTTGTTGTGACCCGACCGGGCAATCTGCGGCCCCCGCCTCGCTTGCTCCGACACTCAGCCCCGCTACCAAAATAGGACCGATCCACATACGCCTGCTCACGGGCATCACCCCCCAAAATGATCGCGGCTTGAACTACAGGTTCGGTTGCGGAGCTAGGAATTCGATCGGATAATCGGGCTGCGGCGCGCTTTTGATCCAGCCCAACGCTCAAAAGGCAAGGTCCCGGGCATTCTCCGGGACTATTGCTCTTTGTAGCCCCGCGACCGATCACGGCCGCGCTCTCACCATTTGAAGTTAAAGCCGCCGCGAACGAGCGCCATCGTGTGCGCGAAGGTGCTCCGGTAAAAGCCCGGACATCCCGCAGGACCAACGACGTCTCGGTGGCCGAAATCGGCGAAAAGGCCCTCGAGCCGGACGGTCCAGTTCGGCGCGAACATGTACTCGATGCCGCCGCCCAGGGTCCAACCGGCGCGTGTCCCATTGCTGACAAAGTCGTTACCGTCGGGTGTGTTTCCCCAAGCGTCACGGATATGGGCGACGGCCAACCCGCCGGTCACGTAAACCAAAAAGACGGGTGACGCGGTAAAGCCGATGCGGCCGCGTACTGTTGCAAACCGGTCGAGATTGGTTCTCGCTACCGCAAATTGAGCGGGGAACGAGGCGCTCGCTCGCGCGTTTGCCCAGTTAAAGTCGGCCTCGATGCCATAGACAATGTTGGCAACCTGCCAGTTAAACCCGATCTGACCGCCGACTATAAATCCGCCGGCGTCCGGTGACCAAAAAGTTTGACCAGCCGGAAATGAGAACCCCTTGTTGCCATCACCCAGATCGGTGAACTCTGCGCTATTCCACGCCCCGCCCACATTGAGACCGACGTAAAACCCGGTCCAGTTCTGCGCCGATGCGCTCGTGGCGAGCGCCATCGTCGACACGGTCGCGAGAAGAATTAGGCGCGCGCTTTTCATGCCGGCCGGCCCCATCTAAGCGATCAGTCAGCTTAGGCAAATAGATAGGCCGCGCCTATTGCAGAACAGCAACACCTCCGGCGGAAAGTAGCCGGAGGTAAAATCATACGCTTGAGGATGATCAGACGAGTTCCCCAAGCCGCTTGCGATCGATTTTGCCTGCGGTAGTGCGCGGAATCTCTGCCACGTTGATGAAACGCACCGGAACCTGGGTTGCCGGGAGCGTGCGGGCGCAATGCGCACGCATAACCTCAGTGTCGGGTGGGGAACGAACGACGACTGCCGCCCATACCTCTTCGATACCGAGCTCGTTGGGTCGGCCGAAAGCGGCCGCGTGAACGATACCCGGGAAGGACATCAGCACCGCTTCGATCGTCTCGGGATTTATCTTGTCGCCGCCGAGATCGATGATGACCTTGTCACGGCCGGAAATGATCAGCACGCGGTCCTCAGTCACCATTCCGATGTCGCCCGGGTAAATCCAGCCATCGCGAAAAATCTTTTCCGAGCCGGGCGGATTGCCGAGATACTCGGAGATACAGGAGTGTCCACGGAAGCGGATGAAGCCTTCCTTGCCTGCCGGGAGTGTCCGACCCAATGGGTCGACAGCTTCCACAATCATGCCCGGCGCGACGTAGCCGACCGCGCCCGGAATGTGGGCGATCTGATGGCTAGGAGCGCCCGCCACCGGATTGCCTTCGGTCGCGCCATAGGCGGAGACGACGTGCGTACACATTCGCGCCCGCACCCGCTCCGATAGCGCTTTTGACAGCATGCTGCCCACCGACAGCATGACCTCGAACGGGCACTCGAACGCGGGCGAGCGTTCATAGTAGTCGAGGAACTCCGCCATGCCGCCCGGCGCCGCGACCATGCATTGCACGTTGTAGAGCGAGAACGCCTGCATGGTCTCCGGTGCGTCGGTTCCGCGCAGGAACAACGCGCCGCCGCGGGCGAAGGTGTAGATGCCCCAGAGATAGCCAATGTTGGCCTGGATACCAAGGTCGACGAAGGTGCGAGTGCAGGCGGGAATCTTGTTACCGAATGCCACGTCGAAGGCTTGGATACGGCGGATGATGATGTCGTGGCTGAGCGCCACCGCTTTCGGATCGCCGGTGGTGCCGGAGGTGAGGATGATGCGCGCAGACGCGTTGCGATCCTGCTCGGACTCCACGGCCGGCGGCTTACCGTCACCTTCTAGCCATCTCGCGTCGACCGCAATGGTGCGGCCCCCATTGGTGTAGGTCGCGGGCACGTCGCTCAGCACCGCGTCGATGCGAAAACCACCGGGAAGCGTCGGATCGAGACCGGAAAGCGTCACCACGCCTATGCGCCCTAATCCCAGGACCAGCGCCCAGTGCAGGATCATGTCACGCGCAAAGATCGCAACCGTGTCCTTAGGCTTCAGGCCGGCGGCAAGCGCGTGTTGACCGATGTTGTTAGCGAATTGCTCCAGCCGCCCATAGCTGACGTGATCAAGACCCGTGCCGGGCGTGCAGATGGCGAGCGAGGTCGGCTGATGGCGCGCCTGGAAAAGAAATGCGTCAAAAATGTTCATTGCTATTGTTATTCGACCTTGATCCCCGCGTCGCGAATGACCTGCGCCCATTTGGGAACTTCCGCGCTGATACGCGCGGCGAAGGCATCGGGCGTGCTCGCGACCACCTCGAAGCCCAGCGCCGCGAGATGCTGCCGCGCGGCGGTTCCGGTCAGCGCTCTGGCGATTTCGCGCTGGAGCAGATCGATGGCGGCGCGCGGCGTTCCACCGGTCACCAGCACGCCAAGCATCACGTCGGCGCTCTGATCACCCGGCACGCCGGCCTCGGCCATAGTGGGGATCTCCGGCATGAATACAGACCGCCTCTCGCTCGGAATGGCGAGCGCGCGCAGCGTCCCCTGCCTGATGTGGGGCGCGGCCGACGACAGCGCGATTATTGCAAACGGCACCTGACCGCCGAGCACACCAGTTAGCGTCGGGCCCGCGCCGTTATAGGGAACATGCACGATGTCGAGGCCGAGCGCGCGCTTGAGCATCTCCACGGCAAGGTGCGATGTGGTGCCGATCCCAGCCGAGGCAATGTTGCCCTTGTCAGGATTTGCCTTCAAATACTCAACCAGCTCCTTGACAGAGTTGACCGCCACCGAGGCGTTTGCCACCAGCACGAGTGGCGTCACCGCAGCTAAGGTGACCGGCGCAAGGTCCTTATGCACGTCGTAGGGAAGGTCGGCGTAAAGGCCGGGGTTGACTACGAGGCTCGAGGTGACGACCAGGATCGTGTGACCATCGGGCGGCGATTGTGCGACCAATCCCATGCCGATGTTACCGCCCGCGCCCGGATGGTTCGCCACAAAGAACGGCTTGCCTAGGCGGTCGCTGAGCTCCTGCGCGATCAGCAGGGCCATCACGTGCGCCGGCCCGCCCGCCGCGAACGGAACGACCAATTTCACTGGACGGTTGGGGTAGCCGCCCGCGTCTTGCGCTACGCTTGCGCCAGGCGCGCAGAACGCGAGGACGAGGGCAAGAACGCGGACGGTCGATGTCATTGCAAATCGCGCGACAGACGCCCGCGTAGTCGTCACGGGCCTGGCATCATCCCGCGTCCACCGTCGCGACGCAACATCGAGCGAGGCCTATTCTTTCGTTGATGAAGATCATGACGCCCATCATCAACGCCATTACCTGCCGCGGTTACACGCGGGTACACGACGTCGCGCCAGAGCTCATTCAGCGAAAAACAGGCGCACCAAGTTCACCATTGCCAGCGTCGCCACCACGACCGCCACCATGATCATCAGGATCTTGGGTGGCAGGATCTTGCTCAGCCAGCCGGCGAACGGCGCCGCGATGGCGCCGCCGATCACGAGGCCAAGGACAAGCTGCGCGTACTCCCGCCAATTCAGCGACAACACGAAGGCGACGGAAATGGCCGCCGTCAGGAAGAATTCCGACAGCGATACCGAGCCGATGCTCTTGCGCGGATGGTCGCCGCGAACGATCAAGGTCGAGGTCACTAGCGGGCCCCAGCCGCCACCACCGACCGCGTCGAAGAATCCGCCGGCGGCTCCGAGCGGAATGGTCGGCACGGTCTTCTCGCGTTTTTCCTTGGTGGGCTGCTTACGCGGCTCTGTCTTCAACACCCGGCGGGTGATGAGTGCGGTCATCGCCAGCAGATACACGGTGATGAAGATCTTGACGTAGTTCTCCGGCAACCCGACCAGGACGTAGGCGCCGACCACCCCGCCCGCGACCCCGGCGGGCGCAAGCCGGCGAAACAATTTCCAGTCGATGTTCTTGTGCCAGACGTGGGAACCGCCGGCGAGACCAGTGGTCACCACCTCGGCCGCGTGCACGCTGGCGCTGGCGACGGCGGGCGGCGTGCCGGTGGCAAGCAGGACCGACGTCGTGATCAGGCCGTAGGCCATGCCTAGCGCGCCGTCGACCAATTGGGCGGCGAAGCCGAGCAGAATGTAGGGAATCAACTCGGTTGTGAACATCACCAGCCCTGCGTCGAACGCAACGCGCTCAACCGCCCCGGGTTCCTGAAAATATAGACAGTGTGACTAGAAGATTTCGCCGCGATGCTCAACTCCCGCTAAAAAGAATATCGGCCGTCGGCATGGTGCGCGGATGGCTTCGTGTTACCATCGCGCTGGACGGAAGCGGTTGGACAACGAAGGCATGGTCACGCCCAACGCGCTACCTGCGATCTTCAGCGCCGGCGCCGTGCTATTCGCCGGTGTTGCCGTGCTCGCCCTGGTCGAGCTCGAGCCGCTCTCTCTGCACATGGTGCAACACATCGCGCTCATGAGCGTCGTGGCACCGCTTGTCGCCGTGGCGCTAGCGCGCAACCCTCGCGCCGAAGGTGCTCTCGGCCGGCAATTGTGGGCGGCGACCCTGATCCAGATGATGCTCCTGTGGCTGTGGCACGCGCCATCGCTGCAGCAAGCAGCGGTGCATTCCGGTCTCCTGCAGGCGGCGGTGCACGGCTCGCTGTTTCTGGCCGCCGTATTCTTCTGGACCGCGCTCCTGCGGCTGCCCCTGCGCGCGCGCTGGCAGGGAATTGCAGCCCTACTGGTCACCGGGAAGCTCGCCTGCCTGCTCGCGGCACTCCTCGTTTTCGCGCCGCGCCTTCTGTACGCCGGGACGCACGCCCATCATGCGACGATCACGCTTTCCGATCAGCAGCTCGCCGGCCTCCTGATGATCACGGCTTGTCCGCTCAGCTACGTGCTGGCCGGTATCGTTCTCGCCGCGCGCGCGTTGAGCGACTTGCGCATGATGGGCGCCGCCGAGGGCCGCGAAGCCGCGCACGCCCGATAGCGCAATGCGCCGAATTCTCCCGCCACGCATCCGGCCCATCGTCCGCATGGGGCTGGCGGCCGCCGCGGGCGTGTTCCTGCTGGTGATGCTTTGGGCCTGGTCCGGGGTCTACAGCGTCGCGGCAAGCCGCGGCCACTGGCCCCTCGTCGAGTGGTTCCTCACTTTCGTCATGAGCAATTCGGTGAAGACGCACGCGCTCGCCGTCGATGCGCCCCCGCCGCTCGACAACAAGCATTTGATTCAGCTCGGAGCCGGCCACTTCCATTCCGAATGCGCCACCTGTCACGGCGCGCCCGGCTTCACCGCCGGGGTCGTGGCCCAGCAGATGCTGCCGCCGCCGCCGGATCTTGGTCAGGCATCGCCGCAGTGGAAGGACCGTGAGCTGTTCTGGATCGTGCAGAACGGCATCAAATACACCGGGATGCCGGGATGGTCGTCGCTCGAGCGCGACGACGAGGTGTGGGCGGTCGTCGCCTTCCTCAGGGAATTGCCGCGGCTGAACGCGCGGCAGTATCACGAGCTTGCCTTCGGCAGTTCTCCGGTGCCGTCGCAAAGCGGCCGCGAGATCGCCAATGTAGGCAACGTGGAGGAGGCGCTCGGCGCCTGCGCGCGCTGCCACGGCATGGAGAACCAGCGCCCGCAGAGCGGCCTCGTGCCGGTGCTGCACGGGCAGCCCGCCGAATTCCTCATCGCAGCGCTGCGCTCCTACGCCGACGGCACACGCCAAAGCGGAATCATGCAGCCCGTGGCCAAGGCGCTATCCGCAGGAGCGCTACAGCGCGTGGCCGAGTACTACGCCGGTTTGAGAACCCCCACAGACATCAGCGGCGCTCGCTCTGATGCCGCGCAGATCGACCGAGGCCGGGAGATCGCGACCCGGGGCATCGTTTCCGCCGAAGTGCCGCCCTGCCTGGGTTGCCACGGCGACAGTGCGCTCGCTACGTTTCCGCGTCTGGCCGGGCAGAATGCGCACTACATGATCGCCAAACTGCGGCTCTGGAAAAAAGGCCTCGAGCCACGCACCGGCACGGCGGAAATCATGGCGCCGATTGCGCGGCGGCTGAGCGATCAGCAGATCGTGGATCTCTCGGCCTATTTTGCGGCGCTTCCCCAGGGCGAACGGCGGCCATGAGACGACTCGCCCCGCTCTCGATTTTTCTCGTCATGCTGATCGGCGGCTGCCGCGACATCCAATCCGTCATGTCGCCCGGAGCCACCGGCGCGTCGCAGATCGCCGCGCTCGCCTGGCTGTTGTTCGGACTGAGCGCCGCGATCTTCCTCGTGGTCCTCGGCGCTACCTGGCTCGCCCTGCGCGGCTCAGCTTCAGTACGCACGCGCCTGGCGGACACCCGCACCGTCGTCATCGGTGGCATCGTGTTTCCCGTCGTCGTGCTGACGCTTCTGCTCGGCTACAGCCTATGGCTGCTGCGGGGAAGCACGCCCGATCCTTCCGCAAGCGTCGTTCGCATCCACGTCGTGGGCGAGCAGTGGTGGTGGCGGGTCTCGTATCTCCGCCCCGGCCAGACGCCAGTCGCCAGCGCCAATGAAATCCGCATTCCCGTCGGCGCCGAGGTCGAATTCACACTCAACTCCGCTGATGTGATCCACAGCTTCTGGATTCCGAGCCTTGGGGGCAAAGTCGATATGACCCCAGGCCGCACGACGACCCTGCGCGTGAAGGCGGAGCGCACCGGCGTCTTCCGCGGCCAATGCGCCGAATATTGCGGCGGCCCGCACGCCTTCATGGCGCTCTCGGTCATCGCCATGCCGCAGGAAGAGTTCGCCGAATGGCTGAAGCAGGAATCCGCTAGCGCGACGGAACCCGCTGCGGAGACGGCAAGACGCGGGCAGGCCCTCTTTCTCGCCGCCGGTTGCGGCTCCTGTCATGCGGTTCGCGGCAGCGCGGCGACCGGCTTATTGGGACCCGACCTCAGCCGCATCGGCTCCCGGCGCGCGATCGCAGCCGAGCTCCTGCCCATGTCGCGCGAAAATCTCGCCCGTTTCATCGTCAGTGGGCAGCACTTGAAGCCCGGCAACAAGATGCCGCCGTTTCGTGTCTTCTCGAACGAAAATCTCGACGCGCTCACCACCTACCTGATCGGGTTGAGGTGAGACGTGGCGCGCATGATCTATCCCAACGACCTGCCACGGCCCAAGGATGAGCTGAAGAAGCTCAAGGAAGTCTGGGCCTCGCCCAAGGGCTGGCGGGTCTTCAGCGCGGTCAACAACACCATCGTCGGCTATTTCTATATCGGCACCGCGTTTCTGTTCTTTCTGCTCGCCGGCATTCTCGCCCTCCTCATGCGCACGCAGCTCGCCGTGCCGAGCAACACCTTCCTCCCCCAGGAAACCTACAACCAGATCTTCACCATGCACGGCACGGTGATGATGTTCCTCTTCGCCGTGCCTGCCGTGGAGGCGATGGGCATTCTCTTGCTGCCGCAGATGCTCGGCGCCCGCGACCTGCCGTTTCCCCGCCTCAGCGCCTTCGCCTTCTGGGCATACTTCGTCGGCGGCCTCGTCTTCTTCTGCACGCTGTTTTTCGACGCCGCTCCCTCCGGCGGCTGGTTCATGTACCCGCCGTTGACCGGCGAGAGATATTCGCCCGGCGTCGGCGCCGACTTCTGGCTGCTCGGCATCGGCTTCATCGAGATATCCGCCATCGCCGGCGCCATCGAGATCATCGTCGGCGTCCTGCGCACGCGCGCGCCGGGAATGTCGCTGGACAAGATGCCGATCTTCGCCTGGACGATGCTGATCTTCGCCGGGATGATCGTCTTCGCCTTTCCGGCGGTCATCCTGGCGACGATGCTGCTCGAGCTCGAGCGTGCCTTCGGCTGGCCCTTCTTCGTCGCCGAGAAGGGTGGCGACCCACTCCTGTGGCAGCACCTGTTCTGGTTCTTCGGCCATCCGGAGGTCTACATCATCTTCCTGCCGGCGGCCGGCATGGTTTCCATGATCGTGCCGACCATGGCGCGCTCGCCACTCGTCGCTCATGACCTGATCGTGGTGGCGCTCATCGCGACCGGCTTCTTCAGCTTCGGTCTGTGGGTGCACCACATGTTCACCACCGGTATTCCGTATATCTCGCTCAGCTTCTTTTCCGCCGCCAGCATGGCGGTGGCGCTGCCGAGCGGCATTCAGGTATTCGCCTGGATCGCCACCATCGCCGCCGGCAAGCTGCGCCTGGCTACGCCCTCGCTGTTCGTGCTCGGCTTCCTGTTCATCTTCACGCTGGGCGGGCTCACCGGCGTCATGGTCGCCATGGTTCCGTTCGACTGGCAGGCGCACGACACCTACTTCGTCGTGGCGCACTTTCACTATGTGCTGGTGGGCGGCATGGTGTTTCCGCTGTTCGCTGGGTTCTACTACTGGGCGCCCGCGTTCAGCCGCCGCGCGCTGTCGGAGCGCCTCGGCAAGTGGGCGTTTTGGCTGATGTTCATCGGCTTCAACGTCGCGTTCTTTCCCATGCACCTGACCGGCCTCCTCGGCATGCCGCGCCGGGTCTTCACCTATCCGACCGAGCTTGGCTGGGACTTGCTGAACATGGTTTCTACCGTCGGCGCCTTCGCCTTCGCCGCCGGCGTGCTGATCGTGCTGTTCGACCTGGCGAGGAATTTGCGCCCGACCCTGGCCAACGCCGCGGGCAATATCTGGAACGCGGGAACGCTGGAGTGGCTGAACAACGACACCTACGCCGCGCGCAGCGTTCCGCGCGTGACGAGCCGCGAGCCGCTGTGGGACCAGCCCGGTTTGCCGGAGGCCGTCGACGCCGGTCGCTACTACCTGCCCGGCACTCCCACCGGAAGCCGCGAAACCATCGCCACGTCGCCGATCGAGGCGACGCCGCAGTACCTAATGCGCGTGCCGGGAGACGGCTGGAGTCCGGTGCTCGCCGCGGTCTTCACCGCCGCCTTCTTCCTGCTGCTCACGGTGAAGTTTGTGGTGCTGGCGACGCTGTGCGGCCTGCTCGCCGTGGTGTCGATCTGGGTGTGGATGTGGGGAAGCGATCCGGCGCCGGTGCCGCCGGCCCCGATCGCCAAGGGAATACGATTGCCGACCTATGCGTCGGGTTCGCTGTCGCACTCCTACTGGGCGATGATCGTGTTGCTCCTGGTCGCGGGCTCGCTCTATCTCTCCTACGTCTTCTCCTACTTGTACCTGTGGACCGTATCCCCGCAGGTCTGGCCGAGCGCCAGCAGCCCGGAGCTGCGCGCGCATTCTCCATTCTGGTCCGCCGCGTTGCTCATCGCCGCGAGCGCCGCCGTGTTCGCCGCGCGGCGCGCGCTGGCACGCGCTTGGGGCGCCGCGTTCGTCCTTTGCATCCTGCTGGCGCTCGCCGCCACCGGCCTATCGCTGTCGCTGGAGATCTGGGATCATTGGCAAAGCGGTCTCCGCCCTAGCGCGAGCGGCTATGGCGCGATGGTCTACGCCAACAGTTTTCTGCAGGCGCAGATTGTCGTGGCGGTCGCCGTGACGGCGGCGTTCGTGTTGGCGCGCTACGCCACCGGCAAGCTCGACAACATCCGCCGCGTCACCTTCGATAATCTCGAACTGTTTTGGCAGTATTCGATCGGCCAGAGCTTGCTGGGCCTCGCGCTCATCCACGGATTTCCACGGCTGATCTGATGCGCAGGGTGCGGCCCGTTTCCGATTTCCTCTGGGCGCTGTCCGGGCCCATCGTCTGGGCGGTGCACTTCTTCGCGATCTATGCGGCGGAGGCCCTGATCTGCACCGCCAGGGCGCCATCGGGTACGGCGATGCGGGTCGCCACTTTGGTGCTGACGGGAGCGGCGCTGCTCGCCCTGTTCGGCATCGCCTACGGGTCGCGCCCTTTCCCGGCCTCCGTCATGTCCGCCGGCCGTGGAGCGACCGGATTTCTCTCATATCTGACCCTTGCGCTCGCCGCGGCGTCGGCACTGGCGGTGATTTGGGCCGCGTTGCCGGGATTCGCGCTCCCGGTGTGTGCGTTCTCGCCCGGCTGAACACTCAAGGAAAGTGCTCGAGGTGCCAGTCGGCTTCGAGCGCCGGATTGATCTTGCCGTCGATCACGAACACGCCGGGCGCGCCTTCCTTCACCCATTGCCGCACCGGCTCCAGATCGGCGAGCGTGCGCACGGTCGCCGCCCGGGCACCGTAGCCGCGCGCAATGGCGGCGAAATCCGTGTCGGGATACTGCACGATGTCGGTGGAATAGCCCTTGCGCTGGAAGTAATGCACTTCCGCGGCCAAGGAAGCGTCGTTGTAGATCAAGATGCACATCCGTAGCCTCAGGCGAAGCGCGGTTTCCAGGTCGGAGATCGACATGAGGAATCCGGCGTCGCCCGCGCCGAGGACCGCGAGCTTGCCGGGATTGGCGATGGCGAGTCCGATGGCCGAGGCAAGCCCGAGGCCCACCGACTGGAACGAATGGCTGAGGCAGGAGGCGCGCGGGTTCGGCACGCGCAGATAGCGCGGCACCCAGCCGCAGAAATGGCCGGAGTCCGACGCCACCACGCGATCCGCGGGCAGGATCTCGTCCACCGCCTTGCTCAGCGTGCGCGGGTCGATGACCTCGGCGGTGGATTCGTCGCGATGCGAGCTGTGATGGTTGTCGCCAGCGCGGATGCGCTCGCGCACGCGCTCGCTGCGGCACCCGGGCCGCGGACTCGCCAGACCTTGCCGGTCGAGCTCGGCGAGCAAGGCCTCGGCGGTGGCCCGGGCGTCGCCGTGAATCGCAAGCTGGACCACCATCTGGCTACCGAGCTTCGCGGCCTCGACGTCGACCTGGGCGATGGTGGCGCCGGCGGTGAGCTTGCCTTTACGGGTGGTCCACTGGGTAAAGCTCGCGCCGAAACCGACGATGAGGTCGCTCTCGGGGATCAATTCGTCAGCGATGGGCGACGAGAAGCCGCCGCAGATGCCGAGCGACCACGGATTGCCAACGAATAGCCCGTGCCCGCACGCCGACGTAGCGAGCAGCGCGCCGGTGCGGTCGGCAAGCGCGGCAAGCGCCTCCTCCGCAGTCGGACAGCACGGCGCCACGGCCGCCGAGAATGAGCGGCCGCTTCGGCGCGCACGATCGCCTCGGCGAGGCGGCGCACGGCGGCGGGATCGGGCTGCAGCCGGCCGGGGTTGGGCGGCAGGGCAAGCGGCTCATTGCTTGCGGTGAGTTCCGCATCCTGCACGTCGGTGGGCAGCGACTGAGCACCACGGTCTGCCGGTCGCGCAGCGCGCGGGTGACGGCGCGCAGCGTGTCGGCGCGGGCCGTCGCGGCGTGTGGATGCGCTCGGATACGGCACCGACCGAGCGCGCAAGCTCCGCCTGGTCGATGTAGAAGTTCGACCGCACGGCGCCCGTCGGCACGTCGCCCGCCAGCACCACGAGCGGCGTCCGGCTCTTCGCGGCCTCGCCGATGCCGGTGATTGCGTTCGTGAGCCCGGGCCCGGAGTGCACGCTGACGAGCGTGAGCTCGCCGGTGGCCTTCGCATAGGCGTCGGCCATGGTCGCGGCGTTGCCTTCGTGGCGGGCGGAGATCAGCTCGACGCCGGCTTCGACCAGCGCGTGAGAGATCTTGAAATTGGCGGTGCCGAGCAGGCCGAAGCAGCGCCGCGCGCCGAGCGCCGCGAGATCGCGGGCGCGAAACGGCGGCGACTGTCGGATCGGCTTTCATCGAGGCTCCTAAGTTCAACCGATCAGCAGGTTCGGCAGCCAGGTCGCGATCGCGGGCACGAGCAAGAAGTCAGCGCGAGCAGCAGCGAGGCTCATGATCGACGTAGGGCACGACCGCCTGGAAGATGTGGGCGAAGGTGACCTCGGGCGGCGCGACGCCGCGCATGGTCATGAGCAGGAGCCCGTGCGGCGGCAGCAGCAGGCCGAGCTGCATGCAGATCAGGAACAGGACGCCGAACCAGATCGGGTCGATGCCGAGCCGGATGCACGATCGGCATGAAGACCGGCAGCGTGATCAGCATCATGCTGACCTGATCGACGAAGATGCCGAGGAACACCAGCGATCAGCCATCATCAGGGCCACGACGAGCGAGCGTGGAGAAGCCCTGCCCGAGGATCACGGACACGATCCCGTCGGTGGCGCCGGAGAAGCTCAGGATCTGCGAGAAGGTGGTGGCGCCGAGGATGATGAACAGGATCATGCCGGAGATCGCGACCGTGCCGCGCAGCGATCGCATCAAGGCGTCGACGCGTGAGCGCGCGGTAGACGGCTGCGAGCGCCATCGTGGCGATGGCGCCGAGCGCCGCCGACTTCGGTCGGCGTCGCGAACCCCGCCGACATCGCGCCGATCACCACGGCGAAGATCGATGACCAGCGGCACGACGTAGAGGATGAGCAGGCGCCAGTGCTCCCAGCCCGCCGCCGGCTCGATCGGCGTCGGCGGCGCGAGCCTCGGCGTGATCTTCGCGCGCACGACGATGTAGACGACGAACGCGACCGACAGGATCAGGCCCGGCACGACGCCGCCGATCAGGAGCTTGGAGATCGAGATCCCCGAGAGGCTGCCGAGCAGCACGGTCAGCGCCGAGGGCGGGATCAGCATGTCCACGGCGCCGATCGCCATGATCGGCCCGGTCGCCATGGTCGGGTGATAGCCGCGCGCGAGCATGATCGGCAGCATGAGCGAGCCGAGCATCGCGGTCGTCGCGATGGTGGAGCCGGAGATCGCCGAGAACACCGTGCCGGCGACCACGGCGACGACGGCGAGCCGGCCAGGCACCTGGCGGATCAGCCGCTCGACGCCGTCGATGACCTTGATGCGCGAGCCCGGTGTGGAACAGGACCTCGCCCATCAGGATGAAGAGCGGGATCGGCGTGAGCGAGAAGCTCATCACCGAAACGACGCTGTTGCGCACCATCTGCGCGAGCCCCGCCTCGCCGCCGAGGAACAGCAACGCGCCGACGATGTTGATCGCGACGAAGGAAAGCGCGACCGGCATGCCGAGCAACAGCAGCACGGTCGAGCCGCCGAGCAGGAGGAGCTGCGGCGAACTGCCAGGTCATGTGACCGACACCGCGTCGGTGCGCGGCGCGCGCTCGCCTTGGGCGAGGCGCTGCATGCGGAAGACGAACTCGATCGCCACCAGCAGGAACGCGAGCGGCAGGGCGCGAGCAGCCACCATTCGGGCGTCACCAGGGTCTTGATCGTGACCGCGCCCGCGAGATAGCTCGCCGCCAGCACCTTGCAGCCGTACCAGACGAAGTAGACCGAGCAGGCGAAGCCGAAGCAGGTCGCCGATCCATTCGAGCAGCCAGCCGAGCGCGCGCCGGCACGGCGCGAAGCAGAATGTCGACGCGGATGTGCTGGCCCTGGCGCAGCAGCCACGGCGCCGAGAAGCAGCGTGAGGAGATAGAGGATGTTCTCGGAGACCTCGTTGCTCCAGGCGATCCCGCCGAGACCGATATTGCGCGTGAGCACGTCGCCGCCGATCAGCAACGTCATGGCGAACAGCAGCAGGCAGGCAACCGTCATCAGGCCAGTCGAGGAGGCGGCCGAACGCCCTGGACAACCGGTCCATGTCCGCTCCTCGCCGGCGTGATGCGCGGGCCCGCTACTTGGCCTTGGAGAAGAACTCCTTCAGCTTCGGCGCCGTGCTCGGGGCTCTGCTGGATGACGCCGGCCCAGCCCGCTTCGTAGGCCTTGTCGCGGAAGGCGGCACCATCGGCGCCCTTGAACTCGATCACCTGGATGCCGGCGGCCTTCTGCTTGGCGATATCGGCGTCGTTCTCCTTCGCCGTCTCCGCGGCCTGCGCCTCGAGCCAGGCGGCCGCGTCGGTGATGATCTTCTTCTGCGCGGCGTTGAGCCTGTCCCAGGTCGCCTTGTTGATCAGGATGCTGACCTCGGCGCTAGTAGAAGCCGGGATCGACGCGGTACTTCGTCTTCTCGTGCCAGCCGAGATCGAAGATGCCGGTGATCGGCCAGCCGTAGCCGTCGACGACGCCGCGCTCGAGCGCGGTGTAGACCTCGCCCGGCGCGGTCTGCACGACGGTGGCGCCGAGCGACTGGAAGAAGTCGCGGTAGACCGGCGTGATGCGGAGCTTGAGGCCGGTGAGGTCGATCTTGTCGATCGGCTTGTTCAGGTAGAGGTGGAACGGATTGTTGTCGATGTGACGCGCGAGCAGGATGGCGTTCAGTCTTCTGGTCGTAGAGCGTCGCCATGTAGTCGTAGCCGCCGTTCTTGCGCAGCTCCGCCATCGGCCGCTCGGTGAGCTTCCAGGCGTCCGCCTCGGGCATCGAGGTTGGTGTAGAAGGCGCCGGTGACGTTGGCGATGTCGACGACGCCGCCCTTGAGCGCGTTGCCGACCTCGAACGGCGGCATCGCCTTCGGTCCGCCGATGTAGTTGATCTGGATCACGCCCTTGCCGTCGGCGTTGACCTTGTCGATGAACTTCTCGAAGCCGCGCGAGTAGAACGTCTTCTCGGCGAACGAGGTGATGCCCTTGAGCGTGACTTCCTGGGCGCTTGCGGCATTGAGCGAAGCCGGAAGCACCACCGCCACCGCGGCCAACCAAATACGCATTTTTCTCTCCCCCATGCGCGCCGCTTGTCCGGCCGCGAGGCGGCCGCCGTGGCGCTTAAGCTGTTCGGTGGACAAGGAAAGCACAGGCGCCCGCATATTCACAATGCGTTTCGGGGGCCGCTCCAGCCCTACGATTTCCGCGCCGCCCCTGCGCGCAGGCGGCCGACAATGCCCGAGGGGAAGAAATAGACGCTCAGCACGAACAGGATGCCGAGCCACAGCAGCCAGCGGTCGGCCGAGAATAGCGCCGACAGGAGCGGCAGACCTGACACGCGGCCTCGCCGAGGCGGCCCATGCAGCACCTGCAGGTAGTTCTCGGCGATGATCATCAGCGTGGCGCCGATCACGGCGCCATAGAGCGTGCCCATGCCGCCGATCACCACCATGAGCAGCACGTCGATCATGATGGCGAAGGAAAGCGTGGTGTCGGGCCCGGTGTAGCGCAGCCACAGCGCGAGCAGCACGCCGGCGAGCGCCGCCATCATCGCCGAGATGCACGCTCGCGATCGAGCGATAGACCACCACCGGGTAGCCCAGCGCCTCGGCGCGGAAATCGTTCTCGCGGATCGCCTGCAGCACGCGGCCGAACGGCGAGTTCACGACGCGCAACAGCGCGAGGAAGCCGATCGAGCGCGCCGACGAACGACGATGTAGTAGGTGATGATCGCGCCCGTTGATCGACCGTGCCGAACACCGGCGTGTCGAACAGCCGGAACGACGGGCGCAGCAGTTCCGGCACGCGATAGTTCAGGCCGTCCTCGCCGCCGGTGAAGCCCGGAGAGCTGCGACGCCAGCACCGCGAACGCCGTCGCCACCGCGAGCGTGATCATGGCGAAGAAGATCGCCCGCACGCGTAGCGAGAACAGGCCGATGACGAGCGCCAGACGCACCGGCGACCACGATCGCTGCGACGATACCGAGCGCAAGCGCCCCCCAGGTCGGCCCGAATCGCGCGAGCGCGATCGCGACGCCGTAGCCGCCGATGCCGAAGAACATGGTGTGGGCGAAGGAGACGATGCCGGTATAGCCGAGCAGGAGGTCGTAGGCCGCGACCAGCAGGATGAAGACGCAGATCTTGGCCGCGACGTTCAAGCGGCTGCGCGCCGGAAAACAGGAACGGCGCGAAGGCGAGCAGCGAACAGACGATCAGGAGTAGCGCCGCTGAGAGCGGCGCGGAGCGTGGAAAATCTCCGGAGAGGACGCGCGCGAGCATCGTATCAGCTCCTCACCACGGGATAGAGCCCCTGCGGCCGCCACAGCAGCACGATCGAGCATGAGCGCGATGTTGGAGACGAGCGCGATCTTCGGCTCGAGGAACGCCGTGTAGTTCGCCACCAGCGCCACCAACAGCGACCCGATGAGGCAGCCGCCGATCGAGCCGAGTCCGCCGATGATCACGACGATGAAGATCAGCACGAGCACCTGCAGCCCCATGCCGGCGGTGAGCGTCTGCTGGTAGAAGCCCCACATCACGCCGCCGAGGCCGGCGAGCGCCGAGCCTGCCACGAACACGCCGACGAATAGTCGCCGGATGCGGTAGCCGAGCGCCTCGACCATTTCCGGGTTTTCCACGCCGGCGCGCACCAGCAGTCCGATGCGTGTGCGGTTGAGCACCAGCAGCATCCCGACGAACACCACGAGCCCGACCGCCACCGCGATCAGCCGTAGCGCTCCACCACGATGTCCGGCCCGAACGCGAGCGCACCGCGGAAGGTTTGCGGCAACGCGATCGTGATCGGGCTCGCCGCCGAAGAAGACGTGAAGCAGCTGCTCGACGACGATCAGCCCGCCCATGGTGACGAGGATCTGCTTCAGGTGCTGGCCATAGACCGGCCGCATGATCACCCGCTCGAACGTCCAGCCGAACAGGCCCGATGGCGGCCATGGCGAGCAGGATGCACAGGAGGAGCACCGTGACGTTGAGCGCCACCGACGGTGAGTTCACCCAACCGGTAAGCGGCCACAGCACGAGCAGGCTCACATAGGCGCCGACCGAAATGAACACGCCGTGGCCGAAGTTGATCACGTCCATGAGACCGAACACGAGCGTCAGCCCCGACGCCATGACGAAGATCATCATGCCCATGGCGAGCGCCGCGACCGTGAGCGTCACCCAGGTCGAGAAGCTGCCGACGAGCGGCAGCGCCACGAGCGCGACCGCAGCGACGAGCAGCGATCGGAATCCAGTCGATCGGCGCCACGAACGACGGCCGTCTCCTCCTCGTTCGGCTGCGACGGTCGCTCATTGGTGCTGATCCAGATGCAAGTCCGAGCAGCCGCTGCTGCAAGGCCGGATCGCGCGGCGAGCTCGGCCATCGCGCCGCATGGATGCACGATGCGTCCGTCGTCCATCACCGCGACCGTGTCGCCGAGCATGCGCGCGGCCATGAAATTCTGCTCGACCAGCAGCACGGTGGCGCCCGCGCTTCTTCACCTCACGGAACGCGCGGATCATGTTGCCGACGATCGCGGGCGCGAGCCCCTTGGTCGGCTCGTCGACGAGGATCAGCTCGCGCGGCTCGATCAGCGCGCGCGCGATCGACGAGCATCTGCTTCTGCCCGCCGGAGAGCGCGCCGGCGGCAAGCCCGTAGAAGCGCTGCGAGCGCCGGGAACAGCGAGAAGATCCATTCGAGCCGGGCTTGCTCGATCTGCCCGATCGCGCGGCGCAGCAGAAGATTCTCGTGCACCGTCAGGCCCGCGAAAATACTCATGTTTTCCGGCACATAGGCGATACCGGCGCCGGCGATGATCCGGCGTCGGCCGCGCCGTCACGTCCTCGCCGGCGAAGCGGATACGTCCGCTGCGAGGCCTTCCACAGACCCATGATGGTGCGCAGCGTCGTGGTCTTGCCCGCGCCGTTGCGGCCCGAGCAGCACGGTGAAGCCGCCACGCGGCACCACGAGATCGACGCCCTGCAGGATGTGATAGCGGCCGATATGCGTGTGCACGCCTTCGAGCGCGAGCAGCGGTTCACTCATCGCCGAGCTCCTGCCCGAGGTAGGCTTCGCGCACGATTGCGGACGCCATCACCTCCGCCGGCAGTCCGTCGGCGACGAGCGCGCCGTTGTGCAAGCACGATGATGCGCTCGGCGAGCGAGCGCACCACGTCCATCTTGTGCTCGACGAGCAGGATGGTCTTGTTGCGGCGTCGCGCTTCAGCTCGCCGATGATCTCGAGCATGTTCGGCACCTCGTCGACCGACATGCCGGCGGTCGGCTCGTCGAACATGAACACGTCCGGCTCGAGCGCGATCAGGAGCGCCACCTCGAGCTTGCGCTGATCGCCGTGCGGAAGCGCGCCCGCGACGCGCCTCGCGCTTGTCGCGCGAGACGCACGCGCTCGAGGATGGTGTCGGCGGCCGCCATCAGGTCGCGCCGGTCGCTCCCAGAGCGACAGCAGGCTCGAGCCCGCCCGCGCGCGCGCCTGCACCGCAAGCCGCACGTTCTCGAACACGGTGAGGTTGGGAAACAGGTTGGTCAGCTGAAACGCGCGGCCGAGGCCGCGCCGCGTGCGCGCCGACGCCGGAAGCCGCGTCACGTCCTCGCCCTTGACGAGCACCTGGCCCGCGCTCGCCGGAGCTGTCCGGAAATCAGATTGAAGTACGTGGTCTTGCCGGCACCGTTCGGCCCGACGATGGCCGTGAGGCTTCCCGGCCGGAACGCGCAGCTGACCTCGTTCACGGCCACGTGCCCGCCGAAGCGGATGGTGAGGTCGCGCGTTTCGAGGATCGGGAGCGGTCACGTTCATCCGGCGCAAGAAAAAGACGAAGGCGGAGGCTCCGCCTTCGTCTTGCAGCATGCCATCGCAGGCGCCGTCGTGCGAGCGCTAGCGCTTGTTGCGGACCGGAATCGGCATGTCGGAGGGCGGGATCACCGCGACGAGATCGAGCAGCTCGTTGCCCTTGGCGTCTGCCTTGACCTTGAAGTGGTACATCTCCTGCACCGCCTGATGATCTTCCTTGCGGAAGGTCATCTTGCCCTTGGGCGTGTCGAAGCTCAGAGCCCTTCCATCGCCTTGATCAGCGCCTCGGTGTCGGTGGAGCCCGCGGCCTTGACCGCTGCGAGCACGGCGGCCGCGGCGGCGAAGCCACCGGCGGTGAAGAAGTCGGGCGGCGCGTTGAAGCGCTTCTGGTGCTCGGCGACGAGCCACTTGTTCATGTCGTTCTTCGGGAAGTCCCAGTAGTAGTAGATCGCGCCTTCGATGCCGGGATAATCCTTGTAGAGCTGCATCACCGGCAGGATGTTGCCGCCGGGCGCGATTTCGATGCTGTAGCGCTTCGGGATCGAGCGCCGCGATCTTCGGCAGCGGATGCGGGCCCGCCCAGATGATCGGGATCACCTTGCGGCCCGGCTTGTCCTTGAGCGCATCGAACAGCCGCTGCGCGTAGGCCGTGAAGTCCGTCGTGTTCTGCGGCGCGTATTCCTCGAACACGACTTTCACGTTCGGTCGGATCTGCGGCGAGCGCGGCCTTCAGCGCCGCGACGCCGTCGCGGCCGAAGGCGTAATCCTGCGCGAGCGTCGCGACCTGCACCTCGCCGGTCTTCGGGAACGACGCGGCCGCGGCGTAGGCGTCCTGCGTCGAGTTGCGGCCGGTGCGGAAGATGTAGCGGTTCCACTGTCGCCGGTGATGGCGTCGGCGACCGCCGGCTCGACGATCGAGCACCTTCTTGTAGTCCTGCGCGATCGGCAACATGGCGAGCGCTGCCGCGGATGACGTCGTGCCGACCGCGATATCGACCTTGTCGTCGCCATAGGCCTGCTCGAGCAGCGAGCGGGCGAGGTCGGGCTTGAGCTGATCGTCCTTGACGCTGACGACGATCTTGCGGCCTTCCCAGGTCATCGTGCCTTTGGTCAGGTACTCGAGGCCCATCATGAAGCCGGTCTCGGTCTGCTTCGCGTAGGCCTCGAGCGCGCCGGTCTTGCCGGCGATCAGCGCGATCTTGAGATCGGCGCCGGCCGCGCCCCCGGGCGCCGCCGTAGAAGCTGCAATTGCCGCAATCCCCCACAGAACGGAACGAAAGCTTGCCATTGGCTACTCCCACAATCCTATTTCCCGTGCCGGTCACCCGGCTCGGAACAAGCCTAGTGCATGTGGGGTTGCGGTACGAGTACCTACGCGAGACGCCCCGCGCCTAAAAAATTGCCATGCCCTAATGTACGCGCTGCCCTTCCGATACGAATCGCGCTACTTTTGCAGGCAATAGGACAGAGGAAACGCAACACATGTCCCTTCCACCGATAGTGTACCGGCGCGCGCTGACCGCGGCCGCCATCGCCGCGCTAGTCCTGTTCGCCGTTCCCGGCCACGCGCAACGCCCCGAGCTCCCGTTCGCGGGAATGGCCGGAGCATGGAACGGCTCCGGCACCATCACCATGTCGAACGGCGCGAGCGAGCGCATTCGCTGTCGCGCGGGCTACACCGTCACCAATCAGGGCATGAACCTGCAGCAGGATCTGCGTTGCGCCAGCGACAGCTACAAGTTCGACGTCACCAGCAGCGTCGGCTATAGCGGCGGAACGATCTTCGGCACCTGGACGGAGACCACGCGCAACGCCACCGGCAGCGTCTCGGGCAGCGTCAGCGGCGGCAACCTTCAGGCCAACGTCCAGGGTATCGGCTTTCTTGCCACGCTGACGGTCAATACGCGCGGCAACACTCAGTCGGTGGCCATTCGACCGACCGGCACCGACGTCTCGGCGGTGACGATCAACCTCGCGAAGAGATAACCAGGGTCTACTCGGCCGCACGCAGGCGGTGGCCACGCGCGCGCCTGATCACCTGGCGGAGGAACATCACCGTCGCCGGCAGGATGAGCAGATCGCCGATCAGCGCGGCGATCATGGCGAACGCGCTGAGCCAACCGAACAGGCGCAGCGACGGTAAGTCGGAGAAGATCGTCACCGCGAGCCCGCAGGCAAGCACGAGCGACGTCAGAATGAGCGCCGGTCCGACCAGCACGGTCGGGCGGATCACGCCTTGCGCCGGGTCCTCGCCTTCCCGGTACTCGAGGCGCAGCCGGTTGAGGTAATGGATCGTCGCCGAGAGCGCGAGGCCGAACGACTACCGTCAGCGCCACCACGCTCGCGAACTGCAGTCCCTCCCCCATCGCCCACAGCACGGCGCCAGACACCACGATCGGGAAAATGCCGGGCAGGATGCTCACGGCCATCACGAAGAGCGAGCGGAAGGCGAGCCCGATGAAGGCGGCGACGAAGACGATCTCCACCGTCAGCGCCTGGTTCAGTTTTCCGATCATGCTGGCGCTGTTGCGGGCGGCGATCGCCGATAGGCCGGTGACCGAGATCTTGTAGCCGGGATGGGCCTTGCGCACCGTGTCGAGGGTCTTGTCGAGCTCCTCGATCACGGGCAGCAGCTGGCTCGCGTCGATATCCGGAATGCGCCCCGACACCACGACCGCGTTCCGCTCCGCGGAGACAAAGCGGCGGGTCAGATGCTCGGGCAGAACATCGACGTATTCCTTGAGCGTGGCCACGTCCGACTTGCCCGCCTTCTCGGCGAGCCACCGGCGCAACGTCTCCAGCGACCATACATTGCCGACGCCCGCCTGCTTCTCGACGATGGAATGCACCTCGGCGATGGTCGTCAGCGTCTCATCGGAATAGAGGTCGGCATCCTTGGGAAACTCGATCAAGATATCGATCGGATTGGCGCCGGTGAGCTTGGCGTCGAGGCGGCTCGACGCCTCCACCGCCTGCTCGCGGTTGGGCACCTGATCGGCCAGGCGATAGCGCGGCTCGAGCGTCATGTAGAGGCCCACGAGGCCGCCCACCACGAGGATGCTGATGAGGCTATAGAGCACGGGCCGCCGCACCATATGGCCGGCAATCCATCCGCATATGCGGCGCAGCGCGTCTACCGCGGCGTCGGCGCCCTTCGTCTTGGCGGCGAACTGGTCCTCCTTGCGGATGAGCAAGACGCCGAACAAGGGCACCAGCATCAGCACCGCGATGAAGGCGATGATCGTCGCCGCGAGCCCCGCCGCGCCGAAGGTGAAGATCAGGTTGGAGTCGGAAAACAACAGCGCTGCGAATGAGATACCGGCGGTGGCATGGGTGAGTACGCATGCCGGTCCCACCACCAGGATCGCCTTGCGCATCGCCTCGTACTTGCTATCGCCCTGGAGCAGGCGGTCGCGGGCGAAGAAGGTGAGCTGCATCGAGTCCGAGAAGCTGATCACCATGATGAGCGGCGTCATCACGTTGAGGAACATGTTGAGGCGGAAGTCGAGCCAGCCGAGCGTGCCGAGCGCGAGCAGGATCGCGATCAACGGCGGACCGGCGGCGATAATCATGAACGATATGCGCCGGAAGAACAGGATCGCCACCAGGCAGCCGGCGATAAAGCCGAGCGCATTGTAGATGAGCCGGTCGCGCTCGACCGCGTTGCGGATCTCGAGCTGCATCACCGGCACGCCGGAGAGTTGCGCCCGCAGACCCGCGCCGGCGAGGTTCTCCGTCATCGTCTTGCGGATCTCGTCGACGGTGTTGATCAGCCCCTTGCTTTCCACCGCCGCCGGGTCGAGCGAGAGCACGATCAGCGCCAGTTCCCCGTCCTCCGACAACAACTTGCCGCGGATGATCTCGTTCGCCAGCACCCGCTCGACCAGCTTTTGGTACTCGGCGCCTTCCGGCAACTTCTCCGGGAACAGCGGCGCCGGAAGCCGGCCGCCCTCCGGCGGCTGCCGCGCCGAAAACAGCGAGATGATGCCGCGGACGCCGTCGATCAGCTGCAAATCGGTGACCAGCTCGCGGATCTTCTCCAGCGAATTGCGCGTAAGCAGGTTCTTGCCTTCGATGACGACGAGCACGTCAAACTCGCTCGACGGAAAGCGATGCGAGACTTCCTCGTACTGCCGGAACTCCTCGGTATTGGAGCGGAAGAGCTGGCTCAGCGAATCGTCGATCTTGATGCGCTCGACGCCGAACACGGCGAGAATCGAGAAAATAATGAGCGCGACCGCGGTGGCGACGCGGTAGCGCAGCGCGACGAGGCCGATGCGCTCGAGCCCGAGCGCGAGGTGCTTCGGCTCGCGCTGGTGCCAGGCGAGGCGTTCCTCGCGCGCCTCGGTCGCGTCCTCCGTCAGGGGATGGCGCTTTTCCGACACTCGCTCACCTCCGCAGCATCAAGGCAGTCACAAGAATCGTCTTTGCGGCAACGCGTCAAACGATTTCGCCGCGACCACCACCAAGTTTCTAGAGCACGCGCCAGGCGCGTATCTGCACCTGCCGGGCCTTTCGCACTGCGGTAGCGACCGCCAGCGTTTGGTTCAGCCAGGCGAGTTCGGCATCGCCAGTCTCGAAGCGAATCATGGTGCGGAAGAAGTAGCTCGACGGCTCCACGTCCTCGCCGCGGGCAAGGCGCGCCATCACCTCCGGCGGCCCGTGGCGATAGCCCTGGCTCACCACGCGCACCTTGCCGCCGCCTTCGGCCTCAATCGTGTAGCGGGCGTCGAGGTCGAGCACCCCATCGCGGCGCGCGATCTGCCAGTCCTGGCCGCCCAGTACCTTGCCGCGCAGCCGCGGCCCTTCGAAGCTGCCGCCGAGGATGTCCACCACCCGCCGCTCGCCGAGCGGGCCTTGGCCCAGCGAAACGATTTCGCCGACCTCCGCGTCGATCGCCACCAGGTACTCGAGCGCGGGCGTCGCCGGCGTCTCGCCCATTGCTTCCTCCCGCCCGCAAGTTGCGCGTTGGTCCCGCGCGTGGATAAGAATCTAACAGGTCAGGGGGTCGAACCGAAATGAGCCTCAAAGGCAAGGCCTACGTCGCCGGCATCTACGAGCACCCGACCCGCAAGGCCGACGACAAGTCGCTGGCGCAGCTTCATGCCGAAGTCGCGAAGGGCGCGCTCGCGGACGCGGGACTCTCCAAGTCGGACGTCGACGGCTATTTCTGCGCCGGCGACGCGCCGGGCATCGGTCCGCTCTCGATGGCCGACTACTCGGGCTGAAGCTCCGCCACGTCGACACCACCGACACCGGCGGCTCGTCCTACATCATCCATGTCGGCCACGCCGCCGCAGCGCGATCGCCGCCGGAAAATGCGACGTGGCGCTGATCACGCTTGCCGGCCGCCCGCGCGCCGAAGGCATCGGCTCGGCAGTCTCGGCCGCAGCTTCGGCTCCATGCCCGACGAAGCCGTTCGAGGCGCCCTACGGCACCGCCATCCTCAATCGTCTACGGCATGTGCGCCATGCGCCACATGCACGAGTTCGGCACCACCAGCGAGCAGCTCGCCTGGATCAAGGTCGCCGCCTCCCATCACGCCCAGCACAATCCGCACGCCATGCTGCGCGACGTCGTCACCGTGCGAGGACGTGCTCAACTCGCCGATCGTCGCCGATCCGCTGCACCGCCTCGATTGCTGCGTCATCACCGACGGCGGCGGCGCCGTGGTGGTGACCCGGCCGGAGATCGCGAAAAGCCTGAAGCGGCCGCTGGTCAAGCGTGCTCGGCGCCGGCGAGGCGCGTGAAGCACCAGGACGGCGGCAAGATCGACCTCACCTATTCGGCGCGGCGTGTGGTCCGGCCCGGCGGCCTTCGCCGAGGCCGGCGTCACGCCGGCCGACATCAAGTACGCCTCGATCTACGACAGCTTCACCATCACCGTGCTGATGCAGATCGAGGACCTCGGCTTCTGCGCGCAAGGGCGAGGGCGGCCGCTTCGTCGCCGACGGCAATCTGATCTCCGGCGTCGGCAAGCTGCCGTTCAACACCGACGGCGGCGGGCTCTGCAACAATCATCCCGGCAACCGCGGCGGCATGACCAAGATCATCGAGGCGGTGCGCCAGGCTGCGCGGCGAAGCGCATCCCGACGGTGCAGGTGAAGAACTGCGATCTGGCGCTCGCCCACGGCACCGGCGGCGCGCTCGGCACGCGCCACGGCAGCGGCACCGTGATCCTGGAGCGGGAGTAGACGATGGCCGAGCGAAACATCGAAACGCCCGACCAGAGCCCGGAGACCAAGCCCTACTGGGACGCCGCGGCCAAGGGCCGGCTGCTCATCAAGAAGTGCACCGCCTGCGGCGAGTCGCACCACTATCCGCGCTCGATCTGCCCATTCTGCTTCAGCGCCGACACCACGTGGGTCGAGGCTTCCGGCAAGGCAACGATCTACAGCTACAGCGTGATGCGCCGCGTACCGGTGCCCTACGTGGTCGCCTACGTGACGCTCGCCGAAGGGCCGATCATGATGACCAATATCGTCGACTGCGATCCGAACGCGGTGAAGATCGGCCAGGCGGTGACGGTCACCTTCAAGCCGAGCGACGGCGGCCAGCTGGTGCCGATGTTCGCGCCGGCCCATAAAACAGCGCGTTAAATCAATGACTTAGAGCAGGTTTAGCTGCTTGCCGCCGCGCTTGCGGTCGCTGCGCTGGTGCTTGGTGAGTTCTTCCTCGATATCGCGCAGGAACGGCGAGGCCGGCAGCTTCTGCACCCGCCCCTGCCAGTTGCGCTGCTGGGCGCGGCTGAGGAATAGCCGGTCCTTCGCCCGGGTCATCCCCACGTAGAACAGCCGCCGCTCCTCCGCCGCCGTGGCCGGGTCGACGATCTGTTGCCAGTGCAGCGGCAGTACTCCGTCCTCGAGCCCAACGATGAAGACGACGGAAAATTCCAGTCCTTTTGCCGCGTGCAGCGTGAGCAGCGAGATGCGCTCGGCGCGCTCGTCCCAGAAATCGCTCTCGGTAGCGAGCGCCACCGCATCGAAGAACTTTCCGCGATTCTGCCCGTGGATTTCAGCGAGTTGCTTCAGGTAGTGCCGCGCCGCGTCGATCGCCGCCGGATCCAAGCCCGGGTCGGCCACTGCCGCGGCGTCGATCTGGTCGCGCAGCTTCTTGCCGGTGTCCTTGTCCAGCGCGCGCAGCAACGCCTGCACCGCCGGCTGCGCCGCGATCGGCTCGTGCGAATGCTTGCTGAACGGCATGCCCGAACGCGCGAACGCCTCGCTGAGCACGCTGAGTTGCGCGCCGGTGCGGCAAAGCACGGCGATATCGGCGAACGACAGGTTCGAATTCCGCGCCGTCGGCGCGGCCGCTATCGATGGAGAAGAGATTGTGGCCGCCGAGCAGGCGCTCGATGGTGGAGACCACGAACTCCGCCTCGGCACGCTCGCTCGGCGCCGCGTGGATGGTGATCCGGTCGTGCATGTCCTGGATCGTGGACGCTGCCGGCTGATGCCGCGACGCCGTAATGATCTGCGACGAGGCGGCGATGATCGTTCCGCGTGAGCGATAATTCTTGCGCAGGCCGACGAGCGCGGCCTTGGGGTGATCCTGCTTGAAGCGCCCGAAGCAGGCGGCGTCGGCGCCGCGGAAGCCGTAAATCGCCTGGTCCGGGTCGCCGATGACGCAGACGTTGGCGCCCGCCGGCGCGAGCAGCGCGAGCAGCCGGTACTGCTGATCGTCGATGTCCTGGAACTCGTCCACGGAGATGTTACGGAAGCGCTGGCGATATTGCGCGGCGAGTTCCGGGGCGTTGGTCAGGAGTTTCACGGCGAGCCCGACCATGTCGTCGAAGTCGATCCAGCTGCGCGCGGCCAAGGCATCGCGGTAGGCGGTGAGCGCCTCGGCGACCTCGCCCACGGGTGCGGCTTGCGTGCGCTTCGCCTTCGAGATCGCGTTCAACAACGTCTCCGCCCGCCGCGGCGGAACCTTGAAGGCTTCCGCTAGCATCGCGACGCGCTCGGATTCGGCGGCGACGCGGAAATCCGGCTTCAGGCCGGCGGCGCTCGCGTGCTCGCGCAGAATTGAAAGCCCGAGGGAATGGAAGGTGTGCACCGGAACCCGGTCGGCGGCAGGCAGCCGCCGCGCCAGCCGCTCGCGCATCTCGGCCGCCGCGCGCCGCGTAAAGGTGACGGCGAGGCAGCTTTCCGGCGCCGCCCCCTGCTCGACGATATGGGCGATGCGCTCGGTGAGCGTGCGGGTCTTGCCCGAGCCGGGGCCCGCCACGATCAACAGCGGCCCATCGACGATTTCGACGGTCGCGCGCTGGTCTTCGTCGAGATCTCCGGTCATTTCGAGCGTCCGCACCGACGCGTTCGGCGGCGGCGCGGCGGCTGGCGCTTTCTTCGCGGTCTCGCTCGTCGGTCGCTTCATGATCGGCGCCTCGAACAGCACGCCGCCGGTGAGGCCGTCTAGTTCCCCGTCCTCGAACAGGCGGATGATGCCGTACTCGCCATCATAGCCGAACTCGCGTATCACTTTGCCAGCCCGCAGACGCGAAATCGCCTCGGCCAATACCGACGATTCCGCCCGGGCGATATCCTCGACCGGCACGGACTGAAGGATTGCAAGCTCGGCGCCGAGCTTGGTTAAGAGCCGGTCGTAACCACGCTCGACGATTTTGGACTGGACGCCGCTCGCCGCGAGCTCCGACAGGATTTCCGACAGCGGCACGAGGCTCCGAACCTCGCCGCCCGTGGCCGGGACCGCCGCCTCGGCCTGCATCTCGTCGCGGTCGGCAAGCACATTCACGCGATGCAGCACGCCGACGGTGACGCCCTCGCCGCAGACCGGACAGCGATTGCCATTGGCGAGACTCGCGGCCGGCGTCATGCGCGTCCCGCATTTGCGATGGCCGTCGAGATGATACTTGCCCTCCTCGGGGAAGAACTCGACGGTGCCGACGTAGCCGGCACCGGTCTCGAGCGCGTGGCGGATCGCAAAGTAGTCGAGATCGCAATCGAAGGTGGTGGCCTCACGGCCGAGCTTGCCCGGCGAATGCGCGTCGGAGTTGGACGTGAGCCGATAGCGGTCGAGCATCGACAGCCGCCAGTTCATCGCCGGATCGGACGAGAGCCCGGTCTCGACCGCGAAGATGTGTTGGGCCAGATCGCCGTAGCACTCGGCGATGCGAGTCGAAGCCCGATTGCGAGCCGAGCGCCGCGAACCACGGCGTCCAGATGTGCGCCGGCACGAGATAGGCGTCCGGACTGGACTCCAGGGTGATCTCCAGAAGATCGCGCGAGTCGAGGCCGAGGATCGGTCGGCCGTCCGACTTGATGTTGCCGATGCGGCCGAGTCTTGCCAGATCCGGTCCATGGCGGCGAAGTCGGGCGCGTAGATCAGATGATGGATCTTCCGCGTCTTGTCGCCCTTCTTGTAGATGGTGGAGATCTCCACCTCGAGCAGGAAGCGCGGCGACGCGCGGCACTCGCTGGGCAGCTTTTCCACCACCGCCTTTTCCACGTCCGCCCGCAGCCGGAACAACCCGGGCTCCGCCGGCACGAGCTTGTCCTTCAACTCGGCCGCCCATGCCGGATGGGTGAAATCGCCGGTGCCGACCACGCCGATGCCCTTGCGGGCGGCCCAATAGGCGAGATGCTCGAGATCGAGGTCGCGGCTGGTGGCCCGCGAATACTTCGAATGGACGTGCAGGTCCGCATGAAAGCGCATGGCGCCGCCCGGATTGGCGCCGCGTCACTCTGCACATCGGCGTGACGCCGGGAGATCGGTCAGGCAATATAGGCTGATTCCATCCCGCCTATAGGAAGCCCTGTGGACACCGCCCATTTCCCGCGTCGCTGCAGTGCGGCCGCGCTTCTCCTCCTCGCCGCCCTTACGCTTGCCGCCTGCGGCACCGCCTACGAGCCGGAGAAGTCGCCCGCGTTCTATGAGAATCTCGGCCGCGCCGGCGCCGAGGTGAACGCGCCTGCCGCCGCATCGATGATTTCCGACTATCGCCGGTTGAACGGCTTGCCTGCGGTCGATCTCGACCCCACGCTGCAGCAGATTGCCCAGGACCAGGCGCGCCGCATGGCAGCCATCGACAAGCTGACCCACGACCCCGGCGGCCGCGGCTTCACCCAGCGCCTGAAGGCCGCGAACTACGACGCCGAGCGCGCCGCGGAGAACATCGGCGCCGGCTACCGGACGCTGGCCGAGGCGTTCTCCGGCTGGCGCGACTCGCCCTCGCACAGGGCCAACATGCTGCTTCCCCGCGCCACCCGATGGGCATCGCCACCGCCTACGCCCCCGGATCGAAATACAAGGTGTTCTGGGCGTTCGTGGTGGCCGAGCCCGCCCGGCGTTAGCGCCATGCTGCCGGAGGTACGCGACTACGAGGGGCTGCGCGCCGCCTTCCGCTGGCAGATTCCCGCCCGCTACAACATCGGCGTCGACGCCTGCGACAAGTGGGCGGCGCGCGAGCCGGATCGTGTCGCACTGTTGGTGAAGCGGGAGCGCGGCCTCGAGACCGTGACCTACGGACAGCTGCGCGAGGACTCGAACCGACTCGCCAACGCGCTGACCGCCCATGGCATCAAGCCCGGCGACCGAGTGGCGATCATCCTGCCGCAGAGCCCGGAAACCGCGATCGCGCATCTCGCCATCTACAAGCTCGGCGGCGTTGCGCTGCCGCTCGCGGCCTTGTTCGGCGTCGACGCCCTTTCCTATCGGCTGGCCAATTCCGGCGCCCGCGCGGTGATCACCAACACCGCCGGCCTCGCCAAGCTCACGGAAATCCGCAAGGACCTGCCCGAGCTGAAGCTCGTTCTCTCGGTGGACGGCCCGGCTGAGGGCGCCGCCGGATTTTCCGAGACGCTGGCGCGCGCGTCCGACGCCTTCACGCCGCATGACACCTCCCCCGACGATCCCGCCGTCATGGTCTACACTTCCGGCACCACCGGGCCGCCGAAGGGCGCGCTGCACGGCCATCGTGTGCTGCTCGGGCATTTTCCCGGGGTCGAATATCACCACGAATTCCTGCCCAAGCCCGGCGACCGCATGTGGACGCCGGCGGACTGGGCATGGGCCGGCGGGCTTTTCAACATCCTCCTGCCCGGGCTCGCGCTGGGCGTGCCCGTAGTGGCGCGGAAGACCGACAAGTTCGATCCGGAGGAGGCGTTCGCGCTCATGGCGGAAGCGGAAGTGCGCAACTGCTTCATCCCGCCGACGGCGCTGCGCATGCTGCGCTCGGCGGGCAAGCCGAAGCAGCCGCTGAAGCTGCGCACCGTCGGCTCCGGCGGCGAGACCTTGGGCGTCGAGACCTACGAGTGGGGCCGCGCGGCGCTCGGTCTGACCATCAACGAGTTCTACGGCCAGACCGAATGCAACGTCGTGCTGTCGTCATGCGCGGCAATCGGCGTGTCGAAGCCGGGCATGATCGGCAAGATGGTGCCCGGCCACGAGGTCGCAGTTATCCGCGACGACGGCAGCGTGTGCGACGTGGACGAACTCGGCCAGATTGCGGTCAAGCGCCCCGATCCGGTGATGTTCCTGGAATACTGGGGCCGCCCCGACGCCACCCGCGACAAGTTCATCGGCGACTGGATGACGACCGGCGATCAGGGGGTCGCCGACGATGAAGGCTACGTGCGCTTCGTCGGCCGCGACGACGACGTCATCACCTCGGCGGGCTACCGCATCGGTCCGGGCGAGATCGAGGATTGCCTGATCCGCCATCCGGCGGTGGCGCTCGCCGCCGCGGTAGGCAAGCCCGACCCGTTGCGTACCGAAATCGTCAAGGCTTTCGTGCAGCTGAAGCCGGGCCATGCGCCGTCCGAGGCGCTCGCCGCCGAGATCCAGGCCTTCGTGCGCACGCGGCTCTCGGCGCATGAGTACCCGCGCGAGGTGGCGTTCGTGGATTCAATGCCGATGACCACCACCGGCAAGGTCATCCGGCGGCTGTTGCGCGAGCAGGCGTAATTTAGAGAGTGTGCAGTCGCTCGCGCAGGCGCTTGAGCGGCCGGATCGCGGCGCGGCGCAGGCTTTCCGCGGCGTAGACGGCCTGCACATCGAAACGGCCGGCGGCGCCGGGCAACGGCACCAGCCAATCGGCGAGCGCGAGCCGCCCGCTCCATAGCGGGTCGATCATGGAATGGCCGGCGACGGCGCAGGAATCGACGAGGTCGAGCCCGCCGTCCGACCCGAGGGTGCGCGTGAGCGCCAGCGCCAGCTGCACGCCCGGTGAGAAGCGCGCATAATTTTCGTCGTACGCGATCTTCCAGAACCAGGCGCGCGCGCCGGAGAACAGCACGATCGCCGCCGCGATGGCGGTGCCGTCGAGGGTGAGAAGCTCGACCCGCGCCTTGTTCTCCTGGGCGAGGCCGATCGCCGCCGTCGAGAGGAACGTGCGCGCCGCGTCGTCGAGACCGGCGGCGCTGCCGGTGCGACCCTTCCAGCCCATGGCCTCGAGCGCAAGATACACCGATACCGCGTCGCCGATCGCAGCCACGTCGGTGATCGTCTTGTGCTCGAGCGCGCCGCTCTCGCCGAGACGGCGGTGCTGGCGGCGCAATTCCTTGAGTCGGCCGGCGGAGACCGTTGCCAGTGGATCGCCGCCCGCCTGCGGCATCAGCGCCGCCCGCCGGTGCGGGTCGAGGCGCCGCACAGCCTGGCCGCGGCGATAGAGGAGATCGCCGATGCGCCGCGCCAGCGCGCCCTCCTCGGGGAAGAAAGGCATCAGCGCGACCCGCGGCCGCTGCGGCAGTCGCACGAGCCCGCCGACGAGCGCTTCGAGCGCATCTTCGGTCCTGTCGCGGTCGACGAGCGGCGTCGACAGCGGCGCGTAGGGATGCGTCCAGACAACGAAGGTCGAGACCGGCCGCCCGTCGACGAGACCTTCGATGCGGCCCGGCAGGAAGCCAAGGAGACGCGGGCCGGAACGCACCATCATGGCGCCGACCCCATGCGCCGCCGGCAGACCGAGCGCCGCGGCGGCGAAAGCGGGCTCCAGAAACACATTCGCTTCGAGGGCGCGACCGGCGAGGTCATGCCAGCGCGCGATATCGGCGGCGTCGAGCGCCGCGAGCGGCTTCCACTCGGCTTTCAATCGGAGCGAGGCGGCACGCGACGGAGCGACGTCGACCGCACGCCCGGAAACGATGTCCGGCGCGAACACGGCAGCCATCGCTATCCGCGCCAAATGAAGACGTGCAGCCCAAGGCGCCGCTTTGTTGCCAAAAACAGCAGAACCGATTCCACCATGAGCGCGATGGCGGTCGACATGGCAGCACCGAGGCCGCCGTACCGTGGAATCAAGAGCGTGCATAGCGACAAATTCAGAACGAAGGCGGCGCCGTAGGCGACAGCGCAGATACGCTGCTCGCCCACCATCATGAGCAACCGTTCGACCGGGCCGATCGCGGCACGCGCCAGCAGGCCCGCCGCGAGCACAAACAAGAGCGGATAACCCTGATCGAAGTCCGGCCCGAACAGCTGGAGGATGAACTTGCCGAACGCGAGCAGGACGATGGTGGCGACCAGCGACGGCCAGAAGGTCCAGCGGATGGCACCGGCGAGGAACGCCTCGAGCTTCGCCCGATCCCCGGCCACATGGTACTCGCTGAAGCGGTGCGCCGTCGCCGCCGACACGGCGTAATAGACGAAGGCGACGAGCGCGAGCGTCTTGGTCGCCGCATAATAGATCGCGACCTCGGCGGGCCCGGCGTAGATCTCCAGCACCAGGATGTCGGTGTAGGTGAGCAGGAAATAGAAGCTCTCGACCATGAAGATCGGAAGCCCGGTCTTCAGCCACACCGCCGGCTCATAGTGGCGCGGACCGCGCTCCACCTTCGAGCGCAGGCGACGCTGCAGCATCAGGAACTGGATCGCGCACGTCGCCCAGATGGCGATGGTGGCCGCCGCCATAGCCGCGTTCGCCGTCATCGGCCAGCCGGCCGCGAATACGACCCCCATAATGCCGAGCAGGAGCAGCGGACGGGCGAGAAACACCGGCCCGATGGCGAGATCGATCCAATTGTAGGAGCGCGCGATTCCGTCCTGAGTGTCGCTCACCGCGTAAGCGGGAAGACACGCGCAGGCGAGCGCGAACGGGAGGATATAATAGGGCGCGAGCTGGTTCTGCAGCAGCCAGATCAGGGCGACGCCTACTAGCGCGCCGGCGGTGCCGAGACCGAAGCAAAGCCACCGGCTGCCGGCAAGGAACCCGCGCAGTCGATCGGGATCGCCGCGCTCGGTGTATTCCGGGATGAAACGTTGCGCCGCGATCGAGATGCCGAGCGGCATCAGCCCGCCGATGAGCACGAGCCAGGTCCAGACGTAGACATAGACGCCGAACTCAAAGCGCCCCATCCAGCGCGCGAGCACGATCTGAGAGATGAACACCAGGCCCGCGGCGACCACGCGGATGACGAACGCCATCGCCGCCTGGCGCTGCGCCACGGCGTGATGGTCGTCGGCCGCGAGCAGCTCCTGCAGCCGCGCGAGAAGCGCCGCCACGTTGGCGCGCAGACTTCCCGGTCTGGTCTCGCCGGACCCGGCGATGGACAAGGTGGACTCCCCGATTTCGTTCGGCGTTCGCTACCGACCTACCGGGCCAACTTTAAGAAAGCGTTAGGGAAATGGATCACGCCGGGGTGATCAGACGCGATAGCCACCGGCGGCGAGGTATTCCGCTTCTTCTCCCGTCGAGTTCCGGCCGAGCGCCGCATTGCGGAACGGGAAGCGGCCGAAGCGCCGGATCAGGTCGCGGTGGGCCTCTGCGTGCTTGAGGCTCTCGGCATCGCCGGCCGCCTGCACCAAGGCGACCGCCCGGTCCTGCTCGGCGAGCGTTTCAGAGTGCATGTACGGCAGATAGAAGAAGTTGCGCTCGGGCTGGGCGAACGCCTGATCGAATTTTCGTTCGACCGCCCGCCCAGCGACCGCGCGCGCCTGCGAATCGGTGGCGAACGATCGCGCGTCGCCACGGAACATGTTGCGCGGGAACTGGTCGAGCACGAGGAGAAGCGCCAGCGCGCCCTCGGCCGTTTCCTCCCAGCCGGCGAGGCGGCCGGCCTGCGCCGCCTCCCAGGTGGCGAGGAAGCGCTCGCGGATCGTCTCGTCGAAAGCGGGGTCGATCTTGTACCAGCGCTTCGGCCCCGCCTCGCGCCAGAAGCTCCGCACCTCTTCCGGCGTCGCAACTTCTCCTGCCATCGGCTAGAGACGCACCCCGCCCGATTGGATGCGCTCGTACAACGGCTTGTCGAGCTGGACGAACGCGCCCTTCTCCGGATCGAAGAAGTAGAGATCGTCCCTGATCACCGCCGGATCGAAGCCTTCCTTCACCAGATCCACTTTCTTCTGCTTGAAGGTGCCGGTGACCTCGATGTTGCCGGTGAGCCGCAGGAACAGCGGGCGCGCGTAGGCGGGCAGCGATTTCTCGATGTGCTGGCCGAGGTTCTTCAGATCGAGCTTGTCCTTCGACACGATCTCCGCCATGCCGGCGCGGCCGTCACGGCCCTGCACCTGCACGCCGTAGACGTTGACCTCGGCGACGCCGGGGAACACCGTGATCGCCTCCGACACCTCCGACGTCGCCACGTTCTCGCCCTTCCAGCGATAGGTGTCGCCGATGCGGTCGATGAAGTAGAAGTAGCCGTCCTCGTCCTGCTTCATCAGGTCGCCGGTGCGGAAGTAGGCGTCGCCCTTCTCGAACACGTTGCGCAGGATCTTCTTCTCGGTCGCCGACTTGTCGGCGTAACCCTCGAAGCGCGCCGACGGCTTGCTCGGATCGTTCAGGATCCTCCCGACCACCTCGCCCACCTCGTCCGGCTTGCAGCGGATGCAGAAGCCGTCCGGGCCCCGCACCGGCTCCTCGCGTTCGATGTCGAACCTGACGACGGCGATGGGGAAGCGGTGGGCGATGTACCACGGCAGCCGCCCGACGGCGCCGGCCTTGCCGTCGAAGTTGAACACCGCGACGTTGCCTTCAGTGGCGGCGTAGAACTCGATGATGCGCGGGATGTGATAGCGCTCCTGGAACGGCCCCCACACGTCGGGCCGCATGCCGTTGCCGCAGCACAGCCGGATCTTGTGGCGCTTCTCCGCCTCCGACGGGGGCGCGGTGACTAGGTAGCGGCAAAGCTCGCCGATGTAGAAGAACATGGTGCAGTTCCAGCGCACCACGTCGTCCCAAAATTCGCGCGCCGAGAACTTCTCGCGGATCACCACCGTGCCGCCGGCGAGCAGCGTGGCGCCCGTCGCCACCATGCCGCCGTTGGAGTGATACATCGGCAGGCAGTCGTACATGCGATCGGTCGATTTCGTGCCCATAGCGCCGGCGAAACCGTGCGCCGCCAGCATCAGCCGGTAGTGATTGATGTTGGCCGCCTTCGGCAGCCCAGTGGTGCCGCTGGTATAGATGAACAGCGCATGGTCATTGATCGACAACACCGGCCGCTGCTCCGCCGGGATCGCGCTGCCGTCGAGCCCGGACACCACGGTGTCGATGCGGTCGAAACCGGTCGACGTCGGCGCCGTGAATCCAGACCTTGGGCTTGGCGGTGAGGTTGGTCTCCGCCGTCTTGAAGGCGGGCAGAAGCTCGTTGACGACGATCACGTGCTTCGGCTGGACGATCGACACCGAATGAGCGAGCGCCGTGCCGGTGAGATTGGTGTTGAGCAGCGCCACCACCCCGCCGACCCGCGTGATGCCGAGCCAGATCGCGATGTATTCCGGCCGGTTCAGCATCATCAGGCAGACCACGTCGCCCTTCTTCAAACCCTGGGCGAGCGCCCAGCGCGCGTAGCGGTTGGCCCGCGCATCGAGCTCGGTATAGGTGAAGCGCTCGCGGTCGGAGACGAGCGCCTCGTTGGGCCCGAATTTCTTGGCGAGCTCCTCGACCACCCAGGGGAACACCCGGTTCGGATTCTTGGCGATCGGCGTCGTCATCTTGAGCGTGGCGAGCGCGCCCTTCAGGAACCGGAATTCTGATTTCAAGCGCTGAAACATTCCCTCCCCCTCACGTTCTTGGATTTTTATAGGCTTCCTGAGCCCAGCATCCCGTAGGAAGCCCGGTCGTGGCAAGGGCCTGGTATCGAAACGGGCCGACAAGTCAGCGGATTGTAAGCGGATTGTCGGTGAGCGCCGCGGCATCCGGTGCGTCCACGCGCGGCACGCCGAGGAAGGCGTCGAACAGCCGCCGCACGATCGCGGGGTTCAGGTCGTAGGTGACGCAGACGAGCCGCGAGCGGCGGTCCTCGTCAGGCCAGGCCGGCAGGCGCGCCGGCGGGTGCAGGACGTGCTGCACCACGTGCAGTACCACCGGCTGCTCCGGCTCCTCGGCGAGCCGGATGATGCCCTTGAGGCGCAGGAGCTTGGCGCCATGCACCGAGCGCAGGAGATCGAGGAACAGCTCGAGCGTCGCCGCCGGGATCGGCGTCTCGGTGGCGATGGTGAAGACCCGGATACGCTCGTCGTGATGGTGATGATCGCTCCCGTGATCGTGATGGGTGTGCTCGGCCGCGTGCACGGCGTCGTCGGCGAGCCATCGCGCCACATCCGGCACCTTGCGCGCTGGATCGAACAGGCCGGCGTTGAGGATCGCCGCGGCGCCCGCCTCGCCCTTGGCCGCGTCGAGCACCGGCGCCGCCGGATTGAGGCGCGCAAGCCGCTCCTTCAAGGCCGCGACCTCTGCCGCGCCGGCAAGGTCGGATTTCGTCAGCACGATACGGTCGGCGACGGCGGCCTGCTTCAGCGCTTCCACGTGGGTATCGAGGGTGCCGGCGCCGTTCACCGCATCGACCACGGTGACCACGCCGTCGAGCCGGTAGCGCAGGGCCAGGTACGGGTGCGTCATGATCACGTGCAGCACCGAGGCCGGGTCGGCGAGGCCCGTGGTCTCGATCACCACGCGGCGGAACTCAGTCATCTCCCCGGCGTCGCGCCCGCGCAACAGGTTCTCCAGTGCCGACACGAGATCGCCGCGTACCGAGCAGCACAGGCAGCCGCTCGCCAAGAGCACGATGTCCTCGTCGAGGATTTGATAGAGGAGGTGGTCGAGGCCGATCTCGCCCACTTCGTTCACCAGCACGGCCGTGTCGGCGAGTGCGGAGTCGCGCAGCAGGCGGTTGAGCAGCGTCGTCTTGCCGGCGCCGAGGAAGCCGGTGAGGACCGTGAGCGGGATCGGCTCCTGCGGGCCCTTCTTGTTCGTGCGCATGCCGGCGTGATTACTCTTTCGTCTTTGCCTTGACCGGCTTCTTCTCAACGCTCTTTTTCTTTTCTTGGATCTGTTTCTTTTCCACGCCCTTCTTTTCCGGCGTCGCCTTTTTCTCTTCGGCCGTCTTCTTTGCTTTCTTCTTGGCGGGCTCAGCTTTGGCCGCGCCGTCGGCCTTGACCTCGGCTGCCTTGGCTTCGGTCTTCTTCGCGGCCTTCTTACCCTTCTTCTTGCGCCCCGCCGCCTCCTTCTGCAGCGGCGGCGCGACGGCGCCGGCATAGACATGCACCGGCGCCATCGACGGCGGCAGATCGACGAGCAGCTTCTTCTTTTCCTTGACGCCCTTGGCGCCGGTGTTGGTGGCGGCCGGGTCCTCGCCGTTCTCCTCGTCGTCGTCCTGATCGGATTCCGCCGCCGGCCGCTTGCGCTTGCCGCCGCACATCATGCTGCGCAGATCGACCGGCACCGCCTCCACGTTCGGGATCGCCTCGACCGTGCGCCGGTCGCTAGCGAAGAGCGCCGCCAGCGAGAAGCGCGGCTCGAAGCCGCGCTCGAAGCAGGCGCGCCGTGTCCTCGGCACGCTGCCCCGACGAGTAGGCGCCGAACACCACCGCGATCACCCGCTTGTCGCCGCGCTTGGCGCTCGCCACCACGTTGAAGCCCGAGGCGCAGATGAAGCCCGTCTTCATGCCGTCGGCGCCGGGATAGCGGTCGATCAATCCGGTTGGGATTGCGCATCAGCGCTTGCGCCGAAGCGGATGCGCCGGGATACGGAACAGCATTTCGTGCTCCGGGAACTCGCGCATGATGGCGCGGCCGAGAATGGCCATGTCGCGCGCCGTGGTGATCTGCTCGTCGGCAGGCAGGCCGTGCGGATTGATGAAGCGGGTGCCGGTCATGCCGAGCTGCGCCGCCACCCGGTTCATCTCGGTGACGAAGTCCGACAGCGTGCCGCCGACGCCTTCGGCGAGCACGACAGCCATGTCGTTCGCCGATTTCACCATGAGCATCTTCAGCGCGTTGTCGACGGTGACCTTGGTGCCGACGGCGAAGCCCATCTTCGACGGCGCCTGGGCGGTCGCGATCTCCGACACGTTGAGCAGCGTCGTCGGCTGCACCCTTCCCTCGCGCATGGCGCGGAAGGTGACGTACGTCGTCATGAGCTTCGTGACCGAGGCCGGATGCCACGGCTGGCCGGCATCGTGCTGGGCGATAACCTTGCCGCTCTCCGCGTCGATCAGGATATAGGGCCCAGCCGCGGCCGGCCCGGCGAGCGCGGCACCGACGGCAACAATGAGGAGCGACTGGCGAAAAGCTATCGACACGTTTGTTCCGTTGTTCGAGCCGGCGTCGCTCAAGCGCGAGGATGGCGGAAATGCGGCAGCCGCCGCGGCCGCGCGCGGCTTCTCCTAGCGTGTTCCGCCCTCCGCGCAAAGAGGCCGTGCGCCAACGCCCCGGACAGCATATATTTCAGCGCACACGGAGAGAAGCATGACCGCCTGCATCGTCGGCCTCGCCCATACCCCCTTCGGAAAGCTCGACACGGAAAGCGTCGAGAGCCTGGTCACGCGCGTGGCGCGCGACGCGCTCACCGATGCCGGCATCGCCGCCGCCGACGTGGATGAGATCGTGCTCGGCCACTTCAACGGCGGCTTCACGCCCCAGCAGTTCACCGCGGCACTGGTGCTGCAGGCCGATCCGGCCTTCCGCTTCAAGCCGGCGACCCGGGTCGAGAACGCCTGCGCCACCGGCTCGGCCGCCGTGCATCAGGGATTGAAGTCGATCGCGGCCCGCTCGGCGCGCATCGTGCTCGTGGTCGGCGTCGAGCAGATGACCAAAACGCCCGGCGCCGAGGTCGGCAACATCCTGCTCGGCGCCTCCTATCTGCCCGAGGACGCGGGCACGCCGGCGGGCTTTGCCGGCGTCTTCGGCAAGATCGCCGATGCCTACTTCCAGCGATACGGCGACCAGTCCGACGCGCTCGCGCGCATCGCCGCCAAGAACCACAAGAACGGCGTCGCCAATCCCTACGCGCAGATCCGCAAGGACTTCGGCTACGACTTCTGCCGCACCGAGAGCGAGAAGAATCCGCGCGTCGCCGGCCCGCTGAAGCGCACCGACTGCTCGCTCGTCTCCGACGGCGCCGCCGCGATCGTGCTCGCCGACGTGGAGACCGCGATGCAGCTCGGCAAGAAGGCGATCGCCTTCCGCGCCACGGCGCACGCCCAGGATTTCCTGCCGATGTCGAAGCGCGACATCCTGCAATTCGAGGGCTGCACCGAAGCCTGGCAGCGCGCGCTGAAGCAGGCGGGTATCGCGCTCGACGATCTTTCCTTCGTCGAGACCCACGACTGCTTCACCGTCGCCGAGTTGATCGAGTACGAGGCGATGGGCCTCGCAAAGCCCGGCCACGGCGCCGACGTGATCGCCGAGGGCATCACCGAGAAAACCGGCAAGCTGCCGGTCAACCCATCGGGCGGCCTGAAGTCGAAGGGTCACCCGATCGGCGCCACCGGCGTTTCCATGCATGCGATCACCGCCATGCAGCTGCGCGGCGAGGCGGGCGACATGCAGGTCAAGGACGCCCGGCTCGGCGGCATCTTCAACATGGGCGGCGCTGCGGTCGCCAACTACGTGTCGATCCTGGAACGGTTGCGCTGATCTTTATTGCGCCGCCGGCATCGCCGGCACGGGCTCGTCGCGCACCATGAACTGCGCCGCGCGAGCGCGCGAAGCGGCCGTTCATCCGCGACCAGCTCGTCGAAGGTGCCGCGTCTCGACGATGCGGCCTTCGTGAAACACCAGGATGCGGTCGGCGTTGCGCACGGTCGCGAGGCGATGCGCGATCACGAAGGTGGTGCGCCCCTTCATCACCTCTTCGAGCGCCGCCTGCACCTTGCCCTCGGTGGTCGCGTCGAGCGCGCTCGTCGCCTCGTCGAGAATGAGGATCGGCGGGTCCTTCAGCAGCGCGCGGGCAATCGCGAGGCGCTGGCGCTCGCCGCCGGAGAGCGCGCGGCCGCGCTCGCCGACGTTGGCGGCCAAGCCCTGCCGGCGTGCGCGCGATGAACTCCTCGCCTGCGCGCGCTGAGATCGCCATCGCAATTTCCTCGGGCGTCGCATCGGGCTTGCCGACCCGCAGGTTCTCCTCGATCGACCGGTTGAACAGGAGCGCCTCCTGAAACACGACGCCGATGTTCTGACGGAGCGACACGAGCTTTACGTCGCGAATATCGTGGCCGTCGACCTTGACCACGCCCGTTTGCGGGTCGAACGCGCGGTGCATGCAGCGACAGCGCCGTCGATTTGCCGGCGCCGGTGGCGCCGACCACCGCAACCGTCTCGCCCGGCGTCACCTTGAAGGAGAGATCGGCGACCGCCGCCCGCTTGCCGTCGTAGGAGAGCGAGACATTGTCGAACTCCACCTCGCCGCGCGACACGGCCGAGATCGATGGCGCCCGGCTTGTCGCGCACCGAGGGTGCCGCGTCCAGCACCTCGAAGAAGTCCTTGAGCCGCGGCGCGTCGAGCACCAGGCGGTTGGCGAAGCGCGACGGCCTGCTCGAGCTTGCCGACGAACATGCCGGCGATGCCGACGAAGGTGACGATCTCGCCGATCGTGGTCAGGTCTTGAATGTAGAGCCAGGTGCCGACGATGAAGATCGCAAGAATCGGTGATCGTCGTCGCGGCGCGGGTCGCGACCGCCACAATCGCCCACCACGACAGCACCGGAATCTGCGCCTCGAACACGCGGCTCGCCACGTCGCGCATGCCGATCACCTCGGCCTCGATCCGCGTAAAGCTCTGGATCAACGCGATGTTGCCGAGTGCGTCGGACGCGCGCTCGGCGAGATCGCAGTGATAGCCGCTCGACGCCGCGACTGCAGCGCTTCGGTTGCCGCATCACGTAGGTGATGACCACCGCGAAGATCGACCAGCAGCGCCAGGAGCAAGAGCCCGAGCCGCCAGTTCATCGTGATCGCGATCGGCAGCAGCACGATCAGCGACACGAACGCGGCGCAGTGATCGCGGAAGAACGAGAGCCACAGTGCCCCAGAGCGCGTCGGCGCCCTGCAGCATCACCTTCATCAGACGGCCGGAATGCGTGCCGCCGTGATAGGCGAGCGGCAGGTGCAGCACGTGCTCGAAGTAGCTGGTGATGATGGCGAGCCGCCGCCGATGCGCGAGGCGGTCGGCGTGGAGCGCGAGCGACGACGCCCGAACCGATGCGTGAACAGGCCGAACGCCACCCACGCTCCGAGCAACGGCAAGAGATCGGACATCGTCGGCGCGCGGTCGCCCGTCTGCGCCTGCACCAGCGCGTCGACGATGCGCCCGAACAGCACCGGCTCGGCGAACTGGGCGATGGCCAACAGGATGTTGGCCCCGGCGAGAAAGGCGCCGAGCTTCGCCTCGGGGCCGAGGAGAAGAAAGACACGGGCGTAGAGGCGGAGGAAGGACATGGCGTTTTCCGGCCGCGGACTCTAGCGGGAACGCGGCGCTCCGCAATTGGTTCGTTGCCGCGTACGATTAACCTTAGAGGAAGTGCGCGTGCCCGGGCCGTTCCCGCGTCACTGGGTACGGTCGGCGGGCGGCGGCAGGAACTGGCCGTCGAACACGTCGGCGGGCTTCGGCCGTGCCTTAAAGCCGTAGGTTAGGGCGATCTGATCCATGGACCTGTCGAGACGCGCCGGAACGGCGCCGCCGAACCCGTTCGCCTTTACCTCCGGGGTGAGAATGTTGTCGCGCAACGCCATCTGCAGGCGCTCGAGCTCGACCTCCTTCTTCGTCCCCTCGATACGCCGAATTACGGAGTCGACCGCGGCCGCCGGATCTTTGACCGTATCCTTCAGTCCCTTGACGAAGGCGCGAAGGAACCCCCTCAGCGCCTCCGGCTTCTCCGCGGCGAACTTGGAATTGACCACGATCGCGTTGCCATAAAGATTGACGCCGTAGTCGGCCATGAGCAGCACGACGATGTCGTCGGCCGGCACCCCGCGCTCCTTGAGATTGATATACGACCAGAACGAGATCCCGGTGATGGCGTCGAGCTGGCCGGCGGCGAGCATCGGTTCGCGCACGGGAAAGCCGATGTTCTCCACCGTCACCTTCGACGCGTCGATACCGTTTTCCCGCACGAAGATCGGCCATTGCGCGTACGCCACGTCGGCCGCCGGCGCGCCGAGTTTTTTTCCCTCGAGGCCCTTGGGCGTGGCGACGCCGCGGCTCTTGCGCCCGACGACCGCGTAAGGCGGCTTGTTGTAGACGATGAACACGGCCTTCACCGGCGCCTGCGGGTTGGCGTCGCGGAACTTGATCAACGTATTGATGTCGGCGAAGCCCAAGTCGTAGTTGCCGGACGCTACGCGAGTAAGCGGCTCGATCGGACTGGTGCCGGCGTCGATGGTGACGTCGAGACCTTCGGCACGGTAGTAGCCGCGATCGATTGCCACGGCGAACGGCGCCGTGGGTCCTTCGAGCTTCGAGTCGAGCGAGAGTCGTAGGGCGGTGTTCTGGGCGCTGGCAAAGTTGGTGGCGGCGACCGAAATCGCGGCCGTCGCGGCCAAAGTTAACGCATGGCGCGCGGCGTACGCGCGGCAAACGACGAAGCTCATGGAGAGCCTTCCACTCCCTTGCGAACCCACGACAAAACCAGCCGCCGCCTCGATTTCGGAGCAAAGACCATGCTGTTATGAAGAGCAAGCGACATCACCTCGACGCGAGCTTTCTGGGATCGCAGGCGCGCGTTAACGTTGACGCACGACGATGGAGGATTCGCGCGGCGTCGCCGGCATAGTATGTTGAAAGCAATGAGTGATTCGCTGCAGCGCCTCTATGAGGCGGTCACCACGATCCGGGGCAAGGATTCGATCGCCTCACGCACCGGCCGCCTGCTGCGCGCCGGCAAACGCAAGATCGCCAAAAAGGTGGCCGAAGAAGCCGCCGAGGTCGCACTCGAAGCGGCAGCCGGCCGGCGGCCGGACGTGATCCGCGAGAGCGCGGATCTTCTCTACCACATCGTAGTGCTGTGGGCCGACGCCAAGGTGCAGCCCAAGGACGTGTGGGCCGAGATGGACCGCCGCGAGAAGCTCATGGGGATCGCCGAGAAGATGCCGAAGAACGGATTTCCCGATCTGCCCCGCGATAAACCCCCGGTATCGCTCGAGCGCCGCCGCGGCTCGCGCTGAGCCCGCTTTCCCTTTACTTGACCGCCTCCCGCCTCTAGACAGCCCGCGATGCTGCGCCGCCTCTACGATTGGACCATCGCCCTTTCGGCGCGGCCGTCGGCGGTCTGGGCGCTCGGCTTCATCTCGTTCGCCGAGAGCTCCGTCTTCCCCATCCCGCCGGACGTGATCCTGATTCCCATGTCGCTCGCCCGGCCGTACCGGGCGTTCTTCTATGCCGGGCTCTGCACCATCACTTCGGTGCTCGGCGGGCTCCTCGGCTACGCCATCGGCGCGCTGCTTTACGACACCGTCGGCAAGTTTCTCATCGATCTCTATGGCTACGGCGACAAGGCCGAGGCGTTTCGCGCGGCCTACGCCGACTGGGGCCACTGGATCATCCTGCTCAAGGGCCTGACCCCCATCCCCTACAAGATCGTGACGATCACCTCGGGCTTCGCCGGCTATGACCTCTTCTGGTTCACCGTGCTTTCGATCATCACCCGCGGCGCACGCTTCTACGTGCTGGCGGCGCTGATCTACATGTGGGGCGAGCCGGCGCGCATCTTCATCGAGAAGCGGCTCGGCCTGTTCGCATTCCTGTTCGCCGTAGTATTCTTCGGCGGCATCTATGCCGCGACGTTCCTGTTCTAACGCAAGTACCTGGTGCCCCCGGCCCGAGTCGAACGGGCACTGCCTTGCGACAACCTGATTTTGAGTCAGGCGCGTCTACCAATTCCGCCACGGGGGCTCGGGCCGGGATCATAGTCACCGCGAAGGCGGCGGCAAGCGCGGCTAGCGGACGATCTCGATCTCGACCTGCGTGATCCCCTTGCGGATGATGCCGAGCTGGCGCGCAGCACCGGTGGAGATGTCGATGATGCGGCCGGGCACGAACGGGCCGCGGTCGTTGATCCTGACCACCACCGCCTTGCCGGTGGCGACCTCTTTCACCCGCACCCGCGTGCCGAACGGCAAAGTGCGATGGGCCGCCGAAAACTCGCCGGGCTTAACGTGGGCGTGACGGCCGGGATAGTAGGTGCAATGCCGCGCATGGCGGGCGCCGAAGACGCATTGCTTGCGATCGCGCTTGCCATGATCGCGAGCGCTAACGCTGCGCAGGTGGGATTTCGCCGCAATTGCATGTCAACTCTCGCGATCAGCCGGGATAAAGGCAGCCGCCATGACTCTCGACGCAACTCGCGGCCACACCGCGACAACGCCACTCGCGACCATAAGTTTCACGATCGCGGCGGTCGCAGCAGCGACGCTCGCCGGCGCCTGGTTCTTTGAGCTCGCGCTCGGCTATCGCCCCTGTCCGCTCTGCCTCGACCAGCGCGTGCCGTATTACATCGCCGCGCCGGCCGGAATCGCGCTCGGATTGCTGGCGCGCGACCGCAAATACGCGTGGCTCGTGCGCTGGGGCCTTATCGCACTCGGCCTCGTGCTCGTCTACGGCTCGGCGTTTGGCGTCTATCACGCCGGCATCGAGTGGGGCTTTTGGCGGGGACCAGACAGCTGCGCCGGTGCGCTCATGCGCCCGCCCGGCGACATTCTTTCGGCGCTGCAGAATTCTCAGTTCGTGCCGTGCGACCGCGCCGCCTGGACGTTCCTCGGAATTTCGCTCGCCGGCTACAACGCCTTGATCGCGGGCGCGCTCGCGGTACTGGCGTTCGCAGGCGCGCGCCGAGCCGCTTACGGATCGAGCTCGGTATCCCAGTAGAGATAGTCGAGCCAACTCTGGTGCAGGTAGTTCGGCGGGAACAGCCGTCCGTTGCGGTGCAGGTTCTGTACGGTCGGCTGATACGGCATCTGCGACGGCCACATGCCGGACCTCGTCGGGACCAGGCCGCCCTTGCGCAGATTGCAGCCCGAGCACGCCGCGACCACGTTCTCCCACGTGGTGTGGCCGCCGCGCGAGCGCGGCAGCAGGTGATCGAAGGTGAGGTCGTCGCGCGAGCCGCAGTACTGGCAGGAGAAGCGGTCGCGCAGGAATACGTTGAAGCGGGTGAACGCGGGGTGCCGCGCCGGCCTCACGAACGTCTTCAGCGAGACGACGCTCGGCAGCCGATCTCGATGCTCGGGCTGTGCACGCTCTTGTCGTAGTGGGCGACGATGTGCACGCGCTCCAGGAACACCGCCTTGATCGTGTCCTGCCATGACCAAACCGACAGCGGGTAGTAGCTCAGCGGACGATAGTCCGCATTGAGCACGAGGGCCGGCCAGGCTCCGGGTGACACTACGACGTTCACGAAAATGCTCCTGCTGCCTCCGCTCCCGTTCCGGGATTGTTGGGCTGCAATTATATCGGCTCGGCCACGGCTTTGTGAAGCGGCGAAAGTACTCAGCGCTTGGCGCTGAAGGCCCGCGCCAGGAACTCCCGCCGAGGCGCAGCCCCTCGCCGTCGATTCCGTGGCCAATTCCCTGCGACACGTGCCACTCCACCGGCACGTCGGCCGCCGCCAACTGGGTGTTGCCGATGAACAGCGCCTGCACCGGAATGAGGTCGTCCTGCGCGCCATGCACGAGCAGTACCGGCGGCCGCACGCTGATCTCGGTGAGCGCGTTCTCGGCTTCCTGGCTTTCCGGCGGCACGTGCAGGCCGGAGTACCCGACGATCGCCGCGGGCGCCGTCTTGCGCCGCAGGCCCACGTGCAGCGCCATCATGGTGCCCTGGCTGAAGCCGACGAGCGCGAATTTTTCCGGCGCCACCTTCAAACGCGCGAGCTCGGCGTCGAGAAACTCGTTGAGCGCCGGTGCGGCGCGCGTCACGCCGCGCCAGCGCTCGTCCGGGTCGCGGAAGGTGAGCCCGAACCATTGCCGGCCCATCGGCGCGCCGCCGCAGGGCTCCGGCGCGTGCGGGCTGACGAACGCGGCGTTGGGCAGCAACGCCTGCCACTCGCGGCCGATGCCGATCAGGTCGTTTCCGTCGGCGCCGTAGCCGTGCAGGAAGACGACGAGCTGACGCGCCGGGCCTCCCGCGCGCGGTTCCAGTCGCGGGCCGTCGAGGATCATTTGTGTTCTCTTGTCGAAGATTCGATTTGGACGGGGAGCGTGGCGACGAGCTCTCGTTCTAACCGGACTTTGCTTTAGTCCCAAAGCGACAAAATATGCCCCTCGTTCGGCTTCGCCTTGCCCGCAAGCGTTTCACCATAAACCGCCTGCACCGCGGTCTTTCCCTTGCCGTGGACGATCTTGAGCGACCGTTCGAGCAGACCTGTGATGCTTGTCCACGCCGCCGAAGAACGCTTCTCGATGCCGCCCGGCCCCCAATCCTTGCGCAAGCGCATCTCCGGCGCGAAAAACAAGGTGGGCTTTGCGCCCGGCAACGGTTCGTCATCGTGTCCGCGATCCTCGTGATGCGTAAGGCCGACGAGGCAACTGTATTTCAGGTTATCACGGAAAAGATTGTGGATCGCGGCACGCAGCTTTGCATTGCCTGCCATATCGACCACCGCCGCCGGCAGCTTCGCGTCGAGTGGCGAAAGGTCGTCGTAGGTGACGACGCGATGATAGCAGCCAAGACTTTCGACGAAGGCTTTGTTGCCCGCCGAAGTGAGGCCGATCACTTCGACCTGCTTTCTCAGGTAGAGAAGGTGCGCGAGACCGAACGCAGTCTTGCTCGACGCAGAAGTGAGCAATACGGCACGCGCCCCGAAGAATTCGTTTTCCGCAAGATAGTCGTCGACCAAGAACGAAAGCATATAGACCCGGGCGAACGAGCACTTGGTAATCGCCTTAACTCCCCGCGAACGCAGGGTCGTTCGTCACCCGTGCATAGCTATTGTAAATCGGCGGCAGCTCCTGCCGATGTGCCGAGCCCTCGACGAAGCGCCTCTCGCTGACTTTCGCAGTCGTAAACACCACGTGGGTAGCCATCGGGAAATAGCCGAAGATAAGCTCGCCCGCGGAAATCGCTGGATTGCGCGAGCGCAACACTTCGCCAAAGCCCCATACGGGAACGCTGCCCAGGCCATCCGGCGCCGGAAAAAAATTCCAGTACTTCATCTGCTCGCCGAGCGCTGCGTAGGTGATGTTGTTTGCGGTGAAAGCGAAGCGGTCAACTTTCAACAGTAGCGAGCTATCCGGCAAGTCAATCTCGGCCAAGGGCCGAGCCGCGAATTCACTCACGTGTAAGTTATCGCGGTGAACGAAAAAATTGACCTGTTGGCTGTTCAATGCCGAGTTCATCTTTTGCTCCGTCGAAACCATGGATCGCGTTCATGAAAATTGCGCAAAGCCCCTCACATCAAGCTTGCCCCGGAGCCCCCTCGCGCTTCTTCACCGCGCGATAATACGTCCACAACAGCGCGCGCCGCCACGCCCCGCCACGGCCGCCAGCGTTCGGCCATGCGCTCGAGCTCTTTCGCGGTCGGCCGCTTCTTCTTGCGGAAGGCGAGCCGCGCCGCCTCCTGCAGACGCGAGGTCGCCGGCGGGAAAGGCGTCGGCGTGGCCAATGCAAAACAGGAGATAGAGGTCGGCGGTCCACGGCCCGATGCCCTTGTGGGCCACGAGCGCCGCGTGGGCCGCGTCCGCCGGCAGCTCGGCCAGAACGTCGAGGTCGAGATGCCCGTCGCGCAACGCACGCGCCACCGTGCGGAAGGTCTTGATCTTCGCCCGCGACAAACCGGCGCGCTTGAGCTGCGGCGTGCGTGCGCGCAGCACGTTGTGATGATCGAACGGGGCGAATGCCTTCTCCAGGCGGCCCCAGATCGCGCCGGCGCTGGCGGTGGAGAGTTGCTGGCCGCAGACGATGGAGGCGAGCCCGGGAAACCCGCCGGCGCGCCGGCGCAGCGGCGGCGGTCCGGCCACCGTGAACACGGCTTTCAGGCGCGGGTCGGCCTCGAGCAGGCGCGCAAGCGCCAGCCTCAAGATCGGCTTCGGTATCGATGCGGGCGGACATTTTTCCATTATCCCTGGTCGCGCCATGCCGTAGAAGTCGCTGATGGCGTCCGTGTTCCGCTTCGCCCCCAGCCCCAACGGCTTTCTCCACCTCGGCCATGCGCTGTCGGCGCTGCTCAACCACGACATGGCGAGGGCCGCGGGCGGCCGCCTGCTCTTGCGCATCGAAGACATCGACGCCACCCGCTGTCGCCCGGAATTCGAGGCGGCGATCTACGAGGATCTCGCCTGGCTCGGCATCGAATGGGAAACGCCGGTACGCCGCCAGTCCGAGCACCTCGCCGAGTATCGTGCCCCGCTCGAGCGCCTGGAAGCGCAGGGCCTGGTCTATCCCGCATTCGAGAGCCGCGCCGAGATCGCCCGCCTCGTCGCCGCGCGCGAGCCTTGGCCGCGCGATCCCGACGGCGCGCCGCTCTATCCCGGGAGCGCCCGGGCGCTTTCGCCGGACGAGCGAGCCCGCCGCCGCAACGAGGACCACGCGCTGCGCCTCAACATGCAAGCCGCGCTCGCCAGGCTACAAGGTCCGCTTCCGTGGCTTGAAACCGGCGACGGCGCCCCGCGCGAGATCCTCGCCAATCCAGCCGCCTGGGGCGACGTAATCCTCGGCCGCAAAGACACGCCCACGAGCTATCACCTATCGGTCGTGCTCGACGACGCGCTGCAAGGCATCACCCACGTGGTGCGCGGACGCGACCTGTACGAGGCCACGTCAATGCACCGGCTGCTGCAGGAGCTGCTCGGATTACCGGCCCCGCTCTACCATCACCACCGGCTGGTGCTCGATCGCGACGGCAACAAGCTCGCCAAGCGCGACCCGTCGACGACGCTGCGCGACCTGCGCGCGCAAGGCTGGCGCGTCGACGCCGTGCGCGCCGCGATCGGTCTCTAAGGATTGGAAAAGCACTGAAAGCGGCCGGCCTCGCGCCGGCCGCCTTCGTCGCGCGCTACGTGCGGCGGATGAGCCCGATGATCACCAGCAGGATCACCGCGCCGATCACCGCGTTGATGATCCAGGCGATGTAACCGCCACCGATGACGATGCCGATACGCGGCAGCAGCCAGCCGGCGATCACGGCGCCGACGATGCCGACCACGATGTTGCCGATGAGACCGAAGCCGTAGCCTTTGACGATGACCCCGGCGAGCCAGCCCGCGATCGCGCCGACGACGAGCAGGATGATCAGACTTTCGAGCGTCATTACGCCCCTCCATTGGTTGGACACGTCCACTTGCGGACAACGGCAAGCGGAACCGAATCCGCGAAACGGCCCCCCTCGCGACGCACGCAAATCATAGCGCATGACCGCGACCCTGCCGACCGAAATAGAGGCCGATCCACCGCTCAAGCGCCACGGTATTGGAGCGCCGTCCGCTCCATGTTGCGACGCACTAGGCCGTGCTGGCTTTGACGCGCGGGCGTTTTCTGCTGACGCGCTGGATCGCCGCGTTCAGCTCGCCGCCGTAGATGAAGATCAGCGCGGTGAGATAGAGGAATACGAGCGCGATCATGCCCGAGGCGAGGCCGGCGTAATACGTGACGTAGGTATAGGCGAACTCGGCAAGGTAAAGACCGAATGCGGCGCCCGCCGCGAGCCACAAGACCAGCGTCACGAGAATGCCGGGCGCGATCTCCGGCAAGGTGCGCCGGCCCGCCGGCAGCCATTTGTGCACGACCACGAGGGCGACGATGATCACCACTGAAGCGGTCGAGTAGCGCGCCACCGTAACCAGCCAAGTCAGCGGCTCGAGCCAGCGCACGTAGCGGGTCACCGTCGCCCAGATCAGCGGGCCGAGCACCACGAGAAAGGCGAGCGCCAGCAGCGCGACGGCGGCGATCAGTACGTAGCCGATGGATTCCAGCCGCAACAGCCACCACGGCCGCGGCTCCTTCACGCCGTATGCCCGATTGAGGCCGATGCGCAGGCTTTCGATGCCGCTGGAGGCGAAGAACAAGGCGAGCGCGATGCCAAAGGTAAGCGCGTCGGTGCGCAGATTGGTCAGCACGTCGTGAGATCTCGGCCGCGATCGGGGCAGCCACCTCACGCGGCCAGGTCTCGAGCATGAGCAGCACCGTCTGGTCGACCAGTTCCTTGGTGCCGAATACGGCGGCGAGCGCCGTGACGAAGATCAGGAACGGGAACATCGACATGAGCGCCGACAGCGCGATGTGGCTGGCGATCGCCCAGCCGTCATCGTCGTTCAATCGCACGAAGGCATCATTGGCGATGCGAAAGGCTTTGCGCACGGGTCGTTCCCGGTTGGCCCGCGATTTCTGACCGCTGCGCGCCCGCCAGGCAAGGGTGTCCGACCGAAAATGGCCCCTAAGCCGCCCGCACCCCTTCGAGGAAGCGGCGAATGGCGGCATCAAGCCGCTCCGCCTCACCGCCCAGCGCCGCGGCGAGCCCGGCGACGTCGCTCGCCGTCGCGCGCGAGCCCAGCGCCGCCCCCTCCACCGAGCGCATGGCAGTAGCGCCGGCTTTCGCGTCGTCGGACGCCTGCGCCACGTTGCTCGCGATCGATACCACCGCGGCGCTCTGCTCCTCGATGGCGGAGGCGATCGAGGCCGCGATCGCCGACATTTCCTCGATTACCGAGCTCACGGTGTCGATGGCCCCGGCGGCGCCGCCGGAGGCCTCCTGGATCGAGGCGATCTGCTTGCCGATGTCCTCGGTGGCCCGCGCCGTCTGCGCCGCCAGCGACTTCACTTCCTGCGCCACCACGGCAAAGCCGCGGCCGGCTTCACCGGCGCGCGCCGCCTCGATGGTCGCATTGAGCGCCAGTAGATTGGTCTGCGCCGCGATCGACTGAATCAGTCCCACCACCTCGCCGATACGGCTCGCCGCTTCTCCCAGCGCCTGCATGATGCCGACCGAACGCCGCGCTTCCGCCACGGCCCGCGTCGCGACGTCGGTCGAGGTCGCGGTTTGCCGCGCGATCTCGGCGACGGAGCTGGAAAGCTGCTCGGCCGCGGCGGCGGCCTGCGCCACGTTCGAGGACGCGGCGCCGGCGGCCCGCCCGGCCCGCTCCGCCTCGGTGCCCACCTGGCCGGCGCTGGCGCCGAGGCCTTCGGCCGCCTGCGCGAGACGTCCGGCCGCGTCGCGCACCTGGCCGAGCGCCTGGTCGGCCGCTTCGGCAAAGGCGCGGATCAACCCATCGACCTTCTGCGAATGCACCTCGCGCTCGCCGGCGGCGTGCGACTGCTCGGCCTGCAGCCGGTCGCGCTCGCGCGCGTTGTCGCGGAACACCACCACGGCGCGCGCCATCGCGCCGATCTCGTCGCGGGCGTCGATCGCGGGAATCTGCGTCGTCACGTCGCCGCCGGCGAGACGGCGCATGACCGCCGCGAGCCCGGCCAGCGGCCGGCTGACGCTGATGCCGATGACCCAGCTCAGCGCAAAGCCGAGCGTGACCAGCAGTAGGCTCACCGTGGCGATGACGCTGCGCGTCCATGACTGCGACCACGCCAACGTCCCAGTCGCGGCGTTCTCGCGCTCGCGCGCGGAAATCGATGATGCCGTCGGCCACGGGTTGGAGCTTGCGCGTGTTGGCGGCGATCACGTCGAGATCGCGCTGTACGCGGCCGGCATCCTCCACAAAATGGCGGAAGGTGTCGACATAGCTCTGGAGCGACGCGCGGATGCTGTTCTTGAGCGCCACGGAACCCGCAACGCCGTCCAGCGTTTCGCCGAATGTCGCGAACGCTGCGTAGAACCTGTGACTTTGAGCGCGGGTGATGATGAACTCCGCCTCCGCGTTGCGCATGAGCAGCAGCGAGGTGAGCAGCTTCTGCGCGTCGAGCTCGGTCATCCACGAGGTGTCCTCGCGGATACTCTTTTCGATATTGGCGACGGTGCCGCGCAGCATGCCGCGGATGCCGTCGAACTCCTGGACGCCGAGCAGCCCCTGCGCTTGGACCATATCGGCAAAATCGGCCTTCAACCTGTCAAGGGTCGCCGTGATTGCCACGACCCCGTCCTGGTCGACGCCGTTCAGCGAATCGATGCTCGCGATCTTCTCACGAGCGAGCGCGTGCGCTTCCTCGAACGCCTTCATATAATCGACACGCGGCTGGCCCGCATAATCCTTGGCGCTCACCCGCATCTCCGCAAGCGCGCTATTGAAGTCGCGGCTCGCCGCCGACAGCGCCGCCGAATGCCGGACGCTCTCGAATGCCGCGGCGACTTCCCGCTCGCCCGTGACGTAGGCGGCACCGATGATGACGAACCCGCCCACCGGTGCGAGCGCGATCAGCGCGATGCGCGCGGGCACGGAAAGGCGCGAAGCCAGGCGCTCCAGCAGCGAACCAGACTGAGTGTGAGACATGCGCCGCTTCCCCCGAGTGCGTCCATGCACGGCCGCGCGTGGCTCCCCCCGGAACCCCGCGTTCCCTTGAGGCGAGAGTTGCGCCGGTTTGGTTAACAAGCCGTGGATGGCCCGGCGGGAAGGTGCTAAGCGCCTTGCTGCAGCGCCAGCGCCGCTCGAACAGCCGAGGACCGAGGAAGGCCATGTCCCGTGCCGCATCCAAGGCCAGCGGTGTCGCCCCTACCGCCACCGATGCGGCGGCGAGCGCCGAGGCGCTGCTTGCCGACGCCACGCTTGCCCTGCGCGCCCGCGTCGCGCCCGAGGGCGCGCTCATGGCCCCGGCGCTCGAGCGCGAGCAGCACGCCGCCCATGGGCTTGCCTGGCTCGCCACCTATGGCGAGGCGGTGCGCCAGCTCGCCGCCTACGCCGAACGCATGGAGCAGTCGGGCAGGCTTGGTGATACCGAGCGGTTGCTCGTTACCGTGGGCCTTGGCGAATTGCTGGCGCAGATGTTTGGCGGCATCGCCATGAGCCAGGGCGAGATCGCGCGCCTCGCCGACCTCGGGCTTGGCGAAGAGCGCATCGCCGCCCGGCGCACGCCGGCGGTGCGGGCGCTGATCGCCGCCGGCACCTCGGCGGAGACGCGTGCCGCGCTCGCCGCGCGCATCGCCGCAAACGAAGGCGACGCCGCCATCGGCGACACCGGCGACGACCCGACGCTCGCCGCCATGCGCGAACAAATGCGCCGCTTCGCCGAGAAGGAGGTGGGACCGCACGCCCAGCGCTGGCATTTGGACAACGCCTACGTGCCGCTCGAGACCATCGCGCACATGGCCGAGCTCGGGGTGTTCGGCCTCACCATTCCGGAAGCGCACGGCGGCCTCGGTCTCGGCAAGGAATCGATGTGCGTTGTGTCGGAGGAATTGTCGCGCGGCTGGATCGGCGTCGGCTCGCTGGGCACCCGCGCCGAGATCGCGGCCGAGCTCATCCTCTCCGGCGGCACCGAGGCGCAGAAGAAAAAGTGGCTGCCCGGCATCGCCGCGGGCACGATCCTGCCTACCGCGGTGTTCACCGAGCCCGACACCGGCTCGGATCTCGCCGCGCTGAAAACCCGCGCCGTGCGCGATGGCAGCGTCTACCGGGTCTACGGCAACAAGACCTGGATCACCCACGCCGCTCGCGCCGACTTGATGACACTCCTGGTGCGCACGGATACGAGCAAGCCCGGCTACCAGGGCCTCTCCATGCTGATGGCGGAGAAGCCGCGCGGCAGCGACGCCGACCCCTTTCCCGCGCCCGGCATGTCCGGCAGCGAGATCGAGGTGCCCGGCTATCGCGGCATGAAGGAGTTCGAGATCGCCTTCGACGGCTTCGCGGTGCCGGCGGAGAACCTGCTCGGCGGCGTCGAGGGCGAAGGCTTCAAGCAGCTGATGCAGACCTTCGAAGTCGGCGCGCATCCAGACCGCGGCGCGCTCGATCGGCGTCGCGCAAGCGGCGCTGGACGCGGCGCTGCGCTACGCCCGCGAGCGCCGGCAGTTCGGCAAGGCTATCTTCGCGTTTCCGCGCGTGGCCGACAAGATCGCCATGATGGCGGTGGAGATCCTGGTCGCCCGCCAGCTCACCTATCACGCCGCGCGCGAGAAGGATTCCGGCCGCCGCTGCGACCTCGAGGCGGGCATGGCCAAGCTCTACGCCGCCCGCGCCGCGTGGGCCGCCGCCGACAACGCGGTGCAGATCCACGGCGGCAACGGCTTCGCGCTCGAATACCCGGTGTCGCGCCTGCTGGCCGACGCGCGCATCCTGTCGATCTTCGAGGGTGCCGCGGAAATCCAGGCGCAGGTCATCGCGCGGCGGCTGCTGGACGGCAGCAACTGAACGGGTAGGCTCGCCGAAACCAGCGTGCTAAACCGGGCCATGGGCTCCACCCTGCAGCAATTCATCCTTCCGCTCGCGCTCGGCGCCGTTGCGCTCGTGCTCGTGCTCGGCCTCTTCAACATGATGCGCGGCGGCTCGGCCAACACCTCGCAGAAGCTGATGCGGCTGCGCGTGCTGCTGCAGTTCGTCGCGATCGTCATCGTCATGATCACGCATCTGGGCGCTCTGGGCGCTGAGGCCGCTGACGCATGGTCGCTGCTCAGACCGACGATCTACACCCGCACCGGCGACGACGGCACGACCGCGCTCGGCACCGGCGAGCGGCGGCCGAAATACGATCTGCGCTTCGACGCGTACGGCACCATCGACGAGACCAACGCCGCGATCGGCATCGCCCGCCTGCACCTTGCCGCCGAGCCCGAGGTCGACGCCATTCTCGCCCGCGTGCAGAACGATCTCTTCGATCTCGGCGCCGATCTCGCCGTGCCCGCAGGCGAAGGCAAGGCGCGAGCGCGCTGCGCGTCACCGACGCGCAGGTCGAGCGCCTCGAAGCGGAGATCGACAAGCTCAATGCCGAGCTCTCAGCCGCTCAACTCGTTCGTGCTGCCCGGCGGCACGCCGGCCGCGGCGCACCTCCATCTTGCGCGCACCGTCTGCCGCCGCGCCGAGCGGCCTTGGTGGAGCTGGCGCGAACGAGAGCGAGCAACGTCGGCGCGCCGCGATCCGCTATCTCAACCGGCTCTCCGATCTTCTCTTCGTCGCCGCGCGCTACGTCAACGACCGCGGCGCCGGCGACGTGACTCTGGGTGCCGGGCGCGAACCGCTGAGCCGCGCATGGTTCATTCCGCTCTACGACGAGCAACCCGCTCACGCATCACGCCCCGCCGTACGTGACGTGGGCGCTGATCGCGGCGAACGTCCGTGATCTTCGCGTTCATCCAGTTCCGCCGCGGAGTCGAGCCCGATCGGCGATCTTTGCCGGCATCGTCATCGGCTTCACGGCCAGCCCCGCCGATCCGTGCACGCATGCCGAGCGCTGGCCGCACATCGCGATGTCCGGTGCGGGGCTGACGCTCGTCACCTACATGTTCCTGCACGGCGACATCGTGCACCTGCTCGGCAACATGCTGTTCCTCTGGGTGTTCGGCGACAACGTCGAGGACGCGCTCGGCCACTTCCGCTTCCTCGGTTTTCTATCTCCTGTGCGGCATCGCCGGCGGGCTCGCGCATTATCGTTTCCGAGCCCGGCTCCGCCGTGCCGCTGATCGGCGCCTCCGGCGCGGTCGCCGGCATCATCGCCGCCTACCTCATGCTGCATCCCGCGCCAGAAGATCTGGGTGCTGTTCTTCGCCCGCATCCCGATCCGCTTGTCGCGCTTCTGGGTGCTCGGCTTCTGGGTGGTGTTCCAGTTCATCAACCTCATCGTCGAGCACCGAGGGCGAGATCGCCTGGTGGGCGCATATCGGCGGGCTCTCGCGCGGGGCGATCCTCGTGCTCGTGCTCCGCCGCCGGGCGTGCAGCTGTTCGACGCCCGCCGACCGCTCGCGCCGATCGCCGCCGACCCCGGCCCGGCCGCGCGTTGACAGGCCGAAATCCGAGCCATAGGTTGCCGGGCCGCCGCTGGCCAGCAATCGCCAAGATGCGCCGCGGAGGGGATGCGAATGAAAGTGCTGGTACCCGTCAAGCGGGTCGTCGATTTCAACGTCAAGGTCCGCGTCAAGCCCGACGGCTCCGGCGTCGACCTCGCCAACGTCAAGATGTCGATGAACCCGTTCGACGAGATCGCCGTCGAGGAGGCGATCCGCCTCAAGGAAGCGGGCCAGGCGACGCGAGATCGTCGCGGTCTCGATCGGTCCGGCGCAGGCGGCCGAGACCATCCGCACCGCGCTCGCCATGGGCGCCGACCGCGGCATCCTGGTGAAGATCGACGGCACCGTCGAGCCGCTGGCGGTCGCCAAGATCCTGAAGGCGATCGTCGACGCAGGAGAAGCCGGGCCTCGTCATCCTCGGCAAGCAGGCGATCGACGACGACTGCAACCAGACCGGCCAGATGCTGGCCGCGCTGCTCGGCTGGCCGCAGGGCACCTTCGCCTCGAAGATCGTGATCGAGGGCGATGCGCATCAGCGTCACCCGCGAGGTCGACGGCGGCCTGCAGACGCTGAAGCTGAAGTTGCCGGCGATCGTCACCACCGACCTGCGCCTCAACGAGCCGCGCTACGCCTCGCTCCCCAACATCATGAAGGCGAAGAAGAAGCCGATCGACGAGAAGACGCCGGCCGATCTCGGCGTCGACGTCGCGCCGCGCCTGAAGGTGCTGAAGACCACCGAGCCCGCCGGCCGCAAGGCCGGCGTCAAGGTCGACGTCGGTCGCCGAACTGGTCGAGCAAGCTCCGCAACGAGGCGGGAGTCCTCTGATGGCCATCGCTCCTCATCGCCGAGCACGACGACAAGTCGCTGAACGACGCGACCGCCAAGGCGCTCACCGCCGCCAAGGCGCTCGGCGGCGACGTCCATGTGCTGGTCGCCGGCCAGGATGCCAGCCCGCCGCCGAAGCCGCCGCCAAGCTCGCCGGCGTCGCCAAGGTGCTGGTCGCCGACGACGCGCGCTATGCCCATCACCTCGCCGAGCCGATGGCGGCGCTGATCGTCTCGCTCGCCGGCAACTACGACGCGATCGTCGCGCCGGCGACCACCGCCGGCAAGAACGTCATGCCGCGCGTCGCCGCGCTGCTCGACGTGATGCAGATCTCCGAGATCAGCAAGGTCGATCTCGCCCGACACCTTCGAGCGGCCGATCTATGCCGGCAACGCCATCGAGACCGTGCAGTCCGGCGACACGAAGAAGGTCGATCACCGTCCGCACCGCCGCGTTCCAGGCGGCGGGCGCCGGCGGCAGCGCGCCGGTCGAGACGGTCGCCGCCGCCGACGACCCCGGCATCTCCGACTTCGTCGGCGAGGAACTGTCGAAGTCCGACCGGCCGGAGCTGACCGCCGCGCGCATCGTCGTCTCCGGCGGCCGCGCGCTCGCGAGCAAGGAGAACTTCACGAAGTACATCGAGCCGCGTCGCCGACAAGCTCGGCGCCGCGATCGGCGCCTCGCGCGCCGCGGTCGACGCCGGCTACGCGCCGAACGACTGCCAGGTCGGCCAGACCGGCAAGGTCGTCGCGCCCGAGCTCTACATCGCCGTCGGCATTTCCGGCGCCATCCAGCATCTCGCCGGCATGAAGGACTCGAAGGTCATCGTCGCCATCAACAAGGACGAAGAGGCGCCGATCTTCCAGGTCGCCGATTACGGCCTCGTCGGCGATCTGTTCCAGATCCTGCCCGAACTCGAAAAAGAGCTCGACCAAGGCAAGGGCTGACCGCGCGATGGCGATGCCGTCTGAAAAAGATCGGGGTGATCGGCGCCGGCCAGATGGGCAACGGCATCGCCCATGTCTGCGCGCTCGCCGGCTACGACGTCGTGCTCGCACGACGTGAGCCCGGACCGCATCAAGACCGGGCTCGCCACCATCAACGGCAACATGGCCGCGCCAGGTCGTCGAAGGGCGCGATCACCGAAGAGCGAGCGCAAGGCGGCGCTCGCCCGCATCACAGCCGGCGCGAGCAGCATGCAGGATCTCGCCGACTGCGATCTCGTGATCGAGTCGGCGACCGAGAAGGAAGAGGTCAAGCGCAAGATCTTCGCCGAGCTGTCGCCGATCCTGAAGCCCGGACGCGATGCTCGCCACCAACACCTCGTCGATCTCGATCACGCGGCTCGCCGCGTCCACCGACCGGCCGGAGCACTTCATCGGCATCCACTTCATGAATCCGGTGCCGGTGATGGAGCTGGTCGAGCTCGTGCGCGGCATCGCCACCGACGACGAGACCTTCGAGCTCGCCAAGGAATTCGTGACGAAGCTCGGCAAGACCTACGCCGTCGCCGAGGATTTCCCCGCCTTCATCGTCAACCGCATCCTGCTGCCGATGATCAACGAGGCGATCTACACGCTCTACGAAGGCGTCGGCTCGGTCGAGGCGATCGACACCGCCATGCGCTCGGCGCCCACCATCCGATGGGCCCGCTGCAGCTCGCCGACTTCATCGGCCTCGATACCGTGCTCTCGGTGATGCAGGTGCTGTACGAGGGCCTCGCCGATTCGAAATACCGCCCCTGCCCGCTGCTGGTGAAATATGTCGAGGCCGGCTGGCTCGGCCGCAAGACCAGCCGCGGCTTCTACGACTATCGCGGCGAGAAGCCGGTGCCGACGCGCTAGCGCGCGAACGCTTTCCGCAGCCGCGCCGCCGGCCGCCCGTCGATCGCCGCCAGCCCCAATCCGATCAGCGCGAAACCGCCAAGCTCGTTCAGCGTCAGCCTCTCATTGAGGAACGTCACGCCTAGAAGAATCGCGCTCACCGGGATGAGGAAGGTGACGAGCGACACGTTGGTGGCGCCGTTCTTGGCGATGATCCGGTAGTAGACGAGGTAAGCGAGCGCCGTGGAGATGACCGCGATGCCGAGCGCCGACCACAGCGCCGGCATGGACGGCATGGGCAGCCGCCACGGCCGGTCGATGAGCATCAGCGGCGCCAGCATGAGCGTCGAGGCCGAGAGCTGCCCGGTGGCGAGCACCAGCGGCGGCAGGCCATGGAAGCGCCGCGCGTAGATCGCCGAGATCGCGTAGAAGAACGCGGCGACGAGACAGGCGATCTGCGCCAAGACGTTGGTGCCGAGATGCGCGCATGAGCTCCGGCCCGATCATCACCACGACGCCGGCGAAACCGAGCACCAGCCCGGCGACGCGGCCGGGCGTCATCTTCTCGTCGTGGGTAACGAAGTGCGCGACCACCACGGTGAACAGCGGCATGGTGGCGTTGAAGATGGACGCGAGGCCGCTCGCGATGTGCGTCTGCCCCCAGAAAAGGAGGTTGAAGGGGATGACGTTGTTGATGACGCCCATGACGAAGAAGCCGCCGATAGTGCGCCAATCGACGCGCACGAAGCGGCCGGAGGCGGTGAGGATCACGATCAGCATCGCTGCCGCACCGCGATGCGGATGAAGGCCAGCGTGAACGGCGGGATTTCCGGCAGGACCACCCCGGCAAAGAAGAAGGATGCCCCCCACATGAGGGAGAGAAGCACGAGGGCGGCCCAGTCGAGGGCGCTCATGGGCTGGATGCGCGGCATGGCCGCCTATATGTCCGCGACCGCGCGCTGCTGCCACCCGTTTTCGCCGGTCATCCGCCGAGCGCCGCCCGCACCAGCGCGAGCGCGTCCGCTCGCCCACTCCGCCGGCCCCGCGAGAGAGCCGAGTTCGCAGCCGTCCCGTCGACGAGGATCGACGTGGGCAGTCCGGGCGCGCGGCCGCGACGCTTCAGCTCCTGAAACACGTTCGTGGTCGGGTCCTCGTAATAGGCGAGATTGTTGACGTCGATCTCGTTGAGGAAGTTGCTTCGGCTTCTGCCGATCGCCGGTGTCGAGATTGATCGCAAGCACCGCGAACTTGTCCGCCCAGCCTCGCGCTGCGAGCTCGTCGAGCGCCGGCATTTCCTTGCGGCAGGGCACGCACCAGGTCGCCCAGAGGTTGAGGAGCACCATGCGGCCGCGGAAGTCGGAAAGCTTCACCGGCTTGCCGTCGGCGTCGAGAAACGTGAGATCGGGCAGCCGCTGCGGGTTCGATTCGGCGTGAACGCCGCGACTTCCCCGCGCGCGAAGGGCGCCAAGCGGCGCGCCAACTCGGCGGTGGCGGCGCAGGCGGGATCGGTCGCCGCCATTCCATTGCGCTTGATACCGCCGATCCCGTATACCGCCGCGAACCCGACGGCCGCGCCGAGCATCGCCGCAAGCGATCAGGCCTAACCGCGGCGAAGCCGCGCCTGGCTTGCGGGGAAGTTCGGGGATCGGAGCGGTCATGCCGGTCCTTTAGGGAAGAAGTCATGGAAAAGAAGATGTGGGGCGGACGCTTCGAGGGCAGAGCCGGACGCGCATCCTCGAGGCGATCAACGCCTCGATCGACTTCGACCGGCACTTGTATGCACAGGACATCGCCGGCTCGCAGGCGCATGCCCGCATGCTGGCCAAGCAAGGCATCATCACGGCGGCCGACGGCGAAGAAGATCGCCCAGGGCCTCGACCGCCATTCTGCGCGAGATCGAGCGCGGCAAGTTCAAGTTCTCGCGGGCGCTGGAGGACATCCACAGACACGTGGAGGCGCGGCTTGACGGCGCTGATCGGCCCGGCGGCCGGGCGGCTGCACACGGCGCGCTCGCGCAACGACCAGGTGGCGACGGATTTCCGGCTTTACATCCGCGACGCGATCGACGCCATCGACAGGTCGCTTGCCGACCTGCAACAGGCGCTCGCCGAGCAGGCGCTGGCAGCACGCCGACACGGTCATGCCCGGCTTCACGCACCTGCAGACCGCGCAGCCGGTGACGTTCGGTCATCATCTGCTTGCCTACGTCGAGATGCTGGCGCGCGACCGCGGCCGGCTCGCCGACGCCCGCAAGCGGCTGAACGAGATCGCCGCTCGGCGCCGCCGCGCTCGCCGGCACCTCCTTCCCCATCGACCGCGACATGACGGCCGAGGCGCTCGGCTTCGACCGGCCCACGGCGAACTCGCTCGACGCCGTCTCCGACCGCGACTTCGTGCTGGAGACGCTCGCCGCCGCCGCGATCGCCGCCATGCATCTGTCGCGGTTCGCCGAGGAGATCGTGATCTGGACGTCGCCGCCGTTCGGCTTCGTCAAGCTTTCCGACCGCTTCACCACCGGCTCCTCGATCATGCCGCAGAAGCGCAATCCCGACGCCGCGGAGCTCGTGCGCGCCAAGGCCGGCCGCATCATCGGGGCGCTGGTGCAATTACTCGTGGTGATGAAGGGCCTGCCGCTCGCCTACGCCAAGGACCTGCAGGAGGACAAGGAAGGCACCTTCGACGCGCTGTCGACGCTTTCCCTCGTCATCGCCGCCACCGCCGGCATGATCCGCGACCTGGAGCCCGACGAGAAACGGATGAAGGCCGCCGCCGGCGACGGCTATTCGACCGCCACCGACCTCGCCGACTGGCTCGTGCGCAAGCTGAAGCTCCCGTTCCGCGACGCCCACGCCGCGGCGGGCAAGCTCGTCGTCCCGCGCCGAGAAGGCGGGGCTGCCGCTGCATCGGCTGCCGCTCGCCGAGATGCAGGCGGTCGAACCCAAGCTCACCAAGGATGTGCTGTCCGTGCTCTCCGTCGGGCGCTCGGTGCGCAGCCGCACGAGCTTCGGCGGCACCGCGCCCGAAGAACGTGCGCAAAGAGGCCCGCCGCTGGCTGAAACGGCTCGGCCGCAAGGGCCGCAAACGCTAGCGGTTTTCGCCCTCGCCTCGCCACAGGTTTTCGCTGATAGTGCCACCCGGTCTCGGGAGATCCACGTGGCCGAGCCGTCCGCGCGCATCCGTCGCCGCCTCGCCGTTCTCGGCGCGGTCGCGGCCGCGTTCTGCTCGCGGGCTGCGGCGTCAAGGGCCCGCTCGAGCCGCCGCCGCGCCGCGGCCGCCCCGCGCCGGCGAGGTGAGGGCGGGGATCAGGCCACCGCCGATTGTCACGGAGCCCGTCGATCGCCGCCGCGAGCGTATGCTGCGCGCGGCTCGGGCAACGCCGTCCAAACCGACGGACGACCGTTCATTCTCGACCACCTGCTCTAGCGCTCCTATAGGTCCGATGCACCACTTCGCCTATCGTGACGGCGTCCTCCACGCCGAGGACGTCGATCTTGTCCGCGCTCGCCGAGCGCGTCGGCACGCCGTTCTATTGCTATTCGACGGCGACGCTCGAGCGCCATTACCGCGTGTTCGCGCGAAGCGTTCGCCGACGCGCCGTCGCTCGTCTGCTACGCGCTGAAGGCGAACTCCAACCAGGCGGTGATCGCCACGCTCGCCCGCCTCGGCGCCGGGCGCCGACATCGTTTCCGGCGGCGAGCTGAAGCGCGCGCTTGCCGCCGGCGTGCCCGCCCGGCAAAATCGTGTTCTCCGGCGTGGGCAAGACGCGCGACGAGATGTCGGCGGCGCTCGACGCTGGCATTTATTGCTTCAACGTGGAGAGCGAGGCCGAACTCGACGCCGCTCTCCGAAGTGGCGGCGACGTCGAAGCGTACGGCGCCCGTCTCGGTGCGCGTCAATCCCAATGTCGACGCCAAGACCCACGCCAAGATCTCCACCGGCAAGGCCGAGAGCAAGTTCGGCATTCCGATCTCGCGCGCCCGCGAGGTCTACGCTCGCGCCGGCGCAGTTGCCCGGCATCCGCGTCACCGGCGTCGACATGCACATCGGCAGCCAGATCACCGACCTCGAGCCCTACGACAACGCCGCGGCCCTGCTCGCCGAGCTCGCCCGCGATCTCCTGCGCGAAGGCCATCGCCTCGAGCACATCGATCTCGGCGGCGGCCTCGGCATTCCCTACCGCGTCGACGATCCCGAGCCGCCGCTGCCCTCGGCCTTCGCCGCCGTGATCAAGCGCCACACCGCCGGGCTTGGCCTCAAGCTCGTGTTCGAGATCGGCCGCATGATCGTCGGCAATGCCGGCGTGCTCGTCACCCGCGTGCTCTACGTGAAGCGCGGCGAGGAGAAGACATTCGTCGTCGTCGATGCCGCGATGAACGATCTCATCCGCCCGACGCTCTACGACGCCTATCACGAGATCCGCCCGGTGCGTGCGCCGCGCGAAACGCGAATGGATCACCGCCGACGTGGTCGGGCCGGTCTGCGAGATCGGGCGACTATCTGGCGCTGGACCGCCGCCTGCCCAAGGTGGTCGAGGGCGATCTTCTCGCGCTGATGACCGCCGGCGCCTACGGCGCGGTCCTGGCTTCCACCTACAACACCCGGCCGCTCGTGCCCGAGGTGCTGGTGCGCGGGACGGAGGCGGCGATCGTCCGGCCGCGCCTCGATGCCGACGCGCTGATTGCGCTCGACCGGTTGCCGCCCTGGCTTTCCGCGCTGATTCCGCGGGCTTAGCGGCGGCTAATCCCCGCCCTGTCTTCGACATGATAGAGTGCGATTCGGTCCACTTGTCGCGGAGCAAAGCGGACGGAAGGACGTTATTCGGCGTGGCACCCTCGGGCGAACGGAACGAACCGTCGCGGCGCACTTTGGACGATGCGCTGCGCGACCCTTGCGGTCGCGCTCTCGCGCGCTCGCCACGCCCTGATCTGGGAGCGGCTGTGGCCGCTGGTCGCCGCCCTCGCCGTCACCCTCGGCCTCTTCCTCGCGGTTTCCTGGGCCGGTCTCTGGCTCGCACTGCCGCCGCTCGGACGCATCGTCGGCCTCGTCTTGTTCGTGCTGCGTTGCTGGCGGCGAGCGCTCGCGCCAGCGCTGCGCCTGCGATTGCCGCGCCGGCCTGAGGCGCTCTCGCCGCGCTCGATCAAGCGAGCGGCCTCGATCACCGCCCGGCGACGGCGATCTCCGACAAGCTCGCCGCGCCCACCGAGGATCCGGTGCTGCAGGCGCTGTGGCGCGCCCACGTGGATCGCGCCGCCGACGCCGCGCGCCGGCTGCGCGCCGGCATTGCCGAGTCCGCGCCTCGCCGCCCGCGATCCCTACGCCTTGCGCGCGCTCGTGCTGCTCGCCGTCGGTCGCGACCTTCTTCATGGCCGAGGGCGATCGCATCGAGCGCATCGCCGCCGCCTTCGATTTCTCGGCGCGCGTGACGCCGCGAGCTCTATCGCGTCGACGCCTGGGTCACGCCGCCGCGCTTACACCGGGCGTGCGCCGCGTGCTGCTTGCCCGGCATTCGCCACGACGCGCCGGCGCCGGGCGAGATGGCGCGCGGTGTCGGTGCCCGCGGGAAGCCATCTGGTGCGTGCGCGCGCACCGGCCTCAAGACGCTGGATCTCGCCGTCGAGCGGCCTCGTCGAGGAGCCGAACGATAATCCCGACCGGCGCGCCGACGGCGGCGCTCGAGCGGCGCTTCCGCATCACCGAAACGGCTCGCTCACGGTCGCGCGGCTTGCCGGCCGGTCCGCGTCACCTGGGGCTTCCGCGCCGTGCCCGATCGGCCGCCGGTGATCGCGCATCCTGCGCGATCCGCAGATCGCCGGCCGCACCGCGCTCTCGCCTCTCCTATCGCGTCGAGGACGACTACGGCGTCACCGCCGCCGACGCCCGCTTCACCCGCGCGCCGGACGTCGCCCGCATGGGCGCGGCCGGCACCGCGCCCGCTTATCGGCCCGCCCGAATTTCGCCCTTCTCGCTGCCGCAGGCGCGCACCCGCGCCGGCGCCGGCCAGACGACGCAAGGAGCTCACCGAGCACCCGTGGGCCGGCGCCGTCGTCACGCTGACGCTGCACGCCCGCGACGAAGGCGGCAACGAGGGCAAGAGCGACTCGCCGCGAGATCCAGCTTCCCGAGCGCCCCTTCACCAAGCCCGTGGCCCGCGCGCTGATCGAGCAGCGGCGCAAGCTCGCCTTCGACGCCAACGCCCGCGACTACGTGGCGCGGCGCTGGAGGCGCTGATCATCGCGCCCGAGCGCTTCACGCCGGAGACGGACGTCTACCTCGGCCTGCGCACGGCGCTGACCCGCACTCAAGCTCGCCCGCACCGACGACGATCTGCGCGGTGTCGTCGATTATCTCTGGGAGATGGCAGTGCTGATCGAGGACGGCACCATGTCCGACGCCGAGCGCGACCTGCGCGCCGCCGAGGATGCGCTGCGCCAGGCGCTCGAGCGCGGCGCCACCGACGAGGAAATCAAGAAGCTCACCGACCAGCTGCGCCAGGCCTGGACAAGCTACCTGCAGGCGCTCGCCGAGCAGATGCGCCGCGACGGCAAGACCGACGCGCAGCCCGCTCGACCGCAACGCGCGCACGGTGCGGCCGCAGGATCTGAAGAACATGCTCGACCGCATCGAGAACCTGGCGCGCACCGGCTCGCGCGAGGCCGCCAAGCGCCTGCTCGAGGAATTGCAGGCCATGCTCGACGAACCTGTGCGCGGCAAGATGGCCCGCCGCGCGACCAGCAGGACGGCGACATGACGAGCAGCTCGACGAGCTCGGGCCGCATGATCCAGGAGCAGCAGCGCCTGCGCGACCGCACCTATCGCCAGGGCCGCGAGAGCCGAGCGAGCGCCGCAATCGCGGCAGGATCAGGGCCGAAGCGACCGCGAGCAACAGCGCGTTCGGTGAGCTGCGCCGAGGGCCAGGACAATCTGCGCCAGCAGCTCGAGAGCATGCTCGGAGCAGCTTGCGCAGCGTCGCCGCAGCAGCAGGGCGAGCAGGGCGAGCACAGCGGCAAGGACCAGGGCAACGAGGCCGGCGAGGCGCTCGGCCGCGCCGAGCAGGCGATGCGCGACGCCGAAGGCTCGCTCGGCGAGGGCGAAGCCGACGGCGCGGTGGAAGGCACAGGGCCGCGCGCTGCAGAATCTGCGCCGCGGCGCCCAGCGCATCGCCGATGCGATGCAGGGTGGCCGGGCGACGGCCCCGGCGAACCCGACGGCCAGCAGGCGAGGCCGCCGATCGCACCGATCCGCTCGGGCGCCCGTGCGCTCGCGCGAGTATGGCGACGATTTCACGGTCAAGGTGCCCGACGAGATCGACGTGCAGCGCGCCCGCCGCGTGCTCGAAGAACTGCGCACGCCGTCTCGGCGAACCGGGACGGCCGCGCCTCGAGCTCGACTACCTAGAGCGCCTGCTGCGCGACTTCTGATTTTTAGCGGATGCTGCCGGTGGCGTCGCCGCGCGTGATGAAGCGCACGAACACCTGTTGCGCCTCCGACGGCGGTGCTGCGAGCCGGCTCTTGAACGGGATCTGCTCGCCTTCCTTGAGGCTCGCGCGCGGCAACTGGCTGGTCCAGGCGTAGATCTCGCGCCCCTCTTTGCCCAGCACCGCAAGTCTGAGCTTGGGAATTTCCATGGTCTGCGACGTTACGTTGGCGATCTCGCCTTCGACCACGAGTACCGGGATGCCGTCCTGGTTCGACTGCGCCGTGCGTACCGAGCGGAACTCCAGCCCGCGCAGGTTCACGCCGAGGCCGACCGCGGCGTAGAAACCGGCGAGGTCGGGAACGGCGCGTACGAGCGTGGTGCGCGCGACGAAGCCGCAGAAGACGACGAGGGCGAGAGCGCCGGTCGCCGCCGAGAGCGCGAACAGGTGGTCGCGCGGCCGCTTCGGCTTTTTCGGCCGCCGCGATACGCGCGGCCGCGGCGCACTCTCGTCGGCGATGAACGCCTCGCTGTCGACGATGATTTCCGCCTCGGTCTCGGCGACGATTGCGTCGTCGGGAATGATGGAAGGCGCTTCGATCGCCGGCGCCTCTGCGGCCGATGACCTGATGGGCTCCTCGTCACCGAAGTCGAATGCCACCGGCGCCACGACGATTTCTGTCGCGGTGGCCGACGCCTTCTTCGCGCGTGCTTCGAGGATTTTCGTCACCGTCGGGGTTTCCGCCGACTCGGCCTCGGGCCGCGGCGGAGTGGCGAACCACACCACCTCGCAGCGGGCGCAGCGCACATCACGGCCCGCGCCGAGGGCTTCGGGCGAGACGCGGAAAGCCGTGGCGCAGCAGGGGCAGGAAAGGTGCATGGGGGAAATCATGATTCGCCCCGATTCTGGCCCGCCGGGCGTTAACGGACCGGAAACCGTGAATGCCTTTGTCTGGTAACGGCCCGGGCATGACGTCGCCCGGGCTCGCTCTCCGGCTCCGCCGGGGAAGGCGGTGGGGGAGATCCCGTTGGTCCGCTTGGAAAAGGTCGATCTGCACTACCGCGACGCCGCGGTGCTCAAGGACGTAAGCTTCAGCGTCGCGCCCGGATCATTTCAGTTTCTCACCGGACCTTCCGGCGCCGGCAAGACCAGCCTGTTGCGCTTGCTGTCGCTCGCGCTGCGCCCGACCCGCGGCCGCCTCGCGTTGTTCGGCCGCGACGTGTCGCGCCTCGGCGCCGACGAGATCGCCGTGCTGCGCCGGCGCATCGGCATGGTGTTCCAGGATTTCCGCCTGCTCGATCATTTCACCACCTACGAGAACGTAGCGCTGCCGCTGCGCGTCATGGGCCGCGAGGAGTCGAGCTATCGTTCCGTGGTGATCGAGCTGCTGCGCTGGGTCGGTCTCGGCGAGCGGATGCACGTGCTGCCGTCCGAGCTTTCCGACGGCGAGAAGCAGCGCGCGGCGATCGCCCGCGCCATCATGGTGCGCCCGGAGCTGCTGCTCGCCGACGGCCCGACGCGCAACGTGGATTCCTCGCTGGCGCAGCGCATGTTGCGGCTGTTCGTCGAGCTGCACCGCTCGGGCACCGCCGTGATCATCGCCACCAACGACATCGCGCTCATGGATCAATACGACGCCCGCCGTCTCGTGCTCAACGACGGTCAGCTCTATCTCGACGAATGATGGAGGCGGCATGAACGCCCGGGTGATCATCGACGCGCAATTCCAGGCGGAGGTCGCGCAGCTGCGTCCGACCGCCCCCATCGTGCCGAGCGGCACGGTGGCGAGCCGCGCGCTCATGGGCGTGATCGCGGTCATGACCTTCGTGGCGGCGCTCACCATCGGCACCGTGCACCTGGTGCAGGGCGCCGCCGCCCAGTGGCGCGCCGACGTCGGGCGCGAGATCACGCTGGAGGTGCGCCCCATGGACGGCCGCAACATCGAGGCGGACGTCGCCACCGCCATGCAGATCGCCGGACAGACGCGCGGCGTCTCCTCGGCGCAGGTCTACGGCAAGGACGAGATGGCGAAGCTGGTCTCGCCTTGGCTCGGCAGCGGCGTCGATCCGTCGAAGCTGCCGTTGCCGCGGCTGATCGTGGTGCGTCTCGATGGCAACGAGGCCAACCTCGCCGCGTTGCGCGCCGCCTTGGCCAAGGGCGTGCCCAACGCGAGCCTTGATGAGGGAAACCGCTGGTCGGCGGAGCTCGCCGCCGCCGCCGACACCGTGCTGATGGCGGGTAGCGCGCTTCTCGTGCTCGTCCTATTGGCGACGATCCTCTCGGTCACCGCGGCCACGCGCGGCGCCGTCGCTGCCAACCGCCCGGTGGTGGAGCTGCTGCAGGTGGTCGGTGCCCGCGACCAGTTCGTCGCCGGCGAGTTTCAACGCCATTTTCTCGCGCTCGCCGCCAACGCCGGACTGATCGGCGGCGCTGCTGCGGCCCTGCTCTTTGCCGCCGCCGGTCTCGCCGCGGCCCTGTGGCCGGGGGCGAGCGCGAGCCCGCTCGCCGGCTCCATCATCCTCGATAGTCGCGGCTACGCGGGCATTTTCGGGGTCGCGCTGACCGTGATCGCCGTCACCGCCCTTGCCTCCCGCCTGACCGTCCGCCACACCCTCAAGAACATCCACTGAGTCGGCACCGCCGCTACGGGTCGCGCCGTGGCCGCAATTGGCGATACGATCCGGCCGGGACAGGTTGATGGGCAGCGCAGAAACCCGACCGGGCACTCAACCGGCGGCTCGATCGCCGCGGCGTTCCCGTATTCTCTTCGCGGCTCTGATGCTGGCGCTCGCCGCGTTCGCCACCGGCTTCCTGTGGTTCGCGAGCGCGATCGCGCGATCGGAGCCGACGCTGACCCGCACCGCCGACGGCATCGTCGTGCTCACCGGCAGCCCCTTGCGCATCGACGACGCCGTCGAGCTCCTTGCCGCCGGGCGCAGCAAGCGCCTCTTAATCTCCGGCGTGCATCCCTCGACTAGCATCGCCGAGCTCGTCCGCGGCCGCCCCGAATACCAGCGTTGGTTCGCCTGCTGCGTCGAGCTCGGCCACGAGGCGGTGAACACGCGCGGCAATGCCGCCGAGACCGCGCGCTGGGCGAAGAAACGCGGCGTGCGCTCGCTGATCGTGGTGACCTCCGCGTGGCACATGCCGCGCGCACTGCTTGAGCTCGAGCGCGAGCTGAAAGCCGTCGAGCTCGTTCCCTATCCGGTGGTGACCGACCGCATGCGCGACGAGCCGTGGTGGTCGAGCGTGCAGACGACGCGGCTATTGTTCTTCGAGTACGTGAAGTACCTGGCCTCGCACGTCGGCGTGCGTGCCAGTGCCGCCCGCATGGACGGTGACTCCCGCGGCCATTCCTAGCGCGAACGAACCGATGGCTTTCCGCGCGCTTATCTTCAACGTTGCGTTCTACCTGAACACGCTCGTGCAGATGATCCTGTGGATGCCGGTGCTGCTATTGCCGCGCCGATTTATCTGGAAGGCGGTGCACAGCTGGGCGGGGGCAACCCACTGGCTGCTGCACACCATCTGCGGCACCCGCTTCGAGATTCGCCACCGCGAGCGCATTCCCACCGGGCCGGCGCTGATCGCCGCCAAGCATCAATCCGTGTGGGAGACCTATACGCTCGCCGATCTGCTCAACGACCCGGTATTCGTTTTCAAGCGGGAGCTCCTTTGGGTTCCACTCTTCGGCTGGTACGTGGCCAAGGCGCGCATGATCCCGGTGCAGCGCGGCGCGCGTGCCGCCGCGCTTGCATCCATGGCCAAGCGCGCGCACGAGGAAATCCGCACCGGCCGGGGAAGACAGATCATCACCTTTCCGGAGGGAACGCGCCGCGCCGCCGGCGCCGAGCCCGCCTACAAGTACGGCGTCGTCCATCTCTACGAGCAGCTCGGCGTGCCGTGCGTGCCGGTGGCGCTCAACGCCGGCGTCTACTGGCCGCGGCGCTCGCTCGGCATCCGCCCGGGAAAGATCGTCATGGAATTCCTCGAGCCGATTCCACCGGGGCTCGAGAAGGCAGAGTTCATGCAGCGGCTGCAGACCGCGATCGAAACCGCCACCGCTCGCCTCGTCGCGGAAGCCCAGGCGGAACTTGGCGAGAGTCCCCCGCAACTGGAGAAAAGGGCCTGATCGCAAATATTTTCAGTCGATATTGCTTGACTTTACGGCCGTTTGTTCTATGTTTGTTCTTATGCACGATATCCTGATTCGGCCGCTTGCCGGCGACGCCGGCCCGCTCACGGCACCCAACAATTCGGCGCTCGCCAGCCGCTTTCATTTCTGGCGCGGCGCCTCCGGCCGCCGCTACGTGTGCAGCGTGTTTCCGCCCGAGCGCCTGCCCGCCTACGAGCGCGCCATCGCGTTGTTCGTGCGCAAGGACAGCCGGCAGATCGTGGGCGTCGCGGCAGGGCTCGCCGACAAGAGCGCGCTTGCGGACGCCGACGAGGTGCACGTGCATCTGGCCAAGGACGGTGCCGCGCTCGCCGCCGCGTTCCGCGACCTCTCGGCGCTGCTCGCGCCGGCGAAGCCCGCGCCATTGCGCGTCGCCCGCATCCTGCCGTTTCACAGCCGCGCCGCCAGCCACTCCAGCGTCTCGTCGCGGATGCCGAGCGCTTCCAGCTCCTTCACCGTCGCCAGCACATAGTCGCGGTCGGCGCCCGCGCGGCCGTGACCCTGGCGCACGTGGTGCAACAGCGCCTCGTGATCGAGCCGGCCGGCGTACTGGGCATGGCCGCGGTCGACGAGATAGCAGAGCGCCCGCACCCGCTCCTGCGGGTCATCCAACAGATCGACGGGCCGTTCGCTCTCGCGATAGACGCCGGTGACCTGCTCGCGCTCGCGCAGGTAGTCGATCGTGGCTTCGCGCTTCTTCGGCGCCACGCGAAACGCGATGCCGCGGCAGGCGCCGCCGCGATCGAGCCCGAGCACGAGGCCGGGCTTGTCCGGCGTGCCGCGATGGACGTGCGAGTAGACGCAGAGCGCGCGGTGCGCGCCGATGAGCCGCGCCGGCCGCCGCTCGAGGAAGTCGAAGCCCGGCCGCCACATCAGCGAGCCGTAGCCGAACACCCAGAGATCGCCCGACATGGGAAAACTCAGTCGTCGGAGGCGTAGGGCCGCGGCATCGGCACGTGCGGCTCGTGCTTCCCGTGCGGCCGGCCGAAGTCGGGCTGCCGCCGTCTCCTGGCCGATCTCGATGATCGAGCGGCGGATGGCGCGGGTGCGCGTGAACAGTCGAACAGCGTCGTCGCCGTCGCCGCAGCGGATTGCGCCGCGTGCAGCGCCGCAAGGTCGTCGTTGAAGCGCGTCGAGCATCTCCAGCACCGCTTCCTGTTGTTCAGGAACACGTCGCGCCACATGGTGGGATCGGACGCGGCGATGCGCGTGAAGTCGCGGAAACCGCCGGCGGAGAACTTGATCACTTCGCCGCGGGTGACGCTCTCCAGATCGGCGGCGGTGCCGACGATGTTGTAGGCGATCAGGTGCGGCAGGTGGCTGGTGATGGCGAGCACGAGATCGTGGTGCTCGGCGTCCATGATTTCGACGTTGGCGCCGAGCGCCTGCCCAGAATGCGCTTGAGCTTCTCGATCGCTGTCGGCGTCGGCGCCTTCCGGCGGCGTCAGAATGCACCAGCGGTTGTCGAACAGCTCGGCGAAGCCCGCGTCCGGGCCCGGAATGCTCGGTGCCCGCGACCGGGTGCGCCGGCACGAAATGCACGTGCTTCGGCAGATGTGGGGCCATGTCGCGCATGACCGCGCTTTTTGACCGAGCCGACATCGGAGACGATCGCGCCCGCCTTGAGCACAGGCGCGATCTCTGCCGCGACCGCGCCGCACGCACCGACCGGGACGCAAACGATGACGAGATCGGCGCCCTTCGGCCGCCTCGGCATTCGTCTCAACAACCTCGATCGGCGAGTTCGAGTTCGGTTACGCGCTTGCGCGTCGCGCCGAGACGCGCGGCGGACGCCGCAATGCGTCCGCACGAGACCGCGCTCGCGCGCGGCACGCGCGATCGACGAGCCGATCAGGCCAACACCGATCAGCGCAAGCCGCTCGAACATAGGGCCGTTCTCAGCCACGGCCGCCTCACGTTCGAGAAAGTCGCGAAAGTGCCGATACCACGAGGCGATTCGCCTCTTCGGTGCCGACGGTCATGCGCAGCGCGTCCGGCAGGTGATAGGCCTCGAGCCGCCGCAGCACGAGCGCCGCGCTTGATGAGGAAACTCGTCCGCGTCCTTCGCCGTCTTCCCGCGCTCGTTCGGGAAATGGATCAGCACGAAGTTCGCCGACACTCGGCGTCACTTCGAGCCCGAGCTCGCGGATCTCGCTCCGTGAGCCACGCGCAGCCACTTCGCATTGTGCGCGACCGCGCGCTCGATGTGCGCCGTGTCGCCAAGCGCGGCGACGCCGGCCGCGATCGCCGGCCCATTCACGTTGAACGGCCCGCGGATGCGGTTGACGGCGTCGATCACGTGCGCCGGCGCGTACATCCATCCGATGCGCAGCGCCGGCGAGCCCGTGGATCTTCGAGAACGTGCGCGTCATCACCACGTTGTCCGATCGTGGCGACGAGCTCGATGCCCGACTCATAGTCGTTGCGCCGCACGTACTCGGCATAGGCCGCGTCGAGCACGAGCAACGCGTTGCCGGCAGCGCCGCGTGCAAGCGGCGCATTGTCGAGAACGGCACGTAGGTGCCCGTGGGATTGTTCGGGTTCGCGATGAACACGATGCGCGTGCGCGGCGTCAGCGCCGCGAGGATCGCGTCCACGTCGGCGGTGTAGTCGCTCTCGGGCACAACGACCGGCTTGCCGCCGGCGGCAAGCGTCGCGTTGCGTAGACGAGGAAGCCGTGCTTCGTGTAGATCGCCTCGTCGCCCGGCGTGAGATACGCCTGCGCGATCAAGATTGAGGAGCTCGTCCGAGCCGTTGCCGCAGACGATGCGCGCGGGATCGAGGCCGAAGGCGCGCCGATCGCCTCGCGCAGCGCCTGGCGGCGCCGTCGGGATAGAAGGCGAGCTTGTCGGCGGCCGCACGATAGGCCTCGACCGCCTTCGGGCTCGGGCCGAGCGGCGTCTCGTTCGACGACAGCTTGTGCACCTTCGCCGCCCCCGGCGCATCGCTGCGGCCAGGCACGTAGGCGCGAATGTCCAGGACCCCCGGCCGGGGGACCGGCTGCTCTTTGGCCATGATCATGCTCCGGGGGAGACGGTATAGCGGTTCGCGTGTCCGCCGACGAGGGCGGAGGAGCGCACCGAAACGCCGGCCGCGTCCAGCGCGTCGGTGACTTCGGCGATCTTGCGGCCGGCGAGCGAGACGAGGAGCGCCGCGCCATCGAACGCGCCGTCGGGCACCGCCAGCGCGTCGGCGAGCGGCGACAGCGAGCGCGCCGCCGCCGCACTCCACCCCGACACCTTGATGCTCCAGCACTCGACGTCGTGGGCGGCGGCGTCCTTCACCACCGGCCGCGAGATGACGAACAGCGGCAGCGACGCCGGGTGGTCGCTGCGCTCGACGAACGGCAGCCGCGCAATGATCTTCGGCGCCTTGTCGCCCTCGAGCGCGGTCCACCAAGCGCCGGTGCCGGCCACCGCGCTCGCCGGCACGAGGCCGAGGTCGCCCTTCGATGCCGCGACGCCGAGCACCACCGCCGACGCGCCCACATGGGTCATCAGCGGCACGGTGAAGCCGAAATGGAAGCGGGCCGAGTCGCGCATCAGCGCGTCGCCGATGGAGAGGTCCGCGTGCACGCAGTAGGGCGCCTGCACGTAGGTGAAGGTCGCGATCATCACCCGCCAGATGCTCTCGATGGTGTCGAGCGGCAGCATCCCGCGGTGGCGCTGCACCAGGCGGCGCATCATCTCGGCTTCGCGCGCCGGCCGGAAGGCCGAGCCCGATTCCTGCGTGCGCTTGATCGCGATCAGCTCCTGGATGGTCTCGCCGCGCTCGACGATCAGCGCATGGATCGCCTCGTCGACGCGATCGATCTCGCTGCGCAGGTCGGCGAGCGAGCGGCTCGCGCCTTCGTTGGTTTTGCTGGCTTCGCTGGTCATGGTAAATATCCCGCGCGGCGCCGTGATAGCGGCGCCCGCCGCCGAAGGCAAAGAAAACATTGACAGAATGCGGCCGCTCTCCCTAGCTCTTGGGTCCCGCGGGGGTTCCCGGGGGCTTTTTCGAGGGTTTCATGAGCGTGATCCGCCTGGAAGGCAGCGCTGCTAAGAGCCGCGCCGAGGCCATCCGCCGCGAGGCGGACGAGCCCGGCTCGTCGCTCGTGCGCTTCGGCGCCGACAAGCCGCTCAAGCTCGACGCCGGCGTGGAGCTCGCGCCGTTCCAGGTCGCCTACATGACCTATGGCGAGCTGAACGCGCAACGCTCGAACGCCATTCTCGTCTGCCATGCGCTTTCCGGTGACCAGTACGTCATCGGCGAGCATCCGGCCACCGGCAATCCGGGCTGGTGGGAGACGATGGTCGGGTCCGGGCAAGCCGATCGACACCGACCGCTTCTTCGTCATCTGCCCGAACGTGCTCGGCTCGTGCATGGGCACGACGGGGCCGGCGTCGAAGAATCCGGCGACCGGCGATCCCTATGGCCTCTCGTTTCCCGTCGTCACCATTCGCGACATGGTGCGCGCCCAGGCGATGCTGCTCGACCATCTCGGCATCGACAGCGTGCTCTGCGTCACCGGCGGCTCCATGGGCGCGATGCAGGCGCTGCAATGGGCGTCGTCGTACCCCGAGCGCGTGTTCTCGGCGCTGCATCTCGCCGGCGCCGCGCGCCATTCGGCGCAGAATATCGCCTTCCATGAGGTCGGCCGCCAGGCGGTGATGGCCGATCCCGACTGGCGCGCCGGCCGCTATCTGGTCGAAGGCACGAGCCCGCGCCGCGGCCTCTCGGTCGCGCGCATGGCCGCGCACATCACGTATCTGTCGGACGCCGCACTGCATCGCAAGTTCGGCCGCGAGCTGCAGGACCGCGCCACGCGCACGTTCTCCTTCGACGCCGATTTCCAGGTGGAGAGCTACCTGCGCCATCAGGGCTCCGTGTTCGTCGAGCGCTTCGACGCCAACAGCTATCTCTACATCACCCGTGCCATGGACTACTTCGACCTCGCCGGCGAGCACGGCGGCGTGCTTGGCGCACGCCTTCAAGGGAGCGAAGACCCGCTTCTGCGTCGTCTCCTTCACCTCCGACTGGCTGTTCCCGACCTCCGACGCGCGCGCCGATCGTGCACGCGCTGAACGCCGCGCGGCGCCTCGGTGTCCTTCGCCGAGATCGAGACCGACAAGGGCCACGACGCCTTCCTGCTCGAGGAGCCGGAGCTGTTCGCCATCACGCGCGGCTTCCTCGAGGCCGCCGCGCGCGCCCGCGGTCTGCCGCCGGCGAAAGGCTGACATGCTCGCCCGCGACGATCGGCGCCGTGCACGGCGCGCAGACCAGCGGCCGCGTCGACCTCGTGGTCTGATCGCCGACATGGTGGCGGCCGGGCGCGCGCGTGCTCGACGTCGGCTGCGGCGACGGCGAGCTGCTGAAGCTGCTCGCCGAGACGCGCGGCGTCGACGGCCGCGGCATCGAGATTTCGCGCGAGGGCGTGAATCGACTGCGTCGCCAAGGGCCTCGCCGTGATTCAGGGCGACGCCGACATCGATCTCGCCGACTATCCCGACGATGCGTTCGATTACGTCGTGCTGTCGCAGACGCTGCAGGCGACACGCCGGCCCGCGCTGGGTGCTGGAGCAGATGCTGCGCATCGGCCGCCACGGCGATCGTGTCGTTCCCCAACTTCGGCCACTGGCGCATCCGCTCGCAGCTCTTGTTCCGCGGCCGCATGCCGGTGACCGACAATCTGCCGCGACAGCTGGTACGACACGCCCAACATCCATTTCTGCACCATCCGCGACTTCGTCGAACTGGTGCGCGAGATCGACGTGAAGATGGAGCGCGCCGTGGCGCTCGACCACTGGGGCCGCCGGTGCGGTTGCTCGCGCCGTGGTGGTTCTGGAATCTGTTCGGCGAGCAGGCGGTGTTCCTGCTCACCGCGCAAGGGCTAGATCACCCAGCCGGATCCGGGCTCGCCGAGGGCACGAGCACCGGTGCGAGCCGCCGCACCGGCCGCGCCGTCACCGGCCGCCAGACCTGCTTCGTCGCTTCCACGATGTGCACGCCGGCGAACGGCAGCGATGAGCGTGTTGCCCACCCGCTCCCATGCCATCGCCGTGCGCAGCAATGATTTCCGCCCGAACGGCGGCACCCACAGCGCCTCGTCCCAGCCCACCGGCGTGAACAGCGCCTCGCGCAGCAGCGCCAGCGAGCTGCGGCCGCGAATAGGGGCGGCCGTGGCCGAACGGCGTCGTATCCATGCGCGCCCACAGGCCGCGCCGGTTCGGGCACGATCAGCAGCAGCCGTCCGCCGCGCCGCCAGCACGCGCCACACCTCCTCGAGCATGTCGGGCGCGTTGGCCGTCATCTCCAGCGCGTGGATCGCGACCACGCGGTCGACCGAGGCGTCGTGCAGCGGCAGGTAGCGTCTCGTGCGACGAGCGACGCGAGCGTCGGCGCCGCCGACGGCCATTTCACCACGCCGAGCGCCGCCGGCATGAACGCGAAGGTACGCTCCACCTCCTGGCGAAAGAGACCGAGATAGGGCGTGGCATAGCCGAGGCCCAGCACGCGCGAGGCCGCGCGTGTCCGGCCAGCGCGCGCGAATGGCGTTGCCGACCAGGCGCCGCGCCACGTGGCCGAGCGGCTGGGCGTAGAAGCTGCGCAGATCGACAATGTCGAGCATCGGAAATTCCGGCGGCGGCGCGCGGCAAGATAGCCTTGCTGCGGTCCCGATGTCCTGTTAGTTTCGCCGCAACGGCAAGGGAGCGCTAAATGGCCGTCGAAATCCGTCTCGTGCCCTGCCTCAGCGACAACTACGCGGTGATCCTCCACGATCCCGGCCGGCGGCGTCACCGCGGTGATCGATGCCCCCGACGCCAATCCCGATCGAGCGGGCGCTGGACAACGCCGGCTGGAAGCTCACCCATATCCTGGTGACCCATAAGCATGGCGACCACGTGCAGGGCATTCCGGCGCTGAAGAAGCTACGGCGCGATGGTAATCGGCCCGCGCGGCGAGGCCGACAAGATCCCGACGCTCGATCAGGCGGTGGGCGAGAACGACCTCGTCTCCGTCGGCAGCCTGCGCGCGCGCAAGGTGATCGAGACGCCGGGCCACACCGCCGGCCACATCTCCTACTGGTTCGAGAAGCGAGAAGCTCCTGTTCGCCGGCGACACGCTGTTCGCGCTCGGCTGCGGCCGCCCGTTCGAGCGGCCGGCGCCGGTACTCTGGGAGTCGCTGAAGAAGTTGCGGGCGCTGCCCGACGACACCGACCTCTACTGCGGCCACGAATACACGCTGGCTAATGCACGCTTCTCGGTGACCGTCGATCCGAAGAACACGGCGCTGAAGGAACGCCTCAAGACGATCGAGGCGCAGCGCGCCGAAGAACGAGCCGACGCTGCCGTCGACCCTGAAGGATGAGAAGGCGACGAACCCGTTCCTGCGCGCCGACGATCCCGCCATCGCCGAGGCCATCGGCATGAAGGGCGCCGACCCGGCGGCAGTGTTCACCGAGCTGCGCGAGCGCAAGAACAGCTTCAAGGGCTAGCCGCGGCCGCCCTTCATAACTTCAAACCAAGTACTGCGCGCCGTTCACCGTGAGCGTCGAGCCGGTGATGAAGCCCGCCTCGTCGGAGGCGAGGAACACCACGCAGCGCGCCACCTCCTCCGGCTCGCCGAGGCGTCCGACCGGGATCTGCGGCAGGATGTTCTTGTCGAGGACTTCTTTCGGCACGGCCTTGCACCATGTCGGTGGCGATGTAACCCGGGCAGATGGCGTTCACCGTGACGCCTTTCTTGGCGTTTTCCTGGGCGAGCGCCTTGGTGAAGCCGATATCGCCGGCTTTCGCCGCCGAGTAGTTGGACTGGCCCATCTGGCCCTTCTGGCCGTTGATCGACGAGATGTTGATGATGCGGCCGAAGTTGCGCTCGCGCATGCCCTCGATCACCGGCCGGCACATGTTGAACAGCGAGTTGAGGTTGGTGTCGATGACCGCGCGCCACTGGTCGAGCGCCATCTTGTGCAGCATGGCGTCGCGGGTGATGCCGGCGTTGTTGACCAGCACCTCGACCGGGCCGAGCGCCGTTTCCACCGCCTTGACGCCGGCGGCGCAGGCGTCGAACGAGCTCACGTCCCACTTGAAGACGGCGATGCCGGTGTCCGCCTTGAACTTGCTCGCCGCCTCGTCGTTGCCGCCGTAGTTGGCGGCGACCTTGTAGCCCGCGGCCTGCAAGGCTTTGGAGATGGCGGCACCGATCCCGCGCGTGCCGCCGGTCACCAACGCTACCCGAGCCATTTTCCCCTCCCCGCCGATCGGTCTTGGCGCCGATCGGTGAACTATGCCTTCAGTCGCGCTCGACGCAGAGCGCGATCCCCATGCCGCCGCCGATGCAGAGCGTGGCGAGGCCCTTCTTGGCGTCGCGGCGCTCCATCTCGTGCAGCAGCGTGACCAGCACGCGCGCGCCCGACGCGCCGATCGGGTGCCCGATGGCGATGGCGCCGCCGTTCACGTTCACCTTCGTCGGGTCCCAGCCCATGTCCTTGTTCACGGCGCAGGCCTGCGCGGCGAAGGCCTCGTTCGCCTCGACGAGATCGAGGTCCTCGACCTTCCAGCCGGCCTTCTTCAGCGCCGCGCGCGACGCCGGGATCGGGCCGGTGCCCATGATGGCCGGATCGACGCCGGCGTGCGCCCACGACGCGATGCGCGCGAGCACCTTGGCGCCGCGCTTCTTCGCCTCGCTCGCCTTCATCAGCACGAGTGCGGCGGCGCCGTCGTTGATGCCCGACGCGTTCGCCGCCGTCACGGTGCCTTCCTTGTCGAAGGCGGGCCGGAGCTTGTTGACGCGAGTCGATCGTGGCGCCGGCGCGGATGTATTCGTCGGTGTCGACGACGATGTCGCCCTTCTTCGAGGCGATCTTCACCGGCGCGATCTCGCTCTTGAACTTGCCGGCCTTCTGCGCCGCCTCCGCCTTGTTCTGCGAGGCGACGGCGAACTCGTCCTGCTGCGCGCGCGTGATCTGCCACTGCTTGGCGACGTTCTCCGCCGTGTCGCCCATGTGGTAGCCGTTGAAGGCGTCCCACAGGCCGTCCTTGATCATGGTGTCGACGAGATCGAGCGAGCCCATCTTCACGCCGTTGCGCAGGTGCGCGCAGTGGGTCGACTGGCTCATGGACTCCTGGCCGCCGGCGACGACGATCTCCGCGTCGCCGTTCTTGATCGCCTGGTAGCCGAGCGCCACCGAGCGCAGCCCCGAGCCGCAAACCTGATTGACGATCCACGCCGGCGTCTCGTTGGGAATGCCGGCGGCGATCGACGCCTGACGCGCCGGGTTCTGTCCCTGCCCGGCGGTAAGAATTTGCCCGAGGATTACCTCCGACACATCCTTGCTCTCGACGCCCGCGCGCTGGAGCGCCGCCTCGATGGCGACCTTGCCGAGCGCGTGGGCGGGCAGGCTCGCGAGCGAGCCGTTGAACGATCCGACCGGCGTGCGCGCCGCGCCGACGATGACGATGTCGTCTTGCATGCTGATCCTCCGCGGCGGCGCGCGATGTCGCGGGCCGTCCTCACTTCTTCCTTACTATCGATGGTAAACGCCGCGCGCGATGTCAATAACGACCACGGGAAACGCTGGCCTGCGCTGCGGGCGGGCCTTAGACAAATGGGTAGCCCGCCCGGCGGAAAGGCCCTAAGGTTATGGACTATTTCGCGTAACCAGCGGGCGTGCACACGGCATGAGCAAGAGCCAAGAACCCGTCACGATCAAGAAATACGCAAACCGGCGGCTCTACAACACCGGCACCAGCACCTACGTCACGCTGGAGGACCTCGCCGTCATGGTCAAGGACGGCGAAGACTTCGTGGTCTACGACGCCAAGACCGGCGAGGACATCACCCGCTCGGTGCTGACCCAGATCATTTTCGAGCAGGAGAACAAGGGCACCAATCTTCTGCCCATCACCTTCCTGCGCCAGCTCATCCGCTTCTACGGCGACTCGATGCAGCTGATCGTGCCGCGCTATCTCGAGATGTCGGTCGACAACTTCACGCGCGAGCAGGAGAAGTTCCGCGAGCACATGTCCAAGGCCTTCGGCGGCGGCATGAACTTCGGCGTCGGCGGCGTCGGGATCAACATGTTCGAGGATCTAGTGCGCCGCAACATGCAGATGTTCGAGCGCGCGTTCACCATGTTCCTGCCTTCCGCGCAGCGGAATGCGGCCGCCGGCGGCGAAGCGGCAGGCGAAAACATCGACGAGCTGAAGCGCCAAGTCACCGAGATGCAGAAGCGGCTCGACCGTCTCGGCGGCGGCTCCGGCGAAAAAACCTAAAGTCAGCCTGCCCGCGTTTCGGCGGTGCCGAGCGGTTGCGCCCGCGTAACGGCGGCGCCCACCAGCGCACCCTGCAGATAATCGCAGCCCCAACCGGCGAGCGTCGCCGCCGAGCTCTCGGTCTGCACCCACTCGGCCACGGTCTTGAGGCCCAGCGCGCGCACGAGATCGACCAGCGCGCGCACGAACAGCCGGTCGTCGGGCGCCCGCTCCAGGTTCGCCACGAACGAGCCGTCGATCTTCACGATGTCCACGCCGAGACGGCGCAGGTTGCGGAACGACGTATAGCCGGCGCCGAAATCGTCGATGGCGGCGCGGCAGCCGAGCGCCTTGACCCGGCCGACGAAGCCGAGCGTCGCCTCCACGTCGCGCACCGCCGCCGATTCGGTGATCTCCACGATCAGCCGGGCGCCGAGGCCGCCCTGCATCTCGCTGGTAAGCGCCGTCATCCACACCGGATCGTGCACGGTCGAGGCCGACACGTTGATCGACAGAACGATACCGGGATTGGCCTTGAGCTCGGCGGCGACGAGCTCGAGCACGCGGTGATCGATCAGCCGCACGAGATCGAGCTTCTCGGCCACCGCCACGATCGCGGTGGCGTCAATGACCTTGCCGTCGGGCTCGCGCAACCGCACCAACGCCTCATGGAACTCCACCGCGCGCGTATCGGCGCGTACCACCGGCTGGAAGGCGAGGTCGATGCGCCGGTCATTCAACGCCGCGACGATCACGTCGGTGAGCCGTAGATTTTCACGCCGCCGCGCCTCGCCCTCGAGGCTCGGCTGGAAGGCGCGGAATGCCCCGCGACCCGCGACCCGCGCGAGATCGAGCGCCTCCAGCGCGCGGCCCATCGCATCGCCCGGCGTGCGGGCGTGACGCGGTGCCACCACGCCGCCGGCCGTCACCGAAATCATGATGGCGCCGGCTGAGGTATCGAGCGGCGCTTCGCGCACGGCGCCGATGAAGCGCTGCGCCGCGGTCGCCAAGTCCTCAGCGCTGCAATCGCGCAGCAGGAGACCGAACTTGCCGTCGGAGAAATGGGCGAGCGCGTCAGTGCCGCGCAGGCGGGCGCGCAGGCGCTTGGCGACGCCGGCGATCGCCTGGTCGGCGACGTCGAAGCCGTAGGAGCGGTTGACGTGGCCGAGATCGTCGATGGCGAGGAGGAGGAACCCGAGGGTGGAACGGTAACGCCCCGCCTGCTCCAGCGCTTCGCCGAGCAGCGCGGTGAGCCGGGCGCGGTTCATCTCGCCGGTGAGCGGATCGGTGGCGGAAAGCTCGACCAGGCGCTCCTCGCGCTGATGGCGTCCGGTGACGACACGCACCACGCCGAGCGCGCGCGCCGGCCTGCCGTCGAGCCCGGCGAACCAACAGCCGGTGTCCTCGATCCAGCGCGGCTCGGCGGCACCGGCAGGCTTCAGGCAGTAGCAGAGCTCGTAGGCGGAACCGCCGCCGTTGTCGCGGGCGCTGCCGCCGACGATGGCGTCATAGGGGTTGGCGGGGCTCGCCGGATCGAGCAGCGCGGCGAAGATGCGGCCGCTCGCGATGCTGGCGAAGGATTCGACGCCGAGCACGGCCGGCGCGTTGGCGCTCCATACCAGGGCGTCGGTGGCGAGATCCCAGGTGTAGGTCGCCTCGCCCACGCGGGCGAGAATATCGGCGGTCAACCCCGGTCCGAGGCTGTCGGAATGCTGCGCGGGCCGGGCGTCGAGCAAAGCAACCTCTCTCGCGCGAAGGGCAGGGAATTGGGCGTGCTATACGCAAAGGCCCTTAACTTCCGGTGACTCGGCGCAAGCGTATGGAAACGGCGCCTAAATCGGGCCCGGGCCGGGATCAAACGGAACGTTGCGCCGTGCGGCGCGCAGGAACACCGCCCAGCCGCCGACCACGTCCACGAACGAGATGAGGAGAAGGGTCGCGAACACCGAGGTGGCCGCCGCCGGCACCAGGAGGAACTCCACCGCCGCCACGAGGAAGATCAGCGTCGACAGCATGCCGTCGAAGACGTTGCGCGACGCGGCGCCCGCCGCCTTGACCATCTCGAACAGGAGAAAGAGGAGCGACAGCGCGATCAGACCGTCGCCGAGAGCGATTGCCCATTCAGCGCCCGAGTACAGCGGCACCACCGCGAGCTTGTAGTCCCACGGCACCGGCGTGATGAACGCGATCATGTTGTAGATCGCGAACGAGATGAGAAAGAGCGGGAAACTCCCCAGCATAGGGCACCCGCCCGGCCGTTAGGCCTCCGCCTTGGGCTTCAGGATCTGGCGGCCGCGATACATGCCGGTCTTGCGGTCGAGATGATGCGGGCGGCGCAACTCGCCGGAATCCTTGTCCTCGACATAGGTCGGCTGCTTGAGCGCGTCCGCCGAGCGGCGCATGCCGCGCCGCGACGGCGAGGTTTTTCTTTTGGGAACGGCCATTTCGCTACTCCTTGCTAGCCGAAGCCCGGCGCTTATAGAGGATACCGGCTACGCTGGCCAGTCGGCGATCTACCGGCTGCGGCCGATGCAATACACCGCCGCCGCCCCGCCCGCCTCCGCTCGAGCTTTCGATCCGCGCGGCGAGCCGAAGCAGACCCGGCCCGGGCATGGCGGCATTGCGCACCTTGGGGTTCGGCAGCGTGGCGGCCAAGAGCGCCGCTTCGTCCAGGCTGAGCTCGCGGGCGTTCTTGCGGAAGGCGCGCACCGCCGCGGCCTCGGCCCCGAACTCGCCGTTCGGCCCCCATTCCACGATGTTGAGGTAGATCTCGATCAGCCGCCGCTTCGGCCACACCGCCGCCATGTAATAGGCGAGCGGCACCTCGAGCGCCTTGCGCACCACGTGGCGCCCCGGCCACAGGAAAAGGTTTTTCGCCGTCTGCATGGCGATGGTGGAGGTGCCGCGTATGTCGGAAAGGTCGTCGGCGTCGTCGATCGCGTCGTTCAACTCGATCCAGTCGACGCCGGCGTGGCTGCAGAAGCGGCCGTCCTCCGCCACCACCACGGCACGCACCAGCGCCGGCGACATCGCCTCGAGCGGACGCCAGTTGCGCACCACGCGCTCGCCGGTCACCCACCGCCACGCCATGAGCGTGGAAACCGGCGGCCGCACCGCGTAGAGCGGCACCAGCACCACCGGGATCGCCACGACGACGGCGAGCGCGATCGCCATCACCTTGAGGAAGCGCCGGATCATGCCCGTTGTTTGCGTTGTTCTTGCCGGCCAGGCAAGGCCGCGCGCCGCTGCCGCTTGACGCTTGCCCGACGCTCGGGCATCCCGCGAACATGTTCGAGCGCCGCCGGGCCGAGATCGCCGAAGCGACCGAGACCGCGCTGGCAGCGCTCTTGGCCGATCAGCCGCAAGCGGGCGAGCTGACGCGCCCGCCACGCCTCGTCGCCGCCATGCGGCACGCGGCGCTTGGCGGCGGCAAGCGGCTGCGGCCGTTTCTCGTGGTAGAGAGCGCGGCGCTGTTCGGGGTGACGCGGGCGGGCGCGCTTCCGGCGGCGACCGCTTTCGAGTGCGCGCATTGCTACTCGCTGGTCCACGACGATCTTCCGGCCATGGACGACGACGACCTGCGCCGCGGCAGGCCGAGCCTGCATCGCGCCTTCGACGAGGCGACGGCGATCCTCGCCGGGGACGCCCTGCTGACGCTCGGCTTCGATATCCTTTCCCGCGACGCGGCCGACCCCGATCCAGCCGTACGCTCCGAGCTCGTGGCGCTGCTCGCGCGCGCGGCCGGCATCGGCGGCATGGCCGGCGGGCAGATGCTGGATCTGGAGGCGGAAGGCCGCTTCGCCGGTGGCTCGCCGCTCCTCCTCGATGCTGCCGCGATCGAGCGGCTGCAGGCGATGAAGACCGGGGCGCTGATCGCCGCTGCCTGCGCCGCGGGTGCCGCGCTCGGCCGCGCCGACGCGGTCGCGCGCCGGGCGCTTTCCGACTACGCCCGCGCCTTCGGCCTCGCCTTTCAGATCGCCGACGACCTGCTCGACGCCGAGGGCGATCCCACCCGCGTCGGCAAGGCCGTCGCCAAGGATGCGCGCGCCGGAAAGGCGACGCTGGTGACGGCGCTTGGTCGTGACGCGGCGCGCGCGCGGCTCAAGGCGTTGGTGGCGGAATGCGACCGGGCGCTTGCGCACTTCGGCGAGCGCGCGGCTATGCTCGCCGCTGCCGCGCGCTTCGCGGCCGATCGACAGACGTGAAAGTCATGCGGAGGAACGGATGAAGCGGCTTCCCGACACCGAAACCGGCCCCTGGATCTTCCGCTTCCTGCGCGGCCACGTTCGATTGTGGATCTCGCTCGCCATCGGCCTCGCGGCCTATTGGCTGGTGCCGGCAAATCTCGCGTTTTCCATCCGTTTCCTGATCGGCTGGGACGTGGGCGTCATCTACTATCTCGCCGCCACCGCGGTGATGATGGCGCGCTCGACGCCGAATGAAATCCGCTACCACTCCGCCCTGCACGACGAAGGCGCCTTCGCCATGCTGCTGCTGGCGGTGGCGGCGACGCTCGTCAGCCTCGCGGCGATCTTCGCCGAGCTCGCCAGCGTCAAGCAATCGCAGGTCGGCTACGGCTTCGACGTGGCGCTCGCCATCGCCACGGTGGTGCTGTCGTGGATGTTCATCCACACCATCTTTGCGCTGCACTACGCCCATGACTTCTACGGCGTCGGCCAGCGCGCCCGCGGCCTCAAGTTCCCCGGCGGCGGCAAGCCCGACTACTGGGACTTCGTCTATTTCGCTTTCATCATCGGCATGACGTTCCAGGTCTCCGACGTGGGCGTGACCAACAAGTGGATCCGCCGCACCGTGGTGGCGCACGGTGGATTGTCGTTCGCATTCACGGCGACGATCCTGGCGTTGGCCGTCAACATCGCCGGATCGCTGATCGGGCCGAAGTAGGGCTTACTCGGCGGCGGCGGGGCGCGAAACGCCGAAGCGCCGCGCCACATAGTCCTCGACGAGTTGCTTGAAATCGGCGGTGAGCGCATCGCCGCGCAGCGTCGCCGCCTTCTTGCCGTCGATGAACACCGGCGCCGTCGGGTGCTCGCCAGTCCCGGGCAGCGAGATGCCGATGTCGGCGTGCTTCGATTCGCCGGGCCCGTTCACGATGCAGCCCATGACCGCCACGGTCAGCGCCTCGACGCCGGGATAGGTCTTCTTCCACTCCGGCATGCGCTCGCGGATGAAGCTCTGCACCTCGGCGGCGAGCTCCTGGAACGTGGTCGAGGTGGTGCGGCCGCAGCCGGGACAGGCGGCGACGAGCGGCACGAAGGTGGCGAGCCCCATGGTCTGCAAGAGCTCCTGCGCCACCTGCACTTCCCGCGTGCGGTCGCCGTTCGGCTCCGGCGTCAGCGAGATGCGGATGGTGTCGCCGATGCCCTGCTGCAGGAGCACCGCGAGCGCCGCCGCCGAGGCGACGATGCCTTTCGAGCCCATGCCGGCCTCGGTCAAGCCGAGGTGCAGCGCGTAGTCGGAGCGGCGCGCCAGCTCCGCGTACACCGCGATCAGATCCTGCACCGCCGACACCTTGGCCGACAGGATGATGCGATCGCGGCCTAGCCCAAGCGCCTCCGCCTGCGCAGCGGAGATGAGCGCCGACTGCACCATGGCCTCGCGCGTCACCGCGCGGGCGCCGCGCGGCGTGGCCAAGCGGGCGTTCTCGTCCATGAGATGGGTGAGGAGCTCCTGGTCGAGCGAGCCCCAGTTGGCGCCGATGCGCACGGGCTTGCCGTAGCGCAGCGCCGTCTCGATGATGGCGGCGAACTGGCGGTCCTTCTTGTCCTTGAAGCCGACGTTGCCGGGATTGATGCGGTACTTGTCGAGCGCCTCGGCGCAGGCCGGATGATCGGCGAGCAGCTTGTGGCCGATATAGTGGAAATCGCCGATGAGCGGCACCTCGACGCCGATCTGGCCGAGACGCTCCTTGATCTTCGGCACCGCCGCCGCCGCCTCGTCGCGGTCGACGGTGATGCGCACGAGCTCGGAGCCCGCGTGCGCCAGCGCCGCCACCTGCCGCGCCGTGGCTTCCACGTCGGCGGTGTCGGTGTTGGTCATGGACTGCACGACGATGGGCGCGCCGCCGCCGACGGTGACGCTGCCGACCTTGACGCCGACCGAACGCCGGCGCGGCGCGGCGCTCGCGCTGATCTCCACCGGCAACACGCCCGTCATGATCGCGTCCTCAGGGCTGAGCGGCGTCGCGGCACCGCTCGCACAGCCCGTTGATCTCCAGCACCGGCGCGCGCGCGGCGAAGCCCACGGCGCGCGCCGCCTGCGCCACGTCGCGGCCGACCGCGCCGGAAGTCACCTCGGCCACGGTGCCGCAACGCTCGCAGAGAAGAAACAGGACGATCTCGCCTTCGTCGTGGCCGCGCGCGCAGGCGAGGAAAGCGTTCCGGCTTTCGATGCGGTGCGCCAGCCCTTCGGCGACGAGAAAATCCAGCGCCCGGTAGACCGACATGGGCGGCGTCGCATCGCCACCGCCCTTCAGGCGCTCGACGATGTCGTAGGCGCCGAGCGGCGCGTGGGTCTCGGCCAGCACCTGCAGCACCCGGCGGCGCAGCGGCGTTAACCTTCGCCCGCGCTCATCGCATGCCTCCTCTGCGCGCGAGAGCGTGTCGGCGACGCACTGCGCGTGGTCGTGATCGGGTGCGGGAAATACTGATCTCATCGGGCTTTCTCAGCCTCTATGTAGCGCTCTGAAAAGGTTCCCGAAACCATCACGCGACTTTTTGTTGCACTGCACAATAACGCCCCTACATGGTACTGCACACCCTGATTCTCTCGCCTCCCGAGGCCAATGCCCAAAGGCAAGAACGCGCTCGTCACCGGCTCGACCAGTGGCATCGGCTACGCCGTTGCCCGGGCGCTGGCGCGCGATGGCGCCAACGTGACGCTGAACGGCTTCGGCGATCCCGCCGAGATCGAGAAGCTGCGCGCGGCGCGGCGCCAACCTCGTGATCGACGGCGGATGGACGGCCGCCTGAAATGAACAACCCTTTCCGCAACCACAACATCGCCAAACCCATCAACCTTGCCCTGCAGGGCGGCGGCGCGCACGGCGCCTTCACCTGGGGCGTGCTCGACCGCCTGCTCGAGGAGGAGCGCATCTCCATCGAGGCGATCTCCGGCACCAGCGCCGGCGCCATGAACGCGGTGGCGCTGATCTCCGGCTACCAGCAGGGCGGCCGCGAGGGCGCGCGCGCGGCGCTAGCGAAGTTCTGGAGCGCTATCTCGCGCGACGGCCGCATGAGCCCGCTGCAGCGCGGGCTGATGGATCGCCTGCTCGGCAACTGGTCGCTCGACCGCAACCCGATGTATCTCGCGCTCGACGTGGCGAGCCGCTTCCTGTCGCCCTACGATTTGAACCCGTTCAACATCAACCCGCTGAAGGAGATCGTTGAGCGCGAGGTCGACTTCGAGGCGGTGCGCAAGTGCGACGCGATCAAGCTGTTCATCTCCGCCACCAACGTGCGCACCGGCCAGGTGCGCATCTTCCGCGGCGAGGAGATCACCGCCGACGTGGTGATGGCCTCGGCCTGCCTGCCTTTTCTGTTCCACGCCGTGGAGATCGACGGCGAGCCCTACTGGGACGGCGGCTACGTGGGCAACCCGCCGCTGTTCCCGCTGTTCCGCGCCACCCGCGCCGACGACATTCTGCTGGTGCAGACAAATCCCGTTGAGCGAGAAGACACGCCGCACACGGCGCGCGATATCCTCAACCGCGTCAATGAGATCACCTTCAACGCCTCGCTGCTCTCGGAATTCCGCGCCATTGGCCTGGTCAGCCAGCTCGTCGACCGCGGCTTCCTGCGCTGGAGCCGCAAGGCCGGCGTCCGGCGCGCCCGGCTGCACCGCATCGTCGCCGGCGAGGAGGTGAAGGAACTCTCGTCCAGCTCCAAGTTCGCCATCGAGCGCTCGTTCTTCCTGCTGCTCCGCGACATTGGCCGCAACGCCGCCGACGAGTTTCTCAAGGAGCACTTCGCCGCCATCGGCAAGCGCGCCACCTTCGATCTGAAGCAAGAAGCCGCATAGTTGCTCGACACCGGGCGACCCGGCGCTAGGATCGTTGGATGCAGCTTCGGCCCCACCGCGTCGCCGCGGCGAGCGGCGTCGCCTTCGAGATCGTCATCGGCGACATCACGCGCCTCAGCGTCGACGCCATCGTCAACGCGGCGAAGTCGTCGCTGCTCGGCGGCGGCGGCGTCGATGGCGCCATCCATCGCGCCGCCGGACCCGAGCTCTACGCCGAATGCCTCACGCTCGGCGGCTGCGTCACCGGCTCCGCCAAGATCACCCGCGGCTATGCGTTGCCGGCGCGCCACGTGATCCATGCCGTGGGCCCGGTGTGGAACGGCGGCGGCAAGGGGGAGGACGAGCTACTCGCCGGCTGCTATCGCAGCGCGCTCACGCTCGCCCGCGAGCATGCCCTCGCTTCGATCGCCTTCCCGTCGATCTCCACCGGCGTCTATCGCTTTCCCGCCGACCGCGCCGCCGGCATTGCCGTCGCCACCGTGCTGCGGGAAATCAGGCAGCAGCCGACGCCGAGGCGCGTGATCTTCTGCTGCTACTCCGCGGAAGCCGCCGCCCACCACGCCGCGGCATTCGACAACCTCGGACTCAACTGAAGGCGCTGCGTGCGATGACCGCGGCGCCCACGAGCCCGGGCGTCGGATGCATGACGACGTTCGTCGGTATCGCCGCGAGCCGCTTCTGATAGGGCGGATGGTCCTCGAAGGCGGCGCGGAACGGCGAGCTCGGCATCAGGTGCGCGAGCGCCCGCGACACGCCGCCGCCGAGAAAAACGCCGCCGCGGGCGTCGAAGGCGAGCGCGAGGTCGCCGGCGATGCGCCCATAGAGGCGCAGGAACACGTCCACCGTCGCCCGCGCTTTCTCCTCGCGCGCCGTGGCGCCGGCGATCACCGCCTCCGGCGTCATCTCCTCGCCGCTGAGGATGTGGTGTATGCGCGCCAGCCCCGGCCCCGACACCACGTCGTCGATAGCGACCGGCCCGTGATCGCGCACGAGGCGGGCGATGACGCGGGCCTCGTCGGCGTTGGCGGCGCCGAAGCGCATGTGACCAGCCTCGCTCGCCAAGACCCGCGGCTCCTTGCCGTCGCGCAGCACCAGCGCCGTGCCGAAGCCGCTGCCCGGGCCGCACACCACCGCGTTCGCTTTCGGCACCGCATGCCCGCCGCCGATCGCCTCCAGGTCCGGCTCGCTGAACGCCGCCACGGCGTGGGCGAGGCAGGCGAAATCGTTCGCCACATGCAGCCGCGCGAGCTTGAGCCGGCTCTTCAGCGCCGCGCAGTTGAAGGCGAGCGGGAGGTTGGTGAGCGCGACGTCCTCGCCCTCCACCGGCCCCGCCACCGCGAGCACCGCCACGGTCGGCCGCGCCTCGGCGCCGGCGAGCGTCTCGGCGAGGAGCGCCGGCAGATCCTTGATCTCTTTGCTCGGCACCGTGCGCACGTCCTCGAGCTTGATGCCGTCGCGGGCGACGGCGAGCCGCGTGGTGGTGGCGCCGATGTCGGCGAGGAGGACCGGCCTTTTCATGCGCTGTTTCAGTTCACGAGTTTGCGGCGGCGGGGATAGCGCGGGCGCGGGGCATCATGTCGGTGCCCTTGCCGAGGGCTCGCCCATGCGCGCGAGCAATCTTTGAGGAAAGAAATGATTGAGCGCGTCGATCCGCATCTGGCCTTGCTCCTTGCGCTTCTTGCCGCGAAGTTTTGCGCGACCCTAGGGGTTCGGGTGCGGCGCAGGCAAGGGCATATTGAAGTGCGCGAGGCCAAACCGCTATGGTCGGCGCCGCACTTTCGCCGCCCGGCGGTCAGCAAGAGGACCGAGTGAGCATTTCACCGATATCCATGATGCGCGCGCGCATCTTCCTCATCGGCGCGGTTGTCGCCGCCGCGACCGCGGCGGGCGCCGCCGAGCGGCCGCGGCTCGAAACCAACGAGCGCTACATCGGCGAGGTGTCGCGCCAGAGCGACCTCGACCTCACCAAGCTCAAGGACGTGTTCGCCTTCGTGCTCGCCAGCCTGCCCGAGCGCGTCAACGTCTATCCCACGGAGAACTATTATTATTTCTCTTTCTATGCCGACGCCGTGCGCTACGCCGGCAACATCCGCATCGAGATCGCCGACAAGGCCGAGCCCGAGCTGCATTTCACCTACTACGAGGACTTCACCGACTGGAACGACGACACGCCGGTGCAGCACGCGGTGCTCGGCAAGGCCGACGGCGTCGGCGTCGAGAAGCTCGAGCGCCTCGTCTATCGCGTCAGCCTTGGCGAGACGCGCGTGGTGTTCGCGCTGAACGATCTTTCCGGTGTGAAGCCGCCGGCGGGCGCCGTGGCGCCCGGCGAGAAATACATCGGCCCGGTGTTCGACGAATCCGGCGTGCGCTTCTTTCTCTTCTTCAACGAGAGGCTCAAGCTCTTCGCCTACGTGCTGGACGAGACCATCCCGGTAGCCGAGCGCTTCTTCCCGCTGCCGCGCGCGGATCGCCTGCTCATCGGCCGGCGCACGGGGTTCGCGTTCTACCGCGATCACCTGCGCGAGCGGAAGCTCTTGGTCGGCGCCTTCGAGGGCAACGTGCGGCTCAATAATTATTTCGACGGGCCGTTCGACCAGTTGCCCGACAACTTCATCGAGGGCGAAATCCTGCGCGACGCGATCCTCGCCGTCGCTCCGGAGCTGAAGGGCAAGATCGATCGCTTCGGCTCGGAGGCGAGCGGCGATGCGCGCTATCCCGTCATGCCCTACCTGAACTACCGCCGCCTCGACGACCTGCGCGTCATCGATCGCTGTGCCGCGAGCCGCAAGGCCGCGCCCGACTATTACGCCTGCTTCTCCGTGAACGAGCGCACCGGCCAACCCATGGCGTTCGGCAACCGGCCGCCCAAGTCGCAGCGCCGGGTGAAATAGCGGCTGATCAAATGATCACGAGCCGCGAGCGCATCCTCACCACCCACGTGGGCAGCCTGCCGCGCAACGAACGGCTTTCCGAGCTTCTCATCCTGCGCGAGGCCGACGGCGCTTACGACAAAGAGGAGTTCGACCGCGAGATGGACGCCGCCGTCCGCCACGTGGTGGAGAAGCAGCGCGAAGCCGGCATCGACATCGGCAACGACGGCGAGCAGCAGCGCGTCGGCTTCCAGACCTACGTGCCGCAGCGCATGAGCGGCTTCGGCGGCGTGTCGAAGCGCCGGCGCGGCCGCGAGTTCGAGGAGTTCCCGGCGCTGATCAAGTACCTCACCCACCGCTTTCCGCACGTGAGCAAGCAGCAGAACGCGCCGCAGGCGCAAGCGGAGCTCCGCTATCACGACAGCGGCGCCATCGAGGGCGAGATCAGCCGCTTTCAGGCCGCCGCCAAGGGCGTGTTCGCCGAAGATTTCATGACCGCGCCCTCCCCCGGCATCATCGCAAGCACGATGCTGAACGCCTTCTACGATTCCCACGCGGCGTATCTCGCCGCCCTCGCCCGCGAGATGCAGAAGGAGTATCGCGCCATTCACCAGGCCGGCCTCGTGCTGCAGATCGACGCGCCGGATCTCGCCATGGACCGCACGCTCTTCTACCGCGATCTCTCCGACGCGGAATTCGCCAAAGCCTGCGAGCTGCACGTGGCGGCGATCAACGACGGCATCGCCGGCATCCCGCGCGACCGGGTGCGCCTGCATGTCTGTTACGGCAACTGGGAAGGCCCGCACATCCACGACATCGCGCTGGAGAAGATCCTCCCCGCGCTCTACCAGGCCAACGTCGGCGCGCTCTCCATCGAGTTCTCCAACCCGCGCCACGCCCACGAGTATCCGGCGCTCGCCCGGGTGCCGTTCCCCCAGGACATGATCCTGATTCCGGGCGTGGTGGAGACCACGTCGAACTTCGTCGAGCATCCCGAGGTGGTGGCGCGGCGCATCGAGGAGGCCGTCGCCGTCGTCGGCGACCGCGAGCGCGTGATCGCGTCGGCCGACTGCGGCTTCGGCACCTTCACCAACCGCGAATGGGTGATCGAGCCGGCGGTGTGGCTGAAGCTCAAGTCGATCCGCGACGGCGCCGATATCGCGTCGCGCCGGCTCTGGGGCCGAAGCGCCTAGATCACTTCGGCGGCGCGGTGATGCCGACCGTGAACGATCGCGATGTGCCGTGCGAGGCGCTGGCGCCGACGCTGACCACCCAGGCCTGGATCTTGCCGTTGGCGGCGTATTTCGCCGTCGCCGTCACCTGCGACGAGCAGGTGACCGTGCCCTCGTTCTCCACCGCATCGAGGAAGAACGGGCGTTGCTCCTCGAGACAGCGAAGAATTCCGAACGCCTCGACGCGATTGCGCTTCTTGCAGTTCACCCGGTTGTCTTCGTGAATGTTGTAGGTGATGACGATGTCGCGGGTCTCGACGGTTTCCTGCCCGCGATTGGCCTCGACGCCCGGCCCGATGCCGAACGGCAGACTGATGCCCGCGCCGCCGCTGACGCCTCCTGCCGTCGTTTTCCGGTCGGAGATGCTTACCCGCGCCCTCATCTTTTGCCCGCTGATGCCCAGGGTCCGCAGCGAATGGCCGAAGGTGCCCAATTCGCATTTGATCGAATTGCTGATCGTTTCCGCGTCGAAACGCGGCATCTCGGCGCTATGCGCCAAGGTCAATGGACAAACCGAGAAACAAAGTGCCGCGAGAACCCGACGCATTTTCCGCCCTGCTATTGCGGACAAATCTTGCAACGAGTTCCGCTCGGGCACAAGCGATAGCCGGCATTTGCGGCGCTTCCCCCGCCGCCGAAGGCGATCCGCTTCTGCGCCGCGATCGGCTATACTAGGCTGCGACAGAGGAGCCGCCCATGGACCAGATCGTGCGCGCGCCCGTCCGCGTCACTCCCGACGATCTCGACCCGCGCTACCAGTGGGACCGCGCGCTGCCCGCCTTCGGCGCCATGGCCGTCGACTTCGAGCTGCGCGTCGATTTCGATCGCCTGCGCCGCTACCGCCTGTCGCGCGCCAAGCAAGCGCTGGAGAAATCGAGCCTCGGGGCGCTGCTCCTCTTCGACGTCAACAACATCCGCTACGTCACCGCCACCAAGATCGGCGAGTGGGAGCGCGACAAGCTCTGCCGCTTCGCGCTGCTCGCCCGCGGCCAGGAGCCGATCCTGTGGGACTTCGGCTCGGCGGCCGTGCACCACCGGCTCTATTCGCCGTGGCTGATCCAGGAGCACTGCAAGGCCGGCGTCATCGGCATGCGCGGCACGATCCCGCCCTCCTTCGGGCTGATGAAGCACCACGCCGAGGAAATCGCGGCACTGTTGCGCGAGGCCGGCGTCGCCAACGAGCCGCTCGGCGTCGATATCATCGAGCCGCCCATGATGTTCGAGCTGGAGAAGGCGGGCCTCAAGGTCGCCGACGGCCAGCAGACCATGCTCGAGGCGCGCGAGATCAAGAACGTGGACGAGATCGCGTTGTTGAACCGCGCCGCCGCCATGGTCGACGGCGTCTACCAGCAGATCTACGAGGAGCTGAAGCCCGGCGTGCGCGAGGCCGACATCGTCGCCAACGCCAACCGCTTCCTCTACGCCCACGGCTCCGACGACGTGGAGGCGATCAACGCCATCTCCGGCGAGCGCTGCAACCCGCACCCGCACAACTTCACCGACCGCATGCTGCGCCCCGGCGACCAGGCCTTCTTCGACGTGCTGCAGGCCTACATGGGCTACCGCACCTGCTACTACCGCACCTTCAACGTCGGCCGCGCCACGGCGGCGCAGCACGACGCCTACACCAAGGCGCGCGAGTGGCTCGACAAGGCGATCGCGCTGATCAAGCCCGGCGTCTCCACCGACAAGGTCGCGAGCGTGTGGCCGAAGGCGGAGGAGTTCGGCTTCCCCGACGAGCTGTCGGCGTTCGGCCTGCAGTTCGGCCACGGGCTGGGCTTGGCGCTGCACGAGCGGCCGATCATCTCGCGCGTGGTGTCGCTCACGCATCCCATGGAGATCAAGGAAGGCATGGTGTTCGCGCTCGAAACCTATTGCCCCGCCGCCGACGGCTACTCCGCCGCGCGCATCGAGGAAGAGATCGTGGTCACCGACAAGGGCTGCCGCGTCATCTCGCTCTTCCCGGCGGAAGAGCTGCCGATCGCCAACCGGTACTGGCGGCGCGCGAACGGGATATGACCGTCCTCGATATCAAGCAGACGCGGTTGAAGAGACCGGTCGCTCTGCTCTCGCGCTCAAGGGTACAAGACTTCGTTAGCGCGAAGCCACGGAGAGACCGGAACGGATATCATCGCAGAGCGAGGTACCAGCAGTGCTTCACATAGAGGCTATCGTCCTTCAAGCGTTCCCACCCGCGAGGGCAAAGGACTGGGTCGATTTCCGACGCAATCTCGCGAATCGATATCGGCGCACACGGTTGTATAGACTGCGTTGCACATCACGGTTCGGTCAGGGCCTGCTCACAACGCGCAAAAGCAATTGGAAAGGCTCGGCGCGGCCATGGAGAAACGTTTCCCGAGGTGGAGCATTTGGTCGGTGAACGTTGCTGCAGTTCAATCGAGAAGAAAAAGTGGAACAGTTGGAGCGCTCCCTGAGCACGATCGGAATGGTCGACGCCAGCTGAAATACCGGACCTCCACCATCTTAGGTTAGTCCGTTCTTCGGGCGGAACGAAGGCATTCATTGCGCTTGCTCCGCGATCGTGCAACGCTGACTTGCGTCAGACGCTCACGGGAAATCATCGGTTTGACGATTTACTGACTGCTCAAGTCTACAAGAAGGTCACGGTACGGGATTTGCGTGACTGCCTCGGGCGCCGCGCTTTCGCGCCAATGCTGTTGCTCGCGAGCCTGCTCGGGGTCACACCACTTAGCGGCATTCCCGGAGTGCCGACCGCGCTGGCAGTCATTGTGATCCTGGTTGCCGGCCAGCTCGCGCTGGGCCGCGATAGCGTCTGGGCGCCGCGCTGGCTGCTGGACCTGCACGTCGACCCTCGCAAACTGCAGCGCGCGGTGCGCGCGCTCAAGCCCTTTGCAAGCAACGTGGACAAGGTGATCCGCCCGCGGTTGACCGTCTTGACCCGGTGGCCGTTCTCACTCGTACTCGCGGCGACCTGCGTGCTGATTGCCCTGAGCGTTCCACCGCTCGAATTTATCCCGTTCGTGGACTGGCCCCTGTGGGGCGCCATGGTCGCCTTCAGCCTCGCGCTGTTCGCGCACGACGGCGTGCTCGCGCTAGTGGCGTTCACGCTGACCGGCCTTGGGACTTCTCTCGTGGCGATGGCGGTGCTTTAACGACGAACGTGAGTCGGGCAACTCGACCGCATCCGTAGGCTGAAACCTCGCGGCTCCTCCAGTCATTTCGGCATTAGCGCAGATGTCGCGCTATATGGCACAAAGCGGATCCAAAACGGCGTACGCTTTTCTGCCGCTGTTGGTACAATAGCGGACATGGCGAATTTATGAGTACGCGGCCTAGGCAAATCCAAAAACGCAATCACAGCAGCTTCATCGTGGAGGGACCATGAAGGTGAGTTCACGCGCCGCAGCGGCAACGATCGGAGTCGCGCTGCTCCTGGCGCAGGCCGTTGCGGCACGAGCGGCCGAGATCAACGTGCTGAGCGGCGCCGGCATGCGCATCCTGCTCGAGGAGCTGGGACCGCAGTTCGAACGGACGACCGGTCATAAGCTCGCGACGAAATTCGTGCCCGGCCCGGTGGTGGAACGCGAGATCGAGGCGGGCGCCGCGTTCGATGTGGCGATCTCGCAGGCGGCCCCGATCGACAAGCTGGTCAAGGCTGGAAAGATCGACGCGGCCACGCGCGCCGATTTCGCCCGCGTCGGGGTGGGAATGGCCGTTCGCGCCGGCGCGCCCAAACCCGATATCGGCTCGGTCGAAGCCTTCAAGCGCGCTCTGCTCAACGCCAAATCGGTGGCCTATGCCCGGGAAGGCGCGAGCGGCGTCTATTTCACCGCTCTGCTCGATCGCCTCGGGATTGCGGCGGAGGTGAAGCCCAAGCTCATATCGCCGCCGGTCAGCGAAGGCGGGCCGTTCGTGGTCGTCGCCCGCGGCGAGGCGGAAATCGGCATCGCCGTGATAAACTTCGTGCCCGGCGCCGATTTCGTCGGTCCGCTCCCGGCGGAGCTGCAGACCTATCTGCAGTTCGTGGTGGGCGTCGGCACGAGCGCCAAGGAAACCGAGGCGGCCAAAGCGCTGGTCAAGTTTCTCACCTCCGATGCCGCCGCAACGGTGATCAAGGCGAAAGGCATGGAACCGGGCAGGTAGGCGCACGGCCATGATGAAATATCACAACATCCCCATCGCCGACATTTACGTGCCGGCGGCGCGGCGCAAGACGCTGAACCCGGAGACCGTGCGCGCCATCGCCGAGAGCATGCTCGAGGAAGGCCAGAAGATGCCGATTCTGGTGCGCCCCGACGGCGCCCGCTACGTGCTGGTGGAGGGGCTGCATCGCCTGGAGGCGGCGAAGGAGCTCGGCGAGAAGACCATCGTGGGATTGCTGGTGCAGGCGCGGAAGCATTAGGCTCGCCGCACGCTTCAATCGAGGCAAGCCATGGTCCGCTACACTCCGCCGCCCGACGCCGCCCAAGTCGCCGAACGCCAGCGCCGCATCATCATCGCGCTCCTGTGGATGCTCGCCATCCCGCCGCTGGTCTTCGCGCTCATGGTCTTCGGCTACAGCGACCAGGCACCGGCGTTGCTGCGCAGCCTCGGTCATCTGGCTCGACGCGCTGTTCGGCTCGCCGGTGTGGTCGATCCTCAATCCCGCCGGCCGCTAGCGCTCCTCGGCCTCGGAGGCGGTGAAGACGGCTGCGCGCGAAATTGCGGGAAAACGTCGAGAGTTTCTTGAAAAGAGTGGCGGTTTAGGCACCGGCAACGACCACGCAAAATCATCACGTAGACACTTCGCCCCGTCCCGAGAAGACCTCGCCTTACGGCCTCGACGATAAATTGTCCCAAGCCGCTTGTTAGCAGTTCGCAAAGCTCAGACGCATCGCATCGCAAGAAGGCAAGCGAAGTCGTAATCCCGATGCGGCCTTTTCTCTTCGCTTGCGGGCATCAACGTGGCAAGCCAGAGATAGAAAAATGCTTGATAAATATTTGCGACAAGATCGACTGTCAGCCACTCTCTGTCGCCCACCCTTGTCAAAGTACTTGGCCTCGACGCAATGAGATGCTTAAAACGGATGCGGTCAGAGCAAAGCTCCGCAGAGCTGAGTGTAACGAGGTGTTTGCGCTTTTCGCACTGATAGCATAATGGATTGCGGGCTAGCGCTAATCAGTTGCTCGAACAAAGGGTGAAGACTTAAGACCGCGCTAGAAGCATTCCCCGCAGACCCACTGCGACGGATTAGCGTCCGGCTATTCGAGAGAGTAAACTTCGTCCGATGAACGCTCCGAGCCGACGTTCTTACGTCGACGAAACTTATATACGCTGTCTATTACAGTACGTATCTCAAGAACGTCAGCTTCTGGCGACGGAAACGTCGCGTATCGAACTTGATCTGGTGCTCACTCGCTACATTTCGAATTGACTCTTGAAGTTGCATGCGATTGCCTTTCGCATTTGAATACTGGCGCAGGAATACTTTCGTACTAGAAACCTGTGAAGCTTATGCGGAAGGAACTACGTGGGCTTCCTGCTTCTCCTCGTCGGGGATTCATGGTATTGCCATAGTACTCCAGCTTCTTCTTCGCAGATCGCTGCCAGTAACCTCACCCGCCGACCTTCGCCGCGTAGTCCGCGTCCGTCACCTTCTCCATCCACGTCACATACTTCCCGCCCTCCGCCTCCTGCATGGCGATATGCACCATGCCGGTGGTGGGGCCGGCGCCGTGCCAGTGCTTCTCGCCCGGCGCGATCCACACCGTGTCGCCGGCGCGGATCTCGCGCACCGGCTCGCCCGCCTTCTGCACGCGGCCGACGCCGGAGATCACGAACAGCGTCTGCCCGAGCGGGTGGGTGTGCCAGGCCGTGCGCGCGCCGGGCGCAAACGAGACGCGCGCCGCCTGCAGCCGCGCCGGCGCCGGCGCCTCGACGATGGCGTCGCGCAGCACGTTGCCGGTGAAATAGTCGGAAGGGCCGCTGGCCGTGGGCCGCGAACCGGCCGGGAAAAGCTCCATGGGTGTCTCCTGTTACTTGGCGATTATTCCAGCCCGGTCGGCACCGGCTTGTTCTCCGGCTCCACCTTCATGCCCGAGGCGAGCGCCATGGTCTCGATCAGCGCCGCGAAATCCATGGCGAGGTATTTCTCCGGGTCGGGCTTGAGCGTGGCGGCGCCGAAGTGGCTCTGCAGCATCTCGCGCGCCGCCGCCGTCACCGGCATCACCACGTCCTGCTCGCGGCCGAGCGCGAGCCCGAGGTCGAGGTCCTTGCGCAGAAGCTCCGGCGTGAAGGTGGTGGTGAAGTCGAGGTTGACCAGCGCCGGCGACTTGTAGCGGGTGAACATGGAGCCCATGACCGAGTTGTTCATGAACGAGAGGAAGGCGTGGCGCGGCACGCCCATCTTGTTGGCAAGCAGCGTGATCTCGATCAGGTTCTCGATGACGACGCCGAGCATGACGTTGTGGGCGATCTTGCACACGCGCGCGAGCTCGCCCTCGCCCACGTAGGAGACGCCCTGCGGCGCGAAGGTCTTGATCACGTCTTCGCACCTTACGGAAGGCGCGGCTCCGGCCCCGAGGCGACGGCGGAGAGCTTGCCCGCCTTGATCACCTTGGCATTGCCCGAGATGGGCGCGGCGACGAAATCGGCGCGCTTCTCCTTCAGCTTCCGGCGGATGTCGGCGGATTCCTCGACCGCGATGGTCGAGCAGTCGACGAAGATCGGCGGCACCTTGGCGCCGGTGGCGGCACCGTTCGCGCCGAAATAGACCTCGTCGAGGTCCTTGCCGGTGGAGACGATGGAGAACACCACGTCGCTGGCGGCGAGATCCGCCGGCTTGTCGACGATCTTGCCGCCGTGCTTGGCGAGCGGCTCGGCCTTGGCCCGCGTGCGGTTCCAGATGGAGACGTCGTAGCCCGCCTTCAGCAGCATCTCGGCCATGGAAAAGCCCATGCGCCCGGTGCCGATCCAGCCGATCTTCTGGGTGTTGTTCGCCATCGCGCCCTCGCTCACCCTTGCTAACACGGCGCGGCGCGGCCGTCAGCGGCGGTAGGCGTAGGCCGCGTCCTCGTGGACAGTGGCGAGGCGCTCCACCGTCGCGTGCGCCGGCGACAGCTCGCACACCGGGTCGGTGGCGCGCGCGTCGCCGGTGAGCAGGAACGCCTGGCAGCGGCAGCCGCCGAAGTCGATCTCGCGCCGCGGGCACGTGGCGCAGGGCTCCTTCATCCATTCGGTGCCGCGGAAGGCGCGGAACGCCGGCGAGTTCTGCCAGATGTGGGCGAGGCCGTAGTCGCGCACGTTCCAGAACTCGAGCCCCGGGATCGTCTCCGCCGCGTGGCACGGCAGTACGCGGCCGGACGGCGTGACGTTCAGCGAGCGCGCGCCCCCAGCCGCCGACGCAGGGCTTGGGGAAGCGGGCGAAATAGTCGGGAAATACCGCGTCGATGACGATCTCGCGCTTGAAGCGATCGCGCAGCGCCTCGACGGCGGCGATCGCCTCCTCCACCTGCGGCCGCGTCGGCATCAGCGCGCCGCGGTTCTTCAGCGCCCAGCCGTAATACTGCACGTGGGCGATCTCGACCCGGCGCGCGCCCATCTGCACGGCGTGCTCCACCATGGCGCCGATGCGCGAGACGTTGGCCCGGTGCACCACCATGTTGATGGTGAGCGGCATGCCGAGGCGCACGACTTCCACTGCCAGCGCGTTCTTGCGCGCGAAGGCGCCCTTGTAGCCGGCGATGTGATCGGCCGACCCCGGCTCGGAGTCCTGGATCGAGATCTGCACGTGGTCGAGGCCGGCGTCGGCGAGCTCGGCGAGCCGCTCGGCGTTGATGCCGACCGCCGAGGTGATGAGGTTGGAATAGAGCCCGGCGTCGCGTGCAGCCTTCATGACCGCGGTGAGATCGCGCCGCGCCGCCGGCTCCCCGCCGGAGAGATGCACCTGCAGCACGCCGAGCGCTGCCGCCTCGCGGAAGACGCGGGCCCAGGTCGCCGTGTCGAGCTCCCCGCTCTTGCCTTCGAGCGCCAGCGGATTGGAGCAGTACGGGCAGCCGAGCGGGCAACGGTGCGTCAGCTCGGCGAGGAGGCCGATGGGCTTTGGCAGGTCGCGGCCGTTCGTGGCCATCTAGAGCTCCACGAGCTGCTTCTCGGCGAGAGTGCCCAGCAGCGCGCTCACGTCCGCCTCGATACGCTCCCGCGGCGCCGAATATGTGGCGGCGAGATCGTCGACGATCGTGGCGAACGTCGCCTCGCCGGTGCAGCGGTTGAGGATCTCGACGCCGATCGCGTCCATCTTGAACAGCCGCTCCGGCGCGAGCAACACCCAGCCGCCCTGGGCCTCGTTGTGCACCATGCGCACGCCGCGACGAAGCCGCGGCCGCGCCTCGGGCGAAACGAGCCGCGTTTCCATCTAGGCCTCCGGCGCGAAGGCGCCGGGCGGCACGTGGCCGGGCGCCACGTAGGCATGATGCAGCGCGTCGAGCATCGCCCACAGCACGTCGCACTTGAACTCGAGCGCGGCGAGCACCGCCTGCTGGCGCTCCGGCGTGGTGGCGTGGCGCTTCACGTAGTCGAGCGCGAAGTCGGAATCGCGCTTGGCCTGCGGCGGCCGCTTGTCGAAATAGGAAAGCGTCTCGGGCTTGATGAAATCGTAGTGCGCCAGCATGCCGGCGACGCGCTCGCTGATGATCACCGGCGAGAACAGTTCGGTGAGCGAGGAGGCCCCCGCCTCGAGCAGCGTCTTCTCGCCGACGAAGCGCACGTAGGCGTCGACGGCAAAGCGCGTGCCCGGCAGGATGCCGCGCGTCGACACCACGTAGTCGCGGTCGAGGCCGAGACCGTCGGTGAGCTTGAGCCAGCGGGCGATGCCGCCCTCGCCTTCCCGCTCGCCGTCGTGGTCGACGAGGCGGGAGCGCCACTCGCGGCGGAACGCCGGATCGTCGGCACGCGCGATCAGCGTCGCGTCCTTCCTCGGGATCGAGGCCTGGTAGTAGTAGCGGTTGAGCGCCCAGGCCTGCACCTGCGCCTTGGTGCACTCTCCGTTGTGCAGCATGTGATGAAACGGGTGCAGGCGATGATAGCGCCTGGCGCCGATGTCGCGCAGCTTCGCTTCCAGCTCGTCGGCGGAAACCGGCTTCACAGCACGATCTCCATGCCATCGTAGGCGACCTCGAAGCCCGCCGCTCCCACGCGCTTGCGCTCGGGCGAGTCCTCGATCAGCACCGGGTTGGTGTTGTTGAGATGGATGTAGACGCGCCGGGCATAGACCCGCGCCAGCGCCTCAAGCGAACCCTCGTCGCCATCCATCGGCATGTGGCCCATGCGCCGCCCGCTCTTGGTCCCGACGCCGGCTACGATCATCTCGTCGTCCTGGTAAAGCGTGCCGTCGAAGCACACCACGTCCGCCGCCTGCATGCGCTCCTGCATGGCGAGTGTGACCTGCGCGGCGCCGGGCACGAACACGAAGCGGGCGCCGCCGGCGCGGATCTCGATGCCGACGTTCGGCCCATTGTCGCCGACGATCTTCGGCGCGCCGCCTTCGAGATAGAGCGGCACCTTGCCCGGCACCGGAAACACCTGCGCCGCGAGGCCGCCCGGCAACTCGAAGCTGACGCCCGGCCGCACTGGCACGCGCGCCACGGTGCCGCCGGCGAGCGCGTCGAACAGTGAGTTCTTGGCGAGGATGTCGAGCACGGCCGCGGTCCCGTGGAGCGTGAACGGATGGCTCTCGCGCAGATGCAGAAGGCCGGCGACCTGGTCGATCTCGGCGCCGGTGAGCACCACCGCCTCGATCGGGCTCGCGCGCAGGCCGGTGGGGTTAAGGGCCGGCGTCGCCGCGATCTGGGCGCGCAGGTCGGGCGAAGCGTTGAGGATCGTCCAGCGCGCGCCGTCAGCAGAAATCGCGATCGAGGTCTGGGTGCGCGGCAGAACGCGCGGGTCACCCGCCCAAGCGAGCCGGCACACCGGGCAGGAACAATTCCACTGGGGAACTCCGCCGCCCGCCGCCGACCCAAGCACGATGGCGGTCAGGCGCGGCATACGCGGCGCCTACAGGATCGACTGAGAAATCACTCGGCGGATTCGTAGCCGGTGACTTCCATGCCGATGCAGATCTCGACGAGCTTCGGGGTGGTCCAGGCCATGTTTCACCTACTGTTCGAGTTGAACGATGTTAGCCGGATTCGGGTCGGGGCCGCCAGCCCTTAGGGCAGATGGGCGAAAAAGTGAGCCAGCGCAGGGATATCCGCGTCGCTGATGGCGCGCATCAGCTCCGGCATGACGGCGAGCTGGCCGACGCGGCGCTCGGCTTTATAGGCGCGCATGGCGAGGATCAGGTAGTCCTCGCGCTGAGTAGCGAGGCGCGGCATCTGCCGCCGGCCGGAATAATCGGGATTGTGGCAGGACACGCACTGCAATCGGTCGGCGATCTCCTGGCCGCGGGCGAAGCGGGCGGGGTCGCGGCCTTCCGTGGGCGGCTTCGGCGGCGGCAGCTTCTCGATCGCCTCGGCGTAGGCGCGCAGATCGTCGTCGCTCGCGCCTTTCATGATTTCGGCCATGGGCTGCTCGTTGCGCTGCCCGCCGCGGAAGAACACGAGTTGGTAGAGCACGAACACCGACGGCTGGCCGCCCAGCGACGGCGTCTCCGGCAGCTCCGACTGGCCGCGCTCGCCGTGGCACGCCTGGCAAGTGGCGAATTTCTCTTGGAACGTCTGGCCGCGCGCGGATGCGACCGCCGCGACGAGCGCGAGGCCGACGAGCAGCGATAAGGGTAGACGGTTCATTGGCGAGGCCAAAACAATTCGGGGGCGGCGAAGTTCCGCCGCCCCCGTTACGGAATTGCCGCTCAGCGGCCGTAGCTGATGCGGTAGATCGCGCCCGCATGATCGTCGGAGACGAGCAGCGAGCCGTCCTTGAGCACGAGCACGTCCGCCGGCCGGCCGAGATACTGGTTGTTCTCGACGAACCCGGTGAGGAAGGGCTCCATGCCGGTGACGTTGCCCTTGGCGTCGGTGAACACGGCGATGACGTCGGCGTACTTATTGGTGCGGTTCCATGGGCCGTGGCGCGCGATGAAGATGGCGTTGCGATACTTCGCCGGGAACATCCTGCCCGTATAGAAGCGCATGCCGAGCGGTGCAGAGTGCGCGCCGAGCAGTGCGGCGGGCTTGACGTAGTCGTCGCACGACTTGCCCCAGCCGAGGTCGGGGTCGGTCATGATGCCGGAGTGGCACCACGGATAGCCGAAGTGCTGTTTGCCGGGCTCGCTCACGCGGTTGAGCTCGTCGAGCGGCATGTCCTCCGACAGCCAGTCGCGCTGGTTGTCGGTGAACCACAGTTGGCCGTTGCGCGGATCGAAGTCGAAGCCGACCGTGTTGCGCACGCCGCGCGCTACTACTTCCTCACCGGTGCCGTCGAGGTTGATGCGCTTGATGATGGCGTACTGGTCGGACGGCTCGCAGATGTTGCACGGCGCGCCGACCGGGATGTAGAGCTTGCCGTCGGGACCGATCTTGATGAACTTCCAGCCGTGCGGAACGTCGCCGGGGAGCTTGTCGTATACCATTACCGGCTTCGGCGGATTGTTGAGGTTGTCCTCGATCTTGTCGTAGCGGGTGACGTCCTTCGGTGTGGCGACGAACAGCGAGCCTTTGTAGAACTCGATGCCGTTCGGCAGCATCAGCTTCTCGGCGATGGTTTTCACCTCGCGCTTGCCGCCTGAATTGGTCACCGCGTAGATCTTGCCGGCGACGAACAGCGAGCTGACGAAGATCGTGCCCTTGTCGCCTTCCCGCAGGCCGCGGGCGTCGAGAATGCCGCTCTGATAAACCTCGACCTTGAATCCGGGCGGCGCCTTCAGCTTCGGCAGCTTGTCCACCGAGGCCGGGATCGGCAATGCGTCGACCGGTGCCATCTGCGCGCCGGGCCCGGTCTTCGGCTTGCCGATCGCCCAGAACGGAACTTCTTCCGGCTTCGGCGCCGGCGCCGCGGCCGGTGGCGGGGTGGCGCCGCCGGCAGGCGGCTGTTGCTGAGCGAGCGCCGGCGTGGCGAGCAGAAGACCGAAGGCGGCGGTCAACAGCAAGCCGTGCCGCACGTTTGCGGACACTGTCATGGATACTCCTCCTTGGATTTCGATGCGCTTGGTTGCGCGAATGTGATTCAGTCGCCGGCGGATTCGTAGCCGGTGACTTCCATCCCGATGCAGATTTCGACGAGCTTGGGCGTTGTCCAGGCCATGGCGTTTGCCTCCCTATTCAGACAGCTCTTGGCGGCGTCTGTGCGCCAAGGCTAGCAGAACTCCGCGGCTGGTACAGCCTGGGCTTGCCGCCGGGTATCGCTCTACCGAGGAGGATTACTTGGGCGGCGCGACGGTCACTTCGATCCCGGCGTAATAGGCCGCGAGATCCTCGATATCCTGATCGCTCAGGTTGGGCACCGCGAGCGACATCATCTCGTTCTTGCGCGCGCCGGTCTTGTAGTCGCGGATCGCCTTGATCAGGTATCGCTCGTCCTGGCCGGCGAGGTTGGGGCCTTCGGGAATTTTCGACAGGCCGTCGAGCCCGTGGCAGGCCTGGCACTGGACCGCTTTTTTCCGCCCGGCGGCGCGATCGCCCGCCACCGCCGCCGTCGCAATGAGGCAGAGAAGAAAGCCGGCCGCCAGGACCGCCGCGACACGTCTGCCGATCGCCCTCATGCCTAACCTCGCTCGTGTCGCGCTCGATCAATCGAAAAGGCCCCGGTTTCCCGGGGCCTTTCCTCTTGTGCAAGTCAGGCCCGCCGTTATCGGCCGCTGTAGGTGATGCGGTAGAGCGCGCCGACTAGATCGTCCGAGACGAGCAGCGAGCCGTCGGGCAGCTGCGCCACGTCGACCGGCCGGCCCAGGTACTCGCCGTTCTCGTTCAGCCAGCCTTCGCGCGAAGGGCTCGGACTTGTTGGCCGTGCCGTCGTCCTTGACGGCTGGTGAACATGACGCGCGCGCCGACCGGCACCGTGCGGTTCCACGAGCCGTGCTGCGCCGAGAAGATGCCGCCCTGGTACTTGCGCGCGGGAACATCTTGCCGGTAGTAGAACGTCATGCCGAGATCGGCCGCGTGCGCGACCTGCTCGACCTGCGGGAACACGACGTCGGCCGGCGGCGTCTCGTTCTTGTAGTCGTCGGTGCGCGTCTTGCCGCCGCCGTACCACGGGAAGCCGAAGTTCTGGCCGGCCTTGGTGGCGCGGTTGAGCTCGCCCGGCGGGAATGTCGTCGCCCATGCCGTCGACCTGGTTGTCGGTGAACCACAGCGTCTTGTCCTTCGGGTTGAAGTCCAGGCCGACCGAGTTGCGCACGCCGTGGGCGTAGACCTCGCGGTTCTTGCCGTCCTGGTCCATGCGGATGATGCCGCCGATGCCCCACTTCTTATACGAGGTCGGCTTTTCGCGGGCGGCGGCACGTTGAAGGGCTGGCCGAGCGTGATGTAGAGCTTGTTGTCGGGACCGATCCGGCAAACCCGCGCGGTGTGGTTGAAGCTCTCTTCGGCCTTCGGGATGAGCTCGCCCTTCGCGGCACGACGACGCCGACCGCCACGTCCGGGCCCTCGTAGAAGAACTCGGCGGCGGGGAAGACCAGCACGCGGTTCTGCTCGACCAGGAAGAGCAAGCCGTCCGTGCGAGAAGCAGACGCCGTTGGGCAGGACCTTGTCGATCGACGACGCGAATTCCTTGACCTCGTCGCCGACGCCGGACCGGGCGCGGTCGGTCACCGACTAGACCCTGGTTCTTGCGCGTGCCGACGAAGGTCACGACGCCTTGCGGCCCGACCGCCATGTGACGCGCGTCCGGCACGAGCGCATAGAGCTCGATCTTGAAGCCGGGCGGCAGCTTGATCTTGGCGAGGTTCTTCTTCACCGCGTCGGCTTTGGGCCCGGTCTGCGGAATGAGCGGGATTTCCGCCGACGCGCCCGTCACCTTCATGTCGCCGAGCGTGGTCAGATTGTCGGCGCGAACGGCGGCGGTCGAAGCCAGCAACGCCGCTGCCAGCAATGCACTGCCGAGATAGTTTTTCATTGCACACTCCCTTGTTGGCTTACTCTCCCTGCTGGCCGCCCTTGCCTCCGGCAGCCATGTTCTATTGCTCGATATGCTTGCACGGCGAGCACCAGCCTTACAACGCGGCGCGCGTGTTGCAGCGCATTCCACGTCGACATCGGTTGGTTCCCGGAGAGCCGCCGTCATCACATCGTAGCCTCGTGCGCGATTTGGCCAGCCGCCGTTTGGTCCCGTAAGATCAATGGCAAGGCAGAGAGGTAACCGGTGGAATTGCCCAAGAACGGGTTCAAGGCGGCACTCAAGGCCGGCAAGCCGCAGATCGGCCTGTGGGCGAGCCTGTCGTCCAACTACACCGCCGAGATCGTAGCCAGCGCCGGCTTCGACTGGATGCTCATCGACACCGAGCATTCGCCCGCCGACATCGAGACGGTGCTGCAGCAGCTCCAGGCCGCAGCGGCCTATCCCACGGCGACGCTCGTGCGCGTGCCGTGGAACGACATGGTCACGATCAAGCGCTACCTCGACATCGGCGTGCAGTCGATCTTGATCCCACAGGTGGCGAACGCCACTGAAGCCAAGAACGCCGTCGCCTATACCCGCTTTCCGCCGCAGGGCCTGCGCGGAGTCGCCGGCGCCACCCGCGCCACCGGCTTCGGCCGCATCAAGGATTATTTCAAGCGGGCCGAGGCGGAGCTGTGCGTGCTGGTGCAAGTGGAATCCGGGGCGGCGCTCGGCGAGATCGAGGCGATCGCCAAGGTGGACGGCGTCGACGGCATCTTCATCGGCCCGGCCGACCTGCACGCGTCGCTGGGATATACCGGCGAGCTCGCGCACAAGGACGTGCTCCCCAAGATCGACGACGCCATCGCGCGCATCGCCAAGGCCGGAAAGGCGCCGGGCATCCTCACCGGCAACGAGGAGCTGGCGCGCCGCTGGCTCAAGTGTGGGGCCACCTTCGTCGCCGTCGGCTCCGACGCGAGCGTGCTCGCCCGCGGCGCCGACGCGCTGGCGGCGAAGTTCAAAGGCTAGATTTTCCCCAGCGCCTTGAGCACGCGATCGGGCGTGAACGGCATCGCGGTGAGCGGCTCGGCTCCCAACGGCCGCAGCGCGTCGTTGATGGCGTTCATGATCGCGCCCGGCGCGCCGGCGGTGCCCGCTTCGCCCGCGCCCTTGGCGCCGAGCTCGGAGTCCTTGGTCGGCGACACGCAGTGACCGATCTCCATGTCGGGCATCTCCACCGACATGGGCACGAGATAGTCCGCCATGGTGCCATTCACTAGCTGGCCGCGGTTGTCGTAGATGCAGTGCTCGTAGAGCGCGGCGCCGATGCCCTGCACGATGCCGCCGCGGATCTGCTCGTCCACGAGCTGCGGGTTGATCACCGTGCCGCAGTCCTCCACGCACCAGTGCTTCAAGAGCTTGACGAAGCCGGTGTCGGTGTCGACCTCGACGTAGGCGCCCTGGATGCCGTTGGTGAAGGCGAACGGCCAGGCGCGCGGCACGTAGTGGCGGGTCACCATGAGCTCCGCCTGGAAGCCGGGCGGCAGCGTGTCCGGCCGGAAATAGGCGACGCGCGCCACCTCGTCGAGGCCGACGCGCTCGCGGCCCGAGTCCTTGTCCACCACCACGCCGTTGCGGATATCGAGCGTCTCCGGCTGCGCCTGCAGGATCGTGCCCGCCACCGCAAGCACGTTCGCGCGCAACGCCTTGCCCGCCTGCCACGCGGCTTCGCCGCCGATGCCGGCGGCGCGCGACGCCCAGGTGCCACCGCCATAGGGCGTGTTGTCGGTGTCGCCGGTTACCACGCGCACCCGCTCGATAGGCACGCCGAAGGCGGTCGCCGTCACCTGCGCGAGCACCGCTTCCGCGCCCTGGCCCTGCTCGGTGACGCCCGAGTGGCAGAATACGGCGCCGGTGGCGTCGAGGCGCACAGTGGCGCCGTCCTGCGCGGAAATCTTCGCGCCGCCGACGCCGTAGAAGGCGGCGCTCGGGTTCGTCACCTCGATGAAGCTCGCAAACCCGATGCCGCGGTGGATGCCGTCGGCGTGGAAGCGGCCCTGCTCGGCGCGCAGCGCGTCGTAGTCCATCATCGCCGCGAGCTTGTCGAGCGCGGCGTGATGCGACAGGAGCTCGAACTTGATGCCGGAGGGCGCGGCGCACGGATAGGCGTCGTCGGGGATGAGGTTGCGCCGGCGGATCTCGAGCGGGTCCATGCCGAGCTTGGCGGCGGCGAACTCGACCAGGCCCTCGGTCACGGCCGTCGCGATGGGATGGCCGACGGCGCGGTACTGGCACATCACATTTTTATTCTGGAAGACGACGCGCGCCCGCGCGCGATAGTTCGGGCAGGTGTACGGCCCGCCGGTGAGATTGACGATCTGGTTCGCCTCGATGCCGCTGGTGCGCGGATAGACCGAGTAGGGGCCGATGCCGGTGAGGTCGTCGATCTCCCACGCGGTGATCGTGCCGTCGGTCTTGACGCCGATCTTCGCCGTTACCCGGTGATCGCGGGCGTGAATGTCGGTGACGAAGCTCTCCAGCCGATCGGCGACGAACTTGACCGGGCGCTTGAGCAGCTTCGACAGCGCCACCGCCGCCATCTCGTCGGCGTAGGTGTGCACCTTGATGCCGAACGAGCCGCCCACGTCCTTGGTGATGACGCGCACCTGGTGCTCGGCGAGCTTCAGGTGCTTGGCGAACAAGTTGAGCATCATGTGCGGCGCCTGCGTGCCCTGGTACACGGTGAGCCGCTGCTCGCCGGGGTTCCAATCGGCGACGAGGGCGCGCGGCTCGTTGGTGACGCCGGTGTGGCGGCCGAAATGGAAGGTGGTCTCGATCACGACGTCGGCGTCGGTGAAGCCCTTGTCCACCTCGCCCGCCTCGTGCTTGCGCTCGAAGCAGAGGTTGTCGCCGAGATCGGCGTGGATGACCGGCGTGCTGGAATCGAGCGCGGTCTCCATGTCGATCACCGGCAGCAGCGCCTCGTAATCCACCGCAACGAGCTCGGCCGCGTCCTCCGCCTCCGCGCGCGTGCGCGCGACCACGGCGACCACCGCCTCGCCCTGCCAGCAGGCGCGTTCCATCGCCAGCGGATGCTGCGGCGCCGACTTGATGCCCTTGAGGTGCGTGAGCACGCCCACCCACGGCGTCATCACTCTTGCCAGCTCCGGCCCGGTGACCACGGCGATCACGCCCGGCGCCCGCTTGGCCGCGGCGCTGTCGATGCTCTTGATGCGCGCGTGCGCATGCGGCGAGCGCACGAACGCCACATGCGCCATGCGCGGCAGCACCACGTCGCTCACGTATTGCCCGCGCCCCTGCAGGAGCCGCCCGAGGTTTGGCCGCGGCACCGAGCGGCCGATGTAGGAGTTCGGGCGGTCGAGCGCGCTCAAGCCCGAGGGTGCGTCGGCGGTGATTTTCATAGCCGCCCTCGCGCGCGGGCGACGGACTCCACCGCGTCCACGATCGCCTCATAACCCGTGCAGCGGCAGTAGTTGCCCGAAAGATGCGCGCGGATCGCCTCGCGGTCGGCGCGGCCGTTCTTCAACAATTCCTGCGCCGTGAGCAGCATGCCCGGCGTGCAGTAGCCGCATTGCAGCGCGTTGCGCGTCTCGAACGCCGCCTGCAGGTCCGCCACCTCGCCCGCGTCCGATACACCCTCGATGGTCTCGACGCGCGCGCCGTCGCATTGCGCCGCCAGCATCAGGCAACCGCGCACCACGACGCCATCGACGCGCACGGTGCAGGCGCCGCATACCCCGTGCTCGCAGCCCACGTGGCTGCCGGTGAGGCCGAGGTCCTCGCGGAGGAAATCGACGAGGTTCTTGCGCGCTTCGACGCTGGCCTCCACCGCCTCGCCGTTGACGGTGAGCGAAATCGCGTGCGTCGGCGCGCTCATGCGGCAAGCTCCGCCGCCACGCGACGCAACAGCACGCCCGCCGCGTGCTTCTTGTAGGCGCCGCTCGCGTGCACGTCGCCGGAGGGCGAAAGGTCGAGCGCCGCCACCGCGTCGTCGACCGAGCCCGCTTCCAGCGCCGCTTCCGCTTTCCTGGCGCGCACCGGCGTTGCCCCCACGCCGAAGAACGCCACGCGCACGTCCTTCAGATTTTTTCCGTCCGCTCGCGCCGAAGCCGCTAGCCCCACCAGCGCATAGTCGCCGTGGCGGCGGCACAATTCGGCGAAGCCGTAGCGGCGATCGGCGCTCGCCGCCGGAAAGCGGATCGCGGTGAGCACGTCGTCGTCGCCGAGGGCGGTCTCGTAGAGACCCTTGAAGAAATCGCCCGCCTTGACCGCGCGCTTTCCCTGCGGTCCCGCGATCTCCACGTCGCCGTCGAGGGCGAGCAGGCACGCCGGCAATTCCGCCGCCGGATCGGCGTTGGCGATGGAGCCACCGATGGTGCCGCGGTTGCGGATCGCGGGATGACCGATATGCGGCATGGCCTTGGCCAGGAGCGGCGCCATGTCCGCAACAATCGCCGAGCGCTCGACCGCGGCATGGCGCGTCAGCGCGCCGATCTCCACGTGGCCGTTCTTGCGCACGATTCCGTCGAGGCCGATGCCGTTGATGTCGACCACGAGCTTCGGCGCGTCGAGGCGCATGTTGAGCGCCGGCATCAGGCTCTGGCCGCCGGCCAGGAGCCGCGCCTCGCCCGGCGCCTCGCCGAGGAGCGCGATCGCCTCCTCGAGCGAGCGCGCCCGCGCGTAGACGAACGCCGCCGGCTTCATCGATCCTCCCGCCGGCGGACTACGGCCGCCGTTGTCCGCGATTGTCGGAAACGCCGGCGCGCGGTGTCAACTATTGCAGGCGGACGAACACGCTGTCGGCGGCGCCATGGGCGTCGATGACGGTGAGCCGCACGAAGCCCGGCCCCGCCGGCCGCCACGGGATCAAGCGCGCGCCAGAGCCGGCGGGAAGCCCGTCGACCAGGAGCGTAAACGGGCCGGCGCCGCCGCTCGTCTTCACCACGATCTGCTCCTCGCCCTCGCGCGCGAGACGCGCGCCGTCCGGCGGGAAGACGATGCGCAGCCCCGCCTCGCCGTTCATGTTGGCGCGCGCCGCGAGCGGCGAGAAACGGCGGAGCGGCGTGGGCAGGCGCAGGTTGCTTGCGACCAGCGCGCCCGGCGGTGCTGCCGGCAGCGGCGTCGGTTTCGTGGAAGCGCGGGCGAAGGCGTCGAACAGCACGGGTGCCGCCGCGGCGCGGCCGATCAAGCCCGGCACCGAGCGGCCGTCGGGCCGGCCGACCCAGACCGCGATGGTGCGCTTGCCGTCAAAGCCGACGGCCCAGGCGTCGCGATAGCCGTAGGAGGTACCGGTCTTGTAGGCGATGCGACCGCCGACAGCGCTTTCCGGCGGCGGCGTGCCGAGCAGAATCTGGCCCACGTACCACGCGGCCACCGGCTCCATCAGCCGCGCGCGCCGCGCGGGTGGCGGGTCGTCGAGGCGGACGGTCAGCGGCTTCGCTTCGCCTAAGCGCGCGAGCGAGGAATAAAGCAGTGCCAGATCTTCGAGCCGCACGCCGATGCCGCCGAGGCCGACCGCAAGCCCGGGCACCTCGCCCTGCGGCAGCTCGAAGCGCGCCCCCGCACCGGCGAGGCGCGCGGCGAGGCGCTGCGGACCCACGGCGTCGAGCAGCGCCACGGCCGGCACGTTGAGCGAAAGCTGCAACGCGCGCCGCGCCGTCACCGTGCCCTGGAACTGCAGATCGAAATTTTCCGGCGCGTAGCCGCCGAAGCGCGTCGGCCGGTCTTCCATCAACGTCTCCGGATGCGCGACACCGTCCTCGAAGGCGATGCCATAGATGAAGGGCTTCAGCGTCGAGCCCGGCGAGCGCACCGCCCGCGTCATGTCCACCTGGCCGGCGCGCGCCACGTCGTAGAAATCCGACGAGCCAACGCGCGCGATCACGTCGCCGCTCGCCGTGTCGACCGCGACGACGGCGATCGACAGTCCCTGCCCGAGCGTGGCCGCGCGCTCGCGCACCAAATCTTCCAGCCGCTCCTGCAGCGGCCGGTCGATGGCGAGGCGATGCAGCGTAAGCGCCGGACGCGCGGCGATCGCCGCCTCCGCCGCGTGCGGGGCGAAGAGCGGCATGGCGCGCCGCGCGACCGGGACGGTCTCCAGCCGCGCGCGCTCGGCTTCGGCGCTGTTGATGACGTGGGCCTCGAGCATGCGCTCGAGCACCCGGTCGCGCGCACGGCGCGCGGCGTCGCCGGCGCGATCCGGCCGGCGCGCCTCGGGCGATTGCGGCAGCGCCACCAAGAGCGCCGCCTCGCTAAGGGTGAGCTTCTTCGGCTCCTTGCCGAAATAGATGAGCGACGCGGCGCGGACGCCTTCCAGATTGCCGCCGTACGGCGCAAGTGTCAGATAAAGCGAGAGAATTTCGTCCTTCGACAGCCGCGCTTCCAGCGCCAGCGCGCGCTTTATTTCCGCGAGCTTGACCAGGAATGTCCGCTCTGTGCGCGGCTCCAACAGCCGCGCCACCTGCATGGTGAGCGTCGAGCCGCCCGACACGATCCGCCCGCTGGTGACGAGCTGCAACGCCGCGCGCGCGAGCGCTAGCGGATCGACGCCGAGATGATCGCGGAAGCGGCGATCCTCATAAGCGGTGAGCATGGCGACGAAGCGGCGGTCGATCTGGTTCACGTCGGCGGCGAGCCGCCAGCGGCCGTCCTCCAGTGCGAACGGCCTGAGCAATCTTCCTTCGCGGTCGACCACCTCCACCGACACGTCCGGCACCGGCGCCGCCGGCGCGCCGTGTCTGATCCACGCGAACGCGCTTAGCCCCACTCCTCCTGCGAGGAGTGCCGCGACGAAGGCGCTCGCGAGAATCTTCTTCATCAGCGTGCCGTGACCTCGACCGTGCCGGCGGCAGTCCGCGCGAAGCGGTCGGGGCGATACATGTCCTCGACGATCGCCGGCGGGTGGGCGTAGCGGCCGGGCGACACGGCGCGCACCGTGTAGGCGACCACGATCCCGTCCTTGGAATCGTCGTTGCGGTCGAAGGCGGCGACGAAACGGGTGTCGCGGAACTCGCTGTAGGCGGTCTCCGTGGTTTCGCCGAGCCAGGCGAGCGCCCCGGTCTCGCCGCTCGCCACGAGCCGCGGGTTGTCGATCTCGAAGCCCGCCGGCAGGTAATCGGCGAGCACGACGCGCGCCGGCACCTTCTCGGTCTCCGCCACCTTCAGCACCACCACGAGCCGCTGGTTCTGCGCCACGCTCGAAGGGTTCGCCGCCTTGCCGTCGAGCGTGAAGTAGCTGCGGTTGACGGTGAAGCCCTTGGCCGCCGCCGGTTCGGGTGCGGCCGGCGAGCCCTGGATCGCCACCACCGCGCGCACCGGCTCGTCGCCGTTGTTGACGATGCGGATTTGCTTGCCGGCAAGCTCGGCCGCTTTCAGCGTGCGGAAGAACGTGCCGCGGTGCGGCTGGCCGTCGATCTCGAGGATTAGCTTCTCGCCCTCCTTCATCAAGGCCCGCGCCGCAAGCACGAGCCACGCCTGCTCCTGGGTCGAGAGCCGCGGGGTGAGCGCTCGCGCCGCGTCGGCGCGCACGATCGCCGCCCGCGCGATGCGGTCCATGCCCGCTTCCGAGGCCAGAGTCGCAAGTGCGGCGGCATCGCGCAGCATGGAGCCGTAGTCGCTGTGTCCGGGCTCGGGCGCCGATGCCTGCACCGGGATCGCTTCGAGTGCTGCGTTGAACACCCGCTCGGCGCGGGTGCGGTCGCCCAGCAAGGCGAGGGCCGCGGCCACGTGGCCCTTGGCGAGCGGCGTATCGAGCGCGTCGAGCCGCGCGTCGGCGAGGTAGCGCAAATCGCCGAGGGGTGCCACGGAATTCCGCGTCAGCACGTAGAGCGCGTAGGCGGTGGCGCCGCCGTCGTTCAACTCGCGCTCGGAGATGTTGACCGAGTTGCGCAGGCGGTCGAGCGCCAGACGAAACGCCGCGTCCGGCACCTGGAAGCCGCGCTCCTTGGCGCGGGTGAGGAAGTCGGTGACGTAGGCGTGCAGCCAGTTGTCCGTGCCGCCGGCCGACCACAGGCCAATCGAACCTTCCGAAGACTGGCGCGCCAGCACGCGCTGGATCGCGTCGCGGATGCGCTGCTCGCCGCTCGCGTCGAGGCCGAGACTGGATTCCGGTGCCAGCTCGGAGAGATAGAGCATGGGCAGCGCTCGGCTCGCGATCTGCTCCGAGCAGCCGTAGGGGTAGCGGTCGAGCGAAAGCAGCAGCGCCGGGACGTCGATGGAAAGCGGCGGTGTCACGGAGAGCGATACCGCACCCGTGCCCGCCACCACGTCGGCGAGCACCTCGGCGCCTACTACGAGGCTTTGCCCCTTGGCGAGCGTGCTCACCGTGCGCCGCTCGATGGGGGGATAGGCCGGCCGCGTATTGAGCGCGTAGGTGCGCTCCACCGTCAGTGCGTTCGGGCCGGTCACCCGCACCGCCACGTCGGCGCGGCCCGTCCCCTTGCCGTTGACCGCCACGTTCACACTGTGGCGCGCCTTGGCCGCGAGGTTCACCCGCTGCGCCGCCGCCTGGATGTCCACGGCGCCGTCGCCGATCAACTCGATCGCATACTCGCCGGCCGGTCCCTCCACGTTGTCGATGTCGACGCGCAAGGTGGAGCGGTCGCCCGCCGCAAGGAAGCGCGGCAGCGTGGTCGAGAGCACCACCGGGTCGCGGATGAGCACGTCGGTCGCCGCGTGGCCGAGCTTCATCCCGCTCCACGCCACCGCCATCACGCGCGCGGTGCCGTCGAACGGCGGGATGTCGAAGCTGATCGTGGCCTTGCCCTGGGCGTCCACCGCGACGATGCCGGAATAGAGCGCGAGCGGCGGCTGCGACGGCGGGTTGCCCGACATGGACATGCCGGCGACGTCGCCGCCCGAGCGCAGGCGCCCGCGCACGCCCTGCATGCCGTCGATGAGCGCGCCGTAGAGATCGCGCACCTCGCCGGAAAGCCGCCGCTGGCCGAGGAAATAGTCCTCCGGCGCCGGCGGCTTGTAGTTAGTGAGATTCAGAATACCGACGTCGACGGCGGCGACGATGACGCGCGCCTCCTCGCCGGGGCTCAAGCCGGCGATGGTCACCGGGATTGCAAGCGTGGTGCGCGGGCGGATCTGTGCCGGCGGCTCGAGCTTGACACCGAGCGTGCGCGCGACGCGGCCGACGCCGAACCAGGCGAGGCCCACGGCGCGGCCGGGCATGCGGCTCTGGCCCACGTCGAGCGGCCGGTGATGGAACGCCACCACGTAGGCGCCCGGTCCCCAGCCTTCCTCGACGCGGAAGCTGGCGCGGCCAGCCCCGGCGGTGAGCGGCACCAGCGCGCTCGCATGCACCTTGTCGCCGACGACCATGACGGTCGCGGTGCCGCCGCCGCGCGGCGCGAAGCTCACGGTGAGCGTATCGCCCGGCGCGTATTCCGGCTTGTCGAGGGTGACTTCGAGACGATCCGGCGTGTCGGCGGTGGCCTCGCCGGACCAGCCGGCGTCGAATACATAGCTCGTGGCCGGGCCGCTCGCCTCGCCGCTCGCGATTTCCAGGCGATAGCGCCCGAACTGCACCGGCGCCGAGATGCGCGCCGGGCCGCTCGCGGTCACGTCGAGCGTGCCGTCGGCGATCTTGCGCGTGGACTTGACCGGCTCGTAGTCCCACGTGCCGCCGCTCTTGTACCACTGGTAGCGCGTCTCGATGCGATAGAGCTGCCACTTGAGGCCGGGCCGCGCGATGAGCTTGCCATCGGGCGCGACCAGCGCGATCTCAAAGGCGGCGACCTCGCCCTCGCCGACGCGATCGCGGAACAGCGGGCGCACGCCGATCATGGGTGCGGTCGCCGCCACCGGCAGCGCGAGCCGCCGCTCGATGGCGCGGCCGCCCGCCTCCGCCATGCGCACGGTCACCTCGGCTTCCAATGGACGCGTCGGCGCCGTGACGACCGGAATTTCCACGTTGAGCTTAGCGCGACCTTGCGCGTCGCTCTTCGGCAGATCCGCGAGCGGCCGGCGCACCGCCGTGAAGTCGTCGTCGGCCAAACCGAATACGTAGTTGTCGAGGCCGGCGCGGCGGCGCGCCAGGCGCACCTCGATCTCGCCGTCCAGATCAAGATTGGCGGCGGGCGGCCCGAACAGGTAGCGGCCCTCGAGGTTGATCTCGATGGGCCGGCCGCGGGGGAATTCCGTCGCCGCCGATTTCAGGTCGAACTCGATCCGGTCGGGCACGTAATCCTCGACCAGGAACGAGGCCTCGCCCACCGGCGGGCGCTTGGGATCGGTGTAGGCGCGGACCCGCCAGGTGCCGGTCTGAGCGCCGGAAATCACGCGGAAGATCAAGGCTGTAGCCACCGACGGCGCCGGTCGCAAGACTAGCGCGGCGGTCCTCGACGCCGTCCGGGCGCAACAGAATGAGGGTCAGCGGCACGTTCAGCGCCCGCGCCTCGGCGTCGCGCACGAGCGCCGTGAGATGGACGGTCTCGCCGGTGCGGTAGACGCCGCGCTCGGTGAAGAGCTGCGCGTCCACGGCGCCCGGCGCCATACGGCCCATGACGCCGCGGTCGGATAGATCGAATGGGTTGTCGGCAAGTGAAAGGAAGGCGTAGTCGTTGGGCTTCACCTCGGCGATGACCACCGCCGGCGCGCTCGCACCGGTCCCTTTCACCAGTCCCGCTTCGAAGGTGGCGTAGCCGTTCTGGTCGGTACGCTTGGTCGCGAGCACCTCGTTGCTTTTCGCGACGAGACGCACTTCGGCGTCGCGCGTGGGCTCTGCCGTGCCAAGCGAACGCACGAGCACGCTCACGCCGTTGTCGCGTCGACACCGCCGTGATGCCGAGATCGGAGACGATGAACCACTGCGTCGCGCGCGCGCCCGCGTCCGGGTCGCGCGGCCCGTCGGCGACGCGGGCGATCAGCGCATAGACGCCGGGCGCCAGATTCGGCAGCGCCTCGTCCACCGGGAAGGCGGTGACCACTTCCTTGTTCAAGATCCTGCTCCACGTCCATCTCGCCCTGGTAGACGCGGGTCGCCTTCTGCTCGGTCAGGTTCTCGAGCTGGTAGCTCTCGATGTTCTGGCGGAACTGGCCCTCGATCGCCGACGGCAAGAGGCCGCGATCGCCGATCTTGAAGACCTCGACCGCCACGCGCTTGGTGTTGACGCTCGTCAGCGGCAGGCCCTTCTGGCCCGTGCGCGGCAGCACGTAGGCGCGGCCGGTGAAGCGCACGGCCGGCTTGCGGTCGCGCACGTAGGCGACGATGTCCGACTGGCGGCGCAGCGTCTCGCCGGTCGCCGACGGCACGCCGACGCGCAGCGTCAGCTCGTAGCGCTCGCCGTGCTTGAGGCCCTCGACGCAGAGCTGCTGGTCGGCGGCGCTCACCGCCGGCTTCTCCATGCCGGCGATGGTGACGAACGGCGAGAAGTCCGCGCGCTTCGACAACGGCTCGGAGAACTGCAGGCAGAGACGCGGCGACGCCACGTCGGCGTCCACCGTGTAGTCGAGCAGGCGGAAGCCGTGCTCCTCGCGCACCCGGTCGTAGTAGGCCTGCAGCTCCGGCGTCGCGCGCCGCTCGAGCGCGAGCTTCAGCGTGTCGAGCGCCGCGCGCCAGATCTGCCGCTCGGCGTAGACGCGGCCGATCAACGCCAGCGCGTCGCCCTCGTCGTTCCGCGCCGACGCGCGCCGGTAGGCGATGAACGCCGCCGCCGCGGCGCGGTCCATGAATTGGTTCTTCTCGGCGGCGTTCGCCGTCGGCACCGTCAAGAGCGTGCGCCCGAGACGGAGCCACGTGGGCGCGTCGTTGGTCTGCGCCGCGAGCTCGCTGAGGCGCTGGGCCGCGGGTCTTGGCGTCCCGCGCCGCCACCGCCGCGTCCACCTCGCGCCGCAGCTCCGCGACCGATTTCGGCCGCGCTTGCGCGTCGCGCTTGACCTGGGCTTCCAGCCGGCGCGCGCCCTCGAACAGGTCGCTCCGCCAGTAGGGCTTCTCCGCGGCGCTGGCAGCGGCCGGCAGGAGAAGAAGGAGGAAGAAGAGGAGGGCTTTCACGGGCAGGCGCATGGGTACGTCTCCGGCGAGAGGCGGCGGATAGCGACGATTGGTGCTGGCGGGAAGGATGGCGTGGTCCCCCGGCGCTCCGCCAGGGCGGAGCGTAGTCGTGATTGCGGCTTTGCGAATGGGAGAGTGAAATTGCGTCGGGTTCTTGATGGGTTCGTGGCGGGACGGCGAAATGCAGAAATTATCGTCAGGCCGCCTCGTCGGCCAGGCACCGGGCGCCAGAGAACGAATAGAGCCGGTCGACCCCCAGCATGTGCGCCGCAAAAGCCCGCGCCTTGAACACCAGGTCGAAGGCCGGGTGGCGCACGTTGAGGCCGCCGGTGAAGGCGCCGAACGCCGGCATCACCATGCGCCGGCCGTCGGAGACGAAGCAGCGCCGCCGCACCGAGCTTCCCCGCGCCAGCACCCGCGCCACCGGGTGCAGGTGGCCGGCGATCTCGGCGGCGTCGTCGGGGTGCGGCTCATGGCGGAAGGTGATGGCCCCGACCGCCAGCATGGCGAAGGTACTGCCGCCGACACCGCTCACGTCCGGGTCGTGGTTGCCGGTGAGCCAGATCCAGTCGCGGCCGCGCTGCAGCGCGGAAAGGTGCGCGCGGTCGTCGGGGGCGAGACGCCCCGGCCCCTCGCCGTCATGAAAGCTGTCGCCGAGCGCGATCATCGTTTTCGGCGCAAAGCGGGCAATGACGTGGGCGAGGCGGATGAGCGTCGCCGCCGTGTCGTAGGGCGGCAGGAGCTGGCCGCGGGCGGCGAAGTGCGACCCCTTCTCGAAATGTAGATCGGCGACGACGAGGATCTTCTCCTCGGGCCAGTAGAGCGCGCCGGAGGGATCGGCAGCGAGGCGGCAGCCTGCGAGCTCGATCTCAATGCCGCGTACCGGCCACGAGTCGCGCGCCTGGTTCAAGAATGGCCTCCCGCACCAATTCCTCGGCGGATTCCGCGAGCATCAGGTCGCGGGCCTCGCCGTAGACGGTCTCCCGTCCGATTTCGAGCATGACCGGCACCGCCAGCGGCGACACCCGGTCGAGGGCCTTATGCACGATTCGCCCCTTGATGCGCGAGAGCATAAGCCCGAGCCGCTTGATGTCGAGCAGCCCAGTGGCGGCGTCGGCCCGTGCGGCACGAAGCAGCAGGTGGTCGGGCTGATGCTTACGCAAGCACGTCGTAGATGAGGTCGGTCGAGATCGTCATTTGGCGGCGCGTCTTCTCCTTGCCCGGATAGCGGCGCTCGACCAGGCCCGCGATGATGGCGTTCTGGCGGAAGGTGCGCTTCATCAGCGCGGTCTCGGCGAGCCAGGCTTCGAGATCGTCGCCGAGGATGTCCTCGCTGAAGAGGTCGTCGAGCTTGAGCTTCCCGTCGGCGATGGCCTCTCCCATGTCGCCGACGCCCCATACCGCGAGCGCATATTCGGTGGCGACGAAGCCGAGCGGCGCGAGGCGCGCCCGCTCTAAGCGCCGCGTGAGCAGCATGCCGAGCGTCTGGTGCGCGAGGCGCCCCTCGAAGGGATAGCAGATGAGATAGAAGCGGTTGCCGCGCGGGAAGGTCTCCACCAAGAGATCGTCCGCGCCCGGGAGCAGCGAGTTCGTCTGCTGATACGACAGCCACTCTCTTACGGCATCGGGCAGCGGCGCCCAGTGCGTGGGATCGGCGAGCAGCCCGCGCACCCGCGCAGCGAGGAAGGTGGAGAGCGGAAACTTGCCGCCGTCGTAGGCCGGGATCTTCGGGTCGGTGGAATGCGCCCGCGTCACGAAGATCGAGTCCTCCGCCATGCCCTCGAACCGCAGGATTTCGCCGGCAAACACGAAGGTGTCGCCGGGCGCGAGATTCTCGGCGAAATACTCCTCCACCTGGCCGAGCTGCTTGCCGCGGGCGAGCATGACGGCACTCTCGCGACCGACGCCTTTGCGGCCGAGGAGCCGCACCTTCACCATCACCGCTTCGACGATGGTGCCCACGTTCATGCGGTATTGCTGGGCAAAGCGCGGATGCGTCACGCGCCAGAGGCCGTCGCGGCCCTTGCGGATCTTGGCGAAGCGCTCGTAGGCGCGGAGCGCGTAACCGCCCGTCGCCACGTAATCCACCACCGCGTCGAAGTCGGCGCGGCTCAAGCCCGTGTAGGGCGCCGCGCTCCGTCACTTCTTCATAGAGCGCATTCTCCTCGAACGGCGTGCCGCAGGCGCTCCCGAGCACGTGCTGCGCCAGCACGTCGAGCGCGCCGGTGCGCAGCGGCGGCGTGTCCTGCACGTGGTCGGCGACGGCCTCGATCGCGGCGCGGCACTCCAGCACCTCGAAGCGGTTCGCCGGCACCAGGATGCCGCGCGAAGGTTCATCCAAACGATGGTTGGCCCGCCCAATGCGCTGCTGCAGGCGCGACACGCCCTTGGGCGCGCCCACGTGGATCACGAGGTCGACGTCGCCCCAGTCGACGCCGAGGTCGAGCGAGGAGGTCGCGACCACGGCGCGCAATTCGCCGCGCGCCATCCCCTCCTCCACCTTGCGCCGCCGCGTGACGTCGAGGGAGCCGTGATGCAGCGCGATGCCGAGCTTATCGTCGTTCTGGTTCCACAGCTCGCGGAAGATCATCTCCGCTTGGCTGCGCGTGTTGACGAACACCAGCGTGGTCTTGTGGCGGCGGATCAGATCGTAGATCGCGGCGTACGAATGGCGCGCCGAATGCCCAGCCCACGGCAGATATTCGTCGGGCTCGAGCATGGTGACGTGCGGCTCCGCTCCGGGCGCCGCGATCAACAGCTCGGCGCGCGCCGCGCCCTCTTTCGGCTGCGGCACCAGGAAGCGGCAGAGATCCTCGGGATTGGCGACGGTCGCCGAGAGCCCGATCATCTGTAACTCGGGCGAGAGCGTGTGCAAGCCGCGCAAGCCCCAGCGACAAAGATCGCCGCGCTTCGACGTCACCAGCGAATGCAGCTCGTCGAGCACGACCCGCTGCAAGGTGCCGAACAGAAACGGCGCGTCGGCCGACGCGAGCAACAGCGCGATCTGCTCCGGCGTCGTGAGCAGAATGTCGGGCGGGTCCTTGCGCTGGCGCATGCGCTTGGACATGGGCGTGTCGCCGGTGCGCGTCTCGATGCGGATCGGCAGCTTCATCTCGGCAACCGGCTTTTCCAGGTTGCGGGCGATGTCGACGGCGAGCGCCTTGAGCGGCGAGATGTAGAGCGTGTGCAGCCCGCGCGCGCGGCGCACCGCGCGACCGGTCGACACGAGCTTCTTCGGGCGCTGGCCGCGCTCGTGGAGCTCGATCAGCGTCGGCAGGAAGCCGGCGAGCGTCTTGCCGCCGCCGGTGGGCGCGATGAGGAGCGTCGATTGCCCGGCGCGCGCGCGGGCGAGCAGCTCGAGCTGATGCGCGTGCGGCTGCCAGCCCCGCCGCGCGAACCATGCGGCGAAGTGCTCCGGCAGCGCGGCGCGAGCGGGCGTGTCCACGGGAGGTAGGTAGGCGCGGCGGAAGGCGGCGTCGAGAGGACGGCGCCCCGCCGCGCGCCACGCAAGATGGACGGCAGCCGATCAGATTGGTGGCAGTTGGAGATAGCGACGGCGGTCGTGCATTAACGAGCGCCGTCGCTGCCTAGGGGGCGAAAAACCCGCCCGCGAGAACGAAGACCGCTGTTTGAAAAGTGAAACGCTCTGACAGAGAAGAAGGGCCGCGGCTTACTTCCCGACCAGCTCCTCGCTCTGCGCGCTGAGCTCGAGCCAATCTTCCTCGATCTTGGCGAGTGCGATGGCGGTGGCGCTGCGCGCCTTGCCGAGGCGCGCGAGCGCGGCGGGATCGGGCCGGCCTTCAGCGATCGCGGCGAGCTTCTTGTCGAGGGTGGCGATCTCGCCTTCGAGCTTCCTGATCTCGCTCTCCCGCGCCTTGATGCGCTTCTGCAGCGCCGGCAGCGCCTTGCCGCGCCCTTCCTTGGGCTTGCCGGCAATGCGCGCCGCACCGGCGCCGCCGAGCACGCGGGCGCGATAGTCGTCGAGGTCGCCGTCGTAGGGCGCCACCGTGCCGTCGGCCACCAGCCACAGCCGGTTGGCGCAGGCGTCGAGCAGATGGCGATCGTGGCTGATGACGATGACGGCGCCGGGAAAATCGTTCAGCGCGGCGAGGAGCGCCTCGCGCGCCTCGATGTCGAGATGGTTGGTCGGCTCGTCGAGGATGAGAAGATGCGGCCCATGAAACGCGGCGAGGCCGATCAACAGACGCGCCTTCTCGCCGCCGGAGAGCGAGCCGACCAGCGTGTCGGCGGCGGCGCCGGAGAAACCCATCTCGGCGGCGCGGCCGCGCGCTTGCGATTCCGTGGCGTCCGGCATCAGCCGGCGCACGTGCTGCACCGGCGAATTGTCGGCGACGAGCTCGTCGAGCTGGTGTTGGGCGAAATAGGCGACGTTGAGCTTGCTCGCGCGCGTGATGCGGCCGGCCTGCGGCGCGAGGCGCTCGGCGAGGAGCTTGGCGAAGGTGGACTTGCCGTTGCCGTTCGGGCCCAGCAGCCCGATGCGGTCGTCCTCGTCGATGCGCAGGTTCAGGTTGCGCAGCACCGGCTTGCCCGGCTCGTAACCGGCGGCGGCATTCTCCAGCACGATGATCGGCGGCGACAGCAATTTTTCCGGGGCGCGAATGGAGATGCGCGCCGGCGCGTCCTCGACGCGCACGGCAAGCGGCTCCATCTTGGCGAGGCGCTTGATGCGCGACTGCGCCTGGCGGGCCTTGGTGGCCTTGGCGCGGAAGCGGTCGATGAAGGCCTGCAGGTGCTCGCGCTTCCGCCTGCTGGCGCTTCTGCGCCTTCTGGTCGAGCACCAGGCGTTCGCGGCGGATGCGGTCGAACTGGCTGAAGCCGCCGCGGTAGAGCGAGAGCTTGCGCTGGTCGAAGTGCAGGATGAAGTTGACCGCCGTGTCGAGCAGGTCGCGGTCGTGGCTCGCGATCAGCACGGTGTGTGGATAGTGCCGGAGATAATCCTGCACCCACAGCGTGCCTTCGAGATCGAGGAAGTTGGTGGGCTCGTCGAGTAGCAAGAGGTCCGGCTCGGCGAAGAGGAACGCCGCGAGGGCGACGCGCATGCGCCAGCCGCCGGAGAATTCGGAGCATGGCCGGCCTTGCGCCCGCTCGTCGAAGCCGAGGCCGGCGAGGATGCGCGCGGCTTTCGCCGGCGCGGCATAGGCGTTGACGTCGACGAGGCGGGTCTCGATCTCGGCGATGCGATAGGGGTCTTTCGCCGTCTCGCGCTCGGCCATGAGGGCGGCGCGTTCCGCGTCGGCGGCGAGCACCGTTTCGAGGAGGGTGTGCGGGCCGGCGGGCGCCTCCTGCGTGACGCGGCCGATGCGGGTGCGCGGCGGCACCTTGATCGAGCCGGTCTCGAGCTCGAGTTCGCCTTCGATCGCGCGGAACAGCGAGGTTTTGCCGGAGCCGTTGCGGCCGACGATGCCCACGCGGCCGCGGTTAGGAATCGCCACCGACGTCTGGTCCAGCAAAAGACGGCCGGCCACGCGCAGCGAGATGTCGTCGAGCGTGATCATGGCCGTCTTAGATCAGGCGGATGGGACCTTGCGCCGGGATCAGCGGCGGCGGAACTGGCGCGGCGGCATGCGCCGGCCGGTCTGCGCGTTGGCGTCCTTGTGGCGAAAGATGAGCCGCCCCTTGTCCAGGTCATAGGGCGACATCTCCACCGTGACGCGGTCGCCGGCCAGCGTCTTGATCCGGTTCTTCTTCATGCGGCCGGCGGTGTAGGCCACGATGGTGTGCCCGGCGTCGAGCTGCACGCGGTAGCGCGCATCCGGCAGGATCTCGGTGACGAGACCTTCGAATTCGATCAGTGCTTCCTTGGCCAACGCTGCTCTCCATTGCTCTGGGGTTGCCGACCCGTGTCGCGCTGCAAGAACGCGACGCCGGCGATCTCGCCGTTCTGCGAGTTGCCGCGCGGGGGATGATTGCCGTGGGGACGATTGCCGTTCTGCTGCTGCGGGCGCTGTTGATGCCCGTTCGACGCGCCGCCGCGACGATGCCGGCGCTGCTGACCGCGCGCGGGTCGCCCGCCGTTGTTGTTGTGCGCGTGCTGCTGGCGCGGAGCGCCGGCGTGGATCGGGCGCGAGCCCGGCGTGCGCCGGTCGGTGGACGGGATCGAAAGGCGGATCAGCTTCTCGATGTCGCGCAGGAACGCCACCTCGTCGCTGTCGCACAAGCGCGATGGCGATGCCGGCGGCGCCGGCGCGCGCGGTGCGGCCGATGCGGTGGACGTAGCTCTCCGGCTCGTTGGGCAGGTCGTGCTGCACGACGTGGCTGATGCCGTCGACGTCGATGCCGCGGGCGGCGATGTCGGTGGCGACGAGGATGCGCACGCTGCCCTGGCGGAACGAGGCGAGCACGCGCTCGCGCTGGCCCTGCGACTTGTTGCCGTGGATCGCCTCGGCGACGATGCCGGACTTGGCGAGGTTGCGCACCACCCGGTCGGCGCCGCGCTTGGTGCGGGTGAAGACGAGCGCGCGGTCGATCGGCTCCTCGGTGAGAAGCTGGGCGAGCACGGCACCCTTGGCCGAGCGGTCGACGTGGATGATGCGCTGATCGACGCGCTCGACGGTGGTGGCGACGGGGGTCACCGCGACGCGCGCCGGATCGCGCAGCATCTCATTGGCGAGCTCGGCGATGGGCGGCGGCATGGTGGCGGAGAAGAACAGCGTCTGCCGCTTCTGCGGAAGCTTGGCGACGATCTTCCGGATGTCGCGGATGAAGCCCATGTCGAGCATGCGGTCGGCTTCGTCGAGCACGAGGAACTCGACGCGGTCGAGACGCAGCGCGTGCGACTGCAGGAGATCGAGCAGGCGTCCCGGCGTCGCCACGAGCACGTCGACGCCGTCGGCGAGCGCGCGAACCTGGCGGCCCATGGGCACGCCACCGATAACGAGCGTCGCCCGCAGATGCAGGTGGCGGCCGTAGGTTTTGAAGCTGTCGAGGATCTGCGCCGAGAGCTCGCGCGTCGGGCTCAGCACCAGTACGCGGCAGGATTTGCGCTCCGGCCGCAGCCGGTTGGCGTTGAGGAAATTTAGGATCGGCAGCGCGAAGGCCGCGGTCTTGCCGGTGCCGGTCTGGGCGATGCCGACGACGTCGCGGCCGGCGAGGACGAGGGGGATGGTTTGCGATTGGATGGGAGTGGGGGTGACGTATTCCGCCTCGGCAAGCGCCCGGTTGATGGGGGCCGCGAGGTTCAGTTCTTGAAAGGAATTCAAAGCAGGAAATCTTTCTCGTAAGCGCGGTCGAGCGGCTGCGAAGCCGATCGCATCGCGCGGGGGGTGAGACACCCCGCTTGGCCTGGGTTGTCAGTGTGAGGGAGAGATCGGATCGGGCGGATCGAAAACCATCTGTTTTCGCACAAGCGGTCCGCGACGATCGAAGCGTCAGAGTGACGACGCCAGACATATGGCAAGTTCGCGCGGTTTTTTCAAGGCTTAACCGCGCATGCGACCGGCTCGTCGTTAATCTCCTGTTAGCCCTGTATTCGCGGCGGCCACCCAGCTTCCACAAAGAAAACGGCGTGCCTCCAATTGCGGGGCCGCAACTAACCCATTCTTCAGCCGGCGGTCGGTACCCCTATACGCGGGAAACAGGATTGGCGGCCATGCGTACAGAACAACTGTCGTGGAGCGAGCCTACGGGCTGGCGCAACGGAGGCGCGTCTTCGCGGAGCGCCAATCTCGTTCTTTATTTCGGCACGCGGCAAGCGCTGGCGTCGGGATCGCGCTACCACGAGCTGCGCGCCATGTTCCCCGCTGCGCACATCATGGGCTGCAGCACCGGTGGTCAGATTTCCAACGACGACGTCACCGACGATGAGATCACCGCGGCGGCACTAAGCTTCGATCGAACGCAGCTCAGGCTCGCATCGGCGCCGGCGCCGGACGCCGCGCATTCGCACGCCTGCGGCGAGGCGATCGGCCGGGCGCTTGCGGCCGACGATCTCGCCGGAGTGTTCGTGCTGTCGGATGGCTTGAACATCAACGGCAGCAAGCTCGTCGCCGGCATCACCAGTGTTATCGGTAACGCCGTTTCGCTGACCGGCGGTCTCGCCGGCGACGGCGCGCAGTTCGAAGAGACGCTGGTCGGCGGCGACTGCCCGCCAAAAAATCACTCGGTTACGGCCGTTGGCTTCTATGGTTCGGCGATCAGGATCGGTCACGGCACGGCCGGCGGCTGGGATGAGTTCGGTCCGCGGCGCAGCGTCACCCGCTCGGCCGGCAACGTGCTGTTCGAGCTCGACGGCGAGCCGGCGCTCGATCTCTATGAGCGCTATCTCGGCGAAGAGGCGAAGGGCTTGCCAGGCACCGGCCTCTTGTTCCCGCTTCTCATCCGCGATCCGGCACGGCCGGAAACGGCGCTGGTACGAACGATCCTCGCGGTCGATCGAGAGGCGCGCTCGCTCACCTTCGCCGGCGACGTTCCCGAAGGCTGGATGGGGCAGCTGATGCGGGGCAATTTCGACCGGCTGGCGGCGGGTGCCGCCGAGGCCGGACGGCAGGCGCGCGTGCGCCTCGGCGGCGCGACAGAAGGCGACGAGGTCGCCGTGCTGGTGAGCTGCATCGGGCGGCGGCTGTTGATGGGTCAGCGCACCTCGGACGAGGTGGAGGCGGCGGGCGTCGAACTCGGCGCCGCCATGCCACGGCTCGGCTTCTATTCGTACGGCGAGATTTCGCCGCACGCGACGTCGGGCGTATGCGAGCTGCACAACCAAACCATGACGGTGACTACGCTCGCGGAAGCCGCGGAGTAAACGGCTTGCACAAATTATTCGCGAAACAGCTGACAAAGGCGCAGGGCGGCGGCGGCAACGTCGATATCGAGCTCTTGGGCGCGCTCGTGGCTTCGGCCTACGAGCAGGCGGATCGCGACCGGCGCCGCACCGACCGTTCGATCTCGCTGATGATCGAGGAGCTCGACAAGCTCAACCGCAACCTGGAGCAGCAGGTAGAGGAGCGCACCGCCGCGTTGCGCGAGCGCGAGGCGGAGCTGCAGGCGCAGAATTTCCGTTTCGACGCCGCGCTCAGCAACATGTCGCAAGCGCTCCTCCTATTTGATGCCTCCGCGCGCCTGGTCATCAGCAACCAGCGCTACCTCGACATGTACGGATTGCCGGCCGAGCTGGTGCAACCCGGGGTCGCCCTCGTCGACCTGCTGAAGGAGCGCAAGGCGCGCGGCTCCTTTCAGGGAAATCCGGAAGAATACGTCGCAAACATCCTCGCCGACGTGGCGGACGGCAAGACAGGCAGCCAGGTCTTCGAGCTGCCCGACGGCCGCACCACATCCGTTCTCTATCATCCGATTCCCGGCGGCGGCTGGGTGACGACCCACGAGGACATCACCGAACGCCGGCGCGCCGAAACGCAGATCGCCCACATGGCGCGCCACGACTCGCTCACGGAGCTGCCGAACCGCCTTTCGTTTCGCGAGCGGCTGGCGCAGACATTTGTGGATTTGCAACGGGACGAGCGACGCGCGGTGCTCTATCTCGATCTCGATCGCTTCAAGAACGTCAACGACACGCTCGGGCATCACATCGGCGACGAGCTTTTAAAAGTCGTGGCGAGCCGGCTGCGCGGTTGCGTGCGCGAGGGTGACATGGTCGCCCGCGTCGGTGGTGACGAGTTCGCCATCATCCAGATGCATATCGCGCGGCCGATCGACACCGAAATTCTCGCCCGCCGCTTATGCAGCGCGGTCAAGGCTCCGTACGAGATCGAAGGGCATGAGGTGGTGGTGGATACCTGCATCGGTATCGCGATCGCTCCGGATGATGGGGCGGAGCCGAACGAGATTCTGCGCAACGCCGATATGGCGCTGTACGGCGCCAAAGCGGAAGGGCCCGGTACGTATCGCTTCTTCGAGCCCAAGATGGACGCGCGCATGCGGGCGCGGCGCGAGCTGGAGATTGCGTTGCGCAAGGCGTTCGCCGCCGGCCAGCTCGAGCTGCACTACCAGCCGTTCCTGAACTTGCGCGACGGAACCATTTCCGGCGTCGAGGCGCTGCTGCGCTGGAATCATCCCGAGCGCGGCATGATTCCGCCGGCCGAGTTCATTCCGGTCGCCGAAGAGATCGGGCTCATCGTTGCGCTCGGCGAGTGGGTGTTGCGGCAAGCGTGCGCCGATGCCGCTTCTTGGCCGGACAACATCGGCATCGCCGTAAACCTCTCGCCGACGCAAGTCATGAGCAAGAACCTGGTGGGGGTCGTCATGAGCGCGCTCGCAGCGGCGGGCCTGCCGGCGCAACGGCTGGAGCTCGAGATCACCGAATTGGTACTGATGCACAACACGGAGTTGACGTTGGCGACGCTGCATAGTTTGAAGGAGCTCGGCGTGAAGATTTCCCTGGATGATTTTGGAACCGGATACTCCTCGCTCAGCTATCTGTGCAGCTTCCCGTTCGACAAGATCAAGATCGATCGCGGCTTCATCAGCGGTCTGCCCGGCGGCGATTCCTCGGCCATCGTCCAGGCGGTCGCGGGTCTCGCCAAGAGTCTGAAGATGGTCACGACCGCCGAGGGCGTCGAGACCCAGCAGCAGCTGGATGAAGTCCGCAAGCTCGGCTGCACCGAGCTGCAGGGCTTCTTCTTCAGCCGGCCGGTGCCCGTCCGGGAAATATCCGCATTGTTCCCGCGCCGGCGCGACACGCCGGCCCTCACCGCCCTCGCGAGCTAACGAAGACACGCCGCAACCCGCATTCCGCTTATCGACGCGAAATACTATCCGGTTAGTATGTTTAGAAGAAAAAGCCGGGGCGGAACGGCGCGAACTGGTTGCAGTGGCGTGAGGCGCGGCTAGCGGGCGGCCGCGAGCTTGACCTCGTCGGCAACGCCGCGACGCGTCAGATCGTAGAGCGCTTCGACAAAAAGCGGATGACTGTTGCGCGACTCCACGCGTGCGAGACGCATGCCGAGGCGCTCCGCCGCTTCTTTGGCTTCCTTGTCGATGTCGAACAGGATTTCCAGGTGATCGGCGACGAAGCCGATCGGGCACACGAGGACGCCGTGCGTGCCCTTCGCCTTCAGGTCGGCGAGCGCTTCGGCGATGTCGGGTCCGAGCCAAGGGTCGGCGGTATGGCCGGCACTCTGGAAGGAGAAGCTCCAGTCGTAGCCCGGCAGGCGCGCTGACACGAGGCGGCACGTCTCCAGGAGCTGGTCCTCATAGGGATCGCTCCACTCTCGGATTCGCTCCGGCAGGCTGTGGGCGGTGAACACGATATGAGGCCGCTTGCTGCCCTTGGCGAGCGCTTCCTTGGTCTGGGTGACGATGCAGTCGATCAGTGGGGCGTTGGTGTGCCAGCTCCGCACGATGCGGATATTGAGTCCGTGGCCGTCTTCCGCCAGCGCCTTCTCGTAGCCGCCAATGCTCATCTTGGAGAAGTGCGGGGCGAGGGCAATCGCGATCACGTCGCGGATGCCGCTCTGCCGGATTTCGCCGAGCATCTGTTTGATGAACGGGTGCCAGTGCTTCATCCCGACGAACACGCGGAAGCGGCCGGCGCCTTCGCGCTCGTCGAGCAGCCGCTGCAGGCCGGCGGCCTGGGCGTTGGTGATGGCGCGCAGCGGCGTCTTACCGCCGACGAAGGCGTAACGCGCTTCGAGCTCCTTGATGCGCTCTTCCGGCGGACGCTGGCCGCCGCGGATGTGGGTGTAATAAGGGGCGACGTCGGCGGCAGTTTCCGGGCTGCCGTAGGCCATCAGCAGCACAGCGGTCGCGCTATTTGGCGTGGACATACTCGGTCAGCTTGATCAGGTTTTCATACGGCGTATCGGGAAGAACGCCGTGGCCAAGGTTGAAAATGAAGCCTTGCTTGCGCGGCAGCCGCGCGAAGATGTCGTCGACCTTCTGCTTCACGAGATCGAAGTTGCCGAGGACGACGATGGGATCGAGGTTGCCCTGGATCGCCTTGCCGGCGCCGATCTTCTTCCAGGCGTCGTCGAGCGAAAGCCGCCAGTCGACGCCGACCACCTCGCACTCCACCGATGCGAACTCCTCGAGGAAAGCGGTGGTGTTGGTGCCGAAATGGATACGCGGGGTCTTCGTCGCGTCGATGGCGGCGAACAGCTCACGCGAGTACGGCAGCACGTGCGTCACGTAGTCTTCCTTGCTGAGGCATCCCACCCAGCTGTCGAACAGCTGGATCGCGTCGACCCCGGCATCGGTCTGCAGCTTCAGATAGTCGATGACCACGTCGGTCAGCTTGCGCATCAGCTTCGTCCACGCCGCCGGGTCGCCGTACATCATCTGCTTGGTCTTGATGAAGTCGCGGGTGGGCTTGCCTTCGATCAGATAGCTCGCCAGCGTGAACGGCGCGCCGGAGAAGCCGATCAGCGGGATCTTGCCGGCGAGCTCCCGCTTGATCATGCGGATCGTCTTGGTGAGATACTCGAAGTCGGCGGGATCGATGCCGCGGAGCTTGGCCACGTCGCGCTCGTCCTTGATCGGGTCGGCGATCACCGGGCCGATCGTCTCGATGATCTCCAGATCCACGCCCATGCCGATGAGCGGCAGCATGATGTCGGCGAATAGGATCGCCGCGTCGACGCCAAAGCGGCGGATCGGCATCAGGCTGATCTCGGTCGCGAGCTCCGGCGTGCGCGCGAGAACCAGGATGTTGTGCTTCTCTTTGAGCGCGCGATACTCGGGCAGGCAGCGTCCCGCCTGGCGCATGTACCAGACTGGTGTGTGGGCAGCGGGTTGGCGGAGGCAGGCGGCGATGAACGGCGAAGCGCTCATGCGGCCTCCAGCGCCTCGCGCAGCGGCCGGTGGACGCAGGTGTAGACCGGAGTTTCAGTGGCGGTGTAACGGCGCACCTCGGCCGTGCGCAACTCCATGACCACGGACTGGAACTCGGCGAGATCCTCGGTCTCGTACGACAGCACGAACTCGTTGTCGTCGACGCCATAGGCGTAGAGCAGGATCTGCTGGATGTTTTTGAACTTATGGCCGATCTTCATGTGCTCGCCCATCAGCTCGCGGCGTTGATCGAGACTGAGCAGATACCACTCATGCGTCTTGCTGAAGGGATAGACGCAGAGGAAGCGGCTGCGCTTCTGGGTCGCAGCGGCGGCTTCGGCATCGGTCTTGCTGTACTGCGAGCGGCGCACGAGACCGAACAGCGTGTAGGTGATCTTCAGGTGCGCCGAGAGGGGCGTGCGCATCAACTGCATCATCATCCGTTGCAGGTCTTCGGCGTCGTTGGCCTGCAGCCACAGCATGAATCGCGTGCCCGCCTTGAAGCCGAGAGTGGTGTAGGCGAACGTCTTGACGCGGTTGTCGCCCTCGATGACTGCGGCAAATTGCTCCGTCTGGCGGCGCAACTCCGCCTCGGGGACGGCGCGAATGCTGGGCTCGCTGTCGAAGAAAATATAGCTGTGGCAGGTCATGATCTGAACTCGTCTAACCCCGATAGGACGTGTGCTTTCTGCCGGTCGAGCGCCGATAGGGCTCAGCGGGAGATGCTGCAGGCGCTAGCGAAAAACCGATAACATCACTCGCCCGGTTTGGAAACCGCAAGCGCTTGAAGGGGCTGGCAGAGGGGGCTACTTTGGAGCCGCTCAAACGTAACTGCCTCGGCAGGCGGATGCGCCGTGTCGCCGCAGTCAGTGCGCGAAAATCTTCGCTGGGATGGCGCGAGCGGTCGCGCAAGGTGTGCCTGAGCCATGAACTACGACGACGTTTTCGAGGCGGCGCTGGCGCGTGTGCGCAGCGAGCGCCGCTATCGGGAGTTCGCCGATCTCGAGCGCATCGCCGGGCGTTTCCCGCGCGCCATTTGGCATTCGCCGAAGGGGGCGAAGGACGTCGTGATCTGGTGCTCCAATGACTACCTCGGTATGGGGCAGCATCCGGACGTCATCGCCGCCATGGTCGACACGGCGAGCACGATGGGGACCGGCGCCGGCGGCACGCGCAATATCGGCGGCACCCACCACTCGATCGTGCAGCTCGAGCGCGAGCTCGCCGACCTGCACGGAAAGGACGCGGCGCTCGTCTTCACGTCGGGCTACGTGGCGAACGAAACAAGCATCGCCACCATCGCGAAGCTCCTGCAGGATTGCGTGATCTTCTCGGACGCGATGAACCACAACTCGCTGATCGAGGGCATCCGCCAATCCGGCCGCGACAAGGTGATCTTCCGCCACAACGACGCCGACCACCTGGAAGAGCTCCTGCGCGCCGCCGGCAAGCGGCCGAAGCTCGTGATCTTCGAGAGCATCTACTCGATGGACGGCGACGTGGCGCCGATCGAGGCAATCTGCGCGGCCGCGGAGCGCTACGGGGCGCTCACCTATCTCGATGAGGTGCACGCAGTCGGCATGTACGGCGCGCGGGGCGGCGGTGTCGCCGAACGCGATGGCCTGATGGACCGCATCGACGTGATCCAGGGCACGCTGGGTAAGGCGTTCGGCTGCATCGGGGGCTATATCGCGGCCAACGCGACGCTGATCGACGCGGTGCGCTCGTATGCGCCGGGCTTCATCTTCACGACCTCGCTGCCGCCTCCCGTATGTGCGGCGGCGACGGCGGCGATCCGTCACCTCAAGCGGTCGCAGGCCGAGCGCGGCGCGCAGCAGGCGCGCGTGCGTGCGGTGAAGGAGCGTCTCGCCGACGCCCGGTTGCCGGTTTCGCCCAATTCGACCCACATCATTCTTCTCGCCGTGAACGACCCGGAGAAATGCAAGCAAGCGAGCGAACTCCTGCTCGCCGAGCACGGCATCTACGTCCAGGCGATCAACTATCCGACGGTGCCGAGGGGTACCGAGCGCCTGCGGATCACGGCAAACGCCAGCCACGACGACCAGATGACCGACGAGCTGGTCGCGGCCCTCGTCGCGGTATGGGAACGGCTCGATCTGCCGCGCAAAGCTAAATCCGCCGCCAAGAACACTCCGATCGGCTTCGAGCCGCACCGCCTCGGGCACGGCCAGGACTCCTACGCTTAAGGCGCTCTCGCGTTTCGAGTGCCCTTGGATGACAACGCGTTCGCCCTCGACACGTACGCTCACCGTCGGTACGCGCGGCAGCAAGCTCGCGCTCACCCAGACGCAGCTGATCGTCGAAGCGCTGAAACGCGCCGCCCCCGGCGTGCATGTCGAGTTGCGCGTCATCAAGACCGAGGGCGACCGCAACCAGCACGAATCGCTGACGGCGATCGGTGGCCGTGGTGTATTCGTCCGCGAGATCGAGGAGCAGCTGCTCGCGGGCGATATCGACTTCGCCGTGCACAGCCTGAAGGATCTGCCGACCAGCCAGCCCGCCGGCATTTGCTTCGCCGCGGTGCCCGAGCGCGGCGATCCGCGCGACGTGCTGATCTCGCGCCGCGGCGAGACTCTCGACCGGTTGCCGCAAGGCGCGCGCGTGGGGTCGAGCAGCGAGCGCCGCTCGTCGCAATTGCTGGCGCTGCGCCCGGACCTGCAGAACCGCAACATCCGCGGCAATGTCGACACCCGGTTGCGCAAGCTCGACGAAAGCCAGTACGACGCGATCGTGGTCGCCGCGGCGGGAATCGGGCGGCTCGCGCTCACGGATCGGATCAGCCAGTATTTCGAGGCGACCGAGATGCTGCCCGCGGTGGCGCAGGGTGCGTTGGTGGTGGAATGCCGGGAGAATGACTTGGTCCGCGAACTCTTGGCTCCGCTCGACGATGCGGGCACGCGCACGGCAGTCACCGCGGAGCGCGCATTCCTGCGCGGGCTCGGCGGCGGCTGCCAGCTTCCCATCGCCGCGCACGCGACTCTCACCGGCGGCGAAATTCGCCTCGAAGGACTGGTGGCGCAACGGGACGGCAAACGTATCGTCCGCGACGCGATCACGGGCGCACTTGCCGACGCCGAAGCACTCGGCGCCGAGCTTGCGGAGCGGGTGCTGCGAAACGGCGGCGCGGCACTATTGGAGGCGATCCATCACGGGCGCTGAACCCCTCGCGGGGAAATCCGTCGTGGTCACACGCGCCCGCGCGCAGGCGAGCGAGCTCAGCGATCTCTTGCGCGTACGCGGCGCCGTGCCGGTGGAATGGCCACTGATCGAGATCGCACCGCCGCAAGACATCGGCGCGGTCGAAAAAGCGGCGGCGCGGCTGACGCAATTCGACTGGATCGTGTTCTCCAGCGTGAACGGCGTCGAGCAGTTCTTCCGCCACGGGCGGGAGCCGGTGACGTTGCCGCGGGTGGCGGCGGTGGGGCCGAAAACCAAAGCCGCGCTCGTCGCCAGGGGTCATCAAGCGGATGCCATGCCGGAGGAGTTTCTCGGCGAGGCGCTCGCCCGCGCGCTCGGCGACGTGGCCGGCAAGCGGGTGCTGCTGGTGCGGCCGGAGACCGCCCCGCGCGATCTTCTCGAGGGGCTGCGCGCGGGCGGTGCCACGGTCGAAGAAGTGGTCGCGTACCGGACGGTGGCGGCGCGCGACCCGATGCCGTTTCGCTGGCCGGACGTGCGCGCACTCGTGCTGGCAAGCGGCTCGGCGGCGCAGGCGCTGAGCGCGCACCTCAATGGACAGCCGGTGCCGGATCATGTTTGCATGGCCAGCATCGGACCCTCTACAACCGGGGTCGCCAGGGAAGCGGGCGTGCGTATCGACGTGGAGGCGGACATTCATACGTCGCAAGGCTTGGTTTCGGCGCTCGCGTCCTATTTCGCGGGGCGGTCATGACCCATCCCACTCCGTTCACGCGCAAAGGCGCCCGCTCGCAGGGCGTGACGCGCCGCATGCGCCGGCTGCGGCGAACGGGTGGGCTGCGCGGCCTCGTGCGCGAGACGGCGCTCGACGCCGGCGATTTCGTGCTGCCGCTGTTCGTGATGCATGGCAAAGGCTTGCAGCAGGAGATCTCGTCGATGCCGGGCGTCTTTCAATGGTCGCCCGACCGGCTTGGCGCCGAGGCCGAGGCGATCGCCAAGCTCGGCATCCCGGCGGTGCTGCTGTTTGGACTGCCCGCGGCCAAGGACGAGATCGGCAGCGAGAACTACGCCGACGACGGCATCGTCCAGCAAGCGATCCGCACGATCAAGGACGCAGTGCCCGAGCTCGTCGTGATCACCGACGTCTGCATGTGCGAATACACCAGCCACGGTCACTGCGGCATCGTGCGCGACGGCGCGGTCGACAACGACGCGACGCTTGAGATCCTGCAGCGCGTCGCGGTCTCGCACGCGGTGGCCGGCGCCGACGTGGTGGCGCCGAGCGCCATGATGGACGGCCAGGTGGGCGCGCTCCGCGCGGCGCTCGACGGCGCCGGCTTCGGCGACACCACCATCCTCGGTTATTCGGCGAAATACGCCTCGGCGTTGTACGGCCCGTTCCGCGAGGCGGCGGACTCGGCCCCCGCCTTCGGCGACCGTCGCAGCTACCAGATGGACGCGGCGAACAGCCGCGAGGCCATGCGCGAGATCGAGGCGGATCTTGCCGAGGGCGCCGACATGATCATGGTCAAGCCGGCGTTGCCCTATCTCGACGTCATCCGTCAGGCGCGCGACCGGTTCGACGCGCCGCTCGCCGCCTACAACGTGAGCGGCGAGTACTCCATGGTGAAGGCCGCGAGCAAGAACGGCTGGATCGACGAGCGCCGGGTCACGCTCGAAATCCTTACCAGCATCAAGCGCGCTGGCGCCGACGTCATCATCAGCTATCACGCCAAGGACGTGGCGGGCTGGCTGAAGGAATGACGACGTAAGGAAAGCCCCCGCCAAGTCCTTACTGACATTGCATTCCTTACTTTCTGGAGGTAAGGTGCCGTAATCGTTAACGAATTCTTACCGTAAGGCATCGGCGCCCGCTCGCGCCGCCCCGCACTCCAGCATTCTCTCCAAAGTCTCCAGCCGGTCGGCCTCGCGCGGCGGCTTGTCCCAGCGCAGCCGGCTGATGCGGGGGAAGCGCATGGCGAGGCCGGACTTGTGGCGGGTCGAGCGCTGCAGCCCCTCGAACGCCACCTCGAACACCAGTCCCTCGTCGGCGCTGTGCACCACCTCGCGCACCGGGCCGAAGCGCTCGATGGTGTTGCGCCGCACGAAGCGGTCGATCTTGAGCAGCTCCTCGTCGGTGAAGCCGAAGTAGGCCTTGCCCACGGGCACGAGCTCGTCGCCTTCCGCGCCGGCCTTCCAGACGCCGAAGGTGTAGTCGGAATAGAACGACGAGCGCTTGCCGTGGCCGCGCTGGGCGTACATCAGCACCGCGTCGACGATCATGGGATCGCGCTTCCATTTCCACCACGGCCCCTTGGGCCGCCCGGGCACGTAGGCGGCGTCGCGGCGCTTGAGCATGACGCCTTCCACCGCGTCGGCGTCCGCGCCCGCCGGATCGGCGCGCGCGGCGGCAAGTTCCTCCCAGGTGGAGAACGAGACGAGCGGCGAGACGTCGACGCGCGGATCGGCGAGGCGCTTGATGAATTCCTCGAGCCGCGCGCGGCGCTCGACGAACGGGCGCTCGCGCAGATCGTCGCCGCCCTCCACGAGCAGATCGTAGGCGCGCAGATGCGCGGGAAATTCCTGCATCAACTTGCCGTTCACGGTTTTGCGGTTGAGCCGCTGCTGCAGCACGTTGAACGACTGCACGCGGCCCTCGCGCATGATCAGGAGCTCGCCGTCGATGGCGCCGTCGAGGGTGAGCGCCGAGGCGAGATCGGGAAAGCTCTTGGTGATGTCCTCGCCGGTGCGCGAATAGAGCCGGGTCACGCGCTCGCCGTGTTCGTCCAGCCCGGCCGCGGCCTGGATGCGGATGCCGTCCCATTTCCATTCGGCCATGAAGTCGCCGGCAGTGAGATTGGCGAAGTCCGGTTCCTCGATCGCGTGCGCCAGCATGGCCGGGCGGAACGGCGCCGGATTCTTCGACACGGGCTTCTCAGCCCGGCCCTCGAGCCAGGCGAAGAGCTCGACATAAGGCGGCGACAGGCCGTTCCACACGAGCTCGATCTCGGTGACGTCGTGCTCGCCGAGCGCCGCGGCCGCGGTTTTCGCGAGCCTTGCCGAAATGCCGATGCGCAAGCCGCCGGTGACGAGCTTCAAGAGCGCCCAGCGGCCGGTCTCGTCCAGCGCATCGAGCCAGCGCGCGAGCTGCGCCGGCAAGCGCGCCTTGCCCAGCGTCGTCAGCGTCTCGACCACTTCTGAAAGCGAAACCGACGAGTTGCGCCGGTGCGCGGTGTCCGCCGGCCACATCAGCGCGATCGTCTCGGAGAGATCGCCGACGTAGTCGTAGGACAGCTCGAACAGCACCGGGTCGGTGCGCTCGGCGATGAGGGCGCGCAGCATGCCGGGCTTGGCGAACTGGAAACTCAGCGCGCCGGTGAGCGCGGCCAGCGCATAGCCGCGGTCCGGGTCCGGCGTGGTGCGCAGGTATTCGGTGATCAGGCGCACCTTGTTGTTGCGGCCGTGCTCATAGGTGAGCCGGTCGAGCAGTTCGGCGAAGCGTTTCATGTCTCGGCGGCCCCTTCGGCAACGCCGTCGCTCTCGTCCTCGTCGCCGTAGCCGACGATATCGAGCGGCCGCGCGTTAAGGCCGCGACTTTTCGCCCAATGCACCAGCGCGTCCTCCTGGCCGTGGGTGACCCAGAGCTCCGAGGCGCCCGTGGCGGCGATCGTCCGCGTCAGCCCATCCCAGTCGGCGTGGTCGGAGATGACGAGCGGCAGATCGATGCCGCCCTGGCGGGCGCGGGCCCGCACGCGCATCCAGCCCGAGGCGAAGCACGCCACCGGATCCGGGAAACGCCGCGACCACAGGTCCGTCATCGCCGACGGCGGGCAGATGGTGATGGTGCCGGCGAGCTCTGCTTTCTTGGCGCCGCGCACGAGCTCGAGCGGGCCCAGATCGATGCCGCGGCTCTCGTAGTAGCGCGTGATCTTCTCGACGCCGCCGTGCATGAAGATCGGCTTGTCGTAGCCGGCGGCGCGGATCAGCGCGATCACGCGCTGCGCCTTGCCCAGCGTGTAGGCGCCGACGAGGTGCGCGCGCTCGGGGAAGAGCGCAACCGAGCGGAGCAGCTTGCCGATCTCGCCCTCCGGGTCGCCGTGGCGGAAAACCGGCAAGCCAAACGTCGCCTCGGTGATGAAGGCGTGGCACTGCACAAGCTCGAAGGGGGTGGCGGTGGGGTCGGCGGAGTCCTTGTAGTCGCCCGAGGCGACGAGGCGGAAGCCTTCGCATTCCACCGCGATCTGCGCCGAGCCGAGCACGTGGCCGGCGGGATGGAACGTCACCTGGATGCCGTCGATATTGAGCGTCTCGCCGTAGCGCACCGCCTGCGTCGTGCCGGCGAAGCCGTCGCCGTAACGCAGGCGCATGACGTCGAGCGTCTCCTGCGTCGCCAGCACGGCGCCGTGGCCGGGGCGGGCGTGGTCGGAGTGGCCGTGGGTGATGAGCGCGCGCTCGACCGCGCGCGTCGGGTCGATGTGGAAGCCCGCGCGCTTGCAGCACACGCCGGAGGGGGTGGGGAGGAGGATGTCTTCGGCACGCATCGGTCTTAGATAGGTTCTCCGGGTGATTTGGCGAGACGAGGGTTCGCGTTCTCGCGGGCGGTTTTTTTCGCCCCGAGGCATGTTCAGGTCGGCCCTCTGAAATACGAGGGGGACGGGCGCCGCGAGGCGCACCATTCCTTATGTCTGGCGTCTCCGATTCCGGGAGACGCCGCGCCTCACGGCGCCCGTCGTGGCTCTCGCCAGGGTCCATGGATAGGACCGTTGGCTCAGCCCCGGACCGCGTTTCCGGGAGACGGCTCGCTCACGCAAGCCGGCCCGTCCAGCGAGCTCCTCGCAGAGCGGTCGTATTGCCGCCCGAGCGGGGTTCCAGGGCCGCTCGGTGCCGGGGGTACGATTCCCGGCAGCAAGCGCCACACCCGCTCCGTCAGCCAGAACGTCTCCGGAAGACGCCCCTCGATGAGCAGGATGCAGGTATATTAGCCTAGGAAGATAAGCTTGTCAAGCGTATTCAAAAATATCGCTGGCGCCCCGAGAAGGACTTCGCGGCTCGCCGCTTGACCCCGAACTCCGCTATCGTACGATCGATACATATCGACGCCGCATCAAGAAAATCCCGGGGAGAGCGCCATGATCGGCCGGACTTTCGCAACGCTGGGGTCGGCGTCCGCGCAAGGTGTCATATCCCGCCCATGAGCAAACCCGGACTCGCGCGCTCCGAGATCCCGTTCCGTCCGATCGACTTCGCCCCGGCGGAAGTCGAGTGCGCGCAGGGCGCCGACGGGACGATCCGCTACCGCGCGCGCGCCAAGCTCGATGCCTACGAACCGAGCCTCGCCCGGCTGTTCCGCGCGGCGGCCGAGCACGCGCCCACGCGCGTCCTCTTCGCCGAGCGCAACGGCGACGGCTGGCGCAAGGTCACCTACGCGCAGGCGCGGCAAAAGACCGACGCCATCGCAGAGGCGCTTCTCGACCGTAAGCTCTCGGCTGAGCGGCCGGTCATGATCCTGTCGGGCAACGCCATCGACCACGGCCTCCTGCTGCTCGCCGGGTTCACCGCCGGAATTCCGCTGGCGCCCATTTCCGTCGCTTATTCCCTGCAGAGCCAGGACCACCTCAAGCTCAAGCACATCGCCGCACTGCTCACGCCCGGTCTCATCTATGTCTCCGACACCGAGCCCTTCGCCAAGGCGCTCGCCGCCCTCGATCTCGCCAGCGTCGAGATCGTGGCGAGCCGGAACGGCGCCAACCTCGCCAACGTCACCTCCTTCGACGATCTCGCCCGCGGCGAGCCGGGGCCGGCGCTGACCAAGGCCACGGCCGCCATCGGACCGGACACCATTGCGAAATTCCTTTTCACCTCGGGCTCGACGGATCTCCCCAAGGGCGTCGTCAACACCCACGGCATGCTCACCGCCAACCAGCAGCAATCGTTCCAGACCTGGCGCTTCCTCGCCGAGGAGCCGCCGGTTCTCGTCGATTGGCTGCCCTGGAACCACACCTTCGGCGGCAACTTCGTGTTCAATCTGGTGCTCCGCCACGCCGGAACGCTTTATATCGACGGCGGCCGGCCGCTGCCCGCCCTGATCGGCGAGACGGCGCGCAACCTCGCGGAGATTTCGCCCACGATCTATTTCAACGTGCCGGCCGGCTTCGGCGCGCTCTTGCCGCGCCTCGAGCAGGACGACGACCTCGCCCGCTCCTTCTTCGCCAAGCTGCGGCTCATCTTCTACGCTGGCGCCGCGCTGCCGCAAGACCTGTGGGAGCGCCTCGAAGCCGTCACCGCGCGCAAGGCGGGCTGCCGCATTCCCATGACCTCGGCCTGGGGCACCACCGAGACCGCCCCGCTTTCGACCTCGGCGCACTTCCGCATCGACCGCGCCGGCATTATCGGCGTCCCGGTCCCCGGCGTGGACATCAAGCTCGTTCCATCCGGCGACAAGCTCGAGGTGCGCGTGCGCGGCCCGAACGTGACGCCGGGCTACTGGAAGCGCGACGATCTCACCGCCAAGGCGTTCGACGAGGAAGGCTTCTACCGGCCGGGCGACGCCGTCCGCTTCGCCGACCGCGCCGATCCGGCCCAGGGCCTCGTGTTCGACGGGCGTCTCGCCGAGGACTTCAAGCTCACCACGGGCACCTGGGTATCGGTGGGCGCGCTGCGCGTCGGCGTGCTCGCCGCCGCCGCCCCGGCGCTACTGGATGCGATCGTCGCCGGCGAGGGCCGCGACGAGATCGGCCTCCTCGCCTGGCTGAACGTCGCCGGTTGCCAGAAGCTGACCGGGACGACGGGTGCGGCGACGGCGGCCGAGCTCGCGCGCCATCCCGCCGTGCGCGACCACATGGCGCGCGCCATCGCGCGCTTCAACGCCGCCGCCACGGGAACCTCCCAGCGCATCGGCCGCGTGTTGCTGTTGTCCGACGCGCCCTCGATCGACGCCAACGAGATCACCGACAAGGGTTCGATCAATCAGCGCCTGTCGCTCGAGCGTCGCCGCGCCGACGTGGCGCGCCTGTTCGCCGCCGATCCCGATGCGGGCGTGATCGTGGCGCGCGGGTAGGCGCAGCGGCCGGAACCCGTCCCGGCCGCAGCACTATTTTCGCTGCGGCTGGCTCGCCAAGGTCTATGTCATGGCGCGCCTTGGAGTTTCTTCAGGTCTGCGCGACGCTGGCTGAGCGAGGGAGAGCCGCTTGAGTCACACTGGAATGAGCGGTCTGGGTGCAACCCCGGAAATGCTCCTCACCCGCATGTGCATGACCATTTTTGCCGAGGCGTTTAAGCTGCCTTACGGGCAAGAAATTCTGGCGCGGCTGCTGCGACAGATCGCACGCGGCGCTGCCCGGCATATACTGGAATTTGAATACCTCGCCGGCCTGCATGACAATTTGCAAGTCCCTTCTCGCTATCTGGTCGAAGTCATGAGCGACAGTCTGACCGTGCGCGGCGTCGGGCAGATTCCCAGCCGCGGACCGGTGCTGATTACCTGCAACCACCCCGGGGTTTTCGACGCAATGGTGGTATTCGCCAGCCTGCTGCGCACCGATGTGAAAGTGATCGCCCGCCCCCGCAACTTACTCGACGCGCTGCCCAATGTGCGCCGCCATATTATTTTTGTGCCGGACGATCCCGCTGGCGGGAGGGCGACGTTACGTGAATCGCTGCGCCATTTGGCCGCCGGCGGTCTGCTGGTGACATTTCCGCGTGGAGGCATTGAACCGGATCCGCTACTGCATCCGCAAGCTGCGATAGAGTCGGTGGCGGAATGGTCATCGAGCGTTAATCTGCTGGCGAAATATATTCCCGACCTGACCGTGATCCCGGCGGCCGTCGGCGGCATGGTTTCAACCCGCGCCCGTGCAAGCTGGCTGGCTCGGCGTTATCGCACCGAGGCTGACCGCGATTGGATGGCGGCGACGCTGCAATTTATGCTGTCCACTTACCGCGATGTGCAGCCAATCGTGCTCTATGGCTCACCAATATGGGAGAGTGATGCACTCCAGCAGGTACAGGTTGCCACTCGTGAGTTGTATCGAACACTCAAGTAATGATGCGCTCATAAACATTGTCGGATGTGGGTGGACTTAGATAGCTGACGGTTTATCGTTGTATTATCAACTATTAGGCCAGACTTCTGGCGGAGAGGGTGCCCGCCTGCACGGGCCCGGAGAGCACCGTTAAGCTCCGTGCGCGAACCCCCGCAGCTAAAGCCCTTTATTCTCTGGGTTGATACTGGAGGGAGACCCGGGCACTAGGGCCACTGCCGATGACAACTATTGCAATACTGTCTTTGGTATCCAACCAAATATACGAGCTTATTATCGCGGATCGATCTTCGCTTACAGGCTCCCCGTATTTTACACGAACGGCTCTAATCAGAGCGCTAGCCTTTCCCGGATTATTCAGTTTCAGAAAAACTGTAGAGAGTTTATTGGTTTGCTTGTCGAACCATGCGAACGCAGTAAAATCAAACTCACCCGACCGATATTTCCCAAAAAGCTGCGCTGCATCTTTCAGAGGAGGTGCTGAATCCGTTTTACATGTTTCATCACAACGTTTGAGTTGCCCTTTTGATGCTCCCATTACTTGATCGGGAAACATGCCCCAACGCGTATATTCCCAATCTCCCGCCGCAGGCGTCACCACCATGAGCAGGAGCCCCGCCACTATCGCTGCCGATCGGATCATCGCGCTCTCCGTTTTCGGTTTAGGGTAATGCCGAGCGCGAACCCGGGGAAGCCCTGGGGCGCTCGCCGACGCGGCGCGGTAGAATCCTCGCCAGAGGAGCCTGCATGGCTACAGTCATCCTAGTCGTACTCAACATCGTGACCGCCTACCTGTCATACCGAACAGCCGAAAGGCGTGGCCGATCGGCGAAAACGTGGCTGTGGCTGGGCATCCTCTTCGGCCCGTTTGCGTGGCTGACCGTGGCGTTGCTGCCCTCCATTCGGAAAGACGAGATGGTCTGATGCCCAAAGGGCCCAGAGGAAAAGCGTCCGCAGACGTAATCGGGTCCAGCGCGGGTTGATCCGGGGGTCGAATCCCAAGTCGCAAAAAAATCGCAGCGATATCAATGCAATTTGGCGGAGAGGGTGGGATTCGAACCCACGGTACGCTTGCGCGCACAACGGTTTTCGAGACCGTCCCGATCGACCACTCTGGCACCTCTCCGCGCGCGAGATCGGGTCTAAAGGGCGGCGGACCTTAGCCAAGCGCGCCTAGTGGCACAAGCTTGGTCAGTCCGCGGTCGCGCCCGAGCGCTCGACCACCTTGGCCCAACGCGCGATCTCGCTCTTGAGGAATTGCTCGAGCTCTTCCGGCCCCGGCCCGACGATCGGCGCCATGCCGATGCTGGCGAGATACTGCTGCACGTCGCCGTCGCTCATGATCTGGCGGAACTCGGCGTTGAGCCGCGCCACCAGATCCTTGGGCATGCCCGCCGGTCCGACGATCATCTGCCAGGCCACGGCGTCGTAGCCGGGAACGCCGGCGTTGGCGAGCGGCGGAATTCCCGGCGCCGCCGGCACCGCCGTCGCCGACGAGACGCCGAGCGCCACGAGCTTGCCGTCGCGGATCAGCGGCAGCGCCGGCGCCAGATCGGAGAACATCAAATCGGTGCGGCCGGTCACCACCTCGTTCAGCGCCGGCACGCTCCCTTGATAAGGAATATGGGTGAGCTCCATCCCGGTCATGCTCTTGAGCAGCTCGGCATAGAGATGATGCGGCGAGCCGATACCGCCGGAGCCGTAAGTGAGCTTGGTGCGCCTCTCCTTGGCGAGCTTGATCAGCTCGGGCAGCGTCCGCACCCCCAGCGCCGGATTCACCACCAGGACGAACGGCACATTGACCACGAGCGCCACCGGCACGAAGTCCTTCACCGGGTCATAGGGCAGCTTGCGGTAGAGGCTGACGTTGATGGCGAGCGTGGTGCTCGTGGCCATGAGCAGCGTGTGGCCGTCGGGCGGCGCGCTCGCGACCGCAACGGCCGCCACCACCGTGGCGGTCCCCGGCCGGTGCTCGATGATGACGCTCTTCTGCAGGCGCTCGGAAAGCTTCTGGCCGAGGTAGCGGGCGAGCAAGTCGGTGCCGCCGCTCGGCGCATAGGGCACGACCAGCACGATCGAGCGGGTGGGAAACTCCGGCGCCTGGGCGAGCGCCGGCGCCGGCGCCAAAAGCGCCATCCCGGCCAGCACCAGCCATCGCAGCGTCGTCATGCTTGCGCGTTCCACTGACATCCTCGATCCGTACCCGTCAGAGTTATAAAAACACTTACTACACGCGGTCAGGCCGTCGGTTAGAGCGTTCTGGGGGCCATTTCTTGACAGGGCGGGACGGGGCCGCCATAAACAAACCCAGCGCGGGCCCGCGAGGTTCCGCGCTTTATTTCGCGCGCCTTTGGGCTGCGCCTGGAACCGGATCAAAAGCATGTTTGCGGTCATCAAGACGGGCGGTAAGCAATATCGGGTCGCCGCCAACGACCTCCTTACGGTCGGCAAGGTCGCGGGCTCGCCCGGCGATATCGTCACCTTCCCGGTCATGCTGCTGGGCGGCGACAAGCCGTCGATCGGCGCCCCGCTCGTGGCCGGCGCCACCGTGGCCGCCGAAGTGGTGGGGCATCATCGCGGCGCCAAGATCATCGCCTTCAAGAAGCGCCGCCGGCAGAACTCGCGGCGCAAGCGCGGCCACCGCCAGGACTACACGGTGGTGCGCGTCACCGAGATCCTCACCGACGGCAAGGAGCCGTCGAAGACCGCGCCCAAGCGCGAGCCGAAGCCCAAGGCCGAAGCCAAGCCCGCGGAAGCCGCGGGCGAGGAGAAGCCCAAGGCCAAGGCCCCCGCCAAAAAGCCGGCGGCGAAGGCCAAGGCAAAAGGCAAGAGCAAGAAGTGATGAAATCGTCATGAGAATTGGGTAAGACAGACTAGGTTCGGAGCAAGGCAATGGCACACAAGAAAGCAGGCGGTTCATCGCGCAACGGCCGCGACTCGGCGGGTCAGCGCCTGGGCGTGAAGCGCTTCGGCGGCGAGCGCGTGCTCGCCGGCAACATCATCGTGCGCCAGCGCGGCACCAAGTGGCACGCCGGCCGCAACGTCGGCGTCGGCAAGGACCACACCTTGTTCGCGCTCGTGGAAGGTCAGGTGGTGTACCGCTCCGGCGCCAAAGGCCGTACCCGCGTGGCCGTGGTCCCGATGCCGGAGACCGCGGTGAAGTAGACGGCGGAAGATCAGCGAGGATCCCGCCGGTGTCTCGTCGAACCGGCGGACCTCATAGGGTCCGGACAACAGGGGAGACGGGATACGTCTCCCCTCGTTTCGTTTCGGAGGAGCCTTTCATGGCTGCCCTGCAGATGACTTCCGGGTCGCCGGACACGACGAGCTCCCTTTCCCTGGAGTGCGAGCGGCTAGTGCTGCGCGCGCCGCGCCTGCCCGACGCCGACGCGATCGTGCGCCTTGCCGGCAACCGCAAGATCGCCGAGATGACGGCGCTGATCCCCCACCCGTATGCGCGCGCCGATGCCGAAGCCTGGATCGCGGCCGCGCCGGCCGCGGGCGACCTCGCGCTCGCCATCACCCGCAAGGCCGACGGCGCCTTGGTCGGCGCCTGCGGCTACGCTCGCGGCGGCAAAGACGAGCCCGAGCTCGGCTACTGGATCGGCGAGCCCTATTGGAACGCCGGCTTCGCCACCGAGGGGGTGCGCGCGGTGATCGACTATGCCTTCGCCCAAGCCGGCCTCGGCGCCATCACCTCGAGCTGCCGGGTGGTGAACGCCGCCTCGCGCCGGGTGATCGAGAAGTGCGGCTTCCAGTGGACCGGCGCCGGCCTCTTGCGCGTGCGCTCGCTCAAGGCGTCGGTGCCCGTCGACCGCTTCCGCCTCGACCGGCGCACCTGGGAGGCGCTCCGCGCCTGGGGACGCTCGCGCCTTCCGCAATCGAGCCAGAGCGCGTAGCACCAGTCCGATGAAATTCCTCGACGAGGCAAAGGTCTATGTGCGCTCCGGCGACGGCGGCAACGGCGCCGTCTCGTTCCGGCGCGAGAAGTTCATCGAGTTCGGCGGGCCCGACGGCGGCGACGGCGGCCGCGGCGGCGACGTCATCGTCGAGTGCGTCGACGGCCTCAACACCCTCATCGACTATCGCTACCAGCAGCACTTCAAGGCCGGCACCGGCACCCACGGCATGGGCAAGAACCGCGCCGGCGCCGGCGGCAGCGACGTGGTCCTGAAAGTGCCGGTCGGCACGGAGGTGCTCGACGAAGACGGCGAGACGGTGCTCGCCGACCTGACCGAAGTCGGCGAGCGCGTCGTGCTGCTCGAAGGCGGCAACGGCGGCTTCGGCAACGCGCATTTCAAGTCGTCGACCAACCGCGCGCCGCGCCGCGCCAATCCCGGCCAGGACGGCGAGGAGCGCACCATTCGGCTGCGCCTGAAGCTGATCGCCGACGCCGGCCTCGTCGGCCTGCCCAACGCCGGCAAGTCGACGTTCCTCGCCGCCGTCTCCGCGGCGAAGCCGAAGATCGCCGACTATCCCTTCACCACGCTGCATCCCCAGCTCGGCGTCGTCCGCGTCGACAACCGCGAATTCGTGCTCGCCGACATCCCCGGCCTGATCGAGGGCGCGCATGAAGGCGTCGGCCTCGGCGACCGCTTCCTCGGCCATGTCGAGCGCTGCGGCGCGCTGCTGCATCTCGTCGACGGCACCGCACGAGGACGTGGCCGGCGCCTACAAGACCGTGCGCGGCGAGCTCGAGGCCTATGGCGACGGGCTCGCCGAGAAGCCGGAGATCGTCGCGCTGTCCAAGGTCGACGCGCTCGACGCCGACGCACTCGAAGAAGCAGAAGGCGGCGCTGAAGCGCGCGACAAGGAAGGAGCCGTTCGTCCTCTCCGCCCATTCCGGCAAGGGCGTACCGGAAGCGCTGCGCGCGCTGCTCGCGCTCGTCGAGAAGCGCCGCCGCAAGGAGAAGAGCGTCGGCGAGAGCGACCAGCCATGGCGGCCGTGATCGCCCGAGCTCGACCGCTTCCGCCGCATCGTCGTCAAGGTCGGCTCCTCCCTCCTGGTCGACAGCGGCGAAGGCGCGCCTGCACGCCGACTGGCTCGCCGCGCTCGCCGAGGACCTAGCGGAGCGCGCGAAGAACGGCGCGCAGATCTGCTCGTGGTTTCCTCGGGCGCGATCGCGCTCGGCCGCACGGTGCTGAAGCTGCCCGCAGGCGCGCTCGAAGCTCGAGGAAAGCCAGGCCGCCGCCGCCGTCGGCCAGATCGCGCTCGCCCGCGCCTGGACCGAGGCGCTGGCGAAAGTCGGCCTCACCGCCGGGCAGATCCTGCTGACGCTGGACGACACCGAGGAGCGCCGCACGCTATCTCAACGCCCGCTCCACCATCGAGCAAGCTCTTGGAGCTCGGCGCCGTGCCGGTCATCAACGAGAACGACACGGTCGCCACCACCGAAATCCGCTACGGCGACAACGACCGCCTCGCCGCCCGCGTCGCCACCATGATCGAGCGCCGACCTGCTGGTGCTGCTCTCCGACATCGACGGACTCTACGACGCCCCGCCCGGCGAGAACGCGAACGCCAAGCTCATGCCCGTGGTCGAGCGCATCACCGCCGAGATCGAGCGCATGGCCGGCGCCGCCGGCTCGGAGCTGTCGCGCGGCGGCATGCGCACCAAGATCGAGGCGGCGAAGATCGCCACCGCCGCCGGCACCCACATGGTGATCGCGTCCGGCCGCAAGCTGCATCCGCTCCGCGCCATCGCCGAGGGCGGCGCCTGCACCTGGTTCCTCACGCCGGCGAATCCCGTGACCGCGCGCAAGAAATGGATCGGCGGCAGCCTGGAGCCGCGCGGCACCATCCACGTCGACGCCGGCGCCGTCGCCGCGCTCAGGCGCGGCAAGAGCCTGCTGCCCGCCGGCGTGGTGAAGGTCGAGGGCGCGTTCGCGCGCGGCGACGCGGTGCTGATCCGCGGTCCGGACGGCGCCGAGATCGGCGCGCGGCCTCGTCGCCTATGACGGCGACGACGCGGCGCGCATCATCGGCCAGAACTCCGAGCGCATCGAAGCCATTCTCGGCTATCGCGGCCGCTCCGAGATGATCCATCGCGACGATCTCGTGCTCGGCGGCATCGAAGCGACCTGATCGGCGAGACATGCTATGAACACGCGCCAATTCGAGACAAAATCGATGAGCCGGGCCAAGCTTCCTGAACAAGACGCGAGCGTCGCCGCATTGATGCGCGACATGGGCAAACGCGCCCGCGCCGCCGCCCGCGCGCTCGCCAACGCGCCGGCCGAGCAGAAGAACGAAGGCGCTGCACGCCGCGGCGGCGGCGATCCGCGTCGACCGCGTCGGCGATTCTCCAGGCCAATGCCGAGGACCTCGACACCGCCGGCGACAAGATGGCCTCCCCCGCCTTCCTCGACCGCCTGACGCTCGACGAGAAGCGCGTCGACGCCATGGCCGACGGGCATCGACACGGTGGCAGGCTCGCCCGACCCGGTCGGCGAGGTGACCGCCACCTGGGACCGGCCCAACGGCCTGCGCATCGAGCGCGTGCGCACGCCGCTCGGCGTCGTCGCCGTCATCTACGAGAGCCGGCCCAACGTCACCGCCGACGCCGGCGCGCTGTGCGCTCAAGGCCGGCAACGCCGTGATCCTGCGCGGCGGCTCGGAGAGCTTCCGCTCGCTCGCGCGCGATCCACGCCGCGCTCGTGCGCGGGCCTCGCACAGGAGGCCGGCTCTGCCGGCCGACGCGATCCAGCTCGTGCCGACCCGCGACCGCGCCGCCGTCGGCCGATCTGCTCGCCGGCCTCGACGGCACGATCGACGTGATCGTGCCGCGCGGCGGCAAGAGCCTGGTCGGCGCGCGTGCAGAGCGAGGCGCGCGTGCCGGTGTTCGCGCATCTGGAAGGCGTCTGCCACGTCTACGTCCACGCGCCCGCCGACCTCGCGATGGCAAAAGAGATCGTGCTGAACGCCAAGATGCGCCGCACCGGCGTCTGCGGCGCGGCCGAGACGCTGCTCGTCGACCGCCGGCTCGCGGCTAGCCACCTGAAGCCGCTGGTCGCCATGCTGATCGACGCCGGCTGCGAGGTGCGCGGCGACGACGCGACCCGCGCCGCCGATCCGCGCGTGGTGCCGGCGACCGACGACGACTGGTACGACGGAATATCTCGACGCCATCATCTCGGTGCAGCGTCGTCGACGGCCTGGACGCCGCGATCGCCCATATCGAGCACTACGGCTCGCACCACACCGACGCCATCGTCACCGACGACCAGACGGCGGCCGAGACTTTCCTTGCCGAAGTCGACTCGCGCCATCGTGCTGCACAACGCCTCGACCCAGTTCGCCGACGGCGGCGAGTTCGGCTTCGGCGCGCGAGATCGGCATCGCCACCGGCCGCCTGCACGCGCGCGGGCCGGTCGGCGTCGAGCAGCTCACCTCCTTCAAGTACCGCGTCCGCGGCGACGGGCAGACGCGGCCTTGAAGCGCGACATCCGCCTGCCGCCCGTCGCCCGCGGCATGCGCATCGGTCTGCTCGGCGGCTCGTTCAATCCGCCGCACGACGCCCACCGCGCGCTGAGCCTGCTCGCCTGAAAGCGGCTCGGCCTCGACCGCGTCTGGTGGCTGGTCACGCCCGGCAATCCACTCAAGGACAACCGCCGCCTGCCGCCGCTCGAGAAACGCGTCGAAGCCGCCCGCGCGCTCGCCGCTCACCCGGCGATCGACGTCACCCCCGTCGAGGCGGCGCTCGGCACCCGCTACACCTACGACACGGTGCTGGCGCTGCGCCGGCGTTTCCCCGGGGTTCATTTCGTCTTCATCATGGGCGCCGATAACCTCGCGCAATTGAACCGCTGGCGGCGTTGGCGCGAGCTCGCCAATCTCGTGCCCATCGCCGTCGTCGATCGGCCCGGTGCCAATCTTGCGGCGCGCGCAAGCCCCGCCGCGACGGCGCTCGCCCACGCCCGCCGCGACGAACGCCACGCCCGGCTTCTCGCGCGCATGCGGCCGCCGGCGTGGATCTTTCTCCACGGTCTCAAGTCGGGCCTATCATCTACCGCGCTCCGCGCACGCGGAACGCCGCACCCGGTGGGGAGTTGAAATCCGTGGTAGCCACCCGATATGGTCGGACAGGCGGGCGGTCGAATCGGCGCCGCCCGCGACGAGTACAGAGGAAGGAAGCCCTGCCCCGCACTGCGTTGTCCGCGGCTCCGCGTAAACGGAAGGCCGCTCCGGTACACAAGGCCAAAGGCGGCCCCGATACGCTCCTTGCCCTCGTGCTCGCGCGTCTCGACGACAACAAGGCGGCGGAAACCGTCACCATCGACCTCGAGGGCAAGTCCTCCATCGCCGACTTCATGGTGGTCACCAGCGGGCGCTCCAACCGCCACGTCGGCGCCATCGCCAAGAACCTCGTCGACGAGCTGGAGAAATCCGGCGCCAAGAACGTCCGCGTCGAGGGCATGCGCCATTCCGACTGGGTGCTGATCGACGCCGGCGACGTGATCGTGCACGTCTTCCGTCCCGAGGTCCGCGAGTTCTACAATCTCGAGAAGATGTGGGTGCGCTTCCGTCCGGCGAAATCCTGAGCGGATTTCCGTGCGCCTCCTGATCGCCGCCGTCGGACGCCTGAAGAGCGGGCCCGAACGCGAGCTCTGCCAGCGCTACCTCGAGCGCGCCCGCGACGCCGGCCGGGCGCTGCAGTTCGCGCCGATCGCTGTCGCCGAGATCGCCGAGAGCAATGCGCGGCGTCCCGCCGATCGCATGACCGAGGAAGCCAAGGGTTTGCTTGCCGCCGTTCCCGCCGCGAGCCGCAAGGTCGCGCTCGACGCCCGCGGCAAGGCGATCACGAGCGAGGACTTCGCCAAGCGCCTCGCCGGCTGGCGCGACCAGGGAGCGGCCGCCGTCACTTTCTTCATCGGCGGCGCCGACGGCCTTGATGAAAGCGTGCGCCGCACCGCCGATCTCTCCATTGGCTACGGTGCCGCCACCTTCCCGCATCAGCTCGTGCGCACGCTGCTGGCCGAACAAATTTACCGTTCGGTAACCATTTTGGCGGGCCACCCTTACCATCGCGGCTGAAGCGCCGATTTCTTGCGCTTGCCTCCGCCCTTCCCGCGGCGCAATCCGGCGCCATGACGGAGCGCATGATTCGTCTCCCCGCGCCGCGACCGTGGCTGCCGCTCGGCCTCGCGGCGCTGCTGCTCGCCGGCACTGCATCGGCGCAGGAACAGCCGCAAGCGCCCGAGCCGACCGCGCAGCAGCGCGAGCTCGAAACGCTACGCCACGATCTCGCCCGCTCGAAGGAAGCCGAGACCAAGCTCAAGACCGAGATCGAGGCGATCAAGGACGACCGCAAGAAGCTGTCGCAGGCGATGATCGACGCCGCCGCGCGCGTGCGCGCGGTGGAGGGCAAGCTGACCGCCGCGGAGAATCGCCTGGCACCGCTCGGCGCCCGCGAAGCGGCGCTCAAGCTGTCGCTCGACGCGCGCAACGGCCTCATCGCCGAGGTGCTGGTGGCGCTGGCGCGGCGCAGCCGCCAGCCGCCGCCGGCGCTGCTACAGAAGCCCGAGGACGCGCTGGAGTCGGTGCGCGCCGCGATCCTACTCGGCGCCGCGGTGCCGGAGCTGAAGGCCGGCATCGAGACGCTCGCCGCCGATCTCACCGAGCTCGCGCGCTTGCGCGTGGAGATCGCCGCCGAGCGCGATGCGCTGGCCATCGATCGCGCCGCGCTCGACGAGGACCGCCGCCGCATTTCCGCCCTGGTCGAGGAACGGCAGAAGAGTCTCGGCGACAACGAGAAAGCGCTGGAGAGCGAGCGCAGCCGCGCCGAGAAGCTCGCCAAGCAGGTCGAGAACGTGCGCGAGCTCGTCGCCCGCATGGAGCGCGAGGTGGCGAGCGCGGTAAGAGCCGCGGAAGCCGCGCGTCAGGCCGAGGTTAATCGCATCGGCCTTACACTTTCGTTCAAGGACGCCAGGGGCCGCCTACATTTGCCGGTCGCCGGCACACGGGTCCGTGAATACGGTGCTCCCGACGGCCTTGGCGGCAGCGAGCGCGGCATCTCCCTGGAGACCCGCGCCGGTGCCCAAATTGTGACGCCTTCCGATGGCTGGGTGGTATATGCCGGAAATTTCCGCAGCTATGGCCAACTCTTGATCATCAACGCCGGCGGCGGATATCATATTCTGCTAGCAGGAATGGAACGGATCACAGTCGAACTCGGGCAGTTCGTGCTCACCGGCGAGCCCGTGGCGGTGATGGGAAATGGTCTGCGGCTGGCTTCCGCCGCGGCGTTCGACACCTCCCAACCGATCCTCTATATCGAGTTCCGCAAAGACGGGAATTCGATCGACCCAAGTCCCTGGTGGGCGACGTCTGAAGACGAAAAGGCTCGCGGATGATGCGAAAGACAGCTCTGTTTCTGCTCGGCGCTACCGCAGGCGCGGTACTCGCCGTGGCGGCAGTCCAACCCCGGATCTTCGTCGGCACCGCGGCGCAAGCGGCGGCGAGTTCCGACACCTATCGCCAGCTCAATCTGTTCGGCGACATCTTCGAGCACGTCCGTGCCCAGTACGTCGAGAAGCCCAACGACGCGAAACTTGTCGAGTCGGCGATCAACGGCATGCTGACCGCGCTCGACCCGCACTCGGCGTTCCTCGACGCCAAGAACTTCCGCGACATGCAGACCCAGACGCGCGGCGAGTTCGGCGGCCTCGGCATCGAGGTCACCATGGAGGCCGGCGTGGTCAAGGTGGTGGCGCCCATGGACGGCACGCCCGCGGCCAAGGCCGGCGTCCAGTCCGGCGACCTCATCACCCATCTCGACGACGAGCAGGTCAAGGGGCTCACCCTCGAGCAGGCCGTCGACAAGATGCGCGGACCGGTCAACACGCCCATTCGCCTGCGCATCACGCGCAAGGGCGCCGATAAGCCCATCGAGCTTCGCATCGTCCGCGAGGTGATCTCGATCCGCAACGCACGCACGCGCGTCGAAGGCGGCGACGTCGGCTACATCCGCATCACCAGCTTCCAGGGCGAGCGCACCCTCGACCAGCTCAAGTCCGGCATCGCCGACATCAACAAGGAAATCCCGGCCGACAAGCTCAAGGGCTACATCATCGACCTGCGCAACAACGGCGGCGGCCTGCTCGATCAGGCGATCGCCGTCGCCGACGCCATGCCTCGAGCGCGGCGAGATCGTATCGACCCGGGGCCGCAACCCGGACGACACCCAGCGCCACAATGCCCGGCCCGGCGACCTCACCAACGGCAAACCGCTGATCGTGCTGATCAACGGCGGCTCGGCCTCGGCCTCGGAGATCGTCGCCGGCGCCCTGCAGGACCACAAGCGGGCGACCATCCTGGGCTCGCGCTCCTTCGGCAAGGGCTCGGTGCAGACCGTGATCCCGATCGGTCAGTTCGGCGCGCTCAAGCTCACCACCGCGCGCTACTACACGCCGGCCGGCCGCTCGATCCAGGCCAAGGGCATCACGCCCGACATCGAGCTCGTCCAGGACCTGCCCGACGACCTCAAGGGCAAGGTGGAGACCCGCGGCGAGTCCTCGCTGCGCGGCCACCTCAAGACGGCCGACGAGGACGCCAAGGAAGAAGCCGGCTCCCCGGCCTACGTTCCGCCGGATGCCAAGGACGACAAGCAGCTGCAGCTCGCCCTCGACCTCCTGCGCGGGGTGCAGAAGAACTCGGCCTTCCCGCCCAATCCGAAGTCCGTGCCGAACTGAGCTAGGCGGCGTTTTCGCACATCGAGCCCCGTCCGGGCCTTCCCGGGCGGGGCTTTTGATTCCGCCGTGGTAGAATCGCGCGCGATTCGCCTCTTGGAGACGCCGTGGCGGACGACCTCGACAATCCTCTCGGCCTCGGGCCGCAGCCGCCACCTTCGCAGACGCCGGCGCGCGTGCTCGGCATCGCCGCCGGCGTGCTGACGGTCGTCGTTGCCTTCGCCGTCGCCTGGGTCGTGCTGATCAAGGACCCGCTCGGCGGCGAGCCGTTCGCCGTCGCCGCCATCGGCATCCGCACGGACACCGCCGCCACGCCCGACAAGCCGAAGCAGATCGCCGGCAGCCCGGGGCCAGCCCGCACCATCACCGTCATCGACGGCAAGAGCGGCGAGCGCAAGGAAGTGGCCGTGCGCGACGTGGACGACGCGCCGGTGGGCTCCACCGTCAACCTCGAGGCCAAGGTCAGCGAGCGCTCGCGCCACGGCACGCTGCCGCGCACCTCCGTCGACGGCGCGCGGCCACTCGACGTGTTCGCCGCGGTCAACGCCCGCGACGACTTCAAGGGCCCGCGCGTGGCGATCGTCGTCGGCGGCCTCGGCATCAGCACGACCGCCACCAACGAGGCGATCGACCGCCTGGCGCCGGCGGTGACGCTCGCGTTCGCGCCCTATGGCACCGACCTCCCGCGCGCCGTGGCGCGGGCGCGGGGCACCGGCCACGAGATCCTGCTCCAGGTCCCCATGGAGCCCCTCGACTATCCGAGCAACGACCCCGGGCCCCGCGCGCTGATGGCGGCGCTGTTGCCCGAGCAGAACATCGACCGGTTGGCCTGGTTCATGAGCCGCTTCCAGGGCTACGTCGGCGTCACCAACTACATGGGCGCGCGCTTTTCCGCGACTGAGGCGGCGCTCCTCCCCGTGCTGCAGGACGTGGGCAAGCGCGGCCTCCTCTACCTCGACGATGGCTCGGCGCAGCAAAGCCTCGCCTCCGTGGTGGCCGCCAAGGCGAAAACCCCGTTCCTCAAGGCCGACCTCGTGCTAGACCGCGAGCCCGGCTGGGCCGCGGTTGACGCCGAGCTCGCGCGCCTGGAAGCGCTCGCCCGCGAGCGCGGCAGCGCCATCGCCACCGCCAGCGCCTTGCCGGTATCGCTCGAGCGCATCGCCCGCTGGATCAGCGAGGTCGAGGCGCGCGGCATCCGCGTGGTGCCCTTGAGTGCGCTGGTGCGCAAGCCGAAACAAACCTGACGCGCGTTCGTGGTCATCAACGATGGCGCGCCCCGAAGATCTCCCCTATCGCCCCTGCGTCGGCATGATGGCGTTCAACCGCGCCGGGCTCGTGTTCATCGGCCGCCGCCTTGGCGGGCCCGAACACACCGACGACACCCACGCCTGGCAGATGCCGCAGGGCGGGCTCGACGAGGGCGAGGACCCCTATCAGGCGGCGCTGCGCGAGCTCTACGAGGAGACCAATATCCGCTCGGTGCAGCTCTTGGCGGAGTCCAAGCGCTGGTACACCTACGACCTGCCGCCCGAGCTCGTGGGCAAGGCGTGGAAGGGCAAGTACCGGGGCCAGACGCAGAAGTGGTTCGCCTTCCGCTTCACCGGCGACGACGGCGAGATCGACATCGCCCACCCCGCCGGCGGCACGCACAAGCCGGAATTCGTCGAATGGCGCTGGGAGAAGAAGGAGCGATTGCCGGAGCTCGTCGTGCCGTTCAAGCGCAAGGTCTACGAGGAAGTGATCGCCGAGTTCGCCCGCTTCAGTGTGCCGGCGCCTTAGCGCCGAGCTGGGCCGCCACCTGCTTCAATTGATCGACGCGCTCCGTCGCCTTGTCGCGCGCGGCACCGTCCTTGGCCTCGGTGAGGCGCTCTTCCGCTGCCGCGATCTCTTCCGCGATCTGGCCGGCGGCGAGCTCCTCCACCGGCACCGCGAACTCGGTGAGGATGGTGAGGCCGGAAGCATTCACCTCGGCGAATCCGTCGCGCACGTAGAGCTGGCGCGTGGCGCCGCCTTCCTTGATGGTGAGGATGCCGGGCTTCAGCGTGGTGATGAACGGCGCATGGCTGGGGAGCACGCCAAAATCGCCCTCCGAGCCCGGCACGTCGACCTGGTCGACCTCACCAGAGAACAGGAGCCGCGTCGGGCTCACCAGCTCGAATGCGAACGTCGCCATTTCAACCCTTCCGCCGCTCGACCACGAAACCGACGCCGAATCCCACCGCCGCCCCGATCAGCGCGATCAACCCGATGTGCTGCAGCTGCGGCGTGGTGAGTTCGCCGCCGCCGCGCGCCGGCCCCGGCCCGGTGACCTGGATGTTGAGCGGGCCGATCTTGATCTCCGCCGACTCCGGCCGGCTGAGATAGCCGATCAAGCCGCCGACCAGCACGCCGATCAACAGAAGTACGATCTTGGGATCGCGCATAGCTTCCTCCGCGTTGGCTTACGCTTCCGCCGCGAGCTTCTTACCCTTCTCCACCGCCTCGTCGATCGTGCCCACCATGTAGAACGCGGCCTCGGGCAGGTGATCGTACTTGCCCTCGACGAGACCCTTGAAGCCCCTGATCGTGTCCTGCAGGTCGACGAGCTTGCCCGGCGAGCCGGTGAACACCTCGGCCACGAAGAACGGCTGCGACAGGAAGCGCTCGATTTTGCGCGCCCGCGACACGGCAAGCTTATCCTCTTCCGACAGCTCGTCCATGCCGAGAATGGCGATGATGTCCTGCAGCGCCTTGTAGCGCTGCAGCACCTGCTGCACCGAGCGGGCGACGCCGTAGTGCTCCTCGCCGACGATGAGCGGCGACAGCATGCGCGAGGTGGAATCGAGCGGGTCCACCGCCGGATAAATCCCCTTTGCGGCGATATCGCGCGACAACACGGTGGTGGCATCCAAGTGAGCGAACGAGGTCGCCGGCGCCGGATCGGTCAGGTCGTCGGCCGGCACGTAAATCGCCTGCACTGAGGTGATCGAGCCCTTGTGTGTGGTGGTGATGCGCTCCTGCAGCGCGCCCATGTCGGTGGCGAGCGTCGGCTGATAGCCCACCGCCGAGGGAATGCGGCCGAGCAGCGCCGACACTTCCGAGCCGGCCTGGGTGAAGCGGAAGATATTGTCGACGAAGAACAAGACGTCCTGGCCCTGGTCGCGGAAATACTCGGCGACGGTGAGGCCGGTGAGGCCGACGCGGGCGCGCGCGCCCGGCGGCTCGTTCATCTGGCCGTACACCAGCGCGCACTTCGAGCCTTCGACCGAGCCCTTGCGCGGGTCCTTGTTGACGCCCGACTCGATCATCTCGTGATAGAGGTCGTTGCCCTCGCGCGTGCGCTCGCCGACGCCGGCGAACACCGAGTAGCCGCCGTGCGCCTTGGCCACGTTGTTGATGAGCTCCATGATGATCACGGTCTTGCCGACGCCGGCGCCGCCGAACAGGCCGATCTTGCCGCCCTTGGCGTAGGGCGCCAAGAGATCGACGACCTTGATGCCGGTGACGAGAATATTCGCTTCCGTCGACTGCTCGGTGTAGGCCGGCGCCTCCTGGTGAATGGCGCGCGTCTGCTTGGTCTTCACCGGGCCGGCCTCATCGACCGGCTCGCCGATCACGTTGATGATGCGGCCGAGCGTCTCGTCGCCCACCGGCACCGAGATCGGCCCGCCGGTATCGCGCACGTCCTGGCCGCGCACCAGGCCCTCGGTGACGTCCATGGCGATGGTACGCACCGTCGATTTCGCCGAGGTGCTGGGCGACCTCGAGCACGAGGCGGATGTCGCCGTTCTTGGTCTCGAGCGCGTTCAAGATCGGCGGCAGCTCGCCCTCGAATTGCACGTCGACGACGGCGCCGATCACCTGCGTGATGTGTCCGACCTGGTTGTCTTTGCTCGCCATGTCCATTCCTCTTTACGAAATCGGCGCCATTAGAGCGCCTCGGCGCCGGAGATGATCTCGATCAGTTCCTTGGTGATCATCGCCTGGCGCGTGCGGTTGTAGGTGAGCGTTTGCCTGCGGATCATGTCGCCGGCGTTGCGGGTGGCGTTGTCCATGGCGCTCATGCGCGCCCCCTGCTCGGAGGCGGCGTTCTCCAGCAGCGCGCGAAAAACCTGCACTGAAAGGTTGCGCGGCAGCAGCTCGTCGAGGATCTCGTCCTCCTCGGGCTCGTATTCGTAGGAGGCGGCGACAACGCCTTCCGGCTGGGGCTCGAACACCGGCGGGATGATCTGCAACGCCGTCGGAATCTGCGCGATCACCGACTTGAAGCGCGAGAAGAACAGCGTCGCCACGTCGAACTCGCCGGCGGCGAAGCGCTCGGCGATTTCCGCGGCGATCATCGTCGCCTGCTCGAAGCCGATGGTTTTCACGCCGCGCAGCTCGATCAGCTTGACGATCTGCCTCTCGTACTGGCGGCGCAACTGCTCGTAGCCCTTGCGGCCGACGCAGAGAAACTTGACCGTCTTGCCCTGGCCCTGCAGCGTCGTCGCCCGCTCGCGCGCCAGCCGCACGATCGCCGAGTTGAACGGCCCGCACAGGCCGCGCTCGGCGGTGCAGACGACGAGAAGATGCACGTCGCTCTTGCCCGAGCCGGCGAGGAGCCGCGGCGTCTCCGGCGAGATCGAGATGGTGGAAGCGATGTTGCCGAGCACCCGCTCCATGCGCTCGGCGAACGGCCGCGCCGCTTCCGCCGCGGCCTGGGCGCGGCGCAGCTTCGACGCCGCGACCATCTGCATCGCCTTGGTGATCTTCTGCGTCGCCTTGGTCGAGGCGAGGCGGACGCGCATGTCCTTGAGGCTGGCCATTCCGCTTTGTCCTAAACGCCTTCTCGATCGATCAGGAGAACGCCTTGGCGTAGGCGTCGAGCGCCGCCTTGAGCTTCCCCGCCGTCGCATCAGTGAGATCACCGGTCTTGCGAATGTCTTCGAGGATGTCGGCGTGCTTGCCGCGCAGGAGCGAAAGCAGGCCGTGCTCGAAGGAAGCGACCCGGTTCACCGGCAGCGGATCGAGGTAGCCGTTTACGCCGGCGTAGATCACCACCACCTGCTCTTCCATCTTGAGCGGCGAGAACTGCGGCTGCTTGAGGAGCTCGGTGAGCCGCGCGCCGCGGTTGAGCAGACGCTGCGTCGTGACGTCGAGGTCGGAGCCGAACTGGGCGAAGGCCGCCATCTCGCGGTACTGCGCGAGCTCGCCCTTGATGCGGCCGGCGACCTTCTTCATCGCTTTGGCCTGCGCAGCGGAGCCGACGCGCGACACCGACAGGCCGACGTTCACCGCCGGGCGGATGCCCTGATAGAACAGATCGGTCTCGAGGAAGATCTGACCGTCGGTAATCGAGATGACGTTGGTCGGGATGTAGGCCGACACGTCGTTCGCCTGGGTCTCGATCACCGGCAGCGCCGTGAGCGAGCCCGCGCCGTTGTCGTCGTTCATCTTGGCCGCGCGCTCGAGGAGCCGCGAGTGCAGGTAGAACACGTCGCCAGGATACGCCTCGCGGCCCGGCGGGCGGCGCAGCAAGAGCGACATCTGGCGGTAGGCCACCGCCTGCTTCGACAGGTCGTCATAGATGATGACCGCGTGCATGCCGTTGTCGCGGAAATACTCGCCCATGGTGCAGCCGGCGAACGGCGCCAGGAACTGCATCGGCGCCGGATCCGACGCGGTGGCGGCGACGATGATCGAGTATTCGAGCGCGCCCTGCTCCTCCAGCACCTTGACGAACTGCGCCACCGTCGAGCGCTTCTGCCCGACCGCGACGTAGACGCAGTAGAGCTTGATCTTCTCGTCGGTGGAGACGTTGAGCGGCTTCTGGTTGAGGATGGTGTCGAGGGCGATCGCGGTCTTGCCGGTCTGCCGGTCGCCGATGATCAGCTCGCGCTGGCCGCGGCCGATCGGGATCAGCGCGTCGATCGCCTTGAGGCCGGTCGCCATCGGCTCGTGCACCGACTTGCGCGGGATGATGCCCGGCGCCTTGACGTCGACGCGCTTGCGTTCCTTCGACTTGATCGGGCCCTTGCCGTCGATGGGATTACCCAGCGCGTCGACGACGCGGCCGAGCAGCTCCTTGCCCACCGGCACGTCGACGATCGAGCGCGGTGCGCTTGACCGTCTGGCCTTCCTTGATCTCGCGGTCGTTGCCGAAGATGACGATGCCGACGTTGTCGATCTCGAGGTTGAGCGCCATGCCGCGCACGCCGTTCTCGAACTCGACCATCTCGCCGGCCTGCACGTTGTCGAGGCCGTAGACGCGGGCGATGCCGTCGCCGACCGACAGCACCTGGCCGACCTCGGAGACCTCGGCCGACTTGCCGAAGTTCTTGATCTTTTCCTTGAGAATGGCGGAGATTTCCGCGGCACGAATATCCATCAGCGGGCCTCTTTCATGGCGAGCTTGATCGCATTGAGCTTGGTTTTCAGCGATGCGTCGATCATGCGGCTGCCGAGCTTGACCTTGAGGCCGCCGAGGATCGAGGGATCGACGCGCACGTCGAGTTGCGACGTCGCGCTTGGTCGCGGCCTTCAGCGCCGCCGTGAGCGCCTGGACGTGCTTGTCGGCGAGCGGCTCGGCGACGGTGACCTCGGCCTGGCTCTCGCCGCGGTGATGGGCGAGCTTCAGGCGGAACATCTTGATCATGGCGGCGACGCCGAACAGGCGCCGGTTCTGCGCCACGGTGAGCAGGAAGTTCGCGGCGATGCCCTTGATCTTGGCCTTGTCGAGGATCGCGGCGAGCGCCTTGACCTGCTCGTCGGCGGTGAACAGCGGGCTCTTCACCAGGCGCTGCAGCTCCGGGCTCTCGTCGAGCAGCTTCGTCGAACGCGTCGAGGTCGGCGTCGACCTTGTCGAGCGCCTTCTCTTCCAACGCGAGCTCGAACAGCGCAGTCGCGTAACGGCCCGCCATGCCGGCGACGATCGGTTCGTCGGCCACGATCATTCTCTCGGGTTCGCTCCGCGTCTCGCTACGGGCGCGGCGGAGCCCTAACGTCTTCCCTGCGACTGTTTTTGGATGAGAAAGCGGAAGCGCCGCGTTTCTCGAAGTCGCGCGTTCAGTAACATAGGGTTTTGGGCGGTGCAACACGACCGCGCCCGCCTGACCGCGCGAAAATCCTTATGCCGCAAGCCTTCGCGAGGGATGCGACATGAGGTGACGCGCCTCCGCCGCCGCCGCTTTTTTCACAGAAAACTCTGCGGATCGACGTCCACCGTCACCCGCACCCCGCCCTTCGGCTGCCGGCGCCCGCCCGAGCCACTCGCGCAGATAGTGCGGAGAGATCGAAGTTGCGCGGCGAGCGCGCGAGCAGCCGCCAGCGGTGGCGGCCGCGGATCATGGCGAGCGGCGCCTCCGCCGGCCCCAGGATGCGCACGCCGTCGGCCTGCGGCGCGCGCGCGGCGAGCGCGCGGGCGTGGCCCTCCGCCGCCGGCCCGGTCGTGGGCGGAGACGATCGATTGCGGCGAGCCGCCCGAACGGCGGGCAGTGCGGCCTGCTCGCGCTCCTCGATCTCGCGCGACATAGAACGCCTCGCGGTCGCCGAGCGATGAGCGCCGCCATCACCGGATGCTCGGGCTGGTAGGTCTGCAGCAGGCCGCGGCCCGCGGCGACGCGCCCGGCGCGGCCGACCACCTGATGCAGCAGCTGGAACGTGCGCTCCGCCGCGCGCGGATCGCCGTGGCCGAGGCCGAGATCGGCGTCGACCACGCCCGACGAGCGCGAGCCCCGGGAAGTGGTGTCCCTTGGCGACGAGCTGCGTGCCGATGATCACGTCGATCTCGCCCTTGGTCGATCGCTTCGAGTTCGGCGCGCAGGCGATCAACGCCGCCAGCGAGATCGCTCGACAGCACCAGCGTGCGCGCTTCGGGAAACAGCGTCTGCACTTCCTCCTGCAAGCGCTCGACGCCGGGGCCGCAGGCGACAAAGGAATCCGCCGCCTCGCATTTCGGGCAGGCTGCGGCGGCGGCACCGCGAAGCCGCAGTGATGGCAGACGAGGCGCTTGCGGATAGCGGTGCTCGACCAGCCACGTGTCGCAGTTCGGGCAGCGCATGCGGTGGCCGCAGGTGCGGCAGAGGGTGAGCGGCGCGTAGCCGCGCCGGTTGAGGAAGAGCAGCGCCTGCTCGCCGCGGTCGATCGTCTCGTTGATTGCGGCTTCGAGGCGCGGCGCAATCCAAGCGGCCGCGCGGCGGCCCCTCCTGCGCAGATCAATGGCTTCGAGCGGCGGGATCGCAGCTGCCGCCGAAGCGCTCGGGCAGCGCCAGACGCTGGTAGCGGCCGCGCCGCGCGTTGACCTCGCTTTCGATGCGAGGGCGTGGCGGAGGCGAGCACGACCGGCGCCTCCGCGAGCGAGCCGCGCACCACCGCCATGTCGCGTGCGTGATAATGGACGCCGTCTTCCTGCTTGTAGGCGGGATCGTGCTCCTCATCGACGACGATGAGGCCGAGGTCGCTGGAACGGCAGAAACAGCGCCGAGCGCGCACCGGCGACCACCGCGCCTCGCCCGCGCGACCGCATCCCACAGCTGCGCGCCGCGCTTGCGCGGCGGCACCTGCGAATGCCATTCGGCCGGCCGCACGCCGAAGCGCTCGGCGAAGCGATCGAGGAAGCGCGCGGTCAGCGCGATCTCCGGAAGCAGGATCAGCGCCTGGCGTGCCGCGCCGGATCGCTTCGGCCACGGCCTCGAAATAGACTTCGGTCTTGCCCGAGCCGGTCACGCCGTCGATGAGATGGACGGAGAAGTCCGCGCCGCCACCGCGTCGCGCAGCGCGCTCGCCGCCGGCTCCTGCGCCGCCGTCAGCGTCGGCTGCGCGAAGTTCGGATCGGGCGCGCGCGCGACCGGCTCGGGCGGAATCTCCTCGGCCTCGAGCACTCCCTCGTCGAGCAAGCCCGTCGACCACCGACGGCGATGACGCCCGCTTCGCGCGCGGCTTCGGCTTGCGTGCGGACCATGCCGTCGGCGAGCGCGCAAGCACCTGCTCGCGCGCCGGCGTCTTGCGCTTCGGCGGTGCGCCCCCCGATCCGCACGCCCATGCGCGGCCGCCCTGGGCCGCCTTCGGCATCGAAGCTTCAGCGCCATGCGCAGCACCATGCCGCGGGGCGCCAGCGTGTAGTCCGCAACCCAATCGATGAACTTGCACGAGTTCGGCCGGAAGCGCCGGCAGCATCGAGCTGCGCCGAGATCGGCTTCAGCTTGGCGGCTGCCGGCGTGCGCGACCGCCCGGCGGCCACACGCAGCCGATCACCCGACGCGTGCCGAGCGGCACGGCGACGATGTCGCCGGGCGTCAAGCGACGAGCCGTCGGGAATGCGGTAGGTATAGGGTAAGTCGACGGCGACCGGCACGAGCACGTCGACGGTCCGCTCGGCCATCGCGGTTTCCGTTTGGGTTCGAGGTGGACGGACGAGCGGATCGGCAAGGAGCGGCGCTGTCAAGAGATGGGGACCGCAAGCAAGGAAACCCGGCCGAACGCGCCGCACGCCGTTGATGGCGGCGGCGTCCCGCGACGTCGGCGCGAGGCCGCCCGCTGGCTCGGCCCTTCTCGCGCTGAACGCCGGCTCGCCGCAGAAGACCCTGGAAGCCTATGCGCGCGACGTCGCGGGCTTTCTCGCATTTCTCGCCGAGCACCTCGGCGCGCAAACCGAAGCTCGCGGGTCTTGGCCAAGCTCGCGCCCGCGGACGTCCGCGCCTTCATCGCGCACCGGCGCCGCGACGGCGTCGAGGCGCGCACGCTGGTGCAAGGCGCTCGCCGCCACGCGCTCCTTCGGCCGTTTTCTCGAGCGCGAGGGCAAGGGCAAGGTCGGCGCGCTCTCCGCCGTGCGCCCGCCCAAGGTGTCGCGCGGCCTGCCGAAGCCGCTGCCGATCTCGCGCCGCACGATCCGTTTCCGATCCCGCGCTGCGCGCCGGCGAGAACCGCGCGCCGTGGGTGCTGGCGCGCGACGCCGCCGTGCTAGCGCTGCTCTACGGCTCCGGCCTGCGCATCGCCGAGGCGCTCTCCTTGAAGCGCGGCGAGGTGCCGGCGCCGGGCAAGGGCGATTCCATCACCGTTACCGGCAAAGGCCACAAGACGCGCATGGTGCCGCTGTTGCCGCAGGTGGCTGCAGACGATCGCCGACTACGCCGCCGCCTGCCCGTTCGACCTCGCACCCGACGCGCCGATCTTCCGCGGCACGCGAGGCGGGCCCTTGTCGCCGCGCATCGTCCAACTCGCGATGCACCGGCTGCGCGGTGCGCTGGGGCTTCCCGACACGGCGACGCCGCACGCGCTCCGCCATTCCTTCGCCACGCATTTGCTTGCGCGCGGCGGCGATCTGCGCTCGATCCAGGAGCTGCTCGGCCACGCCTCGCTCGCCACCACGCAGATCTATACCGCCGTCGATTCGACGCATCTCATCGAGGCCTACAAGGCGGCGCATCCCCGCGCGCGCTGAAGACCCTTGCCGATGCGCCTTCCTTCGTGAAAGCGTGCCGTCACGAAATCGGAGAACGCCATGGCCAAGGTCGAGGAGGCTGCCCACGAGGCGCAGCACGCGAGCAGCCAGAACAAGCGGGTGGCGCTGTTGATCTCGGTGCTGGCGCTTTTCCTCGCCTTCGCCGAGACGCTGGGTAAGAGCTCGCAGACCGCGGCGCTTTCCTACAACGTCGAAGCCTCGAACCTGTGGGCGTTCTTCCAGGCGAAGACCATCCGCATGACGGTGCTGCGCACCGCCGCCGAGGAGATGGAGATCGATCTCGCCGGCATTACCGATCCGGCCTTGAAGGCGGCGCGGCAGAAACGCATCGACACCTGGAAGGCAACGGCGGCGCGTTACGACGACGAGCCGGAGACCAGCGAAGGCCGCCGCCAGCTCGCCGAGCGCGCCAAGCTCGCCGAGGAGCGGCGCGAGAAGGCCATGGGCAAGTACCACCTGTTCGAGATCTCATCGGCGGTGCTGCAGATCGGGATCGTGCTGGCGTCGGCCACCGTGATCACCGGCATCTTGGCGCTGGCGTTCTTCGCCGGCACGCTCGGCGCGGTCGGCGTCGTGCTCATGGCGCTCGGCCTATGGCTGCCGGACGTCGCGCATATATTTTTCTGAGGCGGCGCTTTTCCCTCCGTCGGGGAGGATAACTCGTTACATGTGAATCGGACGGCCATCGACGGCCAGCGCCGCTTCCTTCACCGCCTCCGACAAGCGTCGGATGCGCGTGGCAGGTGCGCGCGATGTCCTCGGCGGCGGCGCCGAACTCGATCGCGAGCGTCACCTCGCCGATCAGCGTGCCCGCGTCGGCGCCGACGATGTGCACGCCGAGCACGCGGTCGGTCTTGGCGTCGGCCAGGATCTTCACGAAGCCTTCGGTGGTCTTGTTGACCTTGGCCCGCCCGTTGGCGGTGAACGGGAACTTGCCCGTCTTGTAGGCGACGTTCTCCGCCTTCAGCTCGTCCTCGCTGCGGCCGACCGAGGCGACTTCCGGGTAGGTGTAGATCACGTTCGGGATCGCGTCGTAGTTCACGTGGCCGGCTTGGCCGGCGATGATCTCGGCAACGGCGACGCCCTCGTCCTCGGCCTTGTGGGCGAGCATCGGCCCCGCGATCACGTCGCCGAGCGCAAAGACGCCCGGCACGCCGGTGCGGAAGTGGCCATCGACCTTGACGCGGCCCTTCTCGTCGAGCGCGACGCCCGCTTCCTTGAGGCCGAGGCCTTCGGTGTACGGCACGCGGCCGATGGACACGAGCACCACGTCGGCGTCCACGGCCTCGCTGTTGCCGCCGGCGGCAGGCTCGACGGACGCCTTCAGCGTCTTGCCCTTGGCGTCGACAGCCGTGACCTTGTGGGCCGAGGCGGAATTTGATGCCCTGCTTCTCCAGGATGCGCTGGAACTGGCGCGCCACCTCGCAGTCCATGCCGGGCAGGATGCGGTCGAGGAACTCGATCACCTCGACCTCGGCGCCGAGACGCCGCCACACGCGAGCCGAGCTCGAGGCCGATCACGCCGGCGCCGATCACCAAGAGCTTCTTCGGCACAGTGCCGAGGGTGAGCGCGCCGGTGGACGACACGATGCGCTTTTCGTCGATGTCGACGCCCTTCAGCCGCGCCACGTCTGAGCCGGTGGCGATGACGATGTTCTTGCTGTCGAGCGTCTGCTTCTTGCCGTCCTCGCCCGTGACCTCGACTTTGCCCGGCGCCGACGATGCGGCCGGTGCCGCGGAAGGTCTCGATCTTGTTCTTCTTGAAGAGGAATTCGACGCCCTTCACGTTGCCCTCGACGCCTTCGTCCTTGAATTTCTGCATGCGCGCGAGATCGAGCTTCGGCGCCGGAACGCCGATGCCCATGCGAGCCGAACTCGTGGCCGGCTTCCTCGAACAACTCCGAGGCGTAGAGCAGCGCCTTCGACGGGATGCAGCCGACGTTGAGGCAGGTGCCGCCGAAGGTCTTGTCCTTCTCTACCACCGCGGTCTTGAGGCCGAGCTGCGCCGCGCGGATCGCGCACACGTAGCCGCCGGGACCGGTGCCGATGACGATGAGGTCGTATGTCATGGAATTCATGCCCCTTCGCCGTCATGACCGGCTCGTCGGGCATGACGGGAGAAACTTACAGGTCGATCACGAGCCGCGTCGGGTCCTCGATGATTTCCTTGACCCGCACCAGGAAGGTGACCGCCTCACGGCCGTCGACGAGGCGATGGTCGTAAGACAGCGCGAGATACATCATCGGCCGCACCACGACCTGCCCGTCGCGCACCACCGGCCGCTCCTCGATCCGATGCATGCCGAGAATTCCCGACTGCGGCGCGTTCAGGATCGGCGTCGACATCAGCGAGCCATAGATGCCGCCGTTGGAGATGGTGAAGGTGCCGCCCTGCAAATCCTCGATGCCGAGCTTGCCCTCGCGCGCTTTCTTGCCGAGCTCGGCGATCGTCTTCTCGATGCCGTCGAGCGTGAGCTTGTCGGCGTCGCGCACCACCGGCACCACGAGGCCCTTGTCAGAGCCGACGGCGACGCCGATGTGATAGTAATTCTTGTACACGATGTCGCCGGCGTCGATCTCGGCGTTGACCGACGGCACGTCGTGCAGCGCCTGCACCACGGCTGTCACGAAGAAGCCCATGAAGCCCAGGCGCACGCCATGCTTCTTCTCGAAGGATTCCTTGTATTCCGAACGCGCCCGCATCACCGCGCTCATGTCCACGTCGTTGAACGTGGTGAGCATGGCGGCGGTGTTCTGCGCTTCCTTCAAGCGGTGCGCGATGGTCTGGCGCAGGCGCGTCATGCGCACGCGCTCCTCCTGCGGCACGTCCGAAGCCCTGCGCGCCGTCGTCGGCATGGCCGAAGCCGAAGCGCCAGGGGCGACCGCAGACAACATGTCGCCCTTGGTGACGCGGCCGTCCTTGCCGGAGCCGGAAAGGTTCGCCGGATCGACGCCGGATTCGGCGGCGAGCTTGCGCACCGAGGGGGCGAGCGTGTCGGTTGCCGGCCGCGCGCGGGCGGGAGCCGAGCGCGGCTTGATGGCTGCCGGAGCGGCGGCTTTCGGCCTGCGCCTGAGCCGCGGGCTTGGCAGCCGCCTTGCCGCCGGCGCCTTCGTTGATCGAGCCGAGCAGCCCGCCGACCTGCACGGTGTCGCCGTCCTTGGCCGAGATCTTCGCGAGCACGCCGGAGGCCGGCGCCGGCACCTCGACCGTCACCTTGTCGGTCTCGAGCTCGACCAGCGGCTCGTCGGCGGAAACCGCCTCGCCCGGCTTCTTGAACCAGCGGCCGATGGTGGCCTCGGTCACCGAACTCGCCGAGCGTCGGCACGCGAATCTCATTCGCCATTACCCTCTCCGCTGCCCCCAGCGTATCAGCCCAACGCCTCGTCGAGGAACGCCTTGAGCTGCTTCAGGTGGCTCGACATGATTCCGGTTGCGGTCGACGCCGACGCGGCGCGGCCGACGTAGCGCGGCCGCTTGCTCTTGCCGCGGCTCTGCTCCAGCACCCACTCCAGATACGGCTGCACGAACGCCCAGGCGCCCATGTTGCGCGGCTCTTCCTGGCACCAGATGACCTCCGCCTGCGGGAAGCGCGCGAGCTCCGAAACCAGCGCCTTGAGCGGGAACGGGAACAGCTGCTCGACGCGCATGAGATAAATATCGTCGATGCCGCGCTTCTCGCGCTCCTCGAACAGGTCGTAATAGACCTTGCCCGAGCAGAGCACGACGCGGCGGATCTTGGCGTCCTCGACGAGCTTGATGCCGCCGTTGGGATGCAGCTGCGCGTCGTCCCACAGCACGCGATGGAAGCTCGTGTCCGGTCCAATCTCGTCGAGGCGCGACAAGACGCGCTTGTGGCGCAGCAGCGACTTCGGCGTCATCAGGATGAGGGGCTTCCTGATATCGCGCTTCAGCTGCCGGCGCAGGATGTGGAAGTAGTTGGCGGGCGTCGTGCAGTTCGCGACCTGCATGTTGTCCTCGGCGCAGAGCTGCAGGAAGCGCTCGAGCCGCGCCGACGAGTGCTCCGGCCCCTGGCCCTCGTAGCCGTGCGGCAGGAGCATGACGAGACCCGACATGCGCAGCCACTTGCGCTCGCCCGACGAGATGAACTGGTCGATGACCACCTGCGCGCCGTTCACGAAGTCACCGAACTGCGCTTCCCATAGCGTCAGCGCGTTGGGCTCGGAGAGCGAGAAGCCGTACTCGAAGCCGAGCACCGCCACTTCCGAGAGCATGGAGTTGAGCACCTCGAAGCGCGCCTGCGGCTCACGCAAAGCGTTGAGCGGCGTGAAGCGCTGCTCGTTCTCCTGGTCGACCAGCACCGCGTGGCGCTGGGAGAACGTGCCGCGCTCGGTGTCCTGGCCGGTCAGGCGCACCGGATTGCCTTCGAGCAGGAGCGTGCCGAAGGCGAGCGCCTCGGCGGTCGACCAGTCGATGCCGTCGCCGCTCTCGATCGCCTTGCGCCGGTTGTCGAGGAAGCGCGCGATGGTGCGGTGCGAGGTGGAAGCCCTCGGGCACCACGGTGATCTTCTGGCCGATGTCCTTCAGCGTCGCGATCGCGACGCCGGTGTTGCCGCGACGGGGATCGTCGAGGTCGGCGGCGAACTTGAATCCCGCCCAGCGGCCGTCGAGCCAGTCGGCCTTGTTCGAGCGATAGCTCTGCGCCGCCTCGAGCTCGGCCTCGAGCCGCGCCCGCCAGTCGGCCTTCATCTTGTCGAGCTCGCCGGTGGTGATCACGCCCTCGGCCTCGAGCTTCTTGCCGTAGATCTCCAGCGTCGACGGATGCGCGCGGATCTTCTTGTACATCAGCGGCTGGGTGAACGACGGCTCGTCGCCCTCGTTGTGGCCGAAGCGCCGGTAGCAGAACATGTCGATGACCACCGGCTTGTGGAACTTCTGCCGGAACTCGGTCGCCACCTTGGCGCAGAACACCACCGCTTCGGGGTCGTCGCCGTTCACGTGCAGGATCGGCGCCTCGATCATCTTGGCGACGTCCGACGGGTAGGGCGACGAGCGCGCGTAGCGCGGGTCGGTGGTGAAGCCGATCTGGTTGTTGATGATGAAGTGCAGCGAGCCGCCGGTGCGGTAGCCCTTCAGGCCGGAGAGGCCGAAGCACTCCGCCACCACGCCCTGGCCGGCGAACGCCGCGTCGCCGTGGACCAACAACGGCATCACCGAGATGCGCTCTTCCGGCTTGTCGCCGTGCTGGTCCTGCTTGGCGCGCACCTTGCCGAGCACCACGGGATCGACGATCTCCAGATGCGACGGGTTGGCGGTCAGCGACAGGTGCACCCGGTTGCCGTCGAACTCGCGGTCCGACGAGGCGCCGAGGTGGTACTTCACGTCGCCCGAGCCCTCGATCTCGTCCGGCGTGGCCGAGCCGCCCTTGAACTCGTGGAAGATCGCCCGGTGCGGCTTGCCCATCACCTGGCCGAGCACGTTGAGCCGGCCGCGGTGGGCGATGCCGAGCACGATCTCCTTGGCGCCGAGCCCGCCGCCGCGCTTGATGATCTGCTCCATGGCCGGGATCATCGCCTCGGCGCCGTCGAGGCCGAAGCGCTTGGTGCCGGTGAACTTCACGTCGCAGAATTTCTCGAAGCCTTCCGCCTCGACGAGCTTCTGCAGGATGGCGCGCTTGCCCTCGCGGGTGAAGGTGATCTCCTTGTCGGGCCCTTCGATGCGCTCCTGGATCCAGCTCTTCTGCGCGGCGTCGGAGATGTGCATGAACTCGACGCCGATGGTCTGGCAGTAGGTGCGGCGCAGGATGGCGACGATCTCGCGCAGCGTGCCGAACTCGAGCCCCAGCACGTTGTCGATGAAGATCGGTCGGTCGTAGTCCGCTTCGGCGAAGCCGTACGAGCGCGGGTCGAGCTCGGCGTGCTCGCGGTTCTGCTGGATGCCGAGCGGATCGAGGTCGGCGTGGAGATGGCCGCGCACGCGATAGGCGCGGATCAGCATCAGCGCCCGCACCGAGTCGCGCGTCGCCTGCTGCACGTCGCTCGCCTTGAGCTCGACGCCCTTGTCCTGGGCGCGCGCCTTGATTTTGTCGCCGACCGCCTTCTCGACGTCGATCCAGTTGCCGTCGAGCGCGGCGACGAGCTCGCCGTTCGCCACCTCCGGCCAGTTGGGGTGCTTCCACGAGGCGCCGCGGGCGCTCTTGAGGACGTCGGAGCGCTCGTCCTTCAGCGCCTTGAAGAATTCCCGCCAGCCGGCGTCCACCGACGCCGGGTCCTGCTCGTACCGGGCATATAAATCCTCGATCCACCGGGCGTTAGCCGCCGTAGAGGAAGGAGGTGTTCAGGAGGGCTTGGTTCTGGTCAGCGCGCGACATCTGCAGATGCACCCGGGCTTTCTTCTTCGGTCTTGCAAATCCGGAGCCGCGCCGCCCGGAGGCCGCGGGCTCGGATTAGATATGGTCGCGATCTTCGACCGCCGCCAGTGGAAATTATCCTTGTTTTATCAAGCTTTGGTGACCTCGGCGAGGGTCTTGCCGAGCCGCGCCGGCGACGGCGAGACCGTGACCCCGGCGGCCTCGAGCGCGGCGATCTTCGCCTCCGCGTCGCCCTTGCCGCCGGAGATGATCGCGCCGGCGTGGCCCATGCGCTTGCCCGGCGGCGCGGTCCGGCCGGCGATGAAGCCGACGACCGGCTTCTTGCGGCCGCGCTTGGCCTCGTCGCTGACGAACTGCGGCGGCCTGCTCCTCGGCGGTGCCGCCGATCTCGCCGATCATGATGATCGCCTCGGTCTCCGGGTCGCCGTCGAACAGCTCGAGCACGTCGATGAAGCTCCGTGCCCTTCACCGGATCGCCGCCGATGCCGACGCAGGTCGACTGGCCGAGGCCGCTCGGCGGTGAGCTGGAACACCGCTTCGTAGGTGAGCGTGCCCGAGCGCGACACGACGCCGACCTTGCCCGGGCTTGTGGATGTAGCCGGGCATGATGCCGATCTTGCACTCGCCGGGCGTGATCACGCCCGGGCAGTTCGGCGCCGACGAGCCGCGACTTGGAGCCGACGCAGCGCGCGCTTGACGCTTGCACCATGTCGAGCACCGGGATGCCCTCGGTGATGCAGACGATGAGCGCGCACCCCGGCGTCGACCGCTTCGAGGATCGCGTCGGCGGCGCCCGGCGGCGGCACGTAGATCGACGGACGCGTTCGCGCCGGTCTTGGCGCGCGCTTCGGCGACGGTGTCGAACACCGGCAGGCCCGAGGTGCGTGGCGCCGCCCTTGCCCGGGCGTGACGCCGCCGACCATCTTGGTGCCGTACTGCGATCGCCTGCTCGGCGTGGAACGTGCCGGTCTTGCCGGTGATGCCCTGGCAGATGACGCGCGTGTTCTTGTCGACGAGGACGGCCATCAGCGCTTCCCCACCGCCTTGACGATCTTCTGCGCCGCGTCGTCGAGGTCGCTCGGCGGTGACCGCGTTGAGCCCGGACTCGGCGAGGATCTTCTTGCCGAGCTCGACGTTCGTGCCCTCGAGCCGCACGACCAGCGGCACCTTCAGGCCGACGCTCCTTGACCGCCGCGACCACGCCCTCGGCGATCACGTCGCACCTCATGATGCCGCCGAAGATGTTGACGAGGATGCCCTTCACCTTGGGATCGGCGGTGATGATCTTGAACGCCGCCGTCACCTTCTCCTTGGTCGGCGCCGCCGCCGACGTCGAGGAAGTTCGCCGGCGCGCCGCCGTAGAGCTTGATGATGTCCATCGTCGCCATCGCGAGGCCGGCGCCGTTCACCATGCAGCCGATGTTGCCGTCGAGCGCGATGTAGGTGAGGTCGAACTCTGGAGGCCTCGACTTCCTTGGGGTCCTCCTCGTCTGAGATCGCGCAGCGCCGACGATGTCGGCGTGGCGGTAGAGCGCGTTGTCGTCGAAGTTGATCTTGGCGTCGAGGCAGACGAGCTCGCCGTCCTTGGTCACGACCAGCGGATTGATCTCGACAAGCTCAGCGTCCTTCGCCGACGAAAGCGCGCGTAGAGCTTCGCGAGCAACGCCTCGGCCTGCTTGGCCAGGCCGTCGGCGAGCCCGAGCGCGAAGGCGATGCGCCGCGCCGTGCCAGGGCACGACGCCGGTGGCGGGATCGATGGAGAGCGTGAGGATCTTCTCCGGGTGTGGCGCGCGCCACCTCCTCGATGTCCATGCCGCCTTCGGTCGACGCGATCGAACGCGACGCCGCGACGTCTCGCGGTCGACCAGCATGCGCGAGATAGAGCTCGCGCGCGATCGCCGAGCCCTCCTCGACGTAGAGCCGCTGCGACCTTCTTGCCGGCGGGGCCGGTCTGATGCGTGACGAGCGGCATGCCGAGGAGCTCGCTTGGCCTCCCGCTCCGCCTCCTCCGGCGACTTCACGACCTTGACGCCGCCGGCCTTGCCGCGGCCGCCGGCGTGGATCTGCGCCTTCACCACGACGACCGGGCCGCCGAGCGCCTCGGCGGCCTTCACCGCCTCCGCCGACGCGACAGCGCCGGAAACCCACGCGGCACCGGCACGCCGAAGCTGCCGAGCAATGCCTTGGCCTGGTACTCGTGGATGTTCATGGGGTGAGCGTACGCGCCGCGCCGGTCGCGGTCACTTGCCGAGATCGGGGGCGATCTTGATGCAGGCGTCGACAAGGCCCTGCACCGCGGCCACCGATTTGTCGAACATGGCGCGCTCGGCCTTATCGAACTCGATCTCGACCACCCGCTCGACGCCCTTGGCGCCGAGCACGCACCGGCACGCCGACGTAGACGTCGCTGCACGCCGTACTCGCCGTCGAGGTGCGCCGCGCACGGCAAGCACGCGCTTCTTGTCCTTGAGATAGCTCTCGGCCATGGCGATGGCGGAGGACGCCGGCGCGTAGAACGCCGAGCCCGTCTTCAAGCAGGTTCACGATCTCGGCGCCGCCGTCGCGGGTGCGCTGGACGATGGCGTCGATGCGCTCCTGGGTGGTCCAGCCCATCTTGATCAGATCGGGAACCGGAATGCCGGCGACCGTCCGAATAGCGGATGAGCGGCACCATGGTGTCGCCGTGGCCGCCGAGCACGAAGGCGGTGACGTCCTCCACCGACACGCGCGAACTCGTCGGCGAGAAAATAGCGGAAACGCGCGGAGTCGAGCACGCCGGCCATGCCCACCACCATGTTCTTGGGCAGGCCGCAGGACTTCTGCAGTGCCCACACCATGGCGTCGAGCGGATTGGTGATGCAGATGACGAAGGCCTTGGGCGCGTACTTGGCGATGCCGGCGCCGGCCTGGGCCATGACCTTGAGGTTGATGCCGAGGAGATCGTCGCGGCTCATGCCCGGCTTGCGCGGCACGCCGGCGGTGACGATGACCACGTCGGCGCCCTCGATCGCCTCGTAGGTCTGGGTGCCGGCGATCTTGGCGTCGAAGCCCTCGATCGGCGAGGCCTGCGCGAGATCGAGCGCCTTGCCTTGCGGGATGCCCTCGACGATGTCGAACAGGACCACGTCGCCGAGGTCCTTGAGGCCGGCGAGCAGCGCAAGCGTGCCGCCAATCTGACCGGCGCCGATCAATGCAATCTTCTTGCGCGCCATGGTGAATGTCTTGCGGGTGAGAACGCGGCCGCGAAAGAGGCCGCGGCGACGTGATTAGCCCGTTAAGCCCCGCGGTTCAAGTCCGTCGCCCCCTCCACATGCGACATCCGGCTGCCATGCGGTAGCGCGAGATAGCCAGCGGTGCGCATCTCGGCGAGGCGAGAGGCGGTGCGGCGGAACTCGAACGCTTCGAAGCCCTCGGCCCCGCGATAAAGCGCCTCCGGCTCGGCCGCCGCTGAGGCGATAAGCTTCACCGCATAATCATAAAGGGTGTCGATCAAAAGAATGAACCGCTTGGCCTCGTTGAACTGCCTGGCCTCGATCATCGGAATGTTCTCGACCACCACCGTATGGAACGAGCGTGCGATGTGCACGAAATCCGCCGCACCCAGCGGCGCCTCGCAGAGATCCGCGAAGGAAAAGCGCGCGGCACCACCGCCCGCTCGCGGCACATGGATGGCGCGGCCGAGCAACGGAAGCTCCATCGCCGCGCCGCCCTCCCGCCCCGCGAGCCTGCGCCAAGCGGCGTCGATCGCCGCCGCCCCCGCGGCGTCGGCCGGCACGTGCCATACGTCGACGCCACCGAGCTTCTCCAGGCGGAAGTCGGCGCGGGCGGCGAGCTCCACCACCTCCGTGCGCTCCTGCAGCAGGCGGATGAACGGCTCGAACAGCGCTCGGTTCAGCCCATTTTCGTACAGGCGCTCCGGCGGCACGTTGGAGGTCGCCACCAGCACCACGCCGCGCTCAAACAGCCGCGCGAACAGGCGGCTGAGGATCATGGCGTCGGCGATGTCAGTGACGAAGAGTTCGTCGAAGCAGAGGAGCTGCGCCTCGCGCGCGATGTCGTCGGCGACGGGAACGATCGGATCGCCGTCGGCGGCCGCGCCCTTCTTCATCGCCGCCCGGGCGGCATGAATGCGTGCGTGCACGTCGGCCATGAACTCATGGAAATGGGCGCGGCGCTTGCGCGCCACCGGCGCGGCCGCGAAGAACAGGTCCATCAGCATGGTCTTGCCGCGGCCGACGTCGCCCCAGAAATAAATACCGCGCGGCGGCGCTGCGCGGCGGCCGGTCAATCGGCGCGCGAGCGAACCGAGAAATCCCTTTTGCCGCGGCTCGGCGAGCTCACCTTCCAGTCGCGCGAGACGTGTAAGTGCGGACTCCTGCGCGCGATCGCGCTCGAGCTCGCCGGCGGCGACGCGCGCCGCGTAGCGCGCGGCAACGGGGGCGGCGTCGGGCATACGAGCTTTCCCTAACGACCGAATGGCCGCACGCTTAACGGCCGCTTTCTTCGGAAACAAGCGGGATTTGCGGGGGCGCCGCCGCGATCGGCGCATTTTGCTGAATTTTGGCGGAGTTCCGCACATTCATCCTTAAGCGTCGGCCGACAATCGGGGCGACAGTTGGCGCCGCGACTGCATCAAATCCGCTCCAGAACCGGAACGCCCCTGTCCCGGTACCAACCAAAATGGAGCAAGACCTCATGCGCATGATCGTAGCTGCCCTTGTGGCGCTCAGCCTGCCCGTGTCAACGGCACAGGCCGAACCGCGCACTACGCCGAAGCGCACTCAGTTGCAGCAGATGGACCCGAACGCCGCCCTGATCGAGCGCCGCCAGTCGGCGACCTCCTCGTTCCCCGGACGCGACACCGTTTTGACGCTCGATTCCTACAGCCCGCGCGCCATCGAAGAGAACTGGTTCGCGCGTGCCGAAAACCGCAGCCAGGGCGGCGATGGTGGCGGCGGCGGTGGCGGCGGCGGCGAGTAATCCGCCCATCCGTCATTCATCGTTTTCTACGCACGTTGGAGCGGCGGGTTTCGGCCTGCCGCTTCGATTTTAACCTTGCCGTTCGATCGAGCGTGACGCCGTTGCTCTCTTGTTGACTCCGCCCGACGCCACCGCGACTCTTCCCCCGGGAACACGGGGGAGGGTCGGTGTTGCGTGCGTTCATTCGTCCGGCCGGCAAGCGGCGCTCGCTTGCGCTCGCGCTCCTGCCCACGCTTCTGTTTGTCGTTGACGCCGGCGCCGAGAACAACCCGCAGGCGGCGCCCGCAGGCACGCTCGCGTCCGCCATCACCTTCACCGGCGGCGATCGGCGCGAGAGCCTTGCCCACTTCGCCGCCCGCATCGGGCTCGGCTCACGCGAGCTCGCCGCCCGCTATGGCGCCACCGGCATCGTACGCTGCGGCAGCGCCGTCGGCACCGCGCAACTCGTCCTCGCCGCCGACGTGATCACGACCGCCGCCCATAATCTCTTCGATCAAACCGGACGGCTGCGCGACAACACCGAGCGCTGCCGCTTCGAGATCACGGTCGCGGGCGAGCCCCAGGTGGTGCCGCTCGATCTGCAGCGCGCCGTCTCCGGATCGAGCTCCCCCTATGCCGCCCCGGCGGTGAACGACTGGGCGGTGGTGCGACTGGTGCGACCGGTCTCCGGCGTCAGCCCCTACCCGCTCGCCGGCACCTTCTCGCCGCCCGCCGCGGTCACGCTCTACGCCGCCGCCCGTGCCGACGGCAGCGCCGGTTCCGCGATCGAGACCTGCGCCGCCCACCGCGTGATCAACAGCGCCGTCTCTGGCGTGCGTGAGCTCGCGCTCGACTGCAGCGGCGAAAGCGGCACCTCGGGCGCCGCGTTCCTCACCGCCGACGGACGCTTCGCCGGCATCTACGTCGGCTTCCGCTCGCGCGCGCCGCAGATCGCCGCACCGTTCTCCGACGAGCACTATAATTTCGGCGTCACCGCCGAGGGCGACTTTCGCCGCGCTTTGATCGCCGCCGCCGCCTCGCCGGAGTACACCTCCGGCACGCGCTAGCCGCGCGACGTGCGCGAATCACCTGCGCAAAAATTGTCAGAAACGGCGCGTCACGGTGGAAATTTTCCGGATTTCATGACGCGCACGCCGGCGCTTGTGGACGAGCGACAGAAGTTTCGCGCATGCTTACGCGTTGATGAATTTCGTTTACGCCTCAGCGCGAATTGCTTATCGCGCCGCACCTCGTGCGTAACTCATTGAGGGCGAAAGTCTTTCAGCTTCATATGCACATCCGCATTTTTGCTGCATTGCGAGTCGCACGACATCGCGCGCATGTCGCGCGCACTGACGCACGCGCGCGCGACGATGCGCGGCGTGTCCTCACTTTTTCGCTTGGCAAAGCGCGCGAAATTGCGGTCTAAGTTGGTTCGTCGGCTGTCAATGCAGCGCGACAAGAGAGAGAGGGCGACAAAAATCGTCGTCCTCTTGCAAAGCGAACTGAAACAGCTGAAGAGGTTTTGATCATGAGAAGAGCAAGGAAGAAAGCCGGCCGCAAGGGCAAAGGCAAAAAGGCGGACATGGACATGAAGCCGAAGCGCCGGCGTCGCCGGAAGACCGCCAAGAAGGGTCGCCGCTAGAGCGCCTTCCTTCGAATCTCTGAGACTTTTTGGTCGCGCGTCAGACCTGGCGCGCGACCATCATTTTTTTGACCTCGGCGATCGCCTTCGCCGGATTCAATCCCTTCGGGCACGTCTTCGAGCAATTCAGGATCGTGTGGCAGCGATAGAGGCGGAACGGATCCTCGAGCTGATCGAGCCGCTCGCCCGCCGCCTCGTCGCGCGAGTCCGCGAGCCAGCGGTAGGCCTGCAACAGCGCCGCCGGACCGAGAAAACGCTCGCTGTTCCACCAGTAGCTCGGGCAGCCGGTGGAGCAGCAGGCGCATAGAATACATTCATAGAGGCCGTCGAGCTTGGCGCGATCCTCGTGGCTCTGCGGCCATTCCTTGTCGGGCGCCGGCGACGTGGTCTTCAGCCACGGCTCGGTCGCGGCGTGCTGGGCGTAGAAGTTGCTCAGATCCGGCACCAGGTCCTTCACCACCGGCTGGTGCGGCAGGGGGTAAATTCTCACTGGCGCTTTTACATCATCGATGGCGTGGGTGCAGGCGAGCGTATTGATACCGTCGATATTCATGGCGCAAGAGCCGCAGACGCCCTCCCGGCACGAGCGGCGGAAGGCGAGCGTGGCGTCCACCTTATTCTTGATCCAGATCAGCCCATCGAGCACCATCGGCCCGCAGTCGTCGCGGTCGATCAGGTAGGTGTCCATGCGCGGGTTGCCGCCCGCGTCTGGGTCCCAGCGGTAAATGCGGAACTCGGTGAAGCGGGCGGAAGCGTCCGCGCCTTCCGGCTTCGGCCAAGTCTTGCCCGGAACGACCTTGGAATTCTTCGGCAGCGTCAGCTCGACCATGTTGTCCTCAGTAGATCCGCTTCGCCGGCTCGATCGATTGCACCTCGTTGGTGAGCGTCTGCAGATGCACCGGACGATAATCGACCTTGACCTCGCCGCTCTCGAAGTCGAGCCACGCTAGGCTGTGCTTCATCCAGTTCTTGTCGTCGCGCTCCGGATAGTCCTCGCGCGCGTGGGCGCCGCGGCTTTCGGTGCGGTTCAGTGCCGAGTCCATGGTCACCACCGCCTGTGCCAGCAGATTGTCGAGCTCGAGCGTCTCGATCAGATCCGAATTCCAGATTAGCGAGCGGTCGGTGACGCGGACGTCGTCGATGCCGTCGAACACCTCGTGGATGCGCTTGTGGCCTTCCTGCAGCACCTCGCCGGTACGGAACACCGCGCAGTTGGTCTGCATTACTCCCTGCATGTCGAGCCTGAGTTCCGCCGTCGGCGTGCCGCCGGCGGCATTGCGGAAGCGATCGAGGCGGGCGAGCGACGGCTCGTTGGCGCTCGCCGGCAGGTCGCGATGCTTGTCACTCGATGAGATCAGCTCGGAGCAGCGCGCCGCGGCGGCGCGGCCGAACACCACGAGGTCGATGAGCGAGTTGGAGCCGAGGCGGTTGGCGCCGTGCACCGACACGCATGCCGCCTCGCCCAGCGACATCAACCCCGGCACCACCTGGTCGGGGTTGCCGTTCGCCTTGATCACCGCCTCGCCGTGATAGTTCGTGGGAATGCCGCCCATGTTGTAGTGCACGGTCGGCAGCACCGGGATCGGCTCCTTGCTCACGTCAACGCCGGCAAAGATCTTCGCCGACTCCGAGATGCCGGGCAGGCGCTCGTGCAGGATCTTCGGATCGAGATGATCGAGATGCAGGAAGATGTGATCTTTGTTCTTCCCGACGCCGCGGCCCTCGCGAATCTCGATGGTCATGGCGCGTGACACCACGTCGCGCGAGGCGAGATCCTTGGCGTGCGGCGCGTAGCGCTCCATGAAGCGTTCGCCCTCGCTGTTGACGAGATAGGCGCCCTCGCCGCGGGCGCCCTCAGTGATCAGACAGCCGGCGCCGTAGATGCCGGTGGGATGGAACTGCACGAACTCCATGTCCTGCAGCGCCAATCCGGCGCGCAGCACCATGGCATTGCCGTCACCGGTGCAGGTGTGCGCCGAGGTGCAGGAGAAGTAGGCGCGCCCATAGCCACCGGTGGCGATGATGGTCTCGTGCGCCTGGAAGCGGTGGAGCGTGCCGTCGTCTAGCTTGAGCGCGATGACGCCGCGGCAGCGACCCTCCTCGTCCATGATGAGGTCAATGGCGAAGAATTCGATGAAGAACTCGGCCCGGTGCTTCAGCGCTGCGCCATAGAGCGTGTGCAGCATGGCGTGGCCGGTGCGGTCGGCGGCAGCGCAGGTGCGCTGCGCCGTGCCTTTGCCGTAGTGGGTGGTCATGCCGCCGAACGGCCGCTGGTAGATCTTGCCGTCCTCGGTGCGCGAGAACGGCACGCCCCAGTGTTCGAGCTCGTACACCGCGGCCGGCGCGTTGCGGCACAGATACTCGATCGCGTCCTGGTCGCCGAGCCAGTCGGAGCCCTTGACCGTGTCGTACATGTGCCAGCGCCAGTCGTCCTCGCCCATGTTGCCGAGCGCCGCCGAGATGCCGCCCTGCGCCGCCACCGTGTGCGAGCGCGTGGGAAAGACCTTGGTGATGCACGCGGTCTTCAGTCCCGCCTCGGCGCAGCCGACAAGTGCGCGCAGGCCGGCGCCGCCGGCGCCCACAACCACCACATCGTAGCGGTGATCGGTGACGGGATAGGCGCGGCCGTTGACCGCGGGCGCCGAGTTCTTGCCGTTCGTTGCCATTCTCTACAGACCGAAACTGATGCGCAGGATCGCGAACGCCGAGGCGATCCCGACGCCGAGCGCGAAAAACGTGTTGGCCATGACCAGCGCGATCTTGGCGATCTCGCCGTGCACGTAGTCCTCGATGATGGCCTGCATGCCGATGCGCATGTGCGTGACCACCGACAGGATCGCCGCCAGGAACAGCACCGCCACCACCGGCTGCCCGAGCGTCGCCACCACCGCCGCCTGGCTGCGCCCGGCGAGCGCCACGAAGATGACGAGGAAAGCGATGATCAGCGGAATGTTGGCGACCGCGGTGAGCCGCTGCAGCCAGAAATGCCCGGTGCCCGAGTGGGCGGGCCCGATCCCGCGGACGCGGGAAAGCGGCGTGCGCATGGTCTTCATCCTTTCAGCACGTAGGCGAGCACCCACACCGCGAAGGTGAGCGCGATCGAGCCGACGATGGTAGCGCGCGCCAGGAACTCGCGCTCCGCCGGTTCGAAGCCGCGGCCGGTGTCCCAGATCAGGTGGCGAATGCCGCCGAGCATGTGGTGCATCAGCGCCCAGGTGTAGCCGAACAGCACGACGCGCCCGAGCCACGAGGAGAATACCGCGTTGACCACGTCGTACTGCCGCGCCGAGGTCGCCGCCGCCACCAGCCACCACACCAGGAGAAGCGTGCCGAGGTAGAGCATGGTCCCCGTCACCCGGTGCGCGATCGACATCGCCATGGTGAGCGTCATGCGATAAATCTGCAGGTGCGGAGAGAGCGGCCGCTGGATGGGGCCCCGGGTATCGGCCATTCTGGTCCTCGACGAACAACGCGGCGCTTGGGTCGTTCCCGGCGGCATTGATCGTGCCGGTCGGCTGCTTCGCGATTGGCGAACACTAACGCGCTCGAAGTTGTTCGCAATAAGCTTTTAGCGTAGCCTGGCTTCGCCAAATCCGAAGGCTGTCATGCGCTTCGATCTCGCCGACCTAAGCCTGTTCCGTGACGTGGTCGAGGCCGGCTCCATCACCCGCGGCGCCGAACGGGCGCATCTGGCGCTCGCCGCCGCCTCCACCCGCATCCGCCACATGGAGGAGGCGCTGGGCGCCGCCCTCCTGGTGCGCGGCCGCCAGGGGGTGACGCTCACCCACGCCGGCCGCACGCTGTTGCAACACGCCCGCATCATCCTGCGCCAGGCCGAGCGCCTGCGTGAGGATCTCGGCGCCTACGCCGGCGGCGTCGGCAGCCAGATCCGCCTGCTCTCCAACACCAATGCGCTGACCGAGTTCCTGCCCGAGGCGCTGAGCGCCTTCCTCGCCGCCTACCCCAACGTCTCCATCGAGCTCGAGGAGCGCCTGAGCGACGAGATCGTCGGCCTCATCGCCGAGGGCGTGGCCGACGTCGGCATCGTCGCCGGCACCGTCGACGCCGGCTCGCTCGAGACCTATCCCTATCGCCGCGACCGCTTCGTGCTGGTGGTGGCGAACGAGCACCCGCTCGCCAAGCGCACCAAGACGAGCTTCGCCCAGGTGCTCGACCGCGACTTCGTCGGCCTCGACAGGGCGAGCGCGCTGCAGCGCTTCCTCGCCGACAAGGCGGCGCGCATCGGCCGGCCGCTGCGCCTGCGCATCCAGTTGCGCTCCTTCGACGCCGTCTGCCGGCTGGTGGAGAAGAACGTGGGCGTCGGCATCGTGCCGGAGACCACGGCCAAGCGCGCCGTGAAGTCCATGGCGATCACCCCGATCACCCTCACCGACGCCTGGGCCGTGCGCGACCTCACCATATGCGTGCGCAGCTTCGCCGAGTTGCCGTCTTATGCGCGCGAGCTGGTGACGCATCTCCGCGCCGAGGCGTAGCTCAGCGCGGGATCAGCACCCAGTAGTCGAGATCGAGGATCACCGACGGATCGTACTCGTCGTCGCCGCGCTTATAGGGAAAATCGCCGCACGGCCGGTCCTTGGTGGCGACGGTGCGCAGCCGCAACGCGCCGAGGTCGCGGCGGCGCGGCAGCTCGTCGCGCTCGATCACCTCGCTCCAGGCGAACACCGTGTCGCCGGCGAACAGCGGCGCCACGTGCCGCCCGGCATTGATCGCCGCCACGTGGAAGGCGTTGGCGAATCCGCTGAACGACAGAGCCCGGGCGATGGAAATGGCGTGGCCGCCGTACACCAGCCGGCGGCCAAAGCGGTTGCCCGCCGCCGCCCATTGGTTGAAATGGATTCGCGCCGGGTTTTGGTAGAGCCGCGTGGCGATTTGGTGCTCCGCCTCCTCCACCGTGACGCCGTCGACGTGGTCGATGCGGTCGCCTACGAGATAATCGGCGAACCGCCGCGGGCTGCCGGCAAACGTGTAGTTGTAGGCATCGATCTTGAGGCGCGGCAGCGCGGTGGCGAGCGCGTCGGCATGCAGCTGCGGCGGCAGCTTCGGCACCACCGGCGGCGGCACCGGCGCCGCGACGTCGCGCTTCCGCACCATCACCCAGCGCACGTAATCGAGCACCTCGGTGCCGCCGTCCTTGAAGCCGGTGGAGCGCACGTACACCACGCCCGACTTGCCGTTGGAGTTCTCGCGCACGCCGATCACCTCGGACACCGCCGAGAGCGTGTCGCCGGGAAACACCGGCAGGAGGAAACGGCAGGCGGCGTAGCCGAGGTTGGCCACGGCATTGAGCGAGATGTCGGGCACGGTCTTGCCAAACACCATGTGGAAGACGAGGAGATCGTCCACCGGCGAGCGCGCGTAGCCGATCTCCTTGGCGAAAACGTCCGACGACTGCACCGCGAAGCGCGAGCCGAACAGGCCGGTGTAGAGGGCGACGTCGCCCGCCGTCACCGTGCGCGGGGTCGCGTGGCGGATGACCTGGCCGACGCGGAAATCCTCGAAGAAATTCCCCGCCGCCCCCGCCATGGCTTTAGCCCCCGCGCCCCGCCGCCGCCGCGAGCGCCAGTGTACGCCGGGCGCTCTCCGCGTGCATGCGCTCGACCATGCGGCCGTCGAGAGTAATCACGCCCTTGTCGCGGTTCTCGGGCTCCTCGAAGGCGGCAACGATCTTGCGCGCCTCCGCCACTTCCTCCGCCGAGGGGGCAAAGGCCTGATTGCACGGCTCAACCTGGCTTGGGTGGATGAGCGTCTTGCCGTCAAAGCCCATGTCGCGGGCCTCCCGGCACTCGCGCACAAATCCTTGCGCGTCCTGGATGTCGTTATAGACCCCGTCGATCACGTCGAGGCCATAGGCATGGCCGGCGAGCACCGCAGTGGACAGCGCCGCCTGCATCGGCGCCCGGCCCGGCACGATGCGCATGCGCGTCTCCTTGGCGAGATCGTTGGTGCCGAGCACGAACACCTTGAGCGCCGCCAGCGGATCGCGCGCCTCGGCGGCGATGGCGCCGGCGTCGAGGATGGCGCGCGCGGTTTCGATCATGGCCCACACCGAGATGCCGGGGGGTGCCGAGAGATCGACCAGGCGATGGCCGACGAAGATGAGCTCGTCCGCGGAGGACACCTTGGGCACCAGGATCGCGTCGGGACCGGCGGCGACTACGGCGGCGAGATCGTCCTTACCCCACGGCGTGTCGAGGCCGTTGATGCGCACCACCACCTCGCGGCCGCCGAAGCCCTTGGCCCGGACCGCGGCCACCACCTGCTCGCGCGCGGCGCTCTTCGCCTCGGGCGCCACCGCGTCTTCCAGATCGAGGATCAGGCTGTCGGCCGCGAGCGTCCGCGCCTTCTCCAGCGCGCGGGCATTGGAGCCCGGCATGTAAAGGACGCTGCGGCGGGGGCGGACAAATGTCACATGGGCACCAGCATTCGCTCGGCGCGCCGGACGTACTACATTCACTAAATTGTCCGGGCCCGCTGGAGTACCGATTCGAAATGAATGATGCAACGCGATTTCCCCCGCGTCTGGTCGAAGGCTATCAAAGCTTCCGTTCCAACCGCCTGCCGGCGGAGCAGCGGAGGTTTCGCGACCTTGCCGAGGGCGGGCAGGCCCCGCAAATCATGGTGATCGGCTGTTGCGACTCGCGCGTTTCGCCGGAAGCGATCTTCGACGCCGCTCCCGGCGAATTGTTCGTGGTCCGCAACGTCGCCAATCTGGTGCCGCCCTATTCGCCGGATGGCGCCACTCGCGCCGTCTCGGCGGCGCTCGAGTTCGCCGTGCAAGCGCTGCGCGTGCGGCACATCGTCGTGCTCGGGCACGCCCGCTGCGGCGGCATTCGCGCCCACGCGGCGCCCGCCGAGCCGCTCTCGCCCGGCGACTTCATCGGCCGCTGGATGGCGCTGATCGAGCCGGCGGCGCGGCTACTCGGGCCACGCGAGGCGCAAGAACCCCTCGACGACTATCTCACGCGGCTCGAGCAGGCCTCGGTTTTTCACACCCTCGACAACCTGATGACGTTTCCCTACGTGCGCATGCTCGTCGAGGGCGGCAAGCTCGCGCTGCATGCCGCCTATTTCGGCGTGGCGAACGGAGAACTGCTGATCGGCGATCCGCGGAGCCGCTCGTTCAGGCCGCTTTCTGCTTCGGCTTGAGGAGCTTGCGATTGACGAGGCTCTCGGCGATCTGGATTGCGTTCAGCGCCGCGCCCTTGCGCAGGTTGTCGGACACGCACCAGAAGGCGAGGCCGTATGGCACGGTCTTGTCCTCGCGGATGCGCGACACATAAGTGACGTCCTCGCCCGTCGCCTCGTAGGGCGTGATGTAGCCGCCGGGTTCGCGCTTGTCGACGACGAGAATGCCGGGCGCGCCGCGCAGTAGCTCCCGCGCCTCGTCGGCGGAGATCGGCTTCTCGAACTCCACGTTCACCGCTTCCGAATGGCCGACGAACACCGGCACCCGCACGCAGGTGGCGACGAGCGCGATCTTGGGATCGAGGATCTTCTTGGTCTCCGCCTCCATCTTCCATTCCTCGCGGGTGAAGCCGTCGTCGCGGAAGGAATCGATGTGCGGGATCACGTTGAAGGCGATGCGCTTGGTGAAGATCTTGGGCTCCAGGGTATTGGCGGCGAATACCGCCCGGGTCTGCGCGAACAGCTCGTCCATGGCGTCCTTGCCGGCGCCGGAGACCGATTGATAGGTCGCCACCACCACCCGCTTGATCGTGGCACGATCGTGCAGCGGCTTCAGCGCCACCACGAGCTGGGCGGTGGAGCAGTTGGGATTGGCGATGACATTCTTCTTCCTGAAGCCCGCGACCGCGTCGGCGTTCACCTCCGGCACGATGAGCGGCACGTCGGGGTCGTAGCGCCAGGCCGACGAGTTATCGATCACCACGCAGCCGGCGGCGGCGATCTTCGGCGTCCATTCCTTGGAGATCTTCGACCCCGCCGACATGAGGCAGATGTCGGTGTCGGTGAAGTCGTGCTGCTCGAGCGACTTCACCTTAAGGACGCGTTCACCATAGGAGACCTCGACGCCCATCGAGCGGCGCGAGGCGAGCGCCACCACCTCGTCCGCCGGGAAACCCCGTTCGGAAAGGATCGTAAGCATTTCCCGGCCCACGCTGCCGGTAGCGCCGACGATGGCGACCTTGTAACCCATCCTTGACTCTCCGCCGAAAATCCGCGGCGCCGCAGCCCGCACGGAAACCAAAGCGAAGCGGCTTCTACGCGAGAAATGGGCTTATCGCAACGCCAACCTCCGGCAAGCAAGAAGAAGGCAGCCCGTGCTTCACGTCTTTTGCGATATCCGCGGCGGCTTCGCCGTGCTCCGCGCGCGCATGCCTGACGCCACGGAGCTCACCGCCTCGCGCGTGCTCGCTATGTTCGCCGTGGTGCTGATGACGGCGATCCTGATCGACGATTTCGCCCGCCCGACGCCGGCGGTGTCGGCGGCGGCGACCGTGCGCGAGTCTCCTTCGCCATGGTTCGAAGTGACGCGCGGCAGCGGCGCCTTCGTCCTCGCCTATCCGGCGATCGACGCCCTCGCCCAGCAGTACGCCGTGCGCCGCCACCGCGAGGGCGGCGGGCGCAAGGATCTGATGACCTGGGGCGCGCCGCGCGACGAGGGCGCTTACGTGCGCATCGCGCTCTACCGCCCCGGCAACGAAGGCACCGCTCCCGCCGATCCGCTCGCGGCGGTGACCGCGCTCGCCGCGGAATCGGAAATCAACGCCGAGCTCGCCGGCCCGGTGGGCGAACTCGACACCAAGTTCGGCCCGCTCGCGTTGGTCGACATGAAGTTGAGCCGCATGGGCGACGAGCCACGCACCTGCCTCGCCGCTGCCGGCGCCTGGGACAATCCGCGCCTCGGACTGGTGGTGTGGTGGTGCAATCCCGGCCCGGCAATAGTGGCGCACGGCCGTCTCGCCTGCCTGCTCGATCGGCTGGTGCTGATGAGCGCCGGCGGCGACGACAATCTGGTGTCGTTCTTCGCCCGCGCCGAGCTCAAGCGCAATTTCTGCGGCACCGCCGGACCGACGCTCGCGGCCCAGGCCAAGCGCCCCGACAACTGGATTCTCAACAAGAGCGATCCCAAGCTGCGCGGCGCCTTGCGCGGCCGCTGATTACTGCTTCAAGAACGGATTCTGGAAGCCGCGCGCGGGCGCCCGCTCGGGAAATGCGCGGGCGAGATAGTCGAGCACAACGGTCCGATCGTTCTCGGCGAGCGGCGGCATCTTGTGCTGCCGAATCATGAAATCGATGGTGTCGTCCCAGCGCGTCCGGCTCATGCCCTGCGCCGCCACGAGCTTGAAGCCGTGGCAGGCGGTGCAGGCATAGAACGCGTCCTCGCGGCCGGGAGCGTCGGGAAATTCCTCGGGCGCCTCGTCCTTGGGCGTGAATGTTGCCTGCGCCGCCGCGAGCGCCGGCAGCGCCAGCACGCCGATGGCGAGCGCTGCTCCGCGCAGAACGGAAGAAAAATTCCGCCTCAAGCGACGCGCACCGCCACTCGGTGCAACGGATTGGCGCCGTAGCCCTGCGGGTTCCAGTTGCCGGCCACGTGCGGCTGCGACACGCCGCGCGCGTCGGTGGCGCGCGACCAGACCTCGTAATAGCCCTCCGACGGCAGCTTCAGCGTCGCCGTCCACCGCACCCAGTCGTAGCGGTTGGTGGACTTCGCCATCTGCGCCGGCTGCCAGGTGGCGCCGTAGTCGATCGATACGTGCACCGCCTTCACCGCGTGGTCGCCGTCCCACGCGGCACCGCGAACTTTCAGCTCGCGCGTTCCCGCCGGCAGCGTCGTGCCGTTCGCCGGATTGGTGACGATGGAGCGCACCGGCATCGATTCTAGGTCGCGGAAATTCTTGTCGTCCACCTTGTCGCCGGGGACCATGGGCTTGATCGTCACGCGATAGGAGGTGCCGCCCATGCCGGGGCCGTCGTGCATCTTGTCGCGCACCCAGATGCGGGTGAGCCACTTCGACGAGATCGATCCGGGCCAGCCGGGCACGATGAGGCGTACCGGAAAGCCGTGGATCAGCGGCAAATCTTGGTCGTTCATCGCCCACACGATGAGATTGTTCGGGTCGAGCGCCTTCTTGATCGGCACGCCGCGCGACAGCGTCGGGCGATTGGGCTCGCCGGAAAGCGATGGGTCGGCGCCATAGTGGCCAGTGAACTGGGCGGAAGACTTCAGCCCCGCTGCCTTGAGCACGTCGGCGACCCGTACGCCGGTCCATCGCGCGCAGCCGATGCCGCCGTTGGTCCACTGGTTGCCGCGCGCCGGCGGAGAGAAGAACGAGCGGCCGTTGCCGCCGCACTCCAGCACCATGCGTTGGGTCACCGGCTTGAAGCGCTTTTTCAAGTCGGCGAGCGAAAGCTCGAGCTTGTTCTGCACCTCGCCGTCGACGGTGATCTTCCACGCCGCGGGGTTCGACGTGGTCTCCGGAATCTGCCCGTTGTTGCGGATGAAGAATTTGTCGGTGGGGGTGGTGTCGTCGTCGAGGAGCGATTCCGGCGTCTCGGCCACGAGCGGGCGCTCGCCCAGCACCACCAGGCGCGGATCCTTGCCCGGGAAGTTGAGTAGCTGCGGCGCCCGCGGCCCGGGCGGCGGCGGGGCGGCCGGCGGCGGAGCGACGGGCTGCGATGCGCCTTGCGCGAGCGCGGCGGGCACCAGACCCGCGGGGACGTTGGCGGCGAAGGGAACGGCGCTTCCAGCGAGCGCGCCGAAGGCGGCGAGCCCGGCGCCTTCCAGAAAGCCGCGCCGGTTCGGGCCGGTCTCGCGGCCGAGGACGACCGCATCGGCGCGCTCCGGATCGTCTTGATAGAGCTCAGCAAGTGAGCGCTCGATCTTGTTGGTCATTTCCCCCTCCGCGAAGCGAATGATTTTCTCAAAGCCTAGTCGTGTGCGCGCGTCCGCTCAAGGAGAAGTGCGCATTTAACGGCGCCTCCCGGGCGTGCGGCGGAACTACATGGCGGCGATGCGGTTGTTAGAGTGTATTAAGGCGGGCTATGGTCTATTCGCTAAAGTAACCTGTGGGAGAACGTCATGCGCGTCGCGACCGTTACGGCCGTCCTCGCCGCTGCCGCTCTCCTCGGCGCCAGTTTCCCCGCCGATGCCCAGAACTACCGGGACGGATATCGCCCCCGCGCCAAGATCACCGTGCAGCCGCGGCGCAGCTATCTCGACGCCGGCACCACCGTGCGGCCGGGCGAGCGGCGCTATCACGATTACATCTACAGCCCGGCGCTGCTCTATCCGCCGTATGGCCCGCGCACGTATCCTTACGCCGCCGCCTCGCGCTGGCCGCTGCCGTCCTTCGGCGACGTCCCCGGCTTCTGATTTCTGAAATTCAGCCGGCGAGCCGGTCGAGCTCGCCCAGGATCGCGTCGCCCATCGGGCGCGTGCCCACGACCCGCTGACCCTCGGACTTGAGATCGGCGGTGCGCAGGCCTTTTGCGAGCGTGCCGGCAATCGCCTTCTCCACGAGGTCCGCCGCCTCGCCGAGCCCGAAGGAATAGCGCAGCGCCATGCCGAGCGAGCCGATCATGGCGATCGGGTTGGCGGCCCCCTTGCCGGCGATGTCGGGCGCCGAGCCGTGCACCGGCTCGTAGAGCGCGCGGCGCTTCTTGGTCTTCACGTCCACCTCGCCGAGTGACGCCGACGGCAGCATGCCGAGCGAGCCGGTCAGCATCGCCGCCACGTCCGAGAGCACGTCGCCGAACAGGTTGTCGGTGACGATCACGTCGAACTGCTTCGGATTGCGCACGAGCTGCATGCCGCAGGCGTCGGCGAGCTGATGCTCGAGGGTGACGTCCGGGAAACTCGCGCTTGTGCACCTGCTCGACCACCTCGCGCCACAAGCACGCCGGTCTTCATCACGTTGCGCTTCTCGGTGGAGGTCACCTTGTTGCGCCGGCGCTTGGCGAGATCGAAGGCGACCCGCGCGATGCGCTCGATCTCGTAGGTGTCGTAAACCTGGGTATCGACGGCGCGCTTCTGGCCGTTGCCGAGATCGGTGATGGTCTTCGGCTCGCCGAAATAGACGCCGCCGGTGAGCTCGCGGACGATGACGAGATCGAGGCCCTCGACGAGCTCGCGCTTGAGGCTCGAGGCGTCGGCGAGCGCCGGATAGCAGATCGCCGGCCTGAGGTTGGCAAACAACGCGAGGTCCTTGCGCAGGCGCAGCGAGCCCGGCTTCCGGCCGCACGTCGTAGGCGACGTCGTCCCACTTCGGCCCGCCGACCGCGCCGAACAGCACCGCGTCGGCGGCGAGTGCCTTGTCCATGGCGGCTTCGCGAGATCGCCTTGCCGTGGTCGTCGTAGGCCGCGCCCCCGACGAGGTCCTCTTCGATGGCGAACGTGGCAATGCCGCGCTTGTCCATCCACGCGATGACGCGCTTGGCCTCGGCCATCACCTCCGGGCCGATGCCGTCGCCGGCGAGCAGCAGGAGCTTGAAGGTTGCCATGCGCTTCAGATCCACGAGCGCTTGGCGTGCGACTCTTTTTCGAAGGCGTCGATCTTGTCCGCTTTCTCCAGCGTCAGCCCGATGTCGTCGAGGCCGTTCAGCAGGCAATGCTTGCGGTTGGCGTCGATGTCGAACTTGATCGTGCCGCCGTCCGGACCGTGGATTTCCTGCTTCTCGAGATCGATCGGTCAGCGTCGCATTGGCGCCGCGCTCGGCGTCGTCGAACAGCTTGTCGAGATCATCCGGCTTCACCGTCATCGGCAGGATGCCGTTCTGGAAGCAGTTGTTGTAGAAAATGTCGGCGAACGACGTGGAGATCACGCAGCGGATGCCGAAGTCGAGAAGCGCCCACGGCGCGTGCTCGCGGCGACGAGCCGCAGCCGAAGTTGTCGCCCGCCACCAGCACCTTGGCGTTGCGGTAGGCGGGCTTGTTCAGCACGAAATCCGGATTCTCGCTGCCGTCGTCGCGATAGCGCATCTCGGCGAACAGACCCTTACCGAGGCCGGTGCGCTTGATCGTCTTCAGGTACTGCTTCGGGATGATCATGTCGGTATCGACATTGATCGATCTTGAGCGGCGCGGCGACGCCGGTAAGCACGGTGAACTTTTCCATGGGGCTCGTCCGATTTCCGCGAGAGTTCTAGCGGCTTCAGCCGACAAAGGTAAAGAGGAGCGCCGCCGGCGCGGCGGCACTCCCCCTTACAGCCTTCGTCAGATCAGCGGCGGGCGCGGCCCTTGCGCGACGCCTCGCCGCCGTGGCTTCCGCCGCCAGCGAACGCACGCCGGTAATGCAGGAGCGTGAGCGGGAACGCCACCAGCACGATGCCGATGACCGCGGAGATCCAATAGTCGCGCGTCGGAATGCCCGGCGCGTAGTACTGCGCGATACTGATCGGCAGGAACAAGAACACCGCGGTGATGATGCCGCCCACGAGCCCGCCTGCCTGGATCATCGGCCAGATATGGAAGTAGACGGCGTTGATCAGCAGGAACGCGGCGAAACCGAGCGCCAGCACCGGCAGCGAGCCGACCAGGAACGCCGCCACCGCCCCGAGGATGAGATAGACCGTGGTGATCACTCGATAGTTGGTGTATTCGATCGACAGCTTAATCGACCGCCGTGCCGCCGCCGGCCAATCGAGAAGCTGCTCTTCCATGACATGCAACGCGTACGCCGCCACTGCGAGCCAAGCGAGATCCCCGCGCGACAACATGTTTCCCCCTGTCGGTTGCTGTTGCGACCAACGAAACTAGCACGCGGGTAGTGGTGAAACCAGCGCGGGAGCCCTAGTCCGCGTCCTCTTCGATTCGCTCCATGTCGGCGTCGGAAAGCCCGAAGTGGTGGCCGATCTCATGCACCAGCACGTGGGTGATGACGGCGCCGAGCGTCTCCTCATGCTCCGCCCAGTAGTCGATGATCGCCCGGCGGTAGAGATGGACCGTGTTCGGCAGCCGACCTGATTCGGCGACGGCGCCGTCGTGGGCGAGGCCGATGCCGGTGAACAGCCCGAGCAACTCGTAGTCGCTTTCCGTATCGAACTCCTTCAGCACCTCATCGTTGGGAAAGTCATCGACGTGGATGACGAGGCCGTCGCACAGAGCGCGGAAGCTCGCCGGCAGTTTGGCGTAGGCCGCGGCGGCCAGCGCCTCGAAATCTGCGAGCGAAGGCGCGGTGATGTCGTGCCAGCTGTCGGACCTTTTCATCGGCGACCATTGTAATGCGCGGGGATGGGGAACGCAGCGGAGGTAGGTGCGTTGCATTCGTGGGAAGCTGCGGCCGGCTTGTGAGATCGCGGGTACCAAAGTTGCCGTATTCCTGAACGGTGGGTGAATGGTTGTCTCACGGGCGGTTCACTTTATCGGGCCGATGATCATCATGTCCGTCAGCGCCCCCTGCCGGCGGATTGGTAACCCAAGAACCAAGAGGACACCAAAAATGAGGAAATTCGCACTTGTCGTCGCCGCGGCCAGCACGCTCGGTCTCGCGGCGTTCGCTTCGGCCCCCGCCCAGGCCGCGGCGCACCTCGGCATCACGCACGCCGTTCCTGCCGTCAACTCGATGATCGAGGACGTGCGCTGCCGCCGGGGCCGTTGCTGGCACAGCCGCTGGGAAAGCCGCGGTAGCTGGCATCGCCGTTGGCGCAGCCGCCGTTGGCGCTGAGCGCTAGCTAAGCTCAAACAAAGCGGGCGCGTCCTTGGACGCGCCCGTTTCATTTGCGGATCAGTGCGTCGGCCAGGTGCGCACGTCGACGAAGCGGCCGGCGATCGCCGCCGCCGCGGCCATGGCCGGCGACACTAGGTGCGTGCGACCCTTGTAGCCCTGGCGGCCCTCGAAGTTGCGGTTCGAGGTGGAGGCGCAGCGCTCTTCGGGCTTTAGCTTGTCCGGGTTCATGCCGAGGCACATGGAGCAGCCGGGCTCGCGCCACTCGAAGCCGGCGGCCTTGAAGATCTTGTCGAGCCCTTCCGCTTCCGCCTGCGCCTTCACCAGGCCGGACCCGGGCACGATCATGGCATGCAGGTTCGCATTGACCTTGCGGTCGCCGACGATCTTGGCGACGAGGCGCAGGTCCTCGATGCGGCCGTTGGTGCACGAGCCGATGAAGATGCGGTCGAGCTTGATATCGGTGATCTTCGTGCCGGGGGCGAGGCCCATATATCGCAGCGCATGCTCTTTGGTCTCGCGCCGGCGCATATCCTCGATCAGGCTCGGATCGGGCACCACGCCGGTCACCGACACCACATCCTCCGGGCTCGTGCCCCAGGTGACGAGCGGCGGCAGGCTCGCGGCGTCGAGCTTGATGTTCGAGTCGAAGGGGGCGCCATCGTCGGACTGAAGCTTCTGCCAATCGCGCATGGCGGCGTCCCACGCGGCGCCCTTGGGCGCGCGCGGCCGGTCCTTGAGGTAGGCGAACGCCTTGTCGTCGGGCGCGATCATGCCGGCGCGCGCCCCACCCTCGATCGACATGTTGCAGACGGTCATGCGCCCTTCCATGGAAAGGGCGCGCACCGCCTCGCCGCCGTATTCGATCACGTGGCCGGTGCCGCCGTGGGTGCCGATCTCGCCGATGATGGCGAGGATGATGTCTTTGGCGCCGACGCCGTCCGGCAATTTGCCGTCGACGGTGACGCGCATGCTCCTCGCCTTCTTCTGGATCAGCGTTTGCGTTGCAAGCACGTGCTCCACTTCCGAGGTGCCGATGCCGTACGCGAGCGCCCCGAAGGCGCCGTGGGTCGAGGTATGGCGAGTCGCCGCAAACGAGCGTCGTGCCGGGCAGCGTGAAGCCCTGCTCCGGGCCGATGATGTGGCAGATGCCCTGACGGCGGTCGTGCTCGTTGAAGTATTCGATGCCGAAATCGCGCGCGTTCGCCGCCATGGTCTCGACCTGGGTCGCCGACTCCGGGTCGGCGATGCCCTTCGAGCGGTCGGTGGTCTGGATGTTGTGATCGACCACGGCGAGCGTCTTCTCCGGCGCGCGCACTTTGCGGCCGGCCAGGCGCAAGCCCTCGAAGGCCTGCGGGCTCGTCACCTCGTGCACGAGGTGACGGTCGATGTAGAGGAGGCAGGTGCCGTCCGGCTGCGTGTCGACGAGATGGTCGTCCCAGATCTTGTCGTAGAGGGTGCGCGGCGTCATGCGAAACGCTACTCCGTCTTGGTCTCCGCGGCCTTGGTCTTCGCGGTCTTGGCCTTCGCGGTCTCGGCAGCCGCGGCGGGGGCGGCGGCGGTTTCCGCCCCTTCCTGAGCGATATAGTCCTGCTTCTCGGTAATGCGAGCCTTACGGCCGCGACGCTGACGCAGGTAGTAGAGCTTGGCGCGGCGCACTTCGCCGCGGCGCACCACCTCGATGGAATTGATCATCGGCGAGTAGAGCGGGAACACGCGCTCGACTCCTTCGCCGTACGAAATCTTGCGCACGGTGAAGCTCTCGTGCAGCCCGGCACCGGAGCGGGCGATGCAGACGCCCTCGTACGCCTGGATGCGGCTGCGCTCGCCTTCCACCACCTTGACGTTGACCAGCACCGTGTCGCCCGGGGCGAACGGCGGGATTTCCTTGCCTTGGGAAACCCGTGCGATCTCCTCGCGTTCGATCGTTTCCAGGATATTCATGGCTCACCTCCGCGCCCCGCTGCGCGGGCGTTTTGACGGAATGAAGATCGGGGTCGGCCGCGCCTATACGACATTGCGCGCGCTTTGTCATTCCTTTTCAGGCTTTTGGCGCCGCCACAGGTCCGGCCGCCGCTCGCGGGTGACGCGCTCCGCCTCGCTGCGGCGCCACGCCGCCACCCTGCCGTGGTCGCCGGAAATGAGGACTTCCGGAATGGGCTCGCCCTCGAACTCCTGCGGCCGCGTGTACTGCGGATATTCCAGTAGGCCCGCCTCGAAGCTCTCGTCGGCGCCCGACGCCTCCTTGCCCATCACCCCCGGCAGGAGCCGCACGCAGGCGTCGAGCAGCGCGTGGGCGGCGATCTCGCCCCCCGACAGCACGAAGTCGCCGACGGAAATCTCCTCGAGGCCGCGGGCGGCGACGATGCGCTCGTCGATGCCCTCGTAGCGGCCGCACACCAGCACCACCCCCGGCCCGGCGGCGAGCTCGCGCACGCGACCTTGCGTCAGCGGATGGCCGCGCGGCGTCAGCAGGATGCGCGGCCGCGGATCGTCCGCCGGCGCCGCTGCGTCGAGCGCGCGCGCCAGCACATCGGCGCGCATGACCATGCCCGGCCCGCCGCCGGCCGGCGTATCGTCGACGGAGCGATGCTTGTCGAGGGCATGGGCGCGGATGTCGACCGTGTCGCAGGACCAGAGCGTGCCGAGCGCGCGGCCGGCGAGGCTCGCGCCAAGCGGCCCGGGAAAAAGCTCCGGAAACAAGGTGACCACGCTCGCCCGCCAGGTCATCGGCTTTCGTCCGCTTTCTCGCCTTCGAAAATTCCCACCGGCGGGTCGACGACGATAATGCCGCCTTCGAGATCAACCTCGGGCACGAACGCCTCGACGAACGGCAGCATCACCGCCTCGCCGCCCGTCGTGGGCGCGATCTCCAGGATGTCGCCGGCGCCGTAGTCCTGCACCGCCTTGACCGTGCCGAGCGCGCGGCCGTCCCTGCCCCGCACCCGCAGCCCGACGAGGTCGGCGTGATAGAAGCTGTCCGCCTCCGGCTGCGGCAGGCGCTCGCGCGGCACGTAGAGCGAGACGTTGGTGAGCGCACGGGCCGCGTCGCGATCGTTCACGCCCTCAAAGCGGGCGACCAGATGGTCGCCCGCGTCGCGCACCGCGTTGAGCACGAGCGAGCGCTTGCCGCTTTCGTCCTCGAACGGCCCGTAATCGCGCACCGCCATGGGCTCGCGGGTGAAGGTGAACAGCCGCACCTCGCCGCGCAACCCGTGCGCGGCGCCGATCTTGGCGACGCAGACGCGCCGCACGCGTCAGCTCGCGGCCGCCTCGCCCGCGGGCGCGACGGGTTCAGCGGCAGGAGCGGCGGGCGCCGCGACGGGAGCCGCAGGCTTGGGCGCCGCCGCTGCGGCGGCGGCGGCCGCCTCGGCCTCGCCCTTCTTGACGCGGGGCTTCGCCTTCTGCGGATTGTTGCGCGGCTCGCGCTTGCGGATGCCGGCGGCGTCGAGGAAGCGCAGGATGCGGTCGCTCGGCTGCGCGCCCTTCGACAGCCAATACTGGATGCGCTCGAGCTCGAGCTTCACGCGCTCCTTGGAGTCCTTCGGCGAGCAGCGGATTGTAGGTGCCGAGCTTCTCGATGAAGCGGCCGTCGCGCGGAAAGCGCGAGTCGGCGACGACGACGCGATACTGCGGGCGCTTCTTGGCGCCGGCACGAGCGAGACGAATGACGAGCATGGAAGTTCCTTTCGTTGGTTTCGTTCGAGTTCAGGTCATTTCTTCTTCAGCGGCGATCCGAGGCCGGGGAGCCCTGCCGCAGGCCGGGGAGCTTGCCCGGCATGCCCGGCAGGCCGGGGAAATTCGGCGGCATGCCGCCGAGCTGCGGCATCTTCTCGGCGAGCTTCTGCATCTCTTCCGGGCTCGGCGCGCCGCCACCCATGCCCAGCATGTTGCCGAGGCGGCCGAGTCCGCCGCGCTTGCCCATGGCCTTCATCATGTCCGCCATCTGGCGATGCATCTTGAGCAGGCGATTGATGTCCTCGACCTTGGTGCCGGAGCCGGCGGCGATGCGCTTCTTGCGGCTCGCCTTGAGGATGTCGGGGTTGCGGCGCTCCTGCGGCGTCATCGAAGTCGATGATCGCCTTCTGCCGCTTGACCACGCGGTCGTCGAGGTTGGCCGCGCGATCTGCTTCTTCATCTTGGCGATGCCGGGCATCAGCCGAGCATGCCGCTCATGCCGCCGATCTTCTCCATCTGCGATCAACTGCTCGCGCAGGTCGTTGAGGTCGAAGGCGCCCCGGCGCATGCGCTCGGCGGTGGCTTTCGCCTTGTCGAGGTCGACGCTCTCCGCCGCCTTCTCGACGAGCGCCACCACGTCGCCCATGCCGAGAATGCGGCCGGCGATGCGGGCGGGATCGAAGTCCTCGAGCGCGTCCATGCTTTCGCCGGTGCCGATGAGCTTGATCGGCTTGCCGGTGACCGCGCGCATGGAGAGCGCCGCACCGCCGCGGCCGTCGCCATCGACGCGGGTGAGGATGATGCCGGTGAGGTTGAGCCGCGCGGCGAACGCCCGCGCCGTCGCCACCGCGTCCTGGCCGGTGAGGCTGTCGGCGACGAGCATCGTCTCGTGGGCGCCGACGGCGCGCTCGATCTCGACGACCTCGTTCATCAGCGCCTCGTCCACGGTGACGCGGCCGGCGGTGTCGAGGAGCACCACGTCGTAAGCCGGAGAGCCGCGCCGCCTCGATAGCGCGGCGCGCGATCTGCACCGCGCGACTGGCCGGCGACGATCGGCAACGTCTCGACGCCGATTTCCTTGCCGAGCACCGCGAGCTGCTCCATGGCGGCGGGGCGGCGGGTGTCGAGAGAGGCCATGCAGTACCTTGCGCTTCATGCGCTCGGTGAGACGCCTGGCGAGCTTCGCCGTGGTCGTGGTCTTGCCCGAGCCCTGCAGCCCGGCCATCAGGATCGGCACCGGCGCCGGCGCGTTGAGGTCGATGGGTTGGGCATCGGCCCCGAGCACGGCCACGAGCTCGTCGTGGACGATCTTCACCACCATCTGCCCCGGGGTGACCGAGCGGATCACGTCGGCGCCGACCGCGCGCGCCGTCACCCGCTCGATGAAGCCGCGCGCCACCTCCAGCGCCACGTCGGCCTCGATCAGCGCCCGGCGCACCTCGCGCATGGCCTCGGCCACGTCCGCCTCCGACAAGGCGCCGCGGCCGCGCAGGCGATCCAGAATTCCGCCGAGTTTCCCGGCGAGGGTGTCGAACATCGCGCCAAACACTTTCGCGCCCGAGGGCGCATCGCGCTGTCGGGCGTTGGCCTCCGGCCTCTATCGGGACCGGTGGGCGAAGGTTGCAAAATCACGTCTCTTGCGAGAGCGTCGGGAACCTAAGGATGCGCCCTACCATAGTCAAGGCACGGAAAGCCCATGGGAATTAGCCGCCGCCGCATGCTCGCGAGCCTCGCCGCGCTGACCGCGGTCGGCGCCGGCGCCCTCGGCGCCCGCTCGGCGCTCGCGCGCTATTACGACGGGCCGGTGTCGGACCATTTCGACGGCGTCCATTTCTTCGATCCGCACGGGATGCCGCCGAAGAAGCTCCAGCGAGCTCGCCCGCTGGTACTGGGAGGGTGGCCGCGCCAAATGGCCGGAATGGGCGCCGAGCCAGCATGCAGACCGGCCGCCGCGGCGCGTCGACGGGGCTACGCTTCGCATCTCGTTTGTCGGCCACGCCACCATCCTCATCCAGACCGCCGGCGTTAACATCCTCACCGACCCGGTGTGGTCGATGCGCGCTTCGCCGGTGCGCTTCGCCGGGCCGAAGCGGGTGAACGACCCGGGCGTCGCCTTCGACGCGCTGCCACCCATCGACGTCGTTCTCGTCTCCCATTGCCACTACGACCACCTCGACGTCACGACGCTCTCGGCGCTCGCCACGCCGTACCGCCCGCGCGTCATCACGCCGCTCGGCAACGACACCATCATGCACAGCCACGATGCGGCGATCGCGGCGGAGGCGCGCGACTGGCACGAGCGCGTGGACATCGGCCGCGGCGTCGCCATCACGCCCGTGCCCATGCGCCACTGGTCGGCGCGCGGGCTGCTCGACCGCAACAAGGCGCTGTGGGCCGCCTTCGTCATGGAGACGCCAGGGGGCAAGATCTATTTCGTCGCCGACTCCGGCTACGGCGACGGCCACCATTTCCGCGCCGCGCGCGAGCGTTACGGTCCGTTCCGCCTCGCGATCCTGCCGATCGGCGCCTACGAGCCGCGCTGGTTCATGCGCGACCAGCATATGAATCCCGAGGAAGCGGTGCGAGCCTTAGCCGACAGCGGTGCCGAGTTGGCGCTGGGCCACCACTTCGGCACCTTCCAGCTCACCGACGAGCCGATCGACGCGCCGGTCGCGGCACTCGCGGCCGCCCGCGACAAGGCGGGCATTCCGCCCGAGCGCTTCCGCGCCCTCAAGCCCGGTGAGGTCTGGGAGATCGCCTAGGGCTTCTCTTTCAACGGCATATAGATGTTGATCACGATGTCCTCCGGCTTCGTCGTCACCGGATCGGTCGTGTATTCCTCGATCGCCAGGTCCGCGGCGTTGAGCTTCTGCGTGTCGATGTAGTTGAGGATCAACTCGTAGCTGGAATCCAGCGTGTCGAACGAGCCGCGATGAACGAACTTCAGCGCCTTGCCGCTCGGCCCCGGCGCGAGCGCGAAGCCATCGGCGGGCGGCGCACTCGGTGCGCCCTCCACTGGCAGCGCCACCTCGAACTTGAAGCCGTCGTCGCTGGTGCCGCGATAGATCACGAGTCCGGCCCCGATGGCCTTGAGGCCGAGCTTGTCGGCCGCGGCGCGCAGGTCGCGGAACGCCTCCACCAGCGTCGCCCAGCCCTCGTCCCAGCCCGCTTCGCCGGCGCGGAACAGGACGATGCGTGACGGGAACGTCACCTCTTCGCCGAAGGCGTCGCGAGTGACGACCGTGGGCGGCGCCGCCGGCGTCTGCGCCACAGCGGACGCACAGGCGAAGACCAACAGCGCCGCCGTCACCCACGCTTTCATGCCAATCCCCCTCGCGGCCAGGTCCTGCCCCGGTTCTACCAAGGCTTACGCCGCAACTGTGGACTCGCAAAGGCCCGTCCGCTTCTCCTATAAGTCGCGGGCGAGAAAACGGATTTTCCATGAGCGGCTTGGCCGGCCGACCCTTCGTCAAGATGAACGGGATCGGCAACGAGATTCTGGTGCTCGATCTGCGCACCGAGCCCGTGCCGGTGGCGGCCGAGGCCGCGCGGGCATTGGCGCGGCCCGCCGCCGTGCCGTTCGACCAGCTGATGGCGCTCTACCCGCCGCGCGTTTCCGGCACCGAGGCCTTCGTGCGCATCTTCAATTCCGACGGCTCGGAGGCCGGCGCCTGCGGCAACGGCATGCGCTGCATCGCCATGCTGGCGGCGAAGGCGAGCGGCAAGCACGAGGTGCTCTACGAGACGCCCGCCGGCCTCATCGCCTGCACGGTCGCGGCAACGGAAGGATCACCGTCGACATGGGCAAGCCGCGCTTCGCTTGGCAGGAAATTCCCGCTCGCCGAGGAATTCCGCGACACGCGCATGATCGAATTGCAGATCGGGCCCGATCGATGCACCGGTGCTGCACTCGCCCTCGGCGGTGAACGTGGGCAATCCGCACGCGGTCTTCTGGGTCGACGACGCGAGCGCCCACGACCTCGCCCGCCTCGGCCCGCTGCTGGAGAACCATCCGATCTTTCCCGAGCGCGCCAACATCTCGGTGGCGCAGGTGAAGGACGAAGGATCATCTCGTCGTGCGCACCTGGGAGCGCGGCGCCGGCCTGACGCGTGCCTGCGGCTCGGCCGCCTGCGCCGCGGCGGTTGCGCCGCGCGCACCAAGCGCACCGGCCGCAAGGTGCGCGTCACGCTCCCCGGCGGCGATCTCGACATCGAATGGCGCGAGAGCGACGACCACGTGCTGATGACCGGGCCGGTCGAGATCGAGTTTCGAGGGCACTACTTGTACCCGCGATGCTGGCGGCGGCCTGAGCGCAATGAGCATCGAAGTCGTCACCTTCGGTTGCCGGCTGAACGCCAGCGAAGTCCGAAACGATGCGCCGTCACGCGGAGGCGGCCGGTCTCGACGACACGATCATCATCAACTCCTGCGCGGTCACCGCCGAGGCCGTGCGCCAGGCGCGCCAAACCATCCGCCGCCTGAAGCGCGAGCGGCCCGCGCGCCCGGTCGTCGTCACCGGCTGCGCCGCGCAGACCGAGGCGCGAAACGTTCGCTGCCATGCCCGAGGTCGACCAGGTGCTCGGCAACGGCCGACAAGCTGGCGGCGGAGTCCTGGGCCGGCCTGCGCGCGCGCTCGATTTCGGCGTCAACGCCGGGGAGAAGATCAAGATCGACGATCTCGGCATGGTGCGCGAGACGGCGCTGCATCTCGATCGACGGCTTCGACGGCCGCGCCCGCGCCTTCGTGCAGGTGCAGAACGGCTGCGATCACCGCTGCACCTTCTGCATCATTCCCTATGGCCGCGGACCGTCGCGCTCGGTGCCGGCGGGCGAAGTGGTGGCGCACGTGCGCGCGCTCGCCGAGCACGGCTATCGGCGAGGTCGTGCTCACCGGCGTCGATCTCACCGCCTGGGGCGCACGATCTTCCCGGCCGCCGCGACTCGGCGCGCTCGTCCGCGCGATCCTCCACCACGTGCCGGAATTGCCGCGGCTGCGTATCTCCTCGCTCGATCCCGTCGAGATCGATGCCGATCTTTTCGCCGCCATCGCCGAGGAAGAGCGCCTGATGCCGCATCTGCATCTGTCGCTGCAGGCCGGCGACGATTTGATTCTGAAGCGCATGAAGCGCCGCCATCTCCGCGCCGACGCGATCCGGTTCTGCGACGAAGCCCGCGCGCCTCCGGCCCGACGTCGTCTTCGGCGCGGATTTCATCGCCGGCTTTCCCGACCGAGACGCGAAGCGCCGTTCCGCAATACGCTTTCGCCTCGTCGACGACTGCGGCCTCACCTTCCTCCACGTGTTTCCGTTCTCGCCGCGCGAAGGCACGCCGGCCGCGCGCATGCCGCAAGGTGCGCGGCGAGGTCGTCAAGGAGCGCGCCGGCCGCCTGCGCGACAAGGGTGAGACCGCGCTCCGCCGTCACTTGGCCTCCGAGATCGGCCGACGCCGCCGCGTGCTGGTCGAGGGCGCCGACGGCCGCACCGAGCACTACGCTCGCGTCAGGCTCGCCCGCCTCGCCGCGCCCGGCGCGATCCTCGATCTGCGGATCGTCGGCCACGACGGCCATAGGCTCGTCGCCGCATGATGCCGCACCCGCACGAGCGCTTTTCCTCGACCATCACACTGACGCCCGAGGCGGTGAGCCGATACGCGCGCGCCAGCCGGCGACCTCAACCCGGTGCATCACGATGCGGAATACGCCGCGCGCACGCGCTATGGCCGGCCGATCGCGAGCGGCGCCCAGACCACCGGGCATCTCATGGCGCTCACTGCTACGCATTTCTCCCGCACCACCGCCATGGTCGGGATCGATTTCTATTTCCGCTTCCGCCGCCCGGTTTATGCCGACGAGACCATCCGGCTTGAGTGGCTTGTGGTCTCGGTGAAACGGCACCCACGCCTGAACGGCGACATCGTCGAGTTGCGCGGCCGCCTCCAGAACGCCGCGGGCGAGACCGCAATCGGCGCCAAGGGCCGCGTCCTGGTGAGCGAAAGCGTCTGACATGGAAGCTGGTCTCTGGCGCCGCTTCACCTCCGGTCTTGCCCGCACCGCGTCGAAGCTCGGCGCCGGCATTGCAACTCTGTCGCGGCGCAAGCTCGACGCCGCCACGCTCGCCGAGCTCGCGGACCTTCTGATCGAGGCCGATCTCGGCATGGAGGCGGCAAGCCGCATCGTGCAGCAGGTCGGCCGCGTGCGCCTCGACCAGGACGTGACCGAAGAAGAGATCAAGGAGCTTCTCGCCGCTGAGATCGAGCGCGAGCTCACGGCGGTGGCGCAGCCCTTCGTGCTGCCGGCCTATAAGCCCGCGGTTGTTCTCGTCGTCGGCGTCAACGGCTCGGGCAAGACCACCACCATCGGCAAGCTCGCCGCCCGTCTCAAGCGCGAAGGCAAGGGCGTGCTGATCGCCGCCGCCGACACCTTCCGCGCCGCCGCCATCGAGCAGCTGGCGAAATGGGGCGAGCGCACCGGCGCGCCGGTCGTCGCCCGCGCGCCGGGCTCGGACCCCGCCGGCGTCGCCTTCGAGGCGCTGGAGCGGGCACGCGCCGAAAACGCCGACGTCCTCTTCGTCGACACCGCCGGCCGCCTGCAGAACAAGCAGGCGCTGATGGCCGAGCTCGAGAAGATCGTGCGCGTGGTGAAGAAGCTCGACGCGACCGCCCCGCACGCGGTGCTCCTCGTGCTCGACGCCACCGTTGGCCAGAACGCGCTTTCCCAGGTCGAGGTCTTCGCCAAGACCGCCGGCGTCACCGGCCTCATTATCGCCAAGCTCGACGGCACCGCCAAAGGCGGCATCCTGGTGGCGCTCAGCAGCCGCTTCGGCTTGCCGGTGCACTTCGTCGGCGTCGGCGAGAGCATCGAGGATCTGATGCCGTTCTCAGCGAGCGATTTCGCCCGCGCGCTGGTCGGCCTCGGCGACGCGGCTTGATCGCCGGCGCCAGGAAGGGCATCACGGACCCATGAGCAAAGCGAAGCCCCGTAGCAAAGCCGCCGCGCGCCCGGCTCTCAACCCCATGACCAAGCTCGCGCTCGATCTCGGGCCGCTCATCCTGTTCTTCTTCGCCAATGGCTACCGCGGCATCTATTTCGCCACCGGCACCTCATGGTGGCCACGCTCATCACCCTCGCCGTCAGTTACGCGCTGATCCGCCGCATCGCCGGTGATGCCGCTTGTCACCGCCGGTCATCGTGATGGTCTTCGGCGCGCTTGACGCATCTGGCTGCAAGACGAGACCTTCATCAAGATGAAGCCCACGATCCTCTACGTGATGTTCGCGTCGATCCTGATCGCGGGGCTCGCCACCGGCCGGCCGCTGTTCGAGCTCGTGCTCGACGGCGCCTTCCACATGTCCGACGAAGGCTGGAAGAAACTCACCTGGCGCTGGGTGTTCTTCTTCCTGGGCATGGCGCTGGCGAACGAGTTCGTCTGGCGCACGTTCTCGACCGACATCTGGGTGACGTTCAAGACTTTCGGCGTGATCCCGCGCTGACGCTGCTGTTCGCGCTCGCCCAGGCGCCGCTCATGATGCGCTACAGGGGCAAGAAGGCCGAGTCAAGCACCGGCTCCTAGCTTCCGGCCTCGCGCTCGACGGCCACCTGCACCGCTGGCAACGTCTGCTCGGTGATCGGCCCGACGTGCTTGTAGGCGATCTTGCCGTCGCGTCCGACGACGAAGGTCTCCGGCACGCCGTAGACGCCCCATTCGATAGCCGTCCGCCCGCTGTCGTCGACGCCGATCGCGGCGAACGGATTGCCATAGCGCGGTGAGGAAACGTCGCGCGTTCGCCGGCGTGTCCTTGTAGTTGATGCCGACGAGCACGAATCCGCGGGTCGGCAGCGAGCCGCGTGAGGAAACGGATGCTCGTCGCGGCACGGCGCGCACCACGACGCCCACACGTTGATCAACGTGACGCGGCCGGCGAAATCCGCTGGGATCGAGCCCCGGCAGCGCGAACGTTTTCCAGCGGCGGCAGCGAGAGCGTGGGCGCGGGCTTGCCGATCAGCACCGAAGGAAGCCTCGACGGATCGCCGCTTCCGAGGCGGAAATAAAGCAGCGCCACCAGCGCGAGAAAGATGCACGAGCGGGAATGATCGCGACCAGCCGCGCGCGATTGATCATTTACGTCTCCGGCCGCACGCCCTTGGCTTCGAGCTCGGCCAGCGCCCGCGATTGCGTCCGGTGGTCGAGCGCCACCCAGCGGCCACGAGCGCGCCGATCACGACCGCGACCGTCGCATACGCGGCGAGGATGAAGCTCGCGTGCGGCCCGAGTCCATCAGCGCTCCGCCCGCGCGGCGGCAAGAATGTGCGCCGTGCGCACGCGCCGGCGCAGAATCTCGTTGCGCATGGCGGCAAGCAAGAGCGCGAGAAACAGCGCGCGAACCCCAGCGCGCATGACCAGGAGCGGCGTCAAGAACGCCGGATGAATGGTCGGACCGTCCGAGCCGGAAGACGGACGCCGGCTGGTGCAGCGTGCTCCACCAGTCGACCGAGAACTTCACGATCGGAATGTTGACGAAGCCGACCAGCGTCAGCACCGCCGCCGCCCGCGCGGCGCGATCGGGATCGTCGATCGCGCGCCACAGCGCGAGCACGCCGAGATAGATGCAGGAACAGCACGAGCACCGAGGTCAGGCGCGCGTCCCATACCCAGTAGGCGCCCCACATCGGCCGGCCCCACAGCGCGCCGGTGACGAGGCAAACAGGCAGAACGCGGCGCCGATCGGTGCGGCCGCCTTTTGCGGCGACGTCGGCGAGCGGATGCCGCCACACCAGCGTGCCGAGCGCCGAGATCGCCATCAGCGTGTAGCTGCCGAGCGCGAGCCACGCCGCCGGCACGTGCACGATACATGATGCGCACGGTCTCGCCCTGCTGATAGTCCGCCGGCGCGCGGAAGCCGAGCGCGAGCCCGAGCGCGATCAGGATCACCGCGAGCACGGTCGCACAGGTCGGCACCGCGCGCGCGCAAGCGCGATGAAGCGGTGTGGATTGGCGAGATCGCGGAGCGGCATGGCGCGGGTTCTAGTGCCTCCGGGGCCGGCAATCGCGAGCCTCAATCGCGCGCCTGACGCAGCGCCGCGGCCGCGGCGATCGGCCCCAGCACGAGGAAGAACAAGCGTGAGCGCCAGCGATCAGCTTGAACGGCGTGCCGAAGGCCGCTCCGCCGGCGATGGCGGCGTCGGTCGCAGCGACACCGAAGATCAAGATCGGGATGCGCGAGCGGCAAGGTCAGCACCGCAACCAACAAGTCCGCCCCGCGGCAGCGCGACCGCGAGTCGCCGCACCAATGAGGCCGAGAAAGGTGAGCGCCGGCGTGCCGACTAAGAGCGAGAGCGTGACGGCGCCGAGCACCTTCGGCTCGACGCCGAGCAGGAGTCCGAAGAGCGGCGCGACGATCACGAGCGGCAAGCCCGGTCGCGAGCCAATGCGCCACACCTTTCGCCGCCGCCATCAGCTCGAGCGGCACCGGCGACAGCAGCAGGAGATCGAGGCTGCCGTCTTCGTGATCGGCGGAGAACAGGCCGGTCGAGGCCGAGCAGGCTCGCCAGCAACGCGCCGATCCACAGGATCGCCGGGCCGATCGCGGGCGAAGCAGCGGAAGATCCGGGCCGACGGCGAATGGCATCGACCACCACCACTGCGAGGAAGAACATGACGCCGATGCCGGCGCCGCCGCCGGCGCGCACGGCCAGCAAGAGATCGCGCTTCACGATGGCTGCGAATGGCGCGATCACGCGGGCGCTCCGCCGAGACCAATGTCGCGGGCACCGGGAAAATCGAGCGCCGCATGCGGCGGCGGCGATGACGATGCCGCCCTTCCCCCGGTGCGAAGCGACGATCGCCGAAGCCGGTTCTGCCCGTCGGCGTCGAGATTGGCGGTCGGCTCGTCGAGAAGCCACAGCGGCCGCTCGACGGCCACGAGCAAGCGCGCCAGCGCGAGCCGGCGCTTCTGTCCGGCCGAAAGCACCCGCGCCGGCAGCCTCGCCAGTGCCGCGAGGCCGAGCGCGTCGAGCGCCGTTGCGACTCGTCGCTGCCTTCGCCGAGCGAGCGCGCGCAAAAACGCGAGGTTTTCCGCCACGGTCAGCGCGCCCTTCACCGCGTCCAGATGACCGACCAAGGGGCACAGCCGATCGGCACGTCGGAGCGTGCGCACCGTCGAGCCGGATGCTGCCCGATTCCGCCGGCAGCAGGCCGGCAATCAGCCGCAGGAGCGAGGTCTTGCCGGCGCCGTTCGGCCCGGTGACGACCACCGCGTCACCTGCGGCGGCGGCGAAGGAGAGACCTCGAAGAGGACGCGCTCGCCGCGGCCGCAGGCCAGCCCCTCGATGCTCAGCCGCATGGACCCCTGCCTTTGATGGAACTTCGGTGCCGCCGTTCACGCAGTTCAAAAATCGCCTCGTTGCTCGAACTGTCGCGCCCAAGAAACGGGCTTGAACGCTGGCGCGGCATCGGTTCCCGTGACCGGGATGTGAAATCCCGTTATAAAGCGCGGAACAGACCTACCGCTGCAAGGGGCCGGGCTCCGATTCCGGCCACGTCCTGTTCGGCGGTTGCAAGCCGAAAGCCACAGCCTTGCCCTCTCTCGACAGCTTCAAGTGCCGCAAGACCCTCGAAGGTCGGGGGCAAGATCCTATCGACTATTACAGTCTCAAGGCCGCCGAGCAGCACGGCCTCACGGGGGTCGTCGACACTTCCCTTCTCGCTCAAGGTCCTGCTCGAGAACCTGCTCCGCCACGAGGACGGGCGCACCGTCACGAAGCAGGACATCAAGGCGATCGCCGACTGGGCGAAGAAGCGCCGGAGCGACCGCGAGATCGCCTTCCGCCCGGCGCGCGTGCTGATGCAGGATTTCACCGGCGTGCCGGCGGTGGTCGATCTCGCCGCCATGCGCGACGCCGATGAAGACGCTCGGCGGCGATCCCGAACAAGCATCAATCCGCTGGTGCCGGTCGATCTCGTCATCGACCATTCGGTGATCGTCGACCACTTCGGCTCGCCGCGCGCCTTCAAGCAGAACGTCGAGCTCGAGTACAAGCGCAACGGCGAGCGCTACCGCTTCCTCAAGTGGGGCCAGGACGCCTTCGACAATTTCCGCGTCGTGCCGCCCGGCACCGGCATCTGCCACCAGGTGAACCTCGAGTATCTGGCGCAGACGGTCTGGACAGGCCCGAGAACATCGTCGGCGGCAAGAAGAATCGCGTCGAGGTCGCCTATCCCGACACGCTCGTCGGCACCGACAGCCACACCACCATGGTGAACGGCCTGTCGCGTGCTCGGCTGGGGCGTCGGCGGCATCGAGGCGGAAGCGGCGATGCTCGGCCAGCCGATCTCCATGCTGATTCCCGGAAGTCGTCGGCTTCCGCCTCACCGGCAAGCTGCGCGAGGGCGTCACCGCCACCGATCTCGTGCTCACCGTCACCGAGATGCTGCGCAGGCACGGCGTGGTCGGGAAAGTTCGTCGAGTTCTTCGGCCCAGGCGTCGGCTCGCTGTCGCTCGAGGACCGCGCCACTATCGGCAACATGGCGCCGGAGTACGGCGCCACCTGCGGCTTCTTCCCGGTCGACGCGGAGACGCTGCGCTATCTCGCCGACACCGGCCGGGCGACCGCAGCGCGTCACGCTCGTCGAAGCCTACGCCAAGGCGCAGGGACTGTTCCGCACCAAGTCGACGCCCGATCCGGTGTTCACCGACACCTCGCGCTCGACCTCGCCGACGTCGAGCCCTCGCTCGCCGGACCCAAGCGTCCGCAGGATCGCGTGCCGCTGTCGCGCGTCAAGGCAGGGCTTCGCCGACGCCCTCGACAAGGAATTCCGCAAGGCGGCGAGCTCGACCAAGCGCTTCAAGATCCCGGGCAAGAAGATGCGATCTCGGCCACGGCGACGTCGTGATCGCCGCGATCACCTCCTGCACCAACACCTCGAATCCGAGCGTGATGATCGGCGCCGGCCTGCTCGGCCCGCAAGGCGCGCGAAGAAGGGCCTCAACGTGAAGCCCTGGGTGAAGACCTCGCTCGCGCCCGGCTCGCAGGTGGTGGCCGAGTATCTCGAGCAAGGCCGGCCTGCAGAAGGATCTCGACACGCTCGGCTTCAACCTGGTCGGCTTCGGCTGCACCACCTGCATCGGCAATTCCGGCCCGCTGCCCGACGCCGATCTCCAAGGCGATCAGTGCGCAGCGACGTGGTCGCCGCCGCGGTGCTCTCCGGCAACCGCAACTTCGAAGGCCGCGTCAACGCCGACGTGCGCGCCAACTATCTCGCCTCGCCGCCGCTCGTCGTCGCCTACGCGCTCGCCGGCTCGATGCAGGTCGATCTCGATGCACGAGCCGATCGGCCGCAGAGCGCCAACGGCCGCCACGTCTTCCTGCGCGACATCTGGCCGAAGTCGAAGCGAGATCACGTCGTTCATGCGCCGCTCGATCTCCAAGCGCACTGTTCCAGCGCAAATACGGCGACGTGTTCAAGGGCGACACGCTCTGGCGCAACCTGCGCGTGGCCGAAGGGCGACACCTATCGCTGGGATTCGAACTCGACCTACGTGCAGAACCCGCCGTATTTCGTCGGCATCAGCAAGACGCCGGCGCCGCTCAAGGACGTCGTCAACGCGCGCATCCTCGGGCTTTTCCTCGATTCGATCACGACCGATCACATCTCTCCCGCGGGCTCGATCAAGGCGGCGTCGCCGGCCGGCAAGTATCTGATCGAGCACGGCGTCGATCGCGCATCGACTTCAACCAGTACGGCACCCGCCGCGGCAATCACGAGGTGATGATGCGCGGCACCTTCGCCAACATCCGCATCAAGAACCAGATGGTGCCCGGCGTCGAGGGCGGCGTGACGGTGCACTATCCCTCCGGCGAGCGGCTGTCGATCTACGACGCCGCCATGCGCTACAAACCGGACGGCGTGCCGCTCGTGGTGTTCGCCGGCAGGAATACGGCACCGGCTCCTCGCGCGACTGGGCGGCCAAGGGCACGACGCTGCTCGGCGTGCGCGCCGTCGTCGCCCAATCGCTTCGAGCGCATCCATCGCTCCAACCTGTCGGCATGGGCGTGGTGCCGCTCACCTTCGAGGAAGGCGGCTCATGGCAGTCTCTTGGCATTGAAGGGCGACGAGCCGTGACGATCCGCGGCCTCGCCGCCGAGCTCAAGCCGCGGCAGACGCTGACCGCCGCGATCACGTTCGCTGACGGTTCCGTGAAGCAGGTCTCGCTGCTCTGCCGCATCGATACGCTCGACGAGCTCGATTACTTCAAGAACGGCGGAATTCTCGCCTACGTGCTGCGCCGTCTCGCCGCTGAAAGCGGTTGCGATCACGCGTGGTTTCACCGTGAAGTGACTGGCCGCGGCGCCGCGTTTCGTTCTATCGCTTTACAAGGCTTCCTTCGATCGGTTTTGCATGCGCACGGTCCATCGGCCTCGGGTTCATCGTAACGCTCGCCGCCCTCTCTGGCGGCGCGCCCGCTGCGGCCGGCGAGGTCAAGGCGGTGATCGAACTCTTCACCAGCCAGGGTTGCTCCTCGTGCCCGCCGCGCCGACATCTTGCCGGCGAGCTCGTCGGCGACGAGAAGCTGATCGTGCTGTCGCTCGCCGTCGACTATTGGGACTATCTCGGCTGGCACGACACGCTGGCGCTGCATTCCCACACCCAGCGCCAGAAGGCCTATGCCGCCGTGCGCGGCGACCGCCAGGTCTACACGCCGCAGGTGGTGATCGACGGCATCGCGCAACGCGTCGGCAGCGAGCGCGGCTCGATCGACCGCGCGCTCGCCGAAGCTGAAGGGCAAGCTTGCGCTGCCCGTCACCATCGAGCGCAAGAACAGCTCCCTCGAGATCGACATAGGCCGCGGCAGCGGCACCCCGGCGGCGGTATGGCTGCTCACCGTCGTCCGCTCGAAAACGGTCGCCATCGCCCGCGGCGAAAACCGAGGCAAGACGATCACCTACAACAACGTGGTGCGCACCTGGCAGCGGCTCGGCGCCTGGACCGGCGACGCGCTGCACCACTGCGGTGCCGCTCGGCGCGATCGCCGGCGGCGAAGCCGACCACGTGGTGGTGATCGTGCAGTCGGGCTCCAGCGAGGCCCCCGGCCCGATCTACGGCGCCGCCAAGATCGCGCTCCGCTGATCAAATAAATGACGAATTCAAAAAAATACGGGCCGGCTTTCGCCGGCCCGACATCGTAAGGGGATTGAACCGTACGCGACTAAACTTGCTAGGGTCGACCCACCTAAGACCGGGGGGCTGGGGGGCTGGGAATTAACCGGCACTTCTGCAGGTCGACCCGAAGGCTGCAGGCGTCGTAACCGCGGCGGCGTGGCCGGGGCCGAAATCGGGCGACATTATGATTTGATTAACGATCGTGTGAAGGTGGCAAGTACTGGCGAAGCTCGCAAAATCGAATACTTGCCCGGCGCCGCGGCCGGCGCGATCATGACGCCGAACTGACGTCGAGCCGCAGGAGGCGCCATGAGCGATGTCGAACCGATAGTGTTTCCCGGGGGCCGAGACGGTCGCATCGGCCTCAAGCCCCCGCTCAAGGGTCACCTTCGATCGACGCGAACTCGACCGTATTCTCGATCTTTACGGCCGCAAGGTCGCCGCCGGCGAATGGCGTGATTATGCCATCTCCGTTTCTCAAGGACCGCGCCGTATTTTCGATTTTCCGCCGCGCCGCCGAGATGCCGCTCTACCGAATCGAGAAGAATTCGGCGCTTCGCCCGCCGCCAGGGAGCCTACGCGGTGGTGGCCGCCTCCGGTCACGTGCTGAAGCGCGGCCACGATCTCGATCGAGTGCTGAGATCCTTAGAGCCGCGCGGATCGTCAACTGACGAGCGCCGAACTCCGGATCGTCGCAACCTCGACCGAGCTCAAACGAAAAAGGCCCCGGCGCGAGCCGGGGCCTTCTCTAGTTGTCTGTTGATGGCTTGCGACTCATTCGCGGCGGCTGGCCGAACAGCTGCAGCAGCATCGTGAACAGGTTGATGAAGTCGAGGTACAGGCGAAGCGCGCCCATCACCGCCTTGCGGCCGGCAACGGTGCTCGGTCGTCGCCCACATAGTACATTTCCTTGATGCTGCTGCGTGTCATAGGCGGTGAGGCCGGCGAATACGAGCACGCCGACCACCGAGACGATCCACTGGAGCATGCACGAGGCAAGCCAGATGTTCACGACGGAGGCGATTATGACGCCGAACAGGCCCATGAACAGGAACGCGCCCAGCGCCGACAGATCGCGCTTCGTCGTGTAGCCGAACAGGCTGAGCGCACCGAATGACGCGGCAGTGATGAAGAACACGCGGGTGATGCTCTGGCCGGTAAAGACCAGGAAGATCACCGAGAGCGACAGGCCGACGAGCGCCGCATAGATCCAGAACACGGACCTGTGCCGTGCCCACGCTAAGCCGATCGATACCGAAGCTCAGGAAGAACACGAGCGCGAGCGGCGCAAAGATCACGACCCACTTTAGCGGGCTCTGCGTAGAGAAGCGTGCCCGATCGGCGTGAGCGAGTAGGCACCGTCACCGGATCAATCGTGACGGCCATCAGAAGGTACCGAGCGCGACGGCGCCGGTGATAGCCAGGCCGAGGGCCATGTAGTTGTAGACCCGCAGCATGTAGGCCCGCAGGCCTTCGTCGACCGCGACCCGGTCGCGGGCGACGGTCGTGCCGTAACGGGCGGCGGGATTGGGTGTTGTAGTCGGACATCGTGGACCTCTCTCCCTATCGACCGCGGATCTGCGCCGAGATCGGGCGCCATCGGGGTTCGGCGGCAATATGGTGATCACGAATCGTGGCAGCAAGTGAATAAACTGCAACGTTCGGTGAGGCCAAACATTGTCCTCACGGACGGTTCCATCATTAAAGATTTCGCAATATCGGCGGCCGGCTTCTCGCCCAGCGCGCGCCAGGTGCCGATAAGCCCAAATACGACGGTCAGCACCACCGCCACCCCGACCGCCAGTGACTGCGGCCATGGGATCGAAGACGTAGTCGAAACGCATCACTTCCTCGACCACGTAGAACGCGGCGACGCCCCCCGCCACGATCGCAAGGCAGGCGGTGTGAGACCGAGGATCACGTATTCGAGCCCATAGGCGAGCACCAGGCGCGGCCGGGTGGCGCCGAGCGTCTTCAGGATCACCGCGTCGTAGACGCGGGCGTGGTGCCCGGCGGCGAGCGCGCCCGCCAGCACCAGCATGCTCGCGACCAGCGTGACCGATGCCGCACCGCGCATGCCGAGCGCAGATCTGACCGACGATGGCGTTGATCGCCTGCAGCGCTTCCTTGACGCGTACGATCGTGATGGCTGGAAAGGCGTTAGCCACTCCTTCAGCAGCGCGAGCTCGGTCTCGAGCTGTCCGCCATCCGGATAGGTGAGCGTCGCGAGCAGGCTGTGGGCGCCCCGCGAAACGTATTCGGCGAGAACACCATGACGAAATTGATGCCCAGGTTTTCCCACTCGACCGTGCGCAGGTTGGCAATGGTGGCGTCGATGTTGCGGCCGAGCACGTTGACCACGATGCGGTCGCCGACCTTGAGCTTGAGACCGTCGGCGAGACGCTTGTCGAAGGAGACGAGCGGCGGCCCGTCGTAGCCCTTCGGCCACCAGCTTCCCGCCACGATGGTGGAGCCGTCGGGCTTTTCGTCCGCGAATGTCAGCCCGCGGTCCGACTGCAGCACCCATGCCGCCTGCGGGTCGGGCTTCGCCTCATCGGAGGCCGTGTCCCTGAGCCGGACGATGCGACCACGCAGCATCGGCACTTCTTCAAGCTGTGCCGACGGCGCCCGCGCCTGCACGAAGGCGTTGAAGCGCGCGAGGTCGGCGGAAGGAACGTCGAGGAAGAAGAAGCTCGGCGCCCGTTCCGGCAGCGTCGCGGTAAGCTGGCGGCGCAGGTTGCCCTCGATCGAGGTGAGCGCCACGAGGAGCGAGAGTCCGAGCCCGAGCGACAGGACGACGGTGGGCGTCAACGCGCCTGGCCGATGGATGTTGGCGATGGCGAGACGCAGGGCGGTGGAGCGCGGCCGCGGTAGGCGGCGCGCTGCAATCATGATGCCGGCGGCGAGTAGCCGCAGCGCCACGAACGTGCCGACCGCCGCGCTCACGTAGACGAGCGCGATGCGGCGATCCTCGGCGGCGCCGACCGCGAGCAGCGCCAGCGTCAGCACCGCGAGCCCGGCAAGCGCCATGTAGCGTCGGCGCGGCAGGCGGCCGCCGGCTTCGACCTCGTCGCGGAATAGGAGCGACACCGGCATGTCATGGGCGCGACCGAGCGGCCAGAGCGCGAAGGCGAGCGCGATCAGGAGGCCATAGGCGATGGCGCTAACGATCACGTCCATGTGGATTGCCGGTGCCAGCGGCAGGGGAATGAGGCCGCCGAAGCCTGCGTGGATCACGAACGGCACGGCGATGCCTATCAGCAGGCCTATGGTGATTCCGATTAGCGCGATGATCCCGATCTCGGCGAGATAGATGGCGAACACCGTGCCGCCGGCGGCGCCCACCGATTTCAGCACCGCGATCGTCTCGCGCTTGCGGTCGAGGTAGTGCTTGACAGCGTTGGCGACGCCGACGCCGCCAACGAGCAGTGCCGTAAGGCCGACCAGCGTCAGAAATTCCGCGAAGCGGCGGAGATTGCGCTCGAACTGCGGCGCGGCGCTGGTGCGGCTACGCATTTCCCAGCCGGCGTCGGGAAAGCGCTGGCTCGCTTCGCGTCCCAGCGCCGCGATGGATGCCTCGCGCGGATCGGCGAGCTGCAGCCGGTAGGTCCAGCGCACGAGACTGCCGGGCATCAGCAAGCCGCTGGCGCGCAACCCCTCCTCGGAGATCATCAGCCGCGGGCCGAAGGTGAGCCCGAGCGCGAGCTTGTCCGGCTCCGCCGCGATGACCGCACGGATCTCGTAAGTGGCTCTTCCCACCATGACGCGTGCCGCCGACGGGTAGGCCGAGACGCGCCAAGAGCTCCGGCTCGGCGACGGCGCCGAAGACCTCGCCGCGCCGCTCGAGTGCCGCGGCCAGCGTCCCCGCCGGGTCGAGCGCGACCGCTCCGGCGAGCGGATAGCGGCTGTCCACGGCCTTGATCTCGACGAGCGCCGTCGCCGCCTCGCCGGTGCGCGCCATGGCGCGCAGCGTCGCCACCTTGGCGACGATGCCGCGACTTTGCAGGAAGCGCAGTTCGGCGTCCTGCGCCTCGCGATGGATCAGCGAGAAGGCGATATCGCCGCCGAGGATGGTGCCGCCCTCGCGGGCGAAGCCGTCGGAGAGCGCGCGGGCGAAGGAGTTTACGCCGGCGATGGCGGCAACGCCGAGCACGAGGCAGGAGAGGAAGACGCCGAAGCCGCGCACGCCGCCGCGCAGGTCACGCAACGCAAGGCGCAGCGCTACCTGCGCGCGGCCGAGTAACGGCGAGTGCACCGGCACGGCGACGGTCATCCGCGCGCCTCCTGCGCTTCCTCCACGTGGCCCGAGCGCATGCGCACCACGCGCCCGCAGCGGCGGACCAGCGGCGGCGTCATGGGTGACGATGACGAGCGTTGAGCCGCGCTCGGCGCGCTTGGCGAAGAGGAGGTCCATCACCTCCTTGCCCGTGGTCTCGTCGAGATTGCCGGTGGGCTCGTCGGCGATGACGAGGATCGGATCGGGGGCGAGCGCGCGCGCCAGCGCAACGCGCTGCTGCTCGCCGCCGGAAAGTTGCACCGGATAGTGGTCGAGGCGGTCGCCGAGGCCGACGCTCTTCGAGCTCACGCCGGGCGCGGGTGAGCGCGTCCGGGCGCGCCGGCGAGCTCGAGCGGCACCGCCACGTTCTCGATCGCCGTCATGGTCGGAATCAGGTGAAAGGACTGGAACACGATGCCGATGGTGCGACCGCGGAAGCGGGCGAGCGCATCCTCATTCAAGGCGCCAAGATCCTCCCCGGCGACCAGCACGCGGCCGCCATCCGGCCGCTCCAGCCCCGCCATTACCATCAATAGCGTCGACTTGCCGGAACCCGACGGGCCGACCAGCCCCACCGCCTCACCGCGGCCGATTTGAAGCGACACGGCTCTGAGGATATGTACGCGGGCGGCGCCGCTGCCGAGCGAGAGCTCCACGCCGTCGAGGGAGACGGCGGGGGTCTGCGGCCGAGGCTTGTCGATGGGTGCGTCCATGTGGGTCCGTTCGATGCGCAATACCAGGCACGCAGGCTCGCCCGTAGATGCGGCGCGGACGCGGCGGCGGAAGGGCCTCGTAGCACGGCTCACGCTTTTGTGCGCGCTTGCCCTGGCAACGTTCCCGCGCGCCGCCGAGCCCATGCGCATCATCGCCTTCGGCGACAGCCTCATGGCGGGCTACGGGTTGCCGGCCGATGCCGCCTTTCCGGTGCGGCTCGAGGCCGCGCTCAAGGCCAAGGGCTACGATGTGCGCGTGATCGGCGCCGGCGTCTCCGGCGACACCGCCTCGGGCGGCCTTGCCCGCCTCGACTGGGCGATCCCCGCCGGCGTCGATGCGGCGATCGTCGAGCTCGGCGCCAACGACGCACTGCGCGGCCTCGACCCCAAGGTGACCCGCGATGCGCTCGACAACATCCTCCGCCGCCTCAAGGAGCGCCGCATCGAGGTGCTGCTTGCCGGCATGCAGGCGCCGCGCAACCTCGGCGTCGAATACGCGGCGGGCTTCGACGCCATCTATGCCGATCTCGCCAAGAAGCACGGCGTCTTGCTCTATCCGTTTTTCCTCGACGGCGTCGCCACCGACCCCAAGCTCAACCTGCGCGACGGCATCCATCCGACCGCCAAGGGCATCGACACAATCGTCGCGCGTATTCTTCCCGCGGTGGAGCAACTGATCGCGCGAGTGCGCGCGCGGACGGGATGAGATGCCGCGGCTGTTTACCGCCATCGAGCTGCCGGCGCAGGTGACCGCCGATCTATCCGCATTGCGCGGCGGCTTGCCCGGCGCCCGCTGGATCGACCCGGAGAACTATCACCTGACGCTTCGCTTCATCGGCGACGTGGACGGGCCGACGGCGAACGAGGTCATGCACGCGCTCTATCGCGTCGGGCGGCCGTCCTTCGACGTGCGCCTTGCCGGCCTCGATCAGTTCGGTGGGCGCAAGCCGCGCTCGGTGTTCGCGGTGGCAACGGGCGAGCCCTTGCTCGAGCTGCAGGCGGAGCACGAACGGCTCCTGCAGCGCATCGGGCTCGAGCCGAGAATCGCGCAAATACACCCCGCACGTGACGCTGGCGCGGCTCAAGGACGCTTCCACCCGCGAGGTCGCCGACTATCTGGCGAGCCGAGGCGCCTATCGCAGCGCACCCTTCCGCGTCCCACGCTTCGTTCTCTATTCCTCCCGGGATTCGGTGGGTGGCGGGCCATACGTGGTGGAGGCCGCATATCCGCTCGCGGGCTGACGCGGGCCGCCACTTTTTCGGCGGCCTTCACCGCTAGCCGTCGAACATCGCTTGGCAGGCGGCGCCGACCGCGGTTATGCCTCGCTGAAGCAGGTGCTTGCCGTGATTCGAGGCGTTGTCAGAGGAGAGATCATGCGCCGGTCCGTCTTGATCGCGGGATTGATGTTCGCCGCCACCGCCGCGTTGGCGCAAACCAAGTCGACCGCGCCGGCTCCCGCCGCGGTCGCCCAATACGGCGACTGGGGCGTCTACGCGAGCCAGGGCGCGCGCACCAAGGTGTGCTACGCGCTCGCGCAGCCCAAGGAGCGTCAGCCCGCCGGTCTCAACCGCGACCCGGGCTATCTCTTCATCGCCACCCGTCCCGGCGAGAACGTGAAGAACGAAGTGAGCGTGACCGTCGGCTTCCCAATCAAGGAGGGCAGCGAAGCCCAGCTCGAGGTCGGCGACGGCAAGTTCTCGCTCTACACCAAGGGTGACGGCGCCTGGGTGCGCAACGCGGCCGAGGAAGCGCGCCTCGTCGACACCCTGCGCAAGAATCGCGAGCTCGTCGTGAAGGCCACCTCGGGCCGCGGCAACGTCACCACCGACCGCTACTCGCTCGCCGGCCTGGCGCAAGCGCTCGACCGCGTCGGGCAGGAGTGCCGCTGACCGGATTCACCAATCCGGCTGCGAAAAGTGCTAGCGTTGATCCCATGAGTGCGATTTCCGACCTTACCGCGTCCGCGCCAGTGTCCGCCGCGGCGAAACCGTCGCTTGCCGGGCGCGACCGCGCTGGCTTGGCGGACGCCCTCGCTGAAATCGGCGTGCCCGAGCGCGAGCTGCGCATGCGCGCGTCGCAGCTCTGGCACTGGATCTATTTCCGCGGCGTCCGCGATTTTGGCGCCATGACCAACGTGGCGAAGGAGCTGCGCGCCCGTCTCGCCGAGGCCTACACGCTGGAGCGGCCTGAGGTGGCGATCGAGCAGGTGTCATCCGACGGCACTCGCAAGTGGCTCTTGCGCCTTGCAGGCAGCCCGGGCGAGCGGCCGCACGAAATCGAGACCGTCTATATTCCCGAAGCCGAGCGCGGCACCCTTTGCGTCTCCTCGCAGATCGGCTGCACGCTGACCTGCACGTTCTGCCACACGGGCACCCAGCGCCTGGTGCGCAATCTCAGCCAAGAAGAGATCGTGGCCCAGCTTCTGGTCGCCCGCGACAAGATCGGTGATTGGCCGGGCATGACCCCGCCCGAGGGCACGGTGGTGCCGCAGGCCCCGCGGTTCATCTCCAACATCGTATTCATGGGCATGGGCGAGCCGCTCTACAATTTCGAGGGCGTGAAGTCCGCGATCGAGACCCTCTCGGACGGCGAGGGCCTGTCGGTGGGCAAGCGCCGCATCACCGTATCCACCTCGGGCGTCGTGCCGATGATCGAGCCGCTCGGCCGCGAGGCCGGCACCATGCTCGCGGTCTCGCTGCACGCCGTGCGCGACGATCTGCGCAATGAGCTCGTGCCGCTCAACAAGAAGTATCCCATTGCCGAGCTCTTAGTCGCCTGCCGCGCCTATCCCGGCCTCTCCAACGCGCGCCGCATCACGTTCGAGTACGTGATGCTGAAGGGGGTGAACGATACGCCCGCCGACGCCAAGGAGCTGGTGCGGCTGTTGAAGGGCATTCCCGCCAAGATCAACTTGATCCCGTTCAATCCCTGGCCGGGAACCAAATACGAGTGCTCCGATTGGGAGACCATCGAGCGCTTCTCCGAGATCGTCTTCCGCGCCGGCTATGCTTCGCCGGTACGCCGGCCGCGCGGCCGCGATATCCTCGCCGCCTGCGGCCAGCTCAAGTCGGAAAGCGAAAGGCTCTCGGCGCGCGAGCGCCTGGCGCTGCGTGCCATGGCCATGATCGAGTGATGGCCCTTCTCGGCCACATGTTCATGATGCTGATCGGCTTTGTCGCGGCGAGCTTCGCCGCTGCGGTGATCATGAGCATCGGCGTCGTCGCGCCCTACTGGGCGGCGGCACCACTCTCGGGATACGAGCGCCAGGGCTTGTGGATCGCCACCTGGGTGACGAGCTTCATCGTCGCCGGGTTCGCGTTTCTGCCGGCCTTCCTCGTCATGCTGATCGCCGAGAGCTTCAAGCTGCGCTCGATTCTGTTCTATGCGCTCGCCGGTGCGGCGATCGGGCTCGTGTACTCGCCGCTCGGCGCAGACTTCGCCCAGTGGTGGGTCGAGTTCAACGATCAGGTCATCAGCCGCCGTCCCACCGAGCTCATGATGGCGGCGGGCATCGGGGGTGGCATCGTCTATTGGGTGATCGCCGGCAGGAATGCCGGCAAGTGGCGAGAATATCCGGTCAGTCGCGCGCCCTAACGGCGCGCCCAGGCGAGCGCCTGCTCGAAGCGGTCGTTGCCCCAGAACAATTCGCCGTCCGCCGTGGTGAAGCTCGGCGCCCCGAAGATGCCGAGCTTGATTGCCTCTTCCGTCTCGCCGCGCAGTTTGTCTTTCACCGCCGGCTCCGCCGTGCGCGCGAGCGTGGCTTCGGCGTCGTGGGCGAGCGTGGTGAGCGCGCCGGCAACCACGCCGCGGTCGGCGATATCACGGCCCTCGGCGAACTGCGCATGGTAGATCGCCCGCGTGAAAGCGGGCCGCGCGGTCTCCGCAACGGCCAGCGCCGTGCGCGCGGCGAGCAGGCTGTTCGCCGGAAACTGCTGCGGCGGCTTCAGCACCGGCATGCCGAGTTCGGCGAGATGACGGTCGAGATCGCGGCGCATGTACGTCCCGCGCGCGGGATAGAGAACGAACGGCGAGGTTTCCCATCCCTGCGCCTTGAAGATCGGTCCCAGCAGAAATGGCCGCCAGCGCAGCTCCACGCCCGCGGCCTTCGCCAGCGCCTCGGCGCGGGCGGCGGTGAGATACGAATAGGTGGATGCGAAGTCGTACCAGAAATCGAGGGTCGCCATGGCGGAAACCATGCCATGCGAAGCCAAAGCCGTCGACTTTGCGCCGGCACCGGCCCCGCCTATAAGAACGCCGGCTTCGCGGGGCCTTTGCCTGGCGCGCCAGCCTGAGGGAACGGCCATGGCCAAGGACGTGAAGAAGGTGGTGCTCGCCTATTCCGGCGGGCTCGACACCTCCGTGATCCTGAAATGGCTGCAGACGACCTATCAGGCGGAGGTCGTGACCTTCACCGCCGACCTCGGCCAGGAGGCGGAGATCGAGCCGGCGCGGGAGAAGGCGAAGCTCTTGGGCATCAAGCCCGGCAACATCTTCATCGAGGACGTGCGCGAGGAATTCGTCCGCGACTACGTGTTTCCTATGTTCCGGGCGAACACGCTCTACGAGGGCCAATACCTGCTCGGCACCTCGATTGCCCGGCCCCTGATCGCCAAGAAGCAGATCGAGATCGCGCGCAAGGTCGGCGCCGACGCCGTCGCTCACGGCGCCACCGGCAAGGGCAACGACCAGGTGCGCTTCGAGCTCGCCTATTACGCGCTCGAGCCCAACATCAAGGTGATCGCGCCGTGGCGTGAGTGGGACCTGTCCTCGCGCACCAAGCTCATCGAGTTCGCCGAGAAGCACCAGATTCCCATCGCCAAGGACAAGCGCGGCGAGGCGCCGTTCTCGGTGGACGCTAACCTGTTGCACTCGTCGTCCGAGGGGAAGGTGCTCGAGGACCCGAACACGGAAGCGCCCGACTACGTCTACCAGCGCACGATTTCGCCCGAGGAGGCGCCCGACAAGGCGACCGAGATCAGCATTGCTTTTGAGAAAGGCGATCCGGTTTCCATCGACGGCAAGAAGCTCTCTCCCGCCGCGCTGCTCACTAAGCTCAACGAGCTCGGCAAGGCGAACGGCATCGGCCGCCTCGACCTCGTGGAGAACCGCTTCGTCGGCATGAAGAGCCGCGGCGTCTACGAGACGCCGGGCGGGACGATCCTGCTCGCCGCCCACCGGGGCATCGAGTCGATCACGCTCGACCGCGAGGCAGCGCATCTCAAGGACGCGCTCATGCCGCGCTACGCCGAGCTCATCTACTACGGCTTCTGGTTCGCGCCCGAGCGCGAGATGCTGCAGGCGCTGATCGACAAGAGCCAGGAGTTCGTCACCGGCACGGTGCGGCTCAAGCTCTACAAGGGCAACGTGACCGTCACCGGCCGCGACAGCCCCTACTCGCTCTATGATCCTGAGCTCGTCACCTTCGAGGAGGGCGCGGTCGCCTACGACCATCGCGACGCCGCGGGCTTCATCAAGCTGAACGCGCTCCGCCTGCGCACGCTCGGCCAGCGCAAGCGCAAGACCGAGAAGAACTGATTTTCCAAAGTCTTCCGTGGCGGTGCGCCGCGGGTAGCGCGCACCCTTGGGCGCGCCTATCTATCGAAGACGCGCTCGCAAGGGTTCCCATCATGCCTTGGTCGCTCACTATCGGTACGGTCGCCGGCACGGCGGTCCGCATTCACGCGACGTTCCTGCTCTTTCTGGTCTGGATCTGGGCCGCCTACTACCGCCAGGGCGGCGCCGACGCCGCCTGGCAGGGCGTGATCTTCATCACGCTCCTGTTCCTTTGCGTGCTGCTGCACGAGTTCGGCCACGTCTTCGCCGCCCGGCGCTACGGCATCAAGACCGCCGACGTCACGCTGTGGCCGTTCGGCGGCATCGCCAGCCTCGAGCGCATTCCCGAGAAGCCCATGGAAGAACTCGTGGTCGCCGTCGCCGGCCCCGCCGTCAACGTGGTGATCGCGGCGATCCTCATCCTGTTGCTCGGCGCCACGGTGAGCGCGCAGGATCTCGCCCAGATCGACGACCCCAAGATCGGCATGATCGCCAAGCTCGCCGGCGCCAACATCTTCCTCGTGCTGTTCAACATGATCCCCGCCTTCCCCATGGACGGCGGCCGCGTGCTGCGCGCGCTGCTCGCGATCCGGCTCGGCTTCGCGCGCGCCACCGAGGTCGCGGCCTCGATCGGCCAGGGCCTCGCGGTGGCGATCGGCCTCATCGGCATCTTCACCAATCCCATGCTGGTGGTGATCGCGATCTTCGTCTTCCTCGCCGCCTCCGGCGAGGCGGGCCACGCGCAGCTGCGCGAGGTGTCGCGCGGCGCGCTCGTCGCCGACGCCATGATCACCAAGTTCGAGACGCTCGGGCCCCAGGCCACGGTCGGCGACGCGGTCGAGGCCTTGTTGCGCACCACGCAACGGGAATTTCCCATCGTCGACGGCGCCGGCCACCTGCGCGGCGTGCTCACCCGCGACGCCATGATCCGCGCGCTCAAGGAGCACGGCCCCGCCGCGCCCGCCATGGAGGCGATGCAGCCCGACGTGCCGACCATTCCCGCCCGCGCCACGCTGGAATCGGCTGTGAAGTTGCTCGACGAATCCCGCGCCCCCGTGATCGGCGTCACCGACCGTGACGGCCGCCTGGTCGGCCTGCTGACCCCGGAGAATCTCGGCGAGATGATGATGGTGCGCGCCGCGCGCGGCGCCCGCGGCTACAAGCCGTGGGCCAAGCCTGCGGGGGTGTGACGCGCATTATTGCCTTGCCAGCGGAGCTTTCATCGCTAGATTGCGCCGCTTCCCAGCCTCCGCCGCTCGATTGAACCGCCCCCCATGCCTCTGCGCAACGTCGCCATCATTGCCCACGTCGATCACGGCAAGACCACGCTCGTGGACCGCCTGCTGCAGCAGTCGGGCACCTACCGCGCCAACGAGCGCGTGGAGGAGCGGGCGATGGATTCCAACGACCTCGAGCGCGAGCGCGGCATCACCATCCTCGCCAAAGCTACCTCGGTCCTGTGGAAGGACACCCGCATCAATATCGTCGACACGCCGGGCCACGCCGACTTCGGCGGCGAGGTGGAGCGCATCCTCAACATGGTGGATGGCGCGCTGGTGCTGGTCGACGCCGCCGAGGGCCCGCTGCCGCAGACCAAGTTCGTCGTCGGCAAGGCGCTGAAGAAGGGCCTCAAGCCCATCGTCGTCATCAACAAGGTCGACCGCTCCGACGCACGGCCGCATCAGGTGGTGAACGAGGTGTTCGATCTGTTCGCCGCCCTCGATGCCAGCGAAGAGCAGCTCGATTTTCCGATTCTCTACGGCTCGGCCAAGGAAGGCTGGATGGCGGCCGCGCCCGAAGGGCCGAAGGACCAGGGCATGGCGCCGCTCTTCGACCTCATCGTGCGTCACGTGGCGCCGCCGGTGGTCGAGGACGGCGAGCTACGCATGCTCGCCACGATTCTCGAAGCCAACCCCTATCTCGGCCGCATCCTCACCGGACGCATCAGCGCCGGCACCATCAAGCAGAACCAGACGGTGAAGGCGCTGTCGCGCGAGGGCAAGGTCGTCGAAGAAGGCCGCATCACCAAGCTCCTCGCTTTCCGCGGCCTCGAACGCCTGCCAGTCGAGGAAGCCGCCGCCGGCGACATCGTCGCCATTGCCGGCCTCGAGCTTGCCAACGTCTCCGATACCATCGCCGCACCCTCGGTGGACACGCCGATCGCGGCCCAGCCCATCGACCCGCCGACGCTCGCCATGACCTTCCGCGTCAACGACTCGCCGCTCGCCGGCACCGAGGGCGACAAGGTAACGAGCCGCATGATCCGCGACCGCGTCTTCCGCGAGGCTGAGGGCAACATCGCGCTGCGCGTCAGCGAGACCGGCGAGAAGCGACGCCTACGAGGTCGCCGGCCGCGGCGAACTGCAGCTCGCCATCCTGATCGAAACCATGCGCCGCGAAGGCTTCGAGGTCTCCGTGTCGCGGCCCAAGGTCGTGATGTCACGCGACGACAAGACCGGCGATCTCCTCGAGCCGATCGAGGAAGTGGTGATCGACGTGGACGAAGAGCACTCCGGCATCATCGTGCAGAAGCTCTCCGAGCGTCGCGGCGACATGATGGAGATGCGTCCCTCCGGCGGCGGCCGCCTGCGCCTCGTGTTCCACGTGCCGACGCGCGGCCTGCTCGGCTATCAGAGCGAGTTGCTCACCGACACCCGCGGCACCGCGGTGATGAACCGCCTCTTTCATGCCTATGCGCCGTTCAAGGGCGAGATTCCCGGCCGGCGCAACGGCGTGCTCATCTCCACCGACCAGGGCGAGGCGATCGCCTACGCGCTGTGGAATTTGGAAGCGCGCGGCCCGATGATGATCGAGCCGGGCTGGAAGGTCTATCGCGGCATGATCGTCGGCGAGCACACCCGCGGCAACGACCTCGAGGTCAACGTGCTCAAGGGCAAGAAGCTCACCAACATTCGAACCACGTCAAAGGACGAGGCCGTTCGCCTCACTCCGCCGATCCGCATGACGCTGGAGAAGGCGCTCGCCTACATCGAGGACGACGAGCTCGTCGAGGTGACGCCGCGCTCGATCCGCCTGCGCAAGAAGCTTCTCGACCCCAACGACCGCAAGAGAGACGAGAAGCGGCGGGAAGTCGCAGAGGTGTGACCTCAAAGTCGCGCTTGGCGTCCAAATTAACCTTTCATTAACGAGCACCTTGAAGGCGCCAAGCGGCTTTGCTTCGATTGGGCCATGAGCACGGTCCTCATCGACATCCGCCGGGCGCGCCCCGACGACGCGGGCTCCCTTGCCGAAGCCCACGACGAAGCGTGGCGCAACGCCTATCGCGGGCTGATCCCCGGCGCCGAGCTCGAGAAGCTGGTGGCGCGGCGCGGACCGACGTGGTGGGACGCGGCGATCCGGCGCGGCTCGCGCATTTCACTGCTGACATTCGGCGACGCCGTCGCCGGCTACGCCAACTACGGCCGCAACCGCGCCAAGAGCTTGCCCTACGGCGGCGAGATCTACGAAATCTATCTGCGGCCCGAGTATCAAGGCCTCGGCTTCGGCCGCAAACTGTTCGTCACCGCCAAACGCGATCTCGTCTCGAGCGGCCACCACTCGCTCGTGGTGTGGGCGCTTTCCGACAACGATCCGGCGGTGAGTTTCTATCGCGCGCTCGGTGGCCGCACCATCGCCCGCTCCACCGAGCGCTTCGGCGACAAGGTGCTCGACAAGGTCGCCTTCGCCTGGATGAGCTGAGCTAGAATTTCGGCGCCGGCAATCCCGCGCGCAGGCACGCGGCGGTTAGCGTATTGACCAGCAGGCAGGCGATGGTCATCGGCCCGACGCCCCCCGGCACCGGCGTGATCGCGCCCGCCACCTTCGCCACCTCCTCATAGGCTACGTCGCCGACGAGCCGCGACTTGCCGTCCGTAGCCGGAACACGGTTCATGCCCACGTCGAGAACCGTGGCGCCGGGCTTCACCCAGTCGCCGCGCACAAGTTCTGCTTTGCCGATGGCGACGCAGAGAAGATCGGCGCGCCGGCAAACCCCCGCGAGATCCTGGGTCTTAGAGTGAGCGATAGTGACTGTGGCGCTCGCCTGTAGCAGAAGCTGCGCCAGCGGTTTGCCCACGATATTGGAGCGGCCGACCACGACGGCCGCGATGCCAGCGAGCGACGGATGCACCGTGTGCGCGAGCATCATGCAGCCGACCGGCGTACAGGGCCTGAGCCCCGGCAGCCCGCTCGCGAGTTTGCCCGCGTTCACCGGATGAAGACCGTCCACGTCCTTCAGCGGATCGACCACCGCCTGCACGCGGCAGGAATCCATATGCGGCGGCAGCGGAAGCTGGATGAGAATGCCGTCCACGTTCGGGTCGGCGTTGAGCCGTTCGACGAGCTTCACCAGATCGGCTTCGGAAGCGGATGCCGGCAGCTTGTGCTCGAAGGAGGCCATGCCGGCCTCCATCGTCGCCTTGCCCTTGCTCTTCACGTAGATGGCGCTCGCCGGATCGTCGCCGACGAGCACCGCGGCAAGGCCCGGCGCGTGGCCGATCTGCGATCGCAGCCGCGCCGCTTCGGCCGCCACCTTCTTGCGCAGTCCGGCGGCGATCGCTTTACCGTCGATGACGCGTGCGCTCACTACGCGAAGATCCAGAAGATGATCCGCTCGAGGAACAGGAGCGCCAGAATCAGGATCACCGGCGAGATGTCGAGGCCGCCGAGGCTCGGCAGCACGCTGCGGATCGGGCGCAGCAGCGGCTCGGTCAGCCGGAACAGCACGTCGCCGATCATGCGCACGGTCGGGTTATAGCGATTGACCACGTTGAAGGCGACGAGCCAGGACAGAACGGCGGCCGCAATCAGGATCCAGATGTAGAGGGTGATGACGACATGCACGAGCCAGAGAAAAGGATTCATGGCGTCCCCGCGGCAACGCCGGATCGCCGGCGCGGTGGAATGAATAGCCGCGCGCGGCGCGCGGGGGAAGCCCGTCGCGTCCGAGCCCTGGCGAAAGTGGCCGTGCTTGACACTCTTTCGACCGGCGGCCTACATGGCCGGTCTCTGGCCGGGGCCGTAGCTCAGTTGGGAGAGCGCCGCGTTCGCAATGCGGAGGTCAGGGGTTCAACTCCCCTCGGCTCCACCAGCGCCAGACCTTCCCGAAGTTCAGAAATAGCGCGGCCGCGATGCGCGCGCCCCAAACGCAAACGGGAGACAGCCGATGGGGTCTTATCGGCCGCCTCCCGTCCGTGTTCCACCGGCGACGCAAAACCTACAAACCGGCGTGCTTAGCCAAGAGCAAGCCGCCGGCCAGCGCGTGCGCGGCTGGCGGGCACAACATGTCGTCGCGCGGAAGCGGGATGACTCAGGATATTGCGTTCGGGCTCGCCGCTGACCGCGCGGCCGCGTCGCAATTTGCGACGGCCTTCGCATCTTGCGACGGAGCGGTCTGTTCCGTAACGGGACGGCCCATGAGACCGGTCCACATGTCGAGGAAGCGTTCGAGCCAAGTGCGCACGCCGGTGTCGTAGAGCATGCGCCCGTCGAAGTGCTCGCCCCGCGTCTGCGCCCCCGGCAGCACGAGGCGCTCGGCGCCGCGCGTGGTCCAGCGGCACATCATGTGGTGCGTCAGCTCCGGGTGGAACTGCACGCCGAACGCCGCCGGGCCGTATTGAAACGCCTGGTGAGCGAAGGTGTCGCTGGCGGCGAGCAGCTTCGCGCCGGCGGCGAGCCCGAAGCCCTCGCGATGCCACTGATAAACGTGGCTCGGCCAATCGAGCAGAGCCTTGCCCTCTTCGGTCGCGCGCAACGGATAGTAGCCGATCTCGACGAGGCCCTTGGGATGAAACTCCACCGGCGCGCCGAGCGCCCGCGCAAGGATCTGCGCGCCGAGGCAAATGCCGAAGAATGGTTTTTTCTCGGTGAGCGGCACCGAACTCCACTCGATCTCGCGGCGGACGTAGTCGTCGGAATCGTTGGCGCTCATCGGCCCGCCGAACACGACGACGCCGGCGTGCTGCTCCAGCGTGTCGGGCAACGGCTCGCCCAGCGCCGGCCGGCGCATGTCGAGCGAGAATCCGCGCCGCAACAGCGACTGCCCGACGCGGCCGGGAGTCGAGTGCTCTTGATGCAGGATGACGAGGATCGGTTGGTTCATGGGATTGCGTCTAACGGTCAACCGTATCCGATTTAGGGCGCCTTGCGACAATTCGCTTGCAGCATGGCTACCATGTTCAGAAGCATCGGCCGCGGCGTGAAGCGCGCGGAGTGCGCGCCGATCTTGTTCACGAGACCGGGGATCACAACCCGCTTGCCGCGCTCGAACCCGCGCCAGCCCGCTTCGGCGACGACGGCGGCGCTCGTTTGCGGCAGCAGCGACAGGCGCATGGCGCGGCCCGGATTGGCGCGTGCGGTGAAGCCGGTGGGTGTCGGCCCCGGGCAAAGCGCGGTGACGCGCACCCGGCCCTTCAGCTCATGGTGCAGCGCCTCGGTGAAGAACAGCACATATGCCTTGCTGGCATAGTAGGCATTCATTTGCGGCCCGGGCTGGAAGGCAGCGGTCGACGCCACGTTGAGCACGCCGCCGCGTTCCGCCACGATCTCCGGCAAGAAGCGCAGCGTGAGATCGGTGAGCGCCCGCACGTTGAGATCGACGACGCCGAGCTGCGCGGCGCGGTCGAGCTTGTCGGTGCGACCGACGAGGCCGTAGCCGGCGTTGTTGACGAGCTCCGCTACCGAGAGCCCGCGCTTCTTCAACCGCGCCGCCAATCGATCGGCGGCACCCGGTTCGCCCAAATCCATGGCGATCGTTACCGGTCGCGCCTTTCCGCCCTTCGCGATCGCGTCGGCGACCTTCTTCAGGCCCTTGTCGGAGCGCGCCACCAGAACGAGCTTGCGTCCTGCTTTCGCCGCCAGATGCGCCAGCTCCTCGCCGATGCCGCCCGACGCGCCGGTGATGACCGTAACGGGCACGGCCATGGTCAGCTTCCGCTCTCGTCGCGCACGCGGCGGCGCAGCTCGACGCGCTCGCGCGGCGTTACGTGGAGCAGTTCCGAGGCGCGCCACACGACGTTGTCCTCGAACTCGCTGAGCTTGCCATCGACGAAGGCGACCTCGAACATCATCTCGATAATGCGCTTGCGGGCCTCGTCGTCGAGCACATGGTTGAGCACGCTGGTGAAGTGGTAGAGATCGACCGCCTTGCGGTCGGCGTCGACGGCGGCGCTCATCAGCTTTTCGGCCTCGTCGCGCGTGAGCTCGAAGCGGTCGACGAGCGCGTCCTTGATCTTCGTTCGCTCGTCTTCGTTGAAGTCCTGATCGAGCGTCGCCACGTGCACAAGCAGCGCCGCGGCGGCGAGGCGGTAGTCGCCGTCCTCGAAGCGCGCCGGATGGCGCTGGCCACCGGTTATCTCGGCTACGAACTCGCTAATGGTGCGGAACATCGTCTCTCCGTGCAGGCGCGCTCACGCCAGCCCGCCGGCTTCCTCCACGAAGCGGGCGACTTCCGCAACCCCCTGCCCGCTTTTCAGGTTGGTGAAAAGAAACGGCCGCGTCCCGCGCATGCGCTTGGTGTCGCGATCCATCACCTCGAGCGAGGCGCCGACGAGCGGCGCGAGGTCGATCTTGTTGATGACCAGGAGATCGGAGCGCGTGATGCCGGGCCCGCCCTTGCGCGGGATCTTGTCGCCGGCCGACACGTCGATGACGTAGATCGTGAGGTCGGCAAGCTCCGGCGAGAACGTGGCGGCCAGATTGTCGCCGCCGGATTCGATGAGGATCAGGTCGAGGCCGGGGAACTTGCCGCGCATTTCGGCGATGGCGGCGAGGTTGATCGAGGCGTCCTCGCGGATCGCCGTGTGCGGGCAGCCGCCGGTCTCCACGCCGAGGATGCGCTCGGGCACGAGCGCGCCGGCGCGCGTCAGGATTTCCGCGTCTTCCTTGGTGTAGATGTCGTTGGTGATGGCGCAGAGATCATGACGGTCGCGGAAAGCTGCGGCAGAGCGCCTCCATGAGCGCGGTCTTGCCCGAGCCCACCGGGCCGCCGATGCCGACGCGAAGCGGTCCGTTGCGGGTCATGAGCGGAAGAGCCTCGTGTACTGGGTTTCGTGGCGCATGGCGGCGATATCCGATCGCAGTGCTGCGCCGCCGATGTCGTCAATGGAGGCCGCCCCCGCCCGCGCGGCCACTTGCCTTGTCACCGGCACGAGCTTCGCCACCGTTTTCGTCCCGTCGGTCTGGCCGAGCGGTATGAGCCGCACCGCCGCCGAGACGAGATTGGTTACGAGCGCGACGAGATAGGCTTCCAGCGTCGCGGCGAGCGCGAGCCGGTGGCCCGCGGCAGCGACGCCCACCGCCACCGGAAACGCGATCTCGGTCTCGAAGGGCTTGGCGCGATCGAGCGCCGGCGACGGCCAGGCGGCGCGCACGGCGGCGAGGAACGCGGCACCTTGCGCCAGCGTCTCCAGCTTGCGCTCGCGCGAAGGCGCGAGTGCGGCGGCGAGCGCCGCCACTTCGGCGAGCTTTGCGTCGTCGTTGGCGGTCACCGCCCGATGGGCGTGCGGCCAGCAGCACCGCGTCGGACCACGGCCCGCCGTGGTGCAGGAGATCGTCGAGCCAGCTCGAGCGATGACGCGCGTCCTGAACGTCGCCCGCTTCCACCGCCCACTCGAGACCGTGGCTGTAGGCGAAGCTCCCCACCGGAAAGCTCGGGCTGAGCCAAACCAGAAGCGGCGTCACGTCGGTGCCGCGCTCCTTAGTGGCCATGACCGGACCCATGCTCGTGACCATGGCCATGGTCGTGGCCGTGATCATGATCGTGTGTGATGCGCGCGCGTCGCGTGCTCCTCGTGCGCATAGGCGCCGGATTCCGGATCGAACGGTGCTTCGATGCGCGTAACCTTGCCGCCGAGTTTCTCCACCATCTCCTCCAGCACGTGGTCGCGCCCGATGCGGATGCGATCCGGCAGGATTTGCGCCGGCACATGCCGGTTGCCCAGATGCCAGGCGAGGCGCGCGAGGAGATGCGCCTCGCCCGTGATCTCGACGATGGGCTCCGCCGCCGCCACCACGCGCACGACGCGGCCGTCCTCGAGCTTCAGGCCGTCGCCGTCGCGGAGCAGCGCGACCTCCGAAAGGTCGAGAAGAAAAACGGTGTCGCCGGCGCCGCGCATGGCGACGCGGCGGCGATGGCGGCCATCGTGGGGCAGCTCGATCTTGTCCGCCTCCTGGGCACGGTCCCATTGGCCTGACGGCAGCACGCTCGTGGCCCGGATCATCGGTGCGCCCAATCAGAACAGGAAATAGCGCTGCGCCATCGGCAGCGACTCTGCCGGCTCGCACACGAGCAGCTCGCCGTCGGCGCGCACTTCGTAGGTTTCGGGATCGACCTCGATCTTCGGCGTTGCATTGTTGTGGATCAGGTCCTTCTTGCGGATGTGGCGGGTGTTCTCCACCGCCACCAAGTCCTTGACAATACCCAGCTTTTTCTTGAGCCCGTCGCGCAGCGCCGCCTTCGACACGAACACCACTGAGGACGCCGTGCGGGCGCGGCCGAAGGCGGCGAACATCGGGCGATAGTGCACCGGCTGCGGCGTCGGGATCGAGGCGTTGGGGTCGCCCATCTGCGCCGACACGATGGAGCCGCCCTTGATCACGAGGTCCGGCTTCACGCCGAAGAACGCCGGCGACCACAGCACGAGGTCGGCGAGCTTGCCCTTCTCCACCGAGCCGATGTGCTTGGAGACGCCGTGCGTGATCGCCGGATTGATGGTGTACTTCGCCACGTAGCGCTTGGCGCGCAGGTTGTCGTTGCCGCGCTCGCCCGGGAGCGCGCCGCGCTGGCGCTTCATCTTGTCCGCGGTCTGCCAGGTGCGGATGATCACCTCGCCGACGCGGCCCATGGCCTGGCTGTCCGACGACATCATGGAAAGCGCGCCGAGGTCGTGCAGAATGTCCTCGGCGGCGATGGTCTCGCGCCGGATGCGGCTCTCGGCGAACGCCAGATCCTCGGCGATGCCGGGATCCAGGTGATGGCAGACCATGAGCATGTCGAGATGCTCGTCGAGCGTGTTCACCGTGAACGGCCGCGTCGGATTGGTCGACGACGGCAGCACGTTCGCGCAGCCCCGCCACCTTGATGATGTCCGGCGCGTGGCCGCCGCCGGCGCCTTCGGTGTGGAAGGCATGGATGGTGCGGTCCTTGAAGGCGGCGATGGAGTCCTCGACGAAGCCGAACTCGTTGAGCGTGTCGGTGTGGATCATCACCTGAACGTCGAGCTTGTCGGCAACCGAGAGACAGCAGTCGATCGCCGCCGGGGTCGTGCCCCAGTCCTCGTGCAGCTTGAGCGCGCAGGCGCCGCCCTTGACCTGCTCGATCAGGCCGGCGGGCAGCGACGCATTGCCTTTGCCGGCGAAGCCAAGGTTGACCGGGAAGTCGTCGGCCGCCTGGATCATGCGGCCGATATGCCACGGGCCGGGCGTGCAGGTGGTGGCGTTGGTGCCGGTGGCCGGACCGGTGCCGCCGCCGAGCATCGAGGTGACGCCCGAATGCAGCGCCTCGTCGATCTGTTGCGGCGAGATGAAATGAATGTGGGTGTCGAAGCCGCCGGCGGTGACGATCTTGCCTTCGCCCGCGATCGCCTCGGTGCCCGGGCCGATGATGATGGTCACGTTCGGCTGGATGTCGGGATTGCCCGCCTTGCCGATGGCGGCGATGCGGCCGTCCTTGATGCCGACGTCGGCCTTCACGATCCCCCAATGGTCGAGGATCACCGCATTGGTGATGACGGTATCGACGGCGCCCTTTGCGCGCGTCACCTGGCTCTGGCCCATGCCGTCGCGGATCATCTTGCCGCCGCCGAACTTCACCTCCTCGCCGTAGGTGGTAAAGTCCTTCTCCATCTCGATGAAGAGCTCGGTGTCGGCGAGCCGCACCTTGTCGCCCGCGGTGGGGCCGAACATGTCGGCATAGGCGGCGCGCTGCATTTTCATGGCGTCACAGCTTCCCCATGATCTCTTGCCGGAAGCCGTAGACCGCGCGTTTTCCCGCGAGCGCCACCAGCGTCACCTCGCGGCTCTGCCCCGGCTCGAAGCGCACCGCTGTGCCCGACGGAATGGCGAGCCGCATGCCGCGCGCCTTTTCGCGATCGAACTCGAGCGCGGGATTGGTCTCGAAAAAATGATAGTGGCTGCCCACCTGGATCGGCCGGTCACCGGTATTCGCCACCTTCAGGGTGACAGTCTTCCGGCCCACGTTCAGCTCGATTTCTCCTTCCGCCGCAATAACTTCGCCGGGCACAGCGCGCGTCGACGCCGCGGATCGGCTCATGCACCGTGACGAGCTTGGTGCCGTCGGGAAACGTCGCCTCGACCTGTACGTCGTGGATCATGTCGGCGACGCCGTCCATCACCTGTTCGGGCTTGAGCACGGTCGCGCCGTACTCCATCAGTTCCGCGACCGACTTGCCGTCGCGCGCGCCTTCCACCACCGCGTCGCAGATCAGCGCGATGGCTTCCGGATGGTTGAGCTTGACGCCGCGCTCGAGCCGCCGCCGCGCCACCATCGCGGCCATGGCGATGAGCAGCTTGTCCTTCTCCCGGGGGGTGAGGTTCATGGTTCTCTCCGGCTCTAGAGCGGGTAGGCGCGCGGCGGCGGGCTGCCGATCGCGCCGAGCGCGGCGACGATCGCACGGCGAAGCACGAAGCCGTCGCGAGCGATGAAGCGCGCGACCAGAATTCCGTCGAAGGCGCTCGCGCCCGCTTCGACATCCGCATCGAACGCCGCGCGCAAGGCCTCGAGCCTGGCTTCCGCGTCGGGGGCGACGCGGACGACGGTCGCGACGGCACTCGCGCCTTCGGCCACGGCCGAGCGTGCCAGGATTTCCTCAATGGGGCCTTCCAGCCGCAGCGCATCGGCGAGCACGAGCTTGCCGCCGCGACGGATGCGCCAGTGGTCACACACCGAGCCCGTCTGCATGCGCTCGCCCATGGCGGCGCGGCCGAACACGATCGCCTCGCAGATCGTGACGCGAGCATCCGCCGCCATGTCCACGTCAATGCGCCGCGCCACGCGCGCCCGGTCGAACAAGATCGTCTCCTGCGGCAGCCAGTCGATGCAGGCGCGCGGGGCAGCCTTCAGCGTCAGCGTAATGCGCGAGGGGCCGCCGGCGGCGCGATAGATTTTCTCCGCCGCCTGGCTCGTGACCACGATCGCGACGCCGTCCGCAGCTTCGATCGAGATCGCAAGCTTGTCGCCGCCGACGATGCCGCCGCGCGGTGTTGAGCATGATCGCCTCGAGCCGCTTGCCGCGCGCCCAATCGCGGAAAGCGCACGCGCAGCGGCCCCGCTTCCGCCACCTGGATCGCGCGCGTGCGCCCGCCTACCGCGCGGGCGACGAGGCGCAGCGATCCTTCGGTGGCGAGCGACGGCAGCTTCGCCCGCCGCGCGGCCTCAGAGGGAGAGACGTTGACGAACATCGGTCGTTTGCATGGTGGCGCGATCGCCGGTGAGGATGAACGTGCCTCGTTCCATCACGGCGAACTCGTCGGCCAGCTCCTGGGCGAAGTCGAAGTACTGCTCCACCAGCAGGATCGCGATATCGCCGCGGTCGCGCAAGTAGCGAATGGCGTATCCGATGTCCTTGATGATCGAGGGTTGGATGCCCTCGGTCGGCTCGTCCAGCACCAGAAGACGCGGCCGGGTGACCAGGGCACGGGCGATGGCGAGCTGCTGCTGCTGCCCGCCGGACAGATCGCCGCCGCGCCGGCGCAGCATGTCCTTCAGCACCGGGAACAGCGAGAACACGTCGTCGGGCACGAAGCGATCGATGGGTTTCAGCGGCGCGAAGCCGGTCTCCAGGTTCTCCTCCACTGTGAGCAGGGGAAAGATTTCGCGCCCCTGGGGCACGTAGCCGACGCCGAGACGCGCCCGTTCGAAGGGCGCAAGCCTGGTCAGATCATGCCCGTATAGACGAATTTCTCCTTTCGCCACAGGATGTTGGCCGACAATCGCCCGCAACAGGCTCGTCTTGCCGACGCCGTTCCTGCCGAGCACGCAGGTGACGCTGCCCGGCTTCACGGTGAGCGAAATACCGCGCAGCGCCTGGGCGGCGCCGTAGTAGAGGTCGATGTCGTTCACTTCCAGCATCTAGCGGCCCAGGTAGACCTCGATCACGCGCTCGTCGGCGCTCACCTGGTCGAGCGAGCCTTCGGCGAGCACCGAGCCTTCGTGCAGCACGGTTACCCGCACGCCGAGCGCGCGCACGAAGCTCATGTCGTGCTCCACCACGACGACGGTGCGGTCGCGCTGGATCTCCTTAAGCAGCTCGGCGGTCTGGTGCGTTTCCGCGTCGGTCATGCCGGCGGCGGGCTCGTCGACCAGGAGGAGCTTCGGCTCCTGGGCGAGCAGCATGCCGATCTCGAGCCATTGCTTCTGCCCGTGCGACAGGCCGCCGGCGAGCCGATGGCGATGCTCGCCGAGCCGCACGGTGGAGAGGATGTCATCGATCCGCGCGCCGCTCCAGCTCCCTCTCACGCCAGAACGGCGCCGGTCATCGCCCGGCGGTCGCCGGCGAGCGCCAGGCGCAGATTGTCGAGCACGGTATGGTGCTCGAACACGGTGGGCTTCTGGAACTTGCGGCCGATACCCAGCGTCGCGATCTCGGTCTCGTCGAGCTTGGTGAGATCGACGTCGCCTGCGAACAAGACGTCGCCCTCGTCCGGCCGTGTCTTTCCGGTGATCACGTCCATCATGGTGGTCTTGCCGGCGCCGTTCGGGCCGATGATCGCGCGCATCTCGCCCGGCTCCACCACCAGCGAGAGGTCGTTCAGCGCGCTGAAGCCGTCGAAGCAGACGGTGACGCCGTCGAGATAGAGGAGCGAGTGCGGAGACTGCGCCATGCTCTACTCCGCAGCCTGCGTTTCGCCGACGCGTGGCGGACGCACCGCCGCTATTCCGGCGCCCGCTCGCGCCGGAACCAGTCGCTAAGCGTGCCGACGATGCCCTTGGGCGAACAGGAGCGTGACCAGGATGAACAGGCGCGCCGAGCGCGAACAGCCAGTAGGGCGCGAATATGCCGGTGGTGAAGTCGGTCTTCGCGTAGTTCACGAGCACCGCGCCGAGCGCCGCACCCACGAGCGTGCCGCGCCCGCCCACCGCGACCCAGATCGATGATCTCGATCGAGTTCGCCGGCGAGAACTCGCTCGGATTGATGATGCCGACCTGCGGCACGTAGAGCGCGCCGGCGATGCCGGCGAGGCAGGCGGACACGACGAAAGCGACGAGCTTGTAGTTCTCGACGCGATAGCCAAGGAAGCGCGTGCGCGGCTCCTGCGTCGCGCATCGCGACAAGCACCTTGCCGAACTTCGACGTCACCAGACAGCGACAGACGAGATAGCCGAGCGCCAGCGCCACCGCCGAGGCCGAGAATAGCGCCGCGCGCGTCGCCGGCGCCTGCACGTTGAAGCCGAGGATGTCCTTGAAGTCGGTGAGGCCGTTGTTGCCGCCGAAGCCGAAGTTGTTGCGGAAGAAGCCGAGCATCAGCGCGAAGGTGAGCGCCTGCGTGATGATCGAGAGATAGACGCCGGTGACGCGCGAGCGGAAGGCGAACCAGCCGAACACGAAGGCGAGCAGCGCCCGGCACCAGCATTACCATCAGCACCGCGTACGGCAAAGTAGTCGAAGCCGTACCAGAAGAACCGGCAGCTCCTGCCAGTTGAGAAACACCATGAAGTCGGGCAGTTGCGCGTTGCCATAGACGCCACGCGATTTCCGATTTGGCGCATCAGGTACATGCCCATGGCGTAGCCGCCAAGCGCGAAGAATGCGCCGTGGCCGAGCGAGAGGATGCCGCAGTAGCCCCAGATGAGATCGACGGCGATCGCGAGCAGCGCGTAGCACAGATATTTGCCGATCAGCGGCACCCAGTGGACGGCAGATGCAACGGCGACGACGGCGGCAACGGCAGGTTCGAGATCGGCACCAGCACCGCGAGCGGCGAGCACGACGACGAGGAAGATCGACGCCACGCGCGTCCAACCCGAGGATGAGCGTCCGCCTCATGCCTCGACCGCCCGGCCCTTGAGGGCGAACAGTCCGCGCGGACGCTTCTGGATGAACAGGATCACGAGCACGAGAAAGACGATCTTGCCAAGCACGGCACCGGCGTACGGCTCAAGCAGCTTGTTGGCGATGCCGAAGCGTAAGCGCGCCGACGAGGGTGCCGAATAAATTGCCGACGCCGCCGAACACGACGACGAGGAAGCTGTCGATGATGTAGCCCTGGCCCGAGATTCGGCGACACGTTGTCGATCTGCGACAGCGCGACACCGGCCATGCCGGCGATGCCGGAGCCAAGGCCGAAGGTCAGGGCGTCGACGCGGTTGGTGCGAATGCCCATCGAGGCGGCCATCGGCCGGTTCTGCGTCACCGCGCGCATCTCGAGGCCGAAGCGCGTGAAGCGCAGCACGAACAGGAGGGACGCGAACACGCCGAGGGAAAACACGACGATCCAGAGCCGGCCGTAGGTGATCGAAAGCTGACCCACCTCGAAGGAGCCCGCCATCCAGGACGGCGAGCCCACCTCGCGATTGGTTGGCACCGATACCAAGTGCGGACCGCCTGCTGCAGGATCAGCGACAGGCCCCAGGTGGCGAGCAGGGTCTCCAGCGGACGGCCGTAGAGGAAGCGGATGATGCCGCGTTCGATCAGCACGCCAACGGCGCCGGCGACGAGAAAGGCGAGCGGCACCGCGATCACGAGCGACCAATCGAACAGCGCCGGATTGTACTGGCGGATCCATTCCTGCACCTGGAAGGTAACGAAGGCGCCGAGCATCACCATCTCGCCATGCGCCATGTTGATGACGCCCATGACGCCGAAGGTGATGGCGAGACCGATGGCGGCCAGTAGCAACACCGAGCCGAGCGAGAGCCCGTACCATACGTTTTGCCCGAACTCCCAGAACACGAGCCCGCGCTCGACTGCGGCGATCGCCGCTTCCGCCGCTTGCCTGCACCGCCAGCGGAGCGTCCGCCGGCAGCGAGCGCAAGAGCGACATGGATTCCTGATCGCCGCGCGCGGCAATGACTTCGACGGCCGCGACGCGCTCCGCCTCCGGCGCATCGGGCTTGAGGAACAGGATCGCGGCGCGCGCCTCGCCGAGCGCCCGCTTGATGCGCGGATCGGTTTCCTTGGCGAGCGCCGCTTCCACTGCGGGGAGCGCGGCCACGTCGCGCGACTTGAACACCGCCTGCGCCGCGTCGAGGCGCCTTGCCGGGTCGGCGGAAAGCAACGTGAGCGAGCCGAGCGCGGCCTCGAGCGCGCGGCGAACGCGATTGTTGAGCCGCACCGGCTTGAGGCCGTCGGGGGCCGCGCCGGAAAGCGCTTGACCGGTCAGCGGATCTAGCAGTGTGCGGGCGCTGTCGCGGACGACGACGACCTTTGCGTCATTGAACAGGAGCCGCCCATCGGCGAGCGCTCGGACGACAAGAAGTGCCTGAGGATGGCCGCTCGCCGTGACGGCCTCGATGGCGGCGATTGTCTCGGCGTACTCGTCGGCGGCAAATTTCGTGAGCGCATCGTTGAACGCATCGGCGCGAACCGGCAGCGAGACCGCAAGCAGGACGGCGAAAGCAAACGAAAGGATAGCGAGGCGACGCATGCCTATCGACCCGCGTTCGGGAGCCCGGGGACCGGGCGGGAAGCACTAGCCTCCCGCCCAGCCGGTTCGGATCAAGCCCTGCGAGTTGGGCGAATTTGGCCGCCTGAGCCGCCGCAGCGCTTGGTGACCTTGTTGTAGTTCCCGCAGTTGAGGGCCGTCCAGTCGCCGATCAGGTCCTTCGATCTCTCGGGATATACGGCGACCAGGCTTCGCCTGGGACAAGGTCCGAGGTCTTCCACACCACATCGAACTGCCCGTCGGCCTTGATTTCGCCGATGAGCACGGGCTTGGAGATGTGGTGATTCGGCAGCATCTCCGAGACGCCACCGGTCAGGTTCGGCACCTTCACGCCGACGACCGCGTCGATCACCTTGTCGGGGTCCGTGGTGCCGGCGCGCTTCACCGCCTCGACCCACATGGCAAAGCCGATTACGTGCGCTTCCATCGGATCGTTGGTGACGCGCTTCGGGATTCTTGATGAAGGCCTTCCACTTGGCGATGAACTCGTTGTTCTCCGGCGTCGTCGATCGATTGGAAGTAGTTCCAGGCGGCGAGATGGCCGAGCAAGGGCTTGGTGTCGATGCCGGCGAGCTCTTCTTCGCCCACCGAGAACGCGACCACCGGAATGTCGGTCGCTTTGATACCCTGGTTGCCGAGCTCCTTGTAGAACGGCACGTTGGCGTCGCCGTTGATCGTCGACACCACCGCGGTCTTCTTGCCGGCCGAGCCGAACTTCTTGATCTCGGCGACGATGGTCTGGAAGTCCGCATGACCGAACGGCGTGTAGTTGATCATGATGTCGCCGTCCGCGACGCCCTTCGACTTGAGGTAGGCCTCGAGGATCTTGTTGGTGGTGCGCGGATAGACGTAGTCGGTGCCGGCGAGCACCCAGCGCTGCACCTTCTCTTCCTTCACCAGGTAGTCGACCGCGGGGATCGCCTGCTGGTTCGGCGCGGCGCCGGTGTAGAACACGTTGCGCTCGCTTTCCTCGCCTTCGTACTGCACCGGATAGAACAGGATCGAGTTCAGCTCCTTGAAGACCGGCAGCACGGACTTGCGCGACACCGACGTCCAGCAGCCGAACACGGCCGAGACCTTGTCCTTGGTGATGAGCTCGCGCGCCTTCTCGGCGAACAGCGGCCAGTTCGAGGCCGGATCGACGACGACCGCCTCAAGCTTCTTGCCGAGCAGCCCACCTTTCTTGTTCTGCTCATCGATGAGCATGAGCATCACGTCTTTCAGCGTGGTCTCGCTGATCGCCATGGTGCCGGAGAGCGAATGCAGGATGCCGACCTTGATGGTTTCCTGCGCGAATGTCGGAGCGGCCGAAAGCGCTAGCGTTACGGCGGCGGCGCCGAGCACGCTTCGCCAGGCGGGCCGTGCCGTCTTCGAGATTGTCTTCAGCATGTGGAACCCCTGTAGCTACGGTTTGACGCGCACGCGCGACCGCAGCGCCGCGCGCTGCCCCCTTGGTGCAACGCACATGCCAGCCGAAAAACCCTTATTTTTACAGGACGCGCGGCGGGCGCTGCCTAGTTTACAGGCGGCGCCGCTAACACTGATTAATTTGTAATCAGATGTGGAGAATGAGCACGATGCCCGCAACGGCGATCGACGCGCCCGATGCGCGCAGCAATAGCTCGCGCTTGGCGAGCCCGGCGAAGCCGAGCCCGGAGAGGACGCCTGCCCCATGAATGAGCGCGGTCGCCACGGCGAAACCGAGGACGTAGCTCGCGACCGCGGCGTCTCGCGGAATCTCCGCGCCGTGTGCGTGGCCATGGAAGATCGCAAACACGCCCACGAGCGCCATGGCGAGCGTCACCGGCATACCAAGCGCGAAAGCGACCGGCAGCGCGATCGCCACGATGGATAGACCGATGACGGGTTCCACGCCGGGCAGCGTGAAGCCCGCGATGGCGGCGAGCGAGCCCACGATCATCATGATCACGAAGGCGCCGGGCACGAGCCAAAGCGCCCGGCCGCCGAGCTGCGCCGCCAGAAGGCCCACCGCGAACATGGCGAGCAGGTGATCGAGCCCGCCGAGCGGATGGCCGAAGCCGCCGGCGAAGCCGAACGCCATGCCGGCGCCGGTATGAGCCAGGGCGGCGGTCGCGGATAGAACGAGAAATGCGGCGGCGAAGGTGGGGCGGATCATCAGGGCAGGCTCCGTGCGGGCGACGATGATAGCGAAAGTGCTTGCAACGACCCTGCCAGAATTGGTGCCGCAAGAGGGATTTCGAACCCCCGACCCCCGCATTACGAATGCGGTGCTCTACCAGCTGAGCTATTGCGGCCCCTGAGGCCGTGTTACCGGGGCTTGGTCGTAGCTTCAAGGAGCCGGGCCCGCAAGCCATTCGAATAGGCGAAAACGCCGGCGCGGCGCGGGCTCGCCGAGCTCTGGGCCGGGATCGTCGGGCAGCGGCGTCTCGGCGATGATTGGCGCGGCTTTGGCTGCGGTATCGCGAAGATTCCTCTCAGACGCGCGACCAGGCTTTTCCAGGGGTACCAGCGCGCCCGGCGGTTCGCCCATATGCTCCAGCAAGGGTCCGCCCGCCGCCGTTGGCGGCACCATCCACTGGAAGGCATCGAGCTTGCCGGTCACCGGCGAGACCGGCAGCCACCGCTCCGACATGTAGCCGTCGGCGACCCAGGCCGGATCGCGCTTGGCGCGCGCCGCCCGTGCCGCCCATTCCCTTGCCTTACCCTGATCGCCCTCACCTGCCTCGAGCTCGGCCATGAGCAGGCACGCCCGCCGCGTCGGATCGAGGATAAGCGATGTGAGCGCCTTGCGCGCCTGCTCGAAATCGTGGGCGTCGAGCGCGGCGCGCGCCACCGCGAACGCGCCCTCAGGATGGCCGGGGACTTTCTTGGCGAGCGCCTTCGCCCGCTTCAGGCGATCGCGCGCCGCGTCGCCGGGACGCAGATCGATGTACACCTCCGCGAGATCGGGATGCGGCGTCGCCGCCCACGCCTTCTCCACCGCGCGCATGGCGCGGCGCAGCTCGCCGGCAGCACCCCGCAGCCGGCCGGCGAGTGCCGCCGCGGGCACCAGCGTCGGCGCGAGCTTCGCCGCCTCGCGCGCGGCGTCGCGCGCTTCGTCCGGCCGCGTCTCCTCAATCGCCTGCGCGAGCGCGGTCAACAAGACGGCGCGGCGACGGCGGTACGTGGCCTTGTCGATGTTTCCCGCCTTGAACTGCCGCTCCAGCGTCGCGAGCGCCCCCTGCCAATCTCGCGCGAGGCACTGGAACTCGAGCTTGGCGTCGGCCGCCCACGGCAACGCCGGATCCGTCTCCGCCGCCTCCTCGGCGAAGGCTCGCGCCGCCGGCGCATCGGCACGCCGGCGCGCCTCCACATAGAGCCCGCGCAACCCGAGCACTTTCGTCTCCGGCCGCGCCAGCATGGCGCGGAATTCCTGCTCGGCGCGGGCGCCGTCACCGCCGAGTTGGGCCGCCTGCGCCGCGAGGAGAAGTGTCAATGGCTCCGCGCCGATCAGAGCGCGCGCCTCACTCGCCGCGCGCTGTGCCAGCGCGAGGTTGCCGGCGCCGACAGCGATCATGCCCTGTGACAGGGCGCGCCAGCCGCGCCGGGCGCGGCGCTCGCGCCGGAACACCGCGACGAGATCGGGAATGTGCAGAACGAAGCGCAGCACCGACCACAGGAAGATCGCGCCCACGATGGTTGCGGCGAGGGCGATGCCGGCGACGGCGAGCGACGTGGAGATCTGCCAGCCCTGCCAAGTGATCACCACCGCGCCCGGCCGGTCCGCCACCCACGCCGCTCCGAAAGCAATGAGCGCGATGAAAGCGAGAAACAGAATGATGCGGATCACGGCCGCTTCGCCTCCGCGGCGAGCGAGGCGAGCGAGGTGTCGATCAGGGTCTTCAGCGCGGCGTCCGCGGCTAGGCGCAGCTTTGCCGCCTTGAGCCATTCGCCGGCGGCACCCTCGGCGAAAGCCGGCGACTTCTCCGCCGCGTCGATCGCGCCGACGAGATCGCCGCGCTCAAGCCGCGCCTGCACGCGCGCCACCACCGACGCCACGTCGTCGCCGGCGGGCTCCTCCCCCGCGCGCCGCACGTCCACGAGATTGCTTGCGCTCTGCGCAAGGCGATCGAAAAATCCGCCCGCTGGCGCCGACGCGCGCGTCAGCTGCGGCGCGAGCTCGGAAAACCGGCGGGCGAGCGCCGCTGTGGTCGGCAGTCCGTTGGCGGCGGCCGGTGCCAGCGCGACAAGCGCCGCCGCACGATCGCCGAGCAGTGTTCGCGCGGCAGCAAGCTCCGCCGTGAAGGACGCGCCGGCGGCGAGCGCCTCGCGCAGCATGTTGAGCGCCACGATCTCGGCGGCAAGCGTGGGCGAGACGGTGGCCCGGGTCGCCGCGGCTAGATTGGCGATCCGCTCCTCGATGCTGCGCAGCCGCGCAGCCGTCTCCTGGCGCAGGGTCTGAAGCTCAGTCTCGGTCGCGCCCATGCGCGCGGCGAGCGGAGCGATGTCCGGCACCAGCGGCGGTGCCCGGCGCTCGACCGCGCCGAGCCGCCGCTCGACATCGGCAAGCGATGCGCTCACGCGATCGAGCGCTGCCGCCGTCCCGTCCGCCGGCCGGTTGGCGAGCGCGACGACCCGCGCGTTGAGCTGGGCGACCTCGCTCGCGAGCCTGGCCAGGCGCGTATCGGCACCGCTCTCGAAGAGGTACACGACCGACACCGCGATCAGCGCGCCGGCCAATGCCGCAACGGCGATCGAGGCAGCAAAACGCACGGTTGTCCGGTCGAACACGCCGAACCAAGCCATACCCGGCTGCGAACGTTTCGGACCGGGCGACGGGGCCAGTTCTGGTTCGGGCGCGCGCGCCGGCTGCGGTGGCTCGATCTCGGTGGCGGCGAGCTCGATCACCGGCGGCTTGCCGCGCCGGCGCTTCGGCGGCGGTCCATCGTCCTTGCTGCGGTCGTCCTTCGCCATGCCGCTCCTCGTGCGCTAGGCCCTTATAGGGGGCCGCGAGGGACCTGCAACGGCCCGTGCTAGCGCCATGCATTGCGCCCGCGGGTACTGCGATGGTAGTGGCCCGAGAGCCTAAATCCGCCTATTCCAGGCCACCGCCAGCCATGCTCATCCTCGGCATCGAAACTACCTGCGACGAGACCGCCGCGGCGGTCGTGCATCGCGCCGACGACGGCACCGGCGAGATTCGCTCGAACGTGGTCCGCTCGCAGCTCGAGCAGCACAAGCCCTATGGCGGCGTGGTGCCGGAGATCGCAGCGCGCGCGCACGTCGAGGTGATCGATCAGGTGATCCGCGCCGCCATGGAGGAAGCTGATCTGCGCTATTCCGATTTGGACGGCGTCGCGGCGGCGGCCGGCCCCGGACTTATCGGCGGCGTCATCGTCGGTCTCACCACCGCCAAAGCCATCGCGCTGGTGGAGCGAAAGCCGCTCATCGCCGTCAACCATCTGGAAGCGCACGCGCTCACCGCGCGGCTAACCGACCGGCTCGCCTTTCCCTATCTCCTGCTCCTGATGTCCGGCGGCCACACCCAGCTCGTCTCGGTGGAAGACGTGGGCGTCTATCAGAAGATCGGCGGTACCGTTGACGACGCGATCGGCGAGGCCTTTGACAAGACGGCGAAGATGCTAGGGCTTCCGTATCCCGGCGGTCCCGAGGTGGAAGCGGCGGCGCGGCATGGCGATCCCACGCGCTTCGCGTTGCCGCGGCCGATGATTGGCAGGCCCGAGCCCGACTTTTCGCTCTCCGGCTTGAAGACCGCGGTGCGCATCGAAGCCGAGCGCATCTCGCCCCTCTCCGACCAGGACGTAGCCGATCTTTGCGCCAGCTTCCAGGCGGCGATCGTCGACGTGGTGCTCGACCGGCTGGAAACCGCCCTCGACATGCTGCAGGAGACCGCCTCGCGTCCGACCGCGATCGTCGCCGCCGGCGGCGTCGCCGCCAACCAGCGGCTGCGCGACGCTCTCGACGCGGCAGCCACGCTTTCGGGCTCACGGCTGATCGTGCCGCCGGCCGAGCTCTGCACCGACAACGGCGCGATGATCGCCTGGGCCGGCGCCGAGCGCCTTGCCCGCGGCATGGTCGACGGCCTCGACGCCCGCGCCCGGGCGCGCTGGCCGCTGGTGACCGAGGCGGCATGAATTCTTTCGAACGTATCGGAGTGGTCGGCGCCGGTGCCTGGGGCACGGCACTCGCCAATGTCGCGGCGCGCGCCGGCCACCGCGTGGCGATCTACGACAGCGACCCGACGGTGGCGGCGTCGATAGAGAAGACGCGCAGCAACCCGCGCCTACCCGGCATCGAGGTGCACCGCGACATCGCCGTCGCCCGCTCGCTCGCAGAGGCGGCCGCCGTCGATGCGCTGCTCCTCGTGGTGCCGACCCAGGGGCTGCGCGCGGCGGCCGGCGCGCTCGCGCCGTACACGGCGACAGGGCTGCCGGTTATCGCCTGCGCCAAGGGCATCGAGCGCGGCAGCGGCAAGTTCGTGACGGAAATTGTCGCCGAGTGCATTCCTGCCGTCACGCCCGCGGTTCTCTCAGGTCCAAGCTTCGCCGCTGACGTGGCGAAAGGTTTGCCCACGGCGGTGACCCTTGCCACCGCTGACGAAGCGCTCGCCGCCGCACTCGCCGAAGCATTGAGCGCGCAGAACTTCCGCGTCTATCACACCGACCGACGTGCGCGGCGTCGAGATCGGCGGTGCGGCGAAGAACGTGCTCGCGATCGCCGCCGGCATCGTCGCCGGCCGCGGTCTCGGCGCCAGCGCTCAAGCCGCCCTCGTCACCCGCGGATTTGCCGAGCTCGTGCGCTTCGGTCGAGCGCTCGGCGCCAAGCCCGAGACGCTCACCGGCCTCTCCGGCCTTGGCGATCTCGTGCTCACCTGCTCGTCGCCGCAGTCGCGCAACTTTTCCTTTGGCTTGGCGCTGGGGCGCAACGAGAAGCGTAAAGCTGGAGAAGGCCCGCTTGCGGAAGGCGCCTTTACCGCCGCGATTCTGGTGGAAACCGCGCGCCAGAAGGCGGTGGAGATGCCCATCTGCGAAGCGATCGACGCGGTGCTCGCCGGGCGCCTCGGCGTCGACGACGCGATCGCTCAGCTCCTGGCGCGCCCGCTCAAGGCCGAGGTTTGATTTTCGAGCTGCCGCGGCACATGCTTCGCGCATGGCCTACTGGCTGATCAAGACCGAGCCGTCGACCTGGTCCTGGGACGACCAGGTGAAGGCAGGCGCCAAAGGCACCGCCTGGGAGGGCGTTCGCAATCATGTCGCCAAGAAGAACCTCAAGGCGATGAAGAAGGGCGAGCGCGCGTTTTTCTATCATACGGGCGAGGAGAAGCAGATCGTCGGCATCGTGGAGGTGATCGGCGAATATCGTCCGGATCCGTCGGACGACACCGGCGTGTTTGGCCTCGTCGACGTGAGGGCGAGGAGCGCGCTGAAAAAACTCGTGACGCTCGCCGCCTGCCGCGACGGAACCGCATCTAAAGAACATGGCGCTCATTCACCATTCCCGGCTTTCGGTGCAGCCGGTGACCGACGCGGAATGGAAGATCGTCTGTGCGCTCGGCGACACCGAGGGCGCCTGAACGAGGGAGGAAAGAAGGATGACGTTCGCTGGGGTGAACTACTGGGCGATCCTGATCGGCGCGCTCGCCGCCTGGGCGTTCGGTGCGTTCTATTACATGATCCTGTCGCGGCCGTGGCTCGCGGCGCAGGGCAAGTCGCCGGAAGAATTCCAGGCAATGCAGGCGGGCCCGCGCGGAGCGAAGTTCTACGCGCCGTTCGTCATCTCCTTTGTCGCCGAAGCGATCATGGGATGGACGCTCGCCGGCATCATGATGCACATCGGCGCGATGACCGTGCGCGGCGGGCTGATCTCGGCGGGCTTCGTCTGGTTCGGGTTTGTGCTGACCACCATGGTCGTGAACAACGCTTTCAGCATGCGCCGGCCGCTCCTCACGGTGATCGACGCCGTCCACTGGCTGGGCGCGCTTCTCATCATCGGCGCGGTGATCGGGGCCTTCGGCAGCTAGAACCGGACCGCACCAAAGTCGCAGTCATATCTCCTTGTCGGATCAAGGCCATCGCGCATAATCTATTGCGAGCGATAAGCTCGGCAGCAAGCCGGCGAATGCGTTGGGAGGATTTCGATGTCCGAGAAGGTCTACGACGTTCCGCCGGAATGGAAGAAGCGCGCCTACATCGACGAGGCCAAGTACAAGGAGATGTACGCGCGCTCGGTGAAGGACCCGAACGGCTTCTGGGCCGAGCACGCCAAGCGCATTCACTGGTTCAAGCCCTTCACCAAGGTGAAGAACACCTCGTTCGCGCCGGACAACGTCTCGATCAAGTGGTTCGAGGACGGCACCACCAACTGCGCCTACAACTGCATCGACCGCCACCTGGAGAAGCGCGGCGATCAGATCGCCATCATCTGGGAAGGCGACGATCCCAAGGACGACAAGAAGATCACCTACCGGGAGCTGCACGCCGAGGTGTGCCGCTTCGCCAATGTGCTGAAGGCCCAGGGCGTCAAGAAGGGCGACCGCGTCACCATCTACCTGCCGATGATTCCCGAGGCGGCCTACGCCATGCTCGCCTGCGCGCGTATCGGCGCCGTCCATTCGGTGGTGTTCGGCGGCTTCTCGCCCGACTCGCTCGCCGGCCGCATCGCGGACTGCCAGTCCACGCTCATCGTCACGGCCGACGAAGGCATCCGCGGCGGCCGCAAGATTCCGCTCAAGGCCAACACCGACGTCGCCTGCGACAAGGCGGGCGGGGTCAAGAGCGTGATCGTCGTGCGGCGCACCGGCGGCGACGTCGACATGAAGAAGGGCCGCGACGTCTATTACGACGAAGCCGCCAAGAGCGTCTCGGACGGATTGCCCGTGCGAGGAGATGAACGCGGAGGATCCGCTGTTCATTCTCTACACCTCAGGCTCGACCGGAAAGCCCAAGGGCGTGCTGCACACCACCGGCGGCTATCACGTCTTCACCTCGATCACGCATCAGTACGTGTTCGACTATCACGACGGCGATATCTATTGGTGCACGGCCGACGTGGGCTGGGTGACCGGCCACTCCTATATCGTCTACGGCCCGCTCGCCAACGGCGCCACGACGCTGATGTTCGAGGGCGTGCCCAACTACCCGACCAACTCCCGCTTCTGGGAGGTGATCGACAAGCACAAGGTCAACATCTTCTACACCGCGCCGACGGCGATCCGCGCGCTGATGCAGGCGGGCGACGCGCCGGTGAAGAAGACGAGCCGCAAGTCGCTGAGGCTGCTGGGCACCGTCGGCGAGCCGATCAATCCGGAAGCGTGGGAGTGGTACTACCGCGTGGTCGGCGATGGCCGCTGCCCGATCGTCGACACCTGGTGGCAGACCGAGACCGGCGGCATCCTGATCACGCCGCTGCCCGGCGCCACCAAGCTCAAGCCCGGCTCCGCGACCCAGCCGTTCTTCGGCGTCGATCCCCGAGATCGTCGACGCCGAAGGCAAGGTGCTGGAGGGCGCCGCCGCCGGCAATCTGTGCATCGCCAATTCCTGGCCCGGGCAGATGCGCACGGTCTACGGCGATCACCAGCGCTTCGTCGACACCTACTTCAAGACCTATCCCGGCAAGTACTTCACCGGCGACGGCTGCCGCCGCGACGCCGACGGCTACTACTGGATCACCGGCCGCGTCGACGACGTGATCAACGTCGCCGGCCACCGTCTCGGCACCGCCGAGGTCGAGAGTCCGCCCTGGTCGCGCACACCAAGGTCGTCGGAGGCCGCCGTCGTCGGCTATCCGCACAACATCAAGGGCCAGGGCATCTACGCCTACGTCACGCTCATGACCGGCGAGCAGCCGAGCGAGGACCTGCGCAAGGAGCTGGTCGCCTGGGTGCGCAAGGAGATCGGGCCCATCGCCTCGCCCGATCTGATCCAGTTCGCGCCGGGACTGCCCAAGACGCGCTCGGGCAAGATCATGCGCCGCATCCTGCGCAAGATCGCCGAGGACGAGTACGGCAACCTGGGCGACACCTCGACGCTGGCCGAGCCCGCCGTGGTCGATGACCTGGTGAACAACCGGCAGAACCGAAAGTCCGCCTAAGCGCAGCGTGCGATCAGCGACAGATTACCCATCGCCCCATGTCGAAATGGAAATGGTTGCGGTGGGCGGCGTTGTAGTCCGGCGACAGCACCACGTTGAACGCACGACACGCGCCATCGCGCACCTCGTGCAAGAAGCGGCCCTTGGCGCCGTCGTCGTTCCAATCCTTGGCGACGCTGACCGACGAGCCGTCGGCGAACGTGAAGCCGGCGACGTCGATGGCGTTCGCGGTGGCGTGCTCGCTGCGCCGCCCTTCGCGGCGATTGTTGCGATTGCGGCAAGCGTAGGTGCCGAGATGGCGAACGGCGGTGAGCTTCTTGCCGTAGCGCTCCGCCGCTGGGCCGAGTACCTGGCGCTCCCATAAGATGAGCGCCGCCATGGCCGGACACTGCAGTAGGATTCGGCTGCCGTAGCGCAGCCCGGACTGCTGCAGGCTGACGGCGCCGCCGTAGCCGCAGCCGTTCTCCATCTCCTTCGCCGGCACGGCCCGGTAATCGATGTCGCCTCGCGTGAGCGCGGCGAGACAGCGCTCCGGCTTCCAGCGAAAAAGGTGCAGGTGAAGTGTGCTGACAAGTCCCGGCGGCCGGTTAAAGTCGAAGGGCGCGACGCGGTCGAGGATTCGCTCCGCGTTAAGGACCGCGGCTGCCAAGCCCGCCACGAGCACGATGCCGATTGCCGCCGCGAAAGCGCGCCGCATCAGAAGTCGCTGGCGATGCCCTTCTTCTCCCAGTCGCCGTAGCGCGTAGGCTCGAGACCGTCACGGCCCTGCTTCTCCTTCGGCCGCTCGGCGACCTTGCGATCGGCCTCGGCCCGGCGGTGGGCGGCCTCGGCGAGCGCCCGCTCGGCGGCGGGAGAAGGCTTGCGGGTCTTCGGGTCGGTCATAGGCGCTTATCAATGTGCCGAGCCGGCAAAGGTTTCACGGGTGCTTGCGGAACCCTGAAGCATTAACATCGCTTCTAGACCCTGCCGGAGGAACTTGATGAGTGGCATCGATCGCCGCCTTTTTATCACGAGCGGGCTTGCCGCGCTTGCGACGCCCGGCCTTGCCCAAACCGGCCATCAGCACGGCCTCTATGAGGGCCTGCGTGAGCCCGGTCGCATCGGCCTGCCGCCGATCGCCGAACAGCAGCGAGTGTTCGACAGTCCCGCTCCCAAGGCCGCCAATCCGGGCCGCTGGCTCGAGCGCGCGGCATTGCCCCTGCCACGCAGCGAGATGGCGTGGGCGACCGAGCACGCGGGCAAGATGCATCTGATCGGGGGCTACGGAGAGCAGCGCGTCGATCGCAACTATCATCACGTCTACGATCCGGCCGCCGACCGCTGGGTGAACGCGGCGGCGTTGCCGCGTGGCGCCAATCACGTGGGCGTCGCCGTGCTTGACGGCAAGATCTACGCGATCGGTGGCTTCACTGGGCAGAACCACACTCCGCACGACGAATGCTTCGTTTATGACTCCACCGCCGACCGCTGGCAGAAGATCGCCTCGCTGCCGAAGCCGTGCGGCGCCATCGCCTGCGTAGGATCGAACGGCCGGCTGCACGCCATCGGCGGCGCGATCGGCGACAGCTTCGCTACCCGCGCCTCGATCAACTGGCATTTCGCTTACGAGCCCGCCAACGACCGTTGGGAAACCCGCGCTCCGTTTTATACTGCGCGCGACCACACCGGCATCGCCGCTACCGGCGGCCGCATTCATCTGATCGGCGGGCGCGTCGACACGTTTTACACGAACTCCAATTTCCATCATGCCTACGACCCCGCTACCGACAAATGGGAGACGCGCGCGCCGCTGCCGACTGCGCGCTCCGGCCACGGCATGGTGATCTGTCGCGGCAAGATCTTCTGCATGGGTGGGGAAGGATCGAACCGGGTGTTTGGACAAAACGAGGCTTATGACCCGGCGAGCGATGCCTGGGAGCAGTACGCGCCCATGCTCACCCCGCGCCACGGCCTCGGGGCGGCCGCGATCGGCGACGCGATCTATGTGGCGGGCGGCGGGCCTATCATGGGCGGGGCGGTGCAGAGCGCGGTGCACGAGGCCTTTACCCTGGCCTAGCCAATCGCTCCTTGCAGCGCCGGTGGGCGCTTCCCACATCTCGCGCCGGAGGGCGCGTTGGGAGAACGTCCATGAACTACCTCAAAACGGCGATCTTGCTGGCGGGGCTGACCGCCCTGTTCATGGCGCTCGGCGCCCTGATCGGCGGCGAAACCGGCATGCTGCTTGCCCTCGTCTTTGCCGCGGGCATGAACTTCTTCGCCTTCTGGGGCTCCGACAAGCTCGTGCTCTCCATGCACGGCGCGCAGGAGGTAGACGAGCGTGCCGCGCCCGAGCTCGTGCGCATGGTCCGCGAACTCGCCGAGCGCGCCGGCCTGCCCATGCCGCGCGTCTACATCATGGAAAACGCGCAGCCGAACGCTTTCGCCACCGGCCGCAGCCCGCAACATGCGGCGGTCGCCGTCACCACCGGCCTGCTACAGACGCTGTCCCCCGAGGAGCTGCGCGGCGTGCTTGCCCACGAGCTCGCGCACGTGAAGAACCGCGACACGCTCACCATGACCATCACCGCCACGATCGCCGGCGCCATCTCGATGCTCGCGAACTTCGGTCTGTTCTTCGGCGGCGGCCAGCGCGGAAACAATTCCATGGGCTTTCATCGGCACCATCTTCGCGGTCATCCTGGCGCCGATCGCCGCCATGCTGGTGCAGATGGCGATCAGTCGCTCGCGCGAGTATGAGGCCGACCGCGGCGGCGCCTTAATCAGCGGTCGCCCGCGCGCGCTCGCCGACGGCGCTGCGCAAGCTCGCCCGCGCCGCCGAGGAAATCCCCAATCCGACAGCCGAGGCTGTGCCCGCCACCGCGCACATGTTCATCGTCAATCCGCTCTCAGGCGAGCGCATGGACAATCTGTTCTCCACGCATCCGGCACCGGAAAACCGGATCGCCGCGCTCGAGGAAATCGCCCGCTCGATGGGCGAGCAGAGCGAGGCCCCTGTCGCGCCCGCGACGCGCGTCGGTCGGCCGTGGGGCTCGGCGCGGCGTGGTCCGTGGGGCTGAGCAGTTAACCCTCATCGCTACGCAAGAGTCCGATTGCGCCGCTCGCGGATTCGTCCGACTTTGCGTGCATGAGTGAGGCTCCTGCGCGTTCTGAGCACCCCGGCCTTGCCGCCCGCCGCGTCGCCGCCGACGTGTTGATGGCGGTGCTGCATCACCGCCGGCCGCTCGACGAAGCGCTGGCTTTGGGCGGGGCGTTGGATCAGCGCGACCGGGCGCTCGCGCGCATGCTGGTGGCGACGAGCCTCAGGCGTCTCGGCAGCCTCCGCGCCTTGCTCGCGCAATATCTCGAGCAGGGGTTGCCGCCGAATCGTACCCCTGGTAGAAGCGGCGCTCCTGGTAGGCGCGACCCAACTTCTTTTCCTCTCCGTCCCCGCTCACGCCGCCGTCGATCTCTCGGTGCAGCTCGTCGCCGAGACCCGCGTGGCGCGGCGCTATAGTGGATTGATCAACGCGGTATTGCGGCGCTTCGCAGCAGGCGGGCGCGACAAGCTTGCGACCATCGCTCCCACGGTCGACACGCCGGACTGGCTCCTGCAGCGCTGGGAGAAAACCTACGGTGCTGAAGCGGCGCGCGCCATCGCCGCCGCGCATCAGGTCGAGCCCGCGCTCGATCTTTCGGTAAAGGACAACGCCGAGCAATGGGCCGCGCGCCTCGGCGGCCGCGTGCTTGCGAACGGCAGCGTACGTTTGCTCGCCGAAGGTCCGGTCACCGCGCTCCCGGGTTACGATGAAGGCGTCTGGTGGGTGCAAGACGCGGCCGCGTCGCTGCCCGTCCGTCTCCTCGGCGACGTGAAGGGTATGAAGGTAGCCGATCTCTGCGCCGCGCCCGGCGGCAAGACCGCGCAACTCGCGGCGGCAGGCGCTAACGTGGTCGCGGTCGACCGTTCACCGCCGCGCTTGCAGCGCCTCAAAGAAAACCTGAAGCGCCTAAGTCTTTCCGCCGAAGCCGTGGTCGCCGACGCCGGCGAATGGGACGCCGGACCGTTCGACGCCGTGCTGCTCGACGCCCCGTGTTCGGCCACCGGCACCATTCGCCGCCATCCTGATATTCCCTGGGTCAAGCGGCCGGAGGACATCGCCGCACTTGCTGCAGTGCAGGATCGTCTGTTGCGGCACGCGGCGAAACTCGTTCGCCCCCGCGGACTGTTGATTTACGCCACCTGCTCCCTGGAACCGGAAGAAGGCATCGACCAGATCGAACGTTTCCTGGCGGAAAGGCCCGATTTCGCTCGCGTGCCGGTCAACCCCGCGGAGATCGGCGGCGAGACATCGTTAATTTCTATTAAGGAAGACCTCCGTACCCTTCCCTGCCACATGCCTGATTCGGATAGGCGCATGTCCGGTTGTGACGGCTTCTATGCCGCGCGGCTTGCCCGGCGCTGATTGGGTGCCGACGGAGGCTTTCGTTATGTTCTTGCCAGGGTGCCCGACCAAGCGGTGCGCAGGAGCGCGGCGGCGCCTATGAGCCGTGCCATGGCGGAACGCACTCGCATCGCCTTCCTCGTCGCCGGTCACGACTGGCGTCGATTTCTCACGCGGCTGACCTCGCATCCGCTTTACCGCTGGCGCATCGGCTTGCAGGTTCCCGAACGCTTGGTGATCGCGCCGCAAGATCTGCGCACCGGCGATCCCACCCATGCGAGCGAGATTTACGCCGGCCGCTTCGTCTTCGCCGGCAAGGTGGTGACCGCGGAGGGCCGCTCGCCCTTCGAGGTCGAGCCGCCGTCGCGCGAATGGGCGGAGACGCTGCTCGGTTTCAGCTGGCTTCGCCATCTACGTTCCGCCGGCACCGCGATCGCGCGCGAAAACGCGCGCGCCCTCGTCGCCGACTGGATCGCGCTGCAGGGCGGCTGGCACCCGCTCGCCTGGGAGCCGGAAATTCTCTCCCGCCGCCTGATCTCGTGGCTGACCCAGGCGCCGCTCATCCTGCAGGACGCCGACCACGACTTCTATCGCACCTTCCTGCGCAGCCTCGCCCGCCAGGTGCGCTACCTGCGGCGCACCGCCAACGAAACCCGCGACGGCTATCCGCGGCTGCTCGCCGCGATCGCGCTCTGCTTCGCCGGTCTGTGCATGGCGAACGAGGTGCGGCTGCTCAAGGCCGGCACCCGGCGGCTGATCGAGGAGCTCGACTGGCAGATCCTGCCCGACGGCGGCCACGTCAGCCGCAATCCCGGCGTGCTGATCGAGATCCTGCTCGACCTCCTGCCGTTGCGTCAGGCCTACGAGGCGCGCAACGTTCCTCCGCCGCATGCGCTGCTCAACGCCATCGACCGCGCCATGCCGATGCTGCGCTTCTTTCGCCTCGGCGACGGTGCTTTCGCCCAATTCAACGGCATGGGCGAAACTCCCTCGGGCCTGCTCGCCACCGTGCTCGCTTACGACGATGCGCGTGGCGCGCCCGCCGCCGACGCGCCGCAGTCCGGCTATCAGCGCCTGGAGGCGGGCGGTAGCGTGCTGGTCGCCGACACCGGCGCGCCGCCACCGGTAGCGGTGAGCTACGAGGCCCACGCCGGCTGCCTATCGTTCGAATTCTCCGCCGGTGCGCAGCGCATCGTCGTCAACTGCGGCATGCCGTCGATCCAGCGCAACTCGTGGCGTCAGGTGGCGCGTGCCACCGCCGCGCACTCCACGGTCACCCTCAACGACACTTCCTCCTGCCGCTTCCTCACCCACGCCGGCTACAGCCGCCTGTTCGGCATCCCCATCGTCGCCGGTCCGAGCGCCGTGCGCGTGACGCGGGTCGAGCGCGAGGGCGCCTCCCTCGTGCGCGCCGTCCACGACGGTTACGTCGGACGCTTCGGTATCATGCATCAGCGTTCGTGGCGGCTTTCCAACGACGGCAGCCGCCTCGACGGCGAGGATGTGTTCTTCGCCGCCGAAGGCGAGGTGATCCCGCCGGAGGGGCCGGACGATTTCGCCATCCGCTTCCACTTACACCCGTCGATCAAGGCGAGCCGGCTCGCCGACGGCCGCACCGTGCTTCTCGTGCTGCCCGGCTCGGCGCGCGAAACCTGGCTCTTCTCCGCCCCCAGCATGCGGGTCGACCTCGAGGAAAGCGTGTTCCTGTCGGCCACCGACGGCCCGCGGCGCACGAGCCAGATCGTGATCGCGGGCGAGGCGCGCGCCGTCCCGCGCGTGGTGTGGACGTTCATCCGCACCGAAATGCCTCAGGTCGAACGGCGCGAACCCGGCCCAGGCCCGCAGCTGCCGCTCTAGTTTCCCTCGCGTCGACGCCGTGCTATCGCGGGCTCCCTTTCTCCTGGGCCCGCCGCAATGTCGACTAGCGTTCGTCCCGTCGCCCGCGCGCTGATATCCGTTTCCGACAAGACCGGCCTCGTGGACTTCGCCCGCGCGCTTGCCGCGCGCGGCGTCGCGCTGATCTCGACCGGCGGCACCCACAAAGCGCTCGCCGCCGCCGGCCTACAAGTGATTGAAGTATCCCAGCTTACCGGTGTGCCCGAAATGATGGACGGCCGGGTCAAGACGCTGCATCCGAAAGTCCACGGCGGCATCATGGCCGTGCGCGACGATAAGGACCACCAGGAGGCGATGCGGGCCCACGCCATCGAGCCGATCGATCTCGTGGTGGTGAACCTCTATCCGTTCGAGGCGACGCTCGCCAAGGGCGCGTCCCTCGAGGAGTGCGTGGAGAACATCGACGTGGGCGGTCCCGCCCTGGTGCGGGCCGCCGCCAAGAACCACGGCGATGTGGCCGTGGTGGTCGATCCCGCCGACTACGAGGCGGTGCTTACCGAGATCAACGCCCACGGCGGCACCACGCTGGCGCTGCGCCGGCGCTTGGCGGCCAAGGCGTTCGACCGCACCGCCGCCTACGACGCGGCGATCGGCAACTGGCTCACCGATGCGATCGGTACCGAAGCGCCCACTTGGCGCGCCTTCGGCGGCAAGCTCGTCGAGCGCCTGCGCTACGGCGAGAACCCGCACCAGCATGCGGCGTTCTACGCAGGCGGCGCCAAGCGGGCCGGCGTCGCGAGCGCGCGCCAGGTGCAGGGCAAGGAGCTCTCCTACAACAACATCAATGACACCGACGCCGCCTACGAATGCGTCGCCGAGTTCGATCCGCAGCGCACCGCCGCGGTCGCCATCATCAAGCACGCCAACCCGTGCGGCGTCGCCGAGGGCAAGACGCAGGTCGAGGCCTATCGCAAGGCGCTTGCCTGCGATCCAGTCTCCGCGTTCGGCGGCATCGTGGCGCTGAACCGGCCGCTCGATGCGGAGGCCGCGCGCGCCATCGTCGAAATTTTCACCGAGGTGATCATCGCGCCGGATGCGAGCGACGAGGCGATCGCCATCGTCGGCGCCAAGAAGAACCTGCGGCTCTTGCTCTCCGACGGCCTGCCCGATCCGCGCGCGCGCGGACTCGTGTTCAAGTCGGTGGCGGGCGGCTTGCTGGCGCAGTCACGCGACAACGCGGTGATCGACGATCTCGAGCTGAAGACCGTCACCAAACGCAAGCCGACACCGGCGGAAATCGCCGACCTCAAATTCGCCTTCCGTGTCGCCAAGCACGTGAAATCCAACACCATCGTCTATGCCAAGGACGGCGCCACGGTCGGAATCGGCGCCGGACAAATGAGCCGTGTCGATGCCGCGCGCATCGCCGCCCGCAAGGCCCAGGACGCGGCGAAAGCCGCAGGCCGTACCGAGCCGCTCACCAAAGGCGCGGTGGTGGCGTCCGACGCGTTTTTCCCCTTTGCCGACGGCCTCTTGGTTGCGATCGAGGCCGGCGCCACCGCCGTGATCCAGCCCGGCGGCTCGGTGCGCGACGACGAGGTGATTGCGGCGGCCGATCAGGCCGGCATCGCCATGGTGTTCACGGGCGTGCGCCACTTCCGCCACTGATCCGCACGCGGGCGAGCAGTAGGCCGCCGACCAGGAAGAACGCGAGCAGCACCGAAACGCCGGCCTTCTGGCTCGCGGTGGCGGCGGTCACCGTCGCCACCAGGAACGGTCCGGCGAATGACGTGAGTTTTCCCGACAGCGCGAACAACCCGAAGAATTGCGTGATGCGATTCTGCGGCGCGAGGCGCACCACCAGCGCCCGTGAAGCGGCCTGCAGCGGGCCCGCCGCGACGCCGATGAACAGGCCGAGCGCGACGTAGAGCCGCTCCGGCGCGCTCGCGAACAAGCCGCGGCCAGCCGGCGGTTCCACTGGAACGACGAACAAGATCGTATCGCGACCGATCGACAGGATGCCGAGGCAGGCCACGAACAGAATAATCAGCGAGCCGAGCACCACGGGCTTGGCGCCGAAGCGGTCGTCGAGCCGGCCGCCGATCACCGCGCCGAGCGTACCGGTGATGGTGAGCAGGATGCCGAAGATGCCGATTTGGATCGAGCCCCAGCCGAAGGTACCCGCCGCATAGATGCCGCCGAAAGCGAACAGCGCGATCAGGCCGTCGGTGTAGATCATGTTGGCGAGCAGAAAGAGCGCGACGTTACGTTGCGCCCGCACTTCGCGCAGCGTCGCCGCGAACGAGCGCAGTCCGGCGCGCGCCGCGTCCCGGATCGCAAGCGCGCGCTTGCCATCGGGCGTGAAAGCGAACAGCGGAATGACGAAAACGATGAACCACAGCGCCGAGAGCGGGCCGATCGCGCGCTCGCCTTCGCGCGCCGCCGCATCAAGGCCGAAGGCAGGCGCGAAGCCGAGGAGCGTGCGGCCGGTGTGCGGGTCGGCGGCGAGAAAGGCGAGCGCGAGCATGAGCGACACGAGCCCGCCCAAATAGCCCGTCCCCCAGCCGAGGCCCGACAGCCAGCCGATGCGGCTTTGCGGCACCAGTCGCGGCATCATGGCGTTGTTGAACACCGTGGCGAACTCGACGCCGATGGCGGCGACCGCGAATGCGACGAGCACGATAGGGATCGAGTTGGCATCGCCCGGCCGGCCGAACCATAGCGCGCAGCAGCCCGACCACCAGGAGCGCCCCGAAGGCGGCGATCCATGGCTTTTGCCGGCCGGTGGCGTCGGCGATCGCGCCCAGCACCGGCGAGCCGAGGGCAATGACGATTCCTGCCGCGGCGGTGGCGAATCCCCACAGCGCTTGCCCGCGCACCGGATCGCCCACCACGGCGGAGGCGAAATACGGCGCGTAGATGAACGTGGTGATGAGGGTGAAGAACGGCTGGGCGGCCCAGTCGAACAGGATCCAGCCCATGATGGCGAGGCGGGACGTGCGCAGCGGGCTCATGAGAGCAACATTGCCATCTTTTTTGGAATTCGCGAGGGGCGGCTGCTAGCTTAGGCCGACAGGAGATTGTCGATGACGGTACCCGCAAAACCACCGGCCGCGATCGAGGCGCAAGCGCCTGAGCCCGTGATCGCGCTCGAACTGCCGCCGGCGCCGCTCGAGCCCGAGATGCAGGCCTATTTCGCGAAATGCGTGGAGAAGCTCGGCTTCGTGCCGAACGTGCTTGCGGCCTACGCCTTCGACGCGGCCAAGCTCAAGGCTTTCGTCGCCATGTCCGACGACCTGATGCTGGCGAAGTCCGGCCTTTCCAAGCTCGAGCGCGAGATGATCGCCGTCGTCGTCTCCTGCGCCAACCATTGCCATTACTGCCTGGTCGCCCATGGCGCCGCGGTGCGCAAGCTTTCGGGTGACGCGGAGCTCGGCGACACCTTGGTCGCCAACTACCGCGCCGCCAGGCTTGAGCCGCGCACCCGCGCCATGCTCGACTTCGCCTGGAAACTCACGGTCGAGCCGTGGGCGATCGAGGACGCCGACCGCGCCGCACTGCGTAGCGGCGGCTTCTCCGACCGCGACATCTGGGACATCGCGGCGGTCGCTGGCTTCTTCGCCATGTCGAACCGCATGGCGAGCGCCACCGACATGAAACCCAACGCCGAGTACTACCGCGTCGGCCGCTAGCAGCCCGATGTTCCGGCCTCTTTTCCGCATAGCCTTCATCGGCTTGATCGTCACGCTGGCAGCGCCGGCGGTGCGCGCCGATGCGCCGGTGCTCGCCCAGAGCGGCATGGTGGTGAGCGAGGAGCGGCTTGCCACTGAGGTCGGCGTCGAAATCCTGCGCAAGGGCGGCAATGCCGTGGACGCGGCGGTGGCTGTGGGCTTCGCGCTCGCCGTGACGCTGCCGCGCGCCGGCAACATCGGCGGCGGCGGCTTCATGGTCATCCACCTCGCCGGCCGCGACCAGGCCGCGATCGACTACCGCGAGGCGGCACCGCGCGCCATCACCGCGCAAAGCTTCCTCGACGAAAAAGGCGACGTGGACGAGGCCAAGGTGCGCAACTCCGGGCTCGCCGTGGGCGTGCCGGGCACGGCGGCGGGACTCGCCCTCGCCCACGAGCGCTACGGCTCCGGCAAGTTCACCCTGGCCGCGCTGATCGCGCCGGCGATTGCGCTCGCCCGCGACGGCTTCGAAGTCGATGAGACGCTCGCCGATACGCTTGCCCGCGCGCAGACGCGCCTCGCGCGCTGGCCGTCATCGGTGAGAATTTTTCTGCGCGATGGTCGTCCCCTCGCCCGCGGCGACCGGCTGGTGCAAAGCGATCTCGCCAATACGCTAGAGGCGGTCGGGCGCAACGGCGCGAAAGCTTTCTACGAGGGCCCTATCGCCGACAAGCTCGTCGCGGCGATCAACGCTGCAGGCGGCGCCATCTCGGCCGACGATCTTCGCAGCTACCGCGCGGTGCCGCGGCCGCCGGTACGCGGCACCTATCGCGGCTACGATATCGTGTCGATGCCGCCGCCCACCGCCGGCGGCGCGCTACTCATCGAGATGCTCAACATCCTGGAGGGCTTCCCGCTCGGCGACATGAAGGCGAACTCGCCTGAGACCTTTCACCTGCTGATCGAGGCCATGAAGCTCGCCTACGCCGACCGCGCCACGCACTTCGGCGATCCGGATCAGGTCAACGTGCCGGTCGTCGCGTTGATCTCCAAACGCTACGCGGCGGCGCGGCGCGCCGCGATCGACACCAAGCGAGCGCGGCCATCGCGCGATATCGGCGCCGGCAATCCGGCGGGCTTCGGTAGCGGCAACACCACGCACTTCTCCATCGTCGACCGCGACGGCAACGCGGTAGCCAACACCTACACGCTCAATTTCAACTACGGCCTCGGCCTCGTCGCCGAGGGCACGGGCGTGCTCCTCAACAACGAGCTCGACGACTTCACCGTCAAGCCCGGCGTGCCCAACGCCTTCGGCCTTGTCGGCGGGCCCGCCAACCTGCCGGCGCCGGGAAAAAGGCCGCTGTCGTCCATGACGCCGACGATCGTGCTCAAGGACGGGAAGCCCTTTCTCGTCACCGGCTCGCCCGGCGGCAGCCGCATCATCAATGCGGTGCTGCAGGTGATCGTCAACGCCGTGGATTTCCGCATGAACGCCGCCGACGCGGTAAACGCGCCGCGCGTTCACCATCAGTGGCTGCCCGACGAGGTGGTGGTCGAGCCGGGTGTACCGGCCGACGCCCTCGCCGCTCGCGGCCACACCATCGTCCAGCGCGGCCGCATCGGCGCCGCGAGCACGATCATGGCGACGCCCGAGGGGCTCGCCGGCGCCGCTGACGCGCGCATGCCCGGCGGCCTCGCCGCCGGTTACTGAGCACCGAATTTTTTCAGGAAACGAATTGGAGCGGGCGATGGGATTCGAACCCACGACCCCAACCTTGGCAAGGTTGTGCTCTACCCCTGAGCTACACCCGCATCCATCGTGACGGGCGCGACTTTCACTCGGCCGCCATGCGGTTGCGCGATCGCCAAAAGCGCCAGTCAATGCAACCTTTCAGAGCCCTGGCGTGTCCGCCGGCACCCGACGATCTCTTCGCCTTCCTCGATCGGCTCGGCATCGCCTCGCGACCGTGACCATCCGCCACTCTTCACGGTCGAGCAGTCCCGCGCGCTGCGCGGCGAGATTGCCGGCGCGCACACGAAGAATCTCTTTCTGGTCGACCGCAAGGATCGCCTGTTCCTGGTGGTGGCGGAGGAGAACGCGGCGATCGACCTCAAGACCCTGCATCGGCGCGATCGGCGCCTCCGGCCGGCTCTCCTTCGGCAAGCCCGAGGCGCTGCGCGCCGCGCTCGGGGTCGACCCCGGCTCGGTCACCCCGTTCGCCGCAATCAACGACCGCGATCACCGGGTGACGTTGGTGCTCGACCGGGCTCTCCTGCGAGCACGCGACGCTCAACTTCCATCCCCTCGCCAACACCGCCACCACTTCGCTTGCCGCCTCGGATCTCCTGCGCTTTCTCGCCGCCACCGGCCACGACCCCGCAGGTCGTGGGCTCGAAGCCGGCGCCGCCTGATGGCCGCATTCAACGCTGCGCTTTCCTCGCTCGTCGGAACGCCCATGAATCCCTCGGATTACGGCTCCCGCCGGATGCGACGCAATGTTGCTGAACCAGACCAGCCGCCCGCCGCCGCGCCGAAGGACGATCTCGTCTCCGACACCACCACGCAAGACCTTCATGAAGGACGTGATCGAGGAATCGAAGAAGCGTCCGGTGCTGGTCGATTTCTGGGCGCCGTGGTGCGGTCCGTGCAAGACGCTGACGCCGGTGCTCGAGAAGGTGGTGCGCGCCGCCAAGGGCAAGGTGAAGCTCGTCAAGATGAACATCGACGAGCATCCGGCGATCCCCGGCCAGCTCGGCGTCCAGTCGATCCCGACGGTGTTCGCCTTCGTCAACGGCCAGCCGGTCGACGGCTTCATCGGCGCGCTGCCGGAGGGCCAGGTGCAGGCGTTCGTCGATCGTCTGCGGCAGCCGAAGCCGGCGGTGGCGAAGGTGCCGACACGCTGAAGGCTGCCGACGATGCTTCTCGACAAGGGCGATGCCACCGGCGCCGCCGAGATGTACGCCCACCTGCTCGCCACCGAGCCCGAGAACGTGCAAGGCCCTTGCCGGTCTCGTCCGCAGTCGCACGTCAAGGCCGGCAACCTGCAGCCCGCCCGCGCCACGCTTCAGCTCATTCCCAAGGGCAAGGAGAATGATCCGTCAGTCTCCGCCGCGCTCGCGGCGCTCGAGCTCGCCGAGCAGGCAAGCAAGGCCGGCGATCCGGCGGCGCTGGAAGATAAGGTCCAGGCCAATCCGGCCGACATCCAGGCGCGGCTCGATCTCGCCGTTGCGCTCAACGCCGACGGCCGCCGCGAGGAGGCGCTCGAGCAGTCTGCTCGAGATCGTCCGCCGCGACCGCAAATGGAACGAGGAGGCGGCACGCAAGCAGCTCCTGCAGTTCTTCGAGGCCTGGGGGCAGACCGACCCGCAGACGGTGGAGGGCCGTCGCCGCCTGTCGTCGATTTTGTTTTCCTGAGGCCGTTCGCGCGGAGACGCAAGATGGCGACCAACATCGCCTATCACGCCCCCGGCGATCTACCGGCGGTCATCCCGGTGTTTCCCCTTGCTGGCGCGCTGTTACTGCCGCGGGTGGAAATGCCGCTCAATATCTTCGAGCCGCGCTATCTCGCCATGATCGACGACGCCATGAAGGGCGAGCGCGTTGTCGGCATGATCCAGCCCGACGAGAGCCGCGGCGCGTCCTCTCATCCGCACGCTCTATGCTATCGGCTGCGCCGGCCGCCTCACCCAGCTCGCCGAGAGCGGGGACGGACGCTATCTCATCACGCTCACCGGCATCGCGCGCTTCCGCATCGCCGAAGAACTCGCCGCACTCACGCCCTACCGCCAGTGCCGGGTCGATTTCTCGCCCTTCGCCGCGGATTTCGATCCGCATCACGGCGAGGACACTGTCGATCGCGACGCCCTCCTGCGCACGCTAAAGAACTATCTCGACGCCAACCGCATCGAGGCCGATTGGAACGGCATCCGCGGCGCGCCCACGGAAGCGCTGGTGAACGGCCTTTCCATGATGTCGCCGTTCGGCGCCCGCGAAAAGCAGGCGCTGCTCGAAGCCGCCGATCTCAAGGCCCGCGCCGATCTGCTGATCGCCGTCACCGAGATCTCGCTGCGGCAAGAGCGACGACAACGACTTGCCGATGCAATAAGCTGCAGGCAAAGGAATTCCATGACCGACCGCACCGCCATCGACCCCAAGCTCCTCGAAATCCTGGTGTGCCCGCTCACCAAGGGGCCGCTCGAGTACGACCGCGAGCGCCAGGAGCTGGTGTCGCGCAAGGCCAAGCTTGCCTATCCGATCCGCGACGGCATCCCGATCATGTTGCCCGAGGAAGCGCGCCGCCTCGACTGACGCTTAGAGCGCCTCGCCGCGCAGGAGCTTCGGCACGGTCCCGGTAAGCCCCGCCGCCTCGCGCGCGAACATCTTCTTCAGCCCGGGCAGCCGGTCCACGACGCCGAGCCCGAAGTCGCGCGCCGCGCGCAAGACATCCGATTGGTTGGAGAACAGCCGGTTGAGGCCGTCGGTCGCCGCCCCCATCGCGGTGGTATCGAACCGCCGCCAGCGCTCGTAGCGCTGCAGGATTTCCGGCTCGCCGGGATCGAGGCCGAGCCGCGCGGCTTCCGCGATGCATTCGGCGAGCGCCGCCACGTCGCGCATCCCGAGATTGAGCCCCTGCCCGGCGATCGGATGGATCACGTGCGCCGCGTCGCCGATGAGCGCCAAGCGATCACCGACGAAGCGGCGCGCGATGGCATAGTCGAGCTTGTAGGCACGCGGCGGTGACTTGACCTCGATCTCGCCGAGCTTGAGGCCGAAGCGCCGCTCGAGCTCGGCGTGAAAATCCGCGGGCGGCAGCGCCACCAGCCGTTCCGCTTCCGCGGTGGGCTCGGTCCACACGATGGAGCTTTGCCGGCCGGCGAGCGGCAGAATGGCAAACGGACCGCCGGGCAGGAAATGCTCCTCGGCGCGACCTTCGTGTTCGCGCTCATGGCCGACCGTGGCGACGATGCCCGATTGGCCGTACGACCATTTCACCATGGCAATGTCGGCGGCATCCCGCACGCGGGAGCGGCCGCCGTCGGCGGCCACCAGCAGCCGCGTCATCACGCGCGAGCCATCGCCAAGGGTGACGTCCACCGCGCCGTCACGCGTGGCGAATTGATCGACGGCAAACGGCAGAAGATGCACGCACGCCTCCTCCGCCGCCGCGCGCAGCGCGACCAAGAGCGCGCGGTTCTCCACCATGTGAGCGAAAGGCTCGCCCGGCTCCACCTCGGTATCGAACGAAAGAAACGTTGGACGCACCGCGTCCGGCAGCCGGCTGTCGGTGATCGCCATCTCACGGATCGGCTGAACCGGCTCCTCCAGCCGCTGCCAGACGCCGAGCACGGTGAGGAGCCGCCGCGCGCCGGCGGCGATCGCCGACACCCGGTCGTCGACGGGAGGCTCGCGACCGAGCGCCGGATCGCAGACGGCTACCGCGAAACCAGGCCCCAACGCGCGGCCGAGCGCCACCGCGAGACCGAGCCCCGCGACGCCGCCCCCCGCGATCAAGACTTCCGCACGCTTCCGCGTCATCGGTTTCTCCGCGGGTGCTATAGTGCGCCGCGCGCTCGGCTCCCGGCAACCACAGCCCTTGACGGCGCAATGAGCCACGGGCAATTCGGTTGCGGCCCTTTCGGCCATTGAGAGACCGCATGTCAGACGCCGTCCGCGAGATGCTCGAGATTCTCGATATCGAGCCGCTGGAGGTGAACCTCTTTCGCGGGCGCAGCCCCCAATCGGGCTGGCAGCGCGTATTCGGCGGCCAGGTGATCGGCCAGGCGCTGGTGGCCGCCACGCGCACCGTGGAGGACCGGCCGCGTGCATTCGCTGCACGCCTATTTCATCCTGCCCGGCGATCCCAAGGTGCCGATCATCTACGAAGTCGAGCGCATGCGCGACGGCAAGAGCTTCACCACCCGCCTCGTCAAGGCGATCCAGCACGGCCAGGCGATCTTCTCCATGCTCTGCTCGTTCCAGCGGTTGGAGGAGGGGTTCTCCCATCAGGCCGAGATGCCGAAGGTGCCGGGACCCGAAGAGCTGCCGAGCGAGCAGGACGTGCGGCAGAAGCTCCTGCCGATGATGCCCGACCCGGTTCGCCGATACTACGAGCGCGAACGGCCGATCGAGCTCAGGCCCGTCGAGTACATGCGCTATCTGTCGCGCGAGCACCGCGACCCGCACTTCCACGTCTGGATCCGCGCCAACCAGAAGCTGCCCGACGACCCGGAAATCCATAAGTGCGTGCTTGCCTACGCGTCGGACATGACGCTGCTCGACACCGCGCTCATTCCCCACGGCCGCACCGTGTTCTCCCGCTCGATCCAGGCGGCGAGCCTCGATCACGCGCTGTGGTTTCACCGCCCGTTCCGCGCCGATGAGTGGCTGCTGTATGCCCAGGATACCCCCAATGCCGAAGGTAACCGGGGTCTTGCCCGCGGGCTGATCTTCGCCCGCGATGGCCGGCTCGTGGCGTCAGTCGCCCAGGAGGGGCTGCTGCGGTATCGCCCCAAGGAAGACCGCCCGCCCGCCTGAACGGCTATTTCCCCCGTCAGTTGCCCACAGATCAATCGGGGCCACCCCCGTTGCGGTTGGCTAAAATCCGGTCAAATGCCAAGCTGATGCGCAGCAAGAGCGGCGGCAGGGTCCTTCTGCACGCCGCCAGGGGGAGGGCCGGGATGAAACTCGTCATCGCCATCATCAAGCCGTTCAAGCTCGAGGACGTGCGCGACGCGCTCACCGGGATCGGCGTGCACGGGCTCACCATCACCGAGGTGAAGGGCTACGGCCGGCAGAAGGGCCACACCGAGATCTATCGCGGCGCCGAGTACGCGGTGAACTTCCTGCCCAAGATCAAGATCGAGGTCGCGGTGCCGTCCGACCGCGTGCAGCGAACCGTCGAAGCGATCGTGACCTCGGCCAAGACCGGCCAGATCGGCGACGGCAAGATTTTCGTCACACCGATTGAGCGCGCGGTGCGCATCCGCACCGGCGAGACCGACGCAAACGCCTTGTAGGGCGGCGAGTAATAATCCGGGGGGAGACCATGACGACGGGATTGAACACGCGCGGCTTAGCAGGCGCCCTTGCCGCAGCGTTGATCGCGACGCCGGCATTGGCTCAGGCGCCGACGATCGACGCCGCCGATACCGCCTGGATGATCACCGCGACGACGCTGGTGCTCCTGATGACCATCCCGGGGCTGGCGCTGTTCTACGCCGGCCTCGTGCGCAAGAAGAACGTGCTCGGCACCATGGCGCAGAGCCTGAGCGCCGTCATGGTCGTGTCGATCGCCTGGGTGGTCGCCGCCTACAGCCTCACCTTCAGCGGCGACGGCGCCTGGCTCGGCAACCTCGACCGGCTCTTCCTGCGCGACATGACCATGACCTCGGTGAACAGCGCCGCCAAGAACATTCCCGAGGGACTGTTCATGGTCTACCAGCTCACCTTCGCCATCATCACCCCGGCGCTGATCGCTGGCGCGGTCGCCGAGCGCATCCGTTTCTCCGCCTGGCTGCTTTTCACCATCGCCTGGCTGTTCCTGGTCTATGTGCCGATCGCCCATTGGGTGTGGGGCGGCGGCTTCCTCGGCGCCATGGGGCTCCTCGACTTCGCCGGCGGCACCGTCGTGCATCTCAACGCCGGCGTCGCCGGCCTCGTTGCCTGCATCGTGCTCGGCGCCCGCCGCGGCTACGGCCGGGAGAATCTTTCCCCCTACGACCTATCGCTGGCGGTGATCGGCGTGGGCCTCCTCTGGGTCGGCTGGTTCGGCTTCAACGGCGGCTCGGCGCTGACCGCGAGCTCACGCGCCGTGATGGCGATCGTCGCCACGCACCTCGCCGCATCGACCGGCGCCTTGTGCTGGATGCTGGTGGAATGGTGGACGCGCGGCAAGCCGTCGGTGCTCGGCATGATCTCGGGCGCCGTCGCCGGTCTCGGCACCATCACGCCGGCTTCCGGTTTCGTCACGCCCGTGGCAAGCAATCGCGATCGGCGCCGCGGCCGGCGTGATCTGCTACTGGGGCAGCACCTGGCTGAAGCAGCGCCTGAAGTACGACGACTCCCTCGACGTGTTCGGCATCCACGGTATCGGCGGCGCGCTCGGCACGCTGCTTACCGGTGTGTTCGCGACCGGCGGCCATCTCAGTGAGCGCGGATGTCCCCGGCGGCTTGCCCGGAGTGCTCGAAGGCAACTGGGATCAGCTGCGCATCCAAGCCATCGGCGTGGCGGTGACCGCCGGGTGGTGTGCGGTCGTCACCTACGTGATCCTCAAGGTGATCGACGCCGTGGTCGGCCTGCGGGTTAGCGACGAAAGCGAGCGCATCGGGCTCGATATCTCGCAGCACGGTGAGGCCCTGCAGTAACAATTTCGGGCCGCCGCGGAATTCAGCGGTCCAACGGGCCGCCTAACTTTTGTGCATTCGTGGCGCGCCGTTGGGCGCGGACACGATAGGCGACGCCGCACGCCTTGCGGCGATTTTCCATGATTCATCAATAGGCTAGCCAACTCGTCGCAGTTGGCACGGCCCTTGAATTCTACCTGTGCGGCGCCGGCGCTGGGGCCGGGACTCGCCCGTCTCCACGCGCCAAGCCCGAACAAAACGCCGGCCACGGCAAGAGCCGAGCCGCGCAAGCGGGGACAGGACCACATGAAGATAGTCATGGCCATCATCAAGCCGTTCAAGCTGGAGGAGGTGCGCGACGCCCTCACCGGCGTCGGCGTTCACGGACTGACCGTCACCGAGGTCAAGGGCTACGGCCGGCAAAAGGGGCACACCGAGATCTATCGCGGTGCCGAATATGCCGTGAATTTTCTGCCGAAGCTCAAGGTCGAGGTCGCGGTCGCGACGAACCAAGTTCAGAAAGTGATTGGCGCCATCACGGCGGCCGCCAAGACCGGCCAGATCGGCGACGGAAAAATCTTCGTCTACCCGATCGAGAACGCCGTGCGCATCCGCACGGGCGAAACCGACGCCGATGCGCTCTGACCCTCAAAACGATCTCAGCCAAGTGATGGAGCTTTCTCCCATGACATCGAACAAGTGGATACGCGCGGGACTGCTCGCGCTTCTGGCGGCGATCTTTGTCGCCGGACCGGCATTGGCCCAGGCGCCTGCGGCCCCCGGACCAACCATCAACAAGGGCGACACCGCCTGGATGATGACGGCTACCGTCCTCGTCCTGGTGATGACCGTTCCCGGCCTCGCGCTGTTCTACGGCGGCCTCGTCCGTTCGAAGAACATGCTGTCGATGCTGATGCAGGTCTTCTACGCCGAGTGCATCGTCCTCCTGGTCTGGGTGATCTACGGCTACAGCCTCACCTTCACCGGCGGATCGACCGAGTTTCTCGGCGGCTTCTCCAAGGCGTTCCTCTCCGGCATCGCGCCGGACACGCCGGGCGGCACGTTCTCGGTCGGGGTCGCCATCCCGGAAGCCGTTTTCGTCATGTTTCAGATGACGTTCGCGGCGATCACGGCGGCGCTCCTTCTCGGATCGATCGCCGAGCGCACCAAGTTCTCGGCGATTGCCCTGTTTATCCCGCTGTGGATCACCTTCGTCTATTTCCCGATCGCCCACATGGTTTGGTACTGGGCGGGCCCGGACGCGATCGACGCGGCGGCTAAGGCGCTGGCGGCGGCGGCGGCCGGTACGGCCAAGACGGCGGCGCAAGCCAAGCTCGACGAGGTGCTCGGCGACGCCGGCTATCTCTTCAAGGCGGGCGCCATCGACTTCGCCGGCGGCACCGTCGTTCACATCAACGCCGGCATCGCCGGCTTCGTCGGCTGTCTCCTGGTCGGCAAGCGGATCGGCTACGGCAAGGAAATCATGCCGCCCCATTCGCTGACCATGACCATGATCGGCGCTTGCCTCTTGTGGTTCGGCTGGTTCGGCTTCAACGCCGGATCCAATCTCGAGGCGGCGGGCGGCGCGGTTGTCGCCTTCACCAACACCTTCATCGCGACGGCGGCGTGCGCCATGTCGTGGATGTTCGTGGAGTGGATCGTCAAGGGCAAGCCGAGCCTGCTCGGTGCGGTATCGGGTGCGGTGACGGGTCTCGTCGCCGTGACGCCGGCTTCCGGCTTCTCCGGGCCCATGGGGGCGCTGGTGCTCGGTCTCGTCGCCGGCGTGGTGTGCTTCTTCTTCTGCACCACGGTGAAGAACACCTTCAAGTACGACGACGCGCTGGACGTGTTCGGCGTCCACTGCATCGGCGGCATCATCGGTGCCTTGGGTACCGGCATCCTGGTCAATCCGGCACTCGGCGGCACCGGCATCTTCGACTATGCGGTAGGCAAGGTTGCCGACTACGACTTCACGGCACAGATGATCGCCCAGACCAAGGCGGTGGTCGTCACGCTGTTGTGGTCGGGCATCGGGTCGGCGATTCTCTTCAAGATCGTCGATATCATCATCGGGTTGCGCGTCGCCCCCGAGCAGGAGCGCGAGGGTCTCGACATCACCGACCACGGCGAGCGCGCCTACAACATGTAAGACAGCGCCTTCGTCGGCCACAAGAAAGGGAAAGCCCCGGTTTCGACCGGGGCTTTTCTGCATTCGGAGCGATGGTTAATCGGCCCTTAACCAGCCGGTTTTTATGGTCCCGGTAGTTCCACCGGGTAGGCAAAGATGGCGAAGGTCAATCGCGCCGAACGAGGCGGTCCGAGGCCGGAGCGCCAGCCGCCGCTCGCCGTTCGTGCGCCTCACCGAGTTGCTCGCCGGCATCGACCCCGGCAAGCCGCCGATCAATCTTTCGGTGGGCGAGCCGCGCCATCCGATCCCCGGCTTCGTCGCCCCGATCCTTGCCGAGCACGTAGCCCGTTTCGGCCGCTATCCGGCGACGCGCGGCACCGACCGATTTCGCGCCGCAGCAGCGAGCTGGCTCGGTCGCCGCTATGCACTGCCCCGCCCGGTCGATCCCAACGAGGAAGTCCTGGTGCTGAACGGCAGCCGCGAAGGACTGTTCCTCGCCGCCGTCGCCGCACGCCGCTTCGTTCCGGCACGCAGCGATCCGGCGATCCTGCTGCCCAATCCGTTCTACGCGGTGTACGGCGCCGGCGCCGAGGTCGCGGGCTGCGAGCCCGTCGCTTTGCCGGCGACGCGCGAGAGCGGCTTTCTCCCCGACTACGACCGCATTCCCGACGAGCTCATGGCGCGCACCGTCGCGATCTACGTGTGCTCGCCGGCAAACCCGCAGGGCGCGATCCTGTCGAGGGACAAGCTCACGGCGCTCATCACCCGCGCGCGGCGCCATCGCGCGCTGATTATCGCCGACGAGTGCTACTCAGAGATCTGGCTCGGCGACGCGCGCCCGGCCGGAGTGCTCGAGGCGGCCGGTAGCGATTTCGACGGAGTGGTGGCGTTCCACTCCTTGTCCAAGCGTTCCAATTTACCCGGCCTGCGCTGCGGCTTCGCCGCCGGCGACCGGCGCTTCCTCTCCGCTTTTCTCGAGCTGCGCAACGTCGCCGCGCCGCAGGTGCCGGAGCCCGTGCAAGAAGTAGCGGTTTCCGCCTACGGCGACGAAACTCACGTGGAAAACAATCGCCGGCTCTATCGGGAAAAGTTCGATCTCGCCGATACCATCCTCGCCGACCGCCTCGGTTACCGCCGGCCGGACGGCGGCTTCTTTCTCTGGCTCGACGTGTCCGAGCCGGGCGACGAGGCGGCGGCGGTCGATCTCTGGCGCAACGCCGGACTCCGCGTCGTGCCGGGAAGCTATCTCGCCCAGCCTGCGGCCGACGGCAGCAACCCCGGCGCGGGCTATATCCGCCTCGCGCTGGTTGACGACCTCGACATCACCCAAGAGGCGCTGACGCGCCTTGCCGCCTGGGCCGGCTAACAGAACGGAACTGCAAGAGCCATGCGAACGATCTCGACCCGCGCAAGCTTCACCCTCTCCGAGACGCTGCTTGGCATGCTGCGCCGCCGCGTCGCCGAGCTCGGCGGTCTGGCCATCATCGCCGCCGCCGGCATCGTATTGCTGGCGCTCGCCACCTGGTCGGCGCTCGATCCCAATCTCAACCACGCTACCGGCGGCGCGGCGCGCAATTTCATCGGCCGTCCCGGCGCCGCGGTCGCCGATTTCCTCATGCAGCTTTTCGGTCTTGCCTCCGTCGCGCTGGTGCTTGCCGGCCGGCGTATGGGGATGGCGGCTGATCACGCATCGCGGCCCAGTACGCGCTGCGCCTGCGCCTGGTCGCTTGGCTCGTCGGCCTCGTGTTCGCCACCGGCTTCGTCGCCTGCTTCAAGGTGACGGCGAATTGGCCCCTGCCGACCGGCCTCGGCGGCGTCCTCGGCGACGCACTTCTGAAAGTACCCGGCCTCTTCGTAGGCGCGAATATGGGCGGCCTCGCCCGCTTGGTAACCGGGACGCTATTCGCCACGCTCGCTGCCGCAGCCCTCGTCATCGCCTGCGGCTTCGGCTTCTCCGAGCCGCCCGCGCGCGGGGCGCGCAAGGAAGTGGAGAAGGAAGATGAGGACGAGGCGGAGGACCGCCCCGGCCGCATCGCGCTCATCGCCGGCGCCTTCTCTCACGGCCTACTCGCGTTCAAGGCCCGCTTCTCCCGCTTGCTCCCGCGACGTCGCGCCCTGGCACGCGCCGTTTCCTCGCAGGTTGGCGGCCATGACGATCGCCGCGAGCCGAGCCTCGACATCGCGGCGGAGGACGAGTTCGAGGCACCGCGTCACGGCAAGCGCACCGCGCCTCAACGCAAGCGCCGCCCCGCCCGCTCCCGCAGCGACCGCTACGAGCTGCCGCCGCTCGAACTGCTCATGGCCGGACCGAAAGAGCGCGCGCCGACCCTTTCCGCCGCGGCGCTCGCCGAGAATGCCCAGGATCTGGAGAACGTGCTCGAGGACTTCGGCGTGCGCGGCGAGATCGTCAACGTGCGCCCCGGTCCGGTGGTCACGCTCTACGAACTCGAGCCCGCCGCCGGCATCAAGTCATCGCGTGTCATCGGCCTCGCCGACGACATCGCCCGCTCCATGAGCGCAGTATCCGCCCGCGTCGCCGTCGTCTCCGGGCGCAATGCCATCGGCATCGAGCTGCCCAACCCGAAGCGCGACAAGGTGGTACTGCGCGAGTTGCTTGCGACCGACGACGTCGCCAACTCCACGGCGCGGCTGCCGCTCTGCCTCGGCAAGACCATCGGCGGCGAGCCGGTCATCGTCGATCTCGCCCGCATGCCGCATCTGCTGATCGCCGGCACCACCGGCTCGGGCAAGTCGGTGGCGATCAACACCATGATCCTGTCGCTGCTCTATCGACTGAAGCCGGAAGAGTGCCGCCTGATTCTCATCGATCCCAAGATGCTGGAGCTTTCGGTCTACGACGGCATTCCGCATCTGCTGGCGCCGGTTGTGACCGACCCGCGCAAGGCCATCGTCGCGCTGAAGTGGACCGTTCGCGAAATGGAAGAGCGCTACAAGAGGATGTCGAAGGTCGGCGTGCGCAACATCGAAGGCTTCAACGCCCGCGTCGCCGACGCGCGCGATAAGGGCGAGGCGATCGTGCGCACTGTGCAGACCGGCTTCGACCGCGAGACCGGCGAGGCGATCTACGAGCGCGAGGAGATGGACCTGGTGCCCCTGCCGCAGATCGTGGTGGTAGTCGACGAGATGGCGGACCTCATGATGGTCGCAGGCAAGGACATCGAGAGCGCGATCCAGCGCCTGTCGCAGATGGCGCGCGCCGCCGGCATCCACCTCTTGATGGCGACCCAGCGCCCCTCGGTCGACGTCATCACCGGCACCATCAAGGCGAATTTTCCCACCCGCATCTCCTTCCAGGTGACGTCGAAGATCGACAGCCGCACCATCCTGAACGAGCCCGGCGCCGAGCAGCTCCTCGGCCAGGGCGACATGCTCTACATGGCCGGCGGCGGCCGCATCTCGCGCGTGCACGGGCCATTCGTGTCCGACGGCGAAGTCGAGCGCGTGGTTGCGCATCTGAAGGAACAGGGCGTGCCCGAGTATCTCGAGGCCGTCACCGCCGAGCCGGAAGAGGACGAAATGGGCGGTGCCGTGTTCGACAAGGGCGCCTTCGGCGAGGACGGTGGCGCCGACCTCTACGCCCAGGCGGTCAAGGTCGTGCTGCGCGACCGCAAGGCGTCCACCAGCTACGTCCAGCGCCGGCTGCAGATCGGCTACAATCGCGCCGCTTCGATCATCGAGCGCATGGAGAAGGAGGGCATCGTTGGCTCCGCCAACCATGCCGGCAAGCGCGAAATCCTGGTCGACGAACCGGCCGAACAAGCCTATTGACGAACGCAGGCCCGGCCGCCAAATCGCCACAGCCGGCCGTTAGCGATCGCGTCAAATGAGCCGGAGACCAAGGATGAGCCAGGGCCTGACGCTTTTTTGCAGAGCGTTGCTCGCGGGCGCGCTGCTGAGCGCGGTGTCCGGCGCGGCCGCGGTGGCGCAGGCTCCGGCGGTGGTCCCGCTGCCGCGTCCAGCACCCCTGCCCAAGGAAGGGATCGCCCCGCAAACGCCACTTCCGCCTGCCGCCGTCGTGACGCCGCCTGCCCCCGTTCAGCCCGCGCCCCCGCCCGTGCAACCGGCGGCAACCGTCGCCGCTCCCCCACCGCCGGCACCGACGGCCACCACCGCGGCAGTCACCTCGCGCAGCGGCAACGTGTTCAGCCCGGCGCAACGCGCCTCGCTCGACCGCATCAACGGCTATTTCAACGGGGTCACCAACCTCGTTGGCAATTTTGTCCAAGTGGGTCCCGACGGGTCGCGCTCGGAGGGCAAGCTCTACATCCTGAAGCCGGGCAAGGTGCGCTTCGAGTATGACCCGCCCAGTCCGGTCGAGCTGATCGCCGACGGCAGCTCGGTGGCGGTGCGCGACCGCAAGCTTGCGACGCAGGATATCTATCCGCTGTCGCAAACGCCGCTGCGTTTCCTGCTGACCGAGAAGCTCAACCTGTTGCGCGATGCCAACGTCGTCGGGATCTACCAGGACGAGCTGTTCATCTCGGTGGCGATCGAGGAAAAGCACGCGATCACTGGCACGCACCGCCTGCTGATCATGTTCGGCGCTCGGGACTTTCAGCTCAAGCAGTGGACCGTCACCGACCAGCAGGGCTACGACACCACGGTCGCGGTCTACAACCTCGATCCGAGCCACAAGCCGGATCCCAAGCTCTTCCGCATCAATTACGAGCGCGTGCTGCAGTAGCGTTACGCCGCGCTTGGCCCATCCGAGCCGTCGGCAAACAACGGCAGCGCCAAATCCAGATCGTTCAATGCTGCTTCCACACGCGCGGCGATCACCTTGCGCAGCGCATCGGCCGCCCGCGGTTCGCCCTCGAGCACGCGCAGGAACGTGGCGCGGGCAATCTTCAGCACCGCCGTGGGTTCGATGGCGATGGCCGTCGCCGGACGGAGGGTGTCGACCACGAGCGCGGTCTCCCCGATCAGCGCTCCCGGTGGGGCGATCATGATATCCTCGTCGCTGCGGTCGCGGCTGCTCTGCAACTGAATGGCGCCCGCCACCACCACATAGCCGCTATCGGCGCGCTCGCCCTCCTCGAACAATACCTCGCCGTCGTCGAGCCGGATCTGCTCCGCGCTGATGGCGAGGATGCGCAAGGCGTCGCTACCGAGCGTGTGCAGCGTCGGAAGCCGGTCGAGGAAACCGATGTCGTCTTCAAGGGCCATGAGCGCTTACGGTACGAGCTTGTAGCCGCCGGCGTCGGTCACCAGCAACGCCGCGTTGGACGGATCGTTCTCGATCTTCTGCCGCAAGCGATAGATGTGGGTTTCCAGCGTATGGGTGGTGACGCCGGAGTTGTAGCCCCATACCTCATGCAGCAGCACGTCACGGGACACCGCGCGCTGCCCGGCGCGATAAAGGTAACGCAGGATGGCGGTTTCCTTCTCCGTCAACCGGATCTTGGTGCCGCGCTGGGTGACGAGAAGTTTGGCCCCGGGCCGAAAGGTGTACGGCCCGACGGGAAAGACGGCGTCCTCGCTAGCCTCGTGACTGCGCAACTGAGCGCGGATACGGGCGAGCAGCACGGCAAAGCGGAAGGGCTTCGACACGTAGTCGTTGGCGCCGGCCTCGAGCCCGAGGATCGTGTCGGAATCCGTGTCGTGGCCCGTGAGCATGATCACCGGCGCCTTGAAACCGTTCTTGCGCAGCACGCGCACCGCGTCGCGCCCGTCCATGTCCGGCAGCCCGACGTCCATGAGCACGAGATCGATATGACCGCTCTTGGCTTGCTGCAGCGCCGCCTGGGCCGACTTCGACCGATTCGGTTTCGAATTCCTCGTGCAGCGCGAGCTGCTCGACGAGCGTCTCGCGAAGCTCGGGATCGTCGTCGACGACGAGGATTCTGCGTGCGTTGGCCATGCGTTCTCCGCGTCGGCAGTTTACAAGGTTCGCCCCGGCAAGCCAGATAGCCGCCGGACATGGTTTATCGCCAAGATCGAATGCGCCCACCTAGACCATCGAGCGTGCGCGACACAAGGGGAAACCCCGCGCGAACGAATCGCTTCCTGCGCCTGAAGCGGCGCCCCGGCGCGCGATCCACCGGATGGCTGCAGCTCGGCCAACGGGCGCTGCCCGTCGCCCTTGGCCGCGGCGGCATCTCAGCCAACAAGCGCGAAGGCGACGGCGCGACCCCGCGCGGACGCTTTCGCCTCGTACGACTGTGGTGGCGCGCGGACCGCAGCCCGCGGCCGCCTACGCGGTTGCCAGCGCGCAGCATCCGCCGCGACGACGCCTGGTGCGAGGACCCTCAGGATCGCCGCTACAATCGACCGACGCGGCTCGCCGCGGATGCGCCCGGCGACCGCCTCTGGCGCGACGACCACCTCTACGATCTGATCGTCGAGCTCGACCACAACACGCGGCCGCGCGTGGCGAACCGCGGCAGTGCAGTGTTCATGCACGTCGCGCGGCCGGGCTTCGCGCCCACCGCCGGATGCGTCGCGCTGCCCGCGGTCGAGTTGCGCATTGCTGCTCGGCCGCATCGGCCGGCGCGCGACACTCATCATCGATTGAATCAGTCGCGCTCGCCGAAGATCGCGGTGCCGACGCGCACATGCGTGGCGCCAAGGGAAATCGCCGAGGCGAGATCCGCGCTCATGCCCATGGAAAGATAGGCAAGGCCATTGCGCTTGGCGATCTTCTGCACGAGTGCGAAGTGCGGCGCCGGCAGCTCGCCTGCAGGGGGAATGCACATCAAGCCCATGACACTAAGCCCGTATTCGTTACGGCACTGGGCGAGAAGTTGATCAGCCGCTTCCGGAAGCGCGCCCGCCTTTTGCGGCTCACCGCCAGTGTTGATCTCGACGAATAGCTTGAGGGTTCGCCCCTGCTTCGCCATCTCGTCGGCGATCGCCGCAGCGATCTTCGGTCGGTCAATGGTGTGAATGGCATCGAACAGCGCCACCGCGTCGCGCGCCTTGTTGGATTGCAACGGGCCGATCAGGTGCAGCTCCACACCGGGATAACGCTCGCGCAACGCCGGCCATTTTGCTTTCGCCTCCTGGACGCGGTTCTCGCCGAACACGCGCTGACCGGCCTTGAGCACCGGTTCGATTTCGTCGGCGCTGAAGGTCTTGCTCACTGCCACGAGCGTCACCGCGACGGGATCGCGACCCGCCGCGCGCGCAGCCTTGACGATCTCGCCACCCACGATCTGCAGGCGCGAGGCGGAAGGGTGAATGGAAGGGGCCACGATGAATTTCCGGCGGAAGACGGCATTCTAGATACCGAGCCGCCCCCGCGCCAGCACACGATCGCGCAAGACGTTGACCGCAAGAGCTTTTTCGTGTCCTTAGTCCTGCGAGTTTCCCGCCCATGAAAAACGAACGCTACAACGCCCGCGACGCCGAGCCTCGCTGGCAGCGGACCTGGGAGGAGCGCGGCATCTTCAGCGCGCGCAACGACGACCCGCGCCCGAAATACTACGTGCTGGAGATGTTCCCCTACCCATCGGGGCGCATCCACATGGGCCACGTGCGCAACTACGCCATGGGCGACGTGGTGGCGCGCTATAGGCGCGCCCGCGGCCATAACGTCCTGCACCCGATGGGCTGGGACGCCTTCGGCATGCCGGCGGAGAACGCCGCCATAGCCAACAAGGTCCACCCCAAAGCGTGGACCTACGAGAACATTGCGGCGATGAAGGCCCAGCTCAAGTCCATGGGCCTGTCGCTGGACTGGAGCCGGGAGCTCGCCACCTGCGACCCCGCCTATTATCGCCACCAACAAAAACTGTTCCTCGACTTCCTCAAGGCGGGGTTGGTCGAGCGCAAGAGCTCGAAGGTCAACTGGGATCCGGTGGACCAGACGGTGCTCGCCAACGAGCAGGTGATCGACGGCCGCGGCTGGCGCTCAGGCGCGCCGGTGGAGCAGCGCGAGCTGGTGCAGTGGTTCTTCAAGATCACCGCCTTTGCCGAGGACCTGCTCAAGGGTCTCGATCGCCTCGACCGCTGGCCGGAGAAAGTCCGGTTGATGCAGCAAAACTGGATCGGCCGCTCGGAAGGTTTGCTTATCCGCTTCGCGCTCGACCCGAAAACAACGCCGAGTGGCCAGAGCGAGCTCGAGGTCTTCACCACGCGCCATGACACGCTCTTCGGCGCGAGCTTCATGGCGATCTCTCCCGACCATCCGCTGGCGCTCGCCGCTGCCCAGAAGAATCCGGCGCTCAAGAAATTCATCGCCGAGTGCAAGCGCATGGGCACCGCGGAAGAGGCGATCGAGAAGGCGGAGAAGCTCGGCTTCGACACCGGGATGAAGGCCCTCCATCCGTTCGACGCGAGCTGGAAGCTGCCGGTGTACGTGGCGAACTTCGTCTTGATGGACTACGGCACCGGCGCCGTCTTCGGCTGCCCGGCTCACGACCAGCGCGACCTGGAATTCGCTCGCAAGTACGGCCTACCCGTGACGCCGGTGGTCTGTCCCGAGGGACAAGATCCGAAAACCTTCGTGATTGGCGAGACCGCCTATGACGGCCCCGGCCGCATGATCAACTCGCGCTTCCTCGACGGCATGACCATCGAGGCGGCGAAGGAAGAGGTCGCGCGCCGGCTCGAGGACGAAATCCGCGGCAATCGACCGGTGGGCCAGCGGCAGGTGAACTATCGCCTGCGCGACTGGGGCATCTCGCGCCAGCGCTACTGGGGCTGCCCCATCCCGATCATCCACTGCGACAGGCCTGCGGCGTGGTGGCGGTGCCGGAAAAGGACCTGCCGGTGACGCTGCCTGAGGATGTGGAGTTCGATCGTCCGGGTAACCCGCTCGACCGCCATCCCACCTGGAAACACGTTCCCTGCCCGCGCTGCGGCAAGCCGGCCCGGCGCGAGACCGACACCATGGACACCTTCGTGGATTCGTCCTGGTACTTTCTGCGTTTCACCGCGCCCGACGCGCCGACGCCCACCGACAAGAATGCAGCGCGCTATTGGATGCCGGTCGACCAGTACATCGGCGGCGTCGAGCACGCGATCCTGCATCTGCTTTATTCGCGCTTCTTCGCCCGCGCCATGAAGGTTACCGGCCACGTCGACATCGACGAGCCGTTCGCCGGGCTTTTCACCCAGGGCATGGTGGTGCACGAAAGCTACATCAAGAGCGACGGCACCTACGCCGCGCCTGCCGAGGTGCGCATTGACGGCGTCGGCGACAAGCGCACGGCGCGTCTGCTTTCGAGCGGCGAGCCGATCAAGATCGGTCCCATCGAGAAGATGTCGAAGTCGACCCGCAACACCGTCGACCCCGACGACATCCTGTCCACCTTCGGCGCCGATACGGCGCGCTGGTTCATGCTTTCCGACTCGCCGCCCGACCGCGACGTGATCTGGACCGAGGAGGGCGTGCAGGGCGCCTACCGCTTCGTGCAGCGCCTGTGGCGGCTGACCGGCGACCTGGCCGAACTCAAGGCCCGACCCGACGCCCCTCGCCCCGCCCAATTCAGTGCCCCCGGCGCTGACGGTCCGTAAAGCGGCGCATACGGCGCTGGCCCGAGTAAGCGAGGACATCGAGCGGCTGCGCTTCAACCGCTGCGTCGCCCACATCTACGAAGCGGCGAACACCCTCGGCCGACGCTATTGCCGCTGCCCGGGCGGCAAAGGCTGTATCTCCGGACCTCGCCTGGGCCTTCCGCGAGGCCGGCGACATTCTGGTGCGCGTGGTCGCCCCGATGATGCCGCATCTGGCTGAAGAATGCTGGCGGGAGCTCGGGCACGAGAGCCTCGTCGCCGAGGAATCGTGGCCGGCGCTCGAACGCGAACTGCTGGTCGAGGACACCATCACCCTGCCCGTGCAAATCAACGGCAAGAAGCGCGCCGATGTCACCGTCGCGCGCGACGCACCGGACCGCGAGGTGGAAGCCGCCGTGCTTGCGCTCGAGCCGGTGCGGCGAGCCTTGGAAGGCCGGGCGCCCAAGCGTATTATCGTCGTGCCGCAGAGGATCGTGAATGTCGTGGCCTGATCGCGTCCCATTTCGCCTCGCCGCCGCAATGCTGCTCGCGGCGGCTGTCGGCGGCTGTTTTCAGCCGCTCTACGGCGATCGTTCCCTGACCGGGGGACCGAGCATCCGCGATGCCATGCGCGAGGTCGAGGTGGCCCCGATCGGCGGCCGTGTCGGCCAGGAAGTCCGCAACGACCTTATCTTCGAGCTGACCGGAGGCGAGGGCAATCCGGTAGGCGCCCCCTACCGCGTCTCGTTGAACGTCGTCACCTCTTCGTTCTATCCGGTGATCGATCTCACTGCCGGCCGGCCCTCTGCTGAGACCGTGGCGCTCGACGTCAGCTATCGGGTCGAGGACGTCGCCGGCAAAAAGACCGTGCTTACCGAGAGGGCACTCGCCCGCGTGACGATAGACCGCAGCCAACAGCGCTTCGCCCGGGTCCGCGCCATCCGCGATGCCGAGAATCGCGCCGCCAAGGTGGTCGCCGAGCAGATCCGTTCGCGCATCGCCGCCTTTTTCCTCACCCGCAGCTGACGGCGCGTCGGGTGGTGGCGCTGCGCACGAGCGAGGTGGAGTCATTCCTCGCCGATCCCGATCCCAAGCGTCCCGTCATTCTGATCTACGGTCCCGATCTCGGCCTGGTGCGCGAGCGCGCCGACGCCGTCGTGCAGGCTGCGGCGCCGAACGCCGATCCATTCGCCGTCGTGCCGCTCGAAGGCGATGCCATCGCCGCCGATCCGGGGCGGCTGATCGACGAAGCGCGCACCATCGGCCTATTCGGCGGCAAACGCGTGATTCGCGTGCGCGCCGGGGGCAAGAGCTTCAACGATGCGCTCGAAACGCTGCTGGAGAGTCCGCCGGCCGACGCCATCGTGGTCATCGAGGCGGGTGAGCTCAGGCGCACCGCGCCGCTGCGCACGCTCTGCGAGGGCTCGAGGAACGCGGTGGCGATCGCCTGCTACGCCGACAGCGAGCGCGACCTGGTGCGCCTGGTGGAGCGAACCTTCGCGGCGAGCGGGATCGACGCCGACGCGCGTGACGCCCTCGTCGGCTTGATCGGCGCCGACCGCCTCGCGACCCGGGCGGAACTGGAAAAGCTCGCGCTCTACGCTGCGGGCAAGGGCCGCATTACGCTCGACGACGTGCGCGCCGTCATCGCCGACGCATCGGCGCTGGCGCTCGACGACGTGGTGGACGCGGCGGCTGCCGGCGAGCCACACGCGGCGCTCGTCGCACTCGCCAAGGCGCGCCAGGCCGGCATCCTTGCCAGTGTGGTGATCGGCGCCATGATCCGCCACGTCGCCCATCTCCACCGCCTACGCCTTGCGGCCGACCAGGGCGAAAGCATCGCGCAGGTGATGGAGCGTTCGTACCCGAAGGTGCACTTCCGCCGCGAAACCCGCTTCGTCCGCGCCCTCGAACGCCTGAGCGCCGACGCCTTGGAACGCCATCTCATGGGCCTGGGACAGGCTTCGTTGGCGGCGCGGCAGAATGCCGATCTTGCCGACGCCATCGCCGAGCGCGTCGCTGCTCGCGATCAGCCGCGGCGGCGCTGCTGGCCGGAGGCGCAGTGCCTAGGCTTTACCGCTGAGCCTGCGGCAGAGGCCGTCGAGCTGCTCCAACGTTTTGTAGCGGATACGCATTTCGCCGCCCGCCGCCTTGTGGTTGATTTCTACAACCAGTCCAATGACATCCGAGAGACGCTTCTCCAGCGCGCGGATGTCGGCGCTCTTGGCGAGCCGCGGCCTCCGCTTCGGCGCGCGGCCGTGTGCCTCGGCGCGCGCCTGGGCGAGGAGCTCCGTCTCGCGCACGCTCAACCCCTTGTCGACGATCGCCTTGGCCAGCGCCTCCGGATCGCCGTGGGCGAGCAACGCGCGCGCATGGCCGGCGCTTAACCGCCCCTCGGTGAGGTATTGCTTCACGCTCTCAGGCAGGCCGAGAAGCCGCATGGTGTTCGCCACATGGCTGCGGCTCTTGCCGACGACGCGGGCGAGATCCGCCTGCTTGTAGTCGAACTGGTTGGTCAGCGCGTCGTAGCCCATGGCTTCTTCCAGCGGATTGAGATCGGCGCGCTGGACGTTCTCGACGATGGCGATCTCCAGCGCCTCGCGGTCGCCGACCTCGAGCAGCAGAATCGGGACCTCGTGCAGGCCGGCGCGCTGCGCCGCCCGCCACCGCCGCTCGCCGGCGATGATCTCGTAGGCATCGACGGCGCCGGCGACCGCGCGCACCAGGATCGGCTGGAGAATTCCTTTTTCCTTGATGGAGTCGGAGAGCTCGGCCAGCTCGGCCTCGGCGTAGTGCCGGCGCGGATTGCGCGGGTTCGCCCGCACGAACTCGATCGGCACGCGGCGCTGGCCGCGGGCCCGCTCGAAGCGCCGAGTTTTCCTCGCCGACGTCACCCATGAGGGCGGCGAGACCGCGGCCCAGGCGCGAAGGGTGTGCTTCTTTCGCCATGCTCAAGCTTAACCTTCCCGCGCGAGCGCGCGCGATGCCGAACTGTCCAGTCGTTTCGTCGCCGACAGGAATAACTTCTTCATGCGGCGGCGAGCGCCCGTTCGCGTTGCACGATCTCCGACGCGAGCTTGAGGTACGCCTGGCTGCCGGTGCATTTCAGATCGTAGAGAAGCACTGGCTTGCCATAAGACGGCGCCTCGGAGACGCGCACGTTGCGCGGAATGATCGTGTCGTAGACCTTGTCGCCCATGAACTGGCGCACGTCGGCCACCACCTGGTCGGAGAGATTGTTGCGCCGGTCGTACATGGTGAGCACGATGCCGTGGATAGAGAGCCCGGGATTGAAATTCACCCTCACCTGCTCCACCGTTTTCAAGAGCTGTGACAACCCTTCGAGCGCGAAGAACTCGCACTGCAGCGGCACCAGGATCGCGTCGGCCGCCGCCATGGCGTTGATCGTCACGAGGTTGAGCGACGGCGGACAATCGACGAGCACGTAGGTGTAGCCCTCGGTGGCGTCCTCGCTCTGATCCGCGCGCGGAGCGGAGAGCGCGGCGAGCGCATTCTTCAGGCGAAACGCGCGGTCGCGTTCGTGCGCGATCTCGAGCTCGAAGCCGGAGAGATCGAGTGTCGAGGGCGCGATGTGGAGCCGCGGCACCGCCGTCGGCAGCGCCGCCTCGCTCAACCGGATCTCGCCAGTGAGCACGTGATAGGTCGAGCGCGTGCGATTCTTGCGTTCGATGCCGAGGCCGGTCGAGGCGTTGCCCTGCGGATCGAGATCGACGATGAGCACGCGCTCGCCGATCGCCGCGAGCGCGGTGCCGAGGTTAATCGCCGTGGTCGTTTTGCCGACGCCGCCCTTTTGATTCGCGAGCGCGAGGACGCGGGGCGACTTTTGCTGACTCATGGCGCGGCCTCTCCGCTGCGGCCCGTAGGACTGCGACGCGATACGCTGTCGATGACGACGATACGGCCGCGAGAATCAGTACGGCTCGGAATGATCGTCGAATTGAAGGTCCAAGATTTAGTAGCGTCCGTCAATTCCTCCCCAACATGTTGAGTTTTCAAGAAAATTCCCTTCGCCCCCTGCCCCAGCAACGGCGCAGCAAGATCAATTAGCCGCGGGAGCGGCGCCAGCGCCCGCGCCGTCACCACATCGACCTTGCCCAGCCGTTTCGCAGCCGACTCGATGCGCTCGGCGTGGACCTTTGCGGCTGCGCCAGTGACTCGTACCGCCTCGCGCAGGAACGCGGCCTTGCGGTTATCGCTTTCCACCAGGTGCATGAGCCAGCCAGGTTCCTTCGCGCGCGCAATTGCCAAGATCAGACCAGGAAAGCCCCCGCCGGTCCCGAGGTCGGCCCAGGTCTTGGCATCGTATGCGAGATCGAGGAGCTGCAGGCTGTCGGCGATGTGGCGCGTCCACAGGTTCGGCAAGGTCGACGGCGCGACGAGCTGGACCGCGCGCTGCCACTTGAGGAACAGCGGCACAAAGGCGTCGAGCCGCTCCAATGTTTCACGTGAAACCAGGCACCATGCGCAGGGCCGCGGTCCGGTCTGCCGCTAGACGATCGGTTGTCATCCGGCGCGGGCGGCATGGACCGCGACGAGCGCCAGCGCCGCCGGCGTCATGCCGTCGATGCGGTTGGCCTGGCCGAGGGTGCGCGGACGCACCTGCCCCAACTTTTGGCGCAGCTCGTTCGACAGGCCCGGAATTCCTTCATAGTCCAAGGCATCCGGCAGTTCCGCCGCTTCGTCGCGGCGGAAGCGCGCCACGTCCGCCGCCTGGCGGTCGAGATAGACTGCGTACTTCGCATCGGTTTCGAGCTGCGCCGCGATCTTGGCATCTAGCGCGCCAAACTCCGGCCAGATGCGCGCGATGTCTGCGATGCCGATGCTTCGGATAGGACAACAGATCATAGGCGGTGCGCCGTTGGCCATCGCGGTTCAGTACGAGTCCGAATCGAGCGCCCTCGTCCGGTGTCAGCGAGACCGACTGGGCGCGCGTCCGCGCGCGCCTCCAACGCGGCGATGCGCACGCCGAAAGCCTTTCGCCGCTTCGCGCCGACGCACCCGAGCTCGATGCCCCTCGGCGTCAGCCGCTGGTCGGCGTTGTCGGCCCGCAGCGTCAGTCGGTACTCGGCCCGCGACGTGAACATGCGGTAGGGCTCGGCAACGCCGCGGGTCACGAGATCGTCGATCATCACCCCGAGGTAGGCCTCGGCCCGGTCGAACACGATCGCCGTCGCCGCCGGCAGCCCGGCGGGCGGCGTTCAGGCCCGCCACCAGTCCCTGGGCGGCGGCTTCCTCGTAGCCGGTGGTGCCGTTGATCTGGCCCGCCAGGTACAGTCCCGCGACCCGCTTCGTCTCCAGGGTAGGGGCGAGCTCGCGTGGATCTACGTGGTCGTATTCGATCGCATAGCCGGGGCGCACGATGCGCGCCCGCTCGAGCCCGGGAATGGTCGCAACCAGCGCTGCTTGAACCTCCTCGGGGAGCGAGGTGGAGATGCCGTTCGGATAGACCGTCGGGTCGTCGAGGCCTTCCGGCTCGAGGAAGATCTGGTGCCCGGTGCGGTCGCCGAAACGCACGATCTTGTCCTCGATGGACGGGCAGTAGCGCGGGCCACGGCTCTGGATCTGGCCGGAATACATGGGCGAGCGATGCACGTTCGCGCGGATCAGATCGTGGGTCACGGGCAGGGTGCGGGTAATGGCGCAGGTGACCTGGGGATTCTCGATGCGCTCGGTAAGGGCGGAAAACGGCTCCGGCGGCTCGTCGCCGAGCTGCTGCTCAAGGGCCGCCCAATCGATGGTCCGGCCGTCGAGGCGAGGGGGCGTTCCGGTCTTCAGCCGAGCCAGCGCGAAGCCGAACCGGGCGAGGGTGGCCGAAAGGCCAAGGGCAGGGGCCTCCCCAACCCGGCCGGCGGGGATCTGGCGCTCCCCGATGTGGATCAGCCCGCGCAAGAACGTGCCCGTGGTCAGGACCACGGCACCGGCGGAAAGCTCCCGCCCGTCCGCGAGCCGCACCCCCGTGACCGCCGCGCCCTCGACTAAAAGGTCGTCGACCTCGCCTTCGATCACCGATAGCCCGGGCGTCTCCGTGATCGCGCGCTGCATGGCCTTCGCATAAAGTTTGCGATCCGCCTGGGCGCGGGGGCCCCGCACCGCAGATCCCTTGCGGCGGTTGAGCACCCGAAACTGAATTCCGGCCCGGTCGGCCACGCAGCCCATGAGGCCGTCAAGGGCGTCGATCTCGCGCACCAGGTGGCCCTTGCCCAGGCCTCCGATCGCGGGGTTGCACGACATGGCGCCCACGGTGGCGAAGCGGTGGGTGACAAGGGCGGTAGCGGCACCCAGGCGCGCGGACGCCGCCGCCGCCTCGCAGCCCGCGTGTCCTCCGCCCACGACGATGACGTCGAACGTCCCCATGAAGCGATTCCTGTACCAAGTGAGCCCGACGGTCAAAGCGTTTCACGTGAAACAAAGTCCAAAAGTTAACAAGTCTTAACGCGTTAACCCGAGGGTTAACCGTTAGGACTTTATTTACCAACGCAGAAATTGCGGAAAACGGCGTCGAGAACCTCCTCCACGCCCACCGTACCGGTGACGCGACCGAGCGCGCGGGCCGCCAGACGTAGCTCCTCGGCGAACAACTCTTCCTGGCCGGGGACGGCGATCTGCAGCGCACCCTCTAACCGTTCCACCGCCTCCTTGAGCGCATGGCACTGCCGCTCGTGTGTCACCAGCGCCGGTTCGCCGGCGAGCGCCGAGGCCTCGCGCGCAAGAAGCGCTACTAATTCGTCCATGCCCGCGCCGGTCTTCGCCGATATCCGAATCGATCCTTGTTCGGGTAACGCTCGTTGCGCCTCCGAATCGAGAAGATCGATTTTTGTCCACACCTCGAGCACGCGCACGCCGGTGATCGCTTGCCGGGAAACCGCACGAGAGGCATCCAGGAGCCACAAAGCAAGATCCGCCGACTCCGCCCGCGCCAGCGCTCGGCGGACGCCTTCGGCCTCCACCGGGTCGGTGGTGTCGCGCACGCCGGCGGTATCAACCAGCACTACCGGTACGCCGCCGAGATCGAGCGCCACTTCGATCGCGTCCCGGGTCGTGCCCGGCGTCGCCGACACGATGGCCGCCTCACGCTGTGCCAAGCGATTGAGCAGCGTCGATTTACCGACATTGGGTGCCCCGGCAATTGCCACCACGAACCCATCGCGCAGCCGCTCGCCGCGGCGGGCGTCGGCGAGCGCGCTCTTGATCTCCTCGCCAAGCTCGCGCGCGACCTCCGCCGCCGGCCCCAGCAAATTCTGCGGCACGTCGCCCTCGTCGGAAAAATCGATCGCCGCTTCCACGAGCGCCATCGCCTCGATCAGCCGCGCGCGCCACGCATCGACCTGATGCGCGAGCGCGCCTCGGTATTGCGCCATCGCCTGACGACGCTGCGCCGCGGTTTCCGCCGCGATCAGATCGCCGAGCCCTTCCACCGCCGTGAGATCAAGCTTGTTGTTGGCAAGCGCCCGGCGTGTGAACTCGCCGGCCATCGCCGGGCGCAATCCATCAATTCCGCCAAGCACTTGAAAGACAGCGGAAAGAATAGCGCGCCCCCCGTGCAGATGCAGCTCAGCCACGTCCTCGCCGGTCTCGCTCCCCGGCGCCGGAAACCACAGCGCGAGACCATCATCGATGATGTCGCCGCTCGCAGGTTCACGAAAGGTTACCCGCTTCGCTCGACGCGGTTCGGGAATCGTTCCCGCTATCGTTTCGAGTCCGACTCCAGCTTTCGGTCCGCTGATGCGCACGACCGCGATCGCCGAAGGCACGCGGCCGCTCGACAGCGCATAGATCGTGTCGTCGGAAACCGACGAACGTACCGGACGTTTCTCCATGCTAGGAACATCCATGCCGGAAAATCGCCTCGCGCGCGAAACCAGCCCCTATCTGCTGCAGCACCAGCATAACCCGGTTCAGTGGTGGCCGTGGGGGCCGGAGGCCTTCGCCGAGGCCAAGGCCAAAAATAAGCCAGTGCTTTTATCGGTGGGCTACGCCGCCTGCCACTGGTGTCACGTCATGGCGCACGAAAGCTTCGAGGACGAAGCCACCGCCGCCGTGATGAACGAGCTCTACGTGAACATCAAGGTCGACCGCGAGGAGCGGCCCGAGGTCGACGAGATCTACATGTCGGCGCTGCATCACCTGGACGAGCAGGGGGGCTGGCCGCTGACCATGTTTCTCGATCCCGCCGGCAATCCGATCTGGGGCGGCACGTACTTTCCCAAGGAAAGCCGCTACGGCCGTCCCGCCTTCGTCGACGTGCTGCGCGAATTCTCCCGCGTCTTTCACGACGAGCCGCAGAAGATCGAGCAGAACCGCGCGGCACTAAACGAGCGCCTCGCCGCCCGTGCCCGGCCGGTGGACAAAATCGTACTTGGCCGCCGTGAGCTCGATGAGCTCGCCTCGCGCGTCATCCCGCTAATTGACCCGGTACATGGGGGCTTGAAGGGCGCGCCCAAATTCCCCCAGGCTTCGATCTTCGAGTTCCTCTGGCGCGCCGGCGAGCGCACCGGCGAAACGCGCCACTTCGCCGCCGTGGAGCTGACACTCAGGCAGATGAGCGAGGGCGGCATCTACGATCACCTGGGCGGCGGCTTCTCTCGCTACAGCGTCGACGAGCGCTGGCTCGTGCCGCACTTCGAGAAGATGCTCTACGACAACGCCCAGCTCCTGGAGCTCCTCGCGCTCGCTTTCCTGCGCACGGGGAATCCGCTTTTCCGCACGCGCGCCGCCGAGACCGTTCGCTGGCTGGGCCGCGAAATGGTGACCGAAGGCGGTGCGTTCGCCTCGAGCCTCGACGCGGATTCCGAAGGCGAGGAGGGTAAGTTCTACGTCTGGTCGGCGGCCGAGATCGAGCAAGAGCTGGGGCCCACCGACGCCGCGTTCTTCGCCGCTCACTATGACGTGACGCCCGGCGGCAATTTCGAGGGACACACGATCCTCAACCGGCTCAAGGCGCCGCCGCGCAATCCCGATGACGAGAAACGCCTGGCGGTGCTGAGCGATAAATTGTTTGCGGCGCGGGCCAAGCGCATCCACCCCGGCCTCGACGACAAGGTGCTCGCCGACTGGAACGGCTTGATGATCGCGGCACTTGCCAACGCCGGCGCCGCGCTCGGCGAAGACGAATGGGTGGAGCTCGCTGCTCGCGCGTTTCGTTTCGTGACTGAATCGATGACCAGGGGCGATCGCTTAGGCCACAGCGCGCGGACAGGGCGGCTCACGTTCCCCGGCCTGTCGTCGGACTACGCCGCCATGATCCGCGCCGCCATCGCCCTTCACCAGGCGACGGGCGAAGGCACCTATCGCGATCGTGCCGTGGCTTGGACCGCGGCGCTTGAGCGCCACCACGCCGACCCCGACACCGGCGGCTATTTTCTCACCGCCGACGACGCAGAAGGACTGATCGTGCGGCCAGCCCAGACCCGCGACGACGCCGTGCCCAATCCCAATGGGCTGATGGCGCAGAACCTGATCCGCCTCGCGGTGCTTGCCGGTGACGACGTCTATCGCGCCCGCGCCGACCGGCTGTTCGACGGGTTGAGCCCGCTCGCCATGCAGAATCCGTTGATCCACACCACGCTGCTGTCGGCCCTCGACCTGCGCCTGCGCCAGGCCGAGATCGTGGCGACGGGTGCACGCGCTGACGAGTTCGCCAAGGCGGCGCTGCGCCTGCCGTTCCTCGCCCGCACCGTGGTACGCGCCAAGGACGCGGCGGCACTGCCCACGCGGCATCCCGCACGCGCCATGCTCGCGTCGGCGCCGACGGATGGCGCAGTGTTCGTCTGTCGGGGAGAGCGCTGCTCGCGGCCGACGACCGACCCGGCGAAGATCGCCGAGCTCGTAGCGGCAAGTGCTTAGGTATTCATCGAACTCGAAGAACTCGGAATTACCCTTGGTCTGGCGCAGCTTGTCGAGCAGGAAGTCGATCGCATCCATGGTTCCCATGGGATTGAGGATGCGCCGGAGCACGTACATCTTCTTCAGCACGTCCGGCGGCACCAGGAGCTCTTCCTTGCGGGTGCCGGAGCGCGTGATGTCCATTGCCGGGAAGGTCCGTTTGTCCGCCACCTTGCGGTCGAGGATGATTTCCGAGTTACCGGTTCCCTTGAACTCCTCGAAGATCACTTCGTCCATGCGGCTGCCGGTATCGATCAGCGCGGTCGCGATGATGGTGAGCGAGCCGCCTTCCTCGATGTTGCGCGCGGCGCCGAAGAAGCGCTTGGGCCGCTGCAAGGCGTTGGCATCGACGCCGCCAGTCAACACCTTGCCCGAGGACGGCACGACGGTGTTGTAGGCGCGGCCGAGGCGCGTGATCGAATCGAGCAGGATCACCACGTCGCGGCCGTGCTCGACCAAGCGCTTGGCCTTCTCGATGACCATCTCGGCCACCGCCACGTGACGCGTGGCCGGCTCGTCGAAGGTCGAGGACACCACCTCGCCCTTCACCGAGCGCTGCATGTCGGTGACTTCCTCCGGCCGCTCGTCGATAAGCAGCACGATCAAGTAGCACTCGGGATGGTTGGCGGTGATGGAGTGGGCGATATTCTGCAAGAGCACGGTCTTGCCAGTGCGCGGCGGCGAAACGATCAAGGCGCGCTGCCCTTTGCCAAGCGGTGCCACGATATCGATGACGCGTGCCGAGAGATCCTTGGTAGTGGGATTTTCGAGCTCCATCTTGAAGCGCTCGTCGGGATAAAGCGGCGTGAGGTTGTCGAAATGCACTTTATGGCGGATCTTCTCGGGGTCCTCGAAATTGATGGTGTTGACCTTGAGCAGCGCAAAATAGCGTTCCCCGTCCTTGGGGCTACGGATGTGACCTTCGACCGTATCGCCGGAGCGCAGCGAAAAGCGTCGGATTTGTGAGGGTGAAATATAGATATCGTCGGGCCCGGCCAGGTAATTGGCATCGGGCGAACGCAGGAAGCCGAAACCGTCCTGCAGCACCTCGACCACGCCTTCGCCGACGATGTCGACTTCCTTGGCGGCAAGCTGCTTGAGGATCGCAAACATCAACTCCTGTTTGCGCATGGTCGAGGCGTTCTCGACCTCGTGCTCCTCAGCGACAGTCAGGAGCTCGGTTGGGGATTTGATCTTCAAGTCTTGTAATTTGATTTCCCGCATGGGGATGGGCCTTGCGCGGACGAAGCCAAAGCGCTCGTCCATGAAGAGGGGAAGGGGAAGGCCGCAGGTCTAAGCTGGAACGGGGTTACCCGATCCGGCGCGCCGGCCGACTGGGGTGTCGGCTAATGCGTGCGCGCCTGCCTACGTTCGGGGAAGTGGAATCAACATACGTAAAGGCGCCGGCGGGCGCAAGTGCCGTATCCATCGCTCCCCGACAGCCTTAACGAGCAAAACCAGCACGCAAGCAATACTCAATCAGGCTGAACCAAACAATCTTTGCTACGTTAGGACTTCAATCGGTTGCTCGAACCCGCAGCCTCGCCTTTCTAAATAAATAATCTAAGACTCTTTTGTTGTAGTTGTTGGACCCCCGTAAAGTGGTAGCCCAGCAGCCGCACACTTCCTTCTCCTCATATCCTCATTCCCCATATTCCCCAGAGATCGGAAAGCTGCATCGTACCGGGACTTTGCTAGGGGAATTCAACAAGCATCCGCGATCCACGGGACCGTCTTTTGTTTTGGCGTGTTGGTCCGTCATGTGGGCTGATCGGCCGGTTATCCCGGGCCACTCTTGCAACGACCTCGAACCCATGCCCTTCTCCCGGTCGGTCCACAGCCCGGTGGATAAGCCCTGTGACCACGAAGTCGCGCATCAAAAGTTTCTTTCATCTGCATCTGCTGTCGGACGCCACCGGCGAGACCTTGCTCGCCGTGGGCCGCGCCGCGGCGGCGCAATACGCGACAGTTTCCTCAATCGAACACGTCTACCCGCTGGTGCGGAATCAGAAGCAGCTCGACTATGCGCTCAGCGAGGTCGAGGCTAACCCCGGGATCGTGCTCTATACGCTGGTCGATCGCGCGCTCGTGACGCGAACTGAGGCGCGTTGCCAGGAGCTTGGCGTCCCCTGCCTGTCGGTGCTCGGTCCGGTGCTGGGGCTGTTTCAGAGCTATCTCGGCGCCGAAACGACGCCGCGCGTGGGCGGCCAACACACGTTGAATGCCGAATATTTTCGGCGCATCGATGCACTGAACTTCACCATGATGCATGACGACGGTCAGCACACCGACGAGCTCGAGGGGGCGGATGTGGTGCTCATCGGCGTGTCACGCACGTCGAAGACGCCTACCAGCATCTATCTGGCGAACCGCGGCATCAAGACGGCAAACATCCCGCTCGTCCCCGGCGTTCCCATGCCGGCGCACGTGGAGAGCCTCACCAAGCCGCTGGTCATCGGTCTTTATGCCAGCCCCGAACGCATCGTCCAGGTCCGCCAGAATCGCCTGCTCGGTCTCAACGCGTCTCATCCCGACGCGGCCTACGTGGACCGCCAGGCGGTGTCCGCGGAGATCGCTTTCTCCAAGCAGCTCTGCGCCCGCCATGGCTGGCCGCTCATCGATGTCACCCGGCGCTCCATCGAGGAGACCGCGGCGGCCGTGCTCTCGCTTCTGAACGAGCGCCGCCGCAGCGCGGCGATGCCTTCGTGAGCTTGTGGCAAGGCAGGCCGCTGGTGCTTGCATCGAAGAGTAGCGCGCGCCGTGCGCTGCTCGATGCCGCGGGCATTCCGGTGGTAGTCGATCCCGCCGATATCAATGAGCGTGCCGCGGAGGCCGATGCGCCGGACGGCAAGGCTGCGGCCGTGCTGTTGGCGCGCACCAAGGCTGCGGCGGTTGCCAAGCGGCGACCGAACGATCTCGTGCTCGCCGCCGACCAGACGCTGGATCTCGACGGGCGCCGCTTCTCCAAGCCGAAATCCATGGCCGCCGGCCGCGAGCAGCTCGCGGCGCTCGCCGGGCGCACGCACATGCTGCATTCGGCGGCGGCGGTGGCGAAAGGAAACGACATCCTGTTTGAAACCGTGACTACCGCGCGCCTCACCATGCGGCCGCTCGATGCAGGCGCGCTCGAGGCCTATGTCACGGCCGTCGGCGACGATGTGACCACGAGCGTCGGCGCCTATCGCCTGGAAGGTCTCGGCGTTCACCTGTTCGAGAAAATTGAAGGCGATCATTTCACGATTCTCGGCCTGCCGCTGCTTCCCCTGCTCGGATATTTCCGCGGTGTGGGGTTGCTGCGATGATTGCGCGGCGCGCCTGCGTCATCGGGCACCCGGTTGCGCATTCCCGTTCGCCGGCGATCCACAAGTACTGGCTCGCCGAGCATGGCATTGCCGGCGACTACGAACGTGAGGACGTGGCGCCGGCACAGATCGTGAGGTTTCTCGCCCGCTTCGCAGATAGCGGCTACGTGGGCGCCAACGTCACGATTCCCCACAAGGAGGTGGCGTTCGCCGCCGCCGAGGCGGACGCGGTTGCCTATGAGCTCGGCGCCGTCAACACGCTCTGGCTCGATGACCGGCGGCTTCTCGGCACCAACACCGACGTCCATGGATTTCTAGCCAACCTCGACGAGCACCAGCTGGGCTGGGAACGGCGTACCGGGTCAGCCGTCGTGCTTGGCGCCGGCGGTGCGGCGCGCGCCGTTCTCTATGGGCTGCTCGAGCGTGGCGTAGAGCGCGTCGCCCTCGTCAACCGGACGCCAGCCCGCGCCGAGGCCCTTGCGGCACACTTCGGCTCCCGGGTGCAGGCCATCGGTTCCGGCGAGCTCGCCGCCGCGCTCGCCGGCGCCGATCTCCTCGTCAACGCCACGGCGCTTGGCATGCAGGGCGCGCCGCCGCTCGGCGTGGACATCGGACCGCTCAAGCCCGGCGCGGTGGTCTACGACATCGTCTACACGCCACTCGAAACCAGCCTCCTGCAGACCGCGCGCAAACGCGGCCATCCTGTGGTCGACGGGCTCGGCATGTTGCTGCATCAGGCGGCGCCGGCCTTTGAACGCTTCTTCGGCGTGCGGCCGCGGGTAACGCCGGCGTTGCGCCAGCATGTGCTCACCGACTTGGGAGCCAAGCGATGATCGTGGTCGGCCTCACCGGTTCGGTCGGCATGGGAAAGACCACGACGGCGGAGATGTTTGCCGACGAAGGCGTGCCGGTGTTCAACGCCGACGCAGTGGTGCATCAACTCTACGAAGGCGAAGCTGCGGGGGCGATCGAGCGAGCCTTTCCCGGTACTACAGCCGCCGGCCGTGTCGATCGCGCCAAACTCGGCGAACGCGTCGTCGGCGATAAAGTCGCGCTCGCGCGGCTCGAGGCGATCGTGCATCCCCTGGTGCGTAAGGCCGAAGAGGCCTTTCTTGCCGACGCCGAGAAGAAGGGCGCGGCGGTGGCCATTCTCGACATTCCGCTTCTTTTCGAAGGCGACGGCGATCGCCGGGTGGACGTAGTGGTAGTCGTTTCCGCGCCTGCCGAGACGCAGCGTACCCGGGTGTTGGAGCGGCCGGGCATGACTGCGGAAAAACTCGACCATCTCCTCGCCCGCCAGATGAGTGATTCGCAAAAGCGGACGCGTGCCGATTTCATCGTCGACACCGGCAACGGCCTCGAGCCCGCGCGTAAGCAGGTGCACAACATTCTGCAAACTCTTTCCAAACGGTCGCCGCGGCGCTAAGAGCGGTTCATGCGCGAGATCGTCCTCGATACCGAAACTACTGGCCTCGATCCTTATCAGGGGCACCGCGTGGTCGAGATCGGCTGCGTCGAGCTCGTCAACCGCATTCCCTCCGGCGCCACCTTTCATCGCTATCTCAATCCCGAGCGCGATATGCCGGCGGAGGCCCAGGCGGTGCACGGGCTCACCATCGAGTTTCTTTCCGACAAGCCGTGCTTCCCCGAAGTCGTGCACGAGCTCGTGGAATTTCTCGGCGATGCCCCGTTGGTGATCCACAACGCCGGCTTCGATCTTGCCTTTCTGAACGCCGAGCTGAACCGCATCGGCCTCGAGCTGATTGCCCGCGAGCGCGCCGTCGACACTCTGACGCTCGCCCGTCGCCGCCATCCCGGCGCTTCCAACCGCCTCGACGATCTCTGCGCGCGCTATCGCATCGACGCGTCGCGGCGTACCAAGCACGGCGCGCTGCTCGACGCGGAGTTGCTGGCCGAGGTCTACGCCGAGCTTGTCGGCGGGCGTCAGGCGCTGCTCGGCCTCGTCGAGGAAACGGCGAGCGCGCGCATTGTCGACATCGCCATGACGCGTCACCGCGTGGTGACGATGATCTCGCGCCTGAGCGAGGAGGAGCGCGCCGCCCACGAAGCCTTCGTGCGCGGCCTCGGCGCCGGCGCGATCTGGCGCGACTATCTGGATCTGCCTGAGCCGGCGGAGATGACTGCCTGAGCTACACCGTCTGGGTTGGCTGGCCGCTGCCCGCTTCCAGGCGCTGGCGATAGAGGGCCGCGAAATCCACCGGGTCGATGAGCAGCGGCGGGAAGCCGCCGTTGCGCACGGCGTCGGAGATGATCTGCCGCGCGAACGGGAACAGGAGCCGCGGGCACTCGATCAGCACCACCGGCTGCAGGTTCTCCTGCGGAATATTCTGCACCCGGAAGATGCCGGCGTAGACGAGTTCGAAGCCGAACAGTACGGACTTATCCTGCTCCGCCTTGCCTTCGATCATCAGCTCGACCTCGAAGTCGGTCGGCGACAGCGGCTTGGCGTTGACGTTGATCTGGATGTTGATCGCGGGCGGCTGCGCTGGCGGCCGCAGCGATTGGGGGGCGTTCGGGTTCTCGAAGGAGAAGTCCTTGACGTATTGGCCGAGCACGTTGAGGGAGGGCGCCTTGGCCTCGCCCGGGCCGCCGTTGGTAGCTGCCATGGTGGTCTCCGGGGCCGCTTTCGGCCGAAAGGGTCGCATTTGCTGCGGCGGGCGCCGTCGCTATCACGGTTCCCGGGGAGCGACAAGAATGCCACGCCAAGCGGCGCCGGGGTCGGCGGGGGTTGGAGAAGGGACGGGACGAGCCCATATTTCTTCAAAGCATGAGGCGCGGTATCCTCATAGAAGTCGACGACATGACCCCCTAACAGCTGTCGCTGGCGTGCCGCGAGCAGCTTCGAGCGATGAACAGCGTGTTCGACATTTATACGATCATCTTTCTGGTGTTGGCCGTGTTCATTTTCGCGCGGCTGCGTAGCGTGCTCGGGCAGCGTACCGGCCGCGAGCGCCCGCCGTACGATCCGTATTCAGCCCGCGACGCGGCGAAGCCGCTGCCAAGCTCCGACAAGGTGGTGACGCTGCCCGGCCGCGCGACGGAGAAGGCCGAGCCGCGCAGCATGGAGGTTAAGCCCGCGGCCGAGCGTTGGGCCGGCATCGCGCCGGCGGACTCAAACATCGCCAAGGGTCTCGACGCCATCGCCGCCACCGACCCGAGTTTCGACGCCGCGCACTTCGTGACCGGCGCCAAGGCAGCCTACGAGATGGTCGTGCTTGCGTTCGCTCAGGGCGACCGCAAGACGCTGAAGAATTTGCTCGCGCACGACGTCTACGACGGCTTCGCCAATGCCATCACCGAGCGCGAGGGCCGCGGCGAGACCATGGAGTCGCGCTTCGTCTCGATCTACAAGGCCGAGATCACCGCCGCCGAGGTCAAGGGCAACACGGCGCAGGTGACGGTGCGCTTCGTTTCCGAGCTCATCTCGGTGACCCGCAACAAGGCGGGCGAGGTGATCGACGGCAGTCCCGAGCGGGTCAGCGAAGTCACCGACGTCTGGACCTTCGCGCGCGAGCTCGGCGCCAGCGATCCCAACTGGAAGCTCATCGCAACCGAAGCGGGCTGACCGGGCGTGTCGAGACGCATCGCTCTTGTGCTCGCGTTGCTGTTCGCCGGCGCCCTTGGCGCGCGCGGCGAAGACGACGATTTCGATCCGCTGCGCATTCCCGACACCGCGCTCGAGTTCCTCGACTTTCGCGATCTCGACGGCTGGGCCGACGACGATCACGCGGCGGCGTTCGTCGCTTTTCGCAGGAGCTGCGCCGTGGTGGTCAAGCGTGGCGAGCGGGCCCAGTCGCGCCCGCTCGACGAGGGGCTCGCCGAGGTCTGCCCGCGCGCGCTGAAGCTGCCGGCGCGGCCCGACGGCGAAACGGCACGGCGCTTTTTCGAGGAGAACTTTCGCCCGGTGCGGATCGCGCGGCTCGGCGAGAGCGAGGGCTTTCTCACGGGATACTACGAGCCCGAGGTCGAAGGCCGACGCACGCCGGGCGGCGAGTTCACCGTGCCGGTCTACAAGAAGCCTCGCGAGCTGCGTCACCCGCGGCAACAAAATCGTTCGGCGTAAGGCGGCGCGCAAGAGCCGCGTCGGGCGGCGCGTCGGTCACCGCATGGCGCCGTTCCATGACCGCGCGGCGATCGAAGATGGCGCGCTGCAGGGCCGCGATCTCGAGATCTGCTGGATCCGCGAGCCGGTCGACGCCTTCTTCATGCAGATCCAGGGCTCCGCTCGCGTGCGCCTTGAGGACGGCAAGGTCGTGCGGATCAACTACGCGGCGCAGAACGGTCACGCTTACACGCCGGTCGGCCGCCTTCTCATCGAGCACGGCATCGTCGCGCGCGAGGACATGACCATGGAAAGCATCCGCACCTTCGTGGCCGAAAGCCCCGAGGAGGGCCGGGAGCTCATGCGCATGAACAAGTCCTACATCTTCTTCCGCGAGGCGAGCGAGCTTCCTCCCGACGCCGGCGCGGTCGGCGCGCAGGGCATACCGCTCACGCACGAGCGCTCGATCGCCGTCGACAAGGCGATCCACGCCTACGGCTCGCCGTTCTGGATCGAGGCCGAGCTACCGCTGGAGAGCGAAGGCCACCACGCGCTTTCGCAAGCTGATGCTCGCGCAGGACACCGGCGGCGCCATCGTCGGCCCGGCGCGCGCCGACATCTATTTTGGCGCCGGGATCGAGGCCGGCACCGTCGCCGGCCGCCTCCGCCACGCCGGACGTTTCGTTCATGCTTGGTGCCGAACGAGGTCGACCCGCGCCCGCCGCCTCGATCCGCCCGCTGCCAAGACCGAAGCCATGACGCGTGCCAAGCGGCCGGCGCCGGCCGATGACGATCATGCGCTGTGGGGTGAGATCACGCGGTCGGTCAAGCCGCTGAAAGGGAGGAAGGCGCCGCCGCTCGTTCGGGCCGATCCGCCCGTTCGCGAGGCCGCACTGTCCATTCCCCCGGCGCTGCAGTCTCCCGCCTCGGCGCGCCGGCCCCGCCGCCGCTCGCGCCCATCGACCGCCGCATGCGCCAGCGGCTTTCACGCGGCTCGGCCGGCGTCGACGCACGCCTCGATCTGCACGGCTTGACCCAGGCGGCGCGAAGCCACGGCTCGAGAGCTTTCTCGCATGCGCAGACGCGCGGCCATACGCTCGTTCTCGTGATCACCGGCAAGGGCAGCGGCGACGATCCCGAGCGCGGCGTGTTGCGGCGCCAAGTGCCACACTGGCTGGCGCTGCCGGAGTTGCGCGCGCTCGTGATCGGCTTCGAGGAGGCGGGCCGCGGCCACGGCGGTGCCGGCGCGCTCTATGTGCGCGTCCGCCGCGAGCGCTAAAGAATGTAGCGCGACAGATCCGCGTTCTTGGCGAGGTCGGCGACCTCCCGGCGCACGGCATTGCCGTCGATCACGAACTTCTCGCCGGCGCGATCGGGCGCCGAGAAGCTGATCTCGTCGAGCACGCGCTCGATCACGGTCTGCAGCCGCCGCGCGCCGATGTTCTCCAGCCGCGAGTTCACGTCGACCGCCACGTCGGCGATGGCGTCGATGGCGTCGCCGGTGAACTCAAGATCGACGCTTTCGGTCTTCGAGCAGCGCGACGGACTGCTTGATCAGGCTCGCTTCGGTCTCGGTCAGGATGCGGCGGAAGTCGTCGCGCGTCAGCGCCGAAAGCTCGACGCGGATGGGCAGCCGGCCCTGCAGCTCGGGCAGGAGATCCGCGGGTTTGGCCACATGGAAGGCGCCCGAGGCAATGAACAGCACGTGATCGGTTTTCACCGGCCCGTACTTGGTGGAGACCGTGGTGCCCTCGAGGAGCGGCAGTAGGTCGCGCTGCACGCCCTCGCGGCTCACGTCGGCGCCACGGAAGCCCTCGCGGCCGCAGATCTTGTCGATCTCGTCGAGAAAAACGATGCCGTTGTTCTCGACGTTGCGGATCGCTTCCTGGATGACCGTGTCCTGGTCGAGGAGCTTGTCGGATTCTTCCGTGAGCAGAAGTGGATGTGCCTCGCTGCACGGACAGCCGCCGCGGCTTGGTGCGGCCGCCGAGCGCCTTGCCGAAGATGTCGCCGATGTTGATGGCGCCCATCTGGGCGCCGGGCATGCCGGGAATCTCGAACATCGGCAGGCCGCTCGTTGCCGGCGGCGATCTCGATCTCGATTTCCTTGTCGTCGAGCTCGCCGGCGCGTAGCTGGCTTGCGGAACGCTTCGCGCGTCGCCGGGCTCGCGTTCTGGCCGACCAGCGCGTCGAGCACGCGCTCTTCCGCGCCCTGAGTGCGCCTTCGCCTGCACGTCGCGGCGCTTGGCGTCGCGCACGAGCGCGATGCCGACCTCGACCAGATCGCGCACGATGGAGTCCACGTCGCGGCCGACGTAGCCCACTTCGGTGAACTTGGTGGCCTCCACCTTGAGGAACGGCGCGCCCGCGAGCCGCGCCAACCGCCGCGAGATTTCGGTCTTGCCGACGCCGGTCGGGCCGATCATCAGGATGTTCTTCGGCAGCACTTCCTCGCGCAGCTTGTCGTCGAGCTGCAGGCGGCGCCAGCGGTTGCGCAGCGCGATCGCGACCGCGCGCTTGGCGTCCTTCTGGCCGACGATGTAGCGGTCGAGCTCGGAGACGATCTCGCGCGGGGAAAAGTTGTTCATGCTCACGGGCTCGATCGTCTCCACGACGACGTTGCGGTTGGTATAGATGCAGATGTCGGCGGCGATATCGAGCGACTTGCGCACGATCGCCTCGGCGTCGAGATCGCTTTCGGCGAGTGCGCGCGCAGCAGCAAGCGCGTACGGCCCACCTGAGCCGATGCCGGCGACGCCGCTATCGGGCTCGAGCACGTCGCCGGTGCCCGCAAGGAGTAGGGTCACCTCCTTGTCGGCCACCAGCATCATGGCGTCGAGACGCCGCAGATAGCGGTCGGTGCGCCAGTCCTTGGCGAGCTCGACGCAGGCGCGCGCGAGCTGCCCTTTGTGCTGCTCGAGCTTGGCCTCGAGCCGGTCGAATAGCGTCAGCGCGTCGGCGGTGGCGCCGGCGAAGCCGCCGATCACCTCGCCGCCGCCGAGGCGGCGCACTTTGCGGGCGTTGGCCTTGACCACGGTGGGTCCGAACGTGACCTGGCCGTCGCCGCCGATGGCGACTTGTTTGCCTTTGCGCACGGAAAGGATGGTGGTGCCGTGAAACGTCGCCACGTCGCTCATCTAGTAGGGCTCCCGAGAGAAGCTGTTATCTAGGTATTCACGCCCGCCATGCAAAGGATCGCATGGATCGACGCCGCGTAGGTGGCGTGAGGCGGGCCGATGCTGCTAAAAACCGCGCCGTTTCAGGAGATTGCCATGCGTTCGGGCAAAGTCACGCGTGCCACCAAGGAAACCGAGGTGACGGTCGCCGTCAACCTCGACGGCTCCGGCCGCGCCGAGATCGCGACCGGCATCGGCTTCCTCGACCATATGCTTGAGCTCCTGGCGCGGCATTCGCGCATCGATATCTCCGTCGCCGCCAAGGGCGACCTGCACATCGACCAGCACCACACCACCGAGGACGTGGGCATCGTGCTCGGCCAGGCGGTGAAGAAGGCGCTCGGCGACTTGCGCGGCATCACCCGCTACGCCGACGTGCACGTGCCGATGGACGAGGCGCTGACCCGTGTCGCGGTCGACGTGTCGGGGCGGCCGGTGCTCGTCTTCCGCGTCGAATTTCCGCGCGAGACGATTGGCTACTTTGACGTCGAGCTCGTGCGCGAGTTGTTCCAGGCGTTCGCGACCAATGCCGGCATCACCTTGCACGTTGAGACGCTCTATGGCGATAACGCGCACCACGTGGCGGAGAGCTGCTTCAAGGGGCTGGCGCGCTGTCTGCGCGCGGCGGTCGCGCTCGACGCACGCGCCGCGGGCGAGATCCCCTCGACCAAGGGCAGCCTCGGCTGAACGGAGGCGAAGGTGAAAACCTATATCGTGTTCGAGCCCCCCGGGGGCGCCCGCACCCTTGAAGCGGCGGAGCGCGTTGTCTTTCTGCGCGAGAAGTTCTCCTGGCCGGCGCTGTTGTTCACGCCGATCTGGTTCCTGTGGAATCGGCTGTGGCTCGCCTTCCTCGGCTGGGCGTTGCTGACGGTGGTGATCGCGGCCGGTATGATTGCGCTCGGCCTCAGGGAATATGTGGGCTTTGTCGCTATCGCGCTTCCCTCGCTGATTGCCGGCTTCGAGGCGACGGCGCTGAAGCGCCGCAAGCTGTTGCGTCGCGGCTTCCGCGAGGTGGCGGTGGTGGCGACTGACGATCGCGACGGCGCCGAGCGTCGCTTCTTTGCCGCCTGGATCGCCGACGCCGGCAAGGAAAAGGAACCGAAGGCGCCGCCCGCGACCATGCCTCCGGCCGCCCCGCTGCCGAGCAGCGTGATCGGACTCTTCCCCGAACCGGGAGGGTCGCGATGACCGTCGCCGTGGTCGACTACGGCTCCGGCAACTTGCATTCGGCGGTGAAGGCGCTCGAGCGCGCCGCCCGAGAGACCGGTACCGAGACGATCGTGCTCACCCGCGATCCCGACGAAGTGGCGCGCGCTGATCGCATCGTGCTGCCCGGCGTCGGCGCCTTTGCCGACTGCAAGCGCGGCCTGGACGCCGTGCCCGGCATGGTCGACGCCCTGACCGAAGCGGTGCAGAAGAAAGGCAGGCCCTTCTTCGGCATTTGCGTCGGCATGCAGCTGCTCGCCGACCGCGGCCTGGAGAACGAGGTGACCGCCGGCCTCGGTTGGATCCCCGGCGAGGTCGACCGCATCGCGCCGGTCGATCCGTCGCTGAAAATCCCGCACATGGGATGGAACACACTGGCAGCGCAGAAACCACACCCGCTGTTCGAAGGCATTCCGCTCGGGCCGCGCGGCCTGCATGCGTATTTCGTGCACTCCTACGCGCTGAAGCCCGCCGACCAAGGCGACCTCGTGGCCGAGGCCGATTACGGCGGCGCCATCGCGGCGGCCGTCGGCCGCGGCAACGTGGCCGGCACGCAGTTCCACCCGGAGAAAAGTCAGCGGCTCGGACTCGCTGTACTCGCCAATTTCCTGCGCTGGAAACCGTGATCCTTTTCCCCGCGATCGACCTGAAAGACGGCGAAGCCGTGCGCCTGGAGCAAGGCGACATGGCCCGCGCCACCATCTTCAACCGCGACCCGGCGGCGCAGGCGCGTGCCTTCGAGGCGGTCGGCTTCGAATGGCTGCACCTCGTCGATCTCGACGGCGCCTTCGCCGGCAAACCGGTGAACTCGCTTGCCGTCGCCGCCATCCTCAAGGCGGTGCACATTCCGATGCAGCTCGGCGGCGGCATTCGCAATCTCGCGACGGTGGAGGCCTGGCTCGCCGAGGGCGTGGCGCGGGTCATCATCGGCACGGCGGCGGTCCACGATCCCCACTTCGTGCGCGCTGCGGCGCGCAAGTTTCCCGGCAAGGTCGCGGTCAGCATCGACGCGCGAGCCGGCAAGGTCGCGGTCTCGGGTTGGGTGGAGGAGACCCAGCTCGAAGCCCTGGAGCTCGCGCGTCTGTTCGAGGACGCCGGCGTCGCCGCGATCATCTACACCGACGTCGAGCGCGACGGCATGCTGAAAGGCCTCAATCTCGGCGCCTCGACCGTGCTGGCGGAAGCCGTGAATATTCCGGTGATCGCATCGGGCGGCTTGGCCTCGCTCGACGACGTTCGCGCGCTGCTTGCGCCCCGCGTGCGAAAGCTCGCCGGCGCCATCGCCGGCCGCGCACTGTACGACGGCCGGCTCGACGCGAAGGCCGCACTTGCGTTGCTGCGCACCCAGGCCGCCTGACATGTTCAAGGTCCGCGTCATCCCCTGCCTCGACGTGAAGGACGGCCGCGTGGTCAAGGGCGTGCGCTTCGTGGATCTGCGCGACGCCGGCGATCCGGTGGAGGCAGCGAAGGCCTACGATGCCGCCGGCGCCGACGAGCTCTGCTTCCTCGACATCACCGCGAGCCACGAGCGGCGCTCGATCCTGCTCGACGTGGTGACGCGCACGGCCGAAGCCTGCTTCATGCCGCTGACGGTGGGCGGTGGGGTGCGCACCGTCGAAGACGTGCGCACGCTTTTGTCTTCGGGCGCCGACAAGGTCTCGATCAACACCGCTGCGGTGCAGGACCGCCGGCTCGTGCGCGATGCCGCGGAGAAATTCGGCGACCAGTGCATCGTGGTGGCGATCGACGCGAAGAAAGCGTCGAAGCCCGGCGAGCCGGATCGCTGGGAGGTCTTCACCCACGGCGGCCGCAATCCCACTGGACTCGACGCGGTGGCCTACGCCCGCGAGGTCGTGTCGCTCGGGCGCCGGCGAGATCCTGCTCACCTCCATGGACCGCGACGGCACCAAGGAAGGCTACGACCTGGCGCTGACCCGCGCCGTCGCCGATGCTGTGTCCCGTGCCGGTCATCGCCTCGGGCGGCGCCGGAACGCTCGATCATTTGGTAGCGGGCATTCGCGACGGGCATGCCACCGCGGTGCTTGCCGCCTCGATCTTCCACTTCGGCGAGTTCGCCATCGGCGAGGCCAAGCGAGCACATGGCGACGGCCGGCCTCCCCGTTCGCCTCGATCCGTGATAACGCCGCGCACGATGTTCACCCTCGAAGACCTCGCCAAGATCATCGCCGCGCGCGCCCGCGCCGGGCGGCGGATTCCTATACGGCGCAGCTGATCGCCGCCGGGCCGGAGAAGTGCGCGAAGAAGCTCGGCGAGGAGGCGATGGAGACCGTGCTCGCCGCGATCGGCGGCGACAAGCCGGCCCTGGTCGCGGAGAGCGCCGATCTTCTCTACCATCTGCTGGTGCTGCTCGAGGCCCGCGGCGTGAAGCTTGCCGAGGTCTACGCCGAGCTCGAGCGGCGCACCGTGCGTTCCGGCATCGAAGAAAAGGCCGCGCGCCAAGGGAAATGACGGCGGGATCGGGCGCCATGGAGCAACGGACCGACGACGGGCTTTCGCCCTACCGGATTTTCACGCGCGAGGAATGGGCGGCGCGGCGCGAAGACACGCCGATGACGCTGACGCCGGCCGAGGTCGCCGAGCTCACGGCGTTCAACGATCGGCTCTCGATGCGCGAGGTGGAGGAGATCTATCTGCCGCTATCGCGATTGCTTTCGATGTACGTCGAGGCGACGCAGAAGCTTTTCCGCGCCATGCAACACTTTCTCGGCACCGAGGACGGCAAGGTGCCCTACATTATCGGCATCGGCGGCTCGGTGGCGGTCGGTAAGTCGACCACCGCCCGCGTGCTGCAGGCGCTGCTCGCGCGCTGGCCGAACACGCCCAAGGTCGAACTCATCACCACCGACGGCTTTCTCCTGCCGAACGCGGTGCTCGAGCGCGAAGGGCTGATGGAGAAGAAGGGCTTTCCGGAAAGCTACGACCTGCCGGCGCTGCTGCGCTTTCTCTCCGACGTGAAGGCGGGCGGCCAGCCGGTGCGCGCGCCCGTCTACAGCCATCTCGTCTATGACGTGGTACCGGGCGATAGCGTCGAGGTCGATCGGCCCGACATTCTCATCGTCGAAGGGCTGAACGTGCTGCAGACGGGCAACGTGCCCAAGGACGGGAAAGCCGTTCCATTCGTCTCCGACTTCTTCGACTTCTCCGTCTATATCGACGCCGACGAGACGCTGCTTGAACATTGGTACGTGGAACGTTTCATGCGCCTCCGTGACTCGTCGTTTCGCGATCCGCAATCCTATTTCCACCGCTACTCGAAGGTCGACGAGAAGGAAGCGGTCGCGATGGCCCACTCGATCTGGCAACGCATCAATCTCGTGAACCTGCACGAGAACATCCTGCCCACGCGCCAGCGGGCCGACCTGATCCTGAGCAAGGACGCCGACCACGGGATCGAGACCGTAGCGCTGCGCAAGCTCTGACGCCGCTTAGGCCGCGTGGCCGAACCGCTCCAGCCGCTGGGCGCGCGCCGTGGCGATCGCCTCTTCCAGCCGTTCGCGATCGACAGGCTTCACGACGAAGCCGTCCATGCCCGCCTCCCGACAGGCCTCGCGATCCTCGGCGAACGCGTTGGCGGTCAACGCAATGATCGGGAATGCGCCCCGCCTTGCCCGAGCGCGCGGATGTGCCGCGTCGCTTCGATGCCGTCCAGGCCCGGCAGATGTAGGTCCATGAGCACGAGGTCGTAGGGCGCGCCTATCGCGTGCGCCGTCGCGACCGAGGTTACGGCCGCAATGCCGTCGCCGACGACAGTCGGCGCATGACCGAGTCTCGCCAGCATCGCCTGCACGAGGAGCGCGTTGATGTCGTTGTCCTCGGCGACCAGCACCGAGAGCCCGCGCCGCGCGGAAGCTGCGTATCGGCGTCGGCGGGACCTCCGGCACGAGGGGCGGTGCTTCCAGCGCGGACAGGCGCGCGGCGAGCGAGGGCTCGCACCGGCTTTACCAGGTAGCTATCAAATCCCGCAGCACGCAGATCGGCGAGCTCATCGCGCTCGGCAGGCGACAGCAGCACGTGGCGCACTGTGGCGTGCCGCTCGGCCTTTGGGCGAGCGCCGTCGTGGCCTCGGCTCCGAAGGCACGGTCGACCAGCAAATGCGTCCAGTTGCGCTCGGGCAGAACGGCCTCGGCGACCGCTGCCTCGTTCACGAGCGCGACGTTCGCACCCCAGGCGAGCAGGCGTCGCACGAGGAGCGGCCCGACGATCGGCGAGGGCGAGGCGACGAGCACGTCGAGGCCGCGCAGGTTCGGTCCGGCGTCCGGCGCCGCCGCCTCGGACGCGGCGGGAAGATCGACCGTGAAGCTGAACACCGATCCGTTTTCCAGCGCGCTCTGCAGCGCGATGTCGCCGCCCATGCGCTCGACGATCCGTTCGGCGATGGCGAGCCCGAGCCCGGTGCCGCCGTGCCGGCGCGCGAGCGTGCTGTCGCCTTGCTCGAACTCGCGGAAGATGCGCTCCTGCGCCTCGGCGCCGACGCCGGGGCCGGTGTCGCTGACCGTAAAGCGGATGCGGCCGATATCGGCGCGCTCGACGCGTACGGCGACCCCGCCCTCGTCGGTGAACTTCACGGCGTTGCTCGCGAGATTGAGCAGCACCTGGCGAAGCCGCGCCGCGTCGCCGACCACGCGCTGCGGCAGGTCGTCGTCGAGGTCGGCGGCGATCTCGATGCCTTTCGCCTGCGCTCGCGGCGCGAGCAGCTCGACCACGTCGGTGACCACGCCGGCGAGATCGAAGGGAACGGATTCGAGATCAAGCCGTCCGGCCTCGATCTTGGAGAAGTCGAGAATTTCCTCGATCAGCCCGAGCAGCGCGTCGCCCGAGGTCTTCACCGCTTGCGCATAGGTCTGCTGCTCCGGCGAGAGCGAGGTATCGAGCAGTAGGTCGGCCATGCCGAGGATGCCGTTCAGCGGCGTGCGCACCTCGTGGCTGACCACGGCGAGGAAGCGCGACTTGGCGCGGCTCGCGGCTTCGGCTTTTTCGCCCGCCTCGGCGAGCGCGCGCTCGGCGGCGACGCGGGCGGTTACGTCGCGGCCGACCCGTTGCACCTCGACCACGCGGCCTTCGCCGTCGCGCACGGGAACTTCCTTCCAGGAGATCGAGCGCATGCCCTCGCGGGTGACGATTTCCTGGTCGTAGCTCTTCGATCCGTCGGGCAGGAAAGCGGGCGCGCTTTCGCTCTGCACCTCGAGGACGATGCTGCGGCCGATGATCTGGTCTAGCGGCCGGCCCATGAGCGTGCATACGCTGGCGCTCGCATGGGTGACTCGGCCGTGCTCGTCCTCGCGCACGACGAAGTCGCCCTGCGCGTCGATCAATTGCGTCGCGTGTGCGAGGCGTTCTTCGAGCTACCAGATGCGGTCGTCGCGATCGTCCACGTGAGTCTCGAGCTCGCTCAGGCGTTCAGTGAGCTCGCGCGACTGGCGGTGGCGGATGGCGAGCGCGACCAGCGAAAACACCAGAAGCCCGGTGAGCATGCCCTCGAAGCCGATCTTGCCGGGATCGAAGAATTCGAGGCTCTGTTCCTGCGCCAGCGCCGCCGAAGGCAACAGGAACGCGAACGGCGCAAGGAAACCAATGCGGCCTGCCTTGCCGTCCCCATCCGAACGCTCCGCCGCCGACCGTCCATCGGTCTTGAATGCATTGGCTGCCCTCGCTTTTTCCCAGCGAAAGCATGCCCGGCGGACCTTAGGGGATGGTCATCAGCCGAAGTTTCGGCGGCAAATCGTGTCCTATGGTTAACGAAGGATGAACGCCGTCAGGCGGCAAGGGCAATGCGCTCGTTCAGCGCACGGTAGGCCAGCGCCTCGGCGATGTGCGGCCGCCGCACCAGCTCCGACTGATCGAGATCGGCGATGGTGCGCGCCACCTTCAGCACCCGGTGGTAGCCGCGCGCCGACAGCCGCATGGCGTCGGCGGCATCACTCAAGAGCCGGAGCCCGCCGCTTTCCGGGGCCGCGATCGCGTCGAGCACGGCGCCCTGCGCCTCGGCGTTGAGGCGCAGCTCCGCCCGGTCGAGCGCCTTGAAGCGCGCGCGCTGCACCGCGCGAGCAGTGGCAACGCGGGCCGCCACCTCGCGGCTTCCTTCGGAAGGCGGCGGCAGCACCAGATCCGACGCGTTCACCGCCGGCACCTCCACGTGTAAGTCAATGCGATCGAGCAGCGGCCCGGAGAGCCGCGCCTGGTATTCGGCGGTGCAGCGCTGGTTCGGCCCGCGCCGGCAGGCGAAGCCGGGATCGTAGGCGCGGCCGCAGCGGCACGGGTTCATGGCGGCGATCAGCTGAAAGCGCGCGGGATAGGTGATGCGATGGTTGGCGCGCGCAATCACCATCTCGCCGGCCTCGAGCGGCTGGCGCAGCGAGTCGAGCACCTGCGGCTGGAACTCGGGAAACTCATCGAGGAAGAGCACGCCGAGATGCGCGAGCGATACCTCGCCGGGCTTGGCGCGGATGCCGCCACCGACCATGGCGGCCATGCTCGCCGAATGATGCGGGTTGCGGAACGGACGGCGGCTCGTCAGCGCGCCGCCTTCGATCGCGCCGGCGACGGAAGCGATCATGGAGACTTCCAGCAGCTCGGTGGGCTCGAGCGGCGGCAGGATGGTGCCGAGGCGCGCCGCCAGCATCGATTTGCCGGCGCCCGGCGGTCCCACCATGAGCATGTTGTGGCCGCCGGCCGCCGCGATCTCGAGCGCGCGCTTGGCGCTCTCCTGGCCCTTGATGTCGGAGAGATCGAGCAGACTGTCCGCCGTGTCGCGGATTTTCGGCACCGGCCGTGACAGCACCTGCGTGCCGCGCAGATGATTGGCGAACTGAATGAGCGAGGACGGCGCCACGATCTCCATGTCGGGGCTCGCCCACGCCGCCTCGGCGCCACACGCGGCCGGACAGACGAGGCCGTGCTCGCGCGCGTTGGCGGCGACCGCCGCGGGCAGCACGCCCGATACCGGTGCGAGCGAGCCATCGAGGCCGAGCTCACCCACCACCGTCATGCCGAGCAGCGCATCGGCGGGAATGGCGCCGATCGCCGCCATCAGGCCGAGCGCGATGGGCAGATCGTAGTGGCTTCCTTCCTTGGGAAGATCGGCGGGTGCCAAGTTGATGGTGATACGCCGCGCCGGCAGCGCCAAGCCCGAGGCGATGAGGGCGGCGCGCACGCGCTCCTTGGCTTCGGAGACTGCCTTATCCGGCAAGCCGACGATGGCGAAGGCGGGGAGGCCGGGCGCGATCTGCACTTGCACGTCCACCGGCCGCGCTTCCACGCCCTCAAAGGCGACGGTCGAGACGTGCTGAACCATGCGGCCCGGCCCCCGGTGCGTATGCAACCAGATGCAATCTATCGTAGAGGGCCTAGCGGTACAAGAACATATCCAGAACAAATAATAAGATAATGCATGCAGTAGGTTAGAACGCCTTTCGCCGCCCTTCGATCTTGTCCCAGATCAGCGCCGCGATGTCGGGCCCGCCGAGCTTCTTCACCGCGCGGATGCCGGTGGGCGAGGTGACGTTGATCTCGGTGAGGTAGCCGCCGATCACGTCGATGCCGACGAACAGGAGCTGGCGTTCGCGTAGCGCCGGCGCGAGGCGCTCGCAGATCTCGCGCTCGCGCTTGGTCAGCGCTGTCGCCTTGGCAACACCCCCGCGCACCATGTTGGAGCGCAGATCGTCCGCCGCCGGCACGCGGTTGACCGCACCCGCGAACTCGCCGTCGACGAGGATGATACGCTTGTCGCCGCGTTTCACAGCCGCGAGATACTTCTGCGTCACCCATTGCTCGCGAAAGGTGGTGGCGAACAGATCGTAGAGCGAGCCGAAGTTCACGTCGCGGGCGCCCACGCGAAACACCGCCTCGCCGCCGTTGCCATAGAGCGGCTTCATCACCACGTCGCCGTGCTTCTCACGGAAGGCCTGGATCTCGTCGCGGTCGCGCGACAAGAGCGTCGGCGGCATCAGGTCGGCGAACTCGATGACGAACATCTTCTCCGGCGCGTTGCGCACGCTTGCCGGATCGTTGACCACCAGCGTCTTCGGTTGGATGCGCTCGAGCAAATGCGTCGCGGTGATGTAGGCGAGATCGAACGGCGGATCCTGGCGCATCAGCACTACGTCGTAGGACGACAGCGCCACGCGCTTGGCCTTGCCCAGCGTGAAGTGATCGCCCGCCTTGTCGCGCACGCTGAGGGGCTGCACCCTCGCGTAGAGCTTACCGTCCACGAGCGCCATGCGATCGGGCGTGTAATAGGAAAGCTCGTGGCGGCGCTTCTGTGCCTCGAGCAGGAGGGCGAAGGTCGAGTCGCCCGCGACGCGGATGCGCTCGATCGGATCCATCTGTACCGCCACGCGCAGGGCCATGACTTCTCCTAACTTTCCACCTCGAACGCCGACTGGATATGCTCGGGCAGGGCGCCCGGCGTCACCAGGATCGCGTCGAAGCGGAAATCATATCCTTCATGCTCGGGGTGCGCCGCAAGCCACGCCTCGGCGCCGGCGACGATGCGCCGCCGCTGACGCGGCAGCACGGACTCGGCGGCGTCGACCAGCGCGGCGCGCGCCTTCACCTCGACGAACACGATGAGTCGCCGCCGCCGCGCCACGATGTCGATCTCACCCACCGGGCTTTTCCAGCGCCGCGCCAGCACGCGGAAGCCCTTGGCGATGAGCAGGAGCGCGGCGCGGCTCTCGGCCGAGAGGCCGAGCCGGAAGGCCGCCGTGCGCTTGGCGCTCGCCACCCGCTTCATCGCTTGCCCCCCAGCGCTAGCGCCCGCGCATAAACCTCGCGACGGGCGAGCCCGGTCTCGCGCGCGACCTCCGCCACCGCGTCTTTGACCGAGCCGCGCGCGAGCGCGTCCACGAGCTTGGCGTCGAGCTCGTCGGCCGACATGACCGCCGCCTCCGCCGGCGGCGCGATCACCACCACGATCTCGCCCTTGGGTGCGCCGGCTTTTTCATAGTGCGCGGCGAGGTCGGCAAGCGTCCCGCGGCGCACCTCCTCGAAGGTCTTGGTGAGCTCGCGGCAGACCGATGCGTGGCGTACGCCGAGACCGGCGGAGAGATCGGCGAGGCTTGCAGCTAACCGCGGTCCGCTCTCATAGAGCACCAGCGTCGCCGGGATGGCCGCGAGTTCGGCGATGCGCGTTTTGCGCTGGCCGCCCTTGGCCGGCAAGAAGCCGTCGAAGAAGAAGCGATCAGTGGGCAGTCCCGCCGCCACCAGCGCCGCCAGCGCCGCCGACGGACCGGGAATGGGGAACACCCGGTGGCCGGCGTCGAGCGCCGCTTCCACGAGCTTGTAGCCCGGGTCCGACACAAGCGGGGTACCTGCGTCGGAGACCAGCGCGATCTTCGCCCCTTCACCAAGCCGCATCAGCACCCTGGGCCGCACCGCGGCGGCGTTGTGGTCGTGGTAGGCGAGGAGCGGCGTCTTGATGCCGTAGCGGTCGAACAGCCGACGCGTGATGCGGGTGTCCTCGCACAGCACGAGATCGGCGGCGGAAAGTGTGGCGAGCGCGCGCAACGTCACGTCCGCGAGATTGCCGATGGGGGTGGCGACCACGTGCAGCCCCGGCGCGATCGGCCCCACCGGCAGGGCGATCGTGCGCGACTCGCGCGAAGGGGAAGAAGAGGAATTGGCGGTCATGGCGGTCGGAGACTTTAGCCTCGCCCCGCGCCCGGCGACAGTCGCCCGGCTGAAAGCGCTGGCCGGCCAACGTTTTGACAGCGGGCCGGCACTGCCGCAGATTGTCCGCGCATGAGGATTCCCCGGATGATTTGCACGGCGAACGGCTGGCGACCGGCGCGCATGCTGCGCGGCCTTGCCGTTCTCGCCGGGCTTGTCCTTGCCGGCTGCGCCGGCTCCGGCTTCGACCTCGACGTATTCAGCTCCAAGCCGCCGCCGGGTCAGCCGCTCACGCCGCAGGCGGAGGAGGCGGCACCGCCGCCGGCCGCGGGCGGCCCCGTCGTGCGCGTCGGCCTGGTGCTGCCGCTCTCCGCCAAGGGCAACGCCGGCACCGTCGCGCTCTCCATGCGCAACGCCGCCGAGCTCGCGCTCGCCGAGTTCGGCGGCGCCGGCATCCAGCTCATCGTCAAGGACGACGCCGGCACCGCGCCGGGCGCGCAGGCGGCGGTGCAGGCGGCGATCGGCGAGGGCGCCGTGATCGTACTCGGCCCGCTGTTCAGCAACGCCGTCGCCGCCGCCGGGCAGACGGCGCGCAGCCGCGGCGTGCCGCTGATCGCGTTCTCCACCGACGCGAACGTCGCGGCGCGTGGAGTGTACCTCTTGAGCTTCTTGCCCGAGTCCGACGTCGACCGCATGGTCAGCTTCGCGGTTTCGCGCGGCAAGCGGTCGTTCGTCGCGCTCTTGCCCGACAGCGCCTACGGCACCGTGGTCGAGGGACAATTCCAGCAGGTCGTCGCCGCCCGCGGCGGCCGCGTGATCGCCATCGAAAAATACAGCGCCGACAAGGCCAAGCTCGCCGAACCCGCGCGCCGCGCGGCGGCGGCGTCGCGCCAAGCGGATTCGCTCTTCTTCGCCGACGCCGGCGACGCTACGCCGCAGGTCGTGCAGGCGCTGGCGGCGAACGGCGTGAAGAACGGCAGCCCGCAATTCATGGGTACGGGCCTGTGGGACGACAATGCGTTGTTCGGAAATCCGGCGCTCGCCGGCGCCTGGTTCGCCGCGCCCGACGCCGCCGGCTATCGCGCCTTCGCGCAGCGCTACCGCGCGCGCTACGGCCAGGACCCGGTGCGCACCGCGAGCCTCGCCTATGACGGCGTGTCGCTCGTCGCCTCGCTGGTCAAGGCCGGCGGCGGCCGCATCAGCGAGGAGATGCTCACCAACCCTTCCGGCTTCTCCGGTATCGATGGCGTTTTCCGCTTCCGTGCCGACGGCACCTGCGAGCGCGGGCTCGCGGTGATGGAGATCGGCGGCGGCAGTGCGCGGGTGATCAGCCCGGCGCCGCGTGCTTTCGGCGCCGCCAACCTCTGATTAAGCGGCGAGATCGGCGACGATCGCGTCCAACAGCGGAAACCCCGCGGCGGTGACGCATAGCTTTCCCATCCGCACCTCGATCAATCCCTCGGCAGTAAGCGTGGAGACTCGTTCGGCGTCGAGGGCGCGGCCGCAGAGCGCCTCATAACGCTTCACGTCGATGCCTTCCCTGAGCCGCAGCCCCATGAGCAACAGCTCGTCCGCCTGCTCGCCGCCGCTGAGCGCTTCGTCGGTGGTGAAGCCGTGGCCCCGCGCTTCCACCGCCGTGAGCCAGCGCTCCGGGTTGCGCTCGGTGGCGGTGGCGCGCCGCGCCCCGTCGATGCCGATGCGGCCATGGGCGCCGGGGCCGACGCCGGCATATTCTCGGTAGCGCCAGTACACGAGGTTGTGCCGGCACTCGGCGCCGGGCCGCGCGTGGTTGGAGATCTCATAGGCCGGCACTCCGGCCCGGTCGCAGGCCGCTTGCGTAACGTCCCAAAGCGCGCGGCCCACTTCGCCTTCGGGCACCACGAGCTTGCCGGTGCGATGGAGTGCCGCGAACGGCGTGTCGGCCTCGATGGTGAGCTGATAGAGCGACAGGTGCTCGGTGCCGATGTCGAGCGCACGGGTGAGTTCCGCCTGCCACGCCCCAGGCGTATGACCCGGCCGGGCGTACATGAGGTCGATGGAAACCCGCGGAAACGTTGCTTGCGCGATTTTCACCGCGGCCAGCGCCTCGTCGGCGGTATGCAGCCGTCCGAGGAACTTCAGCGCCGCGTCGTCGAGCGACTGCACGCCGAGTGAAACCCGGTTGACGCCGGCCGTGCGATAGCCGCGGAAGTTATCCGCTTCGACGCTGGTGGGATTGGCCTCGAGCGTGATCTCGGCGCCGGCGGCGATTGGCCAGCGTTGCGCGATTGCCGCCAGAATCGCGTTCACCGTCTTCGGCGCCATCAGCGACGGCGTGCCGCCGCCGAAGAAGATGGTATCCACCGTGCGGGCGCCGATCTGGCCCGCGACATATTCGAGTTCGCGCTCGATCGTGCGCACGAAGCGCGTCTCGTCCGGCTTGTCGCGGCGTACATGGCTGTTGAAGTCGCAGTACGGGCACTTTGACAGGCAGAACGGCCAGTGCACGTAGACGCCAAAGGCGGGATCGTTCGCTGCGCGCGCCGTGCTCTCCACTTTTGTCAGCGTTTCAAGCAAGGCACGCCTCCGCGAGCTTGATGAACGCGCGGGCGCGGTGCGACAGACCCTGGCCGCGCGGCGGCAATCCGTGCTTTTCCTCTGTGCTCATCTCGCCGAACGTGCGCTCGAATCCGTCGGGTAGGAAGAGGGGATCATAGCCGAAGCCTTGGGTGCCGCGCGGCGCGTCGACGAGCGTGCCTTCCACGCGGCCCTCGAACTCCTCCATATGGCCGTCGGGCCAGGCGAGGCAAAGGGCGGCGACGAAGGCGGCGCTGCGCTGCGCCGGATCCCTGGCGCTCGCGCCTTCGAGCTTCTCCTCCACCATGCGCATGGCCCGCGCGAAATCCTTGTCCGGTCCCGCCCAGCGCGACGAATGAATTCCCGGCGCGCCGCCGAGCGCCTCCACTACCAACCCGGAATCGTCGGCGAATGCCGGCAGCTTCGCGGCGCGCGCCGCGGCCACCGCCTTGATGCGCGCGTTTTCGGCGAAGCTCGCACCAGTCTCCTCTGGCTCGGCGAGGCCGAGCTCGGTGGCCGCCACCGCCTGCACGCCATAGGGAGAAAGCAGCTCGCGCATCTCCTTGAGCTTGCCGGGATTGTGGGTCGCGATCACCACGCGGCCCTCGAGCTTGCGCCTCATTCGGCGACCGCGCCCTTCTGCAGGTCGATGAGCTTGGTCACGCCGTTGCGCGCGAGCGCGATCATGGTTGTCAGCTGCTCGTCGGAGAACGGCGTCTTCTCCGCCGTGCCCTGGATCTCGACGATGCCGCCCTTGCCGGTCATGACGAAGTTCATGTCGGTCTCGGCTTCGGAATCCTCCGCGTAGTCGAGGTCGAGCACCGCCGCGCCCTGGTGGATGCCGCAGGAAATTGCCGCCACCTGGTCGACGAGCGGCTCGCGCTTGACCATGGCGCGCTTCTTCATCCAGGCGATGCAGTCGTGGAGCGCGATCCACGCGCCGGTGATCGCCGCGGTGCGCGTGCCGCCGTCGGCCTGCAGCACGTCGCAGTCCACCGTGATCTGCCGCTCGCCGAGCGCCGTGAGGTCGGTGACCGTGCGCAGCGAGCGGCCGATTAGCCGCTGGATCTCGAGCGTGCGCCCGGAGGGCCGGCCGACGGCGGCCTCGCGCCGGGTGCGCTCATGGGTGGCGCGCGGCAGCATGCCGTACTCGGCGGTGACCCAGCCGCGGCCCTGGTTCTTCAGCCACGGCGGCAGCCGCTCCTCGAGCGTTGCGGCGCACCAGCACGTGGGTGTTGCCGAACTTGACGAGGCAGGAGCCTTCCGCGTGGCGCAACAGGCCCCGCTCGAAGCTCACCGCTCGCATCTCGTCGCTGGCCCGGCCGCTGGGGCGCATGCACGTTTTCTCCTGTTGGACGAAACCCTTGTAGAGGCCGGGCAGCGGCGGCGGCAAGGCGGCCTTGCTTCAAAAGGCTACGGGCTGCACTACTTACAGGGTCCCAGGAGCAACGCCTTTGTCCGTCGACGTCCGCATCGGATCGGCCGAAGTCAGCCTCGCGCAGCTCGATGAGCGCTCGCGCGAGATCTTCCGCCATATCGTCGATCAGTACCTGGCGACCGGCGAGCCGGTGGGCTCGCGCCATATCTCGCGCCTGTTGCCGATGACGCTGTCGCCCGCTTCGGTGCGCAACGTCATGGCGGACCTGGAGGCGCTCGGTCTCGTCTATGCGCCGCATACCAGCGCCGGCCGCCTGCCCACCGAGCTGGGCTTGCGCTTCTTCGTCGATGCGCTCCTCGAGATCGGCGATCTCGCCGAGGACGAACGGCGCGCCATCGACGCCCAGGTCAAGGCGCGCGCGCGGCGGCAATATCGAGACCGTGCTGAGCGAGGCATCGGCGCTGCTCTCCGGCTTGTCGCGCGGCGCCGGCGTGGTCACCGCCGCCAACACCAATCCGCGGCTCAAGCACGTCGAGTTCGTGCGGCTCGAGCCGACGCGGGCGCTGGTGGTGCTGGTCTCGGAAGACGGGCAGGTGGAGAACCGGCTGCTCGACGTTGCCCGCCGACGTGCCCACCTCGGCGCTGGTCGAGGCGACGAATTTCCTCAACGCGCGGGTGCGCGGCAAGACGCTGGGCGAGGTGCAAGGCCGAACTCGAGCAAGCGCTGACGGCGGCCCGCGCCGAACTCGACGAACTGACGCAGCGCATCGTCGCGGTGGCCTCGCCAGCTGGTCCGGCGGCGACAGCGCCGAGCGCAGGCTGATCGTGCGCGGCCACGCCAAGCTCTTGGAGGACCTGAAGGCGATGGAGGATCTCGAGCGGGTGCGGCTGCTGTTCGACGATCTGGAGACGCAGCCGCGAGGTGGTCGAGCTTCTCGGCCGCGCCGAGAACGCCGAGGGCCTGCGCATCTTCATCGGCTCGGAGAACAAGCTGTTCTCGCTCTCCGGCTCCTCCACCATCATCGCGCCCTACCACGATCGCGCTGGCCGCGTCGTCGGCGTGCTCGGGGTCATCGGTCCGACGCGGCTCAACTACGCCCGCGTCATTCCCATGGTCGACTACACCGCCCGCGTGGTGAGCAAGGTCTTGTCCAGCTGACTTGATTTTCCGCCGCCATCACCTGATATGCGTTGCCAGCCCGAGATTGCGATCGCCTTGATCCCATGAACGACGAAACCAAACGCCCCGACGAGGCTCCCGAAACCGTGCCCGCGGAAGCCGCGAACGAGAACGATCCGGTCGCCGCGCTGGAACAGCAGATGGCGGAGCTGCGCGACCGCTATCTGCGCGCCGCCGCCGAGATCGAGAATGTGCGCAAGCGCGCTGAGCGCGAGGTGGTCGACGCGCGCGCCTACGGCATCGCCGGCTTTGCCCGCGACATGCTGAACATCGCCGATCATCTGTCGCGCGCGCTCGAGGCGCTCGGTCCCGAGGCCCGCGCCTCGGCCGACGGCGCCATGAAGGCGCTGGTCGAAGGCGTCGAGCTCACCGAGCGCGAGTTGCAGAAGGCTGCTCTCCCAGCACGGCGTGCGCCGTCTCGAGCCGAAGGGCGAGAAGTTCGATCCCAATTTTCATCAGGCCATGTTTGAGGTGCCCGGATGAAAGCGTGCCGGCGGGCACCGTGGCGCAGGTGATCCAGCCCGGCTACGCCATCGGCGAGCGCATCCTGCGGCCGGCGCTGGTGGGCGTCGCCAAGGGCGGGCCGAAGACCGCCGGCAACGAGGCCGGCAAATAGCGACGACAGGTTTCCGCCGCGGCGTTCGCGCGCTTATGCTGCGGCAGTCAGGGAGGACAGCATGGCCCCGCACGGCAGCTTCTACTGGAACGAGCTGATGACCCGCGATCCCGAGAAGGCCAAGGCCTTCTACGCGAAGACGCTGGGCTGGACCTTCGATCCGACGCCGATGCCGAACGGCACCTACTGGGTCGCCAAGACCGACGATACGCCGGAAGCCGGCATTTTCCCCATGCAGGGCTCGGAGTTCGAGGGCGCGTCCGAGCAATGGTTTTCCTATATCGCCGTCGACGACGTGGACGCGCGCGTGAAGAAGGCGGAGGAGGCCGGCGCGAAGGTGATCCGCCCGCCCTTCGACGCGCCGGGCGTGGGACGCATCGCCATCCTGGAGGAGCCGGGCGGCGCCCAGATCGGCTGGATGACCCCGGTCGACTGACCGGTAAGCCGCGCGCGGCAACGGTGAACGAGAGATTACCGTCCATTAACGGGCTTCGTGGTTACTGGCGTGCTTGCAGCGGAGCGGCGGTCGCCGGGCCTTGCCATGATCACGCCTGCGGAAGACGTGCGCTATTCCATCGTCGTTCCGATCTACAACGAGGAAGCCGTGCTGCCGCTCCTGTTGCGGCGGCTCGACGCGCTCATGGACAGCCTCGACGGCGCGGCGGAAGCGATCCTCGTCGACGACGGCAGCACCGACACGACTTCCATCGTGCTGGCGGCCAAGGCCAAGGCCGACCGGCGCTACCGCTATATCGGCCTCACGCGAAATTTCGGCCATCAGATAGCGATCACCGCCGGCATGGACGCCGCCACCGGCGCCGCGGTCATCGTCATGGACGCCGATCTACAGGATCCGCCCGAGGTGGTCGGCGCGATGATCGCGCGCTGGAAGGAAGGCTTTGACATCGTTTACGGCAAGCGGCTGTCGCGCGAGGGCGAGGGCGCGTTCAAGCGCTGGACCGCCGGCGTGTTCTACCGGCTACTCGGACGCCTGACCGCGATCGAGATCCCGAGCGACGTCGGCGACTTTCGCCTGATCGACCGCAAGGTGCTTCAGGCATTTCAGGCGATGCCCGAGCGCGACCGCTTCGTGCGCGGCATGTTCGCCTGGCTGGGCTTCCGCCAGACCGAGGTCGGCTTCCATCGGCCGGAACGCGCAGCGGGAAAAACCAAATACCCGTTCTGGAAGATGCTCGGGCTTGCGGTGAACGGGGTCCTGGGATTTTCCGACGCGCCGCTCAGGCTCGCGATCTGGCTCGGCCTAGGCGTGTCCGCCTTTGCTGTGGTCTACGGCGCTTACGCGGTTGGGCTGCGCCTCTTCGGCGGCGACCTAGTCACCGGCTGGACCTCGATCATCGTGGTCGTCTCGCTCTTGTGCGGCGTCAACATGCTGATGACCGGCATTGTCGGCCTCTACGTCGGGCGAATTCATGCCGAGGTAAAAAGGCGCCCGCTCTATGTGGTCGGCAAAGAGGTGGGGTTCGAACGACGAGCCGTTACCGAATCCGTCCCGTCCGCGCGCAGGACCGTTGTCCGCACCTAGGATGAGTTCGTATCAGACGCCGTCCGCTGCTGCGCTCCGGAATTTTGCGGCCGTGAAGTCGTGGAAGGCGGTGCCGCTCGTTCTTGTTTTCGCCGCCGCCATCGCCGTGCGCGCCGTCATCGGCACCAATGTCGACGTGAGCTGGCTGTTGACCGTCGGCGAGCGAATGCTGGCCGGCGACCGCCTCTACGCCGATCTGATCGAGGTCAATCCGCCGGCCTCCGCGCTTCTTTATCTACCGGCCTTCCTACTCGCACGCACGATCGGTATATCGCCCGAGACCGCGGTGGATGCGCTGGTGCTGACGGCCGCCGCCTGCAGCTTGTGGCTTTGCGCGCGAATTCTCGCGCGCACGCGAATGGTCGAAGAAAACGCCTGGCTCTTGTTGGCGGGAGCGGCGGCGGTGTTGACGATCCTGCCCATGCATACCTTCGGCGAACGCGAGCACATCGCGATCATCGCGCTCCTCCCGCTGCTGGCGCTTCTCGCGGTGCGCGCCAACGGCGGCTCGCCGGCGCTCGCCGCGGCGCTCATTGCCGGCGTCGGCGCCGGGATCACGGTCGCGATCAAACCCCACTTCGCGCTCGCGGTCGGCTGCGCCGTTGCCGCCTCCGCGTACGCGCGCGGATCGTGGCGGGTCGTCTTCGCCGTCGAGAATTGGATTGCCGGTGCGGTTGCCGCCGCCTACGGCATCTACGTGGTGGTGGCCTATCCGGAGTTCCTCCGTGACGTGGTGCCCCTGGTGCAAGCCGCGTACCTGCCCATGCGCAAGGGCCTGTCGGAGCTCGTGTCCCCGCTCTTCCTCTGTTGGCTAGCGTCGCTGGCGCTGCTGCTTCAGTGGAAGCGTGGGCGGGTACTGGCGCCGCCGCTCTCTCCCCTGCTCGCGGCCGCGATCGGATTTGCGGCGGTTTATTTCATCCAGGGCAAAGGCTGGCCCTATCACGTCTATCCCATGCTTGCCCTGACCTTCATCGCGCTGGTGATCGCCGCCGCGGAGGAGACGGAGCCGCAGGGCGATCCCGCCGCCAAACGGCGCCGTTCGATCGCGCGCCTGGTACCGGTGGCGGCGCTGATCGCGGCGAGTGGCGTCTGGCTGAATTTTTCCCTCGACATGAGCGCGCTGGCCGACCCGATCCGCCGATTGAAAGCCCGGCCGTCGTTGCTCGCCATCACCTCCGACATCGCCGTCGGTCATCCGCTGACCCGGGAGCTCGGTGGAAAATGGGTTTCGCGCGTGGGCTCGCTGTGGATCACGACCGGCGTGTATCGCCAGTTCTTCGATGGCAAGCTCGACCCTGGCACGCGGGCGCGGCTCGAGCGCCACGTGGTGCGCGACCGCGCTTGGCTTGCCGAGGACATCCGCCGCAACCGGCCCGACATCATCATCGTCGAGAAGGGCAAGTTCGACTGGGAGGCATGGGCGCGCGCCGATCCGGTGATCGCCGCCGAGCTCGCGCGCTATCGCGAGGCGGGAGGCACCCCCGGCTTCCTCCTTCTGCAGCGCCACGGAAGCTGAGCCGGGCGAACGCGAAAAAAGCCCGTAGCAGAGGGGGTTGCCCGCCTTGCGGGCCCCTGAACCCCTCCTATATGAGCTTCAAGCCGCAGGGGCTGCGGTGAAACGTGTTCGTGAGGGGGTCGGAAGGAAGCCTCGCGTCTTTCGAAGCTTTCCATCCGGGTGCCTGTCAGGGCCTGGCCGATCCGCCGCAAAAGAGAGGGTATGCAATGTCCAAGGTCATTGGAATCGACCTCGGCACCACTAATTCGTGCGTGGCCGTCATGGAGGGGTCGACCCCCAAGGTGATCGAGAATGCCGAGGGCGCGCGCACCACGCCGTCCATCGTGGCCTTCACCGACGACGGCGAGCGCCTCGTCGGCCAGCCGGCGAAACGCCAGGCCGTCACCAACCCGGAAAAAACATTCTTCGCGGTCAAGCGCCTGATCGGCCGGCGCTACGACGACCCGATGGTGGAGAAGGACAAGAAGCTCGTTCCCTATCAGATCGTACGCGCCGGCAACGGCGACGCTTGGGTGTCCGACGGCAAGAACCAGTATTCGCCCTCGCAGATCTCCGCCTTCATCCTGCAGAAGATGAAGGAGACCGCTGAGATCCTATCTCGGCGCCAAGGTCGAGAAGGCGGTCATCACCGTTCCCGCCTACTTCAACGACGCCCAGCGCCAGGCGACCAAGGACGCCGGCAAGATCGCCGGCCTCGAGGTGCTGCGCATCATCAACGAGCCGACGGCGGCGGCACTCGCCTACGGCCTCGACAAGAAAAAGGCCGGCACCATCGCGGTCTACGACCTCGGCGGCGGCACCTTCGATGTCTCCGTGCTTGAGATTGGCGACGGCGTCTTCGAGGTGAAGGCGACCAACGGCGACACCTTCCTCGGCGGTGAGGACTTCGACATGCGCCTCGTCAACTATCTCGCCGACGAATTCCAGAAGGAGCAGGGCATCGACCTGCGCCGCGACAAGCTGGCGCTGCAGCGCCTGAAGGAGGCGTCGGAGAAGGCCAAGATCGAGCTGTCGTCGGCGACGCAGACGGAAATCAATTTGCCGTTCATCACCGCCGATCAGAGCGGTCCCAAGCATCTCACCATGAAGCTCACCCGCGCCAAGTTCGAGGCGCTGGTCGACGATCTCATCCAGAAGACCGTCGAGCCGTGCCGCCGCGCGCTCAAGGACGCGGGCCTTTCGCCCGCCGAAATCAACGAAGTCGTCCTGGTCGGCGGCATGACGCGCATGCCCAAGGTCCAGGAAGTGGTGAAGCAGCTGTTCGGTCGCGAGCCGCACAAGGGCGTGAACGCGGACGAGGTGGTGGCGATCGGCGCCGCCATTCAGGCCGGCGTGCTGCAGGGCGACGTCAAGGACGTGCTGCTTCTCGACGTCACCCCACTGTCGCTCGGCATCGAGACGCTCGGCGGCGTGTTCACCCGGCTGATCGAGCGCAACACCACGATTCCGACCAAGAAGAGCCAGGTGTTCTCCACCGCCGAGGACGGCCAGAACGCGGTGACGATCCGCGTGTTCCAGGGCGAACGCGAGATGGCGGCGGATAACAAGATGCTCGGCCAGTTCGATCTCGTCGGCTTGCCGCCGGCACCCCGCGGCGTGCCGCAGATCGAGGTCACCTTCGACATCGACGCCAACGGCATCGTCAACGTCCAAGCCAAGGACAAGGGCACCGGCAAGGAGCAGCAGATCCGCATCCAGGCTTCCGGCGGCCTGTCGGAGGCCGACATCCAGAAGATGGTCAAGGACGCGGAAGCCCACGCCGCCGACGACAAGAAGCGCCGGGCGCTGGCGGAAGCCAAGAACCAGGCCGACGCGCTGGTGCACACCACCGAGAAGTCGCTCAAGGAATACGGCGAGAAGCTCGCGGCCCCCGACCGCGCCGCTATCGAGACCGCGATCGCCGATCTGAAGGAAGCGGCCAAAGGTGAGGACCCGGAGGCGATCCAGGCGAAAACCCAGGCGCTCGCCCAGGTTTCCATGAAGCTCGGCGAGGCCATGTATCAGGCGCAGCAGTCAGGCGGCGGCCAGCCGGGTCCCGGCGACGGCAGCCCTGGCGGCGACGCCGGCGGCAAGAAAGAGGACGTGGTCGACGCGGAGTTTACCGAGGTCGACGACGACAAGAAGAACAAGAAGTCGGCCTGACCGGGGCCGAAGGAATGAGCCTCGTCCTGCGAAGCGCGCGCGGCGTCTCGAAGGGCGAGGCTTCTTTTTGTGAAAGAAACTAGCGCATGGCCAAGCGCGACTACTACGAAGTGCTGGGGGTGGCGCGCGATTGCGACGACGGCGCGCTCAAGGCCGCCTTCCGCAAGCTCGCGATGAAGTGCCACCCCGACCGCAACCCGGGCGATCACCAGGCCGAGCACCACTTCAAGGAATTGAACGAGGCCTACGACGTACTCAAGGACGGCGATAAGCGCGCCGCCTACGACCGCTTCGGTCACGCCGCCTTCGAGCCGGGCTCCGGCACGCATGGCACCGGCTTCGGCGCCGACTTCGCCTCCACCTTCCACGACATCTTCGACGATCTATTCGGCATGGGCCGCCGCGGCGGCGGTCGCACTGGGCGCGAGCGCGGCCAGGACCTTCGCTACAACCTCGAGATCACCCTGGAAGAAGCGTTCCGCGGCAAGACCGCCCAGGTGCGCATCCCCACCAACGTGGTGTGCGAGGTCTGCTCCGGCTCCGGCGCCAAGAAAGGCACCGAGCCCGTGATCTGCCGCGCCTGCAACGGCGCCGGCCGCGTGCGCCACGCGCAAGGTTTTTTCACACTGGAGCGCACTTGCCCCTCCTGCCAGGGCCGCGGCTCGGTAATCGAGGAGCCGTGCAAGTCGTGCAACGGCGCCGGCCGCGTCACCAAGGAGCGCATGCTCGAGGTGCAGATTCCGGCCGGCGTCGAGGACGGCACGCGCATTCGCCTCGCCGGCGAGGGCGAGGCCGGGTTGCGCGGCGGCTCGCCCGGCGATCTTTATATTTTCCTCTCGCTCACGCCGCACCCGATCTTCCAGCGCGAGGGCGCCGATCTCTACTGCCGCGTGCCCATCGCCATGGTGACGGCGGCACTCGGCGGTGAGTTCGAGGTGCCGACCGTCGATGGCGGCCGCACCCGGGTGAAGGTTCCGGAAGGCACCCAGCCGGGCAAGCGCTTCCGCCTGCCGAGCAAAGGCATGCCGGTGTTGCGCTCGCGCGCCCGCGGCGACATGTACGTGCAGGTGACGGTGGAGACGCCGCAGAAGCTGACCCGCCGCCAGCGCGAGCTCTTGGCCGAGTTCGACAAGGAAAGCTCCAAGGACACGCACCCGGAGTCGGCAGGTTTCTTCGCCAAGATGCGCGAGTTCTTCGAGTAGAACGCTTTACCGCCGCCGGCGCTTGACTAGACCGGCGGGGCCGGGAGTATGGTCCATTCTCACCGCCAGATGCGCATGCCCCACCCCTCCGCCGCCAATCGCCCCAAGCTTCGCTTCGACGACGAGGTACGCTTTCTCTCGTCGTGGCTGCAGAAGCCCGGCGAAATGGGGGCGGTTTCGCCGTCGAGCCGGGCGCTGGCCCGCGCCATCGCCGCCGAGGTGGACCCGAACGCGACCGGACCCGTTCTCGAGCTCGGGCCCGGCACCGGCGCGGTCACTGCGGCCCTGGTCGAGCGCGGCGTTGCGCCGGAGCGTCTGGTGCTCATCGAATTCAACCGCCAGTTCTGCGCGCTGCTCGCCAAGCGCTTTCCCGGCGCGATGGTGGTCGAGGGCGACGCCTATAACCTGCGCGCGGCGCTGAACGGCGGCGCCCGGCCGCCGTTTTCCGCCATCGTGTCGAGCTTGCCGTTGATGATGAAGCCGATGCCGACGCGGCTCCGCCTGCTCGACGCGTCGCTGCGCCTGCTCGCGCCCGGCGCGCCCTTTATCCAATTCAGCTACGCCGTGGCGGCGCCGATTCCGCCGCGACCGCACCGCTATCGCATCCATTCGTCGTCGCGCATCTGGCGCAACCTGCCGCCGGCCCGCGTCTGGGTCTATCGCGCCGCCTGAACGATGGCGAAACCCCGCATCCTGGTATTCGCGGGCTCGATCCGCACCGGCGCGTTCTCGGGCAAGCTCGCCGCGCTCGCCGCCAAGGAGCTGACGCTCGGCGACAACGAGGTGAGCCTCATCTCGCTCGTCGACTATCCGATGCCGATCTACGATGCTGATCTGGAGGCGCGCGAGGGTCAACCTGCCAACGCCAAGAAGCTGCGCGGCATGATGTTGGCGCACCGCGGCGTGTTCATCGTGACGCCGGAATACAACGCGTCGCTGCCGCCGCTCCTCAAGAACACCATTGACTGGATCTCGCGCGCCAAGGAGCCGGCGGGCAATCCCTTCAAGCAGTGCGTGTTCGCGCTCGGCTCCACCTCGGACGGCTGGCGCGGCGGCGGCCGCGCGCTCATGGCGCTACGCCAGTCGCTGGAGTTCGGCCTCGAGACGCTGGTGGTGCCGGAGATGGTGTCGGTGCCGGGCGCCGCCTCGGCCTTCGACCAGGCCGGCGATCTCAAGGAAGAGCGCTGGGCGAAGCAGCTCCGCCGCACGCTCGATCGCCTGGTGGCGCTCTGCCAGGCCGAGCGATGAACCCTCGCGATCGCCTGATCGTCGCCCTCGACGTGCCGAGCGTTGCCGACGCCGAGCGCATGGTGGCGACGCTTGGCGACACGGTTTCCTTCTACAAGATCGGCTACGAGCTGGCGTTCGCCGGCGGCATCGCCTTTGCCGGCGAGCTCGCCCAAGCGGGCAAGCAAATCTTTCTCGACCTCAAGCTGCACGACATCACCAACACCGTGGAGCGTGCCACCGACCGCGCCGCCGCACTCGGCGCGAGCTTCCTCACCGTGCACGCTTTCCCGCAGACCATGCGCGCCGCCGTCGCCGGCCGCGGCCGCGGCAAGCTCAAGATTCTTGCCGTCACCGTGCTCACCTCGTGGGACGACGCCGACGTGAAGGAGGCGGGATACTCGCTTTCGCTGCGCGATCTGGTGGCGAAGCGCGCCGAGCAGGCGCGCGCCGCCGGCATCGACGGCCTTGTAGCGTCCGCGGCGGAAGCGGCCGAGCTGCGCGCGCGTGTAGGCAAGTCGCTGCTCTTGGTCACGCCCGGCATCCGCCCCGCCGGCGGCGAAGCCGGCGATCAGAAGCGCGTGGTGACGCCCGCGGCCGCTATCAAAGCCGGCGTCGACCACATGGTGGTGGGCCGGCCGATCACGGCCGCCGCCGACCCCAAGGCGGCCGCCCGCTCCATCGTCGCCGAGATCGAATCCGCGCTCGCTTAAGGGGAGATAACGATGCCCAAGGGTTACTGGATCGTCAGCATCGATGTACGCGATCAAAAGGCTTATGACGCTTATCGTGCGAAGAACGGCGTCGCGTTCAAGAAATATGGCGCGCGGTTTCTGGCGCGCGGCGGTAAGTTCGAAAGCTTCGAAGGGAAAAGCCGCCCGCGCAACGTGGTGATCGAGTTTCCGAGCTATCAGGCGGCGGTCGATTGCTATCGTTCGCCGGAGTACGCCGAGGCCCTGGCGCTGCGTAAGGGCGCCACCGACATCGATCTCCTCGTAGTCGAGGGCTACGACGGCCCGCAGCCTTAAGGTTACCGCGCGCCGCTTTCCCATAAGAGCCGCGCGCGTTATACCCCGCGCACGATTTTGCGGAGCTTTCCATGGCCGACGTGCGCCTTGTGATCGCCGGCGCCGCCGGCCGGATGGGTCTAAGCCTCGTGCGCCTGGTGCAGGGGTTGCGCGGCTATACGCTCGTGGGCGCGCTCGAACGCAAGGGCGCGCCGGGCATCGGCGAGGACGCGGGCAGGCTCGCCGGTCTCAAGCCTGCCGGCGTAAGGATCACCAGCGACGCGCGCGCGCTCCTGCGCAACGCCGATGCCATGATCGATTTCACTTCTCCCAAGTCCACCGTGGCGCTGGTCAAGCTCGCGGCGGAATCCGGCGTCGCCCACGTGATCGGCACCACCGGATTTTCCACCGCGGACGAGAAGAGCGATTGCCGCGGCGGCGCGACGCATCGCGATCGTCAAGTCCGGCAACATGAGTCTCGGCGTCAACTTGCTCGCGGCGCTGACCCGGCGCGCCGCGGCGGCGCTCGGCCCCGACTTCGACATGGAAATTCTCGAAATGCACCACAACAAGAAGGTGGACGCGCCGTCGGGAACGGCGCTCATGCTCGGCGCCGCCGCGGCGGCCGGCCGCAAGATCGATTTGGGCAAGCGCTCGGTGCGCGGCCGCGACGGCCACACCGGGCGCGCGGCGTGAAGGCGATATCGGCTTTGCGGTGCTGCGCGGCGGCTCGGTGGTCGGCGACCACAGCGTGATCTTCGCCGGCCCGCACGAGCGCATCGAGCTCAGCCACCGCGCCGAGGACCGCGCGATCTTTGCTCGCGGCGCGCTCGCGGCGGCGCGCTGGACCAAGGGCAAGAAGCCCGGGCTCTATTCGATGGCCGATGTGCTCGGCTTGAATAGAAAGTGACCATGACCAAGCTCGCCGCCTTCGCCCTCTACGCCGGCATCGTCGTCTTTGCGCTCGTCTTCGTGCTGGTGGTGGTGCCGTGGCTGTCGCGCACGACCGGTGCCACGCCCGAGATGATCTCGATCGTCACCGCGGCGCTCTCCTTCGTGGCGGCGCTCGCGAGCTACATCACGGTGCGCAACATGACGACGAAAAAGGCCGCCGCGGAGAAGAATACGAAATGAACGACCGTGAACGTCTGCTCGTGCTGCTTCGCCATGGCCAAAGCGAGTGGAATCTCAAGAACTTGTTCACCGGCTGGCGCGACGTCGACCTGACCGAGCAGGGTGTCGCTGAAGCGCGCGCCGCCGGGCAACGGCTGAAGGCGCGCGGCATCCAGTTCGACGTGGCCTTCACTTCGGTGCTCAAGCGCGCCCAGCGCACGCTTGATCTAACGCTTGCCGAGATGGGCCAGCAGAATATCCCGGTGCTCAAGGACCCGGCGCTGAACGAGCGCGACTACGGCGATCTCGTCGGTCTCAACAAGGACGACGCGCGCAAGAAATGGGGCGAGGAGCAGGTGCACAAATGGCGCCGCTCCTACGACGTGGCGCCGCCGGGTGGCGAGAGCCTGAAGGATACCGTCGCGCGCGCGCTGCCCTATTTCGAGAAAGAAATACTTCCGCGCGTGTTGCGCGGCGAGCGCGTGCTGGTGGCGGCCCACGGCAACTCGCTGCGCGCGCTCGTCATGGTGCTGGAGAAGTTGTCGCCGGACGGCATCGTCAAGCGCGAGCTCGCCACCGGCGTGCCGATCGTCTATCGGCTCGCGCCCGACGCCACCGTGGCGGAGAAGTCCGAGCTCGCCGCCTGAGCCTGCCCCACTTCCCAGCCCAGCATGGCGCGCTTGCGCGTCAGGCCCCAGTGGTAGCCGGTGATGGCGCCGCCGGACCCCAGCACGCGATGACAAGGCACCACGAACGACAGCGGGTTCTTGCCCACCGCGGCGCCGACGGCGCGTGATGCCTTCGGACGGCCGATGCCCTTCGCGATCGCGGAATAGGACGTGAGCCCGCCGAACGGCACCTTGAGCAGCGTCTGCCACACCCGCACCTCGAAATCGGTGCCGATGAGCACGATCCGCAACGGCGTCTCCGGCCGCCAGGCGGTGGGCTCGAAGATGCGCCGGGCGTGGGCGCTGGTGCGCGCCTGATCCAGGACATAGCGCGCGTGCGGCCAGCGGCGGCGCATGTCGTCGAGAGCGGCGTTGTCGTCCTCGTCGGCGAAGGCGAGGCCACAAAGGCCGCGATCGGTCGCCATGACCAGCGCGCGGCCGAACGGCGAGGGATGGAAGCCGTAGGAAACGGTGAGGCCGGCGCCGCCGGTCTTCCATTCGCCCGGCGACATGGCCTCGTGCACCACGAAGAGGTCATGCAGGCGTCCGGCGCCGGATAGCCCGAGCTCGTAACTCGCGTCAAGCACGCTCGGCGTCTCGCGCAGGATCTGCTTGGCGTGGTTCAGCGTCACCGCTTCCAGAAACGCTTTCGGCGATAGCCCGCACCAGCGGCGGAAGAGCTCGGTGAGATCGCGCGAATCGGTGCCGGCGGCGGCGGCGATCGCCTCCACCTTCGGCTGATCGCGGAAGTTCTCCGAGATGAAGGTGATGGCGCGACGCACCGTGCCGTAGTCTTCGGCGGCGGTCTCCAGCGGGGTCGGTTCGAGGTTCTGAGCTGCGAGCATGGGGTGAATTGAGCAGATCGCGGCGGCCCGCACCACCCGATTTCGCGGGACTACCGCTTGGCCACCTGGAGCGCAGCGGAGAGCGATTTCGCCAGCTGCCCCCGATGCATGGGCGGCAGGAAGGCGCCGATGACGAGCGCGAGGCCGCGCGAGATCAGCGCCACCCGGGTGACGCCGTAGGTCTCGTCCTCGTTCTTCTCGAGCTGCGTCCAGCGCGGATTGAACTCGATTTCGCGCGCCTCGCCGCGCGCCGACACCTGGCGCACCAGGAGCCGGTGCGGGGTGAGATGGATGTCCTCGTAGGCGCGTGCGGCGCGGAAATTCAGCCGGAACGCCCACCAGATGATCAGCACGTCGAGGCCGAAGAAGCCGAGCACCGGCCACGCCCCCATGAGCAGGAAGACCGTACCGATTACGAAGCTGATGCCGCCGAGCACGAGCATCAGCACGGTGAAGCCCTGCGGCGTCAGCGAGCGGTGCGGCTGGAGCCGCGTCTCGAACAGGGTGGGGTCGTAGTTGCTCTCGTGCATCGTTCATTATTATAGGGATGAATGGCCGCCAGCAAAAATCCGACCCGCGCACCGCGCATGGCTGTCGTCCGGCCCGCTCGCGCCGCGAAAGCTCGCAAACCGCGGCCGTGGCGCGAGGCCGAGATCGAGGAGGCTTTCCGCCGCTTCGAGGCCGCCAACCCCGAGCCCAAGGGCGAGCTCGAGCACAAGGGCCCCTACACGCTGCTGGTGGCCGTGGTGCTGTCGGCCCAGGCCACGGACGCCGGCGTCAACAAGGCGACAAGGCTGCTGTTCACCGTCGCCGACACGCCGGCAAAGATGGTGGCGCTCGGCGAGAAGGGCCTGACGAAATACATCAAGACTATCGGCCTCTACCGCAATAAAGCGAAGAACGTGATTGCCTTGTCGCAGAAGTTGCTAGCCGAGCACGGCGGCGAGGTGCCGCGCAGCCGCGAGGCGCTGGAAGCGTTGCCCGGCGTCGGCCGTAAGACCGCGAACGTGGTGCTCAACATCATCTTCGGCGAGGCGACCATCGCCGTCGACACCCATCTCTTCCGCGTCGCCAACCGCACGGGGCTGGCGCCCGGCGCCGCCGTGCGCGAGGTGGAGGACGGTCTGATGCGCGCGGTGCCGGAGCGCTATAAGCACCGCGCCCACCACTGGCTCATCCTGCACGGCCGCTACACTTGCAAGGCGCGCGCGCCCGAGTGCTGGCGCTGCCTGATCAACGATCTGTGCCGCTGGCCGGAAAAGGAATTCTGGATCAGCCCTGGCCCACGGGCCGAGTGAGCTCGCGCGCGGGCGCATGTCCATTGCCTGCGGGGAGGGCGGGGGCGAGCGGCGCGTCGTGACCGTTACCCGCCGCCGGATGCGCCGCGCCGTTGCCTTGATGCGCCGGCCGCCGCGGCACGTTGGCCCAGCGCATTCTTTTGTAGTTGAACCCCGTCTCGATGGTCGGCTTGACGATGGCAAAGTAGGGCGAGATGTCGAAGTCGCGCGGGGTGTAGAGCGAGTGATGGCGGATGTGCAGCGTCTCGCGCCGCATGCGACGGCTCTGGATCAGCTCGATCTTGGGAAGGATGGGATAGCGCACGGTCTCGAACGCCTGCGCGATGAGGGTCGAGCAGATCGCCTTGGTCGGCACGCCCGAGCCGAGCGCGATCATGCGCCGGCGGAAGCGCGCCGGCACCGGCAGCGGGATCAGGTAGCGGATGAGATCGGTGATGTTCTTCACGTCGTACTCGTAGCCGATGCGCTCGACGGCATAGCGCACCACCCGCTCGCGGTCGCGCGGCGACAGCCCCACCGGCCGGCACACGCGGGTGTGCAGCGGCGCGTATTTCGACAGCGGCGCGGAGATCACCCCTTCGCCGAGGTTCGCCTCGATGAGCACGTGCGGCTCGCCGGCGTCGGTCTTCTTGCCGAGCTGGTCGCCGACGTAGAGCGCCGAATGGGACCAGGTCGATTGCGTCAGATACTTGATGACCGCGGCGATGCGGCTGTAGCCCTCGGCGAGGAGTACGTCGCCTGGCTGCAAGGTGCGGGCGAGCGCCTTGGGATCGCTGGCGGTGAAGGGCTCGTAGCCCGGGATAGGGGCTTCGAGATAATCGACGATGCGCCGGCCGAGAAAGCCGAAAACCCGGTCGCCCATGTACGCTCCAGGCCGCGAACACCGGCCCGCCCCTACGCAACGCTACCTGCTATGACGGTAACCCGCGGAGGTTTCCGCAAGGTTCACGGGGCTCGGCTTTCGTTGGCTTATACTCTAAGGTGTTGAATTGCATGGTTTATATTTCATGAGTCAATTCATCAGCCGCCGCCAGGTGTTGGCCGGCGCCGCCGCGGTTGCCGCCACACCGGCGCTCGCCGCCTGGCCGACCGGCACCGTGGACGTGGCGATCGTCGGCGCCGGTGCCGCCGGCATCGCCGCCGCCCGCAGAGTTGCCCAGGCGCGGCGGAGCTGCGTGGTGCTCGAAGCCATGGGCCGGGTCGGCGGCCGGGCGTGGACCGGCGACGGCGGCTTCCGCGTGGCGCACGACCGCGGCGCCCACCGCCTGTCGTCGCCGACGAAAAATCCGCTGATCGAGATCGCCAGGAGCGAGCGCTTCCAGGTCTACGAGCCGTCGCCCACCCGCCGCTTGCTCGTCGGCGCCCGCGAGGCGCGCGACGGCGAGTACGACGACTTCACCTCGGCGCTGCGCCGGGCGCGCCGCGCCATCGTCGCCGTCGGGGACATCGGCCGCGACGTGGCCGCCGCCGGCGTACTCGCCGACATGGGCGAGTGGGAGGCGACGGTCGCCTTCGTGCTCGGCCCGCTCGCCTGCGCCAAGGATCTCGATCAGGTGTCGGCCATCGACATCGCCCGCGCCGAGGAGCGCCCCGACGATCTGGTGGTGCGCGAGGGCGTCGGCGCCGTGCTCGCCGCCGCCGCCGAGGGTTCGCCCATCGAGCGCAACAGCGCCGTGCGCCGCGTCGATTCCCGCGGCCGCGGCTACGTCACGCTCGAGACCGCCCGCGGCAGCGTGCAGGCGCGCACCGTCATCGTCACCGCGTCGACCAACGTGCTCACGAGCGACCGCATCCGCTTCGAGCCGTCGCTGCCCAAGCGCACCCTCGACGCGCTCGCGCGGTTGTCGCTCGGCACCTACGACCGCGTGGTGCTCGAGCTCGCCGGCAATCCTTTCCGCTTCGTCGCCGACGAGCGCGTGTTGTTCAAGACTACCGACCGGCGCACGTTCGCGCTGCAGGGCCGGGTCGGCGGAACGGATTTGGCCTTCGCCGATTTCGCCGGTGCCTTCGGCCGCGAGCTCGGCAACGCCGGCGACGAGGCCATGATCGATTTCGTGCGCGGGGGGGTCGCCGCCCATTTCGGCGCCGACGCGAAGAAGCGCATCGGCCGCGCCGAGGTGGTGCGCTGGAGCCGCGATCCCTACGTGCTGGGCGGCTTCTCGGCGGCGGCGCCGGGGGCGGCGGCGAGCCGGCGCATCCTCATGGAGCCGATTTCTGAGCGAATTTTTCTGGCCGGCGAGGCGGCGCACGAGACGCGCTGGGGCACCATCGCCGGCGCCTGGGCGTCGGGCGAGCGCGCCGCCGACGCGGCACTGCATCTCTTGGCGCGGTCCGGCGGGTGGGTGCCGGCGGGCGAGCCGCAGCCGAAGGAAAAGAAGAGGCGCTAGGCGCGCAGCGTCGCGCCTGTTTTCTTCGTCACCTCGTCGACGATCTTCTTCGCCACCGCCTCGATCTCGGCGTCGGTGAGCGTCTTGTCGCGCGGCTGCAGCGTGACGGCGATGGCGATCGACTTCTTGCCCTCGCCGATGCCCTTGCCCTCGTAGAGATCGAACACGTCGACGGCGGCAATCAGGTTCTTGTCGGCCTGGCTGCGCGGCGCGCACCACGTCGGCGGCGGTCACCTTGCGGTCGACGATGAAGGCGAAGTCGCGCGCGATGGGTTGGAACGGCGACAGCGCCAGCGCCGGTTTGTTGCGGCTTTTCGCCTTCGGCTCGGGGATGCGCTCGAGAATGACCTCGGCGACAGCGATTGGACCTTCGACGTCGAGGGCTTTGAGCGCCGACGGGTGCAGCTCGCCGAAATAGCCGAGCACGAGCTTGGGCCCGAGCTGGATCGTGCCGGAGCGGCCGGGATGCAGGAACGCCGGTCCGCCCGGCACGATCTGCACCTTGTCCACCGGCGCGCCGGCGGCGGCGAGCACGGCCAGCGCGTCGGCCTTGGCGTCGAACACGTCGACGGCGCCCGACGCGCCCGACCAGTGGCGGCCGGTGCCCGCAACCTTGGCGCTGCCGCGGCGGAGCGCGGTGGCGGCGGTGAGCTGCTCCTCCGGCTTGTCGCCCGTGAAGATCTGCCCGACCTCGAACAGCGCCAGATCCGGATAGCCGCGGTCGGCGTTCTTTTGCGCCGCGAGCGCCAAGCCCGGGATCAGGCTCGGCCGCATGTGGGAAAGCTCGGCGGCGATCGGGTTGGCGAGCGCGAGCGCCGGTTGCCCGCCGCCGAACGCCTCCGCCTCGCCCTTGCCGATGAACGACCAGGTCACGGCCTCCACGAGGCCGCGGGCGGCGAGCGCGCGCTTGGCGGCGCGGGTGCGCCGCTGGATCGGGGTCAGCACCGGCCGGCGCGCGTCGTCGCGGCCGTCGAACGGCACCGCCGGCACGTGGTCGACGCCGACGATGCGGATCACTTCCTCCACGAGGTCGGCCTTGCCCTCCACGTCGCCGCGCCACGAGGGCACGGTGACGGTGACGTGCTCGCCGGAGGGCTCGACCTTGAAGCCGAGCGCCGTGAGCACGCGTCTGCGTCTCCACCGCCGGCACGTCGAGCCCGGTGAGACGCTTCACTTCCGCGAACGGGAACTCGATGGTGCGCTTGTCGTCGGGAATCTTGCCGGCGAGCACGATCTCGGACGGCTCGCCGCCGCATAGGTCGAGGATGAGCTGCGTCGCAAGTTCCAGTCCCGGAATCGTAAACGCCGGGTCGACGCCGCGCTCGAAGCGGAAGCGGGCGTCCGACACGATGCCGAGCTTGCGCCCGGTCTGCGCGATGTTGAGCGGGTCCCACAGCGCCAATTCCACGAGCACGTCGGTGGTGGTCTCCGAGCAGCCGGACGCTTCGCCGCCCATGATGCCGGCGAGCGACTCCACGCCCTGCGCGTCGGCGATGACGCACATGGTGTCGTCGAGCTCGTAGGTCTTACCGTCGAGCGCTGTGAGCTTCTCGCCCTTGCGGGCGCGGCGCACCACGAGGTCGCCCTTGACCTTGGCCGCGTCGAACACGTGCAGCGGCCGCGAGCGGTCGTGGGTGATGAAGTTGGTGATGTCGACGAGCGCGTTGATCGGCCTGAGGCCGATCGTCGCGAGCCGCTGCTGCAGCCAGGCGGGCGAGGGACCGTTCTTGACGCCGCGGATCAGGCGGAGCGCGAACGCCGGGCAGAGCGACGGCGTCGAGCCGAAGTCGAGCTTCACTTTCAGCGGCGAGGGAAATTTCCCCTTCACGGGTTTCGGCGCGGGCGTAATCAGGTTGCCGAGGCCGGCGGCGGCGCAGGTCGCGCGCGATGCCGGAGACGCCCAGACAATCGGCGCGGTTCGGCGTCACCGCGACTTCGAGCACCGGATCGTCGAGGCCCATGAGCGGCGCGAACGGTTTGCCCAGCGGCGCGTCGTCGGGAAGCTCGATGATGCCGTCGTGATCCTCGGAGATGCCCATCTCGCGGCCGGACACGAGCATGCCGCGGCTTTCCACGCCGCGCACCGGGGCGACTTTCAGCTCCATGCCGGAGCCCGGGATGATACGCGCCGGGCCGCGCGAACACGCCCGTCATGCCGGCGCGCGCGTTGGGCGCGCCGCATACGACCTGCACCGGCGCGCCGTCGCCGGTGTCGACCATGCACACCTTGCAGCTTGTCGGCGTTCGGATGCTTCTCGGCCGAGATCACGCGCGCCACCGTGAACGGCGCGAGCGTCTTGCCCAGGTCCTCGATCCGCTCGACCTCGAGCCCGATCATGGTGAGCTTGTCGACGATCTCCGCGAGCGAGGCGCTCGTCTCCAGATGCGTCTTCAGCCAGGAGAGGGTGAATTTCATGCGGCGCACTCGGCGATCGACAGTCGCTTCAGCCGCTCCGGCCGCCAAAGCAGCATGGTCGGCAGGCTGATGAACACGATGACGGTGAACACGATCGATGGCGCGGTGGCAGATGCGAAAAGCTACGTGCGCGGATGAGCACTTCGCGCTCGGACGTCCGGCGCGTAGCGGCTCGTCGGCGCCTTCGTCGGCGTGTCGCGAACATCGAGAGGCAACGCAGGTCAGCCGACAGCGATCAACAGATACATCGACAGATCTGCGCGACACGATCGCTTCCTCGACGGACTGCGTGCGCCAGCAGCGGTGCGCGAGATGCCGAGGCCGCGCGATGCATCATCGACGACGTAGGTGAGGAGCGCCGTGCTCTTGACGTCGATGCTGTGAAATGCGGCCGCGATGATGCGGCGGCGTTCGCCGGCGATTCGTAGCGCGCTCGGCCTTGCTGCTCAGCCTCGGCTTCGTCCCAATGCGCGGGTGATGGCGAGACAGCGCCTCGTCGAGCCGCGCCTCACGAGCTCAGCCCCCGCGAGCGTCGGCACGTCGAGCGGCCGGAAGCCGTAGTGCTCGAGCCAGCGCACGTCCGCCTCGAAGAACGCGCGCAGGTCCGGGCATGCCGTATTTCAGCATGGCGATGCGGTCGATGCCCAAGCCCCAGGCGAAGCCCTGATACTCGTCGGGATCGAGGCCGACGTTGCGCAGCACGTTCGGGTGCACCATGCCGCAGCCGAGGATCTCCATCCAGTCATCGCCCTCGCCGAAGCGGATCTCGTCGCCGAGCGGTCGCACTGGATGTCGACCTCGAGCGACGGCTCGGTGAACGGGAAGAACGACGGCCGGAAGCGCATCTTCACCTGCGGCACCTCGAAGAACGCCTTGCAGAATTCCTGCAGAATCCATTTCAGGTGGCCCAGGTGGAGCCCTTGTCGATGACGAGCCCCTCGACCTGGTGGAACATGGGCGTGTGGGTCTGGTCGCAATCCGAGCGATAGGTGCGGCCCGGGATGATGACGCGGATCGGCGGCTTCTGCTTCTCCAGCGTGCGGATCTGCACCGGCGAGGTGTGGGTGCGCAGCACCATGCCGCTCGCCGTCGGCCTTGGGCGCGAAGAAGAACGTGTCGTGCATCTCCCGCGCCGGGTGGCCGGGGCGGGAAGTTGAGCGCGGTGAAATTGTGGAAGTCGTTCTCGATGTCCGGACCTTCGGCGACGGCGAAGCCCATGTCGGCGAAGATGGCGGTCATCTCGTCCATCACCTGGCTCACCGGATGGATGCGCCCGCGCTCGATCGGCGCTCGCGCGCACCGAGCAGCGTCACGTCGGCGGTGTCGGCCTTGAGCTTCTCGGCGGTCGGCGGCGCTTCGAGCGCCTGCCTTGCGCGCGGCGATCGCGGCGGTGACCCGGTCGCGCAGGCCGTTGATGCGCGGACCCTGCTCCTTGCGCTGCTCCGGGCGTCATCGCGCCGAGCGTCTTGAGCAGCTCCGAGATCGAGCCCTTCTTGCCGAGCGCCGCCACGCGCACGGCCTCGAGCGCCGCGGCGTCGGCCGCGGCCTCGGCCGCGCCGAGGATTTCGGCTTCGAGCTTTGCGAGATCGCCCATCGGATCGCCCCGATTCCACGGCCGCACCATAGCCCGGCCGGGATGCGCCGTCGCGGAAGGCTTACGCGAGCGCTGCGCGCCTTCTCGACCAGGGCCTTGAAGGCGGCCGGCTCGCGCACGGCGAGGTCGGCGAGCACCTTGCGGTCGACGTCGACCCCGGCCTTGCCGAGGCCGTCGATGAAGCGGCCGTAGGTGAGCCCGTGCTCGCGCACCGCGGCGTTGATCCGCTGGATCCACGAGCGCGCGGAAGGTGCGCTTGCGGTTCTTGCGGTCGCGGTAGGCGTACTGGTTCGCCTTCTCGACGGCCTGCTTGGCGGTGCGGATCGTGTTCTTGCGCCGCGCCGTAGAAGCCCTTGGCGGCCTTGAACACCTTCTTGTGCTTGGCGTGAGAGGTCACGCCGCGTTTGACGCGGGCCATCGGTCGATGTCTCCTAGCGGCCGTAGGGCATGAAGATCTTGCGGATGTGCCGCGCGTCCGCCTCGGAGAGCACCCGAGTGCCGCGCAGCTGACGGATTTGCTTCTTCGTCCGCTTGATCATCCCGTGACGCTTGCCGGCGTGGGGAGCGATCACCTTACCGCGCGCGGAGATCTTGAATCGCTTCTTCGCGCCGGACTTCGGTCTTCAATTTGGGCATTTGGCTCTCCGCGGCCGGCTCGTCGCGGCAAGTCCGCGCGCCGATCCTGTTGGTTCGATTGAGCATTCGGGGCCGCCACGGCAGCCCTTGTTAGCCGGGCAGCCCGAAGGGGGCTTCGATACTAGAGGGAGGGAGGGTTGGCAAGGTGGCGAAAGGCGCGGCCGTGACCGACGCGCCGCTGTCGCTCATTAACCGTGGTTTATATTGATGCACACCGAGCATCGATTCGTAGCTCGGTAGAGCTTGCGCTCGGACGGTGCGAAGCGTCCTCAAGCTCAGCCCGCAGGGAGGATCGAGCGCGGGGGAAACCCATCCTAGTGGCTACGAGCTACGGGCTAAAAGAACTCCGCGTCACTGCCAACAAGCACGTCACGCGCGCTCGCCGGCAGCGGAAAGCCGTAACCTTTTCCCGGGCTTTCCCAAAAGAGCTCGCCGGACTTGTGGTAGTCGCTGAAATAGATATCGGCGCCAATCTTTTGCAACGCGAGGACGAGTGCTTGTGCCGAGTCAAATCCTCCAGCGTAGCTCGACCATTTTTCTGCCGGCCAGTCGATCTCATAACGGCACTTCCAAGCACTGCCGTCCTGCTCGGGCAAGAAAATGGCGATTTGTACTTCCACATCGCCAGACGTGCGACGCAACTTTAGTTGGCGCGTTGCGATCTTCATTGGAGACCTCAATAGTTGAGGGGTGGAATCGGTTGGCCTTTGTCACAGGCAATTACGCGTCTCAGGGCCTGTTGATAGCAATCCGGGATCCCAACCATATTGCAGTGAAAGATGTCACGCTTCCACGGAGCTTCGCATTCTGCGCGTTTTGACATAGCGGCAACGCTCGATCTCGGCAGATCTGAATCAATTGATCGCCCGTTGTCGACATTGTCATTGCCGCCTGTCCACTGTCCTCCGCCAGGGCTGCCCGCCGGCACACGCGGCTGATCGGGATTGAACTTCGCCTGGATGGCGCGGTGAAACTGCTTGGCTTTCAATTCAAAGTTTGCCGCGGCAACCGCGCACCGCAACCGTAAGAGCTCAGTATGCATGGAAAGCGATGACGTCATAAAAAGACTCCGTGGGAGGCATTGCTGTGTGTATGTCTATATTCCTATATGTCAAGACTGGAAGGCAGGCCCTGTGGATAACGACCCCTACTATTTCAATTTGTAGCAATTCGTGATCAGGAATGTATTGCTATTTATGACCAAGGACTATATTCCAAACATCCTGCTCATCGAGAGGGGCGTCTTCTAGAGACGGTCTAGTCGGCGGAGCGGGGTGTGGTTGCCTGCGGGCGCGGCTCGTAACCGCGCTCCCGGGAGGCCCCGGAACCCGCCCGGGCGGCACTAAGACCGCTCTGCGAGGTGCTCGCTGGACAGGCCGGCTCACGTGAGTGAGCAGGCTCCTGGAAGCGCGGGCCGGGGCTGAGCCAAAGGTCCTAGCCATGGATCCCGGCCAGACCACGATGGAGCGCCGTGAGGCGCGAGCGTCCCCCGGAAATTGGGGACGCCAACATAAGAATGGCGCGCCTCCGGCGCTCCATCCCCCTTCTTATCCGAAGGGGCCGACCTGAACATGCCTCGGAGCGTGCGCGCTCGCGAGAAGGAGGACGGCTGACCGAACAATGAAAACGGGGAAGGAAGAGAAGGCCCAAGAATCGAAATGGCCGGGACGAGCCCGGCCATCGCGATGAAAACCTGATGAACGGGCTACCGCGGCGCCAAAATCATGATGATCTGGCGGCCTTCCGACATGGGCTCCACCTCGACGCGCGCGAGCGTCGCCACGTCGCCCTTCACCCGCTGCAGGAGCTTGTAGCCGAGGTCCTGGTGCGCCATCTCGCGGCCGCGGAAGCGCAGCGTCACCTTGACCTTGTCGCCTTCCTCGAAGAACCGCACCATGGAGCGCATCTTCACGTCGTAGTCGTGCTTGTCGATGCCGGGCCTGAGCTTGATTTCCTTGACCTCGACGGTCTTCTGCTTCTTGCGCGCCTCGGCGGCCTTCTTCTGGGCCTGGAATTTGAACTTGCCGTAGTCGAGGATCTTGCAGACCGGAGGCGTGTTGTTGGGGGAGATTTCGACGAGGTCGAGGCCGGCTTCCTGGGCGAGCGCGATGGCGTCGCGGATCGCGGTTACGCCACGGTTTGCTCCAGTATGGTCGATCAGTTGAACCTCGCGAACGCGGATGTCTTCGTTGACGCGCGGCCCGCCTTTTTGGACCGGCGCGGGTGCTCTCATAGGGCGACGAATGGGCGGTCTCCTTCTGCTGTTAAACCGGTGCCCCGCGTGTAGCGCACGCGAAGCAGATGCGAAAGGATTGAAAGAAACAGGCTTGAAGTCAATGACCGCCGGGGGCTTGTCCGCATGGGCCTTGGCGGCGTAGCGAAATAGCGTTTCCCATGGATGAACAGCTGCAGCATCTGGAAGTCGGCGCCGGCGCCTTGGCGCGCCCGATCGCCGTGCGCATTCAGGCAGGCCGCGCGCCCGGTGTGTTCTGGCTCGGCGGCTTCAAGTCCGACATGCGCGGCAACAAGGCGCAAGCGCTCACCGCCTACGCCGAGACGAGCGGCCGGGCGCTCGTGCGCTTCGACTATTCCGGCCACGGCGAATCCGGCGGCAGCTTCGAGGAGGGCACCATCTCGCGCTGGAGGAACGAAGCGCTCGCCGTGTTCGAGGCCTTCGCCCGCGGGCCGCAGGTGGTGGTCGGCTCCTCCATGGGCGGCTGGATCGCGCTGCTCCTTGCCCGCGAGCTGGCGCTCCGCCCGGCGGCGCAGGCGTCGATCGCCGGGCTCGTGTTGATCGCGCCCGCCGCCGACTTCACCGAGGAGCTGATGTGGCCGGCGCTGTCGCCGGAAGCGAAGCAGAGCGATCGTCGAGCAGGGCATGTGGCAGCGGCCGTCGGCCTACGGCGACGGGCCTTATCCGATCACCCGCGCGCTGATCGAGGACGGCCGCAACCATCTCGTTCTCGGGGCGCCCATCGAGATCGGCTGTCCCGTGCGCATCCTGCAGGGCGTGAAGGACCCGGACGTGCCGTGGCGCCACGCGGTGAAGCTCGCGGCGCTGCTGCCGCAGGACGACGTGGTGCTGACGCTGGTGCCCGACGGCGATCACCGGCTGTCGCGGGCGGAGGACATCGAGCGGCTGCTGCGCGCCGTCGACGAGCTCGCCAACGCCGGCTGAGCGAGCGCCGCGTCGAATTCCTCGATCACATCGGGATCATTTTCATGCGACGCGGCGAGCAACAGCGATTTGCGCGAAGTCGGGCGAAAGCCGCGACAGCGCCCACACGGCGGCACCGCGCACGAGCGGCGAGGGATCGTCGAGCAAGCGGCGTGCTTCGCTCGCGAGCGACCGCATCGCCGCAGTTGCCGATGGCGATCAGCACGTTGCGCAGAAAGCGATCGCGGCCCGTGCGCTTGATCGGGCTGTTGCGGAAGCGGGCGCGAAACGCCGCGTCGTCGAGGCGCGCGAGCTCGGCGAGCGCGGGCGCGCGGTTCTCCGTCGCGCGCGGCGAGCTTCATCTCGCGCCCGGCTTGGGCGAACTTGTTCCACGGACAGGCGGCGAGGCAGTCGTCGCAGCCGTAGATGCGGTTGCCGATAAGCGGCCGCAGCTCGCGCGGGATCGGGCCCTTGTGCTCGATGGTGAGATACGAGATGCAGCGCCGCGCATCGAGCTGGTACGGCGCGGGGAACGCCGCGGTCGGGCAGACATCGAGACAGGCGCGGCAGCTGCCGCAGTGATCCGCCTCCGCCGCGTCGGCGGGAAGCTCCAGCGTGGTGAAGAGGCTCGCCGAGAAAGAGCCACGAGCCGTGGGCGCGCGACACCAGATTCGTGTGCTTGCCCTGCCAGCCGAGACCGGCGGCCGCGGCGAGCGGCTTCTCCATCACCGGGGCGGTATCGACGAAGACCTTGAGCTCGCCGCCGCGCGTGCGCCAGCAGCCACTGGCCGAGGCGCTTGAGCTTGCCTTTGATCAGCTCGTGGTAGTCGCGGCCACGCGCATAGACCGAGATCGCGCCGGCGCTGCGTTGCGCGAGCACCACGCGCGGGTCCTCGTCCGGGCCGTAGTTGAGACCGAACGGCGACGACGCTCTTCACCTCCGGCCACAGCGCCTGCGGGCTCGGCGCGCCGTTCGCGCGTGCGCTCCATCCAGTCCATGTCGCCGTGGCTGCCGGCGTCGAGCCAGTCGCCGAGACCGGCTTCAGCCGCCTGCCGCTGCGTCGGGCCGCGTCACGCCGACGGCGTCGAACCCTTCGGCGCGGGCGCGCTCGATCAGCGCCGCTTTGATCTTGATCGGGTTCAGAAGTCGAGGTCGGCGTACGACGGCGAGGGCGCGAGCCCCGGCAGCGTGTCGGCCAGCAGCGGGCGGAACGCCGGGCGCGACTTCACCCGCGCGTACCAGATCTTTGCGTTCTCGTCCTCGTTCCATGGCACGTCGCCGAGATAGTCGATGACGGAAAGATGCGCTGCCGCCACCAGATCCGCGTAGGTCAGCCGGTCGCCGGCGAGCCAGTTGCGCGCCCTCGCCAGCCAGCCGATGTAGCGTCAGATGATAGCGGATGTTGGCGCGCGCCGCATGGATCGCGGAGGATTCCGGCGAGCCGCCGCCCTCGCTCGGTCGGCATCAGGCGCTTGTAGATCTTCTCGCGCACCAGGTGCTCGCTCACCTCGGCGGAGAACTTGTCGGTGAACCAGGATGCGATGCGCCGCACTTCGACGCGTGCCACCGGATCGAGCGGCATCAGGCGATATTCGCCCATGCTCGCGCCGCGCGTCTCGTCGAGATATTCGGCGATGACGAGCGCGCCCGGCACCGACCACTCCTCGTCGACCAGCACCGGCGTGGTGCCGGCCGGATTGAGGGCGAGGAATTCCGGCCGCCGCTCCCAGGTGCGCTCCTCGATGAGGTCGGCCGTGATCGCCGTATTCGCCGAGCACGAGCCGGACGAAGCGGGAATGCGGGCAGAACGGATGATGGAAAAGCTGCATTCGGGCGATTCGGCCGTTTTCTACACGGGGCTGGGGCAAGAGCCAGCACGGCGAAGCCGGGCGATCATGGGGCGAAAGACGGAGCAAGTGGCGATTGCCGCCGAACCTGGCTCGGGCGATTCTGCGCCTGCGATTCGCTTGCCCCTTCCCGGAGCCGCCATGTTCGATCTCTTCAAGGCCTTGATCCTCGGCATCGTCGAGGGGTTGACCGAGTTCATCCCGGTCTCCTCGACCGGCCATCTGCTGCTGCTCGAGCATTTCTTCGGCTTCGACGACGACGCCTTCGGCAAGACCTTCGTCGTGCTCATCCAGCTCGGCGCCATCCTCGCCATCCTGTCGATCTATTTCGGGCGGCTGTGGCGCATCCTGCTGTCGCTGCCGCACGACGCCGCCATGCGCGGCGCTTCGTCATCGGCGTGCTCATCGCCTTCCTCCCCGCGGCGGTGATCGGCGCGCTGGCGCACGACTTCATCAAGACCGTGCTGTTCAACGTCTCGATCGTCTGCACCATGCTGATCGTGGGCGGCGTTGTCTTGTTATGGGTCGACTCGCTCAAGCTCAAGCCACGCCATCACGACGCCACGCGCTTCTCGCTCTCCATGTATCTCGGCATTGGCATTGCCCAGTGCCTTGCCATGATCCCGGGCGTGTCGCGCTCGGGCGCCACCATCGTCGTCGGCCATGCTGTTCGGCGCCGACAAGCGCTCGGCCGCGGAGTTCTCGTTCTTTCTCGCCATGCCGACGATGCTCGGCGCCTTCGGCTACGATCTGGTCAAGAACTGGGGCCAGATGACGCGGCTCCAACGCGCTGATCGTGCGGTCGGCTTCGTCGCCTCGTTCGTCGCCGGCTTCATCGTGGTGAAGAGCTTCCTCGACTTCGTGTCGCGCCACGGCTTCGCGCTGTTCGCCTGGTGGCGGATCGTCGTCGGCGCCGCCGGCTTACTGGCGCTCTCGCTCACGCGCTGAATCGAGCGCTTTCGAGAACTGCCCCGCCTTGCGGAAGCGCCACAGATAGCTCGGCAGCACGGTGGCGAGTGCCGTCGGCGTGATGCCGAGGCCGAGCAACGTGCGACCCTCGCGCGCCGCCTCGTCGGACACCACGTTGTCGGCCTCGAGCAGGCGCACCTGGTCGCGGGTCAGCGGCGGCGTCGGCAGCCATTCGAGGAAGAAGGCTTGGAAGCGCGCGAGCGTGAATGGGATCGACAGGAGCAGGCGCTTGCGGCCGATCTCGCGCAGCATGAGCTGCATCAGCTCGCGGAAGGTCTTCACCTCCGGGCCCCCGAGCTCGTAGATGGTGCCGCCCTTGGCGCCGCCGTCGAGTGCAACGGCAATTGCCGCCGCCACGTCGCCGACGAACACCGGCTGGAAGCGCGTGTGGCCGCCGCCGATCAGCGGCAGCGACCGGCGATAGGCGGGCCATCGCGGCGAAGCGGTTGAAGAAATCGTCCTCCGGCCCGAACAGGATCGACGGCCGGAACACCACCGCATCCGGCACGACCGTCAGCGCCGCGGCTTCGCCTGCCGCTTTGGTCCGCGCGTAGAGCGAAGGCGAGTCCGCATCGGCGCCGATCGCCGACACGTGCACGAGCTTCGCGCCGGCGCCGGCGGCAGCGCGCGCCACGGCGGCGGCGCCTTCCGCCTGGATCGCCGAGAACCTCTGCCGTCCGCGCTGGTAGAGAATGCCGACGAGGTTCACGACCGCGTCGGCGCCGTCGGCCGGCAGCAGTGACCGAATCGGGAAAGCGCAGGTTGGCCTGCACCGCGTGGATCTGGCCGACGCACGCCGAGCGGCTGCAGGTGCGGCGCCAGATCAGGCCGGCGCACCGCGACGCGAATGCGCCAGCCGCGCTTGGCGAGCGCGCGCACCACATGGCGGCCGAGAAATCCGGAGCCGCCGTAGATCGTGACCAGACGATCGGTCGATACCGCCTCGCCATGCTGTTTTCCCGTTTCCGGCCCGAGCCGGTGGGCGCGAGCGATACTCGATCGCCCGCGACCCGTCCAGCAACGGCCTCGATTGACAAGGCCAAAGGCCAAGCCCTACCTGTCGCTCCCGGCCCAGGTGGCGGAATTGGTAGACGCACTAGTTTCAGGTACTAGCGGGTAACACCGTGGAGGTTCGAGTCCTCTCCTGGGCACCATCTCTTAACGCGACGGCGCCTATTTTGGTGGCGGTTTTGGACAGACACGGCTTATAGCGCATGACCATCCGCCTGCATCGCGGCGACCTTCCCGACCTTTCCGCCTATCGCGGCTCGGTCGCCGTCGACACCGAGACGCTCGGCCTCAATCCGCTGCGCGACCGGCTGTGCGTGGTGCAGCTTTCGCCCGGCGATGGCTCGGCCGACGTGGTGCAAATTCCGCCCGGCGAGATCGCGGCGCCCAATCTCGCGACGCTGCTCGCCGACCCCAGCCGGCTGAAGATTTTCCACTACGCTCGCTTCGACCTCGCCATTCTCTACCAGACGTTCGGCGTGATGCCGGCGCCGACCTACTGCACCAAGATCGCATCGCGGCTGGCGCGCACCTACACCGACCGCCACTCGCTGAAGGATCTCGTGCGCGAGGTCGCTGGCGTCGATCTGTCGAAGCAGCAGCAAAGCTCCGACTGGGGCGCGGCCGAACTCAGCGACGCCCAGGTCGCCTACGCCGCCTCCGACGTCCTGTACCTGCACGCGATCAAGGAGCGCCTCGACGAGATGCTCGCCCGCGAGGGACGCGGCGAGCTCGCGCGCGCGTGCTTCGGCTTCTTGCCGACGCGCGTGGCGCTCGACCTGTCCGGCTGGGCGGCCGAGGACGTATTTGCGCATTCCTGAACGCGGCGGCGGTCGATACGCCGCTGGAAAGCCTTAGTTTCCGTCCATTCATGGCGCTCCTGGACCGGACGAGATGCACAGCTTCCGCCTTCGTAGCCGCGCCGCCGCCCCTCACACCGGCGAGGAGCCGTCCTCGCGCGACAACGCTTTTCGCGTCGCTCGGCGCCACAGCCGGCGCGTGCGCTTCTTGCGCCGTGCCCTGCCGGCGGTAGCGCTCAGCACCTGCGCTATCGTGTTCTCTCTGGGTCTGGTTCGATCCGCTGCGCTTCGCCCAGGGGCTCGGCTTCGATCTCGCCCGGCTCGTGCTTTCGGGCAACAAGCTCACCATGGAAGCGCCCAAGCTCTCCGGCTTCACCCGCGACGGCCGCGCCTATTCGATTTCGGCCAAGGCAGCGACCCAGGACCTGACCAAGCCGCATCTCGTGGAGCTTTCCGAGGTGGAGGCGCGCCTCGTGCAGCCTGACAAGAGCACCACCGAGCTTACCGCCAAGAGCGGCACCTACGATTCCAAGGACGAGCGCATTCATCTCACTGGCGGCATCAAGCTGAACTCGTCCGCCGGCTACAAAGGCACGCTTAAGGAAGCCATGGTCGAGGTGCGCAAGGGCCGCGTTGTATCGGAGCAGCCTGTCGATTTCGCCTTCAAGGACGGCAACAACGACGGCACGATCCGCGGCGACCGGCTCGAGATCCAGGACAACGGCGCGCGCATCCGGCTCGAGGGCGGCGTCGTCATGATCTTCACGATGCCGCCGGATGAAAAGACGGCCGCCGTGCCCGTGGCGCCCCGCAAGGGAGCGGCGCGGTGATCCTGCGGGCCGTACTGTCGGTGGCGCTGTTGATCGGAGGCCTTGGGCTCGTCGACGTTGTGCGCGCCCAGGCGGTGAAGGAGCCGGCGGCGAAACAGAAAAAGGACGGCGCGATTCCCGGTCCGATGCAAGGCTTCTCGCGCAACCGCAAGGACCCGGTGAAGATCGAGGCCAACGCGCTCGAGGTGCGCGACCGCGACAAGACCGCGATCTTTATGGGCAACGTGGTCGTAGTACAGGGCGAGACCACGCTCCGCTGCAGCGAGCTCAAGGTGTTTTACGAAGGCGATACGCTGGCGGGCCAGACGCAGAAGGTGGCCGCCGCCGGCACTTCGGCGCAGCGCATTCGTCGCCTGGAGGCAGGGGGCGGCGTCATCATCACCGCCAAGGAGCAGAAGGCCACCGGCGATTCCGGCGTTTACGATCTGCGCGCCAACACCATGACGCTCAACGGTAACGTGGTGGTCACCCAGGGACAAAATATAATGCAGGGCGACCAGCTGGTGGTGGAGCTCGCCACCGGCACGTCACGCCTGGAGGCGGCCGGCAAGACCGGACCCAACCGGGTCAAGGGACTGTTCGTGCCGAGCAGCGTGCGCGGCGGCGCGACGCAGGAGCCGGCGAAAGGGCCGAATCCTCGTAACTAACAACGCCGCTTCGCGTTGCCATCGCCCGCTTCAGGGACTATCACCGCACGGCGACAAGCAGGAATTGGGCCATCTTTGCGCCGACGAGGGGTTTGGCGCGACCCAAGGAGATTGTGATTGGGCGTTCTCTCCTGGCTCCGTCCAAAACGGACGGAGGATAGCGAACCGGCAACGTTCGAGGGCGCCTGGCGCCTGGACCTCGATCCGTCGGAGCAGCCCCGGCGCACGCGCGAGCCCGCACCGCGCGCGAACCCGTCACGGCCGGCGACACCGGCTGCCCGCCGTGAGGCGCCGACGACGATCCCGCTTCCCGAGGTGCTTCCGATTCCCGATCCGCGTGAGCTCGTGCGCCGCGCGGCAGCGTCGGCCGGCGCCGCGTCGGCGTCACGGCGAAGGCTTTTTGGTCGCGACCGGACTCGAGAAGAGTTACGGCGGCCGGCCGGTGGTCCATAACGTGAGCGTCGACCTCGGCCGCGGCGAGGTGGTGGGCCTCTTGGGCCCGAACGGCGCCGGCAAGACCACCGCGTTCTACATGATGATCGGGCTCGTCCGCGCCGACGCCGGCAAGATCGAGCTCGATGGCGTCGACGTCACCAGCCTTCCCCATGTATCGCCGCGCCCGCCTCGGCATCGGCTACCTGCCACAGGAGCCGTCGATCTTTCGCGGCCTCAGCGTCGAGGACAACATCCGCGCCGTGCTGGAGGTGATCGAGCCCGACAAGGTCAAGCGTGAGCAGGAGCTCGACAATCTGCTCGAGGAGTTCGACATCGCCGACCGGCGCAAGGTACCGGCCATCGCGGTCTCCGGCGGCGAGCGCCGCCGCGTCGAGATCGCGCGCGCCATCGCTACGCGTCCGTCGTTCATGCTGCTCGACGAGCCGTTCGCCGGCATCGATCCGATACAGGTTAACGAGATCAGGAAGCTCGTGCGGTATCTCGCGCGCCGCGGCATCGGCGTTCTGATCACCGATCACAACGTGCGCGAGACGCTCGATCTCGTCGACCGCGCCTACATCGTGCATTCCGGCGAGATCCTGATGGAGGGAACGCCCGACGAGATCGTCGACAATCCCGACAGTGCGCCAGCTCTATCTGGGCCGGGAATTCGAGCTTTAACGGGTTGGAGGCGGCGATTTGCTAGCCTTCGCTGAACGGGAGTTGACGCCGCTGAGGGCGGCAGGTCCGATGGCGCTTTCGCAGAAACTCGAGCTTCGCCAGGGCCAGGCCCTGGTCGATGACGCCGCAGCTGATGCAGGCGATCAAGCTCCTGCAGCTGTCGCACCTCGATCTTGCCGCCTATGTCGACGCCGAGCTCGAGCGCAATCCGTTGCTCGAGCGGCGTCGAGCCTGAGCGTCCGGAGGAGCCCGCCACCGAGACGAGAGCGCGGCGCAATCCGCCGGCAGCGAAGAAGTCGACCGCAGCGAGGAATGGCTCGGCGACAGCCTGGAGACGAGCCGCAGCGCCATCGAAGACAAGCTCGACACCGGCCTTGAGAACGTCTTTCCCGAGGATACGACAACGTCGGAAGGCCGCGCCACACCGCGCGACACGCCCGGCTATTCGGAGTGGGCGGGCGTCGGCGCCGGCGGCCGCGACGGCGGCGACTACAATCTCGAGGCCTTCGTCTCCGCCGAGGTGACGCTTGCCGATCATCTGGCGCGCCAGTTGACGCTCGCGATCGAGGACCCGGTTCAGCGCATCATTGGGCAATATCTCATCGACCTTGTGGACGAGGCCGGTTATCTGCGCGGCGACGTTGCTGCCATCGCTGAGAAGCTCGGCGCGTCGGCATCCGACGTCGCCGCCATCCTCGACATTCTGCAGACGTTCGACCCGCCCGGCGTGTGCGCCCGCGACCTCGCCGAATGCCTGGCGCTGCAGCTCAAGGAGCGCGACCGCTACGATCCGGCGATCGCCGCGCTCGTGGCCAATCTCGATCTTCTCGCCAAGCGCGACTTTGCCGGTCTCAAGCGGGTATGCGGCATCGACGAGGAGGATCTCGCCGACATGATCGGCGAGATCCGCCGGCTCAATCCGAAACCAGGCCTCGCCTATGGCGGCGGCGCCGTTCAGCCGATCGTGCCCGACGTATTCGTGCGCGCGGCGCAGGACGGCAGCTGGAACGTCGAGCTCAACCCCGACACCTTGCCGCGCGTGCTGGTCAATCAGACCTATTACGCGCGCGTGTCGAAAACCACCCGCTCCGACAAGGAGAAGGCGTTTCTCGCCGATTGTCTGCAGACCGCCACTTGGCTCACCCGCTCCCTCGATCAGCGGGCGCGCACCATTCTCAAGGTGGCGACCGAGATCGTGCGCCAGCAGGACGCCTTCCTGGTCGAAGGCGTGCAGCACCTGCGACCGTTGAACCTGCGCATGATCGCCGACGCCATCAAGATGCATGAATCAACGGTTTCGCGGGTGACCGCCAACAAATACATGGCGACGCCGCGCGGCATCTTCGAGCTCAAGTATTTCTTCTCCTCGTCCATCGCCGCCGCCGACGGTGGCGCGGCGCATTCGTCCGAGGCCGTGCGCGATCGCATCCGCGAGATGATCGAAGCGGAGAACGCCGAGGGCGTGTTGTCCGACGACACGATCGTGCAGAAGCTGAAGGAAGCTGGAGTCGATATCGCGCGCCGCACCGTCGCCAAGTATCGCGAATCGATGCGCATCCCGTCGTCGGTGCAACGCCGCCGCGACAAGCAGGCCGGCGATTTCGCCTCTTGATCTGTCGGATTTTCGAGCCATTGACCGGGTCGGCTCTCGCTCCTATGGTCCCGCGCCATTCGCGAGACCGGTACCGAGTGCCGCGTTCTTGCCGGTCACGGATAATCCCATATGCCGCTCAGTGATCTGCTCGCCCCGAAGGCGGTCGTTTCCGCGCTGAAGGCGAGCGACAAGAAAGAGGCGATCCAGGAGCTGGCGGCGCGCCTTGGCGCGCTCATGCAGCGCGACGCGAACGAGATATTCGAGATACTGCTGCAGCGCGAGCGGCTCGGCTCCACCGGAATTGGCGGCGGCGTCGCTATTCCCCACGGCAAGCTGGCGAAGCTCGACAGGCTGGTCGGCGTGTTCGCGCGTCTGGACAAGCCGATCGACTTCGATGCCCTCGACGGCGAGCCGGTGGATTTGGTGTTCGCTCTGCTGGCGCCGGAAGCGGCCGGCGCCGATCATCTGAAGGCGCTCGCCCGCATCGCGCGGCTTCTACGCGACCCCAAGGTGGCGGAAAGGCTCCGTACCGTTGTCGATTCCAATCAGATGTTTGCCGTGCTGACGGCGCCCGCCGCGGCCGCCTGAGATAAGCAGCTAGTGAACGCTGACGGTGTCGAGCTCTTGCTCGCGCGCGTTGGCGACCGCTGCCTCGCGGCTGTCGGTGAGCAGAATCGGCGTCCCGTCGGCGGCGTGGAGCGAGAACAACTTGAGGCCGGGCGTGATCGCCGGCGCCTCCGGGAACAGGCTCTGCACGTCCTCCGATTTGACAGCCCGCACGTAGGCAATGCGGCCGCCGCCGAGCACGGCGAAGGCTTCCGGGGTCAAGGCCGGCTCAACATGCGGCTTCTGGTTCTCGGTCATCACTTCGACTCCTTGCCGGGTACGCAGGCATCAACAAAACCCTGTCTGGCACGCAGTTTTGAAAGGCCCAATTGCCGACGCCTTCGGTCGCTATATGGGAATGCCATTCGCCGATCGCAAGTTTGGGAAGCTACCGATGCGCTTAGTAATTTGGGGGGTTCTGCTTACCCTCGCGAGCGAAGCCGCATCCGCCCAGCCGCTGCACTCCGAAATCGCCGCAACCCGCGCCTTCCGCGGTGGCGCGATCCCAGTGGCTTCCGTTTTCCCTGTTCGGCAGCCGTGAATGCCAGCGCCAGCCGGTGTTCCAGATCAACGCCGTTACGCTGGCCGAAGCCAAGGGCAAGATCGAGGTTCAGGTCGAAGCCGTCGCCGACACCGCGCTATGGACCGAGCCGGCGCTTGTGGCCCGGCCGGGAATCCGATCAGGGCGCACGCCCGAATACGACTTCGTCGCCTGTCCGCCGGGTGGCTTCGTGGTGCAGGTGTTGGCGCCGATCGCCGGGCGTCAGCTGATCGAAGCAGCGCCGCGCGACATCGATACCGTCATCGTGCACAGTCGCACCAATTCGATGACCGCACGAGTGAAAGACCTCTTGCGCTGATAGGCGCGCGGGTGCCGGAAGCTAGGGAAGTGGTGGAGCCAGGCGGAGTCGAACCGCCGACCTCTTGAATGCCATTCAAGCGCTCTCCCAACTGAGCTATGGCCCCGATTGCTGATCGAATCGGATATGAGCATCCGCGAACGGACGCTCAAGTCTCCTCTTCTTTTTCCTCGATCCCCTCGCCGATGATGTCGGAGACGTCTCCAGCCTCTTCTTCGTCCTGCTCGAGGAAGGTGGTGTTGTCCTCTTCGGGCGTGGCGATCTCGACCTCTTCCTCTTCGCCTTCGGCTTCCGCGCCGGCGACCTTCTTCTTGGAGCCCGTCGCCTCGGCGTCGGCGTCCTCGAGCGAGATCACCTCGGCGTTGGCCGGCTGCGGCAGCTCGACCTCTTCGGTGGGGCGAGGTTGCGCGCGCGCCGCTGCCGCGGCAGCGGGGGCCGCACGCGCGCGGTCACGACCTGGTAGACCGTCCCGCATTTGGGGCAGACGATCGGATCGCGCGCGAGGTCGTAGAACTTTGCTCCGCAACTGGCGCAAACGCGCTTGGTGCCAAGCTCGGGCTTTGCCACGGAAATAGATCCTTCGCTCAAAGGGGGCCTCCATTGGACCGCAGGTCCAAGCCTGTCAAGGTCGAAAATCGCGCGCCCGGCTGTTCGTGACGCAACCCTAGCTGCGTGCTAAAGCCCCGCCGCTGATGCGAGAATCCGATGTCCGCCGTTCCGGCTGAAGCCGCGCCCGCCCTTCATCCCATGGTCGCCCGCCGCGGCGGCAAGCTTATGGGCCGCATCCGCGTGCCCGGCGACAAGTCGATCTCTCACCGTGCGCTGCTGCTCGGTCTCCTCACCGTGGGCCGGACCACTATCGAAGGCTTGCTCGAAGGCGAGGATATTCTCGCCACCGCACGCGCCTGCGCCATGCTGGGTGCTCGCATCGAACGCAGCGGCGACGGCGCCTGGCAGATATCCGGCGTCGGCATCGGATCGCTGCTTCCGCCGGCGGGCCGCGCTCGACTTCGGCAACGCCGGGACGGGCGCCCGACTGATGATGGGGATCGCCGCCGGCCATCCGATCGAGAGCAGTGTTCGATGGCGACGCCAGCCTGCGCAAGCGGCCGATGCGCCGGGTGCTCGAGCCGCTCGTTCGCATGGGTGCGCGAGGTGCTGACGGAGAGGGAAGGCGGCCGGCTTGCCGGTTCGCCTGCGCGGGGCACGCGAGCCCATTCCGATCGAGTTCGAGAGTCCGGTGCCGTCGGCTCAGGTGAAATCGGCGGTGCTCTTGTGCGGGCTTGCCGCGCCGGGCGTGACGACGGTGATCGAACAGGAGGCGACTCGCGACCACACCGAGCGGATGCTCGCGCATTTCGGCGCCGAGATCGTGTCAGCGCGCGAAGGCGGCCGAAACCGCATCGCCTGAAGGGCCGGCCGGAGCTCGCGCCGCAACGTCTCGTCGTGCCCGGCCGATCCGTCCTCGGCGGCGTTTCCGCTCGTTGCCGCGCTTGTCGTGCCGGGCTCCGAGATCGTTCTCGAAGGCATGCTCGCCAATCCCCTGCGCACCGGGCCTTCTCGACCACCCTGCGCGAAATGGGCGCGTCCGATCGAGGAGATCGATCGTCGCGACGAAGGCGGAACCGGTCGTCGATCTCCGCGTCCGCGCGTCGCGGCTGCAGCGGCGTCGACGTGCCGGCGCAGCGTGCGCCTTCGATGATCGACGAGTATCCGGTGCTGGCGGTCGCCGCTGCCTTCGCCGAGGGCATGACGACCATGCGCGGGCTTGCGGAATTGCGCGTAAAGGAATCCGATCGTCTTGCCGCGATCGCCGCTGGTCTGCGCGCGAATGGAGTCGCCTGCGAGATGTCGGCGACGATCTGATTGTGCACGGGACGTGGCCGCGCAACAGGCGGCGGCACGGTCGCGACCCACATGGATCATCGCATCGCGATGAGCTTTCTCGTGCTGGGCTCGCCAGCGACAAGCCAGTGACGGTCGACGATGCGTCCTTCGTCGCCACGAGCTTCCCGGGGTTCACCGAGCTGATGGCGCAGCTCGGCGCCGAATTTCGGCTGCGCGATGATCGTCACGATCGACGGGCCCGCCGCTTCGGGAAAGGGAACGCTCGCTCACGCGCTCGGCAAGCACCTCGGTCTCCCTCATCTCGACACCGGGCTTGCTCTATCGGGCGGTCGGGCTGACCGATTGCTCGCGACGGTCATGCGCTCGACGATGTGACGGCCGCGGTGGCCGCGGCGCAGGCGATCAAAATTGATTCGATCGCCCGCGATAGCCTTCTCGGCAGTGAAGTGGGGGAGGCCGCCTCGCGCGTTGCGGCCATGCCGGAGGTGCGCGCCGCGCTGCTTGGCATTCAGCGCGACTTTCGCGCGCCAGCCCGGGGGGCGCCGTCCTCGATGGACGCGACACCGGAACGGTGATCTGCCCCAACGCCGACGTAAAGCTTTTCGTCATTGCGACCGCGGAAGCCCGCGCCGCCCGCCGGCACAAGGAGCTGACGGAACGCCGGCGAGAAGACCACCTACGACGAGGTGCTGGCCGACATTCGGCGGCGCGACGAGCGCGACACCGCTCGCGCGGTGGCGCCCCTGAAACCCGCGCCGGATGCGGTCTTGCTCGATACCACCGCATTGGATATAGAGGCCGCATTCCAGGCGGCCCTGGGAGGATCGTCGCGCAGACGTGTGAATGACAGGGTGCGGGCAGCCCGCGCCCTTGTTTGGACTCACTTCATCGAGGAGACGTGAGTGCCCGCTACCGCCGACCCGAACCAGGAGCCAGCACGCCGACCCACCGTCCCGGGAAGACTTCGCTGCCATGCTCGAAGAGTCCTTCGGCCGCGTCGATCTGCACGAAGGATCCGTCGTCAAGGGCAAGGTCGTCGCGATCGAGAAGGACATCGCGGTCATCGACGTCGGGCTGAAGACCGAAGGCCGCGTGCCCTTGAAGGAGTTCGCGGGACCCGGCCGCGACACGGCGCTCAAGGTCGGCGACGAGGTGGAGGTCTATCTCGATCGCGTCGAGAACGCGCTCGGCGAGGCGGTGCTGTCGCGCGACAAGGCGCGCCGCGAGGAGAGCTGGGTCCGTCTCGAGAAGGCCTTCCAGACCAACGAGAAGGTCAACGGGCGTCATTTTCAATCAGGTCAAGGGCGGCTACACCGTCGATCTCGACGGCGCCGTCGGCCTTCCTGCCGCGCAGCCAGGTGGACATCCGTCCGATCCGCGACATCGGCCCACTGATGCACCAGTCGCAGCCGTTCCAGATCCTCAAGATGGATCGTCGCCGCGGCAACATCGTCGTCTCGCGCCGCACCGTGCTCGAGGAGACGCGCGCCGGCCAGCGCCAGGAGCTCGTCTCGAGCCTCGAGGAAGGTCAGGTGATCGACGGCGTGGTCAAGAACATCACCGACTACGGCGCCTTCGTCGATCTCGGCGGCATCGACGGCCTTCTGCACGTGACCGACATCGCCTGGCGGCGCGTCAATCATCCGACCGACGTGCTCAACATCGGTCAGACGGTGAAGGTCAAGATCATCAAGATCAACCACGAGACCCATCGCATTTCGCTGGGCATGAAGCAGCTGCAGGGCGATCCGTGGGAGGGCATCGAGGCGAAGTATCCGGTCGGCCAGAAGCTCAAGGGCCGCGTCACCAACATCACCGACTACGGCGCGTTCGTCGAGCTCGAGCCCGGCATCGAGGGCCTCGTGCACGTGTCGGAGATGTCGTGGACCAAGAAAAACGTCCACCCCGGCAAGATCGTCTCCACCTCGCAGGAAGTGGAAGTCGCGGTGCTCGAAGTCGATCCGGTCAAGCGCCGCATCTCGCTCGGGCCTGAAGCAGACGCTCGCCAATCCCTGGGAGCAGTTCGCCGAGAAGAACCCGGTGGGCTCCACCGTCGAGGGCGAGGTCAAGAACAAGACCGAGTTCGGTCTCTTCCTCGGCCTCGAGGGCGAGGTCGACGGCATGGTGCATCTCTCCGATCTCGACTGGAACCGCCCCGGCGAGCAGGTGATCGAGGAATACAAGAAGGGCGATCAGGTGAAGGCGACCGTCCTCGACGTGGACGTGGAGAAGGAGCGCATTTCCCTCGGCATCAAGCAGCTCTCGGGCGATCCCTTCGCCCAGGCCGGCGACCTCAAGAAGGGCGCCGTCGTCACCTGCGAGATCACCGAGGTGAAGGAGGCGGGTCTCGAGGCCAAGATCGTCGGCACCGATCTCACCACCTTCATCAAGCGCTCCGAGCTCGCGCGCGATCGCTCCGAGCAGCGCACCGAACGTTTCGCCGCCGGCGAGAAGATCGACGGCCGTGTCACCATGTTCGATCGGCGCGCCCGCAAGGTGTCGGTGTCGATCAAGGCGCTGGAGATCGCCGAGGAGAAGGAGGCGGTCGCCCAATACGGCTCGTCCGATTCCGGTGCGACCCTCGGCGACATCCTGGGACCGTCGCTGAAGCGGCAGACGGACAAGAAAGAGTAAAGCGGCGCGCGCCGAGGCCGGTTCCTGCAGCCTTTTGCCCGGGCCGGGCAGCACCCGTGAAGAGGCCGGCGTCTTGATCGCGCCACGAAACCGGCATTAGTTGCGTCGGCGCGGGCGCGCTCAGCGCCCGCACGGAGGAGATGGCCCATGTCGCTCGATGTGGATTCGATCGTCGACCGCCGCCGCTTGCGGCGCAAGATCACGCTGTGGCGGGTGGTCGCCGTGGTGGGCGTCGTCGTTGCCCTTGCGGCGCTGCTCGGCGCCGCCGGCGGCACCAAGATCGTAGCCCAATCGAGCGCCCACGTCGCCCGCGTCAACATCGGCGGTCTCATCCGCAACGACCGCCAGCGCCTCGAGCTGCTCGACGACATTTCCAAGTCGGGCGCCAAGGCCGTGATCCTGTCGATCGACAGCCCGGGCGGCACCGTCGCCGGTTCGGAAGCGCTCTATAATGGCATCCGCCGCCTCAACGAGAAGCTGCCGGTGGTGGCGGTGATCGAGGGCGTCGGCGCGTCGGGCGCCTACATCACGGCGATGGGTGCCGAGCGCATCTTCGCACGGCGCAACGCGCTGGTCGGCTCGATCGGGGTCGTCTTCCAGTATCCCAACTTCCATCAGTTGCTGAAGACCGTCGGCGTCGAGGTCGAAGAGGTGAAATCGTCCCCCCTCAAGGCGGCGCCCAACGGCTACGAGCCGACGAGCCCCGAGGCGCGCGCCGCGATCAAGAGCCTGATCGACGATAGCTACGACTGGTTCAAGACCCTGGTAAAGGAGCGCCGCTCCCTCGACGACGTGCTGCTCACCCGCGCCGCCGATGGCCGCGTCTACACGGCGGCGCAGGCGCTGCCGCTCAGGCTCGTCGACGAGATCGGCGACGAGCGCACCGCGCGCGCGTGGCTCGCTGCCAACAAGAACGTTTCCGCCGACTTGCCGGTGCGCGAATGGAAGAGCCGCAGCTTCGCCTCGGACTTCCGCTGGCTCGGTGTCGCGAGCAACGTCGCCGAGGGCCTCGGGTTGCCGGTGCTCGCCCAACTCCTGGGCGGGGCGCTCACGGCGAGCCGCGTGCAGCTTGACGGGCTACTGGCCATCTGGCAGCCTTCGCTGACCAATTGATCAGTCCAACTCGTTCGGATCGTTCACATTTTCCGCTGGGGGCGGCGGGCTGCATGATCAAGTCGGAGCTCGTACAGCGGATCGCGGAAGCGAACCCGCATCTCTATCAGCGCGACGTCGAGAACATCGTCGACGCCGTGCTCGATGAAGTCACCAACGCGCTCGCCCGCGGCGACCGGGTGGAGCTGCGCGGCTTCGGCGCCTTCTCGACCAAGAGCCGGCCGGCGCGCCTCGGCCGCAACCCGCGCACCGGCGCGCAGGTGCGCGTCAACGAGAAGATCGTGCCGTACTTCAAGACCGGCAAGGAAATGCGCGAGCGGCTGAACCGTCCGCGGCGCTAATCGTCCGTTCGCATCAGCGGGGCCTTCGATCGATGCGCAGACTGTTCGTCTGGGCCGTCCTCCTTCCGCTCGCCGTCGTCATTCTGTTGTTCGCGGTCGCCAACCGCGTCTGGGTGACGATTTCCTTCGATCCGTTCTCGGCAACGGCGCCCGCCTACGCCGTCACGGTTCCCTTGTTCCTGGTGATGTTCGTCGCGCTGATCCTGGGAGTGATCGTGGGAAGCCTCGCCATGTTGCCGCGCCAGCTTCACTGGTGGCGGGCAGCGCGCCGGGCGGAGCGAGAAGCCGAGCGCCTACGCGTCGAGGCGCAAACCGCTCGTATCGTTCACGAGGAGCCGTCTGCGGCGAATTCGCTGGCTCCGCTGGAGCGACGCATCGGAACCGGGTGAGCCCTCGAAAAGCCCGAAGAATCGGGAATAGTCGGCGCTTGCCGCGGGCGTGGACAAGCCTTTGCCGGCATGTCATCGAACCATCATGACCGAGATCAAGATCTGCGGGATCAGTGAACGGAACGGCCTCGATGCCGCGCTCGCGGCGGGCGCCGATATGATCGGGCTCGTGTTCTTCCCCCCGAGCCCGCGTGCATTGACGCCCGAAACCGGCGCGCGGCTCGCCTCCGTGGCGCGCGGCTACGCCCGCGTGGTGGCCCTCGTGGTCGACGCCGACGATGCGCTGCTCGGCGAGATCGCCGAGAACGTCGCGCCCGACTTCTTCCAGCTTCACGGCAAAGAAAGCCCGGCGCGGGCCGCCGAGGTCCGTGTCCGCTTCGGCCGTCCAGTAATCAAGGCGATTCCAGTGTCCGGGCCAGGCGATCTCGCAATGCTCGCGGCCTATGAGGCGGTGGCGGACCGTATCCTGTTCGATGCCAAGCCGCCGCGCGACGCGACGCGGCCCGGCGGTCACGGTCAGCCGTTCGACTGGAGCCTCGTGGCTGGTATCAAGCGCCGCCGCCCGATCATGCTCTCCGGCGGCCTCGATCCGGACAATGTGGCGAACGCGATCCGTGCTGTGCGCCCCGATGGCGTCGACGTTTCCTCGGGCGTCGAGCGCGCGCCCGGCGTCAAGGATCCGGCCAAGATCCAGGCCTTTGCCGAGGCAGTGCGCGCCGCCGCCGCTTCCCTCGCCGACAACCGGGAGAAGGTGTCGTGAACGCGCCGCGGCCGAACAGTCTGCGGGCCGGTCCCGATGCCCACGGCCACTTCGGCATCTACGGCGGCCGCTTCGTCGCCGAGACGCTGATGCCGCTCGTGCTCGAGCTCGAGCGGGCCTATGCCGCCGCCAAGGACGATCCCGCCTTCCAGGCGGAGCTGAGGAGCTTTCTCACCCACTACGTTGGCCGGCCGAGCCCGCTCTATTTCGCCGAGCGGCTCACCGCGCATCTGCGGCGGCGCCAAGATTTATCTGAAGCGCGACGAGCTCAATCACACCGGCGCGCACAAGATCAACAACGTGCTGGGCCAGATCCTGCTCGCCCGGCGCATGGGCAAGAAGCGCATCATCGCCGAGACCGGCGCCGGCCAGCACGGCGTCGCCACGGCGACCGCCTGCGCCCGCTTCGGCCTCGAGTGCGTCGTCTACATGGGCGAGGTCGACGTGGAGCGGCAGAAGCCCAACGTCTTCCGCATGAAGCTCCTCGGCGCCGAGGTGCGGCCGGTGAATTCCGGCTCGCGCACGCTGAAGGACGCCATGAACGAGGCGTTGCGCGACTGGGTGACCAACGTCGACGACCACGTTCTACTGCATCGGCACCGTTGCCGGCCCGCATCCTTATCCCGCCATGGTGCGCGACTTCCAGGCGATCATCGGCAACGAGGCGCGCGAGCAGTTGCACGCCGCCGAGGGCCGCCTGCCGGATTCGCTCGTCGCCTGCATCGGCGGCGGCTCGAACGCCATCGGCCTGTTCCATCCCTTCCTCGACGAGCCGTCGGTGGAGATGTACGGCGTCGAGGCGGCGGGCCACGGCATCGCCAGCCGGCGAGCACGCGGCCTCGATCGGCGGCGGCAAGCCCGGCGTGCTGCACGGCAACCGCACGTATCTGCTCATGGACGACGACGGCCAGATCAAGGAGACCCACTCCATCTCCGCCGGCCTCGACTATCCCGGCATCGGCCCCGAGCACTCCTGGCTGCACGACATGAAGCGCGTGACGTATCTCTCCGCCACGGACGCCGAGGCGCTCAACGCTTTCCAGCTCCTGTGTTCGCTCGAGGGCATCATTCCGGCGCTTGAGCCGGCGCACGCGCTCGCCAAGGTGCTCGATCTCGCGCCGAAGAAAGCCAAGGACCATCTCATGGTCGTCAATCTCTGCGGCCGCGGCGACAAGGACATCTTCACGGTGGCGGAGCATCTGGGGGGCAAGCTGTGAGTTCGCGCATCGACCGGCGGTTCGCTGCGCTCGCGGAGGAAGGCCGCGCCGGGCTCGTGACGTTCGTCACCGCCGGCGATCCCGACCACGATACATCGCTCGCCATCCTGAAGGCGTTGCCCAAGGCCGGCAGCGACGTGATCGAGATCGGGGTGCCCTTCACCGATCCGATGGCCGATGGCCCGGCGATCCAGGCGGCGGGCCTGCGCGCGCTCCGCGGCGGCCAGACGCTGAAGAAGACGCTCGCCATGGTGCGCGCGTTCCGCAAAACCGACGCGGACACGCCGATCGTGCTCATGGGCTACTACAACCCGATCTATGTGTATGGCGTCGCGCGCTTTTTGCCGGACGCCATCGCCGCCGGCGTCGACGGCCTGATCGTGGTGGATTTGCCGCCGGAGGAAGACGACGAGCTTTGCCTACCGGCGCTGAAAGCCGGACTGGCCTTCATTCGCATGGCCTCGCCCACCACCGACGACAAGCGGCTGCCGGCGGTGCTCAAGCACACGTCCGGCTTCGTCTATTATGTCTCCATCACCGGCATCACCGGCGCGGCGATCCCCGATCCGCAATCGGGTGATGGCGGCGGTGGCGCGCATCAAGCACCACACCAAGCTGCCGATCGCTGTCGGCTTCGGCGTCCGGACCGCCGACCAGGCACGTGCCATCGCCCGCGGCGCCGACGCGGTGGTAGTAGGGTCGGCGCTAGTGGAGGCCGTGCGCCTGAGCCTTGACGCCGACGGCCGGCCGACGCCAAAGACCGTCAGCGCCGTCACCGGCCTCGTGGGCGAGCTTGCGGCCGGGGTGCGTGCGGCGCGCCGCGTGGCGGCGGAGTCAGGAGGCATTCATGAACTGGATCTCCAACGTCGTTCGCCCGAAGATCCGCAGCTTCCTGCAGCGCAAGGACACGCCGGAGAATCTCTGGATCAAGTGCCCGGAGACCGGCCAGCTCGTCTTCCACAAGGACGTGGAGGCGAACCAGTGGGTGATTCCGAATTCCAACTACCACATGCGCATGGGCGCGGCGCAGCGGCTGAAGTCCATGTTCGACGGAGAGACGTGGCTCGACATCGCGTTGCCCGAGGTCGCGGTCGACCCGCTGAAGTTCCGCGATGAAAGGCGCTACGTCGACCGCCTCAAGGATGCGCGCGCCAAGACCGGGCTCAAGGATGCGGTGAAGCTCGGCCTCGGCACGGCTCGAGGGTTTGCCGGTGGTGATCGCCGTGCAGGATTTCGATTTCATGGGCGGCTCGCTCGGCATGGCCGCCGGCGAAGCGGTGATCAAGGGCCTGGAGACCGCGGTCGAGAAGCGCACGCCGTTCGTCCTGTTCGCCGCCTCGGGCGGCGCCCGCATGCAGGAGGGCGTCTTCTCGCTGATGCAGCTCCCGCGCACCACCATCGCCGTGGAGCGCCTGCGCGAGGCGAAGAAGCCCTATATCGTCGTGCTGACCAATCCGACCACTGGCGGCGTCACCGCGTCCTACGCCATGCTCGGCGACGTACACATCGCCGAGCCCGGCGCGCTGATCGGCTTCGCTGGCCCCCGCGTCATCGAGCAGACCATTCGCGAGAAGCTGCCTGAGGGCTTCCAGCGCGCCGAGTACCTGCGGAACACGGCATCATCGACATCGTGGTCCATCGCCATCAGCTGCGCGCCACGCTTGGCGCGGCTTTGCCGGCTTCTCGACCAAAGCCGCGCCGACACCGCGGCTGCCGGCGCCTCCGGTCGCGGCGTGAGCGCGCGGGGGGCCCGGTCGCGCGAGCCCGCTCGACGCGCTGATCGCGCGCCTGGTCTCGCTGCATCCGAAGAAGATCGATCTTTCGCTGGGCCGCATCGAGCGTCTGCTCGGCCAGCTCGGCAATCCGGAGCGCAAGCTGCCGCCGGTGATCCACGTGGCCGGCACCAACGGCAAGGGCTCCACCATCGCGTTCCTGCGCGCGATTCTGGAGGCCGCCGCGCTCGGTGTGCACGTCTACACCTCGCCGAGCCTCGTGCGCTTCCACGAGCGCATCCGGCTTGCGCATCCCGGTGGCGGGCGGCTCGTGGACGACGAGGCTCTCGCCGATGCGCTCGCTGACCTGCGAGCGGGTCAACGCCGGCGAGCCCATCACTTCTTTCGAGATCGGCACCGCCGCCGCATTCGTGCTCTTCGCGAGCCGCCCGGCCGACGTCTTGCTGCTGGAAGTCGGCCTCGGCGGCCGTCTCGACGCCACCAACGTAATCGAGCGGCCGGCGGTCACCGTCATCACGCCGATCTCCATCGACCACACCGATCATCTCGGGCGCCACCCTCACGGACATCGCGAAGGAAAAGGCCGGCATCCTCAAACGTGGCGTGCCGGCGGTGGTGCGGGCGGCAGGACGCCCGCGCGCTTGGCGTGATCGAGCGCGTAGCGGCGCGGCTGGATGCGCCGCTTCTCGTCTGCGGCGAGCATTGGACAGCGCACGAGGAAGGCGGGCGCTTGGTGTTTTCCGATGAAGCCGGACTTCTCGATCTGCCCCATCCGCGCCTTCTCGGCCGCCATCAGGTGGAGAACGCCGGCCTCGCCGTCGCCGCGTTGCGAGCCACCCGTGCCTTCGACATTCCGAGTGCGGCCTTTGAGGCGGGAATGCGCGAGGTCGAATGGCCGGCGCGCATGCAGCGCCTAAGCGCGGGCCGGCTCGTGCAGAAGCTTCCACGCGGCAGCGAGCTATGGCTCGACGGCGGCCATAACGTTGCCGGCGCTGCCGCGATCGCGGCTGCCATCGCGGAGCTCGAGGAGCGCGTGGCGCGCCCGCTCGTGCTTGTCGTCGGCATGCTGGCGAGCAAGGACGCGGAAGGTTTTCTTGCCTGTTTCAGCGATCTGGCGCGCCACGTATTCGCCGTGCCGGCCCCAGGCGAGGCCGCGCGGTCCCCGGCGGAGATTGCAGCGGCTGCGGCGCGGGTCGGGCCTTTCCGGCGAGGCGGCGCCGAACGTGGAGGAAGCGCTCGAGCGCGTCGCCGCGCTTGAGCTGGAAATGCCGCCACGAGTGCTGGTGACGGGCTCGCTTTATCTCGCGGGCGAGGTGCTCATGCGGAACGGCACGCCGCCCGCTTGAAGCAAGAGGTTAGGCGCTCAGATCGCGCCGTGAATCCACTGGACGATCTTGGCCTTGGGCAGCGCGCCGATCTGGCGGGCGGCCATGGCGCCGTTCTTGAAGATCATCAGGGTCGGGATCGACATGATGCCGTACTTGGCGGCGGTCGCCGGATTCTCGTCGACGTTCACCTTCACGACCTTGAGCTTGCCCACGAGCTCGCCCGCCACCTCGTCGACGATCGGCGAGATCACGCGGCAGGGCCCGCACCATTCGGCCCAGAAGTCCACCAGCACCGGTTCCGCGCATTTCAGCACGTCGACTTCGAACGACGAATCACTTGCTTTGGCGACGGCCATGAGAAACCTCTGCGGGGGCTGGAATCGGGTGGGGGATGCGACGGGACGCAGAACCTAGGTATGGGGCTTCAGCCGGTCAAGTCGCCCGAAGAGATGATGCGCTTCAGCGCTGCGTCGAGAACATGGCTGGAAATGGGGTGAATTGCCGGACCTTTCGTATAGACCAAACTCGCCCGTACCGGTTTTCCAAACATCCGTTCCACCGCGACCCGATAGAGCGCGAGTTGCACGAGATGCGCCTGCGGCACGTCGTCGGCATGTGCTGGTGGCCGTCCGTCGGTCTTGAAGTCGCCGATCAGCACGGCTTCCTTCGTTATCGCGAGGCGATCGATCCGGCCTGGGATCTCGATGATTTCCCCGTTCGCCGCCGCGATGCGGGCAAGTATTGGCACCTCTCCCCGGCTCGTCGAACTGAATAAGGGTGCCGCGTCCGCGCTCTGCAACACCGCTATTGCCTCATCGGCCAGCGCCGTGCGTATCGCTGCGTCGATCTCCTCGCCTGCCATGGCGAGATAGCGCTCGGCCGCGGCGCGCCGTCCGTCGGCGGCAAACGTGGGAAGATATTGCAACAAGCGGTGCACGAATATGCCGCGCGTCACCGGGTCCAGGCCCGGAGCCTTCGCCTGCCGAGCGCGCCCGGTGACCGCCGACGGACGCACGTGTCGCGGCTGTAGCATCTCAGCGGCAGCGGCTTTATCGATCCACGCAGGCATCTCGATCACGGCCGCCGCCGTGTCCGCCTGTATCGCGGTAGCGCGCGCCGTGGTGCCGCGCCAACGCCATACCTTCTCGTCGCTGTAAGGCACTTCCACCGGCGCGAGCTCGTCTTTCAGCGCCTGGCGCACGAGCTGATACCAGCAGCCCGGCTTGAGGCCGGCCTTGGCGTGTTGCGCGGTTTCGTAACCGCAGACGATGAGGGCGTCGGCGGCGCGTGTGAGCGCCACGTAGAGGAGCCGGCGATACTCGTCGTCGCGCGCCTCGGCGGCGGCCTTTCGCGCGTTCGCCAGCGCGGCTGAATCGTCCGCACGGGTGAGGGCCCACACCGGCGCTTCCGGCGCATCCGGCGGCACCCCCGGCACCGAGAGGTGCACGAGCTTCGGATCGTGGCGGCCGTCGGGAATGGACGTGGTGTCCGCAAGCACCACCACAGGCGCTTCCAGGCCCTTAACGCCGTGGGCGGTCATCACCCGAATGGCATTGCTCGCGACCTCGAGATCGCGCTTCACCTCGGAGCCCGCGCGCCGCAGGTGCGCCAGGAATGCAGCCAGCGACGGCGTATCGCGGCTCTCGAAGGCGAGCGCACGCGACAAGAACTCGTTCATGGCGTCGGCGGCCTCCTGCCCGAGCCGGGCGAGCATCCGCTTGCGGCCGCGGTCGCGGCCGAGCACGCGGGCATAGAAATCGAACGGCGGCAGCGCCCGCGCCTCGCCGCGCCAGCGCGCGATCAGCGCCGCGGCTTCCGCGAGCGCCGGGTCGTGGCTCGCCGCAAGCGCGGCGGCGAGCGTGCCCTGGCGGCCGTGGGCCAGGTCGAACAGAGCTTCCTCGGAAAGCCCGATCAGCGGGCTCTTCAGCACGCTCGCGAGCGCGAGATCGTCGGCCTCGAGCAGGAGCGCGTCACCGAGCGCCATCAGATCCTGCACCGCGATGTGATCGGCGAGCACAAGACGATCGGCGCCGGCGACCTGTAGCTTCGCCTGCTTCAACGCCCGCAAGATCGCCTCGAACAGCGCTCCGCGCCGCCGCACCAGAATAATGACGTCGCCCGCCCGTGGCGCGCGCCCGTCCTCGCCGACGCTAAGGCCGCCCGCGAGCCAATGCCTGACGGCTCTCGCGATGCGGGCCGCGAGCTTGACCTCAGGGCTCTGCTCGCTCTTGACGTTCAGCGGCGCGTCCCAGGCGAGCTCGCTGTCGTCGTCGGCGTCGGGCTTCGTCGTATCCCAAATCTCCACCAGGGCCGGCGCCTTGTCGCGGATCGCCTGGTGCCGGTGGCGCGCGGGATCGCTGCTTAAGCCACGATAAGCCTCCCCGCGCGAAAATACCGCGTCCACGGCGCCGAGGATCGGCGGCGCCGAGCGAAAGGAAAGGTCGAGCCGCACCGGGTGAAACGCCGCGGCTGCCGCGTGCGCTCGCGAAGCGAAGGCGCGCTGCATCTCGTCGAAGCGTTTTGGGTCGGCGCCTTGGAAGCTGAAGATCGACTGCTTCTCGTCGCCCACGGCGAAGATGGTGCGGCCGCGGTCGTCGCGCGCGCCGCGGCCGGCGAAAAATTCTTCGGCGAGCTTGTCGATCACGCGCCACTGCTCCGGGCTCGTGTCCTGCGCCTCGTCGATCAGAATGTGGTCGACGCCACCGTCGAGCTTGTAGTGCACCCAGGCGGAGGCGTGGTTGTGCAGGAGGTCGACGGTCTTGCTGACCAGATCGTCGTAGTCGAGAAGCCCTTGATCGTTCTTTTCCGCCTCGTAGTTGGCGATAGCGGCGGCGGCGAGCGTGATGAGCGCGCCCGTCCGCTCGCGCGCCATGGCAGCACGGCGCTTGTCGGCCAGTCCATGCATCCTGTCGCGCTCGTCAAGCAGGCGCGTGAACAGCGCGGGGGTCTTCGCCCGCACGGCCGCGCTGCCAAAGCCGCCGTCCTTGCGTGGCTCGCCCTCATCAGTGATGAAAATGGAAATGTAGTCGTCAATCGGTTCGGCAATGGCCGCAGCCAGCGCCTTTCCGCAATTCGTTGCGTTGCCGCCAAGAGGAAGAAGTGCTGCGGCCATGCTCGGCCATTCGGACCGCGGCAGATTCGGACCGTTGAGGATTTCCGATTCTACGACCGCGAGCGTTTCCTTCGGGTCGAGCCTGAGGGCCGCGGCAAGTTTCCGGTCCGTATCTGGATAAAACGCTATAAAACGCAATAACTTACGGCGATCGCGGATGGCTTCGTTGAGCGCCGCCGTAATGCCGTGGTCGGAAACCGTGGCAACCACCATCGCGAGCGCGCGCCCGAGCGGCGACCGTCGGTCGTTGGCCGCGGCGATCAGCACGTCGTTGCGCGCACGCGCGAGCAGGTCCGCCTCGCCCGCTTCCTCCAACACCTCGAAGCCTGCCGGCACCCGCGCCTCATAGGGGAACTGGTGCAGCACCCGGTCGCAGAAGGCGTGGATGGTCTGTACCTTGAGCCCGCCCGGAGTCTCCAGCGCCGCGGCGAACAGACGCCGCGCCACGCTCCGCCGTTCGGGCGAAGGCGGTACACTGTCGATGGTCGCGAGTTCCTCGTCGAGCTCGTTGTCGTCGAGACGGATCCAAGCGGCGAGGCGGTCGAGCACGACGTTCGCCATGTGCGCGGCGGCCGCCTTGGTGAACGTAAGACAAAGGATCTTCGCTGGCGGCACGCCGGCAAGCATGAGCTTGATCGCGCGCAAGGCAAGCACGTAAGTTTTGCCCGAGCCGGCGTTCGCCGAAACCCAGGCCGAAGCCGCCGGATCCGAAGCGCGCGCTTGCTTCTCCCGGGTTGCGGCAGGGACCGGATAGGACTTCACCACTCGTCTTCTCCCACTATCGACCACTCCTTGACGCGCGCGAGATGATCGTAGCTGCCATAGCGCAAACGCCACTTCGGCCGGGGCACGGAGTGATAGGCTTGATCCGGCCGTGCGAATTCACCGATCAGTTTCGTCAGTTCTACAAGACTTCGCTCGGCAAGGTCGTCGAGGGTCTTGATACCTAGACGCTCGGCGGTCCTACTGGCCGGGTGTTGGGAGAGATCGAATTTTACGATCTTGCCTGGCGGGATTCCGCCGGAAAGCCTGACTACCGCCATCTGTGAAATGGAAGTGTTCGCCTTGATCCCATCGAAGCCGCCGTGTCGGACGATCGCCGCTTCCAGCGGCAGTTGCGGCGCAAGGCCCACCATCGCTTCGGCCACGCCGGGGGGCTCGCCGGTCTTATAGTCCACGACCGCCACCGAGCCGTCGGTCAAGAGATCGATGCGGTCGGCGCGGGCCGAAAGCGTGAAGTGCCCGGCGCCAATCTTGATCGCAATACGCCCCGAGGTCTCGACAAGCACGCCGGCAAGGTTCTCGCGGCGCTCGCCCTCGTGACTTAGGAACCATTCCGCTACGCGCTCGAAGCGTGGCCACCACGCTGCGTGAATCGCCGGAAAGGCGTCGAGGGCTGCGAAAGCGCGCCGGCCGATCTCCAGCAATGCCGCGAGCGCCTCGGGCGGAAGTTTCTGCGGATACGCCGCGATGAATCGGGCGAGGGTATCGTGCAGGAGGGTGCCGCGCTCGCGTGCGCCAGGGTCGACGTCCACAGGTTCGAGCTGCACGAGACCAAGCACGTGACGGGCGTAGATCGTATAGGGATCGCGCACCAGGTCTTCGATCTCGCTCACGCTGAGATGCATGGGCCGCGCGGCGAGCGGCGGCGTAGGGTGCGGCCGCTCGATGGGTCTTATTTCCCCCGGAGACTCAAACGCTTGCGCGAGTGCAAGATAGCGATCTCCGCGCTCCTTTACTTTTACCCATTCCGTTTCGGGCACAAGCGCCGAGAGCCGATGCAGGAAGCGCGATTGCACGGTCTCGACGCCGCTGTCGCGCCGGGCGCGCGTGAGCACCACTTCGCTTGCACCCATGCTTTGCACGAAGTCATGAGCGGCAAGGCCGATGCGCCGCTCGGGCAGGTCAAGCTTTTGCAGGGCGCGGCGCATGGGCCGATTGAGCCAGGCGTCGGAATGGACGTCGGGCGGCCAGCTTCCCTCGTTGAGCCCGGCCAGCACGATGCGGTCCGCGTCGAGGAGCCGTGCCTCGAGCGGACCCAGGATGCGCAGGCGTGCGTGCGGGTCGAAGGGCGGCCGCACATGGGGCTCGGCGAGGAGGCGGGGAAGCATGTCGGTGTATTCGCTGAGGGTGACGGCGGGCGCCTCAGCGGACGTTTTTGTGAGTAAGTCCAATCCCTTGGCGAGCGTGGCGGCATCATCTGCCGCCGACCCGGCGAGGTCGGGGCTGATGTTCGCAAGAGCATTTTTATGAGCGGTGACGAGGTGGGCGAACGGGTGCGGGCCGCCGTCCGCGAGCGCCAGCAGCGGGTTCAGCGCCTTGCCGATGCGCGTCGCGAGATCGGCCGCCATTTGCCAGTCGGCCTCGCCGAGCTTGGCGCGCGCGTTGCGCTTGTGCAGCTGGCTCATTCGTAGCTCCGCGATAGCGCGGGCGAGACCATCGGCGCCGGCTGCCGGGCGCGGCCCGCGCAGCACGGCGCGTTCCAGGGCGTCGATCTCGGCCATGGTGCCGAGCTCGGCGAGCGGATGGCGCAAGAGCGCGATGAGTGGTAGCGGCGCAAGCTTTTCCGCAGCGGCGCTGGCCGCGAGCCGCGCCAGCCGTCCCGCTTCGGTGGCGGCAAGCGCCGCGCCGGCCGAATCGTCGATCGCGATGTTCCAGCGCGCGAGCTCGGCCGCCACGCGCCGCGCCAGCGTCCGGTCCGGGGTCACCAGCGCCGCGATCTTGCCCTGCTCCTCCAGCGTCTCCCGCAGGACCAGCGCTATACTCAGTGCCTCTTCGCGCGGATCGCCGGCTTCAATCAGCGTGACGTCGCTGAGCGCCGCCCGCATGTCGTCGGTGGAAAACGCGTGGGCGCCATCCCGCCACCGGTCCGTGGTGGCGGCGGGACGAAATGCTTCCGACAGCAATTTTTCGCGGGCGGGCGCTGTAGCTGCTGCCAACGCTTCGACTTCGCTCCGCGAAATGCCGATGCGGCCGAGCAAGCGCTTGAGGCCGAACTGCGGATGGCCGGGCGATGGCTGGTCCCCGTCGATTAGCGCATAGGACTCTTCGTCAAGATCGCGATCAAGACCGGGCAGCACCACGGCGCCGTCGCGGTGATGCGCGATCGCCGCGAGCAAGTTCGCCACCGCCGGTAGCGATCCGGTGGAGCCCGCCGCGATCACCGGCCCATCGCCGCCGGCGGCGATGCGCGCCACCTCGCGGGCGATCAGTTCGTCGCGCCGCTGGGTGGGGTCGGCGAGGCGGCCCGCCGCCAGGTAGGCGAACCAGCCGTCGTAGGCGAGCTTCAGGAACTCGAACGACTTCTGCCAATAGACGTCGAGTTCCGGCGGAACCGCCTTGCGCAGGTCTTCCGCCGATACATTGGCGATGATCAGGTCGTCGAAAAGCCGCGCCAGCGATTCAGCAAGCGCAAGTGCCGCCGCCGGCGAAGTGGCAAGGAGCCGATATGGGTCGCCCGTGGCCTTGGGCAGTTGCGCCGCCCATGTGTGCACGAGCGTCGCCAACACCAGCTTGCGCCTCAGTGGCTCGGCAGCGCGTGGGTGCGCGGATGGCGCATCCTCGGCAAAGGCAAGCGCATCCTCGTCCACATCGCCGAGCGGCACGATACGCGGCAGCGCCGTGGCCTCGCCGCCGGCAGCCTGCAGGAACGCCGACGCCAAGGCGCGGGCGGCACGCCGTGTCGGCAGGTATACGGTGGCCGACGCCAGCGCCAGCGGGTCCCCGCGCGGCGCGAAGCCAGGCACCAGCTTGCCGTCGAGGAGCGCACGCGCGAGCGTCGGCAAGAACGGGGCCGACGGCGGAATGGTGAAGACGCGTGGACAACTCGCAGTCATGGTGCGAGTTTGCCACGGATCAGGCAGTCGCGCGGCGGATCGCTTGCTCGGCGGCGGCGACGGCTTCCGGCGTTCCCACGTGCAGGAAGGTGCCTTCGAGGCGCAGGCCGTGCAAGCGACCGGCCTCTTGCGCAGTGGCGAACAGGCGCGTCAGCGGAAAGGCGCTGGCAGGTGCTTCGGCAAACAGCCGCGGAGAAAGCAGCGCCGCGCCGGTGTAGACGAAGGGGGCCATTTGTTGCTCCGCCCGCCGTTGCAGCCGTCCCTCGGCGTCGAGCTTAAAGTCGCCGCGACCGTCGTAACCGAGGGAGCTAGCCGTTGCGGCCACCAGAAGCAGCCCATCCATACGGGTTTTGTCGTAGGCGCGGGCGAGCCGCACGAGGTTAGGCACCACCCCTTCAAGCCAGAGGCTGTCGGCGTTGACGATGAAGAACGGCTCCGTGCCCAGTAGCGGCAGCGCGCGAGTGATGCCGCCGCCGGTGCCGAGGAGACCGGCACGTTCGTCGGAGATGATGATGCGTGGGTGCGTACGGTGTTTCAGGTGGGTCTCAAGGGCGTCAGCAAAATGGTGGACGTTGATCACGGCGGTTCGCACCCCGGTCTCCGCCAATCGATCGATCGCGTGGTCGATCAGTGCTTTGCCCAGAACCTTCACCAGCGGCTTGGGCTGCGCTTCGGTGAGGGCGCGCATGCGTGTGCCAAGGCCAGCCGCCAACACCATGGCGGCCTGGGGTACGGCGGGATTGTCGGATACCATCAGGCGGTGGGCTGGGTTGCCGGTTGGGGAACCGCCGCGACCACCACGGGCGCCGGGACATGCGTCTCGTACCACGTGGCGAGCTCGGCGAGCGAAGGGTGGGCCAAGGCCCGCGCGAGATAGTTCCACACCCGCGGCAGATGCCGGAGATATGCGGGCTTGGCGTCGCGTTTGCTCAGCCGGGCGAAGATGCCGAGAATTTTCGTCGCCCGTTGCGCACCCAGCGTCACGTACTGCCGCACGAACGGCTTGAGATCAAAGCCGGGGTCGGCCGCGGTGCGGCCCGCCGCGTAGCGGGAGAGGAGCTTGAGCTCGAGGTCCTGGCTCACGTCGACACGCGCGTCCATCAGCAGGGAGGCCACGTCATAGGCGGCGGGTCCCATCAGGGCGTCCTGGAAATCGAGGAGGCCGACGCGCTCGATACCTTCCCGATCGTCAAGCCATAGGAGGTTCGGCGAATGGAAGTCGCGAAGGACCCACGTCGCCGGTGCGCTCACGATATCGGCGAGCGCCTGTTGCCACAGGGTAAGAAAGGTCTCGCGCTGAGCCGGCGTGACCGGCCCGACGCCGCGATAGGGCAGGTACCAATCCAACAAGAGCTCCGCTTCGATCAGGAATGCACCCATGTCGTAGGGCGGAAGCTTGTGCTCGAGCCGCGGCGCGACCGGAAGCATCGCCGGCAGCTCTAGTCCATGTAGCGTCACTAGGAGATCGATCGCCGCCTCAAAACGCTCTTCGATGGGCATCGAGGGGTCGCCGGCCACCACGCGCTCGTCGCCGAAATCTTCGAGAAGAAGAAGGCCGGCCTCGAGGTCGGCGGACTGCACCAGCGGGGCGCTAAATCCGCGCTCGCGCACACCACGGGCGAGCGCGACGAACGGGCGGACGTTCTCGGCGAGGTGGGCGAGGGCACTGTAGGAGCGCCCACCGCGCACCGGCGGCCCGTCCGGGCGGGGCGGGGCATCCATCAGGATGGCGCTCGCGCCTTCGAGAAAGAGCCGCTCATAGCGGCGCGTGGAAGCATCTCCGACGAGGTAGGCGCGCCGCGCGTGGGCGAATCCGGTGGCATCGATGAGCACGCGGGTGGCGCGCATCCGCGTCAGCCGGTTCGCCCACAACCCGTAGCCGGTGAGCCGCGCGCGGCGGAAGTGGGGGCCGAGATCGGGCGCCAGTGCGAGCGCCACGTCGAGTCTGTCGGCCTGGATCAACGCCGCTGCCCTGTCCGGCCATTCCACCATCACGGCGGCGCCCTCCGACGCCTCCTCCCAGCCGAGCTCGGCAAGCTCGGCGAGCGTCGTCACCCGATAGAGGTCGGCGTGCACCACCGGGAAGCGCTGCAGCTCGTAGAGCTGGAGAAAGGTGAACGTCGGGCTCGGCACTTCGATGCGGTCGTCGCCGGCGAGCGCGCGAATGACGGCGCGGGCGAGCGTGGTCTTCCCGGCGCCGAGATCGCCCGACAGGGTGACGAGGTCGTCGGGAACGAGCGCCGCCGAAAGGTCGTTGGCGAGCCGATCGGTGGCGCTTTCGTCCGCCAAAACCAGGTCCCAGTTCGATTGCAGGGCGTTTGTGGTCGCCATGGCCAAGCTTACTCGGCGGCCTCGCGGCCGGCTGCCGCGTCGGTGGGGAATGTGCAGGTGACGAGGGTGCCGCGTCCAGGCTCCGAATCGACGGAAATGGTGCCGCGGTGGAGTTCGATCAGCGCCCGTACGATGGAAAGGCCAAGCCCCGGGCCGCGGTGTTTGGAGCCGAGCGGGTGGCTCTCGAAGCGTCCGAAGATACGATCCCTGAGCTCGGGCGGAATGCCGGGTCCGCCGTCGGTGACGCTGAACACGACGCTGCTCGCCCGGCGTTCCGCCGCGAGGGTTACCGTGCCGCCCTTGGGCGAGAAGCCGATGGCGTTGGAAAGCAGGTTGAACAGAACCTGGCGCACCCGCTTGCCGTCGGCGACGAAGCTTCCGGCATCACGCGGAACCCGCAGATCGAGCTTGAGTTCGTTCGCGGCCAGCCGATCGCGCACGCCGTCGGCGGCGGCGTCCACCGTCGCCCGCACGTCCACTTGCCCGAGCTCGAGCGTCATGGCGCCGGCGTCGATGGTGGCGAGATCGAGAATATCGTCGATGATGGCGAGAAGCGCCGCGCTCGACTGATTGATGTGGCCGAGGTAGTCGCGCTGCTTGTTGTTGAGCGGTCCGATGGCCGCGTCGGTAAGCAGTTGCGCGAAGCCGATGATGGTGGTGAGCGGCGAGCGCAGCTCGTAGGAAACATTGCGCACGAAGGCGTTTTTCAGCGCGTCGGCCTGCAGCAGCGCTTCGTTGCGCTCGACCAGCGCCCGCTCGATGCGCACGCTGTCGGTTACGTCGCGGAAGGTGACGAGCGTGCCGCCGTCCGGCAGCGGCACGGCGGCGCAATCGATCACGCTGCGGTCGACCCGCTCGATCCGCTCGGTGACCGGGTCGCGGCGCTCGATCGCGGTGACCGCGCGCTTGATCGCCTGCCACGGGTCTACCGGCGTGCGCCTTTCGGCGTCGAGCGCCACCAGCGGGCCGCACCAGCCGGCCACGGCGTCGATGTGCGGGTTGTCGGCGAGGGTCTTGGCGGAAAGCCGCCACAGCTGCTCGAACACGGGGTTGTGCAGCTTGAGGCGCCCGTCGGAGCCGAACACCGCCACGGCCTCGTTAAGGGCGTCGAGCGTCTCGCTTTGGGCATGGATAACCGTGTTGTAGCGGCTCTCCAGCGCGATGCGCTCGCTGATGTCGTCGAACAGGTATGTCACGCCACCTTCCGGGTTCGGGCTCGTGACCACGCGCAGGATGCGGCCACCGGGCAGGTGCCACACGTGTTCCTTTGGTTCCGGCGAGCGATACGCTTCGAACAGCTCCGCCTTCCAACCCCGGAAATCGACCTGCTCGGGCAGCTTGCGCTCGTTGCGTAGCCGGTCGAGTACGGCGCCGTCACTAGGCCGCTCCTCCAAAAACGCGGCGTCAAGCTTGAATAACGTGCGATAGGCGGCGTTGTGGAACACGAGCCGCCGGTCGGCGCTGAAAATGGCGACGGCGGTGGCCAGCTGATCGAGGATGCGACGATGGGCGGTGACGATGCGCGAGAGATCGGCGCGCACCGTCGCGGCTTCGGTGGCGTCGAAGCCGATGCCGGCTGCGCCGCGGGTATTGCCGAATTCGAGCACGTCCACCACGCGCCGCTGGCCGCCTACCACCACCGGTACGCGCTTCGCGAAAACGCGCTGCTCGGCGCGCGCGTGCGCCGCCTCATCGCGGGTGGGGCGATCAAGAAGCTCCATCTCACGCGCCACGGCGTCGGCCGGATCCTTGGCCTCCACCGCCGTTGCATAGGCATGGTTGGCGAAAGCGAGGCGGCCCGCCTCGTCGCGCAACCAGATCGGCGCCGGCACCATTTCCAACAGTCCGCGCAGCTGTTCGAGGTCGCGCTCGAGACGCTGATGCCGCCCGGCGAGCGCTGCATGATCGAGCTTGGCGCCTGTTATTTCCTTCAGGCGCAACACCGCCGCGCCGCCGATCGGACGGCCTGTAGCCTCCACGTGATGGCCGCGGTTGCTCACGAGCGTCATGGAGAGGGGTTGACCGCGCTTGCGCAGCGCGTCGGTAGCGGCTTCCAGCAAGTGCGCCTGGTTGGGGTCGAGCCATGCGCCGAATGCGAGCACCCGGCGGGTCGCCGGCAGACCCATCAGGCTCATGGCGTCGCCGAGGATCTCCGGTTCCGCTTTGGGATCGCGCCACACCACGACCACCTGCGGTTCGGCAAGAAGCAACGCCAGCGCCCGATCGGCGGCCTCGCGTGCGGCGGCGGCCTCGCGCCGGGTTTCGGCAAGCTTGGTCGCCGCGTGGGAGCGCGTGCGCACCAGCGCGATTGCGGTCACCACCGCAAAGAGGAGCACGCCGAGGGTAAGCGCGAGAGAAACAATCTCGTGGCGGTCAAGAGCCGCGACGGTCCGAAAAACGATATCGACGACGGCAGGAGCGGCGACCGCGGGTTGCGGAAACGTCAGCGTGACCCCAAGCAGCGCTGCCGGCAGCCCTGGCGCTTTCGTGTGTCGCTCTGCGCCGCCCGTTCCGGCTTGTTCCGGCATTCCGCGACGCCCCGTTTCGCCCCGCCTCCGGCCGCTCGCAGCGGACAGCCGCGGCCTAGCCGCGAATCACCGCCACTTTACCCCCAGGCGGACTCGGCAACGAAACACTAAACCGCCGTCGGCGGCTCACAGGCCTTCGAAAAGGGCGGTCGACAGGTAGCGCTCGGCAAAAGATGGGACGATGACCACCACATTCTTGCCCGCCATGTCGGGCCGGCTTCCGATCTCGAGCGCCGCGGCAATTGCCGCTCCCGACGAGATGCCCACCGGTATGCCTTCGTAACGGGCGACGGCGCGGGCGGTTTCGAAGGCGGTCTGGTTGCCGACGGTGATGATCTCGTCCACCACCGATCGGTCGAGCACTTCCGGTACGAACCCGGCGCCGATGCCCTGAATCTTGTGGGGACCCGGCGCGCCGCCGGACAACACGGGGCTGTCCTCCGGCTCTACCGCCACCACGCGCAACGACGACCTTCGCGGCTTCAACGCTTGGCCGATCCCGGTGATGGTGCCGCCCGTACCCACGCCAGAGACGATGACGTCCACCTTGCCGCCCGTGTCGTTCCATATCTCTTCCGCCGTGGTGCGGCGATGGATGTCGGGGTTGGCGGGGTTGCGGAATTGTTGCGGCATGACCGAATTGGGAATTTCCTGCAGGAGTTCCTCGGCCTTGGCGACGGCGCCTTTCATGCCCTTGGCGCCTTCGGTGAGCACGAGCTCGGCGCCGAGCAGCGCCAGCATCTTGCGTCGCTCGAGCGACATCGTCTCGGGCATGACCAAGATCAGGCGCAACCCGCGCGCCGCGGCGACGAAGGCGAGCGCGATCCCGGTGTTGCCGGAGGTCGGCTCGATCAGCACCGTATCCGGCTTGAGTAGCCCCGCCTCGTCCAGCGCATCGACCATGGAAACGCCGATGCGGTCCTTAACGCTGCCGATCGGATTGAAGAACTCGAGCTTGGCCAGGATGTTGGCCTTGATGCCGCGCATCTCGGGAAGGCGATTGAGCCGAACCAGCGGGGTATCGCCGATGGTTTCGGTGATGGAGTTGAAGATGCGGCCGCGTCCCGGCTCGCGCCGTGGCGCTGGGGCGGTCGCGTTCTTGCGTAACGGCTCAGCCATGCCGCACTCCGTTCAGGCAACGTCAGAAGGCGGCCGAAGTAGCATAAGCACGTGATCAAGTCGACTTTTGTCGCTATTCCAAGATTCAGATGTTGAAATCGGAAGAGGCCAAAGCTTCCGCCAGGCCCTGACGTTCAGCCTCCCGGCACAGGCTTTCGATGGTGACGGCCGCAAGCGCGGTTTCGAATGCTTCTTCTCCCTGCGCTACTGCCGGACGGACGATTCGCGTGACCAGTGAGGGAAGCGTGCCGGTTTGCTCTTCCGACGCCGTTTCGGCAACGCGCACCACCTCGGCCACTGATATGCGCCGCCGCTCCCGCGCAAGCTCGTAACCGCCGCGGGGACCGCGCACGCCCTTGAGAATTCCCGCGTGCACCAGCGCCTGGAGCACCGGCTCCAGGTGACGCGGCGGCAAGCGGTGGCGCTCGGCCAGCGCCTTGGCCGCCACCGGCTGGCCGCGTGCATGAATAGCGACGTCGACCACGGCGGCAACCGCGAGCAGGCTCTTTTCCGACAGGCGAGCCATCACCGTTCCCCGACGAGTTTGCGATCGAGGCCGGTCGAACCGAAGCCTCCGTCTCCGCGCGCGGTCGCGTCGAGCGCGGAGTTTTCACGGAGGCTCACGCGGGTGACCGGCATGAACACGATTTGTGCCACGCGCATGCCGCGCGTCACGATGAACTTTTCTTGCCCGAGATTGACCAGAACCACTCGCACCTCGCCGCGATAGTCGGAGTCGATCGTGCCGGGCGCGTTCAGGACCGTCACGCCATGTCGCAGGGCGAGGCCCGAGCGTGGCCGCACCTCGCCCTGGTAGCCGACGGGAATTTCCAAAATGAGCCCTGTGGGAATAGCCGCCCGGGCGCCGGGCAGGATCGCGAGCGGTTCGGTCTCCGGCACGGCAGCGATGAGGTCGAGCCCGGCGGCGCCGCTTGTCGCATAGGCCGGCGCGGGCAGCGCCTCCCCATGAGGAAGCCGGGTGAAGCGGACCGAAAGCGGGTTCATTCCGGTGCTCCGGTGCCAAACTCGGCGGCAATGCGGCGCACGAGGCCGATCGCGACGGCTTCCTTGGTTTGTACCGGCCAGGATTCAACGCCGGCGGCGGTCACGAGATGCACCTCATTGTGCGTGCCACCGAGCACGCCGGTTTCCGGCGATACGTCGTTAGCCACGATCCAATCGCATCCTTTGCGGGCGAGCTTCTCGCGGGCGTGCTCCAGGAGTTTTTCGGTCTCCGCAGCGAAGCCCACCACGAGTCGCGGGCGCCGCGCATGGTGCGCGATGGAGGCGAGTACATCGGGGTTCTCCACCAGTGACAGCACCGGCTGCTTGCTATTCTTCTTGATCTTTTCGGCAGCCGTCCCTTCCGCCCGCCAGTCAGCCACGGCGGCGGCGCAGATCGCGATATCGACGGGCAGTGCCGCCTCGGCTGCACTCAGCATCTCGCGCGCGGTTTCCACGTGTACGGTAGTGACGCCGCGCGGGTCCGCCACCTCGACCGGACCGGAGATCAGCGTCACCTCGGCGCCAGCCCGCGCCGCGGCGCGCGCCACCGCGTGGCCCTGGCGTCCCGACGAGCGGTTGGAAAGGAATCGCACGGGATCGATCGGCTCGCGCGTTGGGCCGGAAGTGACGAGCACACGCCGGCCCTTCAGTGCATCGGCCGCCGGCATTTCGATCAGCGCTGCCTCGATCGCCGCCACGATCTCGAGTGGTTCGGCCATGCGGCCGAGGCCCGCCTCATTGCGCTCCGCCATCTCGCCTTCCTTCGGTCCCACCACGGTGACGCCGTCAGCGAGCACTTGCAGGAAATTGCGCTGGGTCGCGGGATGACTCCACATGAACGGGTTCATGGCCGGCGCGATCAACACGCGCTTATCGGTGGCGAGCAACACCGTGGAGGCGAGATCGTTGGCGGTTCCTTGCGCCATTTTCGCCATGAGGTCGGCGGTCGCCGGTGCCACCACCAGGAGGTCGGCCTCGCGCGACAGGCGAATGTGGCCGATCTCCGCCTCGTCGGTGAGAGAGAAGAGGTCGGTGAAGCAGCGCTCGCCGGAAAGCGTCGCGGCCGACAGCGGTGTGATGAATTCGGCACCCGCTCGCGTCAGGATGGTGCGTACCTGGGCTCCGCGCTCGCGCAGGCGGCGGATCAGATCCAAGCTCTTGTAGGCGGCGATGCCGCCGCCGATCACGAGAAGAATGCGCTTGCCTGCGAGCGCCATGGAGAACCCAGGTTTGATGGGCCGCGTGGCCCGCCGGAAATATCAGATCATTACTGTACAATTTTCCGGGGGACGGCAACCCCGATGCGGCGGCCTGGTTAACCTTAGAAATCGCGCTAGCGCAGCACCCAGACCGCGATCAAGGCAGCGATCACCCAGAGCGCGAGGGTAGTCCACCGCCAACGTTTGGCTTCAGCGCGGCCGATGGCCTCCACCGTCCCCGGCGACAACACGAGCCCGTCGCGGGTCTGCTCGTCGAGGCGCTCCATGGTTCCGGCAGCGCGGGTGAGTAAGCCCGGCGCGGTGCCGAGCAGGCGACCGAGCCCGCCGATTTCGCTCGCCGCTTCCTCCATGCGGCCCACCGGCCCGAGGTGGCGTTCGATCCACTCGCGCACCACCGGCTCCGCCGTGGCCCACATGTCGAGCTGAGGATCGAGGGCCCGCGCCACGCCCTCCACAACCACCATGGTCTTTTGCAGGAGAAGAAGCTCGGGGCGGGTCTGCATGTCGAACAGCGACGTCACCTCGAACAGCAGGGTGAGGAGCTTGGCCATGGAGATCTCGTCGGCGCGCCGGTCGTGGATGGGTTCGCCGATGGCGCGGATCGCCTGGGCGAAGTCTTCGATCGAATGGTGGCCGGGGACGTAGCCCGCCTCGAAGTGGATTTCTGCCGTTCGCCGCCAGTCGCGGGTGATGAAGCCGTAGAGGATCTCGGCGAGGAAGCGCCGTTCCTTCGGCCCGAGTCGGCCCATGATGCCGCAGTCGACGGCGACGAGGCGGCCCTCAGGATCGACAAAGAGATTTCCCGGATGCAGGTCGGCATGGAAAAACCCGTCGCCAATCGCCTGGCGCAAGAACGATTGTATCAGCACGCGAGAAAGACGCTTCAGGTCGTGGCCGGCAGCGGCGAGCGCTTCCCGGTCGTGCAGCGGAATACCGTCGATCCAGTCGACGGTGAGCACGCGCCGGGCGGTTCGCTCCCAGTCGATGTCGGGCACGCGGAAATCGGCGTTTTCCTTGGTATTTTCCGCGAGCTCGGCGAGCGCCGCTGCCTCGAGCCTGAGGTCCATCTCCATGGTGACCGAGCGGGCGAGGGTGTCGACCACTGCGACGAGCCGGAGCCGCCGCGCCTCCGCGGAGTGGCGTTCGGCGAGACGTGCGATGAAAAAGAAGGACTCAAGGTCGCGACGGAAACGATGCTCGACACCTGGCCGCAGCACCTTCACCGCCACGGCACGGGGTCCATCCCCGTCATTTGCTACGGCGCGGTGGACCTGCGCGATCGACGCCGCCGCTACCGCCGGGCCGAAGGAGGTGAAGGCATCGGCAACGGGCCGCACTAGGGCCTCCGCCACGGCCGCTTCCGCCTGCGCCTGGGGGAAAGATGGCATTTTGTCCTGCAGCGATTCCAAGTCACGGGCGACCACCTGGCCCACCACGTCGGGTCGGGTGGCGAGAAACTGGCCGAGCTTCACGTAGGACGGCCCGAGCCGGGTCAGCGCCGTGGCTAGGCGAATCGCGCTCGAGCCGGCGCCGCGCCGCTCCAACAGGCGGCCAAGGCGTACCGCGAGCCGCCCGCCCGGCGAAAGCGCCTCCCTGTCGACCAGCGCAAGCACGCCCTCGCGCGCCAGCACGAACCCGGCGCGCGCCAGGCGCAGGAGATGGGCTGCGGCCGAGATCACGGAATCCTCAAAGCCGCCAGCCGGAATGGATGGCGACGATGCCGCCGGTTAGCGGGCTCCACCCGGTGCGACCGAATCCGGCGGCGCGCATCAGCTCGGCGAAAGCGTCCGGTCGCGGAAAGCGGCGGATCGATTCCGCGAGATAGCGGTAGGCCTCCGCGTCGCCGGCGACGAGCCTCCCGATCTCGGGGATGACCTTGAAGGAGTAGAGCTCGTAGAGGGCGTCGAGCCCCGGTACGTCGACCGAAGAAAACTCCAGGCAGAGGAAATGTCCGCCCGGCTTCAGCACGCGTCGCATCTCGGTCAGCGCCGTCTCGATGCGCGGCACGTTGCGGATGCCGAAGGCGATGGTGACCGCGTCGAAGCGGCCCACCGGAAAGGGCAGGGCCTCCGCATTGGCCTGGATGAAATCGATGCGCTCGCCGAGCCGGGCGTTTTTGGCGCGCTCGCGTCCAACCGCGAGCATATCGGCGTTGACGTCGGCAACGGTGGCATGCACGCCGGCGCCCCCCGCGGCTAGGGTGCGCATGGCGACGTCGCCGGTGCCGCCGGCCACGTCGAGCAGCCGAAACGGGCGGTCGCTCCGCGGCGGGCGCACCTTGGAGACGAGCGCGTCTTTCCAGGCGCGATGCAAGCCCGCTGACATCAGGTCATTCATCAGGTCATAGCGCTGCGCCACCTTATGAAAGACGTCGTCGACCAACCGCTGCTTGTCTTCGAGCGGCACGGCGCGGAAACCGAAATGGGTCGAGCGGTCGGGCATGGATGCGTGACCATAGCGCGGCGGCGACGAGGGCGCTATGACCGGCGATCCGCCGATGGCAAGAGCGTAAACATGCCCGAGCTTCCCGAAGTCGAAACCGTGCGCCGCGGCCTCGCCCCGGTAATGGAGGGCGCCATTATTAAGGAGATGGACGTCCGCCGCGGCGACCTGCGCTTGCCGTTTCCGCCGCGCTTCGCCGCGCGGCTGCGCGGGCGCCGCATCGACAAGCTCACGCGGCGGGCGAAATACCTGCTCGCCTTCCTCGACGACGGCGAGGTGCTGCTCATGCACCTCGGCATGTCCGGGTCCTTCCGCGTGAAACAAGGCAAGGAGAGGAAACCCGGCCGCTTCCATCATCCGCGCTCCGAAACCGGCGCCCATGATCACGTAATCTTCCGTCTTTCCTCCGGCGTAACAGTCACCTTCAACGACCCGCGCCGCTTCGGTGTCATGCTGCTCGCCCGCGCCGATGAGCTGCAGCATCATAGGCTTTTGACGAGTCTCGGGCCCGAGCCGCTCGATCGTGCCTTCGGCGCCGCCTATCTCGCCCGTGCTTGCCGCAGCAAGAAAACAAGCCTCAAGGCGGCGTTGGCCGACCAGCGGGTGGTGGCCGGGCTTGGCAACATCTACGTCTGCGAGGCGCTGCACCGCGCCCATCTCTCGCCCAAACGCCAGGCTTCGACGGTCGCCAATCGCGCCGGGAAGCCTAACGAGCACGCCAAGCGATTGGTGAGCGCAATCCGGGCCGTGCTGCGCGACGCGATCAAGGCTGGCGGTTCGAGTCTGCGCGACCACCGCCGCACCGACGGCGAGCTGGGCGATTTTCAGCATACCTTCCGTGTGTACGATCGCGAGGAAGCGCCCTGTACTACGCCCGGCTGCCCAGGCACGATCCGCCGGATCGTGCAGGCTGGCCGCTCCACCTTCTTCTGCCCGGTATGCCAGCGCTGACCGCGAGGAGGAACTTCATGGCTTACGAGACGATTCTGATCGAGACGCGCGGCCGCGTCGGCATCGTGACCTTGAACCGACCGCAGGCGCTGAATGCGCTCAACAAACAGATCATTGCCGAGCTCGGTCAGGCGCTCGCTGCGTTTGAGGCGGACGCGAACATCGGCTGTGCGGTGCTCACCGGCTCCGAAAAGGCGTTCGCCGCCGGCGCCGATATTAAGGAGATGGAGGCGCTCACCTATCCGCAAAGCTATTTGCAGGACTTCGTCGCGGAATGGGAGGTAGTTGCTCGCTTCCGCAAGCCGGTGATCGCCGCGGTGGCCGGGTATGCATTGGGCGGCGGCTGCGAGATTGCCATGATGTGCGACCTCATCATTGCCGCTGATACCGCCCAATTCGGTCAGCCGGAGATCAAACTCGGGGTCATCCCGGGCTCCGGCGGCACCCAGCGGCTGCCGCGGGCCGTCGGCAAGGCCAAGGCCATGGACCTGATCCTCACCGGCCGCATGATGGGTGCCGAAGAGGCGGAACGCGCCGGCCTCGTGGCGCGCATCGTGCCGGCGGCGAAGCTTCGCGAGGAGGCGATCAAGGTCGCGGAGACCATCGCCGGCATGTCGCTTCCGGCTGTGATGCTGGCCAAGGAGAGCATCAACCGCGCCTATGAGACCCCGCTCGCCGAAGGGGTTCGCTTCGAGCGGCGGGTGTTCCAAGCGATGTTCGGCACCCGCGACCAGAAGGAGGGGATGGCCGCCTTCGTGGCCAAGCGGCGACCGGATTTCAAGCACGGCTGAGGGCGCGTGCCGTTGACGTCAGCCGAGGTCGCCACTATGGTCCGCGCCCGTCGCCGGTCTCCATCGGAGACCCTGCGGACCTTCACGTAGCTGGAACCTGCCGGTCGATGGCCAATACCTCTTCTGCCCGCAAGGCTGCGCGTCAAATCGTCCGGCGCGCCGGGGTCAATCAGGCGCGGCGAACGCGCATGCGAAACTACGTACGCGACCTCGAGGAAGCGATCGCCGCCGGCGATGCGAAGAAGGCGCAGGCCGCCCTTGCCGTCGCCGAGCCGGAGATCATGCATGCCGCGCAGAAGGGCGTGATGCACAAGCGCGCCGCCTCGCGCAAGGTGTCCCGTTTGGTCGCCCGCGTGCGCAAGCTCGGTACCTGATTCCTCACTACGCTCCCTCTGCCGTACGCGCGATCAGGGCCGATGCGTGTCCGCGCACGCGTACGGGCAATTGAGGCAGGGGCTACCCATGGTTCTCTCTCAAAAATTTTTTTGATCAAACATAAACTTGCGCGGCAAGCGAACGCGCGGGGTTGGTATTTAGCGTCATACTCGCTGTGCGCGGACAGAAACAAAAACACTGATGCTGGTTTGCAACGGTGGCGCGACTGAAGCTCGGCGCACCAGATTCTATGAACTGACTCAAGAATTTGCCTGCAAAAAACAGAACCGCTCCAATCCGCGATCGCGCCAAATCATGATGGCGCAAAGGACGGCGACCCGATTGATGTTGCGGGGCCTGGGGGTGCTGTGTATCGTCGAATTGCGTTTCGGCCTTCGCCGCGACGCGAATAGGCAAGCGAGGTCTGCGTCTCAAGTTAGTAACGGTAGTTTGTTCCGGTTTGGTGAGTAGGCGTTTCTGGACTGGAGCTCTTGCGTTAGCCACGAACCTTCGGACCCGTATTGCTTTCCGAAATTCGCGGCGCGTCCAACTGAACAAGAATGAAGGGGCATCAAACACGCCGCTGGCGTTCGACCAGCGGTGCGGGGGCGGTCATGATGTTGAAGCGGCGCGCGACACGTCTACATATTCTTTCATCGGCTCGGCTGCGCCGTTGGATTGCACCACGCACCTTTGCCTTGTCCGTCCGCCGCGTGGCCAGCGCCCACGCCGGGACTCCGCCGCCGCTCTTATTCACTCGTTGAGTTCTTAGCTAGAATTCTGCCTGTCCCCTTTCCTCAGTCAGTTCGTGTCGTCGGCGGATTTGCCGTAGCAGACTCGCATCGGAGCGCTTGCAATGGCCCTGTCTAAGCAGGAGAATCCGGACCTCACGACGCGTCTGCGAGCACACGATCCCGATCAGAACGCTTCGCGATGGGATCGCGTGCGCCGCCGCCTACGTACCGAGATCGGCGAAGATATCTACACTAGCTGGTTCACCCGCATGGAGCTTGAGGACTGCGGGTCCGAGGAAGTTCGGCTGTCGGTGCCCACCCGTTTTCTGCGCAATTGGATTCAGTCGCATTACGTCGAGCGCCTGCTCGCGCTGTGGCGGAGCGAAGCGCCGCAGCTGCGCAAGATCGATCTGGTCGTGCGCTCGGCGGTAACCCGGCCGAGCAACGGCAACCGCAGCCCGGAGCCTGGCGCTATCGCTGCCGCCCGCCCTGCCGTCAGCGTTCGCCCGACGACGGTCACGACGGTCGCTGGCGCGCCACGGAGTGACGGATCGCCCGGGTCGCCTTTGGATGCGCGGCTTACCTTTACCACCTTCCTCGTTGGCAATTCGAACCGGCTAGCTCACGCCGCCGCCCGCCAGGTATCCGAGGCCGGGAGCAAGACGCAGCCCCGCTTTAATCCGCTGTACGTCCATGCCGCAGTGGGTCTCGGCAAGACCCATCTTCTCCAGGCCATATGTTGGGCAGGCGAGACCAGCGGTCGTCGTGTGCACTATCTCACCGCCGAAAGGTTCATGTACGGCTTCGTCGCCGCCTTGAAAAACCAGTCGGCTATCGCTTTCAAGGACGCGCTGCGCGGCATCGATGCGCTGGTAATCGACGATCTGCAATTCCTCCAGGGCCGCACCGTGCAGCAGGAATTCTGCCACACGCTCAATGCTCTAATGGACGCTGGCCGGCAGGTGGTGGTGGCCGCCGACCGGGCGCCGGCCGAGCTGGAAAGCCTCGAGGAGCGGGTCCGTTCGCGGCTCGCCGGCGGGCTGGTGATCGAGATCGGCTCGCTCGAAGAGGAGCTGCGGCTGCGCATCCTGGAGACGCGCATCGCCGCGCTCAAAGCCGAGCATCCTGGCTTCGACGTGCCGGCTTCGGTGGTTTCCCACGTGGCGCGTCAAGTGACGCAGAACGGCCGGGATCTCGATGGCGCGGTGAACCGGCTAATGGCCCACAACCAGTTGAGTGGCCGGCCTATCACGATCGAGATGGCCGACGACGTCATCCGCGACCTGGTGCGCCCCGCCGACCCCCGCCGCATTCGGGTCGAGGACATATTGCGCATCGTCGCCAAGCATTACGGGGTGTCGCGCGCCGACCTCTTATCCTCGCGGCGGACGGCCAACGTCGTGCGGCCGCGCCAGATCGCCATGTATCTGGCGAAAACCCTGACGTTGCGCTCGCTTCCCGAGATCGGTCGGCGTTTCGGCGGGCGAGACCATACGACCGTCCTGCACGCCGTGCGCAAGATCGAAGGCCTCGTCCAGGGCGACCAGGCGCTCGCCGAGGAGATCGAGATCCTGAAGCGGCTTCTACAGGAGTAGGGAGCCAGAATGTCGCACGTTGCCCTTGCGGAAATCAGCGCGAAACGCCAAAGTTTTCGGTCCCGCGTCGGATTCTCTAGAAACGCCGGGGGGTAGTCGAGGACCAGCCGGATTTGCAGCCCATGAAGGTCACCGTCGAACGGGCGGAAATCGTCAAAGCGCTCGCTCACGTTCACCGCGTCGTGGAGCGGCGTAACACTATTCCGATCCTCGCCAACGTCTTGGTGCGCGCCGGTAAGAACGGCCTCGAGCTCAAGGCCACCGATCTGGACCTTGAGATCATCGAGACGGTGGCGGCGGAGGTGAAGCAGGCGGGCGCCACCACGGTTCCCGCCCACATGCTTTACGACATCGTGCGCAAGCTGCCCGAGGGCGCTCAGGTCGAGCTGCAGGCGGGCGGGGATCGCGCTTCGCTTGCCGTACGCGCCGGACGCTCGCGTTTCACGCTGCAGACGCTGCCGGAAACCGACTTTCCCGATCTTGCCGCTGGTGAGATGTCACACCGCTTCAAGCTGGCGAGCGGAGACCTGAAGCGGCTCGTGGACAAGACCCAGTTTGCCATCTCCACCGAGGAAACCCGCTACTATCTGAACGGCATCTATCTGCACACCATCGAAGACAAGGGAACGCGGCTGCGCGCCGTCGCCACCGACGGCCACCGTCTCGCCCAGGTGGAGATGGCAGTGCCCAAGGGCGCCGCGGGCATGCCGGGCGTGATCATTCCGCGCAAGACCGTGGCCGAGGTTCAGCGCCTTCTCGAGGATGCCGGCGAGGACGTTGAGATCGAGCTTTCGCCGACCAAGATCCGCTTCTCGCTCGGCAAGGTGACGCTTACCTCGAAGCTGATCGACGGCACCTTTCCGGATTACGCGCGCGTCATCCCGCTCGCCAACGACAAGACGCTCGTGGTGGATAAGGCCGATTTCGCCGCTGCGGTCGATCGCGTCTCCACGGTGTCGAGCGAGCGCGGCCGCGCGGTGAAACTGTCGCTCGGCGACGGTAAGCTTGTGCTCTCGGTGACCAACCCCGATTCGGGCAGCGCCACCGAGGAGCTCGAGGTGGAGTATGCGGCCGACGCCTTGGATATCGGCTTCAATAGCCGCTATCTCCTCGACATCACCGCCCAGCTCGAGGGCGAAGCCGCGGAGCTGAAGCTCGCCGACCCGGGCTCGCCCACGCTCTTGCGCGACCGGGATTTCGGCAAATGCGCTCTACGTGCTGATGCCGATGCGCGTGTGAGCAGGATCGACCCCGCGCGCCCCGTCGTTCCGCATTCCGAGGCCCGGCCCCGCGCGCGCATTCGGCGGCTGCAGCTCACCAATTTTCGCTCGTATCGCCGCGCCGACCTCACGGTCGCGAACGGCCCCGTGGTCCTTACCGGGCCGAACGGCGCCGGTAAGACCAATCTCCTGGAAGCAATCTCCTTCCTGGCGCCGGGCCGCGGCCTGCGTCGCGTCACCGTCGACGAACCTGCGGCAAGCGAAGGCGATGGATCGTGGGCGGTCGCCACCGAGATCGAAGGGGCACTCGGCCCGGCTGCAGCTCGGCACCGGTATCGACGTGCCCATCGAGGGGCAACTTTCGGGCCGCCGCTGCCGCATCGACCAGGAGCCGGTGGGCTCGGCCGTCGCCTTCGCCGACCACTTGCGCATCGTTTGGTTGGCCCCGGAAATGGATGGACTGTTCGTTGGCCCCGGCGCCGAGCGACGGCGCTTCCTCGACCGCCTGGTGCTTGCCATCGATGCCGGTCACGGCAGCCGGGTCAATGCGCTCGAGCGGGCGCTACGCTCGCGCAATCGCCTGCTTGAGGATTTCGCACCCGACGCGCGCTGGTGCGATGCCATCGAGCACGAGGTGGCGGAACTTGCGGTGTCCGTGGCGGCGGCGCGCAGCGAGTGCGTGCGCCGGCTGAGGGGCGAGATCGACGCATCCGAGCATCAACTATTCCCGGCGGCCGATATTGCGATCGACGGCTGGATGGAGAACGCGCTCGATACTGAGCCCGCGATCGAGGTCGAGGATCGCTATCGCACCGCTTTGCTTGACAACCGCGCGCGCGATCGTGCCGCCGCGCGCACTCTCGATGGGCCGCATCTCTCCGACCTGCGGGTGCGCCATCGCCCGAAGAACATTCCGGCGTCGCGCGCCTCCACCGGCGAGCGTAAGGCGTTGCTCGTCGGCCTCGTGGTCTCCCACGCCCGCCTCGTCGCCTCCATGCATGGGTTCTCGCCAGTCATGCTGCTTGATGACGTTTCGGCGTTTCTCGATGCCGAGCACCGCACGGCGCTGTTCGAGGTGCTGGCGGAACTCGGCGCCCAGACCTTCATGACCGGGGTCGATGACGCGGCTTTTGCGGCGCTGGGAGAGGGAGCCGAGCGATTCCTCGTGCGTCCCGGAGCGATCGCGCCCGCCACTTGAATCGGCGGCCGGAGTCACCTAAATAATATTAGTTTCGTCTCCGTTCCGATACCGTCCCTATATTGAAAATCAGCCACTTTTCTGATCGACGAACATGGTACATTTAGCGCTGGTCGAACTCCTCCCCAACTTCTGATTCGGGATCCTTTTCCGTGGCCAAACCCGCTCCCCGTGCGCCCAAAACGAGCGCCGACGCATACGGCGCCGAGGCCATCCAGGTCCTCAAGGGCCTCGATGCCGTGCGCAAGCGTCCGGGCATGTACATCGGCGACACCGACGACGGCTCGGGTCTCCATCACATGGTTTATGAGGTCGTCGATAACGCTATCGACGAGGCGCTCGCCGGGCACGCCACCCACATCGAGGTGGAGCTCAACGCCGACGGTTCGGTCACGGTGACCGATGACGGCCGCGGCGTCCCTACGGACATCCATAAGGAGGAAGGGGTGTCCGCCGCCGAGGTGATCATGACGCGGCTGCATGCCGGCGGGAAGTTCGACCAGAACTCCTACAAGGTCTCGGGCGGCCTGCACGGCGTAGGTGTCTCGGTGGTCAACGCGTTGTCGGCTTGGCTCGAGCTCACCGTCTGGCGCGACGGGCGCGAGCACTACATGAAATTCCGCGACGGCGACGCGGTGGCGCCGCTGAAGGTGGTCGGCAAGGCGCCCGGCAAGCGTGGTACGCGCGTCAAGTTTCTCCCGAGCACCCAGGTTTTCACCAAGACCGAATTCGACTTCGCGACGCTCGAGCATCGCCTGCGCGAACTCGCCTTCCTCAATTCCGGCGTCAAGGTCCTGCTTGCCGACCTGCGCGGACCGGAGCCGCGGCGCGAGGAGATGCGCTACGAAGGCGGCAGCGAAGCGTTCGTCCGTTATCTTGATCGCAACAAGCAGTCGTTGATCCCCAATCCGGTCATGATCCGCGGGGAGCGCCAGCGCGTCACCGTCGACGCCGCGCTGTCGTGGAACGACAGTTATCACGAAAGCGTTCTCTGCTTCACCAACAACATACCGCAGCGCGACCGCGGCACGCACTTCACTGGGTTCGCAGCTGCGCTGACGCGCGTGCTCGTGAATTATGCCGATCGCACCGGCATCTCCAAGAAGGGCAAGGTCGACCTGTCGGGCGAGGATTGCCGCGAAGGCCTCACCGCGGTGCTCTCGATCAAGCTGCCCGACCCGAAATTCTCTAGCCAAACCAAGGACAAGCTGGTTTCATCGGAGGTCCGTCCGGTGGTGGAAACTATCGTCGGCAATGCGCTCGAGGCCTGGCTCGAGGAGCATCCGCAGGAGGCGAAATCCGTCGTCTCCAAGGTGGCCGAGGCCGCCGCCGCCCGCGACGCGGCGCGCAAGGCGCGCGAGCTGACCCGGCGCAAGGGCGCGCTCGATATCTCCTCGCTGCCCGGCAAGCTCGCTGACTGTCAGGAGCGCGATCCGGCGAAATCCGAGCTCTTCCTGGTCGAGGGCGACTCCGCTGGCGGCAGTGCCAAGCAAGGCCGCATGCGCTCGTTCCAAGCGGTGCTGCCGCTGCGCGGCAAGATCCTCAACGTCGAGCGTGCCCGCTTCGATAAGATGCTGTCGAGCCAAGAGATCGGCACCTTGATCACCGCGCTCGGCACCGGCATCCGCGACGACTTCGACATTTCGAAGTTGCGCTACCACAAGATCATCATCATGACCGACGCCGACGTGGACGGCTCCCACATCCGCACGCTGTTGCTTACGTTCTTCTACCGGCAGATGGCGCCGCTCATCGAGCAGGGCCATATCTTCATCGCGCAGCCGCCGCTCTACAAGGTGATGCGCGGCAAGTCCGAGCAGTACTTGAAGGACGAACGCGCGCTTGAGGATTATCTCGTCGGAACCGGTCTCGACGAGGCGGTGCTCAAGCTCGCCAACGGGTCGCAGCGCGCCGGCGCCGACCTCGCGGTGATCCTCGACCAGGCGCGCGAGGCGCGTGCGATCCTGCGCGGGCTGCATCCGCGCTATAACCGCATCGTCGTGGAGCAGGTGGCGATCGCCGGCGCGATTTCGCCCGCGATCCTGAACGATCCAAAAAAGGCAGACGTAGCAGCGGCTTATGTGGCCAAGCGCCTCGACGCTCAGTCCGAGGAAACGGAACGCGGTTGGGTTGGAAAATCGGACGCGGAGGGTTTCCATTTTGTCCGTACCGTTCGCGGCGTGCGCGAGGAGGTGGCGATTGATCAGGCGTTCCTCGCCTCGGCCGACGCGCGTAAGCTCGACGCGCTCACGGCGCACCTGCAGGAGATCTACGCGCGGCCGGCGAAGTTCGTGCGCAAGGGCGAGGAGAGCGCGGTGTACGGACCCGTCGGCTTGTTCGACGCGGTCACCGGTGTGGCGCGCAAGGGCCTAACGCTCCAGCGCTACAAGGGCCTCGGCGAGATGAAGCCGGAGCAGCTCTGGGAGACGACTCTCGACGTCAACGCCCGCTCGCTGTTGCAGGTGAAGATCAAGGAAGTCGACGAAGCCGACGATCTATTCACTAAGCTCATGGGCGACGTGGTCGAGCCGCGGCGCGCATTCATTCAGGAGAACGCGCTCGCTGCGAGCGTGGACGTCTAAGTCTACCTTCCCGGCAGCACCAGCGTCTTCGGCTGTGGCGGCAGGTTCCCGCGCGACAACAGAACAGTCGGCGTTGCGGCGAACTCGACCGGGTAGTCTTTGCGTATGCGCTCGATGAAGCGCTCGAGTGTGGTCGGGCCGAAGATGTGCATGGGGATGACCATGCGGCGGCTTGATCTGCTGCAGCACCTCGACCATGCCGTCGATGCCGAGGGTGAAGGTGCCGTCGACTGGCACGAGCACCACGTCGATGCGGCCGAGCTCGTCGATGTGGGCGGGCGTCAGCGTGTGGTGCAGGTGACCAAGGTGGGCAATGCATAGGCCAGCCACCTCGAATACGAAGATCGAATTGCCGTGGAGCACGGTGCCGCCGCCCCAGTCACGGATATTGGTGGGAACGCTGCGCACCCAAACGTCGTCATGCTTGAAATCGTGGCGCGCCGGCTCCCCGTCCGTGGCCCAGCCGCGCAGCACGTGTTTGATCGAGGGTTCGGGATTATGGGTGTAATGGGTCGAATGCGCCCGGTTCATCGTGATGATGTCGGGCACGATCGTCGGCCGCACATAGTCGTTGTAATCGGTGGCGATCCGCACGCCGGCGGGGCTTTCGATCAGGAAGGTGGCGTGGCCGATGAAGGTGAGGCGTACCTCGTCCTCGCCCTTGGCGGCGAGGCGGAAGGAGACCGGAGCGGCCAGCGGCCGCAGTTCGGCCACCAGCCGTGGGCAGCGCTCGTTCTCGGCGGCGCCGACGCCGACGGGCAGGAGCGCGGCCGTGAAGGCCGCAAGACCCGGCAGCAGGCGCAACGCGTCCATACGCGACATGTTACATCCTCTCGGCTAGGAGGCCACCGGCAGTAGCCACGTGACGCCCGGCGAGGGGCATTCTACAAAGGCTCATGGCGCTCTCGCCCGAGGAACTTGAACGCTACGCCCGCCATATCGTGCTCCGCGAGGTGGGCGGGCCGGGTCAGGCCAGGCTCAAGGCGGCAAAGGTCTTGGTGATCGGGGCCGGCGGCATTGGCTCGCCGGCGCTCCTCTATCTCGCCGCTGCCGGCGTCGGCCACATCACCGTGATCGATGATGACAAAGTGGCGCTATCCAATCTGCAACGCCAGGTAATCCACGGGACCCCCGACGTCGGCCGCGCCAAGACCGAGAGCGCGGCCGAGGCCGTGCGCCGGCTCAATCCTCATGTGCGGCTGGACATTCGTGCCGACCGCTTCGACGCTTCGAATGCCCTTGCGCTTGTCAACGGCGCCGACGTGGTGCTCGACGGTTCCGACAACTTTGCCACTCGGTATCTTGCGTCGGATGCTTGTTATTTCGCTGGGCGTCCGCTGGTGACCGCGGCGCTCGGCGCCTTCGATGCGACGCTGACCACGATCCGCGCCCATGAGCGGGACGCTGGCGGCAAGCCCAACCCGACCTATCGCTGCCTGTTTCCTGAGGCTCCGCCTGCCGGCACCATTCCCGCCTGCGCCGAGGCGGGGATTCTCGGCGCGTTAGCCGGCGTCGCCGGTAGCCTCGCGGCGCTGGAAGTGATCCGCGCCATCGTCGGCTTCGGCGAGAGCCTGGCCGGACGACTACTCATGATCGACGCGCGCTCCATGCGCTTCGAGACACTGGCCTACTGTTGGGATCCGCAGAACCCGCTATCGGGCGAGCGGCCGACAATTCACGATCTCTCTCCGCATCGTAAGCGGCAGCCAACCTAAAGCATCGCGGGCAGCACGCGATTGGGCGGCCGGTGCCCGTCCATATGGGTGCGGATGTTCACGATCACCCGTTCGCCCATGTCGATGCGGCCCTCGATGGTGGACGACGCCATGTGTGGCAGCAGCACCACCTTGCCGGCGCGAGCGAGCTTGACCAGCCGCGCGTTCACCGCCGGCTCCTGCTCGTAGACATCGAGGCCGGCGCCGGCGAGCTCGCGCGCCTCGATCATGTCCGCAAGCGCATCCTCGTCGATCACCTCGCCACGGGCGGTATTGACGACGTAGGCTTCGGGCTTCATCAGCTTCAGGCGCCGTGCTGACAAGAGGTGATAGGTGCCCGGCGTGTGCGGACAGTTGACCGAGATGATGTCCATGCGTGCCAGCATCTGGTCGAGGCTGTCCCAATAGGTCGCCTCAAGCTCTTGCTCGAGGTCCGCCGCCACCGGACGTCGATTGTGATAGTGGATCTGCAGCCCGAACGCCCGCGCTCGCCGCGCCACCGCGCCGCCGATGCGGCCCATGCCGACGATGCCGAGACGCTTGCCGGAAATGCGGTGGCCCAGCATCCACGTCGGCGACCAGCCCTGCCACCGGACGTCGCCGAAAAGAATCTGCGCGCCTTCCGCCAATCGCCGCGGAACGGCGAGAATGAGGGCCATGGTCATGTCGGCCACATCCTCGGTGAGCACGCCCGGCGTGTTGGTCACCGTGATGCCACGGGCGACCGCGGCGGCCACATCGATATGATCGACGCCGTTGCCGAAGTTGGCGATGAGCTTCAACCTCTCACCGGCCGCCGCGACGATGCCGGCGTCGATGCGGTCGGTGATGGTGGGCACGAGCACGTCGGCCGACTTCACCGCCGCGAACAACTCGTCCTGCGTCATCGGATGGTCGTCGGCGTTAAGGCGCGTGTCGAACAGCTCGCGCATACGGGTTTCGACGACGTCAGGCAGGCGCCGGGTTACGACCACGAGCGGCTTTTTCTTCGGCATCGCCGGGACTGTTCCTCGCTCGCCGAGGCCGCGCTCGGCCGCGAAATGCTCTCTAGCAGAGGCGTTTTGAAACGCAAAGTACCGCGTCGGCGAGCCTTGACATGCCCTGGTGCGGGCGGCGAACTCCGACTCACGGGCAAAGTCCGGAGAATTTGCGAATGATCGAGTGCGCGCGGCGAGCCATATATCTGGGGGCAATAGTGCTCCTGGTCATGGCCGGCGCGGTGCCGGGCGCGACGCAAGGCGCGGGTCCGACTAGCGGCCTCCCTGTGCCGCGGTTCGTCAGTCTCAAGGTAGACAAGGTCAATGTGCGCGCCGGGCCGTCGCGTGAACAGCGCGTGACGTGGATCTATACCCGCGTTGGCCTACCGGTGGAGATCACGGCGGAGTCGGAGAACTGGCGGCGTATCCGCGATGCGGAGGGGGCCGAAGGCTGGGTCTATCACTCGCTTCTCTCGGGACGGCGCACGGTGCTGGTGGCGCCCTGGTCGAAGGAGGATGCCTTTGCGCTGCGCGAGCGTGGCGACGCGCAAGCGCCGCTTGCCGCGCGGCTGCAGCGCGGTGTGCTCGGCACGGTGAAGAACTGCAACGGCAGATGGTGCCGCATCTTCGGCGAGGGGTTCGACGGGTACATCGAGCAGGAGCGTCTGTGGGGGGTCTACCCCAATGAGACGGTCGAGTAGGGCGGCCCTGCCCAAACGAAAACGGCCGGGCTCGACCCGGCCGAGCAGCTGCGATGGCGGCTTGGTCTAGCCTTTACGGCGCAGGCGCACAACCACATCGATGCGCGCGATCTCGTAGCCGGGCGGCGGCGTCGGCTGCTTGTCGACGAGCAGCTCTGCGCCGGGGATATCGAGAAGGTGGCTGTCACCCTCCACGTAGAAATGATGGTGGTCGGAGGAATTGGTATCGAAATACGTCTTGGAGCCGTCAACCGCCACTTGCCGCAACAGCCCGACGTCGGTGAACTGATGCAGCGTGTTGTAGACCGTGGCGAGCGAGACCGGGAAACGGGCGCGCAGCGCCTCCTCGTGGAGGGTCTCCGCCGTCATGTGGCGGTCGCCCTTGGCGAACATCAGCCAGCCCAGCGCAAGCCGCTGCCGCGTCGGCCGCAGGCCAACCTCGCGCAGCATCTGCCGCACGTCGTGGAATGGGCACCCGGTCCGACGCCCCGCCGGCTCGACGTTGAGCCGGTCGACGGGAAGCTCGATCTCGTCGTCCTCGAACGCCGGCCTGCGACTGGTTTCGTTCATGACGGTTCCGATTACGGGCGGGTTATAGCGCGTCCGATGGAAAAACCAACTTCTGCGGAAGCTCCCCGGCCTACCGGGGGGAACTTACACTAAATGATAGGGAGCCAGGTCGCCGGGCGCAACCGCAGCGAGCCCTTGCCAAGCTTGGCTTTGCGCGGTTTTCGCCCGGCTTTCGGGGGGATGTTCGCTGTGTTAGGGATTTCATGGATTTCACATGCCGATGGCGCCGCAGGAGGCCAAATTGAGCGAGGTAAGCAACCGGCGCGCGAGTTTCGATTTCGAGGACCTGCTCGCGTGCGGGCGCGGCGAGATGTTCGGTCCGGGCAACGCCCAGCTGCCGTTGCCGCCCATGCTGATGTTCGACCGCATCTCCGAAATCGCCGAAACCGGCGGCGAACACGGCAAGGGCCTCGTGCGCGCCGAGTTCGAAATCAAGCCGGATCTCGTGGTTCTTTCCCTGCCACTTCAAGGGCGACCCGGTAATGCCCGGCTGTCTCGGCGTCGACGCGCTCTGGCAATTGCTGGGATTCTTTCTGGGCTGGCTCGGCGCGCCGGGGCGGGGACGGGCGCTCGGTCTCGGCGAAGTGAAGCTTTCGGGTCAGGTGCTGCCGTCGGTGAAAAAGGTAATCTATGGCGTCGACATCAAACGTATCATGCGCTCCAAGCTCGTCCTTGGGATCGCCGACGGCTGGCTTAAGGCCGACGACCAGGTGATCTGCCGTGCCCTTGACCTCAAGGTCGGCCTGTTCCGTGCCGAACCCGAGGCCGCGCCGGCGCGGGCGTGAAATCCGACCGCGGCGCGGCTGGCGCGCCGCCCATAGCAGACGCTGACACACCACGAGGTTGAAATGCGACGAGTCGTCGTCACCGGGATGGGTATCGTCTCCGCCATCGGCAACAACACCCAGGAGGTGCTGGCCAGCCTGCGCGAGGCGAAGAGCGGCATCTCGTTTGCTCCCGATCAGGCCAAGCTCGGGTTCCGCTGCCAGGTGCACGGCGCGCCGACGCTGGATCCCGCCGGCTCCGTGGACCGCCGCGCCATGCGCTTCCTCGGCGGCGGGGCCGCCTGGAATCACGTGGCCATGGAGCAGGCGATCCGCGACGCCGGCCTTGAGGCCGGCGAGATCAGCAACGAGAAGACCGGCATCGTCATGGGCTCGGGCGGTCCTTCGACCAAGACGTTGTTGGAAGCCGCCGACATCACCCGCGAGAAGGGTCCGAAGCGCGTCGGACCCTTCGCCGTGCCCAAGGCCATGTCGTCCACCGCGTCGGCGACGCTCGCTACCTGGTTCAAGATCAAGGGGGTGAACTACTCGATCTCGTCTGCCTGCGCGACCTCATCCCACTGCATCGGTAACGCCGCCGAGTTGATCCAGTGGGGCAAGCAGGACGTGATGTTCGCTGGCGGCTGTGAGGAGCTCGACTGGACCTTGGCCGTGATGTTCGACGCCATGGGAGCCATGTCATCGCACTACAACGACCGGCCGGAGAAGGCTTCGCGCGCCTACGACAAGGATCGCGACGGCTTCGTCATCGCCGGCGGCGCCGGCGTGCTGGTGCTGGAGGAGCTCGAGCATGCCAAGGCGCGTGGCGCGCGCATCTACGCCGAGCTCGCCGGCTACGGCGCCACCTCCGATGGCAGCGACATGGTGCAGCCTTCGGGCGAGGGCGCGGTGCGCTGCATGCGCCAGGCGCTCGCCACTGTGAAGGCGCCGGTCGACTACATCAATCCGCACGCTACCTCCACGCCGGTCGGCGATCTGAAGGAGATCGATGCGATCCGCGAGGTGTTCGGCGACAAGTGCCCGCCGATTTCCGCCACCAAGTCGCTCACCGGACATTCGCTCGGCGCCGCCGGAGTGCAGGAAGCGATCTACTCACTCCTGATGATGGGCAGCGGCTTCGTATGCGAAAGTGCCAACATCGAGGAAATCGACCCGGCTTTCGCCGACATGCCGATAACCCGCACCCGTCAGGACAACGTGACGCTCGCCTGCGTGTTGTCCAACAGCTTCGGCTTCGGTGGCACCAACGCCGCGCTTGTCTTCAAGCGGCTGGAGGCGTAGCCGCCCATGGCCGGATTGTTGCAGGGTAAGCGCGGCCTCATCATGGGGGTCGCGAACGACCATTCGATCGCCTGGGGCATCGCCAAGATGGCCGCCGACGCGGGCGCTCAACTCGCCTTCACCTATCAGAACGACACGACCGCCAAGCGCGTGCGTCCGCTCGCCGAATCGGTGAATGCCGACTTGATCCTGCCGTGCGACGTCGAAGACCTCGCTTCCCTCGACAAGGTGTTCGACGAGGTGAAGAAGAAGTGGGGCAAACTCGATTTTCTCGTGCACGCCATCGCCTTCTCCGACAAGAGTCAGCTCAAGGGTCGCTACGCCGACACCACGCGAGATAACTTCGTTCGCTCCATGGTGATCTCGTGCTTTTCCTTCACTGAGGCCGCCAAACGCGCCGGCGCGCTGATGGGCGAGGGCGGCTCGATGCTGACGCTCACCTACGGCGGCACGCGCGTCATGCCGAACTACAACGTCATGGGATTGGCCAAGGCCGCGCTGGAATCGAGCGTGCGTTATCTCGCTTACGACTTCGGGCCTTCCGGCATCCGCGTCAACGCCATCGCCGCCGGTCCAGTACGCACGCTGGCGGGCGCTGGTATCTACGACGCCCGCTACATGTTCAATTTCCAGAAGCGCCACTCGCCGCTCAGGCGGTCGCTGACGCTCGACGACGTGGGCGGGCCGGCGCTGTACTTCTTGTCGGACCTTTCCTCCGCCGTGACCGGCGAGATCCATTTCGTCGACGCCGGCTATCACATTGTCGCGGTACCGCATCCCGACGTGCTCAAGGCGCAAGAGGAGCTCGAGGCCCGCGCCGCGGCCGAGAGCAAGGCCGCGGAATGATGGCTCGCCCGAGCTGCCGGTAAGGCTGGGCTAGGTTCTTACAGCTCCGCTTCTCCCTCCAGCTTTTCTTTGTCCTCGATGCTGTAGTAGCCGGAGACCCGGCCGATCAGCTTGTCGCGCATCCATTCGTTGAGGATGCGGCTTACGTTCTCGCGTGCGACCCCCGCCATGGCGGCGACGTCGCTCTGGCTGAGCTTCTGGCGGATCTGCAGGCGGCCGTCGCCGGCCTCCTGGCCGAATGCCTCGGCGAGGTCGAGCAGCGCCCGCGCGATGCGTCCCTTCAGCGTGAGAAAGCTTCCCGCCGCCACCACCGCGTCGGTGTCGCGCAGGCGCGACGCCAGCAGCATCACCAGATGCCGGTAGACCTCGGGATGGGCGGCGGCGAAGGCATTGAACGACGCCCGGCTGATGAAGGAGAGCGCGGAGTCACGCACCGCCGATACGGACGCCGAGCGCGGCTTGCCGTCGATGACGGAAAGCTCGCCAACCACGGCGCCGGGACCGAAGATCGCAAGAATCCGCTCCCCGCCCGACGCCGAGATCATGCTCACCTTGAGCAGGCCCTGCTCGACCCGGTAGCAACCGTCGCCGGGATCCCCCGTCAGGAACAACACCTCGTCGGCCGCCAGGCGCACGGGCTTGGCGTCGCGGAACAGTTCCTTCGCCAGATTGTCGGGAAACTGGGAAAACAGGTTGCCGGGGGCGTGGGCAGGCTTCGCCATAGGACCCCCTGACCGTTATTCGCGGCAGCGCGGCTGCCACGATAGCGCACCGTCCCATGGAGGGAACCAAAAAAAGCGCCCGTGCCACAGGCACGGGCGCAAGGATCGCCCAGAGAGAGACGGGCGAGGGATCAGTTGCGCTGCGGCGATGTCTGGTGCGGTAGGCCGGTGAGGGCCGCCTGCGGAACATCCTGCCGGGTAAGCCCGCGGCTCGCGAGCTCCGTGGCCGATAGGCGGGTGAGCGCGTGATAGCGCACCGCGATCTCGCGGCCTTCCTGGATGCCGGCGAACATGTCGGCGAAAAACTCGCTGAGCGCCGAGCGCGGCGTGGCGCTGGGGGTTGCCTGGGCCTGGGCGGGGAAAGAGGAGATGTTTGACATGGCGTGCTCTCCGGTCGGGTCCGTTCGAAGCGTGCGGTGACCTTAGGAGCGCCGGCGCGCCGGTGATGTGACCTGCGTCACAAAGCTCGAGGAATTCTGCGTCCGTTCAGCTATTTGCAAAAACTGGATAATTCGCCCGAGGCGAGACGGGCGGAAAAGGAAAAGGCGGCCGCGAGGCCGCCTTTTGTCGTGTCGCCAAGTTCGCCGGATTATTCGGCGGCCGGCTGCGCCTCCGTCTTTTGATCCGACTTGGCTTTGGCTTCCAGGTCCTCGCCGGTCTTCTGGTCGACGACCTTCATGGAAAGCCGCACCTTGCCGCGCTCGTCGAAGCCCATCAGCTTCACCTTCACCTTGTCGCCTTCCTTGACAACGTCGGTGGTTTTGTTGACGCGCTGCGCGGCGAGTTGGCTGATGTGCACGAGGCCGTCCTTGGCGCCGAAGAAGTTGACGAAGGCGCCGAAGTCCACGGTCTTGACCACCGTGCCGTCGTAGATTGTTCCGACCTCAGGCTCCATCACGATCGACTTGATCCACTTCATGGCGGCGTTGATTGACTCGGCGTTGGCCGAGGCCACCTTGATCGTGCCGTCGTCCTCGACGTTGATCTTGGCGCCGGTCTTCTCCACGATCTCGCGGATCACCTTGCCGCCGGTGCCGATCACCTCGCGGATCTTGTCGGTCGGGATCTTGATCGTCTCGATGCGCGGAGCGTATTCGCCGAGCTCGGCGCGCGCCGCGGTCAGCGCCTTGGCCATTTCACCGAGGATGTGCAGGCGTCCGCCCTTGGCCTGGCTGAGCGCCACCTGCATGATCTCTTCGGTGATGCCGGCGATCTTGATGTCCATCTGCAGCGCGGTCACACCCTCTTCGGTGCCGGCCACCTTGAAGTCCATGTCGCCGAGATGGTCCTCGTCGCCGAGGATGTCGGAGAGCACCGCGAAGCGCTTGTCCTCCAGGATCAGGCCCATGGCGATGCCGGCCGTCGCCCGCTTGAGCGGCACGCCGGCATCCATCAGTGCGAGCGACGCGCCGCAGACGGATGCCATCGACGACGAGCCGTTCGACTCGGTGATCTCGGAGACGACGCGGATGGTGTAGGGGAACTCCTCCTTCGGCGGCAGGATCGGCCGGATCGCGCGCCAGGCGAGCTTGCCATGGCCGATCTCGCGCCGGCCGGGAGCGCCCATGCGGCCGGTCTCGCCGACCGAGAACGGCGGGAAGTTGTAGTGCAGCAGGAACGTCTCCTTGTAGGTTCCCTGCAGCGCGTCGATCCACTGCTCGTCCTCGCCGGTGCCGAGCGTGGCGACCACGATCGCCTGCGTCTCGCCGCGCGTGAACAGCGCCGAGCCGTGGGTGCGCGGCAGGAAGCCGGCCTCCGCGACGATTGGACGGACGGTGGTGAGGTCGCGGCCGTCGATGCGCTTGCTGGTGTCGAGGATGTTCCAGCGCACGATCTTGCCTTCGAGCTCCTTGAACACGCTGGCAACGATCTGCATCGGACGTTCCGGGTTGTCCTTGCCGTCCGGGAAAAAGTGCTCCATCGCCTTCTTCTTCACGACGGCCACGGCTTCCTGGCGTTCCGCCTTGCGTGGGATGGCGTAGGCCTTGCGCAGATCCTGCTCGACGATGCCGAGCATCTCCTTTTCGATCGCGGCGGTGTCGGGGACCGCGAACTCGCGTGGCTCCTTCGCCGCCTTCTCGGCGAGACGGATGATCATATCGATGACCGGCTGGAAGTGCCGGTGGCCGAACATCACGGCGCCGAGCATGATCTCCTCGGACAGTTCCTTGGCTTCCGATTCGACCATCAAGCACCGCGTCCTGCGTGCCGGCGACGACGAGATCGAGCTGGCTTTCCTTCATTTCGTCGAGCGTCGGATTGAGCACGTATTCGTTGTTGGTGAAGCCGACGCGGGCACCGCCGATCGGGCCCATGAACGGCGCGCCGGAGAGCGTGAGTGCGGCGGAGGCCGCCACCATGGCGAGGATGTCGGGGTCGTTCTCCTGATCGTGCGACAAGACGGTGATGATAACCTGCGTGTCGCAACGCCAGCCCTCGGCGAACAGCGGACGGATCGGGCGGTCGATCAGGCGCGAGGTCAGCGTGTCCTTTTCGGTCGGACCGCGTTCGCGCTTGAAATAGCCGCCAGGGATGCGGCCCGCCGCGTAGTATTTCTCGGTGTAGTTGACGGTGAGCGGCAGGAAGTCGATGCCGGGCTTCGGCTGCTTCGCCGCCACTACGGTGGCGATTACGGTGGTCTCGCCGTAGGTGGCGAGCACGGCGCCGTCGGCCTGGCGCGCCAGGCGCCCGGTTTCGAGGACTAGGCGGCGACCGCCCCAGTCGATCTCCTCACGATGAATATCAAACATGTTTGCGTTCCATGGCTTGCGGAGAGAATGAAAGCCATGGGCAAGACGGCGAGAGGCTCGCCGCCGCGCGTATGCGCGACTTGCGGGGAGCATCCGGCGATCCTGCCATGGCTTTCGTCTCTTCCGTTGGTTGAAACGGCGGCTTATCGCCGCCGCGATCGGCCGCGCGCGCTCATCGCGCGCGGAATTGCCTCAGCGGCGGATGCCGAGCTTGTCGATCAGCGTCTGATAGCGCGCCTCGTCCTGCGACTTCAGATAGTCGAGCAGGCTGCGACGCTGCGAGACCATCTTGAGCAAGCCCCGCCGAGAATGGTTGTCCTTGACGTGCGTCTTGAAGTGTTCGGTGAGGTTGGTGATGCGTTCGGTAAGGATCGCGACCTGCACCTCGGGCGAACCGGTGTCGCCCGCCTTGACGGCATATTCGGTAATGAGCGCCTGCTTGCGCTCGGCAGTAACCGACATCGGACCTTCCTTGTTTGCGGGCGTCGAGGGGGCCCAAGCCGGGATGTCGTCCAGCCGGGTCGCCGATCGATCGCGCTTGGATGCGATATGCGCGGGCAACGTGCCTTTGCGCGGCGCAATATAGCCAAAAATCCGCGTGGCGCCAGCGGAATATGACCGCCGCGTCAACGCGGTAAATTGAAGATTCGCTTGGGCTTAAGGGCTCCTTCGTGCATCTCGGCGAGCGCCACCAGGCTGTCGCCGGTCGACACCGAAACGATCCCGGCGACGAGCGGCGCGTCGCGGCCACGCACCAGCACCGACTGGCCGAGTGCGAGCCGGTCCGCTTCCGCCCGGCTCACCTTCAGCGCCGGAAGCGCCGCGAGCGCGGTCGCAACCGGCAGGAAGGCGGTCTCCACCGTCCCCGCTTGCGCGAGCTCCATCAGGCGCGGCAGGGCCACCACGTGGTTTTCGTCGAATGGCCCGACGCGGGTGCGCCGGAGCGCCGCCACGTGTCCGAAGCAACCGAGCGCACGGCCGAGGTCGCGGGCAAGCGCCCGCACGTAGGTGCCCTTGCCGCATTCGGCCTCGAGCACGGCGTGATCGGCATCGGGAATGTCCACGAGCGCCAGGCGATGTACCTCGATCGGGCGGGCGGCGAGGTCGACGGCGGCACCCTCGCGCGCGAGGTCGTAGGCGCGCTCGCCTTCGATCTTGAGCGCCGAATATTTGGGCGGCACCTGCTCGATCGAGCCGGTGAAGACCGGTAGCGCCGCCTCGATCTCCTCGGCCGCGGGCCGCGCGTCACAGCTGCGCTGCACCGTTCCGTCGGCGTCGTCGGTGTCGGTCTCCGCGCCCCAGCGCACGCTGAAGCGGTAGATTTTTCGCCCGTCCATGACGAAGGACACGGTCTTGGTTGCTTCGCCGAGGGCGATCGGCAGGATGCCGGAAGCGAGTGGGTCCAGCGTGCCGGCGTGGCCCACCTTGTTGGCGCGGGTGATGCGCTTGATCGCCGACACCGCGTCCGTGGAAGTCTGGCCGACGGGCTTGTCGAGGATGAGCCAGCCGTGCAGGTCGCGCTTCTGCGGCTTCACCGCTTGTCGCCTTTGCCGAGATCGCGGGCGACCTCGGGCGAGCGCAGCAGCCGGTCGATGCGCTCGGCCTCGTCGAAGCGCTCGTCGGCGCGGAAGCGCAGCTCCGGCACGAACTTCATGTCGATGCGGCGCGCCAGCTCCATGCGCAGGCGCTTGCGATTGTGCTCGAGCGCCGTGACCACCGCCTGCACGTCCTGGCCGCCGAGCGGCATTATGTAGGCGGTGGCGTGCTTGAGGTCGGCGCTCATGCGCACTTCCGGCACGGTGATGACGTGACCGGCGAGCACCGGGTCGGACACCTCGCCGCGCGCCAGCATGTCGGCCAACGCATGGCGCACCACTTCGCCCACGCGCAGCATGCGCTGGCTGGGGCCGACCTTGGTGCTTTGATGGCTTCGCGGCATGGCACGTCTCCTCGGAGTCGGACCGAAAACGAGACGTCAGGAAGAAGAAATCAGAGCGAGCGCTTGACGGACTCGGAGCGGAAGCACTCGATCACGTCGCCGACGCGCATGTCCTGGTAGTTCTCGAACGACATGCCGCACTCTTGGCCGACCACCACCTCGCGCACGTCGTCCTTGAAGCGCTTTAAGCGTCGAGAGCTTGCCCTCGTGGATCACCACGTTGTCGCGGATCAGTCGCACGTGGGCGCCGCGCTCGACCTTGCCCTCGGTGACGCGGCAGCCGGCGATCTTGCCGATCTTGGAGATGTCGAAGATCTCCAGAATCTCCGCGTTGCCGAGCATGGTCTCGCGCACGCCTGGCGCCAGGAGACCGGACATCGCCTGCTTCACGTCGTCGACCAGGTCGTAGATGATGTTGTAGTAGCGGATCTCGACGCCGAGACGCTCGGCCGGACTCGCGCGCTTCCTTGTGGGCGCGCACGTTGAAGCCGATGATCGCGGCGTTCGACGCCTCTGCCAGCGTCACGTCCGACTCGGTGATGCCTCCGACGCCGGCATGCAGGATGCGCGCGGTGACCTCGTCGGTGCCAAGGGTCGCCAAGCGCGCCAACGATGGCCTCGACCGAGCCCTGCACGTCGCCCTTGATGACCAGCGGGAACTCCTTGCGCCCCGCCGCCGTCTTGAGCTGGGTCATCATCTGCTCGAGCGAACCACGCACGGCGCCGGCCCGCACCGCCGCGCTTTCGCGACGCTGGCGCTGGCGATAATCGGTGACCTCGCGGGCGCGCGCCTCGCTGTCGACAACGGCGAGCCGGTCGCCGGCCTCGGGCGTGCCGTTGAAGCCCAGCACCTCCACCGGCATCGAAGGGCCGGCGGTGTCCACGTCTGGCTGCCGCTGATCGCTGATCAGCGCCCGCACCCGGCCCCATTCGGCGCCGGCGACCACGATGTCGCCCGGCTTAAGAGTGCCGCGCTGCACGAGCACGGTGGCGACCGGCCCGCGGCCGCGGTCGAGCTTGGCCTCGATCACCGTGCCTTCGGCGGCGCGGGTCGGGGTCGGCCTTGAGGTCGAGGATCTCGGATTGCAGCGTGGATCGCCTCGAGCAGCTTGTCGAGATTGGTCTTCTTGGTGGCGGAAACCTCGATCTCCAGCGTATCGCCGCCCAGCGATTCCACCTGGATCTCGTGCTGTAGGAGCTCGGTGCGCACGCGCTCGGGTTTGGCGTCGGCTTTGTCGATTTTGTTGATGGCGATGATCATCGGCACCTTGGCGGCGCGGGCGTGGTGGATCGCCTCCACCGTCTGCGGCTTTACGCCGTCGTCGGCTGCCACCACGAGCACCACAAGGTCGGTGACCTTGGCGCCGCGCGCGCGCATGGCGGTGAACGCCGCGTGGCCGGGCGTGTCGATGAACGTGATGCGGGCGCCGGAAGGTGCCGTCACCTGATAGGCACCGATGTGCTGGGTGATGCCGCCGGCTTCGCCGCCGACCACGTTCGTCTGGCGGATGGCGTCGAGCAGCGACGTCTTGCCGTGGTCGACGTGGCCCATGATGGTGACCACCGGTGGTCGCGGCGTGAGCGACTCCGGCGCGTCCGGCGTGTCGAACAGGCCCTCGACCACGTCGGCTTCGGCGACGCGCTTGACCGGGTGTCCCATTTCCTCGGCGATGAGCTGGGCGGTATCGGCGTCGATCGCGTCGGTGATCTTCACCATCTGCCCCTGTTTCATGAGCAGGCGGATCACGTCGACGGCGCGCTCGGCCATGCGGTTGGCGAGCTCCTGAATGGTGATGCGCTCCGGGATGACCACCTCGCGCGCGATCTTCTCCTTCGGTTCGTCGGACGGGCGATGGCCGCTGATGCGCTGGACGCGGCGGCGGAACGACGCGACCGAGCGCTGGCGCTCCTCGTCGGTGGTGAGCGCGGTGACGAGGGTGAGGCGGCCGCGGCGCTTCTCCTCGCCGGCGGGCCGCAGCACGGGTTTCGGCGCGGCGACGGTCTTGCCGCCGCGGCGCGACGGCCGCGCTTCGTCGTCGTCCTCGGCCTGAGCGCCGCGGCCGGCGCCGAGCGGCGCCCTTGGCCGCCGCATCGTCGGTGCCGAAGCGCTTGCGCGCTTCCTGCTCGGCCTTGCGCTTGATCTCTTCCTCGGAGGCGCGGCGCGCTTCCTCGTTGCGCTTGCGCGCCTCGGCGGCTTCGCGCTCGGATTTTTCGGTGACCTCGCGGCTGGCGCGCCGGCGCGCGTCCTCTTCGGCAATACGGCGCTCTTCCGCCTCGCGCGCGCGCGCGTCGGCGAGCGCATGCGTCCGGGCGCTGCGCTCTTCCTCGGAGAGCGTGCGCAGCACGACGCCCGACGGCCCCGGCTGACTCCTCGGCGCGGCGGCAGGCGCCGCCGGCTGCGGGGCGGCGGCCTTGGCGGGAGCCGCCGGCGCTGCAGCCCGCTTGGGCGCTGGCGCCGCCTCGCTCTTGGGCTCGGCCCCGGGACCGACGACGCGGCGCTTGACCTTCTCCACCACCACCGCCTTGGAGCGGCCGTGGCTGAAGCTCTGGCGCACGACGCCCTGCTCGACGGAGCGCTTTAGGGTGAGCGTCTTCGCCACGCGCAAGGTCTTCTCGCCGGGGTCCTTGATATCAGTCATTTCGTTCGATCGAGCCTTCCTGGTTCGTGCCCAAATGCGTCGCGGCGCCGGCGATTTCTCCAGTGCGCCAGCGTTCAAGCTTCTGGCAGTGTTCGAGAAAGCTCCGGCTCGCCGCGTGCGCGAGCAGGGCAGCATGTACCACATTTGACCGCCCGAGCGCCAAGTCCAATTGCACCCCGGAGAAAGCCGCAACCCGCGCGGGCTCCGGCGCGCCCCGCCGCCGCGCGGCGGCGGTGAGCTTGGCGATGCCGTCTGCGGCGGCCTCGCTCGCATGGATCAGCACCGCGACGCGGCCCTGGTCGACGGCGATCTCGACCTTGGCGAAGCCGGTGAGCACCTGTCCCGCCTTATTGGCGAAGGAGAGAGCCGAAAGCGCCGCCCTTTCCAGAAGCCGGTCGACGAGATCGGCAAGCTCCGGCCCCGCCACCGCCTTGCCGCGAAAGCCGCGGGCAAATCCCTTACGCGCAATCGCGATTTCGAGCGCGGCGCGAGTGCCGGTGACCCAGGCGCCGCGGCCGGGTAGTTTGCGGGTGAGGTCGGGGACGATCGCGCCGTCGGGCGCGACCACGTAGCGGATCAGCGCATCGACGGGCTTGACCTCGCCGGTGGCGAGACAAAGCCGTGCGCGGCCGAGCGCGCAGCGCGGTCGGTCCTTCGTCGCTAGCTTCGGTCTCGATGTGGGCGAGCAAGGGTGCATCTCCGTCAGGCCTGGGACGCGGGTTCGGCTTCGCCTTCGACAGGCTCGCCTTCGGCGGCCGGCGCCTCCGGTGGCGTCAGCGCCGCCTCGTCGACCCAGCCGGCCTTGACGCGCGCCTGCATGATCATCGATTCCGCCTCTTCGCGCTCGATGGGGAAGCCATCGAGGATGCCGGGATGGCGCGTGGTCTCGTTCTCTTTGCGCTCGACCCAGCCGACGAGATCGTCGGTGGCGCAGCCGGCGAGATCCTCGACGCTCTTCACGCCATTCTCGCCGAAGGCGACCAGCATCTTGCTGGTGACGCCGGGAACGTCCTTGAGCGCGTCCTCGACGCCGAGCTCCTTGCGCTTGGCGTCGAGCTCCGCCTCGATGCGGGCGAGATAGTCCTTGGCCCGGTTCTGCAGCTCGGTGGCGGTGTCCGCATCGAAGCCTTCGATGGCGGCGAGCTCGTCGATCGCGACGTACGCGAGATCGTCGACCGAGGCGAACCCCTCCGAGACGAGGAGCTGGGCGACCATCTCGTCCACGTCGAGCGCCTCGATGAACATCTTCGATGCGGTCGGCGAACTCCTTCTGCCGGCGCTCGCTCTCTTCCTGCTCGGTGAGGATGTCGATGTCCCAGCCGGTGAGCTGCGAGGCGAGCCGCACGTTCTGGCCGCGGCGTCCGATGGCGAGCGAAAGCTGCTGCGTCGGGCACCACCACCTCGATGCGCTCGCGCGTCTCGTCGAGCACGACCTTCACCACCTCGGCCGGGGCCAGCGCGTTCACCACGAAAGTGGCCACGTCCGGCGACCACGGGATGATGTCGATCTTCTCGCCCTGCAACTCGTTGACCACCGCCTGCACGCGCGAGCCGCGCATGCCGACGCAGGCGCCGACCGGATCGACGGAAGAGTCGCGGGAGATCACCGCGATCTTGGCGCGCGAGCCCGGGTCGCGGGCCACCGCCTTGATCTCGACGATGCCGTCATAGATCTCCGGCACTTCCTGCGCGAACAGCTTGACCATGAACTGCGGGTGGGTGCGCGACAGGAAAATCTGCGGCCCCGCGGTCTCGCGGCGCACGTCGTAGACGTAGGCGCGGACGCGATCGCCGTTGCGGAAGACCTCGCGCGGCAAGAGCTCGTCGCGGCGCACGATGGCCTCGCCGCGGCCGAGGTCGACGATGACGTTGCCGTACTCGACGCGCTTGACCACGCCGTTGACGATCTCGCCGATGCGGTCCTTGTATTCCTGGTACTGGCGGTCGCGCTCGGCCTCGCGCACCTTCTGCACGATCACCTGCTTCGCCGACTGCGCCGCGATGCGGCCGTATTCGAGCGGCGGCAGGGCGTCGGCGATGGTGTCGCCGAGCTGCGCCGCCGGGATTGTGCTTGCGTGCTTCTTCGAGCGTGATCTGTGTGCGCCGAATTCTCCACCTGGTCGACCACCAGGAGATGGCGCGACAGGCGCAGCTCGCCGGTCTTCGCGTTGATCTCGGCGTGCACGTCGGTCTCGGCGCCGTAGCGCGAGCGCGCCGCCTTGGCGATGGCGTCCTCCATGGCGGCGATCACGATCGAGCGGTCGATGGATTTCTCGCGCGCGACCGCTTCGGCGATCTGCAAGAGTTCCAGCCGGTTTGCACTGACGGCCATTTCCTCGTCTCCTTCAGGCTTATGCGTTGGCGCGGCCGCCTGCGGCCGGCGCATGATGGGGTTGATCGGATTGATGCTCGCGCGCCTTGCCGCGGCGCAATGCTTCGGTGACCAGCGCCTCGGTAAGCATGAGCTTGGCTTCCGCCATGTCGGCGATGCGGGAGCGAAGACCTCCTCGGCCTCACCTGGCGCCGGATCCTTGCGCTTGATGCGCGCGTCGCCGCCTTCGGCGCCGAGCAGGATGCCGCGAAAGCGCTTGCGGCCCTCGACTGGGACGGCCATCTCCACCTTCACCTCGTGGCCGGCGTAACGTTCGAAGTCGGACCGGCGCGCCAGCGGCCGGTCGATGCCGGGCGAGGAAAGCTCCAGGCGATAGGCGCGCTCGATCGGGTCTTCCGACGTCGAGCGTCGGCGACAGCACGCGGCTCGCCACCTCGCAATCCTCGATCGAGAAGCTGCCGTCCGGCCGCTCGGCCATGACCTGGACGGTGCAGCCGTCGCGGCCGGTAACCGCGACGCGCACCAGCCGATAGCCGAGGCCGGCGAGCGCCGGCTCCACAATCGCCGCGATGCGCGCGGCGATGCCCGTCTCCGTCAGGAGACGCGGTTCCACGTCGGTCAAAGGTGCTGCGGTCAGGTCGTTCATGGTTCTCGATTGCGGGAAATAAAAAAGAGCGGGTCCCGGCCGGGGCCCACTCTCATGGTTCGATCTTTGATCGCTATGAGATGTCGTTTGTTGACCTGGCAATATAGCGTGCAAGGGCAAGCGCGCAAGGGCCGTCAGATCGCGCTCGGAATTCGAGGTAAGACGGGCTTTGCCCCCTGGGCATGCGCCTTTTTCTCGTAGCGCGTGCCGGGAAAGCCCGCCCAGGGTTTGCGCCAGTCATCGGCCCGCTCGGCGATCCAGGTGAAAGTCGGCGCCTGCAGGAAATGTTGCAGCGTCCACTCGGCGTAACCGGGCCAATCGGTCGCGAAACGGAGCGTGCCGTCGGCGCGGGTCACGCGGGCGATGCGGCGCGATCATTTCCTCGGATACGAAGCGCCGCTTCCAGTGACGTTTCTTCGGCCATGGGTCGGGATAAAGGAGATCGATGCGCGACAGCGACCCCGCCGGCAGCCAGTCGAGGAGCTCGAGCGCGTCACCGTGGTGAAGCCGGATATTCTGCAAGCCCGCGATCTCGATGGCGGCCAGCACCTTGGCCATGCCGTTGACGATAGGGCTCGCAGCCGAGATAGCCGGTGCGTGGTTGGCTTGCCGCCTCGTGCAGCAGGTGCTCGCCGCCGCCAAAGCCGATTTCCAGTCGCAGCGTCGTCGACCGGCACCGGAAACAGCATGCGCAGGTCCGCCGGCGCCGGCCGCGTGAGATCGAGGGCGAACTTGGGCAGCACCGTGGCGATCAGGCTTGCCTGGCCGCGCCGGAGCTTGTGCCCTTTGCGCCGGCCGAAGAAGGCGCGCTGCGCGGATTTTGCGCCCGGTCGCTCATGCGAGCGACTTCCACCCGCTCAGGAGACGGCCGAGCGGATGTTCTCGGCCAGGTCGGTCTTCTCCCAGGAGAAGCCGCCGTCCTTCTCGGGCTGCCGGCCGAAGTGGCCGTAGGCCGCGGTGCGCGCGTAGATCGGCTTGTTCAGGCCGAGGTGCTCGCGGATGCCGCGCGGCGACAGGCCCATCATCTCGCGGCAGCACCTTCTCGAGCTTGGCCTCGTCGACCTGGCCGGTGCCGTGCAGGTCGACGTAGATCGACAGCGGCTGCGACACGCCGATCGCGTAGGAGATCTGGATGGTGCAGCGGTCGGCGAGACCGGCGGCGACCACGTTCTTGGCGAGATAGCGCGCGGCGTAGGCGGCCGAGCGGTCGACCTTGGTCGGGTCCTTGCCCGAGAACGCGCCGCCGCCGTGCGGGGCCGCGCCGCCGTAGGTGTCGACGATGATCTTGCGGCCGGTGAGGCCGGAGTCGCCGTCCGGGCCGCCGATGACGAACTTGCCGGTCGGGTTGACGTGCCAGACGGTGATTCTCGGTGATCCAGCCCGTCGGGCAGCGCCTTGCGGACGTAGGGCTCGACGATCGCCTGCACGTCGCTCGACGATCAGCGTCTGCGTCGATGTGCTGGGTCGAGACGACGATCTGCGGTCGCCTCCACCGGCTTGCCGTTCTCGTAGCGCACGGTGACCTGGCTCTTGGCGTCCGGGCCGAGCGCCTTGCGTCTCGCCGGAGTGGCGCGCCTCGGCCATGCAGCTTCAGGATGTTGTGCGAGTAGTGGAGCGGCGCCGGCATCAGCTCCGGCGTCTCGTCGGCAGGCGTAGCCGAACATGATGCCCTGGTCGCCGGCGCCTTCGTCCTTGTTGCCGGCGGCGTCGACGCCTTGCGCGATGTCGGCGGACTGGGCGTGCAGCAGCACCTCGACCTTGGCGTTCTTCCAGTGGAAGCCCTTCTGCTCGTAGCCGATGTCCTTGATCGCCGCGCGCGCGCGCTCGATGACGATCTCCGGCGTGATCGCGGCGGGACCGCGCGCCTCGCCGGCGAGCACGACGCGGTTGGTGGTGCACCAGCGTCTCGCAGGCGACGCGCAGCTGCGTGGGTCCCAGCCGTGCTGCGGCCGAGCGCGAAGAACGCATCGACGATCTCGTCGGAGATGCGGTCGCAGACCTTGTCGGGATGGCCTTCGGAAACGGATTCGCTGGTGAACAGGTAGTTCGACCGGGACACCGGAAACTCCTGTTGCCAGCCACGTGGCGCGATCGCAGACGCTTCAGACGGCAGCGTTTCTTGCAGCGATCGCGGTGCACGGTCAAGATGTGGGCGATGATGAGCAAGCTGCCGCGCGGCCAATTGGCGCTCAGCGGCGCTCGTCGCCGGCGATGCGCCTCGACGAGATCGACGATGCGGCGGCGCACTTTCGGGTCCTTGATCTTCATGAACGCCTTGGTCAGCGCCAGGCCCTCGGAGGTGGCGAGGAATTCCGAGACGTAGACAGGGGAAGCCGGCTCCGACATGCCGTTGCCGGCGGCGTGCGGGACCGGGGCGCCTTCGAAGAAGAATGCGACCGGCACCGACAGCACGGTCGCAATCTGCTGCAGGCGGCTCGCGCCGATCCGGTTCGTGCCCTTCTCGTATTTCTGCACCTGCTGAAAGGTGATGCCGAGCCGTTCGCCGAGCTTCTCCTGGCTCATGCGAGACCATCATGCGGCGCATGCGCACCCGGCTACCGACGTGCTTGTCGATCGGGTTGGGAGACTTCTTCGCCATTCTCATCTCCGGGCTGCGCCACTAGAACCAAATGAAACTAGCGTGCTCGCGGCGGCAGCGAAAGGGTGCGTACTGTGGAGACGTGCGACTCGTAGAGGCATCGCGCACATGGAATGTCGGCGTGGCGTTAACCGGGACGGCGAAGGAACGCGGCTGCGGCAAAAAAGCAAACCAGGAGCAGGGCCGGAACGTCACCATAGCGTGCATACGCGGTGGGCGCGATAGCTCTCGGGAGTGTTCCGTCTATGACACCATCCACGCCGAGTGGTAACTGGCGCTGCACGCGGCCGAGCGGATCGACGATTGCCGAGATGCCGTTGTTGGCAGCGCGCACCAGCGGCAGTCCTTCTTCGATCGTGCGCAGGCGTGCCTGGGCGAAATGCTGATGCGGACCCGGCGTGATGCCGAACCAGGCGTCGTTGGTGACGTTGAGCAGGAAGCCAGGGCGGGCATCGCGAGGCACCACTGCGCCGGGAAAGATCGCCTCGTAGCAGATGAGCGGCGAGGCCGGCGGCAAGCCGGGCGCGGCGAGCGCGTGCAGGCGTGTTCCGGCGGTGAAGCCACCATGCACCCGCGTCAGCGGCTCGAGGCCGAGCGCGTCCATCAGGTTCTGCAGCGGCAGGAACTCGCCGAACGGAACGAGATGCACCTTGTCGTAGGTGGCAAGAATGGTCCCGTCGTCGCCGATCACGCGGATCGAGTTATAAACCCGCGGCAAGGGGGCCGCGGGTGGCGCCGGCGGCTCGACCCGGGCGGCGCCCGTGATCAGCACGACGCCCGGCGGCAACAGCTCGGCGATGCGCGCGAGCGCGTCGGGGTCGCGCTCAAGGAAGAAGGGGAACGCCGACTCGGGCCAGATCAGGTGCGTCACGTCGCGCACGCCGCGCGTCTCCGGTCCCGTCGCGCGATCGCTCAGCGCGATGTAACGGTCCATGATCGCCTGCTTGGCGGCGGGACGGAATTTCTCGTCCTGCGGCACGTTCGGCTGCATGATGCGCAGCTTCACCCCTTCGACCATGGCGACCTCGGTGGTGGCGAACCGCCAGCCGCCGTAGCCAGCGAGCGCGATCAGCACCGCGGCGGCGAGCGCCATCGGCAGCCAGGCACGCGGCGAGGTGTCGCGGTCGTCGGCGAGCACGGCCGGCGTGGCGAACGCCGCAAGCGTGATCAGCGTCAGCCCCCACAGCCCGATGAGCGAGGCGGTCTGGGCCAGCGCCGGCACCGCCGTGATCGCATAGCCGAAGCTGCTCCACGGGAATCCGGTGAGCGCGTGGCCGCGCACGTATTCCGCGGCGGTGAACGCCGCGGCAAAGGCGAGGATGCGCGAGGCGCCGGGACGCCACAGCAGACGGGCGAGCACGGCACCGGCGCCGGTGAAAAGCGCGAGCCCCGCCGGGATCGCGAACACCGCAAGCGGCAAGGCCCAGGCGAAGCGGTCGGCTTCCACCAGCACCGCCATGCCGATCCAGTAGAGCCCGGCCACGAAGTAGCCGAAGCCGAACCACCAGCCCGCCGCGAATGCCGATCGCAGCCCGGCCGATCCGGAGCCGGCACCGTCGAGGAGCCACACCAGGATCGGCAGTGTCACGGCCAGCACCGGCCAGGCGTCGAACGGGGCCATGGCGAGCGCCGACAGCGCGCCGGCGGCTAACGCCAGCATTCGCCGGCGCCAGCCGGCGGCGAGCATCACGCGATGGGCGACGCCCGCGAGCATCATGCGATTGCGTTCAGGATGCGGCTTCTTCGCCGGGCCGGGCGGACGGAGGTGCGGGCTCGGCGCGGACCTCGGGCAGCGCCGGCGCCACGCTCGGCTCTTCGTCCGCGCGTGGCCGGCGCGCTCCCGCCTGCGGCGCCTGCGGCCGGCGATAGATGCGCAGCCGCTTCACCCGCCGCGGATCGGCGTCGAGCACCTCGATCTCGAGGTTGTCGGGCCCTTCGAGAATTTCGCCGCGCACGGGAACGCGCCCGGCGAGGGTCACCAGGAGGCCGCCCAAGGTGTCGACCTCGCCGTTGCCTTTGCTCGCGGCGAACGCGGGCGAGATGGCGCTCGCCACCTCGTCGAGGCTGGCGCGCGCGTCGGCGATGTAGCTGCCGTCGCCCAGCGTGATGATATGCACCGACTCGTCATCGTGCTCGTCCTCGATGTCGCCGACGATCTCCTCGACGATATCCTCGATCGAAACCAGACCGTCGGTGCCGCCGTACTCGTCGATGACCAGAGCGAGGTGGATGCGCGTCGTCTGCATCTTCACCAAGAGGTCTACCGCCGGCATCGACGGCGGCGCGAACAGGATGCGGCGCACGATGTTGGTGGAATAGAGCGGCTGGGAAAGGTCGACGGCGCGCGGATCGAGGTCGGCCGGCAGCGGCTTTCGCCGCCGCGCGCTCTTCGCCGGATCCACCGCCCAGTGCTCGACCAGGTAGCCGACAAGATCGCGGATGTGAACGAGGCCGACCGGATCGTCGAGGGTGTCGTCGTAAACCACGAGGCGCGAGTGCTCTGCATTGGCGAATACTTTCAGCAGTTCCCCGATGGGGATGTCCTTCTGTACCGCCACGATGTCGGCGCGCGGCACCATGAGGTCGCCGATGCGGCGCTCGCGCAGGCCGAGGATATTGCGCAGCATGGTGCGCTCGGTGGGAGAGAACTCGTCCTTGGCGGTGTCCTCTTCCGCGAGCTGCTCGGCGAGGTCGGTGCGCAGGGATGCCGGACGCAGGCCGAAGAGCGCCTTCAGCCGGTCGAGCCAGCTTGGCACCGGCGCTTCCCGGTTGGCCTCGGTCGTGGCCGGCGATGGCGTGGGGGCGTTCATGGCGTGCGTTCCCGGGCATCCCCGTACGGATCAGGCACGCCGACCTGCGCGAGCGCGGCACGCTCCTGGCGCTCCATGGCCTCGGCCTCGCCATCGCTCGCGTGATCGTGGCCGAGAAGGTGCAGCACCCCATGCACCACGAGATGTGCCAGGTGATGGTCGGCGGGCTTTCCCTCGGCCGCGGCCTCGCGCATCACGGTCTCGCAGGCAATCGCCACGTCGCCGAGGAGGCGGGGCTCGTTCTTTGCGCCGAACGGAGAGGGGAAGGAGAGCACGTTGGTGGGCTCGTCCTTGGCGCGCCATTTACGATTGAGCTCGCGCACGTGGGCATCGTCGGTGAGGACGATGCCGACTTCGCCTTCATCGAGGCCCGCGCAGGTGAGCGCTGCCGTTGCGGCGCGCCGCGCCGTGTCGGCCGGGTCGGGGAGCCTCTGCCAGTCACCCGCTTCGATGGCGATCTCGACCGCGACGGTCATGGCTTCCGCTCCCGCGGGCGCCGCGCCTTCTTATCCTTATCGCGCTCTTCGTAAGCCGAAACGATGCGCGACACGAGCTCGTGGCGCACCACATCCTTGGCGGTAAAGGCGATGTGCGCCACGTCCTTCAGGGCAGCGGTGAGCTCCACCGCCTCCGCGAGGCCCGAGGTTTGCCCCGGCGGCAGATCGACCTGCGAAGGATCGCCGGTGACGATCATGCGCGAATGCTCGCCGAGGCGCGTCAGAAACATCTTCATCTGCACCGAGGTCGTGTTCTGCGCCTCGTCGAGGATGACCGCGGCGTTGGATAACGTGCGCCCGCGCATGAAGGCGAGCGGCGCGATCTCGATTTCTCCCGATTGCATCGCCCGCTCCACCAGCGCGCGGTCCATCAACTCGTAGAAAGCGTCGTAGACCGGCCGCAGATAGGGATCGACTTTCTCGCGCATATCGCCCGGCAGGAAGCCGAGACGCTCGCCCGCTTCCACCGCCGGTCGCGAGATGATGATGCGGTCGATCTCGCGCCGCTCGAACAAATGAACGGCGTAGGCGACGGCGAGCCAGGTCTTGCCGGTGCCCGCCGGTCCGGTGGCGAAGATCAGCGTGTTCTGCTTGAGCGCGCGCAGGTAGTTGTCCTGCCGCGCGGTGCGGGCGCGCACCGGGCGCTTGCGCAGGCGCAGCTCGGTGAAATTGCCGGCCGGCCGGCCGCGCTCGATCTCAGCGAAGCTCGGCTGCGCCAGCGTCTGGCGGATCGCACCCTCAACCTCGCCGGTGGTGAGATCATGCCCGTTGCGGACCTGCTGGTAGAGCGCTTCCAGCACGCGGCGCGCCTGCTCGCAGGCCTCGCGCGGGCCCTCGATGGTGACATGATTGCCGCGCTGCTCGGCGACCACGCCGAGGCGCCGCTCGACCAGCGCCAGGTTCTCGCTGTGGCGGCCGAACAGGCTCATGGCGAGGCGGTTGTCGTCGAAAGCGACGACCACGTGCGCCGGTCCATCCCCAGGCTCGTTCCACGGGGCGGCGCGCCGGTCATCCGGGGCGGGATTACGCAAAGCTTTCGAGGCCTCCCGGCGCGGCGCGTTCGGTCGGTTGATTCATGAGATTGTATGTAGGTGCCAAAAGCTCGCCGAACAGGCTGTTCCGCCCGACTTCGACGATCCGCACTGCCGCGATAGTTCCGATTCGGGCAGCGGGTGCGATCACGTTGACCGGCTGCAGGTAGGGCGAGCGGCCGACCAGCTGGCCCGCGAGCCTTCCGGGCTTCTCGAATAGGATGTCGAGGGTGCGGCCGAGACAGGCGTGGTTGAACGTCCGCTGCTGCGCTTCCAGGAGCGCTTGCAGTCGCTGCAGCCGCTCCGCCTTGGCTGGCTCCTCTATCTGATCGTCGGCCGTGGCCGCCGGTGTGCCCGGCCGCGGGCTGTATTTGAAGGAGTAGGCCTGGGCGAAGCCGACCGCGCGCACGAGGTCCAACGTCGCCGCGAAATCCTCCTCGCGCTCCCCGGGGAAGCCGACGATGAAGTCGGATGACAGCGCAATGTCCGGGCGCGCGGCGCGCACTTCATCGATGATCTTGAAATAGTCGTCGGCGCCGTGGCGCCGGTTCATGGCGGCGAGCACCGGGTCGGCGCCGGATTGCACGGGCAGATGCAGATACGGCATCAGCGCCGGCAGGTCGCGGTGGGCGGCGATGAGGTCGGCGCTCATGTCGCGCGGGTGGCTGGTGGTGTAGCGGATGCGCGCGATGCCCGGCACGGTCGCTACGCGCTCGATGAGACGTGCGAGCGTCCAGTCGCGGCCGTCCGGCCCGGTGCCATGGTACGCATTCACGTTCTGGCCGATGAGCGTCACCTCGGCCACGCCCGCGTCGGCGAGCCGCTCCACCTCGGCGACGATCTTCGCCACCGGCCGCGACACTTCGCTGCCGCGCGTATAGGGCACGACGCAGAAGGTGCAGAACTTATTGCAGCCTTCCTGCACGGTGACGAAGGCGGTGACGCCGCGCGCGTGGATCGCGGTGCGGCTCGGGGCTGCGAGATGATCGAACTTGTCCTCGACGGGGAATTCCGTGTCGACGACCGCCTTTCCGCGGCCCGCTTGCTTGAGCAGCGCCGGCAGTCGGTGAATGCTCTGCGGACCGACAATGAGGTCGACCACGCTCGCACGCCGCGCGATCTCGGCGCCTTCCGCTTGCGCGACGCAGCCCGCCACCACCACCAGCATCTGCCGGCCCTCGCGCGCGGCGGCTTCCTTCAGCGCGCGCACCCGGCCGAGCTCGGAAAAGATCTTCTCCGCTGCCTTCTCGCGGATGTGGCAGGTGTTGAGGATGAGAAGGTCGGCGTCCTCGGGGCGCGCGGTCTCGGCGAAGCCCTCCGGCGCCAGCGTGTCCGCCATACGACTGGAGTCGTAGACGTTCATCTGGCAGCCGAACGACTTGATATAGAGCCTACGCGGTCCGCTCATCGCCCATCATGCCAGGGGCTACCGCTCGTGCCGGTTGCAGGAGCGGGCGTCACCACCCGGCGTTTCGCTTGAACCCCACATCTTAGCGGGATTCGGCCGGGAAGGGAACGCCTTCGCCCTCAAGTCCTTGTGGCGCCTCGATTTCAAGCTTGCCGGCGAGGGCCGCCACTGTCATGCGGCGCACCGCCGTCTCGGTGACGCGCGCCAGCTGCTTGCGATCGGTTCCGGGGCCGATGGCGTGCGCCGGGCCGAAGCTCACCGTCACGTCGATCGCGCCCTCGCGGAAGACGCGCATGAAATGCGCCGGGAGCGCGGCGTCGCCGTACCAGGCCGCCACCGCCCGGTGCTGGCGCCCCATGGGAAGCCCGTGCAGGCGGGTGTAGGCGACGGACACCGGCTGCACGTAGCCGCGGCCACCGGCATCGAGCGCTTCCTGCATGGCGCCGAAGAGCGCCGAGCGGAACGGCAGCACTTGGTTGCCGTCGCTCGACGTGCCTTCGCCGAACAGCACCACCGGATCGCCGCTCGCGAGCCTGCTCGCGATCTCGCGGTTGACCTCCGGCGTCGCATGTCGGCGCGTGCGGTCGACGAACACCGATCCCTGCAGCTTGGCGAACAATCCAAACAGTGGCCAGCCGGCGATCTCGCTTTTCGCCACGAACACGAGCGGCGTGATCGAGCTTAGCACCGGGATGTCGAGCCAGGAGGCGTGGTTGGCGACGAACAGGAGCGGGCGATCGGCGGCGGGCGCGCCGCGCATCGTCACCTTGACGCCGAGGAGCGTAAGCGTCGTGCGATGGAACCACATCGGCACGAGCCGCCGCAGCGGCAGGCCGAGCTTCAGCGACAACCATTGCAGCGGCACCGCGAAGAGCGCCACGACGGCCATCACCAGCAGAATGAAAGCGGAGCGCAGCAATCAACCCGCCTCGTCGTCCTTGGGCACGGCGTAGAGCTCGAGCCGGTGGTCGACCAGCCGAAAGCCGAGCCGGCGGGCGATCTCCTCCTGCAGCCGCTCGATCTCCTCCGAGCGGAACTCGATCACCTTGCCCGTGCGCAGGTCGATCAGGTGGTCATGATGGGTGTCGGGCACCGGCTCGTAGCGGGCGCGGCCGGCGCGGAAGTCGTGCTTCTCGATGATGCCCGCGTCCTCGAATAGCCGCACGGTGCGGTAGACGGTCGAGATCGAAATTTTGTCGTCGACCTTGGCGCAGCGCCGGTATAGTTCTTCGACGTCGGGGTGATCGTGCGCCTCGCCGAGCACGCGGGCGATGACGCGGCGCTGCTCGGTCATGCGCAGTCCGCGAGCGACGCAGGCTTGCTCGATCGCATTCAGCTTCAACGCGCTCAATTTCGCTCATCCTCGTCCGGGGGCGCATTCTACGAACAGGCCGATAGCCAGTCTATTGTCTCAGCGCAGCGCGCGGCCGAGCACCAGCGCCGCGGCGCTCTCGCCGGGCTTGCGGTAGTAGTCGTCGCGCCGGCCGACCGGGCGGAAGCCCGCCCGGCGGTAGAGCCGGAGCGCCGAAGTGTTGCCTTCCTCCACCTCGAGGAACACCTCGCGGGCGCCGAGCGCGGCGAGGCGCGAGAGGTGAGTATCGAGGAGCCGGCGGGCAAGGCCGCCGCCGCGCTCCGCCGGCAGCACCGCCACGGTAAGGATCTCCGCCTCATCCTGGACGATGCGCGCGAGGATAAAGCCAACCGCCGCGCCGCGGCCGCCATCGCCGCGCGCCACGTGACCGAGCGTGGTGCGCTCCGCCAACAGGCGCTCGAACTCCGCCTCGCTCCAGCCGCGGTGGAAGGAACGCGCGTGGATCACGGCGAGCGCTTGTGCGTCGCGCGGCCGGGCTTCGACGAGCGCCGGTGCCGCGCGCCGGAACAGGCGCGAGAGGAGGTTCATCGCCGCGGTAGTTGCGCCGCCTGCGGCCGGGCGTCGGGCTGGCGCAGGTAAAGCGGTTTCGGCTTAGCGCGGGCCGGATCGGCGGCCGCACCAAGGCGGGCGACCCAGGTGACGTCTGGCGCCGGCCGCGGGTCGACCAGGACCGGCGGCCGCACCAGCGACGTCGGCCAGTGCGCCGCGAGCATCGCGGCGGCACTGCCGACGATGCGCACCGGCCCGAGCGCGACGGTGCGCACCGCGTCGCGCAGGTTCGACACGCGCGGCGCCACCAGCATGCGGCCGCCGGCGCCCACCATTTGCAGGTAGAGATTTCCGTGGCGGGCGTCGATCGCCGCCACCACCGGCACCGCGTCGTTCTCGGTGATGTAGGGAGCGGCAAGCGCCGCGAGTGTGGTGATCCCGACGGCCGGCCTATTGCAGGCGAGCGCAAAGCCGCGCGCCGCGGCGAGGCCGACGCGCAATCCGGTGAAGCTGCCCGGCCCCACGGTGGCGACAATGCGATCGATGGTGTCGAAGCCGACGGCGGCGGTGTTCATCACCCGCTCGACGATGGGCAACAGCGCCTCGGCGTGGCCGCGGCCGATCTCGTGGGACTCGATGGCGAGCGGAACGTCGAGCTCGGTGTCGAACACCGTCGCTGAGCAGGCGTCGAGCGCGGTATCGATGGCTAGGATGCGCATGGCCTTCGGCCGCGCGATCAGACCGGGCGGACCTCGACCACGTCGGGCACGAAGTGGCGCAGAAGGTTCTCGATGCCGTTCTTCAAGGTCATGGTCGACGACGGGCAGCCGGCGCACGAGCCCTTCATGTTGAGGTAGACGACACCCTCGCGGAAGCCGCGGAAGGTGATGTCGCCGCCGTCGTTGGCGACGGCCGGGCGCACGCGCGTCTCGATCAATTCCTTGATGGTGGCGACGGTGCCGGCGTCCTTCTCCTCGAAGAACTCGTCGGCGGCATCGGAGCTCTTTGCGGTGTCGTCGAGCAACAGCGGATCACCGGAGAGGAAGTGCTCCATGATGGCGCCGAGGATCGCGGGCTTGAGATGGCCCCACTCGCCGCCGGCCTTGGTCACGGTGATGAAGTCCTGGCCGAAGAACACGCCGCTCACGCCCGGCACGCCGAACAGGCGCACGGCGAGCGGTGAGTTGCCGGCTTGCGCGGCATCGCGCAGCTCCAGCGTGCCCTCGGCGAGCACGGTGCGGCCGGGGAGGAACTTCAGCGTGGCGGGATTGGGGGTGGTCTCGGTCTGGATGAACATCGGCGGCTCTTTGTCGGGCGGATTCCCGAAATATCGTGGCTCGCCCTCAATCTAGGGCTTTGGGAGGGCTTATGAAAGGCCACGGGAGCCGTTTCAGGACAAGGCGTCGAGCTGCGCGTCGGAAAGGTGCCCGGGCACAAGCGTGATCGGAATCGGAAAGTGGCCGGCGCTGGCGCCGGCGAGCGAGGAGACGAGGGGCCCTGGTCCCTCCTTACCGGTGCCGGCGGCGAGCACGAGCACGGCGATCGCCTTGTCGGCCTCGATGAGCTTCTGGATTTCCTCGGCTTTCTGCCCTTCGCGCACCACGCATTCCGGGTCGATGCCGGCGAGGTGGCGGGCGCGGGCCGCATATTGGTCGAGACGCTTTTCCGCCTCCTCGCGGCCCTCGGCGCGCATCAGTTCGCCGACGCCGAGCCACTGCTGGTTCGATTCGGCGACCGCTACCACGGCGAGCATCACGAGCTTGCCGGCGGTGCGCGCTGCGCGGCGGGCGGCGTAGTAGACGGCGCGGTCGCATTCCGCCGTCTCGTCGATGACCACGAGGAACTTGCGCTCCGGGCCGGATTCTTCTCGCTTGCGCCTGGGGGCCATGGCTGCAGTTTACCCTTGAACGAATCCGACGATATCCCGCACCCCGCGCATGGTCTCGGCGGCAAGCGTGCGGGCCCGCGTACTGCCGTCCTTGAGCACAGCGTCGATATGCGCGGTGTCGGCCACGAGCCGCTTCATCTCGGCGCCGATGGAGCCGAGCTTGGCGACGGCGAGCTCCGTCAGCGCCTCCTTGAAGCGCGAGAATTGCGCGCCGCCGAACTCCTTGAGCACCTGGGCGGGTGTTGTGTCGGCAAGCGCAGCGTAGATGCCGACGAGATTCTCGGCCTCGGGGCGCGTTTCGAGGCCTTTCTCTTCAGAGGGCAGGGGCTCCGGGTCGGTGCGCGCCTTGCGCACCTTTTGCGCGATGTCGTCGGCGTTGTCGGTGAGGTTGATACGCGAATAATCCGAGGCATCGGACTTCGACATCTTCTTGGTGCCGTCGCGCAGCGACATCACCCGCGTCGCCGGGCCCGAGATCAAGGGCTCGGTGAGCGGAAAGAATCCGTCGCCGTGGCCGAGCGCGGCGATGCGCGGGCCGAAGTCGTTGTTGAACTTCTGCGCGATATCGCGGCAGAGCTCGAGGTGCTGCTTCTGGTCCTCACCCACCGGCACGTGCGTGGCGCGGTAGGCGAGAATGTCGGCGGCCATCAGCACTGGATAGGTGTAGAGACCGACCGAGGCGTTCTCCCGGTCCTTGCCCGCCTTCTCCTTGAACTGGGTCATACGGTTGAGCCAACCGACGCGGGCGACGCAGGAGAAAATCCAAGCGAGCTCCGGATGCGCCGACACCTGGCTCTGGTTAAACACGATGTGGCGCCTCGGATCGACGCCAGCGGCAATGAAGGCGGCGGTCACCTCACGGGTATTGCGGGCGAGCTCATCGGGCTCCTGCCACACGGTGATGGCGTGCAGGTCGACGACGCAATAGATGCAGTCGTACTTGTTCTGCAGCTCGACGAACCGCTTGATTGCGCCGAGGTAGTTGCCGAGGTGCAGGTTGCCGGTGGGCTGCACGCCGGAGAATACGCGTTGCGGGAACGCCGCCATGCCGCCCTCCGTGGAAGCGCCGCGTCATGCCACGCCGAAGCGACGCGAAGCAAGGGGCGGGCACGCAACATTGCCGCGCCCGCGCGCGTTTGCTAGGGCCACGCGTCCACGTGGGGGATTTGTTGGCCTACGACGTCATCGCCATCGGCAACGCTATCGTCGACGTGCTCGCCCGCGCCGAGGACGATTTCCTCGTGGCTCACCGCATGGCCAAGGGCTCGATGGCGCTGATCGACGAGGCCCGCGCCAAGGTCATTCACGATGCCATGGGCTCGACGGTGGAGATCTCCGGTGGCTCGGCGGCGAACACCGCGGTGGGCGTCGCCTCCCTCGGCGGCCGCGCCGCCTTCGTCGGCAAGGTCAGGGACGATGAACTGGGCGAGGCTTTCGCCCGCAATATCCGCGGTGCCGGGGTGGATTTCCGCACGCCGGCGGCGGCGAGCGGGCCGTCGACGGCGCGCTCCTACATCCTGGTGACACCCGACGGCGAGCGTACCATGAACACCTATCTCGGCGCCGCCCAGCACCTCGCACCCGAAGATGTGGCGGAAAGCGAAATCGCCGCCGCGGCGATCACCTATCTCGAGGGCTATCTGTGGGATCCGCAGAACGCCAAGGAGGCGTTCCGCCGCGCCGCCAGGCTTGCGCACTCCGCCAAACGCACGGTGGCGCTTACCTTGTCCGATGCCTTTTGCGTCGACCGCTGGCGCGACGAGTTCCGCGCGCTGGTCCGCGAGGGAACGGTCGACCTCCTGTTCGCGAACGAGACGGAGCTGCACAGCCTCTATCAGACCGCCGACTTCGATACCGCCGTCGCCGCTTTGCGCGAGGATGCCAAGCTCGCGGTGGTGACCCGCAGCGAGAAGGGCGCGATGGTGGTAAGCAAAAATGGCAGCGAGGCGGTGCCGGCGTTTCCCGTCGACCGCGTGGTGGACACCACCGGCGCCGGCGATCTGTTCGCGGCGGGCTTTCTCTACGGCTTCGCCCGCAAGCTCCCGCACGCGGATTCTCTTCGCCTCGGCGCGCTCGCCGCCGCCGAGGTGATCTCCCACATCGGTGCGCGGCCGGAGCGCAAGCTCGCCGATCTCGCTCGCGAGAACGGGCTCAAGCTCTAACTCAGCCCGAGACGTTGTAGGCGGCGAGCGCCGCCATATTGATGAGGTCGGAATCTTTCGCGCCGAGCGGCACGATCTGCACCGGCTTGTCGAGGCCGACGAGCAGCGGCCCGATCACCGTGGCGCCGCCGAGCTCCTGCAGGAGCTTGGTCGAGATCGAGGCGGAGTGGAACGCCGGCATGATCAAAACATTCGCTGCTCCCGTCAGCCGATTGAACGGATAGGCGGCGGCGAGCTCGCGATTGAGCGCCACGTCGGCGGCCATCTCGCCGTCCACCTCGAAGTCGACGCGGCGCTCGTGCAACAGGCGCACCGCTTCCTGCACCCGCTGAGAGCGCTCGCCCGGCGGGTGGCCGAAGGTGGAGAAGGCGAGCATGGCGACGCGCGGCTCGTAGCCGAGCCGCCGGGCGACGCCGGCGGCCTCGATGGCGATCTCGGCAAGCTCCTGCGCGTTCGGCATCTCCGTCACCGCCGTGTCGGCGACCACCACCGTGCGCCCGCGCGCCAGCACCAGCGAGGCGCCGATCACCCGATGCCCGGGCTTCGGATCGATCACGCGGCGAACGTCCTCCAAGACGACGGAATAGTTGCGCGTCACGCCGGACACCATGGCGTCGGCGTCGCCCAGCGCCACCATGCAGGCGGCGAAATGGTTGCGGTCGTTGTTCACCAGCCGCTGGCAATCGCGGAACAGATAGCCGTGCCGCTGTAGCCGCTCGTAGAGATAGTTGGCGTAGTCGAGATTGCGCTTCGACAGCGCCGCGTTGTGGATCTCGATGCCCTCGCTGAGATCGATGCCGAGCGCCGCGGCGGCGTTGGCGACGCGGTCCTCGCGTCCGACCAGGATCGCGGTGCCGAGCCCCTGCTGCACGAAGCTGGCGCCGGCGCGAATGACCTGCTCTTCCTCACCCTCGGCGAACACCACGCGCTTGGGCTGCCGCCGCAGGCGCTCGAACACCCGCGCCAGCACGCCCGCCACCGGGTCGCGCCGGGTGCGCAGCTGCTGCGTATAGGCCACCATGTCGACGATGGGCTTGCGCGCCACGCCGGAGTCCATCGCGGCCTTCGCCACCGCCGGCGGCACGAAGCTGATGAGCCGCGGGTCGAACGGCACAGGAATAATGTAGTCCGGGCCGTACTTCGGCCGCGCACCGTAGGCCGCCGATACCTCGTCCGGCACGTCTTGGCGGGCGAGCTCGGCCAGCGCCTTCGCCGCCGCGATCTTCATTTCCATGTTGATGGTGGTGGCGCGCACGTCGAGCGCGCCGCGGAAGATGTAGGGGAAGCCGAGCACGTTGTTGATCTGGTTCGGATAGTCCGAGCGGCCGGTGGCCATGATGGCGTCGTCGCGCACCGAAAGGACTTCCTCCGGCGTGATCTCCGGATCGGGATTGGCCATGGCGAAGATGATCGGTTTCGGCGCCATCGATTGGATCATTTCGACGGTGAAGGCGCCCTTGGCGGAGAGGCCGAAGAGAATGTCGGCGCCCTTTACCGCCTCGGCCAGCGTGCGCGCCTTCGTCTCGACGGCGTGCGCCGACTTCCACTGGTTCATGCCTTCCTTGCGGCCGCGATAAACCACGCCCTTGGTGTCGGCCAGGATCACGTTATCGGGGCGCAGGCCGAGCGCCTTGAGCAGCTCGATGCAGGCGATGCCGGAGGCACCGGCGCCGTTCACCACGATCTTGGTGGTGCGCAGATCGCGGCCGGTGAGGTCGAGCGCGTTGATAATTCCGGCAGCGGCGATGATCGCGGTGCCGTGCTGATCGTCGTGGAACACCGGGATATCGAGGAGCTCGCGCAGCCGCTGCTCGATGATGAAGCACTCCGGCGCCTTGATGTCCTCGAGGTTGATGCCGCCGAAGGTGGCGCCGAGGAAGCGCACGGCGTTGACGAACTCGTCCGGATCCTCGGTGTTGACCTCGAGATCGAAGGCGTCGATATCGGCGAAGCGCTTGAACAGCACCGCCTTGCCTTCCATCACCGGCTTGGAGGCGAGCGCGCCGAGGTTGCCGAGGCCGAGGATGGCGGTGCCGTTGGTGATGACGCCGACGAGATTGCCTTTGACGGTGTAGTCGAAGGCGCGGCCCGGATCCTCGGCGATGGCGAGCACCGGAACGGCGACGCCCGGCGAATAGGCGAGCGAAAGGTCGCGCTGGGTCGCCATCGGCTTGGTGGCGACCACCTCGAGCTTGCCCGGCCGGCCTTGGGCGTGGAACTGCAGCGCCTCCTGGTCGGTGAACGTCGGCCGCGCCCGGCGTTTCTTCGGCTCGATGTTCATGCACGATTCCCCTTACGCTACTGACGCATCCCGAAAAACCGACGTTAGCGGAGTAACCCCACTCCGCTCAAGGACTTAAGCGCCGCGGCGCCCGGCATGAAAGCGGCGGCGGCTTCTGCTAGCGTCCGCCGATGCACGGGGAGCCCAAGAAAGAGGCGCCGCAACCGGTGGCTGAGGACGTCGGCCGCGTAACGCCGGTGATGGAGCAGTATATCGAGATCAAGGCAGCAAATCCGGACTGTCTGCTGTTCTACCGGATGGGCGACTTCTACGAGCTGTTCTTCGAGGACGCCGAAGCCGCCTCGCGCACGCTCGGCATCGTGTTGACCAAGCGCGGTAAGCATCTCGGCGCCGACATCCCCATGTGCGGCGTGCCGGTGCATCGGGCGAGCGAATACCTGCACCGGTTGATTTCGGCAGGCCATCGTGTCGCGGTGTGCGAGCAGCTCGAGGATCCGGCCGAGGCGCGGAAGCGCGGGTCGAAGGCGGTGGTGCGCCGCGACGTGGTGCGCCTCGTCACCCGCGGCACGCTCACCGAGGACGCGTTGCTCGACGCCCGGCGCAACAACTGGCTGATGGCGATCGCCCAGGCGCGGACAGAGAGCGACGGCGACGCCGTCTTCGCGCTCGCCTGGCTCGATATCTCGACGGGCGAATTCCACGTCGCCGAGATGGAGCGGGCGCGGCTGGCCGCCGAGATCGCCCGCGTCGAGCCCGGCGAGGTCGTGTTGGCCGAGAGCCTGCACGACGATCCCGCGTTGCGTCCGCTGTGGGATGAGCTAGCCGGCGTCACGGCGGTGACCAAGGATCTGTTCGACGGGGCCACCGCCGAGCGGCGTCTCTCGACGTTTTTTCAGGTGGCGACCACCGACGCCTACGGGTCGTTCACCCGCCTCGAGCTTACGGCCGCTGCGGCCGCGGTCGGTTACGTGGAGCGCACCCAGCTCGGCCAGCGGCCGGCGCTGTCGCCGCCACTCCGCGAATTGTCGAGTACCGTTCTTCTGATCGACGCCGCGACCCGGACGAACCTCGAGCTCGTGCGCACGCTCGCCGGCGAAAGCCAGGGCAGTCTCCTGTCGGCGATCGACCGCACCGTGACCGCGGCCGGTGCGAGGCTCTTGGCGCGGCGGCTCGCAAGCCCCCTCGTCGAGCCCAAGACGATCACTGAGCGGCTCGACGCGTTGGAGCATCTGATCGGCGAGGCGCGTACCCGCGACACGCTGCGCGCCGCACTCGCTGCGGCGCCCGACTTGGCGCGTTCGCTGGCGCGCCTCTCGCTCGGCCGCGGCGGCCCGCGCGACCTCGCCGCCATCCGCGATGGGCTCGCAGCCGCCGCCGTGATCGCGAAGTCGCTCGCCGGCAAGCTGCCGGCCGAGCTCGCGGATGCGGTGAAATCGCTGAACGCCATCGGCGCCTCAATTCACGACGAGCTCGCCGACGCGCTCGGCGACGAGCTGCCGCTCGCCCGCCACGACGGCGGCTTCGTGCGCGCGGGATACGACAGCGCCCTCGACGAGGCGCGTAGCCTGCGCGACGAGGCGCGCACGGTGATCGCCGGGCTGCAGGCGCGCTACGCCGAGGAAACCGGCGTGCGTGCGCTGAAAGTGCGCCACAACAACGTCATCGGCTACTTCGTCGAGGTGCCGGCCCAGCACGGCGAGCGGTTACTCAACAATCCGTGGCGCGAGGTGTTCAGCCACCGCCAGACGATGGCCGGCGCCATGCGTTTTTCTTCCCCCGAGCTCGCCGATCTGGAAACAAAGATCGTCAGCGCCGGCGACCGCGCGCTCGAAATCGAGCTCGCCATCTTCGATCGCCTGACGCGCATCGTGGTCGGCGCCGCCGGCAAGCTCGAGGCGGCGGCCCAGGCGTTGGCGCGGATCGACGTCGCCGCGGCGCTGGCGAGCCTCGCCGCGGCGGAAGCCTGGACGCGGCCCGTGGTCGACAAGTCGCTCGATTTCGTCGTCGAGGGCGGCCGCCACCCGGTGGTTGAGGCGGCGTTGCGCCGGAGCGGCGGCCCCTTCGTCGCCAACGACTGCGACCTGTCGCCGCCGAAGAGCGACAACGCCGGCCGCATCTGGCTCCTCACCGGCCCCAACATGGCGGGCAAGTCCACGTTCCTGCGGCAGAACGCGCTGATCGCGATTCTCGCCCAGACCGGCTCCTTCGTGCCGGCGCGGCGCGCCAAAATCGGCGTCGTCGATCGGTTGTTCTCCCGCGTCGGTGCCGCCGACGATCTCGCCCGCGGCCGCTCCACCTTCATGGTCGAGATGGTGGAAACCGCGGCGATCCTGCACCAGGCGACGCCGCGCTCGCTCGTGATCCTCGATGAGATCGGCCGCGGCACTGCCACCTTCGATGGCCTGTCGATCGCCTGGGCGAGCCTCGAGCATTTGCACGAGGTCAACCGCTGCCGCGCGCTGTTCGCAACGCACTTTCATGAGCTGACGGCGCTCGCCGCCAAGCTCAAGCGCCTCGTCAACGCCACGGTGCGAGTCAAGGAGTTCCAGGGCGAGGTGGTTTTTCTGCACGAGGTGACGCGCGGCGTCGCCGACCGCTCCTACGGCATCCAGGTGGCGCAGCTGGCCGGGCTACCGGCCTCTGTCATCGACCGCGCGCGCATTGTGCTCGCAGAGCTGGAAGCTGCCGACCGCAGCGCGCCGGCGCGCAAGGCGCTGCGCGACCTGCCGCTGTTCACGGCCAGCCGCCCCCAGGCGCAGGCGCCCGATCCCGTCACCGAGGCGATCGCGGCCATCGAGCCCGACGCGCTCACGCCGAAGGAGGCGCTGGAAGCGCTCTACCGGCTCAAGAACTTGGCCAAGAAAAACTAATTCAGCGCCCGCGCACGAGCTTGGCGTCGGCCTTGATGCCCTTGCGCAGCGTCTGCAGCACCACGCAGTAGCGCTCGGTGACGGCGAGCAGCTTGTCGAGCTGCTCCTGCGTCGCGTCGGCGTCGACCGTGAACGTCAACCGGATGTTTTCGAAGCCGACCGGCGCCTCGCGGTCGACGCCGAGCGTGCCGCGGAAGTCGAGCTCGCCCTCGGCCTCTACCGTGCCGCTGCGCACCGGAATGCCGAAGGCGGTGGCCACCGACTTCAGCGTCACCCCGGCGCAGGCGACGAGCGCCTCGAGGAGCATGTCGCCAGAGCAGAGCTCGTGGCCCGAGCCGCCGGTCGCTGGATGCAGGCCGGCGATGGCGAGCGCCCGGCCGGTCTCGACCTTGCAGGCGAGTCCCTCGCCGAGCACGCCGCGCGCCTTGAGCGTGATCACGGCGGCGTCGGGCTCCTGCTTGTAGCGCTCCTTTAGCGGCGCCTGCAGCGCGCGAAGCTCGGTCGCATCCATATTTTTCTCCTTACGCGAATTCAGATGGCGGCGGCCGGCGCCAGCTCCTCGCCGCCCGGGACCGCCCGCAGCGAGCGATCGAGCGCGGTGAGAATACGCCGCTTCGTCGCTTCCACGGAAGCGCCGTAGCGGTCGCGCGGCCGTGGCAGCCTGAGCTCGATCGTCGCGGAGAAGTGTCCGGGCCGCGGGCGCATCACCAGCACCCGGTCGGCAAGAAACGCCGCTTCCTCCACGTCATGGGTCACGAGCAGGAGCGTCGGGCGCAACGCCGCCCACAGATCGAGCACGTGCTCCTGCAGGCTCGCGCGCGTGAAGGCGTCGAGCGCCGAGAACGGCTCGTCGAGCAAGAGCACCTTCGGCCGTGGCGCGAGCGCGCGGGCGATCGCTACCCGTTGCGCCTGTCCGCCCGAGAGCTCGCGCGGCCACAAGCGGGCGTAGTCGGCGAGTCCCACGCGCTCCAGCACTTCCGTCACGAGTTGCTGCCGCTCGGCGCGCGGTCGGTTGGCAAGACCGAAGCCCACGTTCTGCGCGACGGTGAGCCAGGGAAGGAGCCGCGGCTCCTGGAACACTAGACCCACCGCCGGATGCGGCGCCACGATGAATTCCCCATCGAGTTCGATGCGGCCTTGCGTGGCGCGATCGAGGCCGGCGATGAGGCGCAAAAGCGTGCTCTTGCCGCAGCCGGAGCCGCCGACCACGGCGACGATCTCGCCCGCCGCCACCGCGAGGCTCACGCCCCGGAGCGCGCGGGCGCCGTTCGGGTAGACTTTGTCGACGAACTCTACATTGAGCATGGGATTCTCAGTTCCGCGGGGCGAACGCGTCCTGCCAAGTCAAGAACGGTGCGGCGGCGGCGGCGAGAAGGCCGTCGGTGAGCTTGCCGAGCACGGCGAAGGTGAGGATCGTGGCGAGGATCTGGTCGGGCTTGCCGAGCTGTTGCCCGTCCACCAGCAGGTAGCCGAGGCCTTCGGCCGCGCCCATGAACTCGGCGGCGACCACGAACATCCAGCCGAGCCCCAGGCCGGCGCGTAAGCTCACCACGTAGGTCGGCAGGATCGCCGGCAGCAGGATACGGCGCACGAGCGCGATCCACGACAGGCGGAAGGTCCGCCCCACCTCCACGATCTTGCGGTCCACCGACAGGATCGCGCCGAGCACGCCAAGATAGACCGGGAAGAAGCAGCCGACCGCGATCAGCATGATCTTCGACGTCTCGAAGATGCCGAACCAGAGGATAAAGAGCGGCACCCACGCGATCGACGGCACTGCGCGCAGCCCCTGCAGCGTCGGGTCGAAAAGCTCGCGCGACAACCGCGAGGCGCCGGCGAGCGCGCCGATGAGCGTTCCCGACACGACGCCCAGCGCAAAGCCTACGGCGACGCGCGCAGTGGTCGCCCCCATGTGACGGAAGAGCTCGCCGGTGACGGCCAGATCCCACAGCGTGCGGAAGAGCCGCGTCGGCGGCGGCATCAGCCGCCCCGACGCGAGACCGACGCCGACCGCTGCCTCCCAGACGATGGCGAGTACGACCGGCACGAGCAGGCCGAAGAGGAGCCGGCGGCTCACGCCGTGGTTCACCCGCTCAGCCTGTCGCCGGAACGCCGGTTCGCCGGCGGCACTCGCCGGATCGAGGATAGTCATGGCCGCCGTTTAAATACTCCCTCAGTTGGACAGGGACGCGTTGAAGCGCGGATCGATCAACTCGTCGACGGCCTTGCGCACGTCCACGCTGGCCGGCAGTACGCCCGCCTGCTGCAAGGCGACGCCGGCGGCATAAATCGAGTCCACCTGCGCCTTGCCGATGGCGCTGTGCGTCAACTCGGTGCGCTCGGTGAGCTGCTTGTCGGCGATCTTCTCCGGGATCTTGGCCGCTTCCGCCAAGAGCTTGGTCACTTCCTTGGGATTGGCGAGCGCCCACCGCCGCGCCTGCTCGTAGACCTTAAGCACGCGCACGACGATTTCTGGATTGGCCTTGGCGAATTCCTCGCGCACGTTGAGCACGCCCCACGTGTTGGCCTCGGGCTTGCGGAAGAACAGCACCGCGCCGTCGTCAATCTCGGCCGCCGCCATCATCGGATCGAGCCCAGCCCAGGCGTCCACGTCGCCGCGGGTCAGCGCCAGGCGGCCGTCCGGATGCTGTAAGAGCACGAACTTCACGTCCTTGTCGGTGAGTCCAGCGTCGGCGAGCGCGCGCACGAGGAAGATGTGCGGATCCGTGCCGCGGGTGACCGCCACCGACTTGCCCTTGAGATCGGCGACGCTCTTGATGTTGGTGTTCGGGCGGGTGACGAGCGCCGTCCACTCCGGGCGCGAGTAGACGTAAATCGACTTGATCGGGTTGCCGTTGATGCGGGCGATGAGGGCGGCGGCGCCGGCGGTGGAGCCGAGGTCGATCGAGCCCGCGTTCAAGAACTCCAGCGCCTTGTTGGAGCCGAGTGTCTGCACCCAACGCACCTTGATGCCGTCCTTCTCGAATTCCTTCTCGAGTAGGCCGTGGTTGCGGATGACGATGGAGACCGGATTATAGGTCGCCCAGTCGAGACGCAGCTCGCTGATGTTGGCGGCGTGCGCCGAAAGCGCGAGCGAGAGGGTGAAGGCGCCGACGGCGGCGGCAGCAAAGCGACGGCGTGACAGCATGGACGTTCTCCTGACTGATCGAGGGCGCGATCACCGCGCGAGGGAAGAAAACTGGCTGACTGAGTTATCCATTATCCAGAAAATATTTGTCAATACACTTTATCTCACGAATAATAACCGTGATATAAATCATTAGCCTATTCAAAGGCCTTGTTGGCTTCGCGCCGCGGCGGTGGCACCCTGCTGCGTCGCTCAAGTTCCGGGTCAGGCCTCCAAATGCAACGTTCCCGTTCCCGTCTGACGCAATCGGATTTCGGGGCGCTTCCCGACGTCGCTGCGCTGCGCCAAGAACTCGCGGCGCTGGCGGCCGAGTTCCGCGGCAACGAGAGCGGACTGCGCTCGGCGCTCACCCAGCGCCTGAAGCGCGTCTCTGAGGACGGCCGACGCGCTACCGAGGAATTCCTGCTGGCCGGCGGCAAGGGCCGCGCCGCTGCCGAGCGGCTGTCGCAACTGATGGACGCGATCATTGTGCTCGCCTTCGAGGTAATCGCGGGCTCGCTCTACCGCTCCGACAATCCCTCCTCGAGCGAGCGCATGAGCGTGGTCGCGGTCGGTGGCTACGGCCGCGGCATGCTGGCGCCTGGCTCCGACATCGATCTGGTTTTTCTGCTGCCCTACAAGCAGACCGCCTGGGGCGAGAGTGTCGCCGAAGCCATCCTCTACGCGCTCTGGGACATGGGGCTGAAGGTCGGCCACGCCACGCGCTCGGTGGACGAGTGCATCCGCCAGGCGCGCGCCGACATGACGATCCGCACGACGCTGCTCGAGGCCCGCCACGTCGCCGGCGATACCGAGCTATTCGAGGAGCTCAATGCCCGCTTCGATCGCGATGTGGTGCAGGGAACCGCTGCCGAGTTCGTCGCCGCCAAGCTCGCCGAGCGCAGCGAACGCCACCGCCGCGCCGGCGAGTCGCGCTACTTGGTCGAGCCCAACGTCAAGGACGGCAAGGGCGGCCTGCGCGATCTGCACACGTTGTTCTGGATCGCCAAATACGTCTACCGCGTGCGCGAGGCGGCCGAGCTCGTCGACAAGGGCGTGTTCACCAAGGCGGAGTTCGCGCTGTTCCGCCGCTGCGAGGATTTCCTCTGGGCGGTGCGCTGCCATCTGCATTTCCTCGCCGGCCGCGCCGAGGAGCGGCTGTCGTTCGAGGTGCAGCGCGACATGGCGGTGCGCCTAGGCTACGTGGAGCACCCGGGCCTAAAGGACGTCGAGCGCTTCATGAAGCACTATTTCCTGGTGGCCAAGGACGTAGGCGACCTCACCGGCATCGTCTGCGCTGAGCTCGAGGAGAGTCACGGCACGCCGGTGCCGCGGCTGACGCGGATGTTCGCCCGGCTGACGCGGCGCGCGGCGCGCCCGGTCAAGGAGCACCCCGGCTTCGTCATCGAGAACGACCGACTCAACGTCGCCGACGAGAAGGTGTTCGACCGCGATCCGGTGAACCTCATCCGCCTCTTCCACATCGCCGACCGCCAGGATCTGGAGTTCCATCCCGACGCGCTGCGGCTGGCGCGCCGCTCGCTCGATCGCATCGACAAGGATTTGCGCGCCAATCCCGAAGCGAACCGGCTATTTCGCGAGATTCTCGCCTCGCGCCGGGCGCCGGAGCTGGTGCTGCGGCGGATGAACGAGGCGGGCGTGCTTGGGCATTTCGTTCCCGAGTTTGGCCGCGTCGTGGCCATGATGCAGTTCAACCTCTATCACCACTACACCGTCGACGAGCATCTGATCCGCTGCATCGGCGCGCTTACCGAAATCGAGCGCGTCAAGAATCCCGAGTACGGCCTCGCCAACGAGCTGATGGCCGGCATTAAGAACCGCGATCTTCTCTACATTGCCCTCTTTCTTCACGACATTGCCAAGGGCCGACCCGAGGATCACTCCATCGCCGGCGCCCGCATCGCCCGCCGTTTCGGTCCGCGCATCGGCCTCACCCCGGCGGAGACCGACACGGTGGCGTGGTTGGTGGAGAAGCACCTCGTCATGTCGACCACGGCGCAGTCGCGTGATCTCGCCGACCGCAAGACCATTGAGGATTTCGCCGCCGTGGTGCAGAGCCTCGAGCGGATGAAGATGCTGCTCATCCTCACCACCGCCGACATCCGCGCCGTCGGTCCCGGCGTGTGGAACGGCTGGAAGGCGCAGTTGCTGCGCAGCCTCTATTACGAAACGGAGCCCGTGCTCACCGGCGGTTTCTCCGAGGTCAACCGCACCAAGCGCGTGCTCATGGCGCAGGAGGAATTCCGCGCCGCGCTCAAGGACTGGCCACCGGAAAAGATCAACCGTTACATCAGCCGCCACTATCCGGCCTACTGGCTGAAGGTGGATCTAGAGCGCAAGGTCGCCCACGCCCGCTTCCTCGACGAGGCCGAGCAGCAGAAGAAGACGCTCGCCACCTCCGTGCGCATGGATGCGACGCGCGGCGTCACCGAGCTCACGATTCTGGCGCCCGATCATCCGCGCCTGTTGGCTATGATCGCCGGCGCCTGCGCCGCCGCCGGCGGCAACATCGTCGACGCGCAGATCTTCACCACGACCGACGGCTTGGCGCTCGACAACATCTCCATCTCGCGCGAGTTTGACCGCGACGAGGACGAGAGCCGGAGAGCCGGCCGCATCGCCGAGGGCATTGAGCAGGCGCTGCAGGGCCGGACGCGGCTGCCCGACGTGATCGCCCGCCGCGTGCCCAAGTCGCGGCCCGGCACTTTCTCGGTCGAGCCCGAGGTCAACGTCAACAACGTCTGGTCAGACCGCCACACGGTGATCGAGGTGTCGGGACTCGATCGGCCCGGCCTGCTCTACGACCTCACCACCACCATCTCGCGCCTCAACCTCAACATCGCCTCGGCGCACGTGGCGACCTTCGGCGAGCGCGCCGTCGACGTCTTCTATGTGACCGATTTGACCGGCGCCAAGATCGTCTCGGCGCCGCGCCAGGCCGCGATCCGCCGGGCGCTGCTCGGCGTGTTCGGCGCCCAAGAGCGCGACACCGCCAAACGCGCCACGGCACGCGCTTAACCCCACCTTAAATCGACGCATTTAGGTCTCCTTAACCTCGCGCCGCCGGCGTGGGGCGCGTGAGGATCGTAGATGGCGCGGGCAAGGCGCGGAGCAGCGGGCTCGTTCTTCGAGCTTCGACCCGACGTGCGCGACCGCGTTGTCGGCGGGCCCACGGCGCCTGCGCCGCAACGCCAGGCGCCGGCGCCCCGCCGTCCCCGGCGCAAGAAGCCGCGCCGACGCCGTGGGCTGCTCGGCACGCTTATATATTGGAGCGCCGTGCTCGGTGTGTGGGCGGCGCTCGCCGTCGGCGCGCTCGCCGTATGGCAAACGGCGCGCTTGCCACCGCTTGACACGCTCGTCGTGCCGAAGCGGCCGCCGACCGTCACCATCCTCGGGCTCGACGGCAAGATGATCGCCACCCGCGGCGACATGGGCGGCATCGCGCTGCCGCTCAAGGCATTACCGCCGTATCTGCCGCAGGCGTTCATCGCCATCGAGGACCGGCGCTTCTATCGCCACTTCGGCCTCGATCCGATCGGCGTCCTGCGCGCCGTCTACGTGAACCTGACCTCGCGCGGCGTGCGCGAGGGCGCCTCGACACTCACCCAGCAGCTCGCCAAGAATCTTTTTCTGTCGGAGGAGCGCACCTTCGCTCGCAAGCTCGATGAGCTGGTGCTGGCGCTGTGGCTCGAGCGCACCTATTCCAAGGACCAGATTCTCGAGCTCTACCTCAACCGTGTCTACTTCGGCTCCGGCGCCTACGGTGTCGAGGCGGCGGCGCAACGTTATTTCGGCAAGTCGGCGCGCGCGGTCACGCTCGCGGAAGCCACCATGCTCGCCGGCCTCGTGAAGGCGCCGTCGCGCCTCGCGCCCACGCGCAACCCGGCGCTGGCGCGCGAGCGCGCCGAGCTCGTGCTCGGCGCCATGGTCGACGGCAAGTTCGTCACCGAGGCCATGGCGCGCACGGCGCGGCTGCGCCCGGCGGCGGTGGTGCAGAACTCTGGCCCGGGCTCCATCGGCTACGTCGCCGACTGGGTGATGGATTCGCTCGACGATTATGTGGGCCCGCTCGAAGCCGACGTCACGGTGCAGACCACCATCGATCCGGCGCTGCAGGCGGCGGCGGAAAAAGCGTTGACGGAAGAGCTTGCCGCGCGCGGCGAGCGCTTCGGGGTGACACAGGGCGCGATCGTCGCCATGGACCCGAACGGCGCGGTGCGGGCGCTGGTCGGCGGCCGCGCCTATGCCGACAGCCAGTTCAACCGCGCGGTGGCGGCGCGCCGCCAGCCGGGCTCGGCGTTCAAGCCATTCGTCTATCTCACCGCGCTCGAGCAGGGGCTGACGCCCGACAGCGTGCGCGACGACGCGCCCATCGACGTGCGCGGCTGGCGGCCGGAAAACTTCTCCCACGAGTACCAGGGGCCGGTGACGCTGACGACGGCACTTTCCAACTCGCTCAACACCGTCGCGGTGCGCGTCGGGCTGGAGGTCGGCCCGCGCAACGTCGCCGCCACTGCGCGGCGCATGGGCATCGCGTCGAAGCTCGAGGCCAACGCCTCGATTGCGCTCGGCACCTCGGAGGTGACCGTGCTCGAGCTAGTCTCCGCCTATGCGCCGTTCGCCAACGGCGGCATCGGCGTGATCCCGCACGTGATCGAGCGCGTGCGCGGGCAGAACGGAAAATTCCTCTACGCCCGCGCCGTCTCCGGCCCCGGCCGCGTCGCGGCACCGGAGCACGTGGCGATGATGAACCGCATGCTCGAGGAGACGCTTCTCACCGGCACCGCGCGGCGCGCCGCGCTCCCGGGCTGGCAGGCGGCGGGCAAGACCGGCACCAGCCAAGATTTCCGCGACGCCTGGTTCGTCGGCTACACCGGCCGCCTCGTCGCCGGCGTGTGGCTCGGCAACGACGACAACTCGCCGAGCAAGCGCGCGTCGGGCTCCAACCTGCCGGTAGACATCTGGAGCAAGTTCATGCGCACGGCACACACGGGCGTGCCCATGGTGGCGCTGCCCGGCGGAAATTATGCCGCCGCCTCGCTGCCGGTGATCCGGCCCCAGGGGCGCGTCGATGAGCGCCCGGAGGCGCAACCCGTCTCCTCAGGCCGGGGCCTTCTCGACAACTGGCTCCTCGACAAGCTGTTCGGCCGCCGCTGAGCTTCGCCGCGGACCGAAGTGGTGCAGCTCGTTGCCGTGGAAGCGCAGCCACGCCTCGGCGCGTCGTCTCTCCGGTGTAAGCCGGTCGACCAGGCGCCAGAAGCGATGCGAATGATTGAGCTCGACGCAATGCGCCACCTCGTGGGCGGCGAGGTAATCGAGCACGTAGCCGGGCGCGAGCACGAGGCGCCAGGAGAAGGAAAGCATGCCGGCGGCCGAGCAGGAGCCCCAGCGGCTCCGCGTGTCGCGCACGCTCACCGTCACAAGGCTGACGCCGAGCGCCGCCGCGTAGCGGCGGCAGGCGGCGGCGAGCTCGCGCCGCGCCTCGCGCTTGAGGAAATCGCCGATCCGCCGAGCGATGTGCGGCGCGTGACCGGCCACGCACAGGAGCGCCGTATCGTCTGCGCCGGTTTCGCACCACACCGAGCCGCGGGCGTTCGGCCGGTGGACGATCCGGTGAGGGACGCCGCGCAGCGGAATCGTGCTGCCGTCGGCGAAGGGGATGACCGGCGGCAACCGCTTTAGCCGCGCCGCGATCCAGGCGGCGTTGCGCTCGGCGAAGGCGCGCGCCTGGCGCACCGATCCGCGCGTCGGCATGGTGAGCACCACGTCGCGGCTCGTCTCGCGCACGCGCAGGCTATAGCGGCGCGCGGCCGGATGCCGGCGCACCTCGATCTCGTGGGCGCCGTCGCCGGAAGCGACGATCAGTCGCTCGGATTTCGGCTTGGGGCGAGAGAAGAAGGGGATGCGCATGCCGGTTCGAATCGCCTTTGACCAAGGCAATTCCAAAATGGCGCTTCAGGCAAGCTTTGGTTATTCCGCGGCGACGACGCGCGGCGCCGCGTCCGGGTTGAAGCGGCGGTTGTGGGTCAGCATGAAGTCGGCTATGCGCGGCGCGACCTCGGAGCGGAAGCGCGAGCCGTTGAACACGCCGTAGTGGCCGACGCCGAGCTGGAGATAGTGCGCCCGGCGGTCGTCCGGAATGTTGACGCACAGGCGATGCGCGGCCTCCGTCTGGCCGACGCCGGAGATGTCGTCCTTCTCGCCTTCGATGGTGAGGAGCGCCACCCGGCGGATGGCGGCGGGATCGACGCGCCGGCCGCGGTGGGTCATCTCGCCTTTGGGCAGTGCGTGCTTGACGAACACGGTGTCGACCGTCTGCAGATAGAACTCGGCGGTAAGGTCCATCACCGCCAGGTACTCGTCGTAGAACTCCTGGTGCTTCTTCGCTGAATCGCCGTCGCCCTGCACGAGGTTGTGGAACAGCTCCTTGTGAGCGTCCATGTGGCGATCGAGATTCATGCTGACGAAGCCGGAGAGCTGCAGGAAGCCGGGATAGACGTCGCGCATGAATCCCGGGTGCGGGAAGGGGACCTTGGCGATGACGTGGGTGCGGAACCAGTCGATGCCGCGCTCGACCGCGAGCCGGTTCACCGCCGTGGGATTGGAGCGCGGATCGATCGGCCCGCCCATCAGCGTCATGGTGTAGGGCACGTAGGGGTCGTCCGTCGCTTCCATGCGCGCCACCGCCGCCAGCACCGGAACCGAAGGCTGGCACACGGCGACCACGTGACAGTCGCCGCGCAGGAGTTGGAACATGCCGATGACGTAGTCGATGTAGTCGTCGAGATCGAAGCGGCCGTCGGCCACCTGCACCATGCGCGCGTCGACCCAGTCGGTGATGTAGACGTCGTGCTTGGGCAGGAACGCCTCGACGGTGCCGCGCAACAGCGTCGCGTAATGGCCGGACATGGGCGCCACGATCAGCACCTTCGGCTGCGGATGGCGCAGCGGGTGGTCGAACACCCGCTCGAAATGCAGGAGCCGGCAGAACGGCCGCTCCCACACGCTGGTGATGCGCACCGGCACCCGCTCGCCGCCGACCAGCGCCGTTTCGATCTTCCATTCCGGCTTGGCGTAGCGCCGCGTCGAGCGCTCGTAGAGCTCGGCCGTGGCCGCCATCGTCTTACCGAAGGCGGTGTGCGCGAGCGGATTGAGCGGGTTCTTGAAATAGAGCCGCGCCATGTCGGCGAACGCGCGCGAAGGATTGAGAGCGGCGTGGCCCCACTCGTAGAGCCAGTAGAGCGGCGTAGTGACGACCGGAGTGCCGCCGGGAAGGACCGGGGCGTCGCCGAACTCGCCTATGGCCATGAATCACCAGCCCTTGCTGCAGCGCAATATGCAAGGCTTTATATAGGAAGGTCAATGGGCTGTCGGTAGTCCGGCTCCGTCACAAATCATTCACCGACGCTGATGAGCGAGCCCGCCCGCCGCGCCGCACCGAGCAGCGACAAAAAGGCCACCGTCGCGATGGCCAGTCCGACCACGTTCAGCGCCAGCGCCCACAGCATCAGATCGGCGCGGAACACGTGATCGATGACGAGCGCGCGCATGCCTTCGAACACCGCGGTGGGCGGCAGCGCCCAGGCGACCAGCTGCAACCACGCTGGAAGCGTCTCCACCGGGTAGTAGACACACGTAAGCGGCAGGAAGAGGAACATGAGGCTCCATGTTAGTCCCTCGGCGCCGAGGCCGTGGCGCAGCACCAGCCCCGAGCACAACAGGCCCACGGCCCAGCTCGTGAACAGGAGGTTGGCGAAAAAGGCGACGAGCGCTAGTCCCAATCCCCACAGATTGAATCCGAAGAAGACGATGGCGAGGATCGACACCGGCACGAGGCCGATGGCGAGCCGCACCATGCTCATGACGATGAGCCCGATGACGAACTCGACGGGCCTGAGCGGGCTGATCATCAGATTGGCGAGGTTGCGCGCCCACATTTCTTCCAAGAACGACATGGAGAAGCCGAGCTGGCCGCGGAACAGGACGTCCCACAGCATGACGGCGGCGAGGAACGTGCTTGCCGTGGCGGCGAGCGCGCCGGGCATGCGGGCCATGGAGAGCTGGAGGAATCCCCACATGACCACCTGCACCGCCGGCCAGTAGATGAGCTCGAGCAGGCGCGGCCACGACGAGCGCAACAGGTACCAGTGGCGCAGCACGATGGCGAAGATGCGCTGGACGGAGAAGGAAGAAGAGGCGCTCATTTCGCCGTCTCCTTGATCGGCTCGCGGCGGCCGCGGGCGACGTCGAGAAACACTTCCTCCAACGTCTGGCGGCCGTAACGCGCGATCAGCGCCGCCGGCGACTCGTCGTCCACCACGCGGCCGCGCTTGAGCATGATCACCCGGTCGCACAGCCGCTCGACCTCGCTCATGTTGTGGGAGGCGAGCAGGATGGTGGCACCGCGCCGGGCGCGGTAGCGCTCGAGATGGCTGCGGATCCAGTCGGCGGTGTCGGGATCGAGCGAGGCGGTGGGCTCGTCGAGCACCAGCACGTCGGGCTCGTTGATCAGCGCCTTGGCGAGCGCCACGCGCGTCTTCTGCCCGGCGGAAATCTTGCCTGCCTGCCGATCGATGAATTCGTTGAGGTCGAGGGCCTCTGCGAGCTCGGCGATGCGCGCGGCAATGCCGGGCACACCATAGAGCATGCCAAAGACGGTGAGGTTCTGCCGCACGGTGAGCCGGTGCGGCAGGTCGACGTAGGGGCTCTCGAAGTTCATCCGGTGCAGCACCCGGTGCGGCTCGCGCGCCATGTCGGCGCCGAGCACGCGCACCCGGCCGGCGGTGGGCGCGATCAGACCCATGATCATGCCGATGGTGGTGGTTTTGCCGGCGCCGTTGCCGCCGAGGAGCCCGGTGATCGAGCCTGCCTCCAGCGCGAACGAGATGCCGTCCACGGCGACGGACGCGCTGTAGTGCTTGGACAGGCTTTCGGCCTCGATGGCGAAGGCGGTCATGGCGGGCCTCGGCGTCGCACGGATCGCGGGGTTCGAGCAAGGGAATGGGTCGCCGCTAAGGCCGCGGAGTGGTTTCGTTAGCGCGGTTGCCGCCCTACATTGCCGTCATGTCTAGCGATCTCGCCTCGACCTTCGGCCCAACTGGCGAGCGCCAGTTCGGGCTGCGGCTCGACACGCTGGTGCGGCTGCGCTGGCTCGCGGTGGCGGGCCAGACCATCGCGCTCGTGGTGGTGCACTGGGGCCTCGGCTTTGCGTTCCCCATATGGCAGGCACTCGCCGTCGTCGGCATCACCGCGCTCACCAATCTGGCGCTGCGGCTGCGTTATACCGGCGCCTACCGGCTGAGCGACGAGATGGCGGGCGCGCTCCTCGCCTTCGATCTCATTCAGCTATCGCTCCTTCTCTACCTGACCGGCGGCATCGACAACCCGTTCTGCATGCTCTTTCTCGCGCCGGTGCTGGTGTCGACCACGGCGCTGTCGCCGCGCACGACGGTCATGCTGGGTGTGCTCGCGGTGCTGCTGGTGACGCTGCTCGCCTTTTTCCACTATCCGCTGCCCTGGTATCCCGACCGGCCCATCGCGCCGTCCGCCGCTCTATCGCGTCAGTGAGTGGTTCGCGCTCGTGTTGTCGCTGGCGTTCATCGGCGGCTACGCGCTGCAGCTCGCCCAGGAGACGCGCCAGCTTTCCGACGCGCTCACCGCCACCGAGCTCGTGCTCGCGCGCGAGCAGCACCTGTCCGCGCTCGACGGCCTCGCCGCCGCTGCGGCGCACGAGCTCGGCACGCCGCTCGCCACTATTGCCCTCGTCGTGCGCGAGCTCGAGCGCGAGCTTCCGCCCGGCGATTCCCGTGCCGACGACATCAAGCTCCTGCGCGAGCAGTCGGAGCGCTGCCGTGACATCCTGCGCCGGCTTACCTCGCTCGGTTCCGGCGACGCGCCGTTCGACCGCATGCCGCTGTCGCATCTGCTCGAGGAGGTGGTGACGCCGCACCGGCCCTTCGGAATCGACATCGCGATCGAGCTGCCGGCCGAGCGCGGCAACGAGCCGGTGATCGCGCGCAATCCCGGCCTGCTCTACGGCCTCGGCAATCTCGTCGAGAACGCGGTGGATTTCGCCAACAACGCGGTTGCCGTGTCGGCGCGCTGGACCGCGGAGGAGGTGACGATCGTGGTCAGCGACGACGGGCCCGGCTTCGCGGCCACGATCATCGGCCGCATCGGCGAGCCCTACGTGACCGATCGCGGCCGCGGCACCGGCACCGGCCGACGTGCAAACCGGCCTCGGCCTCGGCTTCTTTATCGCCAAGACGCTTTTGGAACGCACCGGCGCCGCATTGTCGCTGCGCAACCGCGCCGCCCCGGAAAGCGGTGCCGTTGTTCGCGTTTCCTGGCCGCGCCGCCAATTCGAGCTTAACCTTAATGCGACGGAGCGGGCCTCTCCGAACTCGCCGTCCGCACCTTCGTCGGATACCTCTCTTGCGCCGCACCATGCGGAGACCTAATTGTCGCAGGGGGATGCGCCGATGTGGCGCGTCGCAAATGACCGCGGCGCTAGGAGTGAGACCAGGAATGAGTATCCGAAGCAATGTTTGAGAACGGCGGTGGCCGCGAGCTGTTGATCGTCGACGATGACAGGCCTTTTCTTGGAGCGGCTGGCGCGCGCCATGGAAGGCACGCGGCTTTGTCGTGACCACGGCGGAAACCGTGGCCGAGGGCCTCGCCCAGGTGGAGAAGGCGCCCCGCCGCCTACGCGGTGGTCGATATGCGCCTCGGCGACGGCAACGGTATCGAGGTGATCTCGGCGCTGAAGATCAAGCGGCCGGATGCGCGCGCCATCGTCCTCACCGGCTACGGCAATATCGCCACCGCGGTGACCGCGGTGAAGTTCGGCGCCGTCGATTATCTTGCGAAACCCGCCGACGCCGACGACGTGTGCGCGGCGCTCATCCGCCGCCCCGGGCCGCAAGGCCGAGCCGCCGGCGAATCCCATGTCGGCCGACCGCGTGCGCTGGGAGCATATCCAGCGCGTCTATGAGCTCTGCGGCCGCAACGTGTCGGAGACCGCGCGCCGGCTTAGCATGCATCGTCGCACGCTGCAGCGGATCCTCGCCAAGCGCGCGCCGCGCTGACGCGACTTCTTCTACCGTAGATCGGGATCGCGAAGACCCGGATCGCTTTGCATCGCGAGCCGGCTCGCCGCGCGCGCGCGAAGCGGATGAGCATGGCCTTGCGCGTCGCCGCCGGCAGGCGGTGCAGCGCGCCCGGGTAGACGAGCTCGCCGCCATAGGCGATCGGCGACGATCAGGCCCGCGTCCGCCGGCAGGCACTCGATGGGAAACTCCGGCGCCACCGCGAATAGGAGCCGGTCGCAATGCATGCGGTACTCGTGCCATTTGCGGTCGGCGCGGTAGTCCGCGACGCACGACTTGATCTCCACGATCCAGAATCTCGTCCGAAGGCCCCAACGCAGCGAGATCGGCACGCCGGCCGGAGCCGAGCGAGAGTTCCGCGATCGCCGTGTAGCCGCACCCGTGCAACAGACGCAGCACGCCGCGGTGGATCGCGTGGGCCCGCTCGCCGAAGCCTTCGGGCAGGGGAAGCGGGGAGAGCGGTTGAGACATGATCGAATCCTGTCGCATCTTAGATAGAATGCCGGGCAGGGGACAGCGGGAGAGCGAACCGACGCCGTGAACGCCATCGATCTCGAGGCCGAATACAACAACCGGGCGCGCGGGTGCCGGAACACCCGGCGATCTTCGAGCGCCGCAAAGCGCGCTGACCGGGCGCCTCGTCGAGCTCACGCGCGCGGGTTGAAATGGCGGTTTCGCGGCCGTTGCCGCGTCTGCCCCGATCGGTTAAGTCAGAAGCCTTAGCGCCCGTAGCTCAGCTGGATAGAGTGCTGCCCTCCGAAGGCAGAGGTCACAGGTTCGAATCCTGTCGGGCGCGCCAAATTTCCACAATTCAAGACGATAGTGCACTTGTCGAGCGTGCGTCGCGCCGTCCGTGAGCCGGCCAGAGGAAGAGCAATGACCGCCGCTGCATCGGACTTCGTCATCACGCGCACCTTCGACGCCCCGCGCGATCTCGTGTGGAAGGCGCACACTGACTGCAAACACCTCATGCAGTGGTGGGGGCCGAAGGGCTTTCAGATGAAGGAGTGCAAGCTCGATCTGCGGCCAGGCGGCATTTTCCACTACTGCCTGCGGTCCGCTGATGGCCGCGACATGTGGGGCAAGCTCGTCTATCGCGAGGTCGTGACACCCGAGCGCCTCGTCAGTGTCGTATCCTTCTCCGACGAAAAGCAGGGCGTGACCCGGCACCCGCTGAGCCCGAGCTGGCCGCTGGAAACGCTCGCCACGGTCACGTTCACCGAGGAGGACGGCAGGACGACTCTCATGGTGCGCTGGGCGGCTTTCAACGCGAGGGAAGAAGAGAAGAGGACGTTCGATTCGAGCCACGACGGCATGCGGCAGGGCTGGACCGGAACCATGGATCAGCTTGCCGAGTATCTCCCGAAGGCGTGAAACCATGTCGCTTAAGCTCTATTTCCATCCGCTTGCGTCCTTCTGCCATAAGGCGCTCATCGCCTTGTACGAAGGCCGCATCCCGTTCGAGCCCATCATCGTCGATCTGCTCGACGAAAGATCGAGCGCGGCTTTCAGGGCCATCTCGCCCATGGCCAAGATGCCGGTGCTGCGCGACGAGGCGCGGGATCGCACGGTCGTGGAGTCGACCATCATCATCGAATATCTGGAAGCGAACTACCCCAGCGGGACGCAGTTCCTGCCCGCTGACGCGGACCGCGCCTGGCAAACTCGGATGTGGGACCGCTTCTATGATCAATATGTCCAGGAGCCTATGCAGAAAATTGTGACCGACCGGCTGCGTCCCGAGGGCAAGAACGATTCCTACGGCGTGGAACACGCGAAGATGCAGCTCCACGAGGCCTATCGCGTAATCGAACCGGTGATGGAATCGAAAATCTGGACGATGGGCGACGACTTTAGCTTGGCCGACTGCGCAGCAGCTCCGGCACTGTTCTATGCGAACACGGTCATGCCATTCGGCCAGACGCACAAGAATCTACCGGCCTATCTCGACCGTCTGATGGCGCGCCCCTCCTTCGCGCGGGTGCTCGAGGAAGCGCAGCCATACTTCGCGCTTTTTCCGATGGAAAGGAAGCCTCAGATCACGAGACCAAACCCGCTGCAACGCGACGCGGCGTATCTGGCCAACGCCCGCCGAGGCTGAGGATCGCGTCAGTCGGCGGCGATCACCACGGAAGCGCCGACGTCATTTGAAGCGTGCAAAATGGAAGGGAGATTCACATGTATGTCGATGGATTTATCGTACCGGTGCCGAAGAAAAAGTTAGGCGCCTACCGCCGCATGGCGGCGAAGGCGGGCAAGGTGTGGCGCGAGCACGGCGCGCTGGAATTCCGTGAAAGCGTTGCCGACGACGTCAAGGTAGGGAAGCGGACGTCGTTCCCGCGCAGTGTCAAGCGCAAGCCGGGCGAGACCGTGGTGTTCTCCTGGATCGTCTACAGGTCGCGCGCCGATCGCGACCGCGTCAACGCCAAGGTGATGAAGGACAAGCGCCTCTCCGGGATGATGAATCCCAAATCGCTGCCCTTCGACGCCAAGCGCATGATCTACGGCGGCTTCAAGATGCTGGTCGACGCCTAGCGCCGGACGATTGGCCGGCTTTAGCCCGCGGCCACGCCGACGCCGATCGGGCAGGAGACGCCGGTGCCGCCGACGCCGCAGTATCCGGCCGGATTCTTCGCCAGATATTGCTGGTGGTAATCCTCGGCGAAATAGAACTCCGGCGCGTCGCGGATCTCCGTGGTGATCGCGCCGTAGCCTTTGGCCTTCAGCGCCTTCTCGTAGGCCTGCTTGGAGGCTTCCGCCGCCGCTGCGCTGCGCCGGGTCGTAGACGTAGATGCCCGACCGGTATTGGGTGCCCACGTCATTGCCCTGGCGCATGCCCTGGGTCGGATTGTGCGCTTTCCCAGAACGCCTTCAGGAGCTCCTCGTAGGAAACCTTCTTCGGGTCGAACACCACGAGCACTGCCTCATTGTGGCCGGTGCGGCCCGAGCACACTTCTTCATAGGTCGGGTTGGGCGTGGCGCCGGCGGCGTAGCCCACGGCCGTCACCCACACGCCGAGAATTTCCCAGAACTTCTTCTCCGCGCCCCAGAAGCAGCCGAGCCCGAATAGGGCCTTCTGCATGCCTTCGGGATATGGGCCGTTCAGTGCACGGCCGGAAATGAAATGCATGTCGGCGGTGGGGATCGGCGCCGGTCGTCCGGCGAGCGCCTGGCCGGGGGCGGGCATATCCAAACTCTTGCGGGAAAAAAACATTGCGACCTCTCAAGGCTCGAGGGCAGGCCGCAATAATATAGGCGCGGAAGCGGTCCGGCGCATCCCCGATCAGTCGCGCGAGGAATAGCCGATGGGACGGGCCCGCCGGCGGCCGATGAGAATGAAGAGGATGCCGACGACCGCCAGCACCACCCACAAGGGCGTAGAGAGCACGTTGACCGCAACCGGGTCCCACAGCCACGCCGGCAGGCTGCGCTCCATCCACGCCTGCAGTCCTTGCAGGCTTGCCGCGTGGACCGCGTACCAGGCTTCCGCCAACGGCGTGAGGATCAGGCGCGACGCCGCGATCGAGCGCGTGCCGTCGATGATCAACACCACGAAGGCGCCAGCGAGCAGCCAGAGGCCGACGAAACGGAACAGAAACCGGATCATTGCCTAAATCCTTGCCGGCAATCCCCTAGCCTCGACGACCCGTTCGCGCAACCGGGCCGCCGGAGGCGTTTACTTGCCGGGATGGGGCTTTCATTATATTGCAGCCGCTTCCTGCGGAGGGATGGCCGAGTGGCTGAAGGCGCTCGCTTGGAAAGCGTGTATACGGGCAACCGTATCGTGGGTTCAAATCCCACTCCCTCCGCCAACTAGTCCTTCTCTGCCGGGAGAATGCCCGGACCTCGGGGAAGACCGCGCCATTTCCGTAGGTTAGCGCGCAAGATTTTCTGAGAACCGCACTAGCGGGACTCGCAGTACGGCTACGGCACGCAATTTTCTCAGGTCGCCGGTTTCGTGGTGACGGTTCTCTTGCTGATCGACAACGCCTAACTCAGTTCGCGACTGGTGAGGAAAGGCTGATTTTGAACCGAGCTCGGCAAGTGAGCAGCCGCGGTCTTGCGCGGAGGGTGCTCGAAGCGCGCATAACACCTGATTATTGGCTGAGCGCATGTTTTCTATCGGCGGACGGTGCGGGCGTGCTCGCGCTCACGAACGAGCTGAGTCGTGAAGTAAAACTCAAAATCTAACCAGTAGATAGAATCCCGCTTATAGCAGGCCCAAAATCCAGATAACCAGCAGCCCCATCCTGGCTACGATTGAACGACGGCACTTGGCAGCACTACTCAGAATTGCATTCTACAACGTGCTTTCTCTTAGATTTGGGGATAACATGATTTCTCGTCTGAGTGCCGCACCTTCCGCGGCGGACCGAAGAGATTTGGGGGCTGCGATGGATAAGATCAACTCCAATTCAGGGCACAGCCTGGAACGCGCTGCTCGACGTAAGACCGTTGGCAGGCGCACGGTGATCAAGGGTCTTTCGGCTGCAACAGCTGTTGTCGCACTTCCTCCTATAGGTTCTGTCTTCGGCGCTGAGACCGTCAAGGCAACAATCTCCGAGGCCGTCCATCTCGGCTTCTACATTCCCATTTATGTTGCGAAGAATAAGGGCCTGTTTGCCAAACACGGCTTCGATATGTCGATCAAGTCGGCAGGCGGTATCGCCCAACCCGTCCCCGCATTGATTTCGGGCGAAGCTCAATTCGCCGTCACAGGAACAGGCATGTCGGTCAACTCCACCGTGGAAGGCGGCCGAATGATCAACGTCGCCAAGATAGTTGGCCACCTCTCGGTGTGGGTTGTGGGCAAGCCAGGCACGGTCGTGAATTCGATCGCTGATCTCAAGGGCAAGACTATCGCGACTTTAAGGTATCCATCGAATACGATTACGACACCCACCTATGCAATGAAATCAGTCGGCGGCTATTCGCCCGAGGAAGGGGGAGTGAAGTTCCTTCAGCTTCCATTCGGAGCGCAACTCGTGGCGGTTTCAGATGGCCGAGCCGATCTCGCGACGGTTTTTGAATGGGACGCGAGCATCGGTGAGAATCAATTTGGGTTAAAGACACTGTTCTCGCTCGGCAAGATTTTGGGGCCAGCCGTCTTCACAAGCACCTTTGTTACGGACGAATTCCGCAAGCAGAAGCCCGAACTCGTTCAGAACTATTGCAACGCGATCGCCGAGGCGCAGAAACTGCTGCATTCTGATCCCTCCGTGTTCATCGAAGTCTCGGCGATCGAATTCCCGAAGATCGATCCGGCGGTCATCAAGCTTGCGACCAGCCGCTTCTTCGGCGAAGCGGCAGTTGTCCCGCGCAATCCGATCATCACCAAGACGGAGTGGGATGCAATCATAAAGCACGAGCTGAGCGCCGGCTCTCTGCGCAAAGAACTGCCTTACGAAGAGATGGTGGACAACTCCTTCGCCGAGAAGGCCACAAAGCAGTTCGGGCTCAGCTAGCCGAGGGGCTCTAGAGGCGGGCAATGACCGTTATTGCAGCCGACCCGGAACCGTTCGAGTTTCAACTCGAGCGATCGGCGCTCATCGTCGTCGACATGCAGAACGCCTATGCATCGAAGGGCGGCTACCTGGACAAAGCCGGGTTCGATGTATCCGGCGCCCCGGCCGTGATTGAGAACGTCACAGTCGCAATCGAGATCGCCAGAGCCAATTCGCTGCCGATCATCTATTTCAAGAACGGCTGGGATGGCAGCTATCAGCGCGCAGGCGGCCCGATGTCGCCAAATCAGAAAAAATCGAACGCGCTTAAATTTATGCGCAGCAACCCCCAGCATTTCGGCAAGTTGCTCGCGAAGGGAAGCTGGGACTACGAACTGGTCGATGCCATCAAGCCGCTCGATTCCGAGATCGTTATCGAAAAGCCGCGCTATAGCGGCTTCGTTAGCACCGACACCGACTCCATCCTGCGTAGCCGAGACATCAATACGCTATTTTTCGTCGGCATCGCCCTGAACGTCTGTGTCGAGGCGACCGTTCGAGACGCATTCGGGCGGGAATACAATTCGATCGTGATCAAAGACTGCACGATGGCCGCGGGTCCACCCGAGGTGGAAAAGGCCGCCCTCTACAATATTGCGAAATTCTATGGGTGGGTCGCATCGCTCGGAGACTTTACCCGCGCGTTAGGGGGACAATGACTGGTGGAGTTCCGCTCGCCATCAATTCGTCAGACAGGGAGTGAGATAGAGCAATGTTCAAACCGATTTTGCCTTCGGGCGCCTCCAAACCGATTGCGCCATATGTGCACGCGACGAGAGCGGGCAATTCGATCTACGTCAGCGGTACGTTGGCGATCGACCCACAAGGCAAGTCGCTTTATCCGGGCGACATGAAAGCGCAGACTCGCTACGTAATCGAGCAGATTAAGAGCGCGCTTTCCGCGGGCGGTGCGTCCCTGGAAGATGTGGCCTACAACATGATCTTCATAAAACGCGTACAAGACTATCCCGCTTTGAACGAAGTATATGCGGAGTACTTCGGCAAGAACCCGCCGGCACGTTTTTGCATCGTGAGCGAGCTCGTGCGGGATGAGTTCCTGGTCGAAATAGCCTCGATTGCTCATGTTGGGCCGGCTTAGAGCTGCAGCATCAGCAGACTAGGACGGCAAGGCCTACCAAAGAAATTCAGTAGTTGGCAACGATCATGAGTGGCGACACGACCGAGGCCCGGCCCACGCGGCTGCGTAAACGTCGCCGTGGCGATGAACAGCCAAGCTTTCTTCTCGTGCTATTCTCGCAAATCGCGCTCCTCGTTGCGATCCTGGTCGTGTGGGAGATCGCCGTCCGCGCGGGATGGCTCCGGATCTACGTCTATGGGGCGCCTTCCGGCATCATCAAGGCATTTGGAGTCCAACTCGCAGACGGCTCTCTGCTCCGGCATTTCTGGGTGACGGCGGAGGAATCCCTGCTTGGCTTCCTGATCGGAAGCGGTCTTGGATCAATCTTGGGTTTGCTGCTGTGGCTCTCGGATTTGTGGGCGCGCATCCTGCGCCCCTACATGCTTGCCTTGAACGGCGTGCCCAAGATCGCACTCGCTCCCCTCATCATCGTGTGGTTCGGCCTTGGGATGCAGTCGAAGGTCGCGATAGCGGCAATCATCACGTTTATCGTCGCCTTCATCACCGCCTACAACGGTACTCAGCAGATCGATAGCGATTACATCAAGATGATGCGGTCGCTCGGTGCGCGCCCGCTGCAAATCTTTCGCATCGTCGTTGTGCCGGGCAGCCTTGCATGGATTGTTGCAGCGTTCCGGCTCAACGTGGGCTTCGCTCTGATTGGCGCTGTCGTCGGCGAATACATCTCTGCCGAGGAAGGCCTCGGTCACATGGTCTACTACTCAGGACAAATCTACGATCTCAACAGCGTGTGGGTCGGGATTTTCTCGCTGATGATCATGGCACTGATGTTCGAGGCGGTCGTTCGCTGGGTCGAAGTGCGCATACAGTGGTGAGGGAGGCGACAATTGCCGATTGCAAAACTCGATGACTGCGAGATCTATTACGAGGAGCACGGGAAAGGATTTCCCGTGATGATGGTTGCCGGTCTTGGCGGGGTAGGCACCTATTGGCATCCGCAGATCGAGCCATTCGCGGAGTCTTTCCGCGTCATCGTGCATGACCACCGCGGGACAGGCAAAAGCTCAAAGTCAAAGATCAAATACTCGCTCGAGCAGATGGCTCGGGACACCCTCGGTCTCATGGACGCGCTCGGGATCGAGAAGGCGCACCTCGTTGGGCATTCGACCGGCGGTGCGATCGGGCAGATTCTGGCGATCGAACATCCGGAGCGACTGGCCAAAGTCGCAATGTGCTCGGCCTGGACCAAAGCCGACGGGTTCTTTCGCCTCTGCTTCGAAACTCGCCGCGAGCTTCTGCTGAAATCAGGCGCCGCCGCGTATGTGACGGCAACGCCGATCTTCCTGTATCCGAGCTGGTGGATTCGCGACAATATCAAGCAGCTTCAGGCGCAGTCGACGGTGTACGGCGCGAATCCTGACGTGAATATCATCAATAGCCGCATTGACGCTCTCCTGGACTTCGATTGGTCCAACCGGCTCGGTGAGATCAAGCACGACGTTCTGGTGCTGGGGGTGCGTAACGACCAACTGACTCCGGCGTACTTCTCCGAAGAAATTGCCCAGAAAATTCCTGGAGCCAAGCTGATCATCATGGATGATGGCGGACACGCCGCCTCGCAAACGCTTCCGGATGAGTTCAACCGGCACGTCTTGTATTTTCTGAAACCATGACAGCTCAACATGGAACGGACATCGTGCTGCGCGCATCGGGCGTGCGTGTGGTCTACAATGAGGACAAACCGAACGCCGTAGAGGCTATCCAGCGTATCGACGTTGCGCTGCGCCGCGGCGAGATCTTGGCGCTGGTCGGTCCCTCGGGCTGCGGTAAAACCACATTATTCAATGCGATCGCCGGACTCATTCCTACGCAAGAGGGAACCATCCAAGTTGCCGGAGAGCTCGTTGAGGATGCTCACGGTCACGTGGGCTATATGTTGCAGAAGGATCTGTTGCTCCCTTGGCGTACGGTGCTCGATAACGTCATCCTTGGCCTTGAGGTACGTAAGACCGGCAAACGCGAGGCGCGCAAGATAGCCAGGAAATTTATCGAGAGGTACGGGCTTGGCGGCTTCGAGAACGCACGCCCTTCCCAGCTCTCAGGAGGAATGCGTCAGCGTGTAGCGCTCATGCGTACGCTCGCGTTCGACCCCGATGTGATCCTGCTCGATGAGCCGTTTTCCGCCCTGGATTTCCAGACCAGGCTGCTGCTTCAGGCCGAAGTCACGACGATCATTCGCGAACAACGAAAAAGCGTCATCCTGATAACACACGATATTGGAGAGGCCATCACCATGGCCGACCGCATCGTCGTGTTGACCAATCGGCCGGCCCGAGTGAAGGCTGTGCACGACGTGCGCCTCGAGAAAGAGAATCTCGACCCGGCGCTGTTTCGCAGCCAACCTGGCTTTCAAACTCTGTTCGCTGAAATTTGGGGTGAGTTGGATCTGGGTGCTGGTATGGAGCACACACCAGCTCAATCGTCTGCGCTACGCGGCAATTAGACGACTGAAGACTCATTCCGGCAACGTTGGCCTAGCCATAGTAGGACCCACTAGCTGACCGATGGGGCAATGTCGCGTACGAAATACTGCAAAACCTCACAGGTCACGTGAACCACGAGCGCCCTCAACATCAGCCGGAAAACGCCAGGGGACGCCAGCGATGGAGACCGTAAAGCGTTAAACCATCTCAGGCTGCTCCATGGGGCCCCTCGACATGCGGCTCACCAAGGGCATGCCAAGTAGGACATTCATCCAAGTCCGCCGGATGGCATTTTTTGGCGCGAACAGGGCATCAGTTGCGTCAAGCAAGAAGTTGGTTTCGGCGGTTGCAGTGTCAACCACTTGACCGACGCTCTGCTCGCGACCGCTCTACCGTGACGCTGATCTGTTGACTTCGGCGACCAGGGGTGGAGCTGGCCACGCGTCAGCTGGCTGCAATATCTGACAACCGTAGCAACAGGTACTCCACAGCACTCTGAGGGGCACAGCCGCCTCTGGGAGAATTCGGTTTGGGGATGAGCGGCCGGGGAAAACAGGGACGTCCAATGACCTCAAAGGGACCACAAGCGGTCGATGTTATCGTTGGTCGGAATATCCGCCTTCGCCGATTGAGCAAGGGCATTTCACAAACCGAGCTTGCTTCCAAGATCGGTGTTACGTTTCAGCAAGTGCAGAAGTACGAAAAGGGAGCAAATCGCGTCGGAGCAAGCCGACTGTCCCGGATCGCTCAGGCGCTTAACGTACCCGTCGCTGAATTTTTCGATGGCGGTCCCGGGACGGAGACAGGAGATCGAAGTGGCGAGTCGCCGCTTGCCCTGCTTTCGGAACCTCAAACGTTGCGCTTGGTAAAGGTCTTTTCAAAGATGACGGGGTCGGAAATCCGGCGAGCGATAGTGGGGCTGCTCGAAAATCTAGTCAGAAACCAAAAGACATTTCCGCCGCGGCGATGAATGACCAGCTTGCGGAGGGCGGGCCTGTCACCGCGTGCCGTGAGATTCGAAGCTTATCGCCGCGGTCGGCAAGCGCGGCGCGCTAAGAAATCCAAACGGGAACAACCAGAAAGATTCCTGAGAGTAGCAGTAGAACCAAGATAATCTTACGAAAGCTTGCTTCGTCGAGCCATCCGTAAAGTCTCATTCCGAGCCAATTGCCGGCTAGTAGCAGCGGCAGGCCGAGCATAAATAGCTTCATCGTGTCGGCGGTGAACGCACCGCTCACACCCAGCAAGACCGCACTCATGGCAGACGCCATGACGATGACCGACTGGTAGATCGCGCGCTGCACGTCCTTCGGCCAGCGTTGCAATTGGCACCAGACCACCACGACGACCCCGGCGAGGCCGGTCATTCCGCCGAGCAACCCGTTGAGAAATCCGATGCCGATGTCAGCAGGAGCTGCAGCCTGCAGGGGCTTGAGCGCCGGCTGTGCCAGGCCGTAGATACTGTAGAGCATCAGCAGCAGACCGAACTCCGGTGCGCAAGTATCCTGGATTGATGTAGATCAGCAGTATCGTACCGATCGGTACACCGATCGCGCCACCGATGACGAATGGTGCGACCTTGCGCCAATCAAAGGCATGCCGAAGGTTCCAGATGCCATAGCTTTGCGCCAGCAGACCGTAGACGATGATCAGGGTCACGGTCTGGATCGGTGTGAGGATATGCAGCCAAATGCCGGAGACTACGAGGCCCAGGGCGAAACCGGCAAGACCGTTCGTCACCCCGCCGATAAATGTCGATAAAAGAAAAAGTCCGAGAACTTTGCCATCCATAAGTCGCCCTCATAACGAAGTGACCAACATTCTACTTGCCCTTCCGGAGAGCGAGCTCTCACTCAACAAACAGTCGCCATACCTCTATTTGTCGATAAGTTGACAGCCCAAATTGCCGAGGCAAAGCATAATTGCTCGCAATGTGCGGTCGTAGCGGGGACCAGGCTTCCGTTTCCCAACCGCACCCGCCATGGGCTGAACGGATGGTTAGCTTTCGACGGATCGGGGCAGGGAAGCCTTTGATCGTTATTCACGGGTTTCTGGGTGGGGCCGGGGTGTGGCTTGGGCAACAAGTCGGTCTGAAAAGACTATTCGACGTAGTCGCTGTCGATTTGCCTGGTTTCGCAGGCAGCCCGCTCGGAAACGCGCCGAAAAGCATGCAGGCTTTCGTCGCCGAGATCATGACGCTGGCAGACAGCCTCAAGTTCGAAAAATTTTCGCTAATGGGTTGGTCGTTCGGGGGCATGATCGCTCAGCAGGCAGCACTCGATCATCCTCATCGTATCGAGCGGTTGGTCCTAGTCGGCACTGCGGCTATTGGCGAACTTCCTCAACGGTTCGAAACGTGGTCCCAAACACTTACCCGAATTGCCTCCGAAGGCGTGGGCGCGACTTTGGAGCGCACAGTTCGAACATGGTTCGTCTCCGGAGAAGCTGATCCATTTTTCCGAACCTGTTATGATGCCTGCAAAGGCGCATCCGAGGCGGCCTGTGCTAACGCGATAAATGCGATGCGGCCGTGGACCGCAAAGGATCGATTGGGGCAAATACGCAACCCAACACTTGTCATCGTCGGAGGAATCGGGATCGTTCGACAACGCCCAGCGATTCATTTGTCCTTTGGCAAGGTTTGCCCTCTGCCAATCTGTGCATCTTACCCGGCTGCGCACATGGTGCGCACATGGAACAGCCCAACCTCTTCAATCGTGTGATAACTGAATTTCTACTTGATGCAGGGCACGCGGGGGGTACGACATAAAACTGAACGAACTCTGTTTCGTTTTTCGCCGGCCAAGAACGAGCGCGGCCAGAATCTTGGAGACTTCGATCGATCGCCATTCGTGACTCATCATCACGACGGAATCGATCGTTCCCCAAGGCTATAGCTCAGGAAGAGACCAATTTCCCTAGTCTAAGGCACTTCCTATCTCACCGCTCAGACTTTCCAATCCAACTGTTTCATTGCCGTCGCGAGGTAGAACTCGTCAATGTGCTTATCCATCCATGCCTTCAACGCTTCGTCGGTCGGGACCAGCTCCTTGCGAATGAAGCCAGCATCACGGGACGCACGTACTAGGATAAGAGCACCGGCGCGATCCGTGATCGGATTCTCGGCATCGATCGCTTCCTTGTCGAATACGACCGTCCGCACGACGTCGGCGTCGATCCCCTCGCGCTCAGCTACCCAACGCGCGTAGTCCTCACGGTGCTGCTGGAAGTATCGGATGCCGCGCAAATGAGCGCGCAAGAGCTTAACGACGACTTCCGGATTCTTTTGCGCGAACGCACGCGGCAGCATGATGCCGAGACTTTCGGCGCCCGGGAGCATCGCTTTCATAAGATACACAGCGCCGACCTGACGCCGCGCGATCTCAAGCGCGGGATGCCAAGAGGTGAAACCTTCAATCTCACCCTTCTGCATGAAGGTGACGAGATTGTTGATCGGCCCGTAGACGTGCTTCACCTTGATGCCGTTCTTCTCCTCGAGATTCGACAACAGCGCATCTTGGCTGGTCCCGAGGCCGGCGACGCCGATCCGTTTGCCATCCAGGTCCTTAATCGTCTTGATCGACGGATGAACGACGAGACCGGAATTACCCTTGGTCGCAGACGCGATCCAGATTAGGTCGAGCCCGGCCCCAACGGCCTGGAAGAAGGGCGAGATTGCGGTCGAGATTGCGACGTCCACGTCGTTGGCCGCCATCTTCTGCAACACGATTGGTCCATTCGCGTGGGTGGAAAGGACCGGCTCAATCCCCTCCTGCAGGAAATATCCCTCCTTGATCGCAGCGTAAGGCCCAGCCGCATCCGCGGCCGTATAGGTTATACCGCCGAGCCGAACCTTCATGCGCTCTTGTGCGAGTGCGCGTTTTCCTACCACGCTTACACAAGCGCTGGCAGCGCCTGCGAGCAGTACGCTACGTCGATTGATCATGGCTTTCCTCCCTTTGTTAATCAGTGCGCCAATAGCCCGCGGAGTTCTTGGCGTAAGGCGACGAAATCCCGATGCACAGGATCCCGCGGATAAGGTAGGTCGATTTTTCGGTCGAGCATGACCGATGCCGGCCGGTTGCTGAAGAGGATCACGCGCGTCGCAAGCAGGATCGCTTCCTCCAGACTGTGGGTCACGAACACGACGGTGCGCCGCTGCTTCGTCCAGAGCTCAACTAGGTCTCGCTGAAGCTCTTCGCGTGTTTGCGCGTCAAGTGCGACGAACGGTTCGTCCATTAACAGGACGATCGGCTCAACTATGTATGCACGCGCGATCGCAACGCGATGCTTCATCCCGCCGGATACCTGATGGGGATAGAAGTCTTCGAATCCACGTAATCCAAGAAGGCCAAGCAACTCGACAGAGCGTATCCGGCGCTCAGCTTCCGGTAGGCCACGAGCCTCAAGGCCCAATGTGACATTTCGCTGCAGTGTCCGCCAAGGCAGCAGCGCCGGCTCTTGGAAGACAAATCCCAAGGTATGTTTGCTGCGCGGGTCCGGCGTCGTACCGTCAATCAGCACCTTGCCTGCGGGAGGCGCCTCCAGCCCAGCGATTAAGCGAAGCAACGTCGATTTTCCGCATCCGGAGGGCCCGAGCAAAACGACGAACTCTCCGTTCGAAATCGAGAGTGAGATCTCGTTGATTACATGCAGCCGACCGGATGCGCCGTCAAACCATTGCCGGACCGACCGGAGCTCTAGCATTTGACTATAGCCGCGCTTTGGGCAAATGCCTGAACAGCAAGTGTTCTATTTTCAGGAAGACTTCGTTGAGTGCGAGGCCCAATAGACCGATCGTGATCATGCCGACGATCACGATGTCCATGCGAAGCACGGTCGCGTAGTTGTAGATCATTTGACCTAGGCCGACCAATTCGGCGGTCACCATCTCGGCGGCCATGATGCACATCCAAGCGGGCCCCAAGGTCACACGCATCGCGCCAACAATCTGCGGCAGAGAATTTGGGATCACTATCCGCCACACGATGAAGGCGCGCGAGCCGCCCGCCGCCCGCCCCACGTCAATAAACAGCGGCGGCGTTGTAGCAATCACGTTCATTGTCATGACGAAAAGCGGAAAAAACGTTCCGACCCAAATTAGAAAGACGTATCGTGACAAGCCACTAAAGAATATGATCCCAAGCGGAATCCAGGCGAGTGGGGGGATAAAACGCAACGGCTCGCTGACCGATCGCGTCCCGGTATAAAGCGGCTTCCAAAGTCCAAGCAGAATGCCAAGAGGGATGGCCGTAAGGCATGCAGCAGCAAAGCCCAAAAGAACGCGGAATAGGCTCACGTAAGAGTGCTCGAAGAGCGTAATCCCCTGGAGGTCCCCGGTTGTTAGCAACACCCAAAAGGTTCGCGCGACAATTGCAGGGCCCGGAAACAGGGGATTGGCGAGAGTGTCACTTGCGACCTTCCAGATCAGGATAAAAATGATCAGCGATGCAAGATTGGCCGCGATGCTGGGCGAAGCCCGTAGAATGCCCTGAAGAACTCCCCTGCCGCGCTCGCTAGGTGCTGCCGCTAGCTGAGGTGCAACCGGCTCCATTTCCGCCCTCGTACATTCTAGAGCGCCAAATAATGAAATTATCCTCAGTAAAACTCATAGTGTCGGTCAAGTAGTTTACAGTGCGTCAGGGACGCGACGGCGCCCCGGTCGCCTATGCCGGGAACGAGCGCTACCCGGCGTCCTTAGCCCTACCGGACCGTTGCTCGTCCATTTTCGTGCTGACGGGCCTTCGGAACGTCAAGTTGACGCAGCTGCAGCAACGCGCGGCTCGGTCGAGTTTCTCGATGTGGTAGGCGTGATCCTGCCCCGCACGAACGCGAGGCCCGGGCCTAAGGCGGCTCCATTTCCGACAGGCGACGCATCGAGAGCATCAGGGGTTGACAGGCCCAATGGCACATCTGGCCCATTCGGGTACTGACCATTTGTCAAGTTTTTGACTGACGGACACCTCGCCTTTCGCCAATCCTTGTGACAACGGCTAGTTGGCTATTGGGCTGCTCAAAGGTGAAGCTTTGATAATTAAGTCGCCGGCGGGGGAGTTCCCCATTACCATTGATCACTTCGAGATCGAGAATTCTGAACTCGTCATCGTGGGACGCATGGGTGTTTGGGACGCCCGTACCCATGTCGACGCTGGTGATTTTCTGAGGCTTTGCGCCAAGCTCTTCCTTTCGCCAGCAGTTCTCCTCTACGCGCTCAAAGCGCCGTTCATCATGTTGCGTGGCAAATCACCTGGCCGGGTATGAGCGCTGAGTCACCGTTTCGAAGGAGAGGCATGTGAACCGCAAGGTCGACGAACCTCGCTACGGCGTGTTGCCGCAGGTTGAGAAGGCTTGGAATTTCCCGCTGTTCGAAGCGATCGTCGGTCGCCGTTCCCGGCGTTTTGGCTTCGGCATGGAACTGCGACATGGCCCCTTTGGCTACAAGTCCGACAAGGATCCCATGCCGCTCGATGAGGCAGAGACAGCAATGCTCGTCGCCGCTGCGACTGGCGTGACCGGCGCAATTCTCTGCGAAGGCGAATTCCAGGGCGGCATGGTGAAGTCCGTCGGTCGCCCGCACCCTTCCGCCGTCGGCTCGCACCGCACAGAACTATTCTTCACGAATGACGACGGCGTCTTTTTGTTCCGCGGCACGCAGCAGCAGATGACGAAGATGAAGGAGTACGAGACGGTTGATGACCGAGACAAGATTCTGGACTTCTATCGCAAGCACACGGTCCGGTTGTCCGATAAGCGTTTAGACCTTCCCCGAAAGACGCCCGGCCTGTTCCATCACAATCTCTGGGTTACGAATACGCCAGGCAGCACCTTGTTTATGCCCGTTACCGACATCAGCAAGGATTTGATCCGCCTGATGATCAACATGTGCGACCCGAAAGGCGGCCGCTACATCGATGGGGGTGGCTACTACATCGTCGATGAGCGGAAAGGAATGCGCCCAGCGGGCTGCGAGAAATGGGCGCAGAAAGGCCTTCTCGACAAGAACAAGCCGCTTCCGCTCGGTGCGCTTGAGAAAATCATTGTGAGCTGGCTATGCGCCGAGGGCGCGATGATGGGAACGCTGATGCAGCTCGCAATGGCGGCCATGGGGCTCGGTGGGTGGATGCATGGCGGCTTTACTCCTCTCGTCGTCATGGGCGGCACGCCGGTCTGTAAGGGATTGGGATTTCGCTTCGTTCAAGGCAAAGAAGAACCGCTTCCGAACGCAGTGGGTCTCGACAAGTATTTCGAAGGCTATTGCCCCCCCTACTACAAGACGATGTCTGATGCCGTGGACGCAGCTGTTAAGGACATGGGGGAAAGCCTCGACGACTGGGAGCGGAGAGGAATGGTGTTGCCCCATTCGATCACGAACAAGGAGTTTGAAAAAGGTGTTCCGGGCGTCAGCGAAGAGGGCGTTCAGTGTGTGAAGGACATCTGCACTTATATCTACGAGACCTATGGCAAGTTTCCGGCCTTTAATGACACGATGCATCTACTTTACTTTATCCAGGTCCATCATCTCGATCTCGATTTCTATGATAAGTATTTCAAGAAAGGGGCGTATCTTCAAACGCACGTAGATCACTTTGACAATTGGCACAAAGGAACGAACGTAAAGTTCAGCGGCAAGTGAAGCCGTTATCAACCACACCGTCATCATCACCAGAACCAAAAGGACCGCAAATGGCTAAAATCCTCAGGCGGTCGCCGCATTTCGGCCAGCATGTAGCCCACGGTGCGAAGGAGTTTTTCGACTTCGCGGGGTGGGAAATGCCCACGCACTTCACCTCACTCGCCGAAGAAGCGCATGCCTGCCGCAACGCTGCGATCCTGTTTGACGGCCACGCTATGGGCGAGTTGCACATCAAGGGCAAGGATGCGCTTAAGGCCGTGCAAAAACTCTGCGTCAACGACATTTCCAAGGCCGCCCCTGGAATGATGGTCTACACGAGCCTCTGCACTGAGGAGGGCGGCATTTTCGACGATCTCGTCGTCTTCTGTCTCGCACCGGACCATTATTTGCTGACGATGGCAGCATTCAATACGCACAAGACCCCGGGCTGGGTCGAAAAACACACTGCAGGCATGAACGTATGCGTAACGGATCAGTCGGCTGGTACGACCTGCATCGAAATCCAGGGACCGAAATCGCGGCAAATTCTGCAGAAAATTGCTGAATTCGACGTGTCCGACAAAGGCCTGCCGTACTATCGGCTAGTCAGCGGCAAGATTGCGGACGTTGACTGCCTTGTTGTAAGGCTCGGTGTCACCGGTGAACTCGGGTATGAGATCTTTTACGACCCCGGTTATGCGTGGAGGATGTACGACGCACTCGTGAGCGCCGGAAAGGACGACGGTCTCGCGCTCTGCGGCAACCGCACGATAGGAACCTTCCGGCTGGAGAAGGTCTATCATGTCTATACCCGCGATATCGACGAGACGACCAATCCGTACGAGGCGGGTCTCGGCTGGACGGTGAGGCTCGACAAGGGCGATTTCATCGGTCGCAAAGCGCTTGCGAAAGTGAAGGAAACTGGCCCGGCCCGAAAACTCGTCGGGTTCGAAATCGGTGACAAGCCGGTGGTGGTGGCGGGGAAGAGCGCGATCCAGATTGGTGGCAAGAACGTCGGCCACGTGACCGTCGTTGGCTTCAGCCCCACCCTCAAGAAGGCGATCGGCCTTGGTTACGTAACGGCGAGCGAGGCACGGGAAGGAAACGAATTGACCCTGACCGCAGATTTCTGGAACGCTCAAAGCGAAGATCGTGGGGATCCCGTTCTTTGATCCGAAAGGAACCCGGATCCGCGTTTGAGCTTCGCAGGTGGGTGAGATGTCCGCACGCGATCCAGGCATTGGCCTAACCGCAATAGACCAACCCGATTCCGTCTCTCGTTTTTCACAGCGGCTCAATAGTGAGCGTCAGCCGAACGTCTTCGACCGTCTCAGCAAAGCGCAATCCGAGCGTGTGATGGCGAGCGGCTCCGCGCAGCACGTTGCACGAGGCGAGACCCTGTTTGCGCAAGGTGAGCGACACTGCGGCGTATACTTAATCCAGAACGGATTGGTCCGTACGTTCCATGTTTCGCCCGCTGGCCGCGAAATCACGCTGGCCTATTGGCAACCAGGCAACATTGTCGGAACACCGCAAGTGCTCGGTTCCGGCACCCACATGTGGTCGGGGATCGCAGTGCAAGACTCGGATGTCTATGCATTCCAAGGCGAAGACTTGCGCAGATTGATAATGGCAATTCCGGAATTCGCAGTCGGAATGGTCGAGGCACTGGAGTTCAAAGGCAAGTGTTTGTCTGCTGTCTTGCAGATGCTCGGAACCCGCTCCGTGTCGGGGCGGCTTGCAATGCTGCTGATCAATCTCGCGGAAATTCACGGCGTAGATGAGGGCGACGGCGTTGCCATTGGTCCGCCATTCACGCACGAAGCCCTTTCCCAGATGGTTGGAGCTTCGCGCCAGTGGGTCACCATGACCCTCAACCGCTTCCAGCGCGAGGGGTTGATCCGCATTAGCCGGCGCAAGACGGTAATTCTAGATTTCAACCTCCTCGGGAAACCCCCGACCGCTTTCGATCGCAAGTCAAAAAACCGCAACGGTCGGACTAGAGGCGATTGCTCGCTGCTTCCCGGAAGCATCGAGACCCTCTGAATCAGGTCATCTTTCTCGGACGAGTTGCCGTAGAACTTGTGCCTTCAAGAGTGCCGGCCTTCTGCGCGCAACAGCGTTCTTGAGTGGCCTCGACGTTCCTTTTGTCATGTAATTGACAGACAGGGATTTGACCCAGCCGATACCCTTTTTGGCCGCGCATGGGTCCTTGCGCGGGCCAGAAATGACGCGGCGGGAGACCGTGGTTCCAAAAAAGTATCCGCGCTTTGCGGTGGTCTAGGGGAGGTGCAACATGGCCAAGAAGCATTTGCTTTCGACATCGAAGCGAGCTCCGGCACGGTTGAGCCGCCGGCAATTCGTGGTTCGCACCGCCGCCGGTCTTGCCGGCGCCGTCGTCGGCACATCCGGATTTCCCTGGGGTGACCTTGCCTACGGCCAGCAGATCAAGGGCAAGCCGGTCCAGTTCAACGTGGCAGTCCGGCCGGACTGGACGCAGGGTTGGTTCGGCGTCGTCAATGAAGAAAAGAAGATCTGGAAGAAGTACCTGCCAGAGGGTAGTGAAGTCACCTTCAGCCATCCAATCCAAGGTGGCGTCGTTACCAATGAACTAATCGCCAACAAGACGTCGATTGGCCACAATGGTGACGCGCCGGGCTTAATCGCAACGTTCCAACGCGAGCGCGCGGACATCCGTGCCATCGGACTGATTGGAAGTTCGCCCAGCGGCTATCACTGCTACCAAATCCTTGCCCGCACCGATGCGCCGGAATTCAAGGACTCAAAAGAGGCCATGCGATGGTTTGACGGCAAGGTGGTGGCAACTCCAAAAGGCAGCTGCTCTGACCGCTTCTTCCAAGACGTTTTTAAGCGCGAAGGCATCAAGCCGAAAGAGTATCTCAACCAGCCGATCGGCGTGATCACCACCAATCTCCGCGCCAAGAAGATCGACGGCGCTGCTACGTGGGATCCGCAGGGCGCCGCTGTCAGCACCATCGCCGGTGAAGGCATCGCGCGGATCGTCGCGACCGGCCAAGCGTGGGGCGAGCGCGACTCCGGCACAATCGTCGCGCGCAAAGACTTCATCGATCAAAATCCAGATGTCGTGAAAGCCTGGCTCAAGGCCGAAATCGAAACCCAGATGTGGTATTACGATCCGCGCAACCACGCCGAAACGCTCAAGATCGCAGCCAAGTACGTCACAGGTTTCACCGACAAGGCGTTGTGGTTCTCGCTCGCCGGTCTCCTTCCTGAGCCCTACTACGGCGGACCGATCCGCGACGAAAAGTTGTTCGTCTGGAATGATGACGTCCACGCGTTGCAAAAGCGGGTACTCGACTATCTCGCACAGGAGAAGATCATTCCGTCAAACCAACTCTTGCCCGGCGCGATCGATGACAGCATTGCACGCCAGGCGATGAAAGAAATGAACGTTTCCTCACCGCTCGTGCGCATCAAGGCCGTCCCGATCGAGCAGGGCTTTCCACTGCTCAACGACACCAAACGGATCGAGGAGTACGTCAATCTATTCAAGCTCTGAACAATATTAACGACCAACGAGCGCGTGACGGCGAAGGGGCTTAGCGGAGGATGGCTCAGCTTGTTTCCCCATCACCGGTCGCTATCGTCGAGACATTCCAAGCGAAGATTCCTTGGACTGTGCGTGGACGGCGGCTCCTGCGGAGTCGTCGTCCATTTTTTATGCTGCTAGGAATCGCGGTCTTTTTTGCAAGCTGGTACTTGCTTGTTGATGTTCTGAAATTCTGGCGCTTCCGCGAGTTGCCTGGCTTCGTCGCGAGCGTCCGAGAATGGGTCAATCCCAATCCCGTCTATGGCGTGTCCTTGTTCACGGCGGAGTACTACAGCCACATCTGGGCATCAGTTTACCGAGTCTTTCTTGCGTTCATCCTCGCAATCGCGCTCGGTGTGCCAATCGGCATTTTGATGGGTTGGCGAAAGATTTTTTACGGACTCACTTTCCCTATTCTTGAGATACTACGTCCGATCCCGATTTTAGCCTGGATTCCGCTCGCGATCCTGTTGCTACCCGGCCGGGAGACCCCAATCGTCGGACTCACTTTCCTCGCCGCGTTTTTCGTGACAATTCTTAATACGTTGCTTGGTGTAAAGTCGATCGATCAGGTGTATTTCCGCGCCGCACGCTCATTGGGCTTCGGTCAATCCGCAATTCTATTCCACGTCATCGTGCCGGGCGCGATGCCCTACATCTTCGTTGGGCTGCAAATTGCCATGGGCGCCTGTTGGTTCTCGCTGGTCGCTTCCGAGATCATCTCGGGTCAGGCCGGACTCGGATATAAGGTCTGGGAAACGTATTACTACGTCCAGTACGAGACTATGGTCATCGTAATGGCGACGCTAGGATTTCTCGGCTACGTATCAAGCGCGTTCGTACGTGTGGTGGGCAGTCGACTGATGCGCTGGCGCGCCCGGATGCTGGTGGGGTCGTAATGGCGCGTACAGCGGCAAACGGAGGCCTGCTTTCCATTCGACACGTCGGGAAGGTGTATGATCCCAACGGCGCGAACGTCGTCGCGCTCGACGACATCAGCTTCGAGATCAAGGCAGGCGAGTTCTGCGTCGTGGTCGGCCCCTCGGGCTGTGGCAAAACCACCCTCTTGAATGCGATCTCAGGTTTTGACGATCTAACGGCGGGCGAGATCCAACTCGATGGTGAGGTGCTTACCGTTCCCGGTAAGCACCTGCTGCCTGGCGCCGACCGCATGGTGGTATTCCAGCAAGGCGCTCTGTTCCCGTGGAAGACAGTTTTTTGGAACGTCACGTGCGGCCCTGTCCAACAAGGCAAGATGAGCCGGAAGGAGGCCGAGAGTCAGGCCCGCGAGTTGCTATCTCGCGTCGGCCTTAAGGGGATCGAGCAACAGTATCCGGGCGAACTTTCCGTTGGAATGAAGCGGCGCGTCGAGATTGTGCGCGCGTTAATGAATGATCCGAAAGTGCTGCTGCTGGACGAGCCCTTCCGCGCACTGGATGCATTGACCAAAAGCGTTATCCAAGAATATCTGCTCGAGCTCTACGACCTAACTCCTAAGACCGTATTCTTCATCACCCATGACGTCGAGGAAGCAGTGTTCCTCGCCGATCGGGTCGTGGTGATGACGACCAGGCCAGGAAAGGTACTGAAGATTGTCGATGTCGACATCGAGCGGCCGCGCGACTATCGCGTGCTTACGACGCCAAAATTTCTTAAGCTGGAAAACGAGGTGCGCGCTGCAATTTACGACGAAGCGCGCAAGGCCTTTGAGGCGGGCGAACGGGAGCTTGCATAATGGCTACGCCCTCTGCCTCCACTCGATCGCAGGCCTTTGGCACACGCGCGCGACGCTGGCTCGCGGGATACTGGAATCTCAATTTGTTTCTGGGCGCGCTCTCAATTTGCTCACTTGGGCTCTTGTGGGAGTTCGCGCGGCCGCTCGGGCTTCCTGCAATCGGTAATCTGCCGCCGCCTTCGGAAGTTGTGCGGGCCTCTACAAGGCTTCTCGTCTCCGACCTCTATTGGGATGGGTGGGTGCTGAGTCTCAGCCGGATTACATTCGGATTTCTAATCGCACAAATCGTCGGGATTCCGCTCGGGCTCATGATGGCGATGCATCGAGGCTTTTTTGATACGACGTTTCCGGTCGTCGAGATCCTTCGTCCAATCCCGCCGGTTGCTTGGATTCCGATTTCGATCATCTTTTGGCCGACGCGTGAGCTCTCTGTCGTTTTTATTGTCTTCCTCGGCGCGTTCTGGATCGTCGTGCTCAACACCATCGGCGGCGCTTCCAATATTGATCCCAACTACAAACGTGCCGCGCTTTCGCTAGGTGCGACACCGCGCGATCTTTTCTGGCGGATCATCCTGCCCGCCACGGTGCCCTCTATTATCACGGGCATGGCAGTCGGTATGGGGATCGCCTGGGAGATGGTGGTGGCGGCAGAGATGGTCGCGGGCCGTACTGGTCTCGGTTATCTGCTTTGGCAATCCTTCGAGGTCAACGCGATCGCCCAGGTTATCGTCTGTATGATCTCGATCGGGATCGCTGGCTATTTCTCCTCTGCGATCATCCGCCTGTTCGGCGGGTTCGTCGCACCTTGGCAACGCCAGCGCTGAAATGACCAGCCGAGTCAAAGTCTTCAAAGCCGTAGGTGCAGCAGGGTCGGGCCGGTCGCTCGCGCGCGAGTTGGTGTACGAGCAATTGCCGCTCGTTCTCATCACACTCGCGGCCGGCGTGGTGGCTGCCTATTGGCAGCACGGATTCCTGCCAGGGGCCCACACCGCTTTTCCCCTAGCTGGCGTTAAGGTTCCCGTCTGGCACTTGGTCTGGATGGGGTTTTGGACCGGCTACACCATGGCCGTCGTTGGCGAGGCTGCCGGTATCTTCGCGCTGCCTTACCAGATCTCGATCCTGCAATTCAGCAGCATCCACGTGACGCCAACGACGCAGCTCTTGACCTTTCTTAATCCGCTTGGCGCGCTCCTCGGGTTTCATCGTACGCGCCAGACCAATTGGGACTTCGCACTTTGGGTCTGTTTGGGTGGTGCCGTCGGTGGACTGATTGGGCCATTCATCCGGTTGACGCTGCTCGCTGATCCGAAGCCGTTCACTATCGTTGTCGGATTTGCGCTTGCGATCACCGGCATTCACCTCTGCATCGCCGCAGTTCGTGGGTTCCTCGTGAGCGATGGTATCGAAGGAAAATTCGCCGAAGCAGCTCAGCGAGAGCGTGCGGCCGGCCGATCGCCATCCGGCCTACCGAAGGATTTGCGCATTGAGACGCTTCTCAAGGGCAACGGAAGGTTGACGATTGCGTATTGGGGCGAGAGCTGGACCATGCGCACACCAGTCCTTTTCCTTGTCGGTTTCGGCGTCGCCATCATTGCATCGGCGTTGGGCGTCGGCGGCGGTTTCTTGCTGGTGCCAATCTTCGCGGCATTCTATCGGCTACCGATCTACGTGTTGGTTGCGGCGTCGATCCCGTTCGTACTCTCGCTCTCAGCGGTATCCATCCTCACGTACAGCGTAATCGCGCCGGCTTTCACTGGCGTCTATGTTCCGCCAGAGTGGGCCTGGGGCCTGTTCGCAGCGGCGGGCGGCATCCTTGGTGCGTGGTGCGCCGCAAAGACCCAGCGCTTTGTGCCGCAGCCGCTCCTCAAGCTCATGCTCGGCGCAATTACCGCCGCGGCCGGTGCGCTCTACATCCTGGGCGGTTTTGTCGAGCTCCCGTTCCGGCTATAGGATCGAATGATGCGCTTCGTGCATAAGTCCTTGCCGTATCTCCCCTTTTTACTCCTCGCAATCGCCGCGTTGGTTGCCGTACAGCACGTTTACTTCTACTGGTAGGACCATGGTAACCGACAAAACGCGTGACCCTGGCGAGGTGATTGTCGATAACGTCACCAAGGCGTTGGGCGACGAGTTTGTGAGCAAGACCGTCGTGCGCAACTGTTCGTTCAAGGTGGCACGCGGCAAGTTTACGGTGCTCATCGGCCCTTCGGGCTGCGGCAAGACAACTCTCATCAATCTCATTGCGGGCTACGACCAGCCTACCTCCGGCCGTATCACGCTCGATGGCGAGGCGATCAGCGGGCCTAATAGTGACCGGTTGGTCGTGTTCCAAGAAACGGCGCTTTTTCCCTGGATGAGTGTGCTCCAGAACGTGATGTACGGCCCCTCAGTGCAGCGTCGTGGCACGCGGAAGGAAACCGAAGCAGAAGCGAACGCACTGCTCGCGAAATTCGGCCTCAAAGACTTCCGCGACAAATATCCGAACCAGCTCTCAGGCGGTATGCAGCGTCGCGCGGAGCTTGCGCGCGCGTTGATCAATCAGCCGCGCGTGCTGCTGATGGACGAGCCATTCCGCGGACTGGACGCCATGACGCGCCAGCTCATGCAGGAGTATCTCCTGCGGCTATTCGAGGGCAGCGGGCAGACTATCCTATTCGTTACCTCGGAGATTGACGAAGCGATCCTTCTTGCCGATACGTTAGTATTGCTCTCGCGCTCGCCGGCTTCGTCGAAAGAAGTGCTTACCGTCGATCTACCGCGTCCACGTGGCGTTTCCGTGTTCGGCTCGCCGGCCTATGCGGAACTCAAACACAGGGCGCTCTCGCTCCTCTACAAAGAAGCGGTTGAGGCCTTCGCCTCGGGTACCGGAGCGGCCGCAGACATGGTCGAAGCCTTCGAAATGCGTCACGGGGCAGGAACTCCGTGATTTCGCGGATGACCGCAGTGATATTCACGCTCGGCATGCTTCTGGGAAGCATTTCCACCAATACTCAAGCAGCCGAACGCGCCACAATGCTTCCTCGACCGATCATCGCCGAGCTTTTCGCGAAGCCGACAGCCTTTGCTGGCCGTCGCATTGCAATCTATGGGCTCGTAATCGAAAGCAATCCCACAGGCACCGAGTTCCTGTTGCAGGATGTTTCGCAACGCCCACTTAAAATCGTCGGCGGGAACAGGCTCAAGGCTGCCGTAGGAGATCAGCTTACCGTGATCGGAACCTTCCGTGCCGTGCGTCCCCCCTATGTCGCTGCAGAAATCCTTAGGGCAACCCGCGTAATCGGTGGAGGAGGATGCTGCTGAGGCCATGGTTCTTTCGGACGACATCCTGTGGTGGCTCATGGTCAGCGCCGCCGTCGCCGCTGCAACCCTGAGTGTTGCCGTGAGCGTGCTGGACCGTCGCGCCAGGCCGACACCCGGCCGGCGCGCGAGATTCCTGATACATATGGCGAGCTATGCTCTGATGACGGGCAGTATGCTCATCTTTGTGCTGCGAGGGTTGTTGGCGCCTGAGTGATTGACTGCTGCAATGCTGGAAGACGTCTAGCTCGTTTACCCTTCGTCAAGGCCGGATTTGGCGCGGCGGACGAAGGAATCGGGCTCGCTCTGTTATATAAAGCCGAACCGACCAAGCAGAATGAAAATCATTAGTCCTATTACTACGCTTATGAAAAGACGGTCTCGTAAAAGACGGTCTCGTATATGTATCTTCTGTGATTTTAGCGGTGGAGCAATCGACACGATCAACGCACCCGCCGCCAATGTAAATAACATTACGTTCAACTGTCTTTGCCAGGCCGTTTCCCAGTCTGTTTGTGCGACAAGCAATAGGCCGGCAACGAACAGTACAAATCCGACGACCGCCGGAAGATACGGTTGAAATGATCGATTTGAGACCATGGTAGCCATGTTACATGACTAGGAATCGTCGAGAATCGGATACCCAATTTCTTACTAACTTACGAGACCTAAAAGTTGCTCCCACGGCGCGCGCATCAATCCGCGGCCGATATATGTTACCGGCGCGGCTTGGCGCGGACCTCGTTCGGTTCGAAATGCAGGATCTTGAGCACGCGGTCGCGCAGCCGGCCCGACAGGTCAAGGCGCAGCATCCACTCGCCATGCATCTCGAGCTCGATCTTGGCCGCGTAAGTGCCCGGTGCTTGGCCGGCCGTTGCCTTCACCGGCCGCACGTTGTGCACCATCGGCATCGAGGGCATGTCGGCGCCGACCATGACGTCGACGTCGCCGAGCGGCTCGCCGGTGCGGGTATCGAGGAGCCGGATCGTGCAATCGTATTGCAGGGACTTGTCCGCCGGCTTGCACGCGATATCCGCCTTGGCGCGCGTTTGAGCGCCGGCCGGGCCCGCCCCGATAACAACGACGAGCACAGCCGCGGCGAACAGGCATACCGGCCGCCGATGCTCGATCATGATTCGCTTCTCTCTTGCGCCGATGCGGTGGTGCGACCCAACATACTAAACCTGGCCGCCGCCATCCGGCCAAATCTTTTGCCCGCCTGGCGGATGTGATGGACGGTCCTTTCGTCGAGCAGCCCGCGCGGCCGCACGATGAGCAGGATCGCCACTAGCCCGCCGAATACGATCATGCGGTAGCCGGCGAACCAGCGCACCGACTCCAAGAGGCCGATGTCGATGAGCACACCGAGGAGGGGGCCGAGCGCGGTGCCGAGACCGCCGATGATGCCGTAGGCGAGGGCGTGGACGCCGAGCATGATGTCGAACATGCGCGGCTCGACATAGGTGGTCATGTGGGCGAACAGCCCGCCGCCGAGGCCGGCGACGGCGCCCGCGAGCGCGGCCGCCAGCACCTTGCAGCGCGCGACCGCGACGCCCTGCAGTGCCGCGAGCACGCGGTCCTCGCCGATCATGCGCAGCACGACGCCGAGCCGCGACCGCCCGAGCAGGAAGAAGCCCAGGAGCGTCGCCGCCAGCACCGCCCAGATCAGCAGCATGAACTGGAAGGGGCTCACGTCGTTCTCGAAGATGTAGCGGATGCCGCGGAAGCCGTCGGCGCCGTCGGGCCCCACCGGCTCGCCATCCACCATCGCCTGGTAGTGGAAGAGTTCGAGCAGGATGCGCACGGCCTCGGCGAAGGCGAGGGTGGCGATCGCGAAGTAGAGCCCGCGCAGGCGCAGCGTCGGCAGTCCGACGAGCACCGCCGCGGCACTTGCCGCGAGCGCGCCGAGGAGAAGGCCGGCGGCGAGCGGCCAGCCCCAGAGCGCGGTGGCGATGCCGGCGGCGTACGCCCCGATACCGAAGAACGCCTGCTGGCCAAAGGAAATCTCGCCGGTGAGCAGCAATAAATAGGCCGAGAGCGCAAGAAACGAGATGACGCCGATGTTGGACAACACGCTGACGAGATAGCCGTCCATCGGCCACACCTATCGCTCGAGCATCGTCTCGTGCGTCGGCGGCGCGCCGAACAGGCCGCCGGGCCGCAGCACGAGGCAGGCAAAGAGCAGACCGTAGGCCACGAGATCGCGAATTTGCGGGCCGAAGTGCCATTGGCTGTGCATCTCGATCAAGCCGAGCACGAGGCCGCCGACGACGGCGCCGGGGATCGAACCGAGACCACCGATCATCATGGCGATCAGCCCCTTGATGGTCGCCCACATGCCGAACATGGGCGTCACCTGCTGGTCGACGGCGAGCACGAGGTAGCCGGCGACGCCGCCGATGGCCGACGCCAGCGCGAACGCCACGAGCAGCGATTTCTTCACGTCGACGCCGACGAGGTGCGCCGCGACCGTGTCGTTGATGATGGCGCGCAAGCCGAGGCCGTAGCGGGTGCGGTAGATGACGACGGAGAGCCCGGCGGTGAGCGCGGCGGTGCAGGCGAGCACGATCAGGTGATCGGGCCGCACCAGGAGCGGCCCAAGCGCGAGCGGCGCCCCGGTCGAAAGCGGCGGAAAGGCATAGGTGTGGCGGGGCAGGACCAGGACCGCCGCCTGCTCGAGCTGCATCCAGATGGCGAAGCTCGACACCATGGAGGCGACGCCGGCGCCGGCCGCCATGGGGGCGAAGCAGAGCCGCTCCACGTAGACGCCGGCGAGGGCCGCGCCGGCGACGGCGACGAGCGCCACCACCAAGGGCGGCGCGCCGTACTGCACGTAGAGGAAGGTGCCGAGATAGGCGCCGACCATGATCGACGGGCCGAACGACAGGTTGAGGCGGCGCATGACGCCGAAGATCAGCGTGAAGCCCAGCGCCAAGAGCGCGTAGGACGATCCCACCATCACGCCGTCGAGGGTGTTCTGGACGAAGTCGATCATCGCGCCCTTTTCCCGCTCAAGCGACAGTGCGCCGGGTTCCCAGATACGCGCGCTGGATGACCTCGTCTTCGGCGAGAGCGCCGGGCGAGCCGTCGAAGGTCACGCGTCCTTGCTCCATGAGATAGAAATGATGCGCCACCTGCAGCGCCATGTGGGCGTTCTGCTCGACCAGGAAGACGCTGGTGCCGTCGCGGTTGAGCTCGGTGATGATGCGGAAGATCTCCGCGACCACGAGCGGCGCGAGACCCAGCGACGGCTCGTCCATGAGCAGGAGGCGGGGGCGGGACATGAGCGCGCGGGCGACCGCGAGCATCTGCTGCTCGCCGCCGGAGAGCGTACCGGCGAGCTGGTCGCGGCGCTCGGCGAGACGCGGGAAGCGCGCGTACATGCGCTCGACGTCGGCGGTGATCTCGCCCTTGTCGCGGCGCTGGTAGGCGCCGGCGAGCAGGTTCTCGCGCACACTCATCTGCGGGAACACCAGCCGGTTCTCCGGCACGAGCGCCACCCCGTTCGCCACGATGCGCGCCGGCGACAGCCCGACCAGCTCCGTTCCCTCGAGCCGGATCGATCCGCGGCGTGGCTTGAGGATGCCGGCGATCGACATCATCAGCGTGGTCTTGCCGGCGCCGTTCGGCCCCAACAGGCAGGTGATCTGGCCCTTGCCGACATGCAGCGAGACGCCCTTCAGGGCTTCGATCTTGCCGTAGGCGGTGACGAGGTCGGCGACGTCTAACATCGGATCCTCACGCGACCTTGGCGGTGCCGAGATAAGCTTCGCGCACCAGCGGGTCGGCCTGGACCTTGGCCGGCGTGCCCTCGGCGATCTTCTGGCCGAAGTTGAGCACCGCGATGCGGTCGGTGACCGACATCACGAGCTCCATGTGATGCTCGATCAGGAGAATGGTGAGGCCCTGCTGGCGCAGCGTGCGGATGCGGTCGTCGAGTTGCGCAATCTCCTCGGCGTTCATGCCGGCGGCGGGCTCGTCGAGCAACAAAAGCGATGGCTTTCCGGCGAGCGCGCGGGCGAACTCCAGCCGCCGCTGCTCGCCGAAGGCGAGGTTGGCCGCGAGCTCGTCCTGCTTGTGCGCAAGATCGAAGAAGGCGAGCGTGCTCTCGATCTCGGCGCGGGCCCGGCGCGAGCCGCCGAGCCAGCGGCGGAAGAAGCCTTGTTCTGCCGGCGCCTGCCCGCCGTTCTGCGCCACCCACAGATTCTGCCAAACGGTGAGCTGCCCGAACAGGCGGATATTCTGGAAGGTGCGGGCGATACCGCGCGCCGTGCGCTGGTGCGGCGGCAGCCCGGCGATGTCCTCGCCGCGGAAACGGATGCTTCCGCCGGTGACGTGGAACAGGCCGCACACAAGGTTGACGATCGTCGACTTGCCCGAGCCGTTCGGCCCGATCAGGCCGAAGATCTCGCCGGCGGCGACCGACAGATCGACCCCGTCGACCGCGCGCACGCCGCCGAAATGCTTACTCAGCGCCTTGAGCTCGAGCACCGGCCGGCTCCTTGTTGCGGACGAACAGGCGTTTGAGGGTGGCCGTGGTCCAGGCGTCCAGGAGGCCGCGCGGCCGCACGTTCATGGCGAGCAGGATGAGGGCGCCGAACAGGAGATTGCGCCAGTCGCCGAGGAAGCGCAGGCCCTCGATGAGGAATCCCTGGATGAAGATCACGGCCAACAGCGTGCCGAACACGTTCGAGAGGCCGCCGAGAATGGGGTAGGCGATGGCGAAGGTGGCGAGCACGACGCCGAACTGGATGTGCTCGATGTGCGTCGTGTAGTGCGCGAACAAGCCGCCCCCCAGCCCCGCGATCAAGCCGCCGACGGTCATGGCCGAGACCTTCACCGCCGTGATGTTAATGCCGGAACTTTGCGCCGCGAGCTCGTCCTCGCCGACCGCGCGTAGAACGGCGCCGGCGCGCGAGTGGTCCATCCACCACAGCGCCGCCATCACGACCACGACGACCACCCAGATGAACACCATGACGTCGAACGTGGTCCAGCCGTTCTCCGGGAAGTAGCGGATCTGGCGGAAGCCCTCGCCGCCATGCGGTCCGAGGCGCAGCTCGCCGCGGTTGAGCTGATAGGTGAAGTTGAAGAAGAACAGCCGCACCGCCTCGCCGAAGGCGGTGGTGGCGACCACCAGCATCAAGCCTTTTACCCGCAGCGCCGGAAAGCCCACGACGCAGGCGACGACGCCGGCGACGAGTGAACCCGTGGCCAGCGCCGGAATGAGCGGCCAGTGGCCGAGCACGGTCAGCATGCCCGCGACATAGGCGCCGATCGCGAAAAATCCGGCCTGGGCGAGGCTGACCTGGCCGGTCAGGAGCACGCAGTAGGCGGAAAGCCCGAGCAGCGTGTGGATGCCGATGATCTGGAGCAGGCCAAGATAGAAATCCATGGCGCCCTCAATCGCGGCCGTGGTCGGAGGCGAACATGCCGCCCGGCCGGAAGACGAGGAAGGCGAAGAGCAGCATCATGATGTAGAGGTCGCGCTCCGACACGCCGCGGAAGAACTGGAACAGGTTCTCCAGACCCCCGACCAGGAGGCCGGCGATGATGGCGCCCGGAATCGACCCGAGGCCGCCGATGACGGTGACGATCAAGCCCTTGACCGTGAGCGGCAGCGACAGGAGCGGCGACAGCATGCCGATCGCGGCGCCGGTCATGGCGCCGGCAACGCCGCCGAGAACGCCGGTGACGACGAAAGTGAGCAGGTTCACGCGGGTGAGGCCGATGCCGCAGAGTTGCGCCGCCGTCGGCTGCTGCGAAACCGCGCGTGTCGCGAGCCCGAGCCGGGTGCGGTAGAGGAGGAGCAACAAGAGCACCATGCACACGCAGCCGAGGCCGAACACGAACATCAGGTCGCCGCGCAGGTTGAAGGGGCCCGCCGGCACGATGACGCTCGAGAACAGCGCGGGGTAGGCGAGCGGGACGCCAGCCGTCGCGTGCACGATGATCTCGTCGATCAAAAGCAGCAGGCCGACCGTGGACATAAGCGTAGCAAGCGGGTTAGCGAGCGGAATGAAGTGGAAGGCGACGAGGTAGACGATGGCGCCGATCACACCGCCCGCGACGGCGGCGAGCGCGAACACCAGCGGCGCCGGCGCGTTGACGCCGGCGAGGATCAAGAGGCTCGCGTAGGCCGCCCCGATGGAGGCGGCGGCATAGGAAAGATTGATCTTGTGCATTACGCCGAAGATCAGCGTGAAGCCGATGCCGAGGATCGCGTAGGTCGCGCCGAACAGCACCCCGTCGGCGATCGTCTGCCCGATGTCGATGAAATCAAGAAGGTCCACGCGGTCGCCTTTCCCGCCGGGCCGCAGGGCTTAAGGAACGTGCGACGGCGGACCGCGGCCCCCGCCGCGATCCGCCGCCTTTGCTCACGGAAGGCTCAGGAAGAAGGCTTGTGGCGTACCTGCCACTTGCCGTCCTTGGCGAACACGTAGAGGAACGGCTTGATCGCCTCACGATCGGCCGTGCGTCCGACCTTGCCCAATAGACCGTTGGTCTCCTTCAGCGCGGCGAGGCCGGCGCGCATCTTCTCGCGGTCGGCGGCGACGGTGTCGGGCTTGGCCATGATCTTCTGCGCCTCGATCACGTCCTTGAGGATGAACATGATCTCGTAGGCGGCGGCGCTGTGCAGATCGGCGCTGCCGCCGAACTTGGCCACCAGCTCGGCCGCCTTGACCGCGTCGGGCGTCACCGGCGCGAAGCTCGTCGGGATGATGATCCCTTCGGCCTGCGCGGCGCAGCCTTGCAGCGTCTCGATCGACGACGAGGAGGTGAGGCCGATCAGGAGCTTCGGCTTCACGCCCTGACGCTGCATCTCTTTCAGCACGCCGCAGGTGGTGAAGGGGTGGGCCGAGATCGCCACCACGTCGGCGTTGGCCCGCTTCATCTCGCGCACCTGGGTCGAGAACGTGGTGTCGGCGAGCAGCCATTCGCTGGTGCCGAGCACCTGCATGCCGTTGCCTTCGGCCTGCGCCTTGATCACGCCGTAGGTGGCGTTGGAATGGGCGAAATCCTTCTCGACGCCGCCGTACACGGTCTTGAGGTCGGGAAATTCCGTCTTCACCCAGGCGAACAGCGACTTGTACATCTCGAACTCGCTCGGCACGTTGCGGAACGCCCACTCGGAGATCTTGGCGAGCCCGCCCTTGGCGGCGACGTCGGCGATGATCGGGAACTGCAGGCCGGTGTCGGAGGCATCGCCGACCTTCTTCTGCAGGATGCCGAACAGCGATTCGGCGACGTTGGAGCAGGTCGGCCCCACCGCCACGAATGCGTCGCTCGAGGCGATGCGGCGGACTACCGAGATGCCTTCCTCGGCGTTGCAGCGGTCGTCGAGGAAATCGATCGTGACCTTGGCCTTGGTGCCGTCGCCGAGCGTGATGCCGCCGGCCTTGTTGATCTCCTCGGCGGCGGCTTTCATCGCGGCTTCGCTATTGATGCCGAACACGCGGACGACGCCGGACTTGGCGCCGAAGCCGGTGATCTTGACGGTGCGTTCCTGCGCCGAGAGCGGGCTCGCGAGGGCAAGCCCCGCGATCACACCGAGCGATGCGATCAGGGCTGCGGGTCGTTTCAGCATGGCGTTTCTCCCCTGCATTGTCGGCAACTGCCGACAATGCTGAATCCAGTCGTTACCGGTTCTTGTGACCGGTCGGGCCGGATTATGAGGTTGTTTGAAGCTTGGCAGCAAGGGCCAAGATGGCCGCGCGTGCCGCGGTGCCGCGCTATCGACAGCTTTTGCCGGGTAGCGGCGAGGATCGGGAACGGCCTAGACTGGTTGACGACATACACGGCCACGCCAGCGGCACCGCAGAAGGAGGGGCCATGGTTCGAGCGAAGAAGACCAAGGCGCGCGGGAAGCGGGCCCCGCGCAAGCGCAACCGCGCCGGGAAAGCCAAGCCGAAATCGGCATCCACGAAGACCGCAGCTCGCCGAAACGTGAACGGCATCTTCGCCTACCTCAAGCCCAATGCGGCGAATTTCGCGGCGCTGACGCCCATCTTCTTCCTGCCGCGGGCGGCGGCGATCCATCCCGACCGCGTCGCCATCGTCCATGGCGAGCGGCGCATTGGCTATCGCGATTTCTACGCGCGCGCGCGGCGGCTCGCCTCGGCGCTCTCCCGCCGCGGCGTGCGGTCTGGCGACACGGTGGCGGTGATGTTGCCGAACGTGCCGGCGATGGTCGAGGCGCACCATGGCGTACCGATGCTCGGCGCCGTTCTGAACACCATCAACACCCGGCTCGATGCCCGCACCGTCGCCTATATCCTCGAGCACGGCGAGGCCAAGGTGCTGATCACCGACCGCGAGCTCGCGGGTCAGGCCGGCCCGGCGCTGGCGCAGATGAAGAAACGGCCCTTGGTCATCGACGTGGACGATCCGCTCTATGACGGCCCCGGCGAGCGCCTCGGCGCCATCGAGTACGAGGATTTTCTCGCTACCGGCGACCCGGACTTTGCCTGGACGCCGCCTGTGGACGAGAGCGCGGCGATTGCGCTGAACTACACCTCGGGCACCACCGGAAACCCCAAGGGCGTCGTCTATCACCACCGCGGCACGTTCCTAGAATCCGTCGGCAACATCATGGGCTGGCTGCAATCGCAGAAGCCCGTGTACCTGTGGACGCTGCCAATGTTTCACTGCAACGGCTGGTGTTTCCCGTGGTCGGTGACGGCGCAAGCCGGCACCCACGTCTGCCTTCGCAAGGTCGACCCGGCGCTGATCTTTCCCATGATCGTCGAGCACGGCGTGACCCACATGTGCGGCGCGCCGACCGTCTTGAACATGCTGATCAGCGCGCCGGCTGAGCAGCGGCGCCAATTCCCGCACGTGGTCGACATCCAGACCGGCGGCTCGCCGCCGCCGGCGCACGTGATCAAAGGCATGGAGGAGGCGGGCTTCCGCGTCACCCACATCTACGGCATGACCGAGCTGCAGGGGCCGTCCACTTTCTGCGTGCCGCAGGATGCCTGGGCGGATTTGCCGATCGAGGAGCGCGCGGCGCTTAGCGCGCGCCAGGGCGTGCGCTATCCGGTGGTCGAAGACCAGATGGTGGCCGACCCGAAGACGCTCGAGCCGGTGCCGAAGGACGGCGTCACCGTGGGCGAGATCCTGATCCGCGGCAACACGGTGATGCTCGGCTACCTCAAGGACGAGAAGGCGACGGCGGAGACCTTCCGCGGCGGCTGGATGCACACCGGCGATCTCGCCGTCGAGCATCCCGACGGCTACATCGAGATCAAGGACCGCGCCAAGGACATCATCATCTCCGGCGGCGAGAACATCTCGAGCGTCGAGGTCGAGATCGCGCTCTACAAGCACCCGGCGGTGCAGCTCGCCGCCGTAGTGGCGCGGCCGGACGAGAAGTGGGGCGAGAGCCCGTGCGCCTTCGTCCAGCTCAAACCCGACGCCCAGGCCACGGCCGATGAGCTGGTCGCCTTCTGCCGCGAGCGCATCGCCCGTTTTAAGCTGCCGAAGACTGTGGTGTTCGGCCCGCTGCCGGTGACGGCGACGGGCAAGATCCAGAAGTTCGTGTTGCGCGAACGTGCACGCGAGATCGGACCGGAGCAGCGCAAGTCGGCCTGACAACCCTCGGCGCCGTAACACGCTGGCGAATAGGTAGAACCCCACGATGCCCGCTGCCTTGACCGTCATCGGGGCGGACGATACGTTTTCTTGGAGATAATCACACATTTTTCAACGACTTAAAAACGGACGACAGGGAGGATGAGATGCATAAATATTGGCTGACGCTTGCCGCGACGGTCGCGGCGCTTGCGCTGGGGAGCGGTCTCCACGCGCAGGAAGCGCCGAAGTCGATCAAGATCGGCTACGTGACGTCGCTGTCCGGCCCGCAGTCGGCCGGCGCCATGCTCACCACGGTGCCCAACTATCGCCTGTGGGTCGACGACGTGAACAAGGCCGGCGGGTTGATGCTGAAGAAGTACGGCAAGCGCATCCTGATCGAGGTCACCGAGATCGACGACCGCTCCAACAATGAGGACATGGTGCGCCTGGTCGAGCGGCTGATGACGGTCGACAAGGTCGACATCGTGCTGTCGCCGTGGGGCACCGGACCCAACCTGCAGGCGGCGCCCACTTTCGCCAAGTACGGCTATCCCCAGCTCGTCGGCACCGGCAACTCCGACCAGATCCCGGAGCTGGTGAAGCGCTTTCCCACCACCTTCTGGTATCTCGGCATGCCGACCGACTACGCCAAGGCGCTCGTCGACATGCTCGCGGAGCTGAAGAAACAGGGCAAGATCAACGACCAGATCGCGCTGTTCGTGGTGCAGCACCCGTTCGGGACCGAGTTCGTGACGCCGACCAAGCCGGCGCTGCAGGCGGCGGGCTTCAAGATTGTCTACGACACGACCTATCCGCTCGGCGTGTCGGACCTCTCGGCGCAGATCAAGGCGGCGAAGGCCTCCGGCGCCGACACCATGGTCGCCTTCTCCTATCCGCCCGACACCTTCATGCTCACCGAGCAGTCGATCGCCAACGACTACAATCCGAAGATCAAGTATCTCGGCGTCGGCGTCGCCTTCCCGCCCTACAAGGGCAAGTTCGGCGACAAGGTGAACGGCATCTTCGGCCTCGGCGCCTGGAATCCGGACGGGCCGGGGGTCAAGGACTACGTCGCCCGCCACAAGGCGGTGAACAAGGGCCAGGAGCCCGACCGCTGGGCGAGCTCCAACACCTACGCGGCGCTGCAGGTGCTGCAGCAGGCGATCGAGCAGGTGGGCGAGATCGACCGCGCCAAGATCACCGACGCGATCAAGAGCGGCACATTCCAGACGATCCTTGGCGACACCAAGCTCGACGGCGGCGTGCTGCGCAAAGTCTGGTTCGTCGGCCAGTGGCAGGACGGCGAGTACGTGGGCGTGGCGCCCGCGAACATGCCCGGCGTGAAGCCCGCGATCATCAAGTAACGCCGACAGCGATCCCCGGGCCCGCGCCGCGCGCGGGCCCGGATTTTTTGCGGCGGATTTCCGGCGCGCCGGCGTTGGCTTGCGATAGGGCGGTGCAATTGCCGTCAGGTTGCAGAAGTGCTCCCATGTGGCCGGCGACGAGCGTAAGGCACGAAAAATGGCCGCTCCGCAGGCGAGGCAACAGAGCCAGCCGGCCGACAAGCAATCGGCACTCGCGATCCTGCGCGAGCTCGAGAAGAAGGTGCTCTGGCTGTCGAGCTGGACCATCCACCACGCCAATCATCTGCGTCCGAGCAGCGACGGCCTGAAGGTCGGCGGTCACCAGGCGTCTTCCGCCTCCCTCGTCACCATCATGACCGCGCTCTATTTCCACGTGCTGCGGCCGCACGACCGCGTGGCGGTGAAGCCGCATGCGAGTCCGGTCTTCCACGCTATCCAGTACCTGTTCGGCCGCCAGACGCGGGAGAAGCTCGAGGCATTCCGCGGCTACAAAGGCGCGCAAAGCTATCCCTCGCGCACCAAGGACGCGGACGACGTCGATTTCTCCACCGGCTCCGTCGGCCTCGGCGTCGCGCAGACGCTGTTCGCCTCGTTGGTGCAGGACTACGTGCATGCCCACGGCTGGGCCGGCGAGCGTGAGAAAGGCCGCATGATCGCGCTCGTCGGCGACGCTGAGCTCGATGAGGGCAACATCTTCGAGGCGATCCTCGAGGGCTGGAAGCACGAGCTGAAGAACTGCTGGTGGGTCATCGACTACAACCGCCAGAGCCTCGACGCGGTCGTGCGCGAGGACCTGTGGACGCGCTACGAGGCGCTGTTCCGCGACTTCGGCTGGGACGTGGTCGTGCTCAAGTACGGCACGCTGCAGCAGGCCGCGTTCCGCGAGCCGGGCGGCGAGCGCTTGCGCGAGTGGATCGACCATTGCCCGAACTCGCTCTATTCGGCGCTGGTGTTCCAGGGCGCCGCCGCCTGGCGCAAGCGCCTCCTAGACGAGCTCGGCGATGACGCGGCGGCGCGGCGGCTGATCGAAAGCCGCGACGACGACGAGTTAGCAAAGCTGATGACCAATCTTGCCGGCCACGATCTCGCTTGCGTGCTCGAGGCCTTCGCGGCGGTCGATCACGATCGGCCGGTGTGCTTCATCTGCTACACGGTCAAGGGTTTCGGGCTGCCGTTCGCCGGTCACAAGGACAACCACGCCGGACTGATGACGCCGACGCAGATGGAAACCCTGCGCCGGGCCATGAACATTCGCGAAGGGCATGAGTGGGACGCCCTGGAAGGATTGCCCATTGCGCCCGACGAGTTCGCCCGCTTCCTCGAGACCGTGCCCATGCATGCGGACGGCGAGCGCCGCCTGCGCGGCGCCGCCTTCGCGATTCCGGAAACCGTGGCGGCTCCGGCGCAGCCGGTCACGTCGACCCAGGCGGGTTTCGGTAACCTGATGAACGAGTTCGCCAAGAGTACCGCGCCCTTCGCCGAGCGCATCGTCACCGCCTCGCCGGACGTGACCGTGTCCACCAACCTCGGCGCCTGGGTCAACCGCCGCGGCCTGTTCGCGCGCGAGTCGTCCGCCGACACCTTCAAGAACGAACGCATCCCTTCCACCTTCAAGTGGGAGTTCAGCCCCAAGGGTCAGCACATCGAGCTCGGCATCGCCGAGATGAACCTGTTCATCCTGCTTTCGGCGCTCGGGCTGTCGCACGCGATCAACGGCGAGCGCCTGCTGCCGATCGGCACGCTCTACGATCCGTTCATCGAGCGCGGCCTCGATGCCCTGAACTACGCCTGTTACCAGGACGCCCGCTTCATCGTGGTGGCGACGCCCGCCGGCGTCGCGCTGGCGCCGGAGGGCGGCGCGCATCAGTCGATCCTGACGCCGCTGATCGGTCTCGGCCAGGACGGCCTCGCCGCCTTCGAGCCTTCCTATGTGGACGAGCTCGCGATCATCCTGCCCTGGGCGCTCGACTACATGCAGCGCGACGGCGAGACCGAGCCGTCGCCGCGCACGTGGCTCCGCGACGAGGCGGGCGGATCGGTATATCTGCGCCTCTCGACGCGGCCACTGGAGCAGGTCGCCCGCACCATTGGGCCGGAGCTGCGCCAGCAGATCATCGACGGCGCCTACTGGATGCGTCCGCCCGGCCCCAATTGCCAGATCGTCGTCGCCTATACCGGCGTGGTGGCGCCCGAAGCGCTGAGCGCCGTCGGCCTCATGGCCGAGGACCGCCGCGACATCGGCCTCCTCGCCGTGACTTCGGCCGACCGGCTGCATGCGGGCTGGACGGCGGCGCAGCGCGCGCGCGAGGGCGGTCTCGCCCATGCCCGTTCCCACATCGAGCGGCTGCTCGCCGACCTTCCGTCCCACTGCGGCATCGTCACCGTGCTCGACGGCCATCCGGCGACGCTGAGCTGGCTCGGCGCGGTGTGGGGCCATCGCGTGCGCGCGCTGGGCGTGGAGCATTTCGGCCAGACCGGTTCCATCGCCGATCTCTTCCGCCACTACGGCATCGACGCTTCCTCGATCATCGCCGCCGCCCAGGCGATCTCGCCCGGCCGTCCGATCCGCCACCTCCGCGCGGCTGGGTAGCTCGGTAGCTTCGCCCAGCGCGTCGCGCCGGTCTGGTCTCACAGGGTTAATGTTCCACTGCGCCATCAGAATCGCGCCCCAAGCGTTACGAAGAACACTCTTATTCAAGCCTTGCGATTAACGTGGAGAACACCGCCCTCAGTCTAGTTTTACCGTTGATACCAACGGCTTGAACCCATGACCCGCGTTCTTTCCTGTCTCGGCGGCGAACATGATCTGCGGCTTGTCGCGCTCGCCGCGGTCGTATGTTTTCTTGCGAGCTACGTCGCAGTAAGCCTGCTGCACCGCGCGCGCGCGACGCGTGGGCGGGTCCGCCTTACCTGGATTCTCACCGCCGGCGCCGCGACCGGCTACGGAATTTGGGCGACGCATTTCATCGCGATGCTCGCCTACGACCCCGGCGTTCCGGTGGCATATGACATCAACCTCACGGTGCTGTCGCTTCTCGCCGCCATCGCGGTGACAAGCGGTGGTATCTACGTCGCGGTCAACGGCGCGCCGCCACAAAGCGCGGTAATCGCCGGCGGAATCGTCGGCGCCGGCGTCGCCTGTATGCACTACACCGGCATGTCGGCGCTCGAGCTGCCGGGCCGTGTCATCTGGTCGTTCGACCTGGTGCTGCTCTCGGTCGTGGCCGGAATGGTGTTCGGCATGGCCGCGCTCGCGATCGCGCTGCGCCGGGAAGAGTGGCGTGGAACATCCGCCGCCGCCGTCCTGTTGGCGATGGCCATTCTCGCCCATCACTTCACGGCAATGGGCGCCATCGAGGTCATCCCCGATCCGACACGCGTAATTCAGCCCTTCTCGTTGTCGCCGAGCTACCTCGCGCTACTGCTTGCCGGCGGCGCCGCATCGGTGCTCGGAATGTGCATCGTCGGCTCTCTGGTGCATCGCCGCGCCGAGGGCAAGCTGCAGACGCAAGCCCTGCGGCTGGACATGGCCGTCAACAACATGGTGCAGGGTCTTTGCATGTTCGACGCGCGCGAGCGTCTCGTGGTCTGTAATCGCCGCTATGTCGACATGTACGGGCTATCGCCCGCGATCGTGAAGCCGGGCTGCACCTTCGAAGAGCTCTTGGCTCACCGCGCCGAACGCGGCAGTTTTCCCGAAGACCGGGAGCAATACATAAAAGAGGTACGCGCCGAGGTCGCCAAGAGCCTCGCTACGAAGCGGGTCATCGAGCTGGCGGATCGGCGCACCATCTCCGTCGTGAGCCAGCCCACGCCCGACGGCGGCTGGGTCGCCACCCACGAAGACATCTCCGAGCGACGTAACGCCGAAAAGCAACTCGATCGCACCCGCACCTTCCTCAATACAATCGTCGAGAACGTGCCGGCGACGCTCGTCGTCAAGGACGCGCGCGAAAGCCGCTACGTGCTGGTGAACCGGGCGGGCGAGGAATTCTTCGGAATGTCGCGCGACGAGATGATCGGCAAGACCGCCGAGGAGGTCTTTGCCAAAGACGAGGCGGAGGCGATCGTTGCGCGCGACAACGAGGTTTTGCGCACGGGCGAGCCGATGTTCATCGAGGAGCATCCGGTGGAAACGCCGCGCAAGGGCAAACGCCTCGTGACCTCGAAGCGTCTTGCGCTCTTGGGCGACGACGGCAAGCCGGAATACGTGCTCGGCTTCCTCGAGGACGTCACCGAGCGCAAGCACGCCCAGGACCGTATCAAGCACATGGCGCACCACGACGCGCTGACCGACCTGCCGAACCGCGCCGCGTTCAACGAGGCGCTCACCCTGGCATTGGAGCAGGCGGTCGCGTCGGGGCAAAGCTTCGCCGTCATATGCACCGACCTCGATCACTTCAAAGAGGTCAACGACGTGTGCGGGCACTCGGTCGGCGACGCCGTGCTGTGCGAGCTCGCGCGGCGCATGCAGGGCGCCGGAGAAGGCGCCTTCATCGCCCGCCTCGGCGGCGACGAGTTCACCATGATTTCACCCGCCGGCGAGCAGCCTGCGACGGCCGCTGCGCTTGCCGATCGTATTCTCGCCGCCGTCTCCGAAGATCTCGAGATCAACGGCCGTCATCTATTGACCGGCATCAGCGTCGGCGTCGCCGTCTATCCGATCGACGGCAGCGACGCCACGACGCTGTTGGCCAACGCCGACGCCGCGCTCTATCGCGCTAAGGCCGAGGGCCGCGGCTCGATCCGCTTCTTCGAGCCGGACATGGATCGGCGGCTGCGCGAGCGGCGCGCGTTGCAGCATGACTTGCAGACGGCGATCGCCCGCGGCGAGCTTACCTTGCACTACCAGCCGCAGGCCTTGATGCAGGGCGACGTCGTCGGCTTCGAGGCGCTGGCGCGCTGGCGCCATCCGACCCGCGGCATGATACCACCGGCGACCTTCATTCCGATCGCCGAGGAGAGCGGCCTCATCGTGCCGATCGGCGAATGGATTCTGCGCGAGGCATGCCGCGAGGCGGCATCGTGGTCGCGGCCCCTGCAGATCTCGGTCAATCTCTCCCCCGTGCAGTTCCGCCGCGGCGACCTCGGCGGCCTCGTCCATGCAGTGCTGTTGGAAACCGGACTTGCACCCAACCGGCTGGAGCTCGAAATCACCGAGAGCGTCCTGATCAACGATTTCTCGCGCGCCGTATCGGTGCTGCGCCGGATCAAGGCGCTCGGCGCGCGCATCGCGATGGACGACTTCGGCACCGGCTACTCGTCGCTCTCGTATCTGCAGGCGTTCCCCTTCGACAAGATCAAGATCGACAAGGGGTTCATCGCCAACGTCGCACGCAACGCCCAATCGGCGACGATCGTGCGCGCGATCATCGGCCTCGCCCGCGGCCTCGGGCTTCCGGTGACCGCCGAAGGCGTCGAGACGCGCGAGCAGCTCGAGTTCCTGGCGCAGGCAAGCTGCGACCAGGTGCAGGGGTATTTCATCGGCCGGCCGGAGCCGATCGCGCACTACGCGCAGACCGTAGCCGACGGCCCGGCACGCAAGCTTGCCCTCGCCGTCGCCTAACCGGCTTATTTGCTGGTCACGCCGCGCTGATTGCCGCGGCGAGCGGCGATGATCTCGGCCAGGATCGAGACCGCAATCTCGTCCGGGGTGATCGCGCCGAGATCCAGGCCCGCCGGCGCGTGCAATTTGGCAAATCGCTCCCGGTCGATGCCGCGCTTGCCGAGCGCCGTCTTCAGCGCCGCCGCCTTCTTGCGGCTGCCGACGAAAGCCACGTAGTCGGCGTCCGCCGTCAGCGCGGCATAGAGCGCCGCCTCATCGCCGCGGCCCTAAGTCGAGACGACGATGAACCGGCTTCCCGCGGCCTCAGGCAGCGAATAGCCGTCGATGCGCCGATCGACCTCGCCGAAAGCCGCCTGTTCCGCCAACGGCGCGCAGACGGTGACCGCGAAGCCGACGCGACGGCCGAGATCGGCGATCGCCACCGCCACCGGGCTCGATCCGCAAATCACGATCTGCGGCCGCGGCAGCACCGGCTCGACGAACACGTCCATGGTCCCTTGGCTCGGGCACATATTCTTAGCGAAGCGCACGCCGGCGCGCTCGTCGCCCGCGTCGACACCCTGCTCCTGCAGGACGTCGGGCGGCTGCACCGAGACCAGCCGCGGATTGCCGTCGGCGAGGGCTTCCTTCGCCGCCTTGAGCACGGCAGCGCGCGCGCAGCCGCCGCCGATCCAGCCTTCGGTGATGGTGCCGTCCGGCAAGATCACGGCCTTGGCGCCGGCCTTGGCGGCCGTCGCGGCGACCGTTCGCACCACGGTGGCGAGCGCGAACGGCTCGCCCTTGGCCCGCATGGCCGAGGCGAGATTGAGGATATCCGCTGTCGGCTCCATCAGATCCTCGCGAGGTAAGGCTCGAGCGCGGCGAGGCTCTCGAGATTGTGCGCCGGCGCGAACAGATCGACATGGGGCAAGGCTGCCTGCATACCGCGCGCCGCCGGAGCGTAGTCTTTCCATCCGATCAAGGGGTTCAGCCAGACAATGCGCCGGCAGCGCCGCCTGAGACGCGCCATTTCGGCGCCGAGCCGCTCGGGCTCGCCGGTATCGTAGCCGTCGGAGACGATGATAACTGCGGTGCGAGAATTGAGCACGCGCGCCGCGTGCCAGCGATTGAAGCTGGCGAGGCTGTCGCCGATGCGGGTGCCGCCGCCGATGCCTTGCGCCAGCAGCGAGAGACGATCGACCGCGCGGGTGACATCGCGGTCGCGCAGCGTCGGCGAGACGTGCGCCAGACGGGTGTGGAAGACGAAGGCCTCCGCCTCGCGAAACGCGTCGACCACGCCGTGCAGGAAGCGGACGAAGAACGCGGTGTAGAGGCTCATAGAACCGGAGGCGTCGAGCAGGACGACCAGGCGCAGGGGCTTCTTCTTGCGGCGGCGCCAGGCAAGCTCGAACGGCGTGCCGCCATGGCTAATGCTGCGGTGGATGGTGCGTCTGAGGTCGAGCCGGCGCCCGCGCCGGCGCGTCTGCTCGCGGCGCACCAGCCGCGCCCGCATGGCGCGGGCGAAGCGCGCGGTCAGCGCGTGCACCTTCTCGATATCGTCGGGGTTGGCGACGTGACGAAGGTCGGCGGCCGCGAGATTTTCGGCGCGCGATGCGCCTTCGCGGCGGCCGCGGCCATCGGCGGCCGCGTCACCGTCGTCGCCCGTGCGCCGTTCCACGCGATCCGGAGATCCCAGCGATTCCGGCGGAGCGCCGGTCTTTTGCGGTTTGCGCGCTTCGCTCTGCTGCCCGGCACCGCTCACCTTCTGCGCGCGGCGGATGCCGCGGCCGAGCCAAAAGGCATCGAACAGCTCGTCGAAGCGCTGCCAATCGCCGTGCGTGGCGCACACGAGCGAGCGCAGCGCCGGCTTCAGCGCCGAAGGTCGCGCTGCTGCCGGAGAGGTCAGGACCTGCAGCGCGTCGCGCGTCTCCGCGAGGCCAACGGTGAAGCCGTTGTCGCGGAGCGTCCGCATGAAGCCGGCAAGCCGCCGGCGCGCGCTGGCGCCGATGGTCGCGGCAGGCTCGCGGTGCGCGGCAGTCGGCATGGCGCTCCTCACGCGACCTTGCCGAGGAGGCGATCGCTCACCTCCCGGGTCACACGCGATCGGTCCTCGTGCGTCTTCATGAGGCAGACCATGGTTTCATGCACGACCTCAGGCGCGGCGCGCAGGTCGTGCACCTCGAGGCCGACGAGCGTTGCCGTCCAATCGAGCGTCTCGGCCACACCCGGGACCTTGCGCAAATCCTCCTTGCGGATCGCGCCGACCATGCGCGCGATCTGCAGCGCGAGTGCGGTGTCGACGCCGGGGAGGCGGGTGAGGATGATGCGCGCCTCGCGGTCCACGTCGGGAAAATCCACGTAGTGGTAGAGGCAACGCCGGCGTAGCGCGTCGGACAGCTCCCGCGTGCCGTTCGAGGTCAGCACCACGCGCGGGATCGAGCGCGCGGTGACGGTGCCGAGCTCGGGAATGCTTACCTGGAAATCCGAGAGCAGCTCGAACAGGAAGGCCTCGAACTCCTCATCGGCGCGGTCGACCTCGTCGACCAGGAGTACCGGCGGCTTCTCGCGGCGGATCGCGGCCAACAGCGGCCGCTCCAGCAGATATTTTTCGGAGAAAATGTGCTCTTCGATGCGATCGGCATCCTCGCCGCCGCTTTCGCGCGCCTTGATGGCGAGGAGCTGCCGTTGGTAGTTCCACTCGTAGAGGGCGGCGTTCTGATCGAGTCCCTCGTAGCACTGCAGCCGGATCAGCTCAGTGTCGTGCACCTTGGCGAGCGCCTTCGCCACCTCGGTCTTGCCGACGCCCGCTTCGCCCTCGAGCAGCAGCGGCCGCTTCAGGTAGTCCATCAGCCAGAGCGCGGTCGCAAGGTCGCGATCCGCCACGTAGCCGGCGGCGGCAAGACGATCGGCGATCTGGTCGCGAGGGAGTGCCATCACGTTCCATCCAAGGTCACGGGATGTAACGTAGGGTCACGCCGCGAACTTTTCACCCATGCAGTCCCAGCTTGTCGGCGGCCATCCAGGTGCGCCACTGGTCGTGGGGCATCTGAATGTGCGTGGAACCGAGGAATCCAAAGGCGTCGTTGACCGCGTTGGCGAAGCACGGCACGCCGCCCACGTTCGGGCTTTCACCGACCCCCTTGGCGCCGATCGGATGGTGCGGCGACGGGGTGGTGGTGAAATCGGTCTCCCAGTGCGGGGTTTCGACCGCGGTCGGCAGGTAGTAATCCATCAACGACGCGGTGAGGACGTTGCCGCTTTCGTCGTAGCGGATTTCCTGCCCCATCGCGATGCCGAGCGCCTCGGTGAGCCCGCCGTGGATCTGGCCATCGATGATCATGGGGTTGATGCGCGTGCCGCAGTCGTCGAGCGCGTAGAAGCGGCGGACCTTGGTGACGCCGGTATCCACGTCGACGTCGACCACGCAGATGTAGGCGCCGAACGGGAAGGTGAAGTTGGGCGGATCGTAATAGTTCACCGCCTCGAGGCCGGGCTCCATGCCCGCCGGAACGCGGTTGTAGGCGGCCCACGCGAGCTCCGTCATGGTCTTGAAGCGCTCGGGATTGCCCTTCACGCGGAAGCGATCGACGTCCCATTCGAGGTCGTCGTCGTGCACCTCGAGCATGTAGGCGGCGATCATCTGCGCCTTGGCCTTGATCTTGCGGCAAGCCATGGCGGTCGCGGCGCCCGATACCGGCGTCGAGCGCGAGCCATAGGTGCCAAGGCCGTAGGGCGCGGTGTCGGTGTTGCCTTCCTCGATGGTGATGTTGTCGGCGGGAATGCCGAGCTCGGTGGCGATGATTTGGGCGTAGGTGGTCTCGTGGCCCTGACCCTGCGACTTGGTGCCGAGGCGGCAGATACCGGTGCCGGTGGGGTGGATGCGGATCTCGGCAGAGTTGAACATGGCGATGCCGAGGATGTCGCAGGCCTTCGACGGACCGGCGCCGACGACTTCGGTGAAGAAGGCGACGCCGATGCCCATCAGATCGCGGGTTTCGCCGCGCTTGAACGCCTCGCGGCTCTTCTTCTGCTCGGCGCGCAGGCTCTTGTAGCCGACGGTGTCCACCGCCTTCTGCATGGCGGTGTGATAGTCGCCGGAATCGTACTCCCAGCCGAGGATCGATTGATACGGAAACTGTTCGCGGCGGATGAAGTTCTTGGTTCGCAGGTCAACCGGATCCATGTTGAGCTTCTGCGCCAGGATATCCATGGCGCGCTCGATGCAGTAGGCGGCCTCCGTGACGCGGAACGAGCAGCGATAGGCGACGCCGCCCGGCGCTTTGTTGGTGTAGACGCCGTCCACTTCCACGTAAGCGGCCGGGAAATCGTATGAACCGGTGATGATGCTGAACAGACCGGCCGGCCATTTGGTCGCGTTGGCGCACGAATCGAAGGCGCCGTGGTCGGCGATGGTGTAGCAGCGCAGCGCCGTCACCTTGCCGTCCTTGGTCGCCGCGAGCTCGGTCATCATGTGGAAGTCGCGGGCGAACGCGGTCGTCGACAGGTTCTCGATGCGGTCCTCGACCCATTTTACCGGCACCCCGGTGACGATGGAGGCGACGATGGCGCAGATGTAGCCCGAGTAGGCGCCGACCTTGTTGCCGAAACCGCCGCCGATGTCCGGCGCGATCACGTGAATCTTGTGCTCGGGAATCTTCGAGATCAGCGAAGCCACGGTGCGGATCACGTGCGGCGCCTGGAAGGTGCCCCAAACGGTGAGCTCGCCCCTGACCTTGTCGAAGGACGCCACGCACTGGCAGGTCTCGAGCGGGCATGGATGGCAACGCGGATAGACGATCAGCTCCTTGATCGTGACCTCCGCCTTCTTGAAGGCGGCGTCGGTGGCGGCCTTGTCGCCCGATTCCCAGGTGAATATGTGATTGTGATGCTTGCGCTTGCCGTGGGCGCCCTCGGTCTTGCCCTTGAGGTCTTCGCGCAGCACCGGCGCGTCGGGCGCCATTGCCTTGAACGGGTCGATGACCACTGGCAGAGCCTCATACTCGACCTCGACCGCTTCGGCGCCGTCCGCCGCCGCGTAGCGGTCGGTAGCGACGATGAAGGCGACCTCCTGGTTCTGGTAGAGAACCTTTTCCTCGGCGAGCACGGCCTGCACGTCGCCAGCGAGCGTCGGCATGTAGTGCAAGTTGAGCGGCTTGAGATCGGCGGCGGTAAGCACCGCCAACACGCCAGGGACTGCCTTCGCCTTTGAGGTGTCGATCTTCTTGATGCGCGCGTGGGCATGGGGCGAGCGGGTGAAGTCGCCGTACAGCATGCCCGGCAGCTTCAGGTCGTCGACGTAGTTGCCCTTGCCCTGAACGAAGCGGATGTCCTCGACGCGCTTGCGCTTGCAGCCGATGCCTTGCAGCGCGTCAGTGCGCTGTTCTTTGCTCTGCTCGGTCATTCTGCGGCCTCCTGGAAGGTGCGGCCCTGAAGTTTGGCTGCGGCGAACTGGATGGCTTTGACGATATTCTGGTAGCCGGTGCAGCGGCAGAGATTGCCGGAGATGCCGAAGCGAATTTCTTCTTCGCTCGGGTTGGCGTTCTCCTGCAGCAGCCGGTATGCGCGCGTGATCATGCCCGGCGTGCAGAAGCCGCATTGCAGGCCGTGCATCTCACGGAACCCTTCCTGTAGCGCGTGGAGCGTGCCGTCCGCCGCCGCGATCCCCTCGATGGTGAGGACGTCGGCGCCCTCTGCCTGCACGGCGAACACCGTGCACGACTTCACCGACTTGCCGTCGAGATCGACGGTGCAGGCGCCGCAGTGACTGGTCTCGCAGCCGATATGCGGGCCGGTGAGGTTCAGCTGCTCGCGCAGGAAGTGGATGAGCAAGGTGCGCGGCTCGACGAGGCCGTCGACCGGCTTGCCGTTCACCTTCATCGCGACCTGGACTTTGGACATGGTCATCTCCCTCAGGACGCGCTTGCTTTGGCGCGGGCAATGGCGCGGGCCAGCATCACGCCGGCCATCTTGGTGCGGTAGCGCGCCGGCCCGCGGGTGTCGGAAGCGGGCGAGGTGATGGCCTCGGCGGCGGCCACGGCTTTCTTCACGGTTGCCGCATCGAGCGACGAGCCGGTGAGGATCTTCCCGGCCTCCTCGGCCCACAGCGCGGTCTCGGCGACGTTGGTGAGGCCGATCGAGATCGATTTCACCTTGCCGCCGGCGACCGTCAGCACGACGGCGGCGGCTGCGGTGGCGTAGTCGCCGATCTTGCGCTTGAGCTTCTCGTAGGCGTAGCCGTGACCGGCGGCCGGCACCGGAATGCGCACGGCGGTGACGATCTCTCCCGGCTCCAGCGCCGTTACGTAGGCGCCTTCGTAGAATTCGCGCGCGGCGATGCGCCTTTCGCCGCCCTTGCCCACCGCATGATAGGTGGCGTTGAGGCAGATCATCACTGCCGGCATGTCGTTGCCGGGGTCGCCGTTGGCGACGTTGCCGCCCAGCGTGCCCACGTAGCGGACCTGCGGGTCGGAAATCAGCAGCGCCGTTTCACGCAGGATGGGAACCTTCGTCGCCAGGAGTTCCGAGCCGATGATCTCGTGCTGCGAAGTCATGGCGCCGATCACCACATCGCCGCCATCGGCGCGGATGCCTTTCAGGTCGGCGATGCTCTTGAGATCGACGAGATGCTCCGGCGTGGCCAGCCTGAGCTTCATCATGGGGATCAGGCTATGGCCGCCGGCGAGCGGTCGCGCCTCCTCACCGAGATCGGCAAGCAAGGTCACGGCTTCCTTAACGGATTTCGGTCGATGATAGGCGAAGCTACCAGGTATCACGGTGATCCTCCCCCGGCCGGCACCTTGGCGATCGCGACAGACGTTCGCGTACCGTTGGTCGGCCTTGTCTCGATTTTTTCTAATGAAAATCTGTGCGCCTGTGCGGCGCGCTCGCAATGGTTGCTGCACGAGCAGGACAAAAGGCGCACGAGTTGCGGGCGGCGCGCACGAAATGTATCAGCATTGCTGACTAAAAACGGAAGCCTAGGATAGAGCTTCGTGCGCTCTCAGCCCCAGTTGCGACTTCAGCCAGCCCAAACGGCCTCGGCTGACGGGCACGGTGTAGCGGTCTGCGGCGGCGAGCTCGATGATGCCGTTGTCGCCCGCCCGCCGCAGTCCGACGACCCGTTCGATGTTGACGATATGGCTGCGATGGACGCGCACGAAGCGATTGTCGTCCAGGCGGGACGCGACGTCACCGATGGCGAGCGGGCAAAACAGCTTGGCGCTGCCATCGAAGATATAGGTGTAGTGCGCGTTGGCGTGGATGGCCACGATATCGTCCACCGCCACGAAGCGGGTCGCGCCATCCCGCTCGATCGGCAGATGGCGCGCCATGCGCCGGGGCGGAGCTCCAGCGCCTCCCAATGGACCATAGGTGCCCTGGCCGAACTCCACCTGCTCGGCGTCGTCTGCTTCGACGACGCTGACCGGTGCCACGGCGGTCGCACGATCGGGCATCAAAGTGAGAAGAAATACGCTGGACAACAGGAACGCGACCACGGCGACCACGATCGCGAGAAGGTCGGTTGAAAGCACCGGCGCACTCGTTGCCGGGCTCGGATGCGGCAGCACCGTTAGTCCCGCCATGGCGGTGTAGTGCATCCCGGCGATCGCCACCCCGAGAGCGGCGGCGGAGAGGAGCAGGGGCGGGCGGCCGCCGCGCCCGGCGGCGAGCCACAGCGCCAGGCCCGACGCGGCGATCGCGATGATGACGCTCGCGACCACAAACACAGGAGCGTGCACGAGATGGGCGCTGGCGTGGAGCGCCGACATGCCGATGTAATGCATGGACGCGATGCCGGCGCCCATGAAGGCTGCCGCCGCGCCGAGGCGCGCGGGGGTCAAGGGTCCGGCGCAGCTGGCGAACACCGCCGCGCCGACGACGATGACGCAGACGAGAAACGACAGAAGGGTTGGGAAGACCAGATAGTCGACGGCCTGCGGCAGGCGCGCGGCAAGCATGCCGACGAAATGCATCGACCAAATCGCGACCGCAAGCGATATCGCCGCGGCGGCGAGCAACAAGCGCCGCCGCATGCCGGCAGCCTCTCCGACTTGAACGGCAAGGCTCAGCCCGACGTAGGCGCCCTGGATCGCCACCACCAGCGAAAGCGCGACGAGCCAGGGCTCGTGCGTCACCGGCATTGCTCTGTTTCCTCTCTAGGCAGCCAAATCATCGTTGCGACTTTCGAATAAGGCGGCACCTGCGGTGCTTTTTGGGTCGCCAACCCGCGCAAAGTGAGCCACTATGGAAATTGCTGGCCGCCGCCGCAGCAAGTCACTCTGGCGCAAGCTCAGCAACCCCGGCCGCTGACGCATATACTATACGGTACATATGCCGCCCATGAGCAACGACGTGATCCTCGAAACCGAGGACCTGACGATGGAATTCGTCGGTTTCGTCGCCGTCGCCGGCGTGTCGTTGCGCATTGCACGCGGCACTATCCACGCGCTGATCGGACCGAACGGCGCCGGAAAGACGACTTGCTTCAATCTGCTCACCAAGTTCCTCACGCCGACCAAGGGGCGCATCGTCTTCAAGGGCAACGACATCACGGCGCTGGCGCCGGCGGACGTGGCGCGCCTTGGGCTGGTGCGGTCGTTTCAGATTTCGGCGGTGTTCCCCCACCTCACGGTATTGGAGAACGTTCGTATTGCATTGCAGCGTCGCCGCGGCGGCTCGTTCGACTTCTGGCGTTCCAAGCGTGTGCTGGAGACTTTCGATGAGCGCGCCATGGCGTTGATCGCCGACGTGGGAATTGCCGCCTTCGCGCACACCACGGCGGTAGAGCTTCCCTACGGGCGTAAGCGCGCGCTCGAGCTTGCGACAACGCTCGCGCTCGACCCGGAGCTGATGCTGCTCGACGAGCCGACGGCCGGCATGGGGCACGAGGACATCGACCGCATCAGCGCGCTAATCAAGCGCGCCGCCGCCGACCGCACGGTGCTGATGGTCGAGCACAATCTCAGCGTGGTGGAGAACCTTTGCCACCGCATCACCGTCTTGACGCGCGGGCGGGTATTGGCCGAAGGCGACTACCAGACCGTCTCCAACAATCCCGAGGTGCGCGAGGCCTACATGGGCGTGGGTCATGCTTGACGTCCGCTCGCCGCTGCTTGGCGTCCGCGACCTGCAGGCGTGGTACGGCGAGTCGCACATCTTGCACGGCGTCGACTTCGACGTGCGCGAGGGCGAGGTCGTGACGCTGCTCGGGCGCAACGGCGCCGGCAAGACGACGACGCTGAAGTCGATCATGGGAATCGTCGGCCACCGCACCGGGTCCGTTCAATTCGAAGGCCAGGAACTGATTTCCCGCTCGTCCGATCAGATCGCGCGGAAGGGCATCGCGTTCTGCCCGGAGGAGCGCGGCATCTTCGCCAGCCTCGACGTACAGGAAAATCTGCTGCTGCCGCCCGAGGTCCGGCCGGGCGGTCTATCGCTCGACCGCATCTTCGAACTGTTCCCCAACCTGAAGGAGCGGCTGGGATCGAGCCAGGGAACGAAGCTCTCCGGCGGCGAGCAGCAGATGCTCGCCATCGGCCGCATCCTGCGCACCGGCGCCCGCCTGTTGCTGCTGGACGAACCGACCGAGGGCCTGGCGCCGGTCATTATTCAGCAGATCGGCAAGACCATCCGCACGCTGAAGTCGCAGGGATTCACTATCCTATTGGTGGAGCAGAACTTCCGCTTCGCCGCCACGGTTGCCGATCGCTACTACGTGATGGAACATGGGCGTATCATTGATCAGTTCGCGAATTCCGAGCTGGACGCCAATGTCGAGAAGCTGCACGACTATCTCGGAGTTTGAATAAGCCCGCCGTTACCGGCGTAACATCAGGAGGAATGCATGAAACGTCTAGTCAGTTTGGCCGCGCTCGCGGTCGCCCTCGTCGCCGGGCCGGCGTACGCCCAGCAGACGACCGTCAAGATCGGCGTGCTCAGCGATATGTCGAGCCTTTATGCCGATATCGCCGGGCCGGGCTCGACGGCCGCGGCCAAGCTCGCCATCGCCGACTTCATGGCCAAGAACCCGAACATCAAGGTCGAGCTCGTTTCCGGCGACCATCAGAACAAGCCGGACGTCGGCTCCAACCTCGCCAACCAGTGGTTCGACGTCGACAAGGTCGACCTGATCATCGACGTGCCGAATTCCGGTGTCGCGCTCGCGGTCAGCCAGATCGCCAGCACGAAGAACAAGATCTTCATCGTTTCCGGCGCGGCCTCCTCGGATCTCAGCGGGTCCAAGTGCAACGCCAATACGATCCACTGGACCTACGACACCTGGATGCTCGCCAACGGCACCGGCAAAGCGCTGGTGAAGACCGGCGGCGATACCTGGTTCTTCCTCACCGCCGACTATGCCTTCGGTCATGCGCTCGAGCGCGACACCGCGGCCGCGGTCGAGGCCAACGGCGGCAAGGTGGTCGGCAAGGTCCGCCATCCGCTCAACACCAACGACTTTTCGTCGTTCCTGCTGCAGGCTCAGGCCTCCAAGGCGAAGATCGTCGGGCTTGCAAACGCGGGCGGCGATACGATCAACGCAATCAAGGCGGGCGCCGAGTTCGGCATCGTCAAGGGCGGGCAGAAGTTCGCGGGCCTCTTGGTGTTCGCCAGCGACGTGAATGCGCTCGGCCTGGCGACGGCGCAAGGTCTCACGCTCACCGAAACCTGGTACTGGGACGCCAACGAAGCCAACCGCGCCTTTACCAAGCGCTGGCAGGTGGAGCGGCCGGGCAAGTTCCCGACCATGGTGCAGGCCGGTGTCTATTCGGGCATCACCCACTATCTCAAGGCGGTGGCTGAGCTGAAGAGCGCCGCCGACGGCAAGGCGGTGGTCGCGAAGATGAAGGCGACGCCGACCGACGATCCCCTGTTCGGCAAGGGCACGATCCGCGCCGACGGCCGCAAGGTGCACGATGCGTACTTGTTCGAGGTGAAGGCGCCGTCGGAATCGAAGTATCCCGGCGACTTCTACAAGACGCGCGCCACCATCCCGGCGAACGAGGCCTTCCGTCCGCTCAAGGACGGCGGCTGCCCACTCGCCAGCGGCTGAAGCAACGGTAACGGAAAGGGCGGGCCCTCAGGCCCGCCCTTTTTCCTAGCGGGGTTCCGCGTGTTCGAACTTCTCGGCATTCCCCCACAAGCGCTGTTTGGACAGCTGTTGATCGGTCTGATCAACGGCTCGTTCTACGCGCTGTTGAGCTTGGGCCTCGCCGTCATCTTCGGCATGCTCAACATCATCAATTTCAGCCACGGCGCCCAGTACATGATGGGCGCCTTCGTCGCCTATCTGCTGCTGCAGCACACCGGGCTCGGCTACTGGCCGGCGCTGATCATCGCGCCGATCCTGGTCGGCATCACCGGCGTGATTATCGAGCGCACCATGCTGCAATGGCTCTACAAGCTCGATCACCTTTACGGCCTGCTGCTCACCTTCGGTCTCGCGCTGATTATCGAGGGCGTCGTCCGCAATTATTACGGCTCCGCCGGCTTGCCCTACACTATGCCGGACTCGCTGCGCGGCGGGCAGAATCTGGGCTTCATGTTTCTTCCCAATTACCGCGCATGGGTAATCGTGGCCTCGCTCACCGTGTGCTTCGGCACCTGGTTCGTGATCGAGCGCACGCGGCTGGGCGCTTATCTGCGCGCCGCCACGGAGAACCCGACGCTGGTGCGCGCCTTCGGCATCAACGTGCCGCGCATGATCACGCTCACCTACGGCTTCGGCGTGGCGCTCGCGGCCTTCGCCGGCGTCATGGCGGCGCCGATCTATAACGTCTCGCCGCAGATGGGCGCGGAACTCATCATCGTGGTGTTTGCCGTGGTGGTGATCGGCGGCATGGGCTCGATCCTCGGCGCCATCGTCACCGGCTTCGGACTCGGCGTGATCGAGGGGCTGACCAAGGTGTTCTTCCCGGAAGCCTCCAACACCGTGATTTTCGTCATCATGGCGATCGTGCTGCTGGTGCGGCCGGCCGGGCTGTTCGGGCGGAGGGCGTGATGGCGGAGCAAGTCGCCGATCCGCTTACGGCGCCCGTGCCCACGGGGCGCTCCTGGAGCGAGCCGGTCGCCTTCATCGCGATGGTCGCGGCGCTCGCAATAGCGCCGTTCTTTGTTTACCCGCTGTTCCTGATGCAGGCCTTGTGCTTCGCCCTGTTCGCCTGCGCCTTCAACCTGCTGATCGGCTATGTCGGCCTCTTGTCGTTCGGCCACGCGCTCTATTTCGGCTGGGCGAGCTATCTCGCCGCCCACGCCGCCAAGGTGTGGGGCTTTCCGCCGGAGCTTGCCATCCTCACCGGCGCGCTAACGGGGGCCGGGCTCGGGCTTGTCGCCGGCTCGTTGGCCATCCGCCGGCAGGGAATCTATTTCGCCATGATTACGTTGGCGCTGGCGCAGATGATGTATTTCTTCGCGCTGCAGGCCAAGTTCACCGGCGGCGAGGACGGCATCCAGGCGGTGCCGCGCGGCAAGCTGTTCGGGCTGTTCGATCTCAACAACCAGATGACGATGTACACCCTGGTGGTCATCATCTTCCTCGCCGGGTTCCTGTTCATCTATCGCATCATTCACTCGCCGTTCGGCGAGGTGCTCAAGGCGATCCGCGAGAACGAACAGCGCGCGATCTCGCTCGGCTACAAGACCGACCGCTACAAACTGGTCGCCTTCGTGCTATCCGCTACGCTCGCCGGCGTCGCCGGCGCCACCAAAGCGATCGCCTTCCAAATTGCTTCGCTGACCGACGTGCACTGGACCATGTCGGGCGAGGTGGTGCTGATGACGCTGTTGGGCGGGCTCGGCACTATTTTCGGCCCCGTCCTCGGCGCGTTCGTCATCCTCGCCATGCAAAACTATCTCAACGCGCTGGAACAATGGGTAACGGTGATCCAGGGGGTGATCTTCGTCATTTGCGTCCTTCTGTTCCGCCGCGGCATCATCGGTGAGATCGCTCACCTGTTGCGGATCCGGCTTTAGCCCGATCCGCGCTAAAGCCGAGGCGACGGGCCATTCCAGGCCCGTCCAATGCCTTCCGCGACGACATCGAGCCGTTGCCAACTTTGGCATGCCAACAAGCGCTGCTTCGGTCATCACCCAACACACACGCCACACACACAACACACACACACACACACAAACACTCTTACCGACATAGCCTGTGCCCTAGAACACGCTTGATTATCTGGTGGTTAGATTACAAGCTACGCGCTCCAGACTTGGCCCGATCAACAACAGATAACTGTCGCCCAGGCCAAGGGCGATGCCCATCCTTGAGGGAGGAATGCGATGAAATGGGGAATGACTGCGAAACTGCTTAGCCTACTTGCGCTCGGCGTCGGTGTGGCCGTCGTCGCCGCGCCGAGCTTCAGCGCCAACGGCACATTGAAGATCGCCTACATCGATCCGCTTTCCGGCGGCGGCGCCAGCATCGGTGAGGTCGGCCTGAAGACCTTCCAGTACCTGGCCGACGAGCTGAACGCCAAGGGCGGCGTGCTCGGCAAGAAGGTCGAGATCGTCGGTTACGACAACAAGCTCAACCCACAAGAAAGCCTGGTGCAGATTCAGAAGGCCATCGATTCCGGCATTCGCATCATCACCCAAGGCAACGGCTCGTCGGTGGCGGCGGCGATCTCCGACTTCGTCGCGAAATATAACGAGCGCAATCCCGGCAAGGAGGTCGTCTACTTCAACTACGCGGCCGTCGACCCGGTGCTGACCAACGAGAAATGCACCTTCTGGCATTTCCGCTGGGACGCCAATTCTGACATCAAGATGGAAGCGCTCACCAACTACATGAAGGGGCGCTCCAACATCAAGAAGATCTACCTGATCAACCAGGACTATTCGTTCGGGCACTCGGTGCGCGACGCGGCGAAGGCCATGATCGCCAAGAAGCGCCCCGACATCCAGATCGTCGGTGAGGAGCTGCATCCATTGCTGCGCATCACCGACTTCGCGCCGTACATCGCCAAGATCAAGGCATCGGGCGCCGATTCCGTGATCACCGGCAACTGGGGCCAGGATTTCGCGCTCTTGATGAAAGCCTCCGCCGACGCCGGCCTGCAGGTCGACTGGTATACCTACTATGCCGGCGGCACCGGCGGCCCGACCGCGATGAAGCAGGCGAATCTCAACCATCGCGTCTTCGCGATCGGCGAGGGCTTCGCCAACATCCCGCACAAGGCGTCGCAGGACTTCGAAAAAGCGCTCCGCGCCAAGTACGGCTTCAGCCTGTTCTATCCGCGCGCCGTCAACCAGATGCGGATGATGGCAGCGGCCATCACGGCGGCAAAGTCCGACGAGCCGTCGAAGATCGGCGCCAAGCTCGAGGGGATGAAGTTCGAGGTGTTCAACGGCGGCGAGGGCTTCATGCGCGCCGAGGATCACCAGTTCTTCCAGCCCATGTATATCGCCTCCTTCGGCGATCGGAAGGCGGACGAGCCGTTCGACGAGGAGAATACCGGCTGGGGCTGGCGTTCGGTGGGCACCATCTCGACGGCGAACACCAACGTGCCGACCACGTGCAAGATGGAGCGGCCGAAGAGCTGACCGCATGACGGCGCTTGCCCGGCCGGGAAGTCCGGCCGGGCGGTGCGCGTTTTCAACCTTCCGCTAGGTCGGTCGCCGTGCTCGAACTCGTCGTCGTCTCCACACTGAACGGCGTGCTCTTCGGCATGCTGCTCTTCCTCATGGCGAGCGGCCTCACGCTCATTTTCAGCATGATGGGCGTGCTCAATTTCGCCCACGCCAGCTTCTACATGCTGGGTGCCTTCTTCGGCTTCCAGATCAGCCAACGGTTCGGTTTCTGGCCGGGTCTGATCATCGCTCCGCTCCTGGTGGGCGTGGTGGGTGCGCTGGTGGAGCGCTACGGCCTGCGCAACGTGCATAGGCACGGCCACGTGGCGGAGCTTCTTTTTACCTTCGGGCTTGCCTTCGTCATCGAAGAGGTCGTGCAACTGATCTGGGGCAAGGCCCCGGTCGACTATCGCGTGCCGGCGGCGCTGGACTTCAGCGCCTTCACGATCTTCTCGACCAACTATCCTGCCTACAAGATGTTCATGCTGCTCTTCGCCATCGCCATCTTCGTGGTGCTGCTGCTCGTGCTGACGCGCACCCGTGTCGGCCTCATCATCCAGGCGGCGCTGACCCACCCGAACATGGTGGGGATGCTCGGCCACAACGTGCCGCGCGTGTTCATGCTGGTGTTCGGCGTGGGCTCCGCCTTGGCCGGGGTCGCCGGCGTCATCGCGGGCCCCGCCTTAGTCACCCAGGCCAATATGGCGGCGTTGCTCGGACCGATCCTGTTCGTCGTGGTCGTCGTCGGCGGGCTTGGCTCGCTCTCCGGCGCCTTCGTCGCCTCGCTCTTGATCGGGCTCGTGCAAACCTTCGCCGTCGCCGTCAACGTCTCGGTCGCGGATGTCCTGACCGCGCTCAACATCCCGGTGCCGACCACGTTCTTCACCGATATCTGGCGGGTCACGGTGGCGCAAATTGCGCCGATCATTCCTTATCTCCTGCTCGTGCTCATTCTGATCTTCCGGCCCACCGGCCTGCTTCGGGACGCGCGACACGTGAGCGAGCTCGCCCAGACCGCGACCCTCACCTCCGCCCGCGGCAAGTTACGGGGCGCGCTGGGGCGCTATGGATTGTGGATCGCGGCCGCGGTCCTGTTCGCGGTCTTGCCTCACATTTTCAAGTCGGGCCTCGCGCTCACGACCATGAGCCTGATGGGCATCGCCATCATCTTCGCGCTCTCCTACAACATGCTGCTCGGCCAGACTGGCATGCTGTCGTTCGGCCACGCGGTCTATTACGGCCTCGGCGGCTTCCTCGCCGTGCACGCCATGAACACGTTCATGCGCAACGGGCTGCCGATCCCGCTGCCGCTGATTCCCCTCGTCGGCGGCTTCGCTGGCCTCGCCTTCGGCGTGATCTTCGGCTCGGTATCGACGCGCCGCGCCGGCACGGCGTTCGCGATGATTTCGCTCGGCCTCGGCGAGCTGGTGCGCCTCCAGCGCCTCATCCTGCGTCGATTTCTTCGGCGGCGAGGAAGGCATCACCGCCAACCGCACCAAACTTTCCGCATCTTCGCTTGGAGCTTCGGCCCGCAGTACCAGGTCTACTATCTGATCGCCGCCTGGTGCCTGATCTGCATGATCGCCATGTACGCGCTGACGCGCACCCCGTTCGGGCGCATGTGCAACGCCGTGCGCGAGAACCCGGAGCGCGTGCAATTCATTGGCTACAGTCCGCAGATCGTCCGCTTCATCGCGTTCTGTCTTGCTGGCTTCTTCGCCGGCATCGCCGGCGGCCTCGCCGCCATCAACTTCGAGATCGTGAACTCCGCTTATGTGGGGGCCGGCCAGTCGGGCATCGTGCTGCTCGCCGCCTACATCGGCGGCGTCGGGTTCTTCATCGGCCCGATCCTCGGCGCGATCCTGGTGACGTACCTGCAGGTGATGCTCAGCGACGTGACCGAGGTCTGGCAGCTCTATTTCGGGCTGCTCTTCGTCGGCATGGTCATGTTCGCGCCTTTCGGCATCGCCGGTCTCTTGATGATGCATGCGCCGCTGTGGCGGGCGGGCACGCTCGCCCGCGTCGTTCCGGCCTATTTGCTGGCGTTTGCGGCCGCACTGATCCTGCTCACCGGCGTGATCCTGCTCATCGAGATGACCGTCCATCTCTCCGTGAAGGCCTCCGACGGCCCGATGATGTCGTTCCTGCGGATAAAATTCAGCACGCATTCGGTTCTGCCTTGGGTCGTCGCCGCGCTGCTGATCGGGGTCGGCGGCTGGCTCTGCCGCCGCGTCTGGCCTGCGGCCGCTGCCGCCTACAACGAAGCGCTGGCGCGCGCCCGCGAACGGAGGCAGCCTACATGAACGCCGCCGCCATCGAGCTCGTGGCCATCGAGAAGAATTTCGGCCGCACCGAGATCATCCGTGGCGTGAGCCTCGAGGTCCACCGCGGCGAGCGCCACGCCATGATCGGCCCCAACGGCGCCGGCAAATCGACGCTGTTCAACCTGATCAGCGGCCGCCTCATGCCGACCGCCGGCTCGGTCGTGCTGAAAGGCGAGAACATCACCGGTCTCGCCCCGCACGAGATCAACCGGCGCGGCCTGGCGCGCAGCTTCCAGGTGACCAACATCTTTCCCCGTCTCAGCGTTTGGGAAAACATCCGCTGCGCCGTCTTGTGGTCGATGGGTTATCGTTATTCTTTCTGGCAGGGCATCGACGGCCTCGCCGACGTCTCCGCCCGCACCGAGCACATTCTGAACGAGATCAACCTCGTCGACCGCCGCCACATCCAGGCGGGGGTGCTCACCTATGCCGAGCAGCGGGCGCTGGAGATCGGCATCACCATTGCCGGCGGCGCCGAGATCATCCTGCTCGACGAGCCCACCGCCGGCATGAGCCGCCACGAGGCCGAGCATGCGGTGGCGCTCATTCGCAAGGTGAGCGAGGGCCGCACGCTGCTGATGATCGAGCACGACATGGGCGTGGTGTTCGATCTCGCCGACCGCATCTCGGTGCTCGTCTACGGCAAGGTCATCGCCTGCGACGCACCGGCGCGCATCAAAGCCGACCCCGCCGTGCAGCAGGCGTACCTTGGGGTCGCCGCATGATGCTCGACGTTCACGATCTGCACGCCTACTACGGCAAGAGCCACATCCTGCAGGGGGTGAGCCTTACGGTCGGCGAGGGGGAGATCGTCAGCATACTCGGCCGCAACGGGGTCGGGCGATCGACGACGCTGAAGGCGATCATGGGCGACGTGCCGCCGCAGGGATCGATTGCCTTCAAGGGCGAGGCGATCGCCGGCATGCGGCCCTACGAGATCGCCTGCCGCGGCCTCGGCTACGTGCCGGAGGATCGCGCGATCTTTCCTTCGCTTACAGTCGAGCAGAATCTCCAGCTCGGCGTGAAAGGTGGCCGCAAGAACACGCGATGGACGTTCGACGACACCTACGCGCTGTTCCCGCTGCTGCGCGAGCGCGCCGACACCGCTGCCGGCGTGCTCTCAGGCGGCGAGCAACAGATGCTCACCATCTGCCGCACCCTCATGGGCGATCCCGACCTCATTATGATCGACGAGCCGACCGAGGGCCTGGCGCCGCAGATGGTGCAGCGGATCGCGACGCTGCTGAAGGAGATCGCCGAGCGCAGCATCTCCATCCTCTTGGTCGAGCAGAAGTTGACCATCGCGCTCGAGATATGTCGGCGCCTCTACGTCATGGGCCACGGCCGCATCGTGTTCGAGGGCACGCCCGCCGACCTCCGCGCCAATACCGCCGTGCGCAAGGAATGGCTCGAGGTCTAGATCGGCTTTACTGCACTATATTTCATAGACTTGGACAGTTGCCTTCACACCGTTATTGATTTGCCCGCAGACAGTGGTGCCAACGTGCAAAATAATGCATATTTGGCCGAAGCAACCGAGACCCCGATGCAGCCCATCGATTTCCAGACCGAGCCTTCCCGTTACCGCCATTGGCGGATCGAGATCGACGGCGACGTGGCCAATCTGGTCATGGACGTCGACGCGTCCGCGGGCCTGTTCGAAGGCACCGAGCTCAAGCTCAATTCCTACGATCTCGGCGTCGATATCGAGCTCTATGACGCCATCCAGCGCCTGCGCTTCGAGCATCCGGAAGTGGGCGCCGTGTGCATCCGCTCTGGCAAGGACAACGTGTTCTGCGCCGGCGCCAACATTCGCATGCTCGGCAAGGCGAGCCACGGCCACAAGGTGAACTTCTGCAAGTTCACCAACGAGACGCGGCTTTCGATCGAGGACGCGACCGAGCATTCGCGCCAGCGCTACCTCAGCGCCATCAACGGCACGGCGGCGGGCGGCGGCTATGAGCTCGCACTTGCCACCGACCACATCATGCTGGTCGATGACCGCAAGTCAACGGTGTCGCTGCCGGAGACGCCGCTCTTGGCCGTGCTTCCCGGCACCGGCGGCCTTACGCGCGTCACCGACAAGCGCCGGGTGCGGCGCGATCTCGCCGACTGGTTCTCCACCGTAGAGGAGGGGATCCGGGGCAAGAAGGCGGTCGATTGGCGCCTCGTTGACGAGGTGGTGCCGCTATCGAAGTGGGCGGAGACGGTGAAGACGCGCGCGCATGAGATCGCCGCCGGCTCCGACCGTCCCAAGACGACCGGCATCAAGTTCACACGGCTCGAACGCAAGATCGAGCAGGACGCCATCAGCTATCCGCATGTGTCGGTGGAGCTCAAACGCGACGAGAAGATCGCCTATCTGACGTTGCGTTCGCCCGCTCGCGCGGCTCCGCCGACGCTGCAGGCGGCGCATGCGCTCGGTCCCGCCTTCTGGCCGCTCGCGCTCGCCCGCGAGCTCGACGACGCGATCCTGCACCTGCGCTTCAATGAGCCGGACATCGGCGTGCTGGTATTCCGCAGCGAAGGCGATCCCCAGGTCGTGCTCAGCCACGACGCGTTCCTGGCAGAGCACCAGAACGACTGGCTCATGCGCGAGGTGCGCCACTATTTGAAGCGCGTGTTCAAGCGCGTCGACGTCACCGCCAAGAGCCTCGTGGCGCTGGTCGAGCCGGGCAGCTGCTTTGTCGGCACGCTGGCGGAAATTGTCTTTGCCGCCGACCGCGCGCTCATGCTGGTCGGCCGCCGCGACGGCGACAACCGCCCACCAGCGGCGATCACGCTGGGCCAGGCCAACTTCGGCTTCTATCCCATGGGCAACGGCCTTTCGCGGCTGGAAACCCGCTTCTTGGGCGAGCTCGAGAGCGTAGGCCGCGCGAAGGAAAAAATCGGCACGCCGCTCGATGCCGAGCAAACGTTCGCGCTCGGACTCGTGACGCTGGCAATCGAGGCGTACGACTGGGATGACGAGCTGCGCCAGCAGCTTGAGGCGCGCGCGAGCTTCTCGCCCGACGCGCTCACCGGCATGGAGGCGAACCTGCGCTTCGCCGGGCCGGAAACCATGGAAACGAAAATCTTTGGGCGCCTAACCGCCTGGCAGAACTGGATCTTTCAGCGTCCGAACGCGGTCGGACCGCAGGGGGCGCTCAAGCTTTACGGCAGCGGTGTGCAGCCGAGCTTCGAAAGGGAACGTGTGTGATGACCGAGCTGTTCAATGTGGATTACGACGGCCTGATCCCCAACAACGTCGCGCTCAATTCCGACGAGCGCGTCAAGCGCGCGCTGGAGAAGTGGCACCCGGGCTACATCAGCTGGTGGAATGACATGGGCCCGCAGGGCTTTCAGGAGTCGCTCGTTTATCTGCGCACCGCGGTGAGCGTCGATCCCAAGGGCTGGGCAAAGTTCGACTACGTGCGCATGCCCGAATACCGCTGGGGCATCCTCCTCGCCCCGCAAGTGCAAGAGCGGCAAGTGAATTTCGGCGCTCACAAGGGCGAGAAAGCATGGCAGGAGGTGCCCGGCGAATACCGCGCCATGCTGCGTCGGCTCATCGTCATCCAGGGCGACACCGAGCCCGCTTCCGTCGAGCAACAGCGCCATCTCGGCAAGACGGCACCCTCACTCTACGACATGCGCAATCTGTTCCAGGTGAACGTAGAGGAGGGCCGTCACCTGTGGGCGATGGTCTATCTCCTGCACAAGTATTTCGGCGCCGATGGCCGCGACGAGGCCGACCAGTTACTGCAGCGCCGCTCCGGCGACGCTGACACGCCGCGCATGCTCGGCGCCTTCAACGAGAAGACGCCGGACTGGCTCTCCTTCTTCATGTTCACCTATTTCACCGACCGTGACGGCAAGATGCAGCTCGAGGCGCTGGCGCAGTCGGGCTTCGATCCGCTATCGCGCACCACGCGCTTCATGCTGACGGAGGAGGCGCACCACATGTTCGTGGGCGAGACTGGCGTCGGCCGCATCGTCGAGCGCACGGCGCAGGCAATGAAGGAAGCCGGCATCGAGGATCCCCACGACATCAACGCCGTGCGCAAGCTCGGCGTCATCGACCTGCCGACCATCCAGAAGAAGGCGAACCTGCACTTCTCGCTGACCCTCGACCTGTTCGGCAACGAGATCTCGACCAACGCGGCGAACGCCTACCACGCCGGTATGAAGGGCCGCTTCCGCGAGGAGCGCATCAAGGACGACCACCAGCTCGAGAGGGGCACCTATCCGGTGATGCGTCTGGTCGACGGCAAGATCGTGAGCCAGGAAGTGCCGGCGCTATCCGGCCTCAACATGCGGCTGCGCGACGACTACGTGGCGGACGCCGCCGTCGGCCTCGGCCGCTGGAACCAGGGCATTGCCAAGCACGGCATCCAGTTCGAGCTGAAGCTGCCGCACGTGGCCTTCCACCGCAACATCGGCGAGTTCTCCAAGATCAAGGCCGACATCCACGGCAACGTGGTGAGCGACGCCGAATGGGAGAAAAAGAAGGACGAATATCTGCCGTCCTCGGCCGACAAAAACTTCATCGAGAGCCTGATGCAGCCCGAAACCGCGCCGGGCAAGTTCGCCGGCTGGATCGCGCCGCCGAAGACCGGCATCGATAACAAGTCGGGCGATTTCGAGTACGTGAAGATCGCGGCCTAGGCGCCGGCCTCTAAGCTGCGCTTCAGCTTCACCATGCCGCCGAGCCAGCGGTCGTAGTTCTCGGCCTTGTTCTTCATATAGGTCGCGACCTGGGGGTGCGGCAGGATGAGGAACGTCTCGCGTTCGAGGCCCTGGATCACGTCGTCCGCCACCTGCTCGGGGGTGAGGACGCCGTCTAGGTGCTGCGGCCCGCGGGTCCCGTCGCGCAACAGCTTGGTGTCGACGCCCTGCGGGCACAGGATGGAAACCCGGATGCCCTGATCGCGGTGGGTGATCGCGAGTACCTCGGCGAAGCCCACGCCCGCGTGCTTGGTGGTGGCGTAGACGGCGCTGCCGATCTGCGAAAGCAACCCTGCCGCCGAGATCGTCTGCAGGAAATAGCCGCTCTTGCGCTCGATCATGCGCGGCAGCAGCGCGCGGGCGGCGTAGATGTGCGCCATGACGTTCACCTGCCACGAGCGCTCCCAATTCTCGTTCGTGGTCGAGGTGGCGTTGTCGGGCGCGGCGGTGCGGTCGACGATGCCGGCGTTGGAGCAGAAGAGCGCGATGGGCCCGACCCGTACCTCGGTTTCCTCGACGATGCGGACGATGTCGGACTCCTTCGAGACGTCGCAGGCGTAGGCGACGCCGCCGATCGACTTTGCTACCGCCTCGGCGCCCTTGCCGTTGATATCGGCGACGATCACGCGCTTGGCGCCCTCTTTGTGGAAGCGTTCGCACATGGCCTTACCGATGCCGTCGGCGCCGCCGGTGACCACCACGATCTGATCGCGAACTTTCATGTGCAGCTCCGCCGGCTCAGTCCATTGTCACGACGATCTTGCCCATGGCTTTGCGCGTCGCAAGCCGCGCGATCGCTTCGCCCGCCCGGGCAAGCGGGAAGCGCTCGGAAATCTCCGGCTTGATCGCCCCCTTCCCATAGAGCTCGATGAGCTCCCGGTTGTTGGCGGCATTGGCCTTGGGATCGCGCAGGGCAAAGGCGCCCCAGAACACGCCAACGACCTGGCAGGATTTCAGGAGCGTCAGATTGAGCGGCAGGCGCGGGATGCCGGCGGGAAAGCCGACGACCAGGAAGCGTCCCTCCCAGGCGATGGAGCGGAGCGCCGCTTCGCTGTAGTCACCGCCGACCGGATCGTAGATGACGTCGGCGCCCTTCTCGCCGCAGGCCTTCTTGAAGACATCGGAAAGCACTCTCTGCCCCGCCTTGTCGAACGGCCCGGCGGGATAGACCACGCCCTCGTCGGCGCCGTGGGCTAGCGCGAAATCCACTTTATCCTGCGACGACGCCGCTGCGATCACGTGCGCGCCGGCCGCCTTGCCGAGCTCGACCGCGGCGAGCCCAACGCCGCCGGCGGCACCCAGCACCAAGAGCGCCTCGCCCTTCTTGAGCTTGGCACGATCCTTCAGCGCATGGTGGCTGGTGCCGTACGTCAGAACGAACGCCGCCGCGTGGTCGAAGGGCATGGAGTCGGGAATGGGAATGCAGCGGTCCGCCTTCAGCACGAGCTTTTCGACCATGCCGCCCCATCCGCTCGATCCGATGACGCGGTCGCCCGGCTTCAGGCGGTCGACGCCGGGACCGACGGCCTCCACGACGCCGGAAACCTCGGCGCCGGGCGCGAACGGCCGCTCCGGCTTGAACTGATAGAGGTCCTGGATGATCAGCGTGTCGGGATAGTTGACGCCGCACGCCTTGACCGCGAGCAGCACCTCGCTCGGACCGGGACGCGGATCGGGCACCTCCTCGAGAACAAGGGTTTCGGGCCCGCCGGGTTGCTTACTGAGCAGCGCTTTCATCGTCTCCGCCTAACGAATGGTCGTTCCACCGTCGATTACAATCGCCTGCCCAGTCATATAGGTGCCGGCGGCGGAGGCGAGGAAGACCGCGGCCCCCGCGATCTCGTCGGGCTCGCCGATGCGCCGAAGCGGCGTCGTGTCGTTGACGTATTTCAGGGTCTGCGGATTTTCCCACAGCGCGCGGGCGAAATCGGTCTTGATCAGCCCCGGTGCGATGCAGTTGACCCGCACGTTGTGCGGTCCGTATTCGATCGCGAGATTGCGCGCGAGCGCGAAATCGGCGGCTTTGGAGATGCCGTAGGCGCCGAGCACCGGAGTGCCGCGGATGCCGCCGATCGACGACACGATGATGATGGCGCCGTCCTTGCGCTCGATCATCTGCGGCACCACGAGCTGGATAAGCCAGTGACTGGAGATGATGTTGTTGTCGAGGATTTTGCGGAACTGATCGTCCTTTATCCCCGCCATCGGGCCGAAGTAGGGGTTCGAGGCGGCATTGCACACGAGCACGTCGACCTTGCCCAACGCCTTGTTGGTCTCGTCCACGAGCCGCGTCATGTCCTCCTTCGACGAGATGTTGGCGGGGACGACGATGGCGGTGCCGGCGCCGTGCGCGGCATTGATCGCCTTCGCCACCTCCTCGCACGGCTCCTTCTTGCGCGATGAGATCACCACCTTGGCGCCGTGCTCGGCCATGCGCTCGGCAATGGCCTTGCCGATGCCGCGCGACGAACCGGTGATGATCGCCACTTTGCCTTTGAGATCGAACAAGCTCACGGACTTCGCCCCCGATTATTCTTGTCGGCCGAACCTTAGCGGTTCGCCGCGCCGGAACAAACCATCATCCGAATGCCGGGACTAGGCGCCTGCCTTCTCCGCGAACTTCCACGCCGCCTGCGCCAGCGGTTCCGCTCGCGCCGCGATCTCGATGGCGCTTGCACTCGCCGCGGTGCCGTCGCGGATACGGCCGGCGATACCCTGGGAGATCGCGGAAATACGGAAGAGATTATAGGCGAAATACCAATCGAGCGCGGGCACGCCGGACCGGCCCGTCAGCTCGCAATAGCGCCGCACGACCTCTTCCATCGACGGGATGTTGAGGGCGGCAACATCGAGACCGATGAGCCCGCTTCGCCCTTCATAGGGCATCTGCCAATTCATCAGGAAATAGGTGAAGTCGGCGAGCGGATCTCCGAGCGTCGACAGCTCCCAATCAAGTACGGCGATGACCCGGGGCTCTGTGGCGTGGAAGATCATGTTGTCGAGGCGGAAGTCCCCGTGCACGATCGACGTGCGGTCCTGCGGCGGCACCGCGCGCGGCAGCCACTCGATCAGCCGGTTCATGGCGTCGATCGTCTTCGTCTCCGAGGCGCGATACTGCTTGGTCCAGCGATCGATCTGGCGGGCGAAATAGTTGCCGGGCTTGCCGTAGTCGGAAAGGCCGAGCGCCGCAAAGTCGTACTGGTGCAGGCGGGCAAGCGTATCGACCTCGTCGAAGTAGATCGCGCGCCGTTCTGCGGGTGGGGAGTTGGGCAAGCCTCCGTCCCACAGGACGCGGCCCTCGATCATCGACATCACGTAGAACACGGCGCCGATCACGCCATCGTCCGTGCAGAGGCCGTAGGGCTTGGCCACCGGGAAAGCCGGCGCCGTAAAGCGCCGAGATCACGCGAAACTCGCGATCGACCGCATGCGCCGAGGGCAGCAGCTTGCCGAAGGGCTTTCGCCGCAGGACGTAGGCAGCGTCCCGGCGTGTCGAGCCGGTAGGTCGGGTTCGACTGGCCGCCCTTGAACTGCAGCACTGTCAGCGGACCTGCGTAGTCCGGGACGTTCGTCCTTCAGCCACGCCTCGAGCTTCGTCTGGTCAATGCGATGACGCTCCTCGACCGGCTTGGTGCCGGTGAACGCCTGCTCCAGCGCCGCCGCTCCCGTCATTGCGCGCCGGCTTCCTGATTGCTGTGCCGGGAATACTCCCAGCGGGCGATGGCGCGGTTGTGCACTTCGTCCGGGCCGTCGGCGAGGCGCAGGGTGCGGATGCCGGCGTAGGCCTTGGCGAGGCCGAAGTCGGTCGTGACGCCGCCGCCGCCGTGCGCCTGGATCGCGTCGTCGATGATCTTCAGCGCCATGCGCGGCGCCGGCGACCTTGATCATGGCGATCTCGAGCTGGGCGCCCTTGTTGCCGACCTTGTCCATCATGTCGGCGGCCTTGAGGCACAGCAGGCGCGTCATCTCGATGTCGATGCGCGCCTCGGCGATGCGCTGTTCCCACACCGAGTGCTCGGCGATGCGCTTGCCGAAGGCGACGCGCGACAGCAGCCGCTTGCACATCTTCTCGAGCGCGACTTCGGCGACGCCGATGGTGCGCATGCAGTGGTGGATGCGGCCCGGCCCGAGGCGGCCCTGCGCGATCTCGAAGCCGCGGCCTTCGCCGAGCAGCAGGTTCGACGCCGGCACGCGGACGTTGTCGAGGATCACCTCGGCGTGGCCGTGCGGCGCGTCGTCGTAGCCGAACACCGGCAGCATGCGCACGATCTTGACGCCGGGCGTGTCGAGCGGCACCAGGATCTGCGACTGCTGCTCGTGCTTCGCGGCGTCCGGATCGGTCTTGCCCATGACGATGGCGATCTTGCAGCGCGGATCGCCGACGCCCGACGACCACCATTTGCGGCCGTTGATGACGTAGTCGTCGCCGTCGCGCTCGATCGGGTCTCGATGTTGGTGGCGTCGGACGAGGCGACCGCCGGCTCGGTCATCAGGAAGGCCGAGCGGATCTCGCCGTTCATCAGCGGCTGCAGCCACTTCTCCTTCTGCTCGTCGCGTGCCGTAGCGCTGCAGCACTTCCATGTTGCCGGTGTCCGGCGCCGAGCAGTTGAACACTTCGGAGGCGAAGCCGACCCGGCCCATCACCTCGGCGCACAGCGCGTATTCGAGGTTGGTGAGGCCCGCGCCTCGAACTCGCGCTGTCGTCACTGGCTCCGAGTGCGGCGGCATGAACATGTTCCACAGGCCCTCGGCCTTCGCCTTGGCCTTCAGCTCCTCGACGACCGGCATGACCTTCCAGCGGTTGCGCCGAAACCCTCGATCTGCTCTTCGTAGGTGTCGACCGCCGGATAGACGTGCTTGTCCATGAAGGCGACGACGCGGTCGCGCCAATGCCGCTGCCGTTCCGATAGCGTGAAATTCATTTTCGTTCCTCCCTGGAACGTTGGTTCTAGCATTCCGGCGCGGAGATATGGACGGACAATGCGCCGGCTGGCGTGAATTCGGCGTGATCCACGTGGTCGCCGATCGGATTGACGATCTGACGCCGCTGCTTCGCCAGTTGACAGTCCCTGCAAACCCGGGTGGCCCGCCCGTTTCGATGGGCGCGGCCGTCATGCCCAAGGGCCGGAACTTCCACGAAGGCGACCGTGGCGCCCCCAAACGCCCCACCGACCGCGGGTGCAAAAGTCCGCACCGGTGTTACAGTAGTAGCGCTGCGAAACGTCGCTCGCCGCGCTGCAGTGCGAACATCATTCTCACCAGAGATTGATTGGGAGGGAACAATGGCGGAAAGCGTTTACAAGGTCGTCGAGATCGTCGGCACCAGCACCGAGTTCCTGGGAGAAGGCCGCGAAGGCGGCGGTGGACCGGGCCGCGAAGACGCTGAAGGATCTTCGCGTCGCCGAGATCGTCCAGACCGACATCCAGCTCAAGAATGGCAAGGTCGAAGCTTACCGCGCAAGAGTGAAACTCTCGTTCAAGTACCGGGACAAAGACTAGCCCGCAGCGACGTGAAGCGCATTGCGACGCCGATCCAGCGACCGGCGCGCGGGCGAACGATGCCGTAACGAGACAATAAAAAGCCGATCAACAGAGATTACGAACTGAGGGAGAGAGAGCATGAGCCGCAAGAGAAACCGCCCCGCCAAGCCGCGACTGAAATTGACCCGGCGCACCTTTGCCGCCGGCATGGCGGCGACCGGTGTCGTCGCCGGTATCGCGCCATTCAACATTGTCCGCGCCCAGGCCGCCGCCCTGAAGGTCGGTGTGCTGCTGCCGCGCTCCGGCGCCCAGGCCGGCATCGGCCAGGACTGCCAGCGCGGCGTGGACATCGCGCCGGCGATTTTGAAGAACTTGGGTTTACCCGACCTTTCGATCATGAATGCCGACACCGAAACCAACGTGGAAGTCGCGCGCGCTCGCGCCGAAAAGCTGATCAACGACGGTGCGCAGCTCCTCATCGGCGCGTTCGATTCCGGGTCAGAGCACCGCGATCGCCCAGGTGGCCGAGCAAAAGGGAGTTCCCTACGTCATCAATATCGCGGCCGCCCCGCAGATCACCGAGCAGGGCTACAAGTTCGTGTTCCGCAATTTCCCCACCGCCGGGATGATTCTCGGCGACGCCTTCGCCAATCAGAAGGAAGTCTTCGCGGCCGCCGGGGCGGCGCCCAAGTCCGTCGTGTTCATGCACGTGAACGACACGTTCGGCACCGCGATGAAGAACGGCATCGGCGCGGTGATGCCGAAGTTCGACATGCCGTACAAGATCCTCGAGACCATCGCCTACGATCCGACGGCGCGCGATCTCTCTGTCGAGATTTCCAAGGCAAAGGCGACCGGCGCCGAGGCATTGCTCACGGTCAGCCGGCTCAACGATGCGATCCTGCTCACCCGCGAGATGGTCAAGCAGCGCTGGACGCCCATGGCCGTGTTCAGCATGGGTCCGGGCTGGTACGAGGACCAATATCTGAAGACCCTCGGCAAGCTGTCCGACGGTCCGTTGAGCTTCGTGCCGTGGTACGACCCGAACAAGCCCTTGAGCAAGCAGCTCGAGGCGGCGCTCGCCAAGGCCTATCCGGACATCAACCTCAACACCAACCACATCTTCACGTTCGAGGCACTACTCGTCGCCGCCGACGCATTCAAGCGGGCGGGCTCGGCCGATCCCAAGGCACTGGCTGACGCGCTGCGCGCCACCAACATCACCAACAATGTCAGCATCGGCCCGGCCATCCGGTTCGATGCCAAGGGTCAGAACGATACGGTGAAGAATGCCGGCATCCAGAACCGCGGCGGCAAGCTCGTCACCGTGGCGCCGAAGGTCGCGGCCAACGCCAAGGCCGAATGGCCCCTGACGCCCTACGATAAGCGCTGAATCGAGGTCAGATCGATCCTGCTCCGGCCGTCGCGGCCGGAGCTTCGCTTGCCAGGACCCAACGTGCCCGCGGAAATCTACCTGAACGTCGCCGTCGGCGGCCTATTGACCGGCCTCGTGTACGGGCTGATGGCGCTTGGGCTTTCGGTCATTTTCGGCGTGGTGCGTGTCGTCAACTTCGCCCACGGCGAGATGATGACGATCGCGATGTATTTGGTGATCGTCTTGTTCGCGGCGTTCAAGCTCGATCCGCTGGTGATGATGGTGCCGATCGCGGCGGTGCTGTTTGCGCTGGGCTACGTGATGCAGGCCGGCCTCATCAACCCGTTCATCAACCGGCCCGAGCACATGCAGTTCATCCTGCTGGTCGCGGTGGCGTTGATCATGGTCAACGTGCTCTTGATCGTCTTCGGACCGGACGCGCAGAGCGTTCAGACTTCCTATTCGTTCGATAGTTTCGCTTTCGGCCCGCTGATCATGGACGCGACCAAGGCCTATGCCGCGGCCGCCGCCATCGTGGTGGCGGCGGCGCTGTTCGCCTTCTTCCGTTTCACGCCGGTCGGCACCGCCATTCGTGCCTGCGCCGATAACTACGCCGGGGCGCTGGTCGTCGGTCTCGACGTCAAGCGCCTCTATGCGCTCACCTTCGGCTTGGGCACTGCGTGCGTCGGCGCGGCCGGCGCGATGCTGGTTTTGTTCATCGATGTCACGCCGGCGCTCGGGCCGGTGTACACGCTGCTCGCCTTCGTCATCGTCATCACCGGCGGCCTGGGCTCGATGCCTGGCGCGCTCCTCGGCGGCGTTCTGATCGGCCTCACCGAGGCGCTCGCCGGGCTCTTTTTCACCCCTTCGGCCAAGAGCATGTTTGCCTTCGGCATTCTGGTGCTGGTGTTGCTGTTCCGCCCGCAGGGGCTCCTCGGCAAGAGGACCCCATGAGCCGGCTGTTTGAAGGCATTCCGCTGCGCGGCATTTTTCTTCTCGTCTTGCTGTTTGTCGGCCTTCTCGTCATGCCGCGGTTTGCCGGCGACTACCTGCTCACCGTCCTCATCCTCATCCTCTATTTCGCCTATGTCGGTCAGGCGTGGAACGTGATGATGGGCTTCGCCGGGCAGCTCTCCCTCGGCCACGCGCTCTATGTGGGCGTCGGCGCTTATACCGCGGCGGCGCTGTTCATCAAGTTCGGCATCGCGCCGTGGATCGGCGTGCTGCTCGCGATCCCGCTTGCGGTCGCCTGCGGGGCGGTAATCGGCTTTCTCGCTTTCCGTTTCGGCGTCGCCGGCGTTTATTTCGCCATCCTCACCATCGCCTTCGCCGAGTTCTTCCGCATCGGCTTTGATCATTTCTCCTGGGTCGGCGGCTCGGCCGGCTATTTCCTCCCGGTCGCGCAATACACCCAGAACGATCTGTGGCGGCTGCGCGGCAATCCGACGATGTTCTATTACCTCATCCTCGCCATGACGGCGGCGCTGCTCGTGCTTTGCCGTCTCCTGCTCCATAGCCGCGCGGGTTATTATTGGCTCGCGATCCGCGAGGACGAGGACGCCGCACGCGCGCTCGGCATCAATACGTTTCGCTACAAGATGATCGCGGTCAGTCTGTCGGCTGGCCTCACCGCGCCTGCCGGCGTGTTCTTCGCGTTCTATTACAACAACCTATTTCCCGAGCAGGTCTTCCACATCTCGCGTTCGATCGAGCTCATCCTGGCGCCGATCATCGGCGGCGTTGGCACGCTGTTCGGGCCGATCCTGGGGGCTTTTCTGCTCACCGGGCTCGCCGAGACCTTGACCAATCTGCTGCATGCCTTCGGCGTGGAAACGCCGGGCGCCAAGCAGGTTTTTTACGGAATTTGCCTCCTCGCGGTGATCATCTTCCTGCCGCACGGCGTCTGGCCGCCGCTGCGCCGCGCGCTTGGCCTCGGCCCGCGCGACGAATCCCGTTAGCCCCATGACATCGCTTCTCGAGGTCGACGGCATCTCCAAGAGCTTCCGTGGCTTGCGCGCGCTGGACGACGTGGGCTTTGCCGTGCGCGAGGGCGAAATCTGCGCCCTGATCGGCCCGAATGGTGCCGGTAAGACCACCTGCTTCAACGTCATCGCCGGCGTCTTTCCTCCCGACAGTGGCGGCGTGCGCCTCGGCGGTGCGCATATCGACGGGCGCCGCCCGGATCAGATCTGCCAGGCGGGCGTCGGCCGCACGTTCCAACTAGTGAAGCCCTTCGTTGGCCTCACCGTCATGGACAACGTGGTGATCGGCGCGCTGAACGCCTGCCCCGGTGTGCCGGAGGCACGCGACCGAGCACGACAGGTGATCGACATGCTCGGGCTCTCGGCCAAGCGCGATGCTCAGGCGTCTGCACTGACGCTGCCCGAACGCAAGCGCCTTGAGGTGGCCCGCGCGCTCGCCACCAAGCCCCGCATTCTTCTCCTCGACGAGGTCATGGCGGGCCTACGGCCGACCGAGACCGACCAAATGGTGACGCTGTTCCGCAAGCTCAACGCCGATACCGGCCTCACCATCCTGCTCATCGAGCACGTCATGCGCGCGGTGATGGCGCTGTCGCGCCACGTGGTGGTGCTGCACCACGGGCAGGTGATCGCCGACGGCTCGCCGGAGCAGGTGACGCGCGACCCGGCCGTGCTCGAATGCTATCTCGGCGAGGAAGTGCTGTGATCCTCGAGATCGAAAATCTCAACCTGTTTTATGGCGATGCGCAGGCCCTCGACGGCGTTTCGCTGAAGGCCGCCGAGGCCGAGCTCGTGGCTATCGTCGGTGCCAACGGCGCCGGCAAGTCAAGCCTGATCCGCGCCATCGCCGGTATCGAAACGCCGCGTTCCGGCCGTATCCGCTTTCGCGGTGGCGACATCGCCGGCTTGCCCAGCCACAAGGTCTGCAATCTGGGCATCGGACAGGTGGCGGAGGGGCGGCAGATTTTTCCCTCGCTCACCGTTCTCGAAAACCTGCAGATGGGCGCCATGTTGCCGCGCGCTCGCGCCAAGCAGGCGGACACGCTCGTGGAGGTCTATGCCATGTTTCCGCGGCTTGCCCAGCGGCGCAGCCAGATCGCCGGCACACTCTCCGGCGGCGAGCAACAGATGCTCGCCATCGGTCGCTGTCTAATGGGGCAGCCGGAGCTCATCATGTTCGACGAGCCATCGCTCGGGCTGGCGCCGGCGCTGGTGCAGGAGCTGTTTCATACCATCCGGCAGCTCAGCCAGCGACGCCTCACGGTGCTTCTGGTGGAGCAGAACGTGGCAATGTCGTTGAAGCTCGCCGATCGCGCCTATGTCCTGGAAAACGGCAGGATCGTGCTCAGCGGAACCGGCAGCGAACTGCTGCATAACGACGGCGTCCGCCAGGCATATCTTGGACTCTAATCTCTCGCCCTGACCTTCTCCAGCGGGCGCGGCGTAGCCGGCCGCTCGCAACGCCGTCGCGGATAACTGCCCTTGGCAGCTTTTGAGGCGGCGCGCCGTGAGACTAAGGTCCGCTCGACGGCGGAGCTCAACGCGCGCAGTTCACCCTCGCTGATGCCGTAGACGCGCGTCTGTATGTCCAGCCTTGCCATGTGCAATAGCCCGGCGCTTTCCCGCACGTTCGAGTTGTTGACCTTTGCGATCAGCCGGTCGAGTTCGGCCAACATCGCGCTGTGTTGCTCACTGATAGTCTGTCTCATAGTCCCCCCGCAGTGCACGTCGTTCCGCCGCCGTCGCGGCGATCCAGTCACCCGTCTCTTGAACGCGCCCGTACAGCCCAGCCAATTCCGAAACCACATGGTGGACGTCGATTGCCGAGAAGCTGTTCAGCTCATGACTCGCGGATGCGTCGGTGAGATAGGTGAGCCGATGCCCGCGATGAAATGCGTCGATTGCGGTCGATAGGCACGCGATCGACCCGGCGAATCCGGCGAGCACCATGTTGCCGCCGCCGCCGTGCGCCATGACCTCGGCGAACGGCCGGCTCGCATAACAGGACGGGCGATCTCGCTCGAAGATCATGTCGGAACCATTGGGTTCCAGGCCGCCGATCCAGCGGGCAAACTTCGTCGCCGGATTGAAGAAGGGCGAATGCCCCGCCCAGCGCACAAACGCCACGGGAAAGCCCATTGCTCTCGCATGATTGAGCGCGCTGCGGCATTTTTCCGCCGCCGCCGGGGCGTGCGGCAGCGCGAGGCCGCGCGCGCTGGATAGGTACTCCTCCTGCACATCGACCAGGACGAGCGTAGGCACCATGGCCGGGTCGATGTAGGCCCGCAGATTGATCACGGTGCCTTGCGAACGGAGCACGCTCATGCCGGCGTCTCCGCGATCGAAGGACTGTTGGCCAGGCGTTTCGCCGACCGCTCCAGGATGCCCCGCTGGTGCCAGCGTCCCTCCGGGCGAAGGATGACGTAGGGATCCGACGTGTCGGTTACCGCCTGCGGCGTCGGTTCGGCATCGAGCGTCATGGCGACATAGACGAAGTCCGAGAAGGGAAACTCGGAAGCCTGATCGACAACCTCGAAGCCGAACCTCTTCCAAAAATCGATCATGTGCTTGGCCGCGTGCCCGTACAGGAGCCCGTAGCCCTTGGCGCGGCAGAACTCCATGCTAGCGCGGGCGAGCAGCACGGCGAGACCCGTCCCGCGGTGCTCCTTGCGCACCGCTAAGCGCTCGATCTTCGCGAAGTTGGCGAAACAACGGATGCGAATGCATCCTGCGGGCTCATCGCCGATGTAACCAAGGAGATGAACTGCGCACTGGTCGTTGCCGTCGAACTCCTCGTCGTACGGGCACCGTTGCTCGGACAGGTAGACGGCACCACGAATGGCGACGACGCGCATCAGGTCGTCCAACGTGCGCGCGACGGTGATCGTCGGCGCGCCGGTGCCTGCGTTCTTGCGATAGGTATCGTAGAGCGGCGTATCGGGAGCGGAAATCGATCTGCGGAAGACATACAGATTCGATGCACTCGTCGCCGGATCTTGTTGTATCAAGCTGAAGGCGAGGGCCCGGAGAAAGCGACCTCCGTCCGCGGTCATCGCCCGTGCGTACATATCAACGTCGCGCAGCAGGGGAGTGCTGATCTTCTGCAGCAGAAGCGCGATCCCGGCGGCGATCGGTCCGCGCGCGTGCAAGAACCAGATGTAGACGGCCGCCGGCTTCTCGTTTTGCGAGGCGAGCAGGCTCATGTCGGGCTCGACCGCGTTGAGCGTCCCTGCCAGCAGCTGACGTAGCCCTTCGTCGTTCAGCATCAAGAGCGCGATAAAACCCTCCGCGCTCGGGCGCATGGCACAGAAGCGGTCACGGCGCGCGATCGCCCACAGGGTGTCCGGGTTATGCGAGACGACCCGCGCGACGGTCTCGAGGCTGGCTATGCCGCTCGCCTGCTTCCCCGCCTTGGCCACCAATGCCGCCAGTGTCTCGCCGGTGGGGGTGAACAAAATAAGACGCTTGGCGAGGTGCGTAGCATCCAGGCCGATCACCTGATGGCGCGCGGGCGCGGATTTGCCGTTGCCCTCCCGAAATGGGCCGACCACCCGTGGGTCGTGCGCGGTCATTTTTATTGCCCCTGAGTTGTATTCTCCGGCATACTTTCGAAGGTTATGGGGTAGGGGGCGTTCTGTATGTTGCCGCAGTCGAAAAGGGGTGTTCCGGCCCCGGAACGCCCACCCGCGTCGAAGTGGCCGCCGGACCAGCGAACTCCCAATTGGGAGGCGGTGCGGCTTTTTCTCGAGATCGCCCGGCGCGGCAGTTTCCGCTCGGCGTCCGAGCACCTGAAGATTTCCTTCAATGCGCTGCGTCGACGCATCGATGACCTGGAGCGTCAGCTCGACGTCCGGCTGTTCACCCGGCATGTGGACGGCGTTCGCCCTACTGCCGAGGGAAAACGAATCCTGGATTCTGCCGAGCTCATGGAGGCGGCCTCGTTCGGCTTGGTTCGCACGCGCGATCAGGTTGCATCGGCGCTCAGCGGAGCGGTGAAGATCGCCGTCACCGAAGGGTTAGGTACGTTCTGGATCGCGCCGCGGCTCGTCGAATTCCAGCGGGCGTATCCGCGGCTGCTCGTCGATATTTGCTGTGCCATGCAGTCGGCGGATGTGCTTCGGCTTGAGGCGGACGTGGCCGTTCAACTGATTCCGCCCGTGGCTGCCGATTTGAAAGTGGTAAAGCTCGGACGTCTGCACGTGATGCCGTTCGCCGCCACGTCTTATCTGCAGACCTACGGCGTCCCGAAAACCATCGACGACTTGCTGAAGCACCGCATTGTGCTCTTGAACGCCGAGCAGGTCTCGTCCGACGCCGAGTACGACCGGCTGTTTCCCGGGGTGGCCCAGCCGGGATTCGTAGCGATTCGGACCAATGTCACCAGCGCCCACTATTGGGCGATCGCCAAAGGGGCCGGCATTGGGATGTTGCCGACCTACGCATATGCACTCGGTGCGCGAATTGCCGCAGTCGACAACGGCCTGCGCCGGCAGTTCGATATTTGGCTTACGTATCACCCCGATGCCAACAAAATACCGCGAATCCGCAGGCTAATTGACTGGCTGATCGATTCCTTCGATCCGAAGCGGTTTCCCTGGTTCAAGGATGAGTTCATCCATCCTGACGATTTATTGACGTCCTATAGCGGCGAACCGTTGGTCAATTTGTTTGAAGGCTTTATAAGTTCCGGGAATAACCACTCGCCCAATTCGCTAGACGAATAGCGCAAGTTTTGATTCGGAGATACCAGTCCCATGTCCAAGGGAACCACAATGAGCAAGAAGAGTTCCTCACCCCCGTGACGGCGACGTCGGCAGGCGCATCCGCGCCCGGCGTCTGGAACGCGGGATGTCGCAAAGCGAGCTCGGCAGCAAGCTGGGCGTGACGTTTCAGCAGATTCAGAAGTACGAGAAGGGCGTCAATCGCGTCGGTGCGGGCCGCCTGTACCAAATTGCCGAAGTCCTCTCCATCCCGGTCAGCTTCTTCTTCGGTGGGAACGAAGGTGGCCGCGGACAGAAGGAAGACAGCATCGACGCCGGATTCCGCTTCCTCGAAACCGCTGGCGCCATTCGGATCGTGCGCGCCTATTCCCGCATCGAAGACCACGGCATTCGGCGCAGCCTTGTGGCGCTCGCCGAACGGATCGCCGACGGCAAGGAATAGGCTATCGTTACAAGGAGTTCGCCTAGCGTATCGATCTGCCGCTGATCGCGAGGCGGCTCGCTGAATTGGCGCGGCCGGGCGCAAAAGCGCCACGGATCGGCGGCAAGAAAGCCGTTCGATCAATCAGCGAGCGCATCCATGAAAACGGTCTTGGTCACCGGCGCCGCGGGCGGCATCGGCAGTCGTCTGCGTCTTCTGCTGAAAGGTGTCTACCCGGAAATTCGCTGGAGCGACCTACGCGCTCCCGCCGATCTCGCGCCCGATGAAACGTTCGTCGCCGCCGACCTCGCCAACCTAATGGAAGTCGAACGGGCAGTTGTCGGGGTGGAGGGCATCGTCCATCTCGGCGGGTTCTCCGTGGAAGGCCCGTGGGACAGCATCCTCAATGCCAATATCGTGGGCTGCTACAATCTGTTCGAAGCGGCGCGCCGCGCCGGCGTGAAGCGGGTGGTGTTCGCCTCCTCCAATCACGCGGTAGGATTTTATCCGCGCAAGCGCCGCATCGGCGTCGATGCGGCGGTTCGTCCCGACAGTCGCTATGGCGTCAGCAAGGCATTCGGCGAAGCGCTCGGCGCGCTTTATGCCTACAAGCATGGCCTGCGCGTCACCTGTCTGCGCCTCGGCCACGTCATCGACGCGCCGGTCGATAAGCGGCGCCTCGCGATCTGGCTAAAGCCCGAGGATCTCGTTCAACTCATTCGCATCGGCCTCGAGCATCCGGACATTCGCTACGAGATCGTGTTCGGCGCTTCCGACAATGAGCGCGCTTGGTGGGACAATGCCCCGGCATTTCGTCTCGGCTATCGTCCGCAGGGGAAGGCCGAGGACTTCGTCGAGCAGGCTCTCGCGGGAGAGAGAAAGCACCCCGTGAACGCCGTCGCGGATTGGTATCAAGGCGGCCCATTCTGCAGCGACGAATACGATGGCGACCCCGAACCTGCTTCCTTGTAGGACGTAGGCGGAAACCGGGCGCGCGTCCTTCTTATCCGGTAGCGCCGCCGCCCTCGGCGCGCTTCCCACGCCTTTCCGCGCGCCGCCAGCCTTGCCAACGAGGGGTTCGTGCTATCGTCCTGACCGTCAGGAATTGACGGGCGCCGATGCTGACCATTCTTTTCGACGGTATCGCCTACGGCATGCTGCTGTTCGTGCTTGCCTGCGGGCTTTCCGTCACGCTCGGGCTGATGAACTTCGTCAACCTGGCGCACGGCGCCTTCGCCATGGCCGGCGGCTACGTCACGGTAGTCCTGGTCAATCGCCTGGGGGTCCCTTTTTTTGCCGCCCTGCCGCTCGCTTTCGCGGCGAGCGCCCTCCTGGGCTTGCTGCTGGAGCGCACGGTCTACGTCCACGTTTACGCTCGCGGCCATCTGGAGCAGGTGCTGTTCACGATCGGGCTCGTGTTCATGGCGGTCGCCGCCGTCGACTACACCATGGGGTCGCAGCAGCAATTCATCGCGCTGCCGAGCTATCTGCAGGGGCAATTCAATTTCTTCGGTATCGGGGTTGGCCGCTATCGCCTCTTGATCATCGTCATCTGCGGCCTGTTGACGGTGGCACTGCAATTCACGCTGGCGCGCACTCGCTTCGGCAGCCGGTTGCGCGCGGCGGTGGATGACGCGCGGGTCGCGCGCGGCCTCGGCATCAACGTCAACGCCGTATTCGCCGTGACCTTTGCCTTCGGCTCGGGCCTCGCCGGATTGGGCGGAGCACTCGGCGCCGAGATCCTCGGGCTCGACCCGAACTTCCCGCTGAAGTTCATGATCTACTTCTTGATCGTGGTCACCGTTGGCGGCACGTCGAGCATCACCGGCCCGTTTCTCGCCTCGCTGCTCCTCGGCATCGGCGACGTCGCCGGCAAGTACTACGTGCCGCAGCTGGGAGCATTCGTGATCTACACCATCATGATCGCCGTGCTGATCTGGCGGCCGCAGGGCTTGTTCGCCCGCGCGACGGCGCGCTGACCGGGGGCCGTCATGTTGGCGTCGCAGGTACCCATCCACGAAGTTGCTGCGCGGCTGCGCGCGCGGGCGCGCTGGCGGCCCTTCGAGATCGCCTTCTGGCTCGCCGCCGTCGCCAGCTACTTCCTGATGCCGAGCTGGCATCTGATCCTTGCGGAGATCGCGATCCTCGGGCTGTTCGCGCTATCCCTCGACCTCGTGCTCGGCTACGCCGGCATCGTGTCGCTGGGCCACGCCGCCTTTTTCGGCTTCGGCGCTTACGTGGCGGGGCTCATCGCCAAATACGGCATCGTGACCGAGCCGGTGCTGGGTCTGGTCGTAGCGGGAATCGCCGCAACGATCCTCGGCTTCGTCACGAGCTTTCTCGTGCTGCGCGGCGCCGATCTCACCCGCCTCATGGTGACGCTCGGCGTGGCGCTGGTGCTGCGCGAGATCGCCAACCGCGTCGCCATCACGGGCGGCGCCGACGGCCTGCACGGAATTGCCAACGGACCGATCTTGGGCATGTTCCCCTTCGACCTCGCCGGCCATACCGCTTACGTCTACAGCCTGACGGTACTGTTCGTGCTGTTTCTTCTCGCGCGCCGCATCGTGAATTCTCCCTTCGGCCTGTCGCTGCGTTCGATCAAGGAAAATCCGCTGCGCGCCGCCGCCATCGGCATACCGGTCAACCGCCGGCTGGTGGCGATCTACACGATCGGCGCCGGCTATGCCGGCGTCGCCGGCGCGTTGCTGACGCAAACGACGCAGTTCGCCTCCCTCTCCGTGCTCGACTTCGAGCGCTCCGCCGATGTGCTTTTGATCCTGATCATCGGCGGGCCGGGCTATCTCTACGGCGGGCTCGTCGGCGCGATGCTGTTCAAGCTGATGCAGGACTGGCTCGCCAACCTCACCCCGCAATACTGGATGTTCTGGATCGGGCTCGTTCTGGTGCTGATCGTGGTCGTTGGCCGCGAACGCATGAGCGCCTGGTCGCTTAGTCTTGCCGCCACCATCCGGGGACTAGGGCTGCGTCTGGTCGGCGGGCGCAAGCTTGCTGGCTTGCCGCAGGACCCGCGATGACCGCCGTGCTCGAAACGGCCGGCCTGGAGAAGCGGTTCGGCGGCATCACCGCCGCCAACGACGTCTCGCTCAGGGTGGAGAAGGGCGCCCGCCACGCCCTGATCGGCCCCAACGGCGCCGGCAAGACCACCGTGCTCAACCTCCTCACCGGGATGCTGCGGCCCACCGCCGGACGCATCTTGCTCGAAGGCCGGGATATCACCGATCTCGGCGTGCACGCGCGGGTGCGCCTCGGCATCGCCCGCACCTTCCAGATCAACCAGCTGTTCGGCAACCTCACGCCGCTGGAGAGCCTCGGCCTCGCCGTGTCCGAACGCATGGGCTCAGGCCACGACTGGTGGCGGTTGTTGGGCAGCAAGGGCGGCATCGTCGAGGAGGTCATGGAGCTGATCGAGCGCTTTCAGCTTGTCGACGTCATGTACGAGCGCACGGCGATCCTGCCGTACGGCAAGCAGCGCCTGCTCGAAGTGGCGCTCGCCATCGCTTGCCGTCCGCGCGTGCTGCTGCTCGACGAGCCCGCCGCCGGCGTGCCGGAAGCCGAGCGGCACGAGATTCTAGCGGCGGTCGCTGCGTTGCCGGCGGATGTCACTGTGCTCCTGATCGAGCACGACATGGATTTGGTATTCAGTTTCGCCGACCGTATTTCGGTGATGGTCAATGGCGCGCTGTTCGTCGAAGGCCCACCGGCGGAAGTCGCACGCGATCCGCGGGTGAAGGCGGTGTACCTCGGCGAGGAAGCCGTTCACGCTTGACCACGACGCGCCATGCTCGATAACGAAGAAGAAACCAGGAGAAGCATCCGTGAAGAGAATGAAACCGCCATTTCGCGCTGACCACGTCGGCAGTATTCTACGCTCCGCGCCACTGCGGGAGGCGCGTACCAAGCGCGAGAAAGGGGAGATCACGGCCGACCAGTTAAAGCAGGTCGAGGATCGCGAAATCGAGAAAATCATCAAGAAACAAGAAGATATCGGCTTGCAGCTGGCGACTGACGGGGAATATCGCCGCGCCTGGTGGCACTTCGATTTCTACCGCATGCTGGACGGCGTCGAAATGTATTCGACCGCTGAGGGGATTCAGTTTCACGGCGTACAGACCAAGGCCGAGGCCGTGCGCGTCATCGGCAAGGTGGATTTCCCCGCCCAACATCCCATGCTCGCCCACTTCAAGTTTCTCAAGGATCACACGCGCTCCGTTCCGAAGATGACCATCCCCAGCCCAGCCGTGCTGCATTTCCGCGGCGGACGGAAATCGATCAGCAAGGACGTCTATCCCGACCTCGAGAAATTCTTCGCCGATCTCGGCAAGCTGTATCGCAAGGCAGTGCGCGCGTTCTACGACGCCGGCTGCCGCTATCTTCAGTTCGACGATACCGCGTGGGCCTATCTTTGCTCTGATGAGCAGATCCAACAGGCACGCCAGCGCGGGGAGGAGCCGGAGAAGCTTCCCGCGCTCTATGCCCGCACCATCAATTACGCCATCGAGGGCCGGCCGGCGGACATGACTATCACCACCCACGTCTGCCGCGGCAATTTCCGCTCCACCTGGATCTCGGAAGGCGGCTACGAGCCCGTCGCCGAAACACTGTTCGGCGGCGTCAACTACGACGGCTACTTCCTCGAGTACGACACCGAGCGGGCCGGCGGCTTCGAGCCGTTGCGCTTCGTGCCCAAGGGCAACAAGATCGTGGTGCTGGGTCTCGTGACATCCAAGTCCGGCACGCTCGAGAAGAAGCCCGATATCCAGCGCCGGATCGAGGAGGCCACCAAGTACGTGGCGCTCGACCAGCTGGCGCTCAGCCCGCAATGCGGGTTCGCCTCCACCGAGGAAGGCAACGTGCTAGCGGAAGAGGAGCAATGGGCGAAGCTGCGCATGATCGTCGAGCTCGCCGACGAGGTATGGGGAACGGCCTAGCGCGCTTCAGCTCGCCGCGATTAGCCCGCCCGAGCGGGCAAGTAGCGCCAGGTGATGGTCGGCGTCGCCGAACATCTTGTCGATCATGGTGACGCGCTTGAAGTAGTGGCCGACCTTGTACTCCATCGTCATGCCGTTGCCGCCATGCAGCTGGATCGCGCCCTGGCCGACGACGCGCGCCGAGCGCCCGATCTGCGTCTTCGCCGCGCTGATCGCCTTCTGCCGCTCGGCGGCGTTCGGCTCCTCCGCCATCATGGTCGCGAGCATGGCCATGCTGCGCGCTTCCTCGACCGCGATCAGCATGTCCACCGCCCGGTGCTGCAGCACCTGGAAGCTGCCGATCGGCACCCCGAACTGCTTGCGCGTTCGAATGTATTCGACGGTCGCCTCATGCATCGCCGCCATGGCGCCCACCGCCTCGGCCGCGAGCGCAGCGATGGCCCCGTCGATGACCCGCTCGATGAGCGGAAGCGCGTCGCCGGGGTCGCCGATCGCCGCGTCGGCGCCGACGCGTACTTTGGCGAGTGTGATTTCGGCGGCGCGCAGGCCGTCATTGGTAGGGTAGCCGCGCCGCGAGGCGCCCTCTGCCTTTGAATCGACGAGGAATAGGCCGATGCCGGTGCGGTCCCGCTGGCCGCCGGAGATGCGCGCGCTGACCAGGAGCTGGTCCGCGGAATCCCCGTGCAGTACCACGCTCTTCTTGCCGTCGAGTATGTATCCCGCGCCGTCCTTGCGCGCGGTGGTGGCGACGTCGGCAAGGTCATAGCGCGACTGCGGCTCGGTGTGAGCGAAGGCGAACGTCAGGCTGCCGTCGGCGATCTTGGGGAGGAGGGCGCCTTTCTGCGCGTCGCTGCCGCCGAGCCGGAGCGCGCCGCCGGAGAGCGCCACCGTGGCGAGGAACGGCTCGAGCGCCAACGCCCGGCCGAACGCCTCCATGACGATCATCATCTCCGTCGGCCCGCCGCCGAAGCCGCCGTGCCGCTCCTCGAACGGCAGACCGAGCAAACCGAGCTCCGCGTACTGCTTCCACAGCTCGCGGCTGAAGCCCGCCGGAGCGCTCATGTAGCGCTTGCGCGCCTCGAAGTCGTAGCGGTCCGAGAGCAGCCGCTCGACACTATCCTTGAGCAGGCGCTGCTCTTCGCTGAGGTCGAAATCCATCTAGAATCCCAGGATTGCCTTGGCGAGAATATTCTTCTGGATCTCGTTGGAGCCGCCGTAGATGGAAACCTTGCGCGTGTTGAAATAGGTCGGCGCCGCGGTGCCAGCCCATTCGCGCCCCGCCGGCGGCTCGTTCCAGCGGTCCTCGTCGTGCTCGGGCTCGCTCGGCAGCGCGTAGGGGCCCACCACCTCGAGCAGAAGCTCGCTGATGGTTTGCTGGATCTCCGAGCCGCGGATCTTAAGAATCGACGAGGCCGGATCGGGCCGGTTGCTCTTGCGCTGGCGCTCGGCGGCGATGACGCGAAGCTGGGTCATCTCCAGGGCTTTCAGCTCCACCTCGACGGTGGCGATCTTGGTGCGGAAACGCTCGTCGTCGATCAGCGGCTTGTCGCCCACGCGCTCGAGCGCCGCCAGCTCCTTGAGTCGGCGGATGCGCTCCTTCGACATGCCGACGCGGGCGATGCCGGTGCGCTCGTTCCCGAGCAGGAATTTGGCGTAGTCCCAGCCCTTGTTCTCCTGGCCGACCAGGTTCTCCACCGGCACCTTCACGTCGTCGAAGAACACCTCGTTGACCTCGCGGCCGCCGTCGATAGTCTGGATCGGCCGCACGGTGATGCCAGGGCTCTTCATGTCGATGAGCAGGAAGGAGATGCCTTCCTGGCGCTTGGCGCCCGTGTTGGTGCGCACCAGGCAGAAGATCCAGTCGGCGTATTGGGCGAGCGTCGTCCACGTCTTCTGGCCGTTGACGATGTAATGGTCGCCCTCGCGCTTGGCCGAGGTCTTTAGCGAGGCGAGATCGGAGCCCGCCCCCGGCTCGGAGAATCCCTGGCACCACCAGTCGTCGATGTTGGCGATACGCGGCAGGAAGCGTTTTTTCTGCGCCTCGTTGCCGAAGGCGATCAGCACCGGCCCCAGCATCTGCACGCCGAAGGGGAGCGGCGGCGGCGCCGGCGCCTGCTGCATCTCCTCGAGAAAGATATATTGCTGCACCGGGCTCCAGTCGGTGCCGCCCCATTCCACCGGCCAGTTCGGCACCGCCCAACCCTTCTTGTTGAGGATGCGCTGCCACTGGATGAAGTCTTCCTTCGACAGGTGATGTCCCTCGACCATCTTGCGCCGCACCGGCTCCGGCAGCGCCGTGCGCATGAAATCGCGCACTTCCTCGCGGAACGCGTTCTCTTCCTGGGTGAAGCGCAGATCCATGGTGGCCTCCTGCCTTAGTGAATCTCGAACAGCCCGGCGGCGCCCATGCCGCCACCGATGCACATGGTGACGATACCGCGCTTGGCGCCGCGGCGCTTGCCCTCGATGAGGATATGGCCGGTCATGCGCGCACCGCTCATGCCGTAGGGATGCCCGATGGAGATCGCCCCGCCGTCCACGTTGAGGCGGTCCTGCGGGAGGCCGAGCCGGTCGCGGCTATAGAGCACCTGGCTCGCGAACGCCTCGTTGAGCTCCCACAGATCAATGTCGGCCATCTTGAGCCCCTGCTTGGCCAGCAACTTTGGCACCGCGAACACCGGTCCGATGCCCATCTCGTCCGGTTCGCAGCCAGCCACGGCAAAGCCGCGGAAGGTGCCGAGCGGCGTGAGCCCGCGGCGCTCCGCGAGCTTGGCGTCCATGACCACGCAGGCCGAGGCGCCGTCGGAAAGCTGGCTCGCGTTGCCGGCGGTGATGAAGTGGCCCTCGCGCACCGGCTTTAAGCCCGCGAGGCCCTCGAGCGTAGTGTCGCCGCGGTTGCCTTCGTCCTTCGTCAGCGTGACGGGCTCGAAGGTCTCCGCCCCGGTTTCCTTGTTCACTACCTTCTTCGTGGTCGGCAGCGGAACGATCTCAGCGTCGAAGCGCCCAGCCTTCTGTCCGGCGGCGGTGCGCTTCTGGCTTTCCAGCGCGTAAGCGTCCTGCGCCGCGCGCGTCACCTGGTAGCGCTCAGCCACGTTGTCCGCGGTCTCGATCATGGTCATGTAGATTTCCGGCTTGTGCTCCATGAGCCAGTCTTCGTTGACCGGCGGCACGCGACCGTCCTGCACGAGGCTGATGCTTTCAAGGCCGCCGGCTACGATTACCGAGGCTTCTCCGGCGATGACGCGCTGAGCGGCGAGCGCGATCGTCTGCAGCCCCGACGAGCAGAACCGATTGACGGTCATACCGGAAACGGTGACCGGCAGGCCGGCGCGTAGCGCGGCCTGGCGGGCAATATTCTGGCCGGTGGCGCGCTCCGGCAACGCGCAGCCGAGGATCACGTCGTCGATCTCGCCGGGATCGAGCTTGGCGCGTTCTACCGCGTGCTTGACCACATGGCCGCCCAGGGTGGCGCCGTGGGTGATGTTGAAGGCGCCGCGATAGGCTCTACCGATCGGCGTGCGGGCGGTGGATATGATGACGGCGTCGGGCATCAGGACCTCGCGCGTTTTTGGGGTTCGGGGGCGGACGCTTCGTCGGCCTTGCGCCGCTCTTCGTCGATCAATTCCTTCTTCGACAGCTTGCCCACGGGGGTGCGCGGCAGGTTATCGCGGATTTCGAGGGCGGCCGGCAGCTCGTGCCGGCCGATCTTGTCGGCGAGAAAGGCGTGCAGGCCGTCGAGATCAAGGGCGGCGGCACCCCGACGCAACTTGACGAATGCCTTCGCCGCCTCGCCGCGATAGGCATCGGGTACTCCGATCACGATGACTTCCTCCACATCGGGATGCTCGTAGATCGCGTTCTCGATCACGCTCGGATACACGTTGAAACCGCCGGAGATGATCATGTCCTTCTTGCGGTCGACGAGGAAGAAGTATCCGTCCTCGTCCATGTAGCCGATATCGCCGGTGAGGAAGAAGCCATCGACGAAAGCCGCCGCCGTCTCCGCAGGCCGGTTCCAATAGCCCTTGAACACGTTCGGTCCTTTGATGCGCATCTCGCCGATCTCGCCGGGCGGCAACGGGCGCCGCGGATCGTCTAGCGCGACGATGTCGATTTCGACGCCCAGGCAACAGAAGGCCGATGGAGCCGGGCTTTGCCGTTCCCTGCAGCGGCAGGCCGGTGCCGGAGGGCGAAGTCTCGGTCATGCCCCAGCCGCCTAGCATGGGGTGACCGGTGATGCGCTCGAAGCGTTGCGCCACCTCCACCGGCATGGGCGCGCCGCCGGAGCTGCAGACCTTGAGCGAGGAGAGGTCGCGCTTGTCGATGTCCGGCACGGACATGAGCGCGATCCACATGGTCGGCACGCCGGGGAAATAGGCGGCGCGCCGCACTTCGATGTCGCGCAGGATCGCTTCCGTGTCGAACCGCGGGCGCAGCAGCATTTCCGCTCCGCAGTCGAGGCCGCGCAGGAATACGGCGACCAAACCGTAGATGTGAAAGAGCGGCAGCACGCAGATCACCCGCTCACCCGGCGCGGGTGGCCGCTGCGGCGTTTGCCAGAGGTCGTAGATGGAGACCGCGGCGGTGAGGTTGCCGTGGGTGAGCATGGCGCCCTTGGGCACGCCGGTGGTGCCGCCGGTGTATTGCAGGAGCGCGATGTCGTCGGCGCCGAGCACGGGGAGCTTCGTCGCGCCTTCGCTTTCCAGCAGACTGCGCAATGGGACGTGCACGTCGCTTTCCGTGAAAGCCTCGACCGGCGCCGGGAAGTTCCACGCCTTCTCATCCCCGATGATGACCCGGTCGACGTGGCCATCGGCGGCAAGCTTCAGCGCACGCGGCAGCATTCCCGGCAGGTTGGTGGTCACCAGCATGCGCGCGCCGCTGTCGTGGAGTTTGTGCGCGAGCTCGCGCTCGGCATCGAGCGGCGACAGATGAACGATGCGCGCGCCGAGCCGGAGCGCGCCGAAGAAGGTAATGGGATGATACCGGCGTGTTCGGCAGATAGAGCGCGACCGGAGTGTTGCGGCCGACGCCGAGGCGCGCCAAGCCGGCGGCGGCGCGGTTCGTGAGGTCGGCGAGTTCCCGATACGAGATGGGCGTGTCGAAATACTCGATCGCCGTTCTGTCACCGAAGCGCGCCGCCGCGCGATCGAGCAGGTCGGGGATCGCACCGCTCTTGATCGGACGCGTCCCAGCGTACGCCGGGCGGATAGGAGCGTTCCCATGCAAAGGGGCGCGCGGACACGGCGTTCACGCAGCCGTCTTGGCGGCGGTGAGCGAACCGAACCCACGGTCCTCGGCGGCGAGCTTGCTTGAGCAGCGGCGCCGGCTCGAGCGTCTGGTCACCGGTGCGCGCGGCGTAGGCGGCAAGTTGGTCACGCACATAGGGCAGGCCGACCTGATCGGCGTAGAACATCGGCCCGCCGCGCCAGACCGGCCAGCCGTAGCCGTAGACCCAGATCACGTCGATGTCGCCCGGCCGCACCGCGATGCCTTCGTCGAGGATGCGCGCGCCCTCGTTGATCATCGGGAAGATCAGCCGCTCGACGATCTCCTGCTTGTCGATCGTGCGCCGCTTGATGCCGAGCCGCGCCGAGGCGGCGACGATCAGCGCCTCGACCTCGGGATCCGGGATCGGCGTGCGCGAGCCCTCCTCGTAGATGTAGAAGCCGCGTGCCGGTCTTCTGGCCGAAACGGCCGGCGTCGCACAGCGCATCGGCGATCTCGGCGCGCAGGCCGCAGCGCCTTGCGGATGCGCCAGCCGACGTCGAGCCCGGCGAGATCGCTCATGGCGAACGGCCCCATCGGGAAGCCGAACTCGACGATCGCCGCATCGACCTCCTGCGGCAGCGCGCCTTCCAGCAGCAGGCGTTCGGCCTGCACCGCGCGCGCGCGTTCAGCATGCGGTTGCCGACGAAGCCGTGGCAGACACCGACGACGACCGGCACCTTGCCGATCTTGCGGCCGACCGCCATGGCGGTCGCGAGCACATCGGGCGCCGTCGCCTTGCCGCGCACGATCTCGAGAAGACGCATCACGTTCGCCGGGCTGAAGAAGTGCATGCCGAGCACCTCCTGTGGACGCTGCGTAATCTGCGGCGATCGCGTTGACGTCGAGATAGGAGGTGTTGGTGGCGAGCACCGCGCCCTTCTTGGTGATGCGGTCGAGTTCGCCGAAGACCTTCTTCTTGACGTCCATTTCCTCGAACACTGCCTCGATCACCATGTCGGCGTCGCCCACGGCGTCGAGGGATCGTGACGCCCTTGAGCAGCCCCATGCGCCGGTCCATCTCCTCCTGGGTAAGCCCGCCACGCTGCACGCTGGTACGGTAATTCTTGGCGATGGTGTCGAGGCCGCGGTCGAGCGCGGCCTGATTTTCCTCGACGATCGTCACCGGGATGCCGGCGTTGGCGAAGCACATGGCGATGCCGCCGCCCATGGTGCCGGCGCCGATGACGCCGACGCGGGCGACCTCGCGCGGCTTGGTGCCGGCGGGCATGCCCGGAACCTTCGCGGCCTCGCGCTCGGCAAAGAATACGTGCCGCTGCGCCTTCGATTGGTCGCTGCTCACGAGCTCCATGAAGGCTGCACGTTCGCGCTTCAGCCCCTCTTCGATGGGAAGCGCGAACGAACCGCGCACCACCTCGATCGCCGCCGCCGGTGCCGCGAGGTTGCGCCCACGTTTGGCGTGCTTGGCAACTAGTTGCGTCGTAGGAAGCCGGATCGTCCCGCTGCGGCTTGAGCTTGTCGTCGCGATCGCGCACGCGGCGCAGCGGCCGCTTTTCGGCGACGACGCGGCGGGCGAACGCGAGGGCGCCTGCAGAAGGTCGCCTTCGACGATCTCGTCGACCAGGCCGGAGGCGAGCGCGTCCTTGGCCGGGATCGGATCGCCGCGAAGGATCATGCCGAGCGCCTTCTCGACGCCGACCAGCCGCGGCAGGCGCTGGGTACCGCCGGCGCCGGGCATCAGGCCGAGCTTGATCTCCGGCAGGCCAAGCCGCGTGCCCGGCGCGGCGATGCGGAAATGGCAGCCGAGCGCGAGCTCGAGGCCGCCGCCGAGCGGCGTACCGTGCATCGCCGCGATGATCGGCTTCGGCATCGCATCGAGCGCCTCGATCGAGATCGATCAGGCTCGGCGACTGCGGCGGCTTGCCGAACTCGGTGATGTCGGCGCCGGCGACGAAGGTGCGCCCGGCGCAGACAATGACCATGGCTCGACGCCGGCGTCGTCGCGCGCTGCGCTTGAAGGCCTCGAGCAAGCCCGCGCGCACCGCGTGGCTGAGCGCATTGACCGGCGGATTGTCGATGGCGACGACGGCGATCGCGCCGTCACGGCGTGAAGTCACGGGGCTGGACACGGGCGCTTCCTCTGTGTGCGAATTTTTGTGTTTGCCGTGAAGCAAGATTGTCGTGATTGGGACCGCGCAGGGCAAGCGCCCTGCGTTTCGCAGAGCGGAAAGAAGTTCTGCAAGTTGACCGAAACGCTAAGAAGTGGTGCCATTGCTGTCAATCGCCGGGGAACGAGGCACAGTCACGTGGTTGCGGCTTACGAACGGCCGAGCGAAACGCGCGGTCGCGCAGGCGGCGCGCGCATGCGCGATCACGACCGCAAGTTCGTAAATGCGCTGGCCCGCGGGTTGGATATCCTGAGCGCGTTCACCCCCGCCGACGGTTTGCTCGGCAACCAGGAGATCGCCGCCCGCGCCGGCTTGCCCAAGGCCACGGTCTCCCGTCTGACCTACACGCTGACCAAGCTCGGCTATCTCACCCACCTGGAACGCCTGGAAAAGTATCAGCTCGCGCCGGCCGCGCTTTCCATCGGCTATTCCGCGCTCGCCAATATGCGCATCCGTCAGATCGCGCGGCCGTACATGCAGGAACTGGCCGACTACTCCGGCGCCTCGGTCGCGCTGGGCAGCCGGGACCGGACCAACATTGTCTACATCGAACACTGCCGCAGTGAGCAGGCGGTGATGCTGCGCCTCGATCTCGGCGCGCGCATCCCCATGGCGACCACCGCCATGGGGCGGGCCCTGCTCGCGGTGATGCCGGACACCGAGCGGCGCTGGATCATGAGCCATATCGCCCGCCGGGAGGGTGATCGCTGGCCGAAAGTGCGCGCCGGCATCGAAAGGGCGAATAAGGATTTCGCCGCGCGCGGATTCACGTTGTCGGTCGGGGATTGGCAGCCGGATGTGTTTGCCGTCGGCGTGCCGCTTATTCCGGCCGACGGATCGAGCGCGATTGCGTTCAACTGTGGGGCGCCGGCTTTTCAGTTGACGCGCGAACGGCTGGAAAAGGACATCGGTCCGCGCCTGGTGAACATGGTGCGGAATGTCGAGGCTGCCCTAAACGGCCGATAGAGCCGCCAGGGGGACACGCACGGGGGAGTTGTCGTCGATGAGAAGCACAACAAGCAGGAGCGATTGCTACGGCCTCGCGGCTCGGCGAGTCTCCGCGGACGATTCGAAGTCTTCGCGGTAGGCTGCGAATGCCCTCTTCCGAATCGCTGGAGTTGCTCCGGCGCGCTCCTCCCGCGCGGTCGGCCGACGCCCTTCTCGATGTACGCGACATCGGTGTGCGCTTCGGCGGCATCATCGCCCTCGACGGCGTCTCGTTCGATCTGGCGGAGGGTCAGATCCTGGGGCTGATCGGGCCGAATGGTGCCGGCAAGACTACGCTGTTCAACTGCCTGAGCCGCCTCTATACGCCCGGGCGGGGCGACATACGCTTCCGTGGCGAAAGCATTCTCGCGGCGCCGGCACATCGCATCGCCGCGCTCGGTATCTCGCGCACGTTTCAGAACGTCGCGTTGTTCCGGCACATGTCGGTGTTCAACAACATTCGCGTCGGCGGCCACACCGGCAGCCGCAGCGACTATTTCAGCGACGCGCTACATCTGCCTTGGGTTCGCCGCCAGGAGAAGGCGCTCGAGGAGACCGCCTGGGAGCTCGTCGATTACCTCGGCTTGCGTTCGGTGGCCCAGTGGCTGGTGGTCGACCTCCCCATCGGCACGCAAAAGCGCGTCGAGCTCGCGCGTGCACTTATGGTGCGGCCGCAGCTTCTCCTGCTCGACGAGCCCGCCGGCGGACTGGCGCATGGCGAGGTGGCGGAGCTAGGGGCCCTGATCCGCCAGATTCGAGACGAGCGCGGCACCACCGTGCTCCTGGTGGAGCATCACATGAGCCTGGTGATGTCCATTTCCGACAAGGTCGTCGCGCTCGATTTCGGCCGCAAGATCGCCGAAGGCACGCCAGACGCTGTGAAGAACAATCCCGATGTTATTCGCGCCTATCTCGGAGCGGTCGACGAATGACCACGAAGCTGCTCGAAGCGCGGGACCTCTGCGCCTTTTACGGCCCGACCCAGGCGCTTTTTGGCGTCGCCTTCGGCATCGAACCCGGCGGCATCACGACGCTGCTCGGCGCCAACGGCGCCGGCAAGACCACGACCCTGCGCGCGCTCTCCGGCATCGTGCGCACCAGCGGCGAAATTCGTTTCGACGGTCGCTCCATTGCCGGCCACGCCACCGAGGATATCGTCCGCCTCGGCATCGCCCACGTGCCGGAGGGCCGCGGCACGTTCGTGCGGCTGACGGTCGAGGAGAACCTGCAGCTCGGTGCCATGAGCCGGGGTGACCGCGCCGCGATCGCCGCCGACATCGAACGCGTGTTCGTCTATTTCCCCCGGCTCAAGGAGCGCCGCCACCAGCAGGCGGGAACCCTCAGCGGCGGCGAGCAGCAGATGCTCGCGATCGGGCGAGGGCTGATGCTGCGGCCGCGATTGATGCTGCTCGACGAGCCGTCGTTCGGGCTGGCGCCGCTTCTGGTGCAGGAGCTCTTCGGCATCCTGCGGCGCCTCAATCAAGAGGAAGGGGTGAGCCTACTCCTGGTCGAGCAGAACGCTTCGCTCGCGCTCGATCTCGCCGACAGCGCCTATCTGCTCGAGACCGGGCGCGTGGTGATGACCGGTCCCGCCCACGAGATCCGCAAGGACGAGGGAATTCGCCGCGCTTATCTCGGCTACTGAGGAAAAGATCATGGAGCTCTTCCTGCACCAGTTTCTCGCCGGACTCGCCACCGGCGGAATCTATGCGCTAATGGCGCTCGCCATCGTCATGATCTACCAGGCGATCGATTCGCTCAATTTCGCCCAGGGCGAGATGGCGATGTTCTCCACCTTCATCGCCTGGCAGCTGCTGCAGTGGAAGTTTCCCTTCTGGGCGGCGTTCTTCCTCACCATCGCCATCGCCTTCGTCGGCGGCTTTGTCATCGAGCGCGTCGTCTTTAAACCGCTCCGCCACGCCCACCAGCTCGCCCATGTGGTGGTGTTCATTGCGCTCTTCGCCATCATCAACAGCATGGCCGGTTTCCTGTGGGACTTCTCCATCAAGAATTTTCCCAGCCCCTTCGGCTCGCACGCGCTGTTCGGCCAGCGGCTGATCAGCGCCCATGACGCCGGCATGATCGGCGTCACCCTCCTCATTCTTGTGCTGCTCTATTTCTTCTTCCGCTACACCCGCGTCGGATTGTCGATGCGGGCCGCTGCCGCCAATCCCGAGTCGGCGCGTCTCGTCGGTGTGCGCGTCGGCCGCATGGTGGCGCTCGGTTGGGGCATGGCGGCGGCGATCGGCTCGGTCGCCGGCATGCTGATCGCGCCGGTGGTCTTCCTCGAGCCCAACATGATGAACAGCATCCTCCTCTACGGCTTTGCCGGCGCCGTGGTCGGCGGGCTTACCAGCCCGGGCGGCGCGGTAATCGGCGGCTTCGCTGTCGGTGTCATTGAGAACCTCGCCGGCACGTTCGTTCCCTACGTCGGGCGCGAGCTCAAGCTCTCGATCGCGCTCGTCCTCATCGTCGCGGTGCTGACGGTGAAGCCGAGCGGTCTGTTCGGCGAGCGCATCATCAATCGGGTGTAGGCGATGAATACGCGGCCCTTCTGGATCAGCGTCGTCGCCGCGATCGGCGCGGTCGTCGTCATGGTGCTGCCGCGCCGGCGCCTGGCGGCGCTCATCCTGGTAGCGATCGCGGCTTCGATTCTTCCGTTCATGGTAAAGAATTTCATCGTGTTCCAAATGACGCTGGTCATCGTCTACACGATCGCGATTCTCGGCCTGAACATCCTGACCGGCTTCAACGGCCAGTTCTCCCTCGGCCACAGTGCCTTTTACGCGGTCGGCGCTTATACGGCGGCAATCCTCATGGAGCACGGTGGGGTTGCATACTATTGGACGTTGCCCGCGGCCGGCGTTGCTTGTTTCGTGTCCGGCTTCCTCTTCGGCCTGCCGGCGCTGCGTCTGGAAGGCATTTACCTTGCGCTTGCAACCTTCGCGCTGGCCACCGCGACGCCGCAGATCCTGAAATCGACGCCGCTTGAACCCTGGACCGGCGGCGTGCAGGGCATCATACTGGACAAACCAAACGCACCGTTCGGCCTGCCGCTCAACCCGGACCAGTGGCTCTACTTCTTCACGCTCGCGGTGGCACTCCTGATGTTCATCGGCGCCTACAACCTCGTGAACAGTCGCAGCGGTCGCGCCATGATGGCGATCCGCGACAACCCCATCGCCGCGCGCTCGATGGGCATCCCCGTCGAACTCTACAAGTCGCTGACTTTCGGCCTGAGCGCGCTCTATACCGGCGTCGCCGGTGCGTTGGGCGCGCTCGCGATCCAGTTCGTGGCGCCGGATTCCTTCACCTTCTTGCTTTCGGTCGCGCTCTTCGTTGGGCTGGTCGTCGGCGGCGTCGGCTCGATTGCCGGTACGTTTTTCGGCGGCCTGTTCATCCTGTTCGTGCCCAATATCGCCGAGCACGTCTCTAAGGGCCTGGCCGGCGCGGTCTTCGGAATCATTTTGATCTTGGTCATTTATCTGATGCCTTCGGGGCTCGGTGGAACGATCCGCCTTTTTATCTATCGGCTCCTGCAGGGAACTCGCTGAAAACAAACGGAGGAAAGTCATGACTCGCTCTGCACCCCGCCTGCTGCCGATCGCTATGCTCGGTCTTGCCGTCGCTTGGGCCGGTCCCGCCTCGGCGCAGAAGAAGTACGATACCGGCGCGACCGACACCGAGATCAAGATCGGACATATCGGCCCCTACAGCGGGCCGGCGTCTGCTTATGGCTCCATCGGCAAGGCCATTGGCGCCTATTTCAACAAGGTGAACGCCGACGGCGGCATCAACGGCCGCAAGATCACGTTCATCACCTACGACGACGGCTACAGCCCGCCGAAGACCGTCGAGCAGGCAAGGAAGCTGGTCGAGAGCGACGAGGTGCTGCTTATCTTCAACAGCCTCGGCACCGCGCACAACGCGGCGATCGCGCGCTACATGAACAGCAAGAAGGTGCCGCAGCTGTTCGTCGCCACCGGCGCGACGCGGTTCGGCGACCCGGCGAATGCGCCCTGGACCATGGGCTGGCAGCCGAACTACCAGAGCGAAGGCCGCGTCTATGGCCAGTACGTGCTGCAGAACCATCCCAATGGAAAGATCGCCGTCCTCTATCAGAACGACGATTACGGTAAGGACTACATCAAGGGGCTGAAGGATGCGATCGGCGACAAAATCAAGATCGTCGCCGAGCTTCCCTATGAACCGACCGATCCCACCATCGACTCCCAGATTGTCAGTCTGAAAGCCTCCGGCGCCGATATCTTCTTCAACGTCGCAACGCCGAAGTTCGCCGCGCAGGCGATCCGCAAGGCGGCGGAAATCGGCTGGAAGCCGGTGCATCTCCTGAACAGCGTTTCGGCGTCCATCGGCTCGGTGCTGAAGCCGGCGGGTGTCGAGGCCGCCAAGGACGTGCTCACTTCGTCCTATTTGAAGGACGCCAATGACCCGAGATGGAAGGACGACGCGGCCATGAAGGAATGGAGCGCGTTCATGCAGAAGTACCATCCCGAGGGCGACCGCACCAACGTCTTCACCATCTATGCGTATCTGGTTGCGCAGACCCTTGAGCACGTGCTGAAGCAGGCCGGTAACGATCTCACCCGCGAGAACGTGATGAAGCAGGCGGCGAACCTGAAGGATCTCGAGCTCGGCATGCTTCTTCCCGGCATCAAGCTGAATACCAGCGCGAAGGATTACTTCCCGGTCGAGCAGCTGCAGATGGCTCGGTTCAACGGCGAGAGCTTCGAGCTGTTTGGCCCGATCCTGTCGGGCGATATCGGCGGCGGAAGCTGACCGCACAACGCCGCGCTTTCCGCCCCGCTCGCGCCTCGCGAGTGGGACGGAAAAAATCAACGCGCCCGGAGCGGCTCCACCGGTCGGCCGGTTACGCGCCTCTCGCTCCAGCGGCGATGCAGCTTGTCGAGCAGGAGATAGATCACCGGCGTGGTGTACAGCGTCAGCACCTGCGACACGATGAGGCCGCCGATGATGGTGATGCCGAGCGGCCGGCGCAGTTCCGAACCCGGACCGGTCGCCAGCACGAAGGGCAGGGCGCCGAGCAGGGCCGCCATGGTGGTCATCAGGATTGGGCGAAAGCGGGCGAGGCTCGCCTCGAAGATCGCCTTTTCCGGCGATAGCCCGCGCTGGCGTTCCCCTTCCAGCGCGAAGTCGACCAGCATGATGCCGTTCTTCTTCACGATACCGATCAACAGAATGATGCCGATGAAGGCGATCACCGTGAGCTCGCTGCCGCTCAGTTGCAGGGCGAGGAGAGCGCCGAGCCCCGCCGCCGGCAGGGTCGAGATGATGGTCAGCGGGTGGGCGAGGCTCTCGTAGAGCACGCCGAGAACGATGTAGACCGCGAGCAGTGCCGCCAGGATGAGCAGCGGCTGTGCGCTCGCCGTCTGAGCGAAGGCGCGCACGTCGCCGGCGAACTCGGCATGGATCACGTCGGGCATGTGCAGGCCGGCGACCGCGCGCTCGATGTTGGCCTTCGCCGTCTCGAGCGGCATATCCGGTCTCAAGGCGAATGTGATGGTGACCGACGGGAATTGACCCTGGTGGTTCACCACGAGCGGCGCCACCCCGCGCTCGAAGCGGGCGACGCTCGACAGCGGCACCTGCGTGCCGCCGCGGCCCGGGACGAAAATACGGGTGAGGTCGCTCGGATCGCGTTGCAACAGCGGGTCGATCTCGAGGATGACGCGGTATTGGTTGCGCTGGGTGTAGATCGTCGAAATCTGCCGCTGCGAGAAGGCATCGTTGAGCGCCGCGTCCACGTCCTGCACGCGGACGCCAAGATTGGCCGCCGCCTGGCGATCGATCGACACGTTGAGCTGCAGCCCGCCCTGCTCGCGGTCCGTTGAAACATCGACCAGATCGGGAACCTCCCGGACGCGCTCGAGAACACGCGGCAGCCAGCGCTGCAATTCCTCGATGTCCGGGCTCCACAGGGTGAACTGATATTGCGAGCTTCCTTGGCGGGCGCCCACCCGCAGGTCCTGTGCGGGCACCATGAACAGACGAATACCGGCTACCCGTTCGAGCTTGCGCCGCAGGCGCTCGACCACGCGCGCGGTGGTCAGTCCCTCGCGCTCGGCGAGCGGTTTGAGGCTGATGAACAGCCGGCCACGGTTGACCGACCCCGCGAACCCCGAGCCGCCGACTGACGATCCGACGCCGGCGACTGCCGGATCGGCGAGCACGATCGCCGTCACCTGCTGCTGTAGCTCCACCATGGCCTTGAACGATATGTCGGGCGACGCCTGGGTCGACCCGAACACAAGGCCGGTGTCATCTTGCGGGAAATAGCCCTTGGGGATCTTGATGTAGAGCGCGACGGTGAGCGCGATGGTCCCCGCCATCACGACCAGCGTCAGCACGCGATGGTGCAGCACCGCGGAAAGCGTCCGCCCATAGGCGTCGATCACGCGCCCGAGCAGTCCCTCCATCATCCGGTCGAGCCAGGTCGCCGTCTTGCTCGGCGCCTCGCGGACGAAGTGCGCGCAGATCATCGGCGTCACCGACAGTGACACCAGCGTGGAGATGGCGATGGCGAAGGCGAGCGTCAGGGAGAACTCGCGAAACAGCCGCCCGATGATGCCGCCCATAAACAGCAGCGGAATGAAGGCGGCGATCAGCGACACGCTGATGGCGATCACCGTGAACCCGATTTGGCGCGCGCCTTCGATCGCCGCCCGCATGGGCGAATGGCCCTTCTCCAGGTTGCGGAACATGTTCTCGATCATGACGATCGCGTCGTCGACGACGAACCCGACCGATACCGCTAGCGCCATGAGCGACAGGTTGTCGATGGAGAAGCCGACGAGCCACATGGCGGCGCAGGTGCCGGCGAGCGACAGCGGCACCGTGACGCCGGCGGCGAGCGTCGGCGTGCCGCGCCGCAGGAAGACGAATACCACCAGCATCACCAGGACGATGGTGGCGCCGAGCGTGAGTTGCATGTCGTGCACGCTGGCGCGGATGGTGCCGGTGCGGTCGGAGAGAATGGAGATGTCGATGCCGGCCGGAATCCAGCGCTTCAGCTCGGGCAGCAGCTCCTTGATGCGGTCGACGGTTTCGATGACGTTGGCGTCGCCCTGCTTGGTGATGATGAGCAGCACCGCCGGCTGGCCGTTGAACCATGCCGCCGAGCGGCTATTGCGGGTCGCCTCCTGAATGCTGGCGACATCGGCGAGGCGCACCACGCCGTTGGCCGTGGTCTTGACCACGATGGCGCCGTACTGCGCCGGCGTGCGCAGCTGCTTGTTGGTCTCGAGCACCTGCGCTTGGCTCGGCCCCTCCAGCGCGCCGAGCGGGGTCAGGCTATTGGCGTTGGCGACGGCGAGCCGCACGTCCTCGAAGGAGATGCCCGCCGCCGAAATGGCGCCGGGATTGACGCGGACCCGGATCGACGGCTGCTCCGCGCCGCTCACCGTCACGTCGGCGACGCCGTCGACCTGGGAAATGCGTTGCGCGATGACCGTGTCGGCGGCGTCATAAATCGCGCCCGGCGGCATGGTCTGCGAGGTCAGCGCGATGATCAGGACCGGCGACGCAGCGGGATTGACCTTGCGGAAATTGGGCAACGACGGCAGGTCGCCGGGGAGGTCCGAGAGCGCCGCGTTCAGCGCCGCCTGCACGTCGCGGGCCGCGCGATCGATGCCGCGGCCGAGATCGAACTGGACCGCGATGCTCGTCGTGCCGAGCGAGCTCGTCGAGGTGATCTCGGTGACGCCGGCGATCTCGCCGAGCCGGCGTTCCAGCGGCGCCGCCACCGTCGCCGCCATGACGGCGGGGTCGGCGCCGGGCCGGCTCGCCGAGACGCGGATCGTGGGGAACTCGACGCTCGGCAGGCTCGCCACCGGCAGGAAGTGGTAGGCGATGGCGCCCACTAGAAAGAGCCCGATCGCAAGCAGCGTGGTGCCGATCGGCCGGCGGATGAAGGGGTAGGAGAAGTTCATGGGCGCTACTCGGCGGCGCGGCGCGGAACTTCGCGCGGCGGCGGCTTCGGCAACGCGAGCGCCGCGGGCTGCTCGCGCAGCCGGCCGACCCTCAGGCGCAGCCGCTCCATGGCGAGGTAGATCACCGGCGTGGTGTAGAGGGTGAGCAGCTGGCTGAGCAGCAGCCCGCCGATGATGGTGATGCCGAGCGGGAAGCGCAGCTCCGATCCGGTTCCGCTCTCGAGCGCGAGCGGCAGCGCCCCGAACAGCGCCGCGAGCGTGGTCATCATGATTGGCCGGAAGCGCAGCATCGCGGCCTTGACGATAGAATCGCGCGGGCTAAGTCCTTCCGTTCGCTCGGCCTCCAGCGCGAAGTCGATCATCATGATCGCGTTCTTCTTGACGATGCCCATGAGCAGCACGATGCCGATGAGCGCGATCACCGACAGGTCCTGGCCGAAGAGCATGAGCGCGAGCAGCGCACCGACGCCGGCGGACGGCAGCGTCGACAGGATGGTCAGCGGGTGAATGGCGCTCTCGTACAGGACGCCGAGCACGATGTAGATGGTGATGGCGGCGGCGAGGATGAGCCATGGCTCGCCGGCGAGCGACTTCGCGAACTCCGCGGCGTCGCCCGAGTAGCTGCCGATCACCGACCCCGGCATGTTGATGTCGCGCTGCGCCGCGGAGATCGCCGCCACTGCGGCGGAGAGCGCCGCTCCCGGCGCCAGATTGAAGCTGATCGTCACCGCCGGGAACTGCTCCTGGTGAACGATGGTGAGCGGGGCGGTGGTCTGGCGGACTTTGACGAAGGAGCTGAGCGGAACCTGGGTGATGGACGCGCTCGACGCCCCTTGCGTGCTGGCGGCCCCAGTCGCGGCGCCGATCCCCGACGTGCTCGAGGTGCTGGAGAAGATCTGCGATCCCGCCGCTGACGGCACGTAGAGCTTGGAAAGCGCGCTAGGGCCCGTCTGGTATTGCGGCATCGCCTCGAGGATGACGCGATACTGGTTGGCTTGGCCGTAAATGGTTGAAATCTGCCGCTGGCCGAAGGCGTCGTTCAGCGTGTCGTTGACGAGCTGCATGGAGACGCCGAGCCGGCCGGCGACCTCGCGGTCTACCTCGATCTGCAGGCTGAGCCCGCCTTCCTGGGTTTCCGCAACAACCTCGCGCAGCACCGGCGCCGTGCGTAGCCGCTCGGCGAGGCGGGTGGACCAGTCCTTCACTTCCGCCGCGTCGGTGCCGGTGAGGGTGTACTGGTATTGGGCGCGGCTTGCGCGCGTGCTGATCTGGATGTCCTGCACCGGCTGGAAATAGACGAGCATGCCGGGCACGGGCGCCACGGCGCGCTTCAGCCGGTCGATGATCTCGCTGACTACGGCATTGCGCTCATTGCGCGGCTTCAGCGTGATGGCGAGCCGCGCCGCGTTGGGGCTCGGGTTGATCGGGCTCACGCCGACGATGGAGACGACGCCGGTGACGTCGGGATCGGCGCGCACGGTGGCGGCGATGCGCGCCTGCAGCCGCTGCATTTCCTCGAAGGAGACGTCGGCGGCGGCTTCGGTCACCGCCGTGATCATCCCAGTGTCCTGCAGCGGCAGGAAGCCCTTGGGCACGATCAGATAGAGCAACACCGTGGCGACCAGCGTTAGTCCGGTAACTGTGAGGGTGAGCGTCTGCCGGGCCAGCACCCAATCCAACGTCCAGCGGTAGGTCTCGATGGTCCGCTCCACCGCCCCGTTGAAGGCGCGCCCGAGGAAATTCTCGCCGCGCGCCGGACGCAGCAGCCGGCTCGCCATCATCGGCGTCAGCGTCAGCGAGACCACCGCTGACACCACCACCGCGATGGTGAGCGTCAGCGCGAACTCGCGGAACATGCGGCCGACGAGCCCGGTCATGAACAGGAGCGGGATGAACACCGCGATCAGCGACACCGTCAGCGAGATCACCGTAAAGCCGATCTCGCGCGCCCCGCGTAGCGCCGCGTCGAACGGCAATTCGCCTTCCTCGGTGTGGCGCACGATGTTCTCGAGCATCACGATTGCGTCGTCGACCACGAAGCCGGTGCCGATGGTGAGCGCCATCAGCGACAGGTTGTTGAGGCTGAAGCCGCAGAACCACATGACGCCGAAGGTGGCGACGATGGAGAGCGGCAATGCCACGCCGGCGATGATGGTGGCGCGGATGGAGCGCAGGAAGACCAGCACCACCATCACCACCAGCACCACGCTGAGCACGAGCGTGAACTGCACGTCGTGCACCGAGGCGCGGATGGTGTGGGTGCGGTCCTGCACCACCGTGAGGTCGATGCCCGCCGGCATCGAGCGCTGCAAGCGCGGCAGCTCGGCGAGCACGCCCTTGACCGTCTCGATGACGTTGGCGCCGGGCTGGCGCTGGATGTCGATGACGACGGCGGATGCCCCGTTGTACCAGCCGCTGATCTTGCTGTTCTCCAGGCCGTCGATGACGTTGGCGACGTCGCCGAGGAGCACCGGTGCGCCGTTGCGATAGGTCACCACCACGGACTTGTACGCTGCGGCGACCGTGAGCTGATCATTGGCCGCGATGGTGTAGGACTGGTGCGTGCCGTCGACGGCGCCCTTGGGGCCCGCAACGTTGGCGCCAGCGATCGCCGTGCGCACGTCTTCGAGCCCGATGCCGTAGGCGGCAAGCCGCGCAAGGTCAGCTTGTATTCGTACCGCCGGCCGGATGCCGCCCTGCACCGACACGTGGCCGACGCCGAGCACCTGGCTCAGCCGTTGGGCGATCATCGTATCGGCGAGATCGCTCATCTGGCGGAGCGAGATGGTGGTGGAGGTGAGCGCGACCGTGACGATCGGCGCGTCGGCCGGGTTCACCTTGGAATAGGTCGGCGGGTAGGGGAGGTTGCGCGGCAGCGACGACCCGGCGGCATTGATCGCGGCTTGCACGTCCTGCGCCGCGCCATCGATGTCGCGGTTCAAGTCGAATTGCAGCGTGATCTGGCTGATGCCGTAGGAGCTCGACGAGGTCATGGTGGCGAGCGCCGGGGTCTGCCCGAACTGGCGCTCCAGCGGCGCCGTCACCAGCGAGGCGACGGTGCTGGGGCTCGCGCCCGGAAGCTGTGTCGTCACCTGGATCGAGGGGAAATCCACCTGCGGCAGCGCCGCCACCGGCAGCCACCAGTAACCGAGCGCACCGCCCAGCAGCACCGCCACGCCGAGCAGCGAGGTCGCGATCGGCCGGTGGATAAAGGGCGAGGAGACGCTCATGGGGTCGCCTTCGGCGCGCCTTCGCTGCGCTCGCCGCGGCGGCTGCCCTCGCGCGGGCTGCCGTCGGAAACGCCCTCGCGGCGCTTGCCCTTGGCGGGACGTTCCGCGGGCGGCCGGTCGCCGGCGCTGCCGGATTCGACCGTGACCGCGCCGCCGTCGGTCAGCCGGGCGAAGCCCGTGGTGACGACCCGCTCGCCGGTCTTGAGCCCCGCGGTGATCACCGAGCGGGTCTCGTCCTGCTGCGACACCGTCACCGGACGCATCGTGGCCACATTGTCCTGCACCACGTAGACGAACGTGCCGGTCGGCCCGCGCTGCACGGCGGCGGTGGGCACGACCACCACCTGCGGCAGCGTCTCGATCAGGAGGCGCACGTTGACGAACTGGCCCGGCCAGAGCTGCAGGTTGCTGTTGGGGAACTCGGCCTTCAACCTCACTGTGCCCGTCGCCTGGTCGACTTGGTTGTCGACCACCTGCAGCGTGCCGCGGTCGAGCAGCGAGCGGTCGTCGCCGCCGATCGCCTCGACCGCGAGCGGACCCTTGGCGAACGCGGCATTGAGGCGCGTCAGGTGCTGCTGCGGCAGGTTGAAGAAGACGGAGATCGGGCGGACCTGGGTGATGACCACGATGCCGGTGGCGTCGGAGGCGCGCACGATGTTGCCCTCATCGATCTGGCGAATGCCGGTGCGGCCGGAAAGCGGGGCGGTGATCTTGGTGTAGTCGAGATAGGCCTGGGCGTTGTCGACCGCGGCCTGATCGAGCTTCACCTGCGCTTCCAGCTGCGCCACCAGGGACCGTTGCGTGTCTGCCTGTTGCCGCGTGCCGGCGGTGCTGGCGGCGAGTCGCTCGTAGCGCTCGAGATCGCGCTTGGCGTTGGCGAGCAGCGCTTCGTCCTGCGCCTTCTTGGCCTTGGCCTGATCGAGTTGCGCCTGGTACGTGGTGGGATCGATCTCGGCCAGCACGAAGCCGCGCTCGACGTCCTGCCCCTCCTTGAAAGCCACCTTGATCAGCTTGCCTTCTACCTGCGGCCGCACGATCACGGTGTTCAGCGCCCGCACGGTGCCGACACCGTCGAGGTAGACGGGAACGTCGGCGAGCGCGGCCGGCGCCACCAGCACGGGCACCGGCCCTTCGCCGCCGCCGCCGCCTCTGCGGCCGCCCTGCTTCTGGCGCACCTCGGGCGGCGTGAGCACGGCATAGGCGGCGGTGATGGCGAGCACGCCGACGACGGCGATCACCAGGTAACGGCGGGCATTTGTCATCGCTTTGCTTTCTTCAATTCTTCCGCGGTTGGCCAGCCGCCGCCGAGCGCCTGATACAAACTGACGATCGCCTGCAGGCGCGCGAGCCGCGCCTGGATGAGCAGGTCTTCCGCCTGGAACAGGGTCTGCTGCGTGGTGAGCACCGTCACGAGGTCGACCGTGCCCTCGCGCAACCGTGTCTCGGAGAAGTCGAAGGCGCGGCGCGAGGCGAGCACGACCTGCCGCTGCAGCCGTTCGCGCTCCGCCGACTGCTGGACCGCGACGAGCGCATTGTCCACGTCGGTAAAGGCAGAGATGACCGACTTGCGATAAAGCTGCAGCAACTCCTCGAGACGGCCCTTCTGGAATTCGAGCTGCCCTTGCAGGCGGAAGCCGTCGAAGATCGGCTGGGTGACACCGGCGGCGATGGTGTAGTAGGCGGCCGCGGGGGAGAACAGGGTGGCGAGCACCGCGCTCTGGAAGCCACCCGTGCCAGTGAGCGTGACGCTCGGAAGCAACGCGGCGCGCGCCGCCTTGACGCTGGCATTTGCCGACTCGAGCTGCGCCTCCGCTTCGCGGATGTCCGGACGCTGCACCAAGAGCTCCGACGGCAGCCCCGGCGTCACCCGCGGGATGGCGATGCGCGCCATCCCGCCACCGCGGATGTTCACCCGCTCGGGCGGCCGGCCGATCAGCAGCGCCAGCGTGAACCGGTTCTGCTGCAGCGCTTGCTCAAGCAACGGCACCGCCGCGCGTTGGCTGGCGACGAGGCTCTGCTGCTGGGCGAGATCGAGGCCCGAGGCGGTGCCGACGTCGACGCGCTGCTGGATGAGACCGAGGATGCGGGTCGCGCTGTCAACGTTGTTGCGGGCGATGCGCAGGCGATCCTGCGCGGCCAGCACCTGGAAATAGGCATTGGCCACCGCCGCGATGGTGGAGAGCGTCACCACCTCGCGGTCGAAGCGGCTTGCCACCGCGAGCTGCTCGGCGGCGAGCAGGGTCTCGCGGTTCTTGCCCCAGAAATCGATCTCGTAGCTCGCGTCGAGCGCAACGTTATAGAGCGTGCGCCGCCGGTTTCCGCCACCGGCGCCCGTGCCGGTCGCGAGCGAGGCCTGCGAGCGCGAGGCGCTGCCGCTGCTGGTGACGAGGGGCAGGAGCGGCGCGCCGGCGATGCGCGCCTGGGCGTCGGCCTGCAGGATGCGCGCCACCGCCGCGCCGACGTCGAAATTGGCGAGCTGCGCCTCTTCCATCAGCGCCGTCAGCTCCGGCGAACGGAACTCGCGCCACCAGTCGATGGCCGGAAGGGCCGCGTGCGGCGCCCCGCGCGCCTGCCGGTACGAATCGGGGACGTCGAGAGCGAGCTTCGGCCTGTCGATGTTGGGCAAACAGCCGGCGAGCGCCGGGAACAGCACCATTACGGCCATGAGCGCGGGTGTGCGCGCGGCCTGTCGCTCGTTGTTATGTGTCTGATTTTTCACAGGGTTTGCCGGCAGATCAATTGGGTTCATCGATTGGTTGCGGGGGTGGCGCGTGCCGCGGCCGACCAGTCGGCGAGCTTGGCTCGCCCTTCCGCCGACATCTTGGTCGCCGCCGTGACGATGAGCTCGTGCATGAGCTGGTCGAAGATCTGCCGGGCGCCGCGTGCCGCGGCGAGCGCGGTCTGCATCGCGGAAACGTCGAACGGTTCCATGCGCAGGAACGCCCGTGCCACATCCAGCATGCGGCGATATTCTTCGCGGGCGCCTTCCACCGTCGAAGCGCGCGCGCGGAACTCGTCGCGCAGGATCTCCGCGTCCTTGGTGGGTAGGATCGCGGCGAGCCGTTCGATGCGCGCCGCGGCGCTGCGGTCGAGCGGCGCGCTCACCGCGGGCATTTCGGTGTAGTGGCGGACGATCAGCGCGCCGGCGACGCCGACGAAGAAAAGGTTGAGTGCCAGCGACACGAACACGAGCCAGCGCGTGTTGCGGTCCTCGCTGAAGGCAGTGGAGGCAGCGATCATGGCCGTGCTCCCGTGAACAATTCAGGCTCCGACACGGCGCCGAAGTCGGAATCGGAAGCTTGCGCCGCGGCTATCGTCCAGCCGGGGCTTTCGGTAAATCGCGCGGCGGGTCCGGAGAATCCAATCGCCAATCCCAGCCCCGCGGCGCCGGCAAGCGCGGCAAAGCGCGGCCACGCCGGCGCGAAGTCGACGTCGAGCAGGACGCTCGGCCAGCGCCAGCCATGCCGCTGCCGGGGCAGAGGAGCGCTCGCGAGCTTGTCGAGCACGCGTCCCGCCGCCGCTTCGTCCGTCGGCGGCTGTGCCGCGCGCCGCGTGAGCAGCACGTCCAGGCAATTCATTTCTTGCATGCGCTTCATGGCTACTCTCCTCAGTCGTTGCCGTCGAGGACGGAACGCAGTTTCTCGCGCAACGTGCGCTTGGCCCGCACCAGCAATGCCTCGACGCCGGACACCGAGCTGTCGAGCGTGGCGGCCGCTTCGGCATTGCTCAGCCCTTCCTCGTACGTGAGCATGATCACCAGCCGTTGCCGCTCTGGCAGGCTCGCCACGGCCGCCGCCACCTGCCGGTCGGTCTCGTCGCGCTCGAGGCGTGCGGCAGCGTCGAGCGCAGGATCGGCAAGGTCGCCGGCTTCGCTGAGCGGCGCGAACGGCGCGCGCCGCCGGCGATTGAGGCAAAGGTTGACCACGATGCGGTAGAGCCAGGTGGGGAACTGCGCCTGTCCGCGCCAGCGCGGCGCATTGATCCACACCCGCAGGAGCGCTTCCTGCACGATCTCCTCGGCGTCGGCGCCGCTGCCGGTGAGGCGGCGCGCCAGCCCGATGGCCCGGGCGGCGTGGCGCGGCGCGAGGAGCGCGAACGCCCGTTCGTCGCCCGCCGCGACGCGCCGCATGAGTTCTTCGTCGCTGGGATCGCCCATGCCCCTTTCCGATGCTGACGGACGGCGAAAAGGGAGCTTATCGCAGCAGGGGCCGCTGGCCCGCTATGGGCGCTCATCAGTGGTGAACAGGATTGCAACATCGCTCATTAGACACCCCGTCTCGCCAAACCCTGCGCTTCCGGTGGACAAAAAACGGGACTTCCTAGATGTTCGAAACGGAGCTGATCCCGATGCCGTTTCCCCAGGCCTCATCGGCACTTGCGCGGTTCACCGTGCTCGACCTGACCCAAGTCCGGGCAGGACCGACGGCCGTGCGCGAGCTCGCCGACTGGGGCGCCAACGTCATCAAGATCGAGCCGCCGGCGCATTTGGTTACCGGCGAGCCCCTGGGCGGCCCGCGCGAGAGCTCGGACTTTAAGAATCTGCATCGCAACAAGCGCAGCCTGGCGCTCGACCTCAAGGCGCCGGAAGGCATCGCCGCATTCCGCCGCCTGGTGGCCAAGGCCGACGTGGTGGTGGAGAACTTCCGTCCCGACGTGAAGGAGCGGCTCGGGATCGACTACCCGGCGCTGCGGAAGCTCAACCCGCGGCTCGTCTACGCCAGCATCTCCGGTTTCGGCCAGACCGGCCCGTATCGCGACCGCCCGGGCTTCGACCAGATTGCCCAGGGCATGGGCGGGCTGATGTCGATCACCGGCAAGCCCGGCGACGGCCCCATGCGTGCCGGCATCCCCGTCGCCGACCTCTCCGCTGGGCTGCTCTGTGCGCTCGGCATCCTGGTGGCGCTCTTAGAGCGCGAGAAATCGGGGGAGGGGCAGCAGGTCGAGACCTCGCTGCTGCAGGCGCAAATCTTCATGCTCGATTTCCAGGCGGCGCGCTGGCTCGTCGAAGGCGAGGTGGCCGGGCAAGCCGGCAACAACCATCCGGTCAGCATACCCACCGGCGTGTTCAAGACCGCCGACGGCCACATCAACATCGCCACCACCGGACAGAAGATGTGGGAGCGCCTGTGCCACACCATCGGCGCCGCGGACCTGATCGAGCAGGCAGCGTATAAGTCCTCCGGCGGGCGCTCCGATAACCGCGACGCGCTCAACGCCGAGATCGACCGCCGTCTCGCCTCCGCCACCAGCGCCGAATGGATCGAGCGGCTGAACCGCGCCGGCGTGCCGTGCGGGCCGATCTATGCCATTGACCAGGTGTTCGCCGACCCGCAGGTCGAACACCTGGGGATAGTGAAGAGCGTGAGCACCGCCGATGGCGGCGATCTTCGCTTGGTCGGCCAGCCGATCGCGCTCTCGCGCACGCCGAGCGCGGTTGTGGCGCCGCCGCCGGCGCTGGGCGCGCACAGCGCCGAGGTGCTGCGCGAGTTCGGCTTCGCCGCGGCGGAGATCGAGAAGCTGCAGCAAGCGAAAGTCGTTTGAGCGCACGAGCGAAGGAGCCGGACATGAACAAGACCGACAGGATGCTCGCGCGCAAGGAAGGCAGCGTCGGCTACGTCATCTTCAACAATCCGGCGCGCCACAACGCCGTGTCGCTGGACATGTGGGAAGCCGCCGGCCGCATCCTCGACGATTTTGCTTCCGACGACCAAGTGCGCGTGGTGGTGCTCACCGGGGCCGGCTCCAAAGCCTTCATCTCCGGTGCCGACATTTCGCGCTTCGAGGACGAGCGCGCCGACGCGGCCGCCGTCACCAAGTACAATGACACGGTCGCTCGCACCTTCGCGGCCGTCGATGAGTTCCCCAAGCCGACGATCGCCATGGTCCGCGGCTACTGCGTCGGCGGCGGCCTCGGCTTTGCCGTGGCCTGCGACATGCGTATCGCCTCGGAGACTGCGCGCTTCGCGCTGCCGGCGGCGAAGTTAGGCCTCGGCTACGAGTTCGCCGGACTCAGGCGCTTCGTTGACCTGGTCGGGCCCGCCTTCACCAAGGAAATCTTCTTCACCGCGCGCCAGTTCGACGCAGCGGAGGCGCTCGCCATGGGCTTGGTCAACCGGGTGGTGGCCGACGGCGAGCTCGAAACTTTCGTCAAGGGCTACGCCGACACCATTGCCGGCAACGCGCCGCTGACGGTGCACGCCACCAAGTTCATCGTCGGCGAAATCCGAAAGAATGCGGCCGAACGTGATCTTGCACGCTGCGACGCGCTGGTGGCGGAGTGCTTCGCCAGCCGCGACTATGTGGAAGGCCGCACGGCATTCATGGAAAAGCGCAAGCCCCGGTTCACGGGCAACTAGAGGCGGGGGCGGGCAGTGGCGTCGCTGGAGTTGCGTGGTCTGACCAAGACGTTCGGGCAAGCGGCCGTCGTCGACAGCATGACGCTGCGCCTCGACCACGGCCAGATGCTGTGCCTGCTTGGGCCCTCGGGCTGCGGCAAGACCACGACGCTGCGTCTGATCGCCGGGTTCAACGAACCCACGGCGGGGGAAATCTACGTCGGCGAAAAACTCATGTCCTCGCCGATGCGCACCGTGCCGCCGGAAGAGCGCCGCATGTCCATGATCTTCCAGAGCTACGCGCTGTGGCCGCACATGACGGTGGCGGAGAACGTCGCCTACGGCCTGCGCCTGCGCAAGCTCGACAACGACGAGATCGCGCGGCGGCTCGGCGCCATGTTGGCGACGGCGCAGCTCGGCCCGTTCGCCGATCGCTACCCGGGCGAATTGTCCGGCGGGCAGCAGCAGCGGGTGGCGTTCGCGCGCGCTCTGATCGTCGAGCCGGAGACGCTGCTGCTCGACGAGCCGCTGTCAAACCTCGATGCTAACCTGCGCGAGGAGATGCGCTTCGAGCTACGGCGGCTGCACGATCGCTATCACTACACCACGGTCTACGTGACCCACGACCAGGCCGACGCCATGACCAGCGCCGACATGATCGCGGTGATGAACGCCGGCCGTATCGAACAGCTGGGCACGCCCGAGGATATCTACGATCGGCCGCGCTCGGAATTCGTCGCGCGCTTCATCGGCTCGAGCAACATCGTGCGCGGAAAAAATCTCGACGCCGATCACATTGCCTTCGGCGGCATCGCACTGCGCTGCGCGGGCGCGACACTCATCCCCGGCGGCGAGACGTCGGTGTCCATCCGCCAGCACGACATCCGACTGAGCGCGGCGCGGCCGCCGGAGGCGGAAAACGTCATTGCCGCCACGGTGACGCGCCAGGTCTTCCTCGGCGATCGCCGCGACTATCGCATCGAGGTGCTCGGCGGCCCGGAGCTGCGCGTGGTGGCGCCCGCCGATCAGGCGTTCGACGCGGGCTCGCCGGTGTGGGCGCACATTCCGGCTGGTCGCTGCCGGGCGCTGCGCGCGGGCGCCTAGGCGGCGCGGCCCATCGCGCCTCGATCGTCGGACAAGGCGCGGCAGAGGGATTCGAGGCTGGCGAGATCATGCACCGGCCGCATCTCGTCCACGTGCGGCAGCATGGCGCGAATGCCGCGAGCGCGTGGCTCGAAGCCGGCATAGCGCAAAAGCGGATTGAGCCAGATCAGCCGTCGCGACGAGCGGTGTAGCCGGTCCATCTCGCGAGCGAGATTCTCACCCGACTGGCGCTCCAGCCCATCGGTGATGAGCAACACCGTCGCCCCCTGCGCGAGCACGCGCCGCGACCACTGCTTATTGAAGGCGTGCAACGAGTCGGAGATCCACGTGCCGCCGGACCAGTCGCGCGCCGTCGCGGTGCAGGCGGCGAGGGCGGCGTCGGGATCGCGTGCCTTCAGCGCGCGGGTGACGTTGGTAAGCCGCGTGCCGAACAGGAAGGTGGATACGCGTCCATGCGCTTCGTTGAGTGCGTGAAGGAAATGCAGGAGCACCCGGGAGTAGTCGGTCATCGAGCCGGAGATATCGACCAGGGCCACGATGGGCGGTCGCCGCGTTCCCCGCGCCCGCCGCTTCAAGTCGATCACCTCGCCGCCAGCGCGCAGGCTCGCGCGTAGCGTCCGCCTGAGATCGATGCGATGGCCGCGCGCGTTGGTCACCAGCCGCCGCGCCGGCATCTCCGCGCGGGCGAATGGCAGCATGGCGATGCGCCGCCGCGCCTCGGCGATCTCCGCGGCACTCATCTGGGCGAAGTCCTTCTTGCGCAGCACCTCCACGTCGGAGACGCTGCCGCGCATGTCGAGCTTGAGTTCGGGCTTGGGTGGAGGCGGGAGCCGCGGCGCGCCATCGCCGAGCGCCTCTTCCACCCGCCGCTCGCCCGGCCGTGCCACCGGCGGCGTCGGCACCACCGGCAGCATCTCCATGAGGATCGCCTCGTTCGGATCGCGCCGCCGCCAGAAGCGGCGGAATGCCATCTCGAACACCGGGTCGTCCTCATGGCGGTTGACCAGGATCGCGTGCAGCGTCCAGTAGAAGTCGGCGCGGTTGCCGACGCCGATCGCCTCCACCGCCGCAACCGCGTCGATGGCCGCGCGCGGTCCGAGCTTTAGCCCGGCGGCGCGCAAGGCGCGAGCGAAGCGCACGATGTTCTCCGCGAGCTCCGGCGCCGCCCGGGTCTCGCTCATTCGGCGGCTTTCAGGTCGTTGCGCGAGCGCTCCAAAAGCTCATCGATCTTCGGCTCGCTCAGGCGGGCGATATCGTCCTGATACTTCAGCACGACGCCCACCGTGTCGTGGACGATCGCCGGCGTGAGCGACTTCGCGCCGAGCTCGACTAGCGCCGACGCCCAGTCCAACGTCTCCGCCACGCCGGGAAGCTTGAACAGGTCCTCGCGGCGCAGCGACTGGACGAACGCCACCACCTCGCGGCCTAGGCGCTCCGACGCGCCGGGCAGGCGCGCGTGCAGGATGGCGAGCTCGCGGGCGAAGTTCGGGTAGTCGATCCAGTGATAGAGACAGCGCCGCTTGAGCGCGTCGTGAATCTCGCGGGTGCGGTTGGAGGTGATGATGACGATCGGCGGCGTCGCCGCCTTGATGGTGCCGAGCTCCGGGATGGTCACCTGGAAATCGGCGAGCACCTCGAGCAGGAACGCCTCGAACGCCTCGTCGGCGCGGTCGAGCTCGTCGATGAGCAGCACCGGCGCGCCCGCCGGGTCCGGCGACAGCGCATCGAGCAGCGGCCGCTTCACCAGGAATTTTTCGGAGAATACGTCGGTGGCGAGCCGATCGCGGTCGGCGGTGCCCTCGGCCTCCGCGATGCGGATCGCGATCATCTGCGCCGCGTAGTTCCATTCGTAGAGCGCGGAGGCCACGTCGAGGCCCTCGTAGCACTGCAGCCGCACCAGCCGCCGGCCAAGCGCGCCCGCCAGCACCTTCGCCACCTCGGTCTTGCCGACGCCGGCCTCGCCCTCGAAGAACAGCGGCCGCTTCATGCGCAGCGCGAGGAACACGACGGTGGCGAGCGCCCGGTCGGCCACGTAGTTGCCCGCCTGCATGAGCGCGAGCGTGGCGTCGATGGAATCCGGCAGCGCGCTCTTGGCTTTGCTCAAGGATGAACTCCACGGGCTGCGCGGCCTCGGTTGAGGCCGCGCCGGTCCGATTTGTCAGTGTATCGCGTTGCGGCGCCGAACGGGAGCTACGTCAGCCGGCTGCCGCCACGGCGCGGCGCGCCATGACGCCGATCATGTGGCCGCGATAGACGGCGTCGCCGTGGATGTCGGACATAATGCCCTTCGGCCCGAACCGGATGTCGGAGAGCGCGTCGGCGGAGAAATTCTTCTTCAGCGCCGCCTCGATCTCTTTTGCGCGGAACACTCCGCTTTCGCCGGCACCCGTCACCGCCACGCGCACGTCCTTGCCGAAGTCGGCGACGAACACACCGACGAGGGCAAAGCGCGAGGCTGGGTTGGGGAATTTCGCGTAGCCGGCGCGCTTGGGAATGGGAAAGCTCACGGCGACGATGATCTCGCTTTTTCCCAGCGCCGTCTCGAACAGACCCTGGAAGAACTTGTCCGCCGGGATCTTCCGGCTGGTGGTGATGATGGTAGCGCCGAGCGCGAGACACGCGGCGGGATAGTCCGCCGCCGGATCGTTGTTCGCGATCGAGCCGCCGAGCGTGCCGCGATGGCGCACGTGCGGGTCGCCGATCAAGGAGGCGAGCTCGGCGAGCGCCGGAATTGCCTTGCGCACCACCGGCGAGCCCGCCACGGCGACGTGGCGGGCCATGGCGCCGATCTCGAGATTCTTGCCCTTGAGCGCGATGCCGTCGATGCCTTTGATCAAGCCGAGGTCGACGATGTTGCGGGCGTCCGACAGGCGGAGTTTGAGCGTCGGGATCAGGCTATGGCCGCCGGCCAGAATCTTGGCGTCCTTCTGCTTGGCGAGCGTCGCCGCGGCGAGCTTGAGGTTGGCGGGACGGTGGTAGTCAAAGGTGTGCATCGTTTCCTCCCGTCACTCCGCCGCCCGGCGGCGCTGTTGCTGCGTCTTCTGGATGGCGCGCCACACCACCGGCGCCGTCGCCGGCATGGCAACGTCCTCGGTGCCGAGCGCGTCGGTGATGGCGTTGATCAGGGCCGGCGGCGACGCGATCGCGCCGGCCTCGCCGCAGCCCTTGAGCCCCAGCGGGTTCGATGGGCACGGGGTGACCGTCCTGCCGACGGTGTACGATGGCAGATCGTCGGCGCGCGGCATGCAGTAGTCCATGTACGAGCCGGTCATGAGCTGGCCGTCGTCGTCGTAGGCGCAGCCTTCGAGCAAGGCCTGGCCGATGCCTTGCGCGATGCCGCCGTGCACCTGGCCCTCGACGATCATCGGATTGATCACGTTGCCGAAGTCGTCCACCGCGGTCCACCGCACGATCTCGGTCTTGCCCGTCTCGGGGTCGATCTCCACCTCGCAGATATGGCAGCCGGACGGGAAGGTGAAGTTGGTGGGGTCGTAGAACGCGTGCTCCTTCAGCCCCGGCTCGATCTGCGCCGTCGGGAACTTGTGCGCCACGTAGGCAGCGAGCGCGATCTCGCCGAACGCCGCCGACTTGTCGGTGCCGGCCACGACAAAACGTCCGTTCTTGAACTCGATGTCGCTTTCGCCGGCCTCCAGGATGTGAGCGGCGACCTGCTTGCCCTTGACGATCACCTTGTCGATCGCCTGGACCACCGCGGTCATGCCCACGGGGCCCGAGCGCGAGCCGTAGGTGCCCATGCCGAACTGCACCTTGTCGGTGTCACCGTGGACGATGACGACATGCTCCATGGGAATGCCGAGCCGGTCGGAGACGAGCTGGGCGAAGGTGGTCTCATGCCCCTGGCCGTGGCTGTGGCTGCCGGTGAGCACCTCGACCATGCCCGTGGGCGTCACGGCCACTTCCGCCGATTCCCACAGGCCCACGCCGGCGCCGAGCGAGCCGACCGCCGCCGACGGCGCGATGCCGCAAGCCTCGATGAAGGTGGAGAAGCCCATGCCAGCGAGCTTGCCGCGGCGTGCGGCGTCCTGCTTGCGTTGCGCGAAGCCCTTTTGGTCGGCGAGCTTGAGAGCCTTGTCCAGCGAGGCGGCATAGTCGCCGACGTCGTAGGCCATGATCACCGGCGTCTGATGCGGGAACTGGGTGATGAAGTTCTTTCGCCGCAAATCCACCGGGCTCATGTGCATCTCGCGCGCGGCGATCTCGACCAGGCGCTCGATGACGAAGCACGCCTCCGGCCGGCCGGCGCCGCGGTAGGCGTCGACGGGCACGGTGTTGGTGTAGACCGCGTCCACCTCGCAGTAGATCGCCGGGATGTTGTACTGGCCCGACAGCAGCGTCGCGTAGAGATAGGTCGGCACCGACGAGGAGAACGTCGACATGTAGGCGCCGAGATTGGCGATGGTCTTGACGCGCAGCGCGAGGATCTTGCCCTTCTCGTCGAGCGCCATCTCGGCGTGGGTGGCGTGATCGCGGCCGTGGGCGTCGCTGACGAACGCCTCGCTGCGGTCCGAGGTCCACTTGACCGGCCGGCGAACTTTTCTCGCCGCCCATACGCAGACGGTTTCCTCGGCGTAGATGAAGATCTTCGAGCCGAAGCCGCCGCCCACGTCGGGCGCGATCACCCGGAACTTGTGCTCTGGCGCCAAGCCGAGGAAGGCCGACATCACCAGGCGATGCACGTGCGGATTTTGCACTCCCCACCCACAGGGTGATCGAGTCGGTGCCGGAATCGTACTCGGCATTGGCCGCCCGCGGCTCTATGGCGTTGGGCACGAGGCGATTGTTGGTGACGTTGAGCTTGGCCACGTGCTTCGCCGACTTGAATGCCTCGCCCACGGCGGCGGCATCGCCGATCGCCCATTCGTAGATGGTGTTGCGCGGGGCCGCCTCATGGACCTGCGGGGCGCCCGCCGCCTGCGCCTTGGCGGGGTCCGCCACTGCCGGCAGCACGCCGTAATCGACCTCGATCGCGGCCGCGGCGTCCTTCGCCTGGTTCAGGGTGTTGGCGATCACCACCGCCACCTGGTCGCCCACGTGGCGCACCTTGCCGCGGGCAAGCGCCGGATGCGGCCCCGCCTTCATCGGCGTGCCGTCCTTCGAATTGATCATCCAGCCGCAGATCAGGTCGCCGACCTTGTCGGCAGCGAGATCCTCGCCGGTCAGCACCGCCACCACGCCCGGCATCTTCGCCGCCTTGCGCGTGTCGACCTTCTTGAGCGTCGCGTGCGCGTGCGGCGAGCGCAGGAAGTAGGCGTAGGCTTGGCCCGGCCGGGTGATATCGTCGGTGTAGTGACCGGTGCCGGTGATGAAGCGCTGGTCTTCCGTACGGCGGACCGCGGCGCCGATTCCAGTTGCGCTCATGGCGTTCCTCCTCAGGTGGTGGCGCTGGCCATCGCCTTGGCTCCGGCAGCGACGGCCTTGACGATGTTATGGTAGCCGGTGCACCGGCAGATGTTGCCTTGTAGCTCCTCGCGGATTGTTTTCTCGTCGAGGTTCTTGCCCTTGCGGCGCACGATATCGATCGCCGACATGATCATGCCCGGGGTGCAGAAACCGCACTGCAGCCCGTGGTTCTCGCGGAAGGCCTCCTGCATGGGATGCAGGCCGGCGCCGTTCGCCAACCCTTCGATGGTGGTGACCTTAGCGCCCTCCGCCTGCAGCGCGAAGACGGTGCAGGATTTCACCGCCTTCCCGTCCACGTGCACGACGCAAGCGCCGCACTGCGAGGTATCGCAGCCCACGTGGGTGCCGGTGAGGAGAAGCTTTTCGCGTAACAGCTGCACCAGCAGCGTCTGCGGCTCGACGTCAACGGATTCTTTCCGCCCGTTGACCGTTAGGGTCACGGTAGGCATGGCATTTCCCTCCCGAACAAGGCCTCTTGCCCCGCTGTTGTTCTTGCTTTGCGGTGCCGCGTCGCATTACCTGCAGCGAGCTGCCGCCGATTAGAAAGTCTAGTCTGGAACTCGCCCAATCTACGGTCAAGCCCAACCCGTAGCTCGCAGGGCCGACGTGATCCAAAATAGGGGGCCATGAGCTTGCAAGAACGTCATACCGCTCAAGCAGCGCGCGCCGACGCCGCGACAGCGCGCAGCGGCGGCCAGATTCTCGTCGACCAATTGCTTATCCACGGCGTCGATATGGCCTTTTGCGTTCCTGGCGAAAGCTATCTTGCGGTGCTGGACGCGCTCTACGGCGTGCGCGACCGCATCAAGCTCATCAACGCGCGCCACGAGGCCGGCGCCGCCAACATGGCGGAAGCCTACGGCAAGCTGACGACCAAGCCCGGCATCGCCATGGTCACGCGCGGCCCCGGCGCCTGCCACGCGGCGATCGGCGTGCACACCGCTTTCCAGGATTCGACGCCGATGGTCCTGCTCGTGGGCCAGATCGGCCGCGGCACTCGCGACCGGGAAGCCTTCCAGGAAATCGACTATCGCCGCATGTTCGCCCCCATCGCCAAATGGGTGGCGGAGATCGATCAGGCCGAGCGCATTCCCGAATATCTCGCCCGCGCCTTTCACGAGGCGACGTCCGGGCGGCCCGGACCGGTGGTGCTGTCGCTGCCGGAAGACATGCTGACCGACACCGCCACCGTCGCCGACGCGAAGCCTTATGTCGCGGTGCAGCCGGCGGCGGGGCCGGCCGACGTCGCGCGGCTGCGCGATCTCCTCGCCCAGGCCGAGCGGCCGCTGATGATCGTGGGCGGCTCCGGCTGGAGCGACGAGGCGTGCGCGAAGATCGTCGCTTTCGCCCAGGCGAACGGGCTGCCCACCGCCTGCTCGTTCCGCCGTCAGGACGTATTCGACAACCAGTCGCCCTGCTTCGTTGGCGACCTCTCCACCTCGACGGCGCCGACCCTGGTGGCCCGGGTGAAGGCCGCCGATCTTCTGCTCGCCGTCGGCACGCGGCTCGGCGAGATGACCACCCAGGGTTACGAGATCATTGAGTTGCCGGCGCCGCGCCAGCGCTTCGTGCACGTCTATCCCGATCCCGACGAGATCGGCCGCGTTTTTCAGCCCGACCTCGCCATCGTCTCGTCGGCGGCGAATTTCACGACTGCCGCGAGCGCCATGGCTCCGCTCGACGGCAACAAGAAATGGAGCGCCTGGCGCGAAGCGGCGCGCAAGGAGTATCTCGCCTCCATCGAGCCGCCGGCGACGAGCTTTCCTCTCGACATGGGCCAGGCCTTCGTCGAGCTGCGCAAGCGCCTGCCGGCGGATTTCATCGTCACCCTAGACGCCGGCAACTTCACCGGCTGGGCGCATCGCTTTTTGACCTATCGCCGTCCCTGCCGGCAGCTCGGTCCCACGTCAGGAGCCATGGCCTATTCGGTGCCGGCCGCGACCGCAGCGGCGCTCGCCCGGCCGGACCGGCTGGTCATCGGCTGCGTCGGCGACGGCGGCTTCCTCATGAGCGGCCAGGAGATAGGCACCGCGATTCAACACGGCGCCCGTCCGATCATCCTGGTGTTCAACAACCACATGTACGGCACGATCCGCATGCATCAGGAGCGCGACTATCCCGAGCGGGTGAGCGGCAGCGACCTCAAGACGCCGGACTTCGTCGCCTTCGCGCGCGCCTTCGGCGCCCACGGCGAACGGGTGGAGCGCACCGAGGAATTCATCCCGGCATTCGAGCGCGCGGTGCAGTCGGGCAAGGCGGCGGTGATCGAGCTGATCACCGACCCCGAGCAGATCTCGACGCGCACCACCATCACCGCGCTGCGCGCGGCGGCGAAGAAGCGGGCGGCGAAGCCCTAACTCAAGCCTGGGCGATAAACTTCTTCACCGTGTAGGCCTCGAGGCCCTCCACGCTGCCCTCGTGGCCGTAGCCGCTCTCCTTGACGCCGCCGAACGGCGTCTCGGCGGTGGAGATGGCGAAAGTATTGACGCCGACCATGCCCGCTTCCAGGGCGTCGCCTATCAGCGTCGCCTGCTTTGCCGAGTTGGTGAAGGCGTAGGCGGCGAGCCCGTAGGGCAGCGCGTTCGCCCGCTCCACCACCTCGTCGAAAGTCTTGAAGGGCACGATCGGCGCGATCGGGCCGAACGGCTCCAGCGTCATGAGCTTGGCGTCGTCAGGCAGGTCGGTCACCACGGTGGGCTCGAAGAAGTAGCCCTGGTTGGCGCCGCGCTTGCCGCCGGTGGAAATCTTGCCGCCGCGCGCCTTGCAGTCGTTGATGATGCCTTCCATGGCGTCGAGCCGCCGCGAGTTCGCGAGCGGGCCCATCTTGACGCCGTCGGTGAGCCCGTCGCCGAGCTTCATCCCCTTCGCGTTCTCGGTGAAGCGTTCGACGTAGCGGCTATAGATCTTTTCCTGCACGAAGAAGCGCGACGGCGCGATGCACACCTGCCCGGCGTTGCGGTACTTGGAGGCCGAGGTGATGTCGGCGATCTTCTCCGTGTCCACGTCGTCGAACACGATGACCGGCGAATGGCCGCCGAGCTCCATGGTCACGCGCTTCATGCCGTCGGCCGCGAGCTTGGCGAGGTGCTTGCCCACCGGCACCGAGCCGGTGAACGAGATCTTGCGGATTCCCTCCTTGGCGATCAGGTGCTCGGAGATCTTCGCCGGCACGCCGAACACGAGATTGAGAACGCCCGCCGGCAAGCCGGCGTCGGCGAAGCAGCGCACCATTTCTACGCTGGTGCCCGGCGTCTCCTCCGACGCCTTGAGGATCAGCGCGCAGCCGGCGCCGAGGGCGCCCGCCATCTTGCGTGCCGGCGTGATCGCCGGGAAATTCCATGGCGTGAAGGCGGCGACGATGCCGACCGGCTCCTGCACCATCATCTGGCGCGTGCCCTTGGCGCGGCCGGGAATGATGCGGCCGTAGGCGCGGCGGCCTTCCTCGCCCATCCACTCGATGACGTCGGCGGCGGCACCCACCTCGATGCGCGACTTGGCGACGGGCTTGCCCTGTTCCTGGGTGAGCACGCGGGCGATGGTTTCCACCCGCTCGCGCATGAGGTCGGCTGCCTTGCGCATGACCTTGCCGCGGTCGTAGGCGGACATGGCGCGCCATACCTTGTAGCCCTTCTTGGCCGCCTCGAACGCCTGGTCGAGGTCGGCGGCGCTGGCGTGCGGCAGCTCGGCGAGGGTTTTTTCGGTGGCAGGATTAAGGACCGGTTCGCGGTCGCGGCCGTTGGCCTTGATCCATGCGCCGTCGATGAAAAGCCCGAGTTCCGTGTACATGATGCGACCGTCCGCCGGTTGATGGTGGTGTGAGCGCGGGGAAAGAAAGCGTTCACCACATATATAGACGCGGTGCCCGCCGAGTTGCACTCACAGCGATTAGCTTTGTTTTTCAGCGCTTTCGTCCGGAGCTACGGCGCCCGCGGTCGCCGCCATGTTCGGGCGAAGCCCGCGGCGGCGCGCTTGCCATGCTGAACGCTCTCCTAATCGCACTCCGCGCATTTTCGTCGATTGCTGCACCAGGTTCTTAAACGCTCAGCGTTAGAACGTACGGCAGAACACGCGGGCGGCTAGGTCGTAATCGCCGCCTTTCGTGTCGGGGGGCGCCGCCACCAAACGGCGGCGCGGGGCAACTGGGGGAACGTCGGCGTCATGTCGCTGATCGTCATTCTCGATGACCGGGTCACCAACCGGAACATCTTCGCGAAGCTTGCCGCTTCGATCGAGGAGGGCGCCGACGTGCGCGCCTTCGGCGATCCGCTCGAGGCGCTCGCCTGGCTCGAGCAAAATGTCCCCGATCTCGTCATCTCCGACTACAAGATGCCCAATTGCGACGGTGCCGAGTTCACCCGCCGCTTCCGCGAGATTCCGGCTTGCGCCGACGTCCCGGTGGTCGTCATCACCGTCAACGAGGAGCGTAGCCATCGCCTGCGCGCGCTCGAGGCCGGCGCCACCGACTTCCTGCAGAGCCCGGTGGACTACAACGAGTTTCTCACCCGCGCCCGCAACCTCCTCAAGATGCGCAAGCAGCAGCTCATCATCATGGGCCGCGCCGTACATCTCGAGCGCGAGCTCGAGCACAGCGAACGCTCGCGCGAGGAGGTGCTGCGCGACTCCAGCGAGCGTCTCGCCCAGGTTATCGACACCGTGCCGGCGATGATCAGCGCCGCCGACCGCGACGGTTATTGCGTGTTCGTCAATGCCCTGAAGGCGTCCTTCTACGGCCTCGATACCGGGTCGATCGTCGGCAAGAAGACGAGCGAGACCTTCGGCCGCGAGCATGACGAGCGCAGCTTCACGCTGGACCGCCTCGTGTTCGAGACCGGCAACGCGCTGCCGCCGTTCGAGGAGGAAATCTTCGACAAGGCGGGTGCCGTGCGCGTGCTGCTCACCACCAAGTCGCCGCTGCGCGCCGCCTCCGGCGAGGTGGTGAACGTGCTGACCACGTCGCTCGACATCACCGACCGCAAGCAGGCAGAAAGCCATCTTCTCTATCTCGCCCATCACGATACCCTCACTGACCTGCCCAACCGCGCCTTCCTGCACGACCGCATGCGGCGCGAGATCGTCCGCGCCCGTCGCGGCGACCGGCAGTGCGCGCTGCACCTGATCGACCTCGACCGCTTCAAGGGCGTCAACGACGCGCTCGGCCATCACGTCGGCGACCGGCTGCTCAAGGAAGTGGCGCGCCGCCTCACCGACACGGTGCGCGAGACCGACACCGTCGCGCGCCTCGGCGGCGACGAGTTCGCCATCCTGCAGACCGACCTTGCCAGCTCCGAGGACGCCGTCGAGCTCGCCCAGCGCGTGATCACCGTGCTGTCGCGCACGTTCCCGCTCAACGGTCAGGACATCACCACTACTGCCTCGATCGGCATCACCGTTCATCCCAACGACGGCGACGACGTGGACGAGCTGCTGCGCAACGCCGACCTTGCCATGTACCAGGCCAAGGCCGAGGGGCGGAACGCCTACCGGCTGTTCGCCGCCGACATGAATACCATCGCCCGCGAGGCGATCGTGCTGGAAACGGATCTGCGCCATGCCTTGGAGCGCCAGCAGTTCGTCCTCTACTACCAGCCGCAGATCGAGCTGAAGAGCGGCCGCATCGTCGGCGCCGAAGCGCTGCTGCGCTGGCAGCGGCCGGGCGTCGGCCTGGTCAAGCCCAACGAATTCCTGCCCCTCGCCGAGGAGAACGGCCTCATCGTTCCCATCAACGAGTGGGTGCTGCGCGAGGCCTGCACCCGCGCCAAATCCTGGCGCGACAGCGGCCTGCCGCCGCTGCGCGTGGCGGTGAACCTCTCGCCGGTGCAGTTCCGCCGCCAGGACATCCGCCAGTACGTGACCTCGGTGCTGAACGAGACCGGCCTCGACCCGTCGCAGCTCGAGCTCGAGCTCACCGAGAGCATCCTGATGCAAAACGCCGAGGCCGCCGCCGGCACGCTGCGCGAGCTGCAGGAGCTCGGCGTCACCTTTGCCATCGACGATTTCGGCACCGGCTACTCGTCGCTCGCCTACGTCAAGAACTTTCCGGTCGACCGCCTGAAGATCGACCAGTGCTTCCTGCGTAACCTGCTCGACGATCCCAGCGATGCGGCCATCGTGCGCACCATCATCAATCTCGGCCACAGCCTCGGGTTGAAGGTGGTCGCCGAAGGCGTCGAAAGCGCCGACCAGCTCGAGTTCCTGCGCAACGAGGGCTGCGACGAGGTCCAGGGCTACTACTTCAGCGAGCCGGTGAACGTCACCGAGTTCGCCGCGCTGGTGCGCCGTCACAGCGGCCGCTCGCCGGCGCGGGAGAACGCGGCCGAAAGCCTGCGGTTGGCAGGATGACCGTGACGACCGCGAACACCAGCCATGGCCTGGGCGCGTTGCGCGGATTCCTGGTGAGCCGCCTGCGCGGTCGCCCCGACGGCGAGCACGAGATGGTGCTCAACCGCCTCGTCATCAGCCTGTTGATTCTTCTTTACCTGCTCGGCACCGCCGTCTTCGGCTCCTATTCCATCAGCACTCTGTACACGCCGTTGTCGGTGGCGACGTTCTATTTCGTCATGTCGGTCGCCTTCTTCGTGCACATCCTCGCGCGGCCCGGCATCTCGCCGGTTCGCCGCACGCTGGCGATCGTGCTCGACATGGGCACGCTGTCGGTCGGCCTGCACATCGGCGACGAGGTGGTGGCGGTCCTTTATCCGTTCTATCTCTGGATCATCTTCGGCAACGGCTTCCGCTTCGGTATCCGCTACCTGTTCGTGGCCACCGTCGCGGCCGTGATCGGCTTCGCCGTGACGATCACGACGACGGATTATTGGGGCGCCCATTCGCACCTGTCGTTCGGCTTGCTCGGCGCGCTCATCGCGCTGCCGCTCTACTCGTCCACCCTTATTCGCAAGCTGTCGAAAGCCAAGCAGCAAGCCGAGGAAGCGAGCCGCGCCAAGAGCTTGTTCCTTGCCAGCGTCAGCCACGAACTGCGCACGCCGCTCAATGCCATCATCGGTCTCGGCGATCTCCTGCGCGACACCTCGCTCGATGCCGAGCAGCGCGACATGACGCGCACGATCCGCACCTCGGCGAAGTCGTTGCTCGGTCTGATCGACGACATCCTCGATCTCTCGCGCATCGAGGCCGGTCGGATTTCCTCCAACGTGGTCGATTTCGACCTTCACCGCACCGTCAGCGAGGTCAAAGGAATGCTGACGGCGCAGGCGCGCGCCAAGGGCGTTCGTCTGGCGGTGCATGTGACGCCGCAGGTTCCCTATCTGCTGCGCGGCGAGATGCGCCACCTGCAGGAGGTGCTGATCAACCTCGTCGGCAATGCGGTGAAGTTCACCGGGCGCGGCCATATCGTCATCGCCGTGGACCTCGTCGAGCAAAACGCCGGGCACGCGCGGCTGCGTTTCGAGGTTTCCGACAGCGGCATCGGCATCGCACCCGAGGCCTGCGGCCGCATCTTCGAGAGCTTCACCCAGGCCGACGAGACGATCACTAGTCGGTACGGCGGCACTGGGCTCGGGCTTGCCATCTGCAAGCAGCTCGTCGAGCACCAGGGCGGCCAGATCGGCGTCGACAGCGAGGTCGGTACCGGCAGCACGTTCTGGTTCGAGTTGCCGTTCACCCGCGCCGGCGGGGCGACGACCGAAGCGTGCGACGCGCCGGTGGTGCTCCTCGCCTCGGGCCAGGACCGCACCGAGGCCACGCTCAACGCTCTCTTCCGCGTCGGCGTCGGCGCCAAGATCGCCCGGACGCTCGCGGACGCGGTCGAAATGGTCCGCGCCAACAATACACCCGGCGCCCGGCGCCCCATCGTGATCGTGGATGAGGAGGCGGTGGAGGATCCCGCCGCTGCCGCCGCCAAGCTTGCGGCGCTCGACCCCGCTTATGCGCCGTCGCTCCTCCTGCTTCCGCGCGAGCCGCAGCGCGGCCTGCTCGCCTCGCCGCTGCGCAACTGGTTCGTCGCCGTCCTGTCGCAGCCCTTCGCCGAGGCGGAAACGCTTGCCGCACTGCGCCTCGCCGGGTTGCGCGATGCCGAGGAAAAGGACGAAGCGGCGCTGCCGATCAGGCCCAAGCCCGGCCGCAAGTACGCGATCCTCGTCGCCGACGACAATCGCACCAATCAGAAGGTCATCGCCAAGATCCTCGAGCGCGCCGGCCATGAGCCCACTATCGTCGACAACGGCGAGCGGGCGCTGGATGCGCTGACGCAGCACGATTTCGATCTCGTCCTCATGGACGTCAACATGCCGGTGATGAACGGCATCGAGGCGGTGAAACTCTATCGCTTCTCGGCGCTCGGCAAGAAGCGGGTGCCGGTGGTGGCGCTCACCGCCGACGCGACGCCGGAAATGAGCACGCGCTGCACCGAGGCCGGCATGGATGCGTGCGTGACCAAGCCCGTAGAGCCGGCGCGACTACTGCAGATCGTCGACGCCATGGTCGAGGCGAGCGCTCCCGCCACCGCCGCGCCCGCCGAAAGCGACACGGTCAAGTTGCTTTCGTCCCATCGCAAGTTTCAGGCCGCCGGTCTGGCGCCGGTCGATTTCGCCAAGCTCACGGACCTGGAAGCGCTCGGCGGCAGCGGCTTCGTCGGCCAGCTGATCGAGGAATTTCTCGTCGACGCGGAGGCAGTTCTCCGCGAGATGGCCGCGGCAGTGGCGGCCAACGACGTCGAGGCCTTCCGCGACCGGGCGCACGCGCTACGCAGCGGCGCCGCCAATATCGGCGCCGGCAACATCTACAAGATTTGCCTGGCTTGGCGGAACATCGGAGAGCGCGAGCTCGCCAGCGACGGCGAGGCGCACATGCGCAAGCTGCAAACCGAGTTCGAGCAGGTGCACGCCGCGCTCAGCCGCCGCCTCGAGGAAGGGCGCGCCGAGCCCTCCCGGCAAGGGGCCTAAGTCACCGCCGCGATCGAACGTCCGTGCCCTTCGCTGGTCGCGAGCGTAAGCTCGTCGTTGGTCCGGCGTCGGCTCTGCGCCACGGCGAGCCGCTCCATCTTGCGCAGATCGGACTCGCTGACGCCCAGGGCGGCGTCGACCCAAAGGTCGGTGATGTTCTTGAGTTCCTCGTAGGGGATCGGCTGCACCCGCCGGCGCATCTGATAGAGCGTGCGGTAGGCGTTGTAGCGGCGCCCGTGGCGCGTCAGCATCTCGCGCACCGCATCCTCGCCCTGACCGTCGTCGGCGAGCACGTCCACGAGGCCCATCTCGTGCAGCTCACCGGCGCTGTAGATGCGTCCGCTCATGATCATCTTCTCGGCGCGCACCACGTCCAGCCGCCGCGCCAGGTAGCTGTAGGCGCCCATACCCGGCAAGAGGTTGATGAGAATTTCGGGCAGCCCGAACTTGACGCTCTTCTCGGCCACGATGAGGTCGCAGGACAGCGCCGACTCGAACCCGCCGCCGTATGCTTCGCCCTGGACAAGCGCCACGGTGACGATCGGCAGGTCGAGGTTGCTGCCGGTAGTGTGCAGAACGTCGATGCAGTTGTAGGCGTAATGCTGCAGGCCGGCGCGGTCGCCGGCGCGAATACGCTCGGCGAAATAGCGCAGATCGCCGCCGAGATTGAAGACGCCGGGCAGCCGCGACGCGCCGACCAGATAACGAATTGGCTGCTGACCCTCGCGCAGGTGCCGGGCGTACAGTCGCTGCACCGAGTGGTAGACCTGCTTCAGCTCGCGCAGCAGCGACAGCGTGTAGCTCGGCGCTTCGCGCGGCCGCATGTAGAACCAGTAGGCGCGGTGACGCGGGTCGAACTCGACGTCGATTTCGTTGTACGCTTCGGCTTCGACCTCGCGCCGGAGGCTTTCGGTCGTGTCCGCAACACCGGCCGTTTCGAGGGCGACGGAATTCATCGCCACCGGCTTCACCAGTTTCACATTCATGGAATACGCCCCGCCGCTACGCCGCCTACGAACGGTACAAATCACAAGTTGCCTGTGCGTCGCAGCACGACTTGTAATTTAGCCTCTCAGATAAATTAACGCATTGTTTACCATTTACCAGCGGTTCTTCGTAAATTGGTTAACAGCAAGAGCGCCAATGACTTGGCGCAGCGAGGAAATCTCGCACCAAGCTTTCCGCTCGGCCCCCAGCCGCGACCAAGAATGCGGACCGACGATTTCCAGTTTCGCAGATCATCCGCAGTGCGAAACAAGTCACGCGGTTACGGTTCCCACCATCGCGCGCTTTCGGTCTAGAGTTCGCTCATGCGCGCTCTGCACTGGGCGCCATGGAGGAAAACCATGCAACGACCCGCCAGATATTTATTGCCGGCGACGGCCCTCGCTTTGGCCGTCGCGTTGACCGGGCCCGCCGCCGCCCAGAAGAAATACGATCCGGGCGCGAGCGACACCGAGATCAAGATCGGCAACACCAATCCCTATAGCGGACCGGCATCCGCCTACGGGCTGATCGGCAAAACCATCGCCGCCTACTTCAACAAGGTGAACGCCGAGGGCGGCGTCAATGGCCGCAAGATCAACTTCATCAGCTACGACGACGGCTACAGCCCGCCCAAAACCGTCGAGCAGGTGCGCAAGCTGGTGGAGAGCGACGAGGTGCTGTTCGTGTTCCAGACGCTCGGCACGCCGTCCAACACCGCAATCCAGCGCTACATGAACCAGAAGAAGGTGCCGCAGCTCTTCGTCGCCACCGGCGCCACCAAGTGGGGCGATCCGCAGAACTTCCCGTGGACCATGGGCTGGCAGCCGAACTACCAGAGCGAAGGACGCATCTACGCCCAGTACATTCTGAAGAACCATCCCAACGCCAAGGTCGGCATCCTTTTCCAGAACGACGACTACGGGAAGGACTACGTCAAGGGCCTCAAGGACGGACTCGGCAGCAAGGTGCAGATCGTTTCCGAGCAGCCCTACGAGACAACCGATCCGACCGTCGACTCCCAGATCATCAACCTCAAGGCTTCGGGCGCCGACGTGTTCTTCAACGTCACGACACCGAAGTTCGCGGCACAGGCGATCCGCAAGGCCGGCGAGATCGGCTGGAAGCCGTTGCATCTCCTAAACAACGTGTCGAATTCCGTCGGCTCGGTGTTGAAGCCCGCCGGCCTGGAACACGCCAAGGACATCATCAGCACTGCCTACATCAAGGATCCCACGGACCCGACCTGGAAGAACGACCAGGGCTACAAGGACTGGCTCGCCTTCATGGACAAGTATCTCCCGGAAGGCGACAAGACCTCGAGCTTCACCGTCTATGGCTACACGGTGGCGCAGGCGATGGTGCAGGTGCTCAAGCAGTGCGGCGACAACATCACGCGCGAGAACGTGATGAAGCAGGCAGCGAACCTGAAGGGCGTGGAGCTGTCCATGCTGCTGCCGGGCATCAAGATGAATACCAGCGACAAGGACTTCTTCCCGATCGAGCAGATGCAGCTCGCCCGCTTCAACGGCGAGAGCTGGGATCTGTTCGGTCCGGTCATGAGCGGCGAAATCGGCACAGGCGGCAGCTGATCGCCACGGCGGATCAAGAAGCCCTTCCCGCTCGGATCAGCGGGGAGGGCTTTTCTTTTCAGTGCGCCGGCAGGTCGGTCGCCATCAGCGTGGCGCGGCGGCCCTTGGCCTCGGCGCCCGCGTAATTGAGCTCGATCTTGATGCCGTTGGGATCGATGAGGAACAGCTGATACTCCCCCTCGTCGTTCACCTGCCGCTCCTTGAAGTCGATGCCGAGCTTCTGCAGGCGGTCGATCATCTCGAGCAAGCCCGGTGGCGCGGAACGCGATGTGGTCGATGACGCCGGTGCCGCGCGTGGCCGCCGATTCCTGGCCGACGTAGCGCTTGCGGTTATCGGTCACCTTGGCGCCGCCAGTGGTGAGATGAATGACGTCGTTGTCGCCGAGATAGAGCCAATAGACCGGAAACTTGAAATCCGGGTGCGGCCCGACGCGAAAGCCCAGCACGTTCACGTACCAATCCTTGGTGGCTTCGATGTCGTCGGACTGCAGCAGTAGGTGTTCCACATGGGAAAGAGGCATGGCTCTCGGCTCCCTTGGGCGATGCTCCTGAAGCGCCGTAGTCTTGGCCAAGCACGGGCTAGTGTCCAGGGAGCAAAGGCATGCCGGCATATTGGATGGCGCGATCGCGCATCGACGATCCGGTGGAATACAAGAAGTACACCGATCTGCTGCCGGCGCTGTTTCAGCGCTACGGCGGCAAGGTGCTAGCCCGCGGCGGTCGCTACCAGGTCATGGAGGGCCCGCAAAAGTTTCATCGCTTCGTCGTCATCGAGTTCCCCACCTTCGAGCAGGCGGTCTCCTGCTTCAACTCGCCGGAATACGCGGCCGCCGCCGCCCACCGGCGTGCCGGCGCGGGCGAGGTCGAGATCACCATCGTCGAGGGCGGCGACGCCACGCCCCGCTAGGCCCCCGCGGCGCAGCATTTGTAAGCCCTGGCGCGCGCACAAAAAGTACGCGTAAGATGCGGGAACAATAACGTGGCTCAACGGGGAGGAAAGGCAATGCTCCAGTTCTGGAAGCGGCGTGCCGCTGTGTCTCTCGGTGCAGCGACCGTCGCCTTGGCAATCTCGCTTGCGGGTTCGACCGGCGTCTTGGCGCAGTCGGGCGACCCGATCCGCATCGGCTACTCCATGGCGCTTACCGGCGGTCTCGGCCCCAACGGCCAGTCCGCGCTGCTTGCCCAGAAGATCTGGGAAGAGGACGTCAACGCCAAGGGCGGGCTGCTCGGTCGTCCGGTCAAGCTCATCTATTACGACGACCAGACCAACCCGTCGACGGTGCCCGGCATCTACACCAAGCTCATCGACGTGGACAAAGTCGAGCTCATCATCGGCGGCTACGCCACCAACATGCTGGCGCCGGCCATGCCCGTGGTGATGCAGAAGAAGAAAGTGTTCATCGGCCTCCTCGGTCTCGGCGTGAACACGGCGTTCGACTATCCGAACTATTTCGTGATGATCCCGTCCGGTCCCGATCCGAAGCCCTCCTTCACCAAGGGCTTCATCGAGATCGCCATGCAGCAGAATCCGAAGCCGACGACGGTGGCGATCGTGGCCGCCGACGCCGAGTTCGCCACCAACGCCGCCGACGGCGCGCGGGAGAATGCGAAGAAGGCCGGTCTCAACATCGTCTACGACCGGAAGTATCCGCCGGCGACCACCGACTTTGCGCCGATCATCCGGGCGATCCAGGCGACCAACCCTGACCTCGTCATCATCTGCTCGTATCCACCGGACTCCGTCGGCATGGTGCGGGCGGTGAACGAGATCGGCTTCAAGCCGAAAATGATCGGCGGCGCCATGGTCGGGCTGCAGAACACCTCGATCAAGACGCAGCTCGGACCGCTGCTCAACGGCTGGACCAACTACGACTTCTGGCTGCCGGTGCCGAAGATGCAGTATCCCGGCGTCGAGGAGCTGATGAAGAAGTATCAGGCCAAGGCGCCGGCCGCCGGCGTCGACGCGCTCGGCTACTACATGGGGCCGCTCGCCTACGCCCAGCTGCAAGTGCTGCAGCAGGCGGTCGAAGCCACCAAGAGCCTCGACGATCAGAAGATCGCCGACTACATCCGCGCCAACACGTTCAAGACCGTGGTCGGCGACGTGAAGTTCGGCAAGTGGGGCGAATGGGCCGAGTCGCGCGTGCTGCAGGTCCAGTTCCAGAACGTCAAGGGCAACGACGTCGCCCAGTTCAGGGACACCAGCACCCAGGTGGTGGTGTCGCCGCCTGACTATGCGTCTGGCAAGGTGGTTTATCCCTTCACCGGCGGCAAATAAGGATGTGAACGACTCGCGGCCGGCGCGTGCGCCGGCCGCGATTTTTTTGGCTCCAGCGTGAGGCACGGGCGCGTGACAGCGAACCTCCTGCCGACGTCGCTGGTCGGCTCCTATCCGCAACCGGACTGGCTCATCGATCGGGGCAAGCTCGGCAAGCAGATGCCGCCGCGGGTGCGCGCCCGCGAGCTGTGGCGGGTCGACCCGGAAGGGCTCGAGGCGGCCCAGGACGACGCCACCTTGCTCGCCATCCGCGACCAGGAGCGGGCCGGTCTCGACATCGTCACCGATGGCGAGCAGCGCCGCGAGAGCTACTCCAACCGCTTCGCGACAGCGCTCGACGGCGTCGACCTCGACAACCCCGGCACCACCATCAACCGCAACGGCGAGCCGGTGCCGGTGCCGCGCATCGTCGGCCCGATTCGCCGCCGCCATCCGGTCGAGGTGCGGGACCTTGAGTTCCTGCGCGCCAACACTGACCGGTCGGTGAAGATCACCTTGCCCGGCCCATTCACCATGGCCCAGCAGGCGCAGGACGACTTCTATAAGGACGAGGAGGCACTGGCGCTCGCCTACGCCGCCGCGGTCAACGAGGAGGTCAAGGATTTGTTCGCCGTCGGCGCCGACGTGGTGCAGCTCGACGAGCCGTGGATGCAGGCCCGGCCCGACAAGGCCCGGCAGTACGGGTTGAAGGCTCTCGACCGCGCGCTCGCGGGCGCCGGCGGGACCACGGCGCTGCACATCTGCTTTGGCTATGCGGCGATGGTGCGCGAAAAGCCCTCCGGCTACTCGTTCCTGCCCGAGCTCGCGCGCTCGCAGGTAGACCAGGTGTCGGTCGAGGCGGCAGAGCCCAATCTCGACTGTGCCGTGCTCAGCGAGCTATCATCGAAAACGATCATCCTCGGCGTGCTCGATCTGTCCGACGCCGGCATCGAAACCGCCGACACGGTGGCCGCCCGCATCCGTCGGGCGCTTGCCTTCGTCGCGGCCGAGCGGCTGGTCATCGCGCCCGACTGCGGGCTCAAGTACCTGCCGCGCGCGGTGGCCTTCGGCAAGATGCGAGCCATGGTCGAGGGAGCGAACATCGTGCGCGAGGAGATCGCGCGCGCCTGACAACCGGGAGAAGAGCATGGCCTACGTCACCGAGAAGAATTTGACCGATGTCGCCGCCGAGCGGTGGAACAACATCCCCGACCCGCGGCTGCGTCAGGTCATGCCGGCGCTGATCAGGCACCTGCACGCCTTCGTGCGCGAGATCGAGCCGACGCCGGCGGAATGGTTCACCGCTATCGACTGGCTGACGCGCACCGGCAAGCTGTGCACCGGCAAGCGGCAGGAGTTCATCCTCGCCTCCGACGTGTTCGGCGCCAGCATGCTGGTCGACGCCATCAATCACCGCCAGCCGGGGAACGCGACGCCGAGCACGGTGGAAGGGCCGTTCCACATCCCGAATTCGCCGGAACTCGCCAACGCCGCCGACATGGCGAAAGGCGCGCCGGGCATCCCGTGCTTCGTCACCGGCACCGTGCGCGGCCTCGGCGGCGAGCCGGTGGCCGGTGCCGTGCTCGATCTCTGGCAGACCGACGGCGAGGGCCTGTACGAGGACCAGCGGGAGGTGGAGGGGCCGTGGCTGCGCGGGCTCTATCGCTCGCAGCCCGACGGCTCCTTCGCGGTGCGCACCGTGGTGCCGATTTCCTACACCATCCCCATGGATGGCACCGTCGGCGAGCTGATGAGCCGCACCAAGATCAGCCATATGCGGCCGGCGCACATCCATTTCGCCATCACCGCGCCGGGCTACCGCGGCGTCATCACCCACCTGTTTCGCCGCGGCGACGAGTATCTCGACAGCGACGTGGTCTATGGCGTGAAGGAGCCGTTGATCGTCGACTTCGTGCAGAAGCCGGCGGGCAAGGCGCCCACCGGCGAAACCGTGGCCACCCCGTTCTGCGAGGTGCGCTACGACTTCGTGCTGCAGAAGGAAGAGAAGAAGGCCAGGGCCGCCTGAGCGCGCCTCACAGGCCGAGGTAGAACTTGCGGATCAATTCGTTGTTGTTGAGCTCGTCGGCGGAGCGGCCTTCGAAGGCGATCTGCCCGTGGACGATGACGTAGCCGCGGTCGGCGATGCGGATTGCCTGGGTGAAGTTCTGCTCCGACATGAGCACCGTGAGTTGGTAGCGGTCCTTCAGCATCTTGATGGTGTCGATGGTCCGCTGCACCAGCACCGGCGCGAGTCCCACCGACGGCTCGTCGATCAACAGGATGCGCGGCGCCAGCATCAGCGCGCGGGCCAGCGCCAGCATCTGCTGCTCGCCGCCGCTCATCGAGCCGGCGAGTTGCTTGCGCCGCTCGGCGAGGCGCGGGAACACCTCGTAGCAGAAAGCGCAATTCTTCTGCATCTGCGCCCGCGCCGCGCGGCGGAAGGCGCCAAGCATGAGGTTCTCCTCGACCGTCAGCCGGGGAAAAAGCCGCCGTCCTTCCGGAACGAGCGCAATGCCGAGGTCGACGATCTCCTCCACCGGGCGGCCGACGAGATCGTGCCGCACGCCCTCGATCTCGGCGACGATGCGGCCGGCGCGCGGCCGCACGATGCCCATGATGCATTTCATGAGCGTGCTCTTGCCGTTGCCGTTGGTGCCCAAGAGCGCCACCGTCTCGCCGTTTCCGACGGAGAGCGAAACGTTCTCGAGCACGCGCACCGCGCCGTAGGCCGCGTCGATGCCTTCGATCAAGAGGCTATTGCCCAAGGTAGGCCCTCTCCACTTCCGGGTCGCGGATGACGTCGTCCGGCGGCCCGTCGGCGATCTTCTTTCCCGACACCAGCACCACCAGGCGCTGCGAGAAGCTCATCACCGCGCGCATGATGTGCTCGATCAAGACAATGGTGATGCCGCGCTCGTTGAGGCGGATGAGGAGGCTCACGATGTCCGCCACCTCCGACTGCGACAGTCCCGCCATGGCCTCGTCGGCGATGAGGAGCTTCGGCTCCGCGGCCATGGCGCGGGCGAGCTCGAGCTTGCGCATCTCGACCTGGGTCAAGTCGCGCGGCCATTTGTCCATCTTGTGGGCGAGGCCGACGACGTTGAGGAGCTCGGTGCAGCGCGCGGCGATGTCGGCGGCGGAGAGCGCGGCCCGGCCGCGGGCGTTCACCGTGTAGAGGAGCGGAATCCGCACGTTGTCGGCGACGGTCATCGAGGGGAACGGCCGCGGCAATTGGAAGGTGCGGGAGAGGCCGAGGCGGGTGCGCTGATGGGCGAGCATGCCGTCGACGCTGCCGCCGTCGAAGTGCACCGTACCCGTCTCGTTGTGCAGCGTGCCGCAGATGCAGTTGACGAGCGTGCTCTTGCCCGAGCCGTTCGGGCCGATCAGCCCGACGCGTTCGCCCTTCTGCACTGCGAAGTCGATGCCATCAAGCGCGACGAAGCCGCCGAAGCGCTTGCTCAGGTTGTCCACCTGCAGGAGCGCGGCCAATGGCTACCGCCTCCGCGCGCGCAAGCGCTCTTGCACCAGGCCGACGATGCCGTTCGGCGCGATGATGACGAAGGCGACGAGCAGCACGCCGACGATCAGGAGGTTGACCACCGAGGAGATCGTGACGGTGGCGATCTGCTGCAGGAGCCCGAGCAGGATCGCGCCGATCAAGGGACCAATCCAGCTCGTGGTACCGCCGATCATCGGCATGGCGATTGAGTTCACCGCGTAGGCGAGGCCGAACGCAGACGACGGCTCGATGTAGCCGATGTAGTAGGGAAACGGCGCACCGGCCATGCCCATGAAGGCGCCGGAGATCGTAGTGGCGATGAGCTTCAGCTTGAGCGTCGGAACGCCCGAGGCCTCCGCCGCGAGCTCGTCGTCGCGGATGGTGGCGAAGCCGTAGCCGAGGCGCGAGCGCTCGATCAGGCGGGCGGTGGCGACCGCGAGCACCGCCAGCACCAGCATGAGCAGGAAGAGGTACTGGATGTAGCTGCCGAGGATCGGGATTTCCCCCGGCCGGATGACGTAGGCGCCGCGCGCCCCGCCCACGTAGGTCCAGTTGATGATGAAGGTCTGCAGCACGACGGCGAGCGCCAGCGTGGCGATGGCGAAGAACGCGCCGCGCAGCCTGAGCGTCAGATACCCCATGCCGAACCCGACGATGCCGGAGACCACGCCGCCGATCACGATCAGGAGCGGGATCGGCAGCGGGTAGGCCTTGTGGAAGAACACCGAGGAGTAGGCGCCGAGCGCGAAGAACGCCGCCGAACCAAAGTTCACGTAGCCGCAGTAGCCGCCGAGGATGTTCCAGGCGGTGGCGAGCACGATGAACTGCAGCACCACGTAGCCGGCAAAGAATACGTAGTCGTTGTCCACATAGCGCGCGAGCCCGAAGACGATGGCGGCGACGATCGCGGCGGCGGCGAGAAAGGGCCAGGCGCGCATGGGCCTAGCGTCCGAGCAGGCCGGCTGGCCGCACCGCCAGCGTCAACAGCAGAAAGCCGAACGCCACGGCCGGCGACCAGGAAGGCCCGTAGAACGTGGAGGTGAAGCTTTCCATGAGGCCGAGCAGCATGGCGGCGATCAGCGTGCCGGGCAGGCTGCCGAGCCCGCCGAGCACGCAGATGGCGAAGACGCGGCCGATGTATTCGCGGCCGACCGACGGCTCCACCGGCTGGATGACGATGAGGAGGGCGCCAGCGACGCCGGCGATGGCGATGGAGATGGCGAAGGCCACGCGCTTGATGCGGATGGGGTCCGCCCCCATGAGCTGCAGCGCCAGCTGGTCCTGCGACACGGCATTGATGGCGCGGCCCATGAAGGTGCGCGACAGGAAGAACTGCAGCCCGGCAAACAGGACGAGCGAGACGAGGCACGGCACCAGAAGCCGCAGCGGGAAATGCGCGTTGCCGATGTACACGCTCGGGCCGATGTAGGAGGCCTCGACGTAGCGATAGTCGACGCCGAAGACGAGGATGAGCCCGACCTCGGCGATGAACAGGATACCAAAGAAGAAGGCTAGGCCGCGCAGCGCCTCCTGACCGCGCCGTTCGAAGGAGAAGTAGTAGACCTGGTAGATCGCCGCCCCGAGCACATAGAACGCCGGCGCCATGATGATGCTGGCGACGATCGGGTCGACGCCGAGCCGGATGTTGATGATGTAGGCGATGTACGAGCCCAGGATGATGAAGCCCGGGTGCGCAATGTTGACGATGTCGAGGATGCCGAAGGAGATCGAGACGCCGGCGGTGACGGCGGCGTAGAAGCCGCCCAGCAGGAGCCCCGCGATCACGGCGTTGAGCAGGAGATCGTAAGGGATGTTCATCGCCGCGGCCCCCGGTCAATACCGATGCCGCGGCCGGCGGGCCGCCACGCAGTCGATCCCGGGCGAACCGGTCATGCTTTCCCCCCGGGTGCGCGTCCGGCCTCTATGCGGGCCGGTGTGACGAACCCTACGCGACGCGCCCGCGAAGGGCGGGCGCACGCCCAGTCTGTCGCACGGGCGGGCGGCTGGCTAGCCCTTATTGCCCCCGCACCGCCGCGGGCACCGGCAGCGGCGCGTTGGCGCTATCGAGGAACTCGACGGTGGTGAACACGAGCTCGCTGTCGCCGGTGTTCTCGAGGTCATGGATCTTGTGCTCGCCCGCGCCGTAGCTCTCGTGGCGCGTCTCGCCGGCGAAATAGTCGGTCTCGACCGTGCTGCCGTCCGCCTGATGCGAGCGCGCCCGGCCGGGGGTGACCGCGGTCCAGAAATAATCGAGCACATGGCGGTGGAAGCCGATGCGCTCGCCGGGCTGGAGCCGGATGTCCCACACCCGCACCCGTCCGTCCTCGGACAACAGCTGCGTGCCGACGCAACCATTCATCTGGTTCTGGTCGAATTCCTCCCGGACCCAGGGCGGCCACGCCGAGTCGACGCGGGCGGCGGCCTTTTCCTTCATGGAGAGAGCCATGGCGTGTCTCCGGCGTAAGGCAGGCTATATTCGCCGATCGGCGAGCGATGGGGAAGGGATGTGAGCGGAAAAGGACGGGCGTTGATCGTCGGCGGCTCGATCAGCGGGCTGTTCGCCGGCATCCTGCTGCGCCGCGCCGGCTGGGACGCGGAGATCTTCGAGCGCGCCGAGACCGAGCTTACTGGCCGCGGCGCCGGCATCGTCACCCATGCCGAGACCCATGCTCTTCTGCGCGCCGCCGGGCTCGATCCCAGCCGCAACTTCGGCATCGACATCGCCGGCCGCCGCACGCTCGATCGCGAAGGCCGCCTGATCGGCGAGCATGCTTGCCGGCAGACGCTGACGTCCTGGGACCGCGTGTTTCGCATGCTGTACGAGGCGTTTCCCGCCGAGCGCTATCACGTGGGCAAGGAGCTAGCCCGCATCGACGACGAGGGCGCGCGGATAACCGCGCACTTCGCTGACGGCGGCACCGCCGAAGGCGACCTTCTCGTCGGCGCCGACGGCTTCCGCTCCACGGTGCGGGGGGAAATCCTGCCCGCCGTACGGCCGCAATACGCGGGTTACGTCGCCTGGCGCGGCCTCGTCCCCGAAGGCGCGCTGTCGCCGGCGGCGCACCGCGACATCTTCGACGCCATGGTCTTTTGCCTGCCGCCCGGCGAGCAATTCCTGGGCTATCCGGTGGCCGGTCCCGACAACGATCTCCGTCCCGGTGAGCGCCGCTACAATTTCGTTTGGTACCGGCCCGCGCCGGAAGCAACGGTGCTGCAGGATCTCCTCACCGACGAGAGCGGCCACGTGCACGCGCTTTCCATTCCGCCGCCGCTGGTGCGCGCCGACGTCGTCGCGGAATTGCGCGCGGCCTCCGCGCGGCTGTTGGCGCCGCAGTTGCAGGAGACGGTGGCGCTGACCTCGCAGCCGTTTCTGCAGCCGATCTACGACGTGGAGAGCCCGTGCATGGCGCTGGGCCGCGTCGCGCTCCTGGGCGATGCCGCCTTCCTCGGCCGCCCGCACGTGGGCGCCGGCGTCACCAAGGCGGCGGAGGACGCCCTCGCGCTCGCCACCGCGCTGCAAGCGTCCGCCGATGTGCCGGTGGCGCTGCGCCGCTTCGAGGCGGCTCGCCTCGGGCGCAATCGTCGGGTGGTCGAGCACGCGCGCGCGCTCGGCGCCAGCCTAGAGCCCGGCGCCAGCATGGAGCGGTATCACACGCCGGAAGCGGTGATGGCGGAGATCGCGGTGCTCGATTTCATGCGCGTGTAGTCAGCGCTTGACGCCGGCCATCTTTTCCAGGACGGCGCACACCGCCGCGGTGTCCTCGGTGCCACGGCCTTGGGCGATCGCCGCGGCGTAGAGCGGCGCGGTGGTGTCGAACAGCGGCGTCGGGCAGTTGAGCTCGGTGGCGAAGCGGTCGATCACCGCCATGTCCTTCTGCCATAGCGACAGCTTCATGCTGGCGGGCTCGTAGCGGCCTTCCGCCATCATCGGCGCTCTGAGCTCGAACACGCGCGAGTTGCCGGCGCCGCTGCCAATGAGCTTGACCACCTGCCGCGGGTCGAGGCCCGCCTTGATCGCAAGCACCATGGCCTCCGCCGACGCCACGTTATGGATCGCGACCAAAAGGTTGGCGACGAACTTCATCTTGCTGCCGTTGCCGAAGGCGCCGAGATCGTTGACCTCGCGGGCGAAATCGGCGAACGCCGGCTGCATCGCTGCAATGGCGCCCGCATCACCGCTGGCATAGACCACGAGATCCTTGTGCTTCGCCTGCTCGCCGGTGCCCGAAAGCGGCGCGTCGATGAGCGTGTGGCCGGCGGCGCGCAGTGCCGCTTCCGCCGCCGCCTTGTCGGCGAGTGCGAACGTGCTGAGCTCGGCGACGATGCGCTTCGGCATGCCGGCGGCGAGGACCGCGCGCACCGTGACGGCGAGCGCGTCGGGATGCGGCAGGCTCGTCAGGATGAGAGCGGCCGCGTGCGCCACGGCTGCGGTGTCCGCGACGACGTCGATGCCGGCGGCGGCCAGCTCCTCCCGGCGCTTCTCGTCGATGTCGTAGCCGACCACGCGCCAGCCGGCGGCGGCGAGGTTGCGCGCGATCGCCCCGCCCATGATTCCGAGGCCGACCACGCCGACCGTGCCTTTGCTCATGGGTTACTCCTCCCCGGCGAACGGGTCCGGCCCGTCCGGCACCGGCACCTGGAACGCGTTGATGGTCATGGAGATGAGCCCGTAGTAGCCAAGCACGCCCACGAGATCGACGACCCCCACGGGGCCGAGCGCGGCGGCGGCGCGGGCATAGGTGGCGTCGGAAACCCGGCGGGTCTGCAAGAGCTCGCGGGCGAAGGCGTGGACCGCGGCCTCGTCGTCATGCTCGAAACGCGGCTCGGTCCCCGCTTTGATCGCATCGATCACCGCGCTGGCAAGCCCGGCTTCGCGCCCGAATTTCTCGTGGGCATACCACTCGAACCCGGCGCGCCAATACGCCGCCGTCACCAGGATGGCGAGCTCCGACAGCCGCGCGCCGAGGCTCGTCTGGTAGCGGCAGAAGGTGCCGAGCTCCTGGGCGCGGGCGGCAAACGCCGGGCTCGTCAGCCATATCCGGAGCGGCCCTTCCACCTTGCCGCGCGGGCCGGCGACGATCGCGTCATGCACCTTGCGCTGCTCGGGGCTCATGCGGGCGACGTCGATATCGGGCAGGCGGGCCATGGTGGTCCTTTCGCGGCGGTGTAGTCTACACGGGGGACAGGCGCGCAAAAGCGGGGGAAAATGCTCAACGCCGCGATCGTCGGGCTGGGCTGGTGGGGCAAGGAGCTCGTGCGCTCGGTGCAGGGCTCGAGCCCGCGCATCGGCTTCTCGCGCGCCGTCACGCTCGAGCCCGACCTCGCCCGCGAGTTCGCCGCCGAGCAGGGTCTGACGCTGGGCACCTCCTACGACGAGGTGCTCGCCGACCCCAAGGTGGAGGCGGTCGTGCTGGCGACGCCGCACACCCTCCACCGCCGCCAGGTGGAAGCGGCAGCGCGCGCCGGCAAGCACGTTTTCTGCGAGAAGCCGCTTGCTCTCACCAAGGCGGACGCGGAGGCGGCGCTCGCCGCCTGCCGCCGCGCCGGGGTGGCGCTCGGCATCGGCCATAACCGCCGCCTGTGGCCGTCGCTGCGGGAGATGCATCGTCTCGCCGGCGCCGGCGCGTTCGGCGTTATCGTGCACGCCGAGGGCGTCTACGGCCACGACTGGCTCGCCAACCAGCCGGCGGGCCACTGGCGCGACGGGCCGGAGGAAACGATAAGCGGCGGCATGACCGGCATGGGCATCCACGTTCTCGACGCGTTCAGTTTTCTCGTCGGGCCGCTGCGGCGCGTCTCGGCCCTCTCCACCCGGCGCACCCTCCCGCTCGCCGCCGGCGACACCACCGCCGCGCTCATCGATTTTGAGAATGGCGCCACCGGCACCGTCATGGCCACGCTGAAGATGCCGTATCTCTGGCGGCTCGCCGTCTATGGCAGCGAGCTTTCGGTGGAGTGCAGTGGCGAGAATCAACTGGTCTTGCACCGCGCCGGCCGCGCGCCCGAGGTGCAGGAGCTCGGACGCCGCCGACCACGTCGGCGAGAACCTCAAATCCTTCGCCGCCGCCGCGCGCGGCGAGGGCGCCTACCACATCAGCGACACGCACATCCTGCATACGGTGGCGGCGCTTGAAGCCACCTTCCGCTCGGCCGCCGCCGACGGGGCCTGGGAAGTGGTTTGATCTGCGGGCAGAATGGATCAGGAGGATCGATGCGGCTCGGCTTTTTCACCATGCCCATCCACCCGCTCGACAAGGACTGGCGCCAGTCCCTGCGCGAGGACCGGGAAGCCTTCGTGCTTGCCGATGAGCTCGGGTTCGTCGAGGGCTTCGCTGGCGAGCACGTTACCGACCGCGCCGAGAACATCACCTCGTGCACCATGTTCCTCGCCTCGCTCGCCGACAGCGTGAAGCGAATGAAGCTCGGCACCGGCACCGTGAACCTGCCGAACAATCATCCCGCCACGGTGGCGGCGCAGATCGCCATGCTCGATCATCTGCTCGACGGCCGCTTCCTCTTCGGCATCAGCCCGGGCGGGCTACTCTCCGACGCCGAGCTCTATGGCAACCTCGACGCCGACCGTAACGCCATGTTCCTCGAGGCGATCAACCAGAATTCTGGCGATCTGGGAAGGCGAGCCGCCCTACGGGCTCAAGGGCAAGTACTGGACGATCAACGTCGAACGTCAGTTCATCCCCGACATCGGCCAGGGATATATCGCGAAGCCGCTGCAGAAGCCGCACCCGCCCATCGTGGTGACGGCGGTGGCGCCGTTCTCCAAGGGCGTCACCGAGGCCGCCGCCCGCGGCTGGGACCCGATCTCGGCGAACTTCCTGATGCCCGCCTGGGTGAAGAGCCATTGGCCGAAGTACGCCGAAGGCTGCGCCCGCGCCGGACGCAAGGCGGACCCCGCCAACTGGCGGGTGGCGAAGAGCATCTTCGTCGCCGACGACGACAAGACCGCGCGCGAATACGCGACCTCGGCGCGGAGCCCCTACCGCTATTACTACCAGTCGCTCGCCACCAAGCTCCTCCGCAACGGCCGCATCGAGCTGTTCAAAACGAGCCGCGACCAGCCCGACAGCGAGATCACCATCGACAAGATTTGCGACGACCTCGTCATCTGGGGCTCGCCACAGAAGGTCGCGGACGAGCTGTTGGCCTTCCGCGAGACGGTCGGCGACTTCGGCACGCTGCTCTACGCCGGCAAGGACTGGGGCGACCCAAAGCTCGCGCGCCGCTCCATGACGCTGATGGCGGAGAAGGTGATGCCCGCGATCAACGCCGCGATCGGCGGCGGCGAGGCGCGGGCGGCGGAGTAGCGGCAGCGGCTAGAAGAGCTATTTCGCCGGGTGCTTCTTGCCGAAGGCGGCGTCCACTTCTTTCTTGTCGATGCGTGCCGCCGGATTGCCGGGCTGACCGAAATTCTGCTCTTCGGTGCCGTCACCCATCATGCCGGGATGATTGTCGGCTTTCTTCTTGGTGTCGGTAGGGGCCGCGGGCTTATTGGTCATAGGAAATACTCCGTACCCCGCCGCCCCTGTATCAATCCGGCGAAGAGCCTTTGGTTCCGGGTGCGTTCCTCTACTTAATCGCCTGCGGATTGATCGGCGAGCCGGTGCCGCCGGTGATGACGAGCGGCGGGCCGCAGAAGAAGAATTCGTAGACCTTGTCCTTGGCGCAGTCCGCGGCGAGCTCCTTGAGATAGAAGATCTCGCCCATGCACAGCCCCATGGCCGGGATCACCACCCAGTGCCACGGCTGGTTCGCCTCCTTGGTTTCGTTCGGCCGCACCTCGACGCCCCAGGTGTCGGTGCAGATCGCGGCGATCTCCTTCTCCTGGCACCAGTAGCAGTTCTCGAACTTGACCCCCGGCGCGTCGCCGCCGGCGTAGCCGCCCCATTTCTTCTCGGCGAGGCAGCGCTCCATCTGGCCGGTGCGCACGATGACGAAATCGCCGCGGCCGATGGCGACGCCCTCCTTCTTGGCGCAGGCGTCGAGCTCGTCGTTGGAAATTCCTTCGCCGTCCTTCAGCCAATCGACGCCGCGGTGCCGCGCGATGTCGAGGAGCACGCCGCGGCCGACCATCTTGTTCTTGGAGTGCTCGATGCCGAGCACGCTCAAGCCGCGGGCGTCGATGAGCTTGGCGTCATAGCCGTTGTAGGCCTTGTCCTCGTAGAAGATGTGGCCGAGCGCGTCCCAGTGGGTGGCGCCCTGTACGCAGAGGTTGAGCGTATCGTCGGCGTAGCGGAGCTTGTTCCAGTCCTGCCGCCCGGCGATGGCGTCGGTGCCGGTGGCGAGCATCTGGTGGATGGGATTGAAGCGGCCGCCGAAGAGGCCTGTCTGCGGGCCGCTCTGGTCGAGGGGGATGCCGAGCGCGAATACCCGGCCGGTGCGGATGAGGCTCGCGGCCTTCACGATGTCCGCGGGCCGCACGTGGTTGAGGGTGCCGATCTGGTCTTCCTTGCCCCAGCGGCCCCAGTTCGAGAGCTTCTTGCTCGCTTCCTCGATCGCCTTCCTGCCCACGGCGATGTTCATCGTTTCCTCCCGTCTTAGGCTTTGCTCCCGATGCTCTTCGCGTACCAGTCGTAGATCTCGGCGCCGGTCCAGAACAACACGCCCTCGCGCTTGAGGTAGCGGTAGAGCCGCTCCAGGTGCACGAAGCGGTGCGGGTGGCCGGTTGAGTAGGGATGCAGCGCGATCGATAGGATCTTCGGCCGCGCCGCGCCCTCGTGGAACAGCCGCTCGAACTGGTCGACGCCGCGCTCGTAGAAGTGCTTGCCCTCGTGGCCCTGCAGCGCCATCACGGTGATGTCGCTCATCTCCACGGTGTAAGGCAGGCTGACGAGATCGCCGTGCGTGGTCTTGATCGTGGACGGCTCCTCGTCGTGGACGAAGTCGCAGGTGTAGCGAAGCCCGGCGGCGGCCAGATGATCCATGGTCTCAAAAGTCTGCGTCAGACCCGGCGCAAGCCAGCCGATCGGCCGCTTGCCGGTGAATTTTTCCAAGACGTCGAGCGCGCGCTGGATCGCCGCCGGCTGGTCCTCCACCTTGTGCATGGGCACTTGCTCGTAGCCGTGGGCGATGAACTCCCAGCCCGCGTCCTTCGCCTGTTGCGCCACGCGCGGATAAACCTCGCACACGCGGCCGTTCATGGCGGTGGAGGTGCGGATGCTGAGCGCCTTGAACAGATCGAAGTAGCGCCACACGCCGACGCGCATGCCGTACTCGTGCCACGACCAGTTGGGCACGTCGGGGAGGAGCGGCTGGCCCATGGGCGCCGGCAGCACCTGGCGCGGCATGGGCCGGCCGATATCCCAGACTTCCAGATTGACGATGGTCCAGACGACGACGCGGGCGTTGCCCGGGAGCGCGAGCGGCGGCCGATCGACGATCGCGCTGTAGGGCGCGCGCTCGCCGGGCGTCATCGCCATCGGAGCTACTCGGCGGCGGCGCGCGCGGGCTTGGCCGCGGCCGACACCATGTAGTCCATCGCAGCCTGCACGCCGCCCTTCTTGTGCGGGATGCCGGCGAGGCCCAGCGCCATCTCGGTGCCGGCGAGCGCGCCGATGATGGTGAGGTCGTTGGTGTCGCCGAGGTGGCCGATGCGGAACATCTTGCCGGCGTAGCGGCCGAAGCTCATGCCGTAGGAAATATTGAATTGTTCGAGCGCGAGGTTGCGAAAGGCGTCGGCGTCGTGGCCCTCGGGCAGCATCACGCCGGTGACCGTCGGCGAGTAGTACTTCGGATCGCGGCACATGATCTCCAGCCCCCAGGCGCGCACCGCGCGCCGCGTCGCTTCCGCGAAGCGGTCGTGGCGGGCGAACACGTTGTCGAGGCCCTCCTCGTGCAGCATGTCGATCGCCTCGGCGAGGCCGTAGAGCATGTTGGTCGCCGGCGTGTAGGGGAAGAAGCCGATCTTGTTCATGTTCAGCATGTCTTCCCACAACCAGAACGATTTGGTCATCTTGGAGGTCTTGCTGGCGGCGAGCGCCTTGTCGCTGATCGCGTTGAACGACATGCCGGGCGGCAGCATCAGCCCCTTCTGCGCGCCGCCGACGGTGACGTCGACGCCCCACTCGTCGTGGCGATAGTCGGTGGAGGCGAGGGAGGAGATGGTGTCGACCATGAACAGCGCCGGATGGCCGGCGGCGTCGATCGCCTTGCGGATCTCCGCCACCGGCGACAGACACCCGGTGGAGGTCTCGTTGTGCAGGATGCAGACGGCCTTGATCTCGTGCGCCTTGTCCTGGCGCAGGTGCGCCTCGATCACGGCGGGCTCGGCGCCGATGCGCCAGTCGGTTTCGATCAGCTCGGGCTTGAGGCCGAGCTTGCCCGCCATGTTCTTCCACAGCGTGGCGAACTGGCCGGTGTTCACCATGAGCACGCGGTCGCCCGGCGACAGCGTGTTGACCAGCGCCCCTTCCCAGGCGCCGGTGCCGGTGGCCGTGTAACAGACCACCGGTTTCGTGGTCTTGAAGATGGTCTTGATGCCTTCGAGCACGCGCTTGGTCAGCGCCTGGAACTCCGGCCCGCGATGGTCGATGATCGGCATGTCCATCGCCCGCAGCACCCGGTCGGGCAACGGCGTCGGCCCCGGAATCTGCAGGAAATGCCGGCCCGCGGTGCGCGAGGAATTCTTGGCCATGGTCTTGCTCCCTAGGAAACTTGCTTGGGCGCTGCCGCGCGAACGCGGCTGCCGGGCACTGGATTATCATGCGAAAATCGGCCAAGCGAGTCCGCCCCTTGCCCCATGGCAGGTGAGCGGCCCGGGAGGAAATGCATGGCGGCGCGACTGACGCCCGGGCTCGAGCGCCGGCTCAAGGCCGAAGCCGTCGGAGAGGTGCTGTTCCACCGCTTCGACCGCGGCCGCTACGCCACGGACGCTTCCCACTACCAGGTGATGCCGGTGGGCGTCGTCGTGCCGCAGACGATGAACGCGGCGCGGCGCGCCATCGCGATTGCCCGCGAGGAGGGCGTCTCCGTGCTGGCGCGCGGCGGCGGCACCTCGCAGTGCGGCCAGACGGTGAACGAATCGCTGGTCGTCGACTGCTCGAAGAACCTGAACCGCATCGTCGAGCTCGACGTGGCGGGAAGGCGCTGCGTGGTCGAGCCCGGCATCGTGCTCGACGACTTGAACCGCATGCTGAAGCCCCACGGCCTGTGGTTTCCCATCGACATCTCAACCAGTTCCCGCGCCACCATCGGCGGCATGGCCGGCAACAATTCGTGCGGCGGCCGTTCGATGCGCTACGGCATGATGCGCGACAACGTCTTGTCCATCGACGCGGTGCTGGCGAGCGGCGAGGCGGCGCGTTTCGGCCCGGTGGCAAGCGATCTTTCCGACTTGCCGGCGAACTCGCCGCTGCGGCCGCTGGCGAAAGACATGTTCGCGCTTGGCGCCCGCGAGAAAAGCGAGATCGAGGCGCGCTTTCCCAAGGTGCAGCGGCGGGTCGGCGGCTACAATCTCGATGCGCTGGTGCCGGGCAAGAACGACGTCAACCTCGCGCATCTCCTCGTCGGCTCCGAGGGGACGCTCGCCTTCTCTACCCGCATCGAATTGAAGCTCTCGCCGCTGCTGCCGCGGCGCATGCTCGGCGTCTGCCATTTCGGCCGCTTCTACGACGCCATGGACGCCACCCAGCACATCGTCAAGCTCGGCCCCATCGCCGTCGAGCTCATCGACCGCACCATGATCGGCCTTGCCCGCGACATCGCCATGTTCCGCCCGACGCTCGACGCCTTCGTGCGCGGCGAGCCGGACGCGGTGCTGCTCGTGGAGTTCGCCGAGGACGATTGGCAGGAGAACGTGCGCCGGGTGAAGCGCCTCGAGGCGCTCATGGGCGACCTCGGCTTCACCTGGGACAAGTCCGGCCCGAAGCAAGGCGGCGTCGTCGAAGTGGCCGACCCGGCGCTGCAGACGGCGATCGCGGACCTGCGCGCCTCGGGCCTCAACGTCATGATGTCGATGAAGGAGGAGGGCAAGCCCGTTTCCTTCGTCGAGGACTGCGCCGTGCCGCTGGAGCATCTCGCCGAATACACCGACCGGCTCACGCAAATCTTCGAGAAGCACGGCACCCGCGGCACCTGGTACGCGCACGCCGCACTCGGCTGCCTGCATGTGCGGCCGGTCTTGAACCTGCGCCTCGACAAGGACGTGCACGCCATGCGCGCCATCGCCGAGGAGGCCTTCACCATGGTGCGCGCGTACAAGGGCTCGCATTCCGGCGAGCACGGCGACGGCATCGTGCGCTCGGAATTCCACTTGCCGATGTTCGGTGACCGCCTGGTCGGCGCCTTCGCGGAGGTGAAGGACCGCTTCGATCCGCAGGGCCTGTTCAACCCCGGCCGCATCGTGCGTGCGCCCAAGTTCGACGACCGCAATTACTTCCGCTACGGCCCCGGCTACCGCGGCGAGGAGATCGCGACCCGCCTCGACTGGTCCGCCTACAGTGGCACCGGCGGCGGATTCCAGGGCGCGGTCGAGATGTGCAACAACAACGGCGCCTGCCGCAAATCCGTCGGCGGCGTCATGTGTCCGAGCTACCGCGTCACCGGCGAGGAGCGCGACGTGACGCGCGGGCGCGCCAATTCGCTGCGCCTCGCCATCACCGGCCAGCTCGGGCCCGACGCGCTCACGTCGGACGAGATGGCCGAGACCCTCAAGCTCTGCGTCTCGTGCAAGGGCTGCCGCCGCGAGTGCCCCACCGGCGTCGACATGGCTCGCATGAAGATCGAGGTGCAGGCGGCGCGCGCGGCTAAGCACGGGCTTTCGCTGCACGACCGCCTGGTAGGGTACCTGCCGCGCTATGCGCCGTACGCGGCGAAAGCGGCGTGGCTGCTGAACCTGCGCGACACCGTCCCCGGTGCGGCGAAACTTTCCGAGCTATTCACCGGCTTCAGCGCGCGGCGGCCGCTGCCGCGGTGGCACGGCGACGTCTTTCGCGCCAACGGGCCGGCGGGTCCCGCGGCGGGTCCCGAGGTCGTACTCTTCGCCGACACCTTCAACCGCTACTTCGAACGCGAGAATCTCGACGCGGCGACGGCGGTCCTCGCTGCCGCCGGCTATCGCGTGCACGCGGTAAAGCCCGTGGATGGCGGCCGACCGCTCTGCTGCGGACGCACGTTTCTTTCGGTGGGCCAGGTGGACGAGGCGCGCAGGGAAGCCGAACGCTCGCTCGCCGCGCTCACGCCGTTCGCCGCGCGCGGCGTGCCCGTCGTCGGGCTGGAGCCGAGCTGCCTGCTCGGTTTCCGCGACGAGATCCCGGCACTCATCAAGAGCAAGGAGGCCGATGCACTCGCGCAACACACTTTCCTGCTGGAAGAATTTCTCGCGCGCGAGAGCAAGGCGGGCCGCCTCAAGCTGCCCCTCGGCGCGATCGGCAAGCGCGCGCTCTTGCATGGCCACTGCCACCAGAAGGCGTTCGCCGCGCTGACTTCGGTGCAGCAAGTGCTCGCGCTCATTCCCGATTTGGAAGTGGAGACCGTGGAATCGAGCTGCTGCGGCATGGCCGGCGCCTTCGGTTACGGCGCCGACACCATCGACGTGTCGCTCAAGATGGGCGAGCTTTCGCTCTTGCCGGCGGTGCGCGATGCCGCGCCGGACACGCTGGTGGTCGCCGACGGCACCTCCTGCCGCCAGCAGATCAGGGACGGCGCCGGCCGCGAGGCGATCCACGTCGCCCGCGTGCTGGCGATGAGTTTGGCGGCAAACCGCGCGCCTTGAATCGCTCGTCGGTACGGGCACAATGCGCGGCATCGCAGAGGGGGAACGCCGATGACCGATCTCACGCTCGCCGCCGCCGACACCATTGTCAGAGAAGCGCTCGCCCACGCCCGCGCCAAAAGCATGAAGCCGCTCGGCGTCGCCGTGCTCGACGCCCGCGGCGCGCTGAAGGCTTATGCCGCCGAGGACGGCACCAGCCTCAAGCGCTTCGAGATCGCCCACGGCAAGGCGCATGGTTCGCTCGCCTTCGGACTCGGCTCGCGGGCCATCAACAAGATGGCGCTGGAGCGGCCGCACTTTATCGCGGCGGCGACGCAGGCGGTGGGGACGCTGATCCCGGTGCCCGGCGGCGTGCTGGTCAAGAATGCCGCCGGCGCCGTGGTGGGCGCGGTCGGCGTGTCCGGCGACACCTCCGATAACGACGAGGCGGCGGCGCTCGCCGGCATCGCGGCCGCCAAGCTCGTCGGCGACGGCGGGGCGGGGTGAGGGCACACCTCCCTGTCATTCCGGGGCGCGAGCGCAGCGAGCGAGCTCCGGAATCCATAGTCCCTGCGCTCAATGCAGACCGGGGTTATGGATTCCGGGTTCGCGCTCTCCGGCGCGCCCCGGAATGACAAGGGTCGAGCGCTACTCCGCCGCCTGCAGGCTCGCCGTCTTCTCCACCCGCGCGGCGCAGAACTTGAACTCGGGAATCTTGCCGAGCGGATCGAGCGCCGGGTTGGTGAGAATGTTCGCCGCCGCCTCGACGAAGGCGAAGGGGATGAAGATCACGCCGTCGGGCACCGCGTCGTCCTGGCGCGTGGCGAGCTCGATCGCGCCGCGCCGGGTCAACACGCGCACCATATCGCCGGGCTTGATGCCGAGCGCGCGCGATGTCGCCGCGTGACAGCGACGCGACCGCCGCGGGCTCGAGCGCGTCGAGCGTGGAGGCGCGCCGGGTCATGGCGCCGGTGTGCCAATGCTCGAGCTGGCGGCCGGTCGTCAGGATCATCGGATATTCCGCGTCCGGCTGCTCGTCTGGCGGGGTGAGCTTCGCCGCCACGAGCTTGCCGACGCCGCCCGGCGCGCGGGAAGCCGTCGCCGAAGACGATGTCGACGCCGGGCTTGTCCGGCGCCGACGCCGGATAGGTGACGGCGTTTTCGTTCTCGATGCGGTTCCAGGAGATGTTCTCCAGCGACGGCATCATCGACGCCATTTCGGTGTAGATCTCGCTGCGGGTGCTTGTAGTTCCAGCCGAGTCCCATGCGCCGCGCGATCTCCTGGATGATCCACCAGTCGACCTTGGCCTCGCCCGGCAGCGGCAGCGCCTGGCGGCCCATCTGCACCTGGCGGTTGGTGTTGGTGACGGTGCCGTTCTTCTCCGGCCACGCCGAGGCCGGCAGCACCACGTCGGCGTAGAACGCGGTCTCGGTGAGGAAGAGGTCCTGCACCACGAGATGCTCGAGATGCGCCAGCGCCACGCGCGCGTGGTTGCGCGTCGGGGTCCGACATCGCCGGGTTCTCGCCCATGATGTACATGCCCTTGATCACGTCGGCGTGGATCGCGTCCATGATCTCGACCACGGTGAGCCCGCGCTTGGGATCGAGCTTCGTGTCCCAGGCGCTTTCGTATTGAGCGCGCGTCTCCGGCGTTCTCCACCGACTTGTAGTCGGGGAAGACCATGGGGATGAGGCCGGCGTCGGAGGCGCCCTGCACGTTGTTCTGGCCGCGCAGCGGATGCAGCCCCGTACCGGGCCGGCCGACGTGGCCGGTGATCAAGGCGAGGGCGATCAGGCAGCGGGCGTTGTCGGTGCCGTTGATGTGCTGCGAGATGCCCATGCCCCAGAAGATGATGGCGCGCTCGGCCCGCGCGTAGATGCGCGCCACGTCGCGCAGCCGGTCGGCGGGGATGCCGCAGATCGGCGCCATCTTCTCCGGCGTGAATTCCTTCGACGTGCTGCGGCCAGCGCCTCGAAGCCGTCGGTGAAGGCTGCACGTACTGCCGGTCGTAGAGCTCCTCGCTGATGATGACGTTGAGCAGGCGTTCAGCATGGCGACGTCGGTGGCGGGCTTGAACTCCAGCATGTGCGTGGCGTGGCGCTTCAGCGCCTGGCCGCGCGGGTCCATGACGATGAGCTTGGCGCCGCGCTTGGCCGCCTGCTTGAAGTAGGTGGCGGCGACCGGATGGTTCTCCGTGGGGTTGGCGCCGATCACGATGATGACGTCGGAATCCTTGCACTCGGTGAACGGCGCGGTCACGGCCGCCGAGCCGAGGCCTTCCATCAGCGCCGCCACCGAGAGGCGTGGCAGAGCCGCGTGCAGTGGTCGACGTTGTTGGTGCCGAAGCCGGTGCGCACGAGCTTCTGGAAGAGATAGGCCTCTTCGTTCGAGCCCTTGGCCGAGCCGAAACCGGCGAGCGCCTCCGATCCGTGCGTGTCGCGGATCTTCTTCAGGCCGCCGGCCGCGGCGGCCAGCGCCTCGTCCCACGTCGCCGGCGCGGAAGTGTGTCGACGGGCGCGCTGGATCGATGACCTCGTGCGGGATTTTCGGCACGCCTTCCTTGCGGATCATCGGCCGGGTGAGGCGCTCGGGATTGTGCACGTAGTCGAAGCCGAAGCGACCTTTGACGCACAGGCGGTTCTCGTTCGCCGGCCCGTCGCGGCCGCTCGACCGAGATCGAGTCTTGTCGTCCTTGATCTTGTAGGTGAGCTGGCAGCCGACGCCGCAATAGGGGCAGACGCTGTCGACCTTGCGGTCGGGAAATTCCGTGCGCACGTTTTTCGCGTCGACCAGCGAGGACGGCATCAGCGCGCCGGTGGGGCAGGCCTGCACGCACTCGCCGCAGGCGACGCAGGTGGAGGCGCCCATGGGGTCGTCGAAGTCGAAGACGATCTTCTCGCGGTGGCCGCGGCCGGCCATGCCGATCACGTCGTTGACCTGCACCTCGCGGCAGGCGCGGACGCAGAGATTGCAGTGGATGCAGGCGTCGAGATTGACCGCCATCGCCGGGTGGCTGCGGTCGGGCTGCGGGCACTCGTGCGCCGCCGGGGAAGCGGCTGGCGGCGACGCCCGACGCGGTCGGTCCATTCCCAGAACTTCGGATTGCGGATCGTGCGCCGCGGCTCGCGGTCGGGCTGGTCGGCGAGCAGGAGCTCGAACACCATGCTTGCGCGCGCGCTTGTCGCGCGCTCGGACGCGGTCTTCACCTTCATGCCCGGCGGGCGTGCGGATGCAGCTCGCGGCGAGCACGCCGCTCGCCCTCGACCTCGACCATGCAGACGCGGCAGTTGCCGTCCGGCCGGTAGCCCGGCTTCGGCAGGTAGCAGAGATGTGGGAGCTTGATGCCGTAACGGCGCGCCGTGCGGAAGATCGTCTCGTCGGCCGGCGCTTCGACCTCCTGGCCGTCGAGAAAATATTTCACGAGCTTGCCGTTGCCTTTCGGCGCGCCCACCGGCGCATGCACCACGTTCACGCGGCCCTCGTTCTTGGCGTCGCCGACCACGGCACCCTTGTGATCGTGGTCATAACCCATTGGCTGCGCTGGCTTATCGTGTCCGTTGGTCGCCATGGTTCACCAGTGCCCCAGCGGCTTGGTCAGTTCGTCGCGGAAATATTTGAACACGGACGTGAGCGGGTTCGCCGCCGCCTGGCCGAGGCCGCAGATCGAGGCGTCGCGCATGGCGGCCGACAGCTCGTTCAACAGCGCCTCGTCCCATGGGCCGTTCGCCATGAGCTTCACCGCCTTCTCGGTGCCGACGCGGCAGGGCGTGCATTGCCCGCACGACTCGTCCTCGAAGAAGCGCATGAGGTTGAGTGCCACGGCCTTCATGTCGTCCTGGTCGGACAGGATGACGACGGCGTGCGAGCCGACGAAGCAGCCGTGCGGCTCGAGCTTGCCGAAATCGAGCGGCAGATTGGCCATGGAGGCGGGCAGAATTCCGCCCGAGGCGCCGCCGGGGAGATAGCCCTTGAACGTGTGGCCGGGCTGCATGCCGCCGCAGAACTCGTCGATCAGCTCATGCGCGGTGATGCCGGCGGGCGCGAGCTTGACGCCCGGCTCGCGCACGCGGCCCGAGACCGAATACGAGCGAAAGCCCTTCGAGCCGTTGCGGCCTTGGCTCGTGAACCACTCGACGCCGCGCTCGACGATGTCGCGCACCCAGTAGAGCGTCTCGACGTTCTGCTCGAGCGTCGGCCGGCCGAACAATCCGACTTGCGCTACGTACGGCGGGCGGTGGCGCGGCAGCCCGCGCTTGCCTTCGATCGACTCGATCATCGCCGACTCTTCGCCGCAGATGTAGGCGCCAGCACCGCGGCGCAAATGCAGCTTGGCGTGGGGCGCGAGGCCGGCCTTTTCCAGGGCAGCGATCTCGCGTTCGAGCAACAGGCGGATCTCGGGATATTCGTCGCGCAGATAAATGTAGATGTCGGCGGCTTCCACGACCCAGGCGGCGATCAGCATGCCTTCCAAGAAGCGGTGCGGGTCCTGTTCGAGATAGTGACGGTCCTTGAAGGTGCCGGGCTCGCCTTCGTCGGCGTTCACCGCCATCAGGCGCGGCGCGGGCTCCGCGCGCACCAGCGACCATTTGCGTCCGGTGGGAAATCCAGCGCCGCCGAGTCCGCGCAGGCCCGCATCGCTCACGATCTTGATGATGTCGTCGCGCGTGCGCTTGCCCGAGAGGCAATCGGCGAGCAGGCGGTAGCCGCCGTCGCGCTGGTAGGCGGCGAGATCGCGGGCGTCGGATAGGCATGGGCATGAGCGCCGCGATTCGCCGCGACGGCGACGGCCTCGCGTCGTCGCGCCGTGCACCTGCACGTGGCCGACGGCGGCGACCGGAGCGCGATCGCAGGCGCCCATGCACGGCGCGCGCACCACGCGCACGCCGGGCGCGGCGCGCGAAAGTTCTTGCAGCAGTTGTTCGCTGCCGGCCATGGCGCACGACAGCGAGTTCGCAAACGCGGATGGTGACCGGCGGGGGCGGGGCTTCGCCTTCCTTCACCACGTCGAAGTGGGCGTAGAAGGTGGCGACCTCGTAGACCTCGGCGAGCGCAAGCTTCATCTCTTGCGCGAGCGCCGCGAGATGCGCGGCCGCGATGTGGCCGTAGCGGTCTTGGATCAGGTGAAGATGCTCGATCAGGAGATCGCGCCGCCGCGGCCGCTCGCTGAGCAGTGCGCGGATTTCAGCGAGGGCCTGCGGCTCGACCTGCCGCCCCTTGGGCGTGCGCCGCGGGCGCCGGTTGCCCGCTCGTGGCGGCCGGCGAGCTTCGGCGGAATCGGTGATGCCTGCTGTCGCCATGGCCGGAGCATTGGGGCCCGATATCCACAGGAACAATGGGCTTTCCTTTATCCCTTGATAGGGATTATCTATCGATATGGGTCAAAACCCATAAATCTGATAGAAAAAGCCATTCCTGCCCATGATCGATAAGCTCGAATACCTTCTGGCGCTTGCCCGCGAGCAGCATTTCGGCCGCGCCGCTGACGCTTGCGGCGTGTCGCAGCCAACGCTGTCGGCCGGCATCAAGCAGCTCGAGGCCACCCTCGGCGTCTTGCTGGTGCAGCGCGGCTCGCGCTTCATCGGGCTCACCCACGAGGGCGAGCGCACGCTCGATTGGGCGCGCCGCATCGTCGGCGACGCGCGCGCCATGCGCCAGGAAATCAAGACGCTGAAGCATGGCCTCAGCGGGCGCCTGCGCATCGCCGCGATCCCGACCGCGCTCACCATGGTGGCGGCGATCACCACGCCCTATCGCGCCAAGCATCCCGACGTGCGCTTCACTATTCTCTCGCGCACCTCGATCGAGACGCTGGCGCTCTTGGAAAACCTCGAGGTCGATGCCGGCATCACCTATCTCGACAACGAGCCGCTCGGCCGCGTCACCGCCGTGCCGCTCTACCAGGAGCGCTACCAGCTGATCACCGCAATCGATGCGCCGCTCGGTAACCGCGACAAGGTCACCTGGGCGGAAGTCGCCGAGGTCCCCCTCTGTCTGCTCACGCCCGATATGCAGAACCGGCGCATCATCGAGCAACTGTTGCGCTCGGCCGGCGGCGATCCGCAGCCGACGCTGGAATCCAACTCCATGATCGTGCTGTTCGCCCACGTGCGCACCGGCCGCTGGGCGAGCGTGATGCCGTCGAAGCTCGCGGAGACCCTCGGGCTCACGGCGAAGATCCGCGCCATACCCATCGTCGAGCCGGAGGCGGTGCACACCATCGGCCTGGTGGTGCCTCGGCGCGAACCGATGACGCCGTTAAACGCCGCACTGGTGACGGAGGCGCGCCGCGTCGCGGCGAAGCTCGACGACTAGAACAGGCCGGCGATACGGCCGTCGGCCGTCACGTCGATGAAGTCCGCCGCCGGCACCCGCGGCAATCCCGGCATGGTCATGATTTCTCCGCAGATCGCCACCACGAACTCGGCGCCCGCCGACAGCCGCACCTCGCGCACGTTGACGATGTGGTCGTTCGGCGCGCCCTTGAGGTCGCCGTTGGTGGTGAAGCTGTATTGCGTCTTGGCGATACAGATCGGCAATTTACCGTATCCCATCTTCTCGAAGGCCGCGAGCTGCTCGCGCACCGGCTGGTGCACGTCGATGTCCTTGGCGCGGTAGATTTCCTTGGCGATGGTGCGGATCTTCTCGATCAGCGGCATGTCGTCGGGGTAGAGCAGCTTGAGCTTGCTCGAGCCCGAGTCCGCGATCTTGACCACGGCGCGCGCCACGTCCGCGGCGCCGGCGCCGCCTTCGGCCCAATGGTCGGCCATCAGCGCCTCGACCCCGAGCCGGGCGCAGGCGTTCTTGACGAGCTCGATCTCGGCCGCGGTGTCGGCGCTGAAGCGGTTGATGGAGACGATCGGCACCACGCCGAACTTGCGCACGTTCTCCACATGGCGCTGCAGGTTGGCGAGGCCCGCCTCAAGGGCCTTGAGATTCTCGTTCTTGAGGTCTTCTTTCTTCACGCCGCCGTGCATCTTCAGCGCGCGGATCGTGGCGACGAGCACCACGCAATCGGGATTGAGGCCGGTCTTCCGGCACTTGATATCGAAGAACTTCTCGCCGCCGAGGTCGGCGCCGAAGCCGGCCTCGGTCACAACGTAATCGGCGAGCTTGAGCGCCGTGGTGGTGGCGAGCACCGAGTTGCAGCCGTGCGCGATGTTGGCGAACGGGCCGCCGTGGATGAAGGCGGGCGTGCCTTCCAGCGTCTGCACCAGGTTCGGCGCGAGCGCCTCCTTGAGCAGCACCGTCATGGCGCCGTGCGCCTTGAGGTCGCGCGCGCGCACGGGCTTGCGGTCACGCGTATAGGCGACGATGACGTTGCCGAGGCGCTCCTTGAGATCGTCGAGGTCAGTGGCGAGGCAGAAGATCGCCATGACTTCCGAGGCTACCGTGATGTCGAATCCCGCCTCGCGCGGAAAGCCGTTGGCGACGCCGCCGAGCGAGCAGACGATTTCGCGCAGCGCCCGGTCGTTCATGTCCATGACACGTCGCCAGGCGACGCGGCGACTATCGATGCCGAGCTCGTTGCCCCAGTAGATGTGGTTGTCGATCAATGCCGACAGTAGATTATGCGCCGAGGTGATGGCGTGGAAGTCGCCGGTGAAATGGAGGTTGATGTCCTCCATCGGCACGACTTGCGCGTAGCCGCCCCCGGCGGCGCCGCCTTTCATGCCGAACGACGGCCCGAGGCTCGGTTCGCGCAGGCACAGCATCGCCCTCTTGCCGATGTGATTGAGCGCGTCGGTGAGGCCGACCGTGGTGGTGGTCTTGCCCTCGCCGGCGGGCGTCGGCGTGATCGCCGAGACCAGGATCAGCTTTCCGTTGGGCTTGCCCTGCAGCGTCTTGATGAAGTCCATCGACACCTTGGCCTTGTAGTGGCCGTAGGGCTCGAGGTTCTCCGGCGCGATGCCGAGCCGTTCGCGTGCGATCTCCATGATCGGGCGCTTCTTCGCGGCCTGCGCGATCTCGATGTCGCTCTTCGGGTTGGTGTGTTGCGAGGCGCCGGTGGTGCGCGCCTGGGCGCTGGATTTCGACATCAGATGAACCTCGTGCCCGCTTTTACGTTGGCGCTGGCGGCGAATTCCCCGGCGCCGACCTTGGCGCCGTCCGCTGGCTTTACCCGCGTTGCCTTGATGCGGCCGTCGGCGCAGACGACCGTGAAGCTTTCCCCGTCCGTGGCGACCACTTCGCCCATCTTGCCGCCGATCCCGCTCGGGTTGCGCGCCGGAAGGGGCGTGGTGTCGAAGATCTGCAGTTTGGCGCCGTTGAGCGTCGTCCACGCGCCCGGCGCCGGATTGCAGCCGCGGATGAGATTGTGGATCTGCGCCCACGGCTTGCCCCAGTCGATGCGCGCGGTCTCGGCCCCGCACCAGCCTTCGTAGGTCGCGTCCTCTTCCTTCTGCTTGATGCGAGGAGCCTTGCCCGCCTTGATCAGATCGATCGCCTCGCACATGGCCTCGACGCCCATGGGGAAAAGGCGGTCGAAATACAGCGAGCCCAATGTGTCGCCGGGACCGATCGGTGTCTTTTTCTGCAGCAGGATGTCGCCGGTATCGAGCCCGTTGTCCGGCCAGAAGATCGAAAGCCCGGTCTCCGTCTCGCCCTTGATGATCGGCCAGTTGATTGAGCTCGGGCCACGGAAGCGGGGCAGCAGGGAAGGGTGATACTGGATCGAGCCCTTGGTCGGGATGTTAAGAAATTCCTCGGGCACCATGAGCGTGACGAACGCCATCACCTGCAAGTCTGGCTTGAGCGCGCGGAACTCCTCCCACACCTCGGGCTTCTTGTACGACGCCGGCTGATACACCGGTAGCTTCGCCGCGAGCGCCGCCTCCTTCAGCGGGTCGGCCTTCTGTCCAGGCTTCTCCGGCGCCACGTAGGCGGCGACCACGTTCTCGCCGCGCTTCAAAAGTGCGTCCAGCACCGCCTTGCCGAAGGCCTGCTGGCCGTGAACCACGATACGCATTCCCGCCCCCAACCGCTTCCGCTATCGCCGCGTCACGCCGCCTCGGCGCGCGCGCCTTTTTCCGGCGCGGCCATCGCGCTGGAGCTTTTGATTTCTGCGATCTCCTTGTCGCCGTAACCAAGCACACGAAGGACTTCCTCGTTGTGCTCGCCGAGCAGCGGTGAGCGCTCCACCTCAGTGATCGAGTCCGACATCTTGACCGGATTGCCGACGGTCAAATACTTGCCGCGGACCGGGTGGTCGACCTCGACCACGGTGCCGGTCTGGCGCAGCGACGGTTCTTCGGCGATCTCCTTCATGGAGAGGATCGGACCCACCGGAATGTCGACGGCGTTGCAGATTTCCATCACCTCGAACTTGGTCTTGCTCTTGGTCCACTCTTCGATCGTCGCGAAGATTTGGCCGAGCCGCGGCAGCCGCGACGGCGGTGTCGCGTAGTCCGGGTCGGTCTTCCACTCCGGCCTGCCGATCAGGTCACAGATCTCGCCCCACACCGGCGCCTGGGTGATGAAATAGATGTAGGCGTCGGGATCGCTCTCCCAGCCTTTGCACTTGAGGATCCAGCCGGGCTGGCCGCCGCCGGAGTCGTTGCCGGAGCGCGGCACCGCCTTGCCGAATGGGATGCCCTCGCCGTACTGGCGGTATTCGCTAAGCGGACCGTGGGCGAGGCGCTGCTGATCGCGCAGCTTGACGCGGGCGAGGTTGAGCACGCCGTCCTGCATGGCGGCGAGCACCTTCTGGCCGCGGCCGGTGCGCATGCGCTGGTAAAGCGCCGCGACGATGCCGAAGGCGAGGTGCAGCCCGGTGCCGGAATCGCCGATCTGGGCGCCGGTGACGAGTGGCGGACCTTCACGAAAACCAGTTGTCGATGCGGCCCCGCCCGCGCATTGCGCCACGTTCTCATAGACCTTGCAGTCTTCGTAGGGCCCGGGACCGAAGCCCTTGACCGAGGCCACGATCATGCGCGGGTTGAGCTTGTGGATGTGCTCCCAGGTAAAGCCCATGCGATCGAGCGCGCCGGGCGCGAAGTTCTCCACCAGCACGTCGCAATGCTTGATCAGGCGCTCGATGATCTCCTTACCCTTGGGATGCTTGGAATCGATGGTGATTGAGCGCTTGTTGCCGTTGAGCATGGTGAAGTAGAGGCTGTCGGCGCCCTTCACGTCGCGCAATTGCCCGCGCGTGATGTCGCCGACCCCCGGCCGCTCGATCTTGATCACGTCAGCGCCCATGTAGCCGAGCAACTGGGTGCAGGTTGGGCCCGACTGCACGTGGGTGAAGTCGAGGATCTTCACGCCCTCGAGCGCCTTGCCCGCCTGGCCGAACGGCTTCATCGACGGCTTCGGCCGGGCCGACGCCTTCGCCGCCGATTTTTTCGATTTAAGCTTCACCGTTTTGGAAGCGGCCAGGGACTTGGCCTTCTTGCTTTTCTTCGTCGCCATCGTCGTCTCTCCTCAAGTCTATTTCTTGCGAAGTACGCTTTGCGGGTTGAGATTGCCGATGCGGCCGCTCTCGCTGCCGGCCGCCGGGTCGAGCACCGCGTTGATGAGGGTCGGCTTGCCGGAATCCATCGCGGCATTGACGGCACGCTTCAACTCGTCGGGGCTCGTCGCATTGACGCCGACGCCGCCGAAGGCCTCGATCATCTTGTCGTAGCGCGAGCCTTTGACGAAGACGGTCGGCGCAGGATCGGAGCTCACAGAATTGACGTCGGTGCCGCGATAGATGCCGTCGTTGTTAAAAATGACGATGCAGACCGGCAGCTTGTAGCGGCAGATGGTCTCGACCTCCATGCCAGAGAAGCCGAAAGCCGAGTCGCCTTCGACCGCGAGCACGGGCTTGCCGGTCTCGATAGCCGCCGCGATCGCGTAGCCCATGCCGATGCCCATGATGCCCCAGGTGCCGACGTCGAGACGCTTGCGCGGCTGATACATGTCGATGATGCCGCGCGCGAGATCGAGCGTGTTGGCGCCTTCGTTGACCAGAATTGCGTCCGGTCGCTCCTTGATGATGGTGCGCAGGACACCGAGCGCGCCGTGGTAATCCATCGGCGAGTTGTTGTTCATTAGCCGCGGCGCCATCTTGGAGACATTCTCTTCGCGCTTCTTGCTGACAGCACTGGTCCAGTCGGCCGGCGGCGCCGGCCAGTTGCCGCCAATGCCCTCGAGCAGTGCCGACACGCAGGAGCCGATGTCGCCGACGACCGGAGCGGCAATCTCGACGTTGGAGTCCATCTCCTTAGGCTCGATGTCGATCTGGATGAACTTCTTCGGTGCTTCGCCCCAGGTCTTGCCCTTGCCATGCGACAGCAGCCAGTTGAGGCGGGCACCGATCAGCATCACCACGTCGGATTCCTTCAGCACCGTCGAGCGGGCAGCGCCCGCACACTGCGGATGGGTGTCAGGCAGCAGGCCCTTGCCCATGCTCATCGGCAGGAACGGAACGCCGCTCTTTTCGACGAACTCGCGAATCGTATCGTCGGCCTGCGCATAGGCCGCGCCCTTGCCGAGGATAATCAGCGGGCGCTTGGCGCTTTTCAGCACATCGAGTGCGCGCTTGACCGCGTCTGGAGCCGGAATTTGCGCGGGCGCCGCGTCGATCACCTTGACGAGCGATTTCCGGCCCGCCTCGGCGTCCATCACCTGGCCGAACAACTTGGCCGGCAGATCGAGATAGACGCCGCCCGGACGTCCCGACACTGCCGCGCGGATCGCGCGCGCAAATCCGATGCCGATGTCCTGGGCATGCAGGACGCGGAATGCCGCCTTGCAGAGCGGCTTGGCGATGGCGAGCTGGTCCATCTCCTCGTAGTCGCCCTGCTGCAGGTCGACGATCTCGCGCTCGGATGAGCCCGAGATCAGGATCATGGGGAAGCAGTTGGTGGTGGCGTGGGCAAGCGCGGTCAGACCATTGAGAAAGCCCGGCGCGGACACCGTGAGGCAGACGCCGGGTTTCTTAGTCAAAAAGCCTGCGATCGACGCTGCATACCCGGCGTTCTGCTCGTGGCGGAATGAGAGGACACGGATGCCAGCGGCCTGCGCCATGCGGCCGAAGTCCGTGATCGGGATGCCGGGCACGCCGTAGATCGTGTTGAGGCCGTTGAGCTTGAGCGCATCGATGACGAGGTGAAAACCGTCCGTCAGCTCCCGCCCTGCTTCGCCTGCATTTGCATCGCGGCTATGTGCCGGCGCCTTCACTGCTGCTTCAGCCATGACGCTTCTCCAAATTGAATCAGTCCAGATAGTCGGCGTGGCGCGCCACGTGTTCGGCAAGGCCGAGCGCGTGCATACGCACCAGCTCCTCGGCGCGCGCGGTGTCGCGCCGCTCCAGCGCCTCGATGATATTCATATGGTCGCGGATCGAGCGGTCGGCGCGGTCTTCTTCGCCGATGGTCTTGCGCCGGATCATGCGCATGTGGGTGAACAGGTTCTCGGCGAGGTCAATGAGCACGCCGTTGCGGCTCATGCGGATGATCGCCTGGTGGAACTCGATGTTGACCTCAGAATACTCGTCGAGCTTGGCATGCAGCTTGCCGTCCTCGAAGATAGCGAACATCCGGCGCAGCGCCGCGATTTCGTCGTCGGCGGCGGAAAGGGTGATGAGCCGCGCCGCCATGCTCTCCAGCGCCGCCCATGCGGTGATGAGCTCGATCACCTCATGCTTGGTCTTGCGCACCACGTAGACGCCGCGGCGCGGTACCGAGCGCACGAAGCCTTCACTCTCGAGCTGGGCCAGCGCCTCGCGCACCGGCGTGCGGCTGATGCCGAGATCCTGGGCGAGCCGGCGCTCGTCGAGGCGCACCTCGCTCGGCCGGTCGTAGACCCCGAGCGAGACGATCACCTCTTTCAGCGCGGTGTAGGCGCGATCCTTGAAGGTGGAGACGTCCTCGAGCGGCGCGACCACAAGACGCGCGGTGGCCTCGGCCCTGCGACTGCCAATGGAAAGGTCGGTCATGACGGTCCCGAACGCCGGCCTTCTAAGGAGGCCTGGCATACATAATTCCTTATACGATATCGGGCCCCGCAGGTGGAGTTGAGATCATCAGCCCGCGAATGCCGCCCGCGTCCGCGTCCAGGCCGTCTGCAGGATCGGCCAGAACAGCGCGATCAGGCCGAGCACCATGATGGTGCCGACGAGCTTGTTCGAGAAGAAGATCCCGAGCGAGCCCTGCGATCCTAGCAGCGACTGGCGAAAGGCTTCCTCCGCTTTGTCGCCGAGCACGATCGCGAGCACCAGCGGGGCGAGCGGATAATTGCATTTCTTGAGAACGTATCCGACCACCCCGAACACCAGCATCATCACCACGTCGAATACCGAATTGTGCACGGTGTAGGCGCCGATCGCGCACAGCACTAGGATCACCGGCGCGATGATGCCGAACGGAATGCGCAGGATCGCGGCGAACAGCGGCACGCAGGTGAGCACGATGATCAGTCCGACCACGTTGCCCACGTACATGCTGGCGATCAGGCCCCAGACGAATTCCTTCTGCTCGACGAACAGGAGCGGTCCGGGCTGCAAGCCCCAGATCAAGAGACCGCCGAGCAGCACCGCGGCGGTCGGCGATCCCGGCACGCCGAGTGCCAGCATCGGCAAGAGCGCCGAGGTGCCGGCGGCGTGCGCCGCGGTTTCCGGCGCCACCACGCCCTCGATCTCGCCGTTGCCGAAGTTCTTTCCGCGCCGGGAGACTCGCTTGGCGATGCCGTAGCTCATGAACGATGCCGGCGTGGCGCCGGCCGGCGTGACGCCGAGCCAGCAGCCGATCAGGCACGAGCGCAACAACGTCCATCTATACTGGAGCATCTCCACCCAGGTCTGCAGCACCACCTTGGGATTGATCTTGGCGGTACGGCCGCGGAAGTTCAGCCCTTCCTCCATCGTCAGAAGAATCTCACCGATGCCGAACAGGCCGATCACCGCGATCAAGAAGTCGAAGCCGGTGAGGAGCTCGGTGAATCCGAAGGTGAGACGAAGCTGACCAGTCATCTGGTCGAGGCCGACGGCGGCGAGCGCGAAGCCGATCATCATGGAGACGACGGTCTTGGATGGCGGCTCTTTGCTCATGCCGACGAAACTGCAGAAGGCGAGGAAATAGACCGAGAACTTCTCCGCCGGCCCGAACTGCAGCGCGAAGCGCGCCACCAAAGGCGCGATCAGTGTGATCATGATCACCGCGAACAGGGCGCCGATAAAGGAAGAGGTGAACGCCGCCGTCAGCGCCTCGCCCGCCTTGCCCTGTTGCGCCATGGGATGACCGTCGAAAGTGGTCGCCACCGACCATGGCTCGCCCGGAATGTTGAACAGGATCGAGGTGATGGCGCCGCCGAACAACGCGCCCCAGTAGATGCAGGACAGCATGATGATCGCCGAGGTCGGCGACATGGAGAACGTGATGGGCAGGAGGATCGCAACGCCGTTGGCGCCGCCAAGGCCGGGCAGCACGCCGATGACGACGCCGAGCAGGATGCCGATCACCATCACCATGATGTTGAACGGCTGCAGCACGGTGCCGAAGCCCTGAAATAGATTAGAGATCTCTTCCATTCTTGCGACCCTGCTTCGCGGTGTTGGTACCTATGCTTCTGTTTCCGGCCGTCAGAAAAAGATGTCCTCGACCGGACCCTTGGGGAGCGGGATGAGGAACCACTTCTCGAACAGCACAAAAAAGATGGCCGGTACGCCAATTGCGATGGCGAACGTAAGCCCCCAGCCGTAGCGCCCGAGCCATTTCATGAACACGGCGATCAGAAGGAACGAGGAGACGTAGATCCCAATGAACGGGACGAGCGCGACGTAGATGGTCGTCGGGATCACTACCGACAGCACCTTGCGTAGCTGGCCCCACTCGGCGAAGAGCTTGTTTCGCGGCACACTGAAATAGACCTGGACGAGGTTCACGGCGCTCGCGATCACGATGAACAGGCCGATATAGAACGGAAAGAATCCCGCGCGCGGTCCTTCCACGCCCCAGTTGATGCCGGCTCGCAGGCTTCCAAGAATTACGAGCGTGCCCAACGCCGCCGTGAAAAGCGCGACACCAATTTCGACCGATCGGTGTGACGGCCCTTTGCCGGCCGATGCTTGGTGTTCCTGCATGATTCCCCCGGACAAGTTCGCGCACAACCGCCGACGGCAGGAAGCCGTCGGCGGTGGTCAGATGGCCGCGATCAGTTAGCCGTCGCGAGGAAGCCCGCCTCTTTCATCAGCGCCTGATGTCGCTTTTCCTCGTTGTCCACCCACTTGGTGTACTCGTCGCCGGTCATGAAGGTTGTATTGAAAGCGCCGTCGTTCATCAGTTGCTTCCACTCCGGCGTTTCGCGCACCTTGCGGAACAGGTCGACATAGAAATCCACTTGTTCCTTGGATACGCCGGGCGGCATGAAGATCCCGCGCAGCATCAGGTACACCGTGTCGAGACCTTGCGACTTGCAGGTCGGTATGTCGCTCCACGCCATGTCGCCTGCGATCTTGTCCTTGTAGGGCAGGGACTGGGCGTCGAACACGCACAGCGGACGAACTTTGCCACCGCGCCACTGCGATACCGCCTCGATCGGGTTGTTGACCGTGGAGTCGACGTGGTTGCCCACGAGCTGCACCGCCACTTCGCCACCGCCGCGGAACGGGATGTAGGTGAACTTGCCGCCGGTGGCTTTTTCGATTGCGACCGTGATGATCTGATCTTCCTGCTTCGAGCCGGTGCCGCCCATCTTGAACTGACCGGGCGGTGCCGCCTTCACTGCGTCGATATACTCCTTCACCGACTTGTAGGGCTTCTCGGCGTTGACCCAGAGCACGAACTCGTCGAGTGCCAGCATCGCCACCGGGGTCATATCCTTCCAGGTGAATGGGATGCCGGTGCCGAGCGGTGTGGTGAACAGGTTGGAGAGTGTGATGACCAGCTTGTGCGGGTTGCCGCGCGAGCCCTTCACGTCGAGAAAGCCTTCGCCGCCGGCGCCGCCCGCCTTGTTGATGACTACCAGCGGCTGCTTCATCAGATTGTGCTTACCGACGATGCCTTGAACGACACGGGCCATCTGGTCGGCGCCGCCTCCGGTGCCCGCCGGCACGATGAATTCCACCGGCCGCGTTGGCTCCCACGCGGCGGTGGACGAATCCACCGGCACGAAGGCGAATGCAGTTGCGACCATAGCCGCGGCGCAAAGCGTCGGAGCGTGAAATTGGCGTTTCATGGTTTCTCCCTCGAAAACGTGTGTTGGTGTGGCGCCGGTCTATCGCCGGCTTTTCGGCCATGTCCGCGAAACCGCCGCGGGAACAATGTTGGCGGGTCTTGGGCCGAGACCCGGCATCAAAGCATGCGGAAGCCGAACGTAAAAGGGTACCGACCCTATACCCCGGGACGACTGGGGCCGATTCCATTAGTGCTCACAAAAACATGACGGCCGCTGCGTAAGGCGCCGTGCGGCGCTTGACGGGATAGCCATCCATCGGTGCAAATCCCGGCCATGGCCGGCCGAGTAAGAGCCGCCGAGGACGAGGGATGACGCCAAATATCAGGGGGCTTGCATTGGCTTGCGGCCTATTGCTCGGGGTGCCGGCGGTCGCCGCCGGTGACAGCGCCGACTGGGCGAAAGTGGTGGCGGCGGCAAAGGCCGAGGGCAAGCTCGTCATCTACAATACGGCGATCGGGGCGCCTTACTTCGACGCCATCCTGCAGACCTTCGAGCAAAGGTACGGGATCGCGGTGGAGGTCATCGCGCTACGGCCGAGCGAGTTGCGCGAGCAGGTGCGGGCCGAGCAGGCGGCGGGGAGGTTTCTCGGCGACGTCGAGCAACTCGGCCGCGCCACCATGATCCGGCAGGAACAGGAAGGCGCGCTGCAGCCGCACGGCGGCCTCCCCAATCTCGCCAAGCTGCGTCCGGAATTCGAGACCAATGGCACGCGCGTCCCGGGCTACGTGCAGGCTTACGGCATCCTGGTGAACACCGATCTCGTTGCGCCGGCGGACCGGCCCACCGGCTGGCGCGATCTCCTCGATCCCAAGTGGAAGAGGAAAATACTGTCCGACGACGTCCGCGCGCTCGGCGGCGGTCAGATCCTGTTTGCCGCCACCTATGAGGCGTTCGGGCGCGAGTTCCATGAGAACCTCGCCAAACAGAAGCTCGTCATGGGGCGCGACTTGCACAACGACGCACGCCGCGTTGCCCGCGGCGAGCAGCCGATCTACATCCCGATGCGCTTCGCCGATGAAGCGAACTATCGCGATGCTCCGGTCAAGCTCGTGGTGCCCACCGAAGGCTGCCCCTACGTCCGCATCGATCTCGGCATCCTGAAAAACGCGCCGCATCCGAACGCCGCGCGCTTGTTCATCAATCATTTTCTCGAAACCGAAAGTCAGCTGCTCTATGCCAATCACGGCCTCATCCCCGTGGTGCAGGGGGTGATCGAGCGCACCGACGAGGCGCATCGCGCCATGGCCGGGAGCAAGCTCCTCGGCACAGCAGGTCCCGAGCAGCAAGAGGCGCTGATCGCACTCGCGAACAAGCTCTACAAATAGCGGCGGAGCGAAACGGGATAGCGCTTGATTGCGGCTGACCGGCGTCGTTATGTGCAGCGGCGAGATCGATCATGACCGCATTCGCTGCCAACCTGCCCGAAGCACTCGCGGCCAGCCGTGAGGGAGACATCGCGCTTCTGCGTCTCGCGCGCCCGGCCAAGCGCAATGCGCTCAACGACACACTCGTTCTCGGGCTGCAGACGTTTTTCGGCTCGCTGCCGGCCGATGTGAAAGTCGTCGTGATGCATGCCGAAGGCGACCACTTCTCGGCCGGTCTCGATCTTTCGGAACTGGCGGAGACGAGCGTCGTCGAGGGCATCGAACACTCGCGCATGTGGCACCGGATTTTCGATCAGATCGAGTTCGGCCGTGTACCCGTCGTCTCGGTGCTGCACGGAGCGGTGGTCGGGGGCGGCCTCGAGATCGCCTGCAGCACCCACATCCGCATCGCGGAGCGTTCCGCCTATTACGCGCTGCCGGAGGGCACCCGCGGCATTTTCGTCGGCGGCGGCGGCTCGGTGCGCATTCCGCGCCTCATCGGCGTCGCGCGCATGATGGACATGATGCTGACCGGCCGCACCTACAGCGCCGAAGAGGGTCATGCCCTCGGCATCTCGCAGTATCTCGTCGACAACGGGAAAGGGCTCGAGCTCGGTCTGCAGATCGCGCGCCGCATCGCCGAGAATGCACCCATGACGAATTTCGCCGTGATTCAGGCCTTGCCGCGCATCGCCCAATCCGATCCGGCCACCGGCTTGTTGATGGAGTCTCTAGTCTCGGCGATCGCCCAGGGCGACGACGAAGCGAAGAAGCGGCTGAAAGACTTTCTCGAGAAGCGTGCGCCGAAAGCGGCGCGCAGCTAAGGGGCGGGCGTAATGTCGAGGCCATTGCGCGACGCCGTCGGCGATACCGGAGAAGTTCCGATGCGGTCGGTGCGCCTTGGGCCGCGCGACGTGATAGTGGAGCGTCGTCCCGACGGCGCAACCTACATTCGCTCGCCGCATCCGCTCGCCGCGTATCCTACCAAGCTCACCGAGCGGCTGCAGCACTGGGCGGCGCAGACGCCGGAGCGTGTTCTCTTCGCCGATCGGGAGGGTGGGGTCTGGCGAAAGGTGACTTACGGCGAGGCGCTACGCCGGACGCGTGCTATCGCAACCGCGTTGCTTGAACGCGGTCTCTCGGCGGAACGGCCAATCGTAATTCTGTCCGGCAACGACGTGGACCACGCGCTGCTCGGCCTCGCCGCGCAATACGTCGGCGTGCCGTATTCGCCGATCTCGCCGGCCTATTCGCTGATCTCCAGCGATTTCGGCAAACTGCGATCAATCTTCGAGCTCCTGACTCCGGGCCTCGTGTTCGCCACGGACGGCGGCGCGTTCAGCAAGGCGATCGAGGCGGTGGTGCCGCCGCACGTGGAAATCGTCGTCGCGCGCAATCCGCCGGTGGGCAGGCCGGCGACACTGTTTTCGCAATTCCTTGCGACCAAGCCCACCCCCGCGGTCGATGCGGCCAACGATCGGGTCGGGCCCGACACGATCGCGAAGTTCCTCTTCACTTCCGGCTCGACCGGCAACCCCAAAGCCGTGATCAACACCCAGCGCATGCTGTGCTCGAACCAGGCGATGATCCTGTCCAGCTTTCCCTATTTCGCCGACGAGCCGCCCGTGCTGCTCGACTGGTCGCCGTGGAACCACACGGCGGGCGGCAATCACAACGTCGGCCTCGTGCTGTACAACGGCGGTTCCTTTTATATCGACGACGGAAAGCCGATGCCCGGCGGCATTGAGGCGACGGTGCGCAATCTGCGCGACGTGGCGCCGAACTGGTATTTCAACGTGCCCAAGGGCTACGACGCGCTGATCCCGCACCTGCGTGCCGATCGCGAGCTGCGTGATAAATTCTTCTCCAATGTCAAAGTGCTATTCGCCGCCGGCGCCGGCCTTGCCCAGCATCAACTGAAGGCCATGCAGGATCTTGCGGTCGAGACGCGCGGGGAGCGCGTCCTGTTTTCGGCCGGCTTCGGCGCCACCGAGACCGGCCCGTTCGCCATGGTGCTGTTATGGCACGAGGAGCGATCCGGCAATTTGGGCGTTCCCGGGCAGGGGGTCGAGATCAAGCTCGTACCGAACGAGGGTAAGCTCGAGCTGCGCGTTAGAAGCCCGAGTGTCACGCCGGGCTACTGGCGGGCGCCGGAGCTAACCGCCAAGGCCTTCGACGAGGAGGGCTTTTACAAGTTGGGAGACGCGGTCAGGTTCGTCGACCCGAACGATGCCGGCAAGGGTTTCTGGTTCGACGGCCGCGTCACGGAAGACTTCAAGCTCAACACCGGAACTTGGGTGAGCGTCGGACCGTTGCGCGCCAAGTTCATCGACCACTTTGCCCCTTACGTGAAGGACGTGGTGATCGCCGGCCTCGATCGCGAATCCGTCGGCGCCCTGTTATTTCCCGATCTGGATAGTTGCCGGTCGCTCACCGCGCTTCCCGCCCAGGCGTCCGCTGTGGAGATCGTGCAGGATGCGAAGGTTCGCGGAACGATGGAGGCGCTGCTGCGCTCGCTGGCCAAATCGGCCACCGGCAGCTCCAACCGCTTGGCGCGCGCGATGCTGCTGGCCGAGCCCCCTTCGATCGACGTCGGGGAGATCACCGACAAGGGCTCGATCAACCAGCGTGCGGTGCTAAAGAACCGTGCGGCGCTGGTCGAGACGCTCTATGCAAAGCCGCTGCCGCCGATGGTGATTGCGATCGAACGCGAAAACTAGGCAAGATAACCCGTCTACCCTGAAGGAAGCGCATCCCATGAATCCCAAAGGTCACGCCGCGCTTGTCACCGGCGGCAGTTCCGGCCTCGGTGCCGCCACCGCGGCACAGCTCGCGAGCGCCGGCGCCAAGGTCGCCGTCCTCGACGTCAATCTCGACGCCGCCCAAGCGGTCGCCAAGCGCATCGGCGGTATCGCCATTCGCTGCGACGTCACCAGCGCCGACGGCGCTGCCGCCGCGGTCAAGGAGGCACGCGATAAGCACGGCGCTGCGCGCATCCTGGTCAACTGCGCCGGCATCGGCGTCGCCAAGCGCATCATCGGCCGCGACGGCCCCATGCCGCTCGCGGATTTCGAACGGGTGATCGCCGTCAACCTCAACGGCACCTTCAACATGCTGCGCCTTGCCGCCGCCGACATGACCACATTGGACCCGATGGAGGATGGTGAGCGCGGCGTCATCATCTCCACCGCATCGGTGGCGGCCTATGAAGGACAGATCGGCCAGGCCGCCTATTCCGCCTCCAAGGGCGGTGTGGTGGCGCTGACGCTGCCGGCGGCGCGCGAGTTCGCGCAGTTCGGCATCCGCGTGAACGCGATCGCGCCCGGCATCTTCCTCACGCCCATGCTGCAAGGCTTGCCAGAGGAGGCGCAGAAGAGCCTCGCTGCGTCGCTGCCGTTCCCCAAGGCGCTGGGCAAGCCGGAGCAATACGCAGCACTCGTGCAGCACATCGTCGAGAACCGCTACCTCAACGGCGAGGTCATCCGGCTCGACGCGGCGCTGCGTATGGCGCCGCGCTGACTTCGGCGGAAACCAGCACGTGCTGACGAATCGACGGCCGATCCGCATCGAATGGGGCGACTGCGACCCCGCCGGGATCGTGTTCTATCCGCGCTACTTCACGATGTTCGACGCCTGCACGGCGCATCTGTTGGAGCGCGGCACCGGGCTTAACAAGTTCCAGCTCATTCAGGCCCACAAGTTCACGGGCTTCCCGATGGTCGATACCCGCGCGCGTTTCATGGTGCCGCTGCGCTTCGGTGACGACGTGACGATCGAATCGTCCATCACCAAGGTCGGCACTTCGAGCTTCGAGGTGCATCACGCCGTCCTCAAGGGCGACACGCTCGTCGTCGAGGGCGAGGAAATCCGCGTCTGGGTGGGCCGCGATCCGACCGATCCGGCGAAGATCAAGGCGCAACCCATTCCGCCCGCCGTCGCCGACGCCATGCGTGGCGCAGGCGGGGGCGCATGAAATTCGTCGGCTTCGCAGGAGCGACGAGCGTGCGGCTTGGCGTGGTCGAGGGCGACCACGTCGTGGATCTGCAGGCGATCGATCCAAGGATTCCCGGCGACCTCGGCGAATTGCTTGCGCGCGAGAACGGCGATTTGAAGAGCGTCGCCGATCGGGCGCGCAACGCGCCGGCATCGGCGCGCGTGCCGCTTGCCGACATACGCTTCGCGCTTCCGGTCGCGCGGCCCGGCAAGGTCATCTGCCTCGGGCTCAACTATCTCGAGCACGTCAAGGAAGGGCCGAACAAGATTCCGGATTTCCCGACGATCTTCATGCGCTGCCTCACCTCGCTCGCGCCGCACTTGAGCGCATTGCTGCGGCCGCGGGTGTCCGAGCAGTTCGACTACGAAGCCGAGCTCGTCGCCGTGATCGGCCGGCGCGGAAAGCACATCAAGGCCGCAGACGCGCTGTCGTATGTCGCGGGCTACAGCTGCTTCAATGACGGCTCGCTGCGCAATTTCCAGCGCCGCACCACGCAATGGGACATGGGCAAGAATTTCGACCGCACCGGCGGCTTCGGTCCGTGGATGGTGACGGCGGACGAGCTGCCTCTGGGCGCCGCGGACCTCCGCATTCAGTCGCGCATCAACGGCCAAGTGCTGCAGGACGACAACACGAAGAACATGATGTTCCCGGTGGCAGAGACCATCGCCGACGTGAGCCAGGCGATGACGCTTGAGCCCGGCGATATCCTGGTTACCGGCACGCCGTCGGGCGTCGGCTACCCGCGCAAGCCGCCGGTGTGGATGAGCGAAGGCGACACCGTCGAAGTTGAAATCGAGGGCGTTGGAATTCTGCGCAATTCGGTGGAGAACGAGAGACCGAGCTAGGCGGGGACAGTTGCGCCTTCGAGTTTTGCGAGCGCGGCTAACAGCTCGCCGCGGCTCTTTGCATCGAGCGGTTCGAGCGGCGGACGCACGCGCAGCCAATCATTGGCGATGTCGCGCTCGGCGAGGATGGCCTTCACCGCCGGAATGAGCGGATAGCGTTGCACCAGCTGCCGCACTGCCGAGACGCGTTCGTGCAGCGTCGGAGCGTCGGGGGCTTGCCAATGATCGAAAAGCCTACGGATTCCAGCTACATGCGTGTTAGCGGTGGCGGAGATGCAGCCGGCCGCTCCTTTGCGCAGCGCCGCGAGCATGAGCGCCTCGCTGGAAGGGAAGACGGCAAAACCCGGATAGGATTCGAGCAGCTTGTCGAGATAGGTGACGTCGCCGGACGAATTTTTAAGACCCACCACGATGCTGGGAAACGCATGGCGCAGCCGGCCGACGAGAGCGACGGACCAGACGATTCCCGTCATCTGTGGGAAATTGTAGAGGTAGAGCTTCAGCCGGTCGCTCGCGACGCGCTCGATCAGCGTTGCAACGAACGCGTACAGCCCATCGTCGGAGACGCCCTTGTAGTAGAACGGCGGCAGCAGCAGCACGCCGCGAACGCCGAGCCCGACCGCGTGCTTGGTGAGGCGCGCGGCGTCGCCGAGCGAAGTGGCGCCGGTGCCGGGCAGAAGCTTGTCCGCCTCGACGCCCGCGGCGACCAGACGCCCGAGCACGGCTTCGCGCTCGGTAAAGCTGAGCGAGTTCGCTTCGCTGGTGGTGCCGAGCACGGCGAGGCCATGGGCGCCATCGGCCAACAGCCGCCGGCAATGCGCGACGTAGCGGTCGAAGTCGATGGAGAGGTCGGCGCCGAACGGCGTCGCTGCCGGCGGCCAGATTCCCCCGGGCGATGTCCATGTCAGTCGACTCTGCGCGGGCCAAATAGGCGCTCGGCGTTGCCCGAAGCGATGCGCCGCGCCTGCTCGCGCGGCAACTGCGCGAGCCAGCCGCGATACTCGCGCATGAGATTGTCGTAGCCGAACCAGCGCTCGTTGATCCACGTGTCGGAGCCAATCAGGAAACGGTCGCTGTACTTAGCGAAAAGCTCACGCCACTCGACGGATAGCTTGCCGCCGCCCTCGGTGATGCCGCCGCGGTAGGAGAGCTCGCCCCAGAGCGACGGGTAGCGTTCGAACAGCTCCTTCACGCGCGCCGGCGAGGTCGAGAAGCCGGTATGGGCCCAGATGATCTTGGCGCGGCGGTCGTGCGCGAATAGCAATTCGAGCGCCACGTCATCGCAGTGTGCGTGCAGGTAAAGGCCGCGCTCGGTGGCGAACTTTACGATCTTGCCGGCGACCTCGTTCGCCGCGTTCTGGCCGTACACGTGGAACTCGCCGACCCCGCGATAATAGCCGCGCTTGTATTCGTTCTCCACCAGCTCGTAGATCGCCGGATCATTGTGCCAGGTGCCGATGTCGGCGCGCGTCCGGTAGGGCCGGATGAACGGCACGACCCAGATGCCCGCGGGCTTCGCCTCGACCAGCGCGTGGGTGCCGGCGTTAGGCCGGCTGGTCGCGAGGATGCCGGTGATGTTGTTGCGGCGGAAGGTTTCGATCACCTTGTCGATGGAATAGAACGGCTGCGGTTCCCAGTTGTAGTGCAGGTGTGCGTCGAAGATCGCGAAGCTCTTCCTGTGCCGGCGCGATCGCAGCCAAGGAGAGCGCACAGGCCGCAATGCAAATTCGGGCAATGCGCCGAAACTTGAGGATCGCCTTCGCCATGTCAGCCCTTGCGGATGTGGAATACGAGGCGTTCGGACTTCTTCGTGCTTTCCAACAGCGTATCACCGGTCTCACGCAACAGGTTCGGGATGTCGACGGCGGCGAGGGGATCGGTGCACTCGACTACGAGCAGGTCGCCCGCCTCGAGGCGGGTCAACGCCTTGCGGGTCTTCAGCGCGGGCAGCGGACAGCGCAGGCCCGCGAGGTCGAGGGTGGTATCGGCCATGATCGGATATAGCAGAAACTGGAGATACTTGGCGTCGCTTGACCCCGCCGCCGGAGCTTCGGAAAACAAGCCATGAGCCCTTTCACCGAGCGGGCGCAGCGCATCGCGCGGCTGACGCCGCTTCGCGACATTTTCCCGCATCTCGACGCCTTGGCGAAGCCGGTCGCCGCGCAGGAAGCCGACCTCTCGTCGGCTGTGGGTCGGGTGCTCGCCGCCGACGTCCGCAGCCCGGCCGCCTGGCCGCCGAAGCCGGTCGCGCTGCGCGACGGCTGGGCCGTCCGTGCCGAGCTCGTCGCTGACGCCGGGCCTTATGCGCCGGTGTCCCTGCCCGAGCCGGCGTGGGTGGAGACCGGGGCCTTCATGCCCGCCAACAGCGACGCGGTGCTTCCACCGGATGCAGTGATCATGAACGCCGGCCACGCCGAAGCCATCGCCGCCGCGGTTGCGGGCGAAGGCGTGCAACCGGCGGCCGCGGATGCACCGGCGGATTCTGTTCTGCGCAGGGCGGGTGAACGGCTGCGGCGTACCGATGTGGCGATTCTCCGCGCGGCGGGATTCTCTCGGGTGCACGTGCGCGTTCCCCGTGTGCGCGTCGCGCTAAGCCGCGCCATCGCAGAATCGAACGATAGCGTCTCGTCCCTCGTCTGCGGGAGCATCGAGGCCGCGGGCGGCACGGCGACCTTCGACCCCGCGACGCCGCTCGAGCGCGCACTGACCGAGGGCGCGGATGCCGTCATCGGCATCGGCGGCACCGGCATGGGACGCAGCGACACAAGTGTTCAGACATTGGTGCGCCTCGGCCGCGTGGCGCTGCACGGCATAGCGATTGCGCCGGGCGAGACCGCCGCCCTCGGCGACGTGGACGGAAGGCCGGTGCTGTTGCTGCCGGGGCGTCTCGATGCGGCGCTCGCGGCCTTCTTGCTGGTCGGGCGACCGCTGCTCGCGCGTCTCACGGGCGCGAGCGAGGACGAGCCGACAAGTCTCGTTACGCTCAAGCGCAAGATCTCTTCGCCGATCGGGCTTGCCGAAGTGGTGCCGGTGCGCCGGATCGATGGCGGCTTTGGGTCGCTCGCATCGAACCCAATCCCGTGGCATGCGCTCACCCGGGCCGACGGCTGGATTCTGGTGCCGGCGGAGAGCGAAGGATTCCCTGCCGGCGCCACCGTCGAGATGCGAGTCCTGCCGTGAGCCGCAAGCAGAAGCCGGACGCGAAAGCCGCGCTGCTCGACGCTCTGCAACGCGTCGCCCGGCAGGAGCAGTTTCTCGAAGTGGTTACGCCGGAAGAGGCGCGCCTGCGGTTCGAGCGGCATCTCGCGCTCAAGCCGCTGGCGGCGGAACTCGTCCTGCTTTCCGCCAGCCTCGACCGCGTCCTCGCCGCCGATGTGTCGGCCCCCGTCGATGTGCCGGCCTTCGACCGCGCCAACGTGGACGGCTTCGCCGTGCGCGCGGCCGACACCACGGGGGCCAGTGACACGGCGCCCAAGCACCTTGCGCTCAATCCCGAAATTATCGCCTGCGGGGCCGTGCCGGAGATCGCGCTAGCCCCTAGCACGGCCACCACCATCGCGACCGGCGGCATGATCCCGCGCGGAGCCGACGCGGTGGTCATGGTAGAGTGGACCGATCTCGCCAGCGGTGCGCCGTCGATCGACCTCAAGCGCGCGGCGGCGCCGGGGCAATTCATTGCGTTCGCAGGCTCCGACATCGCACGCGGCGAGACGCTGCTTCGCCGCGGCACGGCCGTCGGCTCGCGAGAGATCGGCATGCTCGCCGCTTGCGGACTGGCCGAGGTGGAAGTGGTGCGCCGGCCGAGAGTGGCCGTGCTCTCCACCGGCGATGAGCTGGTCGCGCCCGGGACGCCGCTCAAGGCGGGCGCGGTCTATGATTCCAACGCCGCCATCCTGGCCGCGGCGATCAGCGAGGCCGGCGGCGAGCCGGTGCCTTTCGGCATTTTCCCCGACGAGGAGGCAGCACTCGAAGTCGCCGTCCGGCGCGCGCTCGCGGCCTGCGACATCGTGGTTCTGAGTGGCGGCACGTCCAAGGGCGCCGGCGACCTCTCGCATCGCATCGTCGCCGAACTCGGCTCACCCGGCGTGCTGGTGCATGGCGTGGCGCTGAAGCCCGGCAAGCCGCTTTGCCTGGCCGTCGCGGACGGCAAGCCCATCGCGGTGCTGCCGGGCTTCCCCACCTCGGCGATATTCACCTTCCACGGCTTCGTCGCCCCGGTGATCCGCGCACTCGCGGGACTGCCGCCGCACTCGGCCGAGACGGTGGAGGCGACGGTGCCGGTGCGCGTTCCCTCCGAGCTCGGACGCCAGGAGTTCGTGCTGGTGGCACTTGTCGCCGGCGACGAAGGGTTGGTGGCCTTTCCTACCGCCAAGAGCTCCGGCGCGGTCACGAGCTTTTCGGAGGCGGACGGTTTCGTCGCGGTGGACGCGCTGGCGTCGGCGCTGGATGCCGGAACGCGCGCGCAGGTGACGCTGATCGGCAGGGCAGCGCGCGCCCCCGATCTCGTGATCATGGGCAGCCATTGCGTCGCGCTCGACGCGGTGCTCGGCGCGCTCACCGAGAAGGGCTTGTCCATTCGCAAGATCGCCGTGGGCAGTCTCGGCGGTGTCGCGGCGGCGCGGCGAGGCGAGTGCGACCTTGCGCCCGTTCACCTCGTCGATCCCGCGACCGGAACCTACAACCGGCATCTGCTCGCGCCCGGGCTCGCGCTGGTTCCCGGCTGGCAGCGCATGCAGAGCATCGTCTATCGACCGGGCGACGCACGCTTCGCGGATCGCGCACCGGTGGAGGCGCTCGCCGCTGCACTCGCCGATCCGGCATGCCTGATGGTCAACCGCAACACCGGCGCCGGCACCCGTGTCCTCATCGATAGTTTGCTCAAAGGCGCCCGGCCGCCGGGGTACGGTAACCAGCCGCGCTCGCACAACGCGGTCGCCGTCGCGGTGGCGCAGGGCCGAGCGGATTGGGGAGTGGCGATCGAGCCCGTGGCCAAACTCTACGGACTGGGCTTCCTGCCCCTCGGCCCCGAGCACTATGACTTCCTCCTGGTAGAGCGCCGACGGAACCGCCCCGCCGTGCAGGCGTTTCTCGCGGCGTTGCGCGATCCGGCCGTGCGCGAGCAAATCCATGCGCGCGGCATGCGCCCCACCGAGGCCTAATTTTTCGCTAGAAGAGGTTGGATGCGAAGCGCAGTGAAGCTTTTGTGGTTGGGAGCGGCGGCGCTCCTGCTCGCCGCCACTCCCACCGCCGGGCAGGAGCTGCGCGGTCACGGCGGCCCTGTGCGAGCGCTCGCCATTGCGGCAGACGGTAAGACCGCCCTCTCCGGAAGCTTCAATTCTTCGGCGATCCGCTGGTCTCTGACGCGCTACGCCGCCGAGCAGGTGCTGCGTTTCCACGACAGCGCGGTCAACGCGGTCGCAATCTTGGCCGACGGTCGTTTTGCGACCGCCGGCGAAGACGGCCGTATCGCGCTTTGGCGCGCCGGTGAGGAAAAGCCTGCGACGGTTCTCGACGGCCACAAGGCGCCGGTGGTGGCGCTCACGGTTTCGCGCGACGGCAAGACGCTCGCCTCGGCATCATGGGATTCCACAGTTCGGCTGTGGCCGCTTGCCGGTGGCGAGGCGCGGGTGCTCGAGGGCCATATGCAAAACGTGAACGGCGTGGCCTTCACGGCCGATGGCGGCGCGGTTGTGACCGCGGGCTACGACGCCACTATACGCATCTGGCCGCTCGCGGGCGGCGCGCCGCAGATCGTCACCGTGCCGTCGCCGCTGAACTCGGTGGTGGTCGCGAGCGACGGCGAGATCGCCGCCGGTGCCGCAGACGGCAAGGTCTATTTCCTGTCCGCCACCGGCGCGTTGCTCGGTGATCTCGAGGCACAGCCGAACCCGATCATTGCCGTCGCCGTCTCCGCCGACGGCAAGCTCGTCGCCGCCGCCGGCATCCGCGGCTCGGTGGCGATCATCGAGCGGCCGGGCCGCACCGTCGCGCGCACGCTGGTCGGCCCGGGCCTGCCGGTGTGGTCGGCGGCGTTTGCGCCGGACAATCGCACGCTCTTCACCGGCGGCACCGACCGGGTCATTCGCCGCTGGAACGCGCTCACCGGCGACCCGATCGGTTCCGTCGCGCTGAATGGCAATGAGGATCCGCTTGCCGCCTTCGCCGGCGATCGGGGAGCGGAAATTTATCGCGCCTGCGTTGCCTGCCACACGCTAACGCCCGACGAGGGCAATCGCGCCGGGCCCACGCTCTCCGGCATCTTCGGCCGCAGGATCGCGACATTGCCCGGCTACAATTTCTCGGCGGCGCTGAAGCAGCTCGATATCGTGTGGACGCCGGAAACGGTGGCCAAGCTGTTTGAGGTCGGACCCGCGGCGTATACCCCCGGCACCAAGATGCCGGAGCAGCGTATCGGTTCGCCGGACGACCGCACGGCGCTCGTCAACTTTCTCGCCCGCGCCGCGAAGCCGAAGTAGCGGTCAGGTATCCGTCTTCTGCTCTTCGCGCTCGCGCAGATGATCCTCGGTGGTACGCGCGTGCGGCCGCGCCGGCGCCGCGTAGGGATCGAATTCCGCCTCGGTTACGGCGGTTACCCGGCAGTCCGCGCACATCTTCAACACCTCAAGCCGGTTTCCCGCGTCCTTGAACATCCAGTGCTTGCCTTCGAGCTTGGCGGTCACGCGCTCGATCGTGCTCTTCACGCCGAACGCCTTGCCGCAGCGAATGCAGTGGAACGGCTCCTCTTCCTTAAGCACCCGCGCCGGCAGCATGGCGGCGCGGAAGTCGAGCTGCGGCACGAGGGTGATCACCCGCTCGGGGCAGGTTGCCTTGCACAGCCCGCATTGCACGCAGGCGTCCTCGGAGAAGCGCAAAACGGGACGCTCCGGATCGTCCGATAGCGCACCGGTGGGGCAGGCGGCGACGCAGGAAAGACAGAGCGTGCATCCTTCCACGTTGATCTCGACCTTGCCGAAGGGCGCAGCCGGTGGAAGTGCGATCACGTCCACCGGAGCGGGTGCCGCGCGCTGCAGCTCGCGCAGCGACAGCCGCAGCAGATCACGCTTGGTGCCGATGGCGGCGAAGCTTGCCGGCCGCGGCGAGGGCTCGCCGGCTTCGATCGCGCGTAACGCCGCGCCGAGGGCGTCGGGGTCGTCGGTCTCGATCGTCGCCGCGCGGCTCGCACCGAAGCCAAGCCCGGCGAGGATAGGCTCGGCCAAGGCGAGCGTGCGCATAAGGCCCGACACATCGTGACGCGGCTTCGCGCGCAGGAGGAAGCGCACTGCCGAGGCGCCATAGGCGAAAGCTGCGGCGATGGTCTCGAGTCCTATCTGTGTCACTTCGTTGACCGCGACCGGCAAGGCGTTCGCCGGCAGGCCGTCGCCGTGGCGGGCGAGCGCATCGATGAGCTGGCCGCCGTGATCGGCGTCATGCAGGAGCAGGATCGGCTGCGCGCCGCCCGCTTCTCGGTAAGTGGCGAGCAACGTGCGCAGCTTGCCGATCAGCGCGTCGACCGGAGGTAGGGCATAGGCCGCCGCGCCTGTCGGGCAGACCGCGGCGCAGGCGCCGCATCCGGCGCAGATATATTCGTCGATCTTGACGTGATCTCCGGCCGGCGCGATCGCCCCTGTCGGGCAGAGGTCGAGGCAGCGCGTGCAGCCGATGATCTTGGAGCGCGAGTGGGCGCAGAGATGATCGGTGAAGGTGATGTAGCGCGGCTTGTCGAAGGTGCCGACGAGCTCGCTGGCCTTGAGCACCGTCCGCAGCACTGCCGCCGGATCGCCCGCATCCACACGCAGATATCCGTCGCGCAGGTCGGCGGCGGGAAACAGCGGCGTGCCGCCGGAGAGATCGAGGATGAGATCGCAGCGCGATTTTGCGTCATTGCGGGCGGAATCCCACACGAGCTTGTCGCGCGAGGAAGGTGATGGCGCCGCGTAGTCGTCCACCACGAGCTCGAAGGCGCCCAGATGTCCGCGCGCGGAGCGGATCGTGCCTTTGACCACGGGAAATTCCGTCACCCGCAGCGGAGCGACGTCCCCGGGCTTGCTGAGCAGCACCGTGACGTCCAGTCGGTCCTTCAAGAGCCTCGCGGCCTCGATGGCGCGCTCGTCGCGGCCGTAAATCAGAATTACGCCACTACTTTCAAGCGATACGAACGGCGTACCAGGCATCGGCTCAGCGGCGGCGGCAATCAGTGCCGCCATCTTGGGTCCCGCTGCGGCCGCGTCGCGCGACCAGCCGCCCGTTTCACGTACATTTATATAGGTGATGTCCGCGTCCGGGGCGGTTTCGCTGAACAAAGGCGCTTCCTGGGTGCAGGCGACGGTGAGGGGCTCGCTGCCTATCGCGGCCGCGCGAAACCGCTCGATCTCGGCACGGCAGAGCTGGTTCGCAGTCTCGAGTTTGCCCCTGCAGGCATGGCGCAACGCGCCCTCGTCGAGGGGCATGCTCCGTTCGCACGAACATACGAACACGCGGCGGTCCGATGCGGCCATGGCTGGCTGGTTGCTCCTTGCAGCGCTTTGACGAAGTTGGTGTCGCTAATCAACACCGCAGATTATAATTATACCAACAAAAGCTCGTTGTCGGGAGATTTGATGACCGAGGAGTTGCGACCGCGCGTGCGTAACAAGCTCGCACCGGAGCTTGGTTTGCCGCCTCCCTACCGCCTCGTCACCCTGCGCGAGGCCGGCGACGCGTTTCTTCATGCCCAGCAGATCGCGGCCAAGGAGGGCGCCGGCACCATTGTGTGGGTGCGGCGCTATGACTTGGTGGAGTTCGCCATCGTGCTTGAGCCGGATGAGCCGCTGGCGGCGGCGCGCCGCACGATTTATGCCGGACTTCTCCGCCGTCGCCGATGCCCTCGCGAGCCACGCGCCGCCCGAAACGCTGATCTCCTTCGAGTGGCCGGACGCCGTTTTCGTCGAAGGCGGGTTGGTCGGTGGGGTGCAGCTCGCTTGGCCGCAAGGCGAGGAGACGGCGGTGCCCGAATGGCTCGTATTCGGCGTCATGCTGCGCACAGCAGGTCTGCCGGCGGAGGAGCCGGGCATGCGGCCGAATTCCGCCGCCCTCGAGGACGAAGGCTTCGAAGATCTCGGTCCGGGACAGATGATCGTGAGCTTTGCCCGCCATTTCATGGTGCACGTCGATGCTTGGCAGCAGGAAGGATTTCGGCGCGTGATTGAGTTCTTATCTGCCGCGGTTGCCGGCGGACGAGCACGTGGAGCGTTCCATCGATGGCGTCGGCGATCTTCTCGTGCGCAAGAAGGGTAAAGTGCAGGTCGAACGCCGCCGGCTCGTGTCCGCGCTCGCGCCAGTGGCGTGGTTCGACCCCGAGACGAGGAGCCCGCGCCTGTGAAGCTCCTGCGCACCATCCGGCTCGATCCCTCTGACACCTTCGTGTTCGCGCGGGCGGCCGAGCCGGGCGAGTGGGCTGTTGCCGGCGCCTTTGCCTTCGCCAGCGACGATCCGACCGCGATTTCGGGGAAGGCACGAGCGGCCTTCCGCAGCGGGTTCCTCGGCGTGCAATCGCTGGGCTGGTCCACGCTGGTGCAGATCGTCGAGGCGAGCGAGCAGGATCGGGTCACCTTGATCGACACGCTCGCCCGACAGCTCGTCGACAATTTCGGCGCGCCAGACCTCGGCCTGGCACTGACAGCGGCGGCAGAAGAGGTCGCCTTTGTCGCTTCCCTCTGCGATCATCCGGCGGACACGCTGGTCGCGGTGCGCCGGGTCTACGAGGACGGCGCGATCCGCGAGGCCTTTCGCACGCTCCGCCCCCGCGCTGGCGCGCAACGGCTCCGCGCCTTTGCCTTCCTCGAGGTCGAGGGCGAGGAGGAGCCGAGCGAAGAGGTCGATCTGGCTGGGCTTGCCAGTGAGAAGAGCAAATGAAGGACTTCTGGCTTTCCTGCGGCCATCATCTGCTCGACCGCGACGAGGGCGGTGGTCTCGTCGTCACCGACGAGTATTTGAAAGCCCACTTCGCCCGGCCTGAGCTGGCGCCGCCGCCGGAGGCGGGAGTGGTCGAGCGTACGCTGCATGCCGCTCTCCTAGCTGAGCCGCGCCGGCAGGTGTCGAAGGGCGAAATCGGGGCGCTCGATGACGCCGACGCACGCGAAAATTGGGAGGTGATTCTGGCCTTTCGCGATCACCTGCTGCGTCACCCAACCATCGAGGCCGCCTATCTTGCGCTGGTGCGCAAAGGCGCCGCCGGCACGCCGCCGTTGTTTCTCAACCAGCTCGTTCACGTGATCTTGCGCAACGCGCTCGATCGCTGTGCCGATCCGTTCGTGCTGCGCGCGGCGGAGCTTTTCTTCCGTCCGCAGCGAGTGACGCTGCACGAGGGCTCGCTGCTCGCCGCCGACGAGGAGGTGATCGCCGGAGCCAACCCGGCGCAGGTATCGCCGCTCGTCTCCATGCTCGGCCTTGAGGCGTCGACGGGGATCGACGTCATGGTCGACGGCAACGCCGAAAGCTATCTCGAGCGAAGCGATCGCTTCGACATGGCCCTCGACCTGACCGCCGGCCGCCGCGGTCACGCCGCGCTCGGGGAAGCGATGGAAATCTGGCTCGCGCACCTCCTGTCTCTCGAAGTCGAGGTGAAGCCGATCGTGCAGCTGAACGAAGCGCGCTTCACCTGGTACGTCGGCCTCGATGCCGAAGGTACGCAGATTGGCGACCTTCTATGGAACGGCGAAGAGATCGATGCGGCGACCCAAGGGCGGCTGGTGGCGCTCTATGGTCTCGGCTTCCACGACCCGGCAGTCGCCGATGACGCCGTGGTCGGCGAGCCGGTCTATCTCATTCTTGCCATGACGCCGGACAAGGTTCTGCGCATGAAGCCGCAGAATCTGGTCACCGGCCTGCCGATTAGGCGCCTGGAGGCGGTCACATGAAGCCGCTGGCGCGCATTCCGGTCGGCGTCGTGGTCGAGTGCCGCAAGGCGACAAGCCCGTGGATCGATTTTGTCTGGCGTCCGATCAAAGTGCTGGAAGGCGCGCCGGACACGGAGCCATGGACGGTGCTTTCCGCCGATGACGACGTGACAACCTACTATGCCGGCGGTGCATCGATCGATCTCTATCCTTCCGAGACCACTTACTATCGGGATAACCTCGCCTCAGGGACGCCGAGCGTATGGGTCATCTTGCGGCCCACGGGCGGCGAGCCCGCCTACGCGCTCGTCGCGGTGACCGCCAATCCCGACGAGGGCGAGGCTTACAGCCAGCCCGGCACCGATCTCGTCGAGGCCGTGATGATGCCGACTTCGGTGCACGAGATGATTGCGGCGTTCGTCGCCGAGCACCATGTTGAGCAGCCGTTCTACAAGCGCAAACGCGACCGCGCGGACCCCAAGTCTCTCGGGCGGCGGCCGGCGGGTTGGCCGAGCGAGGATGAATGAGCGAGCCGGAAAATTTTCTGGCGCGTTGGTCGCGGCGCAAACGTGCAGGCGAGGAACCGACCGAGGAGCCAGCAGCGAAGGAAACGGCGGTCGAACAAAAAGAAGAGCCGGGCGTCGAACAGGTTTCTTCAAACGAAGCGCCGCGCGCGGCCAAGCCCCCAGCCTTCGATCTGTCCAGCCTGCCGTCGATCGAATCAATTGCGGCCGGGACCGACATTCGTCCGTTCCTCGCACCGGGCGTTCCGGCGGAGCTGACGCGCGCCGCCTTGCGTCGCGCCTGGATGACGGATCCCGGTATCCGCGATTTCATCGGATTGTCGGAAAACGCTTGGGACTTCACCAAGGGCGGTCCGGCGGGGTTTGGGCCGCTGCTGCCGATCGACGACGTGAAGAAGCTGCTCGCCGAAGTTTTCAGCCAGCGGGAAGAGGTGCCAGAGGTGGAGCGTGATTCTGTCGCGGGGGTCGACCCGAAAACCATCGAGCGGGAGTCGTGCGAAGCCCCGCTAAAATCCACAGAAGTAGCTTCGCTGCAGAGCAATACGGGCGAACAGCAACTTACCGACGAGCGCGACAAAGAAAATGTTGCGATGCGAAAGGACGTGAAAGAGGCGGATACCGACCTTGAGCCGCCGAGGCGGACCCACGGTGGCGCCCTCCCGGAATAAGCGTCCTGCCATAGCCCGAGGCTATTGCCACGACGGACTCTAGGCCGTACGTTTTTGAAACGTTCTGAACTGCAGCACTTTGCACCGTTTCTGAACAGGGATGCCCAGTGCGCGATCAAGGGCTTGATCATGCGATCCGTGCCGCTGGCGGCGTCAGCGAGCTTGCTCGCCGCATTGGCATTTCGCAGCCCTCGATTTCCAACTGGAATCGAATCCCGGCCGAGCGGGTGAGCGCGATCGAGGCGGCAACGGGCGTCGCTCGCGCGGTCCTGCGTCCAGATCTTTTCAGGGAACCGAAGTTGGTCGACCTCGACGAGGCCGACGCGGCGCGCGCACACGAGTACGCGTTCTTAGCGACGCTGCTGAGCCGCGCGCCGGACGGCGAATTGCTTGCCCGCATCGGCGAGCTGCGCGCGGACGCGAGTCCCCTCGGTCTTGCCCACGTCGCTCTTGCCCAAGCCGCGGACAATGCACGCGCCGACAAGGTGGAGCGGGAATATTTCGACCTCTTCATCGGATTGGGCCGCGGCGAGCTTCTGCCGTACGGCTCCTACTATCTCACCGGATTCTTGCACGAACGCCCGCTCGCGCGTCTGCGCGAAGATCTCGTGGCCCTCGGCATCGAGCGCGTGCACGGCAATCCCGAACCGGAAGATCACGTGGCGGTCCTCTGCGAGATCATGGCGGGTCTCATCGACGGCAGCCTCGCAGCGCCGAAGGGCAGCGACCGTTCGTTCTTCGAGAAGCACATGAATCCGTGGGTTGGGCGTTTCTTCCGCGATCTCGAGCATGCCGAGGCGGCGAAGTTCTACGCCCGCGTCGGGGCGCTGGGTCGCGTGTTCGTGGAAATCGAAAGCGAGGCGTTCGCGCTGCCCTCGTGACGGCACGCGGACCTTAGGGAAGGAGACGGCGATGAAACAGAAGCAGAAGACGACGGTCGGACGTCGCGAATTCCTCCGCGTGCTCGGTGTCGGTGCTGCCGCTGCGTCCGCAGCGCCGCTCGTCGCCGGCAACGCGGTGGCCGCGGAAAGCGACGCGGAGAAGAAGAAAACACGTTATCGGGAAACCGATCACGTGAAGGCGTTTTACCGCGTTAACCGCTACCCGAGCTGATAGGAGGCGCCCGTGCTGATAAAGAGGACGGAACGCGAAGCCCGCCGCGGCCATCTTGCCGCCGCGCTCGCCGAAAATTCCAGTGGGGCGCTCGACCGCCGCACGTTCCTGCGCCGCTCCGGGCTCGTCGCCGGCGGTCTCGCCGCGGTCGGCACGCTGCCGCTCGCCGGCGTTCGCCGGGCCGAAGCCGGGCCGCCGGCCGCGCCGGGTGCGCAAATAATGACCACCAAGGCGATCTGCACCCACTGCTCGGTGGGCTGCACCGTGATCGCCGAGGTCTCGAACGGCGTATGGATCGGCCAGGAGCCGGGATGGGACAGCCCCCTCAACCGCGGCTCGCACTGCGCCAAAGGCGCGTCGGTGCGCGAGATCGTGCACGGCGACCGCCGGCTCAAGTATCCGATGAAGCTGGTCGACGGCCAGTGGCAGAGGGTTTCCTGGGATACGGCGATCAATGAGATCGGCGACAAGCTCATGGAGATTCGCGGCAAGTCGGGACCTGACTCGGTCTATTGGCTCGGGTCGGCGAAGTTCTCCAACGAAGGCGCCTACCTCAATCGCAAGTTCGCGGCCTACTGGGGGACGAACAACGTCGACCATCAGGCGCGTATCTGCCATTCGACGACGGTCGCGGGCGTGGCCAACACGTGGGGCTACGGCGCAATGACCAACAGCTACAACGACATCCGCAACTCGAAGACCATGGTCATCATGGGCGGCAATCCGGCGGAAGCGCATCCGGTGTCGTTGCAGCACCTGCTCGCGGGCAAGGAGCTCAATAAGGCGAACTGGATCGTCATCGATCCGCGCATGACCCGCACGGCGGCGCATGCCACCGAATACGTGCGCATCCGTCCCGGCACCGACATCCCGACCATCTACGGGATGCTCTGGCACATTTTCGAGAACGGCTGGGAAGACAAGGAATTCATCAAGCAGCGCGTCTTCGGCATGGATCAGATCCGCGCCGAGGCGAAGAAGTGGAATCCGGAAGAGGTCGAACGCGTCACCGGTGTGCCGGGCGCACAGATGAAACTGGTTGCCGAGAAATTCGCCAAAGAAAAACCTGCGACGTTGATCTGGTGCATGGGTGCGACGCAGAAGACGGTCGGCACAGCCAACGTCCGCCTATTCTGCGTGCTGCTGCTGGCTACGGGTAACGTCGGCACCTTTGGTGGCGGCGCCAACATCTTCCGCGGCCACTGCAACGTGCAGGGCGCTACCGATCTCGGCCTCGATATCGTGACCTTACCGCTTTACTACGGCCTGGTCGAAGGCGCTTGGCGCCATTGGTGCCGGGTCTGGGAAACGGACTACGCGTGGATGGAAAGCCGCTTCGACACCATCACCGGCGCCGACGGCAAGCCCGTCAAGATGATGAATGCGCCGGGCATCGCCTCGACGCGCTGGTTCGACGCGACGGTTCTGCCCAAGGACCAGATCACCCAGAAGGACAACATCAAGGCCATGATGGTGTTCGGCCACGGCGGCAACACCGTCACCCGCATGCCGAAGGCGGCAGAGGGGCTCGAGAAGCTCGAGCTACTCGTGGTCGCCGACCCGCATCCGACGACCTGGGCGGTGCTCGGCGAGCGTAAGAACGGCACCTATCTCCTGCCGGTCGCTACGCAATTCGAATGCAAGGGCTCGCGCACGGCGTCGAACCGCTCGCTCCAGTGGTATGAGCGCGTGGTCAAGCCGATCTTCGAGACCAAGGACGACTACGAGATCATGTATCTGCTGGCGAAGAAGCTCGGCTTCGCTGACCAGATGTTCAAGAACATCAAGGTCGAAAACAATGTGCCGGAAGCCGAGGATATCCTCCGCGAGATCAACCGCGGCGGGTTCTCGACCGGCTACTGCGGCCAGTCGCCTGAGCGGCTCAAGGCCCACATGAAGAATCAGGCCAAGTTCGACCTGGTGACGCTACGCGCGCCGAAGGACGACCCGGAGGTGGGCGGCGACTACTACGGCCTGCCGTGGCCGTGCTGGGGCAAGCCCGAGATCCGACATCCCGGCACCCACACCCTCTACAACACGAACCTTCACGTGAAGGACGGTGGTGGCACCTTCCGCGCCCGCTTCGGCTTGGAGTACCAGGGCCAGAACCTTCTCGCCGAAGGGTCCTACTCGCTGGGCTCGGAGTTGAAGGACGGCTATCCCGAGTTCACCCTCGCCGTCCTCAAGAAGCTCGGCTGGGAAAAGGACCTCACCGCCGACGAGATGGCGACCATCCAGCGCGTCGGCGGGGCCAACCCCGACGCCGTGTCGTGGTCGATCGACCTCTCGGGCGGCATCCAACGCGTGTGCCTTGAGCACGGCGTGATGCATTACGGCAACGGCAAAGCTCGGGCTTTCGCGTTCGGGCTGCCGGACGCGCTACCCGTTCACCGTGAGCCGATCTACTCACCGCGCCCCGAGCTCGTCGCCAAATACCCGACGTTGCCCGACGCGCGGCAGTTCCGCATGCCGAATATCGGGTTCACGGTGCAAAAGGCGGCCGTGGACAAGGGGATCGCCAAGGAGTTCCCGATCATCCTCTCCTCCGGTCGTCTTGTCGAATACGAAGGCGGCGGCGAGGAAACCCGCTCCAACAAGTGGCTGGCCGAGCTGCAGCAGGACATGTTCGTCGAGATCAATCCGGCGGACGCGACCGACCGCGGCATCAAGGACGGCCAGTGGGTCTGGGTGCTCGGCCCCGAGAACAACGCCAAGGCGCGCATGAAGGCGCTGGTGACCGAGCGTGTGGGCAAGGGGGTCGCGTGGATGCCCTTCCACTTCGCGGGCTGGTTCCAGGGCGTCGATCAGCGCAAGAAGTATCCGGCGGGCGCCGACCCGATCGTGCTCGGCGAAAGCGTAAACACACTCACGACCTACGGGTACGATCCTGTGACCAATATGCAGGAACCCAAGGTTACGCTCTGTCAGATCAGAGCGGCATAGGGAGGCGGCTATGGCACGAATGAAATTTCTCTGCGACGCCGATCGTTGCATCGAGTGCAACGCGTGCGTCACCGCCTGCAAGAACGAGCACGAGGTGCCGTGGGGCATAAACCGTCGGCGTGTCGTCACCATCAACGACGGCAAGCCGGGCGAGCGCTCGGTCTCCATGGCCTGCATGCACTGCACCGACGCGCCGTGCGCGGCGGTGTGTCCGACGAACTGCTTCTACACCACGGCCGACGCGGTGGTGCTGCACTCCAAGGATCTGTGCATCGGCTGCGGCTACTGCTTCTACGCCTGTCCGTTCGGGGCGCCGCAGTACCCGCGGGTCGGCAACTTCGGATCGCGCGGCAAGATGGACAAGTGCACCTACTGTGCCGGCGGTCCGGAAGAAGACAGCACCGCGGCCGAGTACGAGAAGTACGGCTCCAATCGTCTCGCTCAGGGCAAGTTGCCGCTGTGCGCGGAGATGTGCTCGACCAAGTCGCTGCTTGCGGGTGACGGCGATATCATCGCCCAAATCTACAAGGAGCGGGTTACCAAGCGCGGCTATGGCTCCGGCGCGTGGGGCTGGCAGACCGCCTATCGCGAGACGATCGCGACCTGACCGACAAATCCATTGCGGCGGCGCGAGATTCGCTCTCGCGCCGCTGGTGCAGAAAAATAGGCAAGGGGGAGGAAGCAAATGCCGTCGCTTCTCAAGCGCATCCGTTGGATCTTCGGGGTCTTCGCGCTCCTTGCCTTGGTGGCGGTGGCCGCACCGGCTGCCGCGCAGCCACAGCCAAACTCGGTCAACCCAACCGCCAGCTCGGTGAAGGAAGACCAGCTCCTGCGTGAGCTCAATCGAATTCAAGGGCGCGGAACCCTGCCTGATTTGAAATCTCAGGTGATCGAGCAGCCGCAGGGGCGCAGCTGGCGTCAATTCCATGAGGTGACGCTGCGCTGGATCGGCGCCATTGCCATCATCGGCATGTTTGCGCTGCTCGTCATCTTCTACGTCGTGCGCGGCGCGGTTCGCATCATGGCCGGCCGCTCCGGACGCACCATCCTGCGCTTCAATTTCTTGGAGCGAGCGACGCATTGGATGACCGCGGTGAGCTTCATCATTCTTGCGCTCTCGGGCCTCAACATCACGTTCGGAAAGTCGCTCTTACTGCCGCTGATCGGCCCCGAAGCCTTCGCCAACTTCTCGCTCGCCGCCAAGTACGCCCATAACTATCTAAGCTTCCCCTTCACGCTCGGCGTGCTCCTGATGCTCGTCCTCTGGATCAGGGACAACATTCCGGAGCGGCTCGACATCGAATGGATCAAACAGGGTGGCGGTATCGTCGGCGATCGGCATCCGCCGGCGCGCCGCTTCAACGCCGGCCAGAAGATGGTGTTCTGGGTGGTGGTGCTGGGCGGCTTCGCCATGGCGATCACCGGCTACATCCTCATGTTCCCGTTCTACGGCGGGCTTTCCATCGGCGCGATGCAGTGGGCGCAGATCCTGCACGGGGTGATCGGCGTCCTGTTCGTCGCCGCGATCCTGGCGCACATCTACATCGGCACCCTCGGCATGGAAGGGGCCTTCGAGGCCATGGGTTCCGGCGAGGTCGACCTCAATTGGGCGAAGGAGCATCACCGGCTCTGGGTCGAGGAGGAGCTTGGTCGCCGCGAGGCCGGCACGGCTCGGCCCCGTATGCATCCGGCCGAATGATCTAGCGCTTTGCCATCTGGCTGCGCCCGGCGCGTTCCGCGCCGGGCGTTTTGCTATAAGGGGCCATGCGCATCATCGGCCTCGCCGGCTGGAGCGGTTCCGGCAAAACGACCCTGCTGACCAAGGTGATTCCCGCGCTGGTGCAGCGCGGGCACACGGTCTCCACGGTCAAGCACGCCCATCATCAGTTCGATACCGATCTCCCCGGCAAGGATTCGCACACGCACCGATTGGTCGGCGCCAAAGAAGTATTCATTTCCTCGCCACGACGCTGGGCGCAGATCCACGAAGTGCGTGGCGACGTGGAGCTGATGCTGCCCGACATCCTCAAACGGCTATCGCCGGTCGATCTCGTGGTGGTCGAAGGCTATAAGGCGCACCAACACCCCAAGCTGGAGGTGCACCGCGCGGTGATCGGTAAGCCGCTGCTCTATCCGGGTGATCCGTGGATCGTTGCGGTCGCCTCGGATGCGCCGATCGCCGGCGCCGAGCTGCCGGTGATCTCCCTCGACGACGTCGACAAGATCGTCGATGTGCTGCTGGTGGAAGTCGATGCCGGTGGAGCGCATTATCGCTGCGAGCTCGAACTGATGGCCCAGCTTTCCGACGACTGCTTCGCTCATGGCGGCGCGCTCTTGCCGGTGGATGAGGCCGCGCGGCTGATGACCCAGCACGTGCCGCCGATAACCGAAAACGAAACTGTGGCTCTCGCCGACGCGGTTGGCCGCATTCTCGCGAGCGACCTCGTTGCTCCGATCGATTTGCCGACCTTCGACAATTCTGCGGTCGACGGCTATGCGGTGCGCAACTCCGATGTAGCGCGCGAAGGGGAGACGCGTCTGCGCGTCGTGGATCGGGTATTTGCCGGTATCCCTGCGGAGCGTGTGGTGGCGGCCGGCGAAGCGGTGCGCATCTTTACCGGGGCGCCGATGCCGGCCGGCGCCGATACCGTCTACATGCAGGAGGACGCCCGGCACGAGGGCGACGCGGTGGCCGTCCCCGCCGGCCTGAAGGTCGGCGCCAACCGCCGGCTCGCCGGCGAGGACATCAAGTCCGGCGCGCTGGCGCTGCCGGGAGGGAGACGGCTGCAGCCGCAGGACGTGGCACTCGCCGCCGCCCTCGGCGTCCAGAAGCTTTCCGTGCGCCGCCGGCTGCGCGTGGCGCTGCTCTCCACCGGCAATGAGATCGTCGAGCCTGGCGCCGCGTTGCCGCCCTTCCGGCTTTATAACTCCAACCGCTTTCTATTGATGGGTTTGTTGCACAAGCTCGGGGTCGAGGTGCGCGACCTCGGCATTCTCCCCGACGATCCCAAGGCGCTCGTTTCGGCGATCGAGGCGGCGGCAGCGCAGCACGATCTCGTGCTTTCCACGGGAGGTGTCTCCACCGGCGAGGCCGACTATGTGAAGGCAGCGGTGGAACAGCTGGGGCGCCTCGTGCTCTGGCGGCTTGCCATCAAGCCGGGCCGACCCGTCGCCATGGGGGTGATCGGCGGCAAGGCTTTCGTCGGCCTGCCCGGCAATCCGGTAGCGGTGTTCGTAACCTTCGTGCACGTGGTGCGACCGCTCATCCTGCGCCTCGCCGGCGGGCCGATCGAGCCGATGCGGGCACTGCCGGTGCGCGCCGCGTTCAGCTACCGCAAGAAAAAAGGCCGGCGAGAATACGTGCGAGTGCGGCTGCAGCCGGGCAGCGACGGGACGGTCGAGGCGGTGAAGCACCCGCAGGAGGGGGCCGGCATCATTACGTCCCTGACACAAACCGACGGCCTCGCCGAACTCGACGAGAACGTCACCACGATTGAGCCGAACGCGATCGTGAGCTTTCTATCCTATCGAACCTTGATCGATTGAGCGATCAGCTGCAGCCGGGCGCCTCATTCGGCGAGCTGCCGAAGTCGACGAACAGCCAGGCCAGTGCCGTGGCCTGCGCGCATTCGTCTTGTTCCGCCATGGTGCCCTGCAGCCCTGCCACGTTCACGCCCTGCGAAACGGCAGGCATTTTGCGCCGGAGCACGTTGCGCCAGCTCCACTTCGCATTGATCCGCGCGCCATCGGTCGAATAGGCGGCGGCGGCGGGCCGCTGGAAGCTGTTCAGCGTAAAGAGACTGCCGACGCCAATAATGAGAACGGCAAGACAAGCAACCACGAAGGCGCGCATGTAGGTTCCCCCTTAGAGCACCGATTTAGAACGATTATGAGCACCGGGTCCCGATTAGCAAGGGATCAAGCATCGGGGTGTTGCGCCGCAACACGCTCGGCGGCGGCCACGTCCTCGGGCCGGTTGATGTTGAAGAATGGGTCGATGGGATGATCGGGCCATTCCGCGAGCGTCACCCCGTGGCGGGCGGTCCAGACCTCGATCTTGTGCACGCCTTCGCTCTGGAGCGCGTGACGCAGATCGGCACGCAGCGCTATCGGCCAGAGCGCCGCCACCGGATGGCGCCAGTCTCCCGACTTGGCGCACGCGAGTCTGGCGCCGGCCGCGAGCCGCGCCGTATGCAGTCGCGCTACGAGATCGCGCGGAAGAAACGGCGCGTCGCCCGGCACGCTCGCCATCCACTCCAAATCCGGCGCGTGGGTTGCCGCCCAGTCCAGCCCGGCGAGGATGCCGGCCAGCGGCCCGGCAAAATCCGGAATCTCGTCCGCCACGACCGAAAGACCGAAGTGGGCGAAGCGAGCGGGGTCGCCGTTGGCATTGAGGACCACGTCGCTGCATTGCGGACCGAAGCGCGAGAGGGTGCGCTTCAGGATGGGCACGCCGCCGATTTCGGCGAGCGTCTTGTCTCCGCCACCCATCCGCCGCGCGAGACCCCCGGCCAAGATCAGTCCAAGGGTTGGCGGCGTGTCAGTCGTCATGCACCGCCGCCTTGCGTCGGTGCTTCGTGCTTTCGTCCTCGACGTAGGCGAGATCCTGATCGAACACGATGCGATCCTCGCCGGACAGCGCGACGAAGCGCTTGCCGCGCGCGCGGCCGACAAGCGTAAGACCCGCCTTGCGCGCGAGCTCGACGCCCCACGCGGTGAAGCCCGAGCGCGACACCAGGATCGGGATTCCCATGCGCACGGTCTTGATCACCATCTCGGAGGTGAGGCGGCCGGTAGTGTAGAAAATCTTGTCGCCGGGCGGGGTCTGGTGGCGGTACATCCAGCCCGCGATCTTGTCGACGGCGTTGTGTCGCCCGACGTCCTCCATATAGACCAACGGCTGGTCGCGCGCGCACAGGACGCAGCCATGGATGGCGCCGGCTTCCAGATAAAGCGACGGCATGGTGTTGATCTTGTGGGTGAGGGAGTAGAGCCACGAGGTGCGGAGCTCCGCGTGCGGCAGCTGCGCCGTCTCGATCGCCTCCATGAGGTCGCCGAACACCGTGCCTTGGGCGCAGCCCGAAGTCTGCACCTTCTTCTTCATCTTCTGCTCGTAGTCGGTGGCGCGCTCGGTGCGCACCACGACCACCGAAAGGTCCTCGTCATAGTCGACGCCGGTGATGCGGTCGTCCGGGCGCAACATGTTCTGATTCAACAGAAATCCGATGGCGAGATATTCCGGGTAGTCGCCGATCGTCATCGCGGTGACGATTTCCTGCGCGTTGAGGAAGATCGTCAGCGCCCGCTCCACCACGACGCGGGTGGCGACCCGCGCGCCGGTCTGATCGACGCCGGTCACACCCTCGGTGAGCCGCGGGTCGGTGGGATCGGGATAGATACGGTTCTTCGGCGCAGCCATGGTTCACTCAGCGGCGGGACGAAGTGCCACGGGCAGCGCCCGCACCAATTCGATGACCGCGGCAAGTCGTCCGCCCTCGGGGTCGGCGAGGGCGGCGATCCGGCTTTGTAGCACGGCGTCGGCGAACTGGCGCGGGGGAAAGTGGCCTTGCAGGAAGGGCTCGACGAGATCCTCGGCGATGCGCCGCCAGTTGGCGTGGCCGCGCTTGTAGGTATCGCCGTAACCCTTGACCAAGCGAGCGGTCTCCACGATTTCGCGCGCCGCTTCGGAGTTGATCTTGATCGCGCGTTCGGTCAGTGCGAGCCAGCGCTCGATCCAAGCCTGCTCTTCGGCATAACGCAAGGTGTAGGGTCGCCAGCGCCGCAATGCCGCGAGCAGCCGCAGACGCAGGAAGCCGCCGAGACTCGTGGTCCGCACGCGCATCGCCACCGACCGGTCGCTCCAGCCGCGCCGCGCGATGAAGCCAAGCACCGCGCGGCCGAGCCACGGCGGCAACAGCGAGAAGATCTCCTCCGGGCCGGGCTTCAGGAACTCGGTGACTTCGATCAGATCGCCGTCGCGCGCCTTGGCCTCGCGACGCAGCCGCTCGATGCGCCCCGCGCGCAGCTTCAGCTGCGCCACCCGGATCGTGTCCTCGAAGCTCATGCGCACGGCGAGATGGCGCGCGAGCTCGCGCACCAAGGTGGGATCGATGCCGGGCTTGCCGGCGAAACGCTGAACGCGTTCGAGATAGAACTTGGCGTAACGCGGGCTTTGGTAATCGATCAGGCGGCGCACGCCCTCGAGTGCAATCTCGCTGGCCTCGGACGGGATGACGGCGCGCGCCTGCGCCTCGATATCGTTTCCAGCCGGCACGAGAATGTCGTCGAGATCCTTGGCTGCGGGCTCGCCGGCCGCGCCGGGCGTCAATCCCGCCTCGAACCCGCGCAGGTTCGCCTCGATCGCCTTGCCCTCGACGCGAATGGCGGCGCGGAAGATCCCGGATTCGATCGGCAGCTCGCCGGTTGCCGCGATCATGCCGAGCAGCACGGCGTTGAGGGGAGCTCTTGCGGAAGTCGCCACTGCGGCGATATCGGCAAGGTGTGCACGGCGGGAGAAGTGACGCGCGATCTCCTGCATGCGCGCCTCATCGAGGCGGCCGTCGCCCATCGCCATTTTCTCGTCGACCGTGAATACGCGGTGCGTCGAGGCGATGAGAAGGGTACGGTCCGGCGTCACATAGCCCGCTTGCACGGCGCGCGTCGCCTCCAGAAGCTCGCTCGCCACCATGATGTCGACCTCGCCCGGCGCCGCGTTGAGCGGAAGCACCGGCCGCGGACCGGCGGCGTTCTCGCCGCCGGCGCCCGGAACGATCTCAAGATAGTACGTGGTCGCCCCCGTCCGTTGGGCCACGCCGGGGATATAGGTGCCTTGCGTAAAATGCCCGCTGGCGATGGCCGCGTGGTGAATCCAGGCCGACAGAACACCGCCGCCTTCGCCGCCAAGGGCGGCGATCAGAAGTCTAATGGGCCGTGCCGCGGTCAAGCGCTCACTCCGCCGGCACGAGCGCCGGCGCTTTCGCGCGCCCGCCGCCGAGCCACCCGATGAGCGTCCTCGACAGGCGATGACGCAGGCGGTCCCACGGCGAAGGATTCTCCACCACGTTGATCTCGGCGAAGGACGGGCAAAGCTGCGCCGCGTGCGCCACCTCGCCGCACAGGCCGCAGCCGACGCAGTCGTTGTTGACGTGGGCAATCGGGTCGGTGCGCAACGGGTCCTCGTTCGGCTTGACCGTGAGCGACGGACAGCCCGACAGGCGGATGCAGGAATGGTCGCCGGTGCAAACCTCGGGGTCGACCCAGAAGCGCGTGCGCACCACGCGCTCGCCGGCGGCGGATTTCTTCGCCATCTCCGGCCGGACGCGGCGCTGGCGCGCAAGCTGGCATTCGCCGTCGGCGATCACGACCTTGAGGCCCTTCTCCGGCGTGCGCATCGCCTCGCGCAGCGTGCGGATCACCTCGGCCACGCCGTAGGTGCGCACGCGCTTGATCCACTTGACGCCGAGGCTCTTCAGCGCCGCTTCGATGTCGAGGCCCTTGCCGCGGCCGTCCTTCTCAACAACGCTGGACGGAATGTCCTGCAGGCCGGTGGCGCTCGAGTATCCGTTCTCCATCACGATCAGCACGGAGTCGTCCTGATTGAACACCGCGCCGGCGACGCCGGTGAGCATGCCGTTATGCCAGAAGCCGCCGTCGCCCATGATGCTGATGGGGCGATTGGTCTGGCTGCTCGCCACCGCGGCTGCCGAGGCGAGCGACATTCCGTAGCCGAGAATGGAGTTGCCCTGGCTGAACGGCGCGAACGTCGCAAACGAATGACAGCCGATGTCGGCCGACACGTGCACCGGACCCATGTCCTGGCGCAGGATTTTCATGGCCGAGAAGATCGGCCGCTCCGGGCAGCCGGTGCAGAAGGTCGGCGGCCGCGGCGGCAGTGGGGTGCCGAGCATCTTGGCGACCTCGGCCTGGTGGGTATCGACGCCGGCAAGCCACTGGTCGAGGGCCTGGGACGGGCGCCCGTAGCGGGAAAGGAATGCCGCGAGACCCCGCCCCATCACGAGCGGGGTGTACTCGCCCGCCATCGGCAGCATGTCCTTGCCGTGCAGGCGGGTCTGCAAATCGGCCTTGCGCAGGATCTGGCCGATCGCCTGCTCGATGAAGTCGGGCGATCCTTCCTCGACCAGGAGCACGGCCCGCTTGCCGGCGCAGAAAGCGACGATCTCCTCGGGCACGAGCGGATGGACGACGTTCAGCACAAGCGTCGGCAGCGCCATGTTGCCGTGAGCGTCGGAAAGGCCGGCCAGCGCCATCCGCCCGTTCAAGACGTTGAACATGCCGCCCTGGACGATGATGCCGACATCGCCGGTCGCCGGGCCGAGGCGTTCGTTCAGCTTGTTGTCGACGATGAAGCGGCGCGCCGCCGGCAAGCGCTGTTCGACCTTGTCGATCTCTTGCCGGTAGGTCGCGGGCGGATGGCTCAGGCGGTCGTAGAGGAATTTCGCGGGCTCGAGCTTGTTCTTGACGGAGAACGCCGGCGCCACGTTGTCTTTCGCCGCGAACGAACCGAACATGTGGCAGGCGCGGATGCGCATCTCCAGGATCACCGGCGTGCGCGACGTCTCGGATAGCTCGAAGCCTTTTTCCACCATGTGCACGATGGTCGAAAGCCGCGGCCGCGGGTCCATCAGCCACAGCGATGACTTGAGCGCGACCGCGTGGGTGCGCTCCAGGATCACGCTGGCGCCCTCGCCGTAATCCTCGCCGACGACGATCAGCGCGCCGCCGACCACACCCGCCGAAGCGAGGTTCGAGAGCGCATCCGACGCGACGTTGGTGCCGACGATGGATTTCCACGTTACCGCGCCGCGCAGGGGATAGTTGATCGAGGCGCCGAGCATGGCGGCCGCCGCGGCTTCGTTGGTGCAGGTTTCCAGGTGCACGCCGAGCTCGCCGAGGAGGTCCGACGACTGCACCAGCACGTCGAGCAGATGGCTGACCGGCGCCCCCTGGTAGCCGCCGACGTAGGCGACGCCGGACTGCAACAGCGCCTTGGTCACCGCCAGGATGCCCTCGCCATGGAAGGTGTCGCCCTCGCCGAGACGCAGGCTTTCGATTTCCTTGAGGAAGGAGATTTCCGCCATGGCTCAGCCGAGCTCGCTCATCAATTTGCGCAGGATGCGCAGAAATTTCCTGCGGTCGCGCAGGCCGATAACGCGGTCGAGGTTGCGTTCATGGCGCTCGGCGCACTGCGTGAGCTTTCGCAGCATATCCTCGCCGCTCTTGGTCAGCACCAGGTGATAGCTGCGCCGGTCGTGCTTCGGCCGGGTGCGCGCGATGAGGCCGCGGCGCTCGAGATCGTTGAGCGCCGGGGTGAGGGTGGATTTGTCCCGGCCGTTCGCCCGGCTCAGTGCCGTCTGGCTGATGCCCGGGTTGCGGCCGATCAGCGTGAGCAGCGCGAAGCGGCCGGGGCGGAGATCGACATCCTCGGTCTCGCGGGCGAAGGCCTGGAAGGACGCGGTCTGCGCCATGCGCAGATGAAAGCCGACCCATTCGGCGAGCGGTCCGTAGTCGATCGGGTCCGCCGGGGCCGCGCGCGCTTCACGCGGCGCGGCAGCAACGGCAGGCTCGCGTGATGGAGAATTGAATTGCGCCACGTTTTGTCTCCGGCCGAGGGGACCAGGTCTCGTCGCAGCGAGTGCTCGCCGGCAATAGTTTTATATCCGACTATTCCTCTTTACAACCGAACGGACATGAGGCTCAATAACCGTACGGATAAGAATAATTATCGGCCGCAACGGCCGGATCGAGGAAGCAACGAGGAGGAGGACGATGCAGATGCATCCGATCGGATTTGCTTTGCGCGCCGCCGTGGCCGTTTCCGCCGTGCTCGCGGCGGGTCTCGGCGCCGCGCCGACGGCGCTGGCGCAGGAGAAGACCTTCGAGCTCAAGCTCGCCCATTGGGTGCCGCCGTCGCATCCGCTGCAGAAGGCGCTGGAGGAATGGGGCGCTTCGGTCGAGAAGGCGTCGAACGGAACGATCAAATACAAAGTCTATCCGGCGCAGCAGCTCGGCAAGGCGTTCGACCACTACGACATGGCGCGCGACGGTATTGCCGATCTCACCTACATCAATCCCGGCTATCAACCGGGGCGTTTCCCCATCATCGCGGTGGGCGAGCTGCCGTTCCTGATGTCCGACGCCAAGGGCGGTTCGCAGGCGCTCGATGCCTGGTACCGCAAATATGCGGCGAGCGAGATGAAGGACGTCAAGTTCTGCCTCGGCTTCGTTCATGATCCCGGCTCGTTCCATTCCAAGGCCAAGAAGATCATGGTGCCCGGCGACATCAGGGGCATGAAGATCCGTCCGGCGCACGCCACCATGGCGGCATTTGTCACGCTTCTCGGCGGAACTAACGTCCAGTCGAGCGCGCCGGAAGTGCGCGACATTCTCGAGAAGGGCGTGGCCGAGGCGGTTACCTTCCCGTGGGGTTCGGTGCCGCTATTCGGCATCGACAAGGTGACGAAGTACCACATGGAGGTGCCGCTCTACGCCACGACCTTCGCCTTCGTCTTCAACAAGGCGAAGTACAACGAGATGTCGGCGGCGCAGAAGAAGGTGATCGACGACCACTGCACCAACGAGTGGTCGTTGAAGGTGGCGGCTCCCTGGGCCGAGTTCGAGTACGCCGGCCACCTCAAGCTCAAAGCCGATCCGGCGCACGAGGTCTACGGCCTCTCCAACGAGCAAGTGGCGGAGTGGCGCAAGGCCGCCGGACCGCTGGAGAAGGCCTGGTCTGACGCCGTGAAAAAGGCAGGTGGCAACCCGGATGAAATCATGAAAGAGCTGAAGGCCTCGCTGGCGAAATTCAGCGCGGCGTACTGATGCGGGCCGCGCGGGCGGCATTGGCCGGCTCGCGCGCGCGCGGCGTTCGACGGACGGCGGCGGGCTCTCTCGCCGCCGTCGCGTATTGAGCGGGGCGAACGGACCCGCCGGCGATCCAAGGGCCAAGCCATGTCGGCAAAATTCATGGACCGCTTCATCGATTCCATTGAATGGGTAGCGGCGATTTTCGTCGGCGTCGTCGCCGCCGACGTCTTCCTTTCGGTGATGTTGCGATATTTCTTCGGCTACACGATTCCCGATTCCTACGACTTCGGCCAGCAGTTGCTCGGCATCCTGATCTTCTGGGGCATCGCGGCGACGAGCTATCGCGGCGCGCACATTACCGTCGACCTGGTCTGGGCGAACGTCAGTCCCGCTTACCAGCGGGCCATCGATATCTTCGCGACCCTGGTGCTGCTTTTCGTGGTCCTCGTGCAGACCTACACCTTGTTCGACAAGGTGGTCAGCACGCGCGACGCCAACCTGCTCACCTTCGACCTGCGGCTCCCGGTCTGGCCATTCTTCGCGCTCGCCTGGATCGGCGACGTGGCGGCCGTGCTCTTGATCGCCGTGCGCACCTATCGGCTGATCTTCCATCCGGAATTGATGAAGGCCGATCCGATCGTGAAGGCGGTCGAGTGAAATGAGCACCGACGTCGTCGCCATCATCGGTTTCGTCGTCCTGTTCGCGCTGATGCTGCTGCGCGTGCCCGTCGGCATGGCGATGGGGTTGGTCGGCGTCAGTGGCTTCGCCTACCTCAGCGGCGGCGGGCCGGCGCTCAAGATCGTCGGCCATACGACGATGCGCACGGTGACCGATTTCAACTACGCGGTCATTCCGCTGTTCCTGTTGATGGGGGCGTTTGCCACCACCTCGGGCATGAGCCGCGAGCTCTTCCGCGCCGCCAACGCCTTCATCGGTCACCTCAAGGGCGGGCTCGGCATCGCGACCATCGCCGCCTGCGGGGGCTTCGCCGCAATTTGCGGGTCCTCGGTCGCGACGGCGGCGACGTTCTCCCGCGTCGCCTATCCGGAGATGCGGCGCTTCGGCTATCCGCAAAGCTTCGCTACCGGCGTGATTGCGGCCGGCGGGACGCTCGGCATCATGATTCCGCCCTCTACCGTATTCGCCGTTTATGGGCTGATTACTGAGCAGGACGTGGGCAAGCTGTTCATCGCCGGCATCATCCCCGGCATCCTCGCCATCACGATGTACATGGCGACGATCACGGTGATCGGCTTCATTCGACCGAATTTCCTGCCCGCCGGACCGCGCAGCGATTGGTCGGAGCGCCTCGCCGCCATGCGCAACATCTGGGCGACACTTCTACTCTTCGCCTTCGTCATCGGCGGCCTCTACGGCGGGTTGTTCACCGCCACTGAGGCTGCCGGCGCCGGCGCCGGCGGCGCCTTCATCATCGGCGTCCTGCGCGGCCGGCTGTCGCGCGCCGATATCCTCCGTTCGCTATTGGAAACCACGCGCACGACGGCGGCGGTGTTCACCGTGCTGATCGGCGCGCTGCTGTTCGGCTATTTCCTCACCGTGACGCAGACGCCGCAAAAGGTCACCGAGTTCCTCACCGGGCTCGGCATCGGCCGTCACGGCGTGCTGGCGGTGATCATGGTCATGTATCTTGTGCTCGGGTGCCTGATGGACGCGCTGGCCATGATCATCCTGACCGTGCCCATCATCTTTCCGGTCATCAAGGAGCTCGGCTTCGACCCGATCTGGTTCGGCGTGATCATCGTGATGACGGTCGAGCTCGGGCTCATTCACCCGCCGGTCGGCATGAATATCTTCGTGATAAAAAGTGTGATCGAAGACGTGAAGATATCGACGATCTTCTACGGCGTGCTGCCCTTTATCGTCACCGATCTGATCCGGCTCGTGATCCTGATCGCGTTTCCGGCCATCGCGCTGTGGCTGCCGTCGCGGATGTAGCCCTACGTGTCCGAGGTCGCATTCACGGGCTTTTTGCGCCCGCCGAGATAGGTTTCGATCACCGCCGCGTCGTAGCGCAGGCCCGAGGCGGGCCCTTCATCGATGATGCGCCCTGTCTCGATGAGATAGGCGCGCTCGCCGATCTTGAGCGACTGCAGCGCGTTTTGCTCGACCAGCAATACGCCGACGCCGCGCTCGGCGATTTTGCGAATGGTGCGGAACAGCTCCGACACCAGCACCGGCGAAAGGCCGAGCGAGGGCTCGTCGAGCAGCAGATAGGCGGGCTTGGCCATCAACGCGCGGCCGATCGCGAGCATCTGCTGCTCGCCGCCGCTCATGGTCTCGGCCGCCTGCCTGCGTCGTTCGGCGAGCCGCGGAAACAGCCGGTAGACTGCCGTGCGGCGGTCGGCCACCTCGCGGGCATCGCGGGCGATGAAGCCGCCAAGCGCCAGATTGTCCTCTACCGACATATCGGGAAACAGGCCGCGGCCCTGGGGCACGGTGGAAAGCCGCAGCGCCACGCGGCGATGCGGCGGCTCGGCGGTGATGTCGCGGCCGTCGAGCAGGACCGTGCCGGTGGTGGGCGGGACGAGGCCGGCGAGCGCCCGCACCAGCGTCGTCTTGCCGGCACCATTTGCGCCCAGAACCACTGTGATGCTGCCGCGCTCGAGCTTGATCGAGATGTCGGCGAGCGCCACGTGGCGGCCGTAGGAGACGGAGAGATTCCGCGTCTCGATCATGCGTCCTCCCCGAGATACACGCGGATCACCTCGCGGTTGGCCAGCGTCTCTTCCGGCTCGCCCATCGCGATCACCTTTCCGGCGTTCAATACCACGATGCGGTCGCAGAGCGCGCGGATTGCGCGCATCACGTGCTCGACCAGCACGATCGTCAACCCGTCGTCCTTGAGCGAACGCACCAATACGATGGCGCGCTCGAGCTCGCTGGGATTGAGGCCGGCAAGCCACTCGTCCAGCAGCAACAGGTCGGGCGCGCAGGCGAGCGCGCGGGCGAGCTCGATCCGCTTCTGGTCGAAGTAGGTGAGGGAGTCCGAATAGGCGGCGGGGCTCGCCTCGAACCCGACCCGCTCCAGCAGCCGCTCGGCTTCGGCGCGTGCGGCGTTGATGCGCAGCCGCCGGCGGCCGTACATGGCGGCAACCGCCACGTTGTCGCGGGCGTCGAGCGCGTCGGGCATACGCACCAGCTGGAAGGTGCCGGCGACGCCGGCGCGGCATACGTCTTCCGGCGCGCGGCGTGACAGCCGGCGGCCGTCCTTGTGCACCTCGCCGTAGGTCGGATTGAGCCGGCCGGAGATGATGTTGAGAAGGGTGGTCTTGCCCGAGCCGTTGGGGCCGATCAGGCCGAAGATCTCGCCGCGCACGACGCGGAACGACACGCCGTCGAGCGCGGTCAGGCCGCCGAACCGGCGGCCGACGGCGATCACTTCGAGCTGGCTGGCGGCGCCGTGGTTCATGCGCCGTCTCCCGCAGACGGCCGCTTCAGGCGGGCGCGCCACGATTGCAGCAAACCGAGGATTCCGTTGGGGATGAAGAACACGATGCCGAGGAAGCAGAGGCCGAGCACCACGCTGAAATAGTTCGGCAGCGTAACCGAGAGGAAGTCGGAAATCAGCACCAGCGGCACCACACCGAGCATCGGGCCCCACACCGAGTTGGCGCCGCCGAGCAGCGCCATGATGACGGTGAGGAACGAGACGCTCGGATTGAAGGCGACGGTGGTGTCCATGTAGCTCCAGCGCGGCGCCAGGATCGCGCCGGCCAGCACCATCACCACCGAGCTGACGACGAAGGTACCGATCTTGAGCGCGATGGTGTTGATGCCCACCTGCCGCGCCACCACCTCGTCGGCACCGAGAACGCGCAGTGCGTGGCCCATGCGGGTACGGTCGCGGATAAGCCAGATCACGACGACGAATACGCAGAGCGCCAGCAGCTGATAGTAAATGTCGATGGTAGAGATATCGAGGAAGAGGTGGCGGCCGGCCTTGTTGGCGACCTTGAATTCCCACCAGGTCACGATCTCGCGCACGAGCGCCGCGAGGCCGAAAGAGAAGATCACGAAGTACATACCCTTCAGCCGTAGCGTGGTGAGGCCGATGATCGCCGACAGCACCACGCCGACGCCGAAGGCGATGGCGAGCGCATAGGGATAGCCGAGCGCGGGTGCGGCGACCGCGATGGTGTAGGCGCCGACGCCGAAGAAGGCGGAGGCGGCGAGCGAAATGTAGCGGGTCGGCCCGGAGAAGAACGCCCAGCCCGTCGCCAGCGCGACGTAGGTGAGAATATTGAGGAGCAGCGACAGCCAATAGGGGTTGAGATAGGGCGGAATCACGATGAGGATCGCGAGTGCGACGAGCGCGATCGCCTCCTTGGGGACGCGGATGCCGCCGCCGCCCGCGCGCGACGTGCCCCCGAACAGTCCCTGCGGCCGCCACAACAGCACCAGGGTGAACAGCGAAAAGTTGATGACGGTTATCAAACCTGGGTCGAGCAAGAGCGCGCCGATCGTCTCGGCGAGGCCGAGCATGAGGCCCGCGATCAAGCCGCCCAGCACGTGGCCGATGCCGCCCATGGTGATGACGATCAGCGCCTTGATGGTATAGGCGCCTCCGATCGTCGGATTCACGCCGATGAAGGTGGAGAGCAAGATGCCGGCCACCGCCGCGAGCGCCCCGCCGGCGGCGAAAGCGATGCCGCTGTAGCGTTCGACATCGACGCCGACGAGCGGGGAGGCTTCCGGATTGCTTGCGATCGAACGCAGCGCCCGTCCCGTGCGCGAGTAGCGCAGCAGGCCATAGACCGCGAAGGCCAGCAGCAGCGCGCCCACGAGCGCCACCAGGCGGTTGGCGCCGATGACCACCCCATAGAAGTTGAGCGGTACGGAGAGAAAGCTGTAGGCGCGGTCGGTGCCGGTCCACAGCACGAGCGCGATCCCCTGCAGCACGAATAGAAGACCGAACGTGGAAAGGATCGAGTTCGACCTCACGCTTGCCTTGGTCACGGGTTCGGCCGAGCAGCGGACGGAAGATGTAACGGAACAGAAGCCAGCTGCCGGCGTATGCCGCCGGCACGCCGACGAGCATGGTGACGAAGGGCGGCGTGCCGAGAAGGGAGAAACCCCAGAAAGCGGCATAGCCGGCGAGCATGAGGAACTCGCCGTAGGCGAGGTTCAACACGCGCGCTACGCCGTATTGAAGATTGAGACCGATCGAAATCAGCGCATAGATGCCGCCGACGACGAGACCCGCGATCAGAAAATCGAAAAGCACCATACGCCTTTACTCACGCCCACGCTGCGCGTTTGGAGAATCGTTCCCGCGCGCGTCGCCTCCCGTAGCACACGACACGTACGCTTTCGTCTGCCGCTCCGGTTCTAAGTTGTTGAAAAACCGAACGGTTCGCGCTCAACCTAACGGGACCTACGAACGGGTCAAGATTGCATCGGGCGCAAGGTTAAATCGCTTTCGCAATTCTCAGCGACGGCGACTCCCACGGATCAGGGCAGCAGAAGGTTAAGAAGTTTCGCTAACGCCCAGGTCGCCGCCACAAGAGCCGCGACATAGGGAACGAGCATCCAGCGGAGGCTCGTGCGCGTCGCCAGCAGGATCAGCATGAAAGCCGTGACCGCCGGATAGAAACCGATGAGCGGGATGGCGGCGATCATCGCCACGAACAATCCCATCAGCATCCACTCGCCGCGCGGCGCCCAGGCCAAGAGCGGCGCCCGGTTGCGTAGGTGCGGGATCAGGAGAACGACCGCGCAGATCAACCCGGGAATCGCCGCCAGCAACGGCACCAGCCGGCTGTCTTCGCGGAAGCGGAAGCAGGCGACGATCGCCGCGGAGAATAGGGTTCCGCTCGCGAGCGCGAGCAGGAACTGCAGGTCGAACCAGCCGATGCGCGCCACTTTCGCCCTGGCGGTCGGCTCGGTGATCAGGTCCGCTTTCGGCGCGTCCGACGGGTCGGCAGCGGCCCGCCGTGCGCGCCGCACCGTGAGCCCGATGTGGATCGCGATCAACGCGATCAATCCGAGCACGATCGGGCGACCGAGCCAGGTCCAGCCGTGCAGTTGATAGGCAAGCCAGAAATTGCGCTCGATCGGGTCCTGCAAGACGAAGCCGACGAGCAGCGGCGCGCGTGGAATGTCGCCGCGCTTCATCAGCCAACCGAGCACGCCGAAAGCCCCGAGCTGTGCGAAATCGAGAACGTCTTTCTTGCTGTCGTAGGAGCCGATGAGCATCACGATGATGAGCGGCGCCGCGATCAGACCGAATTCGATGCGCGTGATGCGTGCGATCCATGGGCTGGCGATGAGACAGAGAAACGCGCCGAGGACGGCGGCGATCGCACTTGACCATACGATCAAGAACATGACGTCCATGTTGGTCTGCACGAAACGCGGGCCGGGATAGAAGCCGTAAACGTAGAGCGCGCCGAGAAAAACCGCCGCCGCCGGCCCGCCCGGAACGCCGAACAGGAGCGTCGGCACGAGATCGGTGGTGATGGTGGCGTTGTTGGCACCCTCGGCGGCGAGCATCCCGCGCGGGTCGCCCTTGCCGACGACCGAGCGATCCTTTGCGCTCGACGCCGCTTGGCCGTAGGCGATCCAGGTCGAGGCCGAGGCGCCGATCGCCGGCAGGATACCGACGATGACTCCGATGAAGGATCCCATCAGCACCATCCACCAGTGCCGCGCCACGTCGCGCGCGCCCTCGAGCCAGCCGGTCAGCTTGAAGTGCGCCTGCGAGATCGAGCCGCCCTGGCCGAGCATGACGATGGCTTCGGCGACGCCGAACAGGCCGAGCGCGAGGATGGTCAGCGCCGGGCCGTCGAGCAGGTAGGTGACGCCGAAGGTGTAGCGCAATTCAGCGGCGGCCGGTGCGACGCCGATGGTGCCGAGCAACAGGCCTAGCGCGGCTGAAAGGATTCCTTTGGCCGGACTGTCGCCAACGAGGCCGCTGGCGTAGGCGAGCCCGAGGATCGCAAGCATCAGGAGTTCAGGCGTGCCGAGCGCGAGCACCAGCGGGCCCGCCACCGGGATCGCCAGCGTCAGCACCACAGCGCCAATGATGCCGCCGATCATCGAGGCGAGGAAGGCGCCACCGAGCGCACGACCGGCCTCGCCACGGCGCGCCATGGCGAAGCCTTCGATGGCGGTGGGGCCGGACGATGCCGACGTCGGCGTGCCGAACAGGACGGCCGCGATGGTGTCGGAGGTGTAGACCACGCCGCAGGCGCCGAGCAGCATGGCGAGTCCCGACAGCGGATCGAGCTTGAGCACGAACGGCAGCAGGATCGACACCGCCCCGATGCCGCCAAGTCCGGGCAGCATGCCGATGACGCCGCCGGCGAGGAGGCCGAGCATGAGCATCATCATGCGGAAGGGATCGAGCAGCGCGACGAGCGCCGAGCCGGCGGCTTCCCACATTACGGCGGCCCCTGCGTCCAATGCGTAGACAACGCGATACTAGAGTTTCACGCCGTACTTCTTGGTGAGAAACTCGCGCAGGAAGTTTGCGACTTCGGGGCTGGCGGCGAGCGCTGCCTTCACCTTGGCCTCGATCGCCTTGCCGTCTTGCAGCTTGTATCCGCCGGTAACCTGCTTGCCGCGGGATTGGAACTCCGGGTCGGCGTTGATCGCCGCGGCCGCCGCGGCAAAAGCGTCGATCGCTTCCTGCGGTGTGCCCGCCGGCATCCAGCCGGTGACTCCGTACTCGAAGGTGAGCGCCGCCGCGGATTCGTACGCGCCCCACACAGGTCCTGAAGGCTCCTTGCCCATGACCGCCTTGTAGACCTCGTAGACCGACGGCAGGTCGCCCACTACCGGGTCACGGGCGGTGAAACGCCCTTGCGCGTCCGATGCGCCGCCGGTCATCAGCGGCACGGCTTTTTTGGCCTCGACCTGCGGCCGCACCTGAGTGAGGTAGACGGAGGTGAACTGGAAATCGAGATTGGTCTCGCCGCGCTCGAAGGCAAGGCGAATAGGTCCGCGGCCTTGGAAGCCGAGAACGCTTTTCACCTCGAGGCCGAGGAGCTCGAAGGCGAGCAGCACCGGCAGGTCGCTCGCGGTGGCGCCGATGCCGCCGTAGATCAGCGGCACTTTGGGCTGCTTCAGGTCGGCCGGCTTCTCGACGCCGGTGGCGGGTGCGGCATAAACGACCGGGCCGATGCCGATGGCATAGCCGACGCGCTTGTCGGAAAGATCGTACTCCACCCCCTGTTGCTTCAGGATGTAGGGAAAAGCGCTGGATGAGGTGGTCGAAAGGACGAGCAGGCCGTCCGGCTTGCCGGCTTTTTGGAATTGATTGGCGCCGAGGATCGAGCCGCCGCCGCCGAGATTGCGGATTGTGATCTGCGGCTTGCCCGGCAGGTGCCGCATCAGGAATGGCGTCAGGAATCGCGTGGTTACGTCGGCGGCGCCACCCTCGGCGAACGGCACGATGATCTCGATGGTCTTGCCGGCATAGAACTCGGCGGCGCGCGCGAGCCGCGCCGGTCCCAGCAGCGCTACGGCGCCGGCCCCGAGTCTCATAACTTCACGTCTTGTTTGCTGTTTCACGGCGTTCTCCCTCCCGATCTTTTTGTGCGACGCGGCTTGATTGCGCGCTCCAGCTCAGTTGATTATCGTCCCTCAACCCTGTTCGAGGGAGCGTCTCCGGCCATAGATCGGACCGGCCGGCGCACGGATGCAAAAAGAATATCGTTGGAGCCAGGCCGAGTCACGGATGCCAGCCGAGCGCCTAGCGGATAGCCCGGCGGACGCGCCCGTCCTGCTCCAGGTCGAGGATTTGCACGTCCATTTCGCCACCTCGCGCGGGACCGTCCGCGCGGTCGAGGGCGTTTCCTATACGGTGCGCCGCGGCGAGATCGTGGCGGTCGTGGGCGAGTCCGGCTGCGGCAAGTCGGTCTCGGCCCTTGCCATCATGCGGCTCTTGGCAAAGCCGGCCGGCCGCGTGGTCAAGGGTCGCGTCCTGCTCGAGGGGCGCAACCTTCTCGAACTTTCCGACGACGAGATGCGCCAGGTCCGCGGGCGCGACATCTCCATGGTCTTCCAGGAGCCCATGTCGTCGCTCAACCCCGTGCTGCCCATCGGGCTTCAAATCATGGAGCCCTTGTTCATGCATTTCTCCATGAGCAAGGAGGCGGCGCGCGAGCGCGCCCTCGAGCTCATGCGGTTGGTCGGGATCGCCGACGGGGAACGGCGCCTCTCCCAATATCCGCACCAGTTCTCCGGCGGCATGCGCCAGCGCGTGATGATCGCGATCGCGCTCGCCTGCAATCCCAAGCTCATTATTGCCGATGAGCCGACGACCGCGCTCGACGTGACGATCCAGGCGCAAATCCTGGAGTTGATGAAGGACCTGTCGCGCCGGCTCGGCATCGCGCTCGTCATCATCACCCACAACCTCGGCATCGTGGCGCGCTACGCCGACCGAGTGAACGTGATGTACGCGGCGAATGTGATCGAGCAGGGCACCGCCGACGATGTTTTTCTGCAGCCTTCCCATCCCTACGCGATCGGACTGATGCGCTCGGTGCCGCGCCTGGATCTGCCGCGCGAGACGCGGCTTTCGACGATCGAAGGCTTGCCGCCGGACCTGCTCGCGCCGCCGACCGGCTGCCGCTTCGCCCCGCGCTGTCCGCATCGGATCGAAATCTGCTCCCAGCCGGTGCCGTTCATCGAGGTCGGCCCCGGCCACCATTCAGCCTGTCACCGTGCCGAGGAGGTCGTTGCGGGTCGGCTTACGGCACCGACGGTCGTGGCGGCCCCTGCGCGGGTGATTGCCGATCAGTCGAAGCCACTCCTCGAGGTCGAGAATCTGCGAAAGTATTTCGGGGTCCGCGTTTCGGGCGACGGCATCTTTGGGGGAAGCAATGCGACCGTGAAGGCGGTCGACGATGTTTCTTTCACCATCGCGGCCGGCGAGACTCTCGGTCTCGTCGGCGAATCGGGCTGCGGCAAGACGACGATCGGTCGGGTGATCCTTCGCCTCGACGATCCCACCGACGGCACCATCCGCTTTGCCGGCACCGACATCACCCGCCGCACCTCGGCCGAGATGCGCGAGCTTCGCCGCAAGATCCAGGTCATCTTTCAGGATCCGTATTCGTCCCTCAATCCGCGCATGACCGTCGGCAACATCATCGGTGAGCCGCTCAAGGTCTATCGTCTCGTCGCCGACGCGCGGGCGGAGCGAGAACGGGTCGCCGAGCTGCTCAGTCAGGTCGGCCTTTTCCCTTATATGGCTGAGCGCTACCCGCACGAGCTGTCGGGCGGCCAGCGTCAGCGCGTCGGTATCGCGCGGGCGCTCGCGCTCGAGCCGTCGTTCATCGTTTGCGACGAGCCGGTCTCCGCGCTGGATGTCTCGATCCAAGGTCAAATCATCAATCTTCTCGAGGACCTACAGGAGCGCTACGGCCTCGCCTACTTGTTCATCGCCCATGATCTGGCGGTGGTGCGCCACATCTCGCACCGGGTCGTGGTCATGTATCTCGGCCGCGTGATGGAGATCGCCACGCGCGACGAGCTCTACGCCGAGCCGCTCCACCCCTACACGCAGGCGCTGCTTGACGCCGCACCCAGTCCCAATCCGGTGGTGGAGCGCGCCCGCGCCCCGCGGGCCTTGCGCGGCGAAATCCCGTCGCCCTTGACCCCGCCGCCGGGCTGCGTGTTCCATACCCGCTGTCCCATCGCCGGGGAGGTGTGCCGGCAAGCAGTGCCAGAGCTTCGGGAAATACGCCCAGGCCACTTCGTGGCCTGTCATAAGGTCTAAGAAACATCAGCCGCCCGATCGGTCGGACAGCCCGACTCGACGCGCGGAGGAGGAAACAGATGATCAAATTGATGTTACCGCTCGCCGGCGCGCTCGCGTTGGCCTTCACGTGGGCCAGCCCCGACGCGCTGGCGCAGACGCCGAAGCGCGGCGGCCATCTGAATTTCGCGATTAGCGCCGAAGCGCCGCATTACGACTGCCACGCCAGCGACACCTACGCGACGCTGCATTTCTCATCGCCTTTCCATTCGACGCTCTTGCGCTACGATCTCCCGAAATTCCCGGCGATCGAGGGCGATCTGGCGAAGTCCTGGACGGTATCGCCGGACCAGAAGACGTTCACCTTCAAGCTCCACGAAGGCGTCAAGTTTCATGATGGCACGACGCTCACCTCGGCCGACATAAAGGCGACCTACGACCGGTTGCGCGACCCGCCGCAGGGCGTGGTGTCGAATCGCAAGGCGACGTTCGCCGACATCGACACGATCGAGACGCCCGACGCCAACACCGTCGTCTTCAAGCTGAAGGCGGTGAACTCATCGATGCTTGACCACTTCGCGAGCCCCTGGAACTGCGTCTATTCGGCGAAGGACCTGGCCGCCGATGCGGGCGGGCCTCGCACCAAGATCAACGGCACCGGCCCCTTCACCTTCGTCGAGCACGTCAAGGGCGGCCACGTCGCGGGCAAAAGAAACGAGAATTACTTCAAGAAGGGGCTGCCCTACCTCGACTCTTACCGGGGCATCTTCACCCTGCAGGCCGCGGCGATGCTGAACGCGCTACAGGGCGGGCAGGTGCTCGCCGAGTTTCGCGGCATCTCACCGGCCGAGCGTGACCGGCTGGTGTCGGCCATGGGCGACAAGGTACGTATCGAGGAATTGAGCTGGACGCTCAACCTGCTGGTCGCCTTCAACGTCGAAAAGAAGCCGTTCGACGACGTGCGCGTGCGCAAGGCGCTGCTTATGGCCATCGACCGCTGGGGCGGCAGCCAGGGCCTCTCGCGCATCTCGAATCTGCGCTCGGTCGGCGGCGTGGTCCGCCCGGGCTCGCCGCTCGCGACCCCGGAGGCGGAGCTCGTCAAGCTGCCCGGCTTCTCCAAGGACATCAGGGCTTCGCGCGAGGAGGCAAAGAAGCTCCTCACCGAAGCGGGCGTGTCGAACCTCAAGTTCGTGCTGTGGAACCGCAACCTCGCCATGCCCTATACGCCGGCCGGCATCTTCCTGGTCGACCAGTGGCGGCAGATCGGGGTCGAGGTCGAACATAAGCAGTCCGACACCGCGCCCTATACCGCGGCGTTGCGGGCCGGCAACTACGAAGTGGCGATCGATTTCTCGAACCTGTTCAACGACGATCCCACGCTCGCCCTCACCAAGTTCCTGTCCGCCGACAAGAACCCGCTCAACCTGTCGCGGGCGAACGACGCCGAAATCGACAAGCTCTACGAACAGCAGCTTCGCGAAGGCGACGTGGAGAAGCGCAAGGCGCTGATCCGCGCGCTGGAGAAGCGGTTGTTCGACCAGGGTTATCAGCAGCCGCTCCTGTGGTGGCATCGCATCGTGCCGAGCCACAAGGTGGTGATGGGCTGGAAGATGTCGCCGAGTCACAATCTCGGCGCCGACCTCGCCGACGTCTGGCTGAACCAGTAGCCGTCTACTCCGCGGCCCGGCCTTCGCGCCGGGCTGCGGCCGGGCTTCGCCATGATCCGCTACACGATCAATCGCATCCTCTTCATGTTCCCGACGCTGATCGGCGTCGCGGTGCTCGTGTTCTTCATGCTGCGGATCGTGCCGGGCGACGTGGTGGAGGTGAAGCTGCGCGGCGACGGCGGCAACGTCTCGCAAGAGATGGTCGACATGGAGCGCAAGCGGCTCGGGCTCGACAAACCGCTGCTCTACCAGTTCGGCGACTGGATGGTCGGGCTTGCCAAGCTCGATCTCGGCAAGTCGATGTGGACCGAGCGGCCCGTCATCGAGGAGATCGCGATCCGCCTCGAGCTGTCGATGGAGGTGGCGATCCTGGCGACGATTTTCGCCATTCTGATATCCGTTCCGCTGGGGACGGCGGCGGCGCTCTTCCGCGACACCTGGATCGATTACCTGGTCCGCATCGTGACCATCGGCGGGTTGTCGATTCCGTCGTTCTGGTTCGGCATGCTCATCATCTTGGGCTTGCTCGCTTTTTTCAATTGGCTGCCGCCGATCACCTTTACCCCGATCTACGTGGATCCGGTTGCCAATCTGACGCAGCTCATCTGGCCTGCAATGGCGGTCGGCTATCGTTATTGCGCCGTGACCGCGCGCATGATCCGTTCGTCGCTGCTGGAAGTGATGAGCGAGGATTACATCCGCACCGCCCGCGCCAAGGGGGTGGTCGAGAGGCTCGTCGTTTCGCGTCACGCGTTGCGCAACGCGCTCTTGCCGGCGATCACCGTAATGGGTCTGGAATTCGCGTTCCTCATCGGCGGCCTCGTCGTCACCGAGCAGGTGTTCAACCTCAACGGCATCGGTCAGCTTTTCGTGCAGAGCGTGGCGCGCAACGACTTCATGCTCATTCAGGGCATGGTGATGATGATCGCGGTCTTCTACGTCTTCATAAATCTCGTCGTCGACCTGCTCTATGCGGTGTTCGACCCGCGCATCCGGTACGGCTGATGGCCTACGTCGCGCCCACGATCCCTTCTGCCGCGCCGGTATTCCGCCGCCCGGGCGCGATCAGGACGTTCTCCCGGCAGCAGCCGCTCGGCGCCGTGAGCTTCGTCGTCATCTTCGTGATGATGTTCGCGGGACTCTTCCCCCGGTTGGTCGCTCCCTACGATCCGCTCGACATCGACTTCGCGCAGATCCTCGTTGCGCCCTCCTGGGAGCATTGGTTCGGCACCGACGCCTTCGGCCGCGATATCTTCTCGCGCGTCATCTGGGGCTCGCGCACGGCGCTGGTCATCGGCTTCGCCTCCTCGTTCATGGGCTCGGCCATCGGCGCGGTGCTCGGCATCGCGTCGGCCTATTTCGGCGGCCGCGTCGACAACTGGATCCAGCGTTTCGTCGACGTGCTGCTCGCGTTCCCCATCATCGTGCTGGCGCTTGTGGTGGTGGCCGCGCTGCGCAAGACGATCGTCTATGGCGTCGACGTGAACCTCATCATCGCCATCGCCATCCCGATCGTGCCGCGGGTCGCGCGCGTGGTGCGTGCCGCCGCGCTCTCGGTCAACGTGATGCCCTACATCGACGCCGCGCGCGCCGCCGGTTATTCTGACAAGCGCATCATCTTCCGCCACATGGCGCCGAACGTGGTCGCCCCCTTCCTGATCATGTTCACGGCGTTCATCGCGCAAGCGATCCTGCTGGAGGCGTCGCTTTCGTTCCTCGGCCTCGGCGTCAGCGAGCCGACGCCGGCCTGGGGCCTGATGCTCTCGGGCAATGCCGCCGACTTCTACCGCGAGGCGCCGTGGCTGATCATTTTCCCCGGCGTTGCGATCAGCCTCGCGGTGTTCGCCTTCAACCTGTTCGGCGATTCCTTGCGCGACTTCCTCGACCCGCGCTTCAAGGTTTGATTCAAGCGGCTCCGCGCGCGAAGGTGCGCTCGTAGTTTTCGCGCAGCACGTTCTTTTGCACCTTTCCCATGGCGTTGCGCGGCAGCTCGTCCACGAAGAACACGCGTTTGGGCTGCTTGAACTTGGCGAGGCGACCGGCGAGCGCGGCGAGCACGTCGCTCTCCTCGATGCTCGCACCGTCCGCGCGCACCACCACCGCCGTTACACCCTCGCCGAGCTCGGGATGCGGCAAGCCGATCACCGCTGATTCGACGACGCCGTCGAGGGCGTCGATCTCGGTTTCGACCTCCCTGGGATAGACGTTGTAGCCGCCGGTGATCACGAGATCCTTGGCCCGGCCGACGATGTGCACGTAGCCGCGGCCGTCGATCGTGCCGATGTCGCCGGTGACGAAGAAGCCGTCGCGGAACTCGGCCGCGGTCTTCTCGGGGTTGCGCCAGTACCCCTTGAACACGTTCGGGCCTTTCACCTCCAGCACGCCGAGCTCGTCGGGCCCAAGCACGCGGCCGCTCTCCGGGTCGGCAACCCGGAGCTCCACATCGGGCAGGGGAAATCCCACCGTGCCGGCGATGCGGTCGCCGTCATAGGGGTTGGAGGTGTTCATATTGGTCTCGGTCATGCCGTAGCGCTCGAGAATGGCGTGATCGGTACGCGCCGCAAAGGCGCGGTGGGTCTCGGCGAGCAGCGGGGCGGAGCCCGAGGTGAACAGCCGCATGTGTGCTGTGGCCTCACCGGTAAGGCCCGGCTGATCGAGCAGGCGCACGTAGAACGTGGGCACCCCCATCATCGTGGTCGCCCCGGGCAGGAGCCGCATTACTTCCCCCGGATCGAACTTGGGCAGGAAGATCATCGAAGCGCCGGCGGCGAGCACCACGTTGCACGCCACGAACAGCCCATGGGTATGGAAGATCGGCAGCGCGTGCAGCAGCACGTCGGCCGCGGTGAAGCGCCAGTAGTCCCTGAGCACTAAGGCATTCGACTTGAGATTCATGTGCGTCAGCATCGCCCCTTTGGAGCGGCCGGTGGTGCCGGAGGTGTAGAGGATCGCGGCGAGATCGTCGGGGGCGCGTGGTATCACGGAAGGCGTCGCTGCACCTTCGGCGGCCTGCAATAGCGAGCCGTCGCCGTTCATGCCCAGCGTCTCGACCGCCCCGACGCCGAGCTTGCCCGCGAGCTCGCGCACGCCGCGCTCGTCCTCCGGCCCGCACACCACGACCCGGGGCTCTGAATCGCTCAGGAAATATTCGAGCTCGGCGAGGGGGTAGGCGGTATTAAGGGGGAGATACACGGCCCCGGCGCGCAGGCAGGCGAGATAAAGCGCGAGCGCCTCCCACGACTTCTCCACCTGCACCGCCACCCGATCGCCGGGCTCGACGCCGAGCCGCATGAGGTGGCCGGCAAGGCGGCCGGCAAGCGTCAGCGCCTTGCCGTAGCTCACCCGGCGGCCGTCCGGCAGCGCCAGCAACGGCTTCGATTCCGCCGGTGCGGCGGCTGTGATCATATCCCAGAGCGGATTTGCCATGGCGCGATGTGATGGCGAGGTCGCACGGCTGTCAATCGGTCTCGGTAGCGCGCCATTCGGCGACGATGGCGGCGATCGCATCGAGCCCGTCGGTGAGCGCCGCCGGACCGGGCTGCAGGATGAGGGTGGACTTGATTTCGCGGAGGAAGCCGTGCCGCACCGCGGGGATGCCGTCGAACCCGGGACGGGCGGCGAAGCGCTCCGGCCGAAATTTCTTGCCGCACCACGAGCCGATGACGATGTCGGGCGCGGCGGCGATGACTTGTTCGGCGTTGACGATGCGCTCCCGCGCGCCGGCGTGAAGCGAGAGCGCCGGAAATGCATCGTCGCCGCCCGCGGCTTGCACCAGCTCCGACACCCAGCCGATGCCGGAGATCATCGGCTCGTCCCATTCCTCGAAATAGATCTTCGGTCGGCGCGCGCCGTTGCTGCCGGCGGCGGCCGCCGCGACCCGTGCCTTGAGCTCGGCCGCCAGTCGCATGCCCTTCTCGGGCGCACCCACGAGGGCGCCGAGCGTCTCGATCATGGCGAGGATGCCGGCGACGGTGCGGTGGTTGAAGGCGTGCACCGCGATCCCCCGCTTGACCAGCGTTGCCACGATCTCCGCCTGCAGGTCCGAGAAGGTGAGCACGAGATCGGGCCTGAGCAACGCGATCTTCTCCACGTCCGCGGAGATGAACGCCGACACGCGCGGCTTCTCGCGCCGCACCCGCGCCGGCCGCACAGCGTAGCCGGAGACGCCGACGATGCGCGCGTCCTCGCCGAGGAGATACAGCGTCTCCACGGTCTCCTCGGTGAGACAGACGATGCGTTCGGGCGGGAAGCGGTGCATGGGCGACTTCGGGATCAGTCATCTTGCGCCTTGCGCCCGCACCCCGCAAAGTCCGCTGGGGAGGGAAAAAATAAATGAGCGACACCCAGGATGCCGGCGAGTTCGACTACATCGTGGTCGGCGCCGGTTCCGCCGGCTGCGTGCTGGCGAACCGCCTGTCGGCGGATCCGACTAAGCGCGTGCTGGTGCTCGAGGCGGGCAGCGCCGACAACTGGATCTGGCTCCATATCCCGGTCGGCTATCTCTTCGCCATCGGCAATCCACGCTCCGACTGGTGCTTCCGCACCGAGCCCGAGCCCGGCCTCAACGGCCGCGCGCTGAATTATCCGCGCGGCAAGGCGCTGGGCGGCTCGTCGGCGATCAACGCCATGATCTACATGCGCGGGCAGGCGGCCGACTACGACCACTGGCGCCAGCTGGGCCTCGCCGGCTGGGGCTGGGACGACGTGCTGCCATTCTTCAAGCGCCACGAGGATCATTTTCTTGGCGAAAGCGAGCACCACGCCGTCGGCGGCGAGTGGCGGATCGAGTTCCCGCGCGTGAAGTGGGCGCTGCTCGAGGCCGTGCGCGCGGCCGCCGCCGAGGCCGGCATCCCCAAGGTCGACGACTTCAACTGCGGCGACAACGAGGGAAGCTGCTATTTCCATGTCAACCAGAAGCGAGGCCGGCGCTGGAGCGCCGCGCGCGGCTTCCTCAAGCCCGTGCTGCACCAGCAAAACCTGCGCGTGGAGACCGGCGTGCTGGTGGAGCGCGTGCTGTTCGACGGCCGCCGCGCCACCGGCGTGGCCTATCGGCAGAACGGGGGCGTTCATGCCGCCAAAGCCCGCGCCGAGGTGGTGTTGGCCGCGGGTTCGATCGGCTCGCCGCAGATCCTGATGCTGTCCGGCGTCGGCCCCGCCGCGCACCTTGCCGGGCACGGCATTCCGGTGGTGCTCGACAAGCCCGGCGTCGGCGGCAACTTGCAGGACCACTTGCAGCTCCGGCTCATCAACAAGATCACCGGGGTTCCAACCCTGAACGAGCGCTATCATTCGCTGGCCTGGAAGGCCCGCATGGGGATCGAGTACGCGTTGTTGCGGCGCGGTGCGCTCACCATGGCGCCGTCGCAGCTCGGCTTGTTCACTCGCTCTGATACCGGCCAGGAGCGCGCCAACCTCGAGTTCCACGTGCAGCCGCTGTCGCTCGACAAGTTCGGCGATCCGCTGCACGCCTTTCCTGCCTTCACCATGAGCGTGGCGAACATCCGACCCACGAGCCGCGGCACGGTGCGGCTGAAAAGCCCGGACCCCACGGCCGCCCCGGCGATCCAGCCGAACTATCTCTCCACCGACGAGGATCGGCGCATTGCCGCGCAATCGATCCGGGTGGCGCGGCGCATCGTGGCGCAGCGGGCACTCGCCCCCTACCGCCCCGATGAGATCCTGCCCGGCCCCAAGATCGGCGACGACGAGGCGGCGCTCATCCGCGCTGCTGGCGATATCGGCACCACCATTTTCCATCCGGTCGGCACGGCGAAGATGGGCTTGCCCTCCGATGCGGGCGCCGTAGTCGACGCGCGGCTCAAGGTCATCGGCATCGAACGGCTGCGCGTAATCGACGCCTCGGTGATGCCGGCAATTACCTCCGGCAACACCAACTCGCCTACCATCATGATCGGCGAGAAGGGGGCGAGCCTGATGCGCGAGGATGCGCGGGCGTGAGATGCGCCACACGGGGGGCGTGACTTTCACGCGGACTCGCGAAACAATTGCGGCGAATTGGCGTTTCGGCCGTCCAGGTGGGGACGAACGGAGAACCTCCATGAACCTGATTGAGCGCGTCAAGGGGATCATTCTTTCGCCCAAGACCGAGTGGCCCATCATCGCCGCGGAGTCCGGCGACACCGCGTATCTGTTTCAGAATTATGTGGCCTATCTCGCCGCCATTCCGGCGGTCTGCCGCTTCATCGGACTCCTGGTGGTGGGCGTCGGCATCATCCCGGCGTTGATCTTCGCCATCATCAACTACGTGCTCGCCTTCGTCATCGTCTACATCCTCGCGCTCATCATCAACGCGCTCGCCACCACCTTCGACGGGCGCAAGGACTTCGAGAGCGCGACGAAGCTAGCCGTCTACGCGTCGACGCCGGTTTGGCTCGTCGGCGTCTTCCTGCTCATCCCGATGCTGGGCTTTCTCACCATCCTCGGCCTCTACAGCCTGTACCTCTTGTGGACCGGGCTGCCGCCGCTGATGAAGTCGCCGGAAGGCAACAAGACCCTCGGCTATGCCGTGGCAATCGTAGTAGCGGCGATCGTGATCTACATTGTCATCGGTACGATCGTGGGGTTGCTCGTCGGCTTTCCGCGGCTGTGACCAGGCAAAACGAACGCGTTTAGCTAAGGCGCGATCAGCACGGTCCGGCACTCCGGTGGCAGGTCGGCGAGCGTCAGCGGCGGCTTCGGTTTCGCCGGCTTGATGGGCTGCTTCGGCTGCAGGATCAAATCCTGGAACCACCAATCGAGGTCCTTGCCGCAGCCGTCGCCCGCCGGCACCGGGTCCTGCGGCTTGCACGTCGGGCTATCGGCCGGGCAGCGGACGCGTACGTGCATGTGGTAGTCGTGGCCCCAATACGGCCGCACCTTGTTGAGCCAGCCGCGATCGTTGCCGGCCTCGCGGCAGAGCGCCTTCTTGATCGCGGCGTTGACCAGCACCCGCTCGACGAGCGCGTCCTGCGCCGCGGCCTTCACCACCTTCAGGTGGCCCGGGTTCCAGGCGGCGAGGTCGACGTCGCGCCGGTCTTGGCGCACGATCATGGTGGCCGCGAGCTGCTCGCGCTCGTCGCGGCTGAAGGTGCGGGTCGGCATCGGCGTCAGCCAGATGTCGGCGTCGAGCCCCACCTGGTGCGAGGCGTGGCCGGTGAGCATGGGGCCGCCGCGCGGCTGCGACAGGTCGCCGACCAGGATGCCCGGCCATCCCGCCACCTGCGGCACCTTGGCCGAGAAGCGCTCGAGGAACTGGACGAGCGACGGATGCCCCCAGTTGCGATTGCGCGACAGCCGCATCACCTGCCAGGTCTTGCCGTCCACCGGCAGCGCCACCGCGCCAGCGAGGCAGCCCCGGGCATAGAAGCCAATGGCGCGCGCGGCGAGCGGTGCCGGCGCCGCCTTGCGGCCGAACAGCTCTTTCGCCGGCGCACCGGACTTAGGCTCGGGCGTCTGTGCGAGCGCCACGGCAGGCAGAAGTGCGAGGCTGAGGAGAATCGTCCAGCGCATCGGAGGCACTCTACCGCGGATGATGGCAAGGAAGCGGCGCTTCAACGCCGCACGCGATACACCCACAGGGGATCGGCCGCGTTCCCCGGCACCCGCTCGAGGAAGGCCGGGGGTTCGCCGCGCGATAGCCGCGCAGCAAGGCCTTGCGGCGCCGCGCGCTCGTAGTTGATGCGCTCCGGCGCGCCGGGACAAACCGCCACGTAGTCCACGCGCTTTTCCGCCAGCGCACGCCGGGCGGCTTTCTCGTCGCCGACCAGCACATCGAAGGCGGCCGCGTTGCCGGCGCGGTTGCGGTGATAAGGTGCGGCGAGGACCGCATGATCGGTGCCGGCGAGGATCGCCGGCCCGAGGTCCACGAACGACACCACGCGGCCGGGTGCGAGCTTAGTGAGCGGTTGCACGTCGGCGAGCCGGCGGCAGGCTTCCGGCCCAACCTGTGCGTAGCGCGGGCGGGCGGAATCGATCGAATTGACCATGGCGCCGACGCCTTCTCCGGCAAATACCAGCACCGGACTTGAAACCGCGAGCAGGCTTGTCAACATCAATGCCCGATGCCGGCTCAGGAGCGTGATGAGGGCCGCGGCAAGGAGCGGCTGCGCCAGCAGATTGGCCGACGACGCGCCACGCACTTCCCAAGCCGCCACCGCCGTCAGTGCGGCGAGGGCGAAGAGCGGCGGGAGCCACAGGGTTCGCTGCGTCGGCGCGCCCCAGGCGGCCACGGCGCCGAGCACAAACGCCGCGAAAAGCGGGGCGTAAATCGGGACGAACTCCGCCAGCGTGTTGCGCAAAATCTCCAGGACGTTGCGCACTTCCGAGACATGGGCGAGCCACAGCGCCGCCATGCGCGGGTCCATGTCCGCGTAGGGATCCCGCATGCAGTCGGAAAAGGCAAAGACGAAGAATCGCAATGAGGCCGAGCCCGGTGCCGACGCCGACGGCGAGACGTGACGTGACGGTTGCGAGCCGCGGTGTGGAGTTGGCGAGGAGCGCGAGCGTGCCCCCGGCGAGACCCGCCGCGCCGATCCATGGCACCGAAATTGCGTCGCAGGCGGACGTCGACCAAGTCGCGGGCGGCACGGTGGCGGCGAACAGCGCCGCCGCGCCGCAGCCGAAGGCCACGCCGAACGTCGACGTCGCGCGCGCCGCGGGCGCGCCTTCGATTGCCCAGCGCAGGCCGAGTGCCCCGAGGATCGCCACGATGCCCGGCAACATCTCGATCCCTACCGCCAGCGATAGAGCCGCCGCCAGTCCGCCCAGCAGAGGTTGCCAGCGGGCGTCGGTCGCCATGGCGCCCCAGGCTGCGGCCAGGATCAGCACGAGCTGCAGCCCATGATGATCGAGCGCGCCGATACGGAAATGCACGATGGCGGGAGCCGCGACCGCGGCAAGCACCACCGCTGCGACGGCGGCCGTGTCGCCGGCGAGGCGGCGAGCGAGCGCGCCCGAAAGCGCGAGCGCGGGGAGAAGGAGGAGTAGCGGCCAAAGCGCCGCCACCGCGACTTCCGCGCTGGCGCGGCCGGCAAGCGGCGTCAGGAGGTAGACGAGCGCCGCGATCGGCGCGTCCACCAGGCGCGACCAGTGCATGGCGACGCCGGCCGGCGGGTCGAGGCGATGCTGGACGACGTCGAACCAGGCCTGGCCGCCAAGGAGGTCGCGTACCTGCACGAGCCGCATGAAGTCGTCGATCGACATGGAATCGACCGTCGTTCCGCCGAGAAGCGACACCACCCCCACTACAGCCCATGCCGCCAGCACGACCGCTGCCAGCGGAAGAGCCGCATCCCTGCGATCTGCAGGCGAGAGAGAAGCAGGCTCGACGACCGACAAGCGGCAATTCCTCAGTTAGGCGTCACGCGGAAGATGCGAAGCTGCGTATCGGGGGTTTCGACCGGTACGAGAAAGGCGAACCGTTCGCCGCGTGCGATGCGCGCGGCAAGGCCGTCGGGCGCCGCGCGCTGGTAGCTGCGCAGCTCCGCCCCGGCGCGACAAAGAGCGAGATAGTCGACATTACGCGCGCGCAGCAGCGCCGCCGCAGCCGCCGGCGTGCCCAGCATCACGTCGTAGACCAGGGAAATGCCGGGAACGTCGCGGTGATACGGGCCGGCAAAGACCGCATGCTCGGTTGCGGCAAGCACGTACGGGCCCACCTCGATCGACGTCAGCACGCGCCCTGCCGGCAGGCGCGCGAGCGGCGCTGTATCGGCGAAACTGAGACAGCGGGTCGCGGCACCGTGGACGACGGGCTTCTGCCCCAACATGGCCGCCGCCGCCGCAGCGCCCGAGCCGGCCAATCCCAGCACGGGTCCGCTGAACAGGAGCGCCATCGCAAGCCGGCGCAACCGCGCCGCCTCACCAGCGAAGATCCACGTCAGATTAGCGGCGAGCACCGCAGCGCCGAACAGGTTGGCCGCCGGCGCCCCGCGCAGCTCGCAAACCGCCACGACGGATGTTGCAAGCAGCACGAAAAGCGCCGGAAGGAAATGCAGGCGGTCATTTGCCTGGAGGCGGACGAATGTCGTCACGCTCAGAAGCAAAGCGGCGATTGGAACGACATAGAAGGTGGGCACCTCGCCGATATTGTTGCGGGCGAGCTCGAACAGGCTCTGCCGCTCCGCGATATGGTCGAGCCACAGGGTGGTCAGCCGCGAATCGACGTTGGCGTAAGGCTGACGCAGAATCTCGGGAAAGGACGCCGCCACGACGAGTGCCGCGGCCGCGCCGAGGCCGACCGCAAGACCAAGTCTCGTCATGGGCGCAACACGGTTGGCAAAGGTCGCAAGGCCGGCGAGCGCTCCGGCAGCCGACAGCGTCGCCACCAGGTGCGGAAACGAAAAAGCGTCGTGCGCCGAAGTCGTCCAGGCTTGCGGCGGAACCGTCGCGGCAAAGAAGACGGCGCTCGCCGTCGCCATCGCGGCCGCGAAGAGAAGCGTTCCGCGCCCGGCGCTTTGTCCCGCGATCGCCCAGCGCAAGCCGACGGCGGCGAGAAGGGCGACGAGCGCCGGCGCCATCTCGAGGCCGACCGCGAGCGAGGCGGCGATGGCGACGCCGCCAAAAATGGGCGCCAGCCATTCGCCTTCGCGAAAGCTGGCTCCTGCCACGGCGGCGAGCAGAAGCACCAGCTGCACGCCGTGGTGATCGAGCGCGCCCGGCCGAAAATGCGCCAGCACCGGCCCGGCGAATGCGACGATGACCAGCGCCGGGAGCCAGGCTTCGGCGGCAAGTCGCCGCGCGATGACGACCACGAGCGCCAGCGCCGGCAGCAGAAGCAGCGGCGGCCACAGCGTCGTGACGATGGCTTCCGCCCCGGGTTGCCCGAACAGCGGCGTCAGCATGAGGATCAACGCCGCGATGGGCAGGTCGACGAGGCGCGACCAGTGCATGGCCACCGCCGCCGAGGGATTGAGGCGATGCGGGACGAGGTCGAACCACCCTTGTCCGGCGATCAAGTCGCGCACCTGGACGAGCCGCATCACGTCGTCGGTGAACATGGAATCCGGCACCGCGATGCCGCGGTAGACCACGACGCACACTGCCGCCCACGCCGCGAATACGACGGGCGCGGCGGAGAGGCGCGCGGCGATGCCGGCCGGCGCGTAAGGGATGGGTTCGACGATGGACAATTTTCCGCTCGGGGCGTCCGCGATGCGGCGGAGCCTAAGGCGGCAAGGTTGCGGGGAGGTGAACGGGCGGCACCCCGCGACCCTTTATGCCGCTTGCCTTTGCCAGGAAACCGGTCCGGCAACGCCCGGATCGTGTGACGGACTAGGCTCGATATCCCGGCATCAGCGCGGCCTGACAATCGCCGATACCAGCCTGAAAGGTTGGCGTTAACGGTGCGTCTACGCGCGCCCGCGGCCCACGCGCTTGCCGCGGTCGGAGCCCGACTTCTTGCCGCCGCCAGTCTGCTTGTCGACGCTCGTCCAGGCGCGCCGGGCAGTCTCTTTGCGCTTGTGGGTGTAGCTTGCTTTGCTTCCGCGCGGCATGGCTTCCTCCTGCTTCTTGCTGCGGAGATGAACGCAACAGCGCGGGGCGTGGTTCCGCGCGCGCGACGCGGCGCCGGCGTCACTCGATGACGATCTCTCCGACCATGCCGTGCGCGGCGTGGCTCTTGCCGTCCTTGCCGACGATGCCGCATTGCAGGTCGACAATCCGGCCGGTGGCGACCGGCACGAACCACCATTCCGCGGACTGTCCGGGATAGACCTCGATCTCGCGAATCGCGCCCTTGAACTCGGCGAGGGTGACGGTCTTGCCGGCTTGCTCCTGGGTCACCTGCACCTTGCGCGTCCAGATCAACTGGCTGAAGCCGTGTGAGGTGAAGTAGTGCGGGTCCGCGCTCGGGTTCCTGAGGACGAGCTTGTAGAGCTTGCCCGTCTCGAAGCGCAGCCTGTTCGGCAAGAACACGTGCTCGCCGGGCCGGCCGAGCTCGACCACGACCTCGATCGGCGTCTGGCGCGACAAGTCGCCGGCTGCTTGTGCGCCGCCGAGGCAGAGCGCCGATGCGCAGACCCACGCCAGAATTCCGTCGCGTCTCATGGTGGAAAGCCTAGTGCAATTGCGAACGATTTGCAAATAGCGCGTAAGCACGCGTCCGGCCGCAGCCTCTCAGGTGTCCACCTTCAGCGCCGCGATGAACGCTTCCTGCGGGATCTCCACCTTGCCGAACTCGCGCATCTTCTTTTTGCCTTCGCGCTGCTTGTCGAGCAATTTGCGTTTGCGCGTGGCGTCGCCGCCGTAGCATTTCGCCGTCACGTCCTTGCGCAGCGCCCGCACCGTCTCGCGGGCGATGATCTTGCCGCCGATCGCCGCCTGAATCGGCACCTGGAACATGTGCGGCGGGATCAGCTCCTTGAGCTTCTCGCACATGGCCCGCCCGCGGCTCTCGGCGCGGGCGCGGTGCACGAGCATGGCGAGCGCGTCCACCGGCTCGCCGTTCACCAGGATCGACAACCGCACCAGGTCCGCCGGCTTGCGGTCGGTGAGGTGGTAGTCGAACGAGGCGTAGCCGCGCGAAACCGACTTGAGGCGATCGTAGAAATCGAACACCACCTCGTTGAGCGGCAGGTCGTAGGTCACCATGGCGCGCGCGCCCACGTAGGTAAGCTCGACTTGGCTGCCGCGCCGGTCCTGGCAGAGCTTGAGCACGGCGCCAAGGTGCTCGTCGGGCGTCAAGATCGTGGCGCGGATCCACGGCTCGCGCACTTCCTTGATCTTCATCGGGTCCGGCATGTCCACCGGATTGTGGATCTCGATCGTCTCGCCGTTGTTCAACGCGATCTCGTAGATCACCGACGGCGCGGTCGCGATGAGCTGGAGGTTGAACTCGCGCGTCAGCCGCTCCTGGATGATCTCCAGGTGCAATAGCCCGAGGAAGCCGCAGCGGAAGCCGAAGCCGAGCGCTGCGGAAGTTTCCGGCTCGAAGGTGAAGCTCGCGTCGTTGAGGCGGAGCTTGCTCATGGCCGCGCGCAGATCCTCGAATTGGGCGGCGTCGACGGGGAAGAGGCCGCAGAACACCACCGGCTGCACCGGGCGGAAGCCGGGCAGGGCCTTGGCAACGGGTTTGCGGTCGTCGGTGATGGTGTCGCCGACGCGGGTGTCGGCCACCTGCTTGATCGAGCCGGTGAAGAATCCGATTTCGCCCGGGCCGAGACTTTCCACTTCCAGGCGCTTGGGCGTGAACACGCCGACCTGGTCCACGTCGTAGGAGGAGTTGGTGCCCATGAGGCGGATGCGCTGGCCCTTGCGCAGCGTGCCGTCGACGATGCGGAACAGCACCACCACGCCGAGGTAGGCGTCGTACCAGGAATCGATGAGCAGCGCCTTGAGCGGCGCGCTGGCGTCGCCCTTGGGCGGCGGCAGGCGCGTGACGATCGCCTCCAGCACCTCGGGCACGTTCTGCCCGGTCTTGGCGGAGATCTCGATGGCATGGGAAGCGTCGAGGCCGATCACGTCCTCGATCTGCTGCTTCACCTTGGCGGGCTCGGCCGCCGGCAGGTCGACCTTGTTCAGCACCGGCACGATCTCGTGGTTGTTGTCGAGCGCCTGGTAGACGTTGGCGAGCGTCTGCGCCTCGACTCCTTGGCTCGCGTCGACCACGAGCAGCGAGCCCTCGCAGGCGGCGAGCGAGCGGTTGACCTCGTAGGCGAAGTCCACGTGCCCCGGCGTGTCGATGAGGTTGAGCACGTAGTCCTTGCCGTCGCGCGCCTTGTAATTGAGCCGCACGGTCTGCGCCTTGATGGTGATGCCGCGCTCGCGCTCGATGTCCATGGAATCGAGCACCTGCTCGACCATCTCGCGTTCGGCGAGCCCGCCGGTCGACTGGATCAGCCGATCGGCGAGCGTCGATTTGCCGTGGTCGATGTGCGCGATGATCGCGAAGTTGCGGATGTTGTCGATCGGACCCGCTGTCATAGTGCGCGGCTTAGCATCGGGGTTAGGCGCTCACAAGGCGACGAAGCGCGCGCGGTCAATACCGATACGTCTCCGGCTTGTAGGGTCCGGCAACCGGCACGCCGATGTACTTCGACTGCGCGTCGGTGAGCTTCGTCAGCTTCACCCCGATTTTTTCGAGGTGCAGCCGCGCCACCTTCTCGTCGAGCGTCTTCGGCAGCACGTAGACCTTCTTCTCGTACTTTTTCGGGTTGGTCCACAGTTCGAGTTGCGCCAGCGTCTGGTTGGTGAAGGACGACGACATGACGAAGCTCGGGTGGCCCATGGCGTTGCCGAGGTTCACCAGCCGCCCTTCCGAGAGCAGAATGATGCGCTTGCCGCCGGGGAACTCGATTTCGTCCACCTGCGGCTTGACGTTGTGCCACTTGAAGTTCTTCAGCGCGTTGACCTGGATCTCCGAGTCGAAGTGGCCGATGTTGCAGACGATGGCGCGGTCCTTCATCTGCCGCATGTGCTCCACCGTGATCACGTCGACGTTGCCGGTGGCCGTGACGAAGATATCGGCGCGCGGCGCCGCATCTTCCATGGTGGTGACCTCGTAGCTTTCCATGGCCGCCTGCAGCGCGCAGATCGGGTCGACCTCGGCGACGAGCACGCGGCAGCCGGCCTGGCGCAGCGAAGCGGCCGAGCCCTTGCCCACGTCGCCGAAGCCAGCGACCATCGCGACCTTGCCTGCCATCATCACGTCGGTGCCGCGGCGGATGCCGTCGACGAGCGACTCGCGGCAGCCGTAGAGGTTGTCGAACTTCGACTTGGTCACCGAGTCGTTGACGTTGATCGCGGGCCACAAGAGCGTGCCCTTCTTCTGCATCTCGTAGAGCCGGTGCACGCCGGTGGTGGTCTCCTCGGTGACGCCGCGGATGTTCTTGGCGTTCTCGCTGTACCAGCCGGGCTTCGCCTTGAGCCGCTCCTTGATCGAGGCGAACAGCACTTCCTCTTCTTCGTTCGTGGCGCCCTCGAGGAACTTCGTGTCGCCTTTCTCGGCGCGAGCGCCGAGATGGATGAGGAGCGTGGCGTCGCCGCCGTCGTCGAGGATCATGTTGGGCGTGCCGCCGTCGCTCCACTCGAAGATGCGGTGGGTGTAGTCCCAGTATTCCTTCAGCGTTTCGCCCTTGACCGCGAACACCGGCGTGCCGGCGGCGGCGACGGCGGCGGCGGCGTGGTCCTGGGTGGAGAAGATGTTGCACGAGGCCCAGCGCACGTCGGCGCCGAGCGCCTTCAGCGTCTCGATCAGCACGGCGGTCTGGATCGTCATGTGCAGCGAGCCCGCGATGCGCGCGCCTTTGAGCGGCTGCGCCTTGCCGTATTCGGCGCGGGTCGCCATCAGGCCGGGCATCTCGGTCTCGGCGATAGCGATCTCGGTGCGGCCCCAGGGGGCGAGACCGATGTCCTTGACCACATAATCCTTGGCGGCGGCCATCTGCGCTTTCCTCGAATGGGTGTTGTCGGGTGTGGCGCGGGGGCTTCTTCCCGCGGCCTCTCCGCTGTTGCTAGCAGCCAGGGGCGCGGCTGGCAACTAGGATATAAAGATATCTTTATATGCTCTCATTGGGGTTCCATCACCCGGGATCGCTCTTGATCATCGCTCTTCCTCCTACGCTCCCGGGCTCGCGCTCGCGGTCTTCGACCGCTCGCTTGGCCGGGATGACGTGTTTTATCGTTCCCGCGAGCGCATGCGCCCCGAGGCCTGGCTACGCAACTCCGTCCGCCAGAAGGGCGGCGCGGGACGCCGGGGCCTTGCGGACCCCGCGGGCCTCGGCGCCTCGCGGTACCGAGGCTTACCGGGCCGAGTAGTGACGCGGACTCCGCCGGTGTCCCGGCGTCCCACGCGCGGCGTTTAGTCGGCTTGCTCCGCGACAACCCCGGTGGACTGACCGAGCCCGCGCTCCGCACGCGAGCCCATGCTCTATCCACCGCTGAGCGGAACCCTCACCGGCATCCGCGTGGTTGGGGACCACGCCGGCGCCAGACCCCGAGGGCCTCCTGTGACGCGCGGCAGGCGCGCCGGGCCGTTGCGGCTTGGGCCGCCGGCGAAACGAGGTGCGAACCCCCTTTGCCGGCCACCGCTCCCGATCCGCACCAAGGTTCGCAGGCCTTCGCGCCCCTTCCTTTGGATCGAGACGCCGAGGACTATATTCCAGACGTCAAGAGTGGGGATAAGGTTTTTACAGAAATATTTTTCGTCAATAGCCTCAATGTCATCGCCGGGCTTGTCCCGGCGATCTCGCTTAGGAAGGCACGGTCGTGCCCGTTAAATCGGGATGTCGGACAAGCCCGCCATGACAATCGATGGACCGCTTATTCCCGCGCAAGCAGGAATCCATGGGCCGCATCTTCAGACTGGATGCCGGCTTGCGCGAGCATGAGCGGAGGGAGCGTGCGCGGAATGACAGGCGGGCGAAGGGACTACTCCTCCTCGCCGAACTTCTCCGCCAAGAGCTTCTCGATTGCATCGAGCACTTCCGCCGCCTCCTTGCCGTGGGCGGCGAAGCGCACCGAGCTGCCCAGCGGTGCCGCCAGCATCAGGATGCCCATGATCGAGGTGCCGCCCACAGTCTCGCCGAAGCGGGTCACTTTCACCTCGGCCTCGAAGCGCTCTACCGTCTGCACCAGCCGCGCCGCGGCGCGCGCGTGCAGGCCGCGCTTGTTGATGATCGGGAGCTCGCGCACGAGCGTGCCCGGCGGCACGTCGGGGTCGGACGGGTAGCCGTCATCGGCCGCCGGCGGAACGTCGTTCATTTGCCGGCGAGCACCCGGCTCGCGATGTTGATGTACTTGCGCCCCGCCTCCTGGGCGAGCGCCACTGCCTCGGCGAGGTTGAGCTCGTCGCGCACCTTGGCGAGCTTCACCAGCATGGGCAGATTGATGCCCGCCACCACCTCCACCTTGGGCGCGTCCATGCACGAGATCGCGAGGTTGGAGGGCGTGCCGCCGAACATGTCGGTGAGGATGGCGACGCCCGAACCGGAATCGGCCTTGTGCACCGCGTCGAGGATGTCCTGACGCCGGCGCTCGATGTTGTCGTCGGGGCCGATGGTGACGGTCTCGATCTGCCGTTGCGGCCCGACCACGTGTTCGAGGGCGGCGCGGAACTCGACGGCGAGACGGCCGTGGGTGACGATGACGATGCCGATCATGGGAGCTCTGCCGGCCCAGGGACTAACCGCCGGCGGGCGGACATATTCCTTATGTGCATGTGCGAAGGCAAGGGGCGAAAATCAAGCCCCGGCAAGGGTCGAGACCCTGCCGAGCACCATCGGCAGCGGTTCCTGGCCGGCCGCGACCGCGAGCCGCGGCAGCTTGACCCCGAGGATCACGATTTCGCGCGCGGCCTCCGCCGGCATGCGGCCGCCATCGGCGGCGGCGAGATCGACCACCAATCCCACCACCGCGCGCGGCTCGTGCGGCAAAGTACGGATACCAAGACCGCGCACCTCGGCGAGGCCGCGGATCGTCTCCGGCGCCTCGGCGATGAGGCGGCCGTGTGCCGCCCAGAGCCGCACGCGGTCGTCGGCGACGAGGCGAACTAACGGCAGCGCGCCGGCACGGCCTGCGTCGATGAGGGCGAGGGCGAGCCGCGTCTTGCCGCTGCCCGCCGGGCCGCGGATCAACGCCGCCCGGTTGCCGACCAGGACGGCGGTGGCATGGACGGTTTCGTCCGGCATCAGGCGGCGGGCAGGCGCACGATGAAGCGGGCACCCGCCACCGCATCGCGCGCCACACGGTTCTCCGCCCAGATGCGGCCGCCGTGGCCCTCGACGATTTGTTTGGAGATGGAGAGCCCGAGGCCCGAGTTCTGGCCAAAGCCGTGCTCCGGCCGGTCGGTGTAGAAGCGCTCGAAGATGCGCGCCAGCGCATCGGGCTGGATGCCGGGACCGTCGTCGTCCACCATAATCTCCACCTCGTTCTTCAGCCGGCGGCAGGCGATGCGCACGGTGCCGCCCTTGGGCGAGAACGAGCGGGCGTTGGTGACGAGATTGTCCATCACCTGGCCGAGGCGCAATTCATGACCGGGCACCACGTATCCCGCCGGCGCTCCCGGCGTCCGCTCGAGCGACAGCATCAGGCGCACCTCGTCCTCGCGCGGCACCTCGTTCTGCAGGGTGACCAGCGCCTCCAACAGCTTCTCCACGTCCACCGGCACCGCCACGTCGCGCTGCAGGTCGGCGTCGAGGCGGCTCGCGTCGGCGATGTCGGTGATCAGGCGGTCGAGCCGGCGCACGTCGTGCTCGATGACTGCCAAGAGGCGCTTGCGCGACTCCTCGGTCTTGGCGAGCGGCAGCGTCTCCACCGCCGAGCGCAGGGAGGTCAGCGGGTTCTTCAATTCGTGCGCCACGTCGGCGGCGAAGCTCTCGATCGCCTCGATGCGGGCGTAGAGCGAATCCGTCATGTCGCGGATGGCGCCGGAGAGGTGGCCGATCTCGTCGGTGCGGTGGGTGAAGTCGGGGATCTCGATGCGCGAGCGCAGGCGCCGGCGCACGCCTTCGGCGGCCTCGGCCAGACGCCGTACCGGCCCGCCAATGGTGCCGGCGAGGAGGAACGACAGCACCACCATGACCGACGCCGCCACCAGGAACACCCGTACGATGACGAAGCGCTCGGCCTCTACCGCTTCATCGATCGCACCGCCTTGGGTGGAGAGCAACAGCGCGCCCAGCACGCTGCGGAAGCGCTGCACCGGCACCGCCACCGACACGATCACCTCGCCGCGGTCGTTCGCCCGCACCGCGCTGGCGTTCTGTCCGGACGTGGCCTGCACCACCTCGGGGTAGCCCTTGCCATTGGCGAATCCGAGCTCCTCGTAGAGCGGCAGATCCATGCGCGACAGCCGCCTTGCGATGGAGTTCCATTGCCGGCGCAGGAAGCTCGGCCGCTCGATCAGCGCCGGCAGGTCGAAGCGCAGGATGTCGCCGCGCGAGTAGAGCGTGCGGGTGTCGAGCAGCAGCGCGCCGTCGCGGTCGTAGATGCGCGCTCGCGTGTTGGTGGGGGTGACCAGGCGGCGCAGGATCGGCGCGATGCGCTCCGGGTTGATGGGGAACTCGAGCGCTGCCGCGTCCTCGGGGCCGTAGCTCTCGCCCGCCTGCAATTCCAGGAGGCGGTCGCGGTCGAGCGTAGTGATCTGCGGATCGCCCGAGGGGGAGCCGGCGATGGCCCCGGCGATGATCTCGCCCTGGATCACCATGCTCTGCACCCGCGCGTCGATCAGGCCGGCGCGGAACTGCGAGAGATAAAGAATGCCTGACACCAGCGCGAGCAGCCCCGCGAGGTTGAGCAGCACGATCCGCCGCGAGATCGAGGAGAAGCCCTGGTGGATGAGGAAGCGCTGCACCGCGCGCAGCCACGCGAGCGCCGGCGCGAGGTACGCGCGCCACCGCGAGGCTTGGCGGGGCTTCTTGACGTCCGCCTTCATGATCGGCCGGCCTGCCGGCGGTGCCGGCTCAGCCCTCCTTGAAGCGATAGCCGACGCCGTAGAGCGTCTCGATCATCTCGAAGTCGTCGTCCACCGACTTGAACTTCTTGCGCAGGCGCTTGATGTGGCTGTCGATGGTGCGGTCGTCGACGTAGACCTGGTCGTCGTAGGCCGCGTCCATCAGCGCGTTCGCGGCTCTTCACCACGCCCGGCCGCGTCGCCAGCGCCTGCAGGATCAGGAACTCGGTCACCGTCAGCGTCACCGGGTCGCCCTTCCAGGTGCAGGTGTGGCGCTCCGGGTCCATGCGCAGGTCGCCCCGCTCCAGCGCCTTCGCGGCGTCGACCTCTTTCGCCGGCGCGCTGCCGTCCTTGGGCGCGGCGCGGCGCAGCACCGCCTTGACGCGCTCGACCAGGAGGCGCTGGGAGAACGGCTTGCGGATGAAATCGTCGGCGCCCATTTTCAGGCCGAAAAGCTCGTCGATCTCCTCGTCCTTGGAGGTGAGGAAGATCACCGGCAGGTCGGTCTTCTGGCGCAGGCGGCGCAGCAGCTCCATGCCGTCCATGCGCGGCATCTTGATGTCGAGAATGGCGAGGTCGGGCGGGTTGGTCTTGAAGCCGTCCAGCGCCGAGGCGCCGTCGGTGTAGGTGAGGATGCGGTAGCCTTCGGCTTCGAGCGCGATGGAGACCGAGGTGAGGATGTTGCGGTCGTCATCCACGAGAGCGATGGTGGGCATGTAATCTCCTGGTCCCTTCGCGCACCCCGCGCGGATTCGATCGTCGTCGCGGATCAAGCCCGCGGGCGGGGCCGAAATGTGACGAGCGGGCGCATCCCGGGATGGCCGCAAAATAGCCCCTTGCGCCGCTGCACGCCAACCCCGCGAATTGCTAAGTTCCATGCGCCTTTGCGGAGAGAAGGAGGCCGGGTGAGCGGCGAATTCGACCCTAAACGTGCCGGGAAACGCCTCGTTCATGAAGCCCGCACCGGCGCGCTGGCGACGCTTCTGCCCGGCGGCGCGCCCTATGCGTCGCTGGTCAGCGTGGCGACGCTGATCGACGCGACACCGGTGACGCTGCTCTCGCGCCTCGCCCGCCACACCCAGAACATCGCCGCTGATCCGCGGGTGTCGCTGATGCTGGACGAGCGCCGGCCGGGCGATCCCTTGGCGCTCGGCCGCTTGAGCCTCGTCGGCCGCATCGTGCCGACCGATGACCCGGCGGCGCGGCGGCGCTTCCTCGCTCGCCACCCCGAGGCCGCGGGCTATGCCGGCTTCGCCGATTTCGCCGTCTGGCGCATCGAGGTGGAGAGCGCGCACCTGGTCGCGGGCTTCGGCCGTATCGTCGATCTCGCCCCGGCGGATTTGCGCACCGATATGGCGGGCGCCGCGGAACTCGCCGAGGCGGAGGCCGGCGCCCTCGAGCACATGAACGCCGATCACCGCGACGCGCTCGCGCTCTACGCCACGAACCTCCTCGGCGCTCCGCCCGGGGAGTGGCGGATTGTCTCGCTCGATCCCGAGGGCTGCGAGCTGCGCCTTGGCGACAGCGTGCGCCGCCTGGATTTTCCAGCGCCGGTCACGGACGGCCAAAGCTTGCGCAAAACTCTGGCGGCGCTGGCGCGAGCGGCGCGCGCCGCCGCTGCCGGAGTGGAAAAATAAGGTTGATGGCAGAGAGTTTGTTGCAGCGCGGCATCGCGGGGCACAAACCGCTTCACAATCGCGGAGGCGGTCCCTATGTTGCCGCGCTCGCCGGCCAGCCCGGCCAAAAGAATCGCGTTCCCGAGGAGGCGGCCCGGTGAAAGAGACGGGTATTCGGAACGGCGCTTTCGGCGCCGACAAATTCGGCTTTTCCGGGCTCAAGGCGGTCCACTGGAACCTCGTCGAGCCCGCGCTCTACGAGCATGCGCTCCGCAATAACGAAGCCGAGCTCGCCTACGGCGGGTCGCTCGTGGCGGAGACCGGCGTCCACACCGGCCGCAGCCCCAAGGACAAGTTCATCGTCCGCGACGGCCTCACCGACAAGACCGTGTGGTGGGACAACAACGGCGCCATCACGCAGGAGCAGTTTCAGCGCATCTACGACGACTTTCTGGCCCACGCCAAGGGCAAGGAGCTGTTCGCGCAAGACCTCTACGGCGGCGCCGATCCGAAATTCCGCATAAAAACCCGGGTCTACACCGAGCTTGCCTGGCACTCGCTGTTCATCCGCACGCTTCTCATCCGCCCGCCGCGCGACGATCTCGCCCACTTCGCCCCCGGCCTCACCATTGTCGATCTCCCGACCTTCAAGGCCGACCCCAAGCGCCACGGCGTGCGCTCGGAGACGATCATCGCCATCGACTTCTCGCGCCGCATCGTGCTGATCGGCGGCAGCTCCTACGCCGGCGAGATGAAGAAGTCGGTGTTCACGACATTGAACTACTTCTTGCCGGCCGAGAGCGTGATGCCCATGCACTGCTCGGCGAACGTCGGCCCCGCCGGCGACGTGGCGCTGTTCTTCGGCCTCTCCGGCACCGGCAAGACCACGCTCTCTGCCGATCCCACCCGCACCCTGATCGGCGACGACGAGCATGGCTGGGCGCCGTCCGGCGTGTTCAACTTCGAGGGCGGCTGCTACGCGAAGACCATTCGCCTCTCGGCGGACGCCGAGCCCGAGATCTTCGCCACCACGCGGCGCTTCGGCACCATCATGGAGAACGTGGTCCTCGATCCGATCACGCGCATGCCGGACTTCGACGATGGCTCCAAGACCGAGAACACCCGCTGCGCCTATCCGCTGGAGTTCATCCCCAACGCGAGCCGCACCGGCCGCGCCGGGCACCCCAAGAACATCGTCATGCTCACGGCCGACGCCTTCGGCGTCATGCCGCCGATCGCCAAGCTCACCCCGGCGCAGGCCATGTATCACTTCCTCTCGGGCTACACCGCCAAGGTCGCCGGCACCGAGAAGGGCGTGAAGGACCCGGAAGCGACGTTTTCCACCTGCTTCGGCGCGCCGTTCATGCCGCGCCACCCGTCGGAGTACGGCAACCTGTTGCGCGAGCTGATCGCCGCCCACGGCGTCGACTGCTGGCTGGTCAACACCGGCTGGACCGGCGGCAAGTACGGCGTCGGCCGCCGCATGCCGATCAAGGTGACGCGCACGCTGCTCGCCGCCGTGCTCGACGGCTCGCTGAAGAGCGCGAGCTTCCGCACCGATCCCTATTTCGGCTTTAGCGTCCCGACGCAGCTTCCTGGCGTCGAGCCGCACATCCTCTATCCGAGCAAGACGTGGAAGGATAAGGGCGAATTCGACGCCACCGCGCGCAAGCTGGTGCGCATGTTCCAGGAGAATTTCGTCAAGTTCGAGAGCCACGTGGACGCCGACGTGCGCGAGGCCGCGCCCGAGGTGCGCATCGCGGCGGAGTAAGGTTGACCTCTTCCGCAGCGCAAACAAAAGCAAAACGGCGGTCCCAAGGGCCGCCGTTTTGCATTGTAGTCCTCCGGAAAACTTAATCGTTGAGCGCGGCCGAATCGACCTTGGGCGTGAGCTCGATGCGCTCCTGCTTCGCCGTCCGCACCGGCTTGGCGCGCGCCGCATAGGCGATGCGCGGGTCGTCCTTCAGCGGCGTGAAGTCGGCGGCCTGGCGCGTGCCGCTCTTGGAGCCCTTGAAGGTGACGAAGCCGTTCTCGGTGGCGACGATGTCGCCGGGCTTCAGCGTCGGGTCCTCCAGCACGTCCATCTTGCTCAAGCCGATGGAGTCCGCGGCGCTGCACGAGCAGCCCTTCACCATCTCCTTGCGGTAGGTGAAGGCGGTGTCGAGGTCGGCGTAGCGCCGGCCGTCGGCGGCGGCGGCGCGCTCGATGCCGGCGCCGGAGAAGATTTTCGTCTTGGCTGCCGGACACATCGCGCTGCAGGCCTGAGCCGGAGTCAGATTGCCGCTCCGCGTCACGGGGAAATAGCGGCCGTCGCACAGACGAACGCAATAGGTGGCGTAGGGGCCGGGCGTGCCTTCCGCACGCGGTGCGTCGGGATTGCGCATGCCGTCGAACGGGTCGAGGTAGGGAAGCGATATCGTGAGCGGCCGCTGGTGCTGCGGGGACCCCCCGCCGAACATGCGGGAGAAGCCGCCGAAGAAGCCCGCTTGCGCCGCCGCGGGGACCGGCGCGAGCGTGCCCGCCAGGGCGAAGAGCGCTGCGGCGGTGCAGACGAGGCGCGGGCAGAACGGCATCTGAAAACCTCCCAACCGCATGCGGTCGGAGACTAACGCCGGGCTGGCCGAAAGGTTGCGGAGTAGGGAATCAGCGGGAATGGCGGGTTAATCGCTGGCGCGAAACACCTGTCATTCCGGGGCGCCGCGCAGCGGCGAACCTCAATGGAGACCGGGGTTATGGGTTCCGGGCCGCGCTACCCGCGGCCGGAATGACAGCTTTTCGGGCAGCCTACGGCGCGACGACCGCCACAATTGCCGGCGGCGAAGGCACGAACTCCGTGCGCTTCTTGTGGTCCGGGTCGGGCCGCCAGCCGATGATGGCGAGCATGACGAAGAACCCGATCACGTAGGCCACCGCCACGTGCCAGCCCTGGCGCAGCCACAGGCCCACCGATTTCGCTTCGGGATACATGTTGGCGAGCGCGACGCCGGCCGACGAGCCGAACCAGATCATGGAGCCGCCGAAGCCCACGGCATAGGCGAGGTAGCCCCAGTCGTAGCCGCCCTGCTTGAGCGCGAGCGCCGTGAGCGGGATGTTGTCGAACACCGCCGACACGAAGCCGAGCCCCAGCGCCGTCTGCCAGCTCGCGACGGGGAGCTTCTCCACCGGCATCATCGAGGCGCAGGTGACGAGGGCGAGCAGGAAGATCGTGCCCTTGAAGGTTTCCGGCATGATCTCCCAATCGGGCCGGCGCACCGGCGCGCTCGCCACGATCACCGCCCATACCGCGAGGCCGATCACCGGCACCACGTCGAGCAGCGCCGGGAAGCGCAGGTTGGCGATCAGGTTGGAGGCGAGCGCGGCGACGAGTATCGCCGCCACGATGCCGACCCGCGCCCAATCGAAGTGCAGCTTGCCGCGCGGCCGCTTGATGATGGGGGAGATGCGCTGCTGCTGGATCGCCGCCGGGATTCCGAACACGACCATGGCGACCGACGCCGCGACGTAGGCCTCGAGCACGCTCAACGGGCTGACGCCGTCGATCCACATCATGGTGGTGGTGGTGTCGCCGACCACGCTGCCCGAGCCGCCGGCGTTCGACGCCGCCACGATGGCCGCGAGATAGCCGATGCCGACCTTCTTGAACACGTGGCGCGCCATGGTGCCGCCGATCAGCGCGGCGGCGATGTTGTCGAGGAAGCTCGACAGCACGAACACGACCACCAAGAGCGCGAAGCCGCCCTTCCAGTCGTCGGGGAGGAAGGCGGGCACCTCGTCGGGGAGGCGGCTCTTCTCGAAATGGCGCGAGAGCAGCGCGAAGCCCATGAGCAGCAGGAACAGGTTCGACAGGATCACCGCCTCGCTCTGCATGTGCAGCGCCAGCCCAGAAAGGCCGGTGCCGTACTTGAAGCCGGTGAAGGCGAGCTTGTAGAGGGTGATCGCGGCGAGGCCGGTGAGGGCTACTTGCAGGGTCCGGTTGTGAAAAAGCGCCACGCCGAGAAGCGTGAGCGCGAACAGGATGAAGTCCACGGGCACGCCGAGCAGGTAAAGCGGTTCCATTGCGATGTTTCCCCCGCGCGAAAGCTCGGGCAGGGGAGGATTCGAGTCAAGACGACTTGAGGAGGGGCGCCGGCTCAGCCGCGCAGGAACTCACCGGCACGGAAGAGCGCGCGAAACTTGAAACCTGCCTTGGCGTAGGTCTCTGTGGCCCCTTCCTCGCGGTCGACGATGGTCAGCACGAGGGCGACGGTGGCGCCGCTTTCCGTCGCTGCGTTCGCGGCTTTGAGCGCAGATTCGCCGGTGGTGGTCACGTCCTCGATGATCGCCACGCGTTTTCCCGCGAGGGATTCGCCGGGCGCGAGCCCTTCCACCGTGAGCCGGGCGCCGTGCTCCTTCGGCTTCTTACGCACGAAGAAGGCCGGCATCGGCTTGCCGCGCAGCGCCGAGAGCGCGGCGAAGGCGCCGGCGAGCGGCACCGCGCCCATCTCCAGGCCGCCGATGTAGTCGACCTTCTCGTCTTCCAGCATGTCGAGGGCGAGCGTCGCGATCAGCATCGCCCCTTCGGGGTCGAGCATGGTGGGCTTGAGGTTGAAGTAGAAGTCGCTCTCGCGGCCCGAGGCGAGCTTGATCTTGCCGCGGCCGAAGGAACGCACGCGGATGATCTCGGCGAGCCGGGCGCGGGCGTCAGAGGAGTCGGGCGAGGGCTTGGCCATCAATGCGCCTCGTCCCAGTTGTCGGCCGCGCGCGCATCCACGTGCAGCGGCACCCCCAGCGATACCGCCGGCAGCGGCGCGTCCACCATCACCTTGGCGATAAGCGGCATCGTTTTCGCCACCTCGCTCTCCGGCACCTCGAACACAAGCTCATCGTGCACTTGCAATAGCATCTTGGCGTTGAGCCCGGCCTCGCTGAGCGCGCCTTCCATGCGCACCATGGCGCGGCGGATGATGTCGGCGGCGGTGCCCTGCAGGCGCGCGTTGATCGCCGCGCGCTCCATGAACGCGCGCATGGACGGGTTCGACGACTTGATCTCCGGATAGTGGACCTTGCGGCCGAACAGCGTCACCACGTAGCCGTGCTTGCGCGCGAAATTCTTGGTTTCCTCCATGTAGGCGCGGATGCCGGGGAAGCGCTCGAAATATTTCTTGATGTAGGCGCCGGCCTCATCGCGGGCGATGCCGAGCTGGTTGGCGAGGCCGAAGGCGGAGATGCCGTAGATGATGCCGAAGTTGATGGCCTTGGCGCGCCGGCGCACGTCGGCCGGCATGCCCTCCACCGCCACGCCGAACATCTCCGACGCGGTCATGGCATGAATGTCGAGGCCCTCGCGGAACGCCTTCTGCAACGGCTCGATGTTGGCGATTTCGGCGAGCAGCCGGAGCTCGATCTGCGAGTAGTCGGCGGACACGAGCTTGTGGCCCTTCTCGGCCACGAAGGCGCGGCGGATCTTGCGGCCTTCCTCGCTGCGGATCGGGATGTTCTGCAAGTTCGGGTCCGACGAGGCGAGCCGCCCGGTCGGGGTGGCGGCGAGCGCGTAGGAGGTATGCACGCGGCCGGTCTCGGGGTGGATGTACGATGGCAGCGTGTCGGTGTACGTGGACTTGAGCTTCGTCAGCGAGCGCCACTCGAGGATTTTCTTCGGCAGTGCGTGGCCTTCCTCGGCCAGATCCTCGAGCACGTTCGCCTTGGTGGACCAGGCGCCGGTCGAAGTCTTGGTGCCGCCGGGCAGCCCCATCTTGCCGAACAGGATGTCGCCGAGCTGTTTTGCGCTGCCTGGGTTGAAGCCTTGGCCGGCGAGCTCGGCGATCTCCTGTTCGAGACGGATGGTGGTCTGCGCGAATTCGCCGGAAAGCCGCGAGAGCAACTGCCGGTCGATGGCGATGCCGCGCCGCTCCATGCGCGCCAGCACCGGCGACAGCGGCCGCTCCAGCGTCTCGTAGACGGTGTCCATGCCTTCAGCCGGCAGCCGCGCCTTGAACAGGCGCCACAGGCGGAGCGTCACGTCGGCGTCCTCGGCGGCGTATTCGGTGGCGCGCGCAAGCTCGATCTGGTCGAAGCAGACCGCACCTTTGCCCTTGCCGGTTACTTCTTGGAAGGTGATCGTGCGGTGGGCGAGGTGCAGCTCCGACAGCTCGTCCATGCCGTGATTGTTCTTGCCGGCGTCGAGCGCATAGGACTGCAGCATGGTGTCGTCGAACGGCGTGGTCTCGATGCCGTGGCGGGCGAGCACCGTGAAATCGAACTTGAAGTTCTGCGCCACCTTCAGCACCGCCGGGTTCTCCAATAGCGGCTTGAGGCGGGCGAGCCCATCGCGGATCGGGATCTGGCCGGGCTTCAGGCCGCCGCCGGCGAGGAGATCGTCGGATTCCCGGTGGGCGAAGGGGATGTAGCAGGCCTCGTTCACCGAGAGCGCCAGCGACACGCCGCAGAGCTCGGCGCGCATGGCGTCGAGCGACGTGGTCTCCGTGTCGAAGGCGACCAGGCCCTGGGCGGTGGCCTTGGCGATCCAGCGGTCGAGCTGTTCGAGCGTAGTGATGGTCTCGTATTTCGCGCGGTCGACCTTGGTGGCTTTCGCCTCGCGCGCGCGGGCGGCGGCGAGCGCCGAGGGATAGACCACGTTGCCGAGCGCGGTGGCGTCGGCTTGCGCCACGGGCTCCGCCGCCGGTGCCTTCTCCTGCTCGTCCAGACCCTCAAGCTCGGCGCGACCGCGCGCCTCCAGCGACGCGACCCCGGCGCTGCCCGGCTTCAGCTTCGGGATCGGCGTCGACGGCCTCCGCTTCGACGCCGAGCGCCTCCGCCACGCGGTTGGTGAGCGAGGTGAACTCCATGGCCTTGAGGAAGGCGACGAGGCGCGTACCTTCTACCCCGTCGAGGCAGAGCGCGGAGAGGGGGATATGCACCGGCGCGTCGTCCTTCAGCACCACGAGCTTCTTCGACACGCGGGCCTGCTCGGCGAACTGAATGAGCGACTCCCGCCGCTTGTCCTGCTTGATCTCGCTCGCCCGCGAAAGCAGCGTTTCGAGATCGCCGTATTCCTGGATCAGCGCTGCCGCCGTCTTGATGCCGATCCCGGGCACGCCGGGCACGTTGTCGGTGCGAGTCGCCGGCGAGTGACTGCACCTCCGCCACCTTGTCGGGGCCGACGCCGAACTTCTCCACCACCTCGTTGGGTCCGATGCGCCGCTCGCGGCCCGGCATCGGGTCGTACATCGTGACCCCTGGCCGGATCAGCTGCATCATGTCCTTGTCGCCGGCGACGATGGTGACGTCGGCGCCTTCGGCGAGCGCCGCGCGCGTATAGGTGGCGATCAGGTCGTCGGCCTCGTAGCCTTCCTCCTCGATCGGGGTGAAGCCGAAGGCCTTCACCACCTCGCGCATGAGCGGGAACTGCGGCACCAGCTCGTGCGGCGGCTCGTCGCGGTGGGCCTTGTATTCCGGGTAGATCTCGTTGCGGAAGCTCGAGCCCGGCATAGTCGAACACCACGCCCACGTGGGTCGGCTTCACCCCCTCAAGGCCCTCGCGCACGAGCTTCCACAGCATGTTGGAGAAGGTCATAACGGCGCCCACCGGCAGGCCGTCCGACCGCGTGAAGGCGCGGCCGCGGGCTTGGGCCGCCTTGAACATGGCGAAGTAGGCCCGGAAAATGTACGACGAGCCGTCGACCAGGAAGACGTGGTCGCGCGTGCGGGCGGCCGGAGCCGGCTTCTTCTTGGGCTGGGCGGGCATCGGCCCCACGATGCCGCAAAAACGGCTGCCGCTTCAACCCCGCCGCTTACCCGTTGATGTGGATGGCTACTCGGCGGGCGCGAGCGCCGTCCGGCTCTTGCCGCCAAGCATGAACATACGCGGCCGCTCGAACAGGAAGCTTAGCCACGTGCCGCGCACGAAGGCGTGCAGCACCAGGGGCACGATGACCGCCGTGCCCGTCATGATCAGCGCCACCGTGCCGATGTCGGGCACGATCCCGGTCTTCAGCAGCGCCACCCGCGTCGCCGCCATCGGCAGAAAGAAGGCGAGGTAGATGACGAGCGTGTTCTCCCCGGCGTAGCGCAGGAGGTCGAACAGGCGAAGCTTGGAGAGGAGCGCCGACAAGGCGATCACCGCCGCGGCGCCGAGGAAGCCCATGACGAGCGAAATGCCGGGCAACGCCGCGAGCCCGAGCCCGACCATGGCGCCGTTGAGCAACGCCCAGCCCACAAGCCCCGCACTTGCCGCCGCCGGGTGCGCCTGTACGCTGGCGGGCGAGGGTGAAGAAGTGCGCCGCCAGCCAATAGCCGGCGAAGAAGTAGACATAGCGCGCGGCGAACTCGTCGATGAGCGTCCAGCCGGTCTCCAGGTGCAGCGACTCCAGCCCAGCCGCCACAGCGAACACCGCGAGCGGCGGCACCCGGCGCAGCAATTTGGTGAGCGCAAAGAACACCGGCAGCAGATAGATGAACCACAGCGTGCCGAACGGATCGACGTAGGAGAAGAGGTAAAGGCGTAGCACTTCGACCGCGCCGTGCTCGCGCACCAGCATCGGCGCCTTGAAGGCGAATTGGATCGTCAGCCACAGCACATAGAAATAGACGAAATGCACGACGCGCCGGTCGGCGAAGCCCTTCCAGTCGCGGTCGATGACGCGGGCGAGGAACAGCCCGGAGACGAGGAAGAAGTCGGGCATGCGGAACGGCCGGGCGAAATCGGAGATCGCCTGCACCCAGGTGGTCTGGCCGGTGGCGTTCTCGACGCCGTGAGTCGAGTGCATCAGCACGACCATGACGATGCAGAAGCCCTTGGCGTAGTCGACCCAGTCGATGCGGTCCGCGCCGCCGTTGATCTCTGCAGCCATTGATCAAATCCTCGTTCGTCCCGTTTTGGGACGCCTGCCGCCGTTCGCGCTTTTCGTCGCAAGAGCCGTACCGGCGTGACCGGCCCGAGATAGGGCAATCCCCTTAAGGCTTTGCTGCCCGGAAGCGCGAGCGCCCCGGCGACGATTCATTCACCATCCGCTTAAGCACTGCGCGGCGTTTACCGGCCGTGCGGCGGCGGGTCCCTACACTTGCCCCATGTTCAAGACCGTCATCGTCGTCTCCGGCCTTGCCGTCGCCGCCGCCATCTGGGCGCCGGGGCTGACCAGCCGCATGCTCGGCATCGGCCAGCCCTCCGCTACCGCGGCGATCCCGCAGGCGGGCGCCGTGCAGACGCCGCGCACCAGCGCCGGCGACGTCACCCGGCTCACCGCCGACCGCACCGGCCACTATCTCTCCGAAGTCCAGATAAACGGCCGCACCTTAAGCGCGTTGGTCGACACCGGCGCCACGCTCGTGGCGCTGCGCTACGAGGACGCCCGCGCCCTCGGCCTCATCCATCCCGGCGACCGCTTCGACGTCGGCGTGCGCACCGCCAACGGCATCGCCCAGGCGCGCCAGGTGCAGCTCCGCTCGGTGCGCCTCGGCTCGATCCGCGTCGACGACGTGGACGCGCTCGTCATGGACGAAGGTCTGTTGGGCACCAATCTCCTCGGCATGAGCTTCCTGAAGAAGCTCAAGCGCTTCGAGGTCGACCGCGGCACCCTCGTGCTCGAGCGCTGACGCTCTCCCTTTTCCTGGAATTCATGGTATGCCGCGCCCGCCGGAGCGTTCCGGCGAGGTGACTATGTTGAAGAAGCCCGCGACCGCCGCTCCCGCCAAGCCCGATCTGCCGTTCGTGAAGCCCACCGGTTTCCGCGAATACGACGCGCGCTGGCTCCTGGATAAGGAAATCAATCTCCCCGGCATCGAGGCGCTCGGTCTCGGCCTCGGCACCCTGTTCCATGAGCTCGGCGTGCGGCCCGACGTGGCGGTGGGCCACGACTACCGCTCCTATTCCGAGGAGGTGAAGAAGGCGCTGATCAAGGGTCTCGTCGCCGCCGGCGCCCACGTCCACGACGTCGGCCTCGCGGTGACGCCCATGGCCTATTTCGCCCAGTTCGCGCTGGACCTGCCGTGCGTCGCCATGGTGACGGCCTCCCACAACGACAACGGCTGGACCGGGGTGAAGATGGGCGCGGCGCGGCCGCTCACCTTCGGTCCCGACGAGATGACGCGGCTGAAGGAGATCGTGCTCGGCGGCACATATAAAGAGCGCCCCGGCGGCAGCCACGAGGTCGTCCCGAACTTCGCCGAGCGCTACCTCTCCGATCTGACCAGCCGCCCGAAGCTCGAAGCGCAAGCTCAAGGTGGTGGTCGCCTGCGGCAACGGCACCGCCGGCGCCTTCGCGCCGCAGGCGCTCGCCGCCATCGGCGCCGAGGTGGTGCCGCTCGACTGCGAGCTCGACTGGACCTTCCCCAAGTACAATCCCAACACCGAAGACCTGAAGATGCTGCACGCGCTGCGCGACGAGGTGTTGCGCGTGCGGGCCGACGTCGGCCTCGCCTTCGACGGCGACGGCGACCGCTGCGGCGTGGTCGACGACACGGGCGAGGAGATCTTCGCCGACAAGGTGGGCGTGATGCTCGCCCGTGACCTGTCGGCGCAGATCAAGGACGCGGTGTTCGTGGTCGACGTGAAGTCGACCGGCCTGTTCCACACCGACCCGGTGCTCAAGGCGAACGGCGCCCGCGCCGACTACTGGAAGACCGGACACTCGTACATCAAGCGCCGCGTCGCCGAGCTCAAGGCCGTGGCCGGCTTCGAGAAATCGGGCCACTTCTTCTTCAATCCGCCGGTCGGCCGCGGCTACGACGACGGCCTCATGGCGGCGTTTGCCGTTTGCGACATGCTCGAGCGCAATCCCGGGAAGAAGATGTCGGATTTGCGCCAGGCGCTGCCCAAGACCTGGGGCTCGCCGACCATGGCCCCGCACTGCCCCGATGAAGTGAAATACGGCGTCGTCGACGCGCTGGTCCGCCGCATCGCCGCAATCCAGGAGAAGGGCGAGCCGCTCGCCGGTCAGCCGATCCGCGACCTCGTTACCGTCAACGGGGCGCGAGTCACCGTCGCCGACGGCACCTGGGGTCTGGTGCGCGCGTCATCGAACAAGCCCGAACTCGTGGTGGTGGTGGAGAGTCCGGTGTCGGAGGCGCGCATGCGCGAGATGTTCAAGGCGATCGACGCGCTGATCCGCGAGCACCCGGAAGTCGGCGCCTATAATCAGACGATCTGAGAGCGCGCCGCTTACGGCACGCGATCGATGGTCGCGCCCGTGCGCTGGCGGAAAATGGTCTGGTCGGTGAGCGTGAACGCGCCGGTGTCGGTAGAGCCGAACATCTTGAAGGCGATCGGCGGCGTATAGAGGTAACGCGCCTCCGACCAGACGATCTTCGTGTTCGCCATGTTCATGGTGTTCTTGAGCGTCGAGGCGCTCCAGGGCAGCGTCGTTACCGGGTTGTTGGCCGGGTACGCCGAGCCGGCGGGGAGGGATTCGCTCCAGCCGATGGTGGAGTTGCCGTTGGCGTCGATGTCGACGCGCGAGACGATGACCACGAGCGGGCCGGACGAGTACGGCTGCACCAGCGCGCTGGCGGCGTCGAAGATGCTGGCCATTTCGGCGTTGGTGATCGTGGTGTCCTGCGCCACCAGGTCGCCAATCATGCGCGACACCAGCTGCACCTTGCGCTTGATGGTGATGGCCTCGGTCCACTGTGTGCCGCCCACGAACAACAGGATCATGATCGGCAGCAGGATGGCGAACTCCACCGCCGAGGTGCCGCCCACGTCGGCACGCAGGCGGGCGATCTTGGCGGTGAGAGCGTAAGCCAAAGTGCGCATTGCGGTCATTTGTAAGGCTCGTTGCGGAAGGCAGCCGCCGACATCAACAGGCGGTTGCCGTTCGACAGCGTCGACAGGTTGAGGCCGAGGCCGTTCACGAAGGTCGGCCATTCGTAGACGACGCGGACCACGACGATCTCGCCGGGGTTGCTCGCCTGATAGCCGAAGCTGGAGGTGTCGACCTTGAACTGGCCGGGCTTGAGCGGATCGGGCACCAACGGCCGGCTGAAATCGGCGGTGCCGAACGAGGACGCCTTGCGCACGTCGAGCTGTAGCTTGGTGCAGTCGAACAGCGCGAGCAGGCGGTTACAGACTTGGGTCTTGAAGGTGGTGGCGTTGTAGCCGGCGGCGTCGGCCTGGCCGGTGAGAATGAGGCGGCTCGAAGTTCGGCGACCGCGGTCTCCAGCACCTGGCCGGCGAAAAACACCAGCGCCACTTCGATGATGGCGAACAACAGACCCATGAACGGGATGACGATGAGGCCGAACTCGACCGCCGCGGTGCCGTCGTCGCGCCGAACGAGCCGCCGCGCGAGACGCGTCGCGAGCACGCGCGCGCCTTTGACTACCGTAGTGGGCCTCGAACTGGTCGCGGGCATGAGACTGCCTCTGCGCAAGCGTGGCGGCATACGCAACTTGCCGAACCTCGTTGTATCGGGCGCCGCTTGACGAAGCGTTGTCGTGGCCGTGCGTGCCGGCCGGCCCGTGTTAAGCCGGCGTTTACCGCGTTGGTCAGCGCTGGGCGCCGCCGGCTGCCGAGTTGCGGGCGCCTTGCTGGCCCATGTTGCGATCGAAATAGGTCGGCGTATCGCCGAGCACGACCGACCGCTCGCAGCTATTGCCGCACGACCAGGTCTCGCGCTCGACCCCGCGGTACAGGGTAAGGGTGTTGTCGCGCGGCGCGCTTACGTGAATGCTGAACTCGGCGATCTGCTCGCCCTTGACGTCGAGCGCGATCAGGTTGGTGGTGCCGTAACCTTTGCCTGTCACCACCATGAGGCCGCCGCTTTGCACCGTGCCGTCGGCGACGAACGGGTTGCCGATCACGATGGTGGCCACCTTCTCGGGCAGGCGCAGGATCTTGGCCTGGTCGAGGTGGACGTTGACGTCCTCGGCCGCCGCGGCCTTGCCGGTGAGCCCGAGGCCGAGGCCAAGTCCGAGGAGGGGAATGAGGGCGACGACGATGCGCAACAGGCGGGGCTTGGTCACGATCTCTATCCTTGTCTCCGTCGGCTGGGAGATGCCGTCGGCACGCACGGTTCGCCACGACTGTCGGGTAAAATGGTGAATGAAGTGCAAATTTCGGCGAGATCGCGGGGCCGCGCGATGACGCGCGGACGGCGCGAAGCCGTTGCGTCGGCCGTCTTCCAATGGTCGGCGAAGCTGCGTAGCCGTTTTTTAACCACGCTACCGATCGTCGCGTTAGGGGCGACTTTCCGCTGTCATTTTAACGCTGTCGCAACGGGCGGGGATTATGTTCCCCCACGGTAGTCGAGGAGCGCGTCAAGAACGCTCAACGGAAACCAGAGAAGCCAACAGTGGTCTTAGGAGCCCTAGCCATGAAAATTCTCGCCCGCTTCGCGAAGGACGAGTCTGGCGCCACCGCCATCGAGTACGGCCTGATCGCCGCCTGCATTTCCGTTGCGATCATCGCAGTCGTACAGGGCGTCGGCACCAAACTGAACTCGACCTTCACGCAGGTTTCGAACGCCCTCAAGTAAGCGTTCGCGACCCTGAACCAAAGCGAAAGGCCCCGCGAGGGGCCTTTCGTGTTTGTGCCGCGCCACCCCTGCAACGGCGGTCCGTAAACCACTTCCTCACCGGTTCGGCCTAGACCGGTCGTATGGAGGCGGCGATGATCGTGGAAATTCTGGTACTTGGACTGTTCCCCGCCGCCATGGCGTTCGCCGCGGCGAGCGACCTCATCACCATGACGATCTCCAACCGCCTGTCGCTGGCGCTTGCCGCCGCCTTCTTCCTGGTGGCGGTGGCGGTGGGCATGCCGCTCGCCGACATCGGCCGCCACGTGCTGGCGAGCCTCGTCGTGCTGGCTGTGGCCTTCGCCTTCTTTGCCCGCGGCTGGATCGGCGGCGGCGACGCCAAACTCGCGGCCGCGACGGCACTGTGGCTCGGCTTCGCCCATCTGGTCGACTACCTGCTGGTGGCCGCCGTCATCGGCGGCGTGCTGACTCTCCTTATCCTGGAGCTGCGCCGGCTGCCGCTGCCGGCCGCGCTAGCCCGCAGGCCGTGGATCGCGCGACTGCACGACATGAAGACCGGCATTCCCTATGGCATCGCGCTCGCGCTCGCGGGTCTCGCGGTCTATCCCGACTCCGCGATGATGCGCGCCGCCGTCGGCTGAATCACAAAACTTAAATTCAGCTACCGCTCATTAACCATAAGTTGACCGTTTGCTGTTGCAATCCCGGTTCGAGCCCGTTGGGCGCCCTCTGATTCCCGGGATGTGAGCGTATGCGAGTTGCCCGTTTAGTTGTGCTAGGTGTCGCCATCTTGGCCGGCGCGCTGGCTTTCATGTTGTCCGGCCGTGACGCGCCACCGCCGCAGCAAGTGGCGGCGCCGAAGGCCGACACCGTCGACATCCTCGTCGCGCGCGCCGACATCGCCGTCGGCCGCGCCGTGCAGCCCGAAGACATGGGCTGGCAGCCGTGGCCGGTCAGCGCCGCGGGCCCGCTGTTCATCCGCAGGACCGCGCGCCCCGACGCGATCGAGAGTCTCAAGGGCTCCGTCGCCCGCGCGACGTTCGTCGCCGGCGAGCCGATGCGCGAGCAGAAGCTGATCAAGGCCGACGGCTCCGGATTCATGTCGGCGATTCTGCCCGCCGGCATGCGCGCCGTCTCCACCGAGATTTCCGCCGAGACCGGCGCCGCCGGTTTCATCCTGCCCAACGATCGCGTCGACGTCATCCTCACGCGCAAGGACTCCGACGCGCAGCGCTCGGGCGGCGACGGCTTCATCAGCGAGACCATCCTGCGCAACGTGCGCGTGCTCGCCATCGACCAGACCGTTGAGGAGAAGAACGGCCAGAAGGTCGTGGTCGGCAAGACCACGACGCTCGAGCTGGCGCCGCGGCAGACCGAATTGCTGGCAGTGTCGCGCCAGCGCGGCCACCTGTCGCTCGCGCTGCGTTCGCTGGCCGACGCCAAGCCCTCGAGCCTGCCGAGCGACGACGACGGTCGCAGCGCCGGCAGCGTCAATTTCATTCGCTACGGTGTCTCGTCCGTCCAGTCCACGAAATAGCCGCTCGTCCGGAGGTTCCCGTGATGTACCACCCCGCTGCGATTGCCGCCCGAATCGGGATCGGCCTGGCCTGCGTGATCGTGCCCGGCCTGTTCGCGGCCGCGCCGCTTCGCGCCGCCGAGGCCGGCATCGAGCGCGTCAACGTCGAGCGGAGCGGTCGCTTCCTCGCGCTCGGCATCGGCAAGTCGGCGGTCATCGATCTGCCGCGCGACGCCAAGGACGTGCTCGTCGCCAATCCGGCGATCGCCAACGCCGTGGTGCGCTCGGCGCGCCGCGCCTATCTCATCGGCGTCGCCGTCGGCCAGACCACGGTGGTGTTCTTCGACGGCGACGGCCGCCAGATCGTCGCCTACGACATCGAAGTCGGGCGCGACGCCTCTGCCGTGCGTGACACGCTGCGTCGGATCATGCCCAACGCCTCGATCCGCGTCGACGCGGTCAACGATTCGGTGGTGCTCTCCGGCGTCGTCGCCAACGCGCTCGACGCGCAGAACGCCTTCGAGACGGCGTCGCGTCTGGTCGGCGATCCCAAGAAAGTGGTGAACGGCCTCGTCATCAAGGACAAGGAGCAGGTGCTGCTCAAGGTCTCGGTCGCCGAGGTCCAGCGCAGCGTCATCAAGCAGCTCGGCATCGACCTCAACGGCGTGAACATCGCCATCGGCACCGCCAACCTCAATTTCCTGGTCAACAACCCGTTCACCGTGCAAGGCTCGCCGATCACCACCTCGAACATCACGCCGACCTTCCCGGTCGGCGGCGGCACCATCACCGCGACGCTGCGCGCCATGGAGCAGACCGGCGTGCTGCGCACGCTGGCCGAGCCCAACCTGTCGGCGATCTCCGGCGAAACCGCGCGCTTCCTCGCCGGCGGCGAGTTCCCGATCCCGAGCGGCGTCTCCTGCACCGGCACCGTGTGCACGCCGCAGATCACCTTCAAGCAGTTCGGCATCCTGCTCGAGTTCTTGCCGGTGGTGCTGTCGGAAGGCCGCATCTCGCTCCGCGTCGCCACCGAGGTGAGCGAGCTCACCTCCGAGGGCGCCGCCTTCGGCGTGCCCGCCCTCAAGGTGCGGCGCGCGAGCTCCACCGTCGAGTTGCCGTCCGGCGGCGCCATGGTGCTCGCCGGGCTCATCCAGGAGCAGACCAAGCAGAACATCAACGGCCTGCCCGGGATGCAGAACCTGCCGGTGCTCGGCAGCCTGTTCAAGAGCCGCGACTACCAGAACGGCCTCACCGAGCTCGTTATCATCGCGACGCCGTACTTGGCGCAGCCGGTGGCGCGCCAGGCGCTGTCGCGGCCCGACGACGGCTTCGCCGACGCCTCCGATCCCGCCGTCGTGTTCCTCAACCAGGTGAATCGCATCTACGGCGGTCCCGCGGCGGGCAGCGGACGGCGGACGCTACACGGCAACTACGGCTTCATTCTCGACTAGGGCTTGGCAGGAGCGCGCATGTTCATCTCATCCGAACGCATCTTCGGCGCCGCCGCCCGGCTCGCGGCGCTTGGCCTCGCGCTCGCCGCCGGCGGCTGCAACACCGACCGGGCGGCGCTGGCGCCGCCGCCGCATCCCACCGACGTGCGCGATCGCTATCCCATCAAGCTCGCCGAGGCCGAGCGCGCCATCGAGATCTACGGCGGTTCCGGCCACGGCCGCTTGACCGCCACCCAGCGCGCCGAGGTCGCCGCCTTCGCTCGCGCCTGGCGCCGCGAATCGTCCGGCCTCCTCTACGTCGACGTGCCGGCGGGTGTTTCTGCGCAATTCGCCGTGCGGCAGACCAGCCGCGAAGTGGTGAGCGTCCTCGCCGCCATGGGCGTGCCGCAGGCGGCGATCGAGCGGCGGCCGTACACGCCGGCGCAGCCCACCTCCTTTGGCCCGATCCGCGTCGCCTATCCGCAAGTGCGCGCGGTCGCCGGGCCGTGCGGCAAGTGGATCGACAACATCGGGTCCCGGCTTCCATTCGATGGACAACGACCCGTTCTGGAATTACGGCTGCGCCAACCAGCGCAACCTCGCCGCCATGGTCGCCAACCCCGAGGACCTGGTGCAGCCGCGCGCCGAGGGCCAGCCCGATCGCCGCCCGCCGCCAGCAGGTCATGGACAAGTGGCGCCAGGGCCAGGATCCCTCCACCACTTACGTCCAGAAGACCGACCCCAAAGTGAGCACCGTCGGCCAATGAGCACAGCACTCGCCCAGCAGCTTGACCCGTCGGCGCCCACCGCCGACCCCGGCCAGCACATCGCGCCGGTCCCGCGCATTTCGATCCAGGCGTTCTGCGAGATGCCTGAGCTTGCGACCGCCATCCAGGCGGCCGCCGGCGATCGCCGCATGGGCAAGGCCCACGTCAAGGTGCAGATGGGCGGCCTCGCCGCCGCCGGCGAAGCCTATCGCAACGCCGCCACCCCCAACGTCATCGTCATCGAGAACAACGCCAACGGCATCGAGCTGCTCGAGGGCCTCGACAAACTCGCCGAGGTTTGCGACGCCGGCACCAAGGTTGTCGTCGTCGGCCGGCTCAACGACGTGGTGTTCTACCGCGAGCTCGTGCGCCGCGGCATCAGCGACTACTTGATCTCGCCGGTGACGCCGCTCGACGTGGTGCGCACGGTCTCCGGGCTGTTCAATGCAGTGGGCGCCGAACCGGTCGGCCGCACCATCGCCGTCGTCGGCGCCAAGGGCGGCGTCGGCTCCTCCACCATCGCCCACAACATCTCCTTCGCCATCGCCCGCGACCTCAGCCTCGATTCGGTGGTGGTCGATCTCGACCTGGCGTTCGGCACCGCCGGCCTCGACTTCAACCAGGACCCGCCCCAGGGCATCGCCGACGCGGTGTTCTCGCCCGACCGGATCGACGCCGCCTTCGTCGACCGGCTGCTGTCCAAGTGCACCGACCACTTGAGCCTGCTCGCCTCGCCGGCGACGCTCGACCGCGAATACGACTTCGACCCGGAGGCGTTCGATCCGGTATTCGACGCGCTACGCGGCTCGGTGCCCTACATCGTGCTCGACGTGCCGCACCTGTGGACGGCGTGGGCCAAGCGCACCATGGTCAGCGCCGACGAGGTCATGTTCGTCGTCGCCCCCGATCTCGCCAATCTGCGCAACGCCAAGAACCTGTTCGACTTCGTGCGCGCGGCGCGGCCCAACGACCAGGCGCCGATGTACGTGCTCAACCAGGTCGGTATGCCGAAGCGGCCGGAGGTGCGCCTCGCCGATTTCGCCAAGGCGCTCGGCCATGAGCCGGCGGCGTCGATTCCCTTCGACCCGCAGCTCTTCGGCACCGCCGCCAACAACGGCCAGATGATCGCCGAGGTGTCCGCCAACCATAAGACGGCCGAGACGTTCCTCTCGCTCGCCATGACCTTGACCGGCCGCGCCGAGGTCAAGCGGGTCAAACGCGGCGACTTCCTGTCGCCGCTGATCGCCAAGCTGCGCGCGCGTCTGGGCTGAGGCACCACCCCCCGTGTCAATGTTTGGCAAGCGTGGATCCACTCCGCTCGCGGAGGAAAAGGCGCCGCCGCCTCCGGTGACGCGCGAGGTCGCGGCCCGTCCGGTGGTGGCGGTGACCCCCGGCGTCCCCGCGCTCGATTCCTCCACCGTGATCGCCAACCTCTCCTCCCAGGCGCCGCCGCTCGTGCCCGAGCCGCGGCCGACGAGCGTCGCCGAAGGCCGACGCACCGAGAGCTTCTACGAGACCAAGAGCCAGATCTTCGGCGCCCTGATCGAGGCGATCGATCTCACCCAGCTCGCCAAGCTCGACCCGCTGTCGGCGCGCGAGGAAATCCGCGACATCGTCAACGAGATCATCGCCATCAAGAACGTGGTGATGTCGATCTCCGACCAGGAAGAGCTGCTCGAGGACATCTGCAACGACGTGCTCGGCTATGGCCCGCTCGAGCCCTTGCTCGCGCGCGACGACATCGCCGACATTATGGTCAACGGCGCGAGCACCGTCTACATCGAGGTCGCCGGCAAGATTCAGCGCACCGGCATCCGCTTCCGCGACAACCAGCAGCTTCACAACATCTGCCAGCGCATCGTCAGCCAGATCGGCCGTCGCGTCGACGAGGCGAGCCCGATCTGCGACGCGCGCTTGCCCGACGGTTCGCGCGTCAACGTCATCGTGCCGCCGCTGTCGATCGACGGCCCGGCGCTCACCATCCGCAAGTTCCGCCGCGACAAGCTCACGCTGGAGCAGCTCACCAAGTACGGCACCATCTCGTCCGCCGGCGCCGCCCTGCTCAAGGTGATCGGCCGCTGCCGCGTCAACGTGCTGATCTCCGGCGGCACGGGCTCGGGAAAGACCACGCTGCTCAACTGCCTCACCCGCTACATCGACAACGACGAGCGCGTCATCACCTGCGAGGACGCCGCCGAGCTGCAGTTGCAGCAGCCGCACGTCGTGCGCCTGGAATCGCGCCCGCCGAATCTCGAGGGCGAGGGCGAGGTGAAGATGCGCGATCTCGTGCGCAACTGCCTGCGTATGCGCCCGGAGCGCATCATCGTCGGCGAGGTGCGCGGCCCGGAGGCATTCGACCTCCTGCAGGCCATGAACACCGGCCACGACGGCTCCATGGGCACGCTGCACGCCAACAGCCCGCGTGAGGCGCTGTCGCGCCTGGAATCGATGATCACCATGGGCGGCTTCTCGCTTCCCCCGCGCACCATCCGCGAGATGGTGGTCGCCTCGATCGATGTCATCCTTCAGGTCGCGCGCATGCGCGACGGGTCGCGCCGCGTCACCCACATCACCGAAGTGGTGGGCATGGAAGGCGAGGTGGTGACCACCCAGGATCTCTTCGTCTACGACTTCCTCGGCGAGGACGCCCACGGCAAGATTCTTGGCCGCCACCGTTCGACCGGCATCGGCCATCCTCGCTTCTGGGAGCGCGCCCGCTACTACGGCGAGGAGCTCAACCTCGCCGCCGCTCTCGACGCCTCCGAGATCGAGGGCGAGGCCGTCCGGGGGTGATGCGATGCTCGGGCACCGCTGGAATCGCCATTCTGATCGCCATCTCCGTCGGCGGACTCCTCTACACGTTCCTCTATCCGAGGCTCTCGGCCGGTGCGGTCGCCGACCGGCGCGTGCGCGACATCTCCGCCGACGTCACCTCGCCGCGCGCCCGTGCACGGGCCGATACCGTCACGGGCCGCCGCCAGCAGGTTGAGGACACGCTCAAGAAGCTCGAAGCGCGCCGCCGCAACGCCAGGAACCCGCCGCTGCCGGTACGCCTGCAGCAGGCCGGGCTCAAGATCGACAAGCGCCAGTATTGGATGGGCAGCGTCGCCATCGGTCTGTTCGCCGCAGTGTTCGCCTATTTCTCCGGCCTCGGCGAGCTCGTGGCGCTGGGCGCCGGCTTTGCCATCGGTTTCGGGCTGCCGCGCTGGACGCTGTCATTCCTCCGGCGCCGGCGCGAGAACAAGTTCATCGATGAGCTGCCCAACGCGGTCGACGTGATCGTGCGCGGCGTCAAGGCCGGCCTGCCGCTCTCCGACTGCATCCGCATCATCGCCAGCGAGACGCAGGAGCCGGTCAAAAGTGAGTTCCGCCAGATCGCCGAATCGCAGGCCGTGGGCATCTCGTTGCCCGACGCGGCGAGCAAGCTGTTCGACCGGGTGCCGCTCGCCGAAGCCAACTTCTTCGGCATCGTCGTCACCATCCAGCAGAAGGCCGGCGGCAGCCTGTCCGACGCCCTCGGCAACCTGTCGCGCGTGCTGCGCGAGCGCAAGAAGATGAAGGCCAAGATCACGGCCATGAGCATGGAGGCGAAGGCCTCCGCCGCCATCATCGCCTCGCTGCCGATCGCGGTGATGATCCTCGTCTGGCTTTCCAGCCCCAATTACATCGAGCTCCTGTGGACCACGCCGACCGGCCGCTTCCTGCTCATGTGCAGCGCCATGTGGATGGGCATGGGCATCATGGTCATGCGCCGCATGATCAATTTCGATTTCTAGGGCGGGCCGAGCATGTTCGAGTTCCTCATCGAAAGGGCGCAGGACACCCGCTTCCTGGTCACCGTGCTCACGGCGCTGGCGGCCATGGCCACCGTGTTCACCATCGCCATGCCCTATGCCTTCAGCGACTCGCTATCCAAGCGCATGCGGTCCGTGGCCCTGGAGCGCCACAAGATTCGCGCCCGCGAGCGCGAGAAGCTTGCCCGCGGCGAGCGCATCAATCTGCGCCGCGCGCCCAAGGCCTACATGCGGCTGATCGTGGAGAAGCTCAACCTGCGCAAGCACCTCGGCGAAGACTCCGTGCGCGCCATCCTGATCAAGGCCGGCTATCGCGGCCAGGCGCCGCAGTTCGCCTACCTGTTCTTCCGCATGGTGGCGCCGATCTCCATGTTAGTGTTCGCGCTGGTCTACATGTTCGTCATCATCAAGTTCGACCAGCCGCTGATGATCAAGGTGGCGATCGCCATCGGCGCCGCTTGGCTCGGGCTCAAGATCCCCGACCTGTTCCTCAAGAACATGATCAAGCGCCGGCAGCTGTCGATCCGCCGCGCCTTCCCCGACGCGCTCGACCTGCTCCTGATCTGCGTCGAATCCGGCATGTCCATCGACGCTTCCTTCCGCAAGGTGAGCGAGGAGATCGGGTCGCAATCGATTGCGCTCGCCGAGGAGCTGACGCTGACCACCGCCGAGCTGTCGTACCTGCAGGACCGGCGCGAGGCCTTCGACAACCTCTCTGCGCGCACCGACCTCGATGGCGTCAGGGCGGTCTGTACCGCGCTGGTGCAGGCCGAGCGCTACGGCACGCCGCTCGCCCAGGCGCTGCGCGTGCTCGCCCAGGAAATCCGCGACATGCGCATGTCGGAAGCCGAGAAGAAGGCGGCCGCGCTGCCGCCCAAGCTCACCGTGCCGATGATCCTGTTCTTCCTGCCGGTGCTGTTCATCGTCATCCTCGGCCCGGCGGCGATCCGGGTCATGGAGATCCGGTAGACACCGTGCGAGACATCGCCCGTGCGTGAGCACGGTGCGCTCTAATCCGCTCGTGCCCGCGGAAGCGGGGACCCGACTCGAAAAAAGAAGATCGGATTCCCGCTTACGCGGGAATGAGCGGTGAAGGTTTGTCGTTAGCTGCGCGCCGCGGGTTTGGCCGCGAGGTCCTTCCACGGGTCTGGCTGGCGCACCAGGCTGCGCAGGTAGGCGATGTTGGCGCGCGCCTCCTCGGGCTTGAGGTCGCCCGCCGCCATTTTCTCCGACTCGTCGAACTTGCCGCGCAGCCCGAGCACCAGCGCCAGGTTCTGCCGCACCCGCGGCTCGGCGCGCTTGGAGTCGACCGCGCGCTTGAGCGTGGTCTCGGCCCGCGCCAGGTCCTTGGACAGCGCGTAGGAAAGGCCGAGGTTGGAGAGGATCGCGGGCTCCTCGGGCGCGATCTTCAGCGCCGTCTCGTAGTAGCGCCGCGCTTCGGCGTGGTTGCCCATCTGGTCGAGCACCGCGCCCTGGGCGTTGAGGATGCGCCAGTCCGGCTGCTCGGGCGAATGGGCGCTGGAAAGCACGTTGAGCGCCTGATTGTACTGGCCCGAGTCGGCGAGCGCCCGGCCGTAGGCGCCGAGCACCCCCTTGTCGCGCGGGTTCTTGATCGAGGCCTGCTGCAGCACCGCCACCGCCTGGGCGGTCTGGCCGGTGGCGCGTAGCGCCCGGGCGTAGGCGACGGCGAGCTCGGCATTGTCCGGCTGCGCGCGGTACTGCTCGGCGAGGGAGTTCACGCGCTCGCGCCAGCCTTCCGCGGTCTGCACCGGCGGGATCGAGCCGGTGACGTCGCCGGTGCGGGTCGTGGCGTTGCAGCCGCCGAGAACCGCGGCGAGCGCGGCGGCGAGCGCAAGGCGCGAGACGGAAGTGCGAAGGCAAGGAATGGACGCCATGGGACGCTCCGGCCGGGCAGGGCCGCCCGCACGCTGGCAATAAACCGTTAACCCTAACAAGGGGTTAAAGCCGGGGCCGAGTGCCCGTTGCGCTCGTAGGGGCTGCCCCGTACTAGGAGCCGTCTTCGGAATTTCCCCCGTGCCCGATCTGCATCCCGCCTTCGTCACCGACGCCGCCGCGGCGAAGCCCGTGTGGTTCGTCGACGCCGCCGGCTGGGACGCGGCGCGCGGCAAGCTGCCGGCGGCGGCGCGTGCCTATGCGGAGGCCGCCGCCTTCAAGGCGCGAGGCCGGTACGCATCTTGCTCGTGCCCGGCGCCGACGGGGCGATCGCCGGTTGCCTGTTCGCGGTGGAGGACGGCAAGGCGAAGCACCGCGATCCATTTCTCGCCGGCAAGCTCGCCGGGATTTTGCCGGCCGGCGTCTGGCGCTTGGAGGGCGCGCCCGATCCGCGCCTCGCCGCGCTCGCCTTCGCGCTCGGCACCTACCGCTTCACCCGCTACCGCAAATCCGAGGGTAAGCAGCCGCAGCTGGCGCTGCCCGTAGGCGTCGACGGCCGGGCGCTGTCGCGCACCATCGAGGCGATCTTCCTCGCCCGCGATCTCATCAACACGCCGTCCAACGACATGGGCCCGGCGGAGCTCGAGCAGGCGGCGCGCGACCTCGCCGGCCGTCACGGCGCCAACGTTCAAGTCACCGCCGGCGACGAGCTGCGCAAGAATTTCCCGCTGGTGCACACGGTGGGCCGCGGCTCGGCGCGCACTCCGCGGCTCATCGATCTTTCCTGGGGCGACGCCAAGCATCCCAAGGTGACGCTCGTCGGCAAGGGCGTGTGCTTCGATACCGGCGGCCTCGACATCAAGCCGTCGAGCGGGATGCTCCTGATGAAGAAGGACATGGGCGGCGCCGCCGTCGCGCTCGGCCTCGCCCACATGATCATGGACGCGAAGCTGCCCGTGCGCCTGCGCGTGCTGATCCCGGCGGTGGAGAATGCGATTTCCGGCGACGCCTTCCGGCCGGGCGACGTGTTCAAGAGCCGCAAGGGTCTCACCGTCGAGATCGGCAACACCGACGCCGAGGGCCGCCTCATCCTCGCCGACGCGCTCGCGCTCGCCGACGAGGAGGCGCCCGACGCTGATGATCGATTTCTCCACGCTGACCGGTGCGGCGCGCGTGGCGCTCGGACCCGAGCTGCCGGCGGCATTCACCGACGACGACGCCTTCGCCGATGAGCTCGCCCGCCGCGGCGCGGCGGAAGCCGACCCAGTGTGGCGCCTGCCGTTGTGGAAGCCCTATGCGCCCATGCTCGAATCCAAGATCGCCGACATGAACAACATCGCCGGCAGCCCGTTCGCCGGCGCCATCACCGCGGCGCTGTTCCTGTCGCGCTTCGTGGAGAAGGCGAAGACGTGGCTGCACCTCGATCTGTTCGCCTGGAATCCGGCGGCCAAGCCCGGCCGCCCGGAAGGCGGCGAGGGGCAGACGATCCGGGCGCTGTTCGCGCTCATCGCCGACCGCTACCGCTAGGCTTGCGGCGGCCCGCCGGACAGGGAACAATACGCTTCCGAAACGATCGGGAGGCGAGCCGTTGGCGGTCGAAATTCGTCCGGCGCAGGCGCTGAAGCTCCTGCACGATTTTTCCTACACCCTCGTGCGCGACGGCGAGCCGGATCTTTCCGCGCGCCAGCTCGTGGTGCTGCTCACCGTGTATATGGAAACGCCGCCCCATACGGTGCGCGGGCTCGCATCCAAGCTCGGTGTCACCAAGCCCGTGATCACGCGCGCACTCGACACCATGGGCCGCATCGACCTGCTCTCGCGTCGCCGCGACGAGGCCGACCGTAGGAACGTGGTGGTCCAGCGCACGGTCAAGGGCGCGCTCTACGTGGAGAGCCTCGCCGATCTCCTCGCCAAGCACGCGCGCGAGCTGCCGCGATGAGCTTCGATCCGCGGATCACCCCGGCGCGGCCCGATATCGCTGCCGCGCACCTGAAGGGAAAGCTGGAGGCGGAGCGCTTCGTCGAAGGCGTCGCCCAGCAGGTGCTGGCGCCGAGCGCCACCGCGTTCGCCGCCCCCCGGCCGGACGCCGCCATGGTGAGCGAGGCGCTCTACGGCGAGCGCGTCACCGTCTACGAGTCCACGGGCGAGGGCTGGGCCTGGGGCCAGATGCAGGCCGACGGCTACATGGGCTGGTTCTCGGCGAACGCTTTCGGCCCCGTGGGCAAGCCCGCGACGCACCGGGTGACGGCGCTGCGCTCGTTCATCTTCGACACGCCGGACATCAAGCGCGCGCCGACGACTGCGCTTTCGTTTGCGAGTCTGATCGCGGTGAGGGGCAGCCAAGGCGAGTTCGTCACGACCGATGCCGGATTCATTCCGGCCCAGCACGTGGCGCCACTCGCCCACACCGAGCCCGACTTCGTCGCTACCGCGCGGCGCTTCCTCGGCACGCCGTACCTGTGGGGCGGCCGCTCCAGTCTCGGCCTCGACTGCTCGGGCTTGGTGCAGCTCGCCCTCGCTGCCGCCGGCCGCGCCTGCCCGCGCGACAGCGACATGCAGCAGACGGCACTCGGCGCGCCGGTTCCGTTCAGCGATCTTGCCGCGCTCAAGCGCGGCGATCTCGTGTTCTGGCAAGGCCACGTGGGCTTCGTCAGCGACCCGGGCTGTTTGTTCCACGCCAACGCCTTCCACATGGCCGTGGTCGAGGAGCCGCTCGCCGAAGCGGTGGCGCGCATCCAGAAAAGCGGCCTGGAGATCCTCGAGGCGCGCCGGCTCTAGCTACTCGGCTACTGCGCCCGCCGGCGCCGCCTCGATCTCGAACGCGGCCTTGAACAGCGCGCGGGTGTATTCCGACTGCGGATTGGCGAACAGGTCCTTGGCCGGGCCCTGCTCGACCACCTTGCCGTGACGCATGACCAGGATGTTGCTGGCGAGCGCCGCCACCACCTTAAGATCATGACTGATGAACATGTAGGTGAGGTCGCGCTTCTTCTGCACCGCGCGCAAGAGATCGACCATCTGCGCCTGCACCAGCATGTCGAGGGCGCTGGTCGGCTCGTCGAGCACGATGAACTCAGGCTCGAGCACGAGCGCGCGGGCGAGCGCAATGCGCTGGCGCTGGCCGCCGGAGAACTCGTGCGGATAGCGGAAGCGGGTGTCGGGATCGATGCCGACTTCCTGCAGCGCCACCACGGCGCGCGCGTCGCGCTCCGCCGGCGTGAGCTTCGGCTGGTGCACGCGCAGACCCTCGCCGACGATGTCGGCGATCGACATGCGCGGGCTGAGCGAGCCGTACGGGTCCTGAAACACGATCTGCATGTTGCGGCGGAGCGGGCGCATGGCGCGGAACAGGAGGCCCTGCACCTGGCGGCCGAGCACGACGATCGGGCCTTGGCTGGAGATGAGGCGGAGCAACGCAAGCCCGAGCGTGGTCTTGCCCGAGCCGGATTCGCCGACGACGCCGAGCGTCTCGCCGCGGTGGATCGCGAAGGTGACCCCGTCCACCGCCTTGATGTGGCCGACCGTGCGGCGCAGCACGCCGCGGCGGATGGGGAACCACACCTTGAGGTCCTTCGTCTCCACCACGATGGGGGCGTCGGGCTTGGGCGGCGCCGGCGCCGCCCTTAGGCTCCGCCGCGATCAATTCCTTGGTGTAGGGATGCTGCGGCCGCGCGAACAGCTCGCGGACAGCGCCTTGCTCGACGATCTCGCCGTAGCGCATCACGCACACCCGATCGGCGACCTTGCGCACGATGCCGAGGTCGTGGGTGATGAACAGCATCGCCATGCCGAGCCGCTGCTTGTAACTCCTTGAGAAGCTTTAGGATTTGCGCCTGGACGGTGACGTCGAGCGCCGTCGTCGGCTCGTCGGCGATGAACAGATCCGGCTCGTTCGCGAGCGCGAGCGCGATCATCACCCGCTGGCGTTGGCCGCCGGAGAGTTGGTGCGGATAGGCGTTGAGCCGCGCTTGCGCGTCGGGAATGCCCACCTCGTTGAGCAACTCGATCACGCGCTTCCGCGCGGCGACGGCGGTGAGGCCGCGATGCACCTGCAGCACCTCGGCGACCTGCCGCTCGATGGTGTGCAGCGGGTTCAGCGACGTCATCGGCTCCTGGAAAACCATCGTGATATCGTCGCCGCGTACCGCGCGCATGTCGTTCTCGGAGAGCGCGAGCAGGTCGCGGCCGCGGAATAGGATGCGGCCGGAGGGATGCCGCGCCGCCGGATAGGGCAGGAGCTTGAGGACCGAGAGCGCCGTCACCGATTTGCCCGAGCCCGACTCGCCGACGAGCGCGACGGTCTCGCCCTTCTTCACGGCGAACGACACGCGCTTCACCGCCTCCGTCTCCCGGTTCTCCTGGCGGAAGGAGACGGAAAGGTCCTGGACCTCGAGCAGCGCGTCGCTCACTTGAACACCTTGCGCGGGTCGAAGGCGTCGCGCACCGCCTCGCCGACGAAGATGAGGAGCGACAGCAGCGCCGCCACGGTGAAGAAGCCGGCCAAGCCCAGCCACGGCGCCTGGATGTTGGCCTTGCCTTGCGCAAGCAGCTCGCCCAGCGACGGCGATCCCGGCGGCAAGCCGAAGCCGAGGAAGTCGAGCGCGGTCAGGATCATCACCGAGCTCGACAGGATGAACGGCAGGTAGGTGAGCGTCGCCACCATGGCGTTGGGCAACAGGTGGCGGAACATGAGCACGAGGTTGGAGACGCCGAGCGCGCGCGCCGCCATCACGTACTCGAAGTTGCGCGCGCGCAGGAATTCGGCGCGCACGAGGCCGACCAGCGCCACCCAGGAAAATAAGAGCAGAATGCCGAGCAATATGAAGAAGCCCGGCACGAACACCGACGAGATGATCAGCAACAGATACAGCGACGGAATCGACGTCCAGATCTCGATGAAGCGCTGGAACAGCAAATCCGTCCACCCGCCGAAATAGCCCTGCACCGCGCCGGCGAAGACGCCGATCGCCGAGGAGATGACGGTGAGCGTGAGCCCGAACAGCACCGAGATGCGGAAGCCATAAAGCAGGCGGGCCACCACGTCGCGGCCCTGGTCGTCGGTGCCGAGCCAGTTGTATTCCAGGTCGCGGCAGCCCTTGACGCCCTTCTTCTGCGCCACCGCCGCGCATTGCTGCTCCGTCAGCCACCAGGTGGGCGGCGAGGGTGCCGGCGTCGGCAAATCGAGGTTGTGGGTGTCGTAGCGATAGCGGATCGGCGGCCACAGCATATAGCCGCCCTTGTCCTTGATCAGCTTCTGCAAATACGGATCGCGGAAATCGGCGCCGGTCTCGAACTCGCCGCCGAAGGTGGTCTCGGCGTAGCGCACGAACACCGGGTAGTACCAGCGCCCCTCGTAGGAGACGAGATACGGCTTGTCGTTGGCGATGAACTCGGCGAACAGGCTCCCCACGAACAGCACCGCGAAGATCCAGAACGACCACCAGCCGCGGCGGTTCTGCTGGAAGTTGCGCCAGCGCCGCCGCGTGATCGGCGACAGCGGAACGCCGCCGCTGCGCGGGGCGGCGATGACGCCGGTCGGCTCTGGAATCGCCGCCTCGATAGGGGGCTTCACGGGGGCGTCCAGCGTCAGGCCTCCCGCGTCTCGAAGTCGATGCGTGGATCGACCCAGGTATATGTGAGGTCGGAGACGAGGTTCACCAAGAGCCCGACCAGTGAGAAGATGTAGAGCGTCGCGAACACCACCGGATAGTCGCGGTTGAGCACGCTCTCGAAGCCGAGAAGCCCGAGCCCGTCGAGCGAGAAGATGGTCTCGATCAGGAGCGCGCCGGTGAAGAAGGCGTGCACGAAGGCGCCGGGAAAGCCCGCGATCACGATCAGCATGGCGTTGCGGAAGACGTGGCCGTAAAGCACGCGGTTCTGCGACAGCCCCTTCATGCGCGCCGTCATCACGTACTGCTTGCGGATCTCGTCGAGGAACGAATTCTTGGTGAGCAGCGTCATGGTGGCGAACGCGCCGAGCGCCATGGAGACGATGGGCAGCACCAGGTGCCAGAAATAATCGCCGACCTTGGCGTACCAGGGCAGCAGCGAAAAATTATCCGACGTCAGCCCGCGCAGCGGGAAGATCGACCAGAACGAGCCGCCGGCGAACAGCACGATCAACAGGATCGCGAAGAGGAAGCCGGGCACCGCGTAGCCGATGACGATCACGCCGGACGTCCACACGTCGAAGCGCGAGCCGTCGCGCACCGCCTTCGCCGACGCCGAGCGGGATCGAGATCATGTAGGACAACAGCATCATCCACAGGCCGAGCGAGATCGATACCGGCATCTTCTCCTTGATCAGGTCGATCACCTTGGCGTCGCGGAAGTAGCTCTTGCCGAAATCGAAGCGGATGAAGTTCCACAGCATGAGCAGGAAGCGCTCGTGCGCCGGCTTGTCGAAGCCGAACTGCTTTTCCAGTTCCTTGATGAACTGCGGGTCGAGGCCCTGGGCGCCGCGGTATTTCGAGGTCACCGGGTCGGCGCCGCTGCCGCCACTGCCCGGCCGCATGATCTCGCTGCCGCCGCCGGAGATGCGCGCCGTGGCCGACACGTCGCTGCCGGTGATCTGCGCGATCACCTTCTCGACCGGCCCGCCCGGCGCGAACTGCACCACGACGAACGAAACCAGCAGGATTCCGAGCAGCGTCGGGATCATCAGCAGGATGCGGCGGAGGATATAGGCGGTCATCGTGTCATCACCCTGCGCGCTTGTTCGTGTCCACCCACCAGGTTTCCGGGATGGCGCGGCCATAGCGCGGCTTCTCGGCCGGCCCGCCGAACACGTCCCAGTAGGCGATCCAGTGCGTGCCCTTGTACCAGTGCGGCACCCAGTAGCGGCCGGCGCGCAGCACCCGGTCGAACGCGCGGCAGGCCGCGGTGAGCGCGGTGCGGGTCTCCGCCTCGACGATCTTCTCCACCAGCGCGTCCACCGCCGGGTCGGCGATGCCGGACAGATTGTAGGAGCCCTTGATTGCGGCCGATTGCGCCGTGAAGAAGTTGCGCAGCGATTCCCCCGGGGTGGAGGAGAAATTGAAGCGCTGCACCGTCGCGTCGAAATCGAAGTCGTCGGTGCGGGCGCGGTACTGCACCGGATCGACGATGCGCAGCGTCGCCTCGATGCCGATTTGCCCGAGATTCTTGATGTAGGGCATATGGTGGGGCTGGAAGCTCGGCTCCTCGATGAGAAACTCGAGCGTGATGCGTTTCCCCGTTAGGCCCGATGCGGCGCCCGTCCTTGATCGTGTAGCCCGCCGCCTGCAGGAGCTGCGACGCGCGACGCAAGCAGCGCGCGATCCTGGCCCGAGCCGTCGGACACCGGCGGCGTGAACGGTTCGCCGAATACCTCGTCGGGCACCTTGCCGCGGAACGGCTCGAGCAGCGCCAGCTCCTCGGGCGCGGGCGCGCCCTTGGCCATCATGTCGGAGTTCTGGAAATAGGAGTGGGTGCGCTCGTAGGAGCCGTACATCACGTTCTTGTTGGTCCACTCGAAATCGAAGGCGAGGCCGATCGCCTCGCGCACGCGCGGGTCCTTGAACTTGTCCCGCCGCGTGTTGAGGAACCAGCCCTGGGCGCCGGAGGGCGTCTGGTCGGGCAGCACGGCGCGCTTGACGCGGCCGTCCTTGAACGCGGGAAAGTCGTAGCGCGTCGCCCAGGTGCGCGAGGTGAACTCCTCGCGGAAGAGGTAATTGCGCGCGGTGAATGCTTCGAAGCCCACGTCGCGGTCGCGAAAATACTCGAAGCGCACCACGTCGAAATTGTGCTTGCCGCGGTTGATGGGCAGGTTCGCGCCCCACCAATCCTTGACGCGGTCGAATTCGATGTAGCGCCCGGCCTCGAAACGGCCGACCTTGTAGGGGCCGGAGCCGAGCGGCGCCTCCAGCGACGAGTCTTCAAAGTTGCGGTTGGCGTAATAGGCCCGCGAGAAAATCGGCAAGCTCGCCACGAACAGCGGAATCTCGCGCCCGCGCTTTTCGGTAAAGCGCACGGCGACCGTCGCGTCGTCCTCGGCCTCGACGCTTTCCACGTCGCGCATGAGCTGGCGGATATTGGGATGTCCCTTCTCCTTCAGCGTATTGAACGAGAACGCGGCGTCGCCGGCGGTGATGCGCGTGCCGTCATGGAAGCGCGCGTCGGGCCGCAGCAGAAAGCGATAGGTGCGCTTGTCGGCAGCGATACGCACCGCGCGCGCTGCGTAGCCATACATGGCATCGGGCTCGTCGTGGCCCGGCGAGGATATGCCCGAGGGTCCCATCAGGGTGGCGAAGGTGAGTTCCATGCCCTGCGCGGCGTCGCCTCTCAGCACATAGGCGTTGAGCGAGTTGAAGGTAAGGAAGGACTGGTTGAACTGCCGGCTCGGCCCGATCTGCGAGAAGGTGCCGCCCTTGGGCGCGTTCGGGTTCACGTAGTCGAAATGCTTGAAGTCGGCCGGATACTTGAGATCGCCGAAGGCGGAGATGCCGTGCACTTCGGCCTCTTGGGCGGCGGCCTCGCGCCGGAATCAGCGTCGCCGCCGCGGCGCTTCCCGCGAGCGCGAGCGCGGTGCGCCGCGTGATCATTGCCGCGTCCCGGTCTTGGCGGCGCGCGCCGGGTCGTACCACCAGATTTCGGGGAAGCCGTAGGAATAGGCCGGCAGCTTCTCGGGCTTGGCGAAGCGGTCCCAGCGCGCGGTGCGGGCGTAGGTGATGGTCCACGTCGGCACCACGTAGTGGTTCCACAGCAGCACCCGGTCGAGCGCCTTGGTGGCGGCGACGAGTTCCTCGCGGTCCTTGGCGTAGATCACGCGCTCGATCAGCGCGTCCACCGCGGGATCCTTGATGCCGCCGTAGTTGCGCGAGCCCTCGCGGTCGGCGGCCTCGGTGCCGAAGAAGTCGCGCTGCTCGTTGCCCGGCGACAGCGACTGCGCCCAGCCGCTGACGATGACGTCGAAATCGCGCGCCCGCACCCGGTTGATGTACTGGGAGGAATCGACCACCCGCGCCGTCATGCCGATGCCGAGGCGGTCGAGCGACGGCTTGTAGAACAGGATGATGCGCTCGAACGCCGGGCTCACCAGCAGGAAGTCGATCGTCAACGGCTCGCCGGTCTTGGCGTTGACGAGCTTGCCGTCGCGGATCTCGTAGCCCGCCTCGCGCAGCAGCCGCGTCGCCTCGCGCAGGTTGTTGCGCCGCGCCTCCTCGTCGCCGCCGACCGGGATTCTGGTAGGCCTTGGTGAACACCTCCGGCGGGACTTTGTCGCGCACCGCTTCCAGGATCTCGAGCTCCTTGCCGGCGGGCAGGCCGCTCGGCGGCGAGCTCGGTGCCGCTGAAGTAGCGAGTTGATGCGCTGGTACTGGCCGAAGAACAGCGTCTTGTTCATCTCCTCGAAATCGAGCGCATAGCTCAGCGCCTGGCGCACGCGCGGGTCCTTGAACTTGTCGCGGCGCAGGTTGAGCACGAACGCCTGCATCACGCCGCGCGCGCGCTCGGCGAAGGTCTCCAGCACCACCTTGCCCTCGCGCTTGGCCGGGAAGTCGTAGGCCGTCGCCCAGTTCTTGCGCCGAGTTCTCGACGCGGAAATCGTATTGGTCGGCCTTGAACGCCTCGAGCTCGACGGTGTCGTCGCGGTAGTATTCGAAGCGGATCTCGTCGAAATTGTCGCGGCCGACGTTGACCGGGAGCTCACGGCCCCAGTAGTCGGGCACGCGCTCGTAGGCGATGGTGCGGCCGGGCACGACCGACTTGATGCGATAGGCGCCGCCGCCGAGCGGCGGCTCGAGCGTGCCGGCGGCGATGTCGCGCGGCTTGCCGTTCGCGTCCGTCCCGGTCCACCAGTGCTTCGGCAGCACGTTGATCTGGCCGACGATCTGCGGCAGCTCGCGGTTGCCCGGCGCGTCGAAGGTGAAGGTGACCTCGCGCTCGCCGGTCTTCTCCGCCTTGACCACGTGGCGGTAGTAGAACGCCTGGCCGGGGTTGAGCTTCTTCAGGGCATCGAACGACCAGATCACGTCGTCGGCGGTGATCGGCTTGCCGTCGTGCCAGCGCGCCTCGGCGCGTAGCCGGTAGGTCACTGACGAGAAGTCGGCGGGATAGCGCACCGCTTCGGCGAGCAGGCCGTATTCGGTCGACACCTCGTCGAGCGCCTGCGCCATCAGCGTGTCGTAGAGGAAGGTGAGGCCGGCGGCCGGGCTGCCGCGCGGGATCACGAAGTTGAGGCTGTCGAAGGTGCCGTCCTGGCCGAGGCGCACGAGCCCGCCCTTGGGCGCTTCGGCGTTCACGTAGTCGAATTGCTTGAAGCCGGGCGAATAGCGCGGCGCGCCCATGAGCGAAAGCCCATGGCGCCATTCGCCCTCTTGCTGGGCGAAAGTGGGAAGCGTGAACGCGAGGATCGCGAGAACGGCGAGCGGCGCTCGGTTCGCGGCCAATCCGACAAGTCGCAAAGCCATGGCTCCGTCGGTCGTCGCCCGTCCGGTGGGCGACTCTCTGGCCGATTATGGCGATTATGCCGTGCCGGCGCGACTCGTGGACGCGCACGTTTTCACGAAAAGAAGTTCATGAACAAGCGGAAAGGCGGGCCTTTTACTTGGCCTTAGGCTGCGCACCGGGCGCGGGCGTCCCGGTCTTGTCCTTCGGCTGCGCTTCGGCTTTGGGCGCGGGCGCTGTTGGCTTTCGGCTGGGCTGCGTTCGCCGCCGGCGGCGTTTCCGCCTTGGGCGCGGCCTCCGCCTTGGGTAGCGGCTTCGGATTGTCGGAGAAGCGTGTTGAGGTAGGCGATCACGTCGGCGCGCTCGCCGCCGCGGGGAACGCCGACGAAGGCCATGGACGTTCCGGGCACGTAGCTGCGCGGATTGGCGATGAACTTGTTCAGATCGTCGAACGTCCAGTTCGCCGCGGCTTGGACTTGCAGCGCCGCGGAATAGGCGAAGCCCGGGCGCGAGGCGCGCGGGCGGCCGACGATGTCCCACAGGTTCGGGCCCACCTTGTTCGGGCCGCCCTTCTCGAAGGCGTGGCAGGCCACGCACTTCTTCGCGGCGTTGGCGCCGCGCTGCGGGTCGGCTTTGGCGAGCAGCGTCTCGATCGGCTCGTCGGGCTGGACCGCGGCCTGAGCGGCGCCCGCCGCCGGCGTCTCGACCACGGCGATCTCGTAGCCGGGCTTCGCCGGCATCTTCGGCGCGAAGATACCGCCGGCGACGATGGAAAGCGCCAGGGTGAACATGAGCGTGCCGAGCAGCGCGCCGAGGATTTTATTGATTTCGAAGCTGTCCATCGCGCGTCCATAAAGACGGGGAGCCGCTCGCGCGCTCCCCTCTTCGGGCGGCCGAGACGTAACGCTTTGCGCTACGCGGTGCAACCCGTATAACGCCGCGCGTTCCCTGCTACTTTCTGCCGCTCCTGTCGCGTATCCGAGGCACTTCATGGCCGCCTTCTCCGCCATCCGAGGTGCTCGTGATCGTGCCCGCGCGCATGGCGGCGACGCGGCTGCCGGGCAAGCCGCTCGCCGACATCGACGGCGTGCCGATGATCGTCCACGTGCTCGTCGGGCGCGCGCCGGCCGGCATCGGCCGGGTGGTGGTCGCCACCGACACGCCGGAGATCGTCGCCGCGGTGCGCGCCGCCGGCGGCGAGGCGGTGATGACGCGCGCCGATCACCCCTCGGGCTCCGACCGGATTTTCGAGGCGCTTGACCATGCTCGACCCCGCGGAACAGATCGACGTCGTCGTCAACGTGCAGGGCGACCTGCCGACCATCGCGCCGGAAGCGATTCGCGCGGCGCTCGGTGCCGCTCGCCGATCCCGCGGTCGACATCGCCACCGCTCGCCGCCGAGATCACCGACGCGGCCGCGAACGCACCGATCCCAACGTGGTCAAGGTGGTCGGCACGCCGGTCGCGCCCGGCCGTCTGCGCGCGCTCTATTTCACCCGCGCGACGCGCGCCCTCCGGCGACGGCCCGCTCTATCACCACATCGGCCTCTATGCCTATCGCCGCGCGGCGCTCGAGCGCTTCGTCACGCTGCCGCCCTCGCCGCTCGAGCTGCGCGAGCGGCTCGAGCAGCTGCGCGCGCTCGAAGCCGGCATGCGCATCGACGTGGCGCTCGTCGACGCGGTACCGCTCGGCGTCGATACTCCCGCCGATCTGGAAAAGGCCCGCGCGCTGCTCGCGGCGAGATAAAGTCATGAGCAAGAAGCGCATCGTCTTCCAGGGCGAGCCCGGCGCCAACTCGCACATCGCCTGCCGCGAGGCCTATCCCGACGTACGAGGCGGTGCCGTGCGCCGACCTTCGAGGACGCCTTCGCCGCGGTCAGCGGCGGCGACGCCGACGCTCGCCATGATCCCGATCGAGAATTCGGTCGCCGGCCGCGTCGCCGACATCCACCATCTGATGCCGACCTCGGGGCTGCACATCGTCGGCGAGCATTTCCTGCCCGTGCACCACCAGCTCTTGGCGCGTGCAGGGCGCGAAGCTCAGCGACCTGAAGACGGTGCAGAGCCACATCCATGGCGCTCGGCCAGTGCCGCAAGCTGATCGCGAAGCTCGGCTTGAAGCCGGTGATCGGCGCCGACACGGCGGGCGCCGCCCGCCACGTCGCCGAGGCCGGCGACAAGACGCACGCGGCGCATCGCCTCGAAGCTCGCCGCCGAGATCTACGGCCTCGACGTCCTGCAGGCCGACATCGAGGACGAGGCCCACAACACCACGCGCTTCATCGTCCTGTCGCGCGAGGCCGACTGGGTCGCCGCCGGCAACGGGCTGACCGTGACCACCTTCGTGTTCCGCGTGCGCAACGTGCCGGCCGCGCTCTACAAGGCGCTCGGCGGCTTCGCCACCAACGGCGTCAACATGACCAAGCTCGAGTCGCTACCAGCTCGAACGGCGAGTTCTTCGCGACGCAGTTCTACGCCGACGTCGAAGGCCATCCCGACGACCGCGCCGCTCAAGCTCGCGCTCGAGGAACTCGCCTTCTACTCGAAGGAGATGAAGATTCTCGGCGTCTATCCGGCGGCGAAGTACCGGATCGAGCACTCGAAGAGCTAGCCGAGCACGCCGGCCCCGCGCTCGACGAACGCGCGGACGATATGGTGGGCGATGGCGAGCGGCGGCGGCACGAACAGCTTCTGCGGATGGCTTGGTCGAGCATGTGCGCGCCTCCTCGCGGGAGACCCAGCGCGCGTCCTCGAGTTCCTTGCGATCGATCGTGAGCTCCGTGGTCTCGGCCTCGGCGAAGCAGCCGATCATCAGCGACATGGGGAACGGCCAGGGCTGCGAGGCGAAATAGGCGACGCGGCCGATGCGCACGCCCGCTTCCTCCAGGGTCTCGCGCCGCACCGCTTCCTCCAGGCTTCGCCGGGCTCGACGAAGCCGGCGAGGCACGACCACATCTCCGTGGGAAAGCGCTTGGCGCGGCCGAGCAGGCAGTGTGTCGCCGCTGCGCGCAGCATGATCACGCACGGGTCGGTGCGCGGGAAATGCTGGGCGCCGCATTTCGCGCAGTCGCGCCGCCAGCCGCCCTCGCTCGCCACGGTGGGCGCGCCGCAGTTGGCGCAGAAGCGGTGCCGCGCGTGCCAGGTGAGGAGCGCCTTGGCGGTGGCGAGCGGCCCGAGCTCGTCGGGCGGCAGCGCGCCTTCGAGCGCGATGCCGCGCAAATCGCGCACCAGAAGCTCGCCGCCTGCCTTCAGCGCTTCGCCTGCTTCGGCCGCGATCTCCTGGGCGACGCGGGCGGCCCCGCCGTCGAAGCCGACGAGCACCCGCTCGGAGGCCGCCCCCATGCCGGCCGCCTCCGCCACCGGGAACAGCGGCGACAGCGCGCCGTTTCTTTTGTGCAGCACCACGCGATCGCCGCAGATGACGTAGGCCCGCGTATCGGGCCGCGTCAGCGCCGATTCGAGCTCGGCGCGGCGCTCGGCCGCCCGCTCGAGGCGCGCGCCGACGTAGGCGAAGGAGGGTGTGGAATTCGTGGGCATGGTGTTAAGGGGCGACGCTCGCATGCGCGTTTCTTCGGCGCAATCCGCGGCTTTGTCCCGCTTGCCTTCGCGCGGCGGAGGGCCAATATAACGCCGGGAGGTTGGCGGTAGACGAGCTACTCGCCAACCGGGTCAGATCCGGAAGGAAGCAGCCCTAACGAGACCAGTTCGGGTTGCCGTTCCAGCCTCCCACCTTCCAACCAAGCGTGCGGACAACAAGGGTATGAGCGAAGCGCCTGCCCAGAAATCGAAAGCCCGTGGGGCAGAGCCGCAGGAGCCCGGCCTACCGCGTGCTCGCGCGCAAGTACCGCCCGCGCACCTTCGACGAGCTGATCGGCCAGGACGCCATGGTCCGGACCCTGACGAACGCCTTCAAGCCGGACCGCATCGCCCACGCCTTCATGCTCACCGGCGTGCGCGGCGTCGGCAAGACCACGACCGCCCGCATCCTGGCCCGCGCCCTCAACTACGAGCCGACGGAGGGCGGCGGCGAGCCGACGCTCGACATGCCCGCATGTCGGCCAGCCACTGCCAGGCCATCATCGAGGGCCGCCACGTCGACGTGCTCGAGATGGACGCCGCCTCCCACACCGGCATCGACGACATGCGCGAGATCCTCGACGGCGTGCGCTACGCGCCGGTGCTGGCGCGCTACAAGGTCTACATCATCGACGAAGTGCACATGCTCTCGACGGCGGCCTTCAACGCGCTGCTGAAGACGCTGGAAGAGCCGCCGCCGCACGTGAAGTTCATCTTCGCCACCACCGAAATCCGCAAGGTGCCGGTGACGATCCTGTCGCGCTGCCAGCGCTTCGACCTGCGCCGCGTCGACGCCGGCGTGATGACGGAGCATCTGGCCGCGATCGCCGAGAAGGAGAACGTCACGGTCGAGCCCGAGGCGCTGGCGATGATCGCCCGCGCCGCCGAGGGCTCGGTGCGCGATGCCCTGTCGCTGCTCGACCAGGCCATCGCCCATGGCGACGCGCGCGGTGACGGCCGAGGCGGTCCAGGCCATGCTCGGCCTTGCCGACCGCGCCCGCATCATCGATCTGTTCGAGGCGCTGATGCGCGGCGACATCGCCGAGGCGCTCGCCGACTTCCGCGACCTCTACGACACCGGCGCCGATCCCGCGGTGGTCATCGCCGATCTCGCCGATTTCACGCATCTCGTGACCCGCTTCAAGATCGTGCCGGCGGCGGCCGACGATCGCGCGCTGACGCAGGCCGAGCGCGAGCGCGGCCGCGCGCTGGCAGAGAAGCTCTCCGTGCGCGCGCTGACCCGCACCTGGCAGATGCTGTTCAAGGGCTATGACGAGGTGGCGAGCGCCGGCAAGCCGGCGCAGGCGGCCGAGATGGTGCTGGTGCGCCTCGCCTACGCCGCCGATCTGCCGACGCCCGATGAGGCGTTGCGCTCGACGCAGGATAGTCAACGTCGATGCGGTGGCCCGCACGCCTATGGCGCCGGCGCCGATCCGCGGCCCGACCCGGGTCCGCGCATGGCGATGACGGCCGAAGGCGGCGGCCGGCCGCAACCGGCGCCCGCCGCGTGCGCCGGCACCCGAGTCGCCGCGCCCCGGCCAACACGCCGCGGCTTTCGATCGCTCGCCGACGTGGTCGGCGCTCGCCGGCGCCAAGCGCGATCTCGCCATCAAGCACGCGGTCGAGAATTTCCTGCGGCCGGTGCCGATCGAGGAGGGCCGCCTCGAGGTCGCGCCTCGTCAAGGGCGCGCCCGGCAATCTCGCGACGCTCTCGGCTGCAAGCTTTCCGAATGGACCGGACGCCGCTGGCTCGTCGGCGTCTCCGAAGTCGCGAACGGCGAAACACTCGCCGCAGATGGCGGCCAAGAAGCAGGACGCAGCTCAAGCGCGACGTGCGCCAGATCCTCTGGTCGAGGCGGTGCTGACGAAGCTTTCCCGGCGCCGAGATCGTCAGCGTGCGAGCCGCCGCCGACGATGCCGGAGGAATCCGAGTCGCCCCTGCCGCCCGATCCGAGACCGAAGAGGACGATCGAAAATGGCCATGGGCGACATCATGGGCATGATGGGCAAGATGAAGGAGCTGCAGGAGCGCATGACCGCACTGCAGGCCGAGCTCGAGGCCCTCGAAGTCACCGGCGTCGCTGGCGGCGGGCTCGTCTCGGTGACGCTGAACGGCCAAGGGCGCGCTGAAGAAGGCCTCGATCGACCCGAGCCTGCTCAAGCCCGACGAGAAGGAGATCCTCGAAGATCTGATCGTCGCCGCCCACGCCGACGCGCGAACGCAAGGTCGACCGCCTCGTCGAGGAGAAGATGCGCGAACTGACCGGCGGCCTGCCGCTGCCGCCCGGGCTGAAGCTCTTCTGATGCCGCGTTCCGTCGCCGGACCCGAGATCGAGCGCCTGATCCAGCTCCTGGCGCGCCTGCCGGGGCTTGGGCCGCGTTCGGCGCGCCGCGCGGTGCTGCATCTCGTGAAGAAGCGCGATCGAGCTGATGGAGCCGCTCGCCGCGGCGCTCGACGACGCCGCACGACAAGATCGTCGTCTGCAGCGTCTGCGGCAATGTCGACACCCGCGATCCCTGCACCGTCTGCGCCGACGCGACGCGCGATCCGTCCATCCTGGTCGTGGTCGAGGACGTGGCCGACCTGTGGGCGCTCGAGCGCGCGGGCGCGGTCACCGGCCGCTACCACGTGCTCGGCGGCACGCTGTCGCCGCTCGACGGCGTCGGGCCCGACGATCTGCGCCATCGGCGGGCTCGATCGCGCGCGCCCGCGACGGCGACGGTGAAGGAGGTGGTGCTGGCGCTCAACGCCACCGTCGACGGCCAGACCACGGCGCACTACATGACCGACTTGCTGCGCGACGTCGGGGGTGAAGGTGACGCGGCTCGCCCACGGCGTGCCGGTGGGCGGCGAGCTCGATTATCTGGACGAAGGCACGCTCACGGCGGCGATCCGGAGCCGTACGCCGTTCTAATTCCCGCGCGCCAGCGCCGCGAAATGTCCGCGCGCCTGCAGCCAGGCGAGCAGCACCAGGCTCGGCAGGCCGGCGAGCGTGCAGATCACGAAGAACCAGAACCAGCCCGCCGATTCGGCGATGAAGCCGCCGCCGGCCGAGAGATAGGTGCGGCCGACGGCGGCGAGCGCCGTGAGCAGCGCGAACTGCGTCGCCGTGTGCAGCGGGTTGTGGCATAGCGCGGAGAGATAGGCGACGAAGATCACGGTGCCGATCGGCGCCGGTGAAGTTTTCCACCACGATGGTGAAGGTGAGCCAGGCCGGGTCGTAGCCGACGACCGCCTGCCACGAGAAGGCGAGGTTGGAGGCGGCCTGCACCAATGCGCCGATCCACAGCACCGTGATCAGCGGATAGGCGCGCGGCGACGAAGCCGCCGGCGAACCCGCCGATGAGCGTGGCGGCGAGGCCGACGCCCTTGATGATCGGCGGCGTACTCGTTGCGCGAGAAGCCGAGGTCGATGACGAACGGCGCGGTCATCACGCCGGCGAGCGCGTCGGTGAACTTGAACAGGATGACGAAGGCGAGGATGGCGATCGCCATGTCGCGCGAGAGGAAATCGGAGAAGGCGCCGACCGCCGCCGTGAGCACGCGCTTCAGTGGCGCCACGCGCGCGTGGGCGGCGTCGGCGACCTTCGATTTCTCCGGCTCGGTGGCGGCCAGAGCGAGATAACGATGCCGAAGAGGACGAGCCCGGCCATCGCCACGTAACCCCATGTCCAAGCGTCGTTTTTCGCGAAGCCCAACCCTCGAACCCGCTCACCAGGAAAAGCACACCGGCCGTCGAAACCAGGAGGCCGATGCGATAGGCGGCCACATAGGACGCCATGCCCGCGGCCTGCTCGTTCTCCTCCGAGGCTTTCCACGCGGAAAGCGTCGATGACGATGTCTTGGGTCGCGGAGGCCGCCGCGACCAACAGCGCGCCCACGGCGACGAGCCAGGGCGCCGCCGCCGGATTGCAGAAGGCGAGGAACACGATCGCCACGATCAGCAGCAACTGCGAGAACACGAGCCAGCCGCGGCGGCGGCCGAGGAGCCGCGACAGGACCGGCACGTCGAGGGCGTCGACGAGGGGCGCCCACAGGAACTTCACCGTGTAGGGCGTGCCGACCAGCGCGAAGAGCCCGATGGTGCCGAGATCGACGCCGGCCTCGCGCATCCACACCAGCAGCGTCGAGCCCGAGAGCGCCAGCGGCAGCCCGGCGGAGAAGCCGAGGAACATGACGATGAGCACGCGCGGCCGCAGGTACACGCCGGCAGCGCGGCGAAGCTCTCTCGTCTTCCCAAGAGGCGCCTGAACCGTGTCGGCCATCGGCTACTCGGCGGCGCCGAGCTTCAGCGTCAGCGGCGCCTGCGCCGCGGCGCGCGCCTCGCGCGGCGTGTCGATCTCGTCGAACTCCAGCGCCTCGATCTTGGCGCCGCGTTTCGCCACCTTGTCGGCCGAGATCAGCACCTGGCCGACGTCGTCGGCGGTCTGGGCGAAGTGGCTCTGCAGCTTGACGGCGCGGTCGCGCAGCCGCGCCACGTCCTCCACGAGCTTGGAGACCTCGGCGCGCACCACCTCCGACTGCTCGCGCATGTGCGCGTCCTTGACGATCGCCTGCAGCACCTGGATCGCCAGCATCAGCAGCGACGGCGACACGATCATGACGCGCGCGCGGAACGCCTTCTGCATCAGGTCGTCGAAGTGCTCGTGCAGCTCCGCGTATACCGACTCCGACGGCATGAACATGAGCGCCATGTCCTGGGTCTCGCCCGGGCAGAGGTAGCGCTCGGCGATGTCGTTGACGTGCTTCACCATGTCCTGGCGCAGGCGCTGCGAGGCCGTTTTGCGCGCGTCTTCGCCCTTGGCCTCGCGGAAGGCGGTGATCGAACTCCAGCGGAAACTTCGCGTCGATGACCAGCGGGCGATGGTCGCCGGGGAGATAAATGACGCAGTCGGGCCGGCGGTTGTTCTTCAACGTGTGCTGGAAGGTGTAGGCGTCCTTGGGCAGGCCGTCGGCGACGATCGCCTCCATGCGCCCCTGGCCGAAGGCGCCGCGCGCCTGCTTGTTGGCGAGCACATCCTTGAGCGAGATCATGTGGGTGGAGAGCTCGGTGAGCCGCGCTTGTGCGGCGTCCACCACGGCAAGGCGCTCGTTCAGCTGGCCGAGGCTTTCCTGGGTCGCGCGCGCGGCGTTGGCGACGCCGTCGCCGAGACGCTTGGAGACCTGCTCCAGGCGCTCGCTCACCGCCCGTGCCAGATCCGCGTGGCCGCCGCCCAGCACTTCGGCGAGCGTCTGCATGCGGCCGGTGCTTTCCGACTGCATGCGCAGCACCTCGGCGACGCGCGCTTCGAGATCGGCGGCGCGGCCCGCCTGCTCGTCGGCTTCGCGGGCGCGCGCGCGCGCCGCGCGCCACATCCCGATCGCGACGAGGACGAGGAGGACGATGGCGAGCGCGGCGAGACCAAGCACAAGCTCGCCGGTCCGCACCGGCCGTGAGCCGATCACGAAGAGCACGTCGTTCATGGGGACCTTGTAGCGCGATTCGGAAGCCGGGAGAACGAAGGATGAACAGGCTTTTGGCCGCGCCCCATTGCGGCTAGGGTCGGCGGCACGAAGCGCGAGGACCGGCAATGAGTTACGTCGAGGAGGTGCTGCAGCCCGACGAAAAGGTGCTCGTCACCAGCACCATCCACTGGGCGATCTATTTGCCCGGCCTCGTGCTCACGGCCGCGGGCTTCGTAGCGTTTTTCTACAGTTACGGCGGCGCCCGCGCCGACAGCGCGATCCGTGACATCGTGTGGGCGCTCTCGCTCCTCGTGCTCGCCGCCGGTTTCTTGAGCCTGTTCCGCGCCTGGTTCCGCCGCTGGACGACGGAGATCGCCGTCACCAACCGGCGCGTCATCTACAAGCGCGGCTTCATCCGCCGCTACACCGTGGAGATGCATATGGAGAAGGTGGAGAGCATCGACGTGGACCAGTCGGTGCTCGGGCGGCTGCTCGACTACGGCGACGTGATCGTGCGCGGCACCGGCGCGCGCTTCGAGCCGCTGCCCATGGTGCAGTCGCCGATCAAGCTGAGGAACGCCGTCACCGCCAAGTGAAGCGGTCGCATTGACCCCACTCCACCGAACCCCTATCTCGCGCACCATGGCCATCCGCGACATCATCAAGCTCCCTGACAAGCGCCTGCGGGCGGTGTCGAAGCCCGTCGCCAAGGTCGACGCCGCGGTGAAGAAGCTCGTCGAGGACATGTTCGAGACCATGTACGAAGCGCCCGGCGTGGGCTTGGCCGCGGTGCAGGTCGGCGTGCCGCTCCGCGTCGTCACCATCGACGCCACCCGCGGCGAGGACGAGAAGAAGCCGATCGCCCTCATCAACCCGGAGATCTTGTGGACCTCCGACGAGGTGAGCGTGCACGAGGAGGGCTGCCTATCGATCCCCGAGTACGTCGACGAGGTGGAGCGGCCGACCAAAGTGCGCGCTCGCTTCCTGGGCCTCGACGGCAACGTGATGGAGGTGGAGGCGGACGGTTTGTTCGCCCGCGTGCTGCAGCACGAGATCGATCACATCAACGGCGTCTTGTTCATCGACCACTTGTCGAAGCTGAAGCGCGACCGAGTGACCAAGAAATTCGCCAAGGCCGCGAAGCGCGAAGCCGCCGAGTAGCCGGCCGCGCGCGGGGGACTGATGCGCATCGTCTTCATGGGCACGCCGGACTTCGCCGTGCCGACGCTCACCGAGCTCGCCGCCCGCGGTCACGACGTCGCGGCGGTGTACACCCGCCCCCCGGCGGCGGCGGGTCGCGGCATGGCCGAGCGCCGCTCGCCGGTGCATGAGGCGGCGGAGAAGCTCGGCGCCAAGGTGATGCATCCGAAGAGCCTGAAAGGGGCCGAGCAGGAGGCCTTCCGCGCGCTCAACGCTGATGTGGCGGTCACCGTCGCCTATGGCTTGATCCTGCCGAAAGCCGTGCTGGAAGCGCCGCGCTTCGGCGCGCTCAACCTGCACGCCTCGCTCTTGCCGCGCTGGCGCGGAGCGGCGCCCATCAACCGCACCGTCATGGCCGGCGACGCCGAAAGCGGCGTCGCGGTGATGCAGATGGACGAAGGACTCGACACCGGCCCGGTGGCGCTGATCGAGCGCGTGACGATCGGACCGAATATGACCGCGGGCGAGCTGCACGACCGCCTTGCCCCGGTCGGCGCCGATCTCATGGCCCGCGCGCTCGCGGCACTCGAGCGCGGCTCGCTTGTGCTCACACCACAAGCGGAGGAGGGCGCGACCTACGCCAAGAAAATCGACAACGCCGAAACCCGCATCGATTGGTCGAAGCTGGCGCGCGACGTGCACAACCATATCCGCGGCCTTTCGCCGTTTCCCGGCGCCTGGTTCGAGCTTGGCGGCGTGCGGGTGAAGGCGCTGCGTTCCGAGCGCGCCGATTGGAGCGGCAAGCCGGGCACAACGCTCGACGGCCGCCTCACGGTCGCCTGCGGCGACGGTGCGGTGCGCCTGCTCGAAGTGCAGCGCGCCGGCGCGAAAGCGATGACGGCGGAAGATTTCCTGCGCGGCACGCCGGTGCCGCCGGAACGGCGCTCTCCTGATGCCCCGCTACAAGCTCACCATCGAGTACGACGGCACGCCGTTCGTCGGCTGGCAGATGCAGGAGAATGGTCCCTCGGTGGCGGGTGCGCTCACCGACGCCGCCGAGCGCTTCGCCGGCGAGCGGCCGATGATCAGCGGCGCCGGCCGCACCGATGCGGGCGTTCACGCCTTCGGCCAGGTGGCGCACGTCGATTTCGCCAAGGAGTGGGACGCCGACACGGTGCGCGACGCGCTGAATGCCCAGCTTCGTCCCCATCCCATCGCGGTGCTCTTGGCCGAGAAAGTTGTCGACGATTTCGACGCGCGCTTTTCCGCTAAGGCGCGGCAGTATCTCTACCGCATCGTCAACCGCCGGCCCGATCTGGCGCTCGAGCGCGAGCGCGCATGGCGCGTGGGCAAGCCGCTCGACGCCGACGCCATGCACGCGGCGGCGCAGCGCCTCGTCGGCCATCACGACTTCACCACCTTCCGCTCCGCCGAGTGCCAGGCAAAGTCGCCGCTGAAGACGCTCGACCGCCTCGACGTGTCGCGGGTGGGGGAGGAGATCGACGTGCGCGCCTCGGCGCGCTCGTTCCTACACCACCAGGTGCGCTCCATGGTGGGCTCGCTGGCGCAGGTGGGCGAGGGCCGCTGGGGCGCCGACGACCTCGCCGCCGCGCTCGCCGCCAAGGATCGCGCTCGCTGCGGCCCGGTGGCGCCGGCGTGCGGGTTGTATCTCTTGCGGGTCGATTATTGAAAACGCGAGATCACGCGAAATAGTTCTTGAGAATCCGGGCGTAAATTTTCTGCAGCGTGCGCAGGTCCTCCACCGGCACGCTTTCGTCCACGGCATGCATGCTGCCGCCGCCGAGGCCGATGTCGAGCACGGGGCAATAGTCCTTGATGAAGCGCGCGTCCGACGTGCCGCCGGAGGTGGAAGCCTCCGCCTTGACGCCCGCCGCTTCCATCACCGACTTCTGCACCAGCGCCACGAACTCACCGGGCTTGGTCAGGTAGCTCTCGCTCGCCGGCTCGTAGTCAAGGGTGTAGCGCGCCCCTTGCGCCGCTTTCGCCAGCCGCTCCTCGATCAGCTTCTTCAGGCTCGCGGAGGTGAAGCGGTCGTTGAAGCGCACGTTGAAGCGGGCCTTGGCCTCCGCCGGGATCACGTTGAACGCCGGATTGCCCACGTCCACCGACGTGATCTCCAGGTTCGACGGCTCGAATTGGTCCGAGCCCTGGTCGAGCGCCTCGCCGAGCGCGTTCAGCATGCGCAACAGCGCCCGCATGGGGTTGTCGGCGCGCTGCGGATAAGCGGCGTGGCCCTGCTTGCCGGCGACCGTGAGCGTGGCCGACAGGCTCCCGCGCCGGCCGATCTTCAGCGTGTCGCCGACACGCGCGACGCTCGTGGGCTCGCCCACGAGACAGGCGTCGAATTTCTCGCCCCGCGCCTTGGCCCATTCGAGCAGCTTCTTCGTGCCGTTGATGCCCGGGCCTTCCTCGTCGCCGGTGATGAGGAGCGAGATCGTGCCCTTGGGCTTGCCGTGCTCGATCGCGGCGGCGACGAAGCTCGCGATCGCGCCCTTCATGTCCACTGCACCGCGGCCGTAGAGCACGCCGTCCTTGATCTCGCCGGCGAACGGCGGATGCCTCCAGCGGCTCTCGTCGCCCGGCGGCACCACGTCGGTGTGGCCGGCGAAGGCGAGGTGCGGGCCGCCGCTGCCGATCTTGGCGAACAGGTTCTCCACGTCGGGCGTGCCGGGCTCGGTGAACTTCACCCGATGCACCTCGAAGCCGGCCCCCTTGAGGATGTCGGCGAGGAGCGCCAGCGCGCCCCCTTCGGTGGGCGTGACGGAGCGGCAGCGAATCAGGCCGCGCGCGATCTCCACCGGGTCGGCCGCCACCGTCAGTCTCGCAACAGCTCGTTGATCGAGGTCTTCGCCCGCGTCTTCTCGTCGACGCGCTTGACGATCACGGCGCAGTAAAGCGATGGCCCGGGCAGGGAGCCGGGCATGCTGCCCGACACCACGACGGAATAGGGCGGCACCTCGCCCATGAACACTTTTCCGGTGGCGCGTTCGACGATCTTGGTCGAGGCGCCGATGTAGACCCCCATGGAGAGCACCGAGCCGCGGCGCACGATCACGCCCTCGGCCACCTCGGCGCGGGCCCCGATGAAGCAGTCGTCCTCGATCACCACGGGGCCCGCCTGCACCGGCTCGAGCACGCCGCCGATGCCGGCACCGCCGGAGATGTGCACGTTCTTGCCGATCTGCGCGCACGAGCCGACCGTGGCCCAGGTGTCGACCATGGCGTTCTCGGCGACGTAGGCGCCGAGGTTGACGAAGCTCGGCATTAGCACCACGCCCGGCGCGATGTAGGCGCCGCGGCGCACGATCGAGCCCGGCACGGCGCGGAATCCCGCCTTCTTGAACTCAGCCTTGCCCCAGCCGGCGAACTTCGACGGCACCTTGTCCCACCAGTTGGCGCCGCCGGGCCCGCCCTTGATCACGTTCATGTTTTCCAGGCGGAAGGACAGCAGCACCGCCTTCTTCAGCCATTGGTTCACGTGCCAGCCGTCGCCGCGCGGCTCGGCCACCCGCGCCTTGCCGGAATCGAGGAGCTCGAGCGCGGCCGTCACCGCCTTGCGTACCGGACCCTTGGTCTTCGGTGTGATCTCGGCGCGGCGCTCGTAGGCTTCGTCGATGATGCGGGAAAGTTCGGCGGACATGGATTCCTCGTCGGGGCCGCGGTTTGTCGTCGGGCGCTGGTCGCTTGTCAACTTACGGCATGCGGAAGCGCACCGTCGCACCGCTGCCGCCGATCTCCACCGGCGCGAAGCCGTGCACTGCGAGCCCGCGCGCCCGGCAGGTGGCGTGATCGCGGATCTCGAAGCGGGTGTTGCGCGTGCACAGCTGCTCGCCGCCGCCCCAGAAAACGGGCTTCCCGTTCTGCTCGACGGCCGCACCCGCCGGGTCTATCGCCTCGGCAAAGGAATAGGCTCGGGGGCCCGCGCGCCGCGACAACTCCGGCCTGAGGCACGCGCCGGGCTCGATCCGCCACCAGCCGCGGGTGATGATCGCTCCGGGTTCGTCGACACCGAGCGCCGCCATCACCGTGTGCGGCGTCTCGTTGCACCAGAGCAGACCCGCTTTCGTGCCAGCGCGCACCGCGTCGATGAGGAGGTCGAGGAACGCCAGCGAAGTATGCGCATCGGCGCCGAGCCCGCGGTCGCGCAGGAATTGGCCGAGTGCGGCCTCCGTGCGCGGGCCGGCGACGCCGTCGATGGGCTCGCCGCCGTAGCCCGCGAGCATGAGGAGGCGCTGGATCGCGGCGCGCCGCGCCTGCTCGACGCCGTAGTCGGCGGGCTCGGCGACGGAGAGCACGAGGTTGCCCTCGCTCTCGCGCGGCTTCACCTCGGCGAATGACACCAGGCGCTCGCCCGCCTTCAAGCAGCGGCGCGCGCCGGCGACGAGGAAATCGCGCTCGCCGACGCAGAGTTGCACTTCCGCCGGTGTCAGCGGCCGCACCGCGCCGTAGACCGCGAGCGCGCGCGCATGCAGGAACAGCCGCTCCGCGTCGGGAGTGCCGCGCAGCACCGTGCGGCACTGGCCGGGATCGACGCGGAACCAGCCGCGGGTGGCGGCGACGCCCTTGCTCTCGATGCCGAGCGCCGTCTCCGCCACGAAGCTCGTGCGGTTGCAGATCTGCAGGTCGGCGAACGCGGATGAAGCGAGCGCGAGAAGGAAGACGCTGGCGAGCGCGGCGCGCCTAGCGCGTAATGAGTGTGCCGGCGCCATGGTCGGTGAAGAGCTCGAGCAGCACCGCGTGATGCACCTTGCCGTCGAGGATGACCACGCCCTCGACGCCCGCCTCGATCGCCTCGATGCAGGTTTCCACCTTTGGGATCATGCCGCCCGAGATGGTGCCGTCGGCGATGAGCTTGCGCGCGTTCTTCAAGGTCAGCTCCTTGATGAGCTTGCCCGCCTTGTCGAGCACGCCGGGCACGTCGGTGAGCAGCACCAGGCGCTTGGCCTTGAGCGCGCCGGCGATCGCCCCGGCAAACGTGTCGGCATTGATGTTGAAGGTGCCGCCCTCGATGCCGGCTGCCACCGGCGCCAGCACCGGGATCAGCTCGCGGCCGAGGATCTGCTCGAGCACCGTCATATCGAGCTCCGCCGGCTCGCCGACGTAGCCGAGATCCACCGCCTTCTCGATGTTGGAATCTGGGTCGACCACGGTGCGCGTCACCTTGCGCGCGCGCACGAGGTTGCCGTCCTTGCCGGTCAAGCCCACGGCGCGGCCGCCGGCCTCGTTGATGAAGCCGACGATCTGCTGGTTGATCGAGCCGGCGAGCACCATCTCGACGATCTCGACGGTGGCGGCGTCGGTGATGCGCAGGCCGCCGGCGAACTCAGACTTGATGCCGAGCTTCTGCAGCATGGCGCCGATCTGCGGGCCCCCGCCGTGCACCACCACCGGGTTCACGCCCGACTGCTCCAAGAGGACGATGTCGCGGGCGAACTCGCGCGCCACGGTCTCGTCGCCCATGGCGTGGCCGCCGTACTTCACCACCACGATTGCCTCGTCGTAGTGCTGCATGTGCGGCAGCGCCTCGGAGAGGATGCGCGCCTGCGCGTGGGCGTCGGCGGGAATGTCGGCTTTGGCCATGTTGCAGAATCCCGGAGTGGCGCGATCTTCTAGCCGATCGGGGCCAGCGCCTCAATCGAGGCTCAGGCGCTGCGCCGCTCGGCCATGAGGCGGATGATGGAGCCGCGCAGCTCCGGGAGCCCCGCGCCGGTGCGCGACGAGGTGGCGAGCACCGCCGGGAACGCGGCGGGCCGGCGCTTAATCGCCTCGGTGGTCGCGTCGATTCGCGCCTCCGCTTCGCCGGGCTTCAGCTGGTCGGCCTTGGTCAGCACGATGGCGTAGCTCGCGGCTGAGCGGTCGAGCGCGTCGAGCACCTCGGCGTCGTTGGCCTTGAGACCATGGCGGGCGTCGATCAGCACGTAGACGCGGGCGAGATTGGCGCGGCCGAGAAGATAATCGCGGATGAGATCGGTCCACGCGTCGATTTTGTCACGCGAGGCGCGGGCGAAGCCGTAGCCCGGCAGGTCCACCACCACGAGGTCGTTCGGCCCGGCGAAGAAGTTGACCTCGCGCGTGCGCCCCGGAGTGTCGGAGACGCGCGCGAGCGTCTTGCGGGCAGTCAGGGCGTTGATCAGGCTCGACTTGCCCACATTGGAGCGGCCGGCGAAGGCGACCTCGATGCCCTGCATCGGCGGCAGCGAGACCGGCGAGCCGGCGCCGGCGACGAAGCGCCATTCGCCGGCGAACAGCTTGCGGCCGGTTTCGATCTCGTCGGCGGTGAGGTCGGTCGCCATGCCGGAATATTACCCCGTCATCCGGCCATGACGGAAAGATCAGGCCGGAGGTTCTGCCGCCGGCGGCTTCTTGCGCTTGAACAGCGCCGTGACGTTGTCGATGAGCTCGATCTTGGCGCCGTGCTTTTTCATGATCACGGCCTGCTGCAGCACCGACAGCGTGTTGTTCCACGCCCAGTAGATAACGAGGCCGGCGGAGAACGTCGCCAGCATGAAGGTGAACACCACCGGCATCCAGTCGAAGATCATCTTTTGCGTCGGGTCCGGCGGCGCCGGGTTGAGCTTCATCTGCGCCCACATGGTGACACCCATGATCAGCGGCCAGATGCCCACGTGCAGGAACGGCCCGATCACCGGGATGACCGTGGGGTCGAAGGGGAGGAGCCCGAACAGGTTGAACAGGTTGGTCGGGTCCGGCGCCGAGAGGTCCTTGATCCAGCCGTAGAACGGCGCGTGGCGCATCTCGATGGTGACGAACAGCACTTTGTAGAGGGCGAAGAACACCGGGATCTGCACCAGGATCGGCAGGCAGCCGGCAAGCGGATTGATCTTCTCCTGCTTGTACAGCTCCATCATCGCCTGCTGCTGCTTCACCTTGTCGTCGGGGAAGCGCTTGCGGATCTCCTCCATCTTCGGCTGCACCGATCTTCATCTTGGCCATGGAGGCGTAAGACTTGTTGGCGAGCGGGAAGAACACGATCTTGATCAGCACGGTGACGATCAGGATGGCGACGCCGAAGTTGCCGACCAGGCGGTAGAAGTAGTCGAGCACCTGGAACATCGGCTTGGTGATGAAATAGAACCAGCCCCAGTCGATCAGGAGATCGAGGCGGGGGATGTTGAGCTCCTTCTCGTAGCGGTCGAGCAGCGCCACTTCCTTGGCGCCGGCGAACAGCCGGTGCGTGAGCGCGAGCTTGCCGCCGGGGGCGAGCGTCGCCGGATCGGTGAGGAAGTCGCTCTGGTAGGTTTTCAGCGCGCCGACCGCGCCGGCGGAGAAGCGGGCGGTGATGCTCTGCGCCGGATCCGGCACCAGCACCGCGCCCCAGTACTTGTCGGTGATGCCGAGCCAGCCCCCCTTGGTCTTCACCGTCTGCGCCGGCTTGCCCTCGACGTCGCTGTAGCCGACCTCGCGCAGCTTGCCGTCGAGGACGCCAATTAGTCCTTCGAAGGAGATGTAATAGCCTTCGATCTTGGGCGTGCCGTGGCGCGAGACGAGGCCGTAGTTGTAGAGCGTGACCGGCTGGTTGCCGGTGTTCTCCACCTCTTCGCTCAAGGTGAACATGTAGTCGCGATCGATCGCGAGCACGCGGCGGAACTTCAGTCCCGCGCCGTTGTCGTAGGTGAGCGTGATCGGCTGCTCGGAAGTGAGCGGCCCAGCGCGGTCGGCGATCCACAGCGTGTCGGGGCCGGGCAGGAGGGTGTCGGCGCCGGCGGAACCGACCCAGCCGAACTCGACGTAGAACGGCTCCGGCGCGCTCGAGGGCGACAGGAGAATGATGTTCGGGCTGTTGGGGTCGACGGTGACCCGGTAATTCAGCAGCGACAGGTCATCGGCACGCCCGGCCTTCAGCGCCACCGAACCCTTGACCCGCGCCGTCGCGATCGGCGCGCGCGGCGACTGCCGGAGCGCGTCGTCGCGGCTCAAGCCGCCGGGGCGGCCGGTCGCCGGCTGCGGCGCCGTGCCCGGCACCGGTCCGCCGGCGGGCGGTTGCTGGCCCGGCTGCGGCGGGGTCGAGCCCGGCTGTTGCGGCTGGGCCTGCTGCTGTTGCTGCTGCTTCTGGATTTCGCGCTGCTTGTCGAGCTGCGGCATGCCGACGAAGTACTGCCAGGCGACCAGCACGATCACCGACAGCACGACGGCGAGAATGGTGTTGCGATGGTTATCCATCGCGCCCTTCCGTTCGCATACGGTGCAGGCGGCCGAGCGCGCGCTCGAGCTCCTGCACCAAGAGGGTATATGGGGCGGCGAGCGCCGCGCGGCGAGCGATCAGCACGTAGTCGTATCCCTCATGGCCGAGACGCGGCACCACGTCGCGCGCCGCCTGGCGCAATCGCCGGCGGATGCGGTTCCGTTCCACGGCGTTGCCGGTCTTCTTCGTGACGGTGTAGCCGACGCGCGCCGCGCCCCGCTCGCGGCGATCGCGCGCCTGGGTCAGGAAGGCGGAGCCCGGCGCGCGCAAGGCGCCGGCCGCCGCGAGAAAGTCCGCGCGTCGCACCAGTCGATCCATGGAGACCATGCGCCCAGCCTGGGCGCTCCTCACGCCGACAAGCGCGCGCGGCCGCGCGCGCGGCGCGCGGCGATGACCTTGCGGCCGCCCTTCGTCGCCATGCGCGCACGGAATCCGTGGCGGCGTTTGCGGACGAGCTTGCTCGGCTGATAGGTGCGTTTCACGAGAGAGCGCCGTTCTGCTGATGAATTGAAGGGATTGGCGAGGCATATAGGAGGCGCTCGCCGGTGAAGTCAATGCGAGGAACGCCGCGCCGTGGCGCGCGTTATGCCGTCCGCGGCTGTTAGCCGGTGTATATTGCAGCCGACCCCTTTTTGCAGTCGCGTGATCCCCCGCATGGCCGAACAGCTCTCCCCCGATCTGTGCGTGATCGGCGCCGGCACCGGCGGCCTTGCCGTCGCGGCGGGTGCGGCACTCGTCGGCGTCTCGGTGGTGCTGGTGGAGCGCGACCGTTTCGGCGGCGGCCACATGCGTGACGTGGGCTCGAAGGCCCTGATCGCCGCCGCCACCCGCGCCGAAACCGTGCGCCGCGCCGCCCGCTTCGGCATCGACGCCGAGCCCGAAGTCGATTTCACCGGGGTGCGCGCCCACGTGGAGGCGGCGGTCGCCGGCGCCGCCCTCAATCATTCCGAGGCGCGGCTCACCGCGCTTGGCGTCCGGGTCGTGCGCGGCGACGCCCGCTTCGCCGATGCCGATACGCTGCTCGCAGACGAAACCGAAATCCGCGCAGGCCGCTTCGTCATCGCCGCCGGTTCAACGCCGGCGACGCCGAATATTCCCGGGCTCGACCGGGTGCCCTACCTCGACCCCGACACGGTGTTCGGGCTGAAGAAGCTGCCGCGGCACCTTCTCGTGCTCGGCGCCGGCTCGAGCGGCGTCGAGCTCGCGCAGGCCTTTCGCCGCCTCGGCGCCGCGGTGACGGTAGTGGAAACGGTGACACCGCTCGCCGAGCATGATCCGGAATGCGCCGGCGTGGTGCTCGACGCGCTCGCCCGCGAGGACATCGCGCTCGTCATCGGCGATCCGCGCCGCGTCGAGCGCGTGCGCAAGAACGTGCGCCTCGTCTTCGCCACGCCCGCCGGCGATAGCGCGGTGGAAGGCTCGCACCTGCTCGTTGCCACCGGGCGGCGGCCGAACGTGGAGGACCTGAACCTCGAGGCCGCCGGCATCGCCTTCGACCAGCGCGGCATCCACGTCGGCCGCGATCTCGCCACCACCAACAAGCGCGTCTATGCGCTGGGCGACGTCACCGGCGCGCCGCAATACGCCCAGGTCGCCACGTTCCACGCCACCATGCTGTTGCGCAAACTCTTGTTCCGCCGGCCGATCGACGTAAACGTGGAGGCGGTGCCGCGCGTCACTTTCGCCGACCCCGAGCTCGCCCACGTCGGCCTCGCCGAGGCCGAGGCGCGGCTGCGCCACGGTAACATCCGAGTCCTGCGCTGGCCCTATGCCGAGAACGCCCGCGCCCGCGCCGAGCAGGCGACCGCAGGCATGATCAAGCTCGTCACCACCCGCGGCGGGCGCGTGGTCGGCGCCAGCATCGTCGGCGAGCGCGCCGGCGAGCTCATCGCGTTCTTCTCGCTCGCCATCAACAAGCGCATGCGCACCGGCGAGCTCGCCGAGCTGCGGCCGGCGGCGATGACCTATTCCGAGGTGATTGAGCGCGTCGCCGCCGGCTCGTTCCTGCGGCGTTTGACGAGCCCTTGGGTGCGGCGCATCATTCGCTTTCTGCGTGCAAGACGCTGAAATCCGAGGCTTAGCCCGCGAACGCCATGGCCGAGACCAATCCGCAACCGGCGAAGCCGCGCGCCCGCCTTGGGCTCTCCGGCAAGCTGCTTCTGCTCACCGCCTTGTTCGTGATGGTGGCGGAAATCCTCATCTACGTGCCGTCGATCGCCAACTACCGGCTGATGTGGCTGTCCGATCGCCTGGCCGCGGCGCGCACCGCGGCGCTGGTGCTCGACGCCGCGCCCGACGGCATGATCTCGCCGGAGCTGACGCAGAAGCTTCTCGACAGCGCCGGTGCCATCGCCATCGTGCACAAGACCGGCGACCGCCGTAAGCTGCTGGCCGCCAGCGACATGCCGCTCAAGGTGGCGCACGAGCTCGACGTGCGCAACGTCTCCATGCTTCGCTCCATCTACGACGCCTTCGAGACGCTGATCTGCCGCGACGAGGACATGCTGCGCGTGGTCGGGCCGGCGCCGGCCGGCGGCGAGTTCATCGAGATCGTCATCGCCGAGCGGCCGCTGCGCGAGGCGATGGTGCGCTTCTCTTTCAACATCCTGCTCGTCTCGCTGGCGATCTCGGCGATATCGGGCCTGCTCGTCTACCTCAGCCTGTCGTGGCTGTTCGTGCAGCCGCTGCGCCGGCTGACCGCGCGCATGGTCGATTTCGGCCATGACCCGGAGAACCCGGCGCGGATCGTGGGGCCGTCGACGCGCCAGGACGAGATCGGCACCGCCGAGCGCGAGCTCGCCTTGATGCAGCGCGAGCTCGCCCAGACCCTGCAGCAGAAGAGCCGGCTCGCGGCGTTGGGCCTCGCCGTGTCCAAAATCAACCACGACCTGCGCAACCTGCTGTCGTCGGCGCAATTGCTGTCCGACCGTCTCACCGGCCTCGCCGATCCCGCCGTGCGCCGCCTCGCGCCCAAGCTCATGGCGGCGCTCGACCGCGCCATCGCCTACTGCGAGCACACGCTTGCCTACGGCAAGGCGCACGAGCCGCCGCCGGAGCGCCGGCCGGTGGACGTGGCGGCGATGGTGGAGGAATTGCGCGAAACGCTCGGGCTTGCCGCCGACGGCCCGATCCGCTGGCTGCCTTCGGTGGAGCGCGGGCTCATCGTCGACGCCGATCCCGACCAGCTCTTCCGCGTGCTGCTCAACCTGTTGCGCAACTCCATGGCCGCGCTCAAGGCACGCGCGCCCAACGATCCCGAGCGCGACCAGATCCGCATCGTTGGCCGCCGCGAGGGCGCGGTGGTGGTGCTGGAGGTGGCCGACACCGGACCCGGCGTGCCGCAGGCGGCGCGCACGCACCTGTTCGAGCCCTTCCAGGGCTCGGCACGAAACCGCGGCACCGGGCTCGGACTGACGATCGCCGCCGAGCTCATACGCGCCCACGGCGGCGACATCTCCTTCGTCGCCGGCACCATCGGCGCCACCTTCCGCGTGGCCATCCCCGACCGGCCGGTGGCGCTGGACGAGAAGCGCGCCGAGCGGGCGCGGGCCTGAACCGGCGAGGCGCCGCATTCGTGTCGAGAATTGGGCGCCGGACCTGGGCGGACGCCCCGCGAGGGGCGGCGCGCGCCCTTGCCAATGGGGATGGCGGCGCGTATTTGTCCCGGCGCCGTCGGCACTTTACGAATTCCGGGCCATACGCGGCGCACGCACCGGTAGCTCAGCTGGATAGAGCACCAGACTACGAATTTGGGGGTCAGGGGTTCGAATCCTCTCCGGTGCGCCAGCCTCGTTTTGGATTGCAGCCAGCCAGTAACCGCGGCGGCGCTCACGATTGTGGACACCAATTTGCGCGCGCGACGAAGCGCTGGTGCCCCTGGCAGCGGGACTAAACGACGGCGCGCCTGCCTTTTGGCGCGCTTGCCGGGGCGGGGCCGGGCTGTACTATACTTCATCTTTACAATAATCGCGGGCTGAACGGTTTCGCACGGCACCGCGAAAACCTCAGGGGAGGAATGAATGACCAACCGGATTTCCCGCCGCCGCGTGCTCGAGCTCGCGGCGGGTGCCAGCGCCATCAGCCTGGCATCGCCTTTCATCCGTCCCTCGTTCGGCCAAGGCGCGCCGATCAAGATCGGCGTGCTGTTGCCCTATAGCGGCACCTTCGCGCCGCTCGGCGAGGCGATCACCCGGGCGATGGAGCTCTACGTCAAGCAGAAGGGCGGCGCGCTCGCCGGCCGGCCGATCACCTTCGTCAAGCTCGACGACGAGTCGGCGCCGCCGAAGGCGACCGAGCTCACCACCAAGCTCATCCAGGGCGAGAAAGCCGACATCCTGGTCGGCACGGTGCACTCCGGCGTCGCGCTCGCCATGAGCAAGATCGCGCGCGAAGAAGGGATCACGACCATCATCCCCAATGCGGGCGCGACCGATCTGACCCGGAGCCTGTGCGCCAAGAACATCTTCCGCACCTCGTTCACCAATACGCAGGTCGGGCTCGCCACCGGGCAGGCGATGGCGGCCGAAGGCATCAAGAAGGTCGTGACCTGCGCATGGAAATACGCGGCCGGCGACGAGTTCGTCGCGGGTTTTGCCGAAACCTTCCACTTGGGCGGCGGACAGATCGTGAAGAGCATCGACGTTCCGTTCCCCAACGTCGAGTTCCAGTCGGCGCTCGCCGAGATCGCCTCGATCAAGCCGGATGCGGTTTATGTATTCTACGCGGGCGGCGGCGCGGCGAAGTTCGTCAGGGACTATGCCGCCGCGGGCCTCAAGGCCAGCATTCCGCTGTGGGGCTCGGGCTTCCTCACCGACGGCGTCGAGCAGGCGATCGTGGGGGCCGGCGACGGCGTGAAAACCGTGCTGCACTACGCCGATGACGTGGACAATCCGGAAAACAAGGCGTTCCGCGCGGCTTTTCAGGCAGCCTACGGCAAGGCGGCCGACGTCTATGCCGTCCAGGGGTGGGACACGATGCAGTTGCTCGAGATCGGCCTCACTGCGGTGGGCGGCGACGTAAAGAAGCGCGATGCGCTCAATGCCGCCATGGGCAAGGCGTCGTTCGCGAGCCCCCGCGGGCCGTTCAAGCTCTCGGCCTCGCACAATCCGATCCAGAACTTCTATCTGCGCGAGTACAAGAACGGCGCCAACGCCCTGGTCAAGACGGCGGTGACCAACTACGCCGATCCGGGAACCGGCTGCCGACTTTCGTCCTAATCGCGAATGGGTTATGAAAGCGGGGGCTTCGGCCCCCGCTTTTGCGTCCGGCACTCCGGGGGAGCCGGTTCATGGAACTTATCCTCATCCAGATTCTGAACGGCCTGCAATACGGCCTGTTGATTTTCCTCGCCGCGAGCGGGCTGACGCTGGTGTTCGGCATCCTCGGCGTGATCAATCTGTCGCACGGCTCGTTCTACATGCTGGGCGCCTATCTCTCGCTCACGCTCACCGCGCTGCTCGGCGACATTTTCCTCGCGCTCGCCGCCGGCATTCCGCTCGCCTTCCTGTTCGGCGCCGCGATCGAGTGGCTGTTCATCCGCCATCTCTACGAGCGCGACCACCTGCAGCAGGTGCTGCTCACCTTCGGCCTCATCCTCATCTTCAACGAGGTGCAGCGCATCCTGTGGGGCACCCAGCCGCTGAGCGTGCCGATCCCGTCCTACCTTTCCGGCAGCGTGAAGCTCTCCGCCGTGCTGAGCTACCCGGTCTATCGCATCGCGGTAGCCGGCATTTGCGTCGCGCTCGCGCTCGTCATGATGTTCGTGATCCAGAAGACCCGCGTCGGCCGCATGATCCGCGCCGGCGAGTTCGAACCGCGAGATGGTCGAGGCGCTCGGCATCGACACGCGCATCCTGTTTCGCCTGGTGTTCGCCGCTGGCGTCTCGCTCGCCGCCGCCGCCGGCATCATCGCCGCACCGATCGAGAGCATCTATCCCGGCATCGGTGAGCGCGTGCTCATCATCTCCTTCGTGGTGGTGGTGATCGGCGGCATCGGCAGCGTCAAGGGCGCGTTCGTGGGGGCGCTGCTCATCGGGCTCGCCGATGCGTTCGGAAAAGTGTTCCTGCCGCAGTTCGCGAGCGTGGTGGTCTACGCCCTGATGGCGGCGGTGCTGATCACGCGGCCCGGCGGCCTGTTCGGGCGGGCGTGATGCTGCAGCGGCCGCGCCTTCCCGTTGTGCTGCTGCTGATCGCGCTGTTCGCACTCGCGCTGGTGCTGCCGCTCCTGGTCGGCCCCTACGGGGTGAAGTTCACCACCCGCGTCATGGTGATCGCGATCCTGGTGATCAGCCTCGATTTCCTCATCGGCGTCACCGGCCTCGTCAGCTTCGGCCACGCCATGTTCCTCGGGCTCGGCGCCTACGTGCTTTATTTCGTCTCGCCCAAGGCGGAAGCGGCGAATGCGCTGCTCGCCTATCCGGCCGCCCTCCTCGTCGCCGGCGCCGCCGCCGCACTCATCGGCGCCGTCGTGGTGCTGACGCGCGGCTTCTATTTCATCATGGTGACGCTCGCCTTCGGCCAGATGCTGTTCTCGCTCTTTCACGACACCCGCTTCGCCGGCGGCGCCGACGGCGCCTACATCAACGTCAAGCCGGTGATCGCCATCGGCTCCAGGGAGCTTCTCGACCTCGGCAACCGGATCAACTTTTATTACTTCTGCCTGGCGTCGCTGGTGGCGAGCTATTTTCTGCTGGTCTGGCTCGCGCGCACGCCGTTCGGCCGCGTGCTGCAGGGCGTGCGCTTCAACGAGGTGCGCATGGGCGCGCTCGGCTTCAACACCTACGCCCACAAGCTCATGAGCTTCGTCATCGCCGGCGCCATCGGCGGCTACGCCGGCGCGCTGTTCGGCACCATCGACGGCTACGTGACGCCGGATCTGTTCGGCTGGCGCGAGTTCGGGCACCGCCATCATGATGGTGGTGCTGGGCGGCAGCGGCACGCTTTACGGCCCGATCCTCGGCACCATCCTGTTCGCGCTGTTCGAGGAGGTGCTGAAGTCGTCATCGCTGGTCGGGCCGTTGATCGCCGATCACTGGTCGCTGTGGCTCGGCGCGGCGCTGATCGCCGCCGTCCTCGCCGCCCCGCGCGGGATCGCCCAGTTCTTTTCCCGCGAGGCGGCACCGGCACCCGCCGCGCCGCCGCAGGCTGGGGTCGTGCGCAAGCGCGAGCCTGCGCGCGCGAAAAGCCTCGCCGTCGAGGACCTGACCCGCCGCTTCGGCGGTCTCGTCGCCGTGGACGGCGTGACGCTCGCCCTCGACCCCAACAAGGTGCACGGCATCATCGGCCCGAACGGCGCCGGCAAGACCACCTTCATCAATCTTCTCTCCGGCGCGCTCAAGCCCAGCGCCGGGCGCATCCGCCTCGACGGCGAGGACATCGCCGGCCGGCCCGCCTACCAGGTCGCCCGCCGCGGCCTCGGTCGCAGCTATCAGCGCACCAACATCCTGTTGCCCTTCACCGTGCGCGAGAACTGCCTGCTCGCCGCCCAGGCGCGCCGGCCGACGCCGTGGCGCTTGAGCCAGCGCAAGTTCGCCGACGAGGAGAACGCCGCGATCACGCTTTGCGCTGGAGGCGGCCGGCCTCAGCGCCCGCGCCGACATCCGCGCCGCGCACCTGTCGCACGGCGAGCAGCGCCAGCTCGAGATCGCCATGCTGATCGCCTCCGGCGCCAAGGTGCTGGTGCTCGACGAGCCGCTCGCCGGCATGGGCAGCGAGGAGACCGGCCGCGTCACGGCGCTGGTGCGCGAGCTCGCCGTCGATCACACCATCGTCCTGATCGAGCACGACATGGACGCGATCTTCGCCGCCGCCGACACGCTCACCGTGCTGGTGGAGGGCAAGCTGCTCGCCCACGGCGCGCCCGAGGCGATCCGCAGCAATGCCGCCGTGCGCGAGGCCTATCTCGGCCGCTGGGGGACCTAGATGACGCCCGCGCTCGATGCCGTGAACCTCAACACCTACTACGGCCAGAGCCACATTCTGCGCGGCGTCAGCTTCCGCGTCATGCCGCGGCGAGACGGTGAGCCTGTTGGGTCGGAACGGCATGGGCAAGACCACGCTGCTCGCGCACGCTCATTGGTCTGGTGCGCCCGAAGAGCGGCGAGATTTTTCTCAACGGCGAGGCGGTGACGGCGACCCGCGCCTCGGCGCGCGCCCGCCGGGGCCTCGCGCTCGTGCCGGAGAACCGCGGCATCTTCCCCAACCTCACCGTGGAGGAGAACCTCACCTTCGCCGCGCGGCCCGGCCGCAGCGGGCGGCAGTGGACGCGCGAGCGCGTCTACGGGCTGTTTCCGCGCCTCGCCGAGCGCCGCCGCCAGTGGGGCAATGAGCTCTCCGGCGGCGAGCAGCAGATGCTGACCATCGGCCGCGCGCTGATGACCAACCCCGAGATCATCCTGCTCGACGAGGCGACCGAGGGGCTGGCGCCGAAGCTGCGCGACGAGATCTGGGCGACGCTGCGCGAGATCGCGAAAGCCGGCATCGCGGCGGTGGTGGTGGACAAGAACCTCGCCGACTTATTGGAGTTCTGCGACCGCCACGTGGTCATGGCCAAGGGCGAGATCGTGTTCGAGGGATCGGGCAAGGCGCTCGCGGCGGACCAGGCGCTGATCCACCGGCATTTGGGGGTGTAGCGGCTGACGGCCGGCGCTGATCCGGCTGCCTTCAAGCAATCCTTCTCACGCCCTTCGCCGGTACCGCCAGCTCCGCGAGTTCGCGCGCGGCGCGCTCGGGCGTCTTGCCGCTGGTGTCGAGCTCGGCGTCCGCCTTGGCGTAGAGCGGCTCGCGGCTCTTCAGGATCGACACCAGATCGTCCATGGCGCCGGCGTTATCGGCCATGGGGCGCAGATCGCCCTGGTCCATCACGCGCTGCATGTGGTCGTCGGGTTCGGCGCGCACCCACACGGTGAACGCGGCGCTGAGCAGGAGCTCGAAGGTGCCGGGCTCGGTGACGAGCCCGCCGCCGGTGGCGAGCACGAAGCGCGGGTGCGCCGCGAGGATGCCTTCGAGTGCGGCGCGCTCGTGGCGGCGGAACGTTTCCTGGCCGAACAGCTCGAAGATCTGCCCGAGCTTCATGCCGGCGAGCTGCTCGATCTCCTGGTCGAGCTCGATGAACGGCACCTCCAGGCGCTTCGCCGCGAGACGGCCGATGGTGGACTTGCCGCCGCCGCGCAGGCCAATGAGCGCGATGCGGCTCCGCCGGTCGCGGGTTGCGCCGCCGAAGCGGGCGAGCAGGAGCTCGCGCGCCTCGCCGATTTCGGTGGGCGACAGGCGCTGCAGCGTCTGCTCCAAGAGCCGCGCCTCCACCGCCCGCTCCGGCCGCTCGTCCACGAGCTCGGCCGTCGGGACCCCGATGGCCTTGGCGATGCGGCGAAGCAGCACGATCGAGCAGTTGCCCTCGCCGGATTCAAGCTGCGCCAGGTAGCGCTCCGACACGTTGGAATGCTTGGCCAGCGCCTTGCGCGACATGCCGCGGCGGTTGCGCAGCGTGCGCACGCGCTCGCCGAGACGGCTAAGATAGCTCGCCTGGCTCGCGCCGTTTTCGCTTTTGCGCCGGTTGGCCATGGTCGGCAATATATTGCATAGTTGGGCGGGGAGAGGAAACGACCAAGCAATGAGCGAACTCGCCGAGCGCCGGCCCTATAACGCCGCCGTCGATTTCATCGACGCCAACGCCGCGCGGGCCGGCAACACGGTCGCCTTCGATGACGGGGCGCGCCGGCGCACTTATTCCGATCTGCAGGCCGCGACCTTCCGCTTCGCCCATGGCCTCGCCGCGCTCGGCTTCAAGCCGGAGGCGCGCATCGCGCTCCTCATGCTCGATACCGTGGATTTTCCGGTGGCATTCTGGGGCGCGATCCGCACCGGCGTGGTGCCGATCCCGCTCAACACGCTGCTAACCAGCGAGCAGTACGCCTACATCCTCGGCGATTCGCGTGCCGAGGCGCTATTCGTGTCGCAGCCGCTGGTGCCCGCGATCCTGCCGATCCTCGAGCGGCTGCCGAAGCTGCGCACGATCGTGCTGGTGGACGCCAAGCCCGCGGACAAAGCCGCCTTCAAGCGCGAGGTGCTTACCTTCGAGGAGGTGCTGTCCCGCGGCAAGACCGAGCCGATCATTGCCGACACCGTCTCCGACGAGGTCGCTTTCTGGCTTTATTCATCCGGCTCCACCGGCGAGCCCAAGGGCGCCAAGCACGTGCACTCGAGCCTGGTGGCGACGGCGAAGTTGTTCGGCCAGGACGTGCTCGGCGTGCGCCCCGACGACGTCAACTTCTCGGCGGCGAAGCTCTTCTTCGCCTACGGCCTCGGCAACGCCATGACCTTCCCCATGTCGGTGGGCGGCTCGACCGCGCTTCTCACCGGGCGGCCGACGCCGGACTCAGTGTTCGAGGTCATGCGCCGCGCGCGGCCCACCATCTTCTACGGCGTGCCGACGCTCTATGCCGCGATGCTGGCGCACAAGGACATCGGCAAGGGCGCCGGCTCCGATCGCCTGCGCCTATGCGTCTCCGCCGGCGAGGCGCTGCCCAAGCACGTGGGCGAGAAATGGCGCGAGGTGGTCGGCGTCGACATCATCGACGGTATCGGCTCCACCGAGATGCTGCACATTTTCGTCAGCAACCGGCCCGGCGACGTGCGCTACGGCACGTCGGGCAAGGCCGTGCCCGGCTACGACGCGAAGATCCTCGGCGAGGACGGCCATGAGCTTGGCGACCGACGAGATCGGCGAGCTCGTGGTGCGCGGGCCGTCGGCGGCGGAAGGCTACTGGAACCAGCGCGGCAAGAGCCGGCGCACCTTCGCCGGCGAGTGGACCTACACCGGCGACAAGTACACCCGCAACGCGGACGGCTACTACGTCTACTGCGGCCGCACCGACGACATGTTCAAGGTGGGCGGCGTCTGGGTGTCGCCGTTCGAGGTGGAGGGCGCGCTCGCCTCGCACCCGGCGGTGCTCGAGGCGGCGGTGATCGGCAAGGAGGACTCCGACGGCCTGCTCAAGCCCAAGGCCTTCGTCGTGCTGAAGGAGGGCTTTGCCGCGGACGACAAGCTGTTCGAGGCGTTGCGCGTCCACGTCAAGGAGCGCGCCGGCGCCTGGAAATACCCGCGCTGGATCGACGTACGCACCGAGCTGCCGAAGACCGCCACCGGCAAGATCCAGCGCTTCAAGCTCAGGGAGGAGGGGGCGGCGAAATGAAAGACATCGTCGTCGCCGGCCGCCGCATCGAGACCGAGTGGCACGGAGCCCTGCCCGACACGGCGCCGACCTTCGTGCTCTTGCACGAAGGCCTCGGCTGCGTCGCCATGTGGCGCGACTTTCCAAAAAAACTGGCGGAGCGCACCGGCTGCGGCGTGCTGGTCTATTCGCGGCCGGGCTACGGCAAGTCGGCCCCGCCGCCGATGCCGCGCCCGCTCACCTACATGCACGACGAGGCCCTCGACGTGCTGCCGCAGGTGCTCGATCAGGCGGGCGTCCGCAAATGCATTCTGCTTGGCCATTCCGACGGCGCCTCCATCGCCACGATCTACGCCGGCGGCCGCCAGGATTTTCGCGTGCGCGGCCTCGTGCTCATGGCGCCGCATTTCTTCGTCGAGGACATCTCCATCAAAAGCATCGCCGAGGCCAAGGAAGCGTTCGACAAGGGCGACCTGCGCGAGCGCCTCAAGCGCTTCCACGGCGACAACGTCGACACGGCCTTCCGCGGCTGGAACAACTCTTGGCTCGCGCCCGGCTTCCGCGACTGGCGTATCGACGAGTATCTTGCCTACATCCGCGTGCCGATCCTCATCATCCAGGGCGTGGGCGACCAGTACGGCACGCCGGCACAACTCACGCTCGCCGAGCAGGAAACCTACTGCCCGGTCGAGACACTCTTGCTCGACGACTGCCGCCATTCGCCGCACATGGACCAGCCGGAGAAGACCCTTGCGGCAATATCCGGTTTCGCCCATCACCTGCTCGCCGTGCACGAGGGGCTGGCGGCTTGAACGGTCCGACGATCATCATGGCTTCTGCGCCCGCTTCTCATCGCGCCACCAACGCGCGCGTGCTGTCGCTCTTGGAAGCGAGCGGCAAGCTCAAGGGCGACGTCCTCGATCTCGGTGCCGGCGGCGGCTATTTCACGGGCATGTTGTCGGCGGCGCGCGCTGGTCTCGGACTGGCTCCCGGCGCGGGGATCGAAGCCTGCGACATCAAGCGCGGCGCCTTCGCTGTCGAAGGCGTGAGTTTCAAACAGGCCGATGTGAACAGCGGGTTGCCCTATCCCGACGCCGCCTTCGACGCGGTGGTGGCGATCGAGGTGCTGGAGCACACCCGCGTGCCGTATGCGGCACTCGCCGAGATCGCGCGCGTACTGAAGCCCGGCGGCGCGCTCATCTTCTCGGTGCCGAACGTCGGCCACCTGGTGTCGCGGTGGAATTTCCTCACCGGCGGCCACTATCAACTCTATCCCTCGCCGAGCGCCTTGCCGGAGAACGCCGGCCGCATCTGCGGCCACGTCAGTCCGCTGCCTTATCAATACTGGCACTACGGCCTGCGCGGCGCCGGCTTCGGCGCAATCGCGCTCCATGCCGACCGCACCAAGCGCAGCGCCGCCTTTTGGGCGGTGCTTGCCTGGCCGCTGCTGCGGCTATCGACGGCGCGGGCGCTGCGGCATCTTGCCCGCGATCGGGAGCTGCACGTCGAGACCGCCGCGATCACCCGGGAGGCCAATGGCTGGACCGCGCTCACCTCGCGCAGCCTCGTGTTCCTCGCGGTCAAGCCGTGAGGCGCCGGTCGATTGCGCGCAAGCGCGATGAGCGATAGAACGCTCGGCCTTTCGCAACCGGGCTGCAGGGAATAGCATGCGAATTCGATTTCTCACACGTCGGCGTCTGATGACGCGGAGAGTGGCCGGCTACCACGACCTGCGGCTCGACGGCATCAGCGATCTTCTGTTTCGCGCCCCCGAGGCGAGCGTCCTCGACGTCGGGTGCAATCGCGGCCTCGTGTCCTTTGAGTTCGCCAATAACGGCGCCGCGCTGCTCCACGGCTGCGACTTCTATGAGGATGGGGTGCGGACGGCGCGCGAGATCTTCGCCGACTTGCTCAGCATCCAATCGCGCTTCGAGACGGTGGATCTTACCCGCGGGCCGGCGGCACTGAAGAAGGCCTTCGGTAAGGACTACAAGTCGAAGTACGACATCGTGCTGTTTCTCGCCGTCTATCACGAGCTCAAGCGCGAGATGTCGGACCAGAGCCTGCAGAAGCTCGTGCAGCACCTGGGCGAGCGCACCGGCCGCTATTTCGCCTGGCGTGGCGCCCACCCCGAGGACGACGAGATCGCGCCGGCGCTGAAGAAGGCGGGCCTCACGCGCATCCAGACTTCCGAGATTTCCGACACCATCGGCCCGGCCGCGATCTGGGCGCGCCGCTAGCGCGCCACGAGCTTTCGGACCGTCGCCCGCACGTCTTCGAGCGCCACCGGCCACGGCCGGCCGCGCTTGGCCACCAGCCGTGCGCGCGGATACCACGGCGTGGTGTCGCCGGCCACCGGCCACACGGTGTGGAACTTGTCGTCGACGATAAACACCGACGGCACGGCGAGCGCACCCGCCAGGTGCGCGGCCGTGTTGGAGATCGAGATCACCGCGTCGAGCGAAGCGACCTGAGCGGCGAAGCGGTCCATATCCACGAGTTGATCCACCGAGGCGTCGTCGATGATCGGGGTCGCCATGTTCCGCTGCAGCCGCGCAATGTCGCCCGTGATCTTGCCGTATTGCAGCGACACGAAGCGGGCGTCGATGCCGCGCAACAAGTCCGCCCATTCCACCAAGCTCGGAAGGTCCTTGGCGTAGGATTTGCTGCCCCAGGAAATACCGATCACCGGCAGGCCGCCGTCGCGGTAGCGCGCGCGGAACTCTGCGGTGAGCGCGGGATCGGCGCGGAGTGGGGCAAAGCTCTTCGCGATACGAGCCTCGTCGGGCGCCAGGTACGCCACGAGATGCTCCACAGCGGCGAACACCTCGCCTTCCGCCCGCGCCTTGACGTCGTCGTCTCCGTCGGCGCGCACCTCGGCCCGGGGAAAGGAACGTTGCAGCAACGGGACGAGTCGGGGCTCAGCGAGGACGATCGTGCGCCGCGCCATGGCGGATGCGGGCTCGATCAGGCGCGCGTGACGGATCACGGAGCCCATGCTGGCCTTGGCGTTCTCCATAAGATCGATGACGAGCACGCGATCCGAAAGGTCTTGTCCGCGCCATTCCTTATTCGCCGTGCCCTTGCGGATTTGTCGACTTCGCAGTCGCAGCGCCGCCGATTGCGGGTAGGCGCGCAGGCGCTCAAGCGCGGCACCCATCTCGAACATGAGCGCGGCATCATCGCTTTTCTCGGCGATAGCGGCGATCGCGAGCGCCTCGTCGCTCACCGCGTCCCATGCGCGACGCTCGACGTACCCTCGGTAGCGGCCGAGGCGAGCGGCGAGCTCGGGATCGGCGGCGCCGGTCGTTGCGCGAAACGGTCGCAGCCGCTTCAGCTTCTGACGGACCGTGAAGCCGGCGCGCCCGAAGAGATAGCCCGCGATCGAACCTTGATACGCGCTCGGCATAACGAGCTGCCGACGAACGCGCGCGAGCGCTTGGCGCAGTTTGGAAATTGTCGAGGGCATGACGGCGATTCTGTCTTTCCGCTTGCCAATATATTCCAGCATGGCATGAATGATCATTCCTGATATGGAAAGAAGCCGCAATGACCGCTCCGTTTCGCGTTTTTATCGGCTGGGACCAGCGTGAGCCCATTGCCTACGACGTGGCGCGGTACTCGCTCGAGCGTCGCGCATCGATCCCGGTCGCGGTGCAGCCGATCAAGCTCGACGACCTTCGCGCCCGCGGTCTTTATAGCCGCGGCGAGGACCCGCTCGCCTCGACCGAGTTCACCTATTCGCGCTTCCTCACCCCCGCGCTCGCCGGCTTCAAGGGATGGGCGCTATTCTGCGACTGTGATTTCCTCTGGCTTGGCGACATCGCGGGCCTTGCCGCCTACGCCAAGGGCAATAAGGCGATCTACTGCGTGCACCACGACTACACCCCGAAAGAAACGACCAAGATGGACGGCAAGGTGCAGACGACGTACCCGCGCAAGAATTGGTCTTCGCTCATGCTCTTCAATTGCGAGCATCCCTCGGTGAAGAAGCTCACGCCCGAGCTCGTTAACCGCGAGAGCGGCGCTTACCTGCACCGCATGCAGTGGGCGGCCGACGCGGAGATCGGCGAGTTGCCGGTGGAGTGGAACTGGCTCGAGGGCTGGAACGAGAAACCAGCAAGGGGGACGCCGAACGCGGTGCACTTCACCCGCGGCGGGCCGTGGTTCGCCGAATGGCAGAACGTCGACTACGGCGATCTGTGGCTTGCCGAGCGCGACGCCCTGGAACGCGCCGCCGCCTGACCTCTAACCGCGCTCGATCATGAGCTCATCGTAGAGCGCGAGCAGGCGCTCGATCATTGGCTCGAGGCCATATTCGCTTACGAGCGCGCGTGCGGCAGCGACGGTCGCGGGCTTGGCCGCAAGCGCGAATGCGCGGTCGATGGCCTCAGCAAGGCCCTCCACGTCGAAGGCATCGCGCAGGAGCAGCGAATCGAGAACTTCGCCACCGCGTCCCGCCCACCGCAGCTCGTGCTCGTCACCACCGGCAGGCCGCAAGCGAGCGCCTCGATGACGGTCGACGGAAACGGGTCGTAGACCGCGGGCAACAGCAGGATGTCGGCGCCGGCGTAGTAGGGCAGGGGATCGCGCACCGGACCGATCAGGCGGAATTCGGTCGCCCAACCCGGCGCGCGCCGCCTGCGTTGCGTAGGTTGCGGGCCGGCGATCGCGTCCGACGACCCACAGCTCGGCGTTGGTCTGGCTGCGCGCCAGTGCCGCGATCGCACCGCCGAGCCCTTTGCGCCCGTAGCCTGACCCGAGAAAAAGCGCGACCGGGCGCTCGGGCGGCACGTCAAGCTGTCGGCGTATCGTGGCGCGATGCTCCGTGCGCGCCGCCGGCGAGAAGCGATCGAGATCGATGCCGTTCGCGATCAAGTGGATGCGATCGGGAGGAAAGGCGTAGTGTCGGACGATTTCGTCCGCGACCATCGCTGAGTTGACGATTACCGCCTTCAACCGCAGGCTTGCGAACAACTTCTTCTCAAGCGCCAACATCGTACGATGAAAAGGACTAAAGCGCTGCGCCATGCGAGCGAGCGTGCCCATGCCGCGAGCGCGTGCCTCCAGGAACGCCGCATGCACTCCGTCGCCGGCGCGAAAAACGTCGCAACAAGGGATGCGCTCGTGCGCCTGTACGATCGCGTCCCGCTCGCGGGCGAGCCGGGCGCACGCGGCTTCGGCGAAGCGCCGCTCGCGCAGGAAGCGCGGAGAGCGCGGCGGGTCACATCGCATGAACTCGACGTCGTCCCGACCCGTCCATGAGCGCGCGAGGAGCGCGATCTGCAGGCCGCGCTTGGCGAGCGCGCCCATCATACGGTCGAGGATCAGCTCGCCGCCGCCGAATGGCGAGAACTGCTGGCGCACGAAGATGAGGCGTGGCGGGCCTTTCGGCTGGACGGCATCAGGCGGGTGCGGCATGTTCGTTGGGTTCATCACAGTATTTCATTGGAGCCGTCGTGCCGCGTCTGTCATTGATCGTCATCGCCCGCAATGAGGAAGCGGCGATCGGCCGCTGCCTCGGCTCGGCCGCCTTCGCCGACGAGATCGTCGTAGTCGACAACGACAGCACCGACAAGACGGTTGAGATCGCGCGCTCCTTCCGCGCCAAGGTGGTCAAGGCGCCGGACTGGCCCGGCTTCGGGCCGCAGAAGAACCGCGCGCTGAACGCGGCGACTGGCGACTGGGTGCTTTCGCTCGACGCCGACGAGTGGGTGGGTCCGGCGCTCTCGGCCGCCATCAGACGGGTGATCGCTGATCCCGACGCCGCCGACGGCTACGAGATGCCGCGGCGCTCGCGCTTCCACGGCAAAGTCATCCGCTACAGCGGCTGGTGGCCCGATCACGTGCTGCGCCTGTTCCGCCGCGAGCGCGGACGCTTCACCGACGATCCCGTGCACGAGCGGCTGATCGTTGACGGCCGCGTCGACCGCTTGCGCGCGCCCATCGATCATGACGCCATCGCCGACGCGGCCGATGCCCGCGACAAGGCGAGGCGCTATGCCACGATCGCCGCCGCCGAGCTCGCCCGCCGCGGAGTGCGTTCGAATGGGTTGGTGGCGCTGGGCCACGCGGCGTGGGCTTTCGTCAACACCTACTTCGTGCGTGTTGGCTTCCTCGACGGCCGCGCCGGCCTCGGCGTCGCGCTCTACAATACGCGCTACACCTGGCTGAAGTGGTGGCGGCTCGCGTCAACGCGCTAGGCGCTTGCGTGCGCTGTGGATGAGTTGAAGATAGAGACCGATGATTGAAGCGTGCAGGCGGTCCCAGGCCGTGACCTCGGGCCGGCCGGGGCCGAGCTTCCGCAGGATAAGGAGCCGCTCCACCCGATCGACGACCTCGTAGTTGGAATGACGCGCGAGGAGCCGATCCACCGCCATCATGACTCCGCGTTCCGCCGGGCCGTAATCATGGAAGCACACGAATCCGCCGGGCTCGACGAGCCCCGCCCAAGCGAGGTCCTCGGTAACGTAACGCAGCTTGTGAGAGCCATCGACGAAGATAAAGGAATAGGTCTCGCCCGCGCGCTGCGCCGCGACAAACGCGGGCCGGCTCTTGGCGATACGGAAATCGACGCGCGTGAGGTCGAGGCCCGCCGATGCGAGATTGCGCCGCACCTTCGCGAGCTGGTCAGGGAAGTAAGTCATCGGGTCCACCACCACAAACGCCGGCCGCTCGCCGTCCGGATAGGTGCGCATCAATTCCTTGAGCGTGCCGCCGGCGGCAGTGCCGATCTCCAGATGCCGGCCCTTGAGTCCCGCTACGCGCAACAGCGAGACGAGCCGGGCGAGCTCGGCCGCGGATATTTCCGACTGCAACGTGGTCGCGCTCGCCCGCATGGCGGCGAACTTATCGTTTCCCCGCCGCCAGTGTATAGAGACAGCCGATGAAGCTTCACCTCGCGGGCATCAAGGCGACGTTGCAAGCTTCGGCCTAAGAAAGCGCCGCCACTCGCGCTGCTGATCCGCATCGACCATACCGCCCGGCTGATGATGAAGCCCTGATCGCCGTAGCGGCGGTCGATGGGGGTCGCGCAAGTCTCTCGGCTCTGCTAGAGGCTCGCCATGGCCGACGCGGATTGGCCCAAGCCGGGCGTACGAGCGATGCCGGGAAGTTTGCGGCGGGTGGCGCATTTCCTGCGCGATCGGATCGGCTGGCAAGGTCTCGGCTTTGCGATCTGTCTCGGGATCATCGTCTTCGCTTTCGTCGTTCTGTATTTCCAGCTTCGCGACATTGTCTTCGCCGAGGTGGTCGCTGCGCTGCGCAACACGCCGGTCCATGCTCTCGTGCTCGCCGGGTTATTCGTGACCGCGGGTTACGTGATTTTGACCTTCTACGACTACTTCGCACTCCGCACGATCGGTCGCCACGACGTGCCCTATCGCATCGCCGCTCTTGCCGGCTTCACCAGCTATGCCATCGGCCACAATGTCGGCTTCAGCGCCTTCTCGGGCGGTGCCGTGCGCTATCGCATCTATTCGTCGGCCGCGGGCCTCACCCTGGTCGAGGTTGCGAAGATTTGCTTCATTGCCGGGCTCACCTTCTGGCTCGGCAACGTGGCAGTGCTCGGCCTCGGGTTCGCCATTGATCCGACGGCCGCGAGCGCCATCGATCGTCTGCCGCCCATGGTCAACCGCATCATCGGCGTCGCCGCGCTCGCCATCCTCGCCGGTTACGTGGTGTGGGTCAGCATCAAGCCGCGCCACTTCGGCCGGGAGAGCTGGAACGTGCAGTTGCCCGGCGGCGGGCTGACGCTGTTGCAGATCGTGATCGGCGTCATCGACCTCGGCTGCTGCGCGGCGGCCATGTACGTGCTGATGCCCGCCACTCCGCCCATCGATTTCCCCACCCTGGCCGTGATCTTCGTCTCGGCGACGTTGCTCGGCTTTGCCAGTCACTCGCCCGGCGGCCTCGGCGTGTTCGACGCCGCCATGCTGGTGGCGCTCACCCATTTCGACAAGGAAGATCTGTTTAGCGCGCTGCTGCTGTTCCGGCTTTTCTATTACATCCTGCCGTTCGCGCTCGCGCTCGTTCTCGTTGGCGTGCGCGAACTCATGATCGATCTGGAATGGATTTCAGAACACATTCCGCATCACGAGGCGGCCCCGCAGGCCGGGGCGGCTGGCCGTGACAAGGAGGCAGCCGGAGGCCGCGCGGCTACGCCTTCGGGCAGCGAAACCGAGCGATGACGCTGGCCAGCGGTCGCGCGCCTGAGACTGGGCCTGCGCGCAGCATCTGGCCGCTCCTGGCAACCGCGCTGGTGCTTGGATTGATCGCCTGGCTCGGCCGGCTTTCGTTTTTCGAGGCGCTATTGGCCATCGCCGTCATTGGCGGCGTGGTGTTGTGGTCCACCCGCTCGGCATCCCGCGACGTTCCGCCGGACACCGCGCTAGCCGGGCGGCCCGTTCTCGAGGCATCGACGCTCGCCGCCTTCGTCGAGGCGCTGCCCGCTCCGGCGCTATTGCTCGACGCATCCGGCACCATTCTTGCCGCCAATGACGCGGCCACAAGCACCTTTGGTCCCATGCGCCGCGGCGACGCCCTGTCCGCGAGCCTGCGGGTGCCCGAAGTGCTCGGCGCCATCCGCGCCGCCGCCGACGGCAAGCCGCACGAGATCGAGTTCACCGAGCGCGTGCCGGTCGAGCGTACGTTCCTCGCCTACGTGTCCCCGATCGCGTCGGTGTCGCAGCCCGGGCTCCTGCTGCTCACCTTCGACGATCTCACCGCCGCCCGACGGCTCGACGAGATGCGCGCCGACTTCGTCGCCAACGCCAGCCACGAGCTGCGCACGCCGCTCGCCTCGCTTTCCGGCTTCATCGAAACCCTGCAAGGCCCAGCGCGCAACGATCCGGCGGCGCACGAGCGCTTCCTCGCCATCATGGGCGAACAGGCGTGGCGCATGTCGCGGCTGATCGACGATCTGCTGTCGCTGTCGCGGGTAGAGCTCGATGCGCACCTGCGGCCCGAAACGGTGGTCGAGCTCGGGCCGGTCGTCAGCGAGGTCTGCGATTCGCTCAATCCGCTTGCCCGCGAGCGCGGGGTGAGCATGGATGTGACGCGGCCCAAGGCGCCGCTCGCCGTGCTCGGCGAGCGCGATGACCTCGTGCGCCTGTTCGAGAACCTGGTGGAGAATGCGCTGAAGTACGGTGCCGCCGGCAAGCGCGTGGAGATCGCCATGCGCGCCGACGACGGCGAGGCGGTGGTGACGGTGCGCGACTTCGGCCCCGGCATCGCGCCCGAGCACTTGCCGCGGCTGACCGAGCGATTCTACCGGGTCGACGTCGGCGCCAGCCGCGAGCAAGGCGGTACCGGCCTTGGGCTTGCGATCGTCAAGCACATCATCGCCCGCCACCGCGGCCGTTTGAGCATCGACAGCAGGCTCGGTGAGGGCGCCACCTTCACCGTGCGGCTGCCGCTGGCCCCTCCAGAATCGCTAGCGGCCTCAATCGCTTGAGGCGTCATCGGACTGTCATCCGGCAGTCATAGAAGCTTTGCCTAGAGAGCTTAAGCGCAGAGGCGAAGACCCCGGGCATTCCCGGACCTCCGGCCAAGAACAAAACAAAAGCCGGAGGATGGATTCACAGGATGGAGATCATCGTGAACATCAAAACCCTCGCCTTGCGGGCGGGCCTTGCGCTTATCGGCGCCTCGCTCGCCGGCTCCGCGCTCGCCGCCGAAATCTCCGGCGCCGGCGCCACGTTCCCCTATCCGATCTACGCCAAGTGGGCCGATGCCTATAAGAAGGAGACTAATATCGGCCTCAATTATCAGTCGATCGGTTCCGGCGGCGGCATCAAGCAGATCAAGCAAAAGACCGTTGACATTCGGCGCCTCCGACATGCCGCTCACGTCCAAGGAGCTCGGCGAGGCCGGCCTCATTCAGTTTCCCATGGTGATCGGCGGCGCCGTCCCGGCGGTCAATCTCGACGGCTTCAAGCCCGGCGACCTCCAGCTCGATGGCAAGACGCTCGGCGACATCTTCCTCGGCAAGGTCACCAAGTGGAACGACGCGGCGATCCAGAAGCTCAATCCGGCGGCCAAGCTGCCGAACCAGGCGATCGTGGTCGTGCATCGCTCGGACGGTTCGGGCACGACGTTCCTCTTCACCGACTACCTGTCCAAGGTGAACCCCGACTGGAAGAGCAAGGTCGGCGCCAACACCGCGGTCGAGTGGCCGGTCGGCATCGGTGCCAAGGGCAATGAAGGCGTCGCCAACAACGTCATGCAGACCAAAGGCTCGATCGGCTATGTCGAGTATGCCTACGCCAAGCAGAACAAGCTTCTGATCGTCAACCTGACAAACAAGGACGGCAAGTCGGTAACGCCGAGCGCCGAAAGCTTCCAGGCCGCGGCCGCCAACGCCAACTGGGAGAAGTCGGACGGTTTCTACGTCATCCTTACCGACGAAGCCGGCCCCAATAGCTGGCCGATTGCCGGCGCGACCTTCATCCTCATGCACAAGCAGCCGCAGGATCCGGCGACCGCCGGCGAGGCGCTCAAGTTCTTCGACTGGGCGTTCCGCAAGGGCAGCAAGATGGCCGAGGACCTCGACTACGTGCCGATGCCCGCCAACGTCATGACGCTTATCCGCAAGACGTGGAGCGACAACATCAAGGGCGCCGACGGCAAGCCGGTGTTCGCGAGCTCGATGTAAGCGTTGCGTAATTTGTTGCTTTACGTTGCGTAAGGAGGCCGGCGGAAGCCCGGCCTCCTTTCCTTGTAAGACATAAAAAGCAGGGCAGGGGGCGATGGTCGACGTAACGGTGAGCGAAGCGACCGCGGCCGATCGGGCGCGCGTGCTTCGCGGGTTCATCTCCCGCGACCGGCTGTTCTTCAATCTGACGCGGAGCTCGGCGCTCCTCGTCCTTATTATCTTGTTCGGCGTCATGGTGTCGCTGATCATCGGCGCGACGCCGGCCTTTCGCGCCTTCGGCTTTAGCTTCTTCACCACGCAAAGCTGGAACCCGGTCACCGAGAAGTTCGGGGCGCTCGCGCCGATATACGGCACGCTGGTCACCTCGGTGATCGCCATGGCGATCGCGGTGCCGGTGGGCATCGGCGTCGCGATCTTCCTCACCGAGCTTTGCCCGCGTGTCTTGAGCCGGCCGATCGGCATCGCCATCGAGCTGCTCGCCGGCATTCCCAGCATCATCTACGGCATCTGGGGGCTGTTCGTGTTCGCGCCGTTCCTGCAGCAGACGCTGCAGCCGGCGCTGATCGAGCTCTTTGGACCGATTCCGGTGCTGAGCACGCTGTTCGCCGGTCCGCCCTACGGCATCGGCATGCTCACCGCGGGCCTGATCCTCGCGATCATGGTGCTGCCGTTCATCACCTCGATCACCCGCGACGTATTCGAGACGACGCCCGCCGTGCTGAAGGAATCCGCCTATGCCCTCGGCGCCACCACTTGGGAAGTCGTCTGGAAGGTCGTGCTGCCCTACACCCGCGCCGGCGTGCTCGGCGGCGTGATGCTTGGCACTCGGGCGCGCGCTCGGCGAAACCATGGCGGTCACCTTCGTGATCGGCAACGCCCACAAGATCAATCCGTCGCTGCTGGCGCCCGGTACCACGATCTCCGCCACCATCGCCAACGAGTTCACCGAGGCCGTCGGCGACCTCTATACCTCGTCGCTGATCGCGCTCGGTCTCATCCTGTTCCTGATCACCTTCATCGTGCTGGCGATCGCGCGCTACCTATTGAGCCGCATCCAGCAGCATCCGGGGATGTGATGAGCCATTATTCGAAGCGCCTGTTGAAGAACCGCATCTGGCTCAGCCTCTCGGCCGCCGCTGCGTTGTTCGGACTCGCCTGGCTGGTCCTCATCCTCGCCGTGCTCGTCGCCAAGGGGCTCGCCGGCCTCAGCCTCAACGTCTTCACCGAGATGACCCCGCCGCCGGGAAGCGACGGCGGGCTGCTCAACGCCATCGTCGGCAGCCTGATCATGACTGGGCTCGCGGTGGTGATCGGCACGCCGGTCGGCGTTCTCGCCGGCACCTACATGGCCGAATACGGCCGCCACGACCGGCTGACGGCGTACGTGCGCTTCATCAACGACATCCTGCTGTCCGCGCCGTCGATCGTGATCGGCCTCTTCGTCTACGAGATCATGGTGGTCCCCATGGGCCACTTCTCCGGTCTCGCCGGCGCCGTCGCGCTCGCCGATCATCGTGGTGCCGGTGGTGGTGCGCACCACCGAGGACATGCTGCTGCTCGTGCCGAGGCAAGCTGCGCGAGGCGGCGAGCGCGCTTGGCGCGCCGCGCTGGTTCATGATCTCGCGCGTCACCTACCGCGCCGCGCGCGCCGGCATCATCACCGGCATCCTGCTCGCCATTGCGCGCATTTCCGGCGAGACCGCGCCGCTCCTGTTCACCGCGCTCAACAACCAGTTCTGGAGCACGAACCTCAACGCGCCGATGCCGAGCCTGCCGGTTGTGATCTTCCAGTTCGCGCTCAGTCCCTATGCCGACTGGCAGCGTCTCGCCTGGACCGGCGCCCTGCTCATCACCTTCACCGTGCTGACGCTCAGCGTTCTTGCGCGCGTCCTGACTGCCAAGAGGAGCCACGAATGAGCCGCTTAATATTCAGATCGCTCCGGCAGAGCCCGCAAGTGTGCCCGCCAAGGTCACGAACCTTCCCGCCAAGATATCCATGCATGACCTGTCGTTCTATTACGGCGACACGCAGCGCGCTGAACGACGTGAACCTGTCGTTTGCCGCGCGCCGGGTGACGGCGCTGATCGGCCCATCGGGCTGCGGCAAGTCGACGCTGCTGCGCGTGCTCAACCGCATCTACGAGCTCTATCCCAACCAGCGCGCCGAGGGCGAGGTGCTGCTCGACGGCGACAGCATCCTCGGCCCGAGCAGGATCTGCACCTGTTGCGCGCCAAGGTCGGCATGGTGTTCCAGAAGCCGACCCCGTTCCCGATGTCGATCTACGACAACATCGCCTTCGGCGTGCGGCTGTACGAACGCGTCTCGCGCGTCGCAGATGGACCAGATCGTCGAAGGGTCGCTCACCAAGGCGGCGCTGTGGGGCGAGGTGAAGGACCGGCTGCACACCTCCGCGCTCGGCCTTTCCGGCGGCCAGCAGCAGCGCCTGTGCATCGCCCGCACCATCGCGGTGAAGCCGGAGGTCGATCCTGCTCGACGAGCCGACCGTCGGCGCTCGATCCGATCTCGACCGCCAAGATCGAGGAACTGATCGACGAGCTGAAGCAGGACTTCACCATCGTCATCGTCACCCACAACATGCAGCAGGCCGCCCGCGTCGCCGATATCACCGCGTTCTTCTATCTCGGCGAGCATGATCGAGGCCGGCCCGACCAACATGATGTTCTACCAATCCCAAGGACCAGCGCACGCTCGACTACATCACCGGCCGCTTCGGCTGAGCCGGGAAGGACGACCCATGACCGAACATATCGTCACCTCTTTCGAAAACGAACTGCGCGACCTCAACCGCAAGGTCGTCGAGATGGGCGGGCCGCGCCGAGCGCATGCGGTCGGCCAATTCGATGCGACGCGCTGATCAAGCGCGACACGGCGCTCGCCGCAGCGCGTCATCGCCGACGGACCAGGCCGTCGACCAGTTGCAGCGGGAGATCGAGGATAACGCGATCACCATCATCGCCCGCCGCCAGCCGCTGGCGGTCGACCTGCGCGAGGTCGTGGCGGCGCTACGCATCTGCCAACGATCTCGAGCGCGTCGGCGATCTCGCCAAGAACACGGCGAAGCGCGTCTCGCGCTGAACGGCGAATACCAGGCGCCGAAGCTGCTGCGCGGCGTCGAGCACATGGCGAGATCGTGCTCGAGCAGCTGAAGGAGGTGCTCGACGCCTATCGGCAGCCGCGACGACGCCCGCGCGCATGGCGGTGTGGAAGCGCGACGGCGAGGTCGACGACCTCTACACCTCGCTGTTCCGCGAGCTCCTGACCTACATGATGGAAGACCCGCGCCAGATCACGCTGTGCACGCATCTTCTGTTCGCCGCCAAGAACGTCGAGCGCATCGGCGATCACGCCACCAACATCGCCGAGACCGTGCATTATCTCGTGGTCGGCGAGCATTGGCCGACGAGCGGCCGAAGTTCGACACCTCGAGCCTGACCAACGATATCATGCCCGCGGACCTGATAGCGGAAAGACGCCATGAAGCCGCACATCCTGATCGTCGAGGATGAAGAATCGCTCGCGACGCTACTGCTTCGCTACAATCTGGAGAGCGAGGGCTACGCGGTCGAAACGGTCGCTCGCGGCGACGAGGCGGACATCGCGGCTGAAGGAAAGCGTGCCGGATCTCGTCGTGCTCGACTGGATGCTGCCCGGCCTTTCCGGCATCGAGCTGTGCCGTCGCCTGCGCGCGCGTGCCGAGACCGAGCGACTGCCGATCCTGATGCTCACCGCGCGCGGCGAGGAAGCCGAGCGCGTGCGCGGCCTTGCGACCGGCGCCGACGACTATGTGGTGAAGCCGTTCTCGGTGCCGGAGCTGATCGCCCGGGTGCGCGCGCTACTGCGCCGGGTCAAGCCCGACCAGGTGGCGTCGCATGCTCAAGGCCGGCGACATCGAGCTCGACCGTGACCGGCGCGCGTGCACCGCTCCGGCCGCGAGTTGTCTCTCGGACCGACCGAGTTCCGCCTGCTTGAGTTTCTGATGACAGCGCCCGGCCGCGTGTTCACCCGCGAGCAGTTGCTTGAACGGCGTGTGGGGGCAGGGACGTCTATGTCGACGAGCGTACCGTCGACGTGCACATCGGCCGCCTGCGCAAGGCGCTGATGCGCGGCCGTGAGACCGACCCGATCCGCACCGTGCGCGGCTCCGGCTATTCCTTCGACGAGCGGTTCGCGGCGAACTAGTTCTAGCGCGCGAGCCGGCGCTCGCGGCGCCGGTCGGCGAGCGGCTGATAGGCGATCCGCGCGTGATAGGGGCAGTAGGGGTTGCCCAGGCTTCGACTTGGTGCCGCAGTAAGCCGAACTCTTCCGTTCCCGGGTCGCCGATTGGCCAGTGGCATGTTGCCTCGTTGAGTTCCGTAATGGAAACCCGCGGCCCATCGGCACGATGTTGGCGATCGGGTCAAGTCCGCTCGCATCTCGCGCGTAGGCGGCGAGCGCGTGTTGCCCGAGTAGCGCAGTCCGCGGCCGCATGCGAATGCGACAGGGGCCGCGGCTTGCGCATCCGCGGCACCGCCGACGACAGCGACTTCGCCCGGCCCGAGAGGCCGAGGCGGTGCACCTTGCCGATCACCGCGTTGCGGGTGACCCCGCCGAGCTCGGCCCGCGATCTGGCTAGCCGACAGCCCGTCGTTCCAGAGCTTCTTCAGCAGTTCGACCCGTTCGTCCGTTCCAGCTCATTCAAATCTCCCAATGCCGTTAGGCGGAATCCTTCATCGCTTGCCGGAATCGGGCTCGCGCCCGCTTCGGCACCGCACTTCAACGCTACCGGGTGACATCCGCCGCAACGACATGTCGTATGCGACGAGGGCCAAACGCTACAATAGGCGGACTCGGCAAAACAAGAGTCCGCAAGCAAGCAATGTGTGATCTTCACAGGAATGCTTGCGGCATGCGGGTTTTTAGGGGGTTACGGCGATCGCGTTGACAGCCGGAGGCTGTACAATAGATTGGACCGGTGCCGCTCGTCGGGCGGCACATTTCGTTTCGGCCCCTCGCTGGGACCGAGGAGGCAAGTGTGATCGCGCCGTTGATGCCCACTTATGCCCGGGCGGACCTCGCTTTCGAGCGGGGCGAGGGCGCGTGGCTGACTGCCACCGACGGGCGGCGCTTCCTCGACTTCTCCGCCGGCGTCGCGGTCAACGCGCTCGGTCACGCGCACCCCAAGCTCGTGGCGGCGCTGACCGAGCAGGCCCAGAAGGTCTGGCACGTCTCGAACCTGTTCCGCGTTCCCGAGGCGGAGCGGCTGGCGGAGCGGCTCGTCGATATCAGCTTCGCCGACACGGTGTTCTTCGCCAATTCCGGCGCCGAAGCCATGGAGTGCGCGATCAAGATCGCGCGCAAGTATCACGCCGTCTCCGGCCGGCCGGAGACGATATCGCATCATCACCTTCGACGGCGCCTTCCACGGCCGCACGCTGGCGACGCTTGCCGCCGACCGGCAACGCGAAATATCTCGACGGCTTCGCGCCGGCCATGCCCGGCTTCGACCACGTTCCCTTCGGCGATCTCGACGCGGTGAAGCAGGCGATCGGCCCGGAGACGGCGGCGATCCTCGTCGAGCCGATCCAGGGTGAGGGCGGCGTGCGCGTGGCGCCGCCGGGCTTCCTCAAGGCGCTGCGCGAGCTTTGCGACAAGCACGGGCTCCTGCTCGTGCTCGACGAGGTGCAGACCGGGGTCGGACGCACCGGAAGGTTCTTCGCCTACGAGTGGACGGGGATCGAGCCCGACGTCGTCGCCCTCGCCAAGGGCATCGCCGGCGGCTTCCCGCTCGGCGCCTGCCTCGCCACCGCGGAAGCGGCCAAGGGCATGGTCGCCGGCACCCACGGTTCCACCTTCGGCGGCAATCCGCTCGCCATGAGCGTGGGCAACGCCGTGCTTGACGTGGTGCTGAAGCCCGGCTTCCTCGAGGGTGTGCAGCGCTCGGCGCTCCTTCTCAAGCAGCGGCTCGCCGAGCTCAAGGACCGTTACAAGGCGGTGATCGCCGAAGTGCGCGGCGAAGGGCTGCTCATTGGTCTCCGCACGCTGGTGCCGAACGGCGATCTCGTCGCCGCCGCGCGCGAGGAAGGCCTGCTCACCGCCGCCGCCGGCGAGAACGTCGTGCGTTTGCTGCCGCCTCTCATCGTCGGCGAGGTGGAGATCGGCGAATGCATGAACCGGCTCGAAGCCGCCTGCCGCAAGCTGGAAAACGCTCTCGGCGCCACCCGGGGAGCGGCGGAATGAACCGCAACGGTGTGCGGCATTTCCTCGATCTCGCCGATCTGCCGGCCGGCGAGCTGCGCGGCATCCTCGACCGCGCGCGCGATCTCAAGCGCGAGCGCGATTCCGCGGCCGAGCCGCTTGCTGGGCGCACGCTCGCCATGATCTTCGACCGGCCGTCGACGCGCACGCGGGTTTCCTTTCACGTCGCCATGCGCGAGCTTGGCGGCAACGTGATCACCCTCACCGGCGACGAGATGCAGCTCGGCCGTGGCGAGACCGTGGCCGACACCGCGCGCGTGCTGTCGCGCTACGTCGATGCCATCATGATCCGCACCCTCGATCACAAGATCCTGCTCGAGCTTGCCGAATACGCCACGGTGCCGGTGATCAACGGTCTCACCAAGCTGTCGCATCCTTGCCAGGTGCTCGCCGACGTCTTCACCTTCGAGGAGAAGAAGGGCGCGATCCGCGGCCGCACCGTCGCCTGGACGGGTGACGCCAACAACGTGTTGACCTCATGGGTACACGCCGCCGCCCGCTTCGATTTCGCGTTGAACGTGGCGACACCGCCATCGCTCGCGCCTAGGCCGGCCTTGCGCGAGTGGGCCAAGAACTCCGGCGCCGCCATCACCTTCACCGGCGACCCCGAGGCCGCGGTGGCGGGCGCCGATTGCGTCGTCACCGATACCTGGGTGTCCATGGGCGACAAGGACGGCGAGACGCGCCACAACCTGCTCAAGCCCTATCAGGTCAACCGCGCCTTGATGGCGCTCGCCAAGCCCGGCGCGATCTTTATGCACTGCCTGCCCGCGCACCGCGGCGAGGAAGTCACCGACGAGGTGATCGACGGCCCGCAGTCGGTCGTGTTCGACGAGGCGGAGAACCGCCTGCACGCCCAGAAGGGCATCCTCTCCTGGTGCCTGGCGGAGGCGAGATGAGCGCGCCGGCGCCCCGCGCCCCGCGAGAGCAAAGCGACGACGATAGCGTGTTGCCGTTCGCGGTGGAGCCGCTCGACGTGCGCGGCCGCATGGTGCGGCTCGGCCCGGCGCTGGGCGAGCTGCTGGCCCATCACGACTATCCGCGCCCGGTGGCGCGGCTCGTGGCGGAGGCGGCGACGCTTGCGGTTCTTCTCGCCACCAGCCTAAAGGCCGCGCGCCGCTTCATCCTACAGACCCAGACCGACGGCCCGGTGGACATGCTGGTGGTCGACGTGACCGCGCCGGAGCGGCTCCGCGCTTACGCCCGTTTCGATCCGGCGCGTGTCGCCGCGGCGGCCAAGGAAAAGCACGACGGCGGCACGTTGCTCGGCCACGGCCATCTCGCCATGACCATCGATCCGGGCGGCGACATGAACCGCTACCAGGGCGTCGTGGCGCTGGAAGGCGAAGGACTGGAAGCCGCAGCGCACCGCTACTTTGCCCAGTCCGAGCAGATCCCGACCGTGATCCGCCTCGCCGCCGGCGAGGAGATGCGCGCGGGCGCGCGCGCGCCGGTGTGGCGCGCCGGCGGGCTGCTCGCGCAGTTTCTGCCGCGCGAATCCGCTCGCGTCGCCCGCGCCGATCTCGACCCCGGCGACGCGCCGGCCGGCACGCCGCGCCACGCCGTCGCCGAGGACGACGCTTGGGTCGAGGCGCGCTCCCTCGTCTCGACGCTCGAGGACCACGAGCTGATCGACCCGGGGCTCTCCGGCGAGCGCCTATTATGGCGGCTGTTCAACGAGCGCGGCGTGCGCGTGTTCCGGCCGCTACCGGTGGCGGCCGAGTGCTCTTGCTCGCGCGAACGCGTGAAGGGCCTGCTTTCCAGCTTCTCCGCCGCCGACCGCGCCGGCATGGTGGAGAAGGGCCGCGTTACCGTGAAATGCGAATTCTGCGGCCGTGCTTACGATTTCACTCCGGACGAAGTCGGCGCCCAGGTGCCATGAAACTTTATTGCGGCTGCGCCGTTGAAATGGCGCTATGACGCCGGTCCAATCATCCGCCATCCTAAACCTCGACTATCGCGACGATAGCGGGGAGCTGCTCGTCACCTTCGTGACGGGCAAGACCTACCTCTATTATGGCGTGCCGGCCGAGGTATTCGCCGAGTTCGTGCGCGCCACGTCCAAGGGGCGCTTCTTCAACCAGGCGATCCGCAATCGCTATTTCTTCCGCCAGGTTACCGCCGAGCCGCAGCACCGCCGCGCCGGCTGATCAGTGCAGCACTCGCTTGCCGTGCGGGCTGTCGAGGGAGAAGGCGGGCACATCCACCTCGAAGCGCTCGCCGCTCTCGGCTTCCATCTCATAGGTGCCGACCATGAGCCCGGTCGGCGTCGATAGCGGCACGCCGCTCGTGTACTCGAAGCGCGCGCCCGGCGGCAGCACCGGCTGCTCGCCGACAACGCCCGGCCCGCGCACTTCCTGCACCTGGCCGCGCGCGTCGGTGATCTTCCAGAAGCGGTTCTTCAGCTGCACCGTCACCGGCCCGAGGTTCACGATCTCGATGGTGTAGGCCCAGAAATAGCGCTCGTCCTCCACCGACGAGCGCTCAGCCATGTAATGCGGCGTGACGCTGATCCGGATGCCGCGCGTGACGGTCTGGTACATGGCGCCAATGAAGCCGTTTCGCGCGCCGCGCGCAACGGCCTTAGAGCGCCGCGAAGCCGCGCTTGAGATCGGTCTGGAGGTCGTCCGGGTGCTCGAGCCCCACCGAAAGCCGCAGCAGGCCATCGCCGATGCCCATCTCGGCGCGCGCTTCTGGGGTAAAGCGCTGATGGGTAGTGGTCGCCGGATGCGTAACCAGGCTTTTCGCGTCGCCGAGGTTGTTGGAAATCCGGATGAGCCGCAGCGCGTTAGAGAAGCGGAAGGCGCCTTGCTTGCCGCCCGGCACCACGAAAGAGACGAGCGTGCTGCCGCCCTTCATTTGCTTCTTGGCGAGCGCCGCCTGCGGGTGATCGGCGCGGCCGGGATAGAGCACGCGCTCGATTCGCTTTTCGTTGGCGAGGAAGTCGGCGAGCTTGCCGGCGTTCGCCTGCTGGCGCTCGACGCGGATCGGCAGCGTCTCCAGCCCCTTGAGCAGCACCCAGGCATTGAACGGCGACAGCGACGGCCCGGTCTGGCGCAGGAAGGTGTGCAGATGCTCGGTGATGAACTCCTTGCTGGCGAGGATGGCGCCGCCGAGGCAGCGGCCTTGGCCGTCGATGTGCTTGGTCGCGGAGTACACCACCACGTCGGCGCCGAGCGCGAGCGGGCTCTGCAACAGCGGCGTGGCAAACACGTTGTCGACGATGAGGCACGCCTTGGCGGCTTTCGCGATCTTGGCGACGCCGGCGATGTCGATGATGTCGAGGGTGGGGTTGGTCGGGCTCTCCAGGAAGAAGACGCGGGTTTCCGGCCGCACCGCCTTTTTCCACTCGTCCAAGTCGGTCCCGTTGACGAGCGTGCAGGGAACGCCATAGCGCGGCAACAGTTCCTCGATCACCCAGCGGCAGGAGCCGAACAGCGCCCGCGCCGCCACCACGTGATCGCCGGCCTTGAGCTGACAGAGCAGCGAGGAGGTGACCGCCGCCATGCCGCTCGCCGTGGCGCGGCAGGCTTCCGCCCCCTCGAGCGCGGCCATGCGGCTCTCGAACATGGCCACCGTCGGATTGGCGTAGCGCGAGTAGACGAAGCCCTCTTCCTTGCCGGCGAAGCGAGCCTCGCAGCTCTCGGCACTGTCGTAGACGAAGCCCTGGGTGAGGAAGAGCGCCTCGGAGTTCTCGCCGAACTGCGAGCGCAGGATGCCCGCGTGCACGAGCCGGGTGTCCGGGTGCAGCGAGGCGGGATCGAGGACGGAACGAGGCGGCTGAAGGGTCATGACGCGCTCCTTAAAGTCAGAAATCCGGCCGGGGGACATCCGGGCCGGACTTCGGCGCGTCCCCGGCCTTTTAGCGAGTTGTTTTACGTGGCTGCAAGCCGGCCGGCTCAAATGACCACGGAGTACAAGGGGATTATCGCGAGGGCACCCTTGGCGTCAAGGCGGGCGGCCGTTAAGGGTCAGCATATGGCATTCGCGGCACAGGCGGTACGCGCGGCGCCCGGCATCTTGCCGGGCCAGGCGATCACGGCGTTGCGCGACGCCGGCGCCATCGCCGCACCGCCTTTCGTTCCCGATCAGGTGCAGCCCGCGAGCCTCGATCTGCGCCTCGGCAAGCGCGCCTGGCGCATCCGCGCGAGCTTCCTGCCGTCGGCGCACGCCGGCATCGCAGCGCGCCTGCAGGCGCTGGCGCTCCACGACATCGAGCTTACCGAGCGGGGCACCGTATTCGAGGCAGGGTGCGTCTATCTGGTCGAGCTCGAGGAGCGGCTCGCGCTGCCTGACGATCTTTCGGCAGCCACCAATCCGAAAAGCTCCACCGGCCGCCTCGACGTGTTCACCCGGGTGATCGGCGAAGGTGTTGCCGCTTTCGACGCGGTCCCGGCCGGCTACGAGGGACCGCTATTCCTGGAAGTGAGCCCGCGTACGTTTCCTATTCTCGTTCGGCGCGGTTCGCGCCTGGCGCAGATCCGCTTCCGCCGCGGCGAAGCGAGGCTCGACGGCGCCGCCCTCGCCGCGCTGCAGAAGCGCGAGCGGCTGGTGGATGCCGATGACGCCGATCTCGGCAGCGGTGCGGTCGCGGTCAGCGTCGATCTTTCCGGCCGCCCGGCGGCCTCGTCGGCTTTCGCGCCAAGCGTCACACCGGCCTAATCGACGTGGACAAGCGAGCCGCCTACGCGGTCACCGATTTCTGGGAACCCTTGCGCCCCACGACCCCCCAGGGCCTCGTGCTCGATCCCGACGCCTTCTACATTCTCGCTTCCAAGGAAGCGGTGCACGTGCCGCCCGACCTCGCCGCCGAGATGGTTCCCTTCGATCCCTTGGTGGGCGAGTTCCGCGTGCACTATGCCGGGTTCTTCGATCCGGGCTTCGGCCATGCGGCCGCCGGCGGCAGCGGCGCGCGCGCGGTGCTGGAAGTGCGCTCGCGCGAGGTGCCGTTCATCCTCGAGGATGGCCAGATCGTCGGCCGCCTGGTCTACGAGCGCCTGACTGAGCGCGCCGCGACGCTCTACGGGCAGACCCTCGGCTCCAACTACCAGGCCCAGGGCCTGAAGCTATCCAAGCATTTCCAGCCGTTCGCCGGCTGACGCGTTGAACGCGGCGGGCGCCTCTCATACCCTTGGCGCAGATTCAAACAGGGGACGGCGGTGATCACCGAAAGCTTTCTCTGGGTGGCGGAGCGCGTCCCGGCGGTGCGCCGCGCTATGTGGCGCGGCTTCTTCGAGTTCGCCGCGAGCTACTTCCGCCACGCCGAGTTCTGGACCTTCATGAACTACGGCTACGCCGATGATGCGCCACCGCCCAAGCTCGCCGCCGCCGACTGGGAGGAACGCTATCCCGCTTACCTCTATCACCGGGTGGCGAGCCGGGTGGATTTGACAAACCGCGACGTGCTTGAAGTGTCGAGCGGCCGCGGCGGCGGCGCGTCGTACGTGAAGCGCTACCTCGGCCCACGCAGGCTCGTCGGCCTCGACATCGCGGCATCCGCCGTCGCCTTCTGCCGGCGCGTGCACAAGGTCGACGGGCTGGAATTTCGTCAGGGCGACGCCGAGCGCTTGCCCTTTCCCGATGCCTCCTTCGACGCGGTGATCAACGTCGAGGCGTCGTTCTGCTATCCCACGATCGAGCGCTTCTACGCCGAGGTTAGGCGCGTGCTGCGACCCGGCGGATACTTCCTCTATGCCGACCTGCGTTGGGAGCAGGAAATCCCCGAATTCGACCGCCGCCTCGCGGAAAGCGCGCTTGCATTGATCGAGCGTACCGAGATCACGCAGAACGTGGTGGCGGCGCTCGAACTTGATGGCGACCGCCGTCAAGCTACCAACAGGCGCGAGTGTCCGCGCTTCCTGCAGAGCCTGTTCGGCAAGTTCATCGGCGTTTCCGGAACCCGCATCCCGGTCGAGCTCGGCAGCGGCCGGATGCGCTATTTCGCCTGCGTGTTGAGAAAGCCGGAGTGACCTCCGCTTAGTCCGGCAAGCCGGCTTCGCGCACGTGTACGGCGAGAGCTTCCGCGCGTTCGATGAAGGATGGCGCGCCCGCCGGCCAATATTCCCGGCGCAGCATTGAAAGCGTGCACCCCGGACGCATGGTGAGGAACTCCGCCACCATGGCTTTCGCTTCCTCTTTCCTGCCGAGATGGCCGTATACGGCGGCGAGTAAGACGTAATTGTGCGAGAGCTTCGGGTTGGCGGCGATCGCTCTCACGTACGCGTCGACTGCCTCTTGAAAATTTTCGAGGTGGGTGTGTGTGCCCCCCAAAATGTAAAGCCAGTTCGATAGGTTGGAATCCCGCGGGCTGAGACGGAAAGCGTGCTCGATGGAGCGCAGCCCTTCCTCCGGGCGGCCGAGAATGACCAGGATCAGTGCGCGCTGCGCCATGGCCGCCGCCAGATTGCGATCGATCTCGATGGCGCGGTCGAGCGCGGCGAGCGCGTGCTCGTAGCGGCGCATCAGCCGGCAGACGATGGCTTGCACGTAATGGGCGCGCGCGTAGCGCGGGTCGATCTCCAGGGCCTTGGTTACCGCCTTCGCCGCGGCGGCGAGCTGCTCCTGCGGGTTCTTGCTCCACATCAGGCCGATTTCGAAAACGTGTGTCTCCGCGAGTCCGACGAGGCCCGGCGTGTGGTTTTCGTCGATGGTCAGCGCGCGCTCGAACAAGGCGCGGGCTTCGTGGAGATGCTCCGGCGTGTGTGGCCGGTACATGATCGACCAGCCGCGCATGGTCAGGTCGACGGCATCGGGATTGTTCGGCCGCTCGCTCTGGCCGCGGCGGCTTTCCGCCTCGGTAAGCGCTACATCCAGCGTGCGGGCGATCTGGCTGGTGACGTCATCGGCGAGGTCCATGAGCCCGCCGGTATTGGCGTCGAACCGACCGGCCCACAAAGTGGCGCTGGTGTCGGTGTCGATGAGGCTGACACTGATCCGCACCTGCTGCCCGGCGCGCCGCACGCTGCCTTCGAGCACGTAGCGCACGCCGAGGTCGCGGCCGGCTTGCTGCACATTCACCGCCTTGCCCTTGAAGGTGAAGGCGGTGTTGCGTGCGATCACGAAGGAGCCGGGAATGCGCGACAGGTCGACGGTGAGATCCTCGGTGAGACCGTCGCCGAAGTACTCCTGGTTCGGGTCGTTGCTCAGGTTGTTGAACGGCAGCACCAGAATCGACAGGCGGCGTGCGGTGGCGCCCGCTGCGCCCGCCGGCTGCGGCGTTCTTCCGGGGCTTGACGATGTACCCGGCAACAGCACGCGAAAGACCCGCACCGGGTGGGCAATGTTTTTCAGGCTGTGCTCGCCGAGGTCATCGAAGCCGTAAGGCAACTTGCCGCGGATATGGTCGTGCACCGTCTGCGCCACGACAATGCCGCCGGGCTCCGCCACGCCTTCGAGCCGTGACGCGATGTTGACGCCATCGCCGTAGATATCGCTGCCCTCGACAATGATGTCGCCGAGGTTGATGCCGATGCGGAAATTGATCCGCTGATCCTCGCCCGAGCCGCTGTTGCGGCGGTTGATCTCTTCCTGAATCTCCACCGCGCAACGCACCGCGTCGACGACGCTGGTGAACTCGGCGAGCACGCCGTCGCCGGTGGTCTTGACGATACGGCCGCGATTGGCGCCGATGCGCTCGTTCAGGGTCTCGTCGCGCAGTGACTTGAGCCGGCTGAGGGTTCCTTCCTCGTCGGCCCCCATCTGACGGCTGAATCCGACCATGTCGCAGGCCATGATCGCCGCCAGCCGCCGCTCGATATTGGTCTCAGCCATGCCCTCGCCCGGCGAGCGCTCAGAAACTAACCACCGAATTACAATCACAAAACGGCGGTTTCGCCAACTGTCGCAAAACCGACTCAAGACCCGTAAGCGCGGCGGGCCGAGCTTCGCGTATCATTTTCGTCCGTTAGGGAGCTAGACGTCTAATTCAGCGGACCGACCGTCCCGGTCTCCTTGAATCGGCGCTGCCATTCGTCGTCGTCGCGCCGCGGCTTCGCGCCGCTCAGCGCCTGCACCAGCCATTCCAGCCCGCGCCAAATGCGCAATGGATCGCACACGTAGTTGGCCCAGCCATTGATCGCGCAATAACGAATGGTCTGATCTCCGCGATGATGCACCCAGTGATGCTCCGATGGAACAACGAGATGGAGGCTCTGGGCAAAACGAATCAGCGGGGATTTCGTCGGCCGATGCGCGAGGTTGTGAAAGCTGGTGGCCAGAAGGAGGCACGTGGCGGTGACGAGCCAGATGATCATGAGCGCGTACGTGGCGACGGAAACGGGAAACAGCGCCGTGACCACGGCGAGCGGACCGATGAAGACGAGGCTCGGTGCCGACCCCAGCGTCGCATGCACCCAGAAATCGTAGCCGAGAATATGCTGCGGATGCGTGTGGTGCTCGCGGGCGAGCGAAACCGCGCGGCCGAGCGTGCTCTCGTCGAACCAGGTATCGAGACCCCAGTGAACGAGTCCCGAGGCAAAGTCGGCGATGAAGTAGCCGCTCACCAGCGCCGCAATGAGATAGGGCCACGTCACGCCGGACGCTTGGAAGAAGAAAATCGCGTAGGCCAAACAGAACGCGATGATCAGAAGATTGCCGGTGACGCTGATGCGTATCGCCGTTCGATCGGTCCGCGATGAATCCAAAAAATAGGGCCGAATATCAGCCATGTCCCGCGAACGCCCCCGACGCCACTCGAACCTCTATTTTATGGTAGCGAGGACCGCGTCACAAGTTGAAGTTGCGATCGGCATGGAGCGGCGGACAACCAACGCCGCGCTCATCGCCTCCAGCGCCGTGAGGCAGAGCGGCTGGTCTAAAGGAGTGGCGCGACTTAGCATGTGCCCGATGCGGGCGTAGTTCAGTGGTAGAACGACAGCTTCCCAAGCTGTATGTCGTCGGTTCGATTCCGATCGCCCGCTCCAATCTGCGATGCCGCGTTGCTCTCGGCGGGCGCGAAAAAATGGCTCCCCGGGAATGGATTCGAACCATCGACCTGACGGGAAACAACCGTCTGCTCTGCCACTGAGCTACCGGGGAATATGGCAGGTCGTTCTCACGACCGACGAGCGAGACATTAGTTTCGATTCATTAAGGTTGTTTCACCGCCGTTGATGACTCGCGCTGGGTAGCGCGCAGCCCGGGCGGTGCCGGGACGGATCGTGAGCCGCTCGCGCATCTGCTCTACCGCGCCGATGCCGAGCTGACCAAGGAAACGGGTCCAGCGCCGCGCCCGCCACGGCAGCCGCCCGTCGATGGACAGCGAGCGCAGATAGAAGGCCTTCTCGGTTGAGAAGGTGTCGCAGGCGACTTTGACCTCATCGTCGTAGAACTGAGCGATCTTCTCCGTCCCCATGCCCTCGGTGGTGAGCCAGCGCGGGATGTGGAAGTTGCACAATCGCTCCACGTCGCTAAGCACCTTATTGGTGCCGGTGCCGGCGGCAGGGCAGGACGTGGCGAAGGCGTCGCCGACGAGCACGACGCCCGGCTGGCGGTGGCCGCCGGTCACGTAAAGATCGACCGGCCGGATCTTGACCGTGTCGTGTCACCTCGAAATCGCCGACGAGCCGGCGCAGCCCAGGAAACGCCTCGAGCAGCATCGCCTGCGGCGCCTCGCGCATGCGGCGCAGCCATGGGTCGCGCTGGTCGCGGTAGACGAAAAGGTTGGCGCGCATGCTGCCGCCGATGGGGAAGAACGCGACATAGGCGACGTGGCCGCCGGACCGCTCGGGGTAATAGGTCAGCGCCGGGAAGTCGAAGGCGGCGCGGCCGACCGGCTTCAGGTCGAAGCCGACCGAGATGGAATGGCAGGCGCTCACCAGCTCGCGCGTGAGGCCAATGTTGTGGCGCAGCCCGATGTTGAGGCCGTTCGCCAGCACGATGAGGCGCGCGACGATCTCCTCGCCGCTCGAGAGCGTCACCTTCTGCCGATCGTCGCCGGTGGCGATCGCCGCGACCTTGCCTTCGATGAACTCGGCATCGTCGGGCAGCGCCGCGCGCATGGCATTGACCATGGCGTCGTAGTACATGGCGTACTGGTTGCTGGAGCGCTTGCGCACCAGGCGGCCGAAGCGCGCGACCCAAAGCTCGTCGATCGGCGTCGCCTTGGGCAGGATGGCGTCGGCGACGCCGGTCTTGTGCCACAGCGCCACCTGCGACTCGTCGAATTTCTCGCAGCGGAAATCCGGCGGGTAGACCCGGTGCAGGTCGACGAGGGCCGTGCTCAGCCCGGCGCGCCCGAGCATCACCGCTGCGGTGGAGCCCGCGAGACCGCCGCCCACGATGGCAATATCGACGTGCCGCATATACCGCTTCCTGTCGGACGCCATCTTTGCCGCCAAAGGAATTAACGAAGAAGCGGGCGCGCGGACGGCGGTCGGGCCTTGAAGACGAGACCGTTGCTTCTTCTACGGCAGCGAAGCGTGGCCCGGTGCGTTTCCTGGCGTTATCCTTAACCGCCGGGCGCGCCGGGTGGCATGCGGCTGTCGGGCGGGCGCTAGAAGCGTTTTCGCCGCCACTCGCGCGCCATCACCGGCACCCGCCGCAGCAACAGCCGCGTGAACGCGAGCGGCAAATCCACCACCGCCGGCAACGGGTCGTCCTTGGCGAAAGCCGCGAACGCGAGCGGTTTGCGTAGCGAGCGAACATAGTCGGCCGGGGACAGCCTGCCGGCCAGCAGCGCATGGCCGACCGCCAGAAGATCGCGCGAGACATGGATCCAGGCTGCGTCCGTGCCGGGTGCGATCGGGGGCGCCGCCTCGCCATTCGCGATGCGCCACGCGAGATAAGGAAAGTCGATCCCGGCGCGCTCGCCGATTGCGATCCAGGTCCACGTCCGTGCATTGACGTCGAGGATCTTGTAGCGTCGATCGCGTTCGTCGTACTTGAACTCGGCCTCTGCGAGCCCGCTGTAGCCGATGGATTGCAGGAATTTCTCCGCCGCCGCTTCCACCTCGCGCTGCTCCATAGTCTCGACGAACGTGCTGGTATAGCCGAAGTCCACCGGATACTGCCGGGTGCGTCGGGCGGTGAGCGAGGCGACGGGCGCGCCCTTTTGCCAAAGGGCGGCATAGGAAAACTGCCGGCTGCCGTCGCCCGGGATCAGTTCCTGCACCATCACGGCGTCAGCGCCCACGAGCGCCGCCGCTTGATCGTAGCGGGCGATCAGCGCGGCACGGTCGTCGATCCGCCAGGCCTTGGCCAGCGTGAAATCGTTGACGACCGTTCGCTTCGTCGGCTTGAGGATGACCGGAAAGCGACACTCGAGCTTGGCGACCTCCTCGCTGTTGCGCGGGTAGTACGTCCACGGAAACGCGATGCCGAGAGCGGCGGCGCGCTCGTTGGTGAGACGCTTGTCGTATGCCCAGCGGGCGATCTCCCAGGGCGGGTTGGTCAGACGGAACGTGGACGAAAGCCGCGCGTGATTGCGCGAGACAAGCTCCGCTTCCGCGTCGCCGCCCGGGAACAAGATCCACCCCTGTAGTCGATGGCGCTCGGCAAGCTGCACCAGCCATTCGGTGGCGCCGGCCTGCTCCGGCCCCGGCCAAGGGAGGGAACGGCGGACGTACCGCGAGAACTTTGCGATCAAATGGTCGTGGGTGAGAACCCAGACGGGGATGCCGCGGCGGCCAAGGCTACGAACGAGCGCCAGCGCGCCGTGCGCGCCACCGAACACGAGGGCGCCGGACGCAGGGGCCGGAACGGAAGGCGCCATGTACGGCGAATCTCGCTCGACCATAGATGGCATTCTAGAACAGCCCTGTTTAAAAGATTGCAACGGTTTGGAGCAATTGGTCTTGATAAGCCTGCGTTGACGAGAACCCGGGACGGGCGCATGAATTCCCTCTCCCGCGCCCGTCCGCCGCGGAACCTGCAGCGAAGCCGCACGCGAGGACAAGGAACATGGCCACGCTCGCCGAAACCGGAAGCACGCCGCGCCGTGCCGTACTCGTGGCAATCGCCGCGGTCTGCGCCATCGGGCTTGCCGCCGGCATCGTGCTGTGGGCGAAGGTCGGCACCGCCGTGTTCTTCGACATGATCGCGGCCGGCATCGCTTACTGTTTCTGAAGGCCGATCCATGCAGGCCCATCTCCGCCTGATCGCGGTGCTCGCCGCTTTTCTCGCCGGCGCCGCCGCGATCGCCGCCGTCGTGGTGTTCGCGTTCCCGCCGGCGCGCACGCAGCCCTCGACCGTGGGCGGGCCGTTCCGCCTCGTCGACCAGAACGGCCGGCAGGTGACGGAGGCCGACTTCCGCGGCAAGCCGTTCCTGGTGTTCTTCGGCTTCACCCATTGCCCCGATGTCTGCCCGACCGCGCTGTTCGAGATGTCCGAGGTGCTGCGCCGCCTCGGGCCGGATGCGGAGAAGACGGCGGCGCTGTTCATCAGCGTCGACCCCGAGCGCGACACCCCCGAGAAGCTCAAGGAGTATCTGTCGAGCTTCCACCCGCGCATCTCCGGCCTCACCGGCACGCCGCAGGAGATCGCCGAGGTGGAGAAGACCTATCGCGTCTACGCCAAGAAGGTGCCGCTCGACGGCGGCGGCTACACCATGGACCACAGCGCCATCGTCTATCTGATGGACAAGGACGGCCGCTTCGTCGCGCCGTTCAACCTGAAGCGCACCGCCGACGAGGCCGTCGCCGACCTGCGTCGGCGCCTGTAGGGCGTTGCCGAGCCCGATCCGGTGTCGGGCGAGGTGGTGTTCGAGATCAAGGGTTGACGTCAACGCGATACGGCGGTTGGCGCGGCATCGGCGTCATCACCGGCCCGCGCTGCCGCAGGCGCGCGCGCAGCGACGTGCGGGCGCCGCCGTGCTCGGTCTTTTCCCAGCGATGCGGCGCGGTGATGAGTTGGAAGAGTGCCCGCCAGGCGGCGAGGGAAAGCAGTAGCCAGTAGAGCGGGATCGTCAGCAGAACCCAGGCGTTTCGCAGCATGCCGCGGCGGGCGAGGCCGACGAGCCCGAGCAGGGCGGAAGCGACGTAGCCCGAGAGCAGCGTGGTCAGCGCGACGCCCTTTTGCAGCGTGAGGAACAGGCTCGCGCTCGCGATGGCGAGCGTGCCATTGAGGAAATCGGCGACCAGCAGCGCGAGGAAGAACGGATGCACCAGCGCCGCCAGCGCCGTGCCGCCGACCGTAAGCTGGAAGGCGGCGAAGCCGCCGGCGCCGAGTTCCCGGTAGAGCCGGAAGGGACGGCGCATATGCACCGCCCAGGTCTGCAGCCAACCCTTGAACCAGCGCGTACGCTGCCGGAGCCAGGGCTCGAAGCGGGCCGGTGCTTCTTCCCACGTGGTGGAGGCGATGACGCCCGTGCGGTAGCCGAAGCGGGCGAGGCGGATGCCCAGATCGGCGTCTTCCGTCACGTTAAAGGGATCCCAGCCGCCTACGCGCCGCAGCACGTCGGTGCGGAAGTGGTTGGAAGTGCCGCCGAGCGGCAAGGGCAGGCGGAGATCGGCGAGCGCCGGCAGGAATACCTGGAACAGCCCGGCGTATTCCGCCGCGAAGTGCCGCGTCAGCCAGTTGTCGCCGGCATTGTCGATGGCGAGCCCCGCCTGCACGCAGGCGAGCGCCGGGTCCTTGCCGAAGGCGGCGACGGCGACCTTGAGCTGGTCGGGCTCCGGTTCGTCCTCCGCGTCGTAGACCACGAGGAACGAACCGCGCGCGAACGGCAGCGCGGCGGCGAGCGCCTTCGGCTTGGTGCGCGGCCCGGCGAGCGGCGCCACGATCTCCTCGAACGGAGCGCGCGCGGTGTAGGGCGCGACCGCCGTCCGTGTCGGCGCATCGTCAGCTTCGACCACGAGCTTGATGTCGAGCTTCTCGCGCGGGTAGTCGAGCCGTTCGAGGGCGGCGACGAGGCGCGGCACCATGTGCGCCTCGCCGTAGAGCGGGACTACGATCGTGTAGACGGGCAGATGGCGCAGCGCGAGTTTGGGGGGCTCGGCGGAAAGCTTTGCGATCATGCAGGAATTGAGCCGGAGCGTGATGCCGGCGAGGAACACGAAAGCGAACATAACCTCCAGCGCCATCAGCAGCGCTTCGGCGCTCGTCACCGCCGCCAGCGCCGCGGCGGCGATGGTCAGCGCGAACACGCGGCGGCCGATCCGGCGGCGCATCGCGGCGGAAAGCTCCGGATGCTTCTCGGCGAGGCCGAGGACGGCGTCGCGCGCGAGCTCCGTGGCGCCCGCCTGCCGTACGTAGCCGGTGAGCTGCTCGGGCGCCGCGATGCGCAGCTGCGAGCGCAACCCCGGTTCCTGTTCGATCCGCGTGGCGAGGCGACGCACCGCGAGACCACGCGGCGCCACCGTCAGCATGAACGGTTGGCCGGGCAGGCCACGCAGCAACGTGCCGGTGCGCAGGGCCTCGAGCAGCCGGGCGGTTTCCGGCGGCGGACCGTCGTCGAGCGTATCGATTGCGAGGCCGAGATGCTTGGCGAGCGCCGCCACCAGCACGTCGGCCGAGACGATGTTGTGAGCACGCAGCACCTCGTCGCCGCCGACGCCGAGGCGTTCCGCCCGCCGCGCTGCCGCTTCGAGCAGGGCCGCGTCGACGACCCCCGCGAGCGCGCCGAGCTCGAACGGCAACGGCGCCGCCTCGGCCGCCGCGGCGGTGGACGCGTCCCGCGGCCGCGGCGGAGCCGCGCGCCCAACCTGCAGGACGGCTGCAGGCGTGCGGCCGTCCAGAGCCCCCGATACGCGCATTATTTGCCTGCTGCCGCCCAAACAACTTGTACGAGTAATTTACAAATATGACGCGCGAAGCGAAAGTCGCCGCCCCGCGAAAGCCCCAACTACTCGTATGATATTGTCCGTGAAGACGATTCCCGCGCGCGCCGCGGCGCTGTCCGTGGCCCTTTGCCTGCTCGCGCCCCTCCTTGCCGGGGCCGCGGCTGCACAGGGCGCGACGGTGTTCGTGCCCGGCTTCTGGGATCCCAAGCGCCGGCCGGAGCGCCCGGACCTCGGCCGCCTCACCACGCTCCGCTTCCTCACCGAGGAGGACTATCCGCCCTTCAACTTCAAGGGCGCCGACGGCACGCCCATCGGCTTCAACGTCGACCTCGCGCGCGCCATCTGCAGTGAGCTCAACCTCACCTGCACCGTCCAGGTGCGCCGCTTCGATACGCTCATTCCCGCCCTCGACGAGGGCCGCGGCGACGCCATCATTGCCTCGCTCGCCATCACGCCGGCCACCCGCGCCCAGGTCGATTTCACCGACCGCTACCTGCGCGCCCCGGCGCGCTTTGTCGGCCGCCGCGACCTTGCCCTCGACGAGGTGGCGCCGGAGACCGTCGCCGGCAAGCGCATCGCCGTCGTCGCCGGCAGCGCGCACGAGGCGTATCTGCGCGATTTCTTCGCCGAGACTGCGATCCAGAGCCTACCCAACGCCGAGGCGGCACTCGCCGCCGTGCAGAAGGGCGACGCCGAGCTCATGTTCGGCGACGGCGTCATGCTGGCGTTCTGGCTGAACGGCACCGCGTCCGCCAACTGCTGCGCCTTCAAGGGCGGGCCGTTCGTAGAGAGCCGCTACTTCGGCGAGGGCGTCGGCATCGCGGTCAAGCGCGGTAACGACGCGCTCCGCCGCGCGCTCGACTATGCGCTGTTCCGCCTGTGGGAGAAGGGCGCCTACACCGATCTCTACTTGCGTTATTTCCCGCTCGGCTTCTATTGAGGCGTGGCAGGGGATCGCCCATGAACGAAGCGGCATTGCCCGCCGGCGAGTTGCGCGACTTCGCCGAGAAGTCTGGCGCCTGGCCGTTCGAGGAGGCGCGCAAGATCGTGGCGCGGCTCAAGCGTGCGCCCAAAGAAGAAGTCATCTTCGAGACCGGCTACGGCCCGTCCGGGCTGCCGCACATCGGCACCTTCGGCGAGGTAGCGCGCACCACCATGGTGCGGCACGCGTTCCGCGTGCTCACCGACGACAAGATCAAGACGCGGCTCGTGGCCTTCTCCGACGACATGGATGGCCTGCGCAAGGTGCCGGACAACGTGCCGAACAAGGACATGCTGGCCGAGCACCTGGGTAAGCCCCTCACCCGCGTGCCCGACCCGTTCGGCACGCACGATAGCTTCGGCGCCCACAACAACGCGCGACTGCGCGCCTTCCTCGACCATTTCGACTTCGACTACGAGTTCCTCTCGTCGACGGAGTGTTACACCTCCGGCCGCTTCGACCAGGCGCTGCTCAACGTGCTCGCCCGCTACGAGAAAGTGATGGCGATCATGCTGCCGTCGCTGCGGGAGGAGCGGGCGCAGAGCTATTCGCCGTTCCTGCCGATCTCGCCGAAGACCGGCGTCGTGCTGCAGGTGCCGGTGGTGGCGCACGACGTTAAAGCCGGCACCATCACCTACGAGGACGCCGGCGAGCGCGTGACGACGCCGGTCACCGGCGGCCGCGTCAAGCTGCAGTGGAAGCCCGACTGGGCCATGCGCTGGCTGGCGCTCGGGGTCGATTATGAGATGGCGGGCAAGGACTTGATCGACTCGGTCAAGCTCTCCGGCGAGATCGTCCGCGCCCTCGGCGGCAGCCCGCCGGAAGGCTTCAACTACGAGCTCTTCCTCGACGAGAAGGGCGAGAAGATCTCCAAGTCCAAGGGCAACGGGCTCACCATCGACGAGTGGCTGCGCTACGCGAGCCCGGAGAGTCTGTCGCTGTTCATGTATCGCGAGCCGAAGGCGGCGAAGCGCCTTTACTTCGATGTGATCCCGCGCACCGTCGACGAGTACCAGCAGCACCTTTCCGGCTACGCGCGCCAGGACTGGAAGCAGCGTCTGGGCAACCCGGTGTGGCACATCCATGCCGGCGACCCGCCCAAGGCCGACATGCCAGTCACCTTCCAGATGCTGTTGACCCTCGTCTCCTCGTCGAACGCGGAGAACGCCGAAACGCTGTGGGGCTTCATCGGCCGCTACCGGCCAGGTGTCACGCCCGCGACGCATCCCGAGCTTGATGCGCTCGTCGGCTACGCCATCCACTACTTCCGCGACTTCGTGCTGCCGGCGAAGAAGTTCCGCAAGCCCACCGATACGGAGCGCGCGGCGCTCATTGATCTGCGCGATGCGCTCGCGCAATTGCCCGAGGATGCCACGGCCGAGGCGATCCAGGATGTGGTCTACGAGATCGGCCGGCGCGAGCCGTTCCTCGACAAGAGCGGCAAGGGCAAGAGCAAGGACGGCAAGCCCGGCGTCTCGCTCGACTGGTTCAACATGCTCTACCAGGTCCTGCTCGGCCAGGAGAAAGGACCGCGCTTCGGCTCTTTCGTCGCGGTCTACGGCTTGGCGAACACCGTCGCGATGATCGACGGGGCGCTGGCGCGGTCGAGCTAGCGCGTCACTGGCTCGCCCAAACGATGCGAGCGATCCACTCCACGTCCGAGGTCGGCATCGAGCGGTCCTTGTGCGCCGGGTTGAGCGAGCGCACCTCCACGAGCTTCGCGGTCTTGCGCTTCAGCTCCTTGGCGAGGATCTCGCCGTCCTTGGTCTTGATCACCACCCGGTCGCCCTTGCGTAACGGTGCCGCCGGCGAGATCACCAGGATGTCGCCCTTGCGGTAGAGCGGCTCCATGGAGTTGCCCGAGACCTCAAGCGCGTAGGCGTGCTCGTCGTCGACGCTGGGGAAGGGGATCTCGTCCCAGCCCGAGCCCACGGGGAAGCCGCCGTCGTCGAAATAGCCGCCGTCGCCGGCTTCCGCAAAGCCGATCAGCGGCACCGGGCGCACCGGCGCCTTGCCGCTCCGGGCATTGAGCAGCGACACGAACTCGTCGATCGAGGCGCCGGTGGAGTCCAGCACCTTGGCGACCGATTCCGTCGACGGCCAGCGCGGGCGGCCCTCCGGGGTAATGCGCTTCGACTTGTTGAACGAGGTGGGGTCGAGCCCCGCCTTCTTGGCGAGCCCCGACGCCGATAGACTGTAGCGCGCGGCGAGGCGGTCGAGCGCCCCCCACACCTGCGAATGCGACAACATCTTGGCCATCGGCGCCTCCCCGGTTCGACTATTATCCAATTCCTAGGAATAAATCGCCGAAAGCCTGCCGTCCAGACACTTTTCGCTGCGCCCGCGGCGAAAATGCAAGCGCCGCGTGTCCCTTGCCGCCGGCCGAGCCTGCCGATAGCTTCCCGCGCGCCGTGACCCCCTTGATCGATCTGGCGCTGCCGCTCGCCCGCCGCCTCGACCCTGAGCTGGCGCATCGCCTGGCGTTGCGGGCGCTCGCGCTCATGCCGCTACCGGCCCCGGCCGCCGACGATCCCAAGCTCGCCGCGGAGGCCTTCGGGCTCCGTTTCCCCAACCCGGTTGGGCTCGCCCCCGGCTTCGACAAGAACGCCGAGGTGCCCGATGCGGCGCTCAGGCTCGGCTTCGGCTTCGCCGAGGTGGGCACCCTGACGCCGCGGCCGCAGGCGGGCAACCCGCTGCCGCGTCTCTTCCGCCTCGACGCCGATCAGGGCCTAATCAACCGCCTCGGTTTCAACAACGACGGCTTCGCCGCTGCCCGCGCCCGGCTCGGGGCGCGCGGCCGCGCCGGCATCGTCGGCGTCAACATCGGCGCCAACCGCGATGCCGCCGACCGCATCGCCGACTACGTGGCCGGCATCGAAATCTTCGCGCCGCTCGCGAGCTACCTCGCGATCAACGTCTCCTCGCCCAACACGCCGGGCCTGCGCGACCTGCAGGCGCGCGGCGCGCTCGACGAGCTCCTCGCCCGCGCCATCGAGGCGCGCGACCGGGCGGCGGCGGGCAAACCCTTGCTGCTGAAGATCGCGCCGGATGTGACGCTTGCCGAGCTCGACGACATCGTCGCGGTCGCCCGCGCCCGCAAGATCGACGGCATGATCGTGTCCAACACCACGGTGACGCGGCCGCGCGACCTGCGGTCGCCGGCGGCGGGCGAGCAGGGCGGGCTCTCCGGCCGGCCGCTGTTTCAGCTCTCCACGCGCATGCTCGCCGAGACGTATCTGCGGGTCGAAGGCGCGTTTCCCCTCATCGGCGTCGGCGGCGTCGATTCCGCCGAGGCCGCCTGGGCCAAGATCCGCGCCGGCGCCGCGCTGGTGCAGCTCTACACCGGGCTCGTCCACCGCGGTTTCGGATTGGTGGGGGAGATCAAATCCGGATTGCTCGACCGCCTGCGCGGCGGCCGCACTTCGCTAAAGGCGGCCGTCGGTGCCGACGCCGCCTCGCTCGCCGCCTCGTCCGGATTGTGAGCTAGGGCCGCTCGCGCCTGCTGCGCGTCAGGCGCACGATCAGCCAGATCGGGATCACCACGATCGCGCCGAGCACGAAGTAGCGCCACAGCCACGCGAACGCCTCCCAGCCCATGTCGAGGACGCGGCGGATCATGCGCTCGAGCGTGGGCAAGAAGTTCCACAGAGTCGACGCCGAGCGCCGACAGCACCACGCCGATCAGGATCGACAGCAGCACGAGCCGCGCCAGCACGGCGAGCGGCGATCCTCCCAGGAAGCGATCGGTTTTTCCGTTGGCCATGGTTGCTCTCGCGGGCGTTGCTCTAGCACGGCGGCAAGCCCGAGAGTATAGCCGCGTCCATGCGCTCGATGCCGCTGCCGCTCTCCTCCGGCGATCCGCTGCTCGACCGGCGGCTCGAATGGGCGCGCGGGCTCCTTGATCAAGGGGAGGCCGCAGCCGCCGCGGCGCTGCTCGCCGAGACCACCGCGCAGGCGCCGGACTTTCTCGCCGCCTGGTTCGCGCTCGGCGAGGCCTGCGAGCGATCGGGCGCGCTGGACCAAGCCGCCGGCGCTTTCCGCCGCGCGCTGGCGCTCGATCCGCACGACCGGCTCGGCGCGAGCCTGCGCCTCACCCGCCTCGGCGCGGAGACACCCGCCGCCATGCCGCCTGCTTACGTGCGCGCGCTGTTCGACCAGTACGCGCCCCGCTTCGACCGCGAGCTCGTCGACCATCTTTCCTATCGCGGACCAGCGGTGCTGCTTGGCGCCGTCGACGCGGTGGCGGGCGCGACCCGCTTCGATCGCGTGCTCGATCTCGGCTGCGGCACCGGCTTGATGGGCGAGGCGATCCGGCCGCGCGCCGGCGAGCTCGTGGGCGTGGACCTATCGCCGGCCATGCTCGCCGCGGCAAAAGCCAAGGGCCTTTACGACCGGCTGATCGCGGCCGATCTGTTGGATTTTCTCGCGGGCGAAACGGCGGCCTTCGATCTCATCGTTGCCGCTGACGTGCTGGTCTATTTCCCCGATCTCAGGCCGGTGCTGGCGGCGGCAGCGCGGCTGCTCGCGCCGGAGGGACTGCTCGCATTCACGCTGGAGCATGGCGAAGGCGGGCCCGCGCTCGGCCAGGGCCTGCGCTACGCCCACAGCGAAGAGGACCTGCGCAACGCCGCGGGCGCCGCCGGCCTTGCGCTCCGGCACCTCGCGGTTGTCTCCACCCGCAGCGAGAGGGGAAGTCCCGTGGCGGGTCTCGCGGCGGTGCTCAGTCGCGGCCGAACAACAGGCTCCCGGCAAGGCCGGTAGCGAGCGCGAGCAGCGCCGTGGCGAGGCCGTACATCAGGCGGTTTTCATGCGCCGCCTGGGCCAGCGAAAATTCGAGGCCCGTCTTCACCACCTCGATCGCGGTCTGCTCGCGCGCGAGCAGCTGCCCGTCGGCCACCAGGATGGTCTCCACCTCGTAGCCGCCGATCGGCGCGATGCCGGGGATCGGCACCGTGGCGCGGAACAGGGTCGGGGTCAGGAAGGTGACGCCGTTGGTCTGCTCGCGGAACAGGCCCTCGTTGGCCTTCACCCGGAGGAAGGCGGCGCGGAACGGATCCTGCGGCACCACGTCGGCGAAGTCGGAGCCGACGCGCTGGGTCAGCGTGTTGTTCACGAGGCCGATGCGCAGGCGGCGCAACTGGTCCGGCGGTCCGAGCTCGGCAAGCGGGCGGTTGGTGAGCACCGCGAGATACGAGGGCACATCGACGAACTGGCGGAAGTCGGTGTTGATCCACAGGCCCAGCACCCGCTCCTTGCGCCGTGTGATGAACGAGTCGGGGGGCCCGCGCACCGTGACAACCACGCCGTAGCCGTTCGGCCGCGCCGCCGAGTTCTCGTCGAGCTCGATCGCGCCGAACAGCACGAGCTCGGTGCCGGTGAAGGTGGAGTTGATGAGCACCCGGTAGGTCGACACCGACGTGACCAGCCGTTCGGCGTCCGCCGGCGTGGCCGCGGCGAGCGCCGCTGCGGCGATCAAGGTCGGCAGCCAGCGGCGGATCATTCGACCGCCTCGTTGGTGATCACCGAATAGGGATCGGCGGGCGTGGTTATGAGGTCGATGCCGACGCGCACGCCGACGCCCATCACCAGGATCGCGAGCAGGAGCCTGAGCTGCTCGGCGCGCACCGCCTGTCCCGCGCGCACGCCGAACTGCGCCCCAAGCACGCCCCCGGTCATCAGGATGAAGGCGAGCATGATGTCGACGGTGCGGTTCTCGATCGCGTGCAGCACCGTCGCCGCCAGCATGGTGATGAGGGTGAGGAACAGCGAGGTCGCCACCGACACGGTGGTCGGCACCCGCATGAGGTAGATCAGCGCCGGGATGAGGAGGAAGCCGCCGCCCACGCCCATGATGGCGCCGAGGAAGCCGACCACGAAGCCGATGACCGTCACCGGCAGCGCCGAGACGTAGATGCGCGATTGGCGGAAGCGAAGCTTGAGCGGCAGGTAGTGGAACCAGGCGTGGGTGCCGGGCCGGCGCACGTAGGCCGGCGCCCCGCGGTAGGAGCGGATCATGGCGCGCGCGCTCTCGATCAGCATGAGCGAGCCGACGATGCCGAGCATGATCATGTAGGATAGCTCGACCACGAGATCGAGTTGGCCGTAGCGCCGCAGCAGCGAGAACGCCCATACGCCGGCCGCTGTCCCCGCTAGCGCGCCGGAGAGGAGCACGAGCCCGAGGCTGAAATCGATCAGGCGCTTGCGCCAATACGAGATCGCCCCCGAGAACGAGGACGCCGCCATGTGGCTGGGCACGCTCGCCACCGCCACCGCCGGCGGGATGCCGGTGAGGATGAGAAGCGGCGTCATCAGGAAGCCGCCGCCGACGCCGAACATGCCCGAGATGAATCCGACCGCGACGCCGAGGCCGAGGATGAGAAGTGCGTTGACCGGCAGCTCGGCGATCGGAAGGTAGATCGGCACGGGGCGACAATCCGCGAAACAAGAACCGCGCGCGCGACCCCGCGCGCTCACGCGGCATCAACACGCCGCCGTCGGCCGTTTGTCAATCAAAAGCTTGGCGATGTTCAGTTTTTCGTCGATTTCTTGCGGGGGCCGGGGGCCGTCTCGGCGGCCTTCTGCCACTCCGCTTTGATCTGCACGTCGTTAACCGTCGCGTCGAGCGGTGTTGCGTTCCACGTCTGCACCGCGAGCTTGGCCGCGACCAGGGACTGGGCGTCGAGCCGCCCGGCGACGTCGTCGCGTTTCTTGCCGGCCTCGAGATCCCCCTCTATCGCCGCGAGCGCGAACCAGCGGTAGGACTCGGCGAGATTCTGCGTGACGCCGGCGCCGCGCGCGTACATGACGCCGAGATTGTACTGGCTGTCGCGCACGCCGCGGTCGGCGCCGAGGCGGAACCAGCGGGCGGCGGCGCGCATGTCGGGTTTGCCGTCGATGCCTTCGGCGTGGAGCACGGCAAGATTATGCATCGCCTTGGCGTGGCCGGCTTCCGCCGCCATGAGGTAGAGGCGCCGCGCCTCGTTCAAGTTCTTGGGAATGCCCTGGCCCTTCTCGTGCATGCTGCCGAGGCGGTAGGCGGCGTGAATGGAGCCCTTGGCCACCGCCTGCTCGAACCAGCGCTGCGCCTGCTCGCCGCTCGGCGCCACGCCGCGGCCTTCGAACCAGCGGGCCCCGATCTCGTAGGCCGCGGCCGCATCGCCGGCGAGTGCCGCGGTGCGCAGCGAAGCGGGACCGATGGTGGCGGGAAGCTCCCCGGGCGCGCCGGTGAAGGTGGCGGCGGGCGGCGCCGCGGTTAGTTTCGCGGCGGGAGCGGGCGGGGGCAGCGGCGTGGTGGAGCCGGTCTCCTCCGGATCGATGACGCGGGCGGCCGGCGGTGGCGTAAGAGGCGGCTGCGACGCCAGCATGCCGGCGGGCGGGGCGCCGAAGTCGCGTTCTTCGGCGCGCGCCTGCAGCTTCGGCTCGGGCTCCGGCTCACCGGGCCTGGCGATGGGCATCGGCTCCAGCAGGTTCGCCTGCGGGGCCGATGGGGTGATCTTCGCTTGCGGCGCGATCTCGCCCACCTTGCCGGTCTTGGCGGTGGAGGTGAAGAGCGAGGGCAGGATCACGTCGTAGTAGCGGATGGCGCCGTAGATCACGAGCATGCTGGCAAGCCCGATGGCGACCGTGCGCGTCGTCTTCGGGTTCATCTTGCTGAGGAACGCAGGCAGGCTTGCCTCGGCGGGCTTGTCTTCCGCCACCCGCGCCGTCTCCGCGTTCGCCGCCTGGGCGGCGCGGCGCGCCGCGGCGATGAAGTCGGTGGCGCGCGCGTCGGTTGGCGTGGGCTTGGCTGGCGCGAAGGCGCCAAGTGCGGCTTCCGAAAGGGCGACGCGTTCGGCGGCACTCTGCGCGCCGCGGGCGCGCGGGCTGCCCGAGCCCGGTTCGAGGGGGAAATCGGCGGGAAGCTCGCCGTCGACCGCGGCCGGCCGCTCGACCGGCGGCGCCGGGCGCGGCCGCGGCTCCACCATGGCGGGCGGGGGAGCTGAAATGTCCAAGGGCTGGACGAGCGGCGTGCGAGCGACCGCCGCCGGCATCGCTTCTGGCGTCGCGACCGGTCGCGGTGTCGGCCTCGCCGCCACGGCGCCCGCCGCAAGCTCGCGCACCGCGGAGCGCGCCGCGTGCTCGGCGGCTTCCGCCACCGATCCGCGCACCTCGCGCAGGCCGCTGGAAAGCTCGTTCAGCTCGCGCTCGATGACGTCGAGATTGCCGAGGCGGGCCTCGGCGCTGTCGAACTTGTCGGCGATCGTCTGCAACAGCGGCTCAAGGCTGCTATTCTCCCGCCCGCCGCTACGCTCGAAGGCGCGCTGCAGGGTGTCGATGCGCGTACCGATGGCCGTCAGCACGTCCGTGCTGGGCGTGTTCTGCGCCGCGTTCTCCAGCTGCCCGGCGAGTCCTTCGATGCGCCGCTCGAGCCCGCCGACGAGGTCGCGCACGGTGGCGTCGCCGTTGGTCGCCACCTCCTCGAACTTGGAGACCAGGATCTCGATCTGCTCCACCAGCGACTTGAGCGCGTCGCTCGGCAGCGCGTTGGCCAATACCTGGCGGATCTCCGACGCCTCCGATTGCAGGCGTGAGACGGTCAGATGATCGACGCCCTTTGTGCCGAGCGCGTCGAGCTTGGTGGACAGCGAAAGCAGATCGCGCTCCACCGCGGCGAAGTTTTCCGCCGGTTGCACCTCGGAGAGCGCTTCGCGGATGAGCTTCAGCGCGTCGACGATCTGCGCCAGGTTGTCGTTTCCGGCAACGCCGGTGCGGTCGATGCGTTGCGCCAAGGCGTCCATCGCCTGCTCCAGCGCCTCGAGCGAGCGGCGCGGCGCCACGTCGGAAAGCTTGTGCGACAGATCGGCGATCTCCTGGCGCAACGCCTCGACGCCTTCGTTCGGCACGCTGTCGCGGCGCAGCGCGTGCACCTCGTCGATCATGGTGCGGAATTGCTGCTCGAGCTCGGAGAGCTGGCTCTCGCGCCGGCTCTGCTCGAGGCTAGCCTGGATCGCGGCGAAGCGGCGCTGCAGGTCGGGGCTGGGCTCGTCGCCGTCGAGCGTCGACTGGTGCATGGTGATCTCGGCGACGGCAGCGTCGAGCTCGGCGATGGAAGCCGGCGGCGTCGCCGCCGCGGCGCGCTCGGTTTCCTCGAGCCGCTTGTTCATGGTTTCGAGGTTGCTCACGATTTCGGAGAGCTTGCTCTCCACTTCCGGCGAGAGCGCCGCCGACGTGCGCTCGTTGGCGAGCGCGTACAGCTCCTGCTCCATGCGGCCTTTGATCGTGTCGATGCTGCCGGCGATGTCGGCGAGCTTGCGCTCCACCTCCGGCGAGGCCGGGGCAACCGCGCGCTCGCTCGCGAGTGCCTCTAGCTCGCGGTCCATGCGGGCTTTGATCGTGTCGACGTTGCGGGCGATGTCGGAGAGCTTGCGCTCCACCTCCGGCGAGGGAACCGTCCGCTCGATGGCGAGCTCTTCTAGCTCGCGCTCCATGCGGCCTCGGATCGTCTCGACGTTACGGGCGATGTCGGAAAGCTTGCGCTCCACCTCCGGCGAGGTAACCGCCCGCTCGTTCGCGAGCTCCTCTAGCTCGCGCTCCATGCGCGCTCTGATCGTGTCGACGTTGCGGGTGATGTCGGCGAGCTTGCGCTCGACTTCCGGCGAGGGGGCCGACCGATCGCTCGCGAACTCCTGTAGTTCGCGCTCCATGCGGCCCTTGATCGTGTCGACGTTGCGGGCGATGTCGGCGAGCTTGCGCTCCACCTCCGGCGAGGTCGGGGCGATCGCGCGCTCGTTCGCCAGCGCCTGCAGCTCGCGCTCCATGCGGCCTTTGATCGTGTCGACGCTGCGCGCGATGTCGGAGAGCTTGCGCTCGACTTCCGGCGGCGTCTGCGCCGGCACCGGCTCGACGGTGAGCAGCGCCTCCAGGCGCCGGTCGAGGCGCTCGATCGCCGTCTGCAGTTGCACCGGCACTTTCGGCTCGGTGCGCACGCCCGCCATCAGGGATTCGATGCGCTCGTTGAGCGCGTTGAGCGAGCGATGGATGCCGGCGTTGGCGCGGGCCGATTGCTCGCTCGACTGCGCCAGATTTGGCGCGAGCCCGATCAGCGCATCGAGCTGCTCGGCGATGTCCTCAAGCCGGTCGTCGTTGGCCGGCGGAGGCGGCGGCGCCACGCGGCGGCGGCCGCGCCGGTAGCGCGTGTCTTCGGCGTTCTCGCGGATGGCCGCTTCCAGCCATTCGCCCACCGACATGCCGGAGCGCCGCGCGGCATCGCGCGCTGCCGCCCACGTTTCCTCTTCAACCGCGTTGACACTCCAAGGAACGCTGGCGCTCATGGGTGAATCCGCCTCGCGACAGCCACGTTGAATAATTTGGCGGCGCGGTTTGCGACGCCCAGGCGACGCTGACTCTTCCCGGCCATGGTTAATGGCCGGTTAATTCCGTTAACGTCTATGCGATTCGCGCCCGGTTCTGTTGAACTGACCTGTTAAGAACTCGGTTGACGTTTACGTAAACTAGAGGTAGGTATTCCGCTCGATCACGGAGCGGTCCATGCGGAGAGAACCAGAGCGCGTGCCGATCCGGCGCCATGTGGCGCCGCCTGATCTTGCGTTGGGCTTCGCGCTCGATGGCACCGCCGCCGCCGACCCGCAACAGACCTTCACCATCCGCGACCTCACCCGCGAGTTCGGCGTCACCTCGCGCACGTTGCGCTTCTACGAAGAGCGGGGACTTTTGACGCCGGAGCGGCAAGGCCAGGAGCGCGTCTACAGCCGGCGCGACTGGGTGCGCCTCAAGCTCGCGGTCATGGGCAAGAGCGTCGGCTTCTCGCTGGAGGAGATCCGTGCGATGCTCGATCTCTACGATCTCGGCGACGGGCAAGAGACCCAATTGAAGGTCGCCCACGCCCGCTTCCTCGAACAAATCGACCGTTTGCAGCGGCAGCGGAGCGACATCGACCGGGCGATCGCCGAGCTCGAGCGCGCGAGCCGCTGCGTCATGGACAGACTGGCGACGCGCGGCGCTTAACGCCCGCCCGCATCGGGAGACCGAACATGCCGACGTACAAAGCCCCGGTGGAGGACTCGCTGTTCCTCCTCAACGACGTCTTCCACGTCGAGCGCTACAACAATCTGCCCGGCTTCGCCGAGGCGACGCCGGAGATGGTCGACGCCATGCTCGGCGAGGGCGGCAAGTTCTGCGAGGAGGTGCTCGCACCGCTCAACCGCGTCGGCGACATCGAGGGCTGCACGCGCCATCCCGACGGCTCGGTGACGACGCCGAAGGGCTTCAAGGAAGCCTATCGCGCGATGGCCGACGGCGGCTGGATCGGCCTTTCCGCCGAACCCGGAGTACGGCGGCCAGGGCCTGCCCTACGTCGTCGCCGCCGCCATGAACGAATACGTCACCTCGGCCAACATGGCCTTCGCCATGTATCCGGGTCTGTCACAGGGCGCCGCGCGCTCGCTCTCCATCGCACGGCAGCGACGAGCAGAAGAAGACCTATCTGCCGAAGATGGTCAGCGGCGAGTGGACCGGCACGATGAACCTCACCGAGCCGCAGTGCGGCACCGACCTCGGCCTGATCCGCACCAAGGCCGTGCCGCAGCCCGACGGCACCTACAAGATCACCGGCACGAAGATCTTCATCTCCGCCGGCGAGCACGACCTCGCCGACAACATCGTCCACCTGGTGCTGGCGCGCATCGAAGGCGCGCCCGAGGGCATCAAGGGCATCTCGCTTTTCGTCGTGCCGAAGTTCACTGTCAACGCCGACGGCACCGCTCGGCGCAGCGGAACGGCGTCTCCTGCGGCTCCATCGAAGAGAAGATGGGCATCCACGGCAACTCGACCTGCGTCATGAACTACGACAGCGCCACCGGCTGGCTGGTCGGCGAGGCGAACCACGGCCTCCGCGCCATGTTCACGATGATGAACGAGGCGCGCCTCGGCGTCGGCATCCAGGGCCTGTCGCTGTCGGAGGTCGCCTACCAGAACGCCGTGCAGCTACGCGAACGAGCGCCTGCAGGGCCGCTCGCTCACCGGCCCGAAGTACCCGGACAAGCCGGCCGACCCCATCATCGTGCATCCCGACATCCGCCGCATGCTGATGACCATGCGCGCCTTCAACGAGGCGGCGCGCGCGCTTCATGCTTCTGGACGGCGCTGCAGCGGCGACATCGCACGTCGCTCCGACGACGAGAAGTCGCGCCAGGCGGCCGACGACTACATGGGCCTGCTGACGCCGGTGATGAAAGGCTTGCTCACCGACCACGGCTTCGACAACACGGTGCTGGCGCAGCAGGTGTTCGGCGGCCACGGCTACATCGCCGAGCACGGCATGGAGCAGTTCGTTCGCGATGCGCGCATCGCCATGATCTACGAGGGCGCCAACGGCATCCAGGCGCTCGACCTCGTCGGCCGCAAGCTCGGCAAGGACGGCGGCCGCGCGGTCATCGGCCTTCTTCGCCGAGGTCAGCGAGTTCATCAAGGACAACGACGGCGACGAGCGCATGAAGCCCTTCGTCGGCCGCTGCAGGCCGGCGCTCGGCGCACCTGCAGAAGGCCACCATCTGGTTCATGCAGAACGGCCTGACGAAGCCCGACAACGCCGGCGCCGGCTCCTACGACTACATGCACCTCTTCGGCCTGGTCGCTCTTCGGCCTGATGTGGGCACAGATCGCCAAGGCTGCGCTCGAGGCGAAGGCCAAGGGCAACGGCGCCGCCGCAGCGCATGGACGCCAAGCTCGTCACCGGCCGCTTCTTCATGGAACGCATGCTGCCGGAGACGGCGCGCGCATCTCGCCCGCATCAAGGCCGGCGCCGACAGCGTGATGGCGCTGCCGGCGGACGCATTCTGAACCATCCTCCGTCCTACATAGCGAGAGACCGGCAACGGGAGGTCGAGAATGACCGACGCCTTTATCTACGACCACGTCCGCACGCCGCGCGGCACGCGGCAAGGCAGACGGCGTCGCTGCACGAGGTCACCGCGCTGCGAGCTCGCGCGCCAGGCGCTCGTCGGCGATCAAGGAGCGCAACAAACTCGACACCATGCTGGTCGACGACGTCGTGCTCGGCTGCGTCGATCCGGTGGGCGAAGCCGGCGGCGACATCGCGCGCGCCGCGGCGCTCACCGCCGACTACGGCACGAGGTGCCCGGGCATCCAGATCAACCGCTTCTGCGCCTCGGGCCTCGAGGCCGTGAACTTCGCCGCGGCGCAAGTCATGTCCGGCGAGAACGACATGACCATCGGCGGCGGCGTCGAGTCGCATGTCGCCGCGTCGGCATCGGCGCCTCGGGCGGCGCCTGGCCGATCGATCCGGCGATCGCGATCAAGTCCTACTTCATGCCGCAGGGCATCTCCGCCGATCTCATCGCCACCAAGTACGGTTTCTCGCGCGACGACGTCGACGCGTACGCGGTCGAAAGCCAGAAGCGCGCGGCCAAGGCCTGGGAGGAAGGCCGCTTCAAGAAGTCGGTCGTCCCGTCGACGCGACGTGAACGGCCTCACCATCCTCGACCAGCGACGAGCACATGCGGCCCACGACCGACATGCAGTCGCTGGCGCAGCTGAAGCCGTCGTTCGTGCAGATGGGCGAGTTCGGCGGCTTCGACGCGGTGGCGATCCAGGCGCATCCGGACGTCGAGAACATCAATCACGTGCACCACGCCGGCAACTCGTCGGGCATCGTCGATGGCGCCGCGGCCGTGCTGATCGGCTCGAAGGAAGGCGGCGAGGCCGCCGGCCTCAAGCCGCGCGCGAAGATCCGCGCCTTCGCCTCGATCGGCTCCGAGCCGGCGATCATGCTCACCGGGCCGGTCGACGTGACCGAGCGCGCTCTTGACAGAAAGCCGGCATGAAGCTCGCCGACATCGACTCTATCGAGATCAACGAGGCCTTCGCCTCGGTGGTGCTGCGCTTCATGCAGGCCTTCGACATCGACCCGAGCCAAGGTGAACGTCAACGGCGGCGCCATCGCCATGGGCCATCCGCTCGGCGCCACCGGCGGCGATGATCCTCGGCACCGTGCTCGACGAGCTCGAGCGCACCGACAAGCAGACGGCGCTGGTCACGCTCTGCATCGGCGCCGGCATGGGCACGGCGACGATCATCGAGCGGGTCTGAAGCCGGCGGCGACGCGGAGGAACGTCATGACCTACAAGAACTTCACGCTCGACGTCGACGCCGACGGCATCGCGCTCGTCACCTGGGACATGCCGGGCCGCTCGATGAACGTCTTCAACGCCGAGGTCATCGACGAGCTCGGCCAGATCGTCGAGCAGGTCGCAAACGGATGCGGCGATCAAGGGCGCGGTCGTCACCTCCGGCAAGGAAACGTTCTCCGGCGGCGCCGACCTCACCATGCTCGAGAGCCTCTGGCGCATGTGCTCGGAGACCGTGAAGACCAAGGGCGAGGTCGAAGCGCGATCGCAGGTTGTTCGAGAGTCGCGCCAGCTGTCGCTCATCTACCGGCAGCTGGAGACCTGCGGCAAGCCCGGGTCGCGGCGATCAACGGCACCGCCATCGGCGGCGCGCTTCGAGCTGGCGCTCGCCTGCCACCACCGCATCGCCGCCGACAACGAGAAGATCCGGCTCGGTCTGCCCGAGGTGAAGGTCGGCCTGTTCCCCGGCGCCGGCGGCACGCAGCGCGTGCCGCGCATGATGCCGGCGGGCGATGCGCTGCAGATCCTGCTTCCGCGGCGACCAGCTCCGCCTCGATCGCGCCAAGGCCGATGAAGCTCATCGACGAGGTCGTGCCCGCCGACAAGCTGATCGAGACCGCCAAGGCCTGGATCAAGGCCGGCGGCAAGGGCGTGCAGCCCTGGGACGAGGACGGCTTCAAGCTGCCCGGCGGCCCGGTCTACTCGCAAGGCGGGCATGATGATCTGGCCGCCGGCGAACGCGATCTATCGCCGCGAGACCTACGACAACTATCCGGCGCGCGCGCGCGATCCTGCAGTGCGTCTACGAGGGGCTGCAGCTGCCCATCGACCAGGCGCTTACGCGTCGAGTCGCGCTACTTCGCCAAGATCCTGCGCTCGAACGAAGCGGCGGCGATGATCCGCTCGCTGTTCGTCTCGATGCAGGAGCTGAACAAGGGCGCGCGCCGCCCGGCCTCCGTGCCGCCGACGAAGCTCAAGAAGGTCGCCATCCTCGGCGCCGGCTTCATGGGCGCCGGCATCGCCTACGTCACCGCCCGCGCCGGCATCGAGGTCGTGCTCGTCGACCGCGACCAGGCGACCGCCGACAAGGGCAAGGCGCTTTCCGACAAGCTCATCTCCGACCAGGTCAAGAAGGGCCGCGCCAAGCCCGCCGACACGGACGCGCTGCTCGCCCGCATCAAGGCGACCGCCCGATTACGCCGAGATCGCCGACGCCGACCTCGTCATCGAGGCGGTGTTCGAGGACCGCAAGGTCAAGGCCGAAGTCATCGCCAAGGCGGAGGCCGTGCTCGGCGACGACGCGATCTTCGGCTCCAACACCTCGACGCTGCCGATCACCTCGCTTGCCGAGATCGTCCAAGCGCCCGACGCGCTTCGTCGGCATCCATTTCTTCTCGCCGGTCGAGAGGATGATGCTGGTCGAGATCATCAAGGGCAAGAAGACCGGCGACGAGGCGCTCGCCGTCGCGCTCGACTTCGTGCGCGCGATCAGAAGACGCCGATCGTCGTCAACGACTCGCGCGGCTTCTACACCTCGCGCGTGGTCGGCACCTACATCCGCGAAGGCCACCTGATGCTGACCGAAGGCGTGCCCGCGGCGATGGTCGAGAACGTCGGCCGCATGGCCGGCATGCCGGTCGGGCCGCTGTCGCTCAACGACGAGGTCGCCGTCGATCTCGCCTGGAAGATCCTGAAGGCGACCAAGGCCGATCTCGGCGCCGACCTGATCGACCCGCGCCAGGAGGCGCTGCTCGAAGAGATGGTCGTCAAGCGCGGCCGCCTCGGCCGCAAGAACGGCAAGGGCTTCTACGATTATCCGGAGAAGGCGCCGAAACGCCTCTGGCCCGGGCTGCGTGGAGATCGTCGGGCGAGCCGCGCCCGGCCGAGACCTTCGACGTCGACGAGCTGAAGCAGCGCTTCCTCGTGATCCAGGCGCTCGAGACCGCGCGCTGCGTCGAGGAGGGCGTGATCACCGACGTGCGCGACGCCGATGTCGGCTCGATCCTCGGCTTCGGCTTCGCGCCGTTCACCGGCGGCACGCTCTCCTACATCGACGTCATGGGCGTGAAGAATTTCGTGGCGCTCTGCGAGCGGCTCGCGGGCAAGCACGGCCCGCGCTTCGCGCCGCCGCCGCTTGCTCCGCGACATGGCGCAAGAAGGGCGAGACCTTCTACGGCCGCTTCAATCCGGCCGCCGGCAAGAAGGCGGCGTAGCCGCACTCCTGCCGCAGGTCGCGGCTAGCCTGCGACGAGCTCGCAGGAGGTCGCCATGATCCGTGTTTGCGCGGTATTGCTCGCCCTTGGTCTGGCCGCGCCGGCGTTGGCGCAGGCGCCGGCGGAAAACGAAGCCGGCCGCTTCACCATGACGCCGGTCGCCGACGGGACGCTCCGCCTCGATACCCGCACCGGCCGCGTTTCCCACTGCAAGAAGGATGCGGCCGGCTGGACCTGCACCTCGGTGGCCGACGAACGCGCCGCCTATGAAGAAGAGATCGCCCGCCTGCAGGCGCGCCTCGCCAAGGTCGAGGCCGAGCTCGCCGCCCGCTCCGCCTTCACGCCGCCGAGCGACGCCGATCTCGATCGCGCCGTCGGCTTCATGGAGAAGTTCTTCCGCCGCTTCCTGGCGATGATCGAGAACTTGAAGCGCGAGTACGCGGCCCAATCGCTCGTAACGAAGTGGCCATCACGCCGTGCCGGCGCGCAGCGCCTGCACCAGGGCCGGCGCGTCGGCGCGCTTGAGCAGCTCGTCGCGAATGTTGATGAGGTTGATCTGCAGATAGCTGCGCGCGGTCGGCATGTCCCGCGTCGCAAGACGTCCTTGTGAAACGGCATCAGATCGAAATAGCGCTGCGCGTAGGCTCCCGGAATATCGATGACCTCTCTGGGCGGGTGCATGCCGATCTGCCCGAGCTTGCGCACCGAGCTCGCCGCGCGCCTCCTGCCATGGGCCGGGTCCGATCAAAGGCGGCGCCGGATACCGATCGAACACCGACAAGATCAGTGCCTGGAACGCCTCGAAAAACGCGCGCCGGTCGTGCGCATGCGGATAGAGCACCCCTTCGGCCATTTCCCCGATCATCGCGAGGCCGAGCGGATAGGCCTGCCAGCGTGACCGCTCGAAGGCGTCGATGAAGTCCTGCTCCTTCAACAGCACCTTGGTGTAATGGCCGGCGCGGGCCTGGGTGTAGTCGTACATGCCCTTTTGCACGAGGAAGGCGGACTGCGCGTCGATGAAGTCTGCGAGCGCCTTCGTGTCCTGAATGGGTGGCTTGCGACGAAAAAAACCGAACAGAACCATCTTCTTCCCGATTCGCCTTTGTCTACCGTTTCGCCTGCCGGACGTCGAAATCGCTTGCGGCCGTCCCAGCCGAGAGGAGAAGGCCTACCTTTTCAGTGCACAATCCAGGGGGGATTGGTCGAAAGTCTTATAAGCATCTGCCAAGCCGCAGTGTAGCTTTTCCTATCGGTCCCTAACCCGGCGACAAGAATCGGGAACGGACGGCGGCATGGGGGGTGTCGCGACCGATGGCCGTTGGCTCCCCTCGCACATTCGAAGCCCGTCCGCATGCCGTGCGGTCGGCTTCATGACAAGGGAGGCAACCGTTCCATGGCTCCAGCGGACACCAAAGCCAATCAAGAAGCGCATTGGCGGAAGACGACCAACCTGATGCTCATCCATCTCGGGGTGTGGTTCTTCTTCGGCTACGTCATCCACATGTTCGTCAAACAGCTCAATATGATCGTCATTCCCATCCTCAGCTTTCCGCTCGGCTTCTACATGGCCGCGCAGGGCTCGCTGATCGTGTTCGTGGTCCAGCTGTTCCTGTTCGCCAAGCAGCAGAACCGGATCGACAAAGAATTCGGCTACGCCGAAGACGACGCGTAAGGGGAGGATCAAATCATGGCTACGCAAACCACTAGCGCCTCGGACGCCTTTTATAAGCAACTCGGCCGGCTGTACGGCACCTATACGGGCGGCTTCGTCGCCTTCGTCGTGCTGCTCGCGATCCTCGAGCAGGTCGGGGTTCCCAACAAGGTCCTCGGCTATCTGTTCGTGTTCTTCACCCTTGCGGTCTACGCCATCATCGGCGTCGCGACGCGGACGGCGCAGATTTCCGAATATTACGTCGCCGGCCGGCGCGTCCCCGCCTTCTACAACGGCATGGCGACGGGCGCCGACTGGATGTCGGCGGCGAGCTTCGTCGGTATGGCGGGATCGCTCTTCCTGCTCGGCTATGACGGCATCGCCTGGGTGCTCGGCTGGACCGGCGGCTTCGTGCTGGTGTCGATCCTGGTCGGCCCGTACCTGCGCAAGTTCGGCGCCTACACCGTGCCGGACTTCATGGCGTTCCGCTTCGGCGGCAACTTCGCGCGCTTCCTCGCCGTCATCGTGCTGGTCTGCTGCTCCTTCACGTATGTGACGGCGCAGATCTACGGCACCGGCCTCATCGCATCGCGCTTCCTTGGTATGCCGTTCGAGCTCGCGGTGTTCGCCGGCCTCGTCGGCATCCTGCTCTGCGCGATGCTCGGCGGCATGCGGGCGGTGACCTGGACACAGATCGCCCAGTACATCGTGCTGATCGTCGCGTACCTGACGCCGATCGTGATCCTGTCAACAATGCACTACGGCATCCCGATTCCGGAACTCACCTACGGGCGTGCGATCGCGGAAATCACCGCCCGCGAAGGACAGATGCTGCAAAGCGGTCTTGCGACGCTGTGCACGGCCGCAAGCTGCCCGGCCGGTGCGCTCAAGGCGCACGTCGCGCCGTTCATCAACTACAGCCCGCTGAACTACTTCGGCATCATCTTCTGCATGATGGTCGGCACGGCGTCGCTGCCGCACATCCTGATGCGCTACTTCACCACTCCCTCGGTGAAGGAAGCGCGGGATTCGGTTGCCTGGTCGCTGCTCTTCATCTTCCTGCTCTACTTCTCGGCGCCGGCCTACGCGGCGTTCTCGAAGCTGGAGGTCTATACCAACATCATCGGCAGAGACGTTGCTTCCGTTCGCCCCTGGATGTTCACGTGGGGCGAGCTCGGGCTGATCCAGATCTGCGGCAAGAACGCCTCCAGCATCGACGCGATCGTCGCCGCCTGTAAGGCGATCGCCGGTCACCCGGGCGTCGTGCGGCTGCAGGACTTCGTCATCAATACGGACGTGATCGTGCTCTCCACGCCGGAGATTGCGGGCCTACCGTATGTGATCTCGGGCCTGGTCGCGGCCGGCGGTCTGGCGGCGGCGCTTTCCACCGCCGACGGCCTCCTGCTCGCCATCGCCAACGCCCTCAGCCACGACATCTACTACAAGATGATCGATCCGAAGGCGGCGACGATGCGCCGGCTCACCGTGGCCCGGGTGCTGCTGTTCTTCGTGGCCGTGGCTTCGGCAGCCCTGGCATCGACCAGACCGGGCGACATCCTCGCCATGGTGGGCTGGGCGTTCTCGCTCGCCATGGCTGGCAACTTCCCGGTGCTCGTCATGGGCATCTGGTGGAAGCGCGCGACCACGGCGGGGGCCATCTCCGGCATGATTGCCGGGTTCGGCCTCTGCCTGTTCTACCTGGTTTGCACCCGGTACTACCCCGGCATCGGCGTGAAGTACTTCGGCATGACGTCGCTGCTCAATCCGGTCACCGGCAGGCCGATCATCCCCGACCTCGCGGCAGCGATGGCACTGCCGAACGCCATGGAGAGTTGGCCGACACTCGCCCACCCGCTGGCCAACAAGGTTGGTTGGTTCGACCTCAACAACATCAACTGCGGTCTGTTGGGGATGCCGCTCGGCTTCCTGGTCATCTACGTCGTCAGCCTGTTCACCAAGGCGCCGTCGAAGGAGATGCAGAGTCTTCGTCGACGAGATCCGCAAGCCGCGCGGGCGCACGGTGCTCGAGGAAAAGACCTGACCGGGCAATTCGGTCTAGATCGGCGGCGGGGCCCTTCGGGGCCCCGCCTGCATTTCCGGCAGGCGGTTTTCTTTCTCCCGCCGCCGTGCTTGAAAGCAGGCGCAATCCGACCCTGTTTCGAGGCCGCGCCGTGAACCTTTCGACTGCCATCTTCACCCAGTGGTGGTTCCACCTGCCGAATTTCATTTTGTCCGTGCTCCTGTACACGGTGGTCGGCCGCTTTGTGCTCGCATTCATGGTCGACGCCCAATCGAAGAACTACATCTGGCGCGCCTTCGTGCGCATCACCGATCCGGTGGTGTGCGCCGTGGCGTTCGTCACGCCGCGGGCGGTGCCGCACATGGCGGTGCTCCTGTTCGCGGCGGTCTGGCTGCTCGCGGCGCGCGTGGTGCTGCTCATCTTCCTGTTCGCCATCGGCATGGCGCCCACGGCCGGGGTGACGCCGTCATGAGAAGGCAGCCCTATATCGTTGCCATCATGCTGTTCGCCATGATCAACGGCATCTTCTCGCCCTGGCTCGGGGCCATCTTCCCGTTCGTCTTCGTGCTGATGCCGGCCTTCTTCACCGACTCGATCAGCGTGCTCCTGTTCACCTCGTCGCTCTTGTTCTCCACCATGACCTTGATCGTCGGCGGCATCCCGGCGGCGCTGTACGAGCGCTATATCGGCGCCACCGAATCGACCGAGCTTTCCATGTGGCTGTGGCTCGCCGGCACCGGCCTCCTGACGCTGCCGGCGGCCGCGAACTTCCTGCGCATCGGCCTTTAACCTGCGATTGCGCCGCAGCCCCTCTCCCGGCACACTCGGGGGGCCATCGCCGCGGGAGCCCGCATGGAAGAGATGCGCAAGATCGCCTACGTGACGGTGCTTCGCGCCTGCAGCTTCGGCACGCTCGCCATCGTCTGCGTCATGGTCGGCATGAGCTTCAACGCGCGGCTCGCGTTCCAGGCCGGCGGCACGCTCACCATGATCATGACCCTGATCCTCGTCCTCAAGGCGCGCCTTTCCGCCACCCAGCACTACCGCAAGACCGAGATGTGGCTCTACCTGCCCAAGGAGCGGCGCCCGCCCGAGGCCTACGCCCAGTGGGCGAGCGCTACGGTGATGCGCGAGACCTACCTCACCTTCGCTTTGTGGACGTCGCTCATCGGCATCAGCATGTGGGTGCTGGCGCTCCTGTTCTCGTTTGTGGGAAAGTAGGCGATGCAAAAGACGGCGCCGAATAGTGTCCCGTCCCCCGGGGTGACCGCGTTGGAACCCGCCGCGTACCGGTTCGTCATCGCCGACGACCACCCGCTGTTCCGCGGCGCGCTGCGCGAGGCGGTGTGCGCGCTGTTTCCCGGCGCCCACGTGTTCGAGGCGGGCGGCCTCGAGCAGCTGCAGGCGCTGCTCGAGCGCGAGGGCGAGATCGATCTCGTGTTCCTCGACCTCGCCATGCCCGGCGTACGCGGCTTCTCCGGGCTCCTCTATCTGCGGGCGCAGTTTCCCGGCGTGCCGGTGCTGGTGGTGTCGGCGAGCGACGAGGCCGAGGTGATCCGCCACTGCATGGAGTTCGGCGCCTCCGGCTTTCTGCCCAAGACGCTTCCCGCCGACGGCATGCGCACGGCGATCCGCCGCGTGCTCGAAGGCGGCACCTGGACGCCGCCCGACGTCGACCTCGCCGGCTCCGACGCGGAGACCCGCGACCTCGTGGCGCGCCTCGCCACGCTGACGCCGCAGCAGGTGCGCGTCTTGATGATGCTGTCGGAGGGGCTGCTCAACAAGCAGATCGCCTATGCGCTCGAGCGTGTCGGAGGCGACGGTCAAGGCGCACGTGTCGGCGATCCTGCAGAAGCTCGGGGTCGAGAGCCGCACGCAGGCGGTGATCGCCGCGGCGAAGATCGAGGCCGGGCAGTGGAGCAGGGCGGCGGGATAGCCCCGCGTGGCATTATTTTTGCTGAAAACGCCACCGAACCGCGAGCCGAAAGCAACGCGCTCGAAACGCCCGGAGTCACAACGGAAGAAAACGAAAGTGGCCAAGCGCGGCTCTTAAAATGGTCATGGTGCGCTGACGTAAGCGCCAAAAAGGCCCACCAGAAAATATACGGCCACGATGGCAAAGGGCAATAAACCGAGCCACCAGTCTCGATTGCGTTGTGTCACTTACGTTGCCGCCTAGGGTTAAGCTATGGACAAGCGTTCAACGGTGCCGCTCTCTAGCACAACTAACACACCCAAAATGCGCTTGATCTTGCGCGCGCCTCGACCCAGCTCAAGGTGATGAATCGAGTCCTGGCCTCTCACCCCGGAATCGAGGCCAGCATCGCGACGTTCGGCCGGTATCGCTGACGAAGGCGGCGCGCCTTCGCATCAAGCGGCCCAGCGTTTCGTCCGCCATCGCCTCTCACTCCGCCGCCGGCCTTGCCACCCGCCACTGCGAGAGAAACGCGCGCAGCGCCGCCGGCTTCAGCGGCTTGTGCATCACCGCGATGTCCTTCGCCCGCGCCCGGTCGCGCACCTGCGGGCTGCGGTCGGCGGTGACCAGCGCCGCCGGCAGCGCGTCGCCGAGACGGCGGCGCAGCGCCGCGATGGCGTCGATGCCGTTGCCGTCGTCGAGGTGATAGTCGACGAGCAGCACGTCCGGCCGCGCCCCGCTCGCCACGATCAGCGCCTCGGCGTCGGGCAGGCCTGCGGCGATCAGCACCTGGCAGCCCCAGCTCGACAGCAGCGCCCGCATGCCGGCGAGCACCTGCGGGTCGTTCTCGATGCACAGCACCACGATGCCCTCGAGCGGGATCAGCGCCGGCGGCCGGCCCGGCCGCGCGCTCTTGCCCACGGCGGCCGCCGCCACCACCGGCACCGTGATGGTGAAGGTGGCGCCGCGGCCGGCCGACGAGCGCAGCGTCAGCTTGTGCTCGAGGATGCGGGCGATGCGCTCGACGATGGAAAGCCCGAGGCCGAGGCCGCGCGCCACCCGCGCGCCCTGGTCGAGGCGCTGGAACTCCTTGAAGATGATCTTCTGCTTGCTCGCGGCAATGCCGAGGCCGGTGTCGATGACCTCGATGCGCAGCTTCTTGCCGGCGCGGCGGCAGCCCACCAAGACGCGACCGGTGGGCGTGTACTTGATCGCGTTCGACACGAGGTTCTGCAGCACGCGGCGCAGCAGGCGGCGGTCCGAGCGCACGGCGAGCGAGGAGGGGACGTAGGTGAGCTCGAGCCCCTTCTCGGCGGCGAGCGGCGCGAACTCGACCTCGAGCTGGGCGAGCAATTCGTCGATGCGGAAGCTCGACAGCTCCGGCTGCATCGCGCCGGTATCGAGGCGGGAGATGTCGAGGAGGGCGCCGAGGATCTCCTCCACCGCCTCGAGCGAAGCGTCGACGTTGGCCGCGAGCTTCGCTTCCTCGCCGGTGATGCGCCGCTCCACGAGACTCGTGGCGTAGAGCCGCGCCGCGTTCAAGGGCTGCAGGATGTCGTGGCTGGCGGCGGCGAGGAAGCGGGTCTTCGAGATGTTGGCCTCGTCGGCCTCGGCCTTGGCGCGCGCGAGCTCGGCGTTGAGGCGCGTCAATTCCTCGGTGCGCTCGTGCACCCGGCGCTCCAGGTTCTCCGCTGCCTGCACCATGGGGGTGATGTCGTTGTAGGTGATGACGATGCCGCCGTCGGGCATGTGGTTGGTGCGCGCCTCCACCACGGCGCCGCGCAAGGTCAGCCGCTCGTGGAACGTCTCGGCCGGCGCGGCGTAGCGCGCCATGCGGTTGGCGACGAGCGTGCCCACCGGCCCCTCTCCGAACTGGCCGCGGTAGGCGCCGAAACGCAGAATTTCTTCGAGGGTGACGCCGACGCGCACGAGATCGGGCGAGAGCTCCAGCATCTCGCCGAACTGCCGGTTCCAGCACGACAAGCCGCAGCTCCTTGTCGAACACGGCGATGCCCTGGCGCACGTGGTCGAGCGCGGTCTGCAGGATCTCGCGGTTGTACTGGATCGCCGCCGAGGCGTCATCGAGGAGCTTGAGCGCGTCCTTGCTCGACACCGAGCCCTTGCGCAGCATGAGGGAGAGCACGAGGCGCGATGAGGCGGCGCCGATCGCGGAAGCCAGGATGTGCTCGGCGAAGCGCAACAGGTGGAAATCGGCCTCGCGCTTGCTTTCCAGCGTGATGCCGCGCTCGCGCGCGAAGGAGTCGAACGAGCGCCGCGTCCGCTCCTCGCCGAGGTAGCGCGCCACGGTGGCGATCAGCTCGTCGATGGTCACCGCCGAGCGCCAGCGGAAGGTGGGCGCCGTCGGCGCGCTGTTGGCGCCGACGAAGAGGTTCGCCTGCAGCCGCTCGATCGCCGAGGGCGTCGAGAGCAGCGACACGGCGATGAAAGCGAATATGTTGAGCCCGAGGCTCCACAGCACCCCGTGGGTGAGCGGTGCCGCGTCGACGCCAAGCAGCGCCTGCGGCCGCAGGTTCTCGATGCCGAACAGGCCGAGGTCGAGGATCGAGCGGTCGAGCAGGCCGGAGGCGACGAAGCTCGGCAGCAGCAGCGTGTAGGCCCACACCGCGACGCCGATGACGAGGCCGGCGGTGGCGCCGCGCGCCGTGGCGCGGCGCCAGAACAGACCGCCGAAGAACGCCGGGCCGAATTGCGCCACCGCGGCGAAGGAGAGGAGGCCAATCTGCGCGAGCTGCGCCTCGCCGGCGAGGTGGTAGTAAAGGTACGCGAGCAACAGCACGACGAAGATCGAGACACGCCGCGCCCTGAGCAGCAGCGCCCCCATGTCGGCCTGCGTTGCGCTGCTGCCCGGCCGCCGGCGCAGCATGAACGGCACTACGAGATCGTTCGACACCATGATGGCGACGGCGACGCTCTCCACGATCACCATGGCGGTGGCCGCCGACAGGCCGCCGATGAAGGCGATGAGCGCCATCGTTTCCGAGCCGGCGCCGAGCGGCAGCGCCAGCATGAACATGTCGGAGTCGACCTTGCCGGCGGGGAAGGTGGCGAGGCCGGCAAGCGCGATCGGCACCACGAACAGATTGATCAGCACGAGGTAGAGCGGGAACAGCCAGGCGGCGCGGCGCACCTCCTGCTCGCTGTTGTTCTCCACCACCGTCACGTGGAACTGGCGCGGCAACAGCACGATGCAGAGGAACGACAGCACCGTCATCGTCACCCAGGTCGCCGGGCTCACCGCGCCGGTGAACACCGGCAGGATGTTTCCTTGCGCCGCCGCCTTGGCGTAGAGGTCGCCCGGCCCGTCGAACAGGTAGAAGGTGACGTAGATGCCCACCACCAGGAAGGCGACGAGCTTGATCAGCGACTCGGTAGCGATCGCCAGCATCAGGCCGCGCTGGTGCTCGGTGGCGTCGATGTGGCGCGTGCCGAACAACACGGCGAACGCCGCCATGGTGACGGCGACGACGAAGGCGAGGTCGCCGAAGCCGGTCGAGATCGTGGCCCCCGGCTGGGTGTAGCCGAGCATGGTGACGAGCGACGACGACACCGCCTTCAACTGCAGCGCGATGTAGGGGATGGCGCCGATCACCGCGAACAGCGTCACGATCGCCGCCACCACCGGGCTCTTGCCGTAGCGCGCGGCGATGAAGTCGGCGATCGAGGTGATGTTCTGCGCCTTGGCCAGCCGCACGATCTTGAGCACCAGCGGATAGCCGAGCCCGATCATCAGCATCGGGCCGAGGTAGATAGTGAGGAAATCGAGCCCCTGCTTGGAGGCGAGCCCTACCGAGCCGAAGAACGTCCACGAGGTGCAGTAGACCGCGAGCGACAGCGGATAGATGAAGGGCGCGCTGCGGGCCGCCGCGCCGGCGCCCGGGCGCGTGCGGTCGCCCCAGCTCGCCACGGCAAAGAGGAAGCCGATGTAGGCAAGCGCGATGCCGACGACCATCCAACCTTGCAGCATCTTCACACCGGGGCCCGGTTTGGGCCAATCTGCCCGGGCAACAACCCTTTTGCGGGGCAAGGGGAACACAGGCGCCGCACGCTTGTCCACGCCGATCCTTGGGGCGGCCGGGCGGCGCTGGCTGCGAGCGGAGGCGAGGGTGGCGGAAACGGCGCGCGCGACACCCCTGCTGGCGCTCGAGGCGGTAGCGCTCGACACCGAGACCACGAGCCTCGATGTGCGACGGGCGCGGGTGGTCGAGATCGCCGGCCTGCGCCTCACCGCCGGCAAGATCGATGGCGAGCCGTTCCATGCCCTGGTCAACCCGGGCGAGCCGATTCCCCCGCTGTCGACCGCGATCCACGGCATCGACGACGAGAAGGTGCGGGACGCGCCGTCCTTTGCAGAAATGTGGCCGCGCTTCCGCGCCTTCGCCGGCGATGCGGTCATGATCGGCTACGCCATCAGCTACGACCTCGCGGTGATCGCCGCGGAAGCAAAGCGCGCCGGGCTGCCGCCGTGGTCGCCGGCGGCCCTCGACGTGCGCCTGCTCGCCGCGGTGGCCAAGCCCGACCTCGCCGACGATTCGCTCGAGGGCATCGCGGCCTCCCTCGGCATCGAGGTGAAGGACCGTCATTCGGCGCAAGGCGACGCGCGCGCCGCGGCGGATATTTTCCTCGCGCTCGTCCCGCATCTGCGCGAGCGCGGGGTGCGCACGCTCGGCGAGGCGGCAGCCGCGAGCCGGGCGCGCGCCGAGCGCACCCGCCGCAGGCTCCCGCCTGCTCGCGTCCAGCCGCTCGCCGGCGGAAGCCGACGCCGAGCGCACGCTCGCCCGCATCGACTCCTATCCCTACCGCCACCGCGTGCGCGAGCTGATGTCGGCGCCGCCGCTGTTCGTCGCGGGCGAAACCACCGTCGCCGCCGCCCTCGATCTCCTCATGCAGCGCAAGGTGAGCTCGCTCTACGTCGCCGATGGCGCCGGCCCGCATCTCGCCGCCTTGACCGGCATCGTCACCGAGCGCGACTTGTTGCGGGCGCTCGCGCGACAGGGCGCCGCCGCGCTTACGCAGCCCGTCATGAGCGTGGTGAGCCGGCCGCTCGCCAGCGTGGAAGCCGAGGCGTTCGTCTATCGCGCCATCGGCCGCATGGACCGGCTGTACGTGCGCCACCTCGGCGTCGTCGACGACAAGGGTGAGGTGGTGGGCGCGCTTTCGGCGCGCGATCTGTTGCGCCTGCGCGCCCGCAGCGCCGTCGCGCTCGGCGACGAGATCGACGCCGCGGCCGACGTGCCGGCGCTGGCGCGCGCGTGGGCGAAGCTTCCCAGCGTCGCCGAGGGCCTTCTTGCCGAGGGCGTGGACGCGCGCACCGTCGCCGCCGTCATCTCGCGCGAGCTCGGGGCGCTGACCGGGCGCGCCGGCTTGATCGCCGAGGCGCGCATGGCGGCGGGCGGGCAGGGCAAGCCGCCCGTGCCGTACGCGCCTCCTCGTGCTCGGCTCCGGCGGCCGCGGCGAGAGCCTGCTCGCGCTGGACCAGGACAACGCCATCGTCTTCGCCGTCGGGCGATCCCGGCGGACCGGAGGACCGCTGGTTCGCGGCGCTCGGCACCCACGTTGCCGACATCCTGCATGAGGTGGGCGTGCCGTATTGCACCGGCGGGGTCATGGCCAAGAACGCCGCCTGGCGCGGCAGTGCCGCCACCTGGCGGGCGCGGGTCGGCGAATGGGTGCGCCGCGCCCGGCCCGAGGATCTGCTGTCCGTCGACATCTTCTACGACTTCCGCGCCGTGCACGGCGACGGCGCTTTGGCCGCCGCGCTTTGGCGCGATGCCTATGACGCCGCCCGCGGCGAGTTCGCCTTTCTCAAGCTGCTCGCCGCGGCCGCCGGCCCCTTCGAGCCGCCGCTCGGCTTCTTCGGCCTGCGCACCGAGAACGGCCGCGTCGACTTGAAACGCGGCGGGCTGTTTCCCATCGTCGCCACCGCCCGGGTCGCGGCGCTCCGCTATTCCGTCACCGCCCACGCAACACCGGCGCGCCTGGACGGCGTGAAGGCGGCGCGGCCCGAGACGGCCGCCGACCTCGATGCGCTCATCGACGCCCACGCGGTGATCGTCGGCGTGATTCTCGGCCAGCAGCTCGCCGATATCCGCGCCGGCCGGCCGCCGTCGAACCGGGTCGACCCGCGAAGGCTCACGCGATCCGAGCTCGCCCGCCTCAAGGCGGCGCTGCGCTCCGTCAAGTCGGTCGAGGAGCTGCGCGAGGAGCTTCTGCGCGCCGCTTGAAAGGCGGCCCCCGTTGCGCTCGGATAGGGGGACGCGTCTTGCCTCGAAAGGAAGCAGTCATGTTCAAGGAATTCCGCGAATTCGCCCTGAAGGGCAACGTGGCCGATCTTGCCGTCGGCGTCGTCATCGGCGCCGCCTTCGGCAAAATTGTCGAGTCCATGGTGGGCGACATCTTCATGCCGGTGATCGGCGCCTTTACCGGCGGTCTCGACTTCTCCAACTACTTCGCGCCGCTGTCGCCGAAGGTGAGCGCCGACAGCCTGGTCGAAGCGAAGAAGCAGGGGGCGGTGCTCGCGTGGGGAAACTTCCTCACCGTCGCCCTCAATTTCCTGGTGGTCGCCTGGGTGCTGTTCCTGGTGGTGAAGGGCATGAACCGCCTGCAGCGCCGCGAGGCGGAGAAACCGGTGGACACGCCGCTCACGCGCCAGGAGAAAATCCTCACCGAAATCCGCGACCAGCTCGCGAAGCAGTCCTGAGGCGGCCATGACCGACATCTTCTCGCTTTCCGGCAAGAACGCCCTCGTCATCGGCGGCTCGAGCGGCATCGGCCACGCCATCGCCCACGGCCTGCAGGACGCCGGCGCCCGCGTTGCCATTGCCGCGCGCAACAAGCCCAAGCTCGACGCCGCCACGGAGGCGCTGGCCGCCAAATCGAAGACGGCACGCGGCTACGTCGCCGACGTGTCGCGGGCGGCCGAGATCGACAAATTGGCGGAGAAAGTCACCGGCGATTTCGGGCGGGTGGACATCCTGGTGAACTCCCAGGGCATCACCATCATCAAGCCCAGCGAGGAGTTCAGCGAGGCCGACTACGATCAGATCATGGACACGGACCTGAAGAGCGTCTTCCTCGCCTGCCTCGTCTTCGGCCGCCCCATGCTCGCGCGTGGCGCGGGCGCCATCATCAACATCGCCTCGATCGCGGCGCACCGCGGCTGGCCGCGCGCCGTGGTGTACGGTATGGCCAAGCACGGCGTCGCGAAGTTCACCAAAACCCTCGGCGCCGAATGGGCGCCGCGTGGGGTGCGCGTCAACGCGATTTCTCCCGGCTACTTCATGACCGAGCTCAACCGCGACAAGATGGGTGCCGAGCGCAAGGCCAGCGCCATCAAGCGCACGCCCATCGGCCGCTTCGGCGAGCTCGAGGAATTGGCGGGTGCCGCCGTGTTTCTCGCCTCGCCGGCGGCGAGCTACGTCACCGGCGCCTGCCTCAACGTGGACGGCGGCTATCTCGCCGCAGGCATCTGAACGTAAGTACAGTTACGTACAGGCTATCCCCACCTCTTGTACGGCTAGTAATCCCCCCATTCGTGGAGGTAATATATTGCCGATACCTAACCTGGTGTCGGAAAGGCATTATTTTATGGGCACTTCGGCAAGAGTCCTCGAATCAAGACACGCGGAGCCGCCCTGCCACACGATGGGGTTGCAGGAGCGGGCCTGGGACGGGGTCATCGCCCACGAGCTTGCCCAGCCGCTCACCGCGCTCTTGATCTACCTGCAATCCGCCTACCGCGGCGTCCCTGGCGAGCCCATGCTGGCGAAAGCCTGCGAGGAGGCCGAGCGCCTGTCGGCGATCGTCTCCAACATGCGCCGCTTCGCCGAGCGTCGGCCGCCGGACCGCCGCCCGGTGGAGCTGCCGCGGCTGGTCGACGACGCGCTCGCGCTCGCTCTCCTCAACGATTCCCACCGGGTGCGTCTGGTCCGTGCCGGCGACGCGAAAGTTCCCAAGGTCGCCGCCGATCCGGTGCAGATCCAGCAGGTGGTGGTGAACCTCGTGCGCAACGCGCTGCGCGCCGTGGCCGACCGCCCCGGCGGCGAGATCTCGGTTGCTATCGTCGCCCGCGGCGGCGGGGTCGAGGTCGTGGTCGAGGACAACGGCCCCGGCATTGCGCCCGGTGAGCGCGCCGAGCTGTTCGCGGCGTTCGCCGGCACCGCCCGAGACGGCCTCGGCCTCGGGCTCGCCATCTCGCGCGCCATCGCCGAAAGCCACGGCGGTGCTCTTAGGCTGGCGCCGCAACGGCTTGGGCGCGGCGCCGCCTTCGTATTGCGGCTGCCGGTCGCCGGCAGCCTTGATCAATCACAAAAGAGGAGAGAGGCATGACGCGCGCGCAAAACGAAATTTTCCTGGTCGACGACGACCCGTCGGTGCGCGAGGCGCTCACCGTCATTTTCAGTCTCGAACGCTTCGGGGTGCGTAGCTTCGCCGACGGCGCTTCGTTCGTCGAGGTCGCGCGGGGGGAAGTTCCAGACGCTGTTTTGCTCGACATCCAGCTGCCCGGATCGTCGGGCCTGGAAGTGCTGAAGGAGATCGACGCGTGCAACTATCCGGCGCCGATCTTCATTCTTTCCGGTCAGGGAAGCATTCCGATGGCGGTCGACGCCATCAAGCATGGCGCCGTCGACTTCCTGGAGAAGCCGTTCCGGGCCGATGCGGTGGTGAGCCGCGTGCGCGATGCGATCAAGGAGCGTGAGAAGCGCGCCGCCGCCGCTGCCGCCGCGAACGGCCACGGCCGGCTATTCCCCGGCCGCGAGCGTTTGACGCCGCGCGAGGGTCAGGTGCTGGGCGAGATCACGGCCGGCGCGTCCAACAAGGAGGCGGGCTCGCGCCTCGGCATCAGCCCGCGCACCATCGAGGTGCATCGCGCGCGCATCATGGAGAAGCTCGCCGCCAAGAACGCGGCCGACCTCGTGCGCATCGTGTTCACCGGCTGAGCAAAAGAAAACGGCCGGCGTTGCCGCCGGCCGCTGACGATCAGGCTCGCGCGACGCGCGCGCGTCACATCTTCGTCTTGTCCTTGTCCTTGTCTTTGCTCTTCTTTTCCTTGGACTTCTTGGCCTTGTCCTTCTTGTCCTTGCCCATCTTGTCCTTGTCTTTGTCCTTGTCCTTGCCCGCTTGCACGAGGACGATCTCGTCAGTCAGGCCGTTTTGGATCGGCGCGTACATGGCCGGCGCGAGCGTTGTCGTTGCGAGCAACGCCGCCGCCGCGAGCAGTGCGGTCAGGTTCTTCATGGAGGCCCCTCGTTGGTGTTCGGTAAGGGTGCCCGAACGCCGTCCGCTCACCGGTAGAGCGGCCGGATTGGTGGTTTCAGGCACTGATTGAATCCTACGAAAAACCCGGTCCCGGCGGGAGGCGGCCGACGGCCAAATCCGGTGCCGGCAATGGATATTCTTCGCCTGTGCCCGCCGGGCCACATCCCACTTTACACCCTATTTTGGTGGAAAATTCGGGGCATCCCGGCGGGGTCGCTGGGCAGGCTTCTGCCCAGGGGAGCGGCGCGTTAGGGTGTCCGCCGCTAGGGATTCGGTGAGCAATTCACCGCATAATCCGCATGTTATAAGCGCAAGAAGAACAAAGGGACGAAACGCCAAGACCAAGGCCAATCGCAGCCTAGCGGAAAATCGATCGCCGGCCGGCATGAACCGTCCGGCGGCGCGATCTTGAGCCGATAGCTCGGTTGGTGTGCGCGACGGGGGATGACGGCGCCATCCGCGCCGCACGCTCGCGCCCGAGGAAGGAATGAACGAGGTCGTCGCCCTCGATCACGACGGTCGGGAGCCCGCTACCGGCAGCGAGGCCCGTCGCGGAGTCGGCATGCCACCGACCGACATCCGCGATCCCAAGTATTTTCACAAGGTGGTCGATTGCCAGTGGGCCTGCCCCGCCCACACGCCGGTGCCGGAATATATCCGCCTCATCGCCGCCGGCCGCTACACCGACGCCTACATGGTGAACTGGAAGTCCAACGTGTTCCCGGGAATTCTCGGGCGCACCTGCGACCGGCCGTGCGAGCCCGCCTGCCGCCGCGGCCGCGTCGAGCCCGACCCGGTCGCCATCTGCCGCTTGAAGCGCGTTGCCGCCGACAACAAGGACGACGTGCGCGGGCTGCTGCCGCGGCCGGCCGCGACGAAGAACGGCAAGCGCGTGGCGCTCGTCGGCGGCGGGCCGGCGTCGCTCACCGTCGCGCGCGATCTCGCGCCCCTCGGCTACGACTGCGTGATCTTCGACCAGGATCCGGCGGCCGGCGGCATGATGCGCTCGCAGATTCCGAAATTCCGCCTGCCCGACGCGGTGATCGACGAGGAGTGCGGCTACATTCTCGACCTCGGCATCACCTTCATTGGCGGGCGGCGCATCGACAGCCTCAAGGGGCTGCTTGCCGAAGGCTGGGACGCGGTGTTCGTCGGCTCCGGCGCGCCGCGCGGCCGCGACCTCGACGTCCCCGGCCGCAAGGAAGCGGCCAAGAATATCCACATCGGCATCGACTGGCTGTCGAGCGTCTCCTTCGGCCACGTCGACAAGATCGGCAAGCGCGTCATCGTGCTCGGCGGCGGCAACACCGCCATGGACTGCTGCCGCTCCTCGCGCCGCCTCGGCGGCGAGGAGGTGAAGGTGGTAGTGCGCTCCGGCTTCGGCGAGATGAAGGCTTCGCCGTGGGAGAAAGAGGACGCGATGCACGAGGGCATCCCGATCTTCAATTACCTGGTGCCCAAGGAGTTCACCCACGACGGCGGCAAGCTCACCGGCATCCTGTTCGAGAAGGTGAGGGCGGTGACGGGCGCGGACGGCCGCCGCGAGCTGGTGCCCACCGGCGAGCCCGACGAGCACATGCTCTGCGACGACGTGCTCGTCGCCGTCGGCCAGGAGAACTCGTTCCCGTGGGTCGAGCGCGACGTGGGGATCGAGTTCGACCGTTGGGGCATGCCCAAGGTCGATCCCACGACCATGCAGTCGAGCAATGCCAGGGTGTTCTTCGGTGGCGATTCCGCCTTCGGCCCCAAGAACATCATCTGGGCCGTCGCCCACGGCCACGAGGCCGCGATCTCCATCGACAAGTTCTGCCGCGGCGAGAGCGTCGCCGAGCGGCTGCCGCCCATGGTCAATCTGATGAGCCAGAAGATGGGCATCCACGAGTGGAGCTACGACAACGATCCGTCGCTGGACAAGCGCTTCAAGGTGCCCCTGCGCGACCAGGCGATCGCGCTCAAGGACATCCGCGCCGAGGTCGAGCTCGGCTTCGACCGGCTGCTCGGCTACAAGGAGGCGCAGCGCTGCCTGAACTGCGACGTGCAGACCGTGTTCACCGGCGATCTGTGCATCGAGTGCGACGCCTGCGTCGACATCTGCCCGGTGGACTGCATCACCTTCACCGTCAACCGGCCCGAGGCGGAGCTGCGCAAGCGGCTCACCGCGCCCGCCGAGAACATGACCCAGGACCTCTACGTCTCGGGCCCGCTCAAGACCGGCCGGGCGATGATCAAGGACGAGGACGTCTGCCTGCACTGCGGGCTCTGCGCCGAGCGCTGCCCGACCGGGGCCTGGGACATGCAGAAGTTCCTGCTCGACATGGCGCAAGCGACGGGAGGCAAATCGTGCCGGGCCGCCTAGAGCGGGTGAACGACTTCGTCGTGCTGTTCGCCAACGTCAACGGCTCGGGCTCGGCGAGCGCCAATCGCCTGTTCGCCCATTCGATCATGCGCATGGGCATTCCCATCGGCTCGCGCAATATTTTCCCGTCCAACATCCAGGGCCTGCCCACCTGGTACGAGGTGCGCGTGTCGGAGGCTGGCCACCTCGGCCGCCGCGGCGGCGTCGATCTCATGGTGGCGATGAACCCGCAGACCTGGGACAAGGACATCAAGTCGATCGAGCCCGGCGGCTACCTGTTCTACGATTCGACCAAGCCCCTGCCGCCGTCGAAATTCCGCGACGACATCAATGTCATCGGCATGCCGCTGACGGCGGTCTGCAACAGCCAATATTCCGACCCGCGCCAACGCCAGCTGTTCAAGAACATCCTCTACGTCGGCGCGCTGTCGGCGCTGCTCGGCATCGAGGCGCCGGTCATCGAGCACCTGATCGGCGAGCTCTATAAGGGCAAGGACAAGCTGATCGCGCCCAACAAGGAGGCCTTCCATATCGGCCGCGACTGGGCCGAAGCCAATCTCAAGGACGCGATCGGGCTGAAGGTGAAGCGCGCCGACAAGGTCGGCGACAAGATTTTGCTCGAGGGCAACGCCGCGACGGCGCTCGGCGCCGTCTACGGCGGCGCCACGGTCGCCGCCTGGTATCCGATCACGCCGTCGACCTCGGTGGCCGAAGCCTTCCAGCGCTACTGCCGCCGCTATCGCGTCGACCCCGACGGCAAGAACCGCTTCGCCATCATCCAGGCCGAGGACGAGCTCTCCGCCATCGGCGTCGTCATCGGCGCCGCCTGGAACGGCGCGCGTGCCTTCACCGCCACCTCCGGCCCCGGCATCTCGCTGATGCAGGAGTTCATCGGGCTCGCCTACTTCGCCGAGATTCCGGCGGTGATCATCGACGTGCAGCGCGGCGGCCCGTCCACCGGCATGCCCACGCGCACCCAGCAGGCGGATTTGCTCTCCTGCGCCTACGCCTCCCACGGCGACACCCGCCACGTGCTCCTCTTCCCCTGCGACCCGCGCGAATGCTTCGAGCTCGGCGCCCAGGCCTTCGATCTCGCCGACCGGCTGCAGACGCCGATCTTCCTCATGACCGACCTCGACATCGGCATGAACGAATGGCTGGTGCCGCCGCTCGCCTGGGACGACGCCAAGAAATTCGACCGCGGCAAGGTGATGGGCGAGGCGGAGCTCGAGACCGGCAAGGATTTCGGCCGCTACCTCGACTCCGAAGGCGACGGCATCGCCTACCGAACCTTGCCCGGCACGCATGCCACCCGCGGCGCCTATTTCACCCGCGGCACCTCGCGCAACCGCTACGCCCGCTACAGCGAGGAGGGCGCGGTCTACGTCGACAACATGGAGCGCTTGCTGAAGAAATTTGCCGGCGCCCGGCGCTATCTGCCGGCGAACGTGCACGGTAAGGCGGCCGAGCCCAGCAAGAACGGCGTCATCTATTTCGGCTCCACGGCGGTGGCCATGGACGAGGCGATCGCGGCCTTGGCCGAGAAGGGCGTCATGCTCGACACGCTGCGCATCCGCGCCTATCCCTTCGCCGACGATGTCGCCGAGTTCGTCCGCGCCCACGAGCGCGTGTTCGTGGTGGAGCAGAACCGCGACGCCCAGATGCGCACGCTGATGATGGATTCCGGCATCGATGCGACGAAGCTCGTGCCGGTGCTGCACTACGACGGCACGCCGATTACCGCTCACTTCATCGCCGGCGAGATCGGCCGCCGCATCGGCGAGGCGACGCCGCTCCGAAAGGTTGCGTCATGACCTACATCATCAAGCCCAAGCTCGCCCACCCCAAGCTGCCGACGAATTCGCTCGGGCTCACGCGGCGCGACTACGAAGGCTCCGTCTCGACGCTCTGCGCCGGCTGCGGCCACGATTCGATTTCCGCCGCCATCATCCAGGCCTGCTTCGAGCTTTCCATCGAGCCGCACCGCGTCGCCAAGCTTTCCGGTATCGGCTGCTCGTCGAAGACGCCGGACTATTTCCTCTCCAACAGTCACGGCTTCAACTCGGTGCACGGCCGCATGCCGTCGGTGCTCACCGGCGCCAACCTCGCCAACCGCGACCTCCTCTATCTCGGCGTCTCCGGCGACGGCGATTCCGCCTCCATCGGCCTCGGCCAGTTCGCCCATTGCCTGCGCCGCGGCGTCAACATGACCTACATCGTCGAGAACAACGGCGTGTACGGCCTGACCAAGGGCCAGTTCTCGGCCACCGCCGACAAGGGCTCCAAATCCAAGAAAGGCGCGGGAAACCAGGATTCGCCCATCGATCTCGTCGGCATGGCGTTGTTGATGGGCGCCACTTTCGTGGCGCGCTCCTTCTCCGGCGACAAGGCGCAGCTCGTCGAGCTGATCAAGGCCGCCATGCTCCACCGCGGTGCCGCCTTCATCGACTGCATCAGCCCCTGCGTCGCCTTCAACAATCACCCGGGCTCCACCAAGAGCTTCGACTATGTGCGCGAGCACAACGAGGCAGTGAATTCGCTGGAGATCATGGAGCGCCACGAGGAGATCGTCGCCCACTACGCCCCGGGCACGGCGACGACCATCACCCAGCATGACGGCTCGGTGCTGCATCTGCGCAAGCTCGCGCCCGACTACGACCCCAACGACAAGAGCGCCGCGCTCGCCTTCCTCGACCGTCATAACAAAAAGGGCGAGATTCTCACCGGGCTGCTTTTCCTCGAGCCCGACGCCGGAGACATGGTCGAGCGCATGGACGTGAGCACGACGCCGCTGAACCAACTTGGTGAGAAAGAGCTCTGCCCCGGCTCGGGCACGCTCGATTTGATCAACGCCGAGCTTCGCTGAACCTCCTGCCGCACGGAACCGCAACCCGTCTCACGCGTTTGCAGCGTGAAACCAGGAGGCTGCGCGATGGCTAGGAAGCAACGGCGTCAGACCACGAAACGCACCACCAAGGGCAAGACCGCGGCGAAGCGCTCGACGGGCCGCAAGAAGACTTCGGGCGGCAAGCGCGGCAAGAAGGGCCTGAGCTGGCTCGGGTTGTAGGACCACGGCCGCGTTCGCGGCCGGTGGTGCTGCCGGTGTGGATTGAACACACGACCTCTCCCTTTGCAACGGAGTCGCCGCCGCCAGTTAGATTATTGAACTGTCGGCGAAATCTTTACTTCTGAAAATTTCGCTGCACGGATTTTCCCCAGGTTAAAGCTCGCGATGAAGAGGTCCGATAATTGGCGCTAAGCGGACACGGGAGAGCCGCCCATCAACCTCCGCTTTCGGGGGTAAAGCGGACATCGAGTTTCATGGGCCTTACGTCTCCCAATGACCCGTGGCGGATAGCCAACGGGGCCTGCTAGTCTGTGCCCACAAATGGCGTTGGGGAGCAACGGGTGCCAAATCGCTGTAATGTTCTGATGATCTATCCGCTGTTTACGGCGAATTCCTTCTGGAAGTACACGCAAGCCTGCGAACTGGTCGGGGCCCGCTATCCCGCCGGTCCGCTCGGCCTCGTCACCGTTGCCGCGCTCCTGCCCAAAGAGTGGGATGTCCGTCTGATCAACCGCAACACTGAAGAGCTCACCGATCACGACTTCGCGTGGGCGGACGTTGTGTTTACCGGTGGCATGCTCTCTCAACAGATCGACACCCTCGATCTCATCGATCGTTCCCAGGCGCACGGCAAGCCAGTCGTCATCGGCGGGCCCGATCCCACGTCCAGTCCTCAGATCTATACGGCCGCGGACTTCCTCGTGCTGGGCGAAGCCGAGGGTATCATCGATGTGTTCATCGACGCCTGGGAGAGCGGAACCAGGAAGGGCGTGTTCACCGCCAAGAAGTTCGAAACCGACGTGACGAAGAGTCCCACGCCACGCTTCGATCTGCTCAAGTTCGACCAATACCTGCATATCGGCGTTCAGTTCTCGCGCGGCTGCCCATTCACCTGCGAGTTCTGCGACATCATTGAACTCTATGGCCGGATGCCGCGCGCCAAGACCCCACCGCAAATCATCGGCGAATTGGAGGCTCTCTATCAGCTCGGCTATCGCGGCCACATCGACTTCGTGGACGACAATTTCATCGGCAATAAGAAGGCGCTTAAGGTTTTGCTGCCGCAGCTAAAGGAATGGCTCGCGGTGCGCGATTATCCCTTCGAGTTTTCGACCGAAGCGTCGATTAATATCGCCGACGATACCGAGCTGCTCGATATGATGAAGCAGGCCAATTTCTTCGCCATTTTCGTCGGCATCGAAAGCCCGGATCCGGCAACTCTCATCGCGATGAAGAAGAAGCAAAACACTAGGCGCGACATTGCCGCCAGCATTCACAAGATCTACGCCGCCGGCATGTTCGTGACCGCCGGATTCATCGTGGGTTTTGACAGCGAAAAAGTTTCGATCGCCGATGCCATGGCCGATTTCATCGAGGAGTCGGCGATTCCGGTCTGCATGGTCGGATTGCTCCAGGCGCTGGCAAATACCCAGCTCACACGCCGCCTCGAGCACGAGGGCAGACTGCACCCCGGTTATCGCCGCATGTCTGCTGATTCCGGGGACCAGTGTACTGGGGGCTTGAACTTCGACACACTACGGCCGCTGCGCGACGTACTCACTGATTACCGGTGCATTCTCGAGCGCGTTTACGATCCGGTGGCGTATGCCGGACGTCTCGAGCGTCTTTCCAATATGCTCGACCGTTCCGGGTGCGGGCGCGATCTACCGGAAGGCGACGTGCGGCGAAAGCTCGGCCACATCGAGATCCTTCACAAGACCGTTCACAAGATTCTCAATCAGATACCTGATGCGCGTGACGTCTTCTGGAAATGCTTCGTAAACTGCGCCAGAACCAATGCAGCGGCGGTTCCCTACATCGTGATGCTGATGGCGATGTATCTGCATCTCGGGCCGTTCTCCCGCTACGTGATTAACGCCATCGACCGCCGGATCGCCGCGCTCGATGACGATATGGTGGCCATGCCGGCCGTCCGTCCGGCCGAATCCGCAGTGGCCTAGTATGATGTCGCCTAGTGGCACTTAGCACGCCTTGGCGAGCGCGCAGCGCATGTCCGGCAGCGGGAGAGAAGCGGACATAAAGTCGAAAAGAGCAGATGTTGGAGTGGTGCTGCCGGTGTGGATTGAACACACGACCTCTCCCTTACCAAGGGAGTGCTCTACCACTGAGCTACGGCAGCGTTTCGCGACCTCGTAAGTCGGCGAGGGCGGGGAAATTGCCATGGCCCGCCTTGTCCCGCAAGCGCGGGCTTGCCGGTTGGGCGCGGCGGCGCTAGCGATCCTCCATGAGCGACGACCGCGCCAAGAACAGGGAGCGCGAGCAGGCGGACCGCGCCGAGCGTCTCGCCGCGGCGCTGCGCGAGAACCTCAAGCGCCGCAAGGCGCAATCGCGGGGTCGCACGATGGAGCCGCCGAAGGACGCGACGAAAGACAAAGATTGAGCGCCATTGTTTCGCCCCGGCGCGGGGAGTAGAGCTTTTCGCTCGCGGAGAGGGGCGTCCAAGATGGATCGGATTCGGATCACCGGCGGCCGGCCGCTCGTCGGCACGATTCCGATCTCGGGCGCGAAGAACGCGACGCTCCCGCTGATGATCGCGAGCCTGCTCACCGAGGACACGCTGACGCTCGACAACGTGCCGCGTCTCGCCGACGTCGGCGCTGCTCCAGCGCATCCTCAACAACCACGGCGTCGACGTCACCGTCTCGGGCAAGCGCCCCGGCGAGGACGAGAGCTCGGGCCAGACGCTGAAGATCTCCGCCAAGAATATCGTCGATACCACCGCGCCCTATCATCTCGTCTCGCAAGATGCGCGCGAGCTTCTGGGTCATCGGCCCGCTCGTGGCGCGCATGCGGCGAGGCGCGCGTCTCCATGCCCGGCGGCTGCGCCATCGGCACGCGGCCGATCGATTTCCATCTCGACGCGCTGCGCGCGCTCGGCGCCGCCATCGACATCGACCAGGGCTACGTCATCGCCCGCGCGCCCAAGGGCCTGAAGGGCGCCCACATCAAGTTTCCGAAAGTCTCCGTCGGCGCCACCCACACCGCGCTCATGGCCGCGGCGCTGGCGCAAGGCGACACCTTGATCGAGAACGCCGCCCGCGAGCCGGAGATCGGCGATCTCGCCGCACTCCTGGTGAAGATGGGGGCGACCGTCGAGGGCGCCGGCACCGGCACGATTCGCGTCAAGGGTGCCACGCGCCTCGGCGGCGCGCGCCACGCGGTGCTGCCCGACCGCATCGAGATCGGCACCTACGCCATGGCCGTCGCCATGGCCGGCGGCGACGTGATGCTCGAGGGCGGCCGCGCCGATCTGCTCGACGCGGCCCTCGCGGTGCTGACGCGCGCCGGCGTGCAGGTATCGATCACCAACGAGGGCATCCGCATCCGCCGCGACGGCGACGGCATCGCGCCGGTGGAGGTCACCACCGCGCCGTTCCCCGGCTTTCCCACCGACCTGCAGGCCCAGCTCATGGCGCTGATGACGCGGGCCAAGGGCACCTCGAAGATCACCGAGACCATCTTCGAGAACCGCTTCATGCACGTGCAAGAGCTCGCCCGTCTCGGCGCCCGACATCCAGCTCGACGGCGAAACCGCGACCGTGCGAGGGCGTCGACCGCCTCAAGGGGGCGCCGGTCATGGCTACGGACTTGCGCGCTTCGGTGTCGCTGGTGATCGCCGGGCTCGCCGCCGAGGGCGAGACCATGGTCCACCGCGTCTATCACCTCGACCGCGGCTTCGAGCGCCTGGAGCATAAGCTCGTGCGCTGCGGCGCCTCCATCGAGCGCATCGCCGGCTGATCTCCCCTTTCGCCGTCTTCGTGCTAAAGACACCCGGCGCCGGGACTACCCCTCATGCCTGAGACCAAGGAACTGAAGCTCATCGCGCTCGACGCCGACGATCTGGCGGTCGTGTCGGCGCATCTGCAGGACGCCGTCGGCAAGGTGGGCGACATGGCGTACCTCCCGCGCGAGATGCGCTTCGCCATGCTGATCAACCGCTTCGACTGGACCGCGGAGGAACGGCAGAACCTGCGCTGCCGCACGGCGCTGCGCTTCGAGCGCGTGCTCGGCGCCCGCGCGCGCGGCGTCGATCTCGCCGACAAGGACGCGGTGGTGAATCTGCTCGCCGTCGAGTTCGACGAGGTGGAGGCGCCGGGCGGCGTGGTCACGCTCTACTTCTCCGGCGACGCCGCGATCGAGCTCGCCGTCGAGTGCATCGAGGGCGAGCTCACCGACCTCGGGCCGCAGCTGGCAGGCGCGCGCACCGGCCGCATCACCTGCGGTTCTTGAGGCGGAACGACGCAGATGCCGATCCGCCTCGATACGCGCGATTCCGATTTCGCTTCGCGTTTCTACGCCTTGCTCGCGCAAAAGCGCGAGAGCGCGGAGGACGTGGAAGCGGCCGTGCGCGACATCCTCAAGGACGTGGCGGCGCGCGGCGACCACGCGCTCATGGAGTGGACGCGGAAGCTCGATCGGCGTCGATCTCGCGAAAGTCGGCATCCGCGTGAGCGAGACGGAATTGGACGCGGCGCTCGCCGGCGTCGACCGGCGCACGCCGTGACGCGCTCGAGCTCGCCAAGGCGCGCATCGAAGGCCACCACCAGCGCCAGCTTCCCAAGGACGACCGCTACGTGGACGGCGGACGGCGTCGAGCTCGGCAGCCGCTGGACCGCGATCGACGCCGTGGGCCTCTATGTCCCCGGCGGCACCGCGGCGTATCCCTCCTCGGTCTTGATGAACGCCGTGCCGGCGAAGGTCGCGGGCGTCGGCCGCCTCGCGATCACCGTGCCGGCGCCCGACGGCAAGCTCAGCCCGCTCGTGCTCGCCGCGGCCAAGCTCGCGGGCGTGACGGAAATCTATCGCGTCGGCGGCGCGCAAGCGATCGCCGCACTCGCCTACGGCACCGAGACGCATCCCGCCGTAGCCAAGATCGTCGGGCCCGGCAACGCCTATGTGGCGGCGGCGAAGCGCCTGGTGTTCGGCCGCGTCGGCATCGACATGATCGCCGGACCCTCCGAGGTGCTGGTGCTCGCCGACGGCACGCCAACGCCGACTGGATCGCCGCCGATCTCCTGGCGCAAGCCGAGCACGACCCGGCGTCGCAATCGATCCTCGTTACCGACGACGCCAAGCTCGCGGAGGCCGTGGAGCACGCCGTCGCCCGCCAGCTCACAGTCGCTGCCGCGCGCCGAGATCGCGGGCGCCAGCTGGCGCGACTTCGGCGCGGTCATTCTCGTGCCGGCGCTTGCCGATGCGCTGCCGCTCGTCGATCGCATCGCGCCCGAGCACGTGGAGATCGTCGCCGCCGACGCCGACACGCTCGCGGCCGGCATCCGCAACGCCGGCGCGATCTTCCTCGGCGCCCTATACCCCCGAGGCGATCGGCGACTACGTCGGCGGCTCCAACCACGTGCTGCCCACCGCGCGCTCGGCGCGCTTCGCGTCGGGCCTCGGCGTCATCGATTTCATGAAGCGCACCTCAGTGCTGAAGTGCGGGCCGGAGCAGTTGGCGAAGCTCGGGCCCGCGGCGGTCGCGCTCGGCGAGGCGGAGGGGCTCGAGGGCCATGCCCGGTCCGTGCGCATCCGCCTCGAGCGCTAGCGATGTCGACGCCCGGGCGCCCGCACCGGCTGGTCTCCGTCGTGCTCGACGAAGCCTCGATCGGGCGCGCCAACCGCGACGTCGAGCACGAGCGCGCCATCGCCATCTACGACCTGCTCGAGGACAACGACTTCGAGCCGGAGGGCGACAAGGGCGGCCCCTACGCGCTCAAGATCGCGCTCGTCGAGCAGCGCCTGGTGCTCGAGATCAGCGCGCGAGGACGGCGCGGCCGTGGCGACACACCTGTCTCTCGCTCACGCCCTTCCGTCGCGTGGTCAAGGACTACTTCCTGATCTGCGACAGCTACTATGCGGCGATCCGCACCGAGTCCGCCTCGCGCATCGAGGCGATCGACATGGGTCGCCGCGCGCTGCACGATGAGGGCTCGGCGCTCTTAATCGAGCGCCTCAAGGGCAAGGTGCGCGTCGATTTCGACACCGCGCGGCGCCTGTTCACCCTCATCTGCGCGTTGCATTGGAAGGGGTGATCGCGGAAATCCGCGCGTTCCCGCGCTGTTCACAAGGCGGCCGGCTTCGGATAGGTTCGCCGCCGATTTCGGTCGGGAAGACCTCCCGGCCGTTCTGAGAAGCACAAGGTCGCCGATGTCGAAAGAGGAATTGCTGGAGTTTCCCGGTATCGTATCGGAGCTGCTGCCGAACGCCACCTTTCGCGTCAAGCTGGAGAACGAGCACGAGATCATCGCCCACACCGCCGGCCGCATGCGCAAGAACCGCATTCGGGTGCTCGCCGGTGATAAGGTGCTGGTGGAGATGACGCCCTACGATCTCACCAGGGGACGCATCACCTACCGCTTCAAGTAACTCGCTCCGGATATCCCTCATGATCGGTCGGCCGAAGCTCGTCCTCGCCTCCGGCTCGCCGCGCCGGCTGCAACTGTTGAACCAGGCCGGGCTCGAGCCCGACGCGCTCGAGCCCGCCGAGATCGACGAGACGCCGGAGCGCGGCGAGCTGCCGCGCACGCTGGTGGTGCGCCTCGCCCGCGAGAAGGCGCTCGCCGTCTTGTCGCGCGTGCGCAACCAGGACGATCTCAAGGGCGCCTATATCCTCGCCGCCGACACCACGGTGGCGGTTGGCCGCCGTATCATGCCCAAGCCGGAGCTGTTGGAGGACGCGAACGCCTGCCTGCGCATGCTGTCCGGCCGCACCCACCGGGTCTACTCCGGGCTTGCGCTCATCGGGCCCAACGACAAGGTGCGCACGCGCCTCGTCGAGACCCGCGTGCGCTTCAAGCGGCTCTCCAACGAGGATCTGGAAAGCTATCTCGCCTCGGGCGAATGGCGCGGCAAGGCGGGCGGCTATGCCATCCAGGGGCTCGCCGGCTCCTTCGTGGTGAAGCTCGTGGGTTCCTACCCGAACGTGGTGGGCCTGCCGCTCTACGAGACCGTGCAGCTGTTGGCGGGCGAGGGCTATCCTGTGCACTTCGGCTGGCTCAGCCCGCCCTGATCGCCGTGGCCCGCGAACCGCAAGCGCCTGCCAAAGGCCGCTGCCCGACTTGCGGCAAGCCGGTAAAGCAGGAATTCCGCCCGTTCTGCTCGCGGCGCTGCGCCGACCTCGATCTTCACCGCTGGCTTTCCGGCAGCTACGCCATTCCCGTCACCGAGAGCGATGAGCGGCCCGAGGACGGCCCTGCAGGCGAGGGCGACGATCCCAAGCTCCATTGAGCGTGCGGCGGGCGGTCGCTGTTTCGTGCAGCTCGTCACGTGCTAGTCTCGGCCGATGAAAAATCGTATTCGGCTGGGATCGTGGATCGGGGGCGTGGTTCCCATGCGTGCAACACGCGTTTTCGTCGTCGCCTTGATCGCCGCCATCGCATTCGCCTTGCCGCTCTTGCCGCGTCCCGTCGCCGCCCAGGCAACGGGCGCCACATTCAAGGCCGGCGACATCGTGATCGAGACGCCCTGGATGCGCGCCACCCCGCACGGCGCCGGCGTTGCGGCCGGTTACATGAAGATCACCAACAACGGCAAGGATGCGGACCGCCTGGTCTCCGCCACCATCGCGGGCGCGCCGCGCGTGGAGATCCACGAGATGCGCATGAGCGGCAACGTGATGGAGATGCGGCCGCTGCCGCAGGGTATCGAGCTCAAGCCTGGCGTCACCGTCGAGTTCAAGCCCTCGGGCTATCACGTCATGGCCATGAACTTCCCCGGGGGCTACAAGGCGGGCGACACGGTGAAGGGCACGCTCACCTTCGAGAAGGCCGGCAAGGTCGATATCGCGTACCGCGTCGAGCCCGTCGGGGCCGCCGCGCCCGGTCATTCTCCCGGCCGCACGCAGCACTAGGCGGCTGGACAGGGCCGAGCCCCCTTCCTATAACCCTCCGCCTTCCGGATGTTGCGCGCGACGCCGGAGCCCAGGTAGCTCAGTTGGTAGAGCACGTGACTGAAAATCACGGTGTCGCTGGTTCGATTCCGGCCCTGGGCACCACTACAAATTCGTCGGCGACCGATCTTAGAAAACGGCTTCACAGCGTTTCGGCGATCCGGTAGCCAATTCCGGGCTCAGTGACGACGATCTGCGGCTCTTCCGGGTCTGCTCAAGCTTTTGCCGCAGCTGACCGATGTAGACGCGCAGATACTGCGTGTCCCCAGTATGTGCCGGCTCCCACACCGCGGTCAGGATCTGCCGGTGGGTGAGCACCTTGCCGGCGTGGCGCGACAGGAACGAAAGGAGCTCGAATTCCTTGGGCGTGAGCTTGATCTCGGCGCCGGCGCGGCTCGCGCGATGGCGCACGCTGTCGATCTCGAGATCGCCCACCTTGAGCACCGGTGTTTCCGCTTTCCGCTGCATGCGGTGGCGGAGCGCCGTGCGCATGCGCGCCAGGAGTTCGCCGACGCCAAACGGCTTGCTCCCTGTTGGCGGCTGCGAAGCATAGTTCACCGCCGCGTCCGCCGCGCACCCTTCTGAAAGGCGAGGCGCTTGAGCATGGCGAGGTCATACGTCGACTGCGCCCCGCTGCAATAGGCCGCGAACTCGTCCGGCGTGATTTCGACCGCCTCAGCCACGTGGCCCTGGCCGCTGGTGTAAGTGAGCTCTCGCTCCATCAGCTTCAGCCATTCGTCATGGGTGCCTGGGATGTCGTTCTTGAGGAGCCGCATGAAGGCGCCATAGTCCGCAGCAGCGATCTTGGGGACGTAGAATGTGGCCATAAGAAATGACCCTCGCGGGCTCGTGTCCGATAGGGACAACGGCGATCCGAAGCCGGCGGCCCAGCTTTTTCGCAAAGCACCGGATTCTGGCCAACGATTGGCCAAAGGAAACCCCTGCACCGAACGTTGAACAAACGTCATCAGGTACGGCAAACCTCACAGCGCCAGGTGCATCTGGGAATTATCTTCCCGCTCGCCGGTCGCGAGCGCGGAGAGCGATACGCCGAGAAGGCGGACGCCCTTAGGCACAGGGCAAAGGCGCCTCAAGAGGTCGACGGCAACCCGCTCGACCTCTTCTCTGCTGCCGACCCAATCCGGCATGGATCGGCTGCGCGTGATCAGCTCGAAGTCGGCATATTTGACCTTCAGCGTCACCGTCCGCCCACGCACGCCAGATTGCTCGCAGTAGCGCCACACCTTGTCGATGATCGGCTGCAGCGCGCTGCACATCGCGTCGACTGCCGTGAGATCGGCCGCAAACGTGTTCTCCGCGCCCACCGACTTGCGGATGCGGTCGGCCCGTACCGGGCGGTCGTCGATTCCGCGGGCGATGGAATAATAATAAGGCCCGGATTTGCCGAAATGCTGCCGCAGGAACTCGAGCGTCTGCGCGCGGAGATCGCGGCCGTCGTAGATGCCGAGCCCATTCATCTTTGCCGTCGTCGCCGGCCCGACGCCGTGGAACTTGTTGACCGGCAGGTCGACGACGAAGCCGGGACCGGCATCCGGCGTGATCACGAACAGGCCGTCGGGCTTGCGCTGCTCGGACGCGAGTTTGGCGAGGAACTTGTTGTAGCTGACGCCGGCCGAAGCGGTGAGGTGCGTTTCCGCGCGGATCCTGGCGCGGATCTCCTCGGCGATGACGGTCGCGGACGCTATCCCTTTTAGATTATCGGAGACGTCGAGATAGGCCTCGTCGAGCGACAGCGGCTCGATGACGCTGCGTGTATTCCGCGAAGATCGCGCGCACCTGCAGCGAGATCTCCTTGTAGACGTCGAACCGCGGCTTCACGAAGATCAGATCGCTGCATTTGCGCCGCGCGGTGACCGACGGCATCGCCGAGCGAATGCCGAACTTGCGCGCTTCGTAGCTTGCCGCGGCGACGACGCCGCGCTCGCGCGAGCCGCCGACCGCGACCGGCTTGCCGCGCAATTCGGGATTGTCGCGCTGCTCGACGGAAGCGTAGAAAGCATCCATGTCGACATGAATGATCTTGCGCGGCGGCGACGATTTTCCAGCTTGATGGTCGTCCGTCGTCAGCATCGGCGGTCGCGCGATCCCGTTCACAGCCGAGCATTGTCGGCGGGAGGCTGGGCCCATCCCAGAACGGTTCGTCATGGGAATTCCGCTTATCGGCCGCGAGAGAACAAAATGAGAACTGGCGGCGACGAAGTCAAGCCGTGAATCTAGCTCTAAACCGCAATTCTATTTTCGATCGCGTTTCGGCAGTTCGGTTGTCTCGTAGGTCAAACCGGCGCGGGCAGGCGAGGTCGGGGCAGACGGGTGAAGACTCCTGTTGCACGGCGAAAAAGCGCATAGTTCGCGCAAACGTCATGGAGCCGCCGTAGGGGAAGGCTCCGTCACTTGGCAGGGAGGCCATCAATGTATCACCGCATCGCAATTCTTGTCGCCGCACTCCTCGCGCTCGCGGTTGGACCCGCCCACGCCGTCGTTGAGATCCAGTGGTGGCACGCGATGACCGGGGCGAACAACGACGTGATCGTCAAGCTCGCCAACGACTTCAACGCGTCGCAGCAAGAATACAAGGTCGTCCCCAGCTACAAGGGCAGCTATCCCGACACCATGAACGCCGGCATCGCCGCGTTCCGCGCCGGCAACGCGCCGCACATCATGCAGGTGTTCGAAGTGGGCACCGCCACCATGATGGCGGCAACGGGTGCGGTGAAACCGGTGCACGTGCTGATGCGCGAGGCCGGAGAAAAATTCGATCCGCAGGCTTATCTCGCCGCGATCACCGGTTACTACTCGACCTCGAAGGGGGAGATGCTCTCCTTCCCGTTCAATTCATCCTCGACGGTGATGTGGATCAACAAGGACGCCTTCCGCAAGGCGGGCCTCAACCCCGACCAGCCGCCGAAGACTTGGCCGGAAGTGTTCGAGGCGGCGAAGAAGCTCCGCGCCAGCACCAGCCCGACCTGCGGCTTCTCCAATGCCTGGGTCACCTGGGTGAACGTCGAGCAGCTTTCCGCCTGGCACAACACGCCGCTCGCCACCAAGGCCAACGGCCTCGACGGCTTCGACACGGTGCTCAACTTCAACGGGCCGCTGCACGTGCGGCACCTGCAGAACCTGGCCGATCTGCAGAAGGACAAGACCTACGACTATTCCGGCCGCACCAATGCCGGCGAGGGACGCTTCACCTCGGGCGAGTGCCCGATCTTCCTCACTTCCTCGGCCTTCTTCGGCAACGTGCGGGCCAATGCCAAGTTCGACTTCGGCGCGGCGCCGATGCCCTACTATCCCGACGTCGCCGGTGCGCCGCAGAACTCGATCATCGGCGGCGCCTCGCTGTGGGTGATGGGGGGCAAGAAGCCTGAGGAATATAAGGGCGTCGCGAGGTTCCTCACCTTCCTCTCCGACACCGATCGCCAGATGGCGGTTCACAAGGCCTCCGGCTACCTGCCGATCACCCGCGCCGCCTACGCCAAGACCAAGGAGTTCGGGCTTCTACCGCGAGGCGCCGTATCTGGAGGTGCCGCTCCTCGAGCTCACCAACAAGGAGCCGACCGAGAACTCGCGCGGCCTGCGCCTCGGCAACATGGTGCAGTTGCGCGACGTCTGGGCCGAGGAGTTCGAGGCGGCGCTCGCCGGCAAGAAAACGGGGAAGGAAGCGATGGATGCTGCCGTGACGCGGGGCAACGCGATGCTGCGGCAGTTCGAGCGCACCGTTACGCGCTGACCACCCGGCTTGAGGCGGGGCTTACAAAGGCTCCGCCTCAGCGTTCGCCCGGCAAGGCGGCCAGGCCCGAAACATGCAAAAGCGTTCGGTCTTCCACAATCGGCTGCTGCCCTTCGCGCTGATCGCGCCGCAGATCGCGATCACGCTCGTCTTCTTCTATTGGCCGGCGAGCCAGGCGGTGTGGCAGTCCTTCCTGCTGCAGGACGCCTTCGGCCTCCAGACCAGCTTCGTCTGGTTCGAGAACTACCGCGACCTGTTCAGCGACCCCTCCTACTACAACACCGTCCTCAACACGCTGGTGTTTTCCGTGGCGGTGACGGCGATCTCCCTCTCGGTCGCGCTCCTGCTAGCGGTCATGGCCGACAAGCCGCTGCGCGGCGCCGGCGCCTACCGGACGCTCCTGATCTGGCCGTACGCGGTGGCGCCGGCGGTCGCGGGCGTGCTGTGGATTTTCATGTTCCAGCCCTCGCTCGGCGTGCTGGCCCAGGGCCTGCGCAGCCTCGGCGTCGACTGGAACCCCCTGTTGAACGGCACCCACGCCATGATCCTCGTGATCCTCGCCTCCTCGTGGAAGCAGATTTCCTACAACTTCCTGTTCTTCCTCGCCGGGCTGCAGGCGATCCCGAAAAGCGTGATCGAGGCCGCCGCCATCGACGGGGCGCGCCCGTTCCGCCGCTTCTGGACCATCATCTTCCCGCTGCTCTCCCCCACCACGTTCTTCCTCCTGGTGGTCAACATCGTCTACGCCTTCTTCGACACCTTCGGCATCATCGACACGATGACCGGCGGCGGCCCGTCGAAGGCGACGGAAACCCTTGTCTACAAGGTCTATCAGGACGGCCGCCTCGGCGGCGACCTCGGCGGCTCGGCGGCGCAGTCGGTCATCCTCATGCTGATCGTGATCGCGCTCACCGCGATCCAGTTCCGCTATGTCGAACGCAGGGTGAACTACTGATGGTCGAGCGCCGGGGTTTCGGGAACCTGCTTCCCCATTTCGTGCTGTGGGTCGGGATCGCCATCGTCGCCTTCCCGGTCTATCTCGCTTTCGTCGCTTCCACCCATGAGCCGGCGATCATCTCCAACGGCCAGATGCCGCTCACCCCGGGGCCGCACATCGTCGAGAACTACTGGCGCGCGATCTTCGTCGGCACCACCGGGACCACGCGCGAACCGGTCGGCACCATGCTGTTGAACAGCTTCGTGATGGCGATGGCGATCGCCTGCGGCAAGATCGCAATCTCCATCATCTCCGCCTACGCCATCATCTATTTCCGCTTTCCCCTGCGCATGACTGCGTTCTGGGTGATCTTCATGACGCTGATGCTGCCGGTCGAGGTCCGCATCTACCCGACCTATAAGATCGCCGCCGACCTCAACCTGCTCGACACCTATAGCGGCTTGGCGCTACCCCTCGTCGCCTCGGCCACCGCCACCCTCCTGTTCCGCCAGTTCTTCATGACCGTGCCCGACGAGCTGGTCGAGGCGTCACGCATCGACGGCGCCGGCCCCTTCCGCTTCTTCAAGGACACGCTGCTTCCGCTGTCGCGCACCAACATGGCGGCGCTGTTCGTGATCCTCTTCATCTACGGCTGGAACCAGTACCTGTGGCCGCTCCTGATCACGACGCGCGACGACATGCAGACCATCGTCATCGGCATCAAGAAGATGATCGTCACCTCCGACGCGCTGACCGAGTGGCAGCTCGTGATGGCGACCGCTATGCTCGCCATGCTGCCGCCGGTCGCGGTCGTCATCCTGATGCAGAGATTGTTCGTGCGCGGCCTGGTCGAGACGGAGAAATAAGCCAATGGCGGGCGTCAATCTCCGCGATGTGCGCAAGGTCTATGCCGGCGGCGTGGAGGCGATCAAAGGGGTCAGCCTCGACGTCCCCGACGGCACGTTCTGCGTGCTGGTCGGCCCTTCCGGCTGCGGGAAGTCGACGCTCTTGCGCATGATCGCGGGCATCGAGACCACGACCGGCGGCGAGATCCGCATCGGCGAGCGCGTGGTCAACGACATCGAGCCCTCCGAGCGCGACATCGCCATGGTGTTCCAGAACTACGCGCTCTACCCGCACATGTCGGTCTACGACAACATGGCCTACGGCCTGCGCAATCGCCGCACGCCCAAGCCCGAGATCGAGGCGCGGGTGGGCGAGGCGGCGCGCATGCTCGGCATCGAGCCGTTTCTCAAGCGCCGGCCGCGCGACCTTTCCGGCGGCCAGCGCCAGCGCGTCGCCATGGGCCGCGCCATCGTGCGCAAGCCCAAGGTGTTTCTGTTCGACGAGCCGCTGTCCAACCTCGACGCCAAGCTGCGCGGGCAGATGCGCGTCGAGATCAAGCGGCTGCAGCGCTCGCTCGGCGTCACCAGCGTCTACGTCACCCACGACCAGCTAGAGGCGATGACGCTTGCCGATTTGCTGGTGGTGATGAATGCCGGCGAGGTCGAGCAGATCGGCCCGCCGCTCGAGCTCTACGCGCGGCCGGCGAGCATCTTCGTCGCCGGCTTCATCGGCGCGCCGTCCATGAACTTCGTGCCCGTGCGCGGCAACGGCGCGGGCCTGGCGGTGGAAAAGGGCGGGCTCGCCGGCGGCGAGGGCATCACCGTTCCCGGCATGGGCGCGGTGCTCGGCATCCGCCCGGAGCACCTTGCCCCGCTGCCCGCGGGCCCGACGCGGGGTGGGGTGGCGCTCGACCTCACCGTCGCGGCGGTGGAGGCGGTGGGGGCCGAAAGCTTCGTCTACGGCCAGCTCCCCTCCGGCAAGGAGATCGTGCTGCGCATCGCCGACGCGGTGCCCGCGATCGGATCCCGCCTGACCGTGGGTGCGACCCGCGAGCACCTGCATCTGTTCGATGCCGAGGGCGGCCGCAGGCTCTGAGATCGGGGAATTGAGAGCCGCGCAATCGAGCCCACGCCCGGCGAAAATGCTAAGGACATGCGGCATGCCCGCGCCGCAGACTTCCGCTTCCGACAAGGCCGCCGATCGGCGCCCCGCCGCCTTCCTCGACCGCGACGGGGTGCTCAACGTCGACCGTGGTTATGTCCACCGCCGCGAGGATTTCGAGTGGATGCCCGGCGCCGTCGCCGCCATCAAGCGCCTCAATGACGCGGGCTATCTGGTGTTCGTCATCACCAATCAGTCCGGCGTCGCGCGCGGGCTCTACACCGAGGACGACGTGCAGGCGCTACATCGCTGGATCGCCGGCGAGCTTGCCGCCGCTGGTGCGCGCGTCGACGGCTTCGAGTATTGCCCCGATCACCCGGAGGCAACGATCGAACGCTACCGGCGCGTTTCGCCGCGGCGCAAGCCCGCGCCCGGCATGATCCTCGACTGCCTTACGCGCTGGCCGGTGGACGTGGAGCGGAGCTTCGTCGTGGGCGACAAACCCGAGGATGTCGCGGCGGCGAAGGCGGCCGGCATCGCTGGCCACCTGTTTCAGGGCGGCGACTTGTTGCGCTTTGTGGAGAAGATCATCAATCCCCCTTCGCAGCGGGGACGGTAGCTGTTCGACAATGCGCGTATTTGAGCGGCTAACCCGGCACGAAACGCATTTATGGCGCCAAAGCCGCGCAGCCGCACCGTCATCGAAACGACGGTCCTTCGAGGCTAAACCAAAACCCGGCAAGAGATCGTAGCAAAGTTGCATTTTGATCCAAAAGCTTAGTAGTTGTCACACGGTTGCCTACGTATCATTTTCCAGATGTACTCATTGGCGATTCGGCCAGCCAAAGGGATGCATATGGCGAGCATGAAGCGGAACGTCGTGCCCCATCCTCTTTCACGCCGAGTTGCAACCCTCGTCGTTGCGATTGGTGCGGCGACACTGGTCGCATTTGCTTCGCCGCCGCGCGCATTCGCCCAGCAGCCCTCCGCGGTCCTAGTACAGAAATCACCGCAGGCCGCGGAAATCACAGCGATCGCGGTTCAACGTGGGCATATCCGAATCATTGTTGAATTCGCCTCGCCGGTTCCACCGAGTTCAGATCAAGCCGGATCCCGCGCTGCTCGCGCCGCTGAGGGCGCAGATTGCAGCGACCCAGGACGCGATCATCGGCACGCATTTTGGCAGCCCATCGAATCCGCGGGAGGGACAGGGCTTCCCGCGCGCGTTGCGGCGTCTCGACATCACCCCGATGTTCGCTGTCAACGTAAACCGGGTCGAAATGGAAGCGCTCGCCGCTGACCCTCGCGTGCTTCGTATTCATCAGGATCGCCTATTGCCGGCGACACTTATTGATACCGTGCCGCTGGTCGGCATGACCGGCGCAGGCGGCGCCTACGCCTTGGGCGCCACGGGCCAGGGTCAGGCGGTCGCCGTCCTTGATACCGGCGTGAACGCCGGCCACGAGTTCCTTAGCGGGAAAGTCGTCGCCGAGGCTTGCTTCTCCAACGGCGGCGGCGGGGCCAACCGCGTGACATTGTGCCCCAACGGTACGAACACCCAGACCGGCACCGGCGCCGCCGAAGGCACGACGGCGCAATGCCTCAACGGCGCGACCAACATCTGCACGCACGGTTCCCACGTGGCAGGCATCGCCGCGGGCAAAAACACAAGCCAAACCACCGGAGAGCCAGCGAACGGCGTCGCCAGGGATGGCAAGATCGTCGCCGTGCAAATATTCACGCGCTTCAACTCTGCGGGAGACTGCAGCCCCAGTGCGGCGCCATGCGTGTTGACTTGGGAGAGCGACCAGATCGCGGGTCTCAACTGGGTTTTCCAGAACATCAATCTGCCGAACAGCGTGCAGACCGCCTCGGTCAATATGAGTATCGGCGGCGGCCTTGTCTCCGGCACTTGTGACGGCGCACCGCAAAAGTCTTCCATCGACATGCTGAAGGGCGCAGGCGTGGCGACGGTCATCGCATCCGGCAACAACGGGTCGGTGAGCCAGATCAGCTCGCCTGGTTGCATCTCCACGGCGATCACCGTGGGCTCTTCCACCAAGACGGATGGCATCTCGTCGTTCTCCAACATGTCGTCGGTGGTCGACCTGATGGCGCCGGGGTCAAGCATTCAGTCTTCGATCCCACCGAATCCGACCTATGCGTTCTTCAACGGCACCTCGATGGCGACGCCCCACGTGGCCGGCGCCTTCGCCGCCATTCGCACGGCATGCCCGACCAAGACCGTCGATCAGATCGAAGCGGCGCTGAAGAGCACGGGAACGCCTATCGTCGACAACCGCATGGGCGGCACCCAGACCAAGCCGCGCATCCGCGTCGACCTTGCGGTGCAACAGCTTAACTGCAATCCGCCAGCGTACACGTGCACGATTTCCTATAACCCATCCACACTCGTCTCCGGTCAAAGCCTTACCGTGACGTGGAACGCGACCGGCGGCCCGAATGGGCGGACCTACAAGCTCTACAATTCAAGTGAGATAGTCATTTACACGTCGCCTGCGATCGCCGTGTCGGGTTCCGCCTTCGTCCCCGCGTTCAACGACCTACCGGCGGGCACATACAGGCGCGAAGACACGGTGACCGGTCCCGGCGGTAGCGCGATCTGTTCCGCAACGCTCACAATCCTTGCGGCTAGTTTCTCCTGCACGATCTCCTACAACCCGTCCACGATCGTCAGCGGGCAGAGCGTCGCCGTAACTTGGGGTGCATCCGGCAGCCCGACTGGGCGCAACTACAGGATCTACAACTCAAGCAACGCCTTGCTCTATACATCCCCGGGTATAGCCGTGTCCGGTTCGGTCTTCGTCCCTGCTTTCAGCGACCTGCCGCCGGGTACGTATAGGCGCGAAGACGTCGTCACGGGTTCCGGTGGCGGAGGGGTGTGTTCCGCCACGTTCACAGTACTTGCGGCCACTTTCTCCTGCACGATCTCCTACAACCCGTCCACGGTCGTAAGCGGCCAGAGTTTAACCGTGACTTGGACCGCCGCTGGCAGTCCCACCGGGCGCAACTACAGGATATATAGTTCAAGTAACGTCCTCCTCTACACGTCCCCGGGCATACCCGTATCCGGGTCGATCTTCATTCCCGCTTTCAGCGATCTGCCGCCGGGTACGTATAGACGCGAAGACGTCGTCACCGGTCCCGGTGGCGGCGGGGTCTGTTCCGCCACGGTAACGGTAGTTGCATCGAGTTAGTCCGTTTAGCAGCGCATGCTTGCGCGAGTGACCCGACGCACAGCGCGCCTGAAAGGGATCATTCCCCTTTGCCCCGGCGGTAGTCGTCTTCGATGCGGATGATGTCGTCCTCGCCGAGGTAGCTCCCTGTCTGCACCTCGATGATCTCGAGCGGCTCTTTGCCGGAGTTCTCCAGGCGGTGATCCGCGCCGAGCGGCACGTAGATCGATTCGTTCTCTCTCAGTTCGTGCACGTCGTTGCCGATGGTCACGCGCGCCGTGCCGCTCACGACCACCCAGTGCTCGGCGCGCTTCCGGTGCCGCTGCAGCGACAGTCGGGCGCCGGGCTTGACCACGATCCGCTTGACCTTGAATCGCGCGCCCTCGTCGACGGTTTGGAACGAGCCCCAGGGACGGCGCACCCGCGTGTGCAGATCGGCCTCCGGCCGGCCCTGTTGGCGCAGCCGCGCCACCACCTCGCGCAGCTCCTCATTGCGCTCGCGTGCGGCGACGAGCACCGCGTCGTCTTCCACCACGACCACCAAGTTGTCGACGCCGATCAGCGCCGCGACCTTGCCTTCGCTCATCACGAGGTTGCCGCGGCTCGCGACCAGGACGACCGGGCCGCGCGCCGCATTGCCATCGCGGTCTTGGGCTGACAGCCCCCACACCGCGTTCCAGCCGCCGAGATCGGACCAGCCGAAGCGCGCCGGCAATACCGCGGCGCGCTTGGTCTTTTCCATAACCGCGTAGTCGATCGATTGCTTGTCGGCGGCGGCAAACGCGTCGGGATCGAGCAGGACAAAGCCGAGGTCGCGGGTCGCCTTGTCCACTGCCTTGGTCACGCCGTCAGCGGCCGCCGGTGCGAATGCCCGATACTCGTTGAGAAAGACGTCGGTGCGGAAGAGAAAATTGCCCGAGTTCCACAAATAGCCTTGCGTGACGTATCGCTCGGCAGTGGCCGCATCGGGCTTCTCAACGAAGGCGGCGACGGCACGGACCCCTTCCGCGCCGACGATCGCGTCACCCGGCCGGATATAGCCGTAGCCGGTGGCGGCGTGGTCCGGCTCGATGCCGAAGGTGACGATATGTCCCGCGCTCGCCGCCGCGGCGGCGCGCCGGCAGGCGGCGATGAAATCCCTCGGTTGGCTCACCACATGGTCGGCGGCGAGCACCAGCGCCAGCCCATCGCCTTGCCGGCGGGCGATCAAGTTCGCTGCCGCCGCCGCGGCCGGCGCCGAATCGCGGCGCGTGGGCTCGAGCACGATCTCGGCGTCGACGCCGATCTCCTCCAACTGCTCACGCACGAGGAAGCGATAATCGCGGTTCGCCACCACGAGCGGCCGCTCGAACAGGCCCGGGTCGGCGACCCGCAAGCACGTGTCCTGGAAGGTCGATCGCTCGCTCAGGAGCTTGAGGAACTGCTTGGGCAGCGCCTCGCGCGAGGCAGGCCACAGCCGGGTGCCGGCGCCGCCGCACAGGATCACCGGATGGATGCGGGCGGTCATGGGGCGTGATCCATCGCTGAATTCCGCGGCGTCGGCAAGGCAAGCGCGCTGAAGTCGTCGGCGCGAACAATTTTCGCGCGGGTGAGGGCGGCCATGCGGTCGAGGGCGCGAGCGTCCGCGGCCGCCCGGCCCACCACTATATAGTCGAGATAGCGGCCGTTATCACGTAGCCACTGCCAGCCGCCCGCGAGAACCTCGACCCCGTGCTGTTGCCACGTCGCGGCGGCTGCGCTCGGCGCCTGCGGCCAAAGGGCGAGCTGCGCGCCGGCCTTGGTCCACCGAAGCATGCGCTCGAACAGGCTGCGTGATTCCTCATTCCCGTCCGCGGCCGGGACGCTCGCGGCGATCACCAGCACGTGCGGCCGGCCGCGGCCCCTGTCGCGGGCGAGAAACAGGTCGCGGCCGGGCTCGCACTGTGCGCCGAGCGTCTCGTGCCAGCGCTGGTAAAATATCTTCCGGTTGTCGAGGAGATGCTTGCGAGCGCCTTGCGACTCGTCGCGGCCATGGGTCGCCGCCTCGTAATGGATAACGACGGACCGCGGCTCATAAACTGCGCGCAAGCCCGCATCGCGCACGCGAAAGGCAAGATCGGTGTCCTCGAAATAGGCCGGCGCATAGCGCGGGTCGAAGCCGCCGAGCTCCCGCCAGAGATCGCCTCGTATCGCGATCGAAGCCGCGGCGCAGCAATCGACCTCCTTGCGGTAGTTGTATTGCGCCAGATCCGGGTCGTCGTCGCGGCCGAAGTTGGAGGTGGAGGCGTCCCGCCACACGATGCCGCCGGCCTCCTGCAGCCGCCCGTTGCCGAACAGGAGCTTCGAGCCGGCAAGGCCGATATCCGCGTTCGCTTCCAGGAGGTCGAGGAGAGCGTCGAGAGAGCCCGGTAGCGCGAGGGTATCGTTGTTGAGCAGCATGATATGCCGCCCGCGCGCCCGCGCCGCGCTTGCGTTGCAGTTTTGCAGGTAGCCGAGGTTTTCCGCGTGGCGGAGATACACCACGGGTCCATCAAGGCCGCTCATGAGCGCGGCTGTGGCGTCGCCCGATGCGTCGTCGCCGACGATCACTTCGAAGGCGCGGCGCGGCGCGTGGCGGAGCACCGATGCGAGGCACGTGATCGTGTGCGCCACGTTGTTGTGGACGGGAATCACGATGGAGACGTCCACCGACGCGGAGCTGCCGGCGCGCGCCGCTGCCTCGCGCAACGCAGCCGCGGTGCGCGCCAGCTCAGGCACCGATCGCAGGTCTTCGGCACCAATCGTCCGGCCGTCGAAGGCGCGCAGGAACCGCAAGGCGCCGCGTACCTCGTCCACGCTTGCCGGCCCGAAATTTTTCGCCAGATAGCGTGCGAACGCAGTGGAGACCGGACGCCGCAACACCGACTCCTCCACGGCGCGCTGCGCGTTGTCGAGGCGCCGGCGCATGGAACTCAAGAAAGGCGCGCGGATGCTACCTTCGATTGACATGGCTGGAGCTGGCACGGATGATTGGGACACACGCAGGCACAGGCACTAGCACATCGGGGACGGGAATTTTGATGCGACGGGCTATTTTGAGCGTGCTCTTTCTTCTGCTTGCGACGGCGAGCGCCGTAAGCGCCAGCCCGGCGCGGGACGGCGTCCGTGCCCTCAGCCGTCAGGACTATCCCCGGGCGGCGCGCATCCTCGTGCCGCTGGCGCGCCGCGGCGACGCCCAGGCGCAGACCTCTCTCGGGTTCATGTACGCCCAAGGGTACGGGGTGCCACAAAACTACGTGAAGGCGGCGTACTGGTATCGGCGCGCCGCCGAGCAGGGTAACGCCACGGCGCAATACTGGCTCGGCTTGATGTACGACAAGGGGCACGGCGTGCGGTCCAACGTCATCGAAGCCTACAAGTGGCTGAACCTCGCCGTGGCTCGCGCCGCCCAGCGCCGCGAGCGCGACTCGTGGCTGCCCATCCGCGACGCTCTCGCCTCGAAAATGGACAGCATCCAGATCGCCGAAGGTCAGCGGCTGGCGGTGTTGTGGCGGCCGCAGCGTGAACGCCTGCGCTATCGCGCTCACGACGGATAGAGCAGCGCCGCCTCGACGAACCAAGCGAGCCAAATCGCCGGCGCGAAGAAGGCACCGAACGGCACCCGGCTCGCTGCGCGCAAGGGCCGGCCCAATAGCCGCTGGCGGACGGCGATGACCGCGAGCGCCGCGAGCGCGGCCGTCGCGATCGCGAATGGCACGGTCGCGAATTCGAGCCATGCCCCGGCCATGGCGGCGAGCTTGACGTCGCCGAGGCCGATTCCTTCGCGGCCACGCAGGCGGGCATACGTCGCGCGCAACAGGAAGAAAAGGCCGGCGAGCAGGAGGCCGCGCGCGGCGGCGAGCGCCATTGCGGCGACGGGCTCGTCGCCCAGGGTTGCCGCCTGCACCAGCGCCAGCACAAATCCGGCAAGGACCAATTCGTCCGGGATCACGTAACGGCGCAGGTCGACGGCGGCGATGGCGGTGGCGATGACTGCGAGCCCCGCACCCAGCATCCCTCGCGTGCCGGGCGCCGCCCATACGCTGGCGATCGCCGCAAGCGCGGCCGCCGCCACCAAGACGGCGATGCCGGGAACGATGCTCGCGGGAGCCGGCTTCGCCGGGTTCATGCGCCGGTTGCCGCCGCGTCAGCGCGGCGCGGACGAGCCACTGCCCAGCGCGCGCACCAGCGGTGAGCCGCCCAGCGTTCCGGTAAGCTTGGTGCGCAGTTGCTCGGCGATGAGGTAGGCGTCGGTGCCGTCGCGGATGATCTGCGGCCGGATGAACATGATGAGCTCGGTGCGGTTCACGCCGCCGGTGTTGTGAGACAGGAGATCATTGATGATCTTCAGCTTCTCCAGTCCAGGGATGGGCAGGGTATCGCGAGCCTGCTCGACTCGCTCGCTGATGAGGCCGCCGAGCAGCACCGTCTGGCCGCTCGCGACCGCGATCGAGCTCTTGACCCTGCGCTGCGACACGGTAGGCGTCAGCGTGCCCCCGCTACCGGCGCCGACGTTGCTGATTTCCTGCTCGATGTCGAGCAGCACGTTGCCGTTCTGGTTGATGCGCGGCGCCACGCGCAGAATGACGCCGGTGTTGCGGTAATCGATGTTGTTGACCACCGGCAGGTTGGGCGACTCGACGAGGGTCGCCGTGCGCGTCGCGATCGGGATCTGGTCGCCGACCATCAGCGTCGCCACCTGATTGTCGACCACCACCACCGACGGCGCCGACAGCACCTTCACCGTCGATACCGTGCGGATGGCGTCGAGCACGAGCTGCGGGTCGTTTTCCGATCCGAGCAGGAAGTTGAAGCCGGGGAGCACGCGCGACAGCGGCTGGCTGGTGCCGATGTTGAAGCCGATCGAGCCCTTGTTCGGCCGCAGGCCAACGTCCTGGCTGCGCAGGAAATACTGCACGCCGTAGCGCAGGGTATCGTTGAGCGTGATCTCGGCGATGGTGGCGTCGATCGACACCTGCAGCTGCGGTCGGTCGACCTCGCGCAGCGTGCGCTCGATGATGCGGTAGTTCTCGTGGCTGGCGTAGATCAGGAGCGAATTGTTGGCCACATCGGCGGAGATGCGCACGTTGGGCAACACCGCCGGACCGCCGGTGCTGCCGCCGAAGCTGCCGAAGCCGCCGCCAGCAACGCCAGTGCCGGTACCGCGCGCGGGCGCGATCCCGAAGCCCGTGCCCGGCGTCGTACCGGTTGCGCCGGGCGGAACCTGGCCGACCTGGCTCGGCGTGGCGCCGCCGGCTCCCCAGATGCCGGGCGGCTGCGCCAGCCCTCCGCTCAGGCCGCCGGCCGACGAGCTCGATAGACTGCTGAGGCCCGAGCCGGGCGCGATCTGGTTGGTGGCCGAATCGAAGGTGCCGCCGCTCGAGCGGCCGATGAAAACGTCGTTCAGCACGGCTGCGATCTGGCGGGCGTCGCCGTAACGCACCCGATAGACGCGCACGCCGGTGCTGAGCGTGTCGGCCTGGTCGAGACGCTGGATCCAGGTCGCGGCGGTGCGCAGAAGGTCGGCCTTGCGCGAGACTACGAGCACGGCGTTCAGCCGCTGGACCGGCTGGAACTTGACGAGATTCTGGCCGAGCCCGCCTTCGTTCGTTTCCATGATCTTCTCAAGCTCGGCGATCACGGTTTCGGGATTGGAATTGCGCACAGGGTAGATGCCGACCGACTGGCCGCGCATCCAGTCCACGTCGAAGTTGAGCGCGGTGTCCACTGCGCTGCGGCGTTCCGCGCCGGTACCCTGGATGACGAGCAGGTTGCGCGTGGGTTCGGAGCGCACCATGCCCGGGCGCAGCGCGAAGCTGTCGAGAAGCTTGATCAGGGTCGCCGCCGACACATAGTGCAGCGGCAGCACCGTGACGCCGTAGCCGGGTTCCGGTCTGCTGCCGGCGCGCGCCAGGTCCATGCTGCCGGTACCGGCAGCTTCGGCGAGCGGAATGAGGCGATAGCCGCCGGCGTCGCGCGCCAGCCCCACGTTGCTCATGCGCAGGGTGCTTTCCAGTACGTAGAGGATGTCCCCCTTCGGCACCGGCCGGCCGGAGGCGAGGCTGACAGTGCCCTGCACCCGCGGGTCGATGGTGTAGCCCAGGCCAAGGATGTCGCCGAGGATGACCTTGGCAACGGTCGTGACCGGGGTGTTCTCGAAGTTGAGCTCGTAACCCTCGCCCGAGGGGGCGAGTTGCGCGCCTTCGATCACCTGAACGCCGTCGGAGGCATTGCCCGGATACGTCGCCGCTCGCGGCGTGCGCTCGCCGATGGCGCCCCCCGACTGGGTAGATTCGGGAAAGCGCGGTGTGAGATCGATCCCCCGCACCCGCTCGAAGGCGTCTGGCGGACGCGGTCCCTCGTTGGATTTGGTCAGCGGGTTGCAGGCCGCGAGCCCGATGGCTGCGGTCGCGCATAGCACGACCAATCCCGCTACCCGCGGGCGGCCCGTCAGTTTGCTGATCTCATCCACTGTACGCCGTCCGACGCCATGTCCCGATCTCACGCAAGATTGCGAGCTCGGCCTGCGACTTCCCCGTTTCGTCTTGTTCGTCCCGCGTTTTTGCCCCGCGGGTTATCGACGGTGAGCAAGACGCGGCCATTCCCGGTCAGGAAATGTCCGCTCTCGTTGACACACGCATGACGCTAACCCAGACTATTGATCTTGGCTAGCAATTCAGCGGCAGGGGCTCGGGCCGAGCCGGGCCGTCGAGGGGGCGAGTGACCGCAATTGCACGGTAGATTGGTGCTGTAATGCCGGGCGATGGACTGGGGGCATTCGCGAAACATCTAGCGGATCGCAAGCTCATTGCCGCGACCACGGGCGTTCGGGTGAATGGGGCGGCACCCGGCGGCGACCGCTCCTTGCGTGCGTTATGGGAACTCACCGAGCTTTCGGCCAACGATTTCGCCGATGAAGTGGCGCGCTTCCATCGGCTGTCGCGGGTCACCCTGCGCGACCTCCTGGCAGCGGAATCGCTCGACACACGCTTCTCTCGTCGCTTCTTGCGCGACACCCTGATCTTTCCCTTTGCCGGCGCCGACGGCAAGGCGCGGCTCGCCATTGCCGACCCCACCGACGATGCTTCGCTGCGCGCCGTCGAGATCGTGCTCGGCGCGCCGGTCGCCAAGCAAGTGGCCTCCTTCGAGGACATCGCCACCGTGCTGGCGCAGCGGCTGAAGGAGGACGATTCCACGCCCCCCGATCTGCTGGAAGTGGGCGGACGCGCCGACGACGACATCGACAGCCTGCGGGATCTGGCGAGCGGCGCGCCGGTCGTGCGCGCGGTGAACGATCTGGTGGAGAAGGCGGTGGAGCTGCGCGCCACCGACATCCACATCGAGCCGTTCAAGAACAACCTCGTGGTGCGCATGCGCGTCGACGGCCTCCTGCGCACCGTTCCGACGCCGGCCGGCGCGCTGCCGCAGGCGCTGGTCTCGCGCATCAAGATTCTCGCCGGCCTCAACATCGCCGAGCGCCGGCTGCCGCAGGATGGTGCCGCCCGCCTCAAGGTCGGGAACACCGACCTCGACGTGCGCGTCGCCACCATGCCCACGCAGTACGGCGAGACCGCCGTGGTTCGGCTATTGCCGCGCGACCGCGGGCTTCTGGAGATCGCGAGACTGGGCCTCACGCCGTCCGACCAAACCAAACTCTCGGCGTTCCTGGCGCTGCCTTACGGCATGATCGCGGTCACCGGTCCCACCGGCTCGGGCAAGACCACGACGCTTGCCACCGCGCTGACCATTCTCAATGAAACCACGCGGAAAATCCTCACCATCGAGGACCCGGTGGAGTACGAAATTCCCGGCATCAACCAATCGCAGGTGAAGCCCACGATCGGGCTCAGCTTCGCCACCGCCATGCGCGCTTTCGTCCGCCAGGACCCGGACGTGATCATGGTGGGCGAGGTGCGCGACGCGGAAACCGCCAATATCGCCGTGCACGCGGCGCTGACCGGCCACCTGGTGCTGACCACGCTGCATACCGAGACCGCCGCCGCCGCGGTCCCGCGGCTCCTCGACCTCGGGGTGGAGGGCTTCCTGCTGCAGTCGACGCTGCGCGGTGTGGTGGCGCAGCGCCTGGTCCGCCTCCTCTGCGATCGCTGCCGCAAGCCGCACCAGCTGTCCCACGCCGACCTCGCCGCCGACCCACGCTATGTGGCCTTGGGGCTGCGCGCGGGCGAGGTGGTGCACGAGCCCGCTGGCTGCGAGCGCTGCGGTGGCACCGGCTATCGCGGCCGCAGCGGGGTGTTCGAGATCCTAGAGATGAACGAGGAGGTGCGCGGCCTGATCGGCCCGCGCACCGATTCCGTCACCATCGAGAAGGCTGCGGTGAAAGCCGGTATGACCACCATGAACGGCGACGCGGTGGCCAAGTGCCGGGCGGGCGTGACCTCGGTCGCCGAGGTGCTCCGCGTGATCAGCGTACGGTGAATTTCGTGCCCAATTTCCGCTATCAGGCACTGACGCAAGGGGGAGAGGTCGTGAGCGGCACGATCTCGGCGCCCACTGCCGCCGAGGTCGGCCGCCGCATCGAGTATCTAGGGCTCGTCGCTATCGATACCGCGGCGGAAGCCCCGCCTGGCGCCGCATCTCGTTTCGCACTCTCCTTCGGCCGCCGTCCCCGCTCCGAGGACGTAACCGTCTTCACCCGCGACCTCGCGCTCCTGCTGCGGGCCGGCGCCCGCCTTGACGTGGCGCTCGAGCTCCTCGCGGACGATTCCGATCTCGGCCGCATGCGCGCGGTGGTGTCGCGTGTCCGCGCCCGCATCCTGGCCGGCGAAAGCTTCGCCGACGCCATCGCCCACGAGGCGCCGTTGTTCCCGCCGATCTATCTGGCACTGGTGCGCGTCGGCGAGGCTTCGGGCACCCTCGACCATATCCTCGAGGTCCTGGCGAACGAGCGCGTCCGCGCCGAGGCGGTGCGGCGGCGGCTCAGCGACGCCATGCGCTATCCCGCTTTCGTGTTTTGCGCTGCCGGCGCCGTGCTCGCGTTCTTTCTGTTGTTCGTCTTGCCGCAGTTCGCCTCGGTGCTGACCGACTTCGGCGCCCGCGTCGATCCCATCGTGCTGTTCTTCCTCGATTTCTCCGGGTTCGTGCGCGGCAACGGCGAGCTCATCGCCGCGACCCTGATCGTGTTGACCCTCGCTTCGTGGCTGGTGTTTCGCCGCGCCGACGTGCGCGCCTCGCTGCGCCGCCGGGTGGTGCGGCTGCCGGTGCTGCGCACGGTGGCCACCTCGGCGCGAACGGCCCTGTTCTGCCGCAACCTCGGTGTGCTCTTGGGCGCCGGTGTGACGCTTCCGATTACGCTGCGCATCCTCCGCGACATGATGGCGACCGGCAGCGATCCGGCGGCCTGGACCGCGGTTGCCGAGCGGGTGCGTCACGGCGGCAAGCTTTCGGAGGTGCTCACCGAGTCGCAGGTCCTGCCGGCTATGGCCGTGCGCATGCTGCGGCTCGGCGAGGAAACCGGCCAGCTGCCGCTCCTCGCCGGCCGGGTGGCCGAGCTCTTCGAGGCCAAGCTGCAGCGCAGCCTCGACCGCATGGTAGGCATCGCCGGGCCGCTCGCCATCATCCTCATCAGCGTCGTCGTCGGCGGCCTCATCGTGTCGGTAATGACCTCGCTCCTGTCCGTCAGCCAGCTCGTGGGCTAGCCATGAATCTGCATCTAGCGGTAAAGCGCAGGCGTTCCCGCGGGCAGCGCGGCTTTACGCTGGTCGAGATTCTGGTGGTCATCACCATCATCGGGCTGATCGTCGGGCTTGTCGGCCCGCGCGTCCTCAACTATCTCACCGAATCCAAGGCCAAGGCCGCGAAGATACAGATCGAAAGCTTTTCGAGCGCGCTTGACCTCTTTTTCCTCGATACCGGCCGCTACCCGACGAGTGCCGAAAGCCTCGGCGCCCTCGTTCGCCGGCCGGGCGCGGTGCCGGTGTGGAATGGCCCGTATCTGAAGGGGGCGATCGTGCCCAACGACCCGTGGGGCAACCCGTACGTCTATCGCTCGCCGGGACAGAATGGCGCCTACGACATCGTGTCGTACGGCGCGGATGGGAATGCAGGTGGAACAGGTTCGGCCGCGGACATCACGAGCTGGAGCCGGTAGCGAGGCCGGCTTCACCCTCGTCGAGGTGATCGCCGTCCTGGCGTTGATCGCGCTTCTTGCCGCGATCATCGTGCCGGCGTTGCCGCGCGGCACGTCGCGCGCCAAGCTCGAAGCGTATGCGGTGGAGACGGCGGCGTTGCTCAAGGCCGACCGCGCCGCTGCCGTGCGCCGCCGTGTCATGATGGTGACCGAGGTGGACATGGGCTCCCGCGCGATACGCTCGCGGGCTACCGGCCGTGCGCTATACCTCCCGGCCGACGTGGTGCTGGAGGCGCTCTTAGCGCGGCGCTGCGACAGGCGTCCCGCCGGCTCCACCATCCGCTTCTTCGCCTCGGGCATGTCGTGCGGCGGGGTCATCGCGCTCGCACGCGACAACCTGCGCTACGAGGTGCGCGTCAACTGGCTGACGGGAGGGGTGGAAGTTGTCCCGGCGCACCGGTCGTAAGCCGTGCCGGCGCGCAGCCGGCTTTACGCTGATCGAAGCGCTGGTGGCGCTTGCCGTGGTCGCGGTCATGCTCACGGCCATCGCCAGCCTGACCGCGGCGAACCTGCGCGGCGTGCGCTCCATTGACGACCGCGTCACGGTCGTGGAGGCCGCCCGCGCGGTGACCGCGGGCCTTCCCAATCGGCTGGAGCTGAAGCCTGGCCTCCTGTCGGGGGTGATGCTCGGCCACCGCTGGCGCGCCGAGGTGTTTCCTTTCACCGCCGCCTATGTCGATCCGCGGGCCACGACGCCGTGGGTGCCGCAGGCCGTGGTGCTTACCGTGGAGGCCCCAGGCGGCCCGCGCGTCCGCGTCGAGACAGTACGCCTGCGTCGCCTGCCGAAGTCCGGGTGACGCCATGAAGCGGAACCGCAGCGCCCACCGGAATACCCGTGGTTTCTCCCTGGTCGAGGTTCTGGCGGCGACGGTGCTCATGGCCATTATCCTCTCGGCCATCGGCACGATCACGGCGCAGTGGCTGCCGAACTGGGGCCGCGGCTTCCTGCGCGTGCAGCACAGCGAGCTCATGGCCCTCGGCGTCGAGCGTATCGTGGCGGATCTTGCTGCCGCCGAAATGGTGCCCGCCGGCCGCGTCTTGCCGCCGTTCATTTTCGACGGCAACGAGGCTTCCGTCACGTTCGTCCGCACTGCGATCGGGCCCAATGCCGGCGGCGGGCTCGAGCTCGTGCGCATCGGTGCGGTGGAGGATGACCGTGGTCCGGCGCTGGTCCGTGCCCGCGCGCGCTTTCACTCCGGCGAGCGAGGCGACACAGCCGAGGTTCTCCGATCCGGTCGTCCTCATGCGCGGGCCATACCGCGTATCGTTCTCCTACGCGGGGGAGGATCGCATTTGGCTTGACGCCTGGCCCGCTGGCGATCGGTTGCCGCGCGCGATCCGCATCAGCATCCGCAATTCCACGAGTGGCGCGACTCTTCCGGTATCGACGATTGCCGTTGTGCGCGCCGACGTACCGGCGCGCTGCGTCTTCACCAAGAGCGCGGCTAGCTGCCGCGCCAAACCGGCCGCCGGCGAGGGCGAGGAAGCACAAGCGGTGCCGGGTGTCCGGCCGGAGAAAACCCAATGACTGCGCGCGCACAACGGTCGCGCGGCCGGCGCGCCGGCTTCGTCGTGGTGGCGGTGCTGTGGTTGATGGCCATGCTGGCGGCGCTCGCCGCTACGTTCGCCTTCTACATTGCCAACACCAACGCGGCGGTCGCCCGCCATGGTGAGAAACTGCAAGCCGAAGCGCTGGTGCAGGCGGGCGTCGAGCTCGCCGCCTATCAGTTGAACGCGCGGCGCGAGTTTGGGCTTTTTCCGGGCCGCTTCGTATTTCGCAGCGGCGCCGCCACGGTGAACGTGGCGTTTCAAGGCGAGACCGCGCGCATCGACTTGAATCGCGCGCCGCCCGAGTTGATCGCCGGCCTGTTCACGGCGCTCGGCGCCACACCGTCCGCGGCGCAAGGCTACGCGCAACGGATCATGACCTGGCGGACGCAGCCGGAAAAGGCCGCGGCGGAGGCCGAGGCCAGCGCGTATCGCGCCGCCGGACTGAACTATGCACCGCGCAGCGGACCGTTTCCCCACGTGGGCGAGCTCACGCTCGTGCTCGGCTTGCCCGAGGTGTTGGTCGAACGTGCGCTGCCCTTCGTAACCGTCTACAGCGGCCAGCCGGAAGTGAATGCCATGCTCGCGGCGCCTGAGGTGCTGGCGGCCTTACCCGGCATGAATGCCGATCGCCTCAATGCCGCCCTTGTACTGCGCGAACGGGAGCCGCAGAATGTGCAAGCGCTGGCTGCACTGCTTGGACCCAGCGCCCGGTACGTCACCGTTGAAGGGGGAAGGGCGACGCGGGTGACCGTCGACGTCGCCCTCGGCAACGGCCGCCGCACTCGGACCGAGGTCGTCATCCTCCTGTTCGAGGACGACGATACCGAACCGTATCGCGTTCTGTCGTGGAGCGACGAGATCTACGACACGGCAGAGATTCGTCCGAGCGTGGGGCGTCGATGAACGTACTCCGACAAATTCGCGAGGTGCTGTCGCGCTGGATTGATTCGGTGACGGCGACGCTCATGACCCTGCACGGCCGGCTCGCCGCTCGCCGCACGGTACGCCTCGTCGAGCGCGAGCCGGGTAGCTTCTCCGTTCAGTCCGAAACCGGCGCTCCCGTGCTGCTGAAGAGCATGTTTCGCATCGAAGACGGCGCCGTGCGTCCGGCCAGCCCCGCGCTCACCGCCGCGCTCAAGGGAATGCACGTCGAGGTGCTGCTCGACCCCGGCCGCTTCCTGTTCAAGTCGCTGGAATTGCCCAAGCGCGCCGCCGAGTTCCTCTCCGGCGTTGTGCGCTCCCAGATCGACCGCCTGACGCCGTGGAATCCCTCCGAGTTCCGCCTTCGGTTGGGGCGCGCCGGCGGAGGCCGGTCCTGATCGCATCGCAGTCACCGTCGCCGCGACGGGGCGGGAGCTGGTCGAGCCCTTCGTGCGCGCGCTCGCCGATCTCGGCGCGACCTCGATCGTGCTCGCGACCGCGCCGCCCGGGGGCGTCACCCCCATTCCCGTGCTCGAGCACAACGCGCACAACGGTTACCGGCATCAGCGCGTGCGCCGAGTCCTCGCCATCGCTCTCGCAGTGGCCACGATCGGCGGCCTTGGCGCGACCGTTTTCGACATGGTCGCATCGCGGAGTATCGATGCGGCACAGCGCGACGTCGCGCGGCGCATCACGGAGCGCCGGGCGGCGCTGCTTGCCGCCCGCGAAGGCGGAATAACGGATCCGGAGACGGCGGCACGGCGGGCGCTGGAGCAACGCAAGGCGGAGGCTCCGTTCAGCGTGCTCGTGATCGAGACCCTTTCGCAGGTGCTGCCGGACCACACCTATGTCACGGAGCTGCGTATCGAAGGCGACCAGCTTCGTGTCGTCGGCGTCACCCGCGATGCGCCCTCGCTCATCCGCTTGATCGAGCAAACGGGCCGCTTTACCCGCGCCACATTCTTCGCCCCCACCACGCGCGGCGCCGCCGAGCCCGGTGAACGTTTCCACATCGAGGCCAGGATCGAGCCGCCGCGGGCACCCCGCTCATGAGCGCACCGCATCCCATCGACGCCCACCTTGCCCGCTATCCGCTCCTGGCGGCGGCCGCCTATGGCGTTCTGCTGCTCGTCCTCGTCGCGATGGGCTGGAGCGCGCTGTCGGACCTGAACGAGCGACGCCTCACGCTCTCGGCGTCGGCGGGGATGCTCGCCCAGCTCGAGCGCCGCGATCTTGCGCGCCCCGCGGCCGCTGGTGATGACGAAGCGCCGCCGCAGGGTTCGGCGTTTCTCGATGGCGAGACCGTTACCGTGGCGGGTGCCGCGTTGCTGCAGCGGGTGGTGGGCGCCGTCACCCGCGCTGGCGGCAACGTGGTTTCCTCGCAGGTCGAGCTCGCCGGCACGCAGTTCAAGGATGGCCGCGTTGGCATCATCGCGAGCTGCGAGATCGACGAGCCGCGGCTGCAGGAGGTTCTCTACAATCTCGAAGCCGGGATGCCGTTCCTCTTCGTCGAGCAACTCGTGGCGCAGCCGGTGGCGGTGACGCCGGAGGCGGGCAGCCGCATTCGCGTGCTGCTCACGGTTTCCGGCCAATGGCGGGGGGCGTCATGAACGCGCATTCTCGTGTTCGCGCTCGCGCTCGTTGCGGGCAGCCTCTGCGGCCCGACCGCTTCGGCCGCGCCGACCACGGCGGAAGGGCGCATCGGCAATTCCGCCACCGTTTCGCCGGAGGAGAGCGCGCCACGTGTCAACCTGTTATGGACAGTTCCCTTGAAGACGCTCACCGCCACGCGCGAGCGGCCGATTTTCCGGCCGTCGCGGCGGCCCTCGGCGGTGCCGGTGGCCAGCTCCGAGCCGAGCCTGAAGATCGAGCCCGCGCCGGAGCCGCCGCGCCTTGCGCTTGTCGGCACGGTGGCGGGCGGCAGCGACGGCATCGCCGTTTTCGTCGACCAGTCCACGCAGGGCGTCTTGCGCCTGCGCACCGGCGAAGGTCACGAGGGCTGGATCGTGCGCGAGGTGAGGGGGCGCGAGGTTATTCTGGAAAAGGCCAGTGAAACGCTGACCTTCGCGCTACCGCTGCCTTCGACGAAAAGAAATGACTTCGCTATCGCGCATCGGTGCGTGGCGGCGTGCGCTCGCTGCGCTGCTTGATCGCCGGCTCCGCGACGTTGCTGCCGGGGGCAGCGCGCTCAGAGACGCGTATCACCGGCAAGGCGGAGGCGGTGCGCATCGAGGCACGCGAGGCTTCGCTCGAGGAAGTACTGGCGGCGCTCGCCACCAAATTCAGCCTGCGGTATCGCTCCAAGGTTCCGCTCGGCCGACGGATCCACGGAACGTTTGCGGGATCGCTGTCACGGGTGGTCTCCCGCCTGCTTGACGGCTACGACCATGTGGTGAAGCGGGGCCCAGACGGCATGGAGGTACTAATCCTCGGCGTATCGCCGAAGCCGTCGTCGCCGGGCGAGTCGCCGTTCCCGCGCATTTCGCGGACGGGAAAGCGGTTGGGCCCTTCGTGACCGGCGCGCTAAGCTGTTGTTCGAGATGGCCGGCCAGAGAATCGATTCATTTCCATTGCGGCATGGTTGAACTGGCATCCTCATGAGCGACCTCGTCGTTTTCGGCACGGGACAGATTGCCGAGCTCGCCGAATTCTATTTCGCCCACGACAGCGACCATAAGGTGGTCGCCTTCACCGCCGACGCTGCTCACGTGAAGGAGGATCGTTTTCTCGACCGGCCGGTCGTTCCGTTCGAAAGCGTGGCGAGCGCATTTCCGCCCGATCAGGTCCGTTTCTTCGTGGCGGTGAGTTACGTCAAGCTCAATGCGCTGCGCGCGGAGAAAGTCGCCGCAGCGAAGGGTATGGGCTACGCGCTCGTCTCCTACCTGAGCAGCCGGGCCACGGTCTTTCCCGGCTTCGAGCTCAAGGAGAACTGCTTCATCCTCGAGGACAACACTATCCAGCCGTTCGCCCGCGTCGGCGCCAACGTGACGCTGTGGAGCGGCAATCACATCGGCCATCATCAGTGTCATCGAGGACGATGTGTTCGTCGCTTCGCATGTCGTGGTGTCTGGCGGCGTCAAGATCGGCCGAGGCAGCTTCGTCGGCGTGAACGTGACGCTGCGCGACCACGTGGCGATCGGCCAGAAATGCGTGCTCGGAGCAGGCGCGCTCGTGCTTAGAGGACCAGCCCGATTTCGCGGTGGTGGCGCCGCGCGGGACCGAGCGCTCGAAAGTGCCGAGCAACCGGCTGCGTGACATCTAGGAACGCGGCGTGATGAAATGGAAAAAACTCGGCCGGATATTCGTGGCGGACGGCCAGTCGGAATGGCTGCATAGCCACGGCATCGTCCCGATTGCCCGCTCCATCGGAGATTTTCAGTACCGCATCTATTTCAGCCCGCGCGACCGGCAAGGGCGGTCGAACGTCAGCTGGCTCGATGTCGACGTCCGCCGGCCGACCGATGTCTTGCGCGTCTCGCAGCAGCCGCTGTTGCGGCCGGGAGTGCTCGGTCGCTTCGACGACAGCGGCGCGATCGGCTGCTGGATCGCGGCGCACGAAGATCGGGAGTTTCTATATTACCAAGGTTGGAATCGTGGCGTAACCGTTCCGTTCTATCTCGCCGTGGGCCTGGCCGTGCGACCGTCGGGCGATCCGGATCGGGCCTTCGAGCGGATCAGTCCGGGCCCGATCATCGACCGTTGCCCGCAAGAGCCGCTGTTCGTCGCCGACCCGTCGGTGATGATCGAGAACGGCCGCTGGCGCATGTGGTATCAGTCCGGGCGGGCATGGACCGAAGCCTCGCCGCAACCGCTTGCTTCCTATGACATCCGCTATGCCGAGTCCGACGACGGTATCAAATGGTCGCTCACCGGCCGGCCGGCGCTTTCCTTCGCTCATGCCGGCGAGATGGCGATCGCGCGGTTCTGCCCCGTGCGCGAAGCGGGCGGAGAGTACCGCGCCTGGTATTCGTACCGGGGCCATGATTGGGGATATCGGATGGGCTATGCGACGTCGCCGGACGGCCTTGTCTGGGCTCGCCGTGACGGCGAAGTCGGCATCGCCCTCGATCCCGGAAGCTGGGAAGGAAATATGATTTCCTATCCCTACGTCTTCGATACGGAGGTCGGCCGGTTCATGCTCTACAATAGCGGCCGCTATGGCTCCGCCGGCTTCGGCATCGCCGTGCTGGAGCAGGATTGAGCGGCGAATGAACACGTCCGATTTTCTTTGTCCGCGCACACGCCAACCGCTCAAGCTAGCGGCGGACAAATCGTTCCTCGAAAGTCCCGCCGGCGATCGCTATCCGATTGTCGACGATATTCCCGAGCTTCTGCTGGACGCCGGGCGGCAACAGGCCGGTTCCGGAAACCTGGAATATTACCGCACCCGCGCCACCGAATACGATCGCGGCATGGAGGTGATGTTCCGCATGTTGCGCAGCGAAGAAGCGGCGGTGCGGGATGACATGATCGCGATGCTGCGGATCGCGCCCGGCGCGCGCGTTCTGGAAATCGGCTGCGGTACGTGCAGGGACACGATCCATCTTTTGAACAGCGGCGCGTTCGTCTACGCGAGCGACCTCTCGCGCGACATGATCCTGACGGGGCAGGCTCGCCTGCAAGCCGCTGGCGCCGATTTTTCCCGGCTGCGCCTTTTTCTCGCCGAAGCGACGCGGCTGCCGTTCCCCGACGGGTTCTTCGACGCCGCTTTCCACTTCGGCGGACTGAATCTCTTTCCCGGTATTGGCGCGGCGCTTGCCGAGATGACCCGCGTGGTGAAGCCGGGAGGGCGGGTCGTCGCCGGCGACGAGGGCGTGGGACCGTGGCTAGCCCATACCGACTTCGCCACGATTCTCGAAAACTCGAATCCCTTGTTCCGCCATCGCGCGCCGCTCGGCCAGATTCCGAAGAACGCCCGCGACGTGAGCTGTCGCTGGATCCTGAACGGCGCCTTCTATCTGATCGCCTTCGAGGCCGGCGAGGGCGAGCCCGCGCTCGATCTTGATGTGGAGTTTCCCGGTTGGCGCGGCGGCTCGCACCGCACCCGATACTACGGGAAGCTCGAGGGGGTATCGCCCGAGCTGCGCGATCAAGTGGTCCAGGCCGCGGCGGCGGAAGGCGTATCGGTAGTGCGTTGGCTCGAGAAGGCGCTCCGCCGGGCCCTCGGCGCCAAGGACTAATTCACGCATCGGTTTCTTGCTGCCTTACCTCCGCACGACGAGCGTGAACTCCCACAATCCGTAGTCCTGCAGCAGGGTCGCCCCTGGACCAAAACGGCTTACGCAGTATGCAAGCATCGCCGCCGGGTCGGCATAATAGAGGTCGGGCCGCCGCCGCTCCGGCTCGCTCGCCAGGCTCAGCACGTTGAACCCGAAGCCGCGCCGGCCGGCCCGAGCGAGAGCGTCGATCGTACGGTGGACGTGACCGGTCCAGTCCTCCATCGCGACATTTCCCCTGACATTGAGGATTCCGCTTCCGATCGCGTAGTCGGCGCTCTGGTCCGGCGCCGCGCCCACCCGCCATTGCCGGTCTTCGCCTTCGCCATGCAGGCGGCGCGCGGCCGCGATCATTTCCGGCGCGATGTCGTAGCCGATATAACCGCCGGTAAAGCCTTGCTCGCGAAGAAAGCGCAGAAAGTCTCCATAGCCGCATCCGAGGTCGAGAACGGAAGCCGCGCTTTCGCTCCCCAATAGGCGGAGGAACTGCCGGTGCCTTAGGGCCTGGCTTGCCTCGCTATTCCAATCGACGCCGCGCGCGGTCGGGCCATGGGCCGCGAGCTTGGCTGCGTAATAGTCCGCCAGTCGGCGCAGGATTTCGTCGTTCGGTGGCAAATTCAGCGGGTCCTGTCGCGCTCGGCGCGGGCACCGTCCAGCGAACGAACGACCTTGGGGGGAGCCGCCTCCGTTCGTTGTTCAGTACGATAGAGTCGTCGAACAACGGTGTACGGACGACGCTTGCTCTCCGAGAGGATATTGGCGATGTAAATTCCGAGGATGCCCAGGATGAGCGTGATGACGCCGCCGAAGAACCAGATCGACACGATGAGCGACGTCCAGCCGTCGACGCCGATGTCGGCGAGCAAATAGCGGGAGACCAGATAGACGATCGTGATGGCCGACATGCATGATATAGCGATGCCCGTGTAGAAGACGAGGTAGAGCAACTTGCTGGACGTCGTGGTCAGGTATTTGATGGCCATCTCGATCCGCTTGCCAAGAGGATAGTTGCTCGGCGAGCGCGACAGCTTGGTCACCGGCAGCGCCACCTGTCGGAAACCGGTCATCACCCAGAGTTGGCCGATCAAAAATTCCCGGTCGCGATGGCGAACGAGCGCGCGAACATAGTCTCTCGTCATCAGGCGCGCGGTAACGACGTTGCGGGGAAGCCGGTGGTCGCTCATCAACTCGACCAGAGAGAAGAACAGCCCGCCTGCCGTCCGGTCGAAGAAGGATCCCCGCCGCTGATCCTGTACGCCATAGACCACATCGCAATCGCCCGCTGCCAGCCGCTGATGAAAGCGATCGAGCAGTTCGGGCTCTTCCTCGAGATCGCTGTCAATCAGAAATATCAGGTCGCCACGCGCGTGCGCGAGCCCAGTCATCATTGCCTTGTGGTGCCCGAAGTTACGCGCCAGGTCGACGACAACTACGCGCGGGTCGGCGGCGTGGAGAGCGAGCGCCCGGTCGCGGCTGTCGTCGGGTGAGCCGTCATTGACAAAAATGAACTCGATGTCGTCGGTCAACGCCTCGGCCGCAGCCATGACGCGGCGATAGAAGTCGTCGATCGTCCCCGCCGAGCGGTAGAGCGTCGACACTACGGACAGCTTCATCCCTGCCTCTTCATGTACTGCGGCGCGGCGGATCCGGTATTGAGCAGAAGGTCGATGATCGAAACACGCGGGGCGAACTCCCCCCACAGTTGAGGATAATCCGGATATCCCTCGTAGGCCATCCATAGGACTTCGATCCCGCGCGCCGTAAACAATTCGATGTCGAGATAGGCGCGGGCCGCCGGGCCACTGAGGTATCGCGTCGCACTGGCAGCTTCGACGAGAGCGATCAGCCGCTCATTCGCCTCCATGGCGATCAGCTTTTCGCGGGCGAGAAGATCGCTGCATCGCCGTATGGGGACGGTGATGGCGAGCTTGTCACAGATCGCGCGGATCGTCCGATCGTTGATTCGAGTGAGCAGCGTTTCCTCCGACACGCTTTCCAGGAGATCGAACAGCCACGGTGCGGCTTCCCGATATGACGCCGCGCCGCGATAGCCGGCCTCGATCGCGTTGCGATGTTTCTTTGCCCACTGCGGTTCCGCGACGCGAGTCTCGTCCACGGCCTGAAGAAGCCGGCCTTTCACCTCGACGGGAATGGTGAGCCACACCGGGCCCCGGGCGGTCTTGATCCGATTGCGGTTGCGCCAGTCGCGGCGGGTGTATTGGACGCTGTCGAGCAGGATGACCTCGTCCGCCGAGCGCAGCAGGTCGAAATAGCCGCGCCACGGAAGATAGTTCGATTGGGTGATGACTACGGTCTTCGACATCGGGAGCTATCGGCAAATATGGGCATGGACGCGCTCAATCACGCGATCAGCGGTGGCAATATCCATCCCCGCGTGCAGTGGAAGCCTGACCAGGCAGTCACTCGTGTTGTCGGTTACCGAAAGCGACCCCTGGCTCCGTCCATAGCGCATTCCCGCGGGCGAGGAGTGCAGCGGCACATAGTGGAATACAGTCGCGATCTGATCGGACGCCAAGCGCTGCATCAGGCGGTCGCGTTCTTGCCGCGTCGGCAGGATCAGGTAGTAGAGATGGCCGTTGTGCGCGCAATAGGGCGGCACGGTCGGACGCCGGAAAGCCCCCTTCGCTGCGAGATCCTCGAACGCTGCATGATAGCGGTTCCACACCCGGATCCGCTCGCTGCAAAAACGCTCCGCCTCCTCAAGCTGAGCGCAAAGAACCGCGGCGGTGAATTCGCTCGGCAGGAATGACGATCCGATATCGACCCAGCTGTATTTGTCGATGCGCCCCTGCTTGAACGCGCGGCGATTGGTCCCTTTTTCCCAGATGATGAACGCGCGCTCGGAGAAATCCGGCCTGTTGATGAGGAGCGCGCCCCCTTCTCCCGACGTAATATTCTTGGTCTCATGAAAGCTGAAGCAGGCGAGGTCGCTCAGGGTTCCCGCCAGCCTTCCGCGATAGGTTGAGAGCAGCGCCTGCGCCGCGTCCTCGATCACCACGAGCTTGAAACGGTCGGCGATCGCGCGGATCGCATCCATCTCGGCGCATATACCGGCATAATGTACGGCGCAAATCGCTTTGGTGCGGTTGGTGATCGCACGCTCGATCAGCTTTTCGTCGATGTTCTGGGTATCGGCGCGAATGTCGACGAAAACCGGGACCGCCCCGCGCAGCACGACCGCATTCGCCGTCGAAACGAATGTAAACGAGGGCATGATGACCTCGTCTCCCGGTTCGAGCCCGGCGAGGATTGCCGCCATCTCCAAGGCTGCCGTGCAGGAATGCGTAATGAGGGCTTCCGGCGCGGCGAACTTGTCTCGCAGCCAGCGATGGCATTGTTCCGTGAATTCGCCGTTGCCGGCGAATTCACGCTTCTCAACTACACGCGCGAGATAATCGAGCTCCCGATGGGCGAGGGGCGGAATATTGAACGGGATTCGATCCGTTGGGTTAGACGACATTTCCGCCGAGCACCGGTGATCGAAGACAAGCGTCCCAGTATACCGCCATTATTGTCCATGATCGCCTTGTACAACGGGAAAATGCCCGCGCTAGTTGACATGGATCGGCTATGACTCAATGATTGTATTCACGACGTAACGACCCCCGGTGCAGTCGGCCGGCCTTTTGAAAAAATCGTTCAACTCGGGAGGGGACTATGCGTGATAGGACAATGGCGTTCATCCTTGGGACCGCGCTTGCGGTTTGCTTTGCCGCGCCGGCAAGCGCCCAGGCGACGCGTACATGGGTATCGGGAGTTGGCGATGACGCCAATCCGTGCAGCCGGACAGCGCCATGCAAGACCTTCGCTGGCGCGATTTCGAAGACGGCGGCCGGCGGTGAGATCAACTGTCTCGATCCCGGCGGCTTCGGTGCCGTCACCATCACCAAGTCGATGACCATCTCCTGCGAGGCGGGGACCGCCGGCGTCGTGGTGGCGGGTACCAATGCTATCGTCATCAATGCTGGGACCGGCTTCGTGTTCCTGAAGGGCCTGGACATCGAGGGACTTTCGGCACCGGCTTGAACGGAATTAGGGTTATTACCGCGCGCCCTCGTGCATGTCGAGGACTGCGTTATTCGCAACTTCAAGGCTGCTGCGCCAAACGGGCTCGGCATCCAGATTCGCGTCGACCGCAAACACGAAATTCGTCGTGCTGCGCACTACCCTGTTCAACAACGGTACCGGGGCGACGGGCGGTGCAATCCAGGTGCGGCCGACGGGCGGGGCGACCACAGGCCTCATCGACAAGGTCACCGCGGATGGCAATGTCTTCGGAGTTGCCGTGGATGCTACCGGGGGCACGAGCGGCATCAACGTGACCATCCGCGACAGCGGAATTTCCGGAAATAGCTTCCGACGGTTTGCTCGTGGCTACCGGAGCCGTCGGCGTTGGCGCCATGATCGAACGTTCATCGATCATGAACAACGGAACTGGGCTTCGCGCCACCGGCGCGGGCGGAACCATCCGTGTCGGCAGCTCGACGATCACCGGCAACGGAACCGCGACGGTCGGCGCCGCCGTGCTCTCCTACGGCAACAACCAGATCAACGGCAACGCAACCGACACGATACCCGCCGCCGTTCCGGGCGGATTGCACTAGCATACCCGAACTGCACAGCGCTCCGGGCGATGCACGCCATCGTCCGGAGTTTTTTTTACGCCACCGGCCGGCGCAGCAGCACGGTCATCGGCGTCGCGATGGTGGGCGGCAGCGCCCTCAAGAGCTTCGTTACTCCAATCCGGTGCAGGGCGCTCGCCACGCGGCTGAGCAGGCGTGGATGGCGCGCGGCGAAGGCGGGCTCTTGGAGAAGGCGTTCAAGCGCCTCGCCAAGGGCCCCCCGCTTGAAGGCGATTTCCAGCCCTTGGCGCTTCGCGTAGGCGCGCAGATCAGACGCGGTGATGAAGTTCAAGGACCGCCATACGGCTTCCGCGCGCAAGTCGCGGCGAACGAGATAAGGGGTGAGACGTGGCGCGAACGGAACTAGTGCGATGCCATAGTGCGGCTCATAGGGCAGGTGGTAGTTCGCGCAGGTGTGGACCTGCGCTCCGCGCTCGACCATCACCGGCGCCAGCGCATCCAGGTTCTCCATCATTGGCTGGAAATGCTCGATCACGTTGACCGAGAAAATCAGATCGAAAGCCCCGTTGCGATCACGCTGAAGATCGCGCGCCGCGATGGGAAGGATTTGTGGATCGACGCCGACGGCCTGACGCACGACGCGCGCTAGGACCGGGGTGACGTCGAAGGCCGGTGCGACCGGCTCGATCGCGACGAGATCAACGCCATGGGATTGCAGATAGGCGGTCAGCAGGCCGCCGCCGGCGCCCACCTCCAGCACCCGCTGACCGGATCGCAACCCCGCCCATGCCAGCAGCCGCAGGCCCGCGTGCGCCTCGTTGCAGACGGACGCGATATAGCCACGCGCCTCATCGTCGGAGAGCGTGGTCGCTGCCGCCAGCGCCTTGGCCGTGCCCGATTGAAGAAGCGGAGCGCAAAAGGCGTCCAAGTTGGTCGCCGACAACACGCTCATACGGAAGGCTGCTGGCCTTCGATGATGCAATGCGTGTAGGGGATCGCGGCGAAATCGGTCGTCATGATCAGATCACGATGCTCTACCGACATTCAAGTTAGCCGAAGCGCAATGCGGCCACAACGTTAACGCGGAAGGCCGGGAGTGCAGCAAGGAGTAGCGCCGCTCGGGCTGCGCCGGTTCGTCAATTCACGCTGCCTGCATGATCCAGTAGGTATACGGCGGAAATCGCTTATGAACGACGACGCCTTGGACATTCGGAAACGACTTACGCGCCAGCTTCGCGTATTCGTCCGGCGTACGCACATTCTGTCCGCGATCGAGCGAAATGAGCAAACGAGCTATCGGGTTCTGCTTTTCGATGTACACATTGTCGAGCGTAACCACCCGGCCGCCCGGCTTGACCACGCTGCGCAGCAGACGGAAAAGCTCGAACGATTCATCGTCTGACATGTGATGGAGAACGGCAACGAGCATGGCGATATCCACTTGCTCGACCGAGGCGGCGGAATCCGCAGCGAAACGGCCGACATGAAAGGTGCCGCGATCGCCAAACGTTCTGCGAGCCCATTCGATGTATGCGACATTGGGATCAAATCCGATATACTCGACATCGCGTAAGTGATTAAGAATTTCCCCCGTTCCGCACCCGATATCCAGGATCCTGTCACCCTTTTTCGGCTGCAGGAATTCGTGAATGAACTGCGGCCTCATATCGACACGGAAAATCCGCCGCACGGCGTTGTACACGCCCGGCCGCGAAAGCAATGCGTAAGCGTGTTGGTGGCGCTCGACCATATATCGCAGTCCCATACCGCGCCTATGAAACGGTGATTGTCCCGCAAACGCGGCACCGACAGTATAGTTCTGATTAGCGGCCAAAGAGGGAAATCTCTCTTTGGCAAATAAAAGAGGTGTTGAACTTCGTTGCTCTCCGATCATTCGTTTGGTCGATTAATTCTCGAGAAAAGGCTTTGATTGCTTGCTTAGTATAACGCGAGTGGCAATCGCTCAATTGGCTAGCTTGTGCAGTGTTACCGTTCCCAGCTGCATTCCCAGCACGGCCCGGTCATCGTTGAGCCCGAGCTCGGCCGGCGAGGTCGCCTCCGGCAGATCGAACCGCAAGTTCACGATCCCGCCGGCGATCAGCCGGGTCGGAATGACAGCCTTGAAGACACCGGTATCCGTGGCGTTCCATTGCGCGACCTTCTCGCCATTAGCGTAGACGTCGATGAGCTGCCGTTCGAGCTTGCCCGCGACCACGAACGGACTGAGCGACGCCTCGAGCAACAGCGTCTCAGTGCCGGAGGCGACAACCGGCATCACCATGCTGGCGCGATGTCCGATGGTCCACGTGAACCCGGCGCCCGGCTCCCCCCAGCCGTACATCTGGTACAGCGCCGCGTTGCCGCCGCTGCCGAAGCGGATCGTCTCGCCGGGATTGTAGGCGAGCTTGTGCAGCGTCACCGTTCCCAGCTGCATTCCCAGCACGGCCCGGTCATCGTTGAGCCCGAGCTCGGCCGGCGAGGTCGCCTCCGGCAGATCGAACCGCAAGTTCACGATCCCGCCGGCGATCAGCCGGGTCGGAATGACAGCCTTGAAGACACCGGTATCCGTGGCGTTCCATTGCGCGACCTTCTCGCCATTAGCGTAGACGTCGATGAGCTGCCGTTCGAGCTTGCCCGCGACCACGAACGGACTGAGCGACGCCTCGAGCAACAGCGTCTCAGTGCCGGAGGCGACAACCGGCATCACCATGCTGGCGCGATGTCCGATGGTCCACGTGAACCCGGCGCCCGGCTCCCCCCAGCCGTACATCTGGTACAGCGCCGCGTTGCCGCCGCTCCCGAAGCGGATCGTCTCGCCCAGCCTGTAGGTGGCGTAAGCGGGGCGAACGACGCCGCCTGCGGCGAATATGCGGCCCGACTGCGTCCACGAACTTTCCGCCCAGACCGGCCCCTTGATTTGGAATTCCTTCAACTCCGGCAAATAGCCGGCGCTGTCGAAACTGATTTCCGCCCATAGGAACCGGCGGCTGGGACGGGACGCGAGGTCCGAATCGAACAGGGACAAGCACCGCGCCTCCTGATTCACGCCAAGCTCGCGAAACACAGTGCAGTTGATGTCGGCGAGACTGGCCGGCGCCGCCGACCTGACCATCGATCCGCCTGCCGCGGCTCTTTTTACCAACAGCAACGGTATCGCGGCGGTTTGCAGATCGCCGGCAATGACGTCGCTCGGCGACTTCACCGGCCAACCGGCGGGCAGCACGAAATCCTGGCCTTGCAAGCCGGCGCCATGGTCTCCGAGGACGAAGATGGTGGCATTGTCGTAAGCCTTCGCCTGCCTGAGCTTGTCCAGGTAGGCGTTGACGGCGAGCAGGGACTGCACCGCGACAGCCTTGTAGTTGTCGCGCGAGGTCTCGACGTCGGTGGACGTTGCGTCGGGATCCGCCGCCGCCGCAAAATAATCGAACCCGTAACGGTCATACCGCCGCAATGGTACGTGCGCGCCTTTTAGATGGAATATTTTCGCAACCGGTTGGTCGATCAACTCCACGCCGAGCTTCGACAGATTAATGATGAAGCTCATGCTGGTGTCGCGCGCACCGTGGCCGTCGATCAGCGTCTCCGACACCTGCTGATGAAGGATGCGTTTTCCGAACTGGGGAAGAACCGAATAGAACGCGAGCAAGGCCAGGTCTTCGACGGTTGACGTGGACGGAATTCGATTGTGAACGAAATTGGAAGCCAAACCGGACAGATACGGAATAGGCGTTGCCGCTCCCCAGCGCTCCACCTCGACGTGGTATCCCTCCTGCATCAACCTCGCCAGAATCGACGTCGGCCCCCGATAGGATTGATACAGATAGCGGTAATAGGGCGCCTGATTTTGGTAATCGACGCCGGTAAAAATGCTGGGGAGGCTGATCAAGGTGTAGGGAGACAAGGAGGCGGTGTTGTAAAAATATGTAAATCCGGTCAACCCGCTTGCGATTGTCGGACGCGCATCGATCAGTTCGGCGAAGATATCCGACTGAAAAGCGTCGAGCACGATTAATACCAGATTCTGCTTGCGCGACAGGATTTCGGTTGTTTTCGGTTTGATGCTGACCGTTTCCGCGGCCAGCAAATCGGAAAATGACGTGTTTGAAACCAACGGCGAGAGCCAAACCAGGTAGAGGATTTGCGCCAGGAAGATGAAAGCGCATATGGCATTGCGATTTAGGATCAGCCATTCGCGCTTGAAGACAGCAAGAAGTGCGACGGCCAGGCAAAATGCAACATCGGTAAGGCCTTCAACGCGGTAGGCGGTCCAATCCACGTCATGGCCGTCAAATTTGCTGTAATTCCAAATCAGAATATTGCCCTTGATCCAGGCAATGAACGAAAGACTCATGAGCGTCAGCGCCAATATCTTTCGCCACCGCGCATCGCCGAGTCTGCCCAGCAAGAGCACCAGGCCTGTCAGCGCGAGCGCGATAGCGAGGAAGACGAGTGCCAAGTGGCTGAACGAGACCGGGAAGGCGAGGATATATTTCAGCTGGAGCCTGAGCGCCGGAAAAAAGGTCAACGAGAAGGCGAACGTCACGGCCGGCCAAGCCAGCAGCTCAGCCCACGACATCTCGGTCCTCTTATCCGTTCGATCATTCATTGACGGCGCTTCCGGCAACGCTTCGCTCGCTCTTGGGTTTAAGGTCGACGGTTCACGACCGCACCATCAAAAATAATACCCTATCGCAACCGGGGATTTGGTCTTCGCTGACGATCTGAAAATATTTAACAAACGCATTCAGAAATCCTTCGCGGGTATAGTCATCGAACACGTCGGCGCGGTTCGCCAGCATATCCCGAACCTGCGGGTCGGATTTGGGAACGAGCTCGATGATGAGCGAGCGGCAAAGCCCGCCGAACAGCGAAGCGATCTTGCGCAAAGGAATTCCGCCGGCGATCACCATATGATGCACGACGGCAAGAGCCATGATGGTATCGGCCGGGCCGCGGTCGAGAAAGGCGGTGCGCTCATGGTTAGCCCAGCCGATGGCCGGGGACGGATTTGTCATGTCGATGACCAAGGGCAGGATTCTCTGTTCGCCGGCCTCAGACCAATCTCGGTGACTTCGCTCCACGGCCGCGAAATCGGCGTCGAAGGCGACGACCCGCGCGCCTTTGGACGCGGCGATCACGCTAAAGTCGCCGCGATTGCTGCCGATGTCCCACACCGTAGCCGGGGCGAGTCGATCCAGATAGCGCGAGACGATCGCCTTCTTCTCCGCCATGGAAGTCGCCGAATAGGTAGTTTTTGCGTAATAGTCCGCCCAGTCGAGATCGCGCGGTTGCCATTTGAGGCCGGAAACCGCCCGCTGCAAGCTGTCCACGATGCCAAGTAACCCGATGCGGCTGACCTTGCGATTCACCTTACCCTGGCGTTTGGCCTTGTAGCTCCTCTGCGCCCGCGCATGCAGGTGAATATGCAGCAGCAGGGGTAGATTGAGCCTGGTGCGGAGCGGCAGCAGGCGGCTTGCCAAATCAAGCGGGATGCCGTCGATAAAATCCCGCATCAGACGACTCAACCGGACGTCGATCTTGCTCATCAGCGCAAGGGGCGCCAGAAAATGCTGGCAAAACTGCCGGTACGCCGGCCACGGCTCTCCTTCGCGATAGCGTTCAAGCGACAAGGTGTCGATCAGAGCGGGACGCAGGCCGACGAATTGAATGTTGAAATGACTGCAATCCTTCAAGAACATTCCGCGCGCCAGCGCCCTGCGCTGAATATCCAGCGTGGCCAATGCCGCTGCCTTAAGCTGACCGAAGCACCATTCGTAAGGGTATGAGATGAACTGAATTCGATCCGGTTCGATGATCTTATAGGCTTGGGCAGGATCAGGTGCGGGAACCTCGCGCTCGCGATGGGGAATCAGAAGTCCCGCCTGTGAAAGTTCCTCATAAAGCCCCGACCGCATGAGGCAATCGTAGTCATCCTTGTGACGAAGGTTGACCTGCCGCAACAACACGCCGTCGCTGACGAATATAAATCCTGCCGGATCCCGGAACGAAGCCGGCGAAATTTCAGCGGCCACTTGTCTTCTTGTCTTTTTCCGAAGTCAGGCGCTTCACGAACTGCACGATCTGTCTCCACTTTATTTTGATCCAGAACAGTGCCCCGAGGATACCCGCAATCGCGGCCTGCACCACGATGCTGCCCGTGCCGAGGTCAACATAGGCGTAGGCGACATCCGGAAACAGCAACAACGCCAGTAGTAGACAGCCCAGTGTAAACACCGCCATGTTCTCGCTTTTGATCTTCGGGCCCGATACACGGTCTATTGAGTTATCACATTTGCCGCGTCTGGGGACCAATCTAGTTCCTTCCGCGGAACGCTATTATACAATCTCGCCGATATTGATAGATTACAGCGATGCCGCGCACGGGTGTGCCAAACCCCCAGGATCACTGTCGTTTCGGGTAATGCTTCATGAGTGAGACGGCCCACCCACGATTCGGCCGGATTTTGCTCTGGGCATGCGGCGCGGTCGTTTTCCTGCTGGCCGCCTACTACCTGGCGCAGTGGCTCGAGATGCCGCTCTATCCGGACGAAGTCGCGTTTCGGATCGCGAAGGCACGCTTCCTCGTCGACGGGGCGACGGAATACGGCCTCTTCCCGCAATGCCCGGCCAATGAGACCACAATCCCGCTCGTCTTTCTTCCGGCCGCCTATCTCCTGTCCCTTTTCGACATGTCCTTCGGCTGGTCGCTGGTTCGCGCGATCCCGCTGACAGTCGTCCTGGCCGCCTTGGGCGTGACAATCCTGCTCGTCGTCGGCCGCGCCGCCGCCGCGGCTACACTGCTATTGGCGGCCGGCTTCATCGGCGTCGCGGGCTCGGGATTGATCCTGTCGCGCTACGAAGTTGTGCTGCTTCTTCACGGTATCGCGTGCCTGGCCGGCTACGCGCTGATCCAGCGCCTGAGCCCAAGTCCGATCGTGGCGGCCGTCTATCTCGTGCTCGCCACGCTGGCGGCGCTCCTGTCCTTTTTCGTCCATCTGCAGGGCCTCATCCTGGCGCCGATCGCGCTCTTGCTCGTGTTCGCGATCGCGACCCGGCAGCGCTCCCGGCTGGTGCGGGCGCTTGCCGTGGCGGCCGCCCTGTGGGTCGCTGGCGGCACTGTGGTCAAACTCAGCGTCCCCCAGGTACGGTGCGAGGACAACACCGGCGTTGCCAACTATGTGGCGGCGCTGACCTTGCCGGGGCTTGCGGCGCGGGAAGGCGCGGCAGGTGTCGGACGTTATCTGGCGGGCAAGCTTGGTCTCTACACAAGCGCATTTTTGTTTAAGCCGACATATGACATCAACTATCTGCCTGGCCTTGAAGTCCGCTTGCAGGAAAAGCCCCGGTTCTTTGCCGTACTAAACACCGCCATCTGGTCGATGGTGCTGGTGAATTTCGTGCTCGCCTGCGGCGTTACCCTTTACGCCGGCTTCCGCGCCGCCGGGCTTCTTCTTGCGCGCGCCCGCTCGCTGCGGGATCGCTGGCTTTCGGTCGCGACCGAACCCTACGCCTACCTGATTCTCGTCGGCGCCGGACATTTGACGCTTTTCGTCTATGACGTGCCGACGATCTTCTACCGATCCTTTTACATCCACTTCGCCCTGCTTGCGGTCAACGCGATTGTTCTGTCGAGCGTAGCAGGCAGGGCGAGGCTTGCGCTGTGGCCGGCGGGTGTGGCCGCCGTCCTCGTGTGCGCGCTGTCGGCCGCCGTGGTGCGCGAGGACTTCAAGCCCAAGTTCATCGCCGGCTGGACGGGGCCGTTGATCTCGCTGCGGACCGATTGGCCCACGGTGCGCGCCGACGTCGAGGCGCTCGCTGACCAGTGCCAGATCGCGGCGAGTGATTCACGCATCATTGTGGACGACCTGACGTTCGATGCGCTGAAGCACCATCGTCACCTGATGCCGATCACTTACATTCTTTTGGGCTACGATCCGCATGCGAAAGACGCGAAGAGTCCAGGAGAAATATTGCGCAATCTTTCTGCCACTGCGGTGATCGCGCGCTGTGGCAACCTCGCTATGCGGGAAACCCTCTCGCACTTATTCACAATAAGACGGTACGGCTCACTATGCTGCATAAAGTTCTAGTCGATCGACAGCGATTGGGCCCTGAGCGGTCACGACTTGTCCTTTTTCGATCTCTCTTTGGTCCCCGACGCAGCGTCGGCGGACACGAAAATCAGATGATTCATGATCAGGTAATTGCCGAGCTGCAACGCGATAGCAATTCCCATTTGCAAAACAATGGGATGAAACGAGGTCACACGAAGAAGCCCGTTCAGGAGGAGAAGGTTCAGAAAAAAGGTAAGGCCTGAAAGTGCGAAGTACTTCGGGCCTTCGATATGAGCGCGTCCTCGCGACTCGAAAGTGAATATCTTGTGCAGCCAGAATGCGAACAATGTACACGAAATATAGCTAGTAGCGAGTAAAGTATTGATGCCGACCTGACTTATGAATAGCCAATAGAGAATCGGAAACGCAGCAAATCCTACAAGTGTGTTCACGCTGCCGACGATAAGAAAGCGGCCGGCCGATCGCGCCGTCAGCAACCTTTGCACGCGCGAGCGCATCTCGCCGAGGAAATGCGACGACGGTCGGTCTCGGTCATTCGGATGCAGCATTGGCTGGATCTTCTCTGATCTTCCGCTCCGAAGGAACGCCGCGACGATCGTTTGAAGACATCGGAGAGTAATGTGAATTGGACGACGGCGCCAGGTAGACTTACAGTTGCCCCGCAATCAAGGCCGTCCCGGTGCACGGGTATTGCGGCGGTAGAATTTCAAGTCGCCGATTTCTTGAATCATCGTGACCTCCGCCAAGCTATGCATGATCTGACGCAGCGTCGTCTTCAGGTCATATTTGGACACGCACGACGGTCGATGAAAAAAATTGGCCATTTCGCCTTCGGGGCAACCAATTTCCAGCGCTTTGTCATAGATCACCAGCAGGCTTTCCGAACCGCGCGCGCATCGGAGCACTTCATCGACGTTTGCGCTGGTGGCGACGTTGGTGAGAAGTTCGAAGTGCCCGCAATACCGTCGCGGGTTGGCATAAAATGCGATCAGATGGTCGAACGGCGACAGCAGCAGGACTTGGTCTCCTGGCTTGAGAACTGATTTTACCGCCTCGACCCTTTGCGCGATTGGCCTTTCCGGTACGGGGGTCGTGAAACTTTCGCCGAGCGTTGACCAGCGATTGACGACGAACGGGTCGATATATGCTCTATCGACCTCGATCGCCTGCTCGCGAAACGCGTCCACTTGGGCGTAACAGACGAACAGCAAAAGGATGCTGACCTGCGATTCCAGCACGCGGCGGAATTTGGCCGCGGGATCGACCTTCCAACTCTTATCGGTCCATCGGTAGTAGGTCAGGAGGAGCGGCGCGATGAGGACGAGGGAATAGTAGTGATGCGCCGCAATCGGGTAATACAGAAACTTGATCATAAGGAGCGCGAGCACAACAAGGACGCTTAGCCGCGCGGACCGCTCCCGCGGATCGAACCAGTATGTCGCCAACACGAGAATGATGCTCGCCACCGCAACAGCGAAATAGAAACGCAGCAATGCAGTTGCAGCGATGGTCGGCACCGCAATATTGAAAAAGCCAAATTGGATGGTGCGTAGCGCATCGCCCGACGATCCGACGCCGAAAATCGGCAAAGCCCCTAAGGCCATCACCGCCATGAAAGCCGCCACATAGGCGAAGCGCCGCGTGCGGCTGAGCTCTAGGCTCGGCGAGAGAAGCGCAAACAACTGTCCGACCGCGCCGATTGCGGCGAATTCCGTGTTCCAAAAAAAGGAAAAGGCCAGCACCAAGGGCATCAACAACGCACGTTTGGAGGAGTCGCCGCGGAACAGATAGAAAATCGAGCCAATCTGCAGACAGAGCCCGAGATAGCGCAGCGGACTGAATCCGGCCGCCAGGCGCAGCGTTTCCGGGTCTATGAGCGATAGCGCGCCGATACCGAGCGCGAATCCGACAAGCGCCGCGAGAACGTTGTGCGTCGCGTATAATACGATCAGTGCGATCGCCACGAGACCGAACAAATGCGCGAGAGGAAGCGTATTGAAATACGTCGTCAGCGACGGCGACCATGCGAGCAACGCCGCATGGGCAAGCGTATTCCCATATCCATAGAGGTAAGGGGTGTCGAAATCGAATCCATAAGTCAAAAGGTGACGGGCGGGTACGAATATATAGGCGTGATGATACAGCAATCTCCCCGCTTGAACCTCCCAATGCCCCACTTTCTGAAGTAGCGGAAACCAAACAAATTGGGCCGTGGACATTGAAGAAGTTGCGGGCGGCGCCGGCCGCGACGGTAGCGGACAGTCATACTTGGTCAGGACTTTTTCGGTAAGAAATTGGAGCAGGTGCTCGGACGCGTCGTCGGGCACCGTTTTTAGTCCGTTGCGGATATCATTTATTTTCATTTCCGTATTGTACTTCGCGGCACATTCGACGGCCTGGCTTTGCGTCAGTTGTTTGTCCGAGCGGCCGAAAAGAGAATCCAGTGCGGGTTGAGAAAGATATATTTGATCTGCGAACTCGTAATAGTCACTGGGAATTTTTACAGGGTACCAAGTCGAGGCTGCCAACCCCACGCAACCGAGGCAACCCAAGACGAGAAAGAGCGGCGTGGCTCTGAGCCAGTCAAACGACCGGCGCACGGGTACGGTCTTCTTTGTTTCCGCCAAGACGCGCCAAAACACCAGCGTAACAATTAGCGCTAGTGCAAAGAATATTTGCGCTAACGTAGTGCCAGCCCCCATGAATCCCGCGAAGGCCGCTAACAAGAGGAGGAATGGATGTAACGACGGCGGGATGAGTTGGCGTTTCGGGAAATAATTCCACAGCCAAAACAATATGACGGCGCCAGCGATGAAAAAAATGACGACAAGATAGGCGATCAATTCCTGTTTGTACGCCGGCGGGGTTGCGAAAGCAGGAAGCAGCGTGGGGGATATCGATTGCGCGTACGTGGCGGCGATCGAATTCAGCACCGAGTCCGCGAAACCCGCTGCGACGAGATAAAGAACGATCAGTCGAATCAGCTTGCCGGCGTCGCGGCGGTCTTTGCCCAGGTATTTCTTTAGATCCGATTCGATCTTGAGCGGAAGGCGAGCAGCGTTGATCCGCCCCCAAACGATGGATCTTTTCGCGAATGCGAAAAGTGGCCGAAGTCCACGCTTCAGGTCGGCGACGATACCAGGCATCTACGTTCGATCGAAGTTGAGCCGTTCGCGCTCGACCACGCGTGGCGGCCGGCGCACCTGCTGATGAATCGCGAGTATATACTCGCCGAGCGCGCCCACGAAGAACAGCAACAATCCGTTGAAGAAGAACATGCCGGCGATCAGCGTGCGAATCCCAGCACCTACGTCGGGCGTCGGCGCAATGAGGTTGGCGACTACGTTGATGGCCGCGTAGGCGACGCTCGCCATCGCGATCAGCAGCCCGGCAAACAGCGCGAGCCGCGTCGGCACCTGCGTCGTCGAAATGATGCCGTTCAGGCCCTGGTCGATCAGGCTGATCAGCCGATTCTTTGACGTGCCCGCCGTACGCGACTGCCAGCGATAGGGCACGCCGATCGTGCGGGCGGTGCAGCGGAACGGGAACACCCGCAAGAACGGATAGAAGTCGTCGGATTCGCGCATCGCCGTGATGATGCGCTTATCCAACAGCTGGAAGTCGCTGACGTTCGCCGGGATCTCGAGCTGGGAGAGAGCATTCAGCAGGCGGTAGTAACCCCACCGCATCCAGGCCATCAGGAAGAATTCATCGCGGCTCTCGCGCACGCCGTACACCACCTCGTGCCCTTGCTCCCAAAGCTTGACGAAGTGCGGCATCAGCTCCGGTGGATCCTGCAGGTCGGCCGGAACGAACATGAATACCGCGTCGCCGCTGGCGCTGAGGATGCCGTTGGTGGAGGAGCGCACGACGCCGAAGTTGCGCGCGTTGAGGATCACCTTCACGGATTTGTCGGCCGCGGCGAGTTCGCGCAGCACCTCGACGGTGCCATCAGTGGAGCAGTTGTCGGCGAAGATGTGCTCTCGCTCGTATTGCGCGAGCTCGGTATCGAAGATGTTCTTTACGGTTTCGTAGCAGCGGCGAATGTTGCCGACTTCATTGAAGCACGGCGTGCAGATGGAGATGCGCGGACGCTGGGACATGTTGCAATGGGACTATTGCCAGAAACTGGTTTTCGGTGCGCATCCAAATCGGACACAACTGCTTACCATACGGGCCACCGATACTTTTGGATTGTACTCTATTGCCGCGACTGCCAGCGGTTTCATCGCGAGTCCAATTCGAACAACGGTATCATAGAACAGCGCGAATAAACCACTGGCCACGTGCAAGAAGCCCTCCTAAGTTTTAGGCCTAGGGGGCCGCCGCGGAAGTGAGTTGCAGGTCCTGATCGATCACCTTGGTCTCGATGGCGTGCTGGAGCTGCTTGAGGCGGATGAAGAGCCGCGACTTCGAACGTGTTGTCGCGGAGCGCGCCCGTTCGCAGCCACTTCGCGATCTCCTCGCATCCGTCGGCGAGCGACCAACGCGGTTGGAATCCGGGCAGCCGGCTCAGCGCCTTGGTGAAATCGACCCGATAGGAGCGCGGATCGCCGCCGGTCTCGCCGGTGATCGTTACTCCGGCCTTGGGAAAGACCGCATTGACCGCCGCGGCGATGTCCTTGACCTGATAGTTGGCGTCGTTACGGCCGATATTGAACGGCTGGTTGTGGACCACGTCGCGCGGCGCCTCGGCGGCGGCGAGCGCCGCGAGGCTGATGTCCTCGATGTGCACGAGCGGTCGCCACGGCGTGCCGTCGGACATGACCTTGATCACGCCCGTGACGTAGGCCCAGCCCATGAGGTTGTTGAGCACGAGATCGAACCGCATCCGCGGGCTGACGCCGAATGCCGTGGCATTGCGCATGAATACCGGCGAAAAATTTTCGTCCGCGAGCACCGACAGTCCTTCCTCGGATTTCACCTTGGAAACGGCATAAGCGGAGACCGGGTTGAACGGCGCCGTTTCGTCGAGCGGCTTGGAGATCTCGCTCGCCGCCCCGTAGATTGAGCAGGACGACGCGAACACCAGGCGCGCAACGCCCGCCCGCTTGGCGAGCCGCCCGAGCTCGATGGAGGAAATCCTGGTTGATGTCGTAGGTGAGCTTGGGATTGAGCTGCCCCATCGGGTCGTTGGAGAGACCGGCGAGGTGGATCACAGCGTTGACGCCGTCGAGGTCTTCCAGCTTGACGTCGCGAATGTCGCGCAGGATCTGCCGGTCGGCGGGGACGTCGCGCTCGCCCGCCGGGATGCAATCCTTGAAATAGCCGACGTCGAGTCCGGTCACCCGATGGCCGCGCTCCTTGGCGAGGCGCGTCAGGATCGGGCCGATGTAGCCTTGATTGCCGGTGACCAGAATGTGCATGGGATGCGTTTGCCGGTTCCAGCGCGCGGGAAGGAAGGCCGCCTATTTCAGCCAGGACGCCCACGGCGCGTTTCCGCGGCTCCACAATTCCTCGAGATGGTGTCTGTCGCGTAGCGTATCCATCGGCTGCCAGAAGCCGTCATGGGTATACGCCATCAGCTCTCCCTCGCGCGCGAGCCGTTCGAGAGGCTCGCGTTCCCATGCGGTGTCGTCGCTGGCGATATAGTCGATCACGCTCGCCTCGAGCACGAAGAAGCCGCCGTTCACGCGCGAGTTCTGCGTATCCACCTTCTCGGCGAAGCCGCGCACGCTCTGACCCGACATGTCGAGCATGCCGAAGCGGCCCGGCGGCGTCACGGCGGTGATCGTCGCCTTCTTGCCGTGCTTGCGGTGGAAGTCAATCACCGCGCCGATGTCGAGGGCGGCCACGCCGTCGCCGTAAGTCAGGCAGAAGGATTCGTCGCCGACGTACTTGCGCACGCGCCGCAGGCGTCCGCCGGTTTGCGTGGTCGGACCGGTGTCGACGAGGCTCACCCGCCAGTCCTCGGTCTCGTTGCGATGCACGGTCGTCGATCCGCTTTTCAGATCGATGGTGATGTCGGACATGTGGCGGAAGTAGTTGCCGAAATATTCCTTCAGCAGATAGCCCTTGTAGCCGAGGCAGATGATGAAATCCGTCACGCCGTGATGGGCGTAGATCTTCATGATGTGCCAGATGATCGGCCGGCCGCCGATTTCGACCATGGGCTTGGGGATGCGGTCGGTTTCTTCGCTGAGACGGGTACCAAGGCCGCCGGCAAGGATGACGGCCTTCATTTCTTGAGATCCCGCACCATCGCCTTGAAGCGTTTCGATCATATAAGCGCGCTGCTCGGCGCCGATGCCCGGCCACAGCCCGATCCAGAAGCTGTCGTTCATGATCTTGTCGGTGTTGGTGAGCTCGCCGACGATGCGGTAGTTCACGCCCTTGAACGCCGGCTGCCGCACCAGATTGCCGCCGAACAGGAGGCGAGTAGCCGACCTTGTGGTCCTCGAGATAGGAAACCGCGTCGCGCCGCTTGAACGGCGCGCCGTCGCGCAGCGTCAGCAGAAATCCGAACCAGCTCGGGTCGCTGTTGGGAGTGGCCTTCGGCAGAATGAAGAACTCGTCGAGCCCTTCGGCGATGAAGGCCTGGGTGAGCGCCGCGAAGTTCTCCCGCCGCTTGGCAATGAAGCGATCGACCTTGGCAAGCTGGCTGACGCCTACCGCCGCCTGCATGTCGGTGGCCTTCATGTTGTAGCCGAGGTGCGAGAAGGTGAACTTGTGATCGTAGCCGTAGGGCAGGTCGCCGCTGCGCCATTCGAACCGCTTGCCGCAGGTGTTGGCCATGCCCGGCGCGCACCAGCAGTCGCGCCCCCAGTCACGGAACGATTCCGCCAATGTCATGCAGAGATTTACGGTTGCCGAGCACGGCGCCACCTTCGCCCATGGTGATGTGATGGGCGGGGTAGAAGCTCAAGGTAGCGAGATCGCCGAAGGTGCCGACCTTCTGGCCATTGTAGGTGGCGCCGAAGGCGTCGCAGCAGTCCTCGATCAGATAGAGGTTGTGGCGCTTGGCGATTTCGGTGACGACGGCGAGGTTGAACGGGTTGCCCAGCGTATGCGCGATCATGATGGCGCGCGTCTTCGGGGTCACTGCGTCGGCGAGGAGCTCCGCCTTGACGTTGAAAGTCTCGAGGTCGACGTCGACGAACACCGGCACGCAGCCATTCTGCACGATCGGCGCCACGGTGGTGGGAAAGCCCGCCGCCACGGTGAGCACCTCGGAGTCCGGCGCGATGCGCCGCTTGTGCAGCTTCCATGAGGTGAGCGCCGAGAAGGCGAGAAGGTTCGCCGCCGATCCCGAAACGGTCAGGCGCGCGTGCTTGAGGCCGAATTTCTCCGCGAGCTGCGCCTCGAAGCGCTCGGTATAGCGGCCGGACGTGAGCCACATGTCGAGCGAGGCATCCAGCAGATTGCGCAGGTCCTCGGCTTCGATCACTTTGCCGGAGCAGGGAATATAGGTTTGTCCGGCGACAAAGCCCGGCTGTCCCTTGGCAGCAAAGTATTCGTCGCCCATGCGAAGGAGGGCGGCACGAATGCTGTCGCTGTCGGGGGAACTTTCAATTTTTTTGGTGAGGTTCATAGTCCCGGCACCCGATGGACGAACGAAGTCTTGTTTCGATGTCTGGTGGTTGCGTCAAGCGGAAAGTACGCGTTTCCGGCACGGTCCCGCGTCCATCCACCCATGTCTATCCCCTTGCAATAATAGGATTTTTGGCATAGGAAGCAAGCTCGTCGGTGTTGTAATCCGCTCCTCGCGGACCGACCATGAGAGTAGCCGACACTGATTGGAAATCACAGTGAGGTCGCGTGACAGCCTCGCCCGTCGCGACATGAAGACAAAATCCCGCGGCGACGGTACGCGCGAATTGCTTTTTCCGGGCCGCCGCCATCCGTATTACATAGTGGCGCCACCCTACAAGCGGGCTTCCGCCGGCGTCGTCACCCTGCATGTTCTCTGTCATCTGCTCAACCGGGCCGGCTATCCGGCCTATCTCGCAGTGTGGCCGCCGGTGCGTGGCATGTGGGGCTACCAGAAGCTCGCCATGGACAACAAGTTGATCACGCCGGTCCTGAACGACGAGGCGCTGCAATCGCATTTCGCCGACGGGCTGACGCCGATCACGATCTATCCCGAGACGATCGAAGGGAATCCGCTGCACGCTCCGTTTGTGGCGCGATACGTTTTGTATTACGCGGGAAAGCTGGGCGGCGATCGTTCCTATCCCCGCTCGGAGTTCGTCATCGCCTTCTCAGAACAGATCAAGGCCTCGCTGGCGCATTGCGAGGGCGTGATCTCGTTTCCGGTCGCCGATCCCCTGAGCTTCATCCCGATCACGAAGCCGAGGAAGCGCACCCAAGATTATTATTATGCCGAGAAATACCTGACCGCCTTCCACAAGAAGATTCCCGAGCGGATCGCGCGAAGGGCCCGGCGCATCAGCCGCGACGAACCCGACAGTATGACCCGCGACGAACTCGTGAAAGCGCTGCAATCCGCCCGCTTCCTTTACGCCTTCGAGGACAGCGCGATCATCTACGAGGCGCTGCTCGCCGGCGCCGCCGTCATCATGATGCGCAACCCTCACTTCCGCTCCATGATCGCCGAGCACGAGTTCGGGCTGGGCCGGCATCGCCCGCGATGAGAGTCCCGCCGAAATCCGGCGCGCGCTACGTACCATCGGCGACTACCCGAAGAGCTATGAGCGCTGGATGCAGGCGGGCGTCGAGCAGGTAGAGACCTTCATCGCGGCGACCCAGGAAAAGGCCCGCGCCATTCCGTATAAGGCTCTGATGGCCGTGGCCGACGGCGCATTCCGGCGCAAGAAGCCGCAGGCCTACAACGACGTCGTGCACAACACGCTCCCCTGGTTCATTCGGGAGCTCTACTACGGCTATGAGTACTACACCCACGAGCTGCCGCAGCGCATCGCGCGCTTCCTGCGGCGGCGGGGGTGGCTGCCGCAGCGGCGGAGACGCGAGCGTGACTGAACTCCCTTACCGGCCGAGATTCTGGAGCGGGAAGACTGCGCTCGTGACCGGGGCCACTGGCTTCCTCGGCGGCTGGCTGGTGCGGCGTCTGCTCGACCATGGCGCGGCGGTCGTGGCGCTGGTTCGCGGTCCGAGCCCGCGGTCGCAGTTCGAGATTGCCGGGCTGGACAAGCGATCGACGGTGGTACGCGGCAACGTCAGCGACGCGGGCGTCATTGCCTCCGCTTTCGCCGCGCTTCCAATCGACGCGGTGTTCCATCTTGCGGCCAACGTGGACGTGGAGCGCGCCCTGCGCGAGCCGCAGGCGACCATCGCCGAGGCGACCGAGGCGACACTTGCCATCGTCGAAGAGGTGCGGCGGCAACGGCCGCAATGCGCCGTGGTCGTGGCGTCGTCCGACAAAGCCTATGGCGCCCAACCGGTGCCCTATCGCGAGGACGCGAATCTTGCGCCGCGCCACCCCTATGAGGTGGCAAAGGCCTGCCAGGATCTGATCGCGCAGAGCTACGGCAAGGTCTACGGCTTGCCCGTGACCGTGACGCGCTGTGGCAACTATTTCGGCGGCTTTGATTTCAAATGGCAGCGCATCATCCCAGGCACGATCCGCGCCTTGCTCGCCGGCGAGCCGGTGGTGCTGCGCTCCGACGGCAAGTTCACCCGCGACTTTCTCTACGTGGAGGACGCGGTCGACGTGCATCTCGCGCTTGCCGAACGCAGTATCGCCGAGCCAGCGCTGCGCGGCGAGGCGTTCAATTTTTCCCACGAGGTCGACATCGAGGTGATCGACATCGTGCGGCGACTGATCGCGCTGGTCGGGGCGCGGGTTGAGCCGCAGATTCAGAATACGGCGCAGCAGGAAATCCGCTTCATCCGTGTCTCCAGCGAAAAAGCCCGCGAGCGTCTGGGCTGGCGGCCGCGGCACGACTTCGACGTGGCGCTCGCCGAGACCGTCGGCTGGTATCGCGATTATCTGAGCGATCCGGCCCGAGCCGGCGCGGTCGCCTAGACTACGCTCAGGTTTCCGCGAGATAGCGTGCGGTATCGCGAATCTGGTCGTCTAGCGTCGCGAAGGGCAGTGCTTCCGCCGCCGCGAGCGCTGCCATGGTGTGGCCGTCGCCTACGTAGCGATCCGCCGCGCCGGCGCCGAGGGAAGGGCGCTCGATTGTAATCTCGGGCCGTCCCATGACGCGTGCCGCACGCCGGGCGAGCTCGCTCACCTCAACCTCGATCTCGCCCGCGGTATCGAAAGGCTGTGTCGGCGGCGGTGCCGGCCGCGTTAGCAGCGCGAAAGCGAGATCGACCACGTCGCGCACGTGGACGTAGGAGCGCAACACGGGACGGTCAGCGCGCAACATGATGGGCCCGCCAGCCCGGATATCCATCAGGATCGAGCTTAGCGCGTAGCTGGTGATCTTGTTGATGAACGGCCCGGCCAAGTTGAAGACGCGAATGGTGAGTGCTCGCGTCGCTCCGGCCTCCGTAAGCTCGAGAAAGCGACCCTCGTCGCGGGCCTTCATGGCGCCATAGGGATTGGTCTCGAGATTGGTCTCGATCACATGGTCCCTACCATAAACCGCGCCGGAGGACGGCACGAACACGCCGGCCGCGCCGAGCCGGCCCGCCTCCGCGGCGACGAAGCTTGAGATCGCATCGTTCTGTTCGACGAAATCCTTGAGGCTGAGGCCGGCGACCCGGTCGCGGGTAAGGAATGCATAGTGGGCGATGAGGCACGGCTGCGGCGGCACGCGGGCGAGATTGGCGAGCGGCGCGGATTCGATCGTACGCCCGGACCGCAGCCGCAACTGCCGCCGCGCCGAGCCAAACACACGCACCCGCGCGGCGAACGTCTCGCCCAGGGCGTGCTCAAGCATCTCCAGCGTCGCTTGCCCGAGCCAGCCGCCGCCGCCGGTGACCACGATTGTGTGCTCCGCGTCCGCGAGGCGTCGCGCGACGGCCGGGGAGAAGGAGAGTCGGTCGGTGCCCGGCATCGCGGCTCTTATCCGGCGCGCCGCATGCGCGAAGCAAGATCGGCGAGCACCGCCGGCAAATCCGGGAAGGCGTCGAAGCGCGCCATGCAGGCGATCTCCTGCACACCCCTGCTCGCGTAGCCGAAGGTGGCGAGCACGAAGGGAAGCCGGGCCGCTGCGGCGGCGGCAGCGTCGATCTCGCTGTCGCCCACGTAGGCCGTGTCCCCGGGGGATGCGTTCACGCGATCGAGCGCAATCAGGAGGGAATCCGGGTGCGGCTTCGGCGGCAAGCCCGGGTCGCCGCCGACGACGGCGCGGACATAGGGTGCAAGCCCCACCCCCTGGATCACGCGCTCCGCCAGCGCCTGCGGCTTGTTGGTGCAGACCGCCATCACGATTCCGTCGGCATCGAGTTGCGCCAGGATAACGGAAACGCCGAAGTAAAGGTCCTTCGCGTCCGGCGCGAGCGCGCCGTAGATGGCGCGGAACTCTGCGACATCCGCGTGTGGATCGGCGGCAAGCGCTCCAAGCGCCTTGCGCACGAGCTCGGCCGCGCCGAGGCTGATCCACGGCGCAACCCGCGCGGCATCCACCGGCTTTCCGCCTCGCCGGGTGATAGCGACGTTGAGCGCTTCGGCGATCGACGGCGCGCTGTCGATGAGCGTCCCATCAAGGTCGAACAACACTGCACGCGGCCAGCGCATGGTCATGGCTTGCCCGCGGACGCGATCGCGGCGAGGCCGAGCAGGGTTTCTTCCTCTGTCGCCGGCGCGCGCACCTCACGCCCGCTCAGCCTCGCGATCACTTCAGGCAGGATCGGGATCCGACGGGCAAGGCCTCCCGCCAGTTGGATCGTGTTGCAGCGGCGATCGGGGTCCACCATGGAGACGGCCTCGGGATATTGCGACGCGAGCGCGCGCACCACCGCGGCGGCGAGACCGCGCGGCGTGAGGGTGGTTTCGGTGATGCCGGTGATCGAGCCGCCGCCGGTCCAGCGCCAGGCGGTGGCGAAGAGGTTGAGGTCCACTGTGAGCGGAGAATCCAGCACTTCGGCGGCGGACAGACCAGCGACCGCCGGCCAAAAACTTTCGCGTCCGGCCAGGGTATCGAAGAAATCCTGGAAGACGCGCAAGGCGCGGCCGGCCGGAATATGGGAGATCGTGGTCAAGCGGTGATCGAAGAATGGGCGCACCTCGGTGCGCGCGTCAGAGGATGCCTCGTCGATGACGCTAACCTGGGAGCCAGTGCCGAGGTTCACACACAATGAGCGGTTTGCGGCGATCCCGGAGCCGAGCACCGCCGCCTGCATGTCGCCGATGCCGCCGAACATAGGGATCGCCTTGGCGCCCAGCGAAAGGGTGCCTACCGGGACCGTGCGGCCGTCGACCACGGGCGGCAATTGCAGCGCAGGCACGCCACGCGCCGCGAGCGCCGACAAGAGCTCGTCCGACCAGCTCCGCCGTTCGATATCGTAAAGTCCCGACGCCGCCGCCATGGTTTCATCAGTCCCGCCTCTCGCGCCTGCGATCCAGTCGGCGAGGGACAGAACGCGCGCACCCTTCGGCACTTGGTCATTTGCTGCAAGGTAGGCGAGGGTGACGAACGGCAGCCCAGGCTTCAGCCGCATGCCGGTAATCGCGCGGAAGCGAGCGCCGTGCTCCGCCTGCAGCTTGTCGAGGAGACCCGAGCGCATGCCGCGTTCGTCGCGCCAGCTGATGTAGGGGGTGAGCGGCCGCCCGGCGGCGTCCGTGAGCAGGAAGCCGTGCATCTCGGTGGTGAGATACGCTGCGCCGACCTCCGGCTGGTGCCGCGTCAGCGCCGCGACCAGCCCGGCAAGCACGGACCTGTATCGCTCCGCTGGGATCGCGACGGAGCCGTCGTCGCCGTACGCGGGTTCGGGCGCGGGCGCTTCCGCAGCGGCGACGAACCGGCCGGCGGCGGGATCGTAGAGGGTGGCTTTGACCCGGCTTGCTCCGAAATCGAGGAGCAGCGCCACCGCGCTCGTCACAGCGCCTCCAGCACCCGACCCAGCGCATGGCGCAACACCGATATGGTGTCCTGCTGCAGCGGCAGGTCGATGAAACGGATCTGGCCGATCTTCTCCACCACGACGAGTTTGAGCACCGTACCCTCCGTCTTCTTGTCGCGGCGCAGGATGTCGAGGATGCCGTCAAGATCGATGCGTTCCAACACCGCGCGGGCTTTCGCCGGGACGAGCGGCTTTCCCAGGCGCAGCATGCGGCGGCGCTCCGCGTCGCTAAGCAGGTTGCGGGCGTAGCTGATCTCGTTTTCCACCAGCACGCCGATGGTGACGCCCACGCCGTGCGGGATGCCATGGTCGGTGATCGCTTCGAACGCATGGCCGACGCTGTGTCCGAGGTTCATCGAACGGCGGATATCGAGCTCGAACTCGTCGTGTTCGACCACCGCGCGTTTTACCGAAAGCGTTGCCGCGATCAGCTCCTGCAGCGTCATCGTGTCGGCGGCGATGGCCTTCTCGATCCGCGCCTCAAGGTAGCCGACGAACTCCGGGCCGCCGGTGATGCATAGGCGGAACGTCTCGCCAAGGCCCGACAGGATTTCCTCCTTCGGCAAGGTGGCAAGAAAGCCCGTGTGGATCAGCACCTTGCGCGGCGCCGAGAACAGCGCGAGCAGGTTCTTGGTGTGGCGATGGTTGAGGCCGGTCTTGCCGCCGATACAGCTGTCGCCTTGGCTCAAGAGTGTTGTGGGTACGTACACCCACGGCACACCGCGCTTGTACATGGAGCCGGCGAAGGCACCGACATCCTGAATGATGCCGCCGCCGATCACGAATAGGGTGGAGCTGCGGGTGACGCCGCTCTTTTCCAGGAGCTCGACAAGCCGCATCACGCCGTCGATAGTCTTGAAGTCCTCGGTCGCCTCGGCGGTAAGCATCGGCGCCCGGGCGAGGCTCGGCGAGTGCTTGAGATAGAGATCGACCACCCGGCGGTCGGCGAGTATTACGGGATGCGCCGCGGCCGCGATCGCCTTTTCGATCGACGACGCTAACGGTAGGTGCGAAAGGAATTCCACACCGTAGGGACGCGGTGACGACTTAATGACAAGCTCGCCGCCATCTCCGAGCGTGAGCGGCGCCGCGAAGTCGCTTTCCTGAATGCTGAAGCGTGGCACGTCAATTCCTTCCGCCATCCACCGAGAAGCCGCCGTCGACCACGAGGTCGTGGCCAGTAATGTAGCGGTTGGCCTCCGAGCCGAGAAAATAGACGGCTTCGGCGATGTCCTCAGGCCGCGCCATGCGGCCCAACGGAATGTGCGACACGAGCTTAGCGATGGTGGTAGAGTCGTTGTTCTTGCGCGTCATGCGGGTGTCGACGTAGCCCGGTGAGACGGCGTTGACCAGAACCCCGTCGGGCCCGAGTTCGAGCGCGAGCGTCTTCACGATTCCGACCAGCGAATGCTTCGACATGACGTATGGCAGACGGGCGGCACGCGCGAGAAAGCCATAGAGCGAGGAGATGACGACGATCCGGCCGTGCGCCGCGATCAGGCCGGGTAGCGCGTGCCGCAGCACGCGCAGGAAGCCGTTCACGTTGACCTCGAAACTCTGCTCGATCTCCGTTTGGGTCAGTTCCGCAAATCGCTTGGGCACGTTGAGCCCAGCGCAATGGACGAGCACGCCATAGGCAATTTTGTTGCGGTCGAACCAGGCGTCAACCGTCGCCGGCTCGCAGAGATCCATATCGGCGCGTCCGAGTGCGGTGATCCGATGGCCGGCCGCCGCAAAACGCGCGCCAATAGCGGTGCCGATATCGCCGTGACCGCCCAGGAGAAGAACGGGAGGCGCTGAGTTGCTCATTCCTTGATCATTGGGATCAGCATGTTTTCGGCGAGCTCGTCGCGCGGCAGGAACGGATAGAGGTCCTCGAGCGGCGACGACACCATGCGCCCGTCCGGCAGCTGGCGCGAGGCGAGCTTGGGCGCGAACGGCTGATCCTTGTCCAGCATCACTTCCAGCATCTGCGGTCCGTCCGGCGACAGCACGGCGCGAATGGCCTCAGTCAAGCCATCATGCTCGCTGCAGCGCGCCGACGGGAGGCCGAACGCGTGGCACAGCCGCACAAAATCGGGGAAGGTAAGGCCCGACTCCGGCCCGCAACCCACCAGATTATCGGGGAAGTAGTTCTGCTGGGTCTGGCGGATTGAGCTGTAGCCGTCGTTGTTGAGGATGAACAACTTCACCGGCAGGCGGTTGCCCACAATCGTCTGCAGCTCCTGCAGGTTCAGCATGATGCTGCCGTCGCCGGCAAGACAAATCACGCGTCGGCCGCTGGCATAGCAGGCGCCGACCGCCGCCGGCAGGTCGTAGCCCATGGAGGCGCAGCCGGAATTGGTGAACAGCCGCTGCCCGGGCTTGAGGTCGGCAGCCTGAAACGAGGTGACGCAAGCCGTGCCGTCGCCCGTGACGACGATGTCGCCTTCCTCGAGCTCGGCGAACAATGCCTGCATGAAGCAATAGGGATTGATCGGCCCCTGGCGCTGCCAATACTGGGGCAGCACGGTAGGGTAGCGCTGCACCCGCTCGCGACACCATTGCACATAGTCGCGATGCCGCGTTTGCGGCTTGAAATCGTAGCGGTCGACCGCGGAGAGAAATGCCCGCAACTCCGCGTGCACCGGCATGTCGATGGACAGCGTGGGCTTGGCGAGCTCGGCTTGGTCCACGTCGACCATCACCTTGAAGGCGGAGCGCGCGAACGCCTGCCAGTTGTAGCTCACTTGGCGGACATTCAGCCGGCTACCGAGTACAAGAAGAAAGTCAGCGTTCTGCACGGCGAAGTTGCCCGCGCGGTCTCCCACCGAGCCGGGGCGACCGGCATAGAGGGGGTGCGCGTTCCAGATTGCGTCGTGAGCATTCCAGCCCGTAGTGACCGGGATGCCAAGCTTGTCGATCACCCGCAGGAACAGGTCGTGGGCGTTCGCGATGCGCACGCCCGCGCCTGCAAGAATCACCGGCCGTTCGGCTCGCTCCAGCCGGCCGAAGATCTGCGGCAGCAACGCTTCGATTTCCGCCCCCGTGAGCCTGCCCGCTTCCGCCGGCGAGGCCGCAGCGTCGCCGCCATCGACGGCCGGGTCGAAGCCGCGCAATTTCTCCGGATCGATCTTTGCCGCCTGCACGTCGATCGGGATGTCGACCCACACCGGTCCCGGCCGCCCGCTTTGCGCGAGCCAAATCGCCTTCTCCAGCACGTAGCGAACGTCGTCGGGCTCGCGCAGGACGGCGGCGAACTTGCACACCGGCGCCGCCATGGCCACGATGTCGGCTTCTTGGTCGCCCAGCTGGCGGAGCGGAAGGTCGTAGCTGGTCTTCATCGTCTCCCGCTTCACCTGTCCTGAGATGACGACCATGCCGATCGAATCGACGTAGGCGCCGTAGACGCCGTTCAGCGCATTGATGCCACCCGGGCCGGTGGTCACGTTGACTGCCGCCAGGCGATTGGTGAGCCGCGCATAGCTTTCCGCCGCCATGGCGCATGCCTGCTCGTGGTGACAGAACACCGAGACGAGGCCCCGGTGGCGACCCAGCGCATCATTGAGATGCATCGCGCCGCCGCCCGTGATCATGAAGACGTGGCGGATTCCGTGCTCGACGAGCGTCCGCGCAACGTAGTCGGCTAGGCGCATGGGGAAGTCGAGCCCGCTAGGTTTTGTCGATATCGCGAGCGATAATTACCCGCTTTTGACGGGGAGGCCAATCAAACCGGTTCAGTTGTTCCCGCCGTGGACCACGCGGGGCGATTGGCTCTTGGTCGGCGGCGCCGGGTCTATCCCGCGCTCGTCGATGGTCTTCCGCAATCCGGAGCTCGCGCTGTACGGGCCGTCGATGTTGGCGAACATAATCGGACCGTCCTTGGTGACGCCCTTGAGCAGCACCTCGCCGCGCATCAGTTCGCGGCAGGAGATTTGCCCCTTCTGCAGCGGGATCGCGAGGTAGAGATCCGACTCCGTCAAGACGTGTCCCGCAGGCAGGTCGCGCTTGGCGTAGACGCCGCGCACCAAGCTGTCGAGATAGCGGACTTCCTTCTCCGGCGGAACGCGCTTGGCGGTGCCTGGCGGGCCGCACATTTCCTGGGCCTTTTGAAATGCCTTGAACCACTCGTCGACCTGCTCCGGCAGCGAACAGTAGGGCGAGACCGGGATGTCGCCGTGGTCGATGTCCACGTGGCGTTCGAAGGTTCTCGCGCCCTTGGCATAGGCCATCATCACCGAGTTCCGCCAGTCGCGGCGCTCGTGGGTGGAGAAGCCGATGATGTTTTCCGGATAACGGTTGACCAAGAAGTCGACCTGGTTGAGCTCGAGCTCGCGATCCTCGCTCGGGTAGATGGACACACAGTGATTGACCGCGAGCGGGATATTCCGCTTATTGAAGAACGCTACGACGTCGTCCATGTCGCGCAGTGACGAACCGCCGGTCGAAATGATCACCGGCTTTCCGGTGGCGGCGATCTTCTCGATCAAGAACCAGTCCTTGATGTCGGAGCTGGCGATCTTCAAAATCTGGACGCCGAACTCGACGCACTTCTCCACCGATTTCTCGTCGAAGGGCGTCACCATCGTCAGCATGTTCGCCTTGCGGATCTCGGCGAGCAGCATGCTGAAGCTGTCCCAGGACAGTTTGGTGTCCAGGGTCTTCTTGATGTAACGAATGTCGGCCCGGTCGCGAAAATCTTTGTGGATGAAATTGTCGACGTCGCGAAACTGCAGCTTCATGGCCGCGCGCACGCCGTTGAAGCGGACGACCTTACCGTAGTCCGAGATAATCTTCAGGCCCCGAGCAGGATCGCCCCAATGGTTATTGGCCATCTCGAGGACGAACAGGTCTTCGAAAATCGATGCACGCATCACTGCCCTCCGACTTGCGCCCTTTCAACCGCACCGCGATGCCCGCTTAATGTACACGTGTCAAGAACCCTGTACACAATGCCGCCAGCCGAGTGCGCAGGACAACGGCGAATTGACAAGTTCCAAGGTGGACTTTTTTTTCCTCAGGCATGCGGCCGAATCCACGGCATGACTATAAATGAGCAAGCGCACGCCACAAAATTCTTTCGACTCGGACTATTCCGACGTTGGATTGCGGCAGCTTGGCGGCGTTTGACCCATCGTCTGGTTCCCGGCGCGCGCTGGCGGGTGCCGCGGTGGCAGGGCGACCCGCTTCGCGATCCTCTGGCGCGCGTGTTCGCGTTCTATCTGCCCGAGGCGGGGCCGCTATCTTCCCGGGCGCGGCACGGCGAGGCGGCGCTGGCGCGCGCCTACGGCATCGAGGGTTTTTGCTTCCGGCTTCACTGGCGCGGCGGGCAAGCCCGTTTCGAACGACGGCTGACGCACTATCTCGCCGACCGCAAGCTCGATCTTCCGTTCTGCCTGTGCTGGGCCAGCGACGGCTCGTCGCCGGACCATAAGCAGGACGCAATCGTCCGCCTGGCCCGCCATTTCCGCGACTCCCGCTACCTTCGCGTCGGGGAGAAGCCGCTGATTATCCTGGAATCGAACGCCATGGCCGGTACTGCAACATACCGTCGCGCGGTGGCGCGCGGCGTGTCGGGACAATCACGTAGGCGAACCCATCGTGGCGCTGCGGGGATCATCTGCGATCACCGATCTGGAAGCGTACGATCTCGACGCGGTCCGCGTCGAATCGGATTCGGGTTTGCCTTCGAAACTGCGTGATTTTCCCCGGCTTCAGTGGCAGGAAGTGCGCGCGGCCCCGCCGCCTGCCGCCTATTCGCGCCGCCTCGAGGCCGCCGTGACCGCCGCGTCGGGCTTCGCCGATCGCGACGCACGTCTGGTCTTCGTTCACGCTTGGAACGACCGGGTGGGGGGCGCGCGTCTCGCGCCCGGCCGCGATCACAGCTACCTCGAGGCAACGCGGATGGCGCTCGTGCGGGCTGCCGCGTGCGGGGCAGCGCCCGCCGCGTCTATGCCGCTCGCCGTCGTCGTCCATGCCTTCTATCCGGATATCTTCCGGCAATGGGCGAATGACTTCGACGGGCTCGGTCTCGACTTCAAGCTGTTCGTCACCGCGCCGGCCGCGGCGATCGGCGAAATTCGAGCGATTCTTGCGGCAAAGAGCTATGCCCATGAGATCATCGAGGTGGAAAATCGCGGGCGCGACGTCGCCCCATTCCTGCAGGTGCTGCGCCGGGCGGCCGCCCAGGGCTTTCCGCTCGTTCTCAAGCTGCACACGAAGAAATCGGCGCACTTTGACGGCGGCGACGAGTGGCGCGAAGAGATGTACGGCGCACTCGCGCCAGCGGCTTCGTTGCTCGAACTTATCGCTCGGCTCGAGCGCGACCCCGGAATCGGGATTATCGGCCCGCGGGCGCGGGTGATGCCCATGCGCACCTATTGGGCGCCGAACGAAGCGCGGGTGCGCTGGCTCGCCGGCCGCTTGGGCTTCGAAACCGTGGATCTCGACAACGACACGTTCGTCGCCGGAACCATGTTCCTGGCGCGGACCGCGGCGCTCGCGCCGCTCATGAGCCTCGCCATCACGCTCGACGATTTCGAGCCAGAGCGGGGCCAATACGACGGAACGCTTGCTCATGCGATCGAGCGCGCCATCGCCTATAGCGCGAAGGCCGCGGGCTTACGCGTCGTCGGCACCGATGAATCCGATGTGTCGGCAGGCGGCGGCGCCTAAGCCTTCACTCATCCGCGACGCGCAACAGATAGCTGCCGTACCCGTTGCTCTCCCCCCGCTTTGCAAGCGCGATGAGATCGTCGCGCGAGATGAATTTCATCCGATAGGCGACTTCCTCCAGGCAGGCGATCTTGGTGCCCTGCCGGCGCTCGACGGTCTGCACGAACGTGGCGGCGTCGATCATGGATTCGAACGTGCCGGTATCGAGCCAGGCGAAGCCGCGCCCCATGCGCTCGACGTGGAGCGCGCCGGCGGCGAGATATTTCCGGTTTACGTCGGTGATCTCGAGCTCGCCCCGCCGCGACGGCTTGATCTCCGCCGCGTAGCGGACCACCGCGTTGTCGTAGAAATAGAGGCCGGTCACCGCCCAGTTCGAAGTTGGGTTCTTCGGCTTTTCCTCGATCGACCAGCCGCGCTTCCCCGGCGTCGAACGAGACCACCCCGTAGCGCTCCGGATCGCGCACTTGGTAGGCGAAGATCGTCGCGCCGGCCGTGCGCTGCGCCGCGTGCTGCAACATTTCCCCGCCAGCCGTGGCCGTAGAAGATGTTGTCGCCGAGCACGAGCGCCACCGGGTCCCGTCCGATGAAGTCGCTCCAATCAGAAACGCCTGGGCGAGGCCTTCGGGCTTCGGCTGCGCCGCGATATGATAGCGCGATGCCCCAGCTGGCCGCCGTCGCCGAGCAGCCGCTTGAACTGCGGCCTGATCCTCCGGCGTGGTGATCACCAGGATGTCGCGGATGCCGGCGAGCATCAGCGTCGACAGCGGATAGTAGATCATCGGCTTGTCGTAGATCGGCAGGAGCTGCTTGCTCACTGCCTGCGTGATCGGATAGAGCCGACGTCCCCGCTCCGCCGGCGAGCACGATCCCCTTCAGCATCGCGCGCTCTCCCGGCTTGGGGTGGCGAGGCGTTCGAGACACACTTCGACGGATTCCCGCCAGGTCGGCAGGCGGATGCCGAAGCTGCGTTCCGCCTTGCGGCAATCGAGCACGGAATTCGGCGGCCGCTTGGCTGCGCGCGCGAAATCGGTGGACGCGATCGGTTCGACCTTCGGCACCCGCCATCCGCGCCGCGCCGCGCCGGCGAAGATCTCCGTCGCGAAATCGAACCAGGTGACCGCCCCGTCACCGGCAAGATGATAGATGCCGGCGTGGTGCTCGCCCTCGGTGGTGCGGTCGGCAATGGTCAGCATCGCCCGCGCAAGGTCGAGGGCCGAGGTGGGCGCGAGCATCTGATCGTTGACCACCTTCACCACGTCGCGCGTCTCTGCCAGCCCGAGCATCGTTTTCACGAAATTTTGGCCCCAGGGGCTGTACACGCCCGAGGTGCGCACGATGACGGCAGCGGGATTGTTCTGCCGCACCGCCTGTTCGCCTTCCAGCTTCGACCGACCATAGACGTTCGCCGGCGCAGGCGCATCCTCCTCGTTGTAGGGCGCGCCCTTCAGTCCATCGAAGACGTAGTCAGTGGACACGTGCAGAAACGGGATGCCGTGGCGCGCGGCGGCGGCCGCGAGACGCGCAGCGCCGTCGCGGTTGATGGCGAACGCGCGCGTGGGCTCGGTCTCGGCTTGGTCGACGGCGGTGTAGGCCGCCGCATTGATGATGGCGCGCGGATTGATCTCAGCGGCGATCTGCTCGGCGGCGCCCGTGTCCTCCAGATCGAATTCCGGGCGGCCGCGTGCGATCAGCGATATGCCAGCCGCGGCAGCGGCCTCGACCAGCCCGCGCGCGAGCTGCCCGGCGCGCCCGGCGACGACTATCGGACGCCGATCGCCCATCCGGGTTACCTGGACGCCTCCGCTAGCCCGAGACGCTCGCCCGCATAGACGCCGCGCAGGGGTCTCCCACCAACTCCGATTTTCCAGGTACCAACGCACGGTGCGTTCGATCCCGCTGTCGAAGCTCTGCTCCGGCCGCCAGCCGAGCTCGCGCCGCGCCCGCGACGAATCGATCGCGTAGCGGTAGTCATGCCCGGGGCGATCGGCGACGAAGGTGATGAGCGACCGTCGCGGGCGCGGCACCGGTGCGAGCCGGTCGAGCGCATCGCAAACGCGCTCGATCACCTGCAAGTTGGTGCGCTCCCCGTCGCCCCCGAAAAGATATTTCTCGCCTGGCCGGCCGCGCTCGAGCACCGCGAGGAGGCCGCGCGCGTGGTCGTCGACGTAGAGCCAGTCGCGCACGTTCGATCCGTTGCCGTAGACCGGCAGCGGTTTGCCCTCGAGCGCGTGCAGGATGGTCAGCGGAATGAGCTTCTCGGGAAACTGGCAGGGACCGTAGTTGTTCGAGCAGTTCGAGACGACGACGGGCAGACCGTAGGTCTTGTACCACGCGTGCGCCAGATGGTCGGACGCGGCCTTGCTCGCCGCGTAGGGCGAGCTCGGCCGATAAGGCGAGTCTCTCGTGGAACTTCCTCGCGTCGCCGAGCGCGCCGTAGACCTCGTCGGTCGAAACGTGCACGAACTTGAACGCTGCCTGGGCCGGCGGCGCCAGCCTCCGGCAATAGTCGAGCGCCGCCTCGAGCAGCTGATAGGTGCCGAGGATGTTGCTGTCGACGAACGGCGCGGCGCCGTCGATCGAGCGGTCGACGTGGCTTTCCGCCGCCAGATGCAGGACGGCGCGTCGGGCCGGTACTTCGCGAAGATACGGCGTCGAGCGCGGCACGATCGCAGATGTCGGCGCGCTCGAATGCATAGCCGGCGTGATCGACGATCGATGCCAGCGACCGGGGGTTGGCGGCGTAGGTGAGCTTGTCGACGTTGACGACGCGAAATGCCGCGCCCGATCAGCCGCCGGCAGACAGCTGAGCCGATGAACCCCGCTCCCCCCGTCACCAGGACGCGCATTGCAACCACCTCAATGAAATAGTCCATCAGCTGCCGGAAAGCGGCAGTTTCCGGTCCCGTTCCGACAGGACGGCGTTGCGTTCCGCCACCGGCCAGCGGATGCCGAGGTCGGGATCGGCAAAGTAGACGCCACGCTCGTGCGCGGCCGAATACGGATTGTCGACCTTGTAAAACACCAGAGTGTCCGGGTCGAGCGTGCAGAACGCGTGCGCGAAACCGCGCGGTAGGAGGAACATGTCGCCAGAGCTCGGCGGTGAGGTCGATGGTGACGTGCCGGCCGAAACTTGGCGATGAGCGCCGAAGATCGAACGCCGCGCCCTGCGCCCGCCCGCGCAGCACACGGACGAGCTTGGCCTGGGCATACGGCGCGATTTGAAAATGTAGCCCACGCACGGTGCCCGGCGCGTCCGACAGCGAAAGATTGTCCTGCACGAACTCGCAATTGATTCCGAGCGCGGCAAATTCTTTGCGTGCATAGGTTTCCGAAAAGAAGCCGCGCGGATCAGTGAGATTTGTTGCTCGGATGATTTTCACGTCGGGGATGGCGCACCCGCGAACCTCGAATTTCCCCGGCATGCGGCGACCCTTTGCACCGAAACTGAGTTCGCGCCGGATCGAGTCGGAAGCCACGACAGCGATTGGCGTCCAGCGGCGGCGAATGTAGCGCTTGGCGCGCGCTTCGACTAGATTGCCCTGAAAATCCCCTAATCCAAGTCGACCAGTCGATCGCGCGAGAGAACCGACGGCCAGCGCCATGACGACCATCATTCATCGGCATCTGACGAAGCGGCTGCTCGTCGCCGTTTTCCTCGTGCTTCTTGGATTGATCGCGCCGCTGATCCTGGTTTCGTTGTTCGGCCATCTGCCGCCGGCTGCGCTTTACACCGAATTTCTTTGGCCCGCCCTGTTCGGCATCGCGCCGGCAATCCTCTACCTCGCTTTGCCAGTCGCCATCGGAATTGCCACCACGTGGTACTACGGGCATCTTCTCTCCGAGAGCACGTTACCGGTTCTCTATTCCGCGGGTTTCTCCGTCCTGTCGATCAGTACTCCGGCGATTTTCGTGGCCGTGCTCGGTACCGTGCTCGGATATTCGCTGTCCTGCTACGTTGCGCCGCTCGCCGCACGCCAGTTGCAGGACGTGATCAACGTTGTGCAGAACGCGCCGACGCCGGCGCTGCTCCAACCCAATCGCTTCTACACAGTCGATGGCGGCAGGCGGGTGATCTACTTCGAGGAGCGGATCGACAACGACTCCATCGGCGGAATTTTCATGCGCCAATTCGCCGAGGATGAGGAGAAGACATTTATCGCGCGCCGGGGAACGTTCGTGCGCCGCGAAGATCAGACACTGTTGATCCTCTTCGACGGAACCATTCAGACGCAAAGGTCCGGCGACCCACAGGTGGAGATCGTCAACTTCGAGCGCATCGTACAGGCGAGCGGCCTTTCCGGCTCCGATCCGCCGAAGCGCAATTGGACAGCGGAGTTCGAGCTGACCACCGCGGAATTTCTCGAGGCGCGCACACAATTTCAGAAGGACCCGGTCGAAGCCAACCGCTGGCGGAGCGAGGCGCTTAAGCGCTTCGGCGTGCCGCCTCTCGCGATCGTGCATGCGCTGCTCGGCCTCATGCTCATCACCCTGTGGGGCAACAGCAGCGGTCGCAAAGAGGCGCCGGTGGTGCTTGCCTGCCTGGTGATCGCTTCGATTCACACCGTAATCATGATCGCGGTCGAGGCGGTGATCCCGCACCATGGTTGGGTGACCTGGCCGGTGATGGCGCTGATGGCAGCCGAGTTCACGCTGGGCATCAGTCTGCTGGCGCGTCAGCAATGGCGGCGCCAAGGCTGATCGACTTTCAATTGCCGATGTGAAAGCGCTCGGCGTCGTCCTTCTCGGTGGCCAACGCGTGGTGATACCGGTCGACGGCTCTTGCGGGTTGCCGCCCGTCCGAATGTGGCCGCCGTCTATCCAAATCGCGCGGTTACACAACTTCACCACCTGATCCAACGCGTGCGAGACGAATAGGATCGTGCCGCGCCGGCGGAAGTCGGAGATGAAGGTCAGGCACTTTTCCTGGAACGCCTCATCACCGACCGAGAGCGCCTCGTCGATAATGAGAATTTCGGCCTCGGCGTGGGCGCAGATGGCGAATGCCAGCCGCGAATACATGCCGCTCGAATAGAATTTAACCGGACGGTCGAAGAACTCGCCGATGCCGGCAAACTCGGCAATGGAGTCGAGACGATCGAAGATGAACTGGCGACGCATGCCGAGAATCGCGCCTCCGATCAGCACATTCTCACGGCCGGTGAGCTCCGGGATCGAAGTCCGGCACCCAGCGCGAGCACCGGGGCAATGCTGCCGCGGGTCTTGACGTCTCCGTAGGTCGGCAGCGTGATTCCGCAGACGAGCTGCAAGAGCGTGGTTTTGCCGGCGCCGTTGCGGCCGATGACCCCAGGCATTCGCCCTTCGCTATCTCCAGGTCGACGTCGCGCAGCACCCAGAATTCCTTGTAGTACTTGTTGAACCGCCCCAGCAGCACCTGGCGCAGGCGGTCGTTGTAGTTCTTGTAGATTTGAAACGCCTTGCCAACCCCGGCGCACCGCACGACCCAATCAGATGACATCGACGACGACGCTCCGGTAGCGGTCGAAAAATAGGTAACCGCCATAGAAGACGCACAGGGAAATCGTGCAAGTGAGCCACGTACATTAACGAGTCGGGCAGGGTGCCGTATAGGAGAAGTTGTCGCGCCATCTCGATATAGGCGTGGTGGATTGAGATAGGCGATGACGCGGGCGATCGGCGTGAGCTCGGTCGACCGTAGTAGAACACCGGGGTCGCAAAGATGAGCACCGGTATGATGGTGATCATCAGGTGCGAGACGTCGCGGGTGAAGGCGCCGAGCGCGGCGAGGAACCAGGTCATCCCCAGTAGCATCAAGCAGAAAGGTACCGTCAGGAACGGGAGAAGGAGATGGTCAAGCGGAAGCGCCCGTCGTGTAGAGCTCGATCAGCAGGAATACGGCGAAGCTGATCTCGCGTAGACGAGCGACGCGGCAGCATCGCGATCCACACCAGCGCCTCGCTCGGGAAAATCGATTTTTTGATGTAGTGGACGTGCTCGTGCAGCAGCGTCGGCGCCCGATAGACGAGCTCGGCGGCAAAATTGAAGACAATCAACCCGACGAAGATGGAGAGCGAGTAGTGCACGCCGCCTGCCTCGGCTCGCCACCGAGATCTTGATCGTGGTGGTGAACACCACCGTGTAGACGGCGAGCATCAACAGCGGCGCCGCTATCGCCCAACCCCAGCTGAAATAGGAGTCGCGGAATCGTTGGTTGAGCTCGCGCCAAAGGATGGCGCGAATAAGTTCGCGATATTGCCACGCCCTGGCGAAAGGCGTGAACACAAGCATTCCCGTTTTTTTGCCGTTGACAGCCAGTGCGCGCGCATCGCTCATGGGAGGGCTCGTGGGACGGATGATCGGCTCCGACTAGCATGATATCATCGGACACGGAAACGCCGCAGATTGTCGGGATCGCGGCGTTTCGCCTCCTGCGGCGGCTGGCGCCGCCGCTCGTCCCCCGGCGGTAAAGCTGATATCACGACCGCCGAGAGCGCAGCCGCCAATGTCCTTGACGATCGAACCGGTCCGCACCCGCAAGGCGCTCGGGGAATTCATCCGGCTGCCGCGGCGTATTTATCGGGCGAATGCCCGGATACGTGGCACCGCTCGACATCGAGCGCCGCGAACTCATCGACCCGAGGAAGAGCCCGTTCTTCACCCACGGCGAGGCCGCCTTCTGGATTGCGCGCCGGGACGACCGCGCGGTCGGGCGCGTTTCCGCCCAGATCGATTCGCTCGGCGAAGAAGGCATCGGCCTGTTCGGCTGCTTCGATGCGATCGATGATGCTCGAGGTGGTGGCGCGCCTGCTCGCCACGGCGGAAGACTGGCTGCGTGCGCGCGGCCGGCGCATCGCGCGCGGGCCGGTGACGCTGTCGATCAACGGCGAGCCGGGCCTCCAGCTTAACGGCCAGGCCGAGCCGCCAGTCACGCTCTTCGCCTGGCATCCGCAGTATCTGGAAGGGCATCTGCGCGCCGCCGGCTACGCCTCGCCCAGCGCCTGCTCACCTTCTTGCTCGACTACCGCACCTATAACAACGAACGGCTGGGCAAAGCGACCGCGCCGCGGCGGCGCGCCGACATCACCTTCCGCGAAATACGTCTCGACCACCTCGACGAGGACGCCGAAATCGGCCGTCAGATCTTCAACGACGGATGGAAGGAAAATTGGGGCTTCACGCCGGCGTCAGAGGCGGATATCCGCGCGCTGCTCCACAAGTTCCGCCCGTTCCTGTTCAAGGACAGCGGCTTCTTCGTCGACGTACGCGGCGAGCCCGCGGCGTTCATCCTGACTATTCCCAACGTGTTCGATATCTCCGCCGATCTCGGTGCGAGTCCGAGCCCCATCGGTTGGGCAAAGTTCGGCTGGCGCTATGGCGGCAGCGCTACCGCGGCTATCGTCTGGCGCTCATCGGAGTCAACTCCAAGCTTCGCGATAGCTTGCTCGGCGCACGGATTACCACGGCGGCGCTCGCGGAGCTGCGGCGGCGCATGAGCGCCCGGGGCGCCGAGTCGATCATCGCGGGGTGGATCGTCGAGAGCAATCGCGCCACGATTCGTCTCGTCGAGACCTTTGGTTTCCAACCCTCGCGGACCTATGGCGTTTACGAACGGAATGCATAGGTTAGCCGTTCTCCAAGAACGCATTGGCACACGGGGCTACGAAGTCATTCGGGGTGGAGGCGGTGTCGTTGAGCGAGCATGTTTTGGACCGCGATCGGGTTGCCGAACAGATCGTGGATGTCATCGTTCAAGAAGGAAAGATCGATCGGGCGCAAATCACGCCGGATGCGACCATCGAGAGCCTCAAGCTTAAGTCCATCGATCTCGTCATGATCCTGATGGCGCTCGAGCAGAAGTTCGGAGTCTATATCCCGATCGACGGCGATCTCGCCGATGCCAAAGATCTAAACGGATTCATCGATCTCCTGGCCTCTCGGATCATTACCAAGCGAGCGTGAAGTGGGGCGTACGCGTGTCGTCGTGACGGGAATGGGGGTGCTGTCGGCTGCCGGCGCCGGGGTCGATGCATTGTGGACGGCGGCACGTTCGGGCCAGTCGGCGGTGAGCGAGCTGGAGTTGCCGCGTCCCGGGCGCAACTATGTCACCATCGCCGCCCAGCTTAAGGGCTTCGAGCCTGAGCAGTACATCCAGCCAGAAACGCTCCTGTTTTCGGACCGCTTCACCCAGTTCGCCATTGTCGCCGCTGATCAGGCGCTGGCGCAGGCAGGCTTCGATCGGGACACCGCGCTCGGCGCCCGCACGGCGGTGATCGTCGGCATCGGTTCCGGCGGCATCAATTCGATCGAGGACATGCTCTACGCGTTTCACGTGCTCGAGCCGCACTACGATCCGGCCACCAACCCCAGCATCATCCCGCGCATTCCGCTCACCATCCCGCGCGCCATGGGCAGTGCTGCGCCCTCGCAGATCGGCATCCGCTACGGCTGCACCGGACCCACGTTTGCCGTGACCAGCGCCTGTTCCTCGGCGAACCAGGCGATTGGGCTCGGGACCTATTTTGTACGCGCCGGCGTGGTCGACCGCGCCATCGTCGGCGGCGCCGAAGCCGGCATTACGCCGGGTTCGGTTCGCGCCTGGGAGACGATCCGTCTCCTTACCCCTGACCATTGCCGACCGTTCTCCAAAGGACGCAACGGCATGGTGCTGGGCGAGGGAGCGGGCATCCTCGTCTTGGAATCCGCCGAGCTAGCGCGCGCCCGTGGCGCGGAGCCCATCGCTGAGATCCTCGGCTACGGCACCACCAGCGACGCCAAGGACATCATCCGGCCCGATCCCGACGGCGCGGCAGCCTCCATGCGGCTCGCGCTTGAGGACGCCGGCCTCGAGCCCGCGTCCATCGACTACATTAACGCGCACGGCACCGGCACCGTGATGAACGATGCGGTGGAGGCCGAGGCGCTGCACTTCGTGTTCGGGTCGCGCCTGCCCAAGGTGGCGGTCTCGTCCACCAAGCCGATTCACGGTCACGCCCTCGGCGCCGCCGGCGCGCTTGAGCTCATCATCTCGATCATGGCCCTGCGCGAGTTTGTGGCGCCACCTACCATCAACTGGCTCGGCCGCGATCCGGAATGCGATCTCGACGTGGTGCCGAACACCGCCCGCGCCATGCCCATTCGTGCCGCCATGTCGACGGCGTTCGCCTTCGGTGGCATCAACGCGGTCCTCGTGGTCGGCGGGCCGAATTGACCGCGAGACCTGGCGGAGCGCCCATGTCCGTTGCCAAGTCGATCCTCATTACCGGCGCCACCAGCGGCATCGGCCGCGCGCTCGCCCGCGAGTATGCCGCGCCCGGCGTGCATCTCGCCCTGACCGGTCGCGACCGCAAGCGTCTCGACGAGGTCGCCGCTGAGGCGCGCGCCCGCGGCGCCACCGTATCGACGGCCGCCCTCGACGTGCGCAAGCGCCAGGAGCTCGCGAAATGGATCCGCGCCGTCGACGACGAGACGCCGCTCGATCTCGTCATCGCCGGCGCCGGCATCACCACCGGCATCGGCCTCGGCCGGCCGCGCGAGGGCGCCGACGCGGTGCGAGCCGTGATAGCCACCAACCTCATGGGCGTGCTCAACACCATCGATCCGGTGATGGAGCGCATGAGCGCGCGCGGCCGCGGCCGGCTCGCTTTTCTCTCCACGATCGCCGCCGTGCACGGCTTTCCCTACTCGCCCGCCTATTGCGCGAGCAAGGCCGCGATCCATTCCTACGCCGAAGGCATCCGTGCCGAGTTGCTGCCGCACGGCGTGGCGGTGTCCATTATCGTGCCCGGCTTCGTGGCGACGCCGCTCAACCAGGACATCGTTTGCCCAAAGCCGTTCGTCACCAAGCCCGAGCGCGCCGCGCAGATCATCCGCCGCGGCCTCGATCGCGGCCGGCCGGTCATTGCCTTTCCGCGTGTGCTTTACGGCGCCGCCTATATCCTCAAGGTGCTGCCCACCGCCTGGGTCGACCGCTTCCTTAACCTCATCCACGTCGACATTCCCGAGACGCGCGAGCGCGTGAGCGATTGATGAGCGCCGCGGCGATCGTCGCCTACGTCTGCGCCGGATGGTGGTCGCTTTCTCTTCTTCTCTATGGAGCGTCGGTGATTGCCGCATTCGTGCAGCCCGCGCTCTTGCGGCGCCGCGCCAGCCGCGCCGACCAGCCGCCTGTTTCGGCGATCGTTCCGGTCAACCGGGTCGATCCGGAGATGGAGCCGGCGTTCGCGTCGCTGTTCTCCCAAGCCTATCCGCGTTTCGAGGTACTGGTTTCAGCCGCGGACAAATCCGCGCCGGCCCTCGAAATCGCGCGCACCGTTGCCGCTCGCCATCCGCACGTTCCTTTCCGCGTCGTTTGCCAGGACACCCGCGTGGCGGTGAGCCCGAAGCTCAACAACCTGGTGGCGCCGCTTGCCGCCGCCGCCAATGACGTGATCTTCGTCAAGGATTCGAGCTTCCGCCTCAAGGCGAGCGAGCTCGCGGCGCTGGTGCGATACCTTGTGCCCGGCGTGGGGCTGGTGGTGGCGCCGCCGATCGCCACCCAACCCGGAAACTTCACCGCCGACATCGAGTGCGCGATCTTGAACGGCTACCAGGCGCGGCTCCTGCTCGCAGCCTCGGTGCTCGGTGTCGGCGTCGGCGCCGGCGCGATCATGCTGTTCGACCGCCGCGACTTCGAGCGCGCCGGTGGCGTTCAAGCCATCGCCTGGGCGATCGGCGAGGACCACGCCCTGACGCAGGCCCTGCGCCGCATCGAGTTGAAGACCGTGATCGCCGCCGAGGAGGTGACCCAGGTGCTCGGCCGCCGCCGCCTCGCCGACGTATGGAACCGCCAGCTGCGCTGGATGGTGTGGCGGCGTCAGGCCGAACCGTGGACGTTCTACCTCGAGCCGTTCAGCGGCGGGCTTCTCACCGCGTTCGCCGGCGCCGCCGGGGCAGGGGTGCTCGGCGTCCCCGCCGCACTGGTGGGCGTAGGAACGCTCGCCGTCTGGCTTGCGCTGGAGGCGCAACTGGTGGCGCGCAAGGGTTGGGGTTGGTCGTGGCGGAGCCCGCCCGCCGCGCTCTGCCGCGAGGTGTTGATGGTGGCGCTGTGGATTTGGGCCTGGACGGTGCGCACGATATATTGGGGCGACCTGCCGTTCGAGGTGGGCCGCCGGCCGGCGTGAATCAAAGGAAGCCGCACTGATGCACGAATTGGCGCTTGTCCTGGCCGTCGTGGCGTTCGCCTGCGTTGCGCTGCTCGTCGTGTTCATGGCGGCGGACTTCTACATGACGGTGCTGCATCTCAAGCTGCGCCAAGAGGGCTTGGCGCTCGAGAAAAAGCTGCTGTCACAACCGCTGCCGCCTTACCGCGACTTCCCGCACGTAGTCATTCAGATCACCGTGTGCAACGACGGCGCCCTGGTGGAGCGCGCGATCGCGTGCGCCGTGCGCCTCGACTGGCCGCGCGACAAGCTGCACATCCAGATCTGCGACGACAGCGACGACGACACCACCGACATCGCGCGCGCCGCCGTGGCGCCGCTCGCTGCATCGGGTTTCGACATCGTGGTGCTTCGCCGCCGCGACCGCGCCGACTTCAAAGCCGGTAACCTGCGCGAGGCTATGGCCAAGAGCCCGCATCAGTTCTTTGCCATCTTCGACGTGGATTACGTCCCGCCGCCGGAATTCTTGCGCCGCGCCATGACGCCGCTGATCGCCGATCCGTCACTGGGTTTCGTGCAGGCGCGCTGGGATTTTCTCAACGCCGACGAGAATGCGCTGACGCGGGCCCAGGCGATCGCGCTCGACAACCATCATGCCGTCGAGCAGGCGACGCGGAGCTGGGCCGGACACCCCTTCACCTTCAACGGCAGCGGCGGGGTTTGGCGCCGCGCCGCGATCGAGGCCGCCGGCGGGTGGCGCGGCGACACGGTGGCCGAAGACCTCGACCTCAGCTATCGCGCCTGGCTCAAGGGCTGGCGCGGCATGTTCCTCACCTCGGTGTCAGTGCCGGGCGAGCTGCCGGCCGATCGCGCTCACTGGGTGCGCCAACAAAACCGGTGGACCACCGGGTTCGGCCAGGTGGCGCGTACCATGATCCCGGCGGTGCTGCGCGACCCGCGCCTCGATCGCTCGGCGCGCACCGCCGCACTCCTGCATCTCGCCACGGCCTGGTGGGGCGCGCCTATCACCTTTCTCATGATCGCGGCGATGATCGGCGCGAGCGTGCTTGAGTCCGCTTGGTTGCCGGCGTTCGGCGTCATGTTGCTCGCGCTGGTCGTCGCCGCGCATGCGGTGCTGTTCGTTTCGCTCCGCGTCGCCAACCGCTTCCTGCGCGGACGCGCGGTGCCGCTCGGCCGGTTCGTCGCGGACTTTGTCTATATATCGCTGCTCGGAATCTACCTCGCGCTGGTCAATGCGCTGGCGTACTGGCGCGCCCTTACCGGCAGGCGGACGCATTTCGAGCGCACGCCGAAACAGGGCTCGGTGCGGATCGGTTCCTAGGTGTTGGGGAGCGAGCGCTTGACGTCGCGGAACGCGGCGATCGCGGTTTCGATGTGCGCCGGCGTGTGCGCCGCCGATACCGAGAAGCGCAGCACCACCTGGTTGTCCGGGGTGGCCGGCGGGATCAACATGTTCACATACACGCCGCGCTGCAGCAGCCCGCGCCAGAACGCATAGCCGCCCATCATGCCGGGCATGCGGATGGCGCCGACCGGACCGGGGGCTGCACAGGGGCTGAGCCCGATCTCGGTGAGCCCGGCGTGGAAGGCGCGCGCGTTCCGCCACAGGGTCTCGCGCAACTCGGGTTTGGTGGCGATCAAGTGCAGAGCAGCGCGTGCCGAGGCGGTGACCGCCGGCGGCAGCGATGCGGTGTAGAGATAAGCGCGCGCCATGTAGCGCAGCGCCCGCAATCCGAAGTGATTGGTGACGGCAAAGCCGCCGATCACGCCCACGCTCTTGGAGAAGGTGCCGACGATCACGTCGACCATGTCCTCAAGGCCGAGCATCTCGGTGACGCCGCGACCTCTGTCGCCATACATGCCCATGCCGTGCGCCTCGTCGACCACGACCATGGCGCCGTGCCGCTTGGCAGTGGCGATGATGCCCTTGAGGTCGCCCACGTCGCCCCAGACGCTGTAGAGGCCCTCGAGCACGACGAGGGTGCGGCCGCCCGCGACCGCGCTTTCGCGGAACAGGCGATCGAGATCCTTGGCGTCGTTGTGGCGGAAGATTGTCAGGCTGGCGCCGCTGAGCTTGCAGGCATCAAAGATTGACGCGTGACTGTACGCGTCGATGAAGACCGCGTCGCCTTCCTGCGCCAGCGCCGAGATGACGCCGAGGTTGGCCATGAAGCCGGTGGAGAACACGGTGGCGTAGCGGCGCCCGTAGAGCGCGGCCACTTCCTCCTCGAGCTTGATGTGATCGGCGTGATTGCCGGCCGCCACCCGCGAGGCCGTCGATCCGGTGCCGTGATGGGCGACCGCTTCGGCGGCGGCGCGCACGCACTCGGGGTGGTGATTGAGGCCGAGATAATTGTTGGTGCCGAAGAGGAGCGTGGGCTTGCCGTGGATCAGCGCCTCGACCGGGCCGAGCGTATCCTCAATGACGAGATTGAGAGGTGTCTCGCCCCCGCCGGTGAGACGATCGACGCCGTCGCTGAAAGCCTCGGCGCGCTGTAGCAGGCCCACGAGACGCGGGGCCGCCTGGCGCATCCGGGAACTTTCATCAACGCTGGCTTCGGCCCGCAACGCCACCCGGTCCGCCATTAACGTCCCCTTTGCCCGGCACGTTACCGTTGACTCTGGCCCATTGACAACCCACCGACGTTGACATCGGGGGCGTCAGGCTAACTCAGATCACGGCGTCGGTGTTCCCTGTCCGTGCTACTCAAATCGACCATACCGCCGCGCCATTCTACCCGCTTAACGAATATCGCGGCCAGCGTGAGAATCGGCTGTAAGACATCGCGCGCAATCCAGGCAAAAATATCACCGACGGTAAAACGCCATCCCGCCACCAGATGGATGAGCGCCTCGGTTCCGTACCAGAGCATCATGCTGAACCCCAGGGCGCCCGCGGGCGAGGCGCCAAACATGCGGGAAAACGCATAGGCGCCGAGAATGTTGAACACGAGGCCGCCGCCGAGCGGCTCGAGCACGAAGCCCACCGGCTCGTATGCCTTGCTGCAGTTCTTCCACCGTAGGTGGCGGAAGTAGGTTTCAGCCCAGGTTCGCCGGCCGATGCGGCGCCTGATTGAGATCGGCAACAACCGCAGGCGGCCGCGGTCGGAAAGCGCGTTGGACAGCGCGTTGTCGTCGCACGGCCCTTCGTCGAGGCGCATGATTCCGCCGGCCGCCTCCAGATCCGCCTTGCGGAAGGCGACGGCGTGGCCGAAGACGGCGGCGATGCCGAACAGCTCGAACAGCATTTCGAGGCGAAAGAGGTAGCCATTGCACGACGCCGCCTCGATGCGCGCCGGGAAATTCTCGGCGTCGCATGCCACCGGCGCCACGGTGACCAGGGCGATGTCCGACTTCAGCGCGTCGATCAGCTCACCATAGATGGCGCCGTCGATCTCCACCGTGTCGTCGAGGAAGAGGAGCGTGTCGTAGCGCGCGGCGCGATAGGCCTTGGCGAGATTGGCGACCTTGGGGTTGTGGATCTCCGGCGCCTCGCCGACCAGGAGCCGCATCATGTCCGGGGAGCGCGCGACGATCGGCTCGATCACCGCTACCGCCGGGTCGTCGGGGTGCGCCACCGCGAGCAGGATCTCGCCGCGGAACGGCGCAAGCTTGGCGAGCGCCAAGAGGTTGGTTGCGAGATGCTGGTGCACGCCACGGATCGGCATGATGATCGAGCAGGGTGGGAGCGCGCCGGCGGACGGGCGCGGCTCGCGGTAGCGCAGCATGGTCACCGCCGCGCTTGCCAGGAAAAAGGCAGCGAGCAGCATCCAGGCGATGATCAGGAACTCGTTCATGCGGGAGCGTTTCTAGATTCGACCGATTGCTAGCACGGTTGGCCGCGTCGCCGCCAAAGATGCTAAAATGAAGGTCCATGCGCACGGCCTTCATCCTTACCCTCCTGGCCTTGGTGCCGGCTGTCGCCGCCGGCGCCGATCCGCAGGCGGGGGCGGCGGTTTTTCGCAAGTGCCAAGCCTGCCATGCGGTCGGCGAGGGAGCACAGACCCGGGTTGGCCCGGTGCTTAACGGCCTCATCGGGCGCAAGGCGGGAACCTACCAGGGTTACGACTACACTGACGCCAACAAGAACTCGAATATCGTCTGGGACGAGGCGACGCTGGCGAAGTATCTCAAGAATCCGAGGGCGATGATTCCTGGCACCAAGATGCTGTTCGCCGGCCTCCCCAAGGATCAGGAGATCGAGGACTTGATCGCCTATCTCAAGCAGTTCGGGCCCGACGGCAAGCGCACGCGTTGAGCGGCCGCGCTTGCTTCGAAGGCGCGTCCTGGCGTTCTTGACAGTCGTGCCGTAAAGTTTTTGTCGAATTCTGAATGTTTTACGACGCGGCCAAGCTTGTTCGGGCGCTGCTGAAGTCGGAGTGCGAGGAGTTCTAATGGCCAAGTTCCTGTCGCTCGGCGCTGCGATCGAGGAGAACCTGCGCGACGGCGATGTGGTCGCCATGGAGGGCTTCACTCACCTCATTCCCTTCGCCGCCGGCCATGAGGCCATTCGCCAGGGCAAGAGGCGCCTGACGCTGGTGCGCATGACGCCGGACCTTATCTATGACCAGCTCATCGGCATGGGCGCGGCCGAGAAGATGGTGTTTTCCTGGGGCGGCAATCCCGGCGTGGGCTCGCTGCATCGCTTCCGCGACGCCTACGAGAACGGCTGGCCGAACAAGATCACCATTGAGGAGCACTCCCACGCCGCGATGGCCAATGCCTACGACGCCGGCGCCGCCGGGCTGCCCTTCGCCGTGTTCCGCGGCTACCGCGGCGCTGAGCTCCCCAAGGTCAATCCCAACATCAAGGAGATCGTCTGCCCGTTCACCGGCGAGAAGCTCGCCGCCGTGCCGGGGATCAAGCTCGACTGCGCCGTCGTCCACGCCCAGCGCGCGGATCGGAAGGGCAACGTCATGTTCGAGGGCATCGTCGGCGTGCAAAAGGAGGCGGTGCTGGCCGCCGCGCGCTCGATCGTGACCGTGGAAGAGATCGTCGACGACTTCGGCAAGCATTCGCCCAACGCCGTGATCCTGCCGAGCTGGACGGTGGGTGCCATCGCCGAGGTGCCGGGCGGCGCACATCCCTCCTATGCGCACGGCTACTACACCCGCGACAACGCCTTCTATAAGAACTGGGAGCCGATCTCGCGCGATCGCGACTTCTTCACCGCTTGGATGAAGGACAACGTGCTGGGCAAGGGCCCGGAAATATTCGCCGCCAATGCCCGGCGCGCGGCGTAGGAGCGGACCATGGTCGAATATTCGCCGAACGAGATGATGACCGTCGCCGCCGCCCGCGCGCTCACGAACGACGACGTATGCTTTGTCGGTATCGGCGCGCCGTCCGCTGCCTGCAACCTCGCGCGCCTGACGCACGCGCCCGACATCGTGCTCATCTACGAGTCCGGCACGCTCGAGACCAAGCCCAACGTGCTGCCGCTCTCCATCGGCGACGGGGAGCTCTGCGAGACCGCGCTCGTCACCGTGCCGGTGCCGGAAATGTTCCGCTACTGGCTGCAGGGCGGCCGCATCACCACGGGCTTCCTCGGCGGCGCCCAAATCGACAAGTTCGCCAACCTCAACACCACCGTGGTCGGCCCCTACCACAAGCCCAAGGTGCGGCTGCCCGGCGGCGGCGGCGCCCCGGAGATCGCCACGAGCTGCGGCCAGGTGTTTATCACCATGAGCCAGTCCAAGCGCAGCTTCGTGTCGAAGATCGATTTCGTCACCTCGCTCGGCCACGGCGACGGCGGCGACTTCCGCGAGAAACTCGGGGTTAAGACCAAAGGCCCGACCAAGGTGCTCACTGATCTCTGCGTCATGGAACCGGACGCGAAGACCAAGGAGCTCACCGTGGTGTCGCTGCATCCCGGCGTGAACCGCGAACAAGTCATCGAGGCCACTGGATGGCCGATCAAGTTCTCCGCCAGCGTGAGCGAGACGCCGCCGCCGACCAAGGAGGAGCTCACCGTGCTCCGCGAACTCCACGCGCGCACGGCGCGGGCCCACGGCGAGGCGGCCTGAGGGACATGATGCGCGACGTCTTCATCTGCGATTTCATCCGCACCCCCATCGGCCGCTACGGCGGCGTGCTCGCCAAGGTGCGCGCCGACGATCTCGCCGCGATCCCGATCAAGGCGCTGATGCAGCGCAATCCCGGCGTCGACTGGTCGCGGCTCGACGAGGTCTATTACGGCGCCGCCAATCAGGCTGGCGAAGACAACCGCAACATCGCCCGCATGGCGTTGTTGCTCGCGGGCCTTCCCGGCACGATCCCCGGGGTCACCATCAACCGCCTGTGCGCGTCCGGCCTCGACGCTGTGGGCTCGGCGGCGCGCGCCATCAAGTCGGGCGAGATCGAATTCGCCATCGCCGGCGGTGCCGAGTCCATGTCCCGCGCACCGTTCGTGACGGGCAAGGCAACGGAAGCCTTCTCACGCATCATGGAGACCTACGACACCACCATCGGCTGGCGCTTCGTCAATCCAGTGCTGAAGGCGCAATACGGCGTCGATTCGATGCCGGAGACCGGGGAGAACGTGGCCGAGGAATTTCAGGTCTCCCGCGCCGACCAGGACAAGTTCGCGTTGCGCTCGCAGCAGCGCGCCGTCGCCGCGCAAGAGCGCGGCTTCTTCTCCGCGGAAACCGTGCCGGTGGAGGTGCCGGGCGGCAAGAGCGGGCCGGTGAAGGTGGACAAGGACGAGCATCCCCGCGCCGACACCACGCTCGAGGGGCTGGCCAAGCTCCGAACCCCGTTCCGCAACCCCGGCACCGTCACCGCCGGCAACGCGTCCGGCGTGAACGATGGCGCCGCCGCGCTCATCCTCGCTTCGGAGGAAGCCGTGCGCGCCCACAAGCTAACGCCGCGGGCGCGCGTGCTCGGCATGGCTACGGCCGGCGTGCCGCCGCGCATCATGGGCATCGGTCCGGTGCCGGCCACCGAGAAATTGATGAAGCGTCTCGGCATGAAGGTCGCCGGCTTCGACGTGATCGAGCTGAACGAGGCGTTTGCCAGCCAATCGCTCGCCGTGATCCGCCAGCTCGGACTCCCCGACGACGCGGAGCATGTGAACCCGAATGGCGGCGCCATCGCGCTTGGTCATCCGCTCGGCATGTCCGGCGCGCGCCTCGCCGGCACGCTCGTGCACGCGCTGGAGGAGCGCAAAGGCAAGCGCGGCCTCGCCACGCTCTGCGTCGGCGTGGGGCAGGGTGTTTCGCTGGTGGTGGAACGGGTCAGCTAGGCGTGATCACAGGGCGTGATGATCATTAGTCCTTTCTTCATCCTTTTGGCGCGGGACGTTTAACTTCAAAAAAACCGTTTGAAGCGACATTCCGTTAACCACCGGAATGCCGAATGATGCTGAGATCTCATATCTCGCTGGCGGTCAGACATTGCTGGCTGCTTATCTTCATGGCGGGCATAGCTTGCCTCGGGGCAAGCCTCGCGGTCATGAACGCCATCAACGCCGATCATTTGACTGTCATTGCGGTGCTGCCGGCGAAGACCATCATCAGTGTGATGCTAACCTTGCTCGGCTTGATCGCTGCTGGCGCGTTCGTGATCTTTCGCCAGCGCCAGCAACTTCGACTGTCGACGGCGGCGCTGGACAACATGCCGCAAGGCTTGTGCATGCTGGATTCATCGGCGCAGCTGATGCTGTGCAATGAACGCTACCTTGAACTCTACGGATTGACGCCCGAGCAAGTCATGCTCGGCAGTTCGCTGCGCGAGCTGCTCGAACACTGCAGGGCGGCCGGTACTTTCTCCGGCGACGCGGATCAATACGTGTCCGAGTGCATGGCCCGAATCGCGCAAGGGAAGATCACCAGCACCGCCTATGAGACCAAGAACGGACGCATCATTGCCCGCGCGAGCCGGCCGATGCACGGTGGCGGGTGGGTCGACACGCATGAGGACATCACCGAGCGGCGCCGCGCCGCGTTGCAACGCAGTTCCATACAGGAGCATAAACAGCGCCGCACGGTGCTGGAGGAAGCAATTCGCGCGTTCCGGCAACGGGCCGAGAGCCTACTGAAATCCACCACCGACAGCGCCGCGAAGATGCGGACGATGGCAGGCGCCCTGCTGGGTGCGTCCGGCAAGACAACGCAACGCGTAGAGAGCGTAGCGCAGACGTCGTACGAGGCATCCACAAACGTCGAAATGGCAGCGACCGCGGCAGAGGAGATGTCGAAGTCCATCGCCGAGATCAACCAGCGACTTGTGCGCACGACCGAGATCGTGGGCATCGCGGTGAGCGAAGCGCAGAGCACAAACGGCCAGATCGCCAGTTTGGCGAAGGTCGCGCAGCGGATCGGCGACATCGTCAATCTGATCCGTGATATTGCCGGCCAGACCAATTTGCTTGCGCTCAATGCGACGATCGAGGCGGCGCGCGCCGGCGAGGCCGGCAAGGGTTTCGCCGTGGTCGCCGCCGAGGTCAAATCGCTCGCGGTGCAGACCGCAAAAGCCACCGATGCCGTCGCCGGCCAGATCGCCGCAGTTCAGGAATCGACGTCGGCTGCGGTCGCGGCCATCGGCCGTATTACCGAGCGCATGCAGGAGATCAACGAGGACACTTCCTCGGTTGCCGCGTCGGTGCAACAGCAAGATGCTGCGACCGGAGAGATATCGCACAACGTCGGGAGCGCGGCCGGGGCCACCAAGGCGATTGCATCCGTGCTCAGCGAAGTTGCTGCCGCGGCGAGCGAGGCGCAGACGTCGGCGCAGACGGTGCTCGAAGCGTCGGAAGCAGTCGCCAGCGTCGCCGCCGATCTGCGCGGCGAGGTCGAGACGTTTCTCAGCAAGGTGGCTGTTTGACGGCGACTGCCGTCACTATCCGTGAAGGCGGAAAATCCAGGGCGTGCCTAGCCGCGTCCGCGCGCCGAGCGGTGCGGTTTCACCAGCCGCTCGACCCAATTCTTCAATTCGAGAACGCGCTGGTCGCGGTTGGTGACCGAGCCGTTGACGCCGTGCTTCCAGGCGATGCGCCGATCGAAGGGATTTTTCTCCAGCACGTCGAGATCGGCGGCGTAGCGCGACGCTTCCTCGGCGTCGAGGAAGAAACCCTCGACCAAGAGCGAAGCGCTGATCCGGCGCAGGATGGTGGCGATCTCGGCGAACGGATATTCCGGGTGATACTGCACGCCCCAGGCGACACCGCCGTTGTAGCGGATCTCTGCCGCCTGCACGTCGGAATGGTCGTTGGTGGCGAGCACGATCGCATTTTCCGGTAGCGCCTCCACCTCGTCGAGATGAACGGTGAGCGCCTCGAACACCTCGGGCTTGTTCTTGTAGAGCGCATGCTCGCGGCCGCGGCCGTTCAGCCGGATGCGTCGGCCGAAGCCGATCTCGCGGCCGCGCGGATTGCGCCGGACACTGCCGCCGGCTGCGACCGTCGCCACCTGCAGGCCCCAGCAGCTGCCGAATAGCGGCGTCTCCGCTTCATAGACCGCGCGCACGAGCTGCACCTGCGCATCGACCGCGGGCCCGCCTTGATAGACATGCAGGCCGGAGCCGGTGACGGCGACGCCGTCATAGCCTTCGAGGCCTGTCTTGTCGGGGAGATTGGCGCCGGCGTCGGCCGGGAAACAGACATCGACCACGGCGTCCGACCAAAGCTCGCGCAGGAGCCGGGCGTAGTTTTCGCTTGCGACTTCGCCGCCGGCGGCCACGTGGTGCTTGCGGCCTTCGGCGGTATTTCCTTCGACGACGAGCAGGCGGGGGGCGGACATCGGATCAATGTTACGCGGCGAGAATTACCGCTTCGTTCAACCTTCTATTTAGGGCGAAAGCGAGGATTCGCAATGATTTTTTGCCGCAGGCGGTCGCGCGACCATCCGACTTTGGTCCATCATGGGCTCCAGTCGCAGGGAGCAAACAGTGGCCGACTATGATCTCGCGGTGATCGGGGGCGGTATTCACGGCTGCGCGATTGCGCGCGATGCCGCCGGCCGCGGGCTTTCCGTGCTGCTGGTGGAGCAGGGCGACCTCGGCGGCGCCACCTCGTCGGCGAGCACCAAGCTGATCCACGGCGGGCTGCGCTATCTCGAGCACTATGAGTTCCGGCTGGTGCGCGAATCGCTGCGCGAGCGTGAGCGGCTGATGCGCCTCGCGCCGCATCTGGTGCGGCCCATGCGCTTCGTTGTGCCGCACGTGGCAGGAGCCCGTCCCGCGTGGCTCGTGCGCCTCGGCCTCTTCTTCTACGATCACCTCGCGCGCACGCGCTTACCGAAAAGCCGCCGCCTCGATCTTGCCGACGATCCGGTAGGCGTACCACTGAAACGCGGCTTGCGCCTCGCCTTCGAGTATTCCGACTGCGTCGTCGACGACTCTCGGCTCGTGATCGCCAACGCCGTTGGCGCCCGCGAGCGCGGCGCCGTCGTCCGTCCGCGCACGCGGCTGATCGCGGCGCGCCGCGAGGAGGGTCGCTGGCAGCTCGTGCTTCACTCCGCCGCTGGGCGCGAAACCGCCTCGGCCCGCGCGCTGGTCAACGCCGCCGGTCCCTGGGCGGCGCATCTTCTCGAAGGCGTGATCCGCCGGCCGTCGCTGACGCGGCTCCGCCTGGTCAAGGGCAGCCATATCGTGGTGCCGCGGGTCGCCGCCCACGACCGCGCCTATGTCTTTCAGAACTTCGACGGCCGGGTGATCTTCGCCATTCCCTACGCCGGCGCCTTTACCCTTATCGGCACCACCGACGTGGACGTGGCAGGCGATGCGTCCCGGCCGGCGGCGAGCGCCGAGGAGATCCTCTATCTTTGCAGTGCCGCGAACGCGGTGTTCCGCACGCAGGTGGAGCCAGCCAACCTGAAGTGGACGTTCTCCGGCGTGCGGCCGCTCATCGACGACGGCTCGCGCCGGCCCAACGACGTGACGCGCGAGTATCGCATGGAGGTGGACGGCGGCTACGGCGAGCCGCCGCTGGTGACGATCTTCGGCGGCAAGCTCACCACCTATCGGCGCGTCGCCGAGCAGGCAATCGACCGGCTCAAGCACTGGTTCGTCCTCAACCGCGCCTGGACCGGCGACGCGCCGCTGCCCGGCGGCGATCTGGCGTCAGGCGGCGTCGATGAGCTCGCCGAGCACCTGCGAGTCGAATATCCCTTTCTGTCTGAAGCGCACGCGGGACGGCTCGCCCGCACCTACGGCACGCGGGCGCGGATGATTCTGGCGACGGCGGAAAGACTGGACGATCTCGGCCCGCGCCTCGTCGCCGACCTGCACCAGGCGGAGCTCGATTACCTGCGCAAGGAGGAGTGGGCGGAAACCGCCGATGACGTACTATGGCGGCGCACGAAGCTTGGCCTCTCGGCGACCGCCGCCGAAGCGGAGGCGTTGCAGGCGGCGTTCGGCGTCGGCGCCGATCGTGAGACCGTCTAGGTCCGAGCGGCGCCGGTTGAGCGCCGTTGCGATCCTCGCTAAGGAGGCGGCGCGAGGACGAATGCAGCGCACCAAGCCGAAGACCGTCGCCACGCGCGCTAAGTTCGCGCCGTGGCGGGACCGCAGAATGCCGCCGCTGATCTCCTTCGTGGGCGTGACTAAGCGCTTCGGCGGGGTCACCGCCGTCGATGATCTCACCCTCGATATCTACGAGCGCGAGTTCTTCGCGCTGCTCGGCCCCTCCGGCTGCGGCAAGACCACGCTCATGCGGCTGCTCGCCGGCTTCGAGGCGCCGGATGCGGGCTGTATCCTGCTCGACGGCCGCGATCTCGCCGGGGTCCCACCCTACGCACGGCCGGTGAACATGATGTTCCAGTCCTACGCGCTGTTTCCCCATCTCACCGTGGCCGACAATGTCGCCTTCGGGTTGCGCCAGGAGCGGCTGCCCAAGGAGGAGATCGCCGCGCGCGTCGCCGACATGCTCCGGCTCGTGAACCTCGTCGGCAAGGAGCGCCGCAAGCCGCACGAACTCTCCGGCGGCGAGCGTCAGCGCGTGGCGCTTGCCCGCGCGCTGGCCAAGCGGCCCAAGGTGCTGCTCCTCGACGAGCCGTTGGCGGCGCTCGACAAGAAGCTGCGCGAAGAGACCGCAGTTCGAGCTCATGGCGCTGCAGGAGCGCCTCGGCACCACCTTCCTCGTCGTCACCCACGACCAGGAGGAGGCCATGACCATGGCCGACCGTATCGCGGTCATGGATCGCGGCCGCGTCGTGCAGGTGGCGCCGCCGGAGGAAGTCTACGAACAGCCGAGCACGCGCTACGTCGCCGATTTCATCGGCGACGTGAACCTGATCGAAGCGACAGTCGGCAAGGGCAAGACCCTCGACAGCGACATCGGCCCGATCCGCGCGGCAGGCGTGAAGGCCAAGGCCGGCGCCACCGTCTGGCTCGCGCTGCGGCCGGAGAAGATGCGCATTTCCCGCGAGCGGCCGGCGGATGCCGACAACGTGGTCGAGGGCACGGTGCACGACATCGCCTATCTCGGAGACCTGTCGGTCTATCGCGTGCGCCTCGCCGGCGGCCGCGAGCTCAAAGTGACCGAGGCGAACCAGAGCCGCCGCGTCGCGCGGCCCATCGGCCGGGACGACAAGGTCTTTCTCTCCTGGGCGCCGGATGCCGGCGTCGTGCTGACGCGCTAGGAGCGGGCAGTGACGACAAAAAGCATCGGTAGCCGCCTGATCGTTCTCGTGCCGTACCTGTGGCTCGCGTTCTTTTTCCTCGTGCCGTTCCTCATCGTGGTGAAGATCAGTCTCTCCCACGACGTGGTGGCGCAGCCGCCGTATCGCCCGCTCCTCGACCTCGCCCAAGGCTGGGACGGCATCCGCGCCTTCGTCTCGCAGCTCGACTTCGCCAACTACGCGCTGGTGCTGAGCGACGCGCTCTATATCGAGTCGTATCTGCAGAGCCTGTGGATCGCCGCGGTGTCCACCGTGCTCCTGCTTCTGGTCGGTTATCCCATCGCCTACGCCATCGCCCGCGCGCCGGCGCGCTGGCGGCCGCTGCTCGTGCTCCTTGTCATCCTGCCGTTCTGGACGTCGTTCCTGATCCGCGTCTACGCTTGGATCGGCATCCTCTCCCGCGAGGGCTTTCTCAACCAGGCGCTTATCGGCCTTGGCCTCATTTCCGAGCCGCTGGAGATCTTGGCAACCAACAAGGCGGTGTACCTCGGCATCGTCTATACGTACCTGCCGTTCATGGTGCTGCCGCTCTATGCCTCGCTCGAGAAGCTCGACGAAACGCTGCTCGAGGCCGCCGCCGATCTCGGTGCCACGCCGGTCCGCGCCTTCTGGCAAGTGACGTTCCCGCTGTCGCTGCCGGGGGTCGTGGCGGGCTCGCTCTTGTGCTTCATTCCCGCCGTGGGCGAGTTCGTGATTCCCGATCTCCTCGGCGGCTCGGAAACCTTGATGATCGGCAAGACGTTATGGACCGAGTTCGCCGTCAACCGGTCGTGGACCGTGTCGTCCGCGGTCGCCGTGCTCTTGTTGACGGTGCTGGTGGTGCCCATCTTGTTTTATCAGCGCCAGCAGGGGCGGGCGATCGAAGGGTCGCGGTGATGCGCAAGGGCCTCAGCACCTTCAACGTCGTGTCGCTTGGCCTAGGCTTCGCCTTCCTCTACCTGCCGATCGCGCTCCTCGTCGTCTATTCCTTCAACGACTCGCGCCTCGTCACCGTGTGGGGCGGCTTCTCCACCCGCTGGTACGGAGCGTTGCTTGAAAACCGCCAGCTCCTCGACGCCGCCTGGGTAAGCCTGCGCGTGGCGCTCCTGTCGGCCACCGTCGCCACCGTGCTCGGCACCATGGCCGCGCTGGCGCTGACCCGCATGGGCCGCTTTCGCGGCCGCACGCTCTTCGCCGGCATGATCTACGCGCCCTTGGTCATGCCCGAGGTGATCACCGGTCTATCGCTGCTGCTCCTCTTCGTCGCCATTGGCCTCGACCGCGGCTTCTGGACCGTGGCGCTCGCCCACGTGAGCTTCACCATGTGCTTCGTCGCCGTGGTGGTGCAGTCGCGGCTGTCTGACCTTCGACCGCAGCCTGGAGGAGGCGGCCGTCGATCTCGGCGCGACACCGCTCGCGACCTTCTTCCAGGTCACGCTGCCCGATCATCTTTCCGGCGGTGGCGGCGGGCTTCCTGCTCGCCTTCACGCTCTCCCTCGACGATCTGGTGGTGGCGAGCTTCACCACCGGCCCAGGCGCGACCACGCTGCCGATCCGCATCTACAGCCAGGTGCGCCTCGGCGTGACGCCGGAGATCAACGCCGTGTGCACGTTGATGATCGGCCTTGTGGTGCTGATCCTTATCATCGCCTCGATCTTCACCAAGCGGCAGGCGGCGCTCACCGCCGCCACGCGCGCCTGAGGTCCCATGCACGTCCAGTCCATCGAGCACGCGCTAGCTGAAACGATCGGCGAGGGGGGCGTGCCCGAGGCGGCGGTCAACGCCGCGCTCGCACGCCTTTCCGACCCGCTGGTGAAATTGCGGCGCGCCCATGAGGACGGGTCGCTGCCGCTCCTGCGCCTGCCCGAGCGGAAGGACGATATCGAACCGCTCGCCAACGTCGCCCAGGAGCTGGCGCACGCGAGCGACGTGATCTTCCTCGGCACCGGCGGCTCGAGCCTCGGCGGCCAGACGTTGGCGCAGCTTTCCGGCTACGGCACACCGGGCGTGCATCTGCGCCGCGGCGCCCGCGCCCACTTCCTCGACAATCTAGACCCGCAGACGCTTGCAGCCGTGTTGGAGCTGCCGCTGAAGAGCACGCGCTTCGTCGCCGTGTCCAAGTCCGGCGGCACCGCCGAGACCTTGATGCAGGTGATGGCGGTGATGGCGGTACTCATCGAGAAGGGCCTGAAGCCCAAGGACCATCTGGTCGGTATCTCCGAGCCCGCGAAGAAAGGCGGCAGGAACGGACTGCGTGCGCTCCTCGAGGACGAGGGCGCGCCGGTGCTCGACCACGATCCTGGCATCGGCGGCCGCTTCTCGGTCCTTTCCAACGTGGGGTTGCTTCCAGCCCTTGTGCTCGACCTCGACCCGCACGCGATCCGCGCCGGCGCCCGCGAAGTGCTGGCGCCGATCCTCGCCGGCCGGCCGGTGGAGGAAATCGCCCCGGCCATCGGCGCCGCGCTGAGCATCGCCGCCACAGCGGCCGGCAAGCCGATCACCGCCATGATGGCCTACGCCGATCGCCTGGAACGCTTCACCCGCTGGTGGGTGCAGCTCTGGGCCGAGAGCCTGGGCAAGGGCGGCAAGGGCACGACGCCGATGGCGGCCCTCGGCCCCGTCGACCAGCACAGCCAGTTGCAGCTCTGGCTCGACGGCCCGCGCGACAAGCTGTTCACAGTGATCTCCACCCGCACCGCCGGCAAGGGCCCGCGCATGGAGCCGGCGCTCGCCGCCACCGCCGGCGAGCCGGAATTCGCCGGTCGTAGCGTCGGCGATCTCGTCGCCGCCGAGGCCCGCGCCACCACCGAGACGCTTGCGAAACACGGCCGCCCGGTGCGCACCATCAAGCTCGAGCGCCTGGACGAGCGGGCGCTCGGCGCGCTCATGATGCACTTCATGCTGGAAACCATCCTCGCCGCCCGCCTCCTCGGCGTCGACCCGTTCGACCAGCCGGCGGTGGAAGAAGGCAAGCGCCTTGCCAAGAAACACCTTGCCCGCTGAGCTTGTGTAGAGCGGGGACGCCGCTCCCGCGGCATCGCCCCACGCGCTAGATTGCCGCCGGTGAGTCGCGAGGGGCGACGAATGGCTGTCCGTCAGTTGCCGGAAGCCGTGATCAACCGCATCGCCGCCGGCGAGGTGGTGGAGCGGCCGGCCTCGGTGGTGAAGGAGCTCGTGGAGAACGCGCTCGACGCGGGCGCGCGGCGCATCGAGCTCGTGCTCGCCGGCGGCGGCTCGCGCCTCGTGCGCGTCAGCGACGACGGCGCCGGCATGGCGCCGGGTGACCTCGTGCTCGCCGTCGACCGCCACGCCACCTCCAAGCTTCCCGGCGACGATCTCGACGCCATCGCCACGCTGGGCTTTCGCGGCGAGGCGCTGCCGTCCATCGGCGCCGTGGCGAAGCTCGTGATCGTGACTCGCGCCAAGGGCGCGGCCGAGGCAAGCGAGATCCGCGTCGAGGGTGGAAAGAAATCGCCGATCCGCCCGGCCGCGCTCAACGAAGGCACCCGCGTCGAGGTGCGCGAGCTGTTCTTTGCCACGCCGGCGCGGCTCAAGTTCCTCAAATCCGAGCGCGCCGAGAACGCCGCTTCCGTCGAAGCGCTGCGCCGCCTGGCGCTGGCGCGGCCCGATATTGCCTTCACGTTGGTCACCGAGGACCGCCCGGCGGTGACCTACGCCGCGCAGAAGGACGACGCCGACGGCCGCCGCGCCCGCTTCGCCGAAATCCTCGGCGCCGAGCTGCACGACAATGCCGTCGCGGTCGAGGGCGAGCGCGGCGGCATCCGCCTCTCCGGGCTCGCCGGCCTGCCCACGTTCTCCCGCGCCAATTCCCTTGCCCAATATCTCTTCGTCAACGGCAGGCCGGTGCGCGACAAAGTGCTGCTTGGCGCGGTGCGCGCCGCCTACGCTGATCTCCTGCACGGCGACCGCTATCCGGTGGTGGCGCTGTTCCTTGACGTGGACCCGCGCGAGGTGGACGTGAACGTGCATCCGGCCAAGACCGAGGTGCGCTTCCGCGATTCCGGCGGCGTACGCGCCCTCATCGTGCGCACGCTTTCCGATGCGCTGGGTAGCGGCGCGCGCCGCTCCGCCACCACCGGCGCCGGGCGCCTCGTCGCCTTTGCCCGACCGCACGGGCGCGGGCGGAGCTTCCCGAGCTGGCGCGGCGCGGCGGCGCCGCTACGCACGGGCTTCGCCGAGGCGGCGCAGGCGGCGTTCGCCGTGATCTCCGAGCCCTCCGCCGATGCCCGCGCCGATTTGACTCCGGTGCAGAGCGAACTCCTCGATCGGCCGCTCGGTGCGGCGCGGGCGCAGATCCACGAGACCTATATCGTGGCCCAGACCCGCGACGGCCTCGTGGTGGTCGACCAGCACGCGGCCCACGAGCGCCTCGTCTACGAGAAGCTGAAGAGCGCGATCGAGCGCGACGGCGTCGCCCGCCAGATCCTGCTCGTGCCGGTCGTGGTCGAGCTCGATCCCGCGGACGCGGCGGCGCTCATCGAGCGCCACGACGAGCTCTCCCGTCTCGGCCTCGTGCTCGAAGCCTTCGGCCCCGGTGCGGTGCTGGTGCGGGAAGCGCCGTCCCTCCTCGGCGAGACCGACGTGCAGGGCCTCGTGCGCAACCTCGCCGAGCACATGGCTGAATGGGATTCGGGCCTGCCGCTCGAGCGCCGCCTCCTGGCGGTGGCGTCGTCCATGTCGTGCCACGGCTCGGTGCGCGCCGGCCGCCGCCTCAAGCCGGAGGAGATGAACGCGCTCTTGCGCGAGATGGAGGCCACCGACTACGCCGGCCAGTGCAATCACGGCCGGCCCACGTATGTGGAGCTGAAACTCGCAGATATCGAGAAGCTATTCGGTAGGCGCTGAGGCAAGTCGCAGGAAAACCACTTCCGTCTCATCATAGCGCCGCCGCTCGACTTCCTTGAAGCCGTCCGACGTCTTGAACCCCGGCGCGACCGCGTCCTCGATGACCACGAGGGCGCCGGGGTTCAGCCATCCGCCTGTGCGCGCACCGGCGAGCGCCTTTTCCGCCAAGCCCTGGCCATAGGGCGGATCGCAGAACACGAGATCGAACGGATCGACCGGCCCGCGCGGGCCTAGCTTGGCGGCGTCGCGGCGGAAGACGTTGCTCATGCCGATGACCCCAAGCGTCTCGATGTTCTCCCGGATGATGCCACGCGCCTCGACGGTTTCCTCCACGAACAGCGCGAACTTCGCCCCGCGCGACAGCGCCTCGAGGCCGAGCGCGCCGGTGCCGGCGAACAAATCCATCACGCGGGCATCGGTGATCGGGTCGCCATAGGCGTGCACCAGGATGTTGAAGATCGGACTCGCGCAGCCGGTCGGACGTGGGCCGAATCAAATTCGACTTCGGTCCCTGCAGATTTCGCCCGCGGAATTTCCCGGCGACGATGCGCATCAGCGCCGGCCTCGGCGGAAATTCTTGCGCGCTGGCTTCTCGCGTGTCTGCTTCTCGCGAGCGGCCTTGGGTGTAGCGGGTTTCGGCGGGCGTGGCCTCGGCGCCGCTTCCTCGCGCAAGGGCGCGGAAAAATCAGCCCCCGCCGTGCGCATGAGCTTGTCGCCGAGCTGCTCCTGCAACACCCGCGTCTTCACTTCCTCTACTTCGCCTGGCCTGAGTTCGCCGAGCTGAAACGGCCCGAAGGAAACGCGGATCAGCCGGTTCACCGCGAGCCCGAGGTGGCGGAGCACATTGCGCACCTCGCGATTCTTGCCCTCGCGCAGGCCGAGGGTGATCCAGGCGTTCGCCTTCTCCGCCCGGTCGAGCGTCGCTTCGATCGGGCCGTAGGACACGCCTTCCACAGTCACGCCGCGGCGGAGCCGGTCGAGCGCGTCCTGCGTCACCGAGCCGTGGGCGCGGGCGCGGTAGCGGCGCAGCCACCCGGTGGCTGGCAATTCCAGAGCGCGGGCGAGCCCGCCGTCGTTGGTAAGCAGCAGCAAGCCCTCGCTGTTCAAATCGAGGCGCCCGATGCTGACGAGTCGCGGCAAATGCTTGGGCAGCGCGCCGAAGATCGTCGGCCGGCCGCGCTCGTCGCGGTTCGTGGTCACAAGGCCGCGCGGCTTGTGATAGAGGAAAAGCCGCGTGCGCTCGGCCCGCGGCAAGGGTTTGCCGTCCACCGTCACCTGGTCGCCGCGGCCGACATTGCGTGCCGGGCTCGTCAGCCGCTCCCCGTTCACCTCGACGCGGCCGGCCGCGATCCAGCCCTCGGCCTCCCGCCGCGAGCACAAGCCCGCGCGGGCCATGACTTTGGCAATTCGCTCCCCGCCCGTGTTGCGGTCCATGGCGCTCCCGTGCGAGTTCGACTAACACGGGCTTAGGCCGGAGACGAGCGGTGCAGAGCTTCATGGAGATCGCCTTGGCCGAGGCGGAAGCGGCCGTGGTGGCCGGCGAGGTGCCGATCGGCGCCGTCGTCGTGCGCGACGGCGAAGTGATTGCGCGCGCCTACAACCGCACGCTTACCGACAACGACCCGACCGCGCACGCCGAAATGCTGGCGTTGCGCGCGGCGGCGGCACAGCTCGGCAACGAGCGCCTCGCCGACAGCGACCTCTACGTGACGCTCGAGCCCTGCACCATGTGCGCGGCGGCGATCTCGCATGCCCGCATCCGCCGCCTCTACTACGGCGCCGCCGATCCCAAAGGCGGCGCGGTGGACTCCGGCGTGCGGTTCTTCGCTGCCGCCACCTGCCATCACCGTCCGGAAGTCTATTCCGGCATCGGCGAGGACAGGGCGGCCAAGATGCTCAAGACTTTTTTCGCTTCCCGCCGTTAGCCAGCGCCCGCCAGCCGATATCGCGGCGGTAGAAGCCGTCCGGCCAGTGGATGCGGTCGATCGCCGTATACGCGCGCTCGCGCGCCTGCTTGAGCGTTTTCCCGGTCGCGGTCACGTCGAGCACGCGTCCGCCGTTGGCAAGGATGCGATAGCCTTCGCGCCGCGTGCCGGCATGGAAGATGCTGACGCCTTTCGCCCCGGCCGCCCGGTCGAGACCGCGGATCTCGGAGCCCGTCTCATAGGCGCCGGGATAGCCGTTGGCCGCCATGACCACGGTGATCGCGGGCTCGTCGTGCCAGCGCACGCTCACCTGGTCGAGCGTTCCGTCGCAGGTCGCCACCATGAGCGTGAGGAGGTCGTCCTTCAGCCGCGGCATCAGCACCTGGCACTCGGGGTCGCCGAAGCGCACATTGTACTCAATGAGCTTCGGCCCCTCGTGGGTGATCATGAGGCCGATGTAGAGCACGCCCCGGTACGGCGTGCCGGCTTTGGTGAGCGCCCGCGCCGTCGGTCGCACGATCTCCTCCATCGTGCGCCGCTCGATCTCGGGCGTGAATACCGGCGCCGGCGAGTAGGCTCCCATGCCGCCGGTGTTCGGTCCCTGGTCGCCGTCGAACGCGCGTTTGTGGTCCTGGGCGCTCGCGAGCGGCAGCACCTTCTCGCCGTCGATGAGGCAGAAGAAGCTCGCCTCTTCACCCCGGAGGAACTCCTCGATCACCACCGGCGCGTTGCCGCCCATGGCGAAGACCTGGTCGAGACCGGCGAGCGCCTCGGGGACGCTCATGGCCACCACCACGCCCTTTGCCGGCGTGTAGCCCGTCGGCCTTGAGCACGATGGGCGCGCCCACCACTTCTTCGATATGGCGGGCGGCCGCAGCCTTGTCGGTGAAGGCGGCGAAGCGCGCGTTCGGAATGTCGTTGTCGGCACAGAGCCGCTTGGTGAAGGCCTTCGAGCCCTCGAGCTGCGCCGCCGCGGCACTCGGCCCGAACACCTTGATGCCGCGTTCGGCTAGATAGTCCGCGAGCCCCGCGACGAGCGGCGCTTCCGGCCCGATCACCACCAGATCGATTTCGGTGCGTCAGGCAGAACGCAGCGATCGCGTCGTGCTGGTCGAGCTTGAGATTGACGAGCTCCGCCTCCTCGGCGATCCCGGGATTGCCCGGGGCGGCGTAGAGCTTGGTCAGCAAGCGGGCTCGCGGCAAGCTTCCAGGCGAGCGCGTGCTCGCGCCCGCCGGAGCCGAGAAGCAAGACGTTCATGCCGAATTCCCAAGGGGCTTCGCGAAACCGCGCGGATGTAGCATAGCTAGCCGCAGAACCACGGAATCCTCGATGGCCGTTTCCACGGAAATCCGCTCCAACCTGCCGGAGATCACCGTCTCCGAGCTGTCGGCCAACCTCAAGCGCACCATCGAGGACGCCTTCGGCTACGTGCGCCTGCGCGGCGAGGTGCTGAACTACCACGGCCCGCATTCCTCCGGCCACGTCTATTTCTCCCTCAAGGACGAGGGCGCGCGCATCGATGCCGTGATCTGGAAGGGCAACTTCTCGCGCCTGCGCTTCAAGCCCGGAGGAGGGGCTGGAGGTGATCGCCACCGGCCGCATCACCACCTATCCCGGCAAGTCCACCTACCAGATCATCGTCGAGAGCATCGAGCCCGCCGGCGTCGGCGCGCTCATGGCGCTGCTTGGAGGAGCGGCGCAAGAAGCTCGCCGCCGAGGGCCTGTTCGACGACGCGCGCAAGCGGCCGCTGCCCTATCTGCCGCGCGTCGTCGGCGTCATCACCTCGCCCACCGGCGCCGTCATCCGCGACATCCTGCATCGGCTGAACGATCGCTTTCCGCGCCACGTGCTGGTCTGGTCGGTGCGGGTGCAGGGCGAAACCTGCGCCGCGGAGGTGGCCGCCGCGATCGACGGCTTCAACGCGCTCGCAGCCGAACGGCCGCGATCCCGACGCCGGACGTGCTCATCGTCGCCCGCGGCGGCGGCTCGCTCGAGGATCTGTGGGGCTTCAACGAGGAGATCGTGGTGCGCGCCGCCGCGGCGAGCCAGCATCCCGCTCGTCTCGGCCGTCGGCCACGAGACCGATTTCACGCTTCTTGATTTCGCCGCCGACCGCCGCGCGCCGACGCCGACGGCCGCCGCCGAGATGGTCGTGCCGGTGCGCACCGAGCTCTCGGTTTCCACCGGCAACTTCGCCGCGCGCCTCGGTCGGCTCGGCCGCGCGCTTCTTCGAGCGGCTGAAGAGCGAGGTGCGCGGGCTCGCCCGCGGCATACCCGCGGCCGACGCGCTGTTGGCGCTGCCGCGCCAGCGCCTCGACGCGGCCCACGGCCGCCTGCCGCGTGCGCTCCGCGCCAACGCCCATGCCCACCGCGTCGAGTTCGCGCGGCTCGCCGCCCATCACCGGCCGCAGGCGCTGCGCACCCGTCTCGCCCAGGCGGGCGAGCGGGCGAAGACCCTCGCCGGCCGCATGCAGCGCGCGTTCACCAATGCGTCACGGGCGCGCCACGCCCGTTTCTTGAGTGTCGGCCAGTTGCTCGACGCCTTCAGCTATCACGGCGTGCTCGAGCGCGGCTTTGCGCTGGTGCGCGACGCCGAGGGCAGGCCGTTGCGCTCCGCCAAGGCGGTGTCCCCAAATGATGTGCTCGACATCGAGTTCGCCGACGGCCAGGTTCCCGCGGTGGCGACCGGGGGTGCGGCGAAGCGGCCGCGCGGTGGCTCGAAAAGTGGGGGGCAGGGCAGCCTTTTCGGCTGATCTCGGCTCTGGCATCGGGCGGCGGCCCGCACTATCTTGCGCTCGTCCATGAACCGCTTCGAACGCATCCCCCTGGCCGCCGGCGAAGCCGAGCTGCGCTACCTCGACGGCGATTACCGCATCGTGCGTCCGGGCAGCTACGTGCGCTGCGCCGTCACCGGCCAGCCGATCGCCCTCGACGAGCTGAAGTATTGGAGCGTCGACCGCCAGGAGGCGTACGTGAGCTCCGAGGCGGTGCTCGCCCGCTTTCACCCGGCGCCAGAACGCTGACGGCGCAACAGCGCCTCGGCGAGCATCTGCTTCACCGCCGATTTTTTTGCGAACTCGAGCTTCACCGGCAGCGCCTGCGCCTTTTCGGCAAGCGCGGCCGACGCCGGACCGCGGCCGAGGCGCACGTGATCCTTCTCGGTAGTGACCAGCGCTAGGTGGCGGGCGTTGGCTTCGGCGATGAGGACGCGGGCTTGCGCCGGCGTGAAGCGGTGATGGTCGGGGAAGGGGCATGCCATCGCCACCTCGGCGCCGATGCCGCGCAAGGTGGTGAAGAATTTTTCCGGCCGGCCAATTCCGGCGAAGGCAAGCACGCGCTTGCCTCTGAGCGCCGCCGCGACCATCCCCTCGGCGACGAGCTTAGCCTCAAAGGTCGGCAGCGGATTGGCGCTGGCCAGCTTCCCGCCGACGACGATGAGAGCGTGCGCGCGGCGCACCTGCGCCGGCCACGGCGCGCGCAAGGGCCCCGCGGGGAAAACGTAGCCGTTGCCGAGGCCGACCGCGCCGTCGATCACCAAGAGCGACAGGTCCTTCTCCAGCGCCGGACTCTGGAAGCCGTCGTCCATGACGATGACGCTGGCATTGGTGCCGGTGGCGAAGAGCGCGCCGGCGATGCGGTCCGCCGCCACCACGGTGGGTGCGTCGCGCGCGAGCAACAGCGGCTCGTCGCCCACGGCGGCCGCATTGTGGACGGCGGGATCGACCACCAGCGGCCCGCGTTCGCGCCCGCCGTAGCCGCGCGTGAGAAACACCGGCCGCTCGCCGATCTCCCGCAGCAGCGCCGCCACCGCGATCGCCGCCGGCGTCTTGCCGCCGCCGCCGAGCGTCGGGTCGCCGACGCAGATCACCGGGAGTGCCGCCCGCTTGCCTGCGCGCGCGAGCCGCGCCGCGGCGACGGCGCCGTAGATGGCGCCCAGGGGGGAAAGGAGCGCCGCCGCAACGCCGGCCTTCCGCCACCAGAACGCCGGGGCGCGCATCAGCCTTTCAACCGCAACTGAACCAGGTAAGGCTCGATCGCCGCCACCGTGCGCTCGAGCGCGCCGCCGAGCTTGTCCACCGTGGCGCGCGCTGCCATTCCCATCTGCTTGACCAGCATGGGATCGGCGATGAGCCGGCCGAGGCTCGAGGTCAACGAGGCCGTGTCGGTGACCGTGGCGGCGCCATGGGCGCGGTTAAGCTGGAAGTAGACGGCGGCGAAGTTCGTCACGTGCGGCCCGTGCAGGATGGCGCGGTCGAGCTTGGCCGGCTCGATGGGATTCTGTCCGCCGTGACGCACGAGCGATCCTCCCATAAATACGATGGGGGCGATGCGATAGAACAGGCCGAGCTCGCCGATGGTGTCGGCGATATAGACCTCGGTGCCGCGGTCGGGAAGCTGCCCGCGGGACCGCATCACCGCCGGCACGCTGGCGTCGCGGGCGAGGTCCGCCACTTCGCCGCCGCGCTCGGGATGGCGCGGTACCAGGATGGTGAGGAGCTTCGGCGTTTTGTGTTGCAGCTCGCGGTGGGCGGCGATCATGGCCGCCTCCTCGCCAGCGTGGGTGCTCGCCGCCAGAATGGTGGGCCGGAGCTGGATCGCCTGCGCGAGCGCGGCGAGCGCCGCGGGGTCGTTCGGGGGCGCCGGCACATCGAATTTCAGGTTGCCGGTCACCATCACGCGCGGCGCGCCGAGCGCGATCAGACGCTCCGCGTCTTCCGCGTCTTGCATGAGACACAGATCGAGGCGCTGGAGCAGGGCCGCGGCCGTGCCGCGCGCGAGACGCCAGCGCTCGAAGGAGCGCGGCGACATGCGGCCGTTGACCAGGATGAATGGCGTGCCGCGCTCGGTGGCCGCGGCGATGAGGTTGGGCCACAGCTCCGACTCGACGAGAAGCCCGAGATCGGGGTGCCAGTGGTCCAGGAAACGGCCGACGAAGGAGGGGGCGTCGAGCGGCGCGAACTGATGGATGACCCCCTCCGGCATCCGCTCTTCGAGGAGCTTCGCCGCGGTGACGGTGCCCGAGGTGAGCAGCACGTTGAGCCCGCGCCCGCGCATGCGCTCGATCAAAGGCAGCACCGCCAGCACCTCGCCGACGCTCGCCCCGTGCACCCAGACGAGCGCCCCCGCCGGGCGCTCCGCCGAGGCCACACCGCGCCGCTCGCCGACGCGGTCGCGGTCTTCCTTGCCGCGGGCGAGCCGTCGCGCCAATAGCGCGCCGAACAGCGGCGTGCCGAGGCCGGTAAGCCCGGCATAGAGCTTCAGCGTCACGGGTAGCGGGCGTTTAGCGGCCATGGCCGCCTTCCCCGCCGCGACCGACCAGGGCCTCGGCACGCGCGGTAACGGCGCTCAGCCGCTCCTGCACGAGTTCACGCGCGGCTTCCAATTGCGCGTCGCTTGCATCCTTCTGCACGTGGATGGGCTCGGCGAACACGATCGCGACCTTGCTGAAGGGCAAGTTGACGTGCGCCCGGTCCCAGCTGTCGATCTCGACGCGCCGGCTCGAGGCGATCGCCACCGGATAGATCGGCCGTCCGGAATGCTGGGCGATCACGGCGACGCCGAGGCTCGCCACCCGCGCCACCTTGGGCACGTCGGCGGTGAGGGCCACGCTGGTGCCTGCGGCCAGCGCGTCGATCAGGCCCCGCGTCGCCGCCACCGCCCCCTTGCGGTGGAAGCTCTTGGCGGTGCCGCCCGAGCCGCGGATCGTCCCGATGCCCAAGCGCTCGGCGGCGACCGCGTTCAGCTCGGCGTCGGCGTGGCGGGAAATCATCACCACGGCGCGGTGGTGGGGTTTGGCCGCGAACGGCATAAGGAAGTGCTGGCCGTGCCAGAAGGTGCCGATGACGGGCAGATCCGCGTCGATGCGATCGTAGAAGTCCGCGGGCTCGGTGGTGACGCGCGAGGTTTTCCAGACGAAGCGCAGATAGCTCGCCGCCGCGGCGCCGATCGCGCGCTGGAGCCAAAGCCGTGTCCGCAGTCTACGCCACATGGGAGAGAGCTGCGCCTAGCGCCGCGCCGTCGCGGCGGCGTCGGGATCGAGCAGCCGATGCAGGTGGACGATGAAGTAGCGCACGTGTGCGTTGTCCACGGTCTGCTGCGACTTCGCCTTCCAGGCGGCGTAGGCGCTCGCGTAGTTGGGGAAAATACCGATGATGTCGAGCTTGTCTAGATCGCGGAACTCGACGGAACCGAGGTCGGTGAGTTCACCGCCGAACACAAGATGCAGCAGCTGCTTGGACGGAGCCTTGGCGTCGGCGCTCATCTAGGTCGTGCTCCGGGTCGTTCGCTTCGCCTTGCCGCCGAGCGCGGCCAGGAACAAGGGATGCAATGCCGCGCCCGCGGCGGCAAGCGCGCCGTGGACGGGCTGGGGGCGATTATAGACCGGCGGCGCGCCATCGAAGCCGGTCAGGATACCGCCGGCCTCACGCACGAGAATATCGGCGGTGGCGTGATCCCAGTCGTGGCTGTGGGCGCCGGCGAGCGCCGCGTCGAGCTCGCCGCTCGCCACTCGCGCGAGGCGCAGCGCCAGCGAATGGATGCGCGGCAGCGCCACGATGCCGGCAGTCTTGGCCAAGCGCTCGACGCCGCTACGCGGCCCGGAGACGCGGGCACCTTCGAGTTCGGTGCGCTCGCTTGCGTGGATCGGCGCGCCGTTCCTGCGAGCACCGTGGCCGGCCGCGGCGGCGAACAGCTCGTCGGTGGCGGGCGCGTAGAGCGCACCGGCGATGGGCCGGCCGTCCTCCACTAGCGCCGCCACCACGCACCAGTCGGGCAGCCCGGCGATGAAAGCGCGCGTGCCGTCCACCGGATCGACCACCCACACGCGGCGGCACGCGAGCCGCGCCGGATCGTCGGCGGTCTCTTCCGACAGCCACCCGTAGTCGGGTGCGATCACGCTGAGGCGGGCATGCAGCTCGCGGTCGAGCGCCAAGTCCACGTCGCTGACCGGCGACTGGTTTTCCTTGGCCCAGCTCTTGTAGCCGTCGCGCTCCATTTCCAGGGCGCGCTTACCGGCGTCCCGCACGGCGTCGGCGAGGAGTTCTGCCGCCTTAACGGGCGTCAACACATCGCCGCTCGCGGCGTGCGGACGGGCCGCGACATTGTCGTTGATGGGCATAAATCAGGCTCTAGGCGCTCGTCGGGATCTTCGCAAGCTTTCGGCAAGCATAGCAGCGAACGGCCGCCGCTTAGCGCTGATTAACCAGGCTCCTTAAGCCGATTTCCGCGATTTGCTGGCAAACTGCGCGACATCAAATCCGGGCAAAAAATAATAGACCCGGAGTGGGAGACGAGTTTGAGGCGTCAAGCATCAGGCGGCAGCGTGTCCGCCGGGTCGAGCCGCGGCTTGCGGCTCGACCCACACGCGCTACCCGTCCGCTATCACGCGAGCGACGCCCGCGCCGACGGGGCGACGCGAACCGTCGAGCTCTATCGCGACCGCGTGCTGGTGGAGCGCACCGTGCGCGGCATTTCCATGCGGCTGAAGGTTCCCGTCACGGGCTTCCTCGGCGTTTCCGTCCGCCGCGTGGCGGAGCCGGAAGGGTCCGAGGCAGTGGCCGTCACGCTGGAGCATCGCGATCCCTGCCTTTCTATCCCGCTTGCACGCTCGCCGCAGGAGGACGTGGTCGCCGAGTGGCGGCGCTGGGCGGACGCCCTGTCGCGGCCGCTGTTGGTGGCGGGCGCCGACGGCGCGCTCTACGCGGTTTCCGATTCGATCGGCGCGCTGATGGTGGGCGCCGCCAGCGCGCGGCGCCGTCGCCGCACGTCCATGAAGCGGCGTGGCGCGCGTCACGCCGCCCGGCGCGCCACCCCGCGTATTGCGACCGATACCGTCCACCGCGGCGAGCGCGAGATCATCGCACCGGAATGACGAGGGCGCCCGGCGCGCCCGCGAGCGCGTCGAGCACCAGCCCCGCGAACAAGAGCAGTCCGGCGTCGCGGTTCGAGCGGAACAGTTTCAAGCACAGTACCGGGTCGTCGATATCGATCCGCCGCACCTGCCAGGCGAGGTGGGTGGCGAACGCGCCGACTCCCGCGAGCGAGAAGACGCCGCCGCCGGCGGTGAGCACGGCCGCGGCGATCAGCATCACCGCGCCGGCGAAGAACAGCGTGAGCATCGCCTTCGTCCGCTCGCCGAACAGGCGCGCGGTGGAGCGCACGCCGACGATGGCGTCGTCCTCCCGGTCCTGGTGGGCGTAGATGGTGTCGTAGGCAATCACCCAGAGGATCGAGCCGGCGTAGAGAAGATAAGCGGGCAGATCGAGGCGGCCGAACACCGCGGCCCAGCCCATGAGCGCGCCCCATGAGAAGGCCAATCCGAGCACCGCCTGCGGCCAGTCGGTGACGCGCTTGGCCAGCGGATAGAGCGCCACCACGCCGAGCGAGGCGATGCCGGCGGCGACGGCGAAACGGTTCATCTGCAGGAGGACCGCGAGGCCGATGAACGAAAGCGCAAACAGGAAGACGAAGGCGCCGGCCACCGATACCTGGCCCGCCGCAATCGGGCGCGAGCGCGTGCGCTCCACTTTTTTATCGAGATCGCGGTCGAGGATGTCGTTCCAGGTGCAGCCGGCGGCGCGCATGGCGACGGCGCCGATGGCGAACAGCGCGAGCAGCGTAAGGTCGGGCGGCTCGCGGCGCGCTACCGCGGCGAGCGCCGTCGACCACCAGCATGGCAGTAGCAACAGCCACGCCCCGATCGGCCGGTCAGCACGCGCCAGGCGCAGGTACGGCTGCGCCCACGCCGGCGCAATGCGATCAACCCAATTGCCGGTGGAATCGGCGACCGATCCGGAGGCCGGTCGGCCGGCGCCGCTCATTGCCGCAGGACGTTGCCGGTCATGGTGTCGAACACGCCGGTGCCGCCCGGCGTCACCGCCGGCGCGCCACCGGAGCCCGAGCCCAGCGCGCCGGAGAGCCCTTGGCTCGCCGGCGGCGGAGCGCCGACGCCCTGTGCCGCCGCGTTGCACACGCGGGTGCGCACTTCCACGGTCTTGGCGTGATTGCCCTTCACCTGCTGCAGGAGCTGGTCGGGAATGTTGCAGGTCGCCTGATTGTCGCGCAGGTATTTCAGCGTCTTCGCCTCGACATCGGCGTAGCCGCGCATGTGCGCGCAGACCTCCTGGGGCGGCGCCTTGCGCTTGCCCGCGGCCTGCAGCGCCTTGCCCTTGACCTCCATCTCGCTGCGCAAAGCGATGAAGCGCTGCTCGCAGGGGTTCGGCGCTTGCGCCCGGCCAAGCTCCGCCACTGCGCCGGTAAGGGCGGCGCCGGCGGCAAGGGTGAGAAGGGCGCGACGGATCATCATGGAACCGGTAACAAAAGCACGAGTCTTGGGGCAAGATCACGGCAACAACGGACGAAATCCGTGCACAATCGCAGGCAGGAAGTCCATGGCAGCCTATGATTTCCGCACTCCCCGCCTCTTTGTCGAGGCTCCCTTGGTCTCCGGAGCCGAAGTGGCGCTTTCCCGCGACCAGGCCAATTACCTGAAAAACGTGCTCCGCCTGAAGATCGGCGAGGCGGTGCTCGTCTTCAACGGCCGGGACGGCGAGTGGCGGGCGCGGCTCGTGCGCCCGGCGTCCGGGATCTCGCCGCTCGCGGTCGAGACGATGACACAGCCGCAGCCGCCGCGCCGGCGACCTCATCTTCGCCTTCGCGCCGCTCAAGCACGCGCGTCTCGATTACATGGTGCAGAAGGCGGTGGAGATGGGCGCGACACGGCTCATGCCTGTGCTCACGCGCCATACCCAGGTAACGCGCGTGAATCTGGAGCGCATGCGGGCAAACGTCGTCGAGGCCGCCGAGCAATGCGGGATTCTGGGCGTTGCCGCCGTCGCGGAACCACTTGCCTTCGCACGGGTTGTCGCCGGCCTTTCGCCCGAGCGCGTGATGGTATTCTGCGACGAGGAGGCGGAACACGGCGATCCGCTCGCGGCGCTCAAGCGTGCGCCGGCCGGCCGCTCGCGCTCTCTGATCGGGCCCGAGGGCGGGTTCGCGGAGGAGGAGCGGCGCCGCTGCTCGCCCGCGAGCGTACGGTTCGGCTCGCTCGGACCGCGCATCCTGCGCGCCGACACCGCCGCGGTCGCGGCGCTCGCCCTTGTGCAGGCGGCGCGCGGCGACTGGCGCGGATAAAGCTTTAGGGGCAGACACAGCGAATGAACGAAGACTACAGGTTCGGCATCGAGGAGGAGTATTTCGTCGTCGACGCCGAGACCAAGGCGGTCACGGCGCAAGCCGACGGCTGCGTTTATTCGTCGCGCTGAAGCGGCAACTCGGCCCGACGGTGACGCGCGAGATGCTGCAGGCGCAGCTCGAGGTCGATGACGCAAGCCGCGACCTCGATCGCCGAGGCCCGCGAGGAACTGCGCGCGCTGCGCCGAAGACAGTGGGTGAGATCGCGACGGAGCACGGATCTCGTTCTTCGCCGCCGGCACGCATCCGACCGCGACCTGGTCCGTCGCGCCGAGCTCACACCCGGCACACCGCTACGACGGCGTGATGCACGACTCTACAAATGCTGGGCGAGCGCAATCTGCTGTGCGGGCTGCATGTGCACGTGGAGTTGCCGGACCCGGACGTCCGCGTCGAGCTCATGCGGCGCGTGACGCCTTTCGTTCCGCTTTTCATCGCGCTCGCGACCTCGTCGCCGTTCTGGCGCTCACGCCGCACCGGACTGATGGGCTATCGGCTGGCCGCCTACGACGAGCTGCCGCGCACCGGCCTGCCGCCGCTGTTCGAGACCAAGGCACGATTTCGACGACTACATGGCGGCGCTGGTCGAGGCGCGCGTGATCCGGACGCGAGCTATCGTGTGGTGGGCGATCCGTCCGTCGTTCAAGCGCACCACGCTCGAGCTGCGCGCGCCCGATTAGCTGCACGCGCGTCGAGGACACGATTGCCATCGCCGCGCTCTATCGCGCGCTGGTGCGCCATCTGGTGCGCAATCCCAACGTCAACGCCGATCTCAACGTCGTCGACTAGGCGCATCGCGCAACGAGAACAAATGGCGTGCGCAGCGCTACGGCATTCACGGCAGCTTCGTCGACCGCCACGTGCCGGCCGGGCCGTTCACCGTCGCGGAAGTCGTCGACACCTTGATCGCATGGCTGCGTGACGAGGCGGTCGCGACATTCGGCTGCGAGCGGAGGTCGCCATCCGCGCGAGCCATTCTGGAGAGCGGCACCAGCGCCGACATGCAGATCACGGTTTACCGCGAGGCCGAACACCGGACGGGCAGCCGCGGCGAAGCGCTGCGGCGGTGACCGGCTGGCTCGCCGAGGCGACGCTGCAATGAGGCGAGGGCACTACGGCGCATTGTCGCTGACGCGGCGGCTCGCGGATCTCCTGTATGGTACCCGGCCCACCCCCGGAGCGTCTTCCTCTCATGGCCCGCGACCAGATCGACCTCACGCCGATCGAGTCGCGCGACGAGCTCGTCGCGCTGGATCGCGGCGGGAGCGAAGCCGCCTGAGCGTTTCCGCATCGGCACCGAGCACGAGAAGCTTCCCGTTCACGCTCAACGGACCACGCGCCGGTGCCCTATGAGGGCCGCGCGCGGCATCCGCGCGCTGCTCGACGGCATGCGCCATCTGCTCGGCTGGGAGCCGATCCTCGAAGGCAGCACCATCATCGGGCTTGCCGACGTCACCGGCGGCGGCGCGATTTCGCTCGAGCCCGGCGGCCAGTTCGAGCTCTCCGGCGCGCCCGTCGAGACCGTCCACGACACCTGCGCCGAGCTCAACGCGCATCTCGCGCAATTGCGCGAGGTGGCGACGCCGCTCGGCATCGGCTTCCTCGGCATCGGCATGAGCCCGAAATGGACGCGCGCAGAGACGCCGGTGATGCCCAAGGGCCGCTACCGCATCATGGCGCACTACATGCCGAAGGTCGGCAAGCTCGGCCTCGACATGATGTTCCGCACCTGCACCGTGCAGGTGAATCTCGATTTCTCGTCCGAAGCCGACATGGTGAAGAAGCTGCGGGTCGGGCTGGCGCTGCAGCCGGTGGCGACCGCGCTGTTCGCGAACTCGCCGTTCACCGAGGGCAAGCCGAACGGCTTTCTCTCGTTCCGCGCCGAGATCTGGCGCGACACCGATCCCGACCGCACCGGCATGCTGCCGTTCGCCTTCGAGGACGGCATGGGCTTCGAGCGCTACGTCGATTACGCGCTCGACGTGCCCATGTACTTCATCAAGCGCGGCGACAAGCTACATCGACGTCGCCGGTTCCTCGTTCCGCGATCTGCTGGCGGGCAAGCATCGCGCCGTGCCCGGCGAGCGCGCCACGTTCTCCGACTGGGCCAATCATCTGATCGACGTTGTTCCCCGAGGTGCGGCTCAAGCGCTACCTCGAGATGCGCGGTGCCGATGCTGGCCCGTGGGCGCGCTCTGCGCGCTGCCGGCGCTGTGGGTCGGGCTGCTCTACGACCAGACCTCGCTCGACGCCGCCTGGGACCTGGTGAAGGACTGGAGCACCGCGGAGCGGCAGAAGTTGCGCGACGACGTGCCGAAGCTCGGGCTCAAGGCCGCCGTCGGCGGTCGCAGCGTCCACGACCTGGCCCGCGACGTGTTCGCGCTCTCCCGCGCCGGTCTCGCCCGGCGCAAGCGTCTCGATTATTTGGGCCACGATGAGACGCCGTTCCTCGCGCCCATCGAGGAGGTGACCGCCAGCGGTAAGTCACCTGCAGAGGTCTTGCTCGAGCGTTACACTGGGGAGTGGCGGCAATCGGTGGAGCCGGTATTCGAGGCGCTCGCCTACTAGGCGGCTTAGGGCTCGCGCGAGCGGCGTATTGCTTCCTCGGTCTCCGAGGTGAGCGCCTGCGCCGCGCGCTTGGGACCGGTGAGGGGCTCGGGCTGCACGTCGGGGCGATGCAGCACGTCGGTGCCGGCCAGCATGCCTCCCGCCTGCTGCAGCGCGAGGCGCTCGCGGTCGCGGTTGCGCACGTCTTCCAGCGTCATTTCCACGCTCTCCGGATCGACGCCGATCCCCACGAGCGCGGCGCCGCCGAACTTCACCGCCGACTCGAAGGTCTCGCGGATCTCGAAGTCGACGCCCTTGGCGATCAGCTCCAACGTGTGGCGGCGATCGTAGGAGCGCACGTAGAGCTTGGCGTAGGGGAACTGGCTCTTCACCAAATCGACGATGCGCGTCGCCGTCTCCTGCTTGTCGACGCATACCGCGAGCAGCCGGGCGCGCCCGGCGCCGGCGGCGCGCAGCACGTCGAGCCGGGTGCCGTCGCCGTAGTAGATCTTGAAGCCGAAGCGGCTGGCGTTCTGGATCATCTCCACGTCGTTGTCGATGATGGTCACGTCCACGTGCTGCGCCAGGAAGCACTGCGACACCACCTGGCCGAAGCGGCCGAAGCCGACTATCAGCACCGATCCCCGCGCGTGAGAGAAGTCCGCTGCTGGCTCCTCCGCTTCGCCCTGGGCGAAGCGCACGATCAGGCGCTCGGCGAGTGCCGCCACCGGCGGCCCCAACACCATGGTCAGCGCCGCGAGCGCGGCGAGCAGGCTCGCCTGCGCCGCGCTGAGAAAGCCGAGCGACAGGCCGAGCGGCAAGAGCACGAAGGAGAACTCGCCGGCGGCGGTGAGCACGGCACCGGCGCGTAGCGCGTCGCTGCGTTGCGCGCAACGCACCTGGTAGAGGATCCCCACGATCGCGGCCTTGACGAAAGTGATGACGATCGCCGCCACTAGCAACAGCACGATGTTCTCGCGCACCACCGCGACGTCGATGGTCATGCCGACGCTCATGAAGAAGAGCGCGAGCAGCAGCCCGCGGAACGGCTCGATGTCGGCCTCGAGCTGATGGCGGAAGCTCGACTCGGCGAGCAGCAGCCCGGCGAGGAAGGCGCCGAGCGCCATGGACATCCCGCCCGCGCGCATGGCCAGTGCCGCGCCGAGCACGACCAAGAGCGCCGCCGCCGTCATCGCCTCGCGCGCGCCGGTCCGGGCGAGCAGGCGAAAGAACGGGTTGAGCAGGTAGCGGCCGGCGACGATCACGGCGGCGATGGCGACGACGCCAAACGCCGTGGCGCGCAAGGCCGCGGCGAAGCCGCCGCCATCGTCCACGTGGACCGGTGCAATGAGCGGGAGGAGCGCCAGGATCGGCACCACCGCCATGTCCTGGAACAGGAGCACGGCGAAGGCGCGCTGGCCGTAGGTGGTCTGCAAGTCGCCGCGTTCCTCGAGAATCTGTAGCGCGATCGCCGTCGCCGACATGGCGAGCGCGATCCCGCCGACGATGGCGCCGCGCCAGGTGAGCCCGAAGAACGGCATCAGCAGCGCGCCGAGGATCACGCTGGTGAGCAGCAGTTGCGCCGCGCCGAGCCCGAAGATGTCGCGGCGCATATCGAAGAGCCGCGACAACTTCAGCTCGAGCCCGATCACGAACAGGAGCAGCACCACGCCGAGCTCGGCGATGCCCAGCACCGTCGCCGGCTCGCGGAAGACGCCGACGCCGAACGGGCCGACAGCGATGCCGGCGGCGATGTAGCCGACGATCGCCGACAGCCCCAGCGCGCGCGCCACCGGCGCCATGGCCACGGTGGCGCCGAGCAGGACCAGGATCTGCAGGAGAAGGCCGAAGTCGCCGTGCGGCGGTTCCATGGCCGTCAGGGAAGCTTGTCGAAGCCTGCGCTGAAGCCGGAGAGGCTGACCGGAATGCCGATGCCTTCTTCCGGCGTCTGGAAGATGATGAAGGTCGCCAGCTGGCCGGTCTTGAGTTGACCGACCAGCTTGTCGTCCATGATCACTTCGGCGACGCAGCCATTGGGCAGGCAGCGCACGAAGCCGGCGCGGCCCGATGTCGGTCTGGTCGATCTTGAGGCCGAGGCCGGAGGGCAAGCAGCACGCCGAGCGGCGCCAGCACCCGCATCAGCCGGCTCTTCTGGTCGGCGGTCTTCAGCACGATCACGGTGAGGCCGACATTTGGTCGGTCTTCGGCGGTCACGCTTTGGATCAGCGCGCACTGCTCGGACTGGGCGCCGGGCGGGGTGTCGCAGCGGATCTGCCAGTCGCCATGCACCGAGCGCACGACGCCCTGCGCCGGACGTCGGCGGCAGGACCGCAAGCGCGACGGCGAGTATCCGGTCAGCGACACGTAGGCGAAAGCCGTGCATTCAACCTCTCCAGCGCCGGCGAATTGGCCGCAGTGAGCCGCCACGGCCGCAACGAAGCCGGGGTACAAGCGCCGGGGTCCATGTCAAGAATGCGGCGTGCACTGTCCGCTTGCTGTGCCCTTGCCCCGGTTGATCGGCTCCACATCTGCGGTGTCCGGCGTTGCGGCGCCGATGGGATTATGATTCGATGGCGAGGCCTCGAGCCTTGGCGGGTCCGACGCGGGATCACGCGGCAACACGCCGCCGCCGGCTATCGTTCCGGCGGGCCTAGCCCGAAGTGCTTAGGTTGGGCTCTGACCGTCGGATTCGGCAAGGGGCCGCTAGCGTCGCTAGGGCGCGAGCGCGAGGAGATCGGCAGCGATGCAGGCAAGAGTCAGACGGGCTTAGCGCGCGACCTCAGGACGCTCGCCGATGCGGGCCTGGCGCTGCTTCTGGCGTTTCCGCCGGCGCCGGCGCCGCCGAGGGACCGGCCAGCCGTCGCCCTGGCAGATGGATTTCCAGACCGGCGGTTACCCCGATCATGACAGGAGGTGAACGACTTCCACATTTTCCTGCACCATCCTCTCCGCGGTGATCATCGCTCTTCGTGATGGCGCTGCTCGGCGATCTGCATCTTCCGCTTCAACGAGCGCGCCAATCCCGAGCCTTCGCGCACCACCCATAACACCGCCGCTCGAGATCGCCTGGACGGTGATCCCGGTGTTCATCCTGGTGGCGATCGCGATCCCGTCGTTCCGCCTGCTCGTTCGACCAGCTCCACATTCCCAAGGCCGATCTCACGGTGAAGGCGACCGGCACCGCGGCAGTGGACCTGGACCTACGCCTATCCGGACAATGGCAACTTCAGCTTCGACAGCATCGATGCTGCAGAAGAACGAGCTGAAGCCGGGCCAGCCGCGGCTGCTCGCCGTCGACAACGAGATGGTGGTGCCGGTGAACAAGGTCGTGCGCGTGCAGGTCACCGCCGACGGCATCATCCACGCCTTCGCCGTGCCCGTCTTTCGGCGTGAAGATCGACGCCATCCCCGGCCGTCTCAACGAGACCTGGTTCAAGGCGACCGTCGAGGGCATGTTCTACGGCCAGTGCTCGGAACTGTGCGGCCGCAACCACGCCTACATGCCGATCGCGGTGCGCGTGGTGAGCGAGCAGCAGTTCAACGCCTGGCTCGAGGAATGCGAAGAAGAAATACGCGACGTCGCCCGGACCGAACCCGGCGGTGCTGGCCGAGCGCAGCGATCGACGGCGCGCGCGGCAAGGAACGAGGCAAGCAAAATGGCATATGGCGCAGCAGCAGGACACGACGATCACGACACGCCCACCGGCTGGCGCCGCTGGCTGTATTCGACCAACCACAAGGACATCGGCACGCTCTACCTGACTCACGGCGATTCTCGCCGGCGTCGGTCGGCGGCGCGCTCTCGGTCGGCATGCGCTCGAGCTGCAGGAGCCCGGGCTGCAGTATCTTCACCAATCCGCACACCTTCAACGTCGTTCGTCACCGCCCACGGCCTGATCATGGTGTTCTTCATGATCATGCCGGCGCTTGATCGGCGGCTTCGGCAACTGGTTCGTGCCACTCATGATCGGCGCGCCCGACATGGCGTTCCCGCGCATGAACAACATCTCGTACTGGTTCCTGGCCGCGGCGTTGATCCTGCTCGTGACGTCGCTGTTCGTCGGCGGGCCCGCCGGCGGCGATCTCGGCTTCGGCGGCGGCTGGACCGCCTATCCGCCGCTCTCGGGCAAGGCCGGCCATCCCGGCCCGTCGATGGATCTCGCGATCTTCGCGCTGCATCTTGGCCGGCGCTTCGTCGATCCTCGGCGCCATCAACTTCATCACCACGATCTTCAACATGCGCGCGCCGGGCATGACGCTGCACAAGATGCCGCTGTTCGTGTGGTCGGTGCTGGTGACGGCGTTCCTGCTGCTGCTGGCGCTGCCGGTGCTCGCCGGCGCGATCACGATGCTGCTCACCGATCGCAACTTCGGCACCACCTTCTTCGATCCGCAGGGCGGCGGCGACCCGGTGCTGTTCCAGCACCTGTTCTGGTTCTTCGGTCACCCGGAGGTTTACATCCTGGTGCTGCCGGCCTTCGGCATCGTCAGCCAGGTCGTCGCCACGTTCTCCAAGAAGCCGATCTTCGGCTATCTCGGCATGGCCTATGCGCATGGTCGCGATCGGCGTCATCGGCTTCGTGGTGTGGGCGCACCACATGTACACGGTCGGCATGAGCTTCGGCGCCCAGGCCTATTTCATGGTCGCCGACCATGGTGATCGCGGTGCCGACCGGCATCAAGATGTTCTCCTGGATCGCCACCATGTGGGGCGGCTCGATCCGCTTCACGACGCCGATGCTGTGGGCCGATCGGCTTCATCTTCCTGTTCACGGTCGGCGGCGTCACCGGCGTCGTGCTGTCGAACGCCGGCGTCGACCGCATGCTGCACGACACCTATTACGTCGTGGCGCACTTCCACTACACGATGTCGCTCGGCGCCACCTTCGGCATCTTCTGCGGCTGGTACTACTGGTTTCCCGAAGATGACCGGCTACAAGTACTCGGAACCGCTCGCCAAGCTGCACTTCTGGCTCACCTTCATCGGCGTGAACCTGGTGTTCTTCCCGCAGCACTTCCTCGGGCTGGCGGGCATGCCGCGCCGCTACGTCGACTACCCCGACGCGTATGCCGGCTGGAACTACATCTCCTCGATCGGCTCCTACATCTCGGCGCTCGGCCTCGTGGTGTTCTTCGTCACCATCGTCCATGCGTTCAATCGCAAGCAGCGCGTCGCTGAGAATCCGTGGGGCCTCGGCGCCACCACGCTGGAATGGACGGTGTCGTCGCCGCCACCGTTCCACACCTTCGAGGTGCTGCCGCGCATCAAGTGAACGCGGCCGCACCGTCGCGGCAGGAAACGTACATGTCGCTCGCTCCGTCCCTCGCTCCCTCCCGCGCTCCGCGCGCGGCGGAGCTTCCCGGCTTCGCCGACGTCGGCGACTACTTGGCGCTGTTGAAGCCGCGGGTGATGTCGCTCGTGGTGTTCACGGCGCTCGTCGGCCTCGTGCGCGCGCCGGGCGACCTGCATCCGGTGCTCGCCTTCACGGCGCTGCTCTGCATCGCCGTCGGCGCCGGCGCCGCCGGCTGCCTCAACATGTGGTGGGACGCCGACATCGACGCGCGCATGGCGCGGCACCACGGACCGCCCGATTCCGGCGGGCCGCGTGCAGCCGGGCGAGGCGCTGGCGTTCGGCCTGGTGCTCGCGATCGCCTCGGTGCTGATGCTCGGGCTCATCGTCGGCCTGCTTGCGGCGGCGCTGCTCGCCTTCACGATCTTCTTCTACGCCGTGATCTATACGATGTGGCTGAAGCGGCTGACCCCGCAGAACATCGTGATCGGCGGCGCCGCCGGCGCGCTGCCGCCGGTGATCGGCTGGGCGGCGGCGACGGGTACGATCGGTCTCGAGAGCCTGCTTCTCTTCCTCATCGTCTTCTTCTGGACGCCGCCGCACTTCTGGGCGCTCGCCTTGCTGCGCAAGCACGAATACGCGCGCGCCGGCGTGCCGATGCTGCCGGTGGTGGCCGGCGACGATGCGACGCGCAGGCAGATCCTGATCTATTCGCTGATCCTGGCGCCGCTCGGCATCGCCCCGGCGTTCATGGGCTTCGCCAGCCTTGCCTACGGCATCGCCGCGGGCGCGCTCGGTTTCGTCTTCCTTGCGCTCGCGATCGCGGTATGGCGCAAGCGCGGTGCCGCCGCCGACGCCGCGGCGCAGCGCCTGTTCGCGTTCTCCATCCTCTATCTCTTCCTGCTGTTCGCCGCGCTCCTGGTCGAGCGCGTTGGTGGCATGATGGCGAAGAAGCGCGAGGGGATCGTGCTCGACCGAGGAGCAGCGCCGCCGCCGCCGCAACCGTTCGATCGCGTTGGCGCTGGTGCTCGCGGGCTCGTCGTCCTGTTCTACGTCGTCACCATCGTGAAGCTCGGACCCCAGGTGATGAACCGGCCGATCTGATGCGCGCGCCCGACCATAGCCTCGGTCCGCCGCCACCGCACCGTGGCACTCGCCTGCGGCGTGTTCGTCGTCGCCATGGTGGGCGCGGCCTACGCCGCGGTGCCGCTCTACGATTGGTTCTGCCGCACCACCGGCTTCGCCGGCACGCCGCGGTCGTCGCGACCGTGGCGCCCGCGGCGCCCATCGGCCGCAAGATCACCGTGCGTTTCGACGCCAACGTCTCTCCCGGGCTGCCGTGGACCTTCGCGCCGGAGCAGCGCGAGGTGCAGATGCACGATCGGCGAGACCGTGCTCGTTCACTACGTCGCGACCTCCTACGGCGACAAGGAAAGCGTCGGTAGCGCCACCTACAACGTGTCGCCGCCCGAGATCGGCGGCTTCTTCAACAAGCTGCAGTGCTTCTGCTTCACCGAGCAGCGGCTCGCCGCCGGCGAGCGGCTCGACGATGCCGGTGGTGTTCTTCATCGACCCCGCCCTCGATAGCGATCCTGCCTACAAGGGCGTTCAATCGATTACGCTCTCCTACACCTTCTTCGCGGTGCAGAAGCCGGCGAAGCCCGTCGCCGCCGCGGGCGAGGGGACACGGGTGCGCTAGACAAGTTGCGGCGCCGCGCGCGCCGTGTGAGATAGGTCGAAGTCAACGGAGATCGGAATGGCCGACGCCCACGCTCCCGCCCACGCCGACGCCCATGGCCACGACCACGGTCACGCGAAGCAGCACGATTACCACCTGGTCGACCCGAGCCCGTGGCCGTTCATCGGCGCCGTGTCGGCGCTCGCGCTCACCATGGGCATGGTCTACTGGCTGCGCGGCGGCACGTCGTTGGTGATGATCGCCGGCGTTCTCGGCATCATCGTCACGATGATCGCCTGGTGGCGGGACGTCATCAACGAGGCCGAGCACGGCGGCTATCACACCAAGGTGGTGCAGCTGCATCTGCGCTACGGCATGATCCTGTTCATCGCCTCCGAGGTGATGTTCTTCGTCGCCTGGTTCTGGGCCTACTTCGACGCGGCGCTGCTCTACGGCGATCACCAGCAGTACATGCGCAACGAGCTCCTCGGCGGCCAGTGGCCGCCGGTGCCGACCGCCGACGCGCGCTTCAAGAGCACGTTCGATCCCTGGGAGCTGCCGCTCCTCAACACGCTGATCCTGCTCACCTCGGGCACCACGGTCACCTGGGCGCACCACGCGCTCCTGCACAATGACCGCAAGGGGCTGATCCAGGGGCTGTCGCTGACCATCGTGCTCGGCGTGCTGTTCACCTGCGTGCAGGCTTATGAATACGGCCACGCGGCGCTTCACCTACGCCGGCCACATCTACGGCTCGACCTTCTTCATGGCCACCGGCTTCCATGGCGCGCACGTCATCATCGGCACCATCTTCCTGACGGTCTGCCTGATCCGCGCCGATCCGCGGCCACTTCACGCCCAGACCACCACTTCGGCTTCGAGGCCGCCGCTTGGTACTGGCACTTCGTCGACGTGGTGTGGCTGTTCCTGTTCACATTCATCTACGTCTGGGGTGCGGGAACGCCCATGCCGGGCGGCGCCGCGCACTAGGGCTCGTCTTTCACGCCTTCGTGCGCGCGGCGTCATCGGCGCCGCCGCGCTTGCTTGAATCTCCCGGACAGATTTGCAAGTCTCCCCGCGGGTGGTGGGGGTCGGCGCCAATCTGCGCCGAAACATTCACGTCAAGGCGGCGTTAGCCCGCCGAGCTAATCCCCGTTCGGGGAGGTGAAGATGCCGCCTGCTTCCGCCGTGTCGCGGATCAAACCCGCGACGCCCGATCCGTATCTCGTCTCGGTCACGCCCGGTCGCGCCGCTCCGCGCGAGGACTGGCTTGCCGCCTACCGCACGGTGCGCGGCGAGACCGAGCGCCGTGCCGCGCCGCTGTCCGCCGAGGACCAGGTGGTGCAGTCCATGGCCGACGCGAGCCCGATCAAGTGGCATCGCGCGCACACCACGTGGTTCTTCGAGACGTTCCTGGCCAAGCCTCACATGTGCGGCTACGAGGAATTCGACGCGCGCTTCCCGTTCCTGTTCAACTCCTATTACGTCGCCGCCGGCCCGCGCCACGAGCGGCCCAAGCGCGGCCACATCACCCGGCCGGATGCGGCCGAGGTCGGGCAATACCGCGTCCACGTCGATGCCGCCGTCGAGCGCATGATCGAGCGGGCGGGCGCCGCCGAGTGGACGCACATCGTCGAGGTGCTGGAGATCGGGCTGCATCACGAGCAGCAGCACCAGGAGCTGATGCTCACCGACATCCTGCACGCGTTTTCGCTGAACCCGACCGCGCCCGCTTACGACGCGAACTGGCAGCCGCCGCGTGCGGAGGGCGGCAAGGGCTTCGCCAGCCTGAGCGGCGTGCAGACCATCGGCTTCGACGGCGAGGGGTTCTCCTTCGACAATGAGCACCCGGCGCATCGGGTTTTCCTCGAGCCGGTGAAGATCGCCCGCGGCCTGGTCACGAACGGCGAGTGGATGGAGTTCATGGCCGCCGGCGGCTACCAGAAGCCCGAGTTTTGGCTCTCCGACGGCTTGGCCACGGCGCAGAACGAAGGCTGGGAAGCGCCCGGCTACTGGCGGCAAGCGGATGGTGCCTGGCATTCCATGACGCTGGGCGGTCTGCGTCCGATCGACCCCGCCGCACCCGTCTGCCACGTGAGCTACTACGAGGCCGACGCCTTTGCCCACTGGTCGGGCAAGCACCTGCCGTCGGAGGCCGAATGGGAGGTGGCGGCGCGCGCTAATGAACTTTCCGACGCCTACGGGATTGTGTGGCAATGGACGCGCAGCGCCTACGCGCCGTATCCGGGGTATCGCACCGTCGAAGGCGCGCTCGGCGAGTACAACGGCAAGTTCATGGTCAATCAGCTGGTGCTGCGCGGCTCCTCGCTGGCGACGCCCGAGGGCCATGCCCGCGTGAGCTACCGCAACTTCTTCTATCCCGCATCGCGCTGGCAGTTCACCGGCCTGCGCCTCGCCGCGTTCGAGGCATGAGATGAAAAGCGCCAACGCGTCGCAGCTCCGACGGCTGGCGCCGTCGCCCTTCCTCGCCGACGTGGTCGAGGGACTTTCCGCCGAGCGCAAGACGCTCAAGGCGAAGTATTTCTACGACGCCGCGGGCTCCGCCCTGTTCGAGCGGATCACCGAGCTCCCCGAGTATTACCCGACCCGCACCGAGCTCGGCATCCTGCAGGAGCGCGCCGGCGAGATCGTCGCAGCACATCGCCCACCGGGGCCGCGCTCGTCGAGTTCGGCTCGGGGTCCAGCACCAAGACGCGCACGCTGCTCCGCGCCGCCACCAAGCTCGCCGCGCTACGTGCCGGTGGACATCTCCGGCGACGTTCCTGGCGCAGGAGGCGGAGCGGCTGAAGGAGGAATTCCCCGCGCTGGCCATCCTGCCGGTGGCCGCCGACTTCACCCAGGCTTTCGACCTGCCGCGGCCCACCCGCAAGCGTCCGCGCGCCGGCTACTTCTCCGGCTCAACAATCGGCAACTTCGAGCGCGATGAGGCCGCGGCATTCCTGCGCCACGCCGGCCGCATCCTCGGGCCGGGTGCCGCGATGATCGTCGGCGTCGACCGGGTCAAGGATGCGGGCGTGCTGCACGCCGCCTACAACGACGCCGCCGGCGTCACCGCCGCTTTCAACCTCAACCTGCTTGACCCGCATCAACCGCGAGCTCGGCGCCGACTTCGATCTCGATGGCTTCGCCCACCACGCCATCTACGACGAGGCGAAGCAGCGTATCGAGATGCACCTCGTCAGCAACCGTCGCCAGCGGGTGCGCGTGGGCGGCGCCACCATCTCCTTCGTCCCGGGCGAGACCATCCACACCGAGAGCAGCCACAAGTACTCCGTCGACGGCTTCCGCGCGCTCGCCCGCGACGCCGGCTGGAATTCGGTCGGGCACTGGACCGACACCCGCGACTATTTTTCGGTGCACGCGCTGGCCCAACCGGCGTAGGTTGGCCGCATGGACCAACTGAACAAGGCGGCTTCGCCATACCTGGCGGGCCTGATGTGCCGCTGCCCGCGCTGCGGCCAGGGCAAGTTGTTTAAGGGCTTTCTTACGCTGGCACCGAAATGCGAACGCTGTAGCCTCGACTATTCCTTCGCCGACGCCGGCGACGGTCCGGCGGTGTTTGTCGTGCTGTTCGCCGGCATGATTGTCGCCAGCGCGGCGGTGATGGTGGAGTTCACCTGGCGGCCGCCGTACTGGCTGCACGCGATCCTGTGGATCCCCACCATTCTCGTGATCTCGCTCGGCATGCTGCGGCCGCTGAAGGGGCTGCTCATCGCGCTCCAGTATCACCACAAGGCGGAACAAGGCCGCCTCGACCGCCCGTGAAAGCGCGCGCCTGGAAGAACCTTGCCGTCCCCGGCGCCTTCGCGCTCGCGGCGCTCGCGGTGCTGATCGGACTCGGGCTGTGGCAGCTCGAGCGGCTCGCGTGGAAGAATGCGCTGATCGCCCAGGTCGCCGCGCGCACCACGGCGCCAGCGGCACCGCTGCCGTCGGAGTCGCAGTGGAACAACGTCGGCGCCGACGACGAATATCGCCGTGTCACCGCGAGCGGCATCTTCCGCTACGACCGCGAGGCGCTCCTCTACACCGTGGAACCGGAAGACCGCCGCCCCGGCGGCGCCGGCTATTGGGTGCTGACGCCGCTCGTGCTCGCCGACGGCTCCACCGTGGTCGTCAACCGCGGCTTCGTGCCCTTCGACCGCCGGGATCAGGCTTCGCGGCGGGAAGGGCAGGTGAGCGGAATCGTGACCGTCACCGGCCTCTTGCGGCTCCCCGAGGAGAAGCGTTGGTTCGCGCCCGCGAACGACCCGGGCAAGGGCGCCTGGTATCGCCGCGATCCGGCGGAGATCGCCGCGGCCTTCGGCCTTGCGCGCGTGGCACCCTTCGTCATCGACGCCGACGCGGCGGCGAACCCGGGCGGGCTTCCCGCCGGCGGCCGCACGCGCCTCGTTTTTTCCAACAATCACCTGCAATACGCCGTCACTTGGTTTGGGCTGGCGCTGGCGCTGGTCGGCGTGTTCGCCGCCTTCGCTCGGCAGCGGCTGCACCGGCCGCCGCTGAATGCTTGCCTCGCTTGGGCCCCGCCCCTAGGGTGCCGCGCTTTCTGAGGAAACCATGCGTTACGTCTCCACCCGCGGCGAGGCGCCGCCTGTCAACTTCGTCGACGCGACCCTTGCCGGGCTCGCGCGCGACGGCGGGCTCTATGTGACGGAGACCTGGCCGAAGCTCGCCGTGCAGGCGGCGAACCGGCCGTATGCCGACGTCGCCTTCGACGTGATCCAACCGTTCGTCGCCGGTGCCGTTGCCGACGACGAGCTCAAGCGCATCCTGCGCGAGAGCTACGGCGCCTTCGATGACCCGCGCGTGGCGCCGCTCGTGCAGCTTGCGCCGGACGAGCATCTGCTCGAGCTTTTCCATGGCCCCACGCTCGCCTTCAAGGACGTGGCCATGCAGTTCCTCGCCCGCCTCATGGACCACGTGCTCGGCGCCCGCGGCGAGCGGGTGACCATTCTCGTCGCCACCTCCGGCGACACCGGCGGTGCGGCGGTCGAGGCCTTCCGCGGCCGCGACTGCGCCGATCTCGTGGTGCTGTTCCCCGCGGGCCGCGTGTCCGACGTGCAGCGGCGCATGATGACCTGCGCACCCGAGCCGAATGTGCATGCGGTCGCTGTCGACGGCACATTCGACGACTGCCAGGCGATCGTGAAGGCGCTGTTCAACGACCACGCCTTCCGCGACCGGGTGCGGCTCTCCGCCGTCAACTCCATCAACTGGGCGCGCATCGTGGCGCAGATGGTCTATTACTTCACGGCGCAAGCCGCGCTCGGCAGCGGTGACATCGCCTTCGTGGTGCCCACCGGCAACTTCGGCGACGTCTACGCCGGTTACGCCGCGTCGCGGTCGGGCTCGCCGCTCGATCGTCTGGTGATCGCCACCAACGTCAACGACATCCTCGCCCGCACGCTCGCCACCGGCCGCTACGAGCCGCGCCAAGTGGTGGCGACCGCGTCGCCCGCCATGGATATTCAAGTGTCGTCCAACTTCGAGCGCCTCCTCTTCGAGGTCTACCACCACGACGCCGACGCGCTGCGCGCGCCTCATGCGGGAATTCGCCAAGAACGGAAGCTTCGAGTTGCCCGACGGGGCGCTGAAGGCGATCCGCCAGACCTTCGAAGCCGGCCGCGCCGACGAGGCGGAGACCGTGGCGGCGATCCGCGCGGTCTACGCCGAGACCGGCCGCCTCGATCGATCCCCACACCGCGGTTGCCGTCGCGGTCAGCCGCAAGCGCAAGGACAAGCGTGGGCCGAGCGTCATCCTTGCCACCGCGCACCCGGCGAAGTTCCCCGAGGTGGTGGAGCAGGCGACCGGCCAGCATCCGGCGCTGCCGGAGCGTCTGGCCGACCTCTCCGCGCGCCCGGAGCGCCTCACCCCACTGCCCGCCGACCGCGACGCTGTGGCGCGCTTCGTCCAGGAACACACGCGCGCCGTCGCAGGAGCCGCCGCATGACCGTCACCCTCGACAAGCTCAAGAACGGCATCACCGTGGTGACCGAGACCATGCCGCATGTGAAGACCGCGGCGCTCGGCATCTGGGTCGGCGCCGGCTCCCGCCACGAGGCGGAGACCGAGCATGGCATCTCGCACCTCTTGGAGCACATGGCGTTCAAGGGCACGCGCCGCCGCGACGCCCGCACCATCGCGGAAGAGATCGAGGCCGTGGGTGGCGACCTCAACGCCGGCACCTCAATCGAGGCCACCGCCTACTACGCCCGCGTGCTCGGTGAGCACGTGCCGCTCGGCCTCGACATCCTGTGCGATATCCTTACCGAGCCCGCCTTCGATCCGGCCGAGCTTGCGCGGGAGCAGAACGTCATCGTCCAGGAGATCGGGGCGGCCTCCGACACGCCGGACGATCTCGTGTTCGATTTATTCCAGAGGCAGGCGTTTCCCGGCCAGCCCATGGGCCGGCCGATTCTCGGCACGCCCACGAGCGTGCGGTCGTTCACGCCCGAGCGGCTGCGCGGCTATCTCGCCGCGCGCTACCGCGGTGAGCGCATGATCGTGGCCGCCGCCGGCGCCGTCGAGCACGCGGCCATCGTCGCCGAGGTGACGCGGCTCTTGGCCAGCGTGCAGGACGCGGCGCCGCCGCCGCCGCAGCCTGCCCACTACGGCGGCGGCATCGAGATGGGCGCCCGCGATCTTGAGCAGGTGCATCTCGTGCTCGGTCTCGAGGGCCGCTCCTATCACGCGCCCGAGTTCTACGCGCTGCAGGTGTTCACCAGCCTCCTCGGCGGCGGGCTGTCGTCGCGGCTGTTCCAGGAGGCGCGCGAGAAGCGCGGCCTCTGCTATTCCATCTCCGCGTTCCATTCGCCGTATTCCGACGTCGGCCTGTTCGGCGTTTACGCCGGCACCGATCCGGGCGACACTGGCGAGCTCATGCAGGTGGTTGTGGACCAGCTCGCCAGCGCCGCGGAGACGGCGAGCGCCGCCGAGGTGGCGCGCGCCAAGGCGCAGATGAAGGTCGGCATGGTCACCGCGCTCGAGATGCCGTCCATGCGCGCCGAGCAGATCGCCCGGCAGATCCTCGCCTTCGGCCGGCCGATTCCGCTGGAGGAGCTGATCGCCAAGATCGACGCCGTTACCGTGGAGGACGCGCGCAACGCCGGGCGGGCGCTGGTCAAGGGCGGCAGGCCCACCTTCGCCGGTCTCGGTCCCGGCCGCGGTCTTGAATTGGCGGCGCGCATGGCGGAAAGTCTCGGTCGCCGCGCCGCCTGAGGCGCGAAGTTCTTCTCGAGATGGCGCTCTTCCGTTCGGTGGTTTGGTCGGAGCCGTTGCCCGTGCTGGAGGGCAGCGGCGTGTACTTGCGCATGCCGCAGATGGCCGACTTCACCGAGTGGGCACGGCTGCGCGCCGAGAGCCGCGCGTTCCTCACCCCGTGGGAGCCCACCTGGCCCGCCGACGATCTCACCCGCGGCGCCTACCGCCGCCGCATGCGGCGCAACGCCCGCGAGATGCGCGAGGATCTCGGCTATCCCTTCCTGATCTTCCGCAGCGCCGACCGGGCACTGATCGGCGGGGTGACGCTGTCGAACGTGCGCCGCGGCGTCGCCCAGGCGGCGAACCTCGGCTACTGGATCGGCGCGCCTTACGCGCGCAAGGGCCACATGACGGCGGCGGTGGCCGCCCTGATCCCCTTCGCGCACGAGCAGCTGCGCGTTCGCCGCCTGGAGGCGGGGTGCCTGCCCAACAACACAGCGTCCGTGCGCCTCCTGGAGAAGCTCAATTTCGTGCACGAAGGCTACGCGCGGCAGTATTTCTGCATCGCCGGAATCTGGCAGGACCACCTGATGTTCGCCCACCTCGCCGACGACCCAGTACCGAGCCCGCGTCAGTAGGCGCAGACGCAGGTGTCCTTGTGCGCGGTGGCAATGGCGGCGAGCGTGCCGTTGAATGCGGCGGCAAGGCCGTCGGCGCGCCTGCCCGCCGCGGCGAGCCACGCCGCGGTCTCGACGAGCGAGAGCGCGCGGGCATCGTCGGCCTCGGGCTTCTTGTTCTTGTCGGCGAGGAAATCGTTGGTCTTAGTGAGGATGGCGAACACCGAAGCGCCGTCCTCGGCCCCTTCCACGCCCACCTTGTCGGCGATGCGTCGCGCCATGCGTGCGAGATCGTCGTCCTCGGCCTTCATCTCCTCGCGCGCCGCAGCGAGCGCGATTTTCGCGCCGTTGGAGATCGCCTCGAGCCGCCGCGTCAGCGGCGCGAGCGAGGTCCGGTAGATGGGCAGAAGCTCCATGACGCCGGTGCACAGCCCCGGGTTCTTGTCCTGGGTCACGTAGTTGCCGAGCTCGGCGGTCGTGCGCAGCACGAGCCAACGCATGCCCTCCTTGGCGAGCTCGGTGTCGGCACCGCCCGTGGCCGTGAACTGCGCCGCCAGCCGTTCGGCGTTGGCGAGTGGACCGCTGCGGGCGCCGGTCGCGGGGAAGAGACGCCCGCGCGGCAGGCCCGGCTCGGGCTTGCGGATTTCCTCCGCGAGCTTCCGCACCGCGGCGATTTGCTCGGCGCGGATCGGGGCGAGGCGGGCGCGGTAGGCGCCGGCGCAATCCGCGACCACGATGAGCAGTTTGGCGTCGGCGTTTCCGCCCTCCTCACTCTTGGCATCGATCGAGATGCGCGCGTTGGCGGGCAACAACGGCGGTGCCTCGACCCGAGCGCTGAAATTGCGTTCGACCTTGTCGCCAGCGGCAAGGCGAGCGATGTCGGCGCTAAAGCCATCGCCGTCTACACGCCAGCCCGCCTGGTTATCGGCCTTGAGGCCCTCGATCGCGCCCTTGAGATGAATGCGCGCGAGCAGGCCCGCCCCATTGTTCTGCACGGTCACGCGCACGCTCGCCGTCGCGCCGGGCGGCAGCGGCTTGTCGCCGGCGGCAAGGCCGCGCGGGGAGAGCGTGATGGTGAGCTTATCGTCGGCGTTGGCGGGAAGCGCGAGCGCAAGCAGGAGCGCGACCGAGGCCGCCGGAAAACGCTGACGGAAAAGCATGGCGGGAAGGGGATCCGGCGGGCGCGAATGCGAGGAGGAAATCGGCCGCACCATGATACGGCGGCCGCAGGCGCGCAAGTACGCTGTGGACTTACTGCTTGGGTGTCGCGGGTTCAATGGGTGGCGGCGCGTCGGACTTCCGTCCGGTCAGCGAATCGATCACCGAACGCACCGCGCCCGCGGCGTTCTTGCCGCGCACGCCCTCGAGTAGCGGCGCCGCGGCGCCCGAGCGCAGGATCAGCGCCTCGGCGTCGGGGATCACCGACGGGTTCTGCCACGAGCCCACTACCAAGAACGGCAGGTCGAAATTGGTGCCGGGCCGCGCCAGGCTCGCGGTGCCGTGCAGATCGAGGTCGCGGCGCGCCACGGAGACGGCGCCGGCGAGCGTCACGCGCACCTGCGGGCTGTCGATCCGCGCCTCCTCCAGGCTGAGCTTGCCGTCGGCCACCTTGAGCCGCGCCGTCAGGCGGTCGAACGGGGTGCGCCCGCCGCGGAAATCGAAGGAGCCGAGCGGCCGCCGGTCGATGCGGCGGAGCACGTCGCCGACGTTGATGCCGATGAGCGCCCCGCGCTCGACGCCGATGCGCCCTTCGCCGGAAAGATTGCGCAGCATCGCCCGCAGGCTGTCGCCGCTACCCTCGACCGCCACTTCCATGGTGCCCTTGCCGTCGAGCGGCTTGAAACCCACGGTTTCGCCCATGGCGCGTTCCACGTCGAAGGCGGCGAGGCTGGCGTCGAGCTTGATTGCGGCGGCGGCGCCGGCCGGCGCTAGCGTGACGTTGCCTTTCAGCGTGCCGCCGAACAAAGCCGCCTCGCCCACCGAAAGCGCGAGCTCGCCGCCCTTGAGGCGGGCGGCAAGCGCCACGCGCTCGAGCGCGATCGCGCCGAATTGCGCCTTGCGCGCCGACAGGCGCAGGTCAAGGTCGAGCACCGAGAAGGTACCGACGTTGATCGGCGCGCGCAGGACGTCGCGGCCGTCCGCCTCCTTGGCGCCGTCGCGGCCGTAGCGGGTGAAGTCGGCGCTTTCGCTCGCCAGCGTCCCCTGGATAAGCGTGCGTCCGGCTTCGCGCTTGAGCGTCACGCCGCCTTCGGCGCGATTGCCATCGAGCTCGACGGCAAGGCCGGACAAGGACAGCGCCGCAGGCGTAAGCGCGGCGTTGGCCTTGAGCGAAAACGCGCCGAAGCCGCCGTGGGTCGGCGGCTCGATCGAGAACCACGTGAGCGCCCGGCGCAGCGAGGCGCCGTCGGCGGCCATCACGCCCTCGCCCTGCAGGCCGTTGCGGAAGGCGATGCCGCCGTCGAAGCCGAGCCGCAGCGCACCGGCGTCGAGACGCAGCCGCAGCGGCGAGCGCGCCCCGCGGCCGAGCGCCGCGATATCGGCGATGGTGAGGCTCGCGGCGGTGGTAACGCCCCGCCAGCGGAACGAGCCGGTGACGGCCATTCCGTTGCCCGACCAGGCCAGCGCCGCATCGAGCGCCGACAGGGTTTCGCCATGACCGGCGTCGTCGAGCTTGAGGTCGAGGGTGCCGTCGACAATGCGGATTTCGGGGAGCTCCGCCCGCTCGCCGGGCGGCTTGAGCGGGAGACCCAGCACGAAGGCACGGTCGCCGCGCACCTCGATGGCGATATGCGGCCGCTCGAAGGTGATGGAGCCGATTTCGATCGCGCCCACCAGGAGCGGCAGGAGTTGCACCGTCGCCTGCACCGAGCCCGCCGAGAAGCCGGCGCGTCCGCCGTCGTCGAGCCGGAGCTCATCGAGGCGCACGGTGGGCCGCGGCAGCATGACCAGGCGCACGTCGCCGCTGATGCGCGGGGTGACGCCGGTGGCCGCCATGAGCGCCCGGGTGACGGCGGCGCGGATTTCCTGCTTCGATACCAGGTAGGGCAATGCCACAAGCCCCGCCGCGGCAAGGATGACCGCGGCGCCGACGGCGACGGCCATACGCTGCATGCGGGTGAAGTCTGCTCAAAGCGGGACCGCTACGGTTGTGATCGGGGGCCGGGGCTTTCGGGCGCCGGGGAGGGAAGCCTTGGGTTCGCTCTGTGACGCTTTGATGGCCTGACAAGGCCAATGCTAAACGCTATGAATTCATTTGCAACGTCAGTGAGGTAGCGATGGCCGAGGCGGAAAAACCGCTGTGGGCGCCGAGCCCGGCGCGCGCGCAGGCGAGCCAGCTCGTCGCCTTCCGCGACATGGTCAATCGTCGGTATGGGCTCAGCCTCGGGGCCTATCCGGAGTTGCACACCTGGTCGGTCGAAAACCGCGGCGAGTTCTGGGACGCGGTGTGGGATTTCGCTGGCATCGTCGGCGACAAGGGTCGCCGCCGCGTCGTCGACGGCGAGGCGATGCCCGGGGCCAAGTTCTTCCCCGACGCCACGCTCAACTTCGCCGAGAACTTGATGCGCCGGCACGACGACACGCCCGCCTTCATCTTTCGCGCCGAGGACAAGGCCGAGCGCACCATGAGCTTCGCCGCGCTCGACCAGCTCGTGTCGCGGCTGCAGCAGGCACTCGCGGCGGCGGGCGTCGGCGTCGGTGATCGCGTGGCGGCCATGCTGCCCAACATGCCGGAAGCCGCCGCCGTCATGCTGGCGACGGCTTCGCTCGGCGCCGTCTTCTCTTCGTGCTCGCCCGATTTCGGCGAGCGCGGCGTGCTCGACCGCTTCGGCCAGATTGCGCCCAAGGTTTTCGTCAGCTGCGACGGCTACTGGTACGCGGGCAAGAAGATCGAGATGGCGGGCAAGCTTAAAGGCATCGTCGAGCGGCTGCCGAGCGCCGGGAGCGTGGTCATCGTGCCGTTCGTGGGCGAGGCGGAGGCGGTGGCCAGCAAACTGCCGCGCGCGGTAACCCTTGAAAAGTTCATCGCGCCCCATGCCGCCAAGCCCGTGACCTTCAAGCGGCTACCCTTCAACCACCCGGTCTATATTCTCTATTCCTCGGGCACCACCGGCGTGCCGAAGTGCATCGTCCACGGCGCCGGCGGCACGCTCATCCAGCACCTGAAGGAATACCGGCTGCACGCCGACCTGCGCGAAGGCGAGCGCATGTTCTATTTCACCACGCTCGGCTGGATGATGTGGAACTGGCTGGTGTCGGGCTTGGGCTGCGGCGCCACGCTCTGCCTCTACGACGGCTCGCCGTTCGCGCCCGGGCCCGAGGCGCTGTTCAACTTTGCCGACGCGGCCAAGATCAATGTGTTCGGCACCTCGGCGAAGTACATCGACGCGGTGAAGAAATCCGGCCTCGAGCCGATCAAGACCCACGACCTTTCCTCCATGCGGCTCATGACCTCGACCGGCTCGCCGCTCGCGCCCGAGAGCTTCGAGTTCGTCTACCGCTCGATCAAGCAAGACGTGCACCTCGCCTCGATCTCCGGCGGCACCGATCTCGTCGCTTCCTTCGCCATGGCCGACCCCACCTCGCCGGTGTGGAAGGGCGAGCTGCAGCGGCCGGGCCTCGGGATGGCCGTGGACGTGTGGTCGGAAGCGGGCAAGCACATCGAGAGGGAGCGCGGCGAGCTCGTTTGCACCAAGCCCTTTCCGTCCATGCCGGTGATGTTTTGGAACGACCCGGACGGCAAGAAATACCGCGCCGCCTATTTCGAGCGCTTCCCCGGCGTCTGGTGCCACGGCGACTTCGCCGAATGGACTCGGCACGGCGGCCTCATCATCCACGGTCGCTCCGACGCCACGCTGAACCCGGGTGGCGTGCGCATCGGCACCGCCGAGATCTACGCCCAGGTGGAGCAGATTCCGGAGGTGATGGAATCGATCGCCATCGGCCAAGACTGGGACCACGACGTGCGCATCGTTCTCTTCTTGCGCCTGCGCGAGGGCGTGAAGCTCGATGCCGCGCTCACCGACCGCATCAGGAAGAAGATCCGCGAGGGCGCCTCGCCCCGCCACGTGCCGGCGAAGCTCATCCAGATCACCGATATCCCGCGCACCCGCTCGGGCAAGATCACCGAGCTCGCGGTGCGCGACGTGGTGCACGGCCGGCCCGTCAAGAATACCGAGGCGCTCGCCAACCCCGAGGCGCTCGCGCTCTACAAGGACTTGGCCGAGCTCAAGAGCTGAGCGAGCGGCGCCGGCCGTTGCCGTTGTCGCCGAGGAAGGCGCCCACGTCCACGCTGCGGGTGATGTGGATTACCGGCACGATGCCGGCGGCGACGATGATTAGCGCCGCGAGCGCGCCCTCCTCGAACGAGCCGCGGGTGGCGAACTGGTAGATGTAGGTGGAGAGCGTCTCCACGTTGAGCGGGCGCAAGAGCAGCGTAGCTGGCAGCTCCTTCAGGCAATCGACGAAAATCAGGAGCGCCGCGCTCCACATGGCGCCGCGCACCAGCGGCAGGTGGATGGTGCGCGCCACCGTCGCGGGGCCGGCGCCCAGCATGCGCGCCGTGTCGTCGAACTCGCGCGCGATGCGGGCGAAGCCCGCTTGTGCAAAGCCGATGGAGATGGCGAGGAAGCGGATGACGTAGGCGACGATCAGCGCCGCCACCGAGCCCGCGAACAGAAGGCCGACGCCGGGGCCGCCGAGCGCGCGGCTCACCCAGTTGATCGCCTCGTCCACCAGCACTAGCGGCGCGAGCAGCCCGAGCGCCAGCACCGTGCCCGGGATGGCGTAGCCCACGCTCGCCGCGGCCACGCCTGCCGCCGCCAGGCGATGGCGGGCGTAACGTTGCGCCGCGACGGCGGAAAAGCCGAGCGCCACCGCGAGCGCCGTCGCGCCGGCGGCAAGGCCGACGGTGGTCGCCGCGTGGCGGACGAGAGCGGCGTCGAAGCCGGCGATAAGGCCGCGCCCGATCGCCTCGCTCGCGAGGTAACCGGCCGGCAATAAGAAGCCGATCACCACCGGCAGGAAGCAGAGCGCCGCGGCGATCCACCGTCCCGGTCCGGCGAGCGCGACACGCGAGGCGAGGCGGGCGTCCTGCGGCGAGGCGGCGAAGACCCGCCCGTGACGGCCGTAGTGCTCGAGCGCCACCAGCGTCGCCACGATGAGCAGCATGACGCAAGCGATCTGCGCGGCGCCCGCGAGGCTGCCGCGGTTGAGCCAGGTGGTGAAGATCGCGAGCGTCAGCGTCTGCACGCCGAGGTACTCGCTCGCGCCGATGTCGTTCAGCGTCTCGAGCAGCGCCAGCGCGAGGCCCACCGCGATCGCCGGCCGCGCCAGCGGCAGCGTGATGGCGCGTGCGAGCCGCCACGGCCGGGCGCCGAGAACGCGCGCCGCCTCGGAATAGATCGCGCCCTGCGTCTGAAACATCGCGCGGGCGGCGAGATAGACGTACGGATAGAGCACGAAGCCGATGACGAAGATGGCGCCGCCGAGCGAGCGCACGTCGGGGAACCAGTAGTCGGCGGCCGAGCGCCAGCCGAACAGGGCGCGCAAGCCCGTCTGCACCGGCCCGAGCGCGTGCAGGATGTCCACGTAGACGTAGGCGACGATGTAGGTGGGGATGGCGAGCGGCAGCGGCAGCAGCCAGGTGAGGAGATCGCGGCCGGGGAACTGGAAGGTGGTCACCGCCCAGGCGGTGCCGGCGCCGACCACGATGGTCACCACGGCGACGCCGGCGAGGAGCAGCGCCGTCTGGGTGAAGGCTTCCGGCAGGACGTAGCGGGCGAGATGGCCCCAGATGTCGCCGGAGTCGCCGAGCGCGATCACCGCCAGGCTGACGAACGGCGCGAGCGCCAAGAGCCCCACGGCGAGCGGAATGGCGCCGACCGCGAGGAGGGTCGCGTTCCAGTGGGCGCCCGGCCTCCGCCGCTCGGCGGCGAGGTTTTCTATGGTCATCGGCTCAATTGTCGAAGCCGACCTTATCCACGAGGTTGGCGGCGGCCGCCTTGTGCTCGGCGATCTTGGCGAGCGGGATGGTGTCGGGGGTGAGCGCGCCGTAGCTCGCGAGCGTGGAGTTGATCTCGATGCCGGAGCGCACCGGATACTCGTAATTGATCTCAGCGTACATGTGCTGCGCCTTCTCGCCCACCAGCCATTCGATGAGCTTCAGCGCGTTCGCCTTGTTCGGCGCGTGCTTGGCGAGCACCACGGCGGAGAGGTTCATGTGCGTGCCGCCGCCCTGGAAGGTCGGCAGGATCACCTTGGTCGCCTGCGCCCACGGCTTGCGCTCGGCTTCCTTGTTGAGCATCAGCGCCCAGTAGTAGGTGTTGCCGATTCCGATGTCGCACTTGCCCGCCGCGATATCGCGCGCCACCTCGCGGTCGCCGCCCGACGGCTTCTGCGCGAGATTGGCCTTGAGGCCGCGCAGCCAGGCTTCCACCTTTTCCACGCCGTGGTGGGCGATGTAGGCGGCGAACAGCGCGTTGTTGTACATGTGCTGGCCGGAGCGGATGCAGATCTTGCCCTTCCACTTCGGGTCGGCGAGCTCCTCGTAGGTGATCGCGCCCTGCGGCACGCGCTCCTTGGAGGCGTAGACCACGCGCGCGCGCATGGAGATGCCGTACCAGTGGCCGTCCGGGTCGCGGTATGGTGGCGCCACCACCTTGTCGAGAACGGCGGAGCGGATCGGCTGGGTGATGCCGGCGCGCATGGCGTCCTGGACGCGGCCGATGTCGACGGTGAGCAGCACGTCGGCGGGGCTGTTGGCGCCTTCCGCCTTGATGCGCTGGTCGAGGCCGGAGCTCGCCGAGATGACGTTGACCTTGACGCCGGTGTCGGCGGTGAAGGCGTCGAATAGCGGCTGGATCAGCTTGGTCTCGCGGTAGGTGTAGACGTTGACCTCGCCCGACTGGGCGAGCGCCGCGGCCGGGATCAGCGCGGCGCCGGCAAGCGCGATCACGCGCAGGCAAACGGATTTCATGAGCAGGGTCCTCCTCGTGGCGGGAGGATCAGGGAGCGGGGCCGCCGCGTCAACCAATTATCGTTGCAATTTCAATATCTTAGAATGATTCCAGGGCGCGCGCAATCTGGAAGAGTTAAAAAGACCAGGGGCGCCGGCCATCGAGCCGACGCCCCGAAAAAAGTGGCGGTGAGCTATTTCTTCGGCTCGATCTTCTCGAGCCCGCCGACGTGGGCCTGGGAGTAGAGCTCGATGCCGATGCGGTTCACGAGCTCGAGCTGGGTCTCGAGGAAGTCGATGTGGCCCTCCTCGTCCTGCATCAGGTCCTCGAACAGCTCGCGCGAGGGATAATCCTTGACCGATTGGCAATAGGTGGCGGCCTCCTGGTAGAGCGAGCGCGCGTCATGCTCGGCGGCGAGATCGCTCTCGAGGATTTCCTTCACGGTCTGGCCGATGCGCAGCGGGTCGAGCACCTGCAGGTTGGGAAAGCCCTCGAGGAACAGGATGCGGTCGACGAAGCGATCGGCGTGGTGCATCTCCTCGATGGATTCCTCGCGCCACTTCTTGGCGAGCTCTTCGAAGCCCCAGTTGTCGAGCATGCGGAAGTGCAGCCAATACTGGTTGATAGCGGTGAGCTCCGACCGCAGACCGCGGTTCAGATAGTCGATGACCTTCGGATCGCCCTTCATGAATCGCCTCTTGTGCTTGACCGCAGAACTTAGAATCATTCTAAAGCGAAGTCCACAACCGGCAGCGGGCGAACCCGCGCATCCAGGAAGCCTGCAGCCGCGAGGCAGGCTGGAAGGGCAAGTAAGCCGCCGCGCCGTTTACGCGGCGCGTTCACGGGATCAAGACTGCCGGGACGTCGCGCCAACCGCGCGGCGTCCCGTTTGCATTCGGGATGAGGGAGGCCCGGCTTACTCGGCCGGGTTCAGCGGGCAGGGCGTGTCGCAGATGTTGCAGGCGCGGCCGAGCGCGTCGTCCATGATGGCGCGGATGGTGCGCACGCAGCGCCCGCACTGGGGGCTGCAGCCGAGGCAACGGTAGACCTGGCCGGCGGTGCGCGCCGCGGCCGCGTTCACGGTCTCGCGCACTTGCGCGTCGGACAGCACGTTGCAGGAACAGACGATCATCGCTTCGGCGTCCCCGTACTTTGGAACCGTTATAAACTATTGTTCTTACTACATTTTTTGCAAAAAGCCGGGCGGCCGTCAATGAGAAAAAGATGCCTTTCGTCCAGCTTGTGGCCGCTGACTACTCGGCAAGAACCCGCGTCGACGGGAAGGCGATCTCGACGAGCGTGCCCGAGCTCACCGCGCTCTTGATGGTGAAGCTCGCCCGGTTCGCCTCCACCAGCGCCTTGGTCAGCGGCAGGCCGAGGCCCGTGCCGCGCGCGCGGCTCACGGTAGAGAGCTGGCGGAACGGCTCGAGCGCCGTCGCGATCTCGGTCTCCGACATGCCGACGCCGGTGTCGCGCACGCGCAGGTAAACCTCGCCGGTGTCGGCGAGCATGGTCGACACGATCACCTGGCCGCCCGGCGGCGTGAACTTCACCGAGTTGGAAAGGAGATTGAGCACGATCTGGCGGATCGAGCGCGCGTCCGCCACGACCTCCGGCAAGTCCGGCGCCAGCGACGAGCGGATGATGATGCGCTCGCGGTTCGCCTGCGGCTGCATGATGCTCATGCACTGGCGCGCCATGTCGTTCAGGTCGACGCGGCCGAAGGCGAGATCGAGCTTGCCCGCCTCGATCTTGGATAGATCGAGCAGGTCGTTGACCAGCGAGATCAGATGCTGGCCCGAGGTGTGGATGTCCTTGACGTATTGCAGGTAGCGCTCGTTGCCGATCGGTGCCGAAGCGCTCGTCCATCATCACCTCGGCGAAGCCGATGATGGCGTTGAGCGGCGTGCGGATCTCGTGAGATGATCTTCGCCAGGAAATCGGATTTTGCCGAGCTCGTGCGCTCCGCTTGGCGGCGCGACTCGATCAGGTCCTCTTCCGCCCGCTTCCATTGGCTAATGTCGCGGAACACGGCGCAGAATTTCTCCGCGTTCTCGCCGATGCGGCCGAGCGTCATGAACAGCGGAATCAGCCCGCCCTCGCGCACGCGGCCGATCACCTCGCGGCCGTCGTTGAGAAGACTGCCGACGCCGCCGGAGGCGACGCCGTCGAGATAGTCGGCGGCGGCGCGATGGCTCTCCGGCGCGAACAGCATCTGGAAGCTCTGGCCTTCGACCTCGTGGGAGTCGAAGCCGAACAGCGCCTCCGCCGAGCGGTTGAGCCCATGGATGCGGCCCTGGCGGTCGAGGATGATGACGCCGTCGGTGGCGGTGTCGAGCATGGCGCGCATCTCGCGGGCGGTGGCCTCCGCCGCGCGCAGCGCGAGACCGCTCGCCTCCAGCCGCTCGTCGAGCCCGGCACCGGCGCGCCGCAGCACGTAGACGAGCGCCGTCTCGCCTTCCCACGGGGCGGTGAGCAGGCGCGCCTCCACCGGGATCGGCTCGCCTTCGCGGCCGGAGATGGCGAGCACCCGGCTCGTGTCCTCGTTGGGATCGAGCGCCGGCCCGCCGGCGAAGAGACGGTTGAGGCCGCCGGCCTCGCCGAGCGCGTCGGTGCTGTCGAGGCCGAGCCAGTCGAGCAGCGTGCGGTTGGCGTAGAGCATGCGGTCGCCGCGATGCACCACGACGCCGAGCGGCAGGCGGTCGAGCACGGCGCGCTCGCCGTTGCCGGCGGCGGGCGGGATGGCGTCGCGCAACGGCGCCGTCGGCACGGCACGCGGCATCGGCGCGGTGCGTTTTTCCTCGGGCTCCGCCGGCTGCACCGGCGCCTCGTCGACGCCCTCGATGCGGGCCCCGAGCGCCCGCGCGATCTCGCGGAAGGCGTGATGCTCGCTCGCCGTCAGCGACGGCCGGCGCGGCTCGGCGCTGCCGGGCCTGAGCCGCACCACGTTCTCCGGCACTACCGCGCTTTGCAGGACCGGCGGCTCGGGCGCCGCGGGCGCGGGCTCCGGTTGTGCGGCGACGGGTTCGGGCGGCGCCGCCTTTGGCTTGGGTCGCGCGTGCGGCACGGCTTCGCGAAACACGCCGAAGCCGCGGTAGCCGAGGAAATGGTGCTCGCGGTCGAACACCGGGAGTGCGGCGAGGTCGATCGGCCGCGCCCATTCGGACTCGGCGAGCGGCCACAGCACGGTGATGCCCGACCAGGTGTCGCGCTTGGCGGTCGCCGCCGTCACCTTGTCCGCGTCGGCGACGCCGAAGCGCTCGGCGGCGGCGGCCCAGTCGAGGCCGGCGAGTTGGGCTTGTGCCGCGCCCACCACGGCGGCGAGGTCGGGCGAGACGCTCACGAAGCGTCCCGCGGCGTCGGTCTGCCAGACGAAGCGGGTGGGCGGCCGGCTCGGCTGCGTCGCGCGCACCGGCGCGGCATTCTCCGCAGCGGGTGCGGATGGCTCGGCTTCGATCTCTTCCGCCACCGCCGGTTCTGGCTCCGGCGGCGGCGCCGGACGCGCCGGCGCTGCGATGGTGGCGAGGATGGCGGTGTCGCGCTTGGCGGTGATGCGGCGGAGCTTGATGCGCAGCACGCCGAAGGGAATTTCGGTTTCGCCGTCCTCCAGTGCGCCGACGGCGGCAGCGGCGCCGGGGGAAAGGGCGGTGAGGGTATCGGCGGGGCCAAAGAGCGCCGCCGCGGTATCGCTCGCGTGGAGGAGCCGGCCGGCGCTGTCAAACAGCGCAAAGACGGGCCGCGCCGGATCGACGAACGGCTCGGCCGCAGCGAGAAGCTGCGCCAGCGCTTTGTCTTTCAGCATTACCCCACGTCCCTGCGCCGCCGCTGTTCGGCTTTACGGCTTTACCGAGTGTGTAGTTCGATAAGCCCGGGAAATCCACGGCAACGGACCCATGAGGGAGCTTTCGTCGGGATCGAGGGTTAATAGCGGGGACGGCGGATTGTGTTGTGGACAACCCCGCCAGCGTTTACCGTCATAAGGGCGGCGGCAGGGGGCGTTCAGGGAGAGAACCAATGGCTACTCCAGGCATGGAAATCACACCAGAAATGCGGGCTTTTGCCGAACGCAGCGTCGAGCAGGCGCGCAAGGCCTTTCAGACCTACATGGATGCCGCCACCAAGACGCTGTCGGCGGCCGAAGGCTCGGCCGACGCGGTGCAAGGCGGCGCCAAGGAGCTCAGCCGCACCGTAATGGGCTTCACCGAGGACAACGTGGCGGCCGCCTTCGGCTTCGTGGAGAAGCTGGTCCAGGCCCGCGACCCCATGGAGATCATGCGGTTGCAGGCGGAGTTCGCCCAGACGCAGATGAAGGCGTTCGCCGAACAGGCCAAGGCCATCGGCGCCACCGCTGGCCAGGCGGCGAGCTCCGCCGCAAACAGGGCAAAACCAGGGAATCCCTGATACTTGTGCGTTGCGAAGAAATATGTTGCAACGCACAATAAACTCTGCTAGAGGTCTTCGTGAGGGAGAGACGGGAGGGGGCGAACCCTTCCCGGCACACCTGATAGCGAGGACCCCCATGAGCGAGATCCAGACCCCGAAGAAATCCTTCAAGCCGACGGGCGCGCCCAAGTTCGAGACGCCCAAGTTCGACGTGCCCACCCTGGAAGTGCCCGAGGCGGTGCGCGAGTTCGCCGAGAAGGGCGTGCAGCAGGCCAAGGACGCCTACGACCGCATCAAGACCGCGGCCGAGGACGCCACCAACATCCTCGAGGACACCTACGCGACCGCGTCCAAGGGCGCGGCCGAGTTCAATCTCAAGGCGCTCGACGCATTGCGCGCCAACACCAACGCCTCGTTCGACTACGTGCAGCAGCTGATGGGCGTGAAGACGCTGTCGGAGGCGGTCGAGCTTTCGGCGACCCACGCGCGCAGGCAGTTCGACGCGCTCACCGCGCAGAGCAAGGAACTCTCCTCGCTCGCCACCAAGGTGCAGACCGACGCCGCCGAGCCGATCAAGGCCGGCGTCAGCAAGACCTTCAAGACCCAGTAGAGCGTGGCGTCGCGTTTGAAATGAAAGAGCCCGGGCCGCGCGCCCGGGCTCTTTTTTTTGCTCTCCCGCGGCGCGCTACTGCAGCACGGCGTCGAGCTTGTCGGCGTACTTCGTCACCAGCGCGATGTTGTCTCGGAACTTGATGGGCTCGGCGCTCTTCAGCGCCGCGTTCAGCTCGTCGAGCATCGGCTTCTTCTGCTTCGCCGGGATGGACTTGTCCTTTTTCACTTCCTCGATCTCCTTGAGGATAGCCTCGCGCGGCTCGCTGAACTTCTTGGTCTGCGGGTCGATGCCGGCCAGAATGATGGAAATGTTGGCGGCGACGTCGTCATACTCGGCGAAGCTCGCGAAGCCGTGCTTCTTGGCCGCCGTCTCCAGCTCGGCTTGAATCTTGGGGTCGGGCTTGTCCGCCGTGCTGCCCTGCATCTTCTCGGTCACCGCCGCCATGTCCTTCTGGGCGGCGATGAAGCCTTCGACCTGCTTCTCGCTGAGCGGGATCTGTTTGATCGCCTGCGCCGCGGCGCCGCCCGTGGTCAGCGCCAGCGCCGCCACCGCCGCCACCCAGGACGGCCAAAAAGCCGCGCCGTGCCGGCATAATTTGCTTTACCCATCCCTCGCTGCGAACCCGCCGCATGTGTACGTCTCCCTTGGTGAAGCCTGTCCCTTGATCCATATTCTCTACACGAATTGAGCCTAGAGTTCGGCGGTTTTCGCGGGCCGGGGACGGCTTGTCTCGCGCCGCCCTTCGCCATAGCTTCCGCCCGCGTCGGCTATGCAGCTGTAGCTCAGTTGGTTAGAGCGCCTGACTGTGGATCAGGAGGTCGGTGGTTCGAGTCCACCCAGCTGTACCATTCCCTAGACGCTACACTCCCCACGTCGGTAAAGCGCGATCATCACCTCCGCGCACCTATCTACTCCGACTTCTGGGTTGTAGTTAAATGCGGAAATTCCTTTTCAATTTCCTGCGAACCCCGCAATGTGGTGTTTAGAACCGTGGTGCCAAGAGGGGTCAATTGGACCCGGGGGCCGCCAGTGTTCGCTGACGTGGTATATGAGATCGCCCCTTTCTCAACGAGTCGGTCGATAATTTCGCCAACCTCGGATCTTGGAACATGCGCGTCCCTGGCTACACCTGTTAGGGTTCGCGTCGTATAGTGGCCGGCCGCGCGCAATATTGCTTTTTCTTCATCTGTTAGCGTTTGTTGAACCTCCTCTATAGTTGATATTGGAACCTCTTCTATGGTTGTTATTGGTAGAACGACTTGCTGCTTCCCCGATGGGCGCCCAATTCTCTCCACAGCCTGCGCCTCCATTACTCGGTCGACCCCCTCCTCACTCAACTCTGCTTTTTCAACGGCCTCTTCGGCCTTCTTATCGGCGCCGACCGCGGTTTGTTGCGCCTTGCGTGCCCGCTTGTCGGCTTGCTGAACTTGGTCAAGCACTCGATCAGTAAGCGTTTCCATGAAGCGACGGGAGGCGAACGCGGCGATAATACATAATCCAGCCAAAATTAGCAGTTCGACATAAGCGTACTCTAAATTTCCTTGGCCGCTCTTGTGCTCGAGAATTGTCTTGGTAAGCGAACTTTGCGCAAGACTAAGCACCAAGGGAACCGTGAAAGCGACAATCGCACCGGCAAAAATAAAGCGGACCAATCTGCTTATATTCCGCGTCTCGTTAGCGGCGAGAGGTAGAATTAAGTGATTTGCTAGCCCGCCCGCAGCACCACTTAATGCCACTGTTAGAAACAAAATCTGGAACGAGTTCATTAGTCCCGGCCTCCACCCGAATTATTCTCCAAATCGGGGTCGCAACGCTCGGATCAAACTGTTCTAGTATCTGGTTAGATTACTAGAGTTGCAACCTGTCGATGAGTCAGGACTTACGCCTGTAACTTGTGGAATTATTGTGCGGCGACCGATAGTTTGACGGGAAAGCCGATATTCGAGTCCAGCACAGGACGGAACGAGAGCGCGCCTTACGCGTTGTGTGCCCACGAGCAACGCCTTGAAGCCTGTTCTCCATCTGGAGGGCGGGCTTCCATTGAATAGGAGCACGCCATGGGTCGCGGCCTTCTTCTCTGGCTAATCGGAGTTCCGATCCCGATCATCATCCTGCTGTACTTCTTGTTCTGATCGCAGCAGACGGGGCCTAGCCCTTCTTGCGATACACCAAGAGCGTCTTGAACTCCTCGAGCTTCTCCACCGGCTTGTCCTTCGCCCATTCGGCGATGACGGGCGTGGCGCGGTCGAAGCTTCGACTCTTCATGTAGAAGAGGACGAGCCCGCCCGGCCTCACGTGGTCGGTCATCATGTCGAGCATCTGCCGGTCGGTCATGGCGCCGTAGGCGAGAGCCTCCGGGCCCCAGAACTCGCATAGGTGAAACGAGCGTCACCACGTCGAACTCGGGCAATAGCCGCGGCTCGAGCAGGTAGATGTCGCCGAAGAAGCACTTGTAGCTCTTCGACAGCTTCGGGTTCTCGATCGCGAGCTTCACGTAGGCCGCTTCTTCCTCCACCGACGCGGTGATGCCGAGCACGGCGTTGTTCAGCCCGTTCTCAAAGGAGCGCATGCCCACGTGGTGGTGCTCGCCGGAGCCGAAGTGGAAGATCGTGGAATTCTTGACCCCGCGCGCTTCCAGGTAATCGGTGAAATGCACGTCGCACGGGCACATGTCGATCATCAGCGGCCAGCGGTCGGTGTAGTAGTTCATCTTGCTCACGAGATTTCCTTTCGGTCAGACGGCTGCGGCTTCGGCGCGGACGGGTGAGAATGCATTGAGCGCGATCAGGTGCGCGTGTACCTCGGCGAGCACGCCGGGGCGGCCGATGGAGATGAGCGTGGTGCGCGGCAGCTCCCGCATCAACAGGCCGTAGAGCTCGCGGCTGGTGACGTCGTCGAAGTTGGAGGTGGCCTCGTCCAGGAGCAGGATATCCGGTTTCCGCAGCAGCGCGCGCGCGAGCACGATGCGCTGCTGCTCGCCGCCGGCGAGCAGCACGCCCCAGTCCGCCTCTTCGTCGAGGCGTTGGGCAAGATGATCGAGGCCGACGAGCTGCAACACTCGGTGAAGTCTTTCCTCGTCGATCTGCTCCGCCGGAGTGGGATAGGCCACGGCGGCGCGCAGCGTGCCGAGCGGAAAATAGACCTTCTGCGGCAGCGCCAGCACGTCGGCGCCGGCCGGAAGCTCGATCTGGCCCTTGCCCACCGGCCAGATGCCGGCGAGCGCGCGCAGCACGCTCGATTTGCCCGAGCCCGACGGCCCGGTGAGCAGCGCCCGCTCGCCGGGCTTAAGATCGAGGCGCGGCAGCGCCGCCACCGGCGCGCCGGAGGGCAGCTTCACCACGAGGTCGTCGACCTTGAGGTCGGGCTCGGTCGACTTCGCCACGATGATGCTCGTCGCCGGGTCGCGCGGCCGGTCGACGAGGTCGAGCGCCGCCTCGAGCTGCGCCACGCGGTCCATGGACGCCTTCCACTCGGCGATTCGGGCGTAGGAGTGGAGGAAGAAGGCGAACGCGATATCCACCCGCTGGAAGGCGAGCGACGCCTGGATCAGCGTGCCGAGCGAGAAGGCGCCGGAGAAATACGCCGGCGCCGCCACCATGGTGGGGAACACGAGCGAAATCTGCCCGTAGCCGGTGGTGAAGGCGGTGAGCCAGGTCTGGCGGCGGATCAGCATCGTCCAATTGCGCACCAGCGTCGAGAAGCGCCGGTCGAGCACGCCGCGTTCGATCTCCTCGCCGCGCATGAGCGCCACGGGCTCGGCGAAGTCCTTGTCCCACACCCGCGCGATGGCGAAGCGGAAATCGCTTTCGTAGCGCTGCTGGAAGAAGTTGAGCGGGATGAGCGGCCGGCCGACGAAGTGGGCGATCAGCGTGCCGAGGCCGGCGTAGGCGATGGCGATGAAGAACAGATAGCCGGGGAAGGTGAGGTCGACGCCGAACAGCACGAGCGGTGCCATGCTCGACAGCCCCCACAGGATGTAGCTGAACGAGGCGAGCGCGATCAGGCTGCCGAGCAGATTGTAACCAAGGTCGTGGGTGCGCTGGAGGAAGATGAGGATGTCGTTGGCGATGCGCAGGTGCGTGTTGTCGACGTCGGAGTCGAGGAACTGCATGCGGTAGTGGCGACCGTCGGCCATCCAGCGGCCGACGAAGCGCGCCGTCATCCAGCGCCGCCAGCGCATGATCAGCGTCTGGCCGAAGAAGTACTGCGCCATGGTGGCGACCACGGTCCACGCCGCGATGCCGATGAACAGCACGAGCGCGAACAGGAAGGCCCCGGCGTTGCGGTCCTGGATGGCGTTGAAGAAGTAGGCGTTCCACTGGTTGAAGGCGACGAGGGCATAGACCACGCCGAACTCGGCGACGACGACGCCGGCGAGCAGCCCGCGCGCCGCCCAGCGCTCCTCGGATCGGAAGTAGGGCAGCGCCAGGCGCAGGAAGGTGCGGAGAGCGGCGAGGATCGGTTGCATGGGAACCCCATGGAAAAGCGGCGGAGTATATCGCAGGTGCCGCCGCGGGCGGCGCCGTAAATCATAGACATTACGCGGGCTTGCACCGCCCCCACCCTTCGGCCACAACGGCGCCCATGAAACCCGCGCCCGTCGAGCGCCCGCGTGTCGGGCTGTTCGTCACCTGCCTCGTCGATCTGATCCGCCCGCGCGTCGGCTTCGCCGCGGCAAAGTTGCTCACCGACGCCGGCTGCGACGTGGAGGTGCCGAAGCAAACCTGCTGCGGCCAGCCCGCGTTCAATTCCGGCGACCGGGCGACGACGCGCACCATTGCGCAACAGGTGATCGCGGCCTTCGAGCCCTACGAATACGTGGTGGCTCCGTCGGGCTCCTGCGCCGGCATGCTGCGCGTGCATTACCCGGAGCTCTTCGCCGGCGATCAGGTATGGACGGCGCGCGCCGCGGACTTTGCTGCCCGCGTGCACGAGCTGACGAGCTTCCTCGTCGACGTGATGGGCGTCGACCGCGTCGACGCCATCTACTCCGGCACCGTCACCTACCACGACGCCTGCTCGGGCCTGCGCGAGCTCGGGGTGAAGGCGCAGCCGCGCAAGCTGCTTGCCAGCGTCACCGGGCTGTCGCTCGCCGAGATGCAGGACGCCGACGTGTGCTGCGGCTTCGGCGGCACCTTCTGCGTGAAGTATCCCGACGTCTCCAACGCCATCGTCGAGAAGAAGGCGCTGCGCGTCGCCGAGACCGGCGCGCCCACGCTCGTCGCCGGCGATCTCGGCTGCCTGATGAACATGGCGGGCAAGCTGCAGCGCATGGGCAAGCCCGTTTCGGTGCGTCACGTGGCGGAGGTGCTCGCCGGCATGAGCCACGCGCCGGCGATCGGGGAGCCGGAATGAGCATCGAGCTCACCTCGCCGCGCTTCAAGGAAAACGCCCACGCGGCCCTCGACAATCCACAATTGCAGAAGGCGCTGGTGCGCGTCGGGGTCAACTACGTGGTCAAGCGGCGGCTCGCCGCGGCGCGGCTGCCCGAGTTCGAGGCGCTGCGCGACCGCGCCCGTGACATCAAGGACCACACGCTCGCGCATCTCGATCTCTACATCGAAGCCTACGAGCGCAAGGTGAAGGAAGCGGGCGGCCGCGTGCACTACGCGGTGACGCCCGAGGACGCCAACAAGATCGTCGTCGATATCTGCAAGCGGCTGAAGGCGAAGGTGGTCACCAAGGGCAAGTCGATGATCGCGGAGGAAACCGCGCTCAACGACTATCTCCTGGCGAATGGCATCGAGCCGGTGGAGACCGACCTCGGCGAGTACATTCTGCAGATCCGCGGCGACACGCCGTCGCACATCGTGGCGCCGGCGGTGCATTTGTCGAAGGCGCAGATCGAGGAAGACTTCCGCCGCGTCCACAATGACCTGCCCGCGGACCGCAACCTGGAGGAGCCGGCGTCGCTGCTCGCGGAAGCCCGCGCCGTGCTGCGCAAGACTTTCCTCTCCGCCGACGTGGGCATCACCGGCGCGAATTTCCTGGTGGCGGAGACCGGCACCTCCATCATCTGCACCAACGAGGGCAACGGCGATCTCACCCAGACGCTGCCCAAGGCGCACATCGTGCTCGCCTCCATCGAGAAGCTGGTGCCGACGCTGGAGGACGCCTCCACGCTGATCCGCGTGCTGGCGCGCACGGCGGCCGGGCAGGAGATCACCGTCTACACCACCTTCTCCACCGGCCCGCGCCGCGACGAAGATCTCGACGGTCCGCGCGAGTACCACGTGATCCTGCTCGACAACGGCCGCTCGTCGCTGCTCGCCGGACAGTTCCGCGACATCCTGCGCTGCATCCGCTGCGGCGCCTGCATGAACCATTGCCCGGTGTATGGCGCGGTCGGCGGCCATGCCTATGGCTGGGTCTATCCCGGCCCGCTCGGCGCCGTGCTGACGCCGGCCTTGGTCGGCATCGAGAACGCGGCGCATCTGCCCAACGCCTCGACCTTCTGCGGCCGCTGCGAGGAAGTCTGCCCGGTGCGCATTCCGCTGCCCAAGCTCATGCGCCACTGGCGCGAGCAGGAGTTCCAGCGGCACCTGTCGCCGGCGCCGCTGCGCCAGGGGCTGAAGCTGTGGGCGGCGTTCGCCAAGCGCCCGTGGCTCTACCGGCCGGCGACGCACCTCGCCATGAAGGCGCTCGCGCTTCTCGGGCGCAAGCGCGGCCGCTTCCGCTTCCTGCCGCTCGCCCGCGGCTGGACGCGCTATCGCGATTTCCCGGCGCCGCAAGGCGCCACGTTCCAGGCGCAGTGGAAGCGGGCGCGGCGGAGGGCGAAATGAGCGCCCGCGACACGGTGCTCGGCACCATCCGCCGCTCGCTCGGCGCCGACGGCCGTGAGCCGGCGCGCCAGCTCGCGGTCAAGGCGCGCCTCGGCCAGCACGCCCGCGGCGTCGTGCCCAAGCGGGGAGACGTGACGCCTTCGGCGCGCCTCAAGCTGTTCAGCGAGATGATGCAGGCGGTGCACGGCACGGTGCGGCGGCTTCCCACCTACGCCGACGTGCCGGCGGCGGTGGCGCACTATCTGCGCGGAAAAAATCTCTCGATGGAGATCCGCCACGGCGCCGACCCGCGGTTGCGGGCAAATTCCGTGGCGAAGCGAAGGCGCCCTCGACGTGGTGGAAGGTCCCTCGCGCGGCAAGGATCTGACCGCGGTGTCGCACGCCTTCGCCGCGGTGGCGGAATCCGGCACCCTGGTGCTGCTGTCGGGGCCGGACAATCCCACCACGTTGAACTTCTTGCCCGATCATCACTTGGTGGTGGTGGACGCGAAGGACATCGCCGGCGACTACGAGACGGTGTGGGATCGGCTGCGCGAGGTCTATGGCGTGGGTGGGATGCCGCGCACGGTGAACTTCATCACCGGTCCGTCGCGCTCCGGCGACATCGAGCAGGTGCACTTGCTCGGCGCCCACGGACCGCGCAGTCTCCACGTATTGGTGGTCGGAAAGGTGTAGACGAGGCAGGGCCATGGCGAAGCGTAAAGCGGTAAAGGGCAAGGGCCGTAAAAAGCCGGCCAAGAAATCCGCGAAGAAGAAAACCGTGAAGAAAGCGGCGAGGAAATCTACGCCAAAGCGCGAAGAAAAATCGGTCTACGACAAGCCGCCGCCGCGCTCGACGAAGCCGTTCCCCACCCCCGTGCTTTCGCCCGTCGAGCGCCAGCTCGAAGAAGGGCTGAAGGAGAGCTTTCCCGCCTCCGATCCGCCGGCGGTGGTGGAGCCGGCGCCGACCCGGGCGGGCAAGGACAAGCCGCCGTCCTGAGTTCTCCGCTGGCAGCAAAATCTCCGGCGATCTGCTAGAACGCCGCCATGTCGCTCGTCATGCCCGCCTCCGATTCCGCGGTGCTCGGCCGCCGCGCCGAGATCGTGGCGCGCTGCGCGCGATCGTGCCGGGCGAGGGCGTGATCGATAGCGAGCCGGAGATGCGGCCGTTCGAGTCCGACGGGCTCACCGCCTACCGCCAGCCGCCGCATGGTGGTGGTGCTGCCCGAGACCACCGCGCAGGTCTCGCAGATCCTCCGCTACTGCCACGCTCGAGGGCATCAAGGTGGTGCCGCGCGGCGCCGGCACGTCGCTCTCCGGCGGCGCGCTGCCGCTCGCCGACGGCGTGCTGCTCGGGCTGTCCAAGTTCAACCGGATCCTCGACATCGACTACGACAACCGCTGCGTCGTGGCGCAGCCCGGCGTCACCAACCTCGGCATCACCAACGCGGTGGAGGCGGCCGGCTTCTACTACGCCCCCGATCCCTCGTCGCAGATCGCCTGCACCATCGGCGGCAACGTGGCGGAGAACTCCGGCGGCGTGCACTGCCTGAAGTACGGCCTGACCACCAACAACGTGCTGGGCTGTCGAGCTGGTGCTGATGAGCGGCGAGGTCGTCCGCCTCGGCGGCAAGGAGCTCGACTCCGGCGGCTACGATCTGCTCGGCCTCGTCATCGGCTCGGAGGGCCTGCTCGGCGTCGTCACCGAGGTGACGGTGCGCATCCTGCAAGAAGCCGGAGACCGCGCAGGCGCTGCTGCTCGGCTTTCCCACCGTCCGAGGCGGCCGGCGAGTGCGTGGCGCAACATCATCGGCGCCGGCATCATCCCGGGCGGCATGGAGATGATGGACCGCCCGGCGATCCACGCGGCCGAGGCCTTCGTCGCACGCCGGCTATCCGCTCGACGTCGAGGCCCTGCTGATCGTCGAGCTCGACGGCCCGAGGCGGAGTGCGCCGATCTGCCGCGAGCGCGTGCGCGGCGATCGCCAAAGCCTGCGGCGCCGTCACGCTCGCGCGCCTCGCAGACCGAGGACGAGCGGCTGACGTTCTGGGCCGGGCGCAAGGCGGCGTTCCCGGCGGTCGGCCGCATCGCGCCCGACTACTACTGCATGGACGGCACCATCCCGCGCGCGCAAGCTGCCGCAGGTGCTGGCCCGCATCCGCGAGCTCTCGGAGAACTACGGCCTGCGCGTCGCCAACGTCTTCCACGCCGGCGACGGCAACCTGCATCCGCTGATCCTCTACGACGCCAACAAGCCGGGCGAGCTGGAGCGGGCCGAGGCATTCGGCGCCGACATCCTGCAGCTCTGCGTCGCGGTCGGCGGCGTGCTGACCGGCGAGCACGGCGTCGGCGTCGAGAAGCGCGACCTGATGGGCGAGATGTTCAACGAGATCGACCTCGCCCAGCAGCAGCGGGTGAAGTGCGCCTTCGACGACAGGGCGCTGCTCAACCCCGGCAAGGTGTTCCCGCTGCTGCACCGCTGCGCCGAGCTCGGCCGCGTGCACGTCCACGCGCGGCAAGGTCGCCTTCCCCGACCTGCCGCGGTTCTGATGCTGGCACGACCGCCCTCAAGCCGCGCGACGACCGCCGAGGTCGTCAGGCGCCGTCGCCGAGGCCGGCGCCGGCGGCGCAGACGCTCGAGGTGGTCGGCGGCGGCACCAAGCGCGGCGATCGGCCGCGCGGCGCAGACCGACCTGTACGCTCGACGTATCCGCGCTCGACCGGCGTCATCGACTACGAGCCGGAGGAGCTGGTGCTGACCGCCCAGCCCGGCGCGCCGCTCGCCGACCTCGAGCGGCTGCTGCGCCGAGCAGCAACCAGATGCTCGCCTTCGAGCCGCCGCGACCTCGGGCCGCTGCTTGGGCGTCAAGGCGGCGCAGCCGACCCTCGGCGGCGTCGTCGCCGGCGAACCTCTCCGGCCCGCGCCGCATCCGGGCCGGCGCCGCGCGCGACCACTTCCTGGGCTTCGAGGCCGTCACCGGCCGCGGCGAGGCGTTCAAGGCCGGCGGCAAGGTGGTGAAGAACGTCACCGGCTACGATCTGCTGCAAGCTGATGGCCGGCTCGTGGGGCACGCTCGCGGTGCTCACCGAGGTGACGATCAAGGTGCTGCCCGCGCGCCGCGGACGCGAGCTGACGCTGCTGTTGTTCGGCCTCGACGACGCGCGCGCCGGCGAGGCCATGCGCACGGCCATGAACACCGCCGTCGAGGTCTCCGCCGCCGCGCACCTGCCGGCGAACCTCGCGGCGCGCATCGAGGTGGCGGACGCAGGCAAGAACGTCACCGCGCTCCGTCTCGAAGGCGTGCCGCCCTCCATCGCCTACCGCCGCGATAAGCTCACCGAGGTGCTGAAGCCTTTCGGCGCGGTCGCCCCCCTCGACGCGGAAGATTCGCGCCTGCTATGGCGCGCGGTGCGCGATGCCGCACCCTTTGCCGACGAAACGACGCGCGCCGTGTGGCGCATCTCCGTGCCGCCGACCGAAGGCCCCACCGCCGGTACGGCGCTCGCCACGCTCGGCGCCGACGTCTTCTATGACTGGGCCGGTGGACTGATCTGGGCGGAGATGCCGGACGATCAGCCGCGCGAGGCGGAAGTGCGCGGCGCAGTCGGCGGAAAGGGCCACGCCATGCTGGTGCGCGCGAGCGTGGCGGCGCGCGCCAGCGCCGCCTCCTTTGCGCCGCTCGAGCCCGGCGTCGCGGCGCTGGTGAAGCGCCTGAAGGAGAGCTTCGACCCGCGCGGCGTCCTCAATCCCGGGCGCATGTACGCGGGGATGTAAATCCAGGCGCCTGGCGTAGCGCAGGGTCAAAATACCACCGTGGACCCGTGTCTCCGCTCTGGTAGCGTGCGCGGAGATTAGCTAGCTTCGCCTGGGGCTGGGATTCGGGCGCTGCCCGATCTTCCTGCACGCCTGTCGAGGTCTAGATGACCCCCGTCACGCGGGCGCACCGGATTTATTTCGCTTTCGTCGGCTCCTTCGCGCTGTGGGTCGGCGTGTGGGGCTATTTCTTTCCCGCCGAGATTTCCCGCGCCATCCCCTGGCAGGTGGCGCCGCTGCACGCGCGCTTCATCGGCGCCATGTACCTCTCCGGCATGGTGCTGATGGGTCTCGCACTCTTCGCGCGCTACGTGGCGGAGGTGCGAACGGCGCTGGTCATGGCGGCGATCTGGACGGGCATGCTGCTGCTCGTCTCCATCCTCCATCTCCCCGAGTTCAACTACCGCCAGCCGCAGGTGTGGTTCTGGTTTGGCGCCTACGTCGTCTATCCGTGCGTCGGCGCGCGTCTTTACTTCGCACATCGGCCGGGACGGGTGGGCGGGCGGCGGGTGCCCGAATGGGTGCGCCGCTACCTGGTCGTGCAAGGGGTGTTTTGCACCGCGCTCGCGCTCTTCATGTTCTTCGCGCCGGGGTCGATGGCGACGCTGTGGCCGTGGCGCATTTCGCCGCTGCTGACCCAGATCTACGCCGGGCCGTTCCTGGCCTATGGCATCGGCAGCTTGCTGTTGGCGCGGCGGCGCAATTGGATCGAGCTGAAGTTCCCGCTCGCTTCCATGTCCGTGTTCGCGGCGCTCGTTCTCGTCGCTTCCTACATCCACCTGCCCACGTTCGGGACGATCGGTGTTTCCGCCTCGGTCTGGTTCGGCGGCTTCGCCATCGCTGCCGTGGTGCTCGCGGTCCTCACATTTCAGGCGATGCGGTTGGGCTGGATGCGAAGGCAGTGAGCCCGACCCGCGCCTATACCTGGGTCGCGAGCGTCGGTCTGTTCCTGCAGGGCGCGAGCACGCTCGCGGCACTGCTTATACCGGCCATCGACCGCGCCGTTCCCATGTTGCTGCACGAGACGCAGATGATCCCGACCCACTCGGCGCTGCACACCGCGAGCGGGCTCATTGGCTTTGCCGCGCTGCGCTATGACGGCAATGGACCGCAACTCTTCGCGCTCTGGTTCGGCCTCTTTTACGTGACACTCGCCATCGTCGGCGTGCTCTCGGGCTGGCCGCTCGGTATCGGGCTCAAGCCATTCGACCATTCCTTCCACGCGGTGCTCGGCGGCTTCGGCCTCCTCGCCGTGGCGGTCGAAAGTTGGCGGGCCCGCGCCGCCGCAAGGAGCCACGCATGAAACAGCGCAAAACGGCGAAAGCGGCCGACGTGCCTATCAGCCTGCCGCTGCGCATCTGGATCGGGGTTGAGTGCATCTTCGGGGTGATGTCTATCCTCACCATCAGCCTCACCCCCGCCGACACGGCGCAGCACTTTGCCTGGCCGATCAGGCCCGTGGTGACAGCCGCGCTGCTCGGCGGCTTCTACCTCGCCGCTGCCTCCTTCTACGTGCTCGCCCTGTTCGCCCGCCGCTGGGAGAACATCCGCGTGTTCATCTGGGCGTCGATCCTGTTCAGCTCAGTCGAGCTCCTCGCCACCTTCCTGCACTGGGACCGCTTCACGGTCGGCTCCACGCCGTTCAACGTGTGGTTCGTCGAGCTACGTGCTGCCGCCGCCGTTGTTCATCGTCTTCTATTTCTGGCACCAGCGCCGCGCGCCGCCCATTGCCAAGCACGGCGACGAGCCGCTGCCGGAAAACCTGCGGCTTCTAATGCGGGCGCTTGGGACTTTCCTCGCGCTGTTCGCATTCATCGCCTTCCTGCTGCCGACATACATCATCTCGCTGATGCCGTGGCCGTTCACGCCGCTGACGTTGCGGGCGCTGTCGGGCTGGATTCTCGCCCTCGGCGTGATGCTGTGGAGCGCGGCGTACGAGAACGACCGCACCCGCGTGCGCATCATCTCGCCCTTCTTCCTCCTCCTCTTGCCGGCGATCGCAATCGAGGTCGGGCGCTATGCGGACCAGGTGAACTGGTCACATCCGACCATCTATGTCGCGCTCGCGGTGCTCGTGGTGATCTTTGCCATCGGCGTCTATCTGGCCCGCGGCGATTGGCGGAGGACGCTGCGATGAACTCCGAGCGGCGGGGCAGCGACCGGCGCGGCGGCACCGCCATGGACCGGCTCGTCATCGGCCAGGGCTTTCTCCTGATCCTGCTGGCGCTCCTCGGCGGGGTGCTGGCGCCGTTCATGGTCAACCCGCGCCTCGGCGTCGGCGCCCACACGCTCGGCGTTCTCGGCGGCCTCGTGCTGATCGCGATCGGCGCGACCAAGCCCGTGTTCGTGCTCGATCGCCGCGAGTGGCGGGCGTTGCATGTCTTGTGGTTCGTCGCTGCCTACGTCAATTGGGCGAACACGATGCTCGCCGGCCTCACCGGCTCGAGCCACCTCACGCCCATCGCCGGTGCCGGGACCAAGGGCACGTACGTCGCCGAAACGATCGTGTTCTGGGTCTATGTTGTCGTCGGCGTGACCTCGGTTCTCGGCACCGCGATCGCCGTCTACGGGCTCTTTCGCCGCGAGCGCAGGGAAGGGCGCGAGCGCAGGGGCGGGTGAGTGCGCGCTCGTAACCGTATGTAACTGACACTACGGAACTTTTCACCTTCCCGCGGCTTGTCCGCTCGCGCGGGTTGCTTGTGCGCGCGGGCGACACGTCACACCAGGGACCATGGCCGAAAAAATCGACGAAACCGCCAAGCGCAAATATCTGCTGCGCCGCTTCTGGCTGACCGCGCGCGGCTTCTGGACGCGCGGCAACGGCACGCGCGCCTGGTACCTGACCGGCGCGCTCATCGTCATCGTCGTGATGCAGGTCTACGTCTCCTACCAGATCAATGTGTGGAACCGCGCCATCTTCGACGCGTTGGAGCAGAAGAACGGCAGTGCCGTGCTGCTGCAGGCGGCCATCTTTGTGCCGCTCGCGCTCGCCTCGATCGCGCTGGCGATCTCCATCGTCTATGCCCGCAATACCACCCAGCGCCGCTGGCGCCGCTGGCTGACCGATCACACGGTCGGCCGCTGGCTCACCAACGGCCGCTACTTCCACCTCAACCTCGTCGCCGGCGACCACGACAATCCCGAATACCGCATGGCCGAGGATATCCGCGTCGCCACCGAGGCGCCCATCGACTTCGGCGCCGGCATTCTTTCCGCCTTCCTGTCGGCGGCGACCTTCATTGCGGTGCTCTGGTTCGTTGGGGGCAATCTGACCTTCCAGCTCGGCGGCACCATGATCACGGTCCCCGGGTTCCTCGTGATCGCTGCGGTGGTTTATGCCGTGCTCGCCTCGGGTGCGATGGCGTTCATCGGCCGCAGCTACGTCGCCGCGTCTGAAACCAAGATGCAGGCGGAAGCGGAGCTGCGCTACGCGCTGACGCGGCTGCGCGAGAACGGCGAGAGTATCGCGCTGATCGCCGGCGAGGAGGAAGAGAAGAGCGGCCTGGACGCAGCGCTCGAGAAGGTGCTCAGCCGCTGGCGCGAGGTGATGCGGCAATACATGCGCACCACCACCGTGGCGCAGACGAGCTTCCTGGTGGCGCCGGTGATCCCCATCATCCTGTCGGCGCCGAAGTATCTCGACGGCACCATGACGCTCGGCCAGGTCATGCAGGCGGCCTCCGCGTTCGTCACGGTGCAGACCGCGTTCAACTGGCTCGTCGACAACTATCCGCGCTTCGCCGACTGGGCGGCGTCGGCGCGCCGCGTCGCCTCGCTCATGGTTTCCCTCGATGCGCTCGAGAAGGCGGAGGCGGAGGGCACCTTCGGCCGCATCACCCGCAGCGAGGCCCCCGAAGGCACGGCCATGAAGCTGCGCGACGTGTCGGTGACGCTCGACAACGGCACCGTCATCGTCAAGGACGCCGACGTGGAGATCGCGCCGGGCGAGCGCGTCTTGTTCGTGGGCGAAGTCGGGCTCGGGCAAGTCGACGCTGGTGCGTGCCATCGCCGGCCTGTGGCCATGGGGCAAGGGCGAGATCAGCCTGCACAAGAACGCCAACATGTCGCTGATGCCGCAGAAGCCGTACATCCCGATCGGTGCGCTCCGCCGCGCGGTGATCTACCCCAAGGCAGCCGAGGAAGTGAGCGACGACGAGGTGAAGGAGGCGCTGCAAGCGGTCGGTCTCGACCAGCTCAAGGACCGCATCGACGAGGTGGGCCCCTGGGACCAGACGCTCTCCGGCGGCGAGAAGCAGCGCATGGCTTTCGCGCGCCTCCTCATCCACAAGCCCGATATCGTGGTCATGGACGAATCCACGGCGGCGCTCGACAAGAACAGCCAGGAGCAGCTGATGCAGCTCATGAACGAGCGCCTGCCGAAAACCACCGTGGTCAGCGTCGGCCATCGCCCCGAGCTCGAGGCCTTCCACGAGCGCAAGATCGAGCTCGAGCACCGCCCCGGCGGCGCCCGCATCGTCAGCGACGAGGAGCTCGCCTCCGGCAGCGGCCCGCGCATGAGCCTGATCCGCCGCATGCTGCGCCGGGGGCAGCGCGCGAAGCCACCGATGTCGGTGGCCGAGCGACATCCCGGCGACCGCCTGACGCACTAGAGGCAAAGACCCTCATGCCCGGGCTTGACCGGGCTTCCAGCAGCCAATCGCGGGATCGCAGTTTGGTCTGGATCGCCGGGTCAAGCCCGGCGATGAGGGAGACAGGCCGCGGAAAAATGCTATAGGGCCCCGTGCAAACCTCCTTCACGCTCGCCCAGCTCGCCGACCCGCAGGTCTCCGAATCCGAGAAGATCCTGCGCGCCTGCGTGCATTGCGGCTTCTGCCTCGCCACCTGCCCGACCTACGTCTTACTCGGCGACGAGAACGACAGCCCGCGCGGCCGCATCTATCTCATGAAGGAGATGCTGGAGCAGAGCGCCGTGCCGACCCACCACACGGTCAAGCACATCGACCGCTGCCTCTCGTGCCTCGCCTGCATGACCACGTGCCCGTCGGGCGTGCACTACATGCACCTCGTCGACCACGCCCGCGAGTACATCGAGGCGAACTACGACCGGCCGCTGATCGACCGGCTCTATCGCGCGATGCTGGCGGCGATCATGCCGCACCCGCGGCGCTTCCGCACGGTGCTGTTCTTCGCCCGGTTGGCGAAGCCCTTCGCGCCGCTGTTCAAGGCGGTCGGGCTGACACCGCGTCGCCGCCATGCTCGAGCTCGCGCCGTGGCGGCTGAAGAGCTCGGGGCTCGAGACCGGCCGCGTGTTCGCCGCCGAAGGCGCCGAAGCGCGGCCGTGTGGCGCTGATGTCGGGCTGCGTCGATCCGGTGGTGAAGCCGGAGGTGCGCGACGCCGCGATCCGGTTGCTGACGCGCCACGGCGTCGAGGTGGTGCTGCCATGGGGCGAGGGCTGCTGCGGCTCGCTCGTGCATCACATGGGCCGCGAGGACAAGGCGCTCGACGAGGCGCGGCGCAACATCGACGCCTGGACGCTGGAGCTGGAAGGCGAGGGGCTCGACGCCATCCTCATCACGGCGTCCGGCTGCGGCACCACGGTGAAGGACTATGGCTTCATGCTGCGCACCGACCCGCACTACGCCGACAAGGCGGCGCGCATCTCGGCGCTGGCGAAAGACATCACCGAGTATCTGATGACGCTCGGGCTTGCGGCGGCGGAGAAGGGCGTCACCGTCGCCTACCACTCCGCCTGCTCGATGCAGCACGGCCAGCGGGTGACGCGCGAGCCGAAGGCGCTGCTTTCCGCCGTCGGCTTTTCCGTGCGCGAGCCCGCCGAGGGGCATCTGTGCTGCGGCTCGGCCGGCACCTACAACATGCTGCAGCCGGAGATCGCCAAACGCCTGCGCGACCGCAAGGTGGAGAACATCGCGCGCACCCGTCCCGACGTGATCGCGGCGGGCAACGTCGGCTGCCTGTGGCAGATCGGCTCGGGCACCGCGATCCCCACGGCGCACACGGTTGAGCTGTTGGACTGGGCCACCGGCGGGCCGAAGCCCGCGGCGCTCGCGTGACGCACCTCATGCCCGGGTTTGACCCGGGCATCCAGAAGGCGGGCACCTACTCGCGCTTATCACTGGATCGCCGGGTCAAGCCCGGCGATGAGGGGGAAAAAGCGAACTTCCGTCTAGGTTTCGGTCCGGCCCCGGCATGGGCTAAACTCGCCCGCTGAACTCAAGGCAGGGCTGGAGCCGGGCATGGCCGTCAAGGCAAAGACCAAGAAGGATAAGAATAACAAGGACTTGAAGGCAAGGGCGAAGACCGCCCGCCGCCCGGCGCGCAAGGCCAAAGCCGCCACCCCGCGCGCCATCCATGGGGTGCGCACCAAATCCACCGGCCGTGCCTTCGCCCGCCCCGAGGTGCCGAACGTGCCGGGCGTCACCGTGCAGGGCGCCATGGATCGCCGCTACGACGAGATCCTGACCGCGCCGGCGCTCGCCTTCGTCGCCGACTTGCACCGCAAGTTCGACGCGACGCGCCAGGACCTCCTGCGCAAGCGCATGGACCGCCAGCATCGCTTCGATGCCGGCGAGTTGCCCGATTTCCTGGCCGAGACCCGCGACGTGCGCGAGCGCGACTGGAAGATCGGCGCGATCCCCAAGGACCTCCTCGACCGCCGCGTCGAGCTCACCGGCCCGGTCGACCGCAAGATGGTGATCAACGCGCTCAACTCCGGCGCCGAGGTCTACATGGCCGACTTCGAGGACGCCTGCTCGCCCACCTGGGCGAACCTGATCGACGGCCAGATCAACCTCAAGGACCGCTGGAGCGGCAAGCTCGACTTCACCGACCCGCAGACGAAGAAAAGCTACAAGCTCGGCAACAAGCTCGCGACGCTGATCGTGCGCCCGCGCGGCTGGCATCTCGTCGAGGAGCACGTGCTCGTGGACGGCGCGCCGGTTGCGGGCGCGCTCTTCGACTTCGGCCTCTACCTCTTCCACAACGCCAAGAGCGCGCTCAAGCAGAAGAGCGGCCCCTACTTCTATCTGCCCAAGCTCGAGAACCATCTCGAGGCGCGCCTGTGGAACGACGTGTTCGTCCACGCCCAGGGCAAGCTCGGCCTTCCCCGCGGCACGATCAAGTCGACGATCCTGATCGAGACCTTGCCCGCCGCCTTCGAGATGGACGAGATCCTCTACGAGCAGCGCGACCACATCACCGGGCTCAACTGCGGCCGCTGGGACTACATCTTCTCCTTCATCAAGCGCCTCGGCCGCAACAAGCGCTTCCTCACGCCGGACCGCGGCGTCATGGGCATGGACCGCAGTTTCCTCCGCGCCTATTCGCTGCTCCTGATCAAGACCTGCCACCGCCGCGGCGCCTATCGCCATGGGCGGCATGGCGGCGCAGATCCCGGTGCGCGGCGATCCGCGGAAGAACGAGATCGCTTTTGCCAAGGTGCGCGCCGACAAGGAGCGCGAGGCCAACGACGGCCACGACGGCACCTGGGTGGCGCACCCGGACCTGGTGCCGGTGGCGAAGCAAGTGTTCGACAAGATCATGAAGGGGCCGAACCAGCTCGCGAAGCTCCGCCCCGACGTGAAGGTGACGCGCGACCAGATGCTCGAGGTGCATGACGGCGAGCGCAGCGAGGCGGGCCTGCGCCAGAACGTGCGCGTCGGCGTGCAGTACATCGAGGCGTGGCTGCGCGGGCGCGGCGCCGTGCCGCTCTACGACCTGATGGAGGACGCGGCGACCGCCGAGATCTCGCGGGCGCAGGTGTGGCAGTGGATGTATCACCGGGCGCGGCTTGCCGACGGCCGCGAGGTGACGCCCGCCCAGTTCGAGAACATCCGCGACGACGAGATGGCCAAGGTGCGCCAGTCGATCGGGCCGACGACCTATGACTCGGGCCGCTTCCCCGAGGCGATCCAGCTCTTCACCGACATGTCGCTGGCGCTGGAGTTCGAGGAGTTCCTCACGGTGCCGGCGTATCGGTTGATCGCTTGACGGCGGTCAAGGCCGCCGTCGCCTAAGTACGCTACCCGACATACGAACCGTTGGACAACCAACCGCCGACCCGGCACGGTGCCGCGGGGTGCCCGGGACGAGCACGAAACTCGCCAGGTCGATGCCAGAACAGAGCGCGCCGCTGAAGCCGCCGAGCGAGAATGCCTTCCGCGTCATGCTGGAGACGGCGCTCGACGCCGTCGTCGTCATGCGCTCCGACGGCACCGTCGCCGACTGGAACGCCAGCGCCGAGGAAATCTTCGGCTGGTCGCGAAGCGAGGTGGTGGACCGGCCCATGGCCGACTTCATCATTCCGGCGCGCTATCGCGAGGGGCACTGGCGCGGCCTCGAGACGTATCTGAAGACCGGCGTCGGGCCGCTCCTGCGCAAGCGCATCGAGATCACGGCAATGCGCAAGGCGGGCGGCGAGTTTCCCGTCGAGCTCACCATCACGCCGCTCACCGACGGCGCCGGCCTGCTCTTCATCGGCTCGATCCGCGACATCACCGCCCGCAAGGAGGCCGAGCGCCTGCTCAAGCTGAACGCGCTCGCGGCCTCCCTCATCTACCGCATCACCGCGTTTGCCGCCGAGAGCACCTCCTTCGACGACATGCTCAGGGCGTGTCTCGCCGCCGTGCAGGAATTGACCGGCTGGCCGCTCGGCCACGTCTACCTTCCGAGCGCGGATGCGCGCGAGCTTGTCCCCTCCGGCATCTGGCACCCGCAGGAGAGCGACGGCTTCGCCAAGTTCCGCGACTATCACCAACAACACGCGCTTCCCGCCCGGCGTCGGGCTGCCCGGTGAGATCTGGCAGAGCGGCGAGCCCGCCTGGTTCACCGACGTCGACACCAACCCCAACTTTCCCCGCGCCCGCGTGCCGGGCGGCGTCGGCGTCAAGTCGGCGTTCGGCTTTCCCATCAAGAGCGGCGGCCGCATCATCGCCGTGGTCGAGTTCTTCTCCGACGTCCGCGCCGAGGTCGATCCCGACGTGCTGCTCACCGTGCGCGCCATCGGCGAGCAGGTCGGCCGCGTGTTCGAGCGCCGCCGCGCCGAGGAGGCGCTGCACGAGCACGCCCAGGTGCTCGAGGTGATCAACCAGGAGCTCAACCACCGCGCCAAGAACGTGCTCGCCATGGTCACCGGCATCGCGGCGCAGACGGCGCGCGGCGCCGAGTTCATCGACGCCTTCAAGGACAAGCTCCTCGCCCGCCTCGGCGCGCTCGGCCGCGCCCAGAGCCTGTTGATCGCGCCGGACGTGGAGACTGCGTCGCTCGCACGCCTGGTGCAGGAGATGCTCGCGCCCTACGCCGACGCCGGCGCGGGCCAGGTCGAGGTGGAGGGCCCGCCGCTTGCGCTCAAGCCCAAGCACGCGCTGTCGCTCGGCATGATCCTGCACGAGCTCGTCACCAACGCGGTTAAATACGGCGCGCTCGCCGCGCCGCGGGGCAGGATCGCCATTCGCTGGTGGGTGGCCGACGACGCCCCGCCGCGCCTGCATTTCGCCTGGCGCGAGCACGGCGTGCCGGGGCTGGCGCCGCCCACCCGCCGCGGCTTCGGCTCGCGGCTGGTCGAGGCCAGCGCCACCCACGAATTAGGCGGCAAGGTCGGGATCGAATACGGCCCTGACGGCGTTAGTTACCTGCTGGTATTTCCGCTCGCCGCCGAAAACGAGCCGGTGCGGAAAGGATCGGGATGAACCAGATTTGGGCGGCGAGCGGCGAGGGGCCGAAGCCGCCGCCGCTGCCGGCGACCGAGGATGTCGCGCCCGCCGGCGCGCCGCTGCTGCGCGTGATGATCGTCGAGGACGAGCTGTTCGTTGCCTGGCACCTGGAGGCGATCGTGCAAGAGCTGCGCTTCGACGTGTGCGCCATCGTGCCGGACGCGCAGGAGGCGCTGGCGCGTTTTCGCGAGGGCGCGGTCGACGTGGTGCTGATGGACATCAACCTCGGCGCCGGCATGGACGGGATCGAGGCGGCGCGCCGCCTCCGCGAGAGCGCGCCCAGCCCGGTGGTGTTCGTCACCGCCTATGGCGACGAGGCGACGCGCGCCCGCGTCAACGCCGCGGTGCCCGGCGCGCCGGTGGTGATCAAGCCGGTGACGCCGGCGGCGCTGCGCGGCGCGATCATGATGGCGATGAAGAAGGGGCAGTAGGGCGCGCGGCAGGACGTCGCGTCGTTGCCGCGCGGCAAAGCGATATCGCCGCGGCTATATTTCCGCGGCTCTCAACCCGATAGCGACGACAGCAGCCGCGGCAACGATGATCCCGAGCCACAACGGGCGGTCACACAAGCCAAAGGCGTTGGCGCAGATTTGATAGGCCCACTGGCTCTGATACTTCATCAGGCTGGCGAAGAAGGTTGCGCCCGCGCCGACAATCGCCAACACGGCAAGGACAAACAGAACGCTGCGCATTGTTGCCCTCCCCATCTGGGGTCTGGCAAACCTACACCATTTGGCGGCTCGCCTGTTCCCGGTCTGCTAGCGGCGGTTAACAGGCGCTGTGCGAGACGACCGCGCTCGCGCGCCGCTGCCGGGACGCGGGCTTCGACACCACCGCCCGTCCTTCTGAAAACGCCGCCGTCGCAATGATCCTGAGTAACTGGCCGCTGCCGGATTCCGAGCGCTAGGCGCGCCTCAGCTCTTCGGCAAGCCCGGTATGATCCCCGCCGGCTCGCGGCCGTAGTTGTTCACCGCCTCGAGCTGGTTGAGGCGGGCGGCGGAGGTGGCAAAGGCGTCGGCGGACGATTCGTTGAGGTCCGCGAGCGTGAAGCCGACGCCGGTGGCGAGCGCCACGGCGACGACGGCGGCGACGATAAAGGCCTTCATGGCAGTTCTCCTGGTTCTTCTCCGCCAGGCTTATGTGGGGAAGCGGCGGGCGTCTTGCCATGCACGCTCGTCATGGCTGGGGTCTGTCCACGGTCGGAACCCGGACTTGGCCGCCGGGGAGAAAAATGGCTCTTGACAGATTCCTGAGTAAGGATTATATTCCAAACATCCCGTTCATCGAGGGGCGTCTTCCGGAGACGTTCTGGCTGACGGAGCGGGTGTGGCGCTTGCGGACGCGGCTCGTAACCGCGTGCTCGAGCGGCCTCGGAAACCCGCCCGGGCGGCACTATGACCGCTCTGCAGGGTGCCTGCTGGACGGGCCGGCGTGCGTGAGCGCGCCGTCTCCCGGAAGCGCGGGCCGGGGTTGAGCCGACGGTCCTGCGGGACCCTAGGCGAGAGCCACGATGGCACGCCGAAAGGCGGCCGCGTCTCCGCGTCGAGGCGCGGACAAAGGAAATGGCTGCGCCGGTCGGCGTGCCATCCCCCTCTGTTGCCGAGGGGGCACGGAACCACACCCCGGGGCGCAGGCGCGCTCGCGGGAAGGAGAACGGCTGTGGTGAATACCGAAAAACGTAATCGTCATCCTGGACGGCCGCGGCGCCGATCCGGGTTGACCCGAGATCGGATTTTAATGGCGCGCGCGACCCTCGAAGGATGACAGCCCGGGCCGCCATCCTTCGAAGGCTCGCTTCGCTCGCACCTCGGGATGACGGTAGGAATTCATCACGACAAAAAGGAAAAAGGCCGCCGATTTTCACCGGCGACCTTTTGGCGTTCCCTAGACTTGGGACTGCGGACGTTAGATCACGACCACCTTGGTCCCGACCTTCACCCGGTTGTAGAGATCGATCACGTCCTCGTTCCTCATGCGGAAGCAGCCGGACGACACCGCCTGGCCGATGGTTTCCGGCTCGTTCGAGCCATGGATGCGGTAGAGCGACGAGCCGAGATAAATCGCGCGCGCACCGAGCGGGTTCGCCGGGCCGCCGACCATGTGCACCGGCAGGTCGGGCCGGCGCCGCAGCATCTCCGCCGGCGGGCGCCAGTCGGGCCATTCGCGCTTGGCCGAAACGCTCTTCACCCCGCGCCACGAGAAGCCCGGCCGCCCGACGCCGACGCCGTAGCGCAGCGCCTTGCCGCCGTCCTGCACGAGGAAGAGGTGGCGCGAGCGCGTGTCGATCACGACGGTGCCCGGCCTCTCGCCGCCGTCGTAGTCCACGGTCTGGCGCGCGAAGCGCGGGTCGAAGGCGGGCCGCGTCAGCTGCGGCTCGGTGGAATAGGGGTTCTCCAGCTGGCCGCCACCGCGGGCGAAGGGATCCTGGCCGGTGCGCGGCGTGAACAGGAGCTCGAGCAGCCCCGGTCCCGGCCGCGGCTGCTGGTACTGATAGCTCGGCCGTTGCGGCTGCGCGTAATCGTCATCGTCGTCGTCGCGCGGCACCTGGCGGCGCACGGTGCGGATTTCCTGCCAGGCATCGATTGGCTTGGCGCCGATCGCCGCGCGCGAGGAGGAAAGCGGCTCGGCCGCGGCGGGGAAGGCGAGAAGAAGGAGGAGGGCGGGGAGGGCGATCTTGTGCATTCGACGTACTCGTTACAAAGCGCCGGGGAAGGACTGATCCTGCCTAAGCCCTCATGGCAACCAAGGCGTAAACGGCGAGCCTCCCGCCGCAGTTCCGGCCCGGACGTTTACGGACGTGGTGAAGGATCCTTTAAGGCCGCCGCACCAGGAGGAAGGCGGTCAACGCGGCAACCGCGGCGAAGGCGGCGACGGCGAGCGCCGGGTAGTCGCCGAAGCGCTCGGCGATGAAGGCGAGCACGAGGGGGGCCGCCGCCTGCATCACCAGCGAGGGGCCCGCGATCTTGCCCACGATCTTGCCGTAGCCGGCGGCGCCGAACAGCACGAGCGGTACCGTGCCGCGCGCGATCGTCATCAGTCCGTTGCTGACGCCGAACATGACGACGAAGGCCGTCGCCACCCACAGGCTGATGCCGAAGCCGAGCATCAGCGCGAAGCCCGCAAGCAGCAGCGCCACGGCGAAGCGGGCGATGACCAGCGGGTGGACCTCGCGGGCGTAGAGGAACTCGGCGAGGCGGGCCAGCACCTGCGCCGGGCCGAACAGGGCGCCGAGGATGACGCCGATTTTGTAGTCGATGCCGAGCCGGTCGAAGATCGCAAGCAGATGCGCCGACATCGCCGAGGGGATGAAGGCGTAGGCGCTGAAAGCGACGATGACGAGGACGAACACGACGCCCTGCGCCGGCAGCGTCTTCGGCGGCACCTCCACCTCGCCCGGCGCCAGCGGCCGCGCCTTGAAGCGCTCGCGCGGCAGCGCAAAGGCGAGAAGCGGTGCGGCGACGAAGGCCAGCAGCGCGGCGTAGACGAGGTAGGCCCCCTTCCAGCCCACGTACGCGATCAGCACGTAGGTGAGGGGCCAGCTCACGGTGGAGGCGAACCCGCCGATGAAGGTGAGGATGGTGATGGGCCGGCGCGCCTCGGCGCCGAAGATGCGGCCGAGCGTGGCGAACGCCGGGTCGTAGAGGGAGGCCGCCATGGCGACGCCGATCGCCATCCAGGCGGCGAGATAGTTGACGCGGTTCATGGTCAGCGCCAGCGCCACGAGCCCGAGCGCGCCGACGAGCGCGCCTGCCGCCATCACCCAGTGGCCGCCGTAACGGTCGATCAGTCCGCCCACCGTCGGCGCCACCAGCCCGGCCATCAAGAGCCCGAGGGAAAATCCGCCCATGCAGAATGCCAGCGACCAATCGCGTTCCGCCGCGATCAGCGGCATCACCAGCACCGGCGGATAGAACAGGGCGCCCCACGCCAGAATTCTGCGTCGGCCCGAGAACCGGAATGGCGCGCCACGGGCCCGACCATTGTTTCCAGGGCATGCGGCTAGCGGCGTCCCAGCATAGCGCCACTGGCGCGTCGCGGCGGGCGGGTGGAAACGTACGCGGTCAGATCCGCAAGCCGGCTAGGCGATGCGGCCGTACGCGCTGCTAGAAACAGCGTGAACTCCCCCATTAGCACTGGGAAAACGATGCGTCTGCCACCCATGACCCCTCAACCTAGGCGCGAACCTAAGGGGCGGCAACAGAGGACGCAAGCGCACTGCGCTCCGCGAGCGGCAAAAAAACCAACACACCAATGACGGTCGGGGAGGATTTTGTCGTCAACGCTCCGTTAAGGACGATCCTTGATCCGACCTTAACGGGAATGCTCGCATTTTCCGCGCCATGGCGCGCCGACTTGCCCCTTTCATTGTCGCCCCGTTGGTGGCGCTCGCTCTCGCCGGCTGCCGCTTCTACACCCCGTTCGAAGCTCGCGATCCGTGGCGCGCCGAGGCCGAGGAGCGCTGCCTCGCCGAGGGGCTCGTGCAAAAGACGGCGTTCATCGAGCCCGCCACCGACGGCAACGGCCGCGGCGCATGTGGCATGAGTCATCCGCTGAAGGTGATGGCGATCAGCCGCGGCGAGGTGATGTTGCAGCCCAAGGCCACGCTCGCCTGTCCGCTCGTCGCGAGCGTCGACCGCTGGATCGCCGAGGCGGTGCAGCCCGCGGCGCAGGCGTGGTTCGGCGAGGAGGTGGTCGAGCTCAAGCAGATCTCGTCCTACGCCTGCCGTTCCATGAACAACCAGTCGGGCGCCAGCATTTCCGAGCACGCCTTCGGCAACGCGCTCGACATCGCCGCCTTCCGCCTGGCGAGCGGCCGCGAGGTCACCGTGGAGCGCGGCTGGCGCGGCGCGCCGGAGGAGCGCGGCTTCCTGCGCCAGGTGCAGGCCGCGGCCTGCGAGCGCTTCTCCACCGTGCTCGCGCCCGGTGCCGACCCGTTCCACTACAATCACTTTCACCTCGACCTGGCGCGGCGCGCCTCCGGCCGCAACGTTTGCAAGCCGGAGCCGCAAGAAGTGCCGCGCGCGCCGCACTCGCCTTATGACCGCCAGGGCATTCCTATGGTGCGCCAGGCGCCGCAGCGTGGCCCCGCGGTGGTGATGCAGGAGCCGCGCGAGTATCCCCCCGCAGTCATGCGCGGGGCGCCCGGCCGCTCGACGCTCGCCGCCCGCGACTACGACGACGAGGACGATCTTTCGGTGCGCACGTCGCGCTCGCTCGGCCGGCCGGGAATGACTCCCCCCGGCGAGCCGCTGTCGCTCGAGCCGCCACGGAGCTATCCCCGGCCGCCGACCGCCGGCGGGTTGCTGCCGCCGGCGCCAATTCCGCACGCTCCGCGCCGGGGCGATTCGTGGGTCACCGGATCGGTGGGCAAGAAAGACGCCCCGAAGCCGAAACCCGCACCCCGCGCCAAGCCCGCCGCGAGCGACGACGAAGAGGACGATTAGGCGTCGGGTTGCCGCCTGCGTGCGGTTCCTCTAGCGTGCCTCTTACAAATCAGCGGCCGCATGCCGATATGCGGGACCGCTGGGCATAAGAAGCCTGGGAGGAACGCCATGTTTCGCCGCCTTGGTCCGCTCTTCGCGCTCGTCGCGCTTTTCGCGACCCTTGCCTTTGTCGCCACCGAAGCCGAAGCCCGGTCGCGTGGTTCCTCCGGCAGCCGCGGCACGCGCACCTATTCGGCGCCGCCCCCCACCGCCACGGCGCCCGGCACGGCCCGCCCGCTCGAGCGCAGCATTGCTCAGCCCGGCGCCACCACTCCCCGGCCGGCGGCGGCCCCTGCCACCCCCGCCACCTCCGGCGGCTTCTTCGGCCGCCCGGGCCTGCTCGGCGGCCTCGCCGCGGGCTTCCTCGGCGCCGGCCTGATCGGATTGCTGATGGGCAACGGATTCCTCGGCGGCCTCGGCAACTTTGCCTCGATCATCGGGCTGCTCCTGCAGGTGGCGCTGGTCGTCATCGTCGCGCGCCTCGCGTGGGCCTGGTGGCAGCGGCGCAATCAACCGGCGTACGCGAGCGGACCTTCGTTGCGCGATGCGGCGCCGAATGGCTCCGGAATTCCCGCACTGCCGGCGGGCGGCGGAACGGCGCGGCCGTCCGCGGATGCCGATGAAATCGGGCTTGCATCGAGCGACTTCGATGTCTTCGAGCGTCTGCTCGGCGAAGTGCAGACCTCCTACGGTGCCGAGGATCTCACGACGCTTCGCGCGCGCGTGACGCCGGAAATGCTCTCCTATTTCTCCGAGGACTTTTCGGATAACGCCAGCCGCGGCGTGATCAACCAGCTTTCCGACGTCAAGCTACTGCAGGGCGACCTGTCGGAGGCCTGGCGCGAGGACGAGATGGAGTACGCCACCGTCGCCATGCGCTACGCAATCGTCGATCGCATGGTGGAGCGTGCGAGCGGCCGCGTGGTCGAGGGCGATGCGAGCCCGCAGGAGGCGACCGAGCTCTGGACCTTCATGCGTGTGCGCGGCGGCAACTGGCTCGTGAGCGCGATCCAGCAGGTCTAGCGCTCGCCCGGATCGCCGTATCCGCCCGCGGTCGGTGTCTGGATGATGATGGCTTCGCCGGCGTCGATCGTCGTGGCGTCGCAACCGGCGAGTTTCTCGATCCGCCCGTCCTTGCGCCGCACGGCATTCTCACCGATCTGACCGGCTTCGCCGCCGGCGAGCCCGAACGGCCGCACCCGGCGGTGGCCAGAAAGAATGGTGCACTCCATTTTTTCCAGGAAGCGAATGGTGCGGCGGATGCCGTCGCCCGCCTTCCATTTTCCCTTGCCGCCGGAATCCTTGCGGATGTGGAAGTCTTCGAGCACCACCGGATAGCGGAACTCGAGCACCTCGGGGTCGGTGAGCCGCGTGTTGGTCATGTGCGTATGCACCGCGTCGGTGCCGTCGAAGCCGGGCCCGCGCCGGCGAACCCGAGCAGATCGTCTCGTAATACTGATACTTGTCGTTGCCGAAGTTCAGGTTGTTCATGGTGCCCTGCGCCGCGGCGAGCGCGCCGAGCGCGCCGAACAGGCAGTTGGTCACCGCCTGGGACGTCTCGACGTTTCCCGCGACGACGGCCGCCGGATACTCCGGCGACAGCATGGATTTCTTGGGAATGACGATCTTGATCGGCCGCAGGCAGCCGGCGTTCATGGGGATCTCGTCGTCGACCATGACGCGGAACACGTAGAGGACGGCCGCGCGCGCCACCGGCTCGGGCGCGTTGAAGTTAGTGGGCTGCTGGGGGCTCGTGCCGGTGAAGTCGACGGTCGCCTCGCGCCGCGCCTTGTCCACCGTGATCTTCACCTTGATCACCGTGCCCTGGTCCATCTCATAGCTGAACTCGAAGTCATGCAGCCGGTCGATGACGCGGCGCACGCTCTCCGCCGCGTTGTCCTGCACGTGTTGCATGTACGCCTGCACCACCGGGAGCGAATACTGCGCCATCATCTTGCGCAGCTCTTGCACCCCCTTCTCGTTCGCCGCGATCTGCGCCTTCAGGTCGTTGACGTTCTGCAATGGGTTGCGCGCGGGGTATTTGGCGCCGGTGAGCGCCGCGTAGAGCTCCTTCTCGCGGAAGGTGCCGCGGTCGACGAGCTTCAGGTTGTCCATGTACACGCCTTCCTGGTCGATGTGGGTGGCGTCAGGCGACATGGAGCCTGGCGAGATGCCGCCGACGTCGGCGTGGTGGCCGCGGCTGGCCACCCAGAACAGGATCTTGGCGTTCGAGTCGTCGAATACCGGCGTGCACACGGTGATGTCGGGAAGGTGCGTGCCGCCGTTGTAGGGGGCGTTGATGGCGTAGACGTCGCCCGGCGCGATGCGGCCGGCGTTCTCGCGAATGACGGTTTCCACCGCGCGGTCCATGGAGCCGAGGTGCACCGGCATATGCGGCGCGTTGGAGACGAGCGTGCCGTCGTCGGCGAACACGGCGCAGGAGAAGTCGAGGCGCTCCTTGATGTTCACCGAGTAGGCGGTGTTCTGTAGCGCGACGCCCATCTGCTCGGCGATGGACATGAAGAGGTTGTTGAACACCTCGAGCAGCACGGGATCGGCCTCCGTGCCGATCGCCCTGGTGCGTACGAGCTCGCTCACGCGGCGAAGCACGAGATGGCTCTTGGCGGTCACCTCCAGCTGCCAGCCGTCCTCGACCACCACGGTCTGATGCGGCTCGATGATCAGCGCCGGCCCGGCGACGCGGTGACCCGGCGCGATCTGTTCGCGCAGATAAACGGCGGCCTCGCGCCACATCCCGCGCGAGAAGAAGCGGGTGCGTCGCGCCGGGGCGGGAAGGGAGTCGCGCGTCGTCGCAAGCTCGGGCTCGGCGAACTTAGCGCCGCCGCCGACGGCTTCCACGGAAATGGCCTCGACCACGAGCTCCTTGCTCGCGTCGATGAAGCCGAAGCGGGCGCGGTGGGCGGTCTCGAAGGCGCGTTTCATATCGGCGAGCGAGCCCGCCGGCAACTCGAGCGGGGTGTCGGTTCCCGCATAGCGCACGTGCGCGCGCACAAAGACGGTGATGTCCGCTTGCGCCACACCTTGGCCGGCAACCTCGGCGGCCGCCTCGGCGCCAAGGCGCGCGCCGAGCTTCTCGATGCTCGTGCGCGCACCCTCGCCGAAGGGCTCCTCCACGGCCTGCTGGCGCGTGGCGCGGATATCGGCGAGGCCCATGCCGTAGGCCGAGAGCAGGCCGGAGAGGGGGTGGATCAGCACCGTTTCCATGCCGAGCGAGTCGGCGACGAGGCAGGCGTGCTGGCCGCCGGCGCCGCCGAAGCAGTTGAGCGCGTAGCGGGTGACGTCATAGCCGCGCGCCACCGAAATTTTCTTGATGGCATTCGCCATGTTCTCGACGGCGATGGTGATGAAGCCGTCGGCCACGTCCTCGGCCGAGCGGCCGTCGCCGATTTCAGTCGCCAGGGCTGCAAAAGCAGCCCGCACCGCCTCGGCATCGATCGGCTCGTTCTGCCCCGGCCCGAAGATCTTCGGGAAGAAGTCCGCAATGAGCTTTCCTACCATGACGTTTGCGTCGGTGACGGCGAGCGGCCCGCCGCGGCGATAGCTCTTTGGCCCGGGGTCGGCGCCGGCCGAATCCGGGCCGACGCGGAAGCGGGCGCCGTCGTAGTGCAGGATCGAGCCGCCGCCGGCGGCGACGGTGTGGATCAGCATCATGGGCGCGCGCATGCGCACGCCCGCCACCTCCGTCTCGAAGGCGCGCTCGTACTCGCCGTCGAAATGCGACACGTCGGTGGAGGTGCCGCCCATGTCGAAGCCGATCAAACGCTCGAAGCCGGCGGCGCGCCCGGTCTCCGCCATGCCAACCACGCCGCCGGCGGGACCGGAGAGGATAGCGTCCTTGCCCTGGAACAGATCCGCGGCCGTCAGCCCGCCCGATGACATCATGAACATCAGACGGATGCCGTTGTCCGCAACGCGGCTATGGCCTGCGCCAAGCTCCTCGCCGACCGTCGCCACGTAGCGCCGCAGAATCGGCGAGAGATAGGCATCGACCACCGTGGTGTCGCCGCGGCCGACGAGCTTGATCAGCGGCGACACTTCGTTGCTGACCGACACCTGCGCGAACCCGAGCTCGCGGGCGAGCGCCGCCACCTCCTGCTCATGGGCCGGATAGCGATAGGCATGCATGAAGGCGATGGCGATCGACTGGATGCCGTCGGCTTTGAGCCGTTCGAGCTCGGCGCGCGCCATGGCCAAATCCGGCGAGCTCTCCACCATGCCGTCGGCGCGTACGCGCTCATCGATCTCGACCACCCGCTCGTAGAGCATGGCGGGCTTGATGATGTGGCGGGCGAAGATTTTTGGCCGCGCCTGGTAGCCGATCTTGAGTGCGTCCCGGAAACCTCGCGTGGCGAGGAGCGCAGTACGCGCGCCCTTGCGCTCGAGCAGCGCGTTGGTGGCGACCGTGGTGCCCATCTTCACCGCGTCGATCAGGCCGGGCGAGATCGTGCCCCCGGACTTCAGGCCAAGAATATCGCGGATGCCCTGCACCGCGGCGTCCCGGTAGACGCCGGGGTTTTCCGACAAGAGCTTGCGGGTAGCGAGCGTCCCATCGGGCGCGCGCGCGATCACGTCGGTAAAAGTGCCGCCACGGTCGATCCAGAAATCCCAGGTGCCTTGCGTCTTACCCATGACAGCAGTCATCATCCCCGTATCGCCATTCCGGGGCGCCGCGCAGCGCCCCGAAATGGTGTCGAGCGGGGCATGATGCGCGTTTTTCTCGATCGTCTCTACCTCGTGTCGGGTTGGCTCGCCGGCCTGTTCATGCTCGCGATCTTCGTCCTGATGATGCTGCTCTCCGCCGGGCGGCAGTTCGCGCTGAACGTCCCGGCCGGCGATGATTTCGTTTCCTGGTGCATGGCCGCCATGGCCTTCCTCGGCCTCGCCCACACCTTCCGCTCGGGCGAGATGATCCGCGTCGGACTCCTGATCGATCGCTTCGAAGGCCGCAAGCGCTGGTTCATCGAGATCGCCGCCCTCATCGTTGGTTGCGGCTTCATCGGTTTCTTCGCCTGGCACGCGGTGCGGATGACTTGGGACTCCTGGCGCTTCGGCGACATTTCCCAGGGCGTGGTGGCGGTGCCGCTGTGGATTCCGCAGCTCGGCTATTCCGGCGGGCTCCTCATCCTGTTTATCGCCTTCGTCGATGAGCTCGTCCACGTGCTGCGCGGCAATACCCCGCGCTACGAGAAGCCCAAGCCGCAGACCGCCGAAGAGGTGGTCGAGCGCGCCATCCAGAGCGGGGTCTGATGGAGCTCCTGCACATCTCGCTGGTGCTGCTGGCGCTCCTTACGGTGCTCCTCGCCGGCGGCGTATGGATCGCGATCGCGTTGCTCGCCGTCGGCTTTGTCGGCATGCAGTATGTGGCGGGCGGCATTCCGGCGGGACCGGTGCTCGCCACCACCGTGTGGGGCAACAGCGCCTCGTGGACGCTCGCGGCACTTCCGCTCTTTATCTGGATGGGCGAGATCCTGTTTCGCACGCGGCTCTCCGAGGAGATGTTCCGTGGGCTCGCGCCATGGCTCAACTGGATCCCGGGCCGTCTCCTGCACGTGAACGTGCTCGCCTGCGGCATCTTCGGCTCGGTGTCGGGCTCTTCGGCGGCGACCTGCGCCACGGTCGCCAAGATCGCGCTGCCAGAGCTCAAGAAACGCGGCTACGACGAGAACGTGAGCCTTGGCTCGCTCGCCGGCGCCGGCACGCTCGGCATCCTCATTCCGCCGTCGATCATGATGGTGGTCTATGCGGTGCAGGCAAACGTCTCGATCATCCAGGTCTTTCTCGCGGGCTTCCTGCCCGGCCTGCTCGTGATGGTGCTCTATAGCGGCTACATCGCCGGCTGGTCGCTGCTCAATCCCGAGAAGACGCCACCCGCCGATCCGCCCATGCCGTTTCGGCAAAAATTGCGCGAGTCGGCGAAGCTTGATCCCGGTGCTCCTGCTGATCGTGCTCGTGTTCGTGTCGCTCATCGCCGGCTTGGCGACCGCCACCGAATGCGCGGCCTGGGGCGTGCTGGGGTCGCTTGCCATCGCCTGGTGGCATGGCTCGCTCGACTGGAAATCGTTCTGGGACAGCGTCATGGGTGCGACGCGCGTCACCTGCATGATCATGCTGATCCTTGCCGGCGCGTCGTTCGTGTCGACGTCGATGGCCTACACCGGCATTCCCCAGGCGCTAGCCAACTGGGTGGGCGGCCTCGGGCTGAGCCCCTACGCGCTGATCGCGGCGTTGACGGTCATGTACATCGTGCTCGGCACCGCGCTCGATGGCATCTCCATGATCGTGCTGACTACGGCCGTCGTCATTCCTATGGTCAAGCAGGCGGGCTTCGACCTCGTCTGGTTCGGCATCTTCGTGGTGCTCATCGTCGAGATGGCCGAGGTGTCGCCGCCGGTCGGCTTCAACCTGTTCGTGCTGCAGACCATAAGTGGCAGGGATTCCAACACCGTGGCGCTCGCCTCGCTGCCGTTCTTCTTCCTGCTGGTGATCGCGGTCGCCCTGATCACGATATTTCCTGATATCGTTATGGTGCTCCCGCGCATGGCGTTTCCGGACTAAAGCAAAAAGGAGGACGAAGATGAGTGGACGCAAGTACCTGACGTTCCTGGGGCTCGCCGCCGGTCTCGCGCTCGCGGCGTCGCCCGCCGCGGCGCAGACTAAGTGGAACCTGCCTGCCGCCTATGCCCCGGACAATTTCCATTCGGAGAATCTCGCGCAGTTCGCCAAGGACGTGAGCGAGGCGACCGGCGGTAAGCTGCAGATCACGGTTCACCCTGGCGCTTCCCTCTTCAAGGCGCCCGAGATCAAGCGCGCGGTGCAGACCGGCCAGGCGCAGATCGGCGAGGTGCTGATCTCGCTGCACGAGAACGAGGACCCGATTTTCGGCATCGACGTCGTGCCCTTCCTCGCCACCAGCTACGGCGACGCCAAGAAGCTGTGGGCCGCCTCCAAGCCGGCGATCGAGAAGAAGCTCGCCTCGCAGGGCGTGGTGCTGCTGTTCACCGTTCCGTGGCCGCCGCAGGGCATCTACGCCAAGAAGGAGCTGAATTCGGTCGAGGATCTGCGCGGCTTGAAGTGGCGTTCGTATAACGCCGGCACCGCGCGCATCGCCGAGCTCGTCGGCGCCCAGCCGGTCACCGTGCAGGCGGCCGAGCTGCCGCAGGCGCTCGCCACCGGCGTGGTCAACGCGTTCATGACTTCGAGCGCGACCGGCTACGACACGAAGTCGTGGGAGACCATGTCTCACTTCTACGACACCCAGGCGTGGATCCCGCGCAACGTCGTGTTCGTGAACAAGGGGGCCCTCGACGCCCTCGACGGGCCGAGTCGCGAAGGACTCCTCAAGGCGGCCGCCGCCGCCGAAGCGCGTGGCACCAAGACGAGCGAGGACAAGACCAAGTGGTACATCGAGCAGCTCGCCTCCCGCGGCATGAAAGTGCAGCGGCCCGGACCGCAATTGGAGGCCGGCCTGAAGAAGATCGGCGACCAGCTCACCGCCGATTGGCTGAAGAAGGCCGGCGCCGACGGTGAAGCGGTGATTGCCGCCTACAAGAAGATGTAACGATCGTTCTGGGCGGGCGCGGCAACACCGCGCCCGCTTTTCGTTCCGCGTTCGACCGCAGGAGCATTTGAATGCAGTACGTCCGTTTCGGCTCGACCGGCATCAAGGTCTCGCGCCTGTGCCTCGGCTGCATGACCTACGGCTCGAAGAAATGGCGCGAGTGGGTGCTGACCGAGGAGGAGGGACGGCCCTTCATCAAGGCGGCGCTCGATGCCGGCATCAATTTCTTCGACACCGCCGACGTCTACTCGCAAGGCGCGAGCGAGGAGATTCTCGGCCGGGCGCTGCGCGATTTCGCGCCGCGGCGCGAGGAGATCGTGCTCGCGACCAAGGTCTACAACGCCATGGGCAAGAGCCCGAACCAGAAGGGCCTGTCGCGCAAGCACATCATGGAAGGCATCGACGCTTCGCTGAAGCGGCTCGGCACGGATTACGTCGACCTCTACATCATCCACCGCTTCGACTACGAGACCTCGATCGAGGAAACGATCGAGGCGCTTGAGCGACGTGGTGAAGGCCGGCAAGGCGCTCTATCTCGGCGCGTCGTCCATGTGGGCCTGGCAGTTCCAGAAGATGCTGACCATGCAGCGCGAGCGCGGGCTCGCCAGCTTCGTCTCCATGCAGAACTACTACAATCTGATCTACCGCGAGGAGGAGCGCGAGATGTTGCCGCTGTGCAAGGCACAGGGCATTGCCGTCACGCCGTGGTCGCCCATCGCGCGCGGCTTTCTGGCAGGGCTCCATGCCGAGCCAGGGCGAGCGTACGCTCCGCGGCAAGACGGACGATTACGCGAAATCTCTTGGCGTCGGCGCCTCCGATATCGACCATGAGATCGCCGAGCGCGTGCGTATCGTGGCCGAGCGGCTCGGAGTCTCGCGTGCGGCGGTGGCTATCGCCTGGGTTCTTGCCAACCCGGCAGTTACCTCGCCGATTATCGGGGCATCGAAGCCCCATCACCTTGAGCAGGCGCTGAAGGCCCTCGACCTCAAGCTCGACGACGACACCAGGAAATATCTTGAGGAGCCGTACCGGCCGCGGCCGGTCGCCGGGCACGTCTAGGCGCGCCCCACCGTGTAGTACTGGGCCCCGAGGGGGGCGCGCGAGAACCACCGGTCGACCTTGCGCAGCCACGCGCCGGCGGCAGGGATCGTCAGGATGAATTCGAAGAATCGATGCCGCCGAATCCGCAATCCCGCCGCAGCCGCGAGTAAGCGAGCCCCGCCGCCGTCGCGACGCCTTCCTTAATCGTCGTCGTCGTCATCGTCGTCGTGGTGGTGGTGCCGCGCGCGGCACATGTCACGGTCTTCCAGGCCGCGGGTGTCGAGATCGTCCCGCGTCTCCTTCTGGTAGCGGGCAACGGAGTCCATGCACACGTTCTCTTTCGTCTCGATGTTGCCGCCGCAGCGCCAGCTCGCCGCGACCTTGGGATCCCCGCTGCCGTTGTAGATCGCGGTCTGCGGGTAGGGGCACATCGGCCGCTGGCCGTGCGCCGCGTTCTGCGTGAGGATCGAGTCGGGCGCGACGCCGTTCTCGACCCAGTCGACCAGCACGCCGAACAGGTTCTGCGGCTGGGGCCCGTTGCCGCCGCCGCAATGGTTCACGC
>CAWBWX010000002.1:0-43756 GCA_963792635.1 uncultured Alphaproteobacteria bacterium
CGTGCGCGGGATCGAGTTGGGCTCGACGACTTCCACGAGCGTGCGCAAACCGAGAACCTTCTGCAGCTTGCGTTCAATCTCGGTGCGGAAGCGCACGAGCGCGTCACCGCCGTTGTTGAAAGTCCCGGCGTCGGCCTCCACCCGCAGCAGCAGCTCGTCCATCGCCGCCTCGCGGCTGATCACGATCCGATGCTCGCCGCCGTAATGCGGCAATTCGTTGAGCGCGGCGTCGATCTCGCTCGGATAGACGTTCTCGCCGCGGATCGTGAACATGTCGTCGATACGGCCGAAGATCCCCTGCGGCAGCCGCGGGTAGGTGCGCCCGCAAGGGCTGGGTTCATCGGTCCACAGGGTGAGGTCGCCGGAGACGAGCCGGATCATCGGCTGCGAGGTGCGCTCCAGATGCGTGTAGACCGGCGTGCCGCGCGCGCCATACGGCACGCGCCGCATGGTCTTGGGATCGCAAACCTCGGTGTACACCACGTCCTGCCAGCACAACATGCCGCTTGTCTCGCGCGAGTCGGCGACGTTCATCCACGGCGTCATTTCGGCCATCGAGCCACAATCGATCACGTGCGCGCCGTAGAGCGCCGCGATCTTGTCGCGCACGCCGGGGATCGAGGCGCCGGGCTCACCGGAGAAGAACATGACCTTTAGCCCGAAATTGCGCGGGTCGAGCCCCTCCTCGGTGGCAACCTGCGCCAGGTGAAGGGCGTAAGTCGGCGTGCCATAGAAGGCGGTGGGCTTCACCATGGCGAGCCAATGCGCGCAGCGCACCGACATGCCGGGCACGCCGGCACCGAAGGGAAAGCACTTCGCGCCTAGGCGCTCGGCGCCGGCGAGCGCGCCCCAACTCCCGAGGTACAGCGAGAACACCGCGGCGACGCAGATCGTGTCGCCTGGGCGCAACCCCATGCCCCACAGCACGCGGGCATGCGCGTTGGCGATCGCGCGCCAGTCGCTTCGCCCGATGGCGAACGCGGTCGGCCGGCCGGTGGTGCCGCTCGTGCCATGGATGTGGAAGACCTCGTCGTCGGGCACGCAGAGATAGTCGCCGAACGGCGGCACGCGCTCTTGCGCGGCGCGCAGATCCTTCTTCTGCACCACCGGAATCGTCTCGAAATCCTCGAACGACTTCAGCCGGCGCGGATGGAAGCCGGCCTCGTCCCATTTGCGCCGGTAGAACGGCGCGTGCTCGTAGGCGTAGGCGCAGACCTCTTGCAGTCGCGCGAGAATGGCGGCCTCGCGCTCGGCCGCGGGCATGGTCTCGCGGCGCGGAAACCAATAGCGGCTGTCCCCGGGCGGAAGGTAATGCTCGTCGTAAGCGTGGGGATACGACCAAGCTTCCATCGCCGTCCTCAGCGCGCGCCGCGCTCGGCGACGAGCTGGCGGAGCTTATCGATGATCGCCTGCGGCGGGGTGTCCTGCAGCATGACTTCCTTGACGCCCATTTCCTTGAGCGCCGCCACGTCCTCGTCGGGCATCACGCCGCCGGCAACTACGATGATGTCGTCGGCGCCCTCCGCGCGCAGCTTGTCGAAAATCTTCGGAAACACGGTCATCTGCACGCCCGACAGCAGGCTGACGCCGAGGATGTCCACGTCCTCCTGGATCGCCGCGGTGACCACCTCGTCGGGGGTGCGGTGCAAGCCGGTGTAGATCACGTCCATGCCGGCGTCGCGCAAGGCGCGCGCCACCACCCGCACCCCGCGGTCGTGGCCGTCGAGCCCGACTTTGGCCAGCAGAACGCGGATTGGCGTGCTCATCGCTCCCCGGGCTTTGTTTCGACCTTAGTCTACACGATAAGGCCGTCGGGTGTGGGAAATGCCAGGCGTCAGTCGACCCGCTTCAAGTTCCCGGCGTATTGCCGCCCGCGGTTGACGTAAATCTCGCACGACAGCGCGATCATCTTCACCGTCTGATCGTCGATCGTGCGGATCACCCGTGCCGGCATGCCGACGATGAGCGAGCGCTCGGGAAATTCCTTGCCCTCGGTCACGAGCGCGTTGGCGCCGACCAGCGAGTTCTTGCCGATCTTGGCGCCGTTCTGGACGGTGGCGCCCATACCGATCAAACAATCCTCGCCGATGGTACAGCCATGCAGGATCACGGCGTGGCCGACGGTGCAACCGGCGCCGACCATGAGGGGAAAGCCCGGATCGGTATGCAGCACGCAGCCGTCCTGCACGTTCGTGCGCGCACCGATTGTGATCGGCTCGTTGTCGCCGCGCAGTACCGCGTTGAACCAGATGCTGACGTCCTCGGCGATGGCGACGCGGCCGATCAGCACCGCGTCGGGCGCCACGAAGAAGCGGCCCGATGCCGGGATCGTGGGCCGCACGCCTTCGTACTCGTAGAGCGGCATAGCCGACGCTACTCGATGTCGGCGATGTCGGTGTCGAGAATGGCCATCTGCAGGCTCAATGAGTGGTCGCGCTCCTCGACGAACAGCACGGCGATGAACTCCTCGCCGACGAATACCTCGGCGGAATCCTTTTTCTTCGGCCGCGGCATGACCTTGATCGACGGGTTGCCGAGGAGCCGGCGCAGGTGGCTCTGCGCCCGCTCGATCTCGGTCTCGTGGATCGCCATCTGCAGATTGAAGGAGCGGTCACCATCCTCGTCGTCGAGGGTGATCAGAGCGACCAGCTCCCCACCGATATAGACCTCGGCAGTGTCCGCCTTTTGGGGCCGCGGCTGCACCCGGATCGCCGGATTGCCGAACAACCGCTGCAAATACGTCTGCAGCCCTTCGATTTCTTTCGGAGTCACGCCGCCCTCTTTGAATTAAATGCCTTCCCCGGAAAACGGCATGTCGAACATCTGGTCCATGGTGTGCGCCGGCGTGTCCTTGCAGCTCGACTGGCCGATCACCCGCGCCGGCACGCCGGCCACCGTGGTATTGGGCGGCACCGACTTCAGCACCACCGAGCCCGCACCCACGCGCGAGCACGAGCCGACCTCGATGTTGCCGAGCACCTTGGCGCCCGCCGCGAGCAGCACGCCGCGGCGGATCTTGGGATGCCGGTCGCCGCGTTCCTTGCCCGTGCCGCCGAGGGTCACCCCCTGCAGGATCGACACGTCGTCCTCGATCACCGCGGTCTGCCCGATCACGACCCCGGTGCCGTGATCGATGAACACGCCGCGGCCGATCCTGGTGTTGCGGATTGATGTCGACGCCGAACACGGAAGATGCGCGGCTCTGCAGATAGAGCGCGAAGTCCCGGCGGCCTTGTTCCAGAGGAAATGCGCCAGCCGGTGCGTCTGCAGCGCGTGGAAGCCTTTGTAATAAAGCAGTGGCTCGATGTAGCGCGTGGTGGCCGGATCGCGATCGGCAACGGCGACGATGTCGGCGCGGAACGCCTCGCCAACCGATGGCTCCGCCTCGAACAGGTCGTCATAGGCCTGGCGGATCAGCTCGCCGCGGATATCAGGATGGTCGAGCCGGTCGCCGACCCGCTGCGCCACGGCTGATTCCAGCGTGTCGTGGTGCAGAACGGTGGCGAAGATGAAGCTTGCGAGTTCGGGCTCGCGGCGCGTGATGTCCTCCGCTTCCTCGCGGATTCGCGTCCACACAGGATCGACGGTGCGCACCCCTTGAGCAATTCGGACGTTGCGTTGGGCCATGGGAGCCTCCCGGGCCTCGAATGAGGGCGGGTTTGTAGCACGGTCGGACCCGGGCGGGGATAGCACAATAAGCGCGGCAGGACGCCGCTTTACACGCAGGCTTACGGACGCCGCGCCAGGAAGTCGAGCACGCCCTGCTTGAACACCGGGTCGCCGACGGCGCGGTTGTGGTCGCGGCCGGGAATTGCCAGGAACTGCGAGCCGGGGATGAGCTTGGCAAGCGCCTCGCCGGGACTGGCGATGTCGTCGGCGGTGCCGACGGCGATCAGCACCGGTGCCTTGATCGACGCCGCCTGCTCCTTGCTGATCACCTTGCGCTGTCCGCGCATGCAAGCGGCAAGCGCCTTGAGATCGCTCTTCGTCTGCTCGGCGAACTTGCGGAACATCTGGCCGATGGGATCGGTCACGTCACCAAGGCTCGCCGCCTCCAATGCCTCGGCGATGACCGGCCGCCCGGCCGGACCGTCGACGAAGCGCTCGCCGATGCCGCCGAGCACCGCCGAGCGCACGCGCTCGGGATGCGCCACCGCCGTGTAGCCGACGATGCGCGCGCCCATGGAATAGCCGATGAAATCGGCGCGCGGAATAGCGAGATGATCCATGAGCGCCACCACGTCGCCCGCCATCTGGGCCAGGTCGTAGTCGGCAGGATCGTAGAATTTGGTGGAGCGGCCGTGGCCGCGGTTGTCGAAGGCGATCACCCGATAGCCCGCGCGCTTCAGCGCCGACGTCCAGCTTGGGCCCACCCAGTTCATCTCCTTGTTGGAGCCGAAGCCGTGCACCAGCACGACCGGATCGCCTGCGCCCTCGTCGATGTAGTCAAGCGTGACGCCGGCGTGGGTGAAGCTCGGCATGTCTCGTTCGGTCCTTGCTTTGGATTTCGATGTTAGCGATCGGGATTGATGGGCCGGTCGGCGGTCCAGTCGTAGGTGCCGAGGTCGCGTTCGCGCACCGCCTCCTTCCAGCCCACCTTCTCGGCGCGGCGCTTGAAGGCCATCCCCTCGGGCGTGTGGCGCGTGATGCCATCGAAGATCGTGGCGATCATCTGCGTCGAACGCAGCCCCATGTTCTCCAGCGCTTGGTTGACCATGAGCTTCTGCATCATGAGCTGATTTCACCGGCACGGTCGCCATGCGCGCCGCGAGCTTCTCCACCTCGTCGTGCAGATCCGCCGCCGGCACCGCCTTGAGCACGAGCCCCATACGCTCGGCCTCGCGGCCGTCCACCGTGTCGCCCGTGAGAAGCATGCGCTTCGCCCGCTCCGGCCCCAACCGATAAACCCACATGGCCGTGGTCGGGCAGCCCCACACGCGGGCCGGCATGTAGCCGATCTTGGCGTCCTCGGCCATCACCACGAGATCGCAGCAGAGCGCGATGTCCGAGCCGCCGGCGACGGCGAAACCGTGCACCTTGCCGATCACCGGCCGGTGCGATCGGAAGAGGCTCATGAACCGCTCGGTATTCTTCATCATGAAGACGTAGTCCTTCATGGGGTCCCACGGCATCGCCTGCACGCCGGCGTTGGTGCCGGCGGCTTGCGCGTAGTAGGCGAGATCGTAGCCGGCGCAGAAAGCGCGGCCGGCGCCGGCGAGCACGATGACGTGGACGCCCGCGTCGGCGTTCGCCTCCTCCACCGCCGCCTCGAGCTCCACCGGCAACTGGTCGTCGATGGCGTTCATTACTTCCGGCCGGTTGAGGGTGATGCGGGCGATGCGCCCGTCCCGCTGGTAGAGCACGCGTGGCATGGGCTCCTCCTGGTCTGCGGATGCATTCATAGCCCGTTTGCGAGCGCAGGGCTTGAACCGCTATGGTCCGAATTCATTCACAGGCGAAAACACAGCAATGGCCGCAGAGATCGTTCCCCATTTCCACAACGAGCCCGGCGTCACCTCGGTGCGCATCGGCGCCAAGGAATTCATGTGCGTGGGCGCGAAACCTCCGTTCGACCACCCTCACATTTTCCTCGACATGGGCGACGCCGCGGAGATCGTCTGCTCCTATTGCTCGACGCTCTTTGTCTATGATCCCTCGCTTCCTCCCGGCGCCGCCGACCCGGCGGAATGCGCGCTGACCCCCGTCCGCGCCTGAGCCGCTGACCCATGACCCGCGTGCGCACGGTGATCGTGGCGGGCGCCGGGATCGGCGGGCTTGCCGCGGCGATCGCGCTGGCGCGCGCCGGCTACCGCGCCCTGGTATTGGAGCGCGCCGACACGCTCGAGGATATCGGCGCCGGCATCCAGCTCTCTCCCAACGCCACGCGCGCGCTTGCCCATCTCGACGTGCTCGACAGACTTCGCCCGCTCGCGGTGGAAGCGGCAAACCTCATCGTCGGCAACGGCCGCACCGGCGCGGTGCTCACCCGCCTCTCGCTCGCCGACATGACCGAGCGCTACGGCACGCCATACCTTCTGGCGCTACGTGGGGACCTGCAGCGGGCGCTGCTCGCGGCCGCCGACAAGCTGGGCGATGTGGAGATCGAGCGCGGCGTCACGGTGACCGACGCCGCCAACCACACCCGCGGCATCACCGTCTCGTGCCAGCGCGGCGGGCGAGCGAGCGAAGAATTGGGCCAGGCGCTAATCGGCGCCGATGGCCTATGGTCGCGCGTGCGCGAGCGCCTGCATGGCGAGGGGCCGCCCCGTTTCGCCGGCCTCATAGCGCGCCGTGCCGTGATCCCCGCAAGCGCGCTTCCCGCCGCCTACGCGCTGCCCGACGTGCGGCTATGGTTCGGCGCCCGCGGCCACGTCGTGCACTACCCGGTCGCCGACGGCGAGCACATCAACGTGGTGGCGATCTCCGCCGGCGACCGGCAGGACCAGGGGTGGGACGCGGAAAACGACACGCCGTTTCCTGGCCGCTGGACGGAGCCCGTGGCGCGCCTCCTGGCGGCGGCGAGCGAATACCGAAGCTGGGCGCTCGCCGACCGGCCGCCGCTCGCCCATTGGGGAGCGGAGCGCACGACGCTGCTCGGCGACGCCGCGCACCCCATGCTGCCGTTTCTCGCGCAAGGCGCCGCCGCGGCGCTCGAGGATGCGGTGGTGCTAGGCCGGAGGCTCGCCAACGCCGGCAACGTGCCGGCGGCGCTCCGCGCCTACGAGGCGGATCGCATGCCGCGCGCCGCGCGTCTACAGCGAGCGGCGCGGCGCACCGGCGCGGTCTATCACCTGCGCGGACCGCTCGCGCTCGCGCGCAACGCCGCCCTTCGCCTGTTCGGGACGCGCCGCCTCGGCGAGCGTCAAGACTGGATCTACGGCGACGGCGGCTGAGCCTATTGCCGCGGCAGCGGCTCGTCGCGCACCGCTTGCGGCGCCGCTCGCGGCCCGCCCACCGGCACGGTGCGGCACGTGGCCCCGAGGTTCAGGCTGGGCATCTGACGGCAGAGCTTCGGCGTCTTACCGCTAAGCGCGCCCTCCTGGCAGGCGCGGCACATGCGGGTGAACGCGGTCTGCAGCTGCAGGGAATAATCGAGGGCGACCGCGTTCGCCACCGAGGCGTCGAACAGCGAACCCCCTTTGACATTCTTGAAGTAGACGGTGACCAGCTCGCGCATCTGCGCCGGCGTCGGATTGGGCGGGAGATTGCCGACCAGACCCTTCGGTGACGGCGGCCATTGCGAGGTGCCATGGCAGGAAACGCAGGCGGAGAGCTTATTGTCCGCTGGCCCGTTGGCGCGGCCGTTGAAGCCCAGGTGCTCGCGCCCCGGCCGGGCATAGAGCAGACCGGCGAGGTCACGATTGACCAGGCTCTCGCGCAAATTCGTGTCGAACACGCCCGGGTCGTTGCCCCAGGCGAGCGCCACCGGCACGAGGTTGTCGAACAGTCCATCACCGCGACGCGGCCCGCGCCATACGTAGGTGCCGAGCACCCAGCCGGTATCGGTCGCCCGCTTGTCGCGCACGGCGATGTCGAGTTGCAACAGCCGCACCGGCCGCATCACCCGCTCGCTTGGCGGCCGGCCGCCGTCGGCGCCGGCTGGGTCGATCATGGCGTTGATCGTGGGCGCACCGTTCAGATACGGCACAGTCGTGGCATCGAGATCGGTGAACAGGAGCTTGAAGGAGGCCGTCCGCTCGGCAAACGCCTGGCCGCGGATCAAGACAGGATCGCACGGGTCGCGAAAGATGGCGCGCAGGCGCTGGGCGCCCTTGGCGTTATAGAAGCCGACCGCCCAGATCTGGCCGCCGCGCGGCGCGCCGGCGGCGAGATCGCCCTCGCGCGGGGTGCGCTCCTTGGTCAGGCCATGGGTCGGCTCGCGACCGGCGACGGTGTAGTCCATCCATGGCGCGATCCACCAGCGGTGGCCCGGCGCCATGGATGCCTTGCCGTTCTCGATCTTCAGTCCAGCGCTCTTCACCGTGGAGAGCACGGCGGCGAGGTATTCGTTCCACTTGTCCTTGAAGTCGATCGAGGTCCATGGCGCGGGATCGGAGCCCGATGTCGGCGGGAAGTCCGTGCGCCACGGCAGGTTCACCTGGCCGCGCGCGTCCCTGGCGGTGCTGCCGGTGAAGTTGACACAGGTCGTTTCCTGCGCCGCCGCCGCGCCGGCGAGCGTGCACGCTACCGCCATGCCTGCCCAAGAAATTCCGTGAGCCATCGCCTTCCCGCTCGCAAGGAGCACGCGTCCCCGTCGGACGCCGGGCGCCCGCCGCTACCATAAGATGCGATGATGTCGAACGCTACCGCCGGTGAACTAGCGATCGGCGCGGCCGAGCACGTCCATGAGTTCGGCGATCTTCTTGCGTTGATCGCGCTTGTTGCCGCTGTTGATCGCATGGTCGACGCAATGCCCCACGTGATCGCGCAGCACCTCCTCCTCAACCCGGCGCAGCGCGCCGCGCACGGCGGCAAGCTGGGTCACCACGTCGATGCAGTAGCGATCTGCCTCGACCATGCGGGCGAGGCCGCGCACCTGGCCTTCGATACGGCCGAGGCGCTTGAGACAGGCGGACTTGGCTTGCGGTCGCATGCCGCGCTATATACCCCCATGGGGTATTGGAGGCAATCGGAGCGGCGATGAACCACGACAAGCCCGCGAGCCATTGCCCCGCGCATCACGCTCACGCGCGGACCGCCCCCGCTGGGCCGGTGCCGGAAGGCACGATCTACACCTGCCCCATGCACCCTGAGATGCGCCAAATCGGCCCCGGCGCCTGCCCGATCTGCGGCATGGCACTTGAACCTTTGGTCGCCACGGTCGACACCGGGCCGAATCCCGAACTCGCCGACATGCGCCGGCGCTTCTGGATCGGCCTCGTACTGACGCTGCCGGTTTTCGTCCTGGAAATGGGCGGCCATCTCCTCGGCCGCGATCTGCTTTCGCCGCAGCTCTCCAACTACGTGCAGTTCGCGTTCGCGACGCCCGTGGTGCTGTGGGCGGGATGGCCATTCTTCGAGCGCGGCTGGCAGTCCCTCGTCACCCGCAACCTCAACATGTTCACGCTGATCGCGCTCGGCACCGGCGTCGCCTATCTCTACAGCGTCGTCGGCGCCTTCGCGCCCGGCATCTTTCCCCATGAGCTCCGCCACGGCGGGGCCGTGGCGGTCTATTTCGAGGCGGCGGCCGTCATCACCGTGCTGGTGCTGCTGGGCCAGGTGCTGGAGCTTTCCGCCCGCGAGCGTACCTCCGGCGCGATCCGCGCCCTGCTCAAGCTCACGCCCGCTACCGCGCGCAGGGTCGAGAACGGCCATGAGCGGGAGGTGGCGCTCGATGACGTGAAAGTCGGCAACCTCCTGCGCGTGCGGCCGGGCGAGAAGGTGCCGGTCGACGGCGAGCTGGTGGAGGGCCATTCGGCGGTGGACCAGTCCATGGTCACCGGCGAGTCCATGCCGGTGGCCAAGGATCCGGGCGCGAAAGTCATTGCCGGCACCCTCAACACCTCCGGGACGTTCGTGCTACGCGCCGAGAAGGTCGGCCGCTACACGTTGCTTGCCCGCATCGTCGACATGGTGGCGACAGCGCAGCGTTCGCGCGCGCCGATCCAGCGCCTCGCCGACAAGGTCGCTGCCTGGTTCGTGCCACTCGTGATCGCGGTCGCCGTCGCTGCGTTCCTGGCGTGGGCGACGTTCGGCCCTGGGCCGCGCTTCACCTACGGCCTCATCGCCGCGGTTAGTGTGCTCATCATCGCCTGCCCCTGCGCGCTGGGGCTCGCCACCCCCATGTCGATCATGGTGGGCGTCGGCCGTGGCGCCGAGGCCGGCGTGCTGATCAAGAACGCCGAGGCGATCGAGCGCATGGAGGCGGTCGATACCCTGGTGGTGGATAAGACCGGTACTCTCACTGACGGGAAGCCGAAAGTCATTGCGATCGTTGCACGCGGGATTCAAGAGAACGAACTCCTGCGCCTCGCCGCGTCGCTCGAGCGGGTGAGCGAGCATCCGTTTGCCGCCGCCATCGTCGCGGCGGCTGCAGAGCGGAAGCTCGCGCTCGGCGAGGCCGCCGACTTCGAATCGCAGGCGGGGAAAGGCGTGGTGGGTCGCCTAGATGGCCACAAGGTCGCGCTCGGCAATGCGCGCTTCCTCGCCGAACTCGGTATTCACACCATCGCGGTCGCCGCCGAAGCCGAAAAACTGCGTCTGGACGGCGTCACCGCGATTTTCGTTGCCGTCGACGGCAAGGCCATAGGCGTCATCGCCATCGCCGACCCTATCAAGGCGACCACGCCCGTGGCACTTCAGGCGTTGCGCGACGAGGGTATCCGCATCGTCATGCTCACCGGTGACAACCGCACCACGGCGCAAGCCGTCGCCCGCAAGCTCAGCATCGCCGAGGTGGAGGCAGAGGTGCTGCCCGAGCGGAAGGCTGCGGTGGTGGAGAAGCTGCGGCAGGAGGGCCACGTCGTCGCCATGGCCGGCGACGGGGTCAACGACGCGCCGGCGCTCGCCGCCGCCGACGTCGGCATCGCCATGGGCACCGGCACGGACGTGGCGATCGAGAGCGCCGGCATCACGCTGCTCCACGGCGACCTCACCGGCATCGTGCAGGCGCGGCGCCTCTCCGTCGCGGTGATGCGCAACATCCGTCAGAACCTGTTCTTCGCCTTCGTCTACAACGCGGTGGGCGTTCCGGTGGCCGCAGGTGTGCTCTATCCCTTCTCCGGCCTTCTGCTCTCGCCGATCATCGCCGCCGCCGCCATGGCGGCCTCCTCGGTGAGCGTCATCGGCAATGCGCTCAGACTGCGCGCGGCGAAGCTCGACTAGGGAATCGACCTTCGACGGGGACGTTCGTCGGCGCGTTAACGAAGCCGGGTCAATGGCGGCGCCGGATTAAGCTTGAAGGAGAATTCCCCTACATCACCTGCGGTCGTCGTGCGAGAAATCCGACCACGCTGTCAATGAGAAGCCTCCATGCTTGATCGCAGACAAAGTCCACGTTTCAAGACTTACAAAGCCGCCCAGGTCGTGTTCAACGGCCGCTGGTCCACCCTCGACTGCCTCGTGCGCAATCTCTCGGACCAAGGCGCCTGCCTTGAGATTTCGAGCACTACCGGCATTCCGGCCACCTTCAGCATGAGCTTTAAGGTGGAAAAGTCCGAGCAGACCTGCAGCCTGATCTGGCGCTCTAAGGATCACCTCGGCGTCGCCTTCAAACACGTCGCCTGAAGCTTTTCCTCGCGCTTGCGCGCCGCCACAGGGGTCGAGCACAATCCCTGACCGGTCAGGGCAGCACGCGATGCACTTCTCCCGCCGCCAGCTTTTGCTCGCGCCGCTTGCTGTCAGCGCGCCGTTTCTCTTCCCGCATGTGGGTTCGGCGAAGCCGCTGTGGCCCGGCGCACGCTTTTCCGCGGAGCAGCGCGCTCGCGCCATGCAGCGCGGCCTGCGCTTCATCTATGCGACCGCCGTGAAGCCGAAGAATTTCGCCGAATACGGCGACGATTACTTGTGGTGCTTCCACACGATCTCCAACACCGCCGCCGATCCGGCGCTCAAGCGCACGGCGCGCATCATGGGCGAGGAGCGCGCTCGCGCTTGGCGCCGGCTGCACCCACGCGTGCCGGCAGCCGCCGACGCGAACGAAATCTCCTCGCTCGCCTTCGGTAGTCATGCCGCCGACCAGCTCGGCCTGCGCGACGAACGCATGGAGGCGGAGCTCCGCCGCGCCGCCCCCAGCTTCGGCGCCGCCGACTATCTCTCCTTCGATCCGACCCGTGAGCTGCCACCCTCCGATGTGCCGGACACCTGCGCCCGCTGCGACAACGACAATCCGCGCGGCACGCGCCGCTGCCGCACCTGCGGCGCCAAGCTCGAAATGACCGACGCCTACGAAGTGCTGTGCGACGCGCTCATCGCCACCTACACCGGCGACCGCTACGGCGTGCGTCTCGGCGCTAGCTACCCCGAGGTGACGGCGCTATTGCCCAAGATGCGGCCTTATCGCGGCTACGAGACCGGCAAGAACGAGCGCTTCGTGGCCACGGCCTACGCCGTCACTCACATCGTCTACACGATGAACGACTACGGCACCTGGCGGCTCAAGCCCGATTGGTTGCCCGCGGAGCATGCGTTCCTGCGGGAAAATCTGCGCGCCAGCATCGCCATCAACGACCCGGAGACCACCGGCGAGTTCCTCGACACGCTCAAGGCCTTCGGCGCCGCCGACGACGACCCGCTGATCCGAGCCGGTATCGAGTTCGTGCTCTCCACCCAGAACAAGGACGGCAGCTGGGGCGACGTCACCGACAAGGACGTCTACCAGCGCTACCATCCCACCTGGACCGCGGTGGATGGCTTGCGCGACTACGCGTTCCAGGGCGAGCGCGTGAGTTTCCCCGAGGCGCTCAAGCAGGCGCAAGGCTGAGCGGCTTACCCGAGCTCGATATTCTCGCTCACCTCATGGCGCAGGCCGAGCTTGTCGATAGTCAGCACCATCTTCGCCGGCAGCGTCTCGTTGCCTTTGAGCTTGCCGCTGTCGAGCGCGTCACGCACCGCCTTCTCGATCTCCCGCTGGGAGGTGACGCCCACCTGCTTCAGGAATTTGCGCACGCTGGTGTTGAGCACATCCTCGTTCATCGCAGCCTCCTCGCTCTGCCCGCAACGATAGGGTGCGAGCGCCGCGCTCCGCAAACGCCATCGCGTCGCACCCGCAAGGACTACCGCGCGAGATAGTTGCGGTGCACCCAGGCGCCGTCCGGCCGCGCCGCCTCATAGTACAACGCGCCGGGCGCCTCGCGCGTCTCGAGACGCACCCGCGCGTCGATGTTTTTCACGCTCGGCTTGCCCCCTTGCGCCGCGTCGAGGAAGGCGAGCACCGCTTCCGTCGCGGGCGGCGCTGCGGGTGTGCCGTCCTTCTCGCCGATCGCCTCGGTAGCGCTCGCCGTGAGCAGCTTCTGCCACATCTTTCGGAACAAGCCGTTCGAGGGGTAGACGTCGGCCGAGTTGAGCTTTCCGTTCACCGCGAACACGAAGCCGATGATGTCGCCCTCCTTGTCGCCCGTGGCCGTGAGCGCCTTGACGTAGGCCGCGCGCACTTCGGCGAGCTTCTCGTTCTCGAGGCTCAACTGCAGGCTCGTACGCGATAGCGGGGCGGCGACAGGCGCGCCGACGTTCGCGGAAAGCCGGGCTTGCGTCTCAGCCACGCTCCGCCACACCTCGCCCTGCCGTCCGGCGACGCTGTCTAGTCGCGGGTCCGTGCCGGGCGACGGCGTCACCGGGCGCATGGCGATCTTCGCCTTGCGCGAGGGGACCGAGGACGCGGCGCTGGTGAAATGCTGCGCGCTCTCCGCGCCGCGCGCGGTCCAGCGCCCCTGCTCGACGCAGAAAGAGGCGATGGGGACGCGGCCCGAGCGTGGCGGCAGCGTCAGGCTCACGGTCAGCACCCGATCCTGCTTACCGCCCTTCACGATGTCGCCGGTCTGCACGAACAGTTCCTCGGCGGCGAGGTTCTCGATCTCGAGCTCGTTGACGTTGCTCGTCTCGTGCACCCGCACGGCGCCCTTCTCCAGTGCCTCCGCAAGCGTCAGCGGCACCGGTCCGTTGCCGCCCTTGCCGTGGATAAAATAAATCGCGAGATTTTCGTGCACGAACGGACCGGAGACGCGATAACCTTCCGGCGCGCTGGCGTTACCCGCAATGCCGAACGCCAGCATCGCGGCGGACGCCGCGAGCGGCAGCCATAGATGGCGCATGGATTTTCCCCGCTAAGGGTCGAGTCCGATTCGTCTGCCGGGCGACCCGTCCCAAGCGGTCCGAGCTAAAGCGGCCTCTGCGGCTCCCGTTGGGACGCCGTGCGGCGGATTTCCGGCTTCATTCCGCTGACACACGACGAGAGACGGCCGCCGCCGCAATTGACCCGCTCAGGCGCGCGAAGAAAAAACTTCCGCCGTTTTTCAGCCAAACAACGTGGCCGCCCAATAGGTGAGCGCGGCGATGAAGCCCGAGGCCGGAATCGTCAGGATCCAGGCGAACACGATGTTGCTGGCCACGTTCCAGCGCACGTTGGACATCCTGCGCGCGGCGCCGACGCCGATGATGGCGCCGGTGATCGTATGCGTCGTCGATACCGGGATGCCGAGCCACGTGGCGCCGAACAACACCGCAGCACCGCCGGTCTCGGCGCAGAAGCCTTGCACCGGCGTCAGTCGCGTGATCTTGGAGCCCATGGTCTTCACGATGCGCCAGCCGCCGATCAGCGTGCCGAGCGCGAGCGCGGCCTGGCAGGTGATCACCACCCAGAACGGCACATAGAACGTGGGCCCGAGCAGGCCCTGCGAGTAGAGCAGCACCGCGATGATGCCCATGGTCTTCTGCGCGTCGTTGCCGCCGTGGCCGAGCGAATAGAATGACGCCGAGACGAACTGGGCCGAGCGGAAATAACGGTCTACGACGTAGGGCGTCGAGCGCACGAACACCCACGACACGACGAGCATCAGGAGAAGCGCCAGCACAAAGCCGGTGAGCGGCGACAGCACGATCGCGGCTCCCGTCTTGATGACGCCGTTCCACACCACCGCGTAGAACCCGGCCTTGGCGATGCCGGCGCCGAGCAGCCCGCCCACGAGCGCATGCGAGCTCGACGACGGAATGCCGAGGTACCAGGTGATGAGATTCCAGGCGATGGCGCCGACGAGTGCGCCGAAGATCACCTGCGGGCTGATCACGTTCGCCGAGACGATGCCGACGCCGAGCGTCTCGGCCACGTGCAGTCCGAAAAAGAGGAAGGCGATGAAATTGAAGAATGCCGCCCAAGCCACGGCGTATGCCGGTCTGAGCACCCGCGTCGATACGATGGTGGCGATCGAGTTCGCCGCGTCGTGCAAGCCGTTGAGGAAATCGAAGATGAGGGCGACGATGATGAGCGTGACGAGAAGCGGCAGCGCGAGCGCGATATCCATGACTTGCCCCGGCCGTCAGACGTGCTCGATCACGATGCCCTGGATCGCGTTGGCCACGTCGTCGAAGCGGTCGACGACCTTCTCGAGGTGATCGTAGATCTCGTTGCCGACGAAGAAATCGAGCGCGTTCGCATTGCCGTTGCCGCCGGCGCTCTTCTGGTAGAGCTCGCGCAAGCCGTTGTCGTGCAGATCGTCGGCGCGGCCCTCGAGCTGCGTGATCTTCTCGGTGAGCGTGGAGAGCGTTCCCGCCTCGGGGCTGATCCGGCGCAAGAGCGGGATCGCCTCCTCCACGAGCTTGGCGCACTGCACTACCGCGTCCGCCATCTCCTTCATCGCCGGCGTGAAGGTGCGGGCGTCGAACAAGACGATGCTCTTCGCCGTCTTCTGCATCTGGTCGATGGAGTTATCCATGGCGGTGATCAGGTCCTTGATCGCGCCGCGGTCGAACGGCGTGATGAAGGTGCGGCGCACGGCGACGAGCACCTCGCGGGTGACGTTATCGGCGTCCTGCTCGCGGTCCATCACGGTCTTGAAGTGGGTTTGCACCGCGGCCCCGCCTTCGAGCATGGCGCGCAGCGCCTCGGCGCCCGCCACGACCGCTTTCGAATGCTGCGCGAACAGCTCGAAGAAGCGCTCTTCCTTCGGCATCAAGGCGTGGAACCAGCCGAGCATGGGTTCTCCAGTCGGGACGGTCGGGATCGCCCTCCTAGATATGGGTGTGGCTTGCCGGAGTTGAATTGATGGAGCGCAATCCCCAGGGGTTTTTCACCCAAAAAGCCTTGACGGGAGCGCGTTTTCCGGAATCGGTCTCGAAAACCTCATCCGATTTCCGAGCGTGCGCGGCACGCGTCGCTCCCGCAACCCATCGCCTTGCTTCGGCGGGTCATTGGTCGTTTCGAACCGAAACTAGGTCGCAGGGTCTAATTTGGTGCGGACGGCAGGATTCGAACCTGCACGAGGGTTGCCCCTCTAGGGATTTTAAGTCCCATGCGTCTACCAGTTCCGCCACGTCCGCTGGCGCGGCGACGATAGGCGGGCCGCCTCCCCTCCGGCAAGGCAATGCTATGCTCGCGGCAGGGGGAAACGCATGTTCCAGACTACCGTCGCCGGCAGCCTGCCCAAGCCCGCCTGGCTCGCCGAGCCGAACAAGCTGTGGCCGCAGTGGCGACTCGAGGGCGAGGCGCTCGCCGAAGCCAAGCGCGACGCCACGCTCTTGGCCATCAAGGTGCAGGAAGACGCCGGCATCGACATCGTCACCGACGGCGAGCAGTCGCGCCAGCATTTCGTCCACGGCTTCCTCGAGCGCGTGGACGGCATCGACTTCGAGCACAAGGTCGAGATCGGCATCCGCGGCGATCGCTACAAGGCCATGGTGCCCGTGGTCACGGGCGAGCTGAAGCTGAAAGGCCGCGTGCATGAGATCGAGGCCCGCCTCGCCAGGGTGCACACACAGCATGGCCTGAAGTTCACGCTGCCCGGCCCCATGACCATCGTCGACACCATCGCCGACCGCCATTACGGCGACAAGGTGAAGATGGCGATGGCCTTCGCGGCGCTCCTGAACGAGGAGGCGCGGGCGCTCGCCAACGACGGCATCGACGTGGTCCAGTTCGACGAGCCCGCGTTCAACGTCTACATGGACGAGGTGAAGACCTGGGGCATCGAGGCAATGCATCGCGCGATCGAAGGGCTGGCCTGCACCACCGCCGTCCACATCTGCTACGGCTACGGCATCAAGGCCAACACCGACTGGAAGGCGACGCTCGGCTCCGAGTGGCGCCAGTACGAGGAGATTTTCCCGGCGCTCGCCGCGAGCAAGATCGACCAGGTGTCGGTGGAGTGCATGCATTCCCACGCGCCGCTGCGGCTGCTCGCGCTGCTCGAAGGCAAGGACGTGCTGGTGGGCGCGATCGATGTCGCCAGCGACAAGGTGGAGACACCGGAGGAAGTGGCGGACGCTGCTCGGCGAAGCCACGCGATACGTGCCAAAAGAACGCATCGTTCGCCTGCACCAACTGCGGCATGGCCCCCATGCGCCGCGAGGTGGCGCTCATGAAGCTCGAGGCGCTGGCCAAGGGTGCGGCGCTGGCACGGAAGCGGTTCGCGTGATTCCGCTCGCGCCTTACTCCCCGCCCGCCTTGATCGGCGGCTGGAACGCGAGCCCCGTGTCCCAGGGAAAATAGATCCACGTGTCCTGCGACACCTCGGTGATGAAGGTGTCGACCTGCGGCTTGCCTATGGGCTTGGCGTAGACGGCGGCGAAGTGCGCCTCGGGCATGGCCTCGCGCACGAGCTTCGCGGTCTTGCCGGTGTCGACGAGATCGTCGACCACTAGCACGCCGCGGCCTCGCCCACCGCCGGCGCCGATCACCGCCTCCGCCGCCGCCTTCAGCACCGTGAGCGCGCCCTGGGCCTGATGGTTGTAACTCGTGACGCACACGGTCTCGATCACGCGGATGCCGAGCTCGCGCGACACGATCGCCGCCGGCACGAGGCCGCCGCGGGTGATGCACACCACCGCCGCGAATGGCCCGGAGTTGGCGAGCCGCCAGGCGAGCGCGCGCGCGTCCCGGTGAAACTGGTCCCACGACACCGGAAAAATCTTCTCCGGGTGCGGTTTCGGCGGCGCGTCCATCGCGATCCCCTCGCCCGCTCAACCCATGTCCACGACGAAATCGAAGCGCCCCGCGAGCCCCTCGCCCGCCAGCTGAACGCGCATCACAAGCTCGCGGCGGAAGAGAAAGTCCCGCGCGTTGCCCGGCTCGTCGGGAAAATAGAGCTGCGTCGTCAGCACCGGCCGTTCGGGCACCGCCACCTTCACGTGGAAATGCCGCGTGCGGCCGGTGTAGACCGCCGGCACGATGGTGCGGAAGCGATAGCGCCCGGCGGCGTCGGTGAGCTGGTGGCCGCGCAGGCGGAAGCCCCGGTTGTCGTATTCGCCCTTGTCGTCGGCCTGCCACAGATCGACGATGGTGCGCGGCAGCGGATTGCAGCGGGGCGTGAGCACGAGACCGGAAAGCTCGATGACGCGGCCCTTGACGCCCTCGGTGAGGTCACTGCGCCGCGGCGAGCGCGGCTTGTAGAACGGACCCTCGGTCTGGCGCGGCGTCGGCTCGTCGGCGTCGCGGCATTCGGGCGTGGGCTGCAACTCGCCCTGGCCGAATGCCTCGCCGATACCGAGACTCCCCACTGCGGCCGCGCCGAAAAGCAGTAGCCGCCGGCTTGGTTTCGTTGCGTCCGTCATTGTTCCTCTCGATTGCTGTCCACTCAGGGAATGAGCATCCCCCACTATTGTGGCGTTACTTTTTCACACTGGCCCGCACTCGCGCCAGCATCTCCTCCACCGCGCTCAAGGCAGCGGCGAGCGCCTGCGGGTCGCGCGCCCGCACCACCACGTTGGTGTTGGGACCGGTTTTCTCGTCGAAGAACGGGTAAGAGCCGATGAGCACCCCCGGATGGGCGCGCGCCACCTCGGCGAGCTCGCTGCCGATGTCGCCTTCGCGCAGATCGGCCCGCACCGAGTTCTGACAGCATGCGCGCGCCGGTCCTGAGCTTCGGCGTCGCCGCGTCAAGCATTACCTGCATGATCGAAGGAACGCCGGCCATGACCACGACGTTGTCCATCATGAAGCCGGGGGCGCCGGAAACCTTGTTCTCCACGATCTCCGCGCCAGCGGGCAGCCGTGCCATGCGCAACCGGGCCTCGTTGAGCTCGATGCCCCGGGCGCCGAGGCGCTCCTTGAGGATCGCCACCGCGCGCGGGTCGTGATCGATCGGCACGTTGAAAGCTTTGGCAACGGCGTCGGCGGTGATGTCATCGTGAGTGGGGCCAATGCCGCCGGTGGTGAACACGTAGTCATAGCGATGCCTGAGCGCGTTCAGCGCGTCGACGATCTCTTGCTCCTCATCGGGCACGATGCGCACCTCTTTCAGGTCGATGCCCAACGCCCCCAGGTAATCGGCGATGTAGCCGATGTTCTTGTCTTTGGTCCGGCCCGACAGGATCTCGTCCCCGATCACGAGGATCGCCGCCGTGACCGGCTTGTTTTCTTCCGCCATGCACCTCTCCGCCTTGGGGAACAGCAGCCTGCCGTGATCTTGTGCAGATTTGGCCCGCCGTCCACAGTTCCTGGCGGGCCTTCCTGCTGGCATGGTCCTTGTAGCGAAGCTTGGCGCCCGAGGGGAGTTCAATTGTCGTGACCGCCGCCTTCGACGAGATGCGCGAAGCGGGGTCGGTCCGCCCGGCCTATGCCACGCTCGCCAACTGGCTTGAGCACGTGCCCAAGGACGTGCTCGACTATCGCCGGCGCGAGGCCGAGTTCATCTTCCGCCGCATCGGCATCACCTTCGCCGTCTACGGCGACGCTGCCGCCCAGGAGCGGCTGATTCCGTTCGACATCATCCCGCGCATCCTCACCGCCGCCGAATGGAAGCGCCTCGCCAGAGGCCTCGAGCAGCGCATTAATGCGCTAAACGCCTTCCTGCGCGACATCTACGGCCCGCGCGAGATCCTGCGCGCCGGCGTCGTCCCCGAGGACCTGATCTATCGAAACTCCGTGTTCCGGCCGGAGATGAACGGCCAGCCGGTGCCGCACGGCATCTACATTGCGATCGCTGGCATCGACGTCGTGCGCATCGACGCCGACGATTTTTACGTGCTCGAGGACAACGCCCGCATTCCCTCCGGCGTCTCGTACATGCTGGAGAACCGCGAGATCATGTTGCGGCTTTTTCCCGAGCTGTTCATTGACCATCCAGTGGCGCCGGTCGACAATTACACCGACGATCTGCTCGCCACGCTGAAGTCGCTGGCGCCGGTCACCGCGCCCGGCGATCCGAGCGTCGTGCTGCTCACCCCCGGCATCTACAACTCCGCGTACTTCGAGCACTCGTTTCTCGCCGACAAGCTCGGGGTCGAGCTCGTCGAGGGGCGCGACCTGTTCGTCAAAGGCAACGTCGTCTACACGCGCACCACGGAGGGCGCCAAGCGCGTCGACGTCATCTATCGCCGCGTCGACGACGACTTTCTCGATCCCTTGTTCTTTCGCGCCGACTCCGTGCTCGGCGTGCCCGGCCTAATGGCCGCCTACCGCGCCGGCAACGTGACGCTCGCCAATGCCGTGGGCACAGGGATTGCCGACGACAAGGCGGTCTACAGCTACATGCCGGCAATCGTGAAGTTCTATCTCGGCGAGGAGCCGCTGCTGAGGAACGTGCCGACGTGGTGCTGCCGCAACCCCGACGAGCTGCAATACGTTATGGAGCATCTAAATGAGCTCGTGGTAAAGGAGGTGCACGGCGCCGGCGGCTACGGCATGCTCATCGGGCCGACGTCCGACAAGAAGACCATCGCCGCCTTCCGCGAGAAGCTCCGCTGCGACCCGACGAACTTCGTCGCCCAGACCACGCTTGCGCTCTCCACCTGCCCCACATTCGTCGACGAAGGCGTCGCGCCGCGCCATGTGGACCTACGGCCGTTCGTGCTCGCCGGCCGCGACCGGGTACGCATCGTGCCCGGCGGCCTCACCCGCGTGGCACTGAAGGAGGGCTCGCTGGTAGTGAACTCGAGCCAGGGCGGCGGCACCAAGGACACCTGGGTATTGGATCGCTGATGCTGTCGCGCACCGCCGCCAACCTGTACTGGCTGTCGCGCTACGTGGAACGCGCCGAGTGCCTGGCGCGCATCCTCGACGTGGCGCAGCGCCTGGCCTCCCTGCCGCAGGCGTATGGCGGCGCCACCAACGAATGGGAATCGGCGGTGGCCACCGCTGCCTGCGCCGACGCCTTCGAGGACAAGTACCTCGAGGCGAACGAGAAGAACGTCATCGAGTTTCTGGCCTTCGCCCCGGACAACCCGTCCTCGATCGTCAATTGCCTGGAGATCGCCCGCACCAGTGCGCGCGCCGTGCGCACGGCGCTTACCGTTGAGATGTGGGACTCGATCAACGGCGCCTGGCACAAGTTGAAGGAATTCGATCCGGACTCTATGACGCGCGAGCAGTTTTCCCGCTTCTTCGGCTTCGTGAAGGAGGCATCGCTCGCCTTCGACGGCTCGGCCTTCCGCACCATGCTGCGCAACGACGCCTACTGGTTCTCTCGCCTCGGCATCCTGGTGGAGCGCGCCGACGCCACCGCCCGCATCCTCGACGTAAAGTATCACGTGCTCTTGCCCGAGAAGGAGCGCGTCGGCGGGCCTCTCGACTATTTCCAGTGGGCATCGATCCTGCGCTCGGTGTCGGCGCTCACCAGCTACCACTGGGTCTACCGCGAGAGCGTCAAGCCCTGGCTCGTCGCCGATCTCCTCATCCTCAACCGGCAGATGCCGCGCTCGCTCGCCTCGTGCTACGAGAACATCAGCCGCTACCTCGACGACCTCGCCCAATTCTACGGGCGGCAGGGCAATTCCCAACGGCTCGCCCGCGGCATGCTGACGAAGCTCGAGAACGCCAACATGGAGCGCATCTTTCAGTCGGGGCTGCACGAATTCATCACCGCCTTCATCGCCGAGAACAACCGCATCGGCAACGCCCTAGCCGAGCAGTATTTGGCCTAACGCATGCGCATCTGCGTCGCCCACGAGACCGTCTACCGCTACGCCAGCCCGGCCAAATCGGCGATCGAGCTGATCCGTCTCACCCCACGCAATCACGACGGCCAGTACGTGGTGCGCTGGAGGATCGAGGCGAGCGCCGACTGCCGCCTCGATCCCTTCGAGGACGCGTTCGGCAACCTCGCCCATTCCTTCAACGTCGATGGTCCGATCTCCGAGCTCGGCGTGCGCGTAGTGGGTGAAGTGGAGACGCAGGATACGAACGGCGTGGTGCGCGGGACGCTCGAGCGCTTTCCCCCAACCTTGTACTTGCGCGAGACGCCGCTCACCGCTCCCGACGCCGCCATCGTCGCCTTCGCCGACGATACGGCGCGCGGCGCCAGTAGCCCGCTCGCCACCCTGCACGCGCTGCAGGCGCGGCTCTACGAGGAGCTCACCTTCGACCCGGACCCAACCCACCCTGCCACTTCCGCGGCGGAAGCTTTCGAGCTGAAACGCGGCGTGTGCCAGGACTACGCCCAGATCTTCGGCGCCGCCGCGCGCCACCTCGGCATGCCCGCGCGCTACGTCAGCGGCTATTTCCTACGCGCCGACGGCAAGGTGCAGCAGGAGGCCGGCCACGCCTGGGCGGAGGCGTTTGTTCACGATCTCGGCTGGGTCGCTTTCGATCCAGCGAACGGCATCTCCGCCACCGACGCTCACGTGCGCGTGGCGATCGGCCTCGACTCCGCCGGGGCCGCGCCCATGCGCGGGGCGCGCTTCGGGGGCTCCGGCGAAAGCCTTACGGTCCAAGTCCAGGTCGACCAAGCCGGCCGCCAATCGCAAAGCTGAGAGGAAGATCAAGTGTCGCGGCAGAGTCGCCTTGCCGGCATAGACACTGGCGCTAGAACTCCGCGCCGCCTTGGAAACGAGTCGATGACCTACTGTTGCGGCATCCTCTTGCGCGAGGGCCTGGTGATGATCGGCGACACCCGCACCAACGCGGGCGTCGACAACATCGCCACCTTCCGCAAGCTGCATGTGTTCGAGGACCCGGGCAAGCGGGTGATGGCACTCGCCTCCTCCGGCAACCTGTCGATCTCGCAGACCGTGATCAGCATGCTGAGCGAGGGCATCGAGAATCCAGAGACGGGCGAGATCGAGCGCCTCACCGACGCGCCGAGCATGTTCCAGGCGGCGCAGCGTATCGGCCGCACCATCCGCATGGTGCACCAGACCGACGCCGGCGCGCTCGAAGCCTCGGAGCTGCCCTTCGAGGTGTCGTTCCTGTTCGGCGGCCAGATCGCCGGCCGCCGGCTGCGGTTATTCCTGATCTACTCTGCCGGCAACTTCATCGAGTGCACCCACGACACCACCTATTTCCAGATCGGCGAGCACAAGTACGGCAAGCCGATCCTCGACCGCGCGGTGAACTTCGAAACCGACCTCTACGACGCGCTCAAGATCGGCCTCATTTCCATGGACTCGACGCTGCGCTCGAACCTCACCGTGGGCATGCCCATCGACATCGCGCTGATCCGTCGCGACACGATGAAGTCGGAGCTGATCTGCCGCATCGAGCCGGGCGAGCCCTATTTCCACGACCTGCGCGAGCGCTGGTCGGCGGCGCTGCGCGCGGCGCACAAGGGTATCCCGCGGCCGCCCTACGGCGACCCGAAGGGCGGCTAGATCGGCGTTGTCGAGGCTACCGATCGACCGTAAGCTCTCGACACCGACGCCATCGAAGGAGACCACGATGCGCAAATTTCTGAGCCTCGCACTCCTCACCGCTTTCACCGCAGTCACCGTCACGCCTGCAACGTCGCAGAATATTCTCGGTCCGCGTATCGATCAGCTCAGCAACGATGGGCTGCGCCTCATCCAGAGCGACACCAAAGCGAAGAAGAAAAAGAAGAGCGCCGGCCAGGAGGGTGGCCAGCAGGGTGGTGGCGGCACCACCGGAAAGAAAGACAGCTACTAGCCCGTCATTCGCGTGGCCGCGCGACCGATCGGCCGCGCCACACCCTGGATGACATGCGCGCCGTAACGCGGTTCAATGGCCGCGCGGGAGGGCTTCATCATGGCATCACAGAAAGTAGCGCTCGTCACGGGCGCCGGCACCGGCATCGGCAAGGCGGCGGCGCTCGCGCTCGCCAAGGAAGGCTATGCCGTCGTACTCGCCGGCCGCCGCCAGGATGCCCTCGACGCGGTCGCCGCTGAAGCGAAGCAGCTTGGCGCCAGCGCGCTTGCCGTCCCCACCGACGTGCGCGATCCGGCCTCGATCAAGGCGCTGTTCGCCAAGACCAAGGCCGAGTTCGGCCGCCTCGACGTGCTCTTCAACAACGCCGGCGTCGGCGCGCCGCCGCTGCCCTTCGAGGACATCTCGGTCGAGCAGTGGAAGGCCGTGGTCGACACCAATCTGACCGCGGTGTTCCTCTGCACCCAGGAAGCCTTCCGGATCATGAAGGAGCAGAAGCCGCGCGGCGGTCGCATCATCAACAACGGCTCGATCTCGGCGTACGCGCCGCGGCCGCGCTCGGCCGCCTACACCTCGACCAAGCACGCAGTCACCGGCCTCACCAAGACGACTGCACTCGACGGCCGCGAGTACGACATCGCCTGCGGCCAGATCGACATCGGCAATGCGGTAACGCCGCTCACCGAGCGCATGGCGCAGGGCGTGCTGCAGCCGGACGGCTCGCTTAAGCCCGAGCCACGCATGGACGTGGACCACGTGGGCCAGGCGGTCGTCTTCATGGCAAACCTGCCACTCGAGACCAATGTTCTGTTCATGACCATCAAGGCGACCAAGATGCCATTCGAGGGGCGCGGCTAAGATGTTCATCGGCCACCATGGCGTGGCTTTCGCTGCCAAGGCCGCGGCGCCGCGCGCGCAGCTTGGTGTTTTGTTCCTCGCCACCATGTGGCTGGACCTGGTGTGGCCGGTGCTGCTGCTTCTTAACATCGAGGTGGTGCGCTTCGTGCCCGGCCTCACCAAGGTCAATCCGTTCGACTTCGTGTTCTATCCTTATTCACACAGCCTCTTGTTCGCGCTTATCTGGAGTGCCGTCTTCGCCGGCGTCTACGGGCTTTTCGTGCGCACGTGGTGGCCGGCAGCGGTCGCTGGCCTCGTCGTGGTGAGCCACTGGTTCCTCGACCTGGTCGTCCACCGGCCCGACCTCCCGCTCTATCCCGGTAGCGCCAGGTTCGGCCTCGGGCTGTGGAACTACGTGGCGGCAACGCTCGTGCTGGAGATCCTGATCTTCGCCGGGGGTGTGTTTCTCTATTTGCGCGCGACCCGGCCGAAGGACCGCGTCGGCCGCTGGGGATTGCTGGCGTTCATCGTCTTCTTGCTGCTGCTCTACGGCTCGAGCCTGGTATTTCCGCCTCCATTCAACACGCGCGCGCTCGCCTTTGGCGCACTCGCGACCCTTGTCCTGCCGTTATGGGCCTGGTGGGTCGATCGCCACCGGCTTGCCCGCGCTTAGACCGGCTCCCAGGCGAAATACTCGCCGGTACCTTCCAGCGGTGTGAGCTTGTCCTTCACCGGGCCCTTAAGCGCGTCGGCGATCGCCGCCGGGGTCCAGCCTTCCGGGCGCTTCAGCGTCTCCACCGGCCGCGGCTGGCTGAACAGATAGATCTCGTTCTTGCGCACGCCGAAAATCTGCCCGCTGACGGCGCGGGCCGCGTCGGAGGCGAGATAAACTACGAGCGGGGCGATCTTCTCCGGCGTCTGCTCGCGCATGCGCTCGATCATCTGCCGGTCGCGCTCGCTCTCCACCGGGATCGACTCGATCATGCGGCTCCAGGCGAACGGCGCCACGCAATTGGAGCGCACGTTGAAGCGCGCCATGTCGAGGGCGATGCCGCGCGAGAGCCCCGCAATGCCGAGCTTCGCCGCGGCGTAGTTTGCCTGACCCTGGTTACCGACGAGGCCGGAGGTCGAGGTCATGTGCACGAAGGCGCCGCTTTGCTGCTCGCGGAAGAGGCCGGCGCACACCCGGCTCATGTTGAAGGAGCCCTGCAGGTGCACGGCGATCACGTCGCCCCAATCCGACCAGCTCATCTTGTGGAAAATCTTGTCGCGCAGGATGCCGGCGTTGTTGACGAGGATATCGACGCGGCCGAACGCCGCGGCGGTGTCGGCCACGATCTTCTCGGCATTCTTCGCATCGGTGATGGAGAGCGTGCATGCGACCGCTTCGCCGCCGGCGCCCTTGATCTCGTCCGCCACCGCCTGCGCTGGCCCGGCGTCGCCGCCCGAGCCATCGACGGCGGCGCCGACATCGACCACGGTCACGCGCGCACCTTCCTCCGCCAGGAGCCGCGCAATGGCCCGCCCGATCCCGCGCCCGCCGCCGGTGACGATCGCGACTTTGCCCGCGACGATGCCTTTCCCCGCCATCTGCTTCCTCCCCACAAGCAAGATCGCCGGGACAAGCCCGGCGATGACTCCCTCGATTGTAGCCCAGTTCAGTTCAGCCGGAACTCGCCGTCGACGCTGCGGAACTCCGACGGCTTGATCAGCCGCTGGTGCGCCACGCGCACCGAGTAGAGCGGCCCTTCCAGCTCGCGCCGCCAGAAATCGAGGAAGCGGGTGAGCACGGGAAAACGCGGGAACAGGTCGTAGTCCTGCCAGACGAAGGTCTGGATCACCGCCGGATGGTCCGGCAGGCGGTAGAGGATTTCGGCGGTGGTCAGCCCATAGCCTTCGAGCTGGCGACGGAATTCAGGGGCCATTCGAATCTCCTCGGCGGGAGCGGCCATTGTGCCCGACACCAGGATGCCCGAAAAGGATTTCCGTTTCGTTTCAAAGGCTTGGCAGCAAATCGCCGACTTTGCTAATAAACATTGGCACTCGTCAATTTTGAGTGCTAAATATTTCCATCAGCCTCTTGAAGGCCTCCCGGGCCCACCCATGTGCCGTACGAGCGCGCGGGCAACCTGCGGCGCTTTCAGAATAACTGTAATTTCAAAGGCTTGGAGGAAAACATGAAATTCCGACCGCTGCATGACCGCGTCGTCGTTCGACGCATCACGCCCGAGGAGAAGACCAAGGGCGGCATCATCATCCCTGACACCGCCCAGGAGAAGCCTCAAGAGGGCGAGGTCATCGCCGTTGGCCCTGGCGGCCGCGACGAGAATGGCAAGCTCATCCCCATCGACGTGAAAGCCGGCGACCATGTGCTGTTCGGCAAGTGGTCCGGCACAGAGATCAAGCTCGACGGCGAGGAACTCCTCATCATGAAGGAGTCCGACATCATGGGTGTGCTCGAGAAGCGCGCTGCCACCAAGAAAGCCGCCTGAGGCATCAGAGAAACCCGAAGGAGTTTACCCACTATGGCTGCCAAGGAAGTTAAATTCTCCGTCGAGGCGCGCGACGCCATGTTGCGCGGTATCGACGTGCTCGCCAACGCCGTGAAGGTGACGCTGGGCCCCAAGGGCCGCAACGTCGTGCTCGACAAGGCCTACGGCGCGCCCCGCATCACCAAGGACGGCGTCACCGTCGCCAAGGAAATCGAGCTCGAGAACAAGTTCGAGAACATGGGCGCGCAGATGGTGCGCGAGGTCGCCTCGCGAACCTCCGACCAGGCCGGTGACGGCACCACCACCGCCACGGTGCTCGCGCAGGCGATCGTCAAGGAAGGCGCCAAAGCCGTCGCCGCCGGCATGAACCCCATGGATCTGAAGCGCGGCGTCGACCTCGCGGTCGCTGCCATCGTCGAAGATCTGAAGAAGAACTCCAAGCCCGTCACCTCCAACGACGAGATCGCCCAGGTCGCCACCATCTCGGCCAACGGCGACGCCGAGATCGGCCGCTTCCTGGCGCAAGCCATGAAGAAGGTCGGCAACGAAGGCGTCATCACCGTGGAAGAGGCGAAGTCGCTCGAGACCGAGCTCGAGGTCGTGGAAGGCATGCAGTTCGACCGCGGCTACATCTCGCCGTACTTCATCACCAACGCCGACAAGATGCGGGTCGAGATGGAAGACCCCTACATCCTGATCATGGAGAAAAAGCTCTCCGGCCTGCAGGAGTTGCTGCCGATCCTCGAAGCGGTGGTGCAGTCGAGCAAGCCGCTGCTCATCGTCGCCGAGGACGTGGAGGGCGAAGCGCTCGCCACCCTCGTGGTCAACAAGCTGCGCGGCGGCCTCAAGGTCGCGGCCGTCAAGGCCCCGGGCTTCGGCGATCGCCGCAAGGCCATGCTCGAGGATGTCGCCATCCTCACCGGCGGCCAGGTCGTCTCCGAGGATCTCGGCATCAAGCTCGAGAACGTGACCCTGCAGATGCTCGGCCGCGCCAAGAAGGTGATGATCGAGAAGGAAACCACCACGATCGTGGACGGCGCCGGCAAGAAGAAGGACATCGAAGCCCGCATCGCCCAGATCAAGCAGCAGATCGAGGAGACGACGTCGGACTACGACAAGGAGAAGCTGCAGGAGCGCCTCGCCAAGCTCGCGGGCGGTGTTGCGGTGATCCGCGTCGGCGGCGCGACCGAGATCGAGGTCAAGGAGCGCAAGGACCGGGTGGATGATGCCCTGCATGCGACCCGCGCGGCGGTGGAAGAAGGCATCCTCCCCGGCGGCGGCGTGCCGCTACTGCGTGCGGTAAAGGCGCTTTCCCGCCTGAGGCCGGAGAACGACGACCAGAAGACCGGCGTCGAGATCGTGAAGAAAGCGGTGCAAACCCCGGCGCGCCAGATCGCCCTCAACGCGGGCGCCGACGGCTCGATCGTGGTCGGCAAGATCATCGAGCGTAACGACTACAACTACGGCTACAACGCCCAGACTGGCGAGTACGGCGACCTGGTGAAGGCCGGCGTCATCGACCCGACCAAGGTCGTGCGCACGGCGCTGCAGGGAGCCGCCTCCGTTGCCGGCCTCCTCATCACCACCGAGGCGATGGTGGCGGAGTTGCCGAAGAAGAACCAGCCGGCGGGGCCTGCCATGCCCGGCGGCGGCGGGATGGATTTCTGATCCACCGCGCAAGCGACACTAAGAACATCAGGCCCGGGCCAAAAGCCCGGGTCTTTTGCTTTAGTTGTCATTCCGGGGCGCGCCGAAGGCGCGAGCCCGGAATCCATAACCCGGTCGCAATCGCGCGCAGGGAGTATGGATTCCGGGTTCGCTCGCTGCGCTCGCGCCCCGGAATGACAGGCGCTCACCTTGCCGGGATGACGGGCCCGCCGCGTTCCTCCGCGCGCCAGTACGCCGGCCTCGCATGGATGCGCTCGTGGAACGCGGCGAGCTTCGGCCGCCCTTCGAGCGCTTTCAGCCGCGCCGCCGCCGCCTCTACCGGATAGCTCATCATGATGTCGGCGGCGGTGAACTCTGCGCCGGCGAACCAAGTGGAGCGCGCAAGCTCGCTCTCCCAGAAATCCGTGTGCAGCTTAAGCTGCGGCCGGGAGTAGGCCGCCTTCGCCTGATCGGCGATCCGCCGCACGAGCGGCCGCAACAGCGCGGGTGCGCGCCGCGGCATCGCCGAGAACAGGAGGTGCACCAAAAGCGGCGGCATCGCCGAACCCTCGGCGTAATGCAGCCAATAGGTGAAGCGCAGGCGCTCGTCGCTGCCGGCCGGCGGCCGCAGCCGGCCGTTGCCGTAGGTGTCGAGGATGTACTCGACGATGGCGCCGGTCTCCGCCAGCACGCGGCCCTGGTCCTCGACGATAGGCGACTTGCCGAGCGGGTGGATGGCCTTGAGCTCGGGCGGCGCCTGCAACGACTTGTTGCGTTGATGCTGCTTGACTTCGTAGGGCACGCCGAGTTCCTCCAGGAGCCACAGCACCCGCTGCGCGCGCGAATTGTTGAGATTGTGGACGACGAGGGGCATGACGGGCTCCGGACGGCGGCGTAGGTTCGCATCAGAGCGCAAACCCACGGAAAGCGCGAGACGGATGGCGTTGAAATCGGGACAAATCTACGTCGGCATCGGCGGCTGGACGTATGCGCCATGGCGCGGCGTGTTCTATCCCGAGGGCCTGCCGCATGCGAAGGAACTCACCTTCGCCAGCCGCGCGCTGACCTCGATAGAGGTCAACGGCACCTACTACGGCTCGCAGAAGCCCGCGACCTTCCGCAAATGGAAGAGCGAGACGCCGGACGGCTTCGTGTTCTCGCTGAAAGGTCCCCGCTTCGCGACCAACCGCCGTGTGCTGAAGGAAGCGGGCGACTCCATCCAGCGCTTCCTCCATTCCGGCGTGACCGAGCTCGGCGACAAGCTGGGTCCCCTGCTCTGGCAGTTCATGCCCACTAAGAAGTTCGACGCCGCCGACTTCGGCGGCTTCCTCGAGCTGCTGCCGAAGACCTTCGACGGCCGCAAGCTCCGCCACGTGGTGGAAGTGCGCCACGGTTCCTTCTGCACGCCGGAGTTCATCCAACTCCTGCGTCGGTTCGCGATCCCCGTGGTCTACGCCGAGCACGCGGCGTATCCCGAGATCGCCGACCTCACCGGCGATTTCGTATACGCGCGGCTGCAGAAGGGCAAGGACACGATCAGAACCGGCTATGCGCCGAAGGCGCTCGATGCCTGGGCCAAGCGCGCGGAGGCGTGGACGGCGGGCAAAGAACCTGCCGACCTGCCGCGCGTCGCTGGACCTGCGCCGAAGACGAACGCGCGCGACGTATTCGTCTATTTCATCCACGAAGGCAAAGTGCGCGCGCCCGCCGCCGCCGCGGCGCTGATCGAGCGCCTCGCCTAATCCAGCGTCCTCCGGAACCTCGTCACGGCAATGGTCATGGCTATCAGCATGAGGCCGAACAGCGCCAGCACATCGTAGTGGAGATCGGCAATTCCCGACCCCTTCAGCATGATCGAGCGGACGATGCGCAGGTAGTGCGTGAGCGGCAGGAACTCGCCGATCCACTGCGCCCAGCCCGGCATGCCGAGGAACGGAAACATGAAGCCCGAGAGCAGGATGTTGGGCAGGAAGAACATGATCGTCATCTGCATGGCTTGCAGCTGGTTGTGCGCCAGCGTCGAGAACGTGTAGCCGATGGCGAGGTTTGTGGTGATGAAGAGCGTCGAGAGCAGCGCCAGCAACAACAGACTGCCCAGGATCGGCACGCCGAACAGCACCACGCCCACCGTCACGATGAGCGCCGCCTGGACGAAGCCCACCATCACGTAGGGCACGATCTTGCCCACCATGATCTCCACCGGCGTGATCGGCATGGCGAGCAGGCTTTCCATGGTGCCGCGTTCGATCTCGCGCGTCACCGACAGCGCCGTGAAGATAAGCATGGTCATGGTCAGAATGGTGCCGACGAGGCCGGGCACGATATTGAGCGAAGTGACGGCCGCCGGGTTGTAGCGGGCGTGGGTGCGGATCTCGAATAGCGGCGTCGGGCTATCGGGCAGCACGCGGTCGTGCACGAGCGCGCTCTGCACCACCTGGTTCAGCGCGCTCAGGGCGGTGCCGGCAGCCACCGGATCGGTGGCGTCGGCGGCAATCAACAGCGCCGGCCGCTCACCGCGACGGAGCTTGCGCTCGAAACCGGCGGGGATCTCGATCGCGAACAAGACGGTGCCCGAGGCGAGCAGCCGGTCGAATTCCGCCTCGGTTTTCGCTTCGTGGGTGATCTTGAAGTAGCGGGTGTTCTCCAGCGCCTTGAGGATGGAGCGGCCGACGTCGCTCGTCTCCTGCACCAGCACCGCGGTCGGCAGGTCACGCGGCGTCGTGTTGATGGCGTAGCCGAACAGCACGAGTTGCATGAGCGGGATCATGATGATCATGACGAACGACACGCGGTCGCGCTTGAGCTGGATGAACTCCTTGGTCAGCACGGCGTGGGCGCGGCGCCAGAAGCCGGGACGGATCAGCCCGCCGAGCGCGCTCATTGGTAGTTGTCCTTGGCGCGCGTCATCAGATCGATGAACACGTCCTCGAGCGACGGCTCGCCACGCGCCCAACTGAGCCCGGGGCGATTGCGAAAAGGCTCGATCGCCGCCTCCAGCGCCCGCTCGTCGCGGCCCGACACGTGCAGCGTGGCGCCGAACGGCGCCACCATGTCGATGCCCGGCCGTCCGCTGAGCTCCCGCTGCAGCTCGGTGAGACCCTCGCCGCTCGCCACATAGGTGACGAGCCCGGAGCGCGCGATCAATTCGTCGGCGGTGCCGTGGGCGAGCAGCACGCCGTAGGCGATGTACGCGATCTCGTGGCAGCGCTCGGCCTCGTCCATGTAGTGGGTGGAGACGAGCACGGTGAGCCCGGCGGCGGCGAGCGCGTGGATCTCGTTCCAGAAATCACGCCGCGCCTTGGGATCGACGCCCGCCGTCGGCTCGTCGAGGAGCAGGAGCTCCGGATTAGGCAAGGTGCAGGCGCCGAGCGCGAGCCGCTGCTTCCAGCCGCCCGAAAGCTCGCCCGCGAGCTGGTCCTCGCGCCCCTGCAAGCCTAAGTGCGCGATCATAGCGCGCGCGGCAGTCACCGGATCGGGAACGCCGTAGAGGCGCGCCACGAACTCCAGGTTCTCGCGCACCGTCAGGTCCTGGTAGAGGCTGAAGCGCTGCGTCATGTAGCCGACGTGCAGCTTGATCTCGTCGGACTCCGTCAGAATGTCGTAGCCGAGGCAGGTGCCGTGGCCGGCGTCGGGCCTGAGCAGCCCGCACAGCATGCGGATGGTGGTGGTCTTGCCCGAGCCGTTCGGACCGAGGAAGCCGTAGATCGTCCCGCGCTTCACCCGCATGGAGAGGTCACGGACGACGACGCGGCCGCCGAACGACTTGGTGAGGCCCTCGACGTCGATGGCGATCTCCGGCGTGCCGTGCATCACTTCCGCTCCAGCGCCACGCTCACCGGCTGGCCGACGCGCAGCGAATCGGGCCGCTCCGGCCGCGCCTCGACCAGGAACACGAGCTTGGCCCGCTCCTCGAGGCTGTAGATCACCGGCGGCGTGTACTCGGCCGAGCGCGAAATGAAAGAGATCTTCGCCGCGACCGGCGCGCCGCAGCCGTCACAGGTCACCGTCACCGGCGTGCCGGGGGAAAGCCGCGGCAGGGTCGCCTCGGGAACAAAGAAGCGGACCTTGATGTTGCCCGGCGGCAAGAGCGACACGATGGGCCGCCCCGCCGGCGCGAGCTCGCCGGGGCGGTAATAGACCTGCTGGATCGTTCCCTCCGCCGGGCTCGCCGCATTGCGGCGCGCGAGCCGGGTCTTGGCGCTGGCCAGCCGCGCCTCCGCCTCACGGAGCGCCGCCTGAGCATCGTCCACGGTCTTCTGGCTGCCGGCCGCGGTCTTCAGAAGCGCCACCGCGCGCTCGTAGGAGACCTTGGCGTTGTGGACCGCTGCGTCCGCCGCGATGAGCTCCGCCTGCTGCAGGTCGCGGTCGACCGTAAAGAGCGCCTGGCCCACGGCGACGCGGTCGCCCTCACGCACGGCGAGGGTCTCCACGCGGCCCGACTCGTCAGGGCCGACGAAGATGAGATCGCCCTCCACGTAGCCCTGGAAGCGGTCGCTCGCCGGCCGGCCGCACGCCGCGAGCGCGAGCACCAGCGCGAGAATGGAAAGAACCTTCATGCCCGCCCCGCTCGACCATCCACGCCGCGAAATCAGGCACGCATCATCGCACGGACGGCGACCAGCTCGAAGCGCCCGTTACGCGGGCTCGGCCGACCGTCCTTATTCCGCCGGCTGCACCCGGCGGGAGTGCGCCGCCTCGATGCGGTTCGCCACCAGCGCCACCCCGATCGTGGCGAGTGCGAAGACCACGGCGCACCCAGTGGTGAGCGCGAGAACGAGGCCGAAGCCGCCGCGGCCATGCAGCGCCGCGATCAGCGCCACGGCGAGCCCGCTCGACACGAAGGAAAGGAAGAAGCGCACCGAATAGATGCGCCCGCGCCAGGCGTCGGCCGTGTAGCGCGCGATCACCACGTCGCCGACGGTTATCTGGCCATAGATGGCGGCGACGGCGATGGCGAGCGCGGCGAGCAGCGCCGGGCCGGTCGCGACCGTCGCCCAAGCGATGGCGCTCACCTGGATGAGCGCGATGCCGGCGAACAGCATGTGCGGCGCGTAGCGCGACACGAGCCGGCCGACCACGAGCTGGGCGACGCCACCGAACAGGAGCACGAAGGTCGCCACCAAGCCGATCCAGGCGAGCGGAATAGCGGCGGCGAAGCGCTCGTCCACGATCTTCGGGATCGCCACCGTAATGGTGTTGAACACGAGCCCGCCGGCGAGCGAGGCCACCGCGAAGCAGGCGAAGATCACCGCTGCCAGGCGCCATGTCAGCGTCACCTCGGCGTGCTGCGCGCGGTCCGCCTTCCTCTCATGCGTCTCCTCGGTGAGCAGGAGATAGGCAACGCCGATCGCCGCGCACACCACCGCCGGCACAGCGAACGCCGCGCGCCAGCCGTAGGCCGTCGCTACCAGCGCAGTGACCGCCGGCGCCGAGGCGACGCCGAGGTTGCCCCACACGCCGTTCGTCGCCACGTCGCGGCCGCGATCGCGGGCGTTGGCGAGCAGCACCGTGATGCCGACCGGGTGGTAGATCGCGGCGAAGACGCCGAGCGCGAACAGCGCGCACGCGAGCACCAGCATGTTGGAGGTGGCGGCGGCGGCGGCGAGCGAGGCGGCGGAGCCGAAGAAGAAGATCGCCATCAGCTTGCGCCGGCTCCAGTGGTCGCCGAGCCAGCCCCACGGCAGCGAGAACAGCCCGAAAGCGACGAAGCAGGCCGTCGCCAGCGCGATCAATTCGCCGTAGCCGCGCTTTAGCTCCGCCTCGAGCCCGATCACCACCGTGGGAAACACGAGAAGCACGTAGTGATCGAGGAAGTGCGCCGCGTTGATGAAGCGGAGGTTGCGCCGCGGGTGTTTCATGGGGCCTTTCCTTGTTGCAGCCGCGATTATACCCGAAAGGCGCGGCGCTCCCGCCTGTGGATAGCTTGTGTGTAACTTCGATTGGAGCGGTAATTCGCTCGGGTTTTCAACCAAAGATTGCATGCTGCAATTCTGGATCGATAGCCCACAGATTGCATTACAGCCGACGCTAAACCCACGCGCGTAGGGACAGGGTGGGCCATGGGCGGACGCTTGATCGCGACGGCAATGCTGCTTGTCGTCCTGGCGCCGCCGGCCGTGGCCAATTCCTGGCTGACGAACCGCGTGTTCTTCTTCGCCGGCGCCGATGTCGGCCAGGCGTCCATGAGTGCCTGGGCGGGCGGCGTGGTGGCGCCCTTCGGCAATCTTGATGAGGACGGCACCCGCTTCAAGCTCGCCGGCAGCGGCGGCGGCTACCGTTACCGCTCGGGCGCACTCGCCGACGGCGAGAACGAGGGCCGCTACGGTGCCGCCGAGGCGCTGGTGGGTCGGCGCATGTCGTTCGATTCCATCATCGTCACCACCTATCTCGGCGGCTACGGCGAGCTGCAACGCCTGCGCGACCTCGACCCGGGCAATCCCGCGACCGGCAGTCGCTTCGGCGTCAAGGCGGCGGTGGAAATCTACGCGCGGGTGTGGGAGCGCTACATCGTCACCGCGTTCGCCAACGCCGCTACGGTCTACGGCACCTATAGCGCGCGCACGATGTTGCTACGCGAGCTGACACCGATGATCGCGCTTGGGCTTGACGCCGGCCTCCTCGGCAACAACCGCTACAGCGAAACGCGTTCCGGCCTCGCAGTTCAATTCACCTTCGAGCGGAAGATCGTCACGCTCGCTTTCGGCATCGCCGAGAATTCCGACAAGGGTGCCGGCGCTTATGGCACGATCATGGCCTACACGCCCTTCTGACGGGCGCGAAGTGCAGCGAGCGCCTCGGGCGTGTCCACGTCGCTGAAGGCGCCGGCATCCGCCGGCACCTCGGCGACGACGGCGCGGCGCGCGGCGATCAAGGATTTAGCGCCATGGTCGCCTTCGATCTTGGCGAGCTCGGGGAAGAGAGCGCGCGCCCACACCACCGGATTGCCCTGGCGCCCTTCCCGCACCGGAATCGCGATCAGCTTTTTGCCGGCGGGATCGATCGCCGCCGCGAGCTTGTCGACGAGCGTGCCCTCCACCTCCGGCATGTCGCCGAGCAGGATGGCCACGGCCTCGACGTTAGGCGGCAGCGCCGCGAGCCCGGCCTTGAGCGAGGTGGACATGCCGTCGGCGTAGCGCGGATTGTGCACGATCACGACGCCGAGGCCGGAGAGCGCGGCTTCCACCCGCTCGCGCTCGTGGCCGGTCACCACGATTACCGGCGAGGCCTTCGACGCCACTGCCGCTTCCGCCGCGCGACGCACGATCGCCTTGCCGCCAAGCTCCGCCACGAGCTTGTTTTCGCCCATACGGCTCGCGCGGCCCGCCGCTAGCACGATCGCGGCGAAGCGGATCACTTGGTTTTCTTCGGGCCGCGCAGCTGGAGCGTGATCTCCGCCAAGATCGAGACCGCGATCTCCGCCGGGCTCGAGGCATTGATCGGCAAGCCGATCGGCGCGTGGATGCGCGCGAGCCATTCGGATGAAATGCCGGCGGCGCCGAGGCGCTCGAGGCGCTTGGCGTGCGTCTTCTTCGAGCCGAGCGCGCCGACGTAGAAGCAGTTGGCGGCAAGCGCCGCGGTCAGGCCCGGGTCGTCGATCTTCGGATCATGGGTGAGCGCGGTGAAGGCGGTCCACGAATCGAGGCCGACCGCGGGCAGCGCCACGTCCGGCCATTCGGCCATCACCTGCACGTCGGGAAAGCGCGCGGGCGAGGCGAACGCCGTGCGCGGATCGATGATAGTCACGTCGTAGCCGAGGAGCCGCGCCATGGGCGCCAGCGCCTGGCTCACGTGCACGGCGCCGATCACGACGAGGCGCGGCGCCGGCAGATGCACGTCGACGAAATACTGCTTGCCGCCGGCCTCCAGCGGGCCGCTCTTGCCGGAGCGCACTTGCGCCGAAAGCTGCTCGGCGAGCGGGTCGGCGGCGAAGTCCGCCTCGCGCACCAGGCGCTGCTCGCCGGAGGGCAACTCAGTCACGAGCACGGCGGCGCGGCGCGCCGCGCGCTCAGCGTTCAACTGCTGGAGCAAGTCGAGCCGCATGGCGGCTAGTCCACCTTCTCCACCAGGACGCGGATCTTGCCGCCGCAGGAGAGGCCGACCTTCCAGGCGGTCTCGTCGGCGACGCCGAACTCGAGCATCTTCGGCACGCCGGACTTGATGACTTCGGCGGCCTCACCAACCACCGCGCCCTCGACGCAGCCGCCGGACACGGAGCCAAGGAAATTGTCGCGGTCGTCAATCACCAGGTGGCTACCCACCGGCCGCGGCGCCGAGCCCCAGGTCTCCACTACGGTGGCAAGCGCCACACCCCGTCCCTCGCGCCGCCACGCTTCGGCCGCCGCCAGCACTTCGTTCTCGGATGCGAGCATCGTGTCCTCCTAGCGCGCCGCAGTGACCGCGCGCGCCGCCATCATCGAAATGAGGTGCGCGCGATAGTCGGCGGCGCTGTGCACGTCTGAGATCAGCCCGACAGACTTGACCGCAACCCCCGCGGCCGCGTCGGCCTCGAAACGCTCGGCCAGCGCCGCCTCGATTTCCCGGGCGCGAAAGACGCCGGATTCCCCCGCGCCCGTCACGGCCACGCGCACGTCGGAGCCCGTCTTCGCCACGAACACGGCGGTAAGCGCGAAGCGCGACGCCGGGTTGCGGAACTTGGCGAAGCCAGCCTTCTCCGGCAGCCGGAATTCGACGCGCTCGATGATCTCGTCGGCCTCGAGCGCGGTCTCGAACAGGCCAGTGAAGAAGTCCCCGGCCTTGATCGCGCGCTTATTCGTGAACACGGTGGCGTCGAGCGCTAGACAGGCCGCGGGATAGTCGGCGGACGGATCGTTGTTGGCGAGCGAGCCGCCCAGCGTGCCGCGGATGCGCACCGCCGGATCGCCGATCAGCGCCGCGAGCTCCGCGAGCGCCGGGATCGCCTGCTGCACGATCTCGAAGTCCACCACCTCGCCGTGGCGCGCCATGGCGCCGATGGAGAGCGTCTTGCCCTTGCGCTCGATACCGCCAAGCCCGCCAACGCCGGAAAGATCGACGAGGTTCTGCGGCGCCGCCAGCCGCTGGCGCAGCGTCGGGATCAGCGTCTGCCCGCCGGCGATCAGCTTCGCCTCGTCGCGGTCGCGCAAGAGCGTCGCCGCCTCGGCGACCGACTTCGGGCGATGCAGATCGAAGGCGTACATGTCAGACCCGCGCACCCGTCTTCATGGCTTTGGCGCCCGCCGTCACCAACTCGACGATATGGTGATAGCCGGTGCAGCGGCAGAGATTTCCTTCGAGACCGTGGCGGATCGCCGCCTCGTCCAGGTCGCCGTGGGTGTTGGCGAGCTCGATCGCCGCCATCACCATGCCCGGCGTGCAGAATCCGCACTGCAGGCCGTGATGGTCGAGGAACGCCTGCTGCATGGGATGCAGCCGCCCTTCCGGCGCCAGCCCCTCGATGGTCACCACCTCGGCGCCGTCCGCCTGCGCCGCCAGCATCAGGCACGCCTTCACCGCGTGGCCGCCCACCTGCACGAGGCAGGCGCCGCACTGGCCGGTATCGCAGCCCGTTGTGCGTGCCGGTGAGGCCGAGCTGCTCGCGCAGGAAGTTGACGAGCAGCGTGCGCGGCTCGACTTCGCGGCGACGTGCTTGCCGTTCACCGTGAGCTGGAAGTTCATGATTTTGGCAATCCGATTGGCCGCATCGCGATCAAGACTGCGATGGGGCGTTCGCCTCGGTCAGCGCCTTGGCGAAATTGGTGAAGAACTGATCGGCGATCTTCTTGGCGCTGCCGGCGATCAGCCGCTGGCCGATCTGGGCGATCTTGCCGCCCACCTGCGCCTCCGCTGCGTAGACGAGCTTGGTCCCGATGGGAATCTCGGTCAGCGTCACCAAGGCGTCGCCCTTGGCGAAGCCGGCGACGCCGCCGTCGCCCTCGCCCACGATCTTGTAGCCGTTCGGCGGATCGAGGTCGGTGAGCGTGACCTTGCCCTTGAAGCGCGCCTTCACCGGCCCGATGGCGAGCTTCACCACCGCGTCGAACTGCGTGTCGGAGACCTTCTCCAGCAACTCGCAGCCGGGGATGCATTGCTTGAGCATCTCCTGATCGTTGAGCGCCCGCCACACCGTCTCGCGCGGCACCGGCAGCTCGTATTCGCCGGACATGTTGAGGGCCATGGCGTGTCCTTTTTATCAAGCGGTCCTGCAATGGATCGCGGTCAAGGGCTTCCGGCGAGCCATAGCGGTAGCGTACAGTCCGCGCCGCAACAGTGCCATGCCCACGACCGATCCCGAAATCTCCACGCTGTACGGCCCGCTGACTTCGACCGCAGCCATGCGGACATTGTTGTCGGACCGCGCGGTGCTTGGCCGCATGCTCAAGGTGGAGGCAGCGCTCGCCCGCGCCGAGGCGGCCACGGGCGTGATCCCGCGCGCGGCGGTGAGGCCCATCGTCGCCGCCTGCGATGCCAGGCGGTTCGATGCCGCCGCGATCGCGAACGTCGCCGCCGACGCCGGCAACCTCGCGATCCCCCTCGTCCAGGCTCTCACGGCGGTGGTCAAGAAGCGTGACGCAGAATGCCGCGCGCTTGGTCCACTGGGGCGCAACGAGCCAAGACGTCATCGATACGGCGACGGTGCTGGCGATCGTCGACGCGGAGGAGTTGCTCGACCGCGATCTCGCTCGCGCGATCACGTCGGACTTGCGGCTCTATCCCGGCGTCATCGCAACACGCCGATGGTGGCACGCACCTGGCTTCAGCACGCGCTGCCGATCACCTTCGGACTAAAGGCTGCGCGCTGCGCCGCGATGCTCGCCCGTACGCGGGCGCGGCTCGGGGAAGCGGCAGCGGCGCCGCCGTCCTCCAGTTGGGTGGCGCCGTCGGCACTCTCGCCTCGCTCGGCAATAAGGGCACGGCGGTCGCCAAGCGCCTGGCCAAGGAACTCGAGCTCGAAATGCCGGACGCGCCGTGGCACGGCGAACGGGATCGTATCGCGTCCGTTGCCGTCGCGCTCGGTATCGTGATCGGCGCGGCAGGCAAGATTGCCCGCGACGTTTCCCTGCTTGCGCAGACCGAAGTCGGCGAGGCGCTCGAGCCGGCAGCCCCGGGCAAGGGCGGCTCGTCGACGATGCCACACAAACGCAACCCGGTGGTTGCGGCGCAGATCCTCACGGCTGCCACGCTCGCACCCGGACTTGTCGCCGCATCCTCTTCGGTCTCGTGCAGGAGCACGAGCGTGCGCTCGGTGGGTGGCAGGCGGAGTGGCTTGCGCTGCCGCAATTCTTTCTGCTCGCCTCCGGAGCGGCCTCGCACCTTGCCGAGATCGCAAAGGGCCTCGACGTCGACCCGGTACGCATGCGCGCCAATCTCGACGCGACCAACGGTCTGATCATGAGCGAAGCAGTGCAGATGGCGCTCGCGGGGAAGATCGGCCGGCTCGAGGCCCACGATCTCTCGACCGCCGCCACCAACACCGCCGAAAGCGAAGCGCCGATCTCAAGGAAGTGCTTGGCGAAATGCCCGAGGTGACCGCGCTCTTGCCATCGCGGCGGCTTGAGGGCCTGTTCAATCCCCTCGCCTATCTCGGGAGCGCTGACGAGTTCATTGAGCGCGCACTCGGCCGCCGAGCGCGCGGTCGCTACCACTCAAAGAAGGAAGCGTTGATGCCGTTGATCGACGCGGACGGAACGCCGATCAATGTCGAGATTGAAGGAAAGGCGGATGCCCCGCCTGCTGTTCTCGAATTCGCTCGGCACGAACCTTCACATGTGGGACGACCAGGCGAAGACACTGTCCAAGCATTTTCGCGTCATCCGCTATGACCAGCGCGGCCACGGTAAATCCGACGCACCGGACGGGCCCTATTCGATCGAACGGCTCGGCCGCGACGTAGTCGCTATTCTGAATGGGCTGCAGATTCCGCGCGCGCATTTCTGCGGCCTTTCGATGGGCGGCATGACCGGCATGTGGCTGGCCGCCATGCCCCCGAACGTTTCGACAAGCTCGTCCTGTCGAACACCGCACCAAAGAGCCAACCACGCTGTGGAACACCCGCATCCGCAACGTGCTCAAGGACGGCGGCGATCGCCGACACCGTGCTCGGGATCTGGTTCACAAAGGATTTCCGCGAACGCTCGCCTCAGATCGTCGCGCGCATGCGCGAGATGATGCTCGCAACAATGCCAAAGGCTATTGCGGGTGCTGCGCAGCGATCCGTGACATGGACCAGCGCGGCCGTCGCCGACATCAAGGCGCCGACGCTCGTGATCGCCGGCAAGCACGACAATGCGACGCCGCCGGAGAGCTTCCGAGTTCATCGCGACCCGCATTAAGGACTCGAAGTTGATGTTCATCGACGCCGCACACATCGCGAATGTCGAGCAGGAAGCGGCCTACACCGCGACGCTCGAGAAGTTTCTCCGGAAGGATGACCATGGACGAACGGGAACGCCACGCCGCCGGCATGAAGAAGCGTCGCCAGGTGCTGGGCGACGAGTGGGTCGACCGCTCGATGAAGAACCAGACGCCGTTCAACGAGGAGTTCCTCGACCTCATCACCCGCTACGCCTGGGGCGAGATCTGGACGCGGCCCGGCCTCGACGACGCCACGCGACGTCTGATCGTGCTCGCCACTACCGTCTCGCTCGGCCGCTGGGAGGAATATCGCCTGCACCTGCGCGCGGCGTTGACCGAGGGCAAGGTGTCGCCCGACACGGTCAAGGAGCTGATCTTGCAGCTCGCCATCTACGCCGGCGTGCCGGCGGCCAACACCGCCGTCAACGAGGCGCGCGAGGTGATGAAGGAGATCGAGAAGAAGGGGTGAGCGGCGGACGCCGCGCCGCAGCATCCTTTGCCGGACGGGTGCCGCGCCGTTGCTTTTCCGGCGGGCGCGGCCAATGATTGACACCCACAGGCGCCCTTCCTACGCTTTTGGGCGCAAATCGTGCCTGGCGTTCAAGAATCCGAAGCCGCAAATTCAGCCGACGTAAGTCGGCATACGCTCATCACCGGGTCACGGACGCGACACGACAACGCCCTCGTGTCCTCGCGTGACCCACGATAGGGAGGAACCATGCTGAACAAATCAAAAATGCTTGCCGTGCTCGGGTTGTCGCTCGCCATGTCGGCGGGGGCGCTCGCGCAGGAGACGCTCAAGATCGGCGCACCGCAGCCGATGACCGGTCCCGACGCGCCGTTCGGTGACAAGTTCAAGAAGGCCTACCGCATGGCCGTCGACGAAATCAACGCCGAAGGGCGGCGTCAACGGCCGCAAGATCGAGGTCATCATCGAGGACCACCAGGCGAAGAATCCGCTCGCCGCCACGGTGACCGAGAAGCTGATCACCCAGAACAAGGTGCTCGTGCTGACCGGCGGCCGCGCCTCCGGACAGGCGGTCGAGATCGCCTCGGTCGCCCAGCGTCTCAAGACGCCCTACATGGTCGACCATCCCTCGGCCGACATCATCACCGCCAAGGGCTTCGAGTGGATGTTCCGCAACAATCCGACCGGCTCGATCTACCCGGACGCCTTCAACAAATTCATCACCGAGGTGCCGGACGCGATGCCGAAATCGGCGGCCGTCATCTATGACAACACGCCTCTTCGGCAAGACCATCGCCAATGCCGTCATGATCTTCATCAAGTCGAAGAACGTACCGATCGTCAGCGACGAGGCCTACGCCGTGAACACGCTCGACTTCAAGCCGATCATGACCAAGGTCAAGGCCAACAACCCGGACTACGTGCTATTGATCGCGGTCTCGACGACCGACGCGATCCTGATGACGCGTCACGCCAAGGAGATGGGCATTTGCGCGCGCTTTCGTCGGCTTCGGCGGCGGCTTCGGCGTGGAGGACTTCGCCAAGCAGCTCGGCCCGCTGGCGGAGAACGTCTATTCGTCGGCCGCCTGGTCGGGCAATCCCGAACGACCCGGTGACGGCCGCGTTCTACAAGAACTTCAAGGACAAGTACAGCTTCCAGCCCACGAGCACGAGGTGGAAGGGCTATGCGGCGATCTACATGATCGCCGACGCCCTCAAGCGCGCCAAGCTCACGGGCAACCTGGAAGCCGACCGCGACGCCGTGCGCCAGGCGCTGCTGCAGACCGACATGACCACGGTCTTCGGCAAGGTGAAGTTCGGCAACTGGGCCGGCCCGCTGGGCGACACAGTACACGAACCAGAACATCTATTCGCCCGACCACTCGGTGCTCGCGCAGTGGCGCGGTGGCGACGCTGCTCGACGTTTGGCCGAAGGCGGATGCCGAACCACCTATGTCTTCCCGGATCCCACCAGCCGGCCTATCCGCGCTGACCCACAACTGTCTGACCATCCGCGCCGGCGCACCGGGCGGGCGATTTTCTTGCCGGCCCCGACATGGAAACCTTTGCCAGAGTGTCGTCAGCGGCGTGCTGATCGGCTCGCTTTACGCGATGATCGCGGTCGGGCTGACGATCGTCTTCGGCGTCATGCGCATCATCAACATCGCGCACGGCGACATGGTCATGCTCGGCATGTTCGGCGCGTACTGGTCGTACACGCTGTGGGGAATCGACCCGTTCCTGTCGCATCGTGATCTGGGCGCCGGTGATGTTCGCCGTCGGCATGTCGTGCACCGCTTCCTCTTAAGGACGTCATTCCAGAGGGCGAGCTCAACACGCTCCTCTACACCGCCGGCCTCTCGCTCCTGATCGCCAACCTGGCGCTGTTCTTCTGGACCGGCGACTACCGCACGCTCAATCTCCCCTACGGCTGCCTGCCGGCGCGGCCGTTCGGGATCGTCGATGCCGATTCCACTCGCGATCGCCTTCGTGCCGGCGATCGCCATCACCACCGCCTCTATTTTCTGCTGTCGCGCACCGACGTCGGTCGCGCGATCCGCGCCACCGCGCAGAATCCCGAGTCGGCGGCGCTGATGGGCGTCAACGTGTCGCGCATCGACATGATCACCTTCGGCTCGGCACCGCGCTCGCCGGCGGCCGCCGGCGTGCTGCTCGTGCCCTCGCTCTACCTCTATCCCACCGTGGGCGAGATCCTCATCGTCAAGTGCTTCGTCATCGTTGTGCTCGGCGGCCTCGGCTCGGTGCCGGGCGCGATCGCCGGCGGCATTCTCCTGGGATTGGTCGAGTCGCTCGGCGCCGTCTATGTCTCGGTGGCCTACAAGGACACCATCGGCTTCGTGCTGTTCCTGCTGGTGCTCCTGTTCCGTCCGTCCGGCCTGTTCGGAGTCGGCCGCTCATGACGCGCCTGTTCGCCGCGCTCGGAATCCTCGCGCTGCTCGTGGCGCCGCTGCTGACCGCAAATTCGTTCTACCAGCACCTAATGATCATGGTGCTGTTCTG
>CAWBWX010000003.1:0-142604 GCA_963792635.1 uncultured Alphaproteobacteria bacterium
TGGGTGTCGTCGTACTCGAGCTCCCCCAGGCGGTGCAGCGCGGCCTTGGACGCCTGTTGGAGCAGGGTGGCCCGGGCCAGGGCGTCCTCGGCCGGGTCGGGCCCGGGCACCCGCAGCCGCCGGGCCAGCCAGGGCAGTGACATGCCCTGGATGAACAGCGTGCCGGCCACCACGGTGAACGCCATCAGCAGCAGCACCTCGCGGTGCGGCGTGTCCTCGGGGATGAGGAATGCTGCGGCGAGGGTGACCACGCCGCGCATGCCGGCCCAGCCGAGCATGAAGGTGTACTTGCCAGGGCGGCGCCTGCCCGGTGCTTCGGGTCCAGGTCCGGGCCGGGATGATCAGGTAGCGCGCCGGGGAAGAGCCCACCAACAGCCGCAGCACGATGCAGGCGGCGAGCGTCGCGGCACACACCGCGATGATCCGGCCCCACGAGAGGTCGCTCCGTTGCCGTGGCGCCCTGGATGATCGTCCGCGCCTGCAGGCCGATGAGCAGGAAGACCGAGTTCTCCAGGACGAAGGTGATGCTCGCCAGTTCACCCGCTCGGACAGCCGTGAGGGAGCGGACTGGAGCACGGGTGCCTTGTGGGCGAGCAGGAGCCCGGCCGTGACCACGGCGAGCACCCCGGAGGCGCCCACCTGCTCGGCCGGCACGAACGCGAGGTACGGGGCGACGAACGACAGGGCCGTGTCGGCGGGCACCTCGGTGAGGTGCTTGCGCATCAGGCCGATGACGAAGAACGCCAGCACCCCGACGGCCACGCCACCGACCGAGGCGATGAGGAGGTCGAGGCCGACCGAGGCGACCGTGACCAGCTGTCCCCACCACTGCCGACCCCGTGGGCCACGAACAGGCCGGCGGCGGCGAGTGCGGTCCGCAGGGTGACCAGGGCGGTGGCGTCGTTGAGCAGCGACTCGCCCTCGAGGATGGTCGTGATCCGGCGGGGCAGCCCGATCCGGCGGGCCACGGAGGTGGCGGCCACGGCATCCGGGGGAGCGACGATCGCGCCGAGGGCGAGCGCGAGGGCGAACGAGATGGGCAGCATCGCGTAGGCCACGACGCCCACGCCGACGGCCGTGAACACCACGAGACCGACCGACAGGCTGAGGATGGCGCGCTCGGTGCGCCTTGACGTCGAGCAGGGACGTCCCGAGGGCCGCCGCGTAGAGCAGGGGTGGCAGCAGGCCGTAGAGCACGACGTCCTCGGACAGCTCGACCTCAGGGACTATCGGGACGTACGACGCCGCCCACCCCGAGCAGGATCAGCAGGAACGGCGCCGGCACATCCAGCCGCTCGGCCGCCCACGTGCACGCCAGCACTCCCACCGCCAGGCCGCAGAGCAGCAGGGTGATCTCCACGGCGGACATTCTCCCGACTGGAGCGCCGACCACCTAGGGCTTCCGCTTTCGGCGCAACCCGGATCAAGCGGGAATACGGGCCGATGCCGCAGGATCGACGCGTGACGCTCAGCAGGTCGGTGGCCGCCGACACCTTCGCCGACTTCGTCGACCACCTCGCCGAGGTGCTCGACGAGACCGGCAACCAGGGACGCGTCCGGCGAGGAGTGGGCCGCCCGGTTCCACTTCTCCCGCTACCACTTCGACCGGATGATCCGGAGCGTCGCCGGTGAGCCGCCGCAGGCGTTCCGGCGCCGGATCCTGCTCGAGCGCGCGGCGTACCGCATGGTGACGACGCGGGCACCGCTGCTCGACATCGCCGTGGAGGCGGGCTACGGCTCGCACGAGGCGTTCACCCGGGCCTTCACCAGGGCCTACGGCGTTCCGCCCGCCACCTGGCGCCGCGCGCCCGGCCGGATCCGCATCCCCGCGCCGAGCGACGTCCACTTCCACCCGCCCGGCAGCCTCCGGCTGCCCGCACGACAAGGTGACCGCGATGGACCTGATGACCCGCATGGTCGAGCACCACATCTGGCTGACCGGCGAGATGGTGCGGCTGGCCGCCCGGCTGACCGACGAGCAGCTGGACCAGCCGATCGAGCTCGACGTCGACGACGACCCGCAGTCGATCCGCTCGCTGCTGTCCCGGCTGATCGGGCAGATGGGGATGTGGAACGCCGCGGTGGCGATGCGTGACTACGACTGGTCGGTCGAGGAGCACGAGTCGCTCGGGTCGATGCGCGAGCGGCTGGCGACGGAGGGACCGACCTTCCACGCACAGGTTCACGAGGTGGTCGAGCAGGACCGGCTCGACGACACCTTCGTCGACGCCCTGTGCGAGCCCGCCGAGGTGTTCACCTACGGCGGAATGATCGCCCACGTGCTCACCTTCGCCGCGCACCGCCGGACCCTGGTCGTGCTGGCGCTCTCGAGGCACGGCGTCGAGGATCTCGGCTGGGGCGACCCGATGGTCTGGGTCGCGACGCCTGCTGGTGGTTGAGGGTGGGCGTTGGAGTCACGCCTCAGGGACGGAGTGCACGGATCGCCTGGTCCAGCTCGCGCCGGTGGCTGCGGTCGACGACGGCCTCGACCACCTCGATGCCGCCGTTCGGGCTGGCCAGGGCGTGGTCGAGCTCGGCCGCCGAGTCTGACCCGCCAGTGCGGCGGTGCCGGTGGCCTGGGCAGAGCGCGCCCAGGTCGACGTGGTGCGGGGTGCCGAACAGCCGCTCGTAGGCGTGCGCGTACTCGTCGGCGCCCCCTGCTCGAGGGTGGCGAAGATCGAGCCGCCGTCGTCGTTGGCGACCACGATCGTCAGGTCCGGGCGGGGCTCGTCCGGACCGATCACGAGGCCGGTGGCGTCGTGCAGGAACGTCACGTCGCCCATCAGCGCGAGGTTCCGGCTCTCGGCCTTCCGCGCGAGGGACGCACCGATCGCGGTCGAGACGGTGCCGTCGATGCCGGACAGGCCGCGGTTGGCGATCACCTTGCGGCGGCTGCCCACGTCGTACGCCGTCGCCATCAGGTCGAGGTCGCGGATCGGGTTGGAGGCGCCCACGACCAGGTGGCCGCCGGGCGGCAGCCCGCGGCTGACCGCGGCGGCGACGTGGTACGCCGTGAAGCCGGCCTCGTCGATCAACCGGTCGAGCTGCTCGGACACTGAGGCGTCGGCCGCCTGCCACGCCGACAACCACGCTGCGTCGTCCGGCCCGGCCACGGCCGGGAGGGCGACCACTCGGCCCACGGGGAACGCGCGCCGGACCGTGTCCTGGGTGTCGACCACCTCGACCCCGTCGCGGGCGAGCAGCAGCTGCACCGGACGACCAGGGTCGGGTGGCCGAAGACCAGGACGCGTTCCACCTGGTCGGCCAGCGCGGAGGCGAGCAGCAGCCGGTAGGTGCGCAGCGCCGGCCCGGTCCGGGCGCCGCTGGACGGCTCGGCCAGCAGCGGCCAACCCGTCACGGCCGCCAGGCGCCGGGCACCAGGTCCGGCATCGTCACCGGCAACGACGACCGTGCGGGGGCCGAGCTTCTGGTCTGTGGGACTGTGCAGCAAATGGTCGTCTGAGGGTCGCAATTGCGGTGCAGTCCCCGACGGGGACCGATCGGTCGGCGGGCACCAGCGGGTCGTCGAGCTGGACGTTGGGGGTCCACGAGCCCTGGCCCGATCGAGGCCACCGCATCTGCGACGTCGACCGTCGACACCTGCGGCCCGAAGATCCCGAGCTGGTCGGTGGTCTGGTTCGCGTCGGTGCCGCGCAGCCGCAGTGGCCGGTCGGCGGTGACGACCACCAGCGGCACCCGCGCGTGGAAGGCCTCCAGCACCGCCGGGTGCAGGTTTGCGACCGCGGTCCCAGACGTGCACACGACAGCCGCCCGGGAGCCGCCTTTGGTCAGCCCGAGCGCCAGGAAGCCGGCGGTCCGCTCGTCGATCCGGGTGTGCAGTCGGAGCAGCCCCGCCTCGGCCGCGTCGTACGCCGCGAAGGCGAGTGGCGCGTTCCGCGAGCCGGGGGCCAGCACGACCTCGCGGACGCCGTCCGCGGCCAGCGCCGAGACGACGGAGCGGGCGAGCTCGGTGGCGCTCACCGGCCGCGCACCTCGGCCAGCCGGGCCGCCCAGTGCGCCACCCGGTCGTCGGTGGCCGACAGCATGTCCAGGGCGTGCGGATCGACCGTCGGCAGCCGGACCGGCAGCACTCCGTCGACCGGGACCAGCGGGTCACCCACCACGTCCGCGGTGAGGAGCTGCACGGTGGCCAGGCCGGCACAGGCGTAGGGCAGCGAGGGCAGCGCCCCGGCAGGCCGAGACCGGCGGCGATCAGACCGATCTCCAGCGAGGACAGGCGAGGCCGATCTCCTGGGCGATGCGCAGGCAGGCGCGCACCCGGCCCAGGGGCTGCACCTTGAGCACCGCGATGTCGGCGGCCTCGAGGTCCCGCACGCGGTAGGGGTCGGAGGCCCGCCGGATCGACTCGTCGGCCGCGATCGGTACGTCGACCGCGCGACGCACCGACGCCAGCTCCTCGACCGTGGCGCAGGGCTGCTCGACGTACTCCAGTCCTCCGGCGGCCTTGTCCAGCAGGCCGATCGCGGCCACGGCCTCGTCGACCGACCAGGCGCCGTTCGCGTCCACGCGCACCCGGCCGGACGGGCCGATCGCGTCGCGCACCGCCTCCACCCGCGCCTGGTCGTCGGCCAACGACTGGCCCGGCTCGGCCACCTTCACCTTGGCCGTCGAGCAGCCGCCGTCGAGCACGATCTTGTGCGCCTGCTCGGGTCCGACCGCGGCCACCGTGACGTTGACCGGCACCACGTATCGAACGGGCGCGGGCCAGTCGCCGGCGGCCGCCTCCTCGGCACAGCGCAGCCACGGTTCGGCGACCGCGGGCTCGTACTCCAGGAACGGGCTCCACTCGCCCCAGCCGGCCGCGCCCCTGAGCAGCATTCCTTCGCGAACCGTGATGCCGCGGAACCGGGTGCGCAGCGGGATCGCGAACACCCGCGTCTCGGCCATGCGCCGACCCTAGGCCGAGGGGTGGTCGCCGGGTTCGACCAGCCCGGTCTCGTAGGCGCGCGTTCACCAACCTCGGCCTGCTCCGGTCGCGTGACGTGACCGGGAGTGGGCGCTGCGCGATGATCCCCCGGTGAGGCTGCTCCGCGACCCCGTCTGGCGCGGCAGCCTCGTGGTGCTGCTGCGCCACTATCCGGCGTACGCCGTCGCCCTCGCGTTCGGCTGCGCGGCACTGGCCGTATTCGGTGCTCTCGGGTCGCACCTTCCTCGACGCCGCCGACGTCGCCCTGGCCCGCGACCAGGTCGACGCCGTGCCGGCCACCGCAGCAGCGGAGGACCAGGGACGGGTCCGAGCCTCGGTCGCGGACGGATCCCCCGCCGGGTCGAGGACTCGGTCTCGGCGGCGATGGCCGGGCTGGAAGGCGGCGGTCCGACCCAGGAGATCCGTCAGCCCGTTCACTACCTGGACCCGCGTCTCAAGCCGTCGCCGTACGTCGTCAACCCGGCCACCGGCGACCGCACGCCCGGCGTGGTCCTCCAGGCGACGGGCGCCCTCGAATCGCTCGTTCCCGCGGCCGGGTCGCCGGAGCCGGGCAGCACCGGCATGTGGCTGCCCGACAGCGTGGCCAGCCGGCTGCACCTGGCCGCCGGCGACCCGGTCGGGCTCCAGCTGGCCGCCCCCGGCAGCGATCCGGCACCGGCCGTGGCGACGGTGACGGGCATCTACGTGACCGACTCCGACGGTGCGCCCCAGGACCCGACCGGCAGGTGGGGCGGGATGATTGACGACCTGCCCGGCTGGCCGAGCCACCTGGTGCAGACGACCCCACAGATTCCACTGCTCGTGGCAGACACCGACACCTACCGGGCCCTGGTGCGCGGCATCGGCGAGACCACGCTCGTCACCTGGGACGTGGCGCCGGACGCCCACCCCGTACGGCTCGCGGACCTCGAGCGGCTCGACGGTTCCGTCGAAGGGCTGCGTGACGAGCTGGCGGACCCGTCCTCCGACTTCAGCAAGCAGGTCACGCACCGGGGGAACATCCGGGTCACCCTTTCGACCGGGCTGCCGGACATGATCGTGGGGACCCGCGCGGGGCTGCGCGCGACGCGGGATGGCGTCGCTGCGGTGCGCATCCTCGCCGCAGGCCTGTCCTGGCTGGTCGTCATGCTGGCTGCGGTCGCGCTGCTGGTCCGCCGCCGCGGCGAGCGCCAGGTGCTGGTCGAGCAGGGCCGCTCGGTGGTGGAGCTGACCGCCCTGAGCGTCGTCGAGGCCGTGCTCCCGGTCGGGCTCGGGCTGCTCGTCGGTTGGTGGGTCAGTCCGCCGTTCGTGTCCGCCATCGTGGGTGCCGACGGAGTTGCGCCCCGACCGCTCGTCGCGGCGCTCGTGGGCGGCGTCGTGCTCGCCACGGTGGGGGTGGCCTCGGCGGCCGATGCGGCGGCCCGGCACCGCCGGGCCTCGGGCCGGGCACTGATCGCGGCCAGCCGGGTCCCGTGGCGCAGCGCAGTGCTGGCGCTGGCCGGCGCCGGCGCGATCAGCATCTACCGCGGAGGCACCGGGTTCGACGCGGTCGCCGGCGGCGTTCCCGCTCGCGGCGGTGGGCGCCGCCGCGATCATCGTCTCGACGGCGGCCACCTGGCTGCTGGCGCGGCTGGTACGACGGTGGCTGCCGCGCCGGCTGGTCCCCCGGCTCACCCTGTCCCGGCTGGCGCGGGACCCGGCCTGCGCCATGGCGTTCCTCGCGGCGACAGTCGCGTTCGGTGCGGCCGGCTACGGGTTGCTGTTCCACGCCTCCGCCGAGGACGCGACCACGGACAAGGTCGCGACCACCGTCGGCGCCAACAGCGTCTTCGGAGTGGGCGACCCGGTTGCGGCCGCGGCCCTCGCCGGGGACACCGGCCGGTCGACCGTGGTGCTCCGAACGATCCCCCGGATCAACGACTTCACCGGCGACCGGCTGTTCGCGGTGGACACGGCGACGTTCGAGCAGGCGGCGTTGTGGTCGCCGCGGTTCGCGGGCCGCGACCTGTCCGACCTGCTCGGTGAGCTCGATGGAGGACCCGACCTCGACGCAGTCCCCGTGGTGCTGGCCGGGAACGACGAGCACGTCCCGGACTCGGGCATGCTCGCCCGGGGCGACGACTTCGAGGTGCCCTACCGGGTGGTGGACCGGATCTCCGGCTTCGCCGGTTCCGGGCCCTTTCAGACAGTCCTGGTGGTGGACCAGGACGCGCTGCTCGAGCTCGCCCCACCCGGGGCGATCGACTCGCTCGAGGCCGAGCTGTGGAGCGCGCGGGACGCCGACACCGTCGCCCGCGAAGCACGCGCCGCCGACGTCACCGTCACCCTCAAGGCCACCGCCGACGAGGTGCTCACCGACCACTCCACCCTCGTGGCCAGGTCGTGGGTGACCCACTACCTCCAGGCGTTCATGGCGCTGGCGCTGCTGCTCGGTCTGCTCGTCCTCGCCGGGCTGCAGCGGCGGGACCGCGAGCAACGCCGGCTCCAGGACCGAACCCTGGCCGACCTCGGTCACTCCCGGCAGCTCGCGTCTCGCGCCGCCGGCGCCGCCCTCTCGATCGTGGCCCTGCTGGGCGCGGTCGCGGGCGGCGTCGCGGCGTACGCCGTCACGGCCTCGCTCGCCACTCGGCTCGACCCGGAACCCACCAATCCAGCCGCCGCTCGTGGTGACCGGGACCAGGGCAGCTCCTCGTCGCGGCGGTGGCCTTCGCGGCTGCTGCGCTCGCCCTCACCCTGGCCGGTGCCGCCGCCGACCAGTGGCTGGGCCGGTCCCGGTCCGTCAACGAGCTGCTGCACGATGAGTGACCCCGTGAACGCGACCATCGTGGCCACCCAGGTGGTGAAGGTCTACCGCGGCCTGACCGAGGAGGTGCAGGCGGTCCGAGGGGTCGACCTGGTCCTCGAGCCGGGCAGCCTCACGGCTGTGCTCGGCCCCTCCGGCAGCGGCAAGAGCACGCTGATCAGGCTGCTCGCGGGCTCGACCGGGCCTCGGCCGGCACCATCGCCCACGGCACCACGGTGCTCACCGACCTCAGCCCTTCGCGGCTGCGGAGGTGGCGGCAGGGGACGGTCGCGTTCGTGCACCAGCGGCCGCGCAGCAACCTGGTCGAGCACTTCACCGCGGCCGACCACCTCCGCATGGCGGGCGCCAAGGACACCGACGAGGTGCTCGGCTCGCTGGGTCTCGGCGAACAGGCCCGGCACCGGGTGGACCAGCTCTCCGGCGGCGAGCAGCAGCGGCTCGCCCTCCTGGCGGCGATGGTGTCCGGCCGCTCCCTCCTGGTCGCCGACGAGCCGACGGCGCACCTCGACGACGAGCGTGCCGGCCAGGTGCTCGACCGGCTCCGGCGCACCGCCGAGCGCGACGGCACCACCGTCGTCTACACGACGCACGACCCCCGGATCACCGAGGAGGCGGACCGGCTCCTCCACCTCGACCACGGCGTGCTCACCACCGAGCACGACGTCCGGGCGGCGACCCGGCTGGGCGTGATCGACGCCAGCGGTCGGGTGCAGCTGCCGCCCGAGGCGCGGGCGCTCTTCCGACCAGCCGGGTCGCGATCGAGGTCGAGGACGGCCGGGTCGTCCTCCATCCGCCCCGAGGACCAGGGAGTCTCTGATGACTGAGCCGCTGCTCGTCGCCCGCGACGTCTCCCGCTCGTACGACGTCCGCGGCCACGCCGTGCTCGCGCTGCGGCCCACCAGCCTGACCGTGCAGGCCGGCCACGTGCTCGTGGTGACCGGACCGTCCGGCACCGGTAGAGGCACGCTGGTCTCGATCCTGGCCGGCTGGGACCGCCCGACGTCCGGCACCGTCGAGCGGCCGGCACGCACCGTGTTCGTGCCGCAGCGGCTGGCGCTCCTCGACACGCTGACCGTGCAGGACAACATCGCGCTCGCCGACGCGGGGCGCGCGGCAGAGGTGCCCGCGCTGGCCGCGGCACTCGCGATCGACCACCTGCTCGAGAGGTTCCCTCGCGAGATCTCGCTCGGCGAGCGGCAACGGGTCGGCCTGGCCCGGGCCCTGCACGCGGCGGCCCCGGTCACGATCCTCGACGAGCCGACCGCGCACCAGGACGGCGACCACACCCGGCTGGTGCTCGACGCCCTGACGTCGCTGCCCGGCGACCGCGCCGTCGTGATGGCGACCCGCCGAGACTTCGGTGGTGGTGGCGGTGGCGACCGAGGTGGTTCAGCTCGAGGCGGCCGTGGTCGCCAGCTGAACCCGGTCCACCTTGCCGTTCGCCAGCATCGGCAGCGCCTCGAGCACGACCAGCTGCCGCGGCGCCCACGACCGCGGGTGCACCTCGGCCACCCCGGCGCGGGCCTCGTCGAGGGTCAGCGGTCCGACCACGAACGCGACCAGCCGGTGTCCCCCACTCCGCGTCGGGGACCCCGAGCACCTCGACGTCGCGGACCGATGCGTGCGCCGCAGCCGGCGCGCGACCGCGGGCGCCGGCACGTTGACGCCACCGGTGATCACCATGTCGTCGAGGCGGCCCAGCACCGTGCAGGCGGCCGTCCTCGTCGATCCGGGCGGCGTCCTCGGTGCGGAACCAGCCGTCGACGAGCAGCCGCGCGGTGAGCTCCGGGTCGCCGTCGTACCCGTCGAACAGCATCGGGCCGGAGATCCGCAGCCGCCCGTCCGCCTCGGTGGCCAGCCCCACACCGTCGAGCGCGACCCCGTCGTAGACGCAGCCGCCGGCCGTCTCCGCAGAGCCGTACGTCGCCACCACACGCACCCCGGCCTCCGCCGCGCGGCCGCGGAGCGCCGGATCGATGGGGCCACCGCCGAGCAGCACGGCGCGCAGCGAGCGCAGCCCATCGACGTCGTCCGCATCTTCGAGCATCCGGTGCAGCTGGGTCGGCACCAGGGAGGCGTACGCCGGCCGGCCTGCCTGGACCGCGGCCGCCAACGAGGGGTGGTCCTCGAGCAGCACTGGAGGCTCGCCGGCCACGATCGAGCGGCAGACCACCTGCGCCCCGGCGACGTACGACGCGGGGAGCGCAGCAGCCACGCCCCTCACCGCCGAGTCGATGGGCGGTCGCGGCCACCGAGGCGAGCACCGCGCGCCGGGAGAGCAGCACCCGCTTCGGAGCCCCGGTCGACCCCGACGTCTCGACGACCAACGGCTCGTCGTCGGAGGTGGTCACCCACGAGGACAGCGCGGCCACGATTTCACCCGTCGTACCGCGCAGCTCCACGCGCCCAACGCTAGTGGCGTGCCTTCGGTAACTGCCGTGTTACGGTAATTGCTCCGTTACGGAAGGAGCTTCGATGTCCAGTCTCTCGTACGCCGGTGCCAGCTCGATCTCGGCACCGCCCGACCCGGTGTGGGCGCGGCTCACCGACGCCGCGTCGTACCCGCAGTGGAACCCGACCGTCGTGAAGATCGACGGCACCATCGCGCTGGCAGAAGATCAAGCTGGTCTCGACGCTCGACCCGAAGCGCACGTTCTCGCTGACGGTCTCGGACCTCGACACCCCGCCGGATGGTGTGGTCGACGGCATGCCGCTCGGGCTGTTCCGGGCGGCGCACGTTCACGCTGACGCCGCGGGGGGACGGCGGCACCGAGTTCAGCATGGAGGAGGTGTTCAGCGGGCCGCTGGCGCCGCTGATCACCAAGGCGATCCCGGACCTGACCGCGTCGTTCGAGCAGTTCGCGACGGCGTCAAGGCCGCTTCGGAGGCCGGCGTCGTCGGCGGCTACCCCGCGAGCGCCCGTGGAGCAGCTGCACCGGGCCGCGCTCGACGCGCTCGGCGACGCCAACCGCCGGCGCTCGATCGTCGAGATGCTCGGTGGCGGTCAGCTGCGGTCCGCGAGATCGCCGACGGGCTCCCCATCTCGCGGCCGGCGGTGTCGCGGCACCTGCGGCTGCTCGGGAGGCGGGCTGGTCGTCGACCGGCCGGAGGGCACCCGACGGCTCTACGAGCTGCACGAGGCGGGGGTCGAGGCGGTGCGCCGCCTATTTCCACGAGGTGTGGGGCGACGCTGCGGCGCGGTTCCGGCTGGCCGGCCGAGAACACCGAGCCCCGTCCGTGACCGGGTCGGAGCCGATTCCGCTCGCGGTCGTCGAGTTCGAGGTCGCCGCGACCCCCGCGCACGCGTTCGACGGTGTGGACGAGCCGGGCTCGCCTCTGGTGGCCGTCGTCGCAGACGTCACCGGCGACCCGGAGCGCGATCGCGTTCGAGCCGTACGTCGGCGGCCGGATCGTCGAGGTCGGGCCGACGGGGAGGAGCACCGTGGGGCGAGGTGCTGGACTGGGAGCCGCCGCGCCGGCTGCGCCTGCTGTGGCACCTGTTCTTCGACCGGCGCGAGGCCACCGAGGTGTAGACTCACCTTCCGGGCCCGCGGCTACGCCACGGCGGTCCGGCTCGACCAGCGCGGCTTGCGACCGGCTCGGCGACGCCGGCGAGGCTCGTCGCGAGAACACCCTGGGCTCCTGGCGGGTGCTGGTGGAGGCGTTCGCCGGCGCCATGTGAGAATCCACCCTCGTGGCGACTCCCCGGTCAATGGCTCGCCGGCGCGCGGCCCCGGACCTTGCCCGCTGCGATCTCGCCGGTCGTCGCCGGCACCGGCGTCGCGGCGTACGTCGATGACGCGGTCTGGTGGAAGGCGCTGCTGGCGCTGGTCGTGAGCCTGGCGCTGCAGGTCGGGGTCGACTACGCCAACGACTACTCCGACGGCGTCCGCGGCACCGACGCGACCCGGGTGGTCCGGTGCGGCTGGTCGGCCCGGGCCTGCCCCACCCGGCGACGGTCAAGCTCGCCGCGTTGCTCTCGTTCGGCGTCGCCGGTGGCGTCGGGCTGGTCCTCGCGGCCTCTCCGCGTGGTGTCTGCTGCCGCTCGGCCGCTGTCGGTGCTCGCTGCCTGGCACTACACCGGCGGCGCACAGCCCCTACGGCTACCTCGGCCTCGGCGAGGTGATGGTGCTCGTCTTCTTCGGGCTGGTGGCCCCCTCGGCACGCCGTACATCCAGGCCGATACCGTGAGTTCCGGCCCTCTGCCGCGGTCGGCGTCGGCTCGCTCGCCTCCGCCATCCTCGTCGCCAACAACCTCCGCGACATCCCCACCGACACCGCGCCGGCAAGCGCACCCTCGCGGTCGCCTCGGCGCCGCCGCACCCGCGCGCTCTACCTGCTGCTCGTCCTGGCCGCGGCCGCTGCGTGCGTCGCGGTCGCCGTCTCCACCACCTGGTGGGCCGTGCTCGGCCTCGGCTTCCTCGTTCCCGCGCTCCGCGGGCTCCGCACCGTCATGTCCGGCGCCGTCGGCCCAGCCCTGGTGCCGGTGCTGCAGTCGAGCCAGGCCTCGCCGAGCTCGTCCGGGCGGTCCTGGTCGCCGTTCCGCTCGCGATCGTCGGTGGCTGAGCCCACGCCCCAGGACGGCGGTCAGCCAGCAACCTCAACCCCAGCGCGGGCCCACCAAGACCGACGTAGGCTCGCCGCATGTTGACCTTCCTCATCATCCTGGCGATCGTGATCGTCGGGGTCGTCGTGTGGCGCCGTCGCGTCCGCTGATGGCGAAGATTCTCGGCCAGTCCGGGGTTCGCGGTCCGGCGGATCAACCGCAAGGGTAGTAGGTGCTGCTGCGCGTGCCCTCGCCTCGCCTCCGGCCCCTCCTCGAAGGCCTTGGTGGCACGCTCGGCCCGCACCTCGACGCGTTGGGCGAGCGCCTCGCGCGGCCGGTTCAGCAGGAAGTAGGAGCCGACGCCGCTGACGACGAACGCGATGACGACGGCCACGGAAAATGTTCGCCTTCCCGGCCACGAGCAGCCAGATCCCGACGACGATCCCGAAGGTCGCGGCGAACATCAGCAGCCGCAGCCCGGTGTAGACGACAAACTCCTTCACCTCTCAAGCGTACGGACCAACCACCTGAGCCCTACGCTGGTCTCGTGCTCAAGGTCCTGCTGGTGGTGGTGCTGTTCGCCGTGGCGACGTACTACCTGATCCGCGTGATCGAGCGCCGTGGCGTGTCTCGCCCGGTGATCCGCCGCTCCGAACCGCGGCAGCAGCCTCGCCCCGTCGCCCCCGACGACGACGACGAGTTCCTCCGCGATCTCGACCAGCGTCGCCGCCATCCGGAGGACCCGGACGCCGGCTGACGTCTGGCCCGCAGACTGTTACCTCTTCGTGGACCGGGAGAGGGTCAGGCGTGACCTGACGCGCCCTACGGTCGTCCTCGGAACCGGTCCCACGGGGGTGGCCAGTTCCAGTGGAAGCAGGCTCAGTGTCTTCGGGGGTTGACGCCGGAGCCGCCCACACAGAAACCAGCCGGACGTCATCAGGGATACGGCCAGCGGGTTCTTCTGTGTCCCGGGATCGCTCAGCTCTTCGCGAACTGACCCTTGCCCGGGACGCGCACCCAGTCGCGGGCGGTGCCCGGCTCGACGAGGGTGCCACCGGCGTACTGGCAGCGGACCCGGTAGCGGCCAGGGTCGACGCCGACGAACCGGGCGATGGCGCGGCCCTTCTTGAGGGCGATGGTGCGCTCGTGGCTGCCGACCTTGATCACGACGGTGCCGTCCGGCTCGGCGATGCCGGGTGCGGTGACCTCGAAGTGCACGATCACCTTGCCACCCTTCTTGCGCTGGGTGCGCACGGCGCAGACCGGGATCGAGCGGATCCCCTTGTCGAGGTTGATGCCCTGGCTGATCGGGGCGACGTCCGGCACGCTGCCGGTGACGACCACACCGATCTGCTGGGCGACGTCATCCGTGGTGAGGACGTACGTCGCGGCGGTGGCGCCCACGATGGCGACCTCGTTGCGCACCCACTGGAAGGTCACCGCGGCCGTGCTCGGCTTGAACTTGCCGTCGACGACCTTGAGCGTGCGCCCGACGATGGGGCGGCCCTTCAGGGTGTAGGGAGTCTTGAGCTTCAGCGTCGACACAGCGATGACTCCGGCGGTGGCCGCGCGCACCGCGCCGAGCTGGGCATAGAGGTTGCCGCCCGGGCAGGCGGTGTCGTTGGTGTCGCGGTGTCCGTCGATCACGGGGAGGGTGACCACCCGTCCGGACGGGAACTTGTCGCTGCCCTCGGACTTGACGTCGGTCCAGCCCTGCGGGTCGCGGCCGTAGAGGGAGAGCTTCCCAGGCGGCGAGCCGGGCGAGCGAGTCGAGGGTCGGCGGCGTGGGCTGGACGCTGTCGAGGTTCCCGATCACGCAGAAGCCGGTCGAGGAGGCATTGAAGCCGAGCGTGTGCGCACCGCGGACGGGCTGGTCGATCCCGCCGTAGCGGCCCTCCCAGATCGTCCCGAAGGAGTCGAGGAGGAAGTTGTAGGCGATGTCGTTCCAGCCGAGGCTGTGGGTGTGGTACTTGTAAAAACTCCTGATCAGCGCCGGTACGTCGCCTTGCGAGTAGCCATTGCCGGACGCGCTGTGGTGCACGTGGGCCTGGAGGATGGTGTTGTTGTAGCGCGGCGGTCCGCCGCGCCCAGCTCTCGTTGGCGCCCCACTGGGCCCGCGAGTAGATGGTGGGTACGGGGACGCCGACCGCGGCCGCGCGGGACAGCGAACGGGAGGTCGAGCCGGCCAGGAGCCGGGCATCGCTCGCGATCGCCGAGGCGTGGATGAGGGTGATGCTGAGCTCGGGCGGGAGCGAACCGGACACGTGGACCTGCACGCCGTCGGACGGCTCGACGACGAGCGGTGAGGTGCCGGCCTTGCCGATCCCCTCGCCTGAGGACGGGTCGGGCAGGTCGCGCAGCAGCGGCGCGGGCCGCCACAGGGACCAGCCGCCCTTGGTCCGGAACCGGACCAGGATCTTCGGGGCCCGGACCCCGTCGCGCCACGTGAAGCCGACCATCGTCACCAGCGCGGTGTCGAGGACGGGCGTCTCCCACCGGTCCGTACCGGTCTTGGCCAGCCCCAGGTCCTGGAGCGGCTTCTCGAGGATCCCGACCCCGGAGACGGCGTCGGTCTGGAGCAGCAGTCGGCCGTCGCCGCTGCCGTCGTCGGAGTTGATGACGCGCAGGATCCCGGCGCCGGTGCCCGTGACGACACCGGCACCGATAACGGTCGCGGTGGCGGCGCGCAGCACTTGTCGGCGTCGGGGACGCGGCGCGCCCCGAGTCGTCGTCGTCAGTAGTCACTTCAGTCTCACCCGCCACTCATCAGATCACATCGAGTCAACCGTTTCGGGTTGCACGCGCCGCCACGACCTTCGGCAAACCGATCACGCGGCGGCCCGAGTCGCCGTACCTTGCTGGCCGACATGGCCGACCCCCACCGCCAGGAGGCTTCGTCGGACGACCTGTTCGGCCGCTGGCTCGCGCACCACGACGAGCAGCGGACCGCCGAGCAGGACGAGCCGACGGAGGTGGCTGAGGGCAGCCCGGAAACCGAGCCCGCCCCGAACGTCCCCCGCAGGCTGCCGGCGGCCGCGGTTGCGTCCGCAGCAGTGGCGCGGGACCCGATGATCGGATCGCGGCTGGCGGCGCCGTCGACCTTCGGCGTACGTCGCCCGGCAGCCAACGCGCCGCAGCGCTCAGGAGCCGCCGCCGAGCCGGATCGTGAGTCACCGACGGGCTGGGAGCCGATCGTCCTGCGCTCGACGCGCAAGAAGACCGAGCAGGCGGAGGCCAAGCCGGTCGACCGCCGCGGCCGGCTGCAGCGGCTCAAGGCACGACTGGTGGACGCGCCGCCGGCCGAGGCCGAGGTCCAGGTCGAGTCGCCCGAGATCCCCCACTAGCCCCACCACCCGCAGCATCCCGCTGCCGATCTCCACGACCCCGTCGCCGTCGTCGCCGTCGTCGCCGACCGCACCGGGTGCGCGCTCGCTCGAGGACACGATCCGGGCCGCCGTACCGACCGCCGAAAGGCTGGTCTCCCGGCACTCGGAGACCCAGGTCGAGCAGCCCGCCGCACAACGCGTCCAGAAGCCCGCCGAGATGCCTGTCGAGGCTGTCGAGGAGCTCGTCTCGCCGGTCCAGCCCGTCGAGCCGGTCGTAGACCATCGAGCAGCTCGTCCAGCCCGTCGTCGAGCCTGTCGAGCCGCCCGTCGAACTATTCGTCGAGCAGCCCGTCCAGCGCTCTGGCGGGCGACGCGCCGCTCCGCGGCTCGAGCCTGAGGTCGAGCAGCCTCAGGAGCAGGTCTACTCGGGCAAGCGCCGCGCACCGGCGACCGACGCACCGGCGACCGACGCACCGTCGACCCAGGTCCGGGCCTTCATCGACGTCACGCCCAGCTCCCCCAGCCCGAGCCCGTCGCCGTCGCCGTCGAGCCGTACGTCGAGCCCGAGCCGGTCGCCGTCGAGGAGGTGCCGCTGCCGACCCGGTCCGGGCCTTCATCGACGCCACCCCAGTGGTTCCCCAGCCGGAACCCGAGCCCGTCGCTGTCGAACCCGAGCCCGTCGTGGTCGAGCCCGAGCCGGAGCCCGTGGCGGTCGGCCCGAGCCGGAGCCGGAGCCCGTGGCGGTCGAGGTCGAGCCGGAGCCGTAGCGGTGAGCCGGAGCCGGGAGCCGGAGCCGAGCCTGAGCCAGTTGAGCCCCGAGCCCGTGGTCGTCGAGACCAAGCCGGAGGAGCAGCCGGCTCGGAGCTCGTTCCTCTCGATCCGCAAGCGCCAGCCCAGGGAGCCGGAGCCGGTCGTCGTCGCCGAGTCGGCACCTGTCATCGAGCTCGAGCCGGAGCCCGAGCCGGAGCCCGAGCCGGAGCCGGAGCCGGAGCCAGTGGCTGTCGAGCCCGAGCCTGTGGCGGTCGAGGCCGAGACCACCGAACCGTCGGAGGACAAGCCGGCCCGACGTCGCTCCTGTCACTGCCCAAGCGCCAGCCCCGCGAGCCGAAGCCACCCCGCGAGCCGAAGCCCGGACGCGAGACCCGGCGTCCCACCGGTGACGCCGCCCGCGACCTGGTCGCGGCCAAGGCTCGCCTGCGAGCCACGAGCCCGTCCCCGCAGCCTGGACCGGCCTCCGAGTCCGGCGGCCAGCCGTCCGCGGGCGCAGGCGCTGTCGCCGTCGCGGCCCGGCCCGAGGTCGCGGCCGAGCCCGCGGTTGAACCCGCGAAGGCGAAGGTCTCCAGGCACGACGAGATCGCGACGGAGATGCCCGGCGTCTACAAGTTCGCCCCAAAGCGGATGCTGCGCCGGCTGCTGACGATCTCGATGCTGATCGGTCTCGTCGGCACGGCCTACTTCGTGCGGGCGGCGAGCCAGGTCAAGGACACCCAGTCGATCGGACTCGCCGCGATCGCGGTCCTGGCGACCGCGATGGTGTGGGCGATCCGCGCAGGAGCCAGCGTCACGACGCTCGAGGTCCGCCAGGGTCAGCTCCAGGTGGTCCAGCAGGGCGGCCGGTTCATCTTCGACCTGTCGAGCAAGTACACGAGGTTCGAGGTGCACGGCGAGCCCGGCCACCGCGGGTGGTACGTCCTGTTCCCGCGCCGCGGCATGCCGCCGTTCAAGGTCGACAAGTCCATCGTCGACCCGGACGACTTCATGCGGGTGCTGCGGTTCTTCCGTCCGCAGCTCGTGACCCACTGACCCGCGTCTCGACCCAGTAGCGGCGCTTGCCGTTGCGGGTGTCCTGGTCGGCGCCAGCGTTGTGCTCGATGGTGCGCGCCGAGGCGAGGTTGTCCTCGTCGCAGGTCACCAGCACCCGCTCGAGGCCGAGCTCGGCGGAGCGGTGTACGGCGAGCCCGAGCGCCCGCGCGGCGTGGCCCTGCCCGCGCCGCGAGGGGCGCACCGAGTAGCCGATGTGACCCCCCTCCTCCAACAACCACGCGGTCAGCGAGTCGCGCCGACGCCGTCGATCTCGATCACGCGGTCGACCAGCAGTAGCGGATAGCGGTGCGGCAAGATCCTCAGGATCTCGTCCATCTCCACCGACTTGCGCACGCTGCTCGGAGCGTCGTTCATCCCTTCCCCGTCCCCTCGTCGCGGCGCTTGCGTGCCGCGGCGGCGGCGGCGATCACGTCGTCAGGCCTGAGCGCTGCCACCTTGCGCACCACGCCGAACAGGCGGACCCAGTCGCGCATCGGCATCGCCGGCGTCCCGCCCCATTCGTCGCCCGGCGGCACGTCGCGGGCAACACCGCTGCCGCCGGCGACCCGGGCGCCCTCGCCCACCTTAGTGTGGTCGGCGACGCCCGCCTGCCCCCCTAGCATCACATAGTCGCCAAGCACAGCGCTCCCGGCGACCCCGCACAGGCCCACGATGATGCAGTGGCGGCCGATCGTGGCGTTGTGGCCGATCTGCACCAGATTGTCGATCTTGGTGCCCTCTCCGATCATGGTATCGCGCCCGGCGCCACGGTCGATGGCGGAGCCGGCGCCGATCTCCACGTCGTTCTGGATGATGACGCGTCCGGTCTGCGGCACCTTGATGTGCCGACGCTTGCCATCCTGAACGTAGCCGAAGCCGTCCTGGCCGATGCGCACGCCCGGATGCATGATGACGCGGTCGCCGATCAGCGCATGCAGGACGCTCGAGCCGGGACCGACCGCGCAGTCGCGGCCGATGCGCACGTCGGCGCCGATCACGGTATTGGCGCCGATCAGCGTGCCGCTGCCGATTTCGGCGCGCGGACCGACCACCGCGCCCGGTTCCACCACGACGCCGTCTTCAAGCCGGGCCTCGCGATCGACGACCGCGGTCTTGGCAATGCCGCGGCCACCGAACAGGGCCGCGGGCTTCAGCGCATCGGCGTGCAGCCGCCGCGCAATCGCGACGTAGGCCTGATACGGCGCCTCCGTCGCGAGCAACGTGACGCCTGCCGGCGCCTCGCCGGTGTGACGCTTGGCGAGCAGACAAACCGTCGCCGCCGTGCCCCGCAGCGCATCGAAATAGCGCGGCCCGTCGCAAAACGAGAGGTCGCCGGGCCCGGCGAGATCGAGCGGCGCCACGCCGGAGACGGCCTGGCCGCGGTCGACCTCGCCGATCGGCTCGGCGCCGGTGAGCTCGATCACCTCGCCAAGCGAGAGCGGTCCCGAGGCTTGAAAGAAGAACGGATCCGTCATACGCGAACCGGCGCCGCCCATGCGGCGACCTCCAAACGCCATTCCGGCGCAGACGCGATCAGAACCGCGCGCCGCCGCCGAAGCGGAAGACCTGTGTCCTGTCCCAGGGCTCCTTGGTGAGGGCGAAGCCGAAGTCGAAGCGCATGGGCCCGAACGGTGAAGCCCAGAGCACGCTGACGCCGGCCGAAGAACGGATGGTCGAGGAGTTAGCGACGCAGATGGTCGCCGGATCGCCTACAGCCACCGCGGCACCATTGGGACAACCATACGCCGCTGCCGCTGTCAGCGCGGGGAAGACGGTGGCGCCCTTGTAGTCCCACAGCGATCCTGCGTCGGCGAATATAGCGGCCTTGATGCCGAGATCCTTGGGCAGGAAGAACAGCGGGAATTGGATTTCCGCGGTCGCGCCCCAATACATGCTGCCGCCGAGGGCGTCCTGCGTAATGCTGCCCGGAGTCACGTCGCGCGGCCCGATACCGGAAGGCGCGAACCCGCGCACCAGCGTCGGCCCGACAAAGAAGTGATCGAGCATGCGGAGCTCGCCCCCGCCCCAGTTCATGGTGTGGCCGCCCTGCAACCTCCCCATGAACACGAAGTCGCCGAACACCGGATAGTAGTACCGGCCTTCGCCCGTGGTGCGCACGAAGCGCACGTCGCCGCCGACGCCGGCAAAGTCCTGATTGACCGCGGCATAGAGGCCTTGGGTCGGGTTCAAAATGTTGTCGAGGGAACTGTAGGCGAGCGTGTAGCCGACGAGCGAGGTCGTGGTGGTGCCCGCCGCCTGCTTGATGGCGAGCGAGCTCTCGCCGTTGGCGGCGCAAAAGAACGCCGGGTCGAGTGGGTCGCTGGGATATGGATAGGTGGTGCAGTCATTGAACTGCGCCGGGATTGTCAGCGAACGCTGGTAGGCGGAGTAGCGCAGGCCTAGGGAGAACTCTTCGTTGAGCTGGAAGGCTGCGCGCAAGGTGCCGCCCAACGTGCGCATGTCATAGCTGACATAGGTGGATTGCAGCTGCTGCTTCATGAACAGGTCGAAGCCCGCGGCAACGCGCTGGTCCATGAAATACGGCTCGGTGAAGCTCAACTCCACGCCGCGCGAGCGCTGGCCGATGGTGCCGCCGACGCGGACATACTGACCGCGGCCGAGGAAGTTCTTCTCGCCTACCGACAGCTCGGCGATGAACCCGTCCGTGGTGGAATAGCCGCCGGCGACGGAGAACTCGCCGGTGAGCTGTTCCTCGACGTCCACGAGCACCACTACCCGGTCGCCCGCCGAGCCCGGCTCGTTTGTGATCTTCACCGTCTTGAAGAAATTGAGGTTCTTCAACCGCCGCTCGGCGCGGTCGATCAGCACGCGGTTGTAGGGGTCGCCCTCGTAGATATCGAACTCTCGCCGGATCACCCAGTCGCGCGTACGGCCGTTGCCGCGGATCGAGATGCGCTCGACGTAGACGCGCGGCCCCTCCTCGACGACAAAGGTGACGTTGATGGTGCGTGTGGCGAAATCGCGATTGCCGCGCGGCCTGACCTGCGCGAACGCGTAGCCGAGCCGCGCGAGCTCGATGGTGATCTCCTCGAGCGACTTCTCCACCTGCTCGGCGTTGTAGACGGAGCCCTTGCTGCCCCTGAGCTTGGCGCGCAGCACCGCCGGATCGACGTTGCGCAGGTTCGACAGCACATCGATCTCGCCGAACCTATACTGCTCGCCCTCGTCAAGCGTGAAGACGATGACGAAGCCGCTGCCGCGCCCGGAGAACAGGCCGCCGGACTCCCGATTGACCTCGACCGTCGCCGAAACGATGCGGAAATCGGCGTAGCCGTTCTTCAGGTAGAAGCGGCGCAACAGCTCCTGGTCGGCATTGACCCGATCCGGGTCGTACACGTCTTTATTGCTCAGGAAGCTCAGCAGATTGTTCTGGCCGGTCGTCAGGATGTCGCGCAGGCGATACGCGGAGAAGGCGCGGTTGCCGACGAACTCGATCCGCTTGATTGCGGTCTTGTCGCCCTCGGTGATCTCGAACACGAGATCGACACGGTTGTTGGAGCGGTCGATGATCTTGGGCTCGACGCGAACGTCGTAGCGTCCGCTGCGGCGATAGACCTCGATGATGCGCTGCACGTCGGTCTGCACCACGGCGCGCTGCAACGGGCCGCGCGCCTTGGACTGCACCTCGCCGGTGAGCGTTTCGTCCTTGACCCGCTTGTTGCCCTCGAAAACGACGCGATTGATCACCGGATTTTCGACCACGGAGATCACGAGACGGCTGCCCACCATGTTGAGGCGCACGTCCTCGAACAGGCCGGTGCCGATGAGCGCCTTGTAAGCCTCGTCGATACGGCCGGCGTCGACCCGCTCGCCCGGCCGGATACGCGCGTAGGCACGAATGGTGTCCGCCTCGACGCGCCGGTTGCCCTCGACCACCACCGCGCTGACCACACCCTGGGCTACGGCCGGGACGGCGGTCAAAGCCATCGCCATGCCGCCGCCGGCTACCGCGGCGACCAGCCAGACGAAGACGGTGAGCCTCTTAAAACACCGCATCCCGAATTTCATGGTGTACGCGACCTAACCCCCGGGGAAAATACGAGCGGCACCGCGCACCAGAGCGCGCGGATTTGGCGTTTCCGTGGTGCTTGTACAGAGTTTTCATGGGCTTGCAAACCGCATGGATGCTCGGTTTGCCGCTTTTCCGTCCCCGCGTGACTGATCGGCCACGCTCCGTAGAGGAGCAATCGGGCGGAGTTTCGACCGGCTACAGCGAGGCTAGATGCATGATGTCGTTCCACGTGGCCACGATCATCAGCATCAGCACGAGCGCGAGCCCGACGCGGAAGCCGTACTCCTGTGCCTTCTCGCTCAGCGGCCGGCCGCGCACGGCCTCAATCGCATAGAACAAAAGGTGACCGCCATCGAGGAGTGGAACCGGAAATAGATTCAACAGCCCGATCGACACCGACAACACCGCGGTGAGATGCAGCAGCGCCGCGAAGCTGACCGTTGCGACCTGGCCGGATACCTGCGCGATGCGGATGGGACCGCCAAGCTGATCGGCCGACTCCCGCCCGACGACGATGCCGCCGATATAGGAAAGCGTGCGTTCGATCACGAACCATGTTTCGCCGACACCCATCGCAAGCGATTCGACGAGGCCGTAGCGCTTAGTCACCACGTCCGACGGCGCCGCCGAGCGCGAGATGCCGAGGACGCCAATGCGGTGCACGTTGCCGAAGTTGTCCTTGATCTCCTTCAGCTCCGGCTTGGCGATGAGCGTCAGCCGCTGGCCGTTGCGATCGACCTCGATCTTGAGCGGCACTCCGGGTGCCGCGCCGACCACGCGTTGCATGTCGGCGAAACTTTCGACTGGCTGCCCGTCGATGCTGGCCACGAAATCGCCCGGCTTGAAGCCGGCGACCTCCGCCGCGCTGCCCGGCTGCACGATGTCGACCCGCGGCGCCGTCATTTGCCGGCCGTAGAAGGCGAACACCGCCGCGAAGATCACGATGGCAAGAAGAAAGTTCGCGATGGGGCCGGCGGCCACGATCGCGGCGCGCTTCCGACACCGGTTGCGCGAAGAACGAAACCTTCTTTTCCTCGGGGCTCATGGTGGCGATGGCGCGCAGATCCGGCGTGCTCGCCACGCTGTCGTCGCCGTGGAAGCGCACGTAGCCGCCAAGCGGGATCGCGGCAACGCGCCAGCGTGTGCCCTGCCGGTCATGGAAGCCGAACAGCTCCGGTCCGAAGCCGATGGAGAAAGTATCGATCTTCACGCCGCAGCGCCGCGCCACCCAAAAGTGGCCGAGCTCGTGAAAGAACACCACGATCGTGAGCACGAACAGGAACGGCAGCAGATAACTGAAAAAGGACCCGCCGAACGCGGTCAGAACTCGAGACGAATTCCATAACGGTATCCTTTCCAATCCCTTACCGGCCTAGGATGCCTTTGCGGCGAATTGCGGCACAAGCGCTCCGGCAAAACTTCGCGCAACATGGTCAACGGCGATGGCCTCGGCAGCGCTTGCCGGCTCCCTGAGCCCCTCGCCGGCGGCGCGCGCCAACACCGCCTCCGTAAGGCCGACGATGTCGGAAAAGCCGATGCGGCGGGTGAGAAAGGCCTCGACCGCCACCTCATTGGCGGCGTTGAGCACGGTGGGCGCGGCTCCCCCGCTCTCCATCGCCTCGCGAGCAACCCGCAGGGCCGGAAAGCGGCCCGGATCAGGGGGGTCGAACTGAAGGCTGCCGAGCTTGGCGAGATCGAGCCGTGGCGCCGGCCAAGCCATGCGCTCGGGCCAGGCGAGGCAAAATGCCATCGGCAGCCGCATATCCGGCGTGGACAGCCCCGCCACAACCGAGCCATCGCTGAACTCCACCAGCGCATGGACCACGGACTGGGGATGGATGAGAATATCGAGCTGCCCTGCGGCAAGCCCGAAAAGATGATGCGCCTCAATTAGTTCTAGGCCTTTGTTCATCAAAGTTGCCGAGTCGATAGTAACTTTCGGACCCATCGACCAGGTCGGGTGCCGCAGCGCCTCCTCCGGGGTCACCCAGGCGAGCCGCTCGCGTGACAGGGTGCGGAACGGTCCGCCGGACGCCGTGAGGGTGACCTTGGCCACCGCCTCCCGCGGACCGGCGGCAAGGGCCTGGAATACCGCGTTGTGCTCGGAATCGACCGGCAGGACGGTGGCGCCCGTGGCCGCGGCGGTCGCCATGAACAGCCGACCGGCGCACACCAGACATTCCTTGTTGGCAAGCGCCATGCGCCGGCCGGGGGCGAGCGCCGCGAGCGTGGGCTCGAGGCCCGCCGCGCCCGTGATCGCCGCAATCACCACATCCGCTTCGGCCTTGGCGGCGGCGATGAGGCCATCCCTGCCCGCGGCCGCCTCGACGCCGCTGCCAGCGAGCGCGTCCTTCAGCTCGCCATAGGCCGCGGGCTCGGCGACGACCGCAAGCTTGGCGCCAAACTCGCGCGCGAGCGCCGCGAGCCTCTTCGCATCGCGCCGCGAAGCGAGCGCCGTCACCTGGTAGCGCCCGCGGTCCCGGCGCAACAGATCGAGCGCGCTCGCGCCGACCGAACCGGTCGCGCCCAAGAATCGTGACGCGCGTCACCACAGGAGCAATCCCGCGGCGCCCCCGCCGCCGCGCGCGGCGCCGATCAGCAAACGCCACCGTGGCAGCGACAACGAAGCCATCGAGACGGTCCATGACGCCGCCATGACCGGGAATGAGCTGGCTCGCGTCCTTGACGTGGAACTTGCGCTTCATCGCCGAACTCGAAGAGATCGCCCGCCTGCGCGGCAATCGATACGAACAACGCGATGAGGACGTGGGCGGGCCTGAGCGCAATTCCCGCCGCATAGACCACGGCGCCGCCGGTGATGATCGCCGCGAGCGATCCGCCCATCGCGCCCGACCAGGTTTTCTTCGGGCTGACCGCCGGCCACAACAGCGGCCCGCCAAACGCGCGGCCGCAATAGAACGCGGCGATATCCGTCGACCACACCACGGCGAACAGCCACAGCACGGCAACAAGCCCGATCTCGATCGGCGCGCAGCAGCACAACGGGCAAGAGCGCGGCCGCTGCATAAAGCACGCCGAACGCGGTCCAGCCGCGGTGGGTGGAGTTGTCCATGGCGAGCACGAGCGCGGCGCCCACCACCAGCGCGGCAATCGGCGTCGCGATCAGCCCGGTGCCGAGCAGCACCGCGGCGGTGCCGAGCGCCGCACCTCCGATGGCAAGCACCGGCGCGCGCGGGCGGGCGCCCACGAGGTTCACCCATTCCCAGCCGATGGCCGCGGCAGCCAAGGCCCAGAACACGAGGAACGGCCAGCCGCCGATCCAGGTGACGGCAAGCGCCGCCAGTCCCAGGATGATTGCCGACACGATGCGCTGCAGGTGTGCCCGCGGCGTGAGCGCGCTGGGCTGTTTCGCCGCCCGCGCCCGGGCCACGTCAGGATCCCGCGCGGGCGGTGAGCCCGCCGAAGCGCCGCTCGCGCCGGCGGTACTCGTCGATTGCGTCTTCGAGCGCGGCACGGTCGAACTCCGGCCAATGGATCGGCAGGAAAACGAACTCGGCGTAGGCCGCCTGCCACAACAGGAAGTTCGAAAGCCGCTGCTCGCCCTGGTGCGGATCATGAGATCGGGATCCGGCAGGCCCGCCGTGTCGAGACGCGCTTCCAACGCCGCGGCGTCGATCGCCGCGGGGTCGAGGCTGCCCGCCTGGGCTTCGACCGCGAGACTTCTGCGCCGCCCGCGCGATCTCCTGCCGGCCGCCGTAGTTGAAGGCGACGACGAGGGTGAACTTGTCGTTCGCCCGCGTCAGCTCCTCCGCTTCTTGCAGCAGCGAAAGGATTTCGGAGTTCAGCCCCTCGCGGTCGCCGATGATGCGCACGCGAACGCCGTTGTCGTTGAGGTCGGCAAGGTCGCTGCGCACGAAGCGCTTCATCAGCCCCATGAGGTCGTCGATCTCGTCCGCCGGGCGCGACCAGTTCTCGGCGCTGAAGCTGTAGAGGGTGAGTACCTTGACCCCGAGGTCGCCGGCCGCGCGCACGGTACGCCGCAGCGCTTCGACGCCGCGGCGATGTCCCTCGCCGCGCGGCAGGCCGCGCGCCGCCGCCCAGCGTCCGTTGCCGTCCATGATGATGGCGACGTGCACAGGTGCATCGCACGCCGCAGGTCGGCGGCAACGGGAGCGGTTCCGGGCAAGGACATGATCAGACCGACAGGATTTCCTTTTCTTTCTGGGCCAGCATCTGATCGATGTCGGTAATCGCCTGGTCGGTGGCCTTCTGGACTTCGCTCTTCGTGGCGCTTGATGTCGTCTTCGCTGACGTGACCGTCTTTCTGCGAGCTTTTTTAGATGGTCGAGGCCGTCGCGGCGCACGTGGCGCACGGCGACGCGCGCGGCTTCGGCGTACTTGTGCGCCACCTTGACCAGCTCCTGACGCCGCTCTTGAGTTGAGCTCGGGAATGCGAAGGCGCATCACCTGACCTTCGGTCTGCGGATTGAGGCCGAGGTTGGCGTTGCGGATCGCCTTGTCCACCGCCGTCACCACCGACTTGTCCCAGACCTGGATCGAGAGCGAGCGCGGCTCCGGCACGCTCACCGTCGCCACCTGCGTGAGCGGCATCTCCGAGCCATAGGCCTCGACCTGGATCGGATCGAGCAGATGCGGCGAGGCGCGGCCGGTGCGCAGGCCGCCCAGTTCCTGCTTGAGCACGCCTGATCGCGCCCTGCATGCGGCGCTTGAGTCGGCGAGATCGAACGGTTCCAGATGCCATGCTTCACCTCGTTGCCGGCGACGGGTTCGAGGCCGCTACGGACGGTACGATGGACCGTGCCCTGCGCCGCGCGACGGCGGCGGCAATCGCGCCGGCGTCGCGGATCGAGAACACGATGATAGGCAGCTCGCGCTTCGCGGGCAAGCGCGAACGCGGCAGCGTCCATGACCTTGCAAGTCCTTCGCCAAAGCGTCGTTGTGGGTGAGCTGGTCGAAGCGCTTGGCCTTGGGATTGCGCTTGCGGATCGGAGTCGTAGACGCCGTCCACGTCGGTCGCCTTGAAGATCGCTTCGCAGTGCAAGTTCGGCCGCGCGCAGGGCTGCCGCGGTGTCGGTCGTGAAGTACGGATTGCCGGTGCCACCGGCGAGCACGACGATGCGGCCGTCCTCCAGATGCTTGAGCGCGGCTGGCGCGCATAGGGCTCGCACACCGTCGGCATCGGCGACGCGCCGAAAGCGACGCGCCGTGCGCGCCCGCCTCTTCGATCGCGCGCTTCCAGCGCGAGCGCGTTGATGACCGTGGCGAGCATGCCCATCTGGTCGGCCGTCGCGCGTTCGATGTCCGGTCGTCGCCGAGCGTCGGCGCCGCGCAGGATATTGCCGCCGCCGACGACGACGGCGATCTCGTGCCGAGCTTGCGGACCTTCGCGAGATCTGCGGCGATGCGTTCACCGTCGTGCGCGTCGAGACCGAAGGGCTCGTCGCCCATCAAGGCCTCGCCCGAGACCTTGACGAGGACCCGGCGATAGCGAGGCTTGGCCATGGCTCCGCCCCTTAGTCGGTTCAGCGCGTTCCGGCCGCCGCTGCGACTTCCGCGGCGAAATCCTGTTCCTGCTTCTCGACGCCCTCGCCGAGCGCGAAGCGCACGAAGCCCTTGATCGCGATCGGCGCCGCCCGCCTTGCCTTCGGCTTCCTTCAGCGCCTGCGCCGACCGACTTTGCCGGGTCGTGCACGTAGGCCTGATCGACGAGGCAGACTTCCTTGTAGAAGGTCTTGAGGCCGCTCTCGACGATTTTCTCGACCACGTTGTCGGGCTTGCCCGATGCGCGCGCCTTGTCGGCAAGCACCCGCGCTCGCGCTCAATGGTCGCTGGCGTCGAGCCCGCCGCATCGACCGCCAGCGGATTGGCGGCCGCGATGTGCATCGCGACCATGCGGCCGAGCTTCGGCAAGCTCGTCGCGTCGCCCTTCGATTCGAGCGCGACCAGCACGCCGATCTTGCCGAGACCCTCGGCGATCGGCGCCGTGCACGTAGGAGCCGATCGCGCCGTCGCCGACCGAAAGCGAGGCGGCGCGGCGCAACGTCATGTTCTCGCCGATGGTGGCGATGGTCGGTCGGCGATGGCCTCGTCGATCGTCGCGAGCCCGACCTTCGACGACCTTGAGCTTCTCGACGTCGGCGCCGCCGTGCAGCGCCGCCTGCGCGATCAGCTTCACCAGACCCTGGAAGTGATCGTTACGCGCGACGAAGTCGGTCTCGGAGTTGACCTCGACGACCACACCCTTGCTTGCCCTCGACCGCGACCCCGATCGAGGCCTTCGGCGGCGACGCGGCCGGCCTTCTTCGCGGCCTTCGACAGGCCCTTCTTGCGCAGCCAGTCGACCGCGGCCTCGAGGTCGCCATTGGTCGCGGTGAGCGCCGCCTTGCAGTCCATCATGCCGGCGCCGGTCTTGTTCGCGCAGTTCCTTGACCAGGCTGCGGCACGTGATTTCCGCCATTACGTCCTCATTCGGCCTCGGCCGAAAGCGTCTTCGCCTGCGCGATCCAGCCGTCGACGCGGCCGGGCAAGCCGACCGTCTTCGCCGAGGCGACGTGCGCATCCTTCGCGTTGAGTTCGGCGATCTGCGTGTAAGTGGAAGATACCGAGATCGTTGAGCTGCTTCTCGATCGTCGGGGCTGACGCCGGCAAGCTTCTTCAGATCGTCCGGCGCGCCGCGCGGGCCCGGCAAGCGGCTCGAAGCTTTCCCACTCCGGTCTGCAGCCGGCAGCTCTTCGACCGGCGGCTTCTCGGCCGCGCCGAGATCGACGCCCGCCTCGCCCTGCGCACGCGAGATGCCGTCGATCGCGGCGCTTTCGCGACGAGATCGCAATAGAGCACGATCGCGCGGCCGGCGTCGTCGTTGCCCGGGATCGGGAACGTGATGCCGTCCGGATTGCAGTTGGTGTCGACGATCGCGGCCACCGGAATATCGAGGCGCTCGCGCTTCCTTGATCGCGATGTCTTCCTTGTTGGTGTCGATCACGAACACGAGATCGGGCAGGCCGCCCATGTCGCGGATGCCGCCGAGCGCGCGCTCGAGCTTTTCCTTCTCGCGCGAGAGCGTCAGGCGTTCCTTCTTGGTGTAGCCGCTGGCTGCCTCGCTCGGTCGAGCATTTCCTCGATCTTCTTCAGGCGCGCGATCGAGTTGGAGATGGTCTTCCAGTTGGTGAGCGTGCCGCCGAGCCAGCGCGAGTTGACGTAATACTGCGCCGAGCGCTTGGCGGCATCGGCGATGGCGCTCCGACGCCTGCCGCTTGGTGCCGACGAACAGGATGCGGCCGCCCTTGGCGACCGTGTCGGACATCGCCTGCAGCGCGCGCGCCAGCATCGGCACGGTCTGGGCGAGATCGATGATGTGGATGTTGTTGCGGATGCCGAAGATGTACGGAGCCATCTTCGGATTCCAACGGTGGGACTGATGGCCGAAGTGAACGCCAGCTTCAAGCAGCTGGCGCATGCTGTAGTCGGGCAGCGCCATTTCTCACTCTCCGGTTAGCCTCCGCGGACCGCAGCCGGGCGAATGCCCAGCACCGGATGGTCCCTGATCAGGGTCGCCTAGTCCGCGTGCGAGATGGCGGGCTTATAGGGTGCGCGACCCAGCAATACAAGCCGCTAGGGTGCTGCAACGGCCTGTTTCGCCGATAAGTCGACTGTTTGTGACCGTACGATCTGCCTAAAGCGCCTGCACCTCGACCACGCCGGGCACCGCCTTGATCGCGCCGGCGATCTGCGGCGACACGGCGTAGCGGCCGGGCAGTTTCACCTCGACCTCGGAGCGCCATCCGGCAAGACCAATACGATGCTCACCTCGCCCGTGGCCTCACCCTTGCCGTTGCCATTACCGTTCATGCCGTTCAGCCGCTTGGCGACCAGCGTCGATCGGCTGCGGCAGAGTTCATGAACACGCGCAGACCGCGCTGGGTCTTCGCCGCCGCCTCGTCGAGCGAGCTCGGCGCTGTAGATGCGCACGCGCACGTCCTCGCCCTGCGTCTCGGCGCCGACCTGCAGCAGCACCGCCGTGCCGGGCTCGAGCAGATCGCGATATTGCGCGAGCCCTTCCTGAAAAATCACCGCCTCGAAATGCCCGGTCGGATCGGAAAGCCCGATGATTCGCCATCTTGCCGCCGGTGCGCGTGCGCCGCTCCACGCGCGACACGACGGTCGCGGCGAGCGCGCCCGGCAGTCGCGCCGGCGCGCGACGCTCTGCGAAACTCGGCCCAGGGCTGCACCCGCATGCGCTGCGAGCGCCACCGCGTAATCGTCGAGCGGATGCCCGGAGAGGAAGAAGCCGATGGCGTCGTACTCGCGCTTCAAGCCGCTCCGCCGGCAGCCATGGCTCGACCTCCGGGAGCCGCAGCGTCGGCCGCGCGCCGCGCGCCGCCGAACAACTCCGACTGGCCCGATCGCCGCGATCGCTCGCCGCGCGCTGCGCGTAGCGCGAGCATGGCGTCTCACCGGCAGCGAAGGCCGCGGCGCGGTTCGGCTCCAGACCGTCGAAGGCGCCGGCCGCGGCCAGGCTCTCCAGCGTGCGCTTGTTGATCGCGCGCGGATCGATGCGCGTGGCGAAGTCGGCCAGATCCACGAACGGCTTGTCACCGCGCGCCGCCACGATCGCGTCCACGGCGTGCCCGCCGACGCCTTTGAGCGCCGCGAGCGCGTAGACGATCGCGCCCTCGTGCGACCTCGAACTCGCGGCCGGAGCGATTGACCGACGGCGGACACGACCTTGATGCCTTGAGCCGCTCGGCCTCGCGGCGGAATTCGGCGAGCTTGTCGGTATTGCCCATGTCGAGCGTCATCGACGCCGCCAGGAACTCGACCGGGTAGTTCGCCTTCAGATACGCGGTCTGATAGGCGACCAGCGCGTAGGCCGCGGCGTGGCTCTTGTTGAAGCCGTAGTCGGCGAATTTCGCGCAAGCAGGTCGAAGATCTCCTCGGCCGCGGTCGCGCTCGACGCCGTTGCTCGACCGCGCCGGAGACGAAGCGGTCGCGCTGCGCCGCCATCTCCTTGCTGATCTTCTTGCCCATCGCGCGGCGCAGCAGATCGGCCTCGCCGAGCGAGTAGCCCGCGAGCACCTGGGCGATCTGCATCACCTGTTCCTGGTAGATGATGACGCCGAAGGTCTCCTTGAGGATCGGCTCGAGCTTGGGATGGATATAGTCGGGCCGTTCCTGCCCGTGCTTGCGCATGCAGTAGGTCGGGATATTGGCCATCGGGCCCGGGCGATAGAGCGCGACCAGCGCGATGATGTCCTCGAAGCGGTCGGGCCGCATGTCGACGAGCGCCCGGCGCATGCCCTGCCTTCAACCTGGAACACGCCGACCGTCTCGCCGCGCGCCAACATCTCGTAGGTTTTCTTGTCGTCGAGCGGAATCGCTGTCGATGTCGATGACGACGCCGCGCCGCGCCAGCAGGTCGCGTCGCCGTCTGCGATCACGGTGAGCGTCTTCAGGCCGAGGAAGTCGAACTTCACGAGGCCGGCCTGCCTCCACCCACTTCATGTTGAACTGGGTCACCGGCATGTCGGACGCGGATCGCGGTAGAGCGGGATGAGCTCGGCGAGCGGCCGGTCGCCGATCACGATGCCGGCGGCGTGGGTCGAGGCGTGGCGGTACAGTCCCTCGAGTTTCAGCGCGATGTCGAAGGCGCGCTTCACGCGTCGGATCCTGCTTCGCGCTCCTCCTGCAGCCGCGGCTCGCCTTCGATGGCCTTGGCGAGCGTCACCGGTGCGCCGGATTGAACGGCACCAGCTTGCAGAGCCGGTCCACCTGCCCGTACGGCATCTCCAGCACGCGACCGACGTCGCGCAACACGCCGCGCGCCTGCAGCGAGCCGAAGGTGATGATCTGCGCGACCTGGTCGCGGCCGTAGCGCTCCTGCACGTAGCGGATCACCTCGTCGCGCCGGTCCTGGCAGAAGTCGATGTCGAAGTCCGGCATCGACACGCGCTCGGGATTGAGGAAGCGCTCGAACAGGAGCCCGAAGCGCATCGGATCGAGATCGGTGATGGTGAGCGCATAGGCGACGAGCGAGCCCGCGCCCGAGCCGCGGCCGGGCCCGACCGGAATGCCTTGGCCCTTCGCCCACACGATGAAGTCGGCGACGATCAGGAAGTAGCCGGCGTAATTCATGCCGCCGATCACGCTCGAGCTCGAAGTCGAGCCGCTCGCGATACTCCTCCTCGGCCGTGCCCGGCGGCAACGCCGTGGCTCGCGATGCGCGCGGCGAGCCCCGCCTCGGCGCGGCGTGCGCAGCTCTGCGGCTTCGTCGACCGCCTCGCCGGTGACGCGAGAAACGCGGCAGGATCGGCTTGCGCACCTTGGGCCGGAACGCGCAGCGCCGCGCGATCTCGACCGTCGCGGCGAGCGCGTCAGGCAGGTCGGCGAAAAGCTCCGCCATCTCCTGCGCGCGACTTGAAATAATGCTCGGGCGTGAGCTGGCGCCGGTCCGCCTCGCCGACGAGCCGGCCCTCGGCGATGCAGATCAGCGCGTCGTGGGCCTCGTAGTCGTCGCGGGTGGCGAAGAACGGCTCGTTGGTGGCGACCAACGGCAGATGCGCAGTATCGGCGAATTCGCAAGAGCGTCGGCTCCGCCATGCGCTCGGATTCGATGCCGTGGCGCTGCAGCTCCACATAGAGCCGTCCGTCGTAAATCGCCGCGAGCCGCGCGAGCCGCGCCCGGGCCGTGTCGAACCGCGCCGCTACGATAGCCCGGTCGATCGGGCCCGTCGGGACCGCCGGTGAGCGCGATCAGGCCGTCGGCATGCGCCGCGAGCCATTCGAGCTTGACGTGCGGCGTGGCGTCGCCCGGCGACCTCGAGGAAGCTGCGCGACACGAGCGCGATCAGGTTGCGATAGCCCTCTTCGCTGGCGGCGAGCAGCACGATGCGCGGCAGCCGCGGCACCCGGCCGGTCTGCACCACCTGCGGCTCGTCGTCGAACAGCACCGCGAGCGCGCAGCCGATGATCGGCTGGACGCCGGCTTCCGCCATCTTCTCGGAGAATTCCAGCGCGCCGAACAGGTTGCCGGTGTCGGTGAGCGCCAGCGCCGGCTGCCGGTCGGCCTTGGCGAGCTCGGCGAGGCGCGCGATCGGCAGCGCCCCCTCGAGCAGCGAAAAGGCCGAATGCACATGCAGATGGACGAAGCCCGACGTCGGCCAACGGTCAACTCCGATTCTACGAAAGCCCGATGGTGGCCCGCGCGGACGCCTGCGTCAACCGGCTTCGCGAGCTTGTGGACGGTTACGCGAGCTCGACGATCTCGCCCTCTTGCAGCGTCACCCGCCGGGTCATGCGGTCGGCAAGCGCGAGGTTGTGGGTGGCGATGATCGCCGCCAGGCCCGACGCCTCCACGAGCTTCGTCAGCATGGAGAACACGTAGTCGGCGGTCGTCGGGATCGAGGTTCCCGGTCGGCTCGTCGGCGAGCAGGATGCGCGGCGCGTTGGCGACGGCGCGCGCGATCGCCACGCGCTGCTGCTCGCCGCCGGAAAGCTCCGCCGGCCGATGCTAGAGCCGGTCGCGCAGGCCGAGGAACGCCAGCACCTCGGTGGCGCGCGTCTTCGCCTCGCGCTTATCGAGACCGTGCATCATCTGCGGCAGCATCACGTTCTCGAGCGCCGAGAATTCCGGCAACAGGTGATGGAACTGGATAGACGAAGCCGATGTCGTCGCGGCGGATCGCCGTGCGCTGCAAGTCCGGCAGCTTCAGCGTCGCCTTGTCGCCGATATAGACCTCGCCCCCGTCCGGATGTTCCAGCAGGCCGGCGATGTGCAGCAGCGTCGACTTGCCGGCGCCCGACGGCGCGATCAACGCCACCGATTCTCCCGGCCATACCGAGAGCGTCGCCCCGCGCAGAATTTCAAGCGTGCTGTCGCCCTGGCGGTAGCGCCGCTCGATCGCCTCCAGGTGCAGCGCGGGCGCGTTCGCCATGGTCACTCGTAGCGCAACGCTTCGACCGGATCGAGCCGAGCCGCGCGCCACGCCGGATAGATCGGCGCGGCAAAGGAGAGAATCAGCGCCATCAGCACCACCGCGACGGTTTCGCGCGAATCGATGTCGGCGGGAAGCCGGCTGAGATAATAAAGCTCGGGCGAGAACAGATCGGTCGACAACAGCCACGAGACGAAGCGGCGGATCTCCTCGATGTTGAGGCAGACGACCACGCCCAGCAGCACGCCGACGATCGTGCCGACGACGCCGATCGAGGCGCCGGTGATCAAGAACACGCGCAGCACCGATGCCTTGCGCGCGCCCATGGTGCGCATGATGGCGATGTCGTGGGTCTTGTCCTTCACCAGCATGTTGAGGCCGGAGAGAATGTTGAACGCCGCCACGATCACGATCAGCGTCAGGATCAGGAACATGACGTTGCGCTCGATCTGCAGCGCGCTGAAGAAGGTGGCGTTGCGTTGCCGCCAGTCGATGAGAAAAATAGGCCGCCCGGCGGCCTCGTTGATCAACCCGCGATAGCGCACGATGTCGTCGGGATTGTCGGTGTAGACCTCGATCGCGGTCACGTCGCTCTTGCGGTTGAAGTAGGCCTGGGCCTCGCTAAGCGGCATGAACACGAACACCTGATCGTATTCCGACATGCCGATCTCGAACACGGCCGCCACTTTGTAGGTCTTGATGCGCGGCGTGGTGCCCATGGGGGTTACGGAGCCGCGTGGCGCCACCAGCGTCACCTGGTCGCCGGCGCGCACGGAGAGCTGGTCGGCGAGGCGCTTGCCGATGACCACCCCCTGCCCCTCGTCGAAGCCGTCGAGCGTGCCTTGGCGGATGTTGGGCCCGATCGCCGGCAGCCGCTTCAGGTCCTGCTCGCGCACGCCACGCACCAGCACGCCGCCGGCGTGGAACGGCGAGGACGCAAGTGCCTGGCCTTCCACGAGCGGCACCGCCAGCGTCACGCCTTTGACGCCGGCAATGCGGTCGGCGACCACGGCGAAATCGGTGAGCGGCGACTCGATCGGCTGCACCAGGACGTGGCCGTTGAGCCCGAGGATCTTCGACAGCAGCTCCTTGCGGAAGCCGTTCATCACCGCCATCACGATGATCAGCGTGGCGACGCCGAGCATGATGCCGAGGAAGGAAAACCCGGCGATGACCGAGATGAAGCCTTCCTTGCGCCGCGCCCGGAGATAGCGGAGCGACAGCATCCATTCGAAGGCCGAGAACGGCGCGGTCGCGACTTTGCGCGGCCATCGGCTTCTCCTCTCCGGCGCGAGCTTGTTCACCGCGTCCTCCGGCGTCAGCAACTCGCGGCGCCGCCGGCGCGGCGCTTGAGCTCGACCTGGCCCGTCGGCGAGCCCCTTCGGCCCGACCAAGAGCTGCCAGGGCAGGCCGATCAGATCCATGGCGGCGAACTTGGCGCCCGGCCGCTCGTCGAGATCGTGATAGAGCACTTCGACGCCGCGCGCCGTGAGCTCGCTGTAGAGCTTCTCGCAGGCGCGCGTCGGTGGCGGCGTCGCCCTGCTTCAGGTTCAGCAAGCCGACCTTGAACGGCGCCACCGCTTCCGGCCACATGATGCCGGCGTCGTCATGGCTCGCCTCGATGATCGGCGGCGACCAGCCGCGTCGCGCCGATGCCGTAGGAGCCCATGTGCACCGGCACCACCGCGCCGTCGGGCGCCAGTCACGGTCGCCTTCATCGGCTCGGAATAGTTGGTGCCGAAGTAGAAGACGTGGCCCACCTCGATGCCGCGCGCCGACACCTGCTTGTCGGCCGGAACTTTCGCGAACGCCGCCGTGTCATGCTTCTCGGAAGTCGCGGCATAGAGCGAGGTCCAGCGCTCCACGATCTTCTGCAAGCCGGCCGCGTCGTCGAAATTCACGTCCTCGCCCGGCATCTCGAAGTCGAGATAGTCGCGATGGCAGAACACTTCGCTCTCGCCGGTGGAGGCGAGGATGATGAATTCGTGCGAGAGATCCCCGCCTATCGGTCCGGATTCAGCGACCATCGGAATCGCCTTCAGCCCCATGCGCGCGAACGTGCGCAAGTAGGCAACGAACATCTTGTTGTAGGAATGGCGGGCTGCCGCGGCGTCGAGGTCGAAGCTATAGGCGTCCTTCATCAGGAACTCGCGCGCCCGGTAGATGCCGAAGCGCGGCCGCACCTCGTCGCGGAATTTCCATTGCAGATGATAGAGGTTGAGCGGGAGCTGCTTGTAGGACTTCACCGAGGCGCGGAAGATGTCGGTGATCATCTCCTCGTTGGTGGGGCCGTAAAGCATCTCGCGATCGTGACGGTCGCTGGATGCGCAGCATCTCCTTGCCGTAATCCTCGTAGCGCCCGCTTTCGCGCCACAGCTCCGCCGACTGCAGGGTCGGCATCAGCATCTCGATGGCGCCCGGCGCGGTCCTGCTCCTCGCGCACGATCTGGCAGACCTTCTGCAGCACGCGGTGGCCGAGCGGCAGAATGGCGTAGATGCCGGCCGCCTCCTGGCGGATCATGCCGGCGCGCAGCATGAGGCGGTGGGAGACGATCTCCGCCTCTTTCGGATTCTCGCGCAGGGTGGGCAGGAAATAGCGGGAAAGGCGCATGGGCACTCAATTCGGGGCTCCAGACGCCCCTAGTTCCATCAACGCAGAAGATTTTCGAATGACAAGAGGCGGTTGCGCCGGGTTTCGCAGACCCTCGGTTGCAACGCAACAAGCTCCTTCGCACCTGCAAGAATGACAACGCCGCGAGGCCCAGTCTAGGGTCCGCGCCGTTGGGTTGCCGGCTACCGCGCCGGAAATTGGCCCAAGTCTCGGGAGGAACGAAGTCCGAATTCGGCAGGCGCGAGGCCGCGACAGCCGCGAAAAGGACTCGAAGGAGAAGCGACGGGCGAGCCGTGCTCGCCCGTTTGTCGTTTCGGCGACCGCTGCCTCGTCGAAGGGCATGGGCAAAGTGTCCAGCGACACAACCCCCGACACCCACAGCGCGTAACCCACGCCGAAGATGGCCGCGGCAATGAGCGTGGTGGCGATAAACTTGATCGCAATCATGGCTTTCACCGGCGCGCCGGGATCGTGACCGGCCTCGGGCGCCTCTCTGCCGCGTACGCCCCACGGCAGCACGGCGAACCACACCAGCCACCAGATCAGGAAATAGATCGCGAAGCCGAGGAAGACGGCGCTCATCACGCCTGCTCCAGCTCGACCAGCGTGCCGAGGAAATCCTTGGGGTGGAGGAACAGCACCGGCTTGCCGTGGGCGCCGATCTTGGGCTCGCCGTCGCCGAGCACGCGCGCGCCCGCCGCCTTCAGTTGATCGCGCGCGGCGCGGATGTCGTCGACCTCGTAGCAGAGGTGGTGGATGCCGCCGTCGGGATTGCGCTCGAGGAATTTCGCGATCGGCGAATTGTCGCCGAGCGGCGCGATCAGTTCGATCTTCGAGTTCGGCAGCGTGATGAACACGGTGGTGACGCCGTGCTCCGGCTGCGCCACCGGCGCCGACACCTCGGCGCCGAGCTTGTCGCGATAGACCGCGCTCGCGGCTTCGAGGTCCTTCACCGCGATCGCCACGTGGTTGAGCCGGCCGATCATTCGCTTACTCCTGTGCACCTTTATATAGCGCTCCGGTCGGTCGATGCGATCCAAATGCCGGCGGCCACCGCGACGAGTCCAACGATCAAATTGAGGCCGATCGGCTCACCGAGCAAGATCGCGGCGAGGACGGATGCCGCGAGCGGATTGACGGTCATGGTGTTGGCTACACGCGTCGGCGTAGTGCGCTCCAGCGCGAAGACCCAGAGATAGAAGGCGGCCGCGCCGCCGAACAAACCGAGATAAAGCATTGCCAGCCATTGCGGCGTGCCGAAACCCTGGACGATGGCCAACCCATCCGTCGCCGCGGCCAGCGCCACCAAGCTGACGCCGCCGAACCCCATTCCAGCCGTGACATAGCCGAGCGGGCTTGAGCGCGCGATAAACGGTTGGGACCACACGTTGTAGAACGCCATGGATGTGGTGCCGGCGATCATCAGGAGGTCGCCGCGCCACGCGTCAGGCGGCGCATCGGCAACGCCGCTGACCAGCGCGAGCGCGACGCCGGCCATCGCGATCAGCACGCCGGTCGTCTTGCGTACCGTCATCGGCTCTGCGCCGAGAAGTGCGGCCACCACCATGGTCAAGAGCGGCAGGGTCGACAGCGCCAGCGCTCCCCGCCCCGCCGTCGTGTAGCCCAGCGCAATGTTGTAGACGATGAAAAATCCGGCGAAGAAGCCAAGGCCAAGCAGCGCAACGCCGACCCAATCCCTGCCGCTCGGCAACCTACTGCGTAACCAAAGCGCGAGCGGCAACAGACAAAGGAAGCCGAGGCCGAAACGAAATGCCGCGAGCGTGATCGGGTCGGCGCTTGCGATTGCGAAGCGCGTCACCGCCGCCGCCATGCCGCCGAGCGCGCTCGAAAGCACCGCGGCGAGCACGCCGATACGCTCGTTCATGAAGGTCGCCCGTCCCGCTATGCCGGAAAGGTAAACGTCCTAAACCTGCAACACCATCACGTGGCATACCGGCTTCTTGCCCCACGCGGCACCCACGGCGCCGCGCACCGAGCGCTCGATCGCCTCGGCGATGGCGTCGGGATCGCGCCGCCGCGGCTTCGGCAGCGAGGAGAGCGCGCTGTCTACGGCGTCAAGCACGAACTCCTCGATCGGCCGGCCCTCCAGGATATCCGGCAGCCCGGCGAGCTCGATCATGGGCTCGCCCGCGATCTCGCCGCGGCCGCCGAGCGCCAGCGCAATGGAGATGACGCCGGCGAAGGAAAGCCGCTTGCGATCGCCGAGCGCCCGCGACTGCTCATCGACCAGCAGCCTGCCGTCGCGATAGAGCCGCCCCGAATGCACGTCGTCGATGACGCCGGCGGGACCGGGTGCCAACCGCACCACGTCGCCGTCGCCGCATAGCACCACCTCTTTGATCCCTTCTGCGCGCGCCAGCGCCGCGTGCTCGGAGAGATGCAGCGCCTCGCCGTGCACCGGGATCGAGACCTCGGGCTTGAGCCAGGAATACAGCTGGGCGAGCTCGCCGCGCCGCGGATGCCCCGACACGTGCACGAGCTTGATGCGGTCGGTGAGCACCTCGACGCCGCGGCGGATCATCTCGTTGATGATGCGGTTCACCGCCTTCTCGTTGCCCGGGATGGTGCGCGAGGAGAAGATCAGCGTGTCGCCGGGATTGAGCTCGATCTCCGGATGGTCGTCGCCGGCGATGCGGGCGAGCGCCGCGCGCGGCTCGCCCTGGCTGCCGGTGAGGATGCACGAGCGTCTTGTCGCGCGGGAGCCGCGAATAGGCATCGAGACCGCGGAACTGCGTCAGGCCGTCGAGGTAACCCATCTCGCGAGCGACGTTCACCACCCGCTCCATGGCGCGGCCCACCACGACCACCTCGCGCCCCGCCGCCGCGGCGGCGAGCGCGGCGGAGCGGATGCGCGCGACGTTGGAGGCGAACGTGGTGATCGCGACCCGACCCTTGGCCTTGCGTCACGATCTCGGCGAGGCTGTTCGCCACGTCCGTCTCGGACGGCGACTGGCCCTCACGCACCGCATTGGTGGAATCGCAGATCACCGCGCGCACGCCCTCTTCGCCCAGCGCACGGAACTTCGCCGGATCGGTGGTGGCGCCGAGCACCGGTGTCGCATCGAGCTTCCAATCGCCGGTGTGCACCACGAGGCCGAGCGGCGTGCGGATCGCGAGCGCGTTGCTTTCCGGGATCGAGTGCGCCACTGGCACGAACTCCACGTCGAACGGCCCGATTTGCACCCGGCCGCCCTGCTGCACGATGGTGATCGGCACGCGCGGCGCGTTGTCCTCGCCGGCGCGCTTGGCCTCCATCAGCGCGGCGGTGAAGGGCGTCGCGTACACCGGCACCTTGAGCTTCGGCCACAGATCGAACAGCGCGCCCATGTGATCCTCGTGGCCATGGGTGAGCACGATGCCGACGAGGTTGCGCTTCTCCTGCTCGAGGAAGCGGATGTCGGGCATGATCAAATCGATGCCGGGCATGGTGTCGTCGGCGAAGGACACGCCCATGTCGACGGCGAGCCAACTGCGCTTGGCCTTGGAGCCGAGGCCGTAGAGACCGAGATTCATCCCGATCTCGCCCACACCGCCGAGCGGCACGAAGACGAGCGCGTCGGGCTTGGAAGCGGCGTTCATGTGGCGCCTGCGGGCATCGGGAAGATGTCGCCGGCGGCGACCGTGACTCGTGTGCCGTCCGACTGCACCAGCACGAGCGCACCGCGCTCGTCGATGCGCCTCGAAGCGCCCGGTGACGGCGCGGTCGGAGAGCCGCGCCTCGATCTGCGCCGCCGATGCCCGTGACGCGGGCGAGGAACGCGGCGCGGATCGAGGCGAAGCCTTGGCCGCGCGCCCATTCGCGGGCCCGCGCCGTCCACGTAGCGCCGAGGCGCGTGAGCAAGGCGGCCGGCGACAGCTGGAATTCCGCCGCGGCGAAGTCAGTGGCGGGATAGGGCGTATCCTGCGGATGGGTGCGGCAGTTGACGCCGAAGCCGACCACGACGGCGCTGCGACTTCCCGCCGTCACCCCTTCCACCAGGATGCCCGCCGCCTTGGCGTCGTCGAGCAGGAGATCGTTCGGCCATTTGAGCTTGAGGCGCGCGGGCGCGAGACCAGCGCAGGTGTCGAGCACCGCGTCATGCAACGCCAGCGCCGCAACGAAGCAAATCTGCGGCGCCAGCGCCGCCGGCGCCGGGTCGTCGAGGAGCAGGCTCGCGTAGAGATTGCCCAGCTCCGATGTCCACGCGCGCCCGCGCCGCCCCCTGCCCGCCGTCTGCCGCGCGGCCACAACCCACAGCGGCCCGCCTTCGCCGGCGCGCGCCAGCGAGAGCGCCTCCTCGTTGGTCGAGCCGAGGCTCTCGTGGAACCGCACCGGCGTGCCGCCGGCCGCGCGGGGAAAATCCATCAGAACAGCGAGCGCGCCGCGGCCGCGGCGGCTGCCACCAGCGGGCCGGGATAAAGGAAGAACAGGATCACGAACAACCCGGACGCTCCGAGCACGAGCTTCAACTCCGCCGCCATGGGCAGGAAACGCGGCCGCGGCTCGTCCATGTACATGATCTTGACGATGCGCAGATAATAGTAGGCGCCCACCACGCTCGCGAGCACGCCGATCACCGCGAGGCCGTAAAGCTTGGCTTCGACGGCGGCCAGGAACACGTAGAACTTGGCGAAGAAGCCGGCGAGCGGCGGAATGCCGGCGAGCGAGAAGAGCAGCGCCGCCAGCACGACGGCGATCACCGGGTGTGTGCGCGCAAGACCGGCGAGCTCGTCGATGTCCTCCACGGCTCCGTCCGGCCTGCGCATGGCAAGGATGCAGGCGAAGGCGCCCAATGTCATGGCGAGATAGATCGCCATGTAGACGAGCACGCCCTGCACGCCCACCGGCGTCGCGGCGCAAAGCCCGATCAGCGCGTAACCCACGTGGCCGATCGAGGAATAGGCCATCAGCCGCTTGATGTTGCGCTGACCGATGGCGGCGAAGGCGCCGAGGCCCATGGAGGCGATAGAGAGGAAGATCACGATCTGCTGCCACTGCGGCACGATGGTGGGAAAGGCATCGATCGCCACGCGCACGAACATCGCCACCGCCGCTACCTTGGGCGCGGCGGAGAAGAAGGCGGTGACCGGCGTCGGCGCGCCCTCATAGACGTCGGGCGTCCACATGTGGAACGGCACCGCCGACACCTTGAACGCGAGCCCGGTGAAGAGGAAGACGAGGCCGAAGATGAGGCCGATCGACGGCACTTTGGCCGCCACGGCGATGCCGGTGAAGGCGATGGTGCCGGTGAAGCCGTAGATCAGCGACGCGCCGTAGAGCAGCATGCCTGACGACAGCGCGCCGAGGACGAAATACTTCAGGCCCGCCTCGGTGGAGCGCAGGTTGTCGCGGTCGATGGCGGCGACCACGTAGAGCGACAGCGACATGAGCTCGAGCCCGAGGTAGAGCGCGATCAGGTCGCGTGCCGAAATCATGGTCATCATGCCGGCGGCGGCGGTCAAAATCAGCACCGCGAACTCGAAGCGGCGAATATTCTCTCGGCGCATGAAGTCGACGGACATGAGCAGCGCCGCGGCGGCGCCGATCAGCGCCAGCACCTTGAAGAAGCGGCCATAGCCATCGATAACGAAGCTGCCGCCGAACGCCTCGATGCGCTCCGCCGGCTGCAGCACCACCATGAGCGCGGCAACGACCAGGATGATCATGGCGAGGATGTCGATGGTGTCGATGATCTTGTCGCCGCCGAAGACGCCGAGCATGAGAAGCGCAAGCGCGCCGGCGAGGATGACGAGCTCGGGCGCAATGGGAGCAAGCGCGGCTAGATCCATCGGGCCCTCACTGCGCGAGCGCCGCGGCTTTGGTGGAGGCGAGCGCCGCCTGAGCGTGCTCGACCAGCAGGCTCGCCGAGGCCGCGCTCAAGTCGAGGATCGGTCCCGGCCAGACGCCGAAGAGGATGGTCAACACCACCAGCGGGGCGAGAACCGCGATCTCCCGCGGGTTCAGGTCCTGGATGGCCTTCAGGTTCGGCTTTTCCAGCACCCCGAAGATCACACGCCGATAGAGCCAGAGCGCGTAAGCCGCTGAAAGAATTACACCAATCGTAGCGAGTAAGGCCACGGTCGGATTGACCTTGAAGGCGCCCACCAGGGTCAGGAACTCACCCACGAAGCCGCTCGTCCCGGGCATTCCTACGTTCGCCAGCGTGAACACCATGAAGGCGGCGGCGTAGAGAGGCATGCGCTCTACCAGGCCCCCGTAGGCGTCGATATCGCGGGTGTGCATGCGGTCGTAGATGACGCCGACGCAGAGGAACAGCGCCCCCGACACGAAGCCGTGGGAGACCATCTGGAAGATCGCGCCCTGCACCCCCTCCTTGGTGAAGGTGAAGATGCCGAGCGTGACGAAGCCCATGTGCGCCACCGAGGAATAGGCGATCAGCTTCTTCATGTCCTCCTGCCGCAGCGCTACCAGCGACGTGTAGATGATGGCGACGATGGAGAGCGCGAACATGAGCGGCGCGAACATCTCGGACGCATGCGGGAACATGGGCAGCGAGAACCGCAGGAACCCGTAGCCGCCCATCTTCAGGAGGATCGCGGCGAGGATCACCGAGCCCGCCGTCGGCGCCTCCACGTGCGCGTCGGGGAGCCACGTGTGCACCGGCCACATGGGCAGCTTCACCGCGAACGACGCGAAGAAGGCGAGCCACAGCCACGTCTGCATGCCGCGCGGGAAAGCATGGTTGAGCAGCGCCGGAATGTCGGTGGTGCCCGCCTGCAGGTACATGGCGAGCAGCGCCAGCAGCATCAGCACCGAACCGGTGAGCGTGTAGAGAAAGAACTTGAAGCTCGCGTAGACCCGCCGCGCCCCGCCCCACACCCCGATGATGAGGAACATGGGGATCAGGCCGCCCTCGAAGAACACGTAGAAGAGGACGAGATCGAGCGCCGCGAACGTGCCGCTCATCAGCGTCTCGAGGATGAGGAAGGCGACCATGTATTCCTTCACCCGCGTCTTGATGGCGAAGCTCGCCACAATGGAGATCGGCATCAGGAACGTGGTGAGGATGAGGAACGGCAGCGAGATGCCGTCCACGCCCAGGTGATAGCGGATGGTGCCACCGAGCCACGGCAGGTCCTCGACGAACTGGAAATCGGGATTGCCGCGGTCGAAGCCGGCGATGAGAGAGAGCGAGATCGCGAAGGTGACGATCGTCGTCCACAGCGCCACCCAGCGCGCGTTCTTGGCGATCACGTCGTCGTTGCCGCGCAGCGCCACGATGAACAGCGCGCCGACCAGCGGCAGAAAGACGACGACGGAGAGCACGGGCCACGTCGCCATCAGCCGATCCCCCGCACCAGGAACCAGGTGATGATGGCGGCGACGCCGATCAGCATGACGAAGGCGTAGTGATAGAGGTAGCCGGTCTGCAGCCGCACCACGTTGCGGGTCACGTCGATGACGCGGGCCGAAACGCCGTCGGGCCCGAAGCCGTCGATCAGCCAGCCGTCGCCCTGCTTCCAGAGGACGCGGCCGAGCCACATCGCCGGCCGCACGAAGAGAAGATCGTAGAGCTCGTCGAAGTACCACTTGTTGAGCACGAAGCGGTAGAGCAGCTCGTTGCGGCGCGCCAGCTCGCGCGGCAGCGACGGGTTGTTGACGTAGAACCAGTACGCCACCAGGAAGCCCGCGAGCATCATCACCGTCGGGCAGCGCCACCACCCAGACCGGCGCGTGGTGCATCTCCTCGATGACGCGGTGGCCTCCGCCGAGAAGATCGAGTCGCGGAAGAACCGCTCCATCCCCTCGCCGGTGAAGATGTTGTGGAAGGCAGAGCCCGAGCACGATCGAGCCCGATCGCCAGCACCCCGAGCGGCGGTCATCACCGGGCTCGGCTCGTGCGCGTGGTCGTAGGTGTGATGGTCGGCGCGTTCGGCCCGTGGAAGGACGATGAAGATCAGCCGCCAGGAGTAGAAGCTGGTGAGAGCGCGGCGATCACGGCAGCCAGAAGGCGTAGGTCGCCGCGCCGAGTGCGCCGCCCAGGCGCTCTCGATGATCGCGTCCTTGGAGAAGAAGCCGGAGCGTGAGCGGGAGCCACGCCGGTGATCGCCAGCGTGCCGATCACCATCGCCCAGAAGGTCGCGGGAGCTTCTTGGCGAGCCCGCCCATGTGGCGCATGTCCTGCTCGTGGTGCATCGCGTGGATGACCGAGCCGGCGCCGAGGAAGAGCATCGCCTTGAACGAAGGCGTGGGTGAAGAGGTGGAACATCGCCGCCGGATAGGCGCCGACGCCCGCCGCCACGAACATGTAGCCGAGCTGCGAGCAGGTGGAATAGGCGATCACCCGCTTGATGTCGTTCTGCACCAGCCCGACCGTCGCCGCGAAGAACGCGGTCGACGGCGCCGATGAAGGTGATGAAGGTGAGCGTCGTGGGCGACCACTCCAGCACCGGCGACATGCGGCAGACCAGGAACACGCCGGCCGTCACCATGGTCGCGGCATGGATCAGCGCCGACACCGGCGTCGGGCCCTCCATGGCGTCCGGCAGCCAGGTGTGCAGGAACAGCTGCGCCGACTTGCCCATGGCGCCGATGAACAGCAGCAGCGAGGCCACCTGGGCGCGTTGCAGTCCCGCCGAGGAAGTGGATGGTCTGCCGGGGAGCGATCTCGCCGCGGCGAAGATCGGTATCGAAGCCGATCGACCCGACCAGCACGTAGAGGGCGAAGATGCCGAGCAGGAAGCCGAAGTCGCCGACCCGGTTGACGATGAAGGCCTTGATCGCCGCCGCGCCCGCGCTCGGCTTGCGGTAGTAGAAGCCGATCAGCAGGTACGAGGCGACGCCCACGCCCTCCCAGCCGAAGAAGAGCTGCAGGAGGTTGTCGGCGGTGACCAGCGCCAGCATGGCGAAGGTGAAGAACGACAGGTAGGCGAAGAACCGCGCTGTGCTCGCGTGCCGGGTCCGTCGTGGCCATGTAGCCGATGCGTAGAGGTGCACGAGCGCCGACACCGTGGTCACCACCACCAGCATGATCGCCGTCAGCCGGTCGACCCGGAGCCCCAGTCCACCGCGAGGTCCCCGACCGAGATCCAGCGGAACAGCGGGATGCGCACGTCACGCCGTCGAAGCCGACATCAAGAAGACGATCCAGGACAAGCAGGCCGCGAACACGAGCAGGCCGCTCGTGACCACCTCCGCCCCGCGCGCGCCAGCGAAGCGGCCGAACCCGCCGAGCGATCGGCGCCGAGCAGCGGCAGGAAGAATGATCGCCTGGACACCGTTCAGCCCTTCATCACGTTGATGTCCTCGACCGCGATCGTCCCGCTGTTGCGGAAGAAGCAGACGAGGATGGCGAGCCCGATCGCCGCCTCGGCGGCGGCGACCGTCAGCACGAAGAGCGCGAAGACCTGCCCGACCAGGTCGCCGAGGAAGGCCGAGAACGCGACGAAGTTGATGTTGACCGCGAGCAGCATCAGCTCGATCGACATCAGGATGATGATGACGTTCTTGCGGTTGATGAAGATGCCGAAGATGCCCGGTGACGAACAGGATCGCCGCGACCGTCAGGTAGTGCGCGAGCCCGATCATCGGCCCCCTGCCCCGGCTTGATGTCCACGAGCTGCACCGCGGTCTTCGGGTCGCGGTACATCTGCTTCAGCACGTCCTGCCGCTTCACCCAGGCCTGCTTGCGCAGCGTCAGCACGATCGCCCCGATCATCGCCACCAGCAGGATCAGCCCCGCCGCCTGGAAGAGGAAGACGTAGCGGGTGTAGAGCAGCATCCCGAGCGCCGCGGTGTTGTCCACGCTGGCGCCGGCGGCGGATCGCCGCGCGGATCGGCGCCTGCCACTCGCGGCCCCTGCCCAGGCGCCGAAGACGAAGCCGAGCTGCACCAGAAGGACCAGCCCGATCAGCAGCCCACCGGCAGGAACTGCGCCATCCCCTCGCGCAGCTCGGCGAAGTCCACGTCGAGCATCATCACCACGAACAGGAACAGCACCGCCACCGCGCCGACGTAGACGATGATCAGCATCATCGCCACGAACTCGGCCCCGAGCAGCACGAAGAGCCCCGCCGCCGCGAAGAAGGCGAGGATCAGCCACAGCACCGAATGCACCGGGTTCTCCGCGCGAAGATCACCATGAAGGCGCCGACCACCGCGACGACGGCGAAGAGGTAGAAGGCGAAGAGCGCGGCCATGCATCCTCCTCAGCGGTACGGCGCGTCGAGCTCGAGGTTGCGCGCGATCTCGCGCTCCCAGCGGTCGCCGTTCGCGAGCAGCTTCGCCTTGTCGTAGAACAGCTCCTCGCGCGTCTCGGTGGCGAACTCGAAGTTCGGCCCCTCGACGATCGCATCCACCGGGCAGGCCTCCTGGCAGAAGCCGCAGTAGATGCACTTGGTCATGTCGATGTCGTAGCGCGTCGTCCGCCGCGACCCGTCCTCGCGCGGCTCCGCGTCGATGGTGATCGCCTGCGCCGGGCAGATCGCCTCGCAGAGCTTGCAGGCGATGCACCGCTCCTCGCCGTTGGGATAGCGCCGCAGCGCATGCTCGCCGCGGAACCGCGGCGCACAGGGGCCCCTTCTCGTGCGGATAGTTCAGCGTCGCCTTCGGCTTGAAGAAGTACTTCATGCCGAGCAAGAACCCCGAGACGAAGTCGGCGAGGAAAATCGCGCGGGCGGTGCGGGATCGCCATTCTCAGCCTCCGATCCAGCGCTGGTAGGCGCCAGAACCAGCCGTACTGCGCGAACACCGCGCCAGCGACCACCCGCGGCGAGCGACAGCGGCAGGAACACCTTCCAGCCGATCCGCATCAGCTGGTCGTAGCGATAGCGCGGCACGATCGCCTTCACCATGGCGAACATGAAGAACCAGAACAGCATCTTGGCGAGCAACCAGACATGCCCGCACCGCGGTCCGGCCACCCCGGGATCGGCGACAGCCAGCCGCCGAAGAACAGGATCGAGATCAGCGCGCACATGAAGAACACGATCATCAGCTCGCCGATCATGAACAGCAGGAACGGCGTCGACGAATATTCCACCTGATACCCCGCCACCAGCTCGATCTCCGCCTCCGGCAGGTCGAACGGCGGCCGGTTGGTCTCGGCCAGCGCCGAGATGAAGAACAGCACCACCATGGGAAGATGCGGCAGCCAGTACCAGCTGAACAGCCCCCACGGCCCCGTCCTGCGCCTCGACGATCCGGGTGAGGTTCAGCGACCCCGCGGAGATCAGCACGCCGACGATGATGAAGCCGATCGACACCTCGTAGGAGATCATCTGCGCCGCCGAGCGCAGCGCCGCGAGGAACGGATACTTCGAGTTCGACGCCCAGCCCCCCATGATGATCGCATAGACGTGAGCGAGGAGATCGCGAAGATGAACAGGATCCCGACGTTCATGTCGGAGATCACCCAGCCCGGCGCCCAGGGGATCACCGCCCAGACGATCACCGGCAGCACGAAGGTGACCATCGGCGCCAGGAGGAACACCGCCTTGTCGGCGCCCGACGGGATCACGATCTCCTTGACGATGTACTTCAGGAAGTCGGCGAAGCTCTGCAGCAGCCCCCACGGCCCCACCACGTTCGGCCCGCGGCGCAGCTGCACCGCCGCCCAGATCTTGCGGTCGGCGTACATCAGGAACGCGAGGATAAGCAATAGCGCCACCATGACCGCCAGGCACTGCGCCAGGATGATCACGATCGGCCAGCCGTTGGTGAAGAAGTCCATCGCCTACTCCGCCGCCACGCGCTGGTGACCCGATGCCAGCGCCGAGCACTCCGCCATGACCGCCGTCGCCCGCGTGATCGGGTTGGCGAGATAGAAGTCGCCGACCGCCGGACGGAACGGCGCCGCGGTCGATGGCCCCGCCCACCTGCGCGAGGCGCGCGATGGCGGCGGCTTCTCCGGCACGAGGTCGAGCGCGCCGAGGTGCGGGTGCTTGACCACGAGGGCATGGCGCAGTTCGGCAAGCAAGTCGAACGGCAGCCGTCGCGCCGAGCACGGCCGACAGCGCGCGCAGGATCGCCCAGTTCTCCCGCGCGTCGCCCGGCGGGAAGCCGGCGCGGTTGGCCATCTGCGGCCGCCCCTCGGTGTTGACGAAGATCCCCGACTCCTCGGTCCAGGCCGCACCCGGCAGGATCACGTCCGCCCGATGCGCGCCACGGTCGCCGTGGCTGCCCTGGTAGATCACGAAGGGGCCGGCCGGCACCTCCATCTCGTCGGCGCCGTGCAGGAAAAGAACGTCACGCCCGCGGCGCCAGCATGCGCGCCACGTCGAAGCCGTCCGTTCCGGCACCGCGCCCACGTCGATCGCACCCACGCGCGACGCCGCCGCGTGCAGCACCGAGAAGCCGTTCCACTCCCTGTCGACCATGCCGGTGTCGCCGGCAATGCGGGCAGCGAGCGCCGCGATCGCAGCCCCATCCGGCCGGCGCAGCACCCCAGCGCCGAGAATGAGCATGGGCCGCTCGGCCTTCTTCAGGGTATCGAGGAAGGGATGCTTGCCGTCGGCGAGGTCGGCGAGCGTCTCCGGTCCCGCCCCCAGGTGCTCGAAAGAATAGGTGAGCGGCGCCATCTCGCCGACGAGGCCCACCGGGAACTCCGATGCCCGCCAGCGCTTGCGGATGCGCGCGTTGAGGATCGCCCCCTCGCGCCGCGGATTGGCGCCGACGATGAGGAGCGCGCCCGCCTCCTCAATGCCGGCGATGGTGGCGTTGAAGAGGTACGCGCCGCGGCCGAGCCTGGGGTCGATCTTCGCCCCGTCCTCGCGACAGTCGATGTGCGGCGAGCCGAGGCGTTTCATCAGGTCGGTGAAGGCGAACGCCTCCTCGGCGGAAACGAAATCACCGAGGATGGCCCCGGTCTTGTGGGCGCCGGCCTCCTTCACCCGCGCCGCCACGGCGGCGAACGCCTCGCTCCAGCTCGCCGCCCGCAGGCGGCCGTTCTCGCGGATATAGGGCCGGTCGAGGCGCTGGGTCTTGAGCCCGTCCCACACGAAGCGCGTCTTGTCGGAGATCCACTCCTCGTTGATGTCCTCGTGCAGCCGCGGCAGGATGCGGAACACCTCGCGGCCGCGCGTGTCGACGCGGATGTTGGAGCCGACCGCGTCCATGACGTCGATCGATTCCGTCTTGATCAGCTCCCACGGCCGCGCCCGAAAGGCATAGGGCCGCGAGGTCAGCGCGCCCACCGGGCATAGATCGATGACGTTGCCCTGCAGCTCCGAGGTCATGGCGCGCTCGAGGTAGGTGGTGATCTCGATGTCCTCGCCGCGGCCGATGGCGCCGAGTTCCGGCACGCCCGCCACCTCCGCCGCGAACCGGACGCAGCGCGTGCAATGGATGCACCGGTTCATGATCGTCTTGACCAGCGGACCGATGTACTTGTCCTCCACCGCCCGCTTATTCTCCCAGTAGCGGCTGGTGTCGGGCCCGTAGGCCATGGTCTGGTCCTGCAGGTCGCATTCGCCGCCCTGGTCGCAGATCGGACAATCGAGCGGGTGGTTGATCAGCAGGAACTCGAGCACGCCCTCGCGCGCCTTCTTCACCATGGGCGTCTTGGTGTTGACCACCGGCGGCTCGCCTTTCGGTCCCGGCCGGCAGTCGCGCACGCCCCAGGCGCACGACGCCACGGGCTTCGGCGAGCCCACGAGCTCCACCAGGCACATGCGGCAGTTGCCGGCGATCGACAGACGCTCGTGGAAGCAGAAGCGCGGAATCTCGGCGCCCGCCGCCTCGCACGCCTGCAACAGCGTAAACTCGGGCGGAACCTCGATTTCTTTTCCGTCGACGATGAGCTTGATCATCCTGCTTCCTTCAGGCCATCGACCAGCTTCTTGATCTCTTCGAGCTTGGCCGTCGTGCATTCCGCCGCCTGGCCGCGCGCGGCGGTCAGCGTCTCGACGAGGAAATCGCGGAAGGCCTCGGAGTCGTAGAGGCCGAGCGCGTCCTCGTTCAGCGTCTCGCACAGATGGCGCGCGTGGCGGGTGATGTGCGTGCGGCACAGCGTGCGCCACAACTCGTCATCCTCGTCCGCGGCGAAGGAGGCGATGATCGCGTCGCAGCTCAAGAGGAGCTGCGTCACCAGGGGCTCATAGAGCGCCCGGTCGCGCGGGTTCGTCTTGATCGCGTCGTAGTTGGGCGCCGCAAGCGTCGGTACGCGGAAGGCGAGATCGAGGTACGAATGGAAGATCTGCCGCGGCGTCTCGGCTGCCGCTGCCTGACTCTCCGCCTCCGGCCGCTGCCACAGGATGACGAGCGCCACCACCGCCACCACCAGGATCAGCGTGGTCGCGACCGCGGTGACGGTCTGCGCCGGCGTGCCGTAACGCACCGCGCCGCGCGAGGGCGGAGCCTGCGGGAGCAGGAGCCTTGCGAGGTTGTCACGGGCTTTTTCATTCGGCTGCCTCCGGCAGGGGATCGCGCACGCCGAGGTCGGCGCGCGCCGAATATTCGTCGATGCGCTTCTCGATTTCGTGGCGGAAATGGCGGATCAGCCCCTGCACCGGCCACGCCGCGGCGTCGCCCAGCGCGCAGATGGTGTGGCCCTCCACCTGGTTCGCCACGTCGAGCAGGAGATCGATCTCGCGCTTCTGCGCCCGCCCCTCGGCCATGCGCGACAACACGCGCCACATCCAGCCGGTGCCTTCGCGGCAGGGCGTGCACTGGCCGCAGAACTCGTGCTTGTAGAAGTACGAGATGCGGGCGATCGCCCGCACCACATCGGTCGACTTGTCCATGACGATGACGGCCGCGGTGCCGAGCCCCGACTTCAGGTCCTTGAGCGCGTCGAAATCCATGGGGCAGTCGATGATCTGCTCGGCCGGCACCAGCGGCACCGACGAGCCGCCCGGGATCACGGCCAGCAGATTGTCCCAGCCGCCGCGCACGCCGCCGGCGTGGCGCTCGATCAGCTCGCGGAACGGCACGCTCATCGCCTCTTCCACGTTGCACGGCCGCTCCACGTGACCGGAGATGCAGAAGAGCTTGGTGCCGGCATTGTTCGGCCGGCCGAAGCCGGCGAACCAGGCGGCGCCGCGGCGCATGATATCCGGGGCGACTGCCACCAACTCCACGTTCGCCACCGTCGTCGGGCAGCCGTAGAGCCCGACGTTCGCCGGGAACGGCGGCTTCAGCCGCGGCAGGCCCTTCTTGCCTTCGAGACTCTCCAAGAGCGCCGTCTCCTCGCCGCAGATGTAGGCCCCGGCGCCGTGGCAGAGATAAACGTCGAAGTCGTAGCCGTGGATATTGTTCTTGCCGATGAGCTTCGCGCCATAAGCCTCGTCGATCGCCGCCTGCAGGCGCTCGCGCTCGCGCACGTACTCGCCGCGGATGTAAATGTAGGCCGCGTGCGCGCCCATGGCGAAGCTCGCGATCAGGCAGCCCTCGAGCAGGAGATGCGGATCGTGGCGCATGATCTCCCGGTCCTTGCAGGTACCGGGCTCCAACTCGTCGGCGTTGACCACGAGGTAATGCGGCCGGCCATCCGACTGCTTCGGCATGAACGACCACTTGAGGCCGGTGGGAAAGCCGGCGCCGCCGCGGCCGCGCAGGCCCGAGGCCTTGATCTCGTTCAGGATGCCGTCGCGGCCTTTCTCCAGGATCGCTTTGGTGCCGTCCCAGGCGCCGCGCTCGCGCGCGCCCTTGAGGCCCCAGTCGTGGAGCCCGTAGAGATTCTTGAAGATGCGGTCCTTGTCGGCGAGCATCAGGTGCGCCTCGGATCGGAGGAAATCGGCGACCGGCGGCTGCGGCACGTCGGCCTCGCGCACGTTGGCGGCGGCACCCGGCTTCTTCGCAGAATCGTCGGTGAGCGGCGCCTGGCCGGGATGCGGCCGCGAGCGGCCGCCGCCATTGACGAGCGTGGTCGGCCCGCCCACCGGTGCCGAGAACTGGCGGTCGATCTGCGGGCCCGGCTTCGGCGTCTCGCCTCTCGCGAGCGCGTCGAGGATCTTCTCGAGCCGCTCGGCGTTCAGGTCCTCGTAGTAGTCGTAGTTGATCTGCACCATGGGCGCGTTGACGCAAGCGCCGAGACACTCGACCTCCATCCAGGAGAATTGGCCGTCGGCGGTCACGTGGTTCTCGTGGCCGATGCGGCGGCGGCAGACGTCCTTGAGCTCGTTCGCGCCGCTGAGCTCGCACGGCGTGGTGCCGCAAAGCTGGACCAGGAATTTCCCCACCGGCTCCAGATGAAACATCGTGTAGAAGGTCGCGACCTCGAGCACGCGGATGTAGGCGAGGCCGAGGATGTCGGCGACGTGGCGGATCGCCGGCTCCGGCAGCCAGCCGCCCGCCTGCTCCTGCGCCCGCCACAACAATGCGATCACCGCCGAGGCCTGGCGGCCGGCGGGATACTTCGCCATCTCGCGCTTCGCCCACGCGAGATTGTCCGCGCTGAAGGCGAAGAAGTCGGGCTGGATTTCGGCGAGACGACGGACGGCCATCAGCGATCCACCTCCCCGAACACGATGTCGATGGATCCCAGCACCGCCGAAACGTCGGCCAGCATGTGGCCGCGGCAGAGGAAGTCCATGGCCGACAGATGCGGAAAGCCGGGCGCGCGGATCTTGCAGCGGTAAGGCTTGTTGGAGCCGTCGGCCACGAGATAGACGCCGAACTCGCCCTTGGGCGCTTCGACCGCCGCGTACACCTCGCCCGGCGGAACGTGATAGCCCTCGGTGTAGAGCTTGAAGTGGTGGATGAGCGCTTCCATCGAGCGCTTCATCTCGGCGCGGCGCGGCGGCACGATCTTGTTGTCGTCGACCGTGACCGGCCCCTGCCCCGCCGCCGACTGCAGCCGCTCGACGCACTGCTTCATGATGCGCACCGACTGGCGCATCTCCTCCATGCGGATGAGGTAGCGGTCGTAGCAGTCGCCGTGCTTGCCCACCGGGATGTCGAAATCGAGCTCGGCGTAGCACTCGTAGGGCTGCGCCTTGCGCAGGTCCCAAGCGGCGCCGGAGCCGCGCACCATGACGCCGGAGAAGCCCCACGCCCAAGCGTCCGCGAGCGAGACCACGCCGATGTCGACGTTCCTCTGCTTGAAGATGCGGTTATCGGTGATCAGGCCCTCGATGTCGTCGCACACCTTGAGGAACGGGTCGCAGAACTTGCCGATGTCCTCGACGAGCTTCTCCGGCAGGTCCTGGTGCACCCCGCCCGGCCGGAAATAGGCCGCGTGCATGCGCGAGCCCGAGGCGCGCTCGTAGAATATCATGAGCTTCTCGCGCTCCTCGAAGCCCCAGAGCGGCGGCGTCAGCGCGCCCACGTCCATGGCTTGCGTCGTGACGTTGAGAAGATGCGACAAGAGCCGGCCGATCTCGCAGTAGAGAACGCGGATGAGTTGGGCGCGCCTCGGCACCGTGATGCCGAGCAGCTTCTCCACCGCCAGGCAAAAGGCGTGCTCTTGGTTCATCGGCGCCACGTAGTCGAGACGGTCGAAGTACGGAATCGCCTGCAGGTAGGTCTTGTGCTCGATCAATTTCTCGGTGCCGCGGTGCAGGAGGCCGATGTGCGGGTCGACGCGCTCCACCACCTCGCCGTCGAGCTCGAGCACGAGGCGCAGCACGCCGTGCGCCGCCGGGTGCTGCGGCCCGAAGTTGATCTGGAAGCTGCGCTGCGGGGCCTGGGCCATCACGCCGCTCCCGTCATCGCATCGGCGCGCTTTTTCTTCTCGACGACGCCGGCGACGAAGCGATCCCACTTCACGACGAAGCGCTCGTGCACGCCGCCGCCGATCTCGTCGATGCCGTCGTGCCCGGAGACCCGGAAGGTGATCCGCGCGCCCTCGACCGCGATGCACTCGGCGTCCACCGTCACGGTGAGGCCGGGCGGCGTCGCCGCCTTGTGGGAGAAATCCACGTGCACGCCGAGCGAGCCCTCGCCCTCGTCCAGGTGCTCTGCGAGGAGCTCGGTGCAGGTCCATTCGAACAGGCCCACCATGAAGCCCGTGGCGAACACCTTCGGCATCCCGGCGAGCAGCGGTGCTTCGGGATAGAGATGGGGCACCGTCTTGTTCTCCGGCACCTTGAAGGCCTTGCGGTGCTTGAGCCCGGGCTTCAGCGTCGGCTTCATGACGCGCCCTTTCCGTTCTTGCCCGGCTTCTCGTCGCCCGGCAGCACGTAGTCGGTGCCCTCCCACGGCGACAGGAAATCGAAGTTGCGAAATTCCTGGTTGAGCTTCACCGGCTCGTAGACCACCCGCTTCTGTTCGTCGTCGAAGCGCACCTCGACGAAGCCGGTGAGCGGAAAATCCTTGCGCATGGGATAGCCGTCGAAGCCGTAGTCGGTGAGCAGCCGGCGCAGCTCCGGGTGGCCGGAGAACAGGATGCCATAGAGGTCGTAGGCCTCGCGCTCGAACCAGTTGGCGCCGGCGAACACCTCGCAGATGGAGGGCACCGGCGTCACCTCGTCGGTCCTCACCTTCACCCGCACGCGATGGTTCAGCCGCGGCGACAACAGGTGATAGACCACGTCGAAACGCTTCGTCCGTCCCGGCCAGTCGACGCCGCAAATGTCGATGAAGCTCGTGAACTGGCAGCGCGGGTCCTCGCGCAGGAAGCGGATCACGCTCACGATCTTCGACGCCTCGGCGTCGAGGGTGAGCTCGCCGTAGGCGATGGCATGGCCGGTCACGGCGCCCCGCAGCGCCTGCGTGACCTGCTCTCCGAGTTCGCGCAGCCTGTCGTCCATGGCCCAGCCCCTAGCGCTCGATGGTGCCGGTGCGGCGGATCTTCTTCTGCAACAGGAGCACGCCGTAGAGCAGCGCCTCCGCCGTCGGCGGGCAGCCGGGCACGTAGATGTCCACCGGCACGATGCGGTCGCAGCCGCGCACCACCGAATAGGAGTAGTGGTAGTAGCCACCGCCGTTGGCGCACGATCCCATGGAGATGACGTAGCGCGGCTCCGGCATCTGGTCGTAAACCTTGCGCAGCGCCGGCGCCATCTTGTTGGTGAGCGTGCCGGCCACGATCATCACGTCGGACTGGCGTGGGCTCGCGCGCGGCGCGAAGCCGAAGCGTTCGGCGTCGTAGCGCGGCATGGACATCTGCATCATCTCGACGGCGCAACACGCCAGGCCAAAGGTCATCCACATGAGCGAGCCGGTACGCGCCCAATTGATCAGGTCGTCGGTAGCGGCAACGATGAAGCCCTTGTCGGCGAGCTCGTTGTTGATGCCGGAGAAGAACGGGTCGCGCGCCGCGATCACGGAGCCCGTGCGCGGATCGACGAGCTCTTTCGCCGGTGTGATCAATCCCATTCCAGCGCGCCCTTCTTCCATTCGTAGACGAAGCCGATGGTGAGCACGGCGAGGAACAGCATCATCGACCAGAAGCCGAGCGGCCCGAGGCCGCCGAAGGTGATCGCCCAGGGGAAGAGGAAGGCGACCTCCAGGTCGAAGATGATGAACAGGATGGCGACCAGGTAGAAGCGCACGTCGAACTTCATGCGCGCGTCGTCGAAGGCGTTGAAGCCGCACTCGTAGGCGGAGAGCTTCTCCGGATCCGGGTTCTTGTAGGCGACCACGAAGGGCGCCACCATCAAGGCGATGCCGAGCCCCGCCGCCACTGCGACGAACACGACAATCGGCAGATAGGCCTCGATCAGGGCGGTCATGGGGTGCCTACGCGGGCGCCCCGCTCCCCCTTGGCGTTCTTATCGATCGAGGGGCGCGCTTCGATCCCGCAGACGCGAAGAGTTCGAAAGACGACCTAGGGATTAACGCACGAGCGAAGGCGAGGCAAGACTTGGAACCGCATACTTAATGCGGGTTTCCGGCCCCAGCGCCAAGCCTATCGCCGGTGCGGATCGATCGCGCGGAAGCGCCGCACGCCCGGTTGCCGCGAGAATCACTTCAACTTGATCGACGCCGGCTTTCCAGTCCGGCACGCCTTCGGTTTCACGAAACGGGTGCGGCCTGAAAGGCGAAGAGATCGCCGTCGGGATCGGGGCTACCTTCGATGAGCCCCTTGATCACGTCGGCGGCGATCATGGCGTAGGTCATGCCGTTGCCGCCGAAGCCGAGCACCGCGTGGCAGCGCGGCTGATCGGGGATGGCGCCGATCGAGGGAAGGCCCGTGGCGCTCTTGCCGAAGGCGCCGGTCCAGGCGAATGCCGGGGTCGTGTCGACGCCGGGCAAAAGCGTTCCGAGCTTGCGGGAAAGCGTCCGCGTCTTCTCGCCGAGCACCGCCTCGCGGTAAGCGGCGTCGCCACGGTCCTCGTCTTCGCCGCCGATCAGGATGCGGCCGTCGGCGGTGGTGCGAAGATAAAGGTAGGGGTCCGCCGCTTCCCAGATCAGGCACTGCGTCGGCCACAGGCGCGCCGCCTGCGGTTCCGTCGCCATCGCCCAGGTGGAGATCACGCGATGACCCTCTCGCGGGACCCGCTCCGGCAGCTCATAGCCGGTGGCGAAGACGAGATGCTTGGCCTCGATGCGCGCGCCGCCGTCGAGGTGCGCCGTCACGCCGCGCTCACTGCAATCGACGTCGGCCACGTCGGTCGGAAAGTAGAGTTTTGCGTTTTGCGCCAGCGCATCCCGCAGGAAGCCGTGGGCGAGGCGCACCGGGTCCGCCTCCGCCGAATTGCCCGAGATCAGCGCCCCCGGCCGCTCGACGCCGTAGGTCTCGCGCAGCGCGCGGCTATCGACCAGCCGCGAGGCGATGCCGATTTCCTGGCGCGCTTGCGCCTCCGCCGCGATGCCGTCGGCGTCAAGCACGTTGCCGGTGAGGTAGAGGGACTCGCGCGCGGCGAAATCGCAATCGATGGCGAGCTCGCCTACGGTCGCGATCAGTTTCTGCATGGCGCGGAAGGAGCGCAGCCACGCGCGTTCCGCTTTCTCCCGGCCGATCTTTTCACCGAGCTTGGTCAGCGGTACGTCGATCTCGAACAGGAGCAGCGCCGTGCTCGCCGCCGTGCTGCCGCGTGCCGGACCGCGCCGGTCGACGATTGCGACGGAGTGTCCGGCCGCGGCAAGCGTCGAGGCGAGGATGGCGCCGGTGAAGCCCGCGCCCACGATCACCACGTCGGCGGTGGAGTGCGCGGGCGGCGCCATAGCGGGAAAGGAGCCGCGATCAGCGTCCCAGATCGGCTCGCCGCCGTGCAGATCGCGATGTTGAGAGACCAAGGGACATCCGCTCGCCCGCTACGGGCGCGGGAATAGAACAAAGTCTGCGGCGTCCGGTTCCGGCTAGGCCCACGCCGTGCGCCCCGCGTGGCGACCCGGCTTCGGTGGGATGTGAGTGGGAGTGGCGGGAGCGACGGGACTCGAACCCGCGGCCTCCGGCGTGACAGGCCGGCGCTCTAACCAACTGAGCTACGCCCCCGTGGGAGCCGCTGACGTAAGGCCCGGCTGGCGCCAAGTCAAGAAAGCGCGGCTGGCGGCCGCCTCGATTGATTTCCGCCGCGAAAGGCTCGAAATGGCGCGCCAGTGCCGATGAACAAACCTTCGAATCCCGCGGAAACCGCCGAAGGCCGCCCCGAGAACGTGGTGGCGGCGACGCTGCTCTACGCGCTCGTCGCGGTGGTGGCGGTGCGGCTCCTCACGCTTGGCCTCTATCCCATTCTCGACAAGACCGAGGCGCGTTACGCCGAGATCGCGCTGCGTATGGCCGCAGGCGGCGATTGGATCACGCCGTTCATCGACCGCGGCGTGCCGTTTTGGGCGAAGCCTCCGCTCGCCACGTGGGCAAGCGCGCTTTCTTATCTCGTGCTCGGCGTCAACGAGTTCGCCGCGCGGCTACCGTCGTTCGTCGCCTACGCGATCGGCATCGTGCTCACCTATCGCCTGGGCGCCGACGCCCGCGACCGCCTGTTCGGCATCTCCGCCGCGCTGGCACTCGCCTCGATGGCGCTCGCCTACTATCTCGGCGGCGCGGTGATGACCGACCCCGCCCTCGCACTCGCCGTGACGCTCGTCATGGCCGCCTTCTGGAAGGCGATGACCGGCGGGGGGCGCACCTGGGGCTATCTGTTTTTTCTCGGCTGCGCGCTCGCGCTCCTGGCCAAGGGGCCGGTGGGCGTGGTGCTGCCGGCGCTTTCCATCGGCGCCTGGGTCGCCTGGCAGAAGAAGTGGGGCGAGACCTGGCGCAATCTGCCGTGGTTCGCCGGCACCGCGCTCACGCTCGTGCTCGCCTTGCCCTGGTACATCGCGGCCGAGCGCGCGACCCCGGGCTTCCTCGAGTACTTCATCTTCGGCGAGCACGTTGCCCGCTTCCTGACGCCGGGCTGGAAGGGCGACCTCTACGGCATCGGACGCACGTTTCCCATCGGCACCATCTGGCTGTTCGCGTTGGCGGCGACGCTGCCGTGGTCGTTGATCTACCTGCGCGCGCTCGTGGTGAAGGGCGAGCGCGCGGCCGTGTTCCCGCCGCTCGTGCGCGATCCATGGCTCGGCTATCTCGTGTGCTGGGCGCTGGCGCCGCTCTTCTTATTCACGTTCGCCCGCAACATCCTGCTCACCTACGTGGCGACGAGCCTGCCGGCGTTCGCGCTGCTCGCGGCGCACGCGCTGCGCTCGATCGGCCAGGACCGCGACTATCGCGTTCCGGCGCTCGCCGCCATCGCGCCGGCGGTGGCACTCGTGCTCGTCGCCGCGATCGAAATCGCGCCGGACAATCCGCGTCTGCCGACGCAACGCGAGATTGTCATGGCCTACGAGCGGCTGAAACCGTCGCCGCGCTACGAGCTCGTCTATCTTTTCGAAAAACCTTATTCGGCGGATTTCTACAGCCGGCTCCGCGCCCGCATCGCGCGCACGCCTGAGGAGGCTCGCCGGCTGATTGAGGATCCGGCGACCGAGGCCTATTTCGTCGCCCCTGGCCCGGCCCTGGCGAGACTGCCCCAGGATCTGCGCGACCGGCTGGAAGTGGTGGCTTCCGGGCAGAAAAGCCTGCTTTTGCAGCGGAAAAGTGGGGACGAAAGGCGGCAATAGCAAAGAAATGCCCGTCAGATATGGCTAAGTGACCGTCGAATTGCATATGCCAGCGTTTCGACGCTTCGAAATGCCCACTTTTCCTAGCCAACGGGGTCTCCACCATGTCAAAGCCCGCGCCTGCCAAGACCGCCGCGCCTACGCTCACCGCCAAACATGTCGCCGCCAAGCTCGCCGAGACCCACAAGTTCTCGAAGAAGCAGGCGGAGCAGATCGTCACCGACTTCGTCGATACGATCGTCAAGCACCTGAAGAAGGGCGAACGCATTCGCCTGGTCGGCCTGGGCATCTTCCAGGTCCGCCATCGCGCCGCCCGCATGGGCCGCAACCCGGCCACCGGCGAGCCGATCCAGATCAAGGCGAGCAAGAAGGTCGCCTTCCGCGCCGCCAAGGAACTGAAGCAGTCGATCTGACCCTCTCGGGTCGATCGCGGCTGTTCGCGGCGAGGCAATAGGCGCCGCGGTTTTCGCCGGTTCAGCGCCGGGCGGAGATGGCGACAGGCTTGCGGCAACGTACGGGCTCCGGGCGCAAGTCCGGGGCCCATTGTTTTTGCGAACCGGCGGAAGCGTCGAACAGGAGAGCTGGTGGGCGGTGACGGGATCGAACCGCCGACATCCTGCGTGTAAAGCAGGCGCTCTACCGCTGAGCTAACCGCCCGCCCGGAGCTTTAGCCCCGCGCCTCCCCGAAAACAAATGCTCCCGCCGACTGGGCGGGAGCATGAACAAAACACGAGATTGCGGGCAAAGGGGCCCGGTCGATCGTCAGATGTTGACAGCGTCCTTCAGGCCCTTGCCGGCCGAGAACTTGGGGGCCTTGGAGGCCTTGATCTGCACGGGCTCGCCGGTGCGCGGGTTGCGCCCTTCGCGGGCCTTACGCTGCACCACCGAGAAGCTCCCGAAACCGATGAGCTTCACTTCGTCGCCCCGCTTGAGCGCGCCGGTGATGATGTCGAACGTGGACTCGACCGCAGTGGCGGCGGCCGTCTTCGTAAGTTTTGCCGAATCCGCAACGGCGGAGATGAGTTCGTTCTTGGTCATCGGATCGATCCTCCTCCAGAACCCAGCCGAATCAACGGCTCGGGCAGGAAACGGCGCGCTGATGCGCCCTTCCCGTCGTAATTGCAAGGAGAATTGGGCCGCAAACCCGCATGGGCGTTGATTCTCTTAACGATTCGTGTCGCCGTTTAGAGCGATTTGCTTGAATATGCGTCGAAGAAACGGCGCTTAAGCCGCTGATCTAAAAGAAATAAAAGGATGCACCCGCCGGAAAACATTCGGCCGGGCTTTTGCCCGGCCGAACAAACATCAGTGCGCCACGATGCCGGGCTCGTCCTCTTCCGGCACCCCGGGGACCGGCTTTGCGGCCTTGGCTGCCGCTTCCTCGTCCCACTCGATGGCCTCGGGCTTCCTGGTCAGCGCCGCCGCCAGCACCTCGTCCATGCGCGACACCGGGATGATTTCAAGCCCGCTCTTGATGGTCTCGTTGATGTCGGCGAGGTCCTTGGCGTTGTCCTCGGGGATCAGCACGGTCTTGATGCCGCCGCGGTGCGCCGCGAGCAGCTTCTCCTTGAGGCCGCCGATCGGCAGCACTCGGCCGCGCAGCGTGATCTCGCCGGTCATGGCCACGTCCTTGCGGACGGGAATGCCGGTCATCACCGAGACGATGGCCGTCGCCATGGCGACGCCGGCCGACGGGCCGTCCTTCGGGGTCGCCCCCTCCGGCACGTGCACGTGGATGTCGCGCTTCTCGAACAAGGGCGGCGCGATGCCGAGCGCCACCGCGCGCGAGCGCACATACGACGCCGCCGCCGAGATCAATTCCTTCATGACGTCGCGGAGATTGCCCGTGACCGTCATCTTGCCCTTGCCCGGCATCATCAAGCTTTCGATGGTGAGGAGCTCGCCGCCGGCGTCGGTCCACGCGAGACCGGTCGAGACGCCGACCTGGTCCTCTAGCTCCGCCTCGCCGAAGCGGAACTTGGGCGGGCCGAGGTACTTCTCGAGCAAGTCGATGGTGACGACGATGCTTTCCTTCTTCTCCGCCATCAACTCCTTGACCGCCTTGCGCTGCAGGTTCGCGAGCTCGCGCTCGAGATTGCGCACGCCCGCCTCCCGGGTGTAGCGGCGGATGAGGAGAAGCAGCGCCTCCTGGTCGACCGACCACTCGCTCGCCTTGAGGCCGTGCTTGCCGAGCAGCGCCGGAATCAGGTGGCGCCGCGCGATCTCGACCTTCTCGTCTTCGGTGTAGCCCGCGATGCGGATCACCTCCATGCGGTCGAGCAGCGCCGGCGGAATGTTCAGCGTGTTCGCCGTGGTGATGAACAGGACGTTCGACAGGTCGTAATCGACCTCGAGGTAGTGGTCGTTGAAGGTGTTGTTCTGCTCCGGGTCGAGCACCTCGAGCAGCGCCGACGACGGGTCGCCGCGGAAGTCGTAGCCCATCTTGTCCACCTCATCGAGGAGGAACAGCGGGTTCGCCTTCTTCGCCTTGCGCATGGACTGGATGATTTTTCCAGGCATCGATCCGATGTAAGTCCTGCGGTGGCCGCGGATTTCCGCCTCGTCGCGGACGCCGCCGAGCGACACGCGCACGAACTCGCGGCCGGTAGCGCGCGCGATCGACTTGCCGAGCGAGGTCTTGCCCACGCCCGGCGCCCCGACCAGGCACAGGATCGGGCCCGACAGCTTATTGGCGCGGCTCTGCACCGCGAGGTACTCGACAATGCGCTCCTTCACCTTCTCGAGGCCGAAGTGGTCGGCGTCGAGAACCTTCTGGGCGTAGTCGAGGTCCTTCTTGATCTTGCTCTTCGAGCCCCAGGGGATCGCCAGCAACCAGTCGAGATAGTTGCGCACGACGGTGGCTTCCGCCGACATCGGCGACATCTGGCGCAGCTTCTTCAATTCGTGCGTCGCCTTCTCGCGCGCCTCCTTGGAGAGCTTCGTCTTCTTGATCTTCTCCTCGATCTCGGCGAGCTCGTCGCGGCCTTCCTCGTCGCCGAGCTCCTTCTGGATCGCCTTCATCTGCTCGTTGAGGTAATACTCGCGCTGGGTCTTCTCCATCTGCCGCTTGACGCGCGTGCGGATGCGCTTCTCGACCTGCAGCACCGAGATCTCGCTCTCCATCAGCGAAAGCACCTTCTCCAGGCGCGCCGCGACATTGGTGAATTCGAGCACCTGCTGCTTGTCGGCGATCTTCACCGCCAGGTGCGAGGCCACCGTGTCGGCGAGCTTGGAGTGGTCGTCGATCTGCGCGATGACGCCGGCGACTTCCGGCGAAACCTTCTTGTTGAGCTTCACGTAGCTCTCGAACTCATTGATCACCGAGCGGGCGAGCGCCTCGATCTCCACGGCGTCGCCGGGATCGCTCGGCAACGCGGCGGCTTCCGCCTCGTAGAACTCGGTACGGTCGGTGTAGCCCTTGATCTCGGCGCGCTCGACGCCCTCCACCAGCACCTTGACGGTGGAATCGGGGAGCTTGAGCAACTGCAGCACCTGGGCGAGCGTGCCGGTCTTGTAGATCGAGCCCGTCGCCGGATCGTCGTCGCTCGCGTTCTGTTGCGTCGCCAGCAGGATGTAGGTCTCGTTCTTCATCACCTCTTCCAGCGCGCGGATCGACTTCTCGCGGCCGACGAAAAGCGGCACGATCATGTGCGGAAACACGACGATGTCGCGGAGCGGCAGCACCGGGAACGTCTGGGTCGCACCAGGAACGAGAGGCGGACGAGGCTTGGAAGTGGTCATTCGGGCCTTGGTCCTTTCTGGCAAGTAGCGCCGGCCGGAATCAGGGCGGACGGCGCGCGACCGGAAGGTAGTCTATCCGCACGAAGCAAACGGCTTCTTTACGGCGTGCGGTTGAGAACCCCTTCCGGAATCGGGATTTTTCCGGACCATTAGGTGGTTATGCCGCATTGCGAAGTCAAGGCGGCACAAAGGCCGTTTCGGCCGCGGTCCACCGGACTTTTCGACGTTTACCAGCGCGAGCGAAGCCCGGCGCCGGGGATCGGATCAGGCACTCGCCGGCGCGGCGTCGCTCTTGCGGTCGGCGTAGATGTAGAGCGGACGCGCCCCGCCCTCGACCACCTCGCGGCCGATCACGACCTCTTCCACGCCTTCAAGGCTCGGCAGGTCGAACATGGTGTCGAGCAGGATGCCCTCCATGATCGAGCGCAGCCCACGGGCGCCGGTCTTGCGCTCGATCGCCTTGCGCGCGATCGCGCCCATGGCTTCCTCGTGGATCGACAGCTCCACATTCTCCATCTCGAACAGCCGCTGGTACTGCTTGACCAGCGCGTTCTTGGGCTCGGTGAGGATGCGCTTCAGCGCCACCTCGTCGAGGTCTTCGAGCGTCGCGATCACCGGCAGGCGGCCGATGAACTCCGGGATCAGCCCGTACTTGAGCAGATCCTCGGGCTCCACCTCGCGGAACACCTCGCCCGGCCTCTTATCTTCCGGTGCCATGACTCTGGCGCCAAAGCCGATCGCGGTGCCGCGGCCGCGCGCGGTGATGATCTTCTCCAGCCCGCCGAAGGCGCCGCCGCAGACGAACAGGATGTTGGTGGTGTCGACCTGCAGGAACTCCTGCTGCGGGTGCTTGCGGCCGCCCTGCGGAGGCACCGAGGCGATGGTACCTTCCATGATCTTCAACAGCGCCTGCTGCACGCCCTCGCCCGACACGTCGCGGGTGATCGACGGGTTGTCGGACTTGCGCGAGATCTTGTCGATCTCGTCGATATAGACGATGCCGCGCTGGGCCCGCTCGACGTTGTAGTCGGCGGCCTGCAGCAGCTTCAGAATGATGTTCTCCACGTCCTCGCCGACGTAGCCGGCTTCGGTGAGCGTGGTGGCGTCGGCCATAGTGAAGGGCACGTCGAGGATGCGCGCCAGCGTCTGCGCCAGCAGCGTCTTGCCGGAGCCGGTTGGCCCGATCAGCAGGATGTTCGACTTCGCGAGCTCCACGTCGTTGTGCTTGGTGGCGTGGTTGAGCCGCTTGTAGTGGTTGTGCACCGCGACCGAGAGCACCTTCTTGGCGTGATCTTGGCCGATCACGTAGTCGTCCAGCACCTTGCGGATTTCCTTCGGCGTCGGGATACCGTCGCGCGACTTCACCAGCGAGGACTTGTTCTCCTCGCGGATGATGTCCATGCACAGCTCGACGCACTCGTCGCAGATGAACACGGTCGGGCCCGCAATGAGCTTGCGGACCTCGTGCTGGCTCTTGCCGCAGAACGAGCAGTAGAGGGTGTTCTTGGAATCGCCGCCGGCCTTATTCATCGCTTCCTTTTCTCCGTCTCCCCGGGGGACGACGCTTCCCGCGAGAACAAGCCCTTAGCGAGGCATGCCTAGCGAAGCATGCTAAGGCCAAGGAACTCAAGAATCATTAACGCTGTCACGCGGCCAGAATGGCCGTTCTGTCCCGTCCCTTTCAAGCCGAGCAAGCGGCGTGCCGTCCCGCCTGGGACTTCCGGTCGCAGGCCGCCCCGACGCCGCCGGTTTACCGCCCGGCGGAATATGACGCGGCGCCGGGCAGCGGCCACCTGTACAGAGTAATTGCCGCTCACATTCAATTGAGTAAGCGGATCGGTTAAACCTTGATTCGATCGCTTCACCACGCGGCCGGCCGGCGTTCCGGATTCGGCGCCGCCTCAGGCCTTGGCGTCGCCTTCCACCGGCCGCTTGTCGAGCACCTGGTCGACCACGCCGAACTCCTTGGCGCCTTCGGCGGTGAGGAACTTGTCGCGCTCGAGCGCATCCTCGATCACCTTGAGAGGCTGGCCGGTGTGCTTCACGTAGATCTCGTTGAGGCGCTTCTTCAGCGCCAGCATCTCGGCCGCATGCAGCATGACGTCGGTGGCCTGCCCCTGGAAGCCGCCGGAGGGCTGATGCAGCATCACGCGGGCGTTGGGCAGCACGTAGCGCAGCCCCTTCTCGCCGGCGGCGAGCAAGAGCGAGCCCATGGACGCCGCCTGCCCCACGCACAGGGTGGAAATCGCCGGCCGCACGAACTGCATGGTGTCGTAGATCGCGAGCCCCGCCGTCACCAACCCGCCCGGCGAGTTGATGTACATGGAGACTTCCTTCTTCGGATTCTCCGCCTCCAGGAACAGGAGCTGGGCCACGACGAGCGTGGCCATGCCGTCTTCCACGGGGCCGGTGATGAAGATGATGCGTTCCTTCAACAGCCGCGAAAAGATGTCGTAGGCCCGCTCGCCGCGGTTCGTCTGCTCGACGACCATGGGCACGAGGTTGGCGTAGGTTTCGACCGGGTCACGCATGGACACTTCTCCCGTGGGGGCCGCGATTCGACAGGCATCATAACCGATCACCGCACGCAAGCGCTTGTGCCACCCGTATCCCTGTGCGCTAGCGGGTCATCTTCGGCTATATTATACTTGTGTTGAACTCACCTCATTCGGGACGGTCCCAGTCAATGTTCAGCTACGATCACATCCAGTTCGACTACGAGCCCTATCCGATCGGCGTCATCCGCGACGTTCTCGAACCGGGCCTTTATGGAGAGCTGTGCACCAATTATCCGCCGCTGGACCTATTCAAATATAAGCCGAGCCTGGGCAACAAGTACGCGCTGTCGGAACTAAACAACCCGGTTGCCTATCGCCGCTTCCTTAGACAAAACGCGACATGGGGCAAATTTCACGGATACATAAAAAGCAACGATTTCATAGAGCGTACGCTGAGCATGCTCAAGTCGAATTTCATCGATCTCGGCCTTAAGAGATACCGCATCGTCTCCAAGCGGTGGGGTCGGCGGGCGAACCCGATCAGCACGCTGTTCGGAATCTCCGAGCTCAGCGCGCGCTTCGAATTTTCCATGATGAACGCACACGGCGGCAACATCCGTCCCCACACCGACGCGCGGCGCAAGCTCATCACCCTCGTGTTCTCCATGTGCCAGCCCGGCGAATGGGACCCGTCGTGGGGCGGCAGCACCGCCGTGGTGTGGCCCAAGGACCGGCGCAAAAGCTACAATGAAACAAACCGGCCCCTCCCCTTCGAAGAAGTTGATGTACTTAAGAACTACGAATTCAAGCCCAACCAGGCGCTGATCTTCATCAAGACGTTCAATTCCTGGCACGCGGTCGAACCCATGAAGTCGCCGACCGAAAACGCGCTGCGCAAGACGCTCACGGTGAATATCGAAACCCGCAAGACATGATCTTGCGCTCGAACGGCCTGCGCTTTCCCAACTGGCTGGAAAAGAACCTACTGAAGCTGTCGAGCTGGCTGCGCCGCCGCCTGCCGTTCACGGTGCGGCTCGACGAGCATGGATATCGCTCGGTCTACCGTTGCGACACCGTGCTCGATGCGGCGCGGCCCATGTCGCTGTGGGTCAAGGAAGCCGGGACCATGGCCTGGCTGGATACCGAGCTCGCCGCCGGTGACGTGTTTCTCGATATCGGCGCCAACATTGGAATCTACTCAATCGCCGCCGCCCACCGTATCGGCACCGGCGGCAAGGTCTACGCGTTCGAGCCTCATACGGTGAACGCGGTCACTCTCATGCAAAACCTGCAACTGAGCGGGCTGACCGAGCGCGTCACCGTCTTCACGTGCCCGCTTGCGGACAAGCCCGGGGCCGCTTGCTTCAATTACGTCTCGTTCAAGTCGGCATCGAGCGGCAGTCAGTTCGGCCATGCCCGCGCCGTCGGAGACAACCGCGATTTCAAACCGGTTGGCAGCGAAATCAAGCTTGCCGCCACGGTCGACGGCCTGATCGCCGACGGGCTCGTCACCCCGCCGTCTCTCGTCAAAATCGACGTGGACGGCAACGAGCTCAAGATTTTGCACGGCATGCGCGATCTGCTTCGTGGAGCCAACCGGCCGCGGTCGGTGCAGGTGGAGCTGAACGTGGGCGAGCAGAAAGCGATCGTGGCGCTTCTCAAGGACCTTGGCTATCGGCTGGTTGCCCGCCACCACACCGCGGCCGGCAAACGCCGGAGCGCACAAGGCGTGCCGCTCAAAGATATCGTGCACAACGCGATCTTCCAGCCGGATACGGGCGGGCGGCGAAAAAAACGCCGGTAACTAGCCTCCGAACGCAGCCTCGTCTTCGGCGAAGAGCTCCTTCTTGTCGACCTTCTTGTCGGTGACTTTCGCGAGCTCGAGCAGAAAATCGACCACCTTCTCCTCGAAGATCGGCGCGCGCAGACCGGCGAGGGCGTTGGGGTTCTGGCGGAAGTGGTTCCAGATCTGCTGCTCCTGGCCGGGAAACTGGCGCGCCCGCTCCACCACCGCCCGCGACAGCTCGTCGTCGCTCACTTTGATCGTGTTTTTCTCGCCGATCTCGGCGATGACCAGGCCAAGGCGCACCCGGCGCTCGGCGATCTTGCGGTATTCCTCGCGCGCCTTCTCCTCGGTGGTGTCCTCGTCGGCGAAGGTCTTGTTCTGCGACTTGAGGTCGTTCTCCAGCTGCTGCCAGATCGCTTCGAACTCCTGCTGCACCAGGGTCGGCGGCACGTCGAGCTTGTGGCTCTTGTCCAGCGCGTCGAGGAGCTCGCGCTTGACCTTGCGCCGCGACTGGGCCGCATAGTCGCGGTTCAGCCGTTCACGCACCTGCTCTTTCAGCTTGGCGAGCGACTCCAGCCCGAGGGTCTTGGCGAACGCATCATCGATTCTGATTTCAGCGGGTTCCTCGACGCTCTTCACCTGAACCTCGAACTTCGCCGGCTTGCCGGCGAGGTGCTTGGCCGAATAATTCTCCGGGAACGTCACATCGATGGTGCGGCTGTCGCGGGCCTTGGCGCCCTCGAGCTTCTCCTCGAAGCCCGGAATGAAGCTGCCCGCGCCGAGCACGAGCGGCACGTCCTCCGCCGAGCCGCCCTCGAAGGGCGCGCCGTCGATGGAGCCGGTGAAGCCGATCACCACCCGGTCGCCGCTCTTGGCCGGGCCGTCCTTGGTCTGGAACGGGCGATTGGCCTCGGCGATGCGCTGCAGCGCCTCGTCCACTTCCGTGTCCGCGGGCTCGGCCACGGGTTTCGTCACCTTCAGCTTCTTGAAATCGGCGAGCTCGATCTTGGGCAGGATCTCCAGCGCCACCGTATAGGCGAGATCGGCGCGGCCCTCGACCGCCTCCTTCACCGCCTCACCCTCCTCCGGCAGCGTCACCCGCGGCTCGAGCGCGAGCTTGAAGCCGCCGTCCTGCACGATCTTACCGTTGGCCTCGTTGATCGCCTCCTGGATCACCTCGCCCATGACGGCGCGGCCGTAGACCCGCTTCAGGTGCGGCAGCGGCACCTTGCCCGGGCGGAATCCCTTCAGCGTGGTCTGCTCCTTGAGGGTGGCGAGGCGCTTGTCGGCGCGCTCGCCGAGCTCGGTCTGGGGCAGCACGACCTGGTATTCGCGTTTGAGGCCCTCGGAGAGGGTTTCGGTGACTTGCATTCGATGACCTTGAAGTTACGTAGCGATCGACCGGCTTCACGTGGTGCGGGCGGAGGGACTCGAACCCCCACGACTTGCGTCACGGGAACCTAAATCCCGCGCGTCTACCAGTTCCGCCACGCCCGCGAGGCGCGATGGCGCAGGACCGGCGCCGGCCGGGCGGTCTATAGCATGGCGCCGCGCGCAAAAACCAGCGGCAACGCTTGCGCCGCCCGCCCCCGGCTGTCACAAAAACCAAGGCTCTCGGAGCGCGAAACGCGAGGCAATGGCCCACTCCCCTCTGATCGGCACCCTGGTCCTGGGGTTCCTGCTCGCCTTTGTGCTGGGCGCGATCGCCCACCGCTTCCGCATCTCGCCGATCGTCGGCTACCTCCTCGCCGGGGTGGCCATCGGCCCATACACGCCGGGCCTCGTCGCCGACCAGGAATTCGCCTCACAGCTCGCCGAGGTGGGGGTCATCCTGCTCATGTTCGGCGTCGGCCTGCATTTCTCGCTCGGCGACCTACTCAAGGTGAAATGGATCGCGCTGCCCGGCGCGCTCATCCAGATGACGGCGACGACCCTCGTCGGCATGGGCTTCGCCACGCTGCTCGGCTGGACGCTCGCCACCGGCTTCGTCTTCGGCCTCGCCGTGTCGGTGGCGAGCACCGTGGTGCTGACCCGCGCGCTGCAGGAGCGCCGCCTGCTCGACACCGAGCGCGGCCACATCGCCGTGGGCTGGCTGGTGGTGCAGGACCTCGTCATGGTGGTGGCGCTGGTTTTCATTCCCGCGCTCGGCGGCTTTCTCAACTCGGGCGAGGCGGCGGCAGCGCCCACCAACACCGCTGTCCTGACCGCGCTGGCGATCACGCTGGCCAAGGCCGCGGCCTTCGTGGCGCTCATGCTTGTGGTGGGCACCCGGGTCATTCCCTGGATCCTGCACTACATCGCCCACACCGGGTCGCGCGAGCTGTTTCGTCTGGGGGTGCTGGCGATCGCGCTCGGCGTCGCCTACGGCGCCGCCACGCTGTTCGGCATCTCGTTCGCGCTCGGCGCCTTCTTCGCCGGCATGATCCTGAGCGAGTCGGCGCTGTCGCAGCGCGCCGCCGAGGAGTCGCTGCCGTTCCGCGACGCCTTCGCGGTGCTGTTCTTCGTCTCTGCCGGCATGCTGGTCGACCCCGCCATTTTCATCCGCGACCCGGGGCCGATGCTGGTCACGGTGCTCATCATCGTGGTGTTCAATCCCCTCGTCGCCTTCCTCATCGCGCTCGCCTTCCGCCAGCGCTGGCTGACGGCGGCGACGCTCGCGGTATCGCTGGGGCAGATCGGTGAATTCTCCTTCATTCTCGCGGCGCTCGGCCTGAGCCTGAATCTTCTCTCCGAGGAAGGCCGAGCGCTGATCCTCGCCGGCGCCACGGTGTCGATCGTGCTCAATCCGTTGTTGTTCGCGGCGCTGGCGCGGCTGCGGCCGTGGCTGCAGGCGTTGGACGAGCGCGGTGCTCCGCCGCAGCCCGCACCGGCGAAGCCGATGCCCGAGGCACTGGAACCAACCAGCCTCTCCGGCCACGCGGTCGTGGTCGGCTACGGCCGGGTGGGGAGCATGGTGGGGGAGCGTCTAGCTGAGGAGCCGATCCCCTTCCTGGTCATCGAGGAGCGGCGCGAGGCGGTGGAATCCCTGCGCAAGCGGAATATCGAGGTGATCGTCGGCACCGGCGCCGAGGCGCGCGTGCTGAAGGCGGCAAACCTGCCGCAGGCGCGCTGGCTGTTCGTGGCCATCCCCGACGGCTTCGAGGCCGGCACCGTGGTCGAGCTCGCGCGCAAGGCGAACCCGGAGCTTCTGATCGTCGCCCGCGCCCATTCCGACGCCGAGGTCGAGCATCTGACCAGGCACGGGGCGAGTTTCGTCATCATGGGCGAGCGCGAGATCGCACTCGGCATGATCGACCGCGCCTTCGGTATGCCGAAGGCGGCGAGGCAGCCTTGAGCTAGGCCTTGGCCAGCGCCAGCCACGTGATGCCGAGCCAGCCCACCGACGCTCCGATCCACAGCACCGCCGAGTTGTGCACCTGATCGGCGGCGGCGCTGCAAGCGATGGCAAGCCCAAGCACCGCGAATACGATCCACATGTCAGCTCTCCTCGCGCCGTCCCGGAATGAAACGGGCGCGTTGGTTTTGGCTTCGTGGGCGCAAAGCGCATGCCGTCCCGGCTGGGGAATTAACCAGGCACATTGCAGCCGGTGCCGTTCGCGCCTAACGAGAAGGCCCGGGAGGAAGCCGTTGCGATGACTCCTCTTCTCACCCGCCGCCGGGCGCTCGCCGGCGGCATCGCCGCGACGCTCGTGCCGCTTCTGCGCACGCGCGCGGTGGGCCAGGGCGACGGATACCGCACGCTCACGGCACGAGAAGGCCAGGCGCGCCTGCGCGGCGCCGACGCGGAAGCGACCCCCATCTGGGGCTACGACGGCACCGTCCCCGGCCCCACGCTCCGCCTCAAGCGCGGCGAGGAGCTACGGGTGCGCGTGGTGAATGGCCTTCCGCAGCCCACCGCGGTGCACTGGCATGGGCTGCGCATCGACAACCGCATGGACGGCGTCGCCGGCCTCACCCAGGAGGCGATCCTGCCGGGCGCGAGCTTCGACTACCGCTTCACCGTCCCCGATGCCGGCACGTTCTGGTACCACCCGCATTCGCATTCCGGCGAGCAGCGCGGCCGCGGCCTCGCCGGGCTCCTCGTCGTCGACGAGCCGGAGCCGGTCGAGGTCGATCATGACGCGGCGCTGTTCCTCGAGGACTGGCGCCTCGACCCGGACGGCCGCATGGCGCCGTTCGGCAACCGGCACGACGCGGCGCACGCCGGCCGCTACGGCAACCACCTGACCGCGAACGGCAGCGCCCGCCTGGACATCCCGGTGCGCGGGAACGCCCGCCTGCGCCTGCGGCTGGTGAACGCGGCGAGCTCCCGCATCATGCCGGTGCGCGTCGCCGATCACGCGGCGACGGTCATGGCGCTCGACGGCCAGCCCGCCGAGCCGTTCGCGCTGGAAAGCTCGCGCATCGTGCTGTCACCGGGCAACCGCGCGGATCTCTTCATCGACCTCGCCCTCGCCCCCGGCGCCGGCGCGCCGATCCTGGTCGACACCGGCCGCACTGAGGTCGAGGTCGCCCGCCTCGTCTATGGCGGGGACCTGGGCCGAACGATGCTGCGCCCGCCGGCGCGTCCGCTGCCACCCAATCCACTGCCCGAGCGCATGGATCTGGTACGCGCCGAGCGCATCGAGGTGGCGCTCGAAGGCGGCGCGATGTCCCCCATGATGATGCACGGCATGGCGCACGGGAAGTTCTGGACGCTCGGGGGCGCGGCCTCCGACGGCCATTCGACGACGCCGCTCTTCCGCGTGAAGCGCGGACGCACCGTGGTGATGGCCTTCCCCAACCGCACGCGCTTCCCGCACGGCATGCACCTGCACGGCCACCATTTCCGCCTGCTCGACGCCATGGACGACGGCTGGAAGGCCTACTGGCTCGATACGGTGCTGGTATTGCCGGAGCGCACGCAGCGCATCGCCTTCGTCGCCGACAACCCAGGAAAATGGATGCTCCACTGCCACATGCTCGAGCACCAGGACACCGGCATGGCGGCGTGGTTCGAGGTGACGTGAGCTTAAGTCGCGGCCCGCTCCGCCAGCTCCGCAAACAGCTTGCGGTAAACCGCGGGCACCATGTCGGCGAGATCCTCGGAGATGAGCCCGGGCCCGAACTCGTTCGCCGCCTCGCCGTGGATCCACACGCCCGCCGCCGCCGCCTCGAACACCGGCATCTTCTGCGCCAACAGGCCGCCGATCATGCCAGCGAGCACGTCGCCGGCGCCGGCGGTAGCGAGCCAGGCCGGCGCGTTGCACGCCACCGCGGCGCGGCCGTCGGGGGCGGCTACCACCGTGTCTGGCCCCTTGTAGGCGACGACCGCGTGCATCTTGCGCGCCGCGGCGCGGGCGCGCTCGATCTTCGACTCCAGCGCCATGATTTTCTTGTCGCGGCCGAACAGGCGCTTGAACTCGCCCTCGTGGGGGGTGAGCACGCTTGAATCGATCTTGGAGAGAATCTTCGCAAGCGACTCGGGCGAACTCGGAAAAGCTGGTGAGCACGTCGGCGTCGAGCACGAGCATGCGCTTGCGCCGCGCCGCGGCGAGCACCATGGCGCGGGTCTTGGCGCCGATGCCCTGCGCCGGGCCCTCCACCACCACGTTCACCCGGGTATCGCCGAGCACCTTGTAGAGCGCCGCCGGCCCGGAAACCTCCCACGTGGTCACCGCCTCGATCTGCGCCGCGATCTCCGGCAGCGCTGGCCGGGTGGCGGCGAGCGTCGCGAACCCCGCACCCGTGCGCAGCGCCGCGTGGGCCGAAAGGCGCGCCGCGCTCGTCTTGAACTGCGGCCCCGCCACCACCAGCACATGGCCGCGGGTGTACTTGTGACCGTCGATGGACGGGATCGGAAAGCTCTTCCCCCAGAATCCGGGGTCATTGATGAAGGTTTTCGGGTTGAGCGCGCGCACCGTGTCGTCGGAGATGCCAATGTCGGCCACCTGTACCCGGCCGCAATGCAGGCGCCCCGGCAAGAGCAGATGTCCGGGCTTCTTGCGGCAGAAGGTGATGGTCTCGGTGGCGCTTACCGCCGCCCCGCGCACGAGGCCGGTGTCGCCGTCGATGCCGCTCGGCAGATCCACCGCGATCACCGGCGCTTTCACCGCGGCCACCGCCTCCACCGCCGCCTTGGCCGCCCCCGTGAGCGGCCGCGTCAGCCCGGCGCCGAAGAGCGCGTCCACCACCACGTGGGCGTCGGCGAGCGCACCAGCGGAAAAGCGCTCGATCGCCTCGCCGAAGCGGCCCGCCGCCTCGACCGCGTCACCCTTGAGCGCGCCGGGTTCGCCGAGGAGCAGAACGCGCACCGGGATGCCGCGCTCGCGCAGCACCCGCGCGGCGACCAAGCCATCGCCGCCGTTGTTGCCCGGGCCGCAGGCCACCACTACGCGCGAGCCGAGCGGGTAGCGCGCGGCCACCGCGTCGGCGACGGCCCGGCCGGCCCGTTCCATGAGGGTGAAGCTCGGGGTGCCCGCGGCGACGGTGCGGCGGTCGGCCTCGGCCATTTCCACGGGGGTCAGAAGTTCGTTCATGCTCGCCCTAGCTATCACGAACCCTTACAACGGCTGCGGCGGCCGGACGGCTTGCTTCTTTTCTCGGCAAGCTGCACAAATTCGTGGCAGCACATTGCGAAACACTCGAGCCGCGTCGTCGATTTCTCCACTAACTACTTACCGCCGTTGATTATTTTTCACCGGCAGCCGCTGGCATAGGACCTGCTATGGAGGCGACAGACCAGATCGGTATGCCAGCCGACCGCCCGCTCGAACGCCCTCCACCGCAACCGCTCCCCATGAAGCGGTGCATCGACGCGCCCAAGAGGACATGCGAATGAAAAAGATCGAGGCCATCATCAAGCCCTTCAAGCTCGACGAGGTGAAGGAGGCGCTGCAGGAGGCGGGGCTCCAGGGAATCACCGTGACGGAGGCCAAGGGGTTCGGCCGCCAGAAGGGCCACACCGAGCTCTACCGCGGCGCCGAATACGTCGTCGACTTCCTGCCCAAGGTGAAGATCGAGATCGTGCTCGCCGACGACATGCTGGAGAAGGCGATCGAGGCGATCCGCCGCGCGGCCCAGACCGGGCGCATCGGCGACGGCAAGATCTTCGTCTCCAACATCGAAGAAGCGATCCGCATCCGCACCGGCGAGTCCGGCGTCGACGCAATCTGACAGCGTGTGACTGAAACCGCGAACGAATGAACCACTACAGGGGGTAAGAATGAAGACCGCGAAAGACGTTTTGAAGTTGATGAAGGATCAGGACGTCAAGTACGTCGACTGCCGTTTCACCGACCCGCGCGGAAAGTGGCAGCACGTCACCTTCGACATCAGCCAGTTCAGCGACGAGGACGCCTTCGCCGAAGGCGTGATGTTCGACGGCTCCTCGATCGCCGGCTGGAAGCCGATCCACGAGTCCGACATGAACCTGATGCCGGACCCGGAGAGCGCGACGATCGATCCGTTCTTCGCCGAGACGACGCTGTCGATCGTCTGCGACGTGCTGGAACCCACCACCGGCGAGCCTTACAACCGCGACCCGCGCGGCATCGCCAAGAAGGCGGTGGGCTACCTGAAGTCGACCGGCGTCGGCGACGAGTGCTTCTTCGGGCCCGAAGCCGAGTTCTTCATCTTCGACGACGTGAAGTTCAAGGCCGACCCCTACAACACGGGCTACAAGATCGACTCCATCGAGTTTCCGACCAACTCGGATACCGACTACGAGGGCGGCAACCTCGGTCACCGCATGCGCACCAAGGGCGGCTACTTCCCGGTGCCGCCACAGGACTCCGCCCAGGACATGCGCTCGGAGATGCTCGGTGCCATGGCCAAGATGGGCTGCAAGGTCGAGAAGCACCACCACGAGGTGGGCGCCGCCCAGCACGAGCTCGGGTTGCAGTTTGCCCCGCTCGTGCGCATGGCCGACCAGATGCAAATCTACAAGTACTGCATCCACCAGGTCGCCAACATCTACGGCAAGACCGTGACCTTCATGCCCAAGCCGATCTACGGCGACAACGGCTCCGGCATGCACTGCCACCAGTCGATCTGGAAGGGCGGCAAGCCGACGTTCGCCGGCAACAAGTACGCCGACCTCTCCGACAGCTGCCTCCACTACATCGCCGGCATCATCAAGCATGCCCGCGCCATCAACGCCTTCACCAACCCGACCACCAATTCGTACAAGAGACTGGTGCCGGGCTTCGAGGCGCCGGTGCTACTCGCCTACTCGGTGCGCAACCGCTCGGCGTCGTGCCGCATTCCGCTGGCGTCTTCGCCCAAGGCCAAGCGCGTCGAGGTCCGCTTCCCCGATCCCTTGTGCAACCCCTATCTCGGCTTCGCCGCCATGCTGCTCGCGGGTCTCGACGGGGTTCTGAACAAGCTCGACCCCGGCGCGGCCGTGGACAAGGATCTCTACGACCTGCCCCCGGCCGAGATGAAGAAGATCCCCACCGTGTGCGGCAGTCTGCGCGAGGCGCTCGGCTATCTCGACAAGGATCGCGACTTTCTGAAGAAGGGCGGCGTGTTCGACGACGACTTCATCGACTCCTACATCGACCTGAAGATGACGGAGGTCATCCGCTTCGAGCACACCCCGCATCCGGTGGAATACGAGATGTACTACTCGGCCTGAGTTCCCCCTGGCCGTGACTGCGAACGGGGCGCCTCGCGGCGCCCCGTTTTCTTAGGTTCGGCGATGGACCGCGATCAAAGCGGCCACAGCGAACGCCCGGCGAGCGCCTGCGCAAAGAGCGCGATGGTCACCAGCGTCCACAGCGCGAGCGACGCCCATAGGAGCGCGGCGCCGCGCCCCGAGCGCTGCACCAGATAGCCGACCAGCGGAATCCCCTGCATGGCGTGCAGGCCGAAGAAATGCGCGACGCGCAGGTCGCCGCCGGTGCGCGACCAGCCGAAGATGGGCGCGCCGCCCGCGTCGGTCGCCACTCCACCGACCCAATGGCCGGTCCGCGAGCTCATATAGGCGCCGGTGATGCCGCCGAGCACGGCGCCGGCGATCAGTCCCCATCCGATGGAGCGGCGCAGCGTCGGCGTGATGTCGCCCGCCCGCGAGCGCAGGATCAACACTCCGAACCAGGCGCCGATTGCAACCGTAGCCACGATGGCTACGCCCATGAGCGGATAGAGGATGGCGGCGGCGAGCGTGGAACTATTGAAATGCGAGCCCTCGGCGAGCGCCGCGCGCCAGGTGATATAACCGATCTCGAATAGGGAGAGCAGACAGACGGCCCACACGCCCGCGCGCACGCCGCGGCGTGCCCGCGCCTCCGGGTCCACATAGGCGAAGAACCACGTGAGCGTGCCGGCGTAGAGCGCCACCGACGACTGGAACTTGAGCGGCTTGATCCAGACGTTGATGCCGTTGAACGTGCGCGTCTCGAACAGGAACGCGGCGAAGGTCGGCACCATGGCGGCGAGCATCACGAGGGTAAGCGCGGCCAATAGCGGCTCGCGCCGGCGCCATTCGGCGAACCAACCGAGAAGCACGTTATCGTTGGGAGCGCTTGCCGAAATCATGCTCATGCTTTCCTCCCTGCCAAGGTGCTGCGAACGACGAAGAACAGAAGAAAGCCGGCGGGCCCGAAGAGGAACGTGAGCGGCAGCACCGGGATCAGCCACAGGCGCGAGAGCCCTGCCCGCTCGGTTTCCGCCGCGATCCAGCTGCCGACGAAGAGATCGAAGGCGAGGTAGTGGACCCAGCCCGCGAGCAGCGTCCAGTCGCTGGTGAAAAGCTGGCGCACGCCGGCAAGACTGGAGAAGTTGCCGCCGCTCGTGCCCCAGCCGAGCATGAGCGCCACCACGTAGAGCACGGCGAGCGCGAGCGGCCACAGCCTGCCGGCGACCGTGTCGCGCAGCCATGGCCGCTTGAGCACGATTGCGGCGGCCAGCACCGCCCAGCCGAGAAGCGCGAACGGGTTGGCGATGGCAAAGACCTGGGCCGCGGTCATGGGCACCCTCCTCTGGCGACGGCGCCGACCTTAAGCTCAATGTTACCATTGTCAAGATCAATCTTGACAGTGGCAACAACCGGCCGCTAGATGCCCGTCGGAAACGCAGCAATGAATCGCGGATCGGCGAAGCGCCCGCCCTACCACCACGGCGACCTGGCCGCCGCCCTCGTCGCCGCCGCCGAGGGGCTGCTCGTCGAGCGCGGGGTCGAGGGCTTCACGTTGCGCGAGGCGGCGCGCCGCGCCGGTGTCTCGCACGCGGCACCCGCGCATCATTTCGGCGACGTCCGCGGCCTGCTCACCGCGGTGGCGGCGGCGGGCTTCGGCCGCCTCGCCGAGGCCGAGCGCGCCGCAGCGGCGGCAGAAACAAATGCGACCGCGCGCCTCATCGCCATCGGCCTCTCCTACATCAAGTTCGCCCTCACCCACCCGGCGCTGTTCCGGCTGATGTTCCACTCCGACCAGATCGATCGCGGCAGCGACATGATCCGCGGGCCGGGCCGCGCCTCCTTCGACGTGATGCAGGATGCGCTCGCCACCGCCCGCGGCCGCGCCAGTGCCGGTTTGATTCCGCCGGAAGCCGCACGCGATCCCCTGGTGCTGCGCCAATGGGCGACGGTGCACGGGCTCGCGACGCTAGCGGTGGAAGGAAGGCTGGGCCCGCCCGGCGCCACGCAGAAGCGCTTTCTCGCGGCCGCGCGCGCCGCGCTCGAAAGCGGCCTCGGCGCCGGCGACCGCAGGCGTTGATCAGATCAGGACGAGCGCGAGCGCGATCAGCGCCACCGTGAACGTCGCCCCGAGCGGGGCGCGGCGCGGGTGCAGCGCGCGATACTTGGCGATCAATGCGCGGTGGAACTCCTCGGCCGACTGGTGCACGCAAGCGAGCGCGCAGCCGGCGCCCGCAGCCGCGGCGTCGAGGCGGGCGAGCTCGATGGCGGCTTTCGATGCAATACGCATGACGAAAGCCTAAGGCCGGATGCTTAACGTTTGCTTAGCCGGCGATGATCGGCGGTCAGCCGACGCGCGTGCGCTGCACCGAAACGTCACCCCGCTCTGGCTCCTGCGCCGGCACCAGCGCTGGCGCGCGCCACTCCGGCACCGCGGTCGTGCGCACCGGAGCACCGGCACCGAAATCGAGCACCTCGATGCGGTTGCGGCCGTTGGCCTTGGCGAGATAGAGCGCCTCATCGGCGCGGTCGAGCAGCATCTCGATATTGTTGCCTGGCGTCTCCGAGGCGACGATGCCGGCGCTGACCGTGGTGGCGACGGGACCCGCCGCGGCCTCGAAGGCGGCACGGATGCGCTCGGCGGTCGCCGCCGCTCCCACCGCCGGCATGCCCGACAGGATGGCCGCGAATTCCTCGCCGCCGAGGCGGCCGATTACGTCCTCGGCACGCAGCGTCGAGCGCGCCACCCGGCAGAAGGTCTTCAGCACCCGGTCGCCGGCGGAATGGCCGAAACGGTCGTTGATCTCCTTGAAACGATCGAGATCGAACACGATCACCGCCACCGGCTTGCGGTCGCGGGCGCGCGCCTTGAGCAGCCGGCTACCGAGCTCGAGGAACGCCCGGCGGTTGGCAATACCGGTCAAGGGATCGAGCATCGCCGCGTTGCGGTGGGCGAGTTCCATGCGCTCCTTGGTCAGCGCGAGGATGATGACGGCGAGCGCCACCATCTTGATCAATCCCTCGAGCACAATGATGCCGAACCAGGGGCTGGAGAAGATTGCGTGACCCGCCGGCAGCGGCATGAGCATGACCATCGGTATCCGCGCCATCATGACGAACCCGTGAATAACGAGCACCGCCATCGCGGGCCAGCGCAGCGCCAGCCGCTCGGCGCGGCCGCGCCAGATCTCGTAGGCGGTGGCGAAGGCGTAGCCGCCGATGATGATCGACGACAGCCCCGCCCGGGCGTCGGACGAGCCGAGGAAGCCGGGAAACAGACATGCGGCAATCCATACCGCCGAGCCGGCGTAGATCAGGATCGGCCGCGGCGGGCGGCGGTCGAAGACGCGGGCGCCATTCCATTGCATGCCGCTGGCGGCATAAAGAATCGCGTTACCGATCACCACGGACCAGAAGTCGGAGACATTGCCGCGCATGGCGAGCAACGCCACGCCCGCGCCGCCGATCATGTGCGCCAGGCCCCACCACAATAGCGCGCGCTGCCCGCGGTTCTGCAGCCAGGCAAAGATCAAGATCGACCCGACCACCTCGGCCACCAGCACCACGACCACGAACAGCGTCTTGACGTCGAGAACCATCCGCGCTCCTCGGCCGAAGGGGCGGATGTTGCATGCGGGGTTTTACCAAATCGCTTCTGCGCGCGAAGAAATGCGCCAGCCGCCGCGCGTGGCGGCGCAAGGCTTCAATGGGTTAACGGTTTGATAACGTGCGGCGCCGGCCGCCGTTCGCGTCCGATTCTAGCGCTTGGAGAACTGGAACGAGCGGCGGGCTTTCTTGCGGCCGTACTTCTTGCGCTCGACCACGCGCGAATCGCGGGTGAGGAAGCCGCCCTTCTTCAGCGGCCCGCGCAGTTCGGGCTCGAAGTACGTGAGCGCGCGCGAGATGCCGTGGCGCAGCGCGCCGGCCTGGCCGGAGAGGCCGCCGCCGGACACGGTGCAGGTCACGTCGTAGGAGCCGGCGCGATTGGCCGCCACGAACGGCTGCTGGATCAGCATGCGCAGCACCGGGCGGGCGAAATAAACTTCCACCGCCCGGGTGTTGACGAGGATCTTGCCGGGCCCGGGCTTGATCCACACGCGGGCGACCGCGTCCTTGCGCTTGCCGGTGGCGTAGGCGCGGCCCTGCTTGTCGATCTTCTGCACGTACTTCGGCTGCTCTTCGGCGGCGGCGGGCTTGAGCTGCGCCAGACCTTCGAGCGACTGCACGGTATCGGCCATCAGGCGGCCCTCTTGTTCTTGCGGTTCATGGCGCCGACGTCGAGCGCAACCGGCTGCTGCGCTTCGTGGGGATGCGTCGGCCCCTTGTAGACGCGGAGATTGCCCATCGCCTTGCGGCCGAGCGGCCCGCGCTTGAGCATGCGCTCCACCGCCTTCTCGATCACGCGCTCGGGGAATTTTCCCTCGAGCAGGAAGCGAGCGCTGCGTTCCTTGATGCCGCCGGGAAAGCCGGTGTGGTGGTGATAGACTTTCTGCTGCAGCTTGCGGCCGGTGAACACCACCTTCTCGGCGTTGACCACGATGACGTGGTCGCCGCAGTCGAGGTGGGGCGTGTAGGAGGGCTTGTGCTTGCCCTTGAGCCGCATGGCGACGATGGAGGCGAGCCGGCCGACCACGAGGCCGGTGGCGTCGATCAGCACCCACTTCTTGTCGATCTCGGCGGACTTGAGTGTGAAGGTTTTCATAGCCGTTCAAAAAAGGGGCGGCCGACGGGCCGCTTGCAAGCGGCGTTTCTAACGGAAGCGCCTATCGCCGTCAAACACATTCGTTCTGATTTTTCTTTGCACATCAATATGTTGTGTTAGTGGTATTTAGTCACCGTTGGCCATCTTCTGTGTGGCTGGCGGAATTGAGTAGGTGGCGACGCAATGCGAAATCAGCTCCTCTTCCCCTTCCCGGCGGATGGAGACCTCGCCGACGGCAAGCTGCTTGCCCACCTTCATCAGCCGCGCGTCGGCAACGAGGTTGCCGGGCTTGGCCCGGCGCAGGAAGTTGATGTTGAGGTTGGTGGTGACGGCGAGCGGCACCGGCCCAATGACGCCCAAGAGCGCCACGTAGAAGGTGGAGTCCGAGAGCCCCATGAGCGTCGGCCCGGACACCGTGCCGCCCGGGCGGGTGTGGCGCTCGTCGGCGGCGAAGCGCACCCGCGCCGTGCCCGCGCCCACGTCGAGGACCGTGAGCAAGCCTTGCGGCCCGAAATGCCGCGGGAACACGCCCTCGAGCAGCGCCTTCACCTCGACCGCGGTCATTTTCTGCTGCATGGCTCCCCTTCCCCGCGTGCCTCGCTCCGGGCATGCATTCGGATACAATGCTCCCGCATCAAAGCAAGGCTATAATTCATGTCCAAGGCTTACGCCGTCCCCCAGTCCGATGCGCCGCCGCTCGTCCGCGACGATCGCGACGGTATCGCTACCCTCACGTTGAACCGGCCGCAGGCGCGCAACGCCCTTTCGCTCGCGCTGATCGAGGCGCTCTCCGCGGCACTCGCGGCGATCGCCGCCGACCGCAGCGTGCGCGCGGTGGTGATCGCGGCGAACGGCCCGGCGTTCTCCGCCGGCCATGACCTCAAGGAGCTCACCGCCCACCGCGCCGACCCGGACAAGGGCCGCGACTTCTTCCGCCGCACCTTCGGCACCTGCGCCGCCATGATGCAGGCAATCGTGCACCTGCCCCAGCCGGTGATCGCCTGCGTGCATGGGCTCGCGACGGCAGCCGGCTGCCAGCTCGTGGCTTCGTGCGATCTGGTGGTGGCGTCGGAAGCGGCGGAATTCGCCACGCCCGGCGTCAACATCGGCTTCTTCTGCTCGACGCCCATGGTGCCGCTGTCGCGCAAGCTGCCGTCGAACCAGGTGATGGAGATGCTGCTCACCGGCGAGCCGATCTCCGCCAAGCGCGCGCGCAAGTTCGGCCTCGTCAACCGCGTGACCAAGGCGGGCGAGGAGCGCGCCGAGGCGCTGAAGCTCGCGCAGGTGATCGCGTCGAAGTCGGCCTACGTGCAGAAGATCGGCAAGGCCGCGTTCTACCGCCAGCGCGAGCTCGGGCTCGCTGAGGCCTACGCCTATACGCTCGACGTGGCGGTCGACAACATGCTCGCCCGCGACGCCGCCGAGGGCATCGGCGCCTTCGTCGAGAAGCGCGCGCCGAAGTGGGAAGACCGGTAGTTCATCCCTCCCCGACTCGGGTAGCGAAAAAGGAAGAAATGAACCACGACCGCTACGACGACTTCTACATCCGCGGCATTCTCAATTCCGTGGAGAACGTCGCCATCGTCGGCGCGAGCCCGAGCGACAACCGTCCGAGCCATTTCGTGGTGAAGTATCTGGCGCAGCGCGGCTACCGCGTGTTCCCCATCAACCCCGGCCACGGCGGCAAACCCATCGCCAACATCGCGGCCTACGCCAAGCTCGCCGACGTGCCGCATCCGCTCGACATGGTGGACGTGTTCCGCAATTCCGAGCACGTGCCCGGCGTGCTCGACGAGGTGCTGGCGCTGCCGCACCGGCCGAAGGTTTTCTGGATGCAGCTCGGCGTGCGCAACGACGAGGCAGCGGCGCGCGCCGAGGCCGCCGGGATGCAGGTGGTGATGAACCGCTGCCCCAAAATCGAGTATGGCCGCCTCTCCGGCGAGATCGGGTGGGTAGGCGTCAACACCCGCACGCTTTCCGCCAAGAAACCGCAGCGCATGGCGGGCGGTGTGCAGCGCCTCACCCTTGGGACGGAAGATAAAGCCGGGAGCTAGGCCGGTTGACGCCGCTTCCGCAATTAAATACGTAATACATCTGCATTTAATATAAAATCACACTAAATAAGTGGACAATCATCATGGCCGACAAGAAGCCCGGCTTCTCCACCCTCTCCATCCACGCCGGCGCGCAGCCGGATCCCACCACCGGCGCCCGCGCCACGCCGATCTACCAGACCACCTCATTCGTGTTCGACGACGTGGAGCATGCCGCCGCGCTCTTCGGCCTGCAGACCTTCGGCAACATCTACACCCGCATCGGCAACCCCACCTGCAACGTGCTCGAGGAGCGCATGGCGGCGCTGGAAGGCGGCACCGCGGCGCTCTCCGTCGCGTCGGGCCACGCGGCGCAGGTGGTGGCATCTGCACGTGCTGATGGAGCCGGGCGACGAGCTCATCGCCGCGAACAAGCTCTACGGCGGCTCCATCAACCAGTTCAATCACGCCTTCAAGAGCTTCGGCTGGAATGTGCGCTGGGCCGACCCCGACGACCTCTCCACCTTCGAGAAGGCGGTGACGCGAAAAGACCAAGGCGATCTTCATCGAGTTCGTCGCCAATCCCGGCGGCATCGTCACCGACATCGAGGCCATCGCCAAGATCGCCGACAAGGCCAAGGTGCCGCTCATCGTCGACAACACGCTGGCCACGCCTTATCTCTGCAAGCCGTTCGACTACGGCGCCCACTTGATCGTCCACTCGGCGACGAAGTTCCTCGGCGGCCACGGCAACTCGATCGGCGGCGTCATCGTCGACGGCGGCAAGTTCCCCTTCGCCGGCAACGCGCGCTATCCCATGGTGTCGAAGCCGCGGCCCGAATACCACGGCATCGTGCTGGCGGAGACCTTCGGCAACTTCGCCTATGCCATCGCCTGCCGCGTCTTGTCGCTGCGCGACCTCGGCCCGGCGCTGTCGCCGTTCAACGCCTTCCTCATTCTCAATGGCATCGAGACGCTGCCGTTGCGCATGCAGAAGCACTGCGACAACGCGCTGAAGGTGGCGGAATATCTGTCGAAGCACCCGAAGGTGCAATGGGTGAGCTTCGCCGGGCTCAAGGGCGACAAGTATTACAAGCTCGCGCAGAAATATTGCCCGAAGGGCGCCGGCGCCGTGCTCACCTTCGGGCTCAAGGGCGGCTTCGACGCCGGCGTCAAGCTCGTATCGGCGGTGAAGCTGTTTTCGCATCTCGCCAATATCGGCGACACCAAGTCGCTGATCATCCACCCTGCCTCCACCACCCATCGCCAGCTTTCCGACGCGCAGAAGACCGCGGCCGGCGCCGGGCCGGACGTGGTGCGGCTCTCGGTCGGGATCGAGGACGTCGAGGACATCATCGCCGACCTCGAGCAAGGCCTCGCGGCAGGCTGAGCACCTCAGGGCGACGCACGTAGACGCGTAACGTGGATCACCGCCGCCACCAGCACGATGACGGCGCCCACCTGATGCGCCAGCGCAAGCGAGAGCGGCGACCCGTGCACCAGCGTCACCGCCCCGAGCATGGCCTGCATGGTGACGAGCGCGAACACGGTCGCCGCACCTCGCGCCGCCGGCACCGGGCCTGAGCGCAGCGCGTCGAACACGTGCAGGGCGCCAATGAAGAACAGCGCATAGGCCATCATGCGGTGATCGAACTGCACGGTGAGCACATTCTCGAAGAAATTCTTCCACCACGGCACGATGGCGAAGAGGTCGGAGGCGGAGGGAATGAACTCGCCGTCGATGAGCGGCCAGGTGTTGAAGGTGAGCCCGGCACCGGTCTTCGCCACCAGCGCGCCGAGGAAGATCTGCACGAAGATGAGCGCGAGAAGCACGCGCGCGCCGACGACGAGGCGTGACAAAGCCGGCACCGCGGCACCGGGCTTGAGGCTGACGGCGATCCCCACGGTCATGGCGAGGATGACGCTCGCGAGCGTGAGGTGCAGCGCGAGCCGGTACTGGCTCACGTCGGTGCGCTCGGCGAGGCCCGAGGCCACCATCCACCAGCCGACCGCGCCTTGCATGCCGCCGAGCACGAACAGCGCGCCGAGCTTCCAGGCGAGCGCCCGGTCGATGAGCCCGCGCCGCCAGAAGATCGATGAACGGAACGAGGAAGACGACGCCGGCGAGCCGCCCGAGTAGCCGGTGCGTCCACTCCCACCAGTAGAGCACCTTGAATTCCTCGAGCGTCATCCCGAGGTTCTGCGCCGCGTACTGTGGGATCTCTTGGTAGTCCTCGAACGCCGCCTGCCAGGCTTCGGCGGAGAGCGGCGGGATCACGCCGGTCACCGGCCGCCACTCGACGATGGAGAGGCCCGAACCCGTGAGCCGCGTGGCGCCGCCCACCACCACGATGAGCGCGATGAGCGCCGCCAGGCACCACAGCCACGCCCGCACCGGGCGCATCCGATCGCTCATTGTCTGTCCGTCCCGAACCTGCCGCGCCCAACCTTCGGCGCATCGGCGCCCTTGTCATACCAGCGTTCCGCTCCCCGCCTCCACTGCGGCGGAACGCCCTCGCGGGCCTTCCGCGATGTGCTTCCTGTAACGGCCGGGACAAGGCTGGGCATGCCGAGGTCAGTATCCCTTTGCGACAAAACGCATTTGGGAAGTTCATATTTCTGTAAAAACCTTATCCCCACTCTTGCGGCCAGATTATAGTCCTCGCGTCTCGATCCAAAGGAAGGGGCGCGAAGGCCTGCGAACCTTGGTGCGGATCGGGAGCGGTGGCCGGCAAAGGGGGTTCGCACCTCGTTTCGCCGGCGGCCCAAGCCGCAACGGCCCGGCGCGCCTGCCGCGCGTCACAGGGCCTCTCTTGGTGGTGTGCTCACGGCGTCGCCAAGCGTCCGTAGAGCATGGCCGAGGGGTCCGCCAGCGGTGGATAGAGCATGGGCCGCGTGCGGAGCGCGGTTCGGTCAGTCCACCGGGGTTGCTGCGGAGCAAGCCGACTAAACACCGCGTGCGGGACGCCGGGCGACCGGCGGAGTCCGCGTCAAGTCCGGTCACGGTTGCCTCGGTACTGCGAGGCGCCGAGGCCCGCGGGGTCTGCAAGGCCCCGGCGTCCCGCGCCGCCCTTCTCTGGCGGACGCAGTTGCGTAACCAACACTCGGAGCGAACGCCGCTCGCGGAAGGAGAACGGCTGTGCGTGCGGCACGTCCCCTCTCCCCACGGGGAGAGGTGAAAAGAAGAGTGACGCGCGAGAAGGAGACGACTGCTTTGAATAACTTACGCCGCGTTCAACCGGCGGAACTTGTTGGTGAGCGCGAACGGCGCGCCGGAGAGCAGCACGTCGACGAAGCGCAGCGCCTGGAAATTGCCGTTGAGCGACACCCGCGGCAGCGCCGTGAGATGCGCGCGGTGCGCGGCGAACAGCACGCCCGGCCGCGTCGTCACCGCCGTCTTGAAGCCGAGCTCGGCGGCAAGCTTGAACTCGCGCGGCCCCGCCGAGGTCGGATCGCCCACCGGGAAGGCGAAGTGGCGCGGCCGCTTGCCCAACGCCGCCTCGATCACGTCGGCGGAAAGCTTCATCTCGCTCCGCGCCGCATCCTCCGCCCAGCGGCGCAGCATGACGTGGTTCACTGTATGCGCCCCCACGCTCACCAGCGGATCGGCGGCGAGCCGGGCGATCTGCGGCCAGTCCATGCACAGCTCGCGGCACGGCGCCGCCGTGTCGACGCCGTAGCGCGCCGCCAGATCCCGCACCGCGCGCGCGCAGCTCACGCTCGTCGTCGAGGCCGCGCAGCCACCAGTAGATCTGGGCGTAGCTCTCGCGCTTGCCCGCCGCGTCGGCGCAGTCGAAAAAGCGCGTCTTGCCGCCCATCTCCACCACGAGCCGGCTGTTCTGGGCGATCACCTGCTCGAGCACCACCCACCACAGCTCGCCAAGGCGGTCGGGGAAGCTCGTCGCCACGAACATGCGTGAGCGGCACGTCGTGGCGCTTGAGGATCGGCCAAGCATGCTCCAGGTTGTCGCGGTAGCCGTCGTCGAAGGTGAAGGCGACAAATCGCCGGCCGAAATCCTGCTCCGTAAGTCGGCGATGCACCTCGTCGAGACCGACGAGCTCGACGCCCCGCTTCTTCAGCCGGACGATCACCCGCTCGAGAAACCGCGGTTCCACTTCCAGGAGCCGGTTGGGCTGGAAAGCCCCGCCCGCGCCGGCCGCACGTGGTGCAGCGTCAGGATGGCGCCGACGCCGCCATAGAACGGGCGAAACGCGTGATGAGCGCCGGAGAAATACAAGGTCTCCAGCCCGACGCGAAAAACCGTGTTGCGCAGATCAGCCATGGCCCCGACCAAACCCCGATGCCGCGCGATCATGCCAACGGAATGTTGAGGAAGTTTTGCAAGCTTGGTCCCATCACGGCAAGCGACGGCCTTAATGAGGCATTAAGCATGATCGGCAAGGCGAGCGTCATCGAGCTCGACGGACGACCGGCGCGCGCGAGCGAAAGCGCGGCCGTGAGCCGTCCGCGCGCCCTGCTCGCCCGCGTCGAGATCATCACCGATCTCGCTGCCGCCGAGGCGCCGTGGCGCGCGCTCGAGCGCGACGGCACGCTCACGCCCTACCAACGCTTCGATTGGATCGCCGCCTGGCAGCGCCACGTGGGCGCGGCCTGGGGCTTCGAGCCTTTGATCGTGCTCGGGCGCGGCGAGTCCGGCGAGCCGCTCTTCCTCTTGCCGCTCGGCAAGTGGCGGCTCGGGCCGTTTACGCTCGCGCGTTTCCTTGGCGGCAAGCATGCGAACTTCAATTTTGGGCCGTGGCGGCGCGACGGCGCCCCGGCTCGGCGCGCTCGACGCCGTGCTCGCCCGCCTCCAGGCGGAAGCACCCGACGTCGACGCGCTCGCGCTGCTCAATCAGCCCGAGCGCTGGGAGGGTCTCGCCAATCCGTTCGCGGCGCTCGGCGGCCAGCCGTCGCCGAGCTTCGGCTATCGCTTCTCCCTCGGTGGCCGCTCCTACGAAGAGATCGTGATGAGCCAGCTCGGCCGCGATTCGCGCCGCACGCTACGCAAGAAGGAAAATCGGCTGAAGCAGCTCGCCGGCTACCGCTACGCGCGCGCCCGCACGGCGGCGGAGGTCGATCGCTTCTTCCAGGCGTTCATGGCCCAGAAGGCCGGCCGCTTGGCCGAGCAAGGCATCGACAACTCGCTCGGCAGTCCGGCAGTGCAGAATTTCCTGCGCGAAGCCTGCCATCGCGGCCTCGCCCACGGCAATCCGACGATCGAGCTGCATGGTCTGGAGATCGACGGCGAGGTGCTCGCCGTGTTCGGCTGCATCAACGACGGGCGCCGCTTCTGCTCGATGTTCAACTCCTACACCCTCGGCGAGAACGCGCGGCAGAGCCCGGGGCTGATCCTGATGCTGCACGTGATCAAGGACTGCGCCGAGCGCGGGACGGCGATCTTCGATCTCGGGGTCGGCGAGGCGCGCTACAAGGCGCACTTCTGCAACGAGCCGGAGCCGCTGTTCGACGTGTTCGTGCCGCTGAGCCCTCGCGGCCGCCTGCTCGCGCCGGCGCTCATGCTCACCGGCCGCCTCAAGCGTTTGGCCAAGCGCTCGCCCTATCTGATGCGTCTCGCGGCGCGCCTGCGCCGCTTGGTGCGCTGATCAGGCGATCGGCAGCGATCGCTCGAGATCGGCCGGGTCGAACAGCACCACGTTGTGGAAGCCGCGCGCGGCGAGGTCGCCGACCGCATCGTCGGCGCCGGAGGTCGTCACCAGCACCGTCATGCGCGCAAACTGCGCCAGGCGTTCGGCGCCCGCGACCCCGGCAAGCGCCGGCGTCGCGACGATGACGTGGTCGTAGGTGCGCGCCAGCGCCCCGATCAGGATCGCGAGCCGCGGCTGCGCTAAGAGCGCCTCGATGCCGCCGTTGACGCGCCCGGCACCGATCACGTGCACGCGGCCGGTGGGGTCGCGGCGGATGACTTCGGCGAACGACGCCCGGCCGGCGAATAGATCGGCTGCACCCGGCGCGTCAGGATCGGCGGTAAATGTGGCGTTGCCCTCGCCGTCGAGGCTGACCAGCACGGTGTTGGCGCGGCCGTTGGCGAGCGTGCTCGCGAGCGCAATCGCCACCCGCGGCGCGCCGTCGCCGGGGTTGGCCGGCGTCACCACCACGCTGCCCTGGCCGAGCCGGCGCACCTGGTCGGCGAGCAATTCGAGCGGTGGCGCAGGCGGCGGCTGGGGCGCCGGCGGCGCCTCCGGCACCGCAGGTGCCGCGTCGACAGCCGCCGTCTCGCTCTCCACGGCCGAGACCGGCTCGGGCGGGCGGACAATGGACGGCAGCAGTTCGTCAGGCAGCTCGGTGGGCGGTTCCACCGACGGAGCCTTCGCCACCTCACGAGCGCGCATCCAGGCGGGAAGCTTTGGGTTGGAATTGGAATTGGAATTGGGCGCCGGTGCGGGCGCAGGCGCGGGTCGCGGCGCAGGGGCGGCGGCGGCAAGCGCGCCGACCCGTTGGTAGATATTCCCGCCCAGGAGCTCCCCCGTGGCGATGAACGCCACCATCAGAAGAAGCGTAGCCAGCGTCGCCACCAGCACGATCGGCAGCTTCTTCGGGAAATACGGCGTCGCCGACGCCACCGCGCGCGAGATGACGCGCGCGTCGGGCGGCACCGCGTCGGGCGATTCGCGCGCGCTCACATCGCGATAGCGCGCCAGATACAATTCGAGGAGGTCGCGCTGCGCCTTGGCCTCGCGCTCGAGCGCGCGCAACTGCACGTCCTCGCCGGTGGAGGACAATTTCTTCAGCTGGTCGAGCGTCGCCGTCAGCGTCTCGATGCGAGCGCCGGCGATGCGCGCGTCGTTCTCGAAGGAGCGCGCAAGCTTTTCCGCCTCGAGACGGATTTGCGCCTCGATGTCGGCGATCTGCGCCTTGAGCTCCTTGATGCGCGGGTGCAGCGGCCCGAGCGTCGCCGACTGCTCGGCGAGCTGCGCCCGCAAGGTGACGCGCTGCTCGTTCAGCCGGCGGATCAATTCGGAGCTGGTAACGTCGGTCGCGTCCACCACGCGTCCCGAGCGCAACAGCTCGCGGGTCGTCCGCGCCTTGGATTCCGGATCCGCCTTTTGCGAACGCGCCAGCCCGAGCTGCGAGTTGAGCTCGCCCAGCCCCTGCGCGTTCAGCGTATTGTTGTTCGGCCCGATGTACAGGTTGGAGCGCGCGCGGAATTCCTCGACGCTGCGCCTCGGCTTCGGCAACCTTGGTGCGCAGGATGCCGATCTCGTTCGCCAGCCACTGGCTTGCCTGGCGCATGGCCTCGCGCTTGGCCTGCTGTTGGAAGGTGAGATATTCCTCGGCGATCTTGTTGGCGACGGCGGCGGCGAGATCGGGGTCCTGCGACTGGAACTCGATGACGATGACGCGGGATTGCTCGATCGGGTAGACGTTCAGCCGCTCGTAGTAGCGCTCGAGCACCCTCTCCTCGGCCGACATGCGCGAAAGATCGCGGCCGAAGCCGACGAACGACAGCGGGCCGTAGAACAACGACCACCCCACCGCGGGCTCGAACTCGGACCGTTCGGCGAGCTTGAGGTCGCGCACCACCTTGCGCGCGAGGTCGCGCGACTGCACGAGTTGCACCTGGCTCTGCACCGCCTGCTCGTCGATCGGCGTGCGGTCGCGGTCGACCAGGCGCTCGCCGTCCGGCCGGTTGTAGGCGGTCTCGCGGCTCTCGATGAGGATGCGCGTCTCGGACTTGTAGCGCGGCGTCACCAGGTTGACCGCAACGAAGCTCAAGAACGCGGCGGCGAGCGTCGGAATGGCGATCCAGCGCCGCTTGTGCCAGATGGCGCGGCCGAGCGCGGTGAGATCGAGCGCGCCCTCGCCCGTCTCTGCCGGTATTTCGGCGCCCGCATAGGCACCTTCGCGCGACATGCCGAAGCACTCCGTCGAACCGAGGTGACACAAGAAATCATTAAGGTTGCCGGAATGTTAATGGCGGCCCGAAGCGACGGGCTGGCAGTGAGGGTTCATTAACCATGCCGCCCCTAAGAATTGGCCGACAAGCACAGAAAACCCTGGGGCCGTACATGTTTTCCCGCCTGGTCCTGCTCGGCCTGACGCTCGCCCTTGGCGCCTGCGCGCCGACGCTTGCCGGCCGGGTCGATCCGGCCATCGAGCAGCCCTATCTCCTCGGCCCCGGCGACAAGCTGCGCGTGGTGGTATTCGGCCAGGAGGGTTTGTCCAACTCCTACGCGGTGGACGCGGCCGGCAAGATCAACATGCCGCTGATCGCCCAGGTGGAAGCGCGCGATCCGCACCACCGAGCAGCTTTCCCGAGTGATCGCCGCGCGCCTGCGCGACGGCTACGTGCGCGAGCCGCACGTGGCGGTGGAGGTCGAATCGTATCGGCCGTTCTTCGTGCTCGGCGAGGTAACCGCCGCCGGGCAGTACTCTTACGTGAACGACCTCACCGTGGAGAAGGCGATCGCGGTCGCCGGCGGCTACACGCCGCGGGCGCAACGCAACGGCGCGGTGGTCGCCCGCGTGGTGCGCGGCCAGATCATACACGAGGCCGTGCCCCTCTCCTTCCCGGTGCGGCCGGGCGACACCATCACCGTCGAGGAACGCTGGTTCTGAGCGAGGTGCGCCCGCTTCGCGTACTCCACGTCCTGCGTGCGCCCGTCGGTGGACTGTTTCGCCACGTAGTCGACTTGGCGCGCCTGCAGGCCGAGCGCGGTCATGCGGTGGGCATTGTCGCGGACTCGGAAAGCGGCGGCAGCGCTGCCGAAACAAAATTAAACGAGCTCGCGCCGTTGCTTCAGCTCGGGATCACTCGTGAGCCCATGAGCCGTCACATCGGTCTGCGCGATATCGCCGCGGTCCGCCACGTGAGCGAACGCGCCCGCGAAAGCGGCGCCGACGTGCTGCACGGTCATGGCGCCAAGGGCGGCGCCTACGCGCGTCTTGCCGCCGGCAGTGCGCTTCGCGTCTATACGCCGCACGGCGGCAGCCTGCATTATTCCAAGCGATCGCCGCTCGGCATCTTCTATCTGACCGCCGAACGCCTGCTCGCCCGCCGCACCGATCTCTTCCTGTTCGAGAGCGCCTATGGCGCCTCCGTGTTTCGCGACAAAGTCGGAGAGCCGCGAGTATTGGTGCGGGTCGTGCACAACGGTGTGCTGGAGGCCGATCTCGCGCCCGTCGCACCCGCCGCCGACGCGGCCGATATCGTGTTCATCGGCGAGCTGCGCGATATCAAGGGCGTCGACGTTCTGATCGATGCGCTTGGCAGCCTTGCCCGCGGCGGCCGCACGGTGACCGCGGCCATTGTCGGCGACGGACCGGACGCCGCGGTTTTGCGCGAGCGCGCCGCTAAGCAAGGCGTCGCCGGCGCCACGCATTTCCTTGGCGCCATGCCCGCGCGCGAGGGCTTCCGGCGCGGCCGGCTGTTGGTAGTGCCGTCCAAGCACGAGTCCCTTCCTTATATCGTGCTTGAAGCCGGTGCCGCCGGCGTTCCGATGCTGGCGACGAGGGTGGGCGGCGTCCCGGAGATCCTCGGTCCCGATGCCGTTCGTTTGCTGCCGGCGGGCGATTCCGCGGCACTCGCCACCGCGATCGCCGCAGCTCTCGACCAATCGCGGGAGCTCGCCGCCGCCGCGCAACGTTTGCGGGAGCGGATTGGCACCGCCTTCTCCGCCACCGCCATGGCCGAGGGAGTTCTCGCGGCGTACCGCGAAGCCATTCGGCAACGACCGGTTAACGGTTAATCGCGGATTTAAGCCTTCGCACACGCTTGTTGGTTAGAGTGCGTAAGGTATCGCCTTACAACCGGCCGGGGAGCAACGGGGCCGGCCACAGGGACCGCGGCATACCATGATCGAACCCGGCACTCGCGAAATCACGCGGGCCATCGAGGCGCAGTCGGCCGCCGCAGGCGTGGTCGGCACGCGCGCCACGCGCAAGCCGCAGCGCGAGCTCGGCTCGCTCGCCCGCGCCATCGCGGCAGAACCCGTGCGTGCCTCGGTCTCCCCTGTCGTGCTTGCCGGCGCGATTCGTCTCCTCGAGTTTGCGCTCATCGGCGCGCTCGGCTTCGCGGTCTATCTTCTTTACCTGTACGCCGACGAAGGCTTCGCGCTGCGTTACGTGGCAGCGTCGCTCGCCATTGCCGGTGCCGCAGTCGCGGCCTTTCACGTTGCCGATCTCTACGACGTAGCGACGTTGCGCACCCACGTGCATCAGTTGAGCCGGCTCGGCGTCGTGTGGGCGGCAATCTTCCTCCTCGCGTTTGCCGTCGCCTTCTTCGCCAAGTTCGAAGGGATGTATAGCCGCGTATGGGCCGCGAGCTTCTTTGGCACAGGCCTGTTCATGCTGTACGGGCTTCGCCTCATAACCGCGACACTGGTGCGTCACTGGACGCGCGAGGGCCGTCTGGTGCGCCGCACGGTGATCGTCGGCGGCGGCGGGCCGGGCGAATCGCTCATCCACGCGCTCGAAGCCCAGCGCGATTCCGATCTCGACATCCGCGGCGTGTTCGACGACCGCGGCGACGACCGCTCGCCCGCCCGCGTCGCCGACGTTCCCAAGCTCGGCACCGTCGACGATCTCGTCGAATTCGCGCGGCGCACCCGCATCGACCTTCTGTTCGTGTCGCTGCCGATCACCGCCGAGGAGCGCGTGCTGCAGATGGTGCGCAAGCTCTGGGTCCTGCCGGTCGACATCCGGCTCGCCGCCCACACCTCCAAGCTGCGCTTTCGGCCGCGCGCCTATTCCTACATCGGCAACGTGCCGGTGCTCGACGTCTTCGACAAGCCCATCGCCGACTGGAACTTCGCGCTCAAGTGGCTATTCGACCGCATCGTCGGCGGGCTTTTGCTGCTCGCGCGCTGCCGGTGATGGCCGTGGTCGCGCTCCTGATCAAGCTCGACAGCAGCGGCCCCGCATTCTTCAAGCAGAGGCGCTACGGCTTCAACAACGAGCTGATCGAAGTCTACAAGTTCCGCTCGATGTACGTCGATCAGTCCGACGCCACCGCGGCGAAGCTCGTGACCAAGGACGACCCGCGCGTCACCCGCATCGGCCGCTTCCTGCGCAAGATCGAGCCTCGACGAGCTGCCGCAGCTCATCAACGTCGTGCTCAAAGGCAACCTGTCGCTCGTCGGCCCGCGGCCGCACGCGGTTCACGCCAAGGCGGCAGAACCAGCTCTACGACGAGGTGGTCGACGGCTACTTCGCTCGCCATCGCGTCAAGCCCGGCATCACCGGCTGGGCGCAGATCAACGGCTGGCGCGGCGAAACCGACACCGACGAGAAGATCCAGCGCCGCGTCGAGCACGATCTTTACTACATCGAGAACTGGTCGGTGCTATTCGACCTCTACATTCTCGCGCGCACGCCATTCGCGCTGATCAAGACCGAGAACGCCTACTGATGGCGGCCGCGGCGGGAGCGTTGCCCGCGGCGCTCGCGCTTGCGCGCCTGCGACGGCTCATGCTGTGGCTCGCGGGCTTCGCCGGCGGCTTTGTTTTCATCGAGCCTTCGCCCTACGAAATCGTGGCCCTTGCCGCGTTGGTGGTGTTTTTCCTCAGCGGCCTGCCGCTGCGGCCGGGCCACTTGCCTCTCCTCTTCCTGCTGGTTCTGTACAACGTCGGCATCGCGATCACGATCGTACCGGTGCTGGCACGCGACAAGGCGCTGATCTGGGCCGCCGTATCGTGGTTCCTCACCGCCACCGCGCTGTTCTATGCCTGCGCGCTCGCCGAGGACACCGAACGCCGGATGAAGCTTCTGTTCGCCGGGTACACGGCGGCGGCGGTGATCGTGGCCGTGGTAGCCATTCTCGGCTACTTCCACCTCATTCCCGGCGCCGATGCCACGCTGCTCTACGGCCGCGCCAAGGGCACATTCAACGATCCGAACGTGCTGGGCCCGTTCCTGATGCTGCCGTCGCTACTCGCGCTGAGGCGCGTGCTGACCGGCCGCCTGCACGAGGCGATCGGCGGCGGCGTGCTCGTGGCGCTGTTCGCTGCGGCTCTTTTCCTCACTTTCTCGCGCGGGGCGTGGGTGCATTTGGCCGTCTCCGCACTCCTCTATGTCAGCCTACTGTTCTACATCAGCAAAAGGACGGGGGAGCGGGCGCGCATCATCGCAGCAAGCCTGATGGGATTGCTCTTGCTCGCGTTGGTGATCGGCGCGCTGCTGTCGTTGCGCGGCGTCGAAAGCCTGTTCGCCGAGCGGGCGTCACTGGGGCAAAGCTACGACGTGGGACAACTCGGCCGCTTTGGCCGGCAACTGTCCGGCGTGCTCCTCGCGCTGGACCGGCCGTTCGGCATCGGGCCCTATGCATTCGCGCGGATTTTCCCCGAGGACCCGCATAACGTCTATCTCAATTCCTTCATCACCGCCGGCTGGATTGGCGGCATCAGCTATCTCGCGCTCGTAGTAACGACCTTGTGGATCGGCTTTCGCGCCGCGCTGGCGGAAACCCCGTGGCGGCCCATGCTTCTTGCCGCCTGGGCCACGTTTGCCGGCGTCGCCATCGAAGGTGCGATCATCGACAGCGACCACTGGCGCCACTTCTGGCTGTTGGTCGGCGTGCTGTGGGCGGGCGCGGTCGCCGTCCGCTCGCGCGTTGCGCCATCGGCCGCGACTGCCTATAGTTCCGCGCCCGGTCGGAGCGTGGCGCAGCCCGGTTAGCGCACTAGTCTGGGGGACTAGGGGTCGCGAGTTCAAATCTCGCCGCTCCGACCATTTCTATTTCCAAAACGCCGCGGCTCAGTCGACGATCTCATAATCGACGGCGGCATAGCCCCAGCGCAGCTTTGCCGCGGGTGCTTCCGCCGCAAGGCCACGGCTGCTGCCTGAAGTCTTCCGTGGCACGGACTTCCGCCACGAGGTTAGCGAGGAAATCCACCGGCCGCGGCTCCGCCACCAGCCCGCGCGAAAGGCGCTGCGGCGCGGCCACGAACGGCTTCAGGTTCACCCCCGGCGGCGCGATCATCGCCACCAGCTTGCCCCGGCCCTTTGGCTCGATGGCACGGATCGCGGTCTTGCGCGTGAGCGTCTGACGCTCGCCGGAGCGCACCTCGATGCTGTCGTTCTCGCTGGGAAGCAGCTGCGTGACGTCACCCGTGGGCCCGATGTCGAAGAGAATGACATGGCCGGCAATCGGGCTGACGAGCTCGATGGTGATCGTCCTGCCGAGCTGCAAGTGCCGACCTTCCAGAATCTGGAGCTGCACCCCCTCTTCCCGTACGTGCGGCTTCACCGCGCTCTCCAGCGGCTCCACCACGTCGGCAACGCGAGCGCCCGAAGCGCGCTTGCCGGCAGTCGCAACCGCGATCGGTCGCGCCGACCCCAGACTGGGCACGCGCTCCTTCAGCCAACCCGCATAGGCGGAGATGCGGGTATAGATGCCGTAGTTCTCCGGCTCGGCGCAGCCCTTGCCCCAGCTGACGACGCCAACCTGATAGGGACAGGCGTCGGCGTCGACCGCGACCAGCGGTCCGCCGCTGTCGCCCTGGCAACTGTCGCGCTTGCCCACGGCGAACCCGGCGCAGAGCTGGCCCGCGCCTACGGTGCTGCCTCGATAGCTGCGAGCACACACCGGCGTGGACACCAGCGGAACGGAGGCTTCCTGCAGCGTCCGCGATCCGGCCTGGAAGTCCTTGCCGAGCTTGGTCTTGAACCAGTCGCTGCCCATGTCCTGACGCGTCTTGCCGAAGCCGGCGGTGAACACCATGCCGCTCGGCCCGCTCGCCACGCGCGGGTTCTCCTTTTCCTCGAGGGCCACGCGCATGCGTGGGCCGCTCCACGGCTTGGCGAGCCGCACCAGCGCCACGTCGTCACCCTGCTTGGGGCTGACGTAGCTTTCGTGACGCACCACCTCGGCCACCTCGAGAACGTTGACCGTGCTCTCGTCGTTCACGTCGCTGAGGTCGGCAACACCCACCACCACCTGCAGCACCTGATCTTCGTTGCCGGCCATGCGCCAGGCGCCGTCCACGAATTTGATTTGCTCCACTCCGTCCTCGCCGAAGCAGTGGGCGGCAGTGAGCACGAATTCCGGATCGATGACGGTGCCGCCGCAGGTGTAGCGGGCCTCACCGCTCACCTTATCGACGAAGCGGAGCGCCGCCTGCCCGGGCCAATGGCCAAGTCGCGCCGGCCAGCCGCCGACCACCCGCGCCGCACCGCCGGGATCGCGCGGCAGCGGACAGGTGTTCTGCGCCTCCGCGCTCAACGCCGTCGCAAAAACGATGCCTGCGGCAACAAGCCCGCGTGAATTCCGAATTGCCACCGCTCTCCCCCGAAAGCGCCGCCCTCGCCCCGCCATTGCCGGGAAAACGCGGCGGTTGTTGGGCCCTCGTCCTTACACGCGCGCCAGCACCCGCGCTACCGCCTGCTTCCAGCCTTGGTAAAGCGCGTCCCGCCGCGGACCGGGCATCGATGGCACGAAGCGCCGTTCGATCCTTATGCCGGCGCCGAACTCCGCCGGCGAGGCGCAGAGCCCCGCCTGAAACGCCGCCAGGCACGCGGCACCAAATGCTGTGGTCTCGGTAAGCGCCGGCCGCTCCACCGGCAGCTCCAGCATGTCGCTAAGAAACTGGAGCATCCAGTTGTTCGCCGCCATGCCGCCATCGACGCGCAGCGCCGCGAGCTTGACGCCGCCATCCTCGCCCATGGCGCCCATCAGGTCGCGCATCTGATAGCAGACCGATTCCAGCGCCGCGCGGACCACGTGCTCGACCCGCGTGTCGCGGGTGATACCGAGGATGGCGCCGCGCGCGGTGGGTGCCCAGTGCGGCGCGCCGAGACCGGTAAAGGCAGGCACGAGATAGACGCCACCGGTGCCGTCAAGACCCGCGGCCATGGCTTCCGACGCGGCCGCGTTCTCGATCAGCTTCAGTCCGTCGCGCAGCCATTGCACCGCGACGCCGGCGGCGAAGATCGCGCCCTCGAGCGCGTAGACGGGCCTGCCGTTCAAACGATAGCCGATGGTGGTCAACAGACGATGCTTCGATGCCACCGGCCGCTCACCCACGTTCATGAGCGTGAAGCAGCCGGTGCCGAACGTGCTCTTGATCATGCCCGGGCTGAAGCATCCCTGACCGATGAGGCTTGCTTGCTGGTCGCCGGCGATGCCCAGAATCGGCACAGGTGCGCCCAGGAAGTCGGCGTCGGCGATACCGAAGTCGGCGGCACTGTCGAGCACGCGCGGCAGAAGCGGCGCTGGGACGCGGAAGATGCGAAGGAGTTCTTCGTCCCAGTCCTGACGCACGATGTCATAGAGCGACGTGCGCGATGCGTTGGTGGCGTCGGTTGCGTGCACCTTGCCGCCGGTGAGCCGAAACAGGAGGAAGCTGTCGACCGTGCCGAAGGCAAGCTCGCCCTTCTCCGCCCGCGCCCGCGCCCCGGACACGTGATCCAGTAGCCACGCGAGCTTGCTCGCGGAGAAATAAGGATCGACAACGAGCCCGGTGCGCTTGGTGATGAGCTCCTCGGCGCCGTCGCGCACCAAGTCGCGGCATAGCTCGGCGGTGCGCCGATCCTGCCACACGATCGCGTTGTGGATCGGCGCACCGGTGCGCCGGTCCCAGACGAGCGTGGTCTCGCGCTGGTTGGTGATGCCGATGGCGGCGATATCGGCCGCGGTGAGGCCTGCTTTGACAACGGCGTCGCGACACACGGCTCGCGTGGCCGTCCAGATTTCTTCAGGATCGTGCTCAACCCAACCGTCCGCCGGATAAAACTGGCGGATCTCCCGTTGCGCCGTAGCGAGCGGGCGTCCGCCGCGATCGAATATCAACGCGCGGGTCGACGTCGTACCTTCGTCGATCGCAAGGATATGGTCGCCCACCGCGCGTCTCCCCGAAGCCGGCGTCAACCATGCCGCTTTGGGCCGTCATGGAGCAAGCTGTTGATCTCGCCTGCGCGCCCCGCCTGGGTGAGCAGTTTCTGAATCATCTCAGCGCCGAGCGAAGCGGTAGCTTCGCCGCGGCCTGAAAAATCCCACATGGCGCAAGACTTCGTGCAGCGGAACCGGCACCGGGCGTCGACAGCGTTAGTTCACGCCTCGCGCCCGCTTGCCGCATCGAGCATGCGCTGGCACTCGCCGAGCTCGAACAGCGTCGACTTCAACAATCGGATTTGCTCCGGCGTGAGGCGAGCGATCTCGGTCGCCGGGCGGCGGGCCGATTCCTCTTCCTCGCCCGCTCGCATAACCGTTGCCCGACGCTCGGGTTCCGGCGCCGGCGCCTTATGAAACGCGAACACCACGTCGTCCCCATTGTCGCCGTCGAATGGCCGTGGAACTGGTACCTCGACGATGCGTGGCAGGTCCGGCGCGTCGTCGGCGCGCGCCCCGCGCAGCGACGGAATAAGATTGAAGATGCCGCCGAAACCCTCGCCTTCAGCGCGCCCCGGATGGCCGACATCGGCCGGCGTCGCCGGCTTCGGCGACAAGACCTCCACCGAGCGGCCCACCGACTGAACGTGACGCACGCCCTGCTCGCGCAGGATCTGCTGCACCCCGCGGATGGTGTATCCCTCGCCGTACAACAGATGGCGGATGCCACGCAGGAGATCCACGTCGTCCGGCCGGTAATAGCGCCGGCCGCCGCCGCGCTTCAGCGGCTTGATCTGTCCGAAACGGGTTTCCCAGAAACGCAGGACATGTTGCGGCAGATCGAGGTCGTCAGCGACCTCGCTGATGGTGCGGAAGGCGTCGGGACCCTTCTCCACGTCGTCTCCGTGAATGCGTTCAGCGCTTTTTGCCGTCGTTGATTCGGCTCTTCAGAATATTCGAAGGTTTGAAGACCATTACGCGCCGTGGTTCAATCGGTACTTCTTCACCGGTCTTGGGATTTCGTCCGATGCGCCGCCCCTTTTGGCGCACCACAAACGAACCGAACGAAGAGAGCTTCACGTTCTCGCCCCGCGCCAGGCAGTCGGAGATTTCGCGCAACACAAGCTCCACCAAAGCCGCCGATTCGGTCCGGGAAAGCCCAACCTTTTGGTAAACCACCTCACTCAAATCCGCACGCGTTACCGTCCTCTCGGCCATTGCCGCCCCCCTGTAGATGCTTCCGGCCGCGTAACTATGCTTCTGAATTCAAACGATATTCGTGCTTTCCAGCGCGGTCAACAACTCACCAGCGCACGAGCGCCGAAGCCCAAGTAAACCCACCCCCCATCGCCTCCAGGAGCACAAGCTGCCCCGGGCGGATACGGCCATCGGCGGCGGCTTCGGCCAAGGCCAGCGGGATCGATGCCGCCGAGGTATTGCCGTGCCGGTCCACGGTCACGACGATTTTTTCGGGGGCTATGCCCAGTTTATGGGCGCTGCCGTCGATAATCCGCTTGTTCGCCTGATGGGGCACGAACCAATCGATGTCCTTTGGCCCATAGCCGGTCGCCTTGAATGCAGCCTCGACGACCTCGGTGACCATGCCCACCGCGAAGCGAAAAACCTCGCGACCCTCCATGCGCAGATGTCCGATCGTGCCCGTCGAGGATGGACCGCCATCGACATAGAGCTTCGAGCGATAGCGGCCATCGGCACGAAGCTGCGTAGTAAGCACACCGCGATCCTCACGGTTGCCGGGCTGTTCGATCGCTTCCAACACCACGGCGCCTGCCCCATCTCCGAAAAGAACGCACGTCGCCCGGTCGGTCCAGTCCAGGATGCGCGAGAAGGTTTCGGCACCAATGACCAATGCCCGGCGAAAAGCACCGGAGCGAAGCAGGCCATCCGCCATGCACAGCGCGTAGATGAAGCCGGAGCATACGGCTTGCAGGTCGAAGGCGGCGCCCTTGGTGATGCCCAACCCGGCCTGGATCGTCACGGCCGTGGCGGGGAAGGTCTGATCCGGCGTCGAGGTGGCGAGCACGATGAGATCGATGTCACTCGCATCCATCTTGGCGTCAGCGAGCGCCGCGCGAGCGGCCTTCAGCCCGAGGTCCGAAGTTAGCTCATCCTTGGCGGCAATTCGCCGTTCGCGGATGCCCGTGCGCTGGATGATCCATTGGTCGTCGGTGTCGACGAGCTGGGAGAGATCAGCGTTGGTCATGACGCGCGCCGGTAGGTACGCCCCGACCCCACGAATGACCGACCGGGTTACGCTCACGAAGCCACCCGCTCGGCCGTGCGCAATCCGCTTTCTGAGCGGGCGATGTTGGCGGCGATGCGATGAATGAGCTCGTGATGAGCCACGTCGTAGCCGAGATCGAGCGCGGCGGCGATGCCCTCCGCATCGGTTCCGCCATGGCTCTTGATGACGAGCCCGTTGAGGCCGAGGAACAGGCCTCCGTTCATTTTGCGCGGGTCCATCTTCTCACGCAGCACATTGAAGGCCCCCCGTGCAAGCAAATAACCGAGGCGGGCGCGCCAGGTGCGATTCAACGCCAAGCGCAGATATTCGCCGATCTGACGCGCGGTACCTTCCGCCGTCTTCAACGCGATGTTGCCGGAAAAGCCTTCCGTCACCACGACGTCGACGGTACCTTTGCTGATGTCGTCGCCCTCCACGAAGCCGTGATAGTCGAGGTGCGGCAGTTCGAGCTCGCGCAGAAGACGGTTTGCTTCTTTCACTTCTTCAATCCCTTTGATTTCCTCAACGCCGACGTTAAGGAGCCCCACCGTAGGCCGCTCGATGCCGAAAACCACCCGCGCCATAGCCGCGCCCATCACCGCCATATCCACAAGGTTGTTCGCCTCCGCACCGATGGAGGCACCCATATCGAGCACGATCGTCTCGCCGCGCAACGTTGGCCAGATCGCCGCGATCGACGGTCGCTCGATGCCCTGCATGGTCTTGAGACAGAACTTGGCCATGGCCATGAGCGCGCCGGTATTACCGGCCGATACGGCGACATCCGCCTCACCACGCTTCACGGCTTCGAGTGCGAGCCACATGGAGGAGTGCCGGCGGCCCTTGCGCAGAGCCTGGCTAGGCTTGTCGTCCATGCGCACAGCGATGTCGGTGTGCACCAGCCGCACTCGCTCCGCCAACCGCGCGTGACGGGTCAAGAGTGGGGCGATCTGCGCCTCGTCGCCGAATAGAATGAACTCCGCCTCCGGATGACGGGCGGCGGCAATGTCGGCCCCCGGCACCACGATCGCCGGACCGTGGTCGCCTCCCATGGCGTCGAGCGCGATGCGCAGGCGTCTGGACATGGCGGACGGAATGGCCTCGGAACTCGGTTCTCGGGGGCATCGAAAATCCCGGCCAAGGCCGGAGCGGTCGGACAATAGCGCTTCATGTCCCGGACACAAGGCGCGCCGCAGCGCAACAATTGGCGCCTACTTCTTGTCTTGCGTGCCCTTCAACTTGTCGAGCGCCGCGAACGGAGACGCGGTCGGATCCTTCAACTCCACGGGTGTTACAAACACCGCTCCAGGCTTGCGCGGATAGGGATCGATCGCCAGCGCGAGGAATTCCGTGACGACCGCCGCGAGATCCACTGCGCTGCCCAGCAGCGGATCGGGCGGATCGTGCTCGCCGAGTTCGACAACCGGACCGGGATCCGCCGCCGCGTCCGGCGCAAAGCGGACGGCGATGACCTCGCGCACCTCTGCGTCGAAGGCCTCGAGAACTCACCACGCAGCTCTGGCGCACGGTTGCCGCGAAATCTCCCTCGACCAGGGCGCCCTTACCTATGGGTATCACCTTGAGGCGGGCACGCAGGGACGGCAGCGCCAGCAACCCCACGTGGTGGGCAAGTGCCGCGCGTGTCGTCTCGTCGGGCGCGAGCTCGAAGAGCGCGCCCTCGGACGGCAAATCCGCCACTGCCACCGGATGGGTCCAGGAAGCCGTGCTCATGCACCCGCCTCCGCCGGCTGGGGAAACGACAACGACCCGCCAACAATTGCCTCAGTGCTGAGCTGCGCCAGAAACGCTTCGGTGCGCCGCACATAGGTGGCGAGCCGATGCGCCTGCTCAGGCAATCCTGCGGGCCCGGCGAACACATTCTTTTCCAGCGCCGCTGCCAGCGCCACATCGTCCGCCGCGGCAAGGGCCGCATCGTAGACCCGCGCGCGGCCGTAGAAAGCTTCCCCGATCGTCCGCATTTTGCGCGGCACGGCGAGATCGCCGATCCCGCGTTCACGCAGGGTGCCATCCATGTCGGCGCAGAATCGATCGAACAGGTTCTGCCCAGCGACCCGCGTCTCGGATTCGGCCGCGAGCCGGCGGTAGACGAGGTAGACGTGGAGCACCATCATGTCGAAACGGCCGGAAAGGGTATCCGGCACGCCGAGATCGGCGTAAAAGATCGGCGCGCGGGCTTGCGCCACGATCGCGCCATAGAGCCGGTCGATGGTCTCGCGGCGCTGACGAAGGCGCCGCAGGCTCTGAAACATGGGCTATTCCGCGTTGCAATTGCTGTGCTTGCGGGTTACTTGAGGCGCCTCCCGGTGACAAGACCGAGCCATCACATCATGCCCCGCGCCGCCGTTCTCAACGCCGATACCGCTCGCAAGGCGCGGCAACTCGTCGCGGTGATCGCGCTCGCCATCATGCTCGGCGGCTGCCTGTTCGCGAAATCCTACCAGCGCGGCTACGTCCTTGACGAGGCCGCTCTCGAGCAGGTCCCGGTCGGCGCCAGCCAAGAGCAGGTGCTGCTCGTGCTCGGCACGCCGTCCACGGTCGCGACCGTCCAGGGCGAGGTCTTCTATTACATCTCGCAGAAGACCGAGCAGAGCGCCGCCTTCATGAAGCCCGAGGTGACCGACCAGCGCGTGCTCGCCGTCTACTTCAGCGAGGACCGCCGTGTCGAGCGCATCGCCAACTACGGCATGAAGGACGGCAAGATCTTCGACTTCATCAGCCGCACCACCACGACCGGCGGCATGGAGCTGAGCCTCGTCCGCCAAATCTTCCGCGCCATTCAGTTCTGAGCCCGTCGCGGACGCGGCGTTCACGCCGCGCCCGAGACGCGCATTCTCAGTGCGACAGGATGGCGAGCAGCAAGAGCGCCACGATGTTGGTGATCTTGATCATCGGGTTCACCGCCGGTCCCGCCGTGTCCTTGTAGGGATCGCCCACCGTGTCGCCGGTCACCGCCGCCTTGTGGGCTTCCGACCCTTTGCCGCCGAAGTGGCCGTCCTCGATGAACTTCTTGGCGTTGTCCCAGGCGCCGCCGCCCGAGGTCATCGAAATCGCAACGAAGAGGCCCGTGACGATCACGCCGAGGAGCATCGCGCCGAGCGCGGAGAACGCCGCCGACTTGCCCGCCGCACCACCTCCCTCGATCCAGTAGATCGCGAAATAGCAGACCACCGGCGAGAGCACCGGCAGCAGCGACGGCACGATCATTTCCTTGATCGCGGCCTTGGTCAGCAGGTCCACTGCGCGCGAGTAATCCGGCCGGTCGGTGCCCTTCATGATACCGGGCTTCTCGCGGAACTGCCGGCGCACCTCTTCCACGATCGCTCCGCCGGCGCGGCCGACGGCTTGCATGCCGAGCGCGCCGAAGAGGTACGGCAACAGCCCGCCGAACAGGAGGCCGACCACCACGTACGGATTGGACAGCGAGAAATCGAGCCGCACGCCCTGGAAGTACGGAAAGCGCGACGCGTTGGAGATGAAGTACTGCAGGTCCGACGTGTACGCCGCGAACAACACGAGCGCGCCGAGGCCCGCCGAGCCGATGGCGTAGCCCTTGGTCACGGCCTTCGTGGTGTTGCCGACCGCATCGAGCGCGTCGGTGGCCTTGCGCACGTCCTTGGGCAGGCCCGCCATCTCGGCGATGCCGCCGGCGTTGTCGGTGACCGGACCGAAAGCATCGAGTGCCACCACGAACCCGGCGACCGCCAACATGGTGGTGACCGCAATCGCGATACCGAACAGGCCCGCCAGCTTGAACGTGATGATGATGCCCGCGATGATCACGATCGCCGGCAGCGCCGTCGCTTCCATCGACACCGCGAGGCCCTGGATGATGTTGGTGCCGTGGCCGGTGACGGAGGCCGAGGCGATCGACTTCACCGGGCGATAGCCGATCCCGGTATAGTATTCCGTGATCCAGATGATGGCGCCGGTGACGACAAGGCCCACCACGCCGCACCAGAACAGCGCGCCGCCGGTGAAGGCGAGGCCTCCCGCGGTGCGCAGGCCCGTGTTGTAGCCAATCAGCACCTGGGTAACGATCGCGACCGCTATCAGCGACAGGATCGCCGTCACGATGAAGCCCTTGTACAGCGCCCCCATGATCGACTGGCTCGGTCCGAGCTTGACGAAGAAGGTGCCGATGATCGAGGTCACGATGCAGGCGCCGCCGATGGCGAGCGGGTAGATCATCATGGGCAAAAGCAGCGGCGTGCCGGCGAAGAAGATCGCGGCGAGCACCATCGTGGCGACTACCGTCACCGCGTAGGTCTCGAACAGGTCAGCCGCCATGCCGGCGCAGTCGCCGACGTTGTCGCCCACGTTGTCGGCGATGGTGGCCGGGTTGCGCGGATCGTCCTCGGGAATGCCGGCCTCAACCTTGCCGACGAGATCGCCGCCCACGTCAGCGCCTTTGGTGAAGATGCCGCCGCCAAGACGGGCGAAGATCGAGATCAGCGACGCACCGAAGCCGAGCGCCACCAGCGCGTCGATGACCAAACGGTCAGCCGGCGCGTAGCCGAGGAAGCGGGTGAGGATGACGAAGTACCCGGTAACACCCAAAAGCGCGAGGCCCGCCACCAGCATGCCGGTGATGGCGCCGGACTTAAAGGCGAGCTCGAGCCCCTCGGCGAGCGAGCGGGTGGCGGCCTGGGCCGTGCGCACGTTGGCCCGCACCGACACGTTCATGCCGATGAAGCCGGCGAGCCCGGAAAGCACCGCGCCCACCGCAAAGCCGAGCGCCACCAGCCATCCCAGCAGCCAGCCGATGATCACGAACACGACCACGCCGACGATCGCGATGGTGGTGTATTGGCGGCGCAGATAGGCCTGGGCGCCCTCGCGGATTGCCGCCGCGATCTCCTGCATGCGGGCCGAGCCGGCGTCGGCGGCGAGTACCGAGCGTGTCGCCCAGATGCCGTAGACGATCGAAAGCAAGCCGGCGCCAATGATCAGCCACAATGCAGTCATGAACCCCATCCTTCTCGTGCGCTTGCGCGCGTGTTTTTCGGGAACCTAGAAAGCGGCGCGGACATTGCCAAAATGAGCCTCGCTAAGCAATGCGCGATAGCCGCCGACCCCAGGTTTCATGCCCCTCACGCGACGCTCAGAAATGGCTGAATGAGAGGCGCGCGAGCTTGAGCGGCTTGCCCCCTTCGCCCAGAACTTCCACACCTTTGCCTGCCTGCATGCGGCCGAGCGCCGCGACGGGAACGCCGGCCGCCGCCGCCGCCGCCTCGAACGCGGCGCGGCGCGCCTCGGGCACCGTGACCAGGATTTCGTAGTCGTCGCCACCGGTCAGAACCGTCCGCATCAGCCCAGGCTCGACCGCGACCGCGCGCGCCGCCGGCGGCGACAGCGGCACGCCTGCTGTGGCGATGCGTGCGCCGAGCCCCGAGGCGGCCGCGAGTTTGGCGAGATCGCCCACGAGGCCATCCGACACGTCGATCGCCGCCGTCGCATGTTCGCGGATGGCCGCGGCGAGCGCGAGCCGCGGTTGCGGCAGGAGATAGCGGCGCTCCAGGTGCGCGCGCGCCTTGCGGTCGAGACGGCGCAATCCGGCACGTCGCGGATTGTCCCGGGCGAGCAACCCGAGCGCCGCGTCGCCGATCGTGCCCGTCACCATGACCGCATCGCCCGCCTTGGCGCCGGATCGATGCACCATGCGGCCCTGCGGCACCTCGCCGAGCGCCGTGATTGAGATCGCGACCGGCCCTTTGGTCGCCACCGTGTCGCCCCCGAGCAAGGGACAACGGTACTGGGCGCAATCGGTACCGAGACCGTGGGCGAATTTCTCGAGCCAGCGATCGCCCGTGCCCTTGGGCAGCGCGATGGTGAGGAGCGCACCCAGCGGCGTCGCGCCCTTGGCGGCAAGATCGGAGAGATTCACCCGGAGCGCCTTCTTCGCCACCATGTCCGCCGGATCGCCGGGAAAAAAATGGGTGCCGGCGACGATCGCGTCAGCGGTAAGGACGAGGTCGGCCTCCGCCGGCGACGCCAGCATGGCCGCGTCGTCGAAGAGGCCGAGCGCCGCCGGATCCTTCGCGATCGGCCGGAAGTGCCGCGCGATGAGGCGGTCCTCGCCGCTTCCTGTGCGCCTGGCGGCCATCGCTACCCCGACGCGCTCTCCTGGAACTCGGGCCCGCGCGCGCCGCGCGCAATCTGCTCGAGCACCGCGTTCACCATTCCGGTCTCGTCGCCGTCGAGGAAAGCGCCCGCCACGTTCACGTACTCGCTCACTACCACGCGCGCCGGCACGTCGGCGCGGTGGAGAAGCTCATAGGCGCCGGCGCGCAGGATGGCGCGCAGCACCGCCTCGACACGGGCGAGCGGCCAGCCGGCCGCGAGCGCCGCATCCACCACCGGATCGAGCGTGCGCTGCTCGCGCACCACACCGGTGACCACGTCGTGAAAGAACTTGCCGTCCGCCGCCGGCAGCTCGTCCTCGCCGGGCACTTTGAGCAATCCGCTGTCGAATACCGCGACGATGTCGCCGAGATCGGCGCCGCCAACGTCCATTTGATAGAGCGCCTGCACGGCCGAAAGCCGCGCGGCGCTGCGGGCTCTCAGCTTGGCGGACATGGCTAGGCGCTCTTCTGCCCGCGGGCGATGCGCACGAGCGCGAGCACGGCCGACGCCGCCTCGCCCCCCTTGTCCTCGCCGCTCGGCTTGGCCCGCACCTTGGCCTGCGCCTCGGTCTTCACCGTGAGGATGCCGTTGCCCACCGGCACGCCGCTGATGCCGAGCTCCATGAGCGCGCGCGCCGATTCACCGGCGACGATATCGAAGTGAGCGGTCTGCCCTTTGATCACGCAGCCGAGCGCCAGCACCCCGTCGTAGCGCCGGCCGCCGCGCTCGGCGGCGTCGAGCAGGATCGCCGCGGCGACGGGAATTTCGAGCGACCCCGGTACCTGCACGTGCTCGACCTCGACCTCGGCTTCCGCAAGGCGCGCCCGCGCGCCGGCCACGAGCTCGTCGGCGATCTTCTCGTGGAAGCGCGCCTCGATCACGAGGATGCGCGCGCCGGGAATCGGTGCTTCGGCTGGTCGCTTACGACGTGATGAGGTGGCCATGACAGTGCGGTACAGGGCTCAAGGCGCCTCGGCAAGCCGGGCGAGATAGCGCGCGATCAAGTCCACTTCGAGGTTGACCTCGTCGCCCGCCTTGGCCTTGTCCCAGTTCGTCGCCTTGAGCGTGTGCGGGATGACGAAGACGCCGAACTCGTCGCCGGCCACCTCGTTCACCGTGAGCGAGATGCCGTCGAGCGTCACCGAACCCTTGGGCGCGATGAAGCGCGCGAGCGCGCGCGGCGCGCGCAGGCGAAAGTTCGCCATGCCGTCGCGGTCGTCGCGCGCCACGATCTGGGCGACGCCATCGACATGGCCCGAGACCAGATGCCCGCCGATCTCGTCACCGGCGGTGAGCGCGCGCTCGAGATTGACGCGCTCGCCGACTTTCCATTTGCCCGCGGTCGTGACCTTGAGAGACTCTGCGCCGATCTCCACCTCGAACCAGCGCGGGCGGCCCTTGGCCACCACCGTGAAGCAGGCGCCGTCGAGCGCGATCGAGGCGCCGATCTTGATCGACTTGGGATCGTAGCGCGTGGCGACGCGCAGGCGGCGCAAGTCCTTGCGCTCCTTGATGGCGGCGACTTTGCCCACGTCGCCGATGATGCCTGTGAACATCAGCGCACCAAGCGCGTAAGCCGGTCCGGTCCCACGGCGCGGCGATCGATGACCCGCAGCTTTGGATTTTCGAGCAACGCCGCGAGCGGCAGGCCGTCGATCGCCGGCAGGTCGCCCTCGCCCAGCACCTTGGGCGACTGCACCACCACCGCTTCGTCCACGAGATCGGCCTTGATCAGGGCCGCCGAGAGAATAGGTCCCCCCTCGACGAGAAGGCGCGTCAGCCCGCGCGCGCCCAGCGCCTTGAACGCGGCGGAGAGATCGAGCTTGCCGCCAGCGCCGCGGGAGACGCGCAGCACCTCGGCCCCCGCCGCCTTGAGCTTCGCCTCTGCCGCCGCCGGCGCATCGTCGCAGGCGACGAGCCACAGCGGCACGTCGCGCGCCGATTTCACCAGCCGCGAGCCGAGCGGCGTGCGCAGGCTGCCGTCGAGCACGATGCGGATCGGCGAGCGGTCGTGCATCCCCGGCAGGCGGCAGGTGAGGATCGGGTCGTCGGCCACCACGGTGCCGACGCCCACCACCACCGCGTCGCATACCGCGCGCAGCATGTGCGCTTCGGCGCGCGAAGCGTCGCCGGAGATATCCACCGGCCGGCGGCCGGCGAGACCCGACTTGCCGTCGGCCGACACCGCAAGCTTGAGAATGATGTGCGGGCGTCCGCCTTTGACCCGGCGGATATGGCCGGCGTGCGCGAGCGCCGCTTCCGCCGCGCACACCCCGGTGGTCACCGACACGCTCGCGCCCTTCAGGAGTGCCACGCCCTTGCCGGAAATCAGCGGGTTGGGATCCTCCATGGGCAGCACGACGCGGGCGACGCCCGCCGCAATAATGGCGTTGGCGCACGGCGCCATGGCGCCATGCGGCGCGCACGGCTCGAGCGTGACGTAGAGCATCGTGCCCCGCGCCCGCTCGCCCGCGGCGGCGAGCGCCACCGCTTCCGCGTGCGGACGTCCGCCCTTGGCGGTGAAGCCGCGGGCGATGACCACGGGCTCGCTGCCTTCCATGCCGACGACGAGCGCACCCACCGCCGGATTGGGCCAGGTCGATCCGAGGTTGCGCCGGCCGAGCGACAAAGCCGCCGTCATGAGCCGCGCGTCCTGCGCCTCGAATGTATCGGGCGCCTTGCTCACGCGGGCCTGCGCGGTCATGAGCGCGATCCGGAGCGCTCGCCCTCGCCTTGCAGCTCGTCGAGCACGCTCTCGAAATCCTTGGCCTCGCGGAAGTTGCGGTAGACCGACGCGAAGCGAACGTAGGCCACGTCGTCGAGCTGCTTCAGGCCTTCCATGACCAGCTCGCCGATGGTGGCGGACGGAATCTCGCTCTCGCCCAGGCTCTCCAGGCGACGCACGAGCCCGGACACCATGCGCTCGATCCGCTCCGGGTCCACCGGCCGCTTGCGCAGCGCCACTTCCAGGGAGCGCACGAGCTTGTCGCGGTCGAAGGGCATGCGCATCCCGTTCCTCTTGACCACCATCAGCTCGCGCAACTGCACCCGCTCGAAGGTGGTGAAGCGCTGGCCGCAGGCCGTGCACACCCGCCTCCGGCGGATCGCAGCCGAATCTTCGCTCGGCCGCGAATCCTTCACCTGGGTATCCAAGCTCCCGCAGAACGGACAGCGCATTCCCCTCGCCTTCGTCAGCCGTAGATAGGGAAGCGCGCGACGAGCCGCTTCACCTTCTCGCGCACCGCCGCCTCGGTGTGCGAGTTCTTCTTCGCTCTGGTTCTGCGACAACACGTCGAGCACCTCGGCGATGCGGTCGCCCACCTCCTGGAACTCCTTCACCCCGAAGCCGCGCGTGGTGCAGGCGGGCGAGCCGAGACGCACGCCCGAGGTGATCGACGGTGGCGCCGGATCGAACGGAATGCCGTTCTTGTTGGTGGTGATGCGGGCGCGGCCGAGCGCTTCCTCGGCGACTTTGCCGGTGAGGTTCTTGGAGCGCAGGTCCACCAGCATCAGGTGCGTGTCGGTACCGCCCGAGACGATGGTGAAGCCATGGCCGCGCAGATTTTCCGCCAAGGCCTTGGCGTTCTCCACCACGTTCTTCACGTAGATGCGATAGTCCGGGGAAAGCGCCTCGCGGAAGGCCACCGCCTTGCCGGCGATCACGTGCATAAGCGGCCCGCCCTGCAGACCCGGGAACACGGCCGAGTTGATCTTCTTCGCCAGCTCCTCGTCGTTGGTCAGGATCAAGCCGCCGCGCGGTCCGCGCAGGGTCTTGTGGGTGGTGGCGGTGACGATGTGCGCTTGCGGGAACGGACTCGCGTGCTGGCCGCCGGCGACGAGACCGGCGAAGTGCGCCATGTCCACCATGAAGATCGCGCCCACTTCGTCGGCGATCGCGCGGAAGCGCTTGAAGTCGATCACCCGCGGATAAGCCGAGCCGCCGGCGACGATCACCTTTGGCTTGTGCGCGCGCGCGAGGCTCAAAACCTCGTCGTAGTCGATGCGCTGGTCGTCGCGCCGCACGCCGTAGGGCACGGCGTGGAACCACTTGCCCGACATATTCACCGGCGAGCCGTGGGTGAGGTGTCCCCCCGCCGCGAGGTTGAGGCCGAGGAAGGTGTCGCCCGGCTTCATCACCGCCATGAACGCCGCTTGGTTCGCTTGGCTCCCCGAGTTCGGCTGCACGTTGGCGAAGCCGCACTGGAAGAGCTTCTTCGCCCGCTCGATGGCGAGCGTCTCCACGATGTCGACCCAGTAGCAGCCGCCGTAGTAGCGCCGCCCGGGATAGCCTTCGGCGTACTTGTTGGTGAGCACCGAGCCTTGCGCCTCAAGCACGGCGCGGCTGACGATGTTCTCCGAGGCAATGAGCTCGATCTCGTCGCGCTGGCGGCTGAGCTCGCCCTTGATCGCCGCCGCGACCTCGGGGTCCGCCTCGGCCACGCCGGCGGCGAAAAAAACGCTCGCGTCACGGGTTCGCGTGACGTCGGTCACGGACATGTAAGGCTCCTTGAATGGCGTCGAGAGCCGCGATTAGCACACCATACCCCCAAAATGAAGCGTGGCGGCCCCCTCATACCGCTATCCATGGGTGGCCTACTTCGCTGCCGCCTTGTCCCGGTCCAAGAGGTCGCGAATGCGCAGCGCGATCGCGTCCTTGGTGAAGGGCTTCTGGATCATCTCCACGCCCGGATCGAGCCGGCCGTGATGGATGATGGCGTTGCGCGAATAGCCGGTCATGAACAGGATTTTCATGCCGGGAAACCGCGCCTGCACCTGCTCGGCGAGCTGGCGGCCGTTGATGCCCGGCAGCACCACGTCGGTGAGCAGGAAATCGACCGGCTCCGCGCGCTTGTCGAGGATGGCGAGCGCGCCGTCGGCGTCGGCGGCGGACAAGACACGGTAGTTCAGGGTGCGCACGAGCTCCACCACGTACTCGCGCACGTCCTGATCGTCCTCGACCACGAGGATGGTCTCGCCGACGCCGTCGGCCGGCTCCTCGCTCGTTTCCACCTCGACCGCACCCGCGTCGAACTGGCGCGGCAGATAGATCTTCACCGTCGTGCCCTCGCCCGGCTCGCTGTAGATGCGCACGTGGCCGCCCGACTGCTTGACGAAGCCGTACACCTGACTCAAACCGAGGCCGGTGCCCTGGCCCACGATCTTGGTGGTGAAGAACGGCTCGAACGCCCGATCGATTACCTCCTTGCTCATACCGTCGCCGGTGTCGGTGACGGCGATCTGCACGTATTGCCCGGGCTTCACGTCGACCTGCCCCGCGCAATAGCGCTCGTCGAGATAGGTGTTGGCGGTCTCGATGGTGAGCCGTCCGCCGTTGGCCATGGCGTCGCGGGCATTGAGCGCCACGTTGAAGATCGCGGTCTCCAGATGCGTCGGGTCCGCCTCCACCCGCCATAGGCCGCTCGAGCGCACCATCTCCACTTGTATGTTCTCGCCGAGCGACTGCTGCAGGAAATCGGCCGCGCCCGCCACCACCTTGTTGACGTCGACCGTCTTGGGCTCCAGCGCCTGGCGCCGTGAGAACGACAAGAGGCGCTGGGTGAGCGTGGCGGCGCGCTGCGCGCCGCGCACGCCGTTGTTCACCGCGCGCAGCGCCCGCATCACCGCGCCCTCGCGGCCAGATTCCAGATTGTCGCGCGCGATCTCGAGATTGCCGAGGATCACGGTCAAGAGATTGTTGAAGTCGTGGGCGACGCCGCCGGTCAGCTGGCCGATCGCTTCCATCTTCTGCGCCTGGTACAGCTGCTCGCGCGCTTGCTCGAGCGCGCTCGGCGCGTCTTGCCGCTCGGTGATGTCGCGCGTCACCTTGGCGAAGCCGACGAGCTTGCCCGTCCTCGTCGTGGATCGCGTCGATCACCACGCTGGCCCAGAAGCGGGTGCCGTCCTTGCGCACGCGCCAGCCTTCCGCCTCGAACTTGCCCGTCGCGCGCCGCGGTCGCGAGCGCCTGCGCCGGCACGCCGGCGGCGCGGTCCTCCTCGGTGTAGAAGCGCGGAGAAATGCTGGCCGACGATCTCCTCGGCGCTATAGCCCTTGATGAGCTCGGCGCCGGCGTTCCAGTTGGCGACATGGCCCGCCGGGTCGAGCATGTAGATGGCGTAGTCGCGCACGCCCGCGACCAGCAGGCGGAACTGCCGCTCGCTCTGCGCGCAGCGCCTCCTCGGCGGCGCGGCGCTCGGTCATGTCGCGGGTGATCTTGGCGAAGCCGACGAGACTCGCCTGTGCGTCGCGGATCGCGTCGATCACCGCCAGCGCCCAGAAGCGGGTGCCGTCCTTGCGCACCCGCCAGCCCTCGTCCTCGAAGCGGCCGGCCTCGCGCGCGGTATCGAGAGCGCGCGCCGGGCTTGCCGGCGGCGCGATCGTCCTCGGTGAAGAAGAGCGAGAAGTGCTGGCCGAGGACTTCCGCCTCGGTGTAGCCCTTCAGGCGCTCGGCGCCGGCGTTCCAGCTCACGATGATAGCCGCCCGGGTCGAGCATGTAGATCGCGTAGTCGACGACCGTCTTGACCAGGAGCTCGAAGCGTTGCTCGACAGCGGGCGGCGACTTATCGGGAAGGGGTTTCATGCGCAACCCAACGGCCGGGAGGAGAAAACGTTCCGGATAGTGCGATGTTCTACCGATGGAATCCGGGGATTGCCACTGGCTGCCGGTTTCCTCGTTCGCTCGCGATGACGCGTTTTATCCTTCCCGCAGGCGGCCTCCGCCGCGGGCTCGGGTACGCTTTACTCCGTCCGCCGGAAGAAGGGCGGCGCGGGACGCCGGGGCCAACGGACCCCGCGGGCCTCGGCGCCTCGCGGTACCGATGCTTACCGGGCCGGATAACGACGCGGACTCCGCCAGTATCCCGGCGTCCCACGCGCGGTGTTTAGTCGGCTTGCTCCGCAGCAACCCCGGTGGACTGACCGAACCGCGCTCCGCACGCGGCCCATGCTCTATCCACCGCTGGCGGACCCCTCGGCCATGCTCTCCGGGCGTTTGGCGACGCCGTGAGCACACCACCAATAGAGGTCCTGTGACGCGCGGCAGGCGCGCCGGGCCGTTGCGGCTTGGACCGCCGGCGAAACGAGGTGCGAACCCTCTTTGCCGGCCACCGCTCTCGATCCGCACGAGGTTTCGCTGGCCACGCGCCCCTTCAAGTGGATCGAGACGGGCGGAACTTAACGGAGGTTCGCCAGGTGGGGATAAGTTCTCACGCGATTGTGAATGCGTTCCTAAAACGGCTTTATCTACAGGAGGTAGGACGCGGGACGACCGCGCAATCGCAAAACAAGGCGCATGGACGGCTAGCCGAGAGGTATCGAAAAACAAAACCGCCGGGCTTTCGCCCGGCGATTCCGCCTTGGACCTCCAAAAAATTCGCGCTTACAGCCGGTAGAGGATCTGGTCGGTCCAGAAGCGCTCGAGCCGCTGCAGCGCCTTGTTCAGCACCTGCAGGTCGTCGCCGCGGATGCCGCCCACCTGCTCGATGGTCGACACGTGCTTCTTGTACAGCGCCTCGACGATGTCGCGCACCTCGCGACCCTTGTCGGTGAGCGAGATGCGCACCGAGCGGCGGTCGATCCGCGAGCGCTGGTGATGCAGGTAGCCCATCTCCACGAGCTTCTTGAGATTGTACGACACGTTGGAGCCGAGGTAGTAGCCGCGCGTGCGCAGCTCGCCGGCGGTGAGCTCCGCGTCGCCGACGTTGTACAGGAGCAACGCCTGCACCGCGTTGATGTCCGAGCGGCCGCGCCGATCGAACTCGTCCTTGATCACGTCGAGCAGCCGGCGATGCAGACGCTCGACCAGAGTCAGCGCCTCGAGATAAGGCGTCCTGATCTCCGCACGTTCATCGGAAGGCGCGGGTGCGACCGCGCGCGCTACATTTTTCATTTGACGCCCCACTAAACTTGTTCGTTCGGCGGATTGTTTCCGCTCGTGTGGCATCGTTATAGGGGGAGCGCGCAAAGGAAGGCTTAAACTGCAGGCTAAACAGTTTCTCTCTTTACACGATTGACGAAAGATTGACGGCGGCGAACGACCGCTAAAAACTCCATAAAATTCAATATATTCCGCGAGGCGTGCCGCCGCGGGACAGCCGCCCGCAGGAATTCATTCACGCTGCCGCGCGGATCATTGCCAAGGATGGCGGAGAGGCCGCGGCCGAGGTCAGCGCTACTGCGGCAGACCCTCGACGATATAGATGCGGTGCGTGGCGTACTGGTCGCCGATCTTCCTGGCCTCGCGGTAGGGCCCGGCAAAGGCCGCTTGCGCCTTCTCCACGTTTTCGAAGGCGAGCACGGTGACGGGGCTCTTGGGCGGCTCGCCGTCAACTGCCACGATCCTGCCGCGACGCGCCAGAAATTTTCCGCCCGCCTCGGTGAGGGCCTTCCCGGCGAGCGGTGCAAACTCCCTGGCATAGGCCTCGGGATTTCTGACGTCGTTCTCGACGATGGCATAGGCCGCGGGCTTGGCTTGCGCGTGCAGCCCGTGGACGGCAACGGCGCCGATCGCCGCCCCCGCGAAGCACGGACAACGCCATCGTCTGATATCGCTTCATCACTTTTCCTCCTGTTGCCCTTGATCACAATAAGCGGGCGCCGACAAAGCTACCGTCCACGCAGCATTTGGATGATGCCGGAGAAGTCGCGGCCGCCCTCGCCGCTCTCCACGTAGCGGCCGTAGAGCGCTGCCGCTTCGGCGCCGAGCGGCGTCGTGGCGCCCGCGGCCTTGGCCGCGTCCTGGGCGAGCTTCAGGTCCTTGAGCATCATCGCCGCGGTGAAGCCGGGCGCGTAGTCGCGGTTCGCCGGCGACGCCGGCACCGGGCCCGGCACCGGACAGTAGGTCGTGAGCGACCAGCACTGGCCCGACGACTTCGACGAGATGTCGAAGAGCTTCTGCTTGTCGAGCCCGAGCTTCTCGGCGAGCGCGAACGCCTCCGACACCGCGATCATCGAGCAGCCGAGGATCATGTTGTTGCAGATCTTCGCCGCCTGTCCGGCGCCGGCGCTGCCGGCGTGCACCACGGTCTTGCCCATGGCCTCGAGCACGGGCTTGGCCTTGGCGAACGCCTCCTCCGGCCCGCCCACCATGAAGGTGAGCGTGGCCGCCGCCGCTCCCGCGACGCCGCCCGACACCGGCGCGTCGAGCATGAGCATGCCCTTCTTCGCCGCCTCGGCGGCGACCGCGCGGGCGGTCTCGACATCGATGGTGGAGGAATCGATCAGCAGCGTGCCGGGCTTGGCCTTGGCGAGAATGCCGTCAGCGCCGAGATAGACCTCGCGCACGTGCTGGCCCGCCGGCAGCATGGTGACGATCGCCTCGCTGTCTGTCGCAAGCGCGGCGATGCCGGCTCCCGCCTTGCCGCCGCCAGCCGCGAGCTTTTCCACCGCCGCCTGCGCCACGTCGATGCCCGGCCACCGCGTGGCCGGCTTTGGCGAGGTTCAGCGCCATGGGCAGCCCCATGTTGCCGAGGCCGATGAAGCCGATCCGCATTTTGACGTCCTCCCTAGCGCGAATGCTTTTCCGAATGAGCGCGGAAGCGCAGCAGCACGTACACCGCCACCAGCAGGATCTCGACGATGGACAACACCACCATCATGCCCGAGTGATCCAAATACACCACGTCGGCGAAGAGCTGCGCCGCCACCGTCATGAACCACAGCGACGCGCCCCACGGCGAGCCGAGCCAGAGCGCGACCCCCGCGGCGAGATCGACGATGGCGAAGAACACCACCGACCACTGCGCCGCCGCCGCCTCCTTCATGAAATCGGTGCCGTCGAGGCCGAACAGCGTGCCCCAATGCAGCAGGCCCTTGAAGATCATGAAGCCGCCGGCGATGCGGTGGAAGGTGGCGAGCCGGCGCTGCCACGGCCCGAGCTCGACGGTGGCGGGCCCAATGGGCTCGTCGGCGGGGTCGTCCATCAAGCTCAAAGCTTCAACTCCTCCTCGCGCGGCAGCGGTGCGAAATGGCGCGCCACCATCGCCTCGCTCACGGCGTCGAGCGTCGGCGGATCCCAGCGCGGCGCGTTGTCCTTGTCGACCACCACGGCGCGGATTCCCTCGTAGAAGTCGTGGCCATGCGCGACGCGGACGAGAATGCGGAACTCCGTGCGCATGGCGTTGGCGAAATCAAGGCCGGGGCCGCGCTTCATCTGCTCGAGGGCGATCTTGAGCGAAAGCGGCGCCTTGGTGCGGATGGTCGCGGCGGTGTCGCGGGCGAAGGCGGCGTCGTCGCCCTCGCCGCTCCCGGCTTCGTCGAGGTTTTGCAGAATATACTCGACGCTGGCACCGGCGAAGGCGCGGTCGATGACCGCGCGGCGCGGCGCCAACGGCGGCGCCTCCGGGGCGACGGTGAAGGCGGCGATGGTGCCGTGGACGTCCTGGCCAGCGGCGAGCGCTTCGGTGAGCGCCGGAAATTCCTTCGACGGCACCCGGTCGGTGGCGAGCCCGAGCGCGATGGCGTCGCCCGCGTCGAGGCGTGCGCCGGTGAGCGCCAGATACGTGCCCACCTTGCCCGGCAGCCGCGGCAAGAGGAAGGTCGCGCCCACGTCGGGGAAGAAGCCGATGCCGACCTCCGGCATGGCGAAGCGGAAGCGGTCGCCGGCGACGCGGAAGTCGCCGTGCATGGACGCGCCGACGCCGCCGCCCATGACGATGCCGTCGACGAGCGCGACGTAGGGCTTGGGGTAGCGTTTGATCGCGGCGTTCAGGGGATATTCCACGCGCCAGAACCCGGGCGCCTCGTCGGTCCTGCCCGCCTGATGCAGATCGTAGATCTCGCGGAGATCGCCCCCGGCGGAGAACGCCCGCTCGCCGGCGCCGCGGATGACCACGCGGGTGATCGCGGGCTCGCCCGCCCAGGTCGAGAGCTGCGCCCGCAGCGCCGTTAGCATGCGCAGACTGAGCGCATTCAGCGCCTGCGGCCGGTTGAGCGTGACGATGCCGGCGGCACCGCGCTCCTCGAACAGGATCTCCGCCTCGCCCGCCACCGCCGCTCCTTCCGCACCCTCGTGCCGACAGTGTTACAAGACCGGCCGGTGGCTGACCATGCCGCGATCCGCTAAAACCGCCCGGCATTCGCTGGGGTGAACTCGATGCTCCCCGACAAGAGCGACGTGGTCGTGGTCGGCGGCGGCAACGCCGCGCTGTGCGCGGCGCTCGCCGCGGCCGAGCACGGCGTCTCGGTGCTGGTGCTCGAGCGCGCGCCGGAAGCGGAGGCCGGCGGCAACTAGCCGCTTCACCGCCGGCGCCATCCGCTGCGTCTACGACGGCGTCGACGATCTGCGCCAGCTGATGCCCGACCTCAGCGACGCGGAGATCGCCAGCACCGATTTCGGCACCTACACCGAGGACCAGTTCTTCGACGACATGGGCCGCGTCACCGAGTATCGCACCGACCCCGATCTCTGCGAGCTCCTCGTGCCGCGAGAGCCGCGACACCATGCACTGGATGCGCGAGCAAGGGCGTGCGCTTCCAGCCCGATCTATGGGCCGCCAGGCGTTCAAGATCGACGGCAAGTTCAAGTTCTGGGGCGGGCTGACGATCGAGGCGTGGGGCGGCGGCCCCGGCCTCGTCGAGGCGCTGACCGCGAGCGCCAAGAAGCGCGGCGTCGCAGATCGCCTACGAGGCGCGCGCGCACCGCGCTCATCGCCGACGACGCGGGCGTCAACGGCGTGCGCGTCACGCCACGGCGGCAAGACGCGTCGAGGTCGACGCGAAGGCGTCGTGCTCGCCGCCGGCGGCTTCCAGGCCAACGCCGAATGGCGCACGCGCTATCTCGGCCCCGGCTGGGACCTCGCCAAGGTGCGCGGCACCCGCTTCAACACCGGCGACGGCATCCGCATGGCGCTCGACGTCGGCGCCATGCCGACCGGCAACTGGTCCGGCTGCCACGCGGTGGGCTGGGACCGCAACGCGCCGGAGTTCGGCGACCTCGCCGTCGGCGACAATTTCCAGAAGCACTGCTATCCGTTCGGCATCATGGTCAACGCCAACGGCGAGCGCTTCGTCGACGAGGGCGCCGATTTCCGCAACTACACCTATGCCAAATACGGCCGCGTGATCCTGACGCAGCCCGGCCAGTTCGCCTGGCAGGTCTTCGACAACAAGGTCGCTGCACCTGCTGCGCGACGAGTACCGCATCAAGCGCGTCACCAAGGCGCGCGCCGACACGCTCGAGGAGCTGGTGCAGAAGCTCGACGACGTCGACCCGGAAGGCGCGCTCGCCACGATCAAGGCCTACAACGCCGCCGTGCAGAACGACGTGCCGTTCGATCCCAACGTCAAGGACGGCCGCGGCACCGCAGGGCCTCGCGATCGCCGAAATCGAACTGGGCGAACACGATCGACGAGCCGCCGTTCGAGGCCTACGCCGTCACCTGCGGCATCACCTTCACCTTCGGCGGCGTCAAGATCGACCGCGACGCGCGCGTGCTCGATACCGACGGCGGCGCCGATCCCCGGGCTGCTACGCCGCCGGCGAGATGGTCGGCGGCCTGTTCTATTTCAACTATCCCGGCGGCACCGGGCTGATGGCGGGCGCCGTGTTCGGCCGCATCGCCGGCAACTCCGCCGGGCGCGAGGCGGCGCGGTCGCGCTAAGTCATTCCGCCTTGATGCCCGCCGCCTTGACGATGGCGGACCACTTGGTCTCTTCCTGGTCGATGTCGGCGGCATATTCCTCGGGCGTGCTCGGCAGCGCCTCGGCCCCCTCGGTGACAAGGCGCCTCAGCACCTCCTCCGATCTGCAGCGCCGCGCGCAGCTCCTTGTTCAGCCGCTCGATGATCGGCCGCGGCGTTCCCTTGGGCGCGAGCAGGCCGTAGCGCAGCACCGCCTCGTAGCCGGGGAGCCCGGTCTCCGCCACGGTGGGTACCTCGGGAAGAAGCGCCGTGCGCGTGACGCTGGTGACGGCGAGCGCCCGCAACATCCCCGCCGCCACCGGGCCGTGCGCCACCGGGATCGGCGTGAACGACATGGGGATGTGACCGCCGAGGAGATCGGAAAGCACCGGCCCCGATCCCTTGTAGGGAATGTGCATGAGCTTCACGCCCGCCATGCTGGCGAAGAGCTCGGCGGCGATGTGCGTCAGGCTGCCGACCCCGGCCGAGCCGAAGTTGACGGAGCCCGGCTTCTCCTTGGCGAGCGCGATCAGCTCGGCGGCGGAGCGCGCCGGAAAGCTCGGGTGCACCACGAGCACCGCCGGCGCCCATCCGATGCGGCCGATCGGGGCGAAGTCCTTGCGCGGGTCGAAGCCGACGTCGGGATAGAGGCTCGGCGCGATCGCGATCGTGCCCGAGTAGCCGAGGAAGATGGTGTAGCCGTCGGGCGGCGCGTTGACGAAGGCCCGCGCCGCGATGGTGCCGCCGGCGCCGCCGCGGTTGTCGACCACGATCTGCTGGCCGAGGGTCGCGGCCATGCGCTCGGCCACGATGCGCGCCACCACCGAGGTGCTGCCGCCGGGCGGGAACGGCACGACGAGGGTGATCGGCCGGGTCGGGTAGCTCTGGGCGTGGGCGGAGCCGAGCGCGGCGGCAACGAAAAGGAGAACGGTGCAAAGTCGCCTTGCCATCCCAGCCTCCTCAATTTCCTAACAGGTTCCGTGCCACGATCACGCGCATGATCTCGTTGGTGCCTTCCAGGATCTGGTGCACGCGTACGTCGCGCAGCACGCGCTCGATGGGATGGTCGCGCAGATAGCCGTAGCCGCCGTGCAGCTGCAGGCAGCCGTTCACCGCCTCGAACGCGATGTCGGTGGCGAAGCGCTTGGCCATCGCCGCGAGCTTGGTGGCGTCGGGCGCTTGGCTTTGCACCGCCACCGCCGCGCGCCACAGCATCAGCCGCGCCGCCTCGATCTCGGTGGCGTAGTCGGCGACACGGAATTGCAGCGCCTGGAAATCGGCGATGCGTTGGCCGAACTGCTTGCGCTCGCGCATGTAGGCGAGCGTGCGGTCAAGGCAGAATTGCGCGCCGCCTAACGAGCACGCCGCGATGTTGAGCCGGCCGCCGTCGAGGCCGCTCATGGCGATGCGGAAGCCCATGCCTTCGTCGTTGATGCGGTGCTCCGCCGGCACGCGACAGTCACGGAAGATCACCGACGCCGTCGGCTGCGAGTGCCAGCCGAGCTTCTTCTCCTGCGCCGCCGAAGGAGAGCCCGGGCGTCCCCTTCTCCACCACGAAGGTGGAGATGCCGTTCGCCCCCTCGCCGCCGGTGCGCGCCATGACCACGTAGACGTCGGCTTCGCCCGCGCCGGAGATGAACGCCTTCTCGCCGTCGAGCACGTAGTGGTCGCCATCGCGGCGCGCGCGGGTGCGCAGGCGCAGCCGCGTCGGAGCCCGCCTCGGGCTCGGTCAGGCAGTAGCTCGCGAACTTCTGCATGGTGCAAAGGTCCGGCAGCCAGCGCTCGCGCTGCGGATCGGCGGCGAAGGCGTCGATCATCCACGCCGCCATGTTGTGGATGGAGATGTAGGCCGCAGTCGACACGCAGCCTTGCGCCAGCTCCTCGAAGATGAGTGCGGCGTCGAGGCGGCTCAGCGCCGAACCGCCCACGTCGCCTTTGACGTAAATGCCGCCGAAGCCGAGCTCGGCGGCCTTGCGCAGCGCCTCGACCGGAAAGACGCAATCCTCGTCCCATTCGCGGGCGTACGGCGCCATCTCCAGGCGGGCGAATTCGCGCGCCACGTCGCGGAAGGCGCGCTGTTCCTCGGAGAGCTCGAAATCCATGGATCGTCCCCACCCCGGGATGGCGGCCAGGCCCATTCTGTCATGTAGCGCGCGCCGCGGCGAACCGCTTGCGCCCCGCCCGGACAACACCCAACTATCGGCGAGCCACAGGAGGCCGCATGACCGACGCTCCCCGTCTCGAGACCGCGCCCGGTGTCCGCCCCCACGCCTACGATCCGGCGACGCAGCCGGAATACTTCCAGGGCGTGCTGTCCCGCCGCGTGTTCGCGTTCATCATCGATTGGGCGATCCTGGCGATCCTCATGGCCGCCCTGGTGACCTTCATCGCGCTCTTCGGCATCGTCACCCTTGGGCTCGGCTGGCTGTTGTTCTTTCTCGTCGGCCCGATCTCGGTGATCCTCGCCGTCGTCTATTTCGGCTCGACGCTCGGCTCGCCCGCGTCGGCCACGCTCGGCATGCGCGCCATGGATCTGGAGATGCGGCTCTGGTACGGCGCGCCCATGTACTTTCTGCTCGGCGCCGTGCACGTGGTCCTGTTCTGGATCGCGGTCAGCGTGTTCACGCCCCTGATCCTGCTCATCGGCCCCCTCAATGCCCGCAAACGCCTGCTGCACGACTTCCTTTGTGGCACCGTTGTGGTGAACAACGAGGCCCGCGCCGCGCAATTGCGCCGCTCTTGAGCCGCTTGTCGAAATCGACGAGAAGCGCGATCCTTAGGCCGAAAGCGAATCCAAGGGGCAATCGGTGACGCAGCAGCCGCGCGACACCCCGCAGTTCTTCCTGACCAGCCCGGCGTCGTGCCCGTACCTGCCCGGCCGCCAGGAGCGCAAGGTCTTCACCCACCTCGTCGGCGAGCGGGCGCCGGAGGTGAACGACCTCTTGACGCAGGGCGGCTTCCGCCGCTCGCAGTCGATCGCCTATCGCCCGGCGTGCGAGACCTGCCGCGCCTGCGTGTCGGTGCGCGTGCTGGCGCAGGAGTTCGAGTCGACGCGCACCTTTCGTCGCGTGCTCGCGGCGAACGACGACCTGATCGGCCACGCCGGCTCGGCGCAGCCGACGGCCGAGCAATACTCGCTGTTCCGCGCCTATCTCGACACCCGCCACGCCGACGGCGGCATGGTGGACATGAGCGTGCTCGACTATTCCATGATGATCGAGGACAGCCACGTGCGCTCGAAGCTGATCGAATATCGCCGCCGCGGCCCCGACACCATCATCACCGGCCGCGGCACCGGCCCGCTGTTGGCGGTCGCGCTGACCGATACGCTCGCCGACGGATTGTCCATGGTGTACTCGTTCTACGATCCCGAGGCGCGCGGCCGCTCGCTCGGCACCTACGTGATCCTCGATCACATCGCACGCGCGCAACGCCTCGGCTTGCCGCACGTCTATCTCGGCTACTGGGTCGATGGCTCGCCGAAGATGGATTACAAACGCCGCTTCCTGCCGCAGGAGCGCCTCGGCCAGGATGGCTGGCAGCGGGTCGAAGTCTGAGACTTCGCGGCAGTCGCTAACCCGTCGCCACGTCCCATAACAGCTTGATATTGAGCGCGATGAGGATCGCCGCGGTGATCGCCGCAAGCACCGTCACCCAGCGCGCTGCCACGAGCTCGCCGAGCTTCTTCCGGTCGGCGGTGAACAGAACCAGCGGCACGATGGAGAACGGCAGCGCCAGGCCGAGGATCACCTGGCTCAGGATCAGGAGCTTGGCCGTTCCCGCCTCGCCGAACCAGATCGTCACCCCGGCCGCCGGCACGATGGCGATGCCGCGGGTCACCAGCCGCCGCGCCCACGGCGGCAGCCGGATGTCGATAAAGCCTTCCATGACGATCTGGCCGGCTAGCGTCGCCGTCACCGTCGAGTTGAGCCCGCAGCAGAGGAGCGCGATGCCGAACAGCGTCGGCGCCCAGGCGGAGCCGAGCAACGGCGCGATCAGCGCGTGCACGGCGCCAAGCTCGCTCACCTCGGTCTGGCCGGTGCGGTTGAAGGTGGCGGCGGCCAAAATCAGGATCGAGGCGTTAATCAGGAGCGCAAACATCAGCGCCACGGTGGAATCGATGGTGGCGAGCGTGATCGCCTCGCGTTTCTCCGGAGATCGTGTCGCCGAAGTTACGCGTCTGCACCACGCCCGAGTGCAGATAGAGATTATGCGGCATCACGGTCGCGCCGATGATACCGATCGCGAGATAGAGCATGTCCGGATTGCGCACGATCTCGGTCGTCGGCGCGAAGCCGCGGATCACCGCAGCCCAGTCCGGATTGGCCATCGCGATCTGGATCGCAAAGCACACCGCGATGACGCCAAGCAGCGTCACGATCAACGCCTCGATCCAACGGAAGCCGATGTTCTGCAGCCACAGGATGAGGAAAACGTCGGCCGCCGTGATCAAGACGCCGAGCTCGAGCGGAATGCCGAACAGAAGATTGAGGCCGATGGCCGTGCCGATCACCTCGGCCAAATCGGTGGCGCAGATGGCGATCTCGGCGAGCAACCACAACGGCCAGGAAACGGCGCGGGGAAAGGCGTCGCGGCACGCCTGCGCCAGATCCCGACCGGCGCCGATGCCGAGGCGCGCGCACAGCGCCTGCAGTAGGATCGCCATCATGTTGGAGAGGAGCGCGATGGTCAGCAGCGCGTAGCCGAACTTGGAGCCGCCGGCGAGCGACGTCGCCCAGTTGCCCGGGTCCATGTAGCCGACGGCGACGAGGTAGCCGGGGCCGAGGAAGGCCACGAGCTTGCGCCACATCGGCCCGCTCGGCCGGGTGCGGATAGTGCCGAAAACCTCGGCGAGCGAGGGGCGGCCGCGCGGGCGGCGCCATCCGGCGTCGCCATTCGCGGTCGTGGATTCCAGCGCCATCGATTCTCCTCAGGCCGCATCCTAGCTAGTTGCAAATGATTTGCAACTGCGTAATTTGCCCAGAGATATCAACAGGAAGCCCGCCGCGGCAGACTTCGAATTGTGAGCTTGCCGTTGGACGCTTGCCCGCCGGCTCGTTATGACCGTGACCGGTCGGCGGGTTTGGGCACGGGGCGTGACGAAGCATGCTGTTTCACGAGCCCTTCTTCGCCCTGTTCCTGTTTCCCGCTTTCTACGCCCTCTATCTGCTGATCGAGCAGCGCGTCCGCGCCAAGAAATGGGCGCTGATCCTGGCGAGCCTCGCCTTCTACACCTGGGGCGAGCCGCTGTTCGTGCCGGTGGTGCTGGTCTCGGCGCTGATCGACTACTGGCTGTCGCAGCGCATCGCAGCGGCCGCCGCCGAGCCCGCCCGGCGCGCCTACCTCATCGCCGGCATCGCCCTCAACCTCGGCATCCTGATCTTCTACAAGTACGCCGACTTCATTGCCGCCAACCTCAATCTGGTGCTGAAGCCGTTTTCCGGCGCGCAGATGCCGCTCCTGCAGATTGCGCTCCCCATCGGCGTGTCGTTCGTCGTCTTCGAGAAGATCTCCTACCTCGTCGACTGCTACCGCGGGCTGACGAAGCCGGCCCGCAGCTTCGTCGACTATTCCCTGTTCGTTTTTCTGTTTCCCAAGCTCCTCGCCGGGCCGATCCTGAAATACCACGAGATGGAGCGGCAGGTCGCCGACCCCCTGCCGGTCGCCCGGGCCGACATCGAGGAGGGCTTCCTGCGCACCGCCCGCGGCATGGCGAAGAAGATCCTCATCGCCGACCCGCTCGGGGTCTACGCCGACCGCGTGTTCGGCGCGGACGCCGCCTCCCTCTCCTCCGGCTCCGCCGCACTCGGCCTCGTCTGCTTCACGCTGCAGATCTACTTCGACTTCTCCGCCTATTCCGACATGGCGATCGGCATCGCCCGCATGCTCGGCTTCCGGCTCAAGGAAAACTTCGCGATGCCGTACATCGCCCGCTCGCTCACCGAGTTCTGGCAGCGCTGGCACATGTCGCTGACGAGCTGGATCCGCGAGTATCTCTACGTGCCCCTCGGCGGCAATCGCCGCGGCGAGATTCGTACTTACGTTAACTTGTGGATCTGCTTTCTGCTCTCCGGGGTGTGGCACGGGGCGAGCTGGAACTTCGTCTTGTGGGGCGCCTACAACGGCCTTTTCCTCACGTTGGAGCGGATGTTTCTCGGGCGGGCGCTCGACCGCGCCGGCGCGCTCGTCTCCACCGCCTTCACGCTCTTGGTGGTGATGCTGGGCTGGGCGATCTTCCGCACCACGTCCGTCGAGCATCTGGCGGGCTTCCTCGCCGCGCTTGCCGGCCGGGCGCCCGCCGCCGCACTCGTGCCGGTGCCCGTGGACGTCCCGATTACCGCCACAGTGGCCGTTATTCTCTGCCTCTTGCCAGCGACGCCGCTGTGGGCGCCGCTGGTGCGGGCCTATGAGACCAATCTTCTGGTGCGCCGCCTTGCCGCCATCGCGCTCGTCTTGCTGTGGGCCATCGCCTGCGGCCGGGCGCTCGCTGTGCCATTCAAGCCATTCATTTACTTCAGGTTTTAGCTATGGCCGAAGCGTCCACCAAAAGCAGCAACTGGCGGCCTCTCGCCGCCGGGATGCTGCTGCTGTTGCCGGTGCTGACGCTATGGAACCTTGGCGCCGCCGACTTCGCACCCAAGCTCGTGATCAAGATCGGCCGCCAGCTCTCCGGCGTCACCGAGGACCCGGCAACCGTGCCCGCGACGCTCGGCGCCTTCGCCGACGGTGCTTTGCAAAAGTCCGCTATGCAGGCGGTGAGCGACGCCAACCCCCTGCGCCCGCCCCTCATCCGCATCGCCAACCAAGTCCGCTACAAGCTATTCGGCGCCTACGGCGCGCCCGGCGTGGTCGCCGGCGAGCACGGCCAGCTCATCGAGCAGGCCTACGTCGACGAGTACTGCCGCCGCGACGTCGCCGTGCTCGAGGGCAAGGCGCGCGCCTTTATCCCGAAGCTGAAGGCGCTGCAGGATTCCTTCGCCGCGCGCGGCCACACGCTCCTCTACGTGATCACCCCGTCGAAGATGGCGCACATGCCCGAAGCGTTCCTGCCGCGCCTCGCCTGCGCCAGCACGCCGTTCGACCGCCACCAGTACCTGCCCGTCTACACGCGCATGCTGCGCGAGGCGGGCGTGCGCTTCGTCGACCTCGCCACCCTCGCCCATGGGCTGCGCGGCCGCTACGAGATCGATATTTTCCCCCAGGGCGGCGTGCATTGGAACGCGCTCGGCGTGGCGCACGCCACCGACGCGATGCTGGCCGAGATCAACCGCGAGCGCCCAATCGCGCCGCGGCTGAAATGGGGCTACAGCATCACCGACCGGCCGGCTGGCAGCGACCGCGAGCTCATCGACCTGACCAACGTGCTCCTGCCCCAGGCGCGCTACGCCACCGCCAAGGTCACCTTCGACAAGAACGCCTGCACCAATTTTACCGCAGCACGGCTGGACGTGGCGATCGTCGGCGGCAGCTTCATCCATGCCCTCGCCCGCACGCTCCTGGTCGAAGGCTGCCTGAGCGGGCTCCGCTCGTACAACTACCTCTACCGCGGCCGCCGCGGCGGGCCGAACTACGCCATCGACAAGGACCGCCTCACCGCCGCCGACATCAAGCCGCTCGCCGACGCCGATCTCGTGTTGCTGGAGGAGAACGAGCAGGTGCTGCCGGGCTCGGCCCATGCCGAGGAGCTCTATCGCGTGTTGATGCGGCCTTAGGCGCCGCAGAACAGCGGCACGAGGCCGATCTGGGCCATGGTCTTGCAGATGCCGTCGCGGGCCGCGGCGTGGCCGGTGGCGCTGAAGTAAACAGCGCCGAGCACGCCGCTGACCCCCGCCCACAGATAGAATTGCAGGTTGCGCACGCTGTAGAAATTGTAGCCGCCGTCCGCGTCGTACTCCGGATCCTGCTCTTCCAGCACGTCCTGCGGGCGCGCGCCGGCGAGCGTGAACAGCGCGTCGTCCTTGTCGAGCTTTTCCGGGTAGAAGCCGGCGTTCGCCCGCCACCAATGGGCGATGAAGCCCACGCCCAGGCCGAGCACGCTCCACCACAGGAATTCGCCGGCGGCGATCCACATGCGGCGAAATTCGCACGGGGCAGGCTAAGCGAAGGTAAACGTCAGCCGGGCGGCGCCCCAATGAGCCCTAACGCGGCGTCACTTGAACCGGTTGCTCTTGGGAAATCCCTTGGGCGCGATACGGCCGGCGTCGGCGCGCTTGCCCATCCAGTCGGAAAGATCGCGCTTGGTCAACGTGGTAGTGCGGTCGGCGGAATTGGTCCATGAGAGTCCGTCGTCGATATCGAATGCCTTGACGTCCGAAAGCCCGCCGTCCTTGTAGCGCTGTAGGCGCACGCCGCGGCCGCGGCCCATCTCCGGCAGCTCGGAGAGCGGGAACAGCACCACTTTCCGGTTCTCGCCGATCACCGCCAGCGTGTCGCCGGTGGCGAGCGCGATCGCCCGCGCCTCGTCGGGCGACTTCAAATTCAGCACCTGCTTGCCTTTGCGCGTGTTGGCGACGCCGTCGTCCTCTTTGACGATGAAGCCGTTGCCCGAGTGCGACGCCACCACGAACTTGCGCCCGCCGACGAAGGCGAACACGTCCACCAGGTCCGCCTCCTGCTCCATGTCGACGAACAGGCGGACCGGCTCGCCGAAGCCGCGGCCGCCCGGCAGCTTCGAGGCGTCGATGGTGTAGAAGCGCCCGTTGGTGGCGAACGCCGTGAGCTTCGACGTGGTCTCCGCCGGGAAGGAGAGCCTGAAGCGGTCGTCGCCCTTGAAAGTGAGGTTGGATAGGTCCGCGTTCAGCCCCTTGAGCGCGCGGATCCAGCCCTTCTGCGAGACCACGACGGTGATCGGCTCCTTCTCGATCATTGACTGGGTCACCGCCTCGACGTCGATCTCCTGCACCTTGTCGAAGCCGGTGCGGCGGCGGCCGAGCGCGGTGGTGGGCCCGTATTTCTCGCGCACTTCCTTGATCTGCGTCGTGATCGCCTTCCACTGCTGCGCCGGCGACGCAAGCAGCTTCTCGATCTGCTTCTTCTCCTCGCCGAGCGCCTTGTGCTCGCGCTTGATCTCCATCTCCTCCAGCTTGCGCAAGTTGCGCAGGCGCATGTCGAGGATGGCGATGGCCTGCACGTCGGAGAGCTTGAAGCGCTTGATCAACACGGGCTTCGGCTCGTCCTCGCGGCGGATGATCTTGATCACCGCGTCGAGGTTGAGGTAGGCGATGAGGAAGCCGCTGAGCACCTCCAGGCGATGCTTGATCTCGGCGAGACGATGGCGCGAGCGCCGCTGCAGCACGTCGCGGCGGTGGTCGAGCCACTCACGCAGGCACTCGGCGAGCCCGATCACCTGCGGCACCTTGCCGCCGGTGAGCACGTTGAGGTTCAGCGGGAAGCGGTTCTCGAGCTCGGTGAGCTTGAACAGCGACTCCATGAGGATCGCCGGGTCGACGTTGCGCGAGCGCGGCTCGAGCACGACGCGCACTTCCTCCGTCGACTCGTCGCGCACGTCGGCGAGCAACGGCAGCTTCTTCGCCGTGAGGAGTTCCGCGATCTTCTCGATCAGCCGCGACTTCTGCACCAGATACGGGATCTGCGACACCACCGCGACCCAGGTGCCCCGCCCGGTGTCTTCCTTGTGCCAGCGCGCGCGCACGCGGAATGAGCCGCGGCCGGTGACGTAGGCCTCGGCGATGGTCGACTTGTCGTCGACGATGAGGCCGCCGGTGGGGAAGTCCGGCCCGCGCACGAACTTCAAGAGCTCGCGGCTCTTCGCCTTCGGCTTGTCGACGAGATAGAGCGCGGCGTCGAGGAGCTCGGCGACGTTGTGCGGCGGGATCGAGGTCGCCATGCCGACCGCGATGCCGGTGGCGCCGTTGGCCAAGAGATTGGGGAACGCCGCCGGCAGCACCACCGGCTCCTGCGACTGGCCGTCGTAGTTGGCGCGGAACTCGACCGCGTCCTCGTCGATGCCGTCGAGCAAGAGCCGCGCCACGTCGCTCATGCGCGCTTCGGTGTAGCGGTAGGCGGCGGCGCTATCGCCGTCGATGTTGCCGAAGTTGCCCTGCCCGTCGACCAGCGGATAGCGCGAGGCGAAGTCTTGGGCGAGGCGCACCAGCGCGTCGTAGATCGCCTGGTCGCCGTGCGGATGGAAGTTGCCCATCACGTCGCCGACGATCTTGGCCGATTTCTTGAAGGTCGAGCCCGGATCGAGGCGCAACAGGCGCATGCCGTAGAGGATGCGCCGGTGCACCGGCTTCAGCCCGTCGCGCGCGTCCGGCAGCGCCCGGTGCATGATGGTGGAGAGCGCGTAGGCGAGATAGCGCTCCTCCAGCGCGTCCTTGAGCTCGACCACCTCAATGCCGCGGTCGGCCGGGGGAATCACTCGTTTGCCCATAAACCCAGCGCTACCAAGGGTTTCCGGCTATAACAAGAGTGAAAGCGCAATTGCGCTGTCCAATTGGCTGGGGTCGTTGTTTGAGCAGGTACTATGCCGCCCGCGCCAGCGCCGCGATCAACGCCGCGCGCACGCCCGGAAGCTCGAGCCCCCGCGGCTCGTAGACGCGGCGGGTAAGAAAGAAACCGGTGAGCGCGAAGCCGGCGGCGATCTCCTCGCCGCTCGCCGCGCCCTCCCCGGAAAGAAAGCGCGGCAGCGTGAGCAGCTGCTCCTTCCACGGCTCGCCGGCCCCGCGCGACACGGCGCGGCCCGACTTCGGCGACACATAGTCGAGCTCGCTCGCCATTCCCGTGGCGGCGCAGGCGGCAAGATCGAGCCCGAAGCCGAGCTCGGCGAGCAAATCGAGCTCGAAGCGCACGAGCGCCGGCGCGACGCCGGCGGAATCCAGCTGCTCGACCAGATCGGTGAGCGCCTGGAACAGCCCCGCGTGCGGGTCGCGCTCGGGCAGCAGGCGCAACAGCGCCGCGATGGTCTGGATGCCGTAGCTCGCCGCGGCACTCGCCATCAGCCGGTCGGTGCGGATCTGCGTGGGCTCCAGCGTGTAGTAGCCGAGATGCTCGTGCAGCCGCGCCCGCCAGGTGGCGCGCACGCCGTTGCCCGCCTGCAGCATGGCGGCATGGCGCCGCGACGCGCCACCGCGCATGAGCCCGAGGTGGCGGCCGTGTGCCGCGGTCATCAATTCGACGATCGCGCTTGTCTCGCCATGGCGGCGCGAGCCCAATACGATCGCTTCGTCGGTCCATTCCATGGGCTTGTTCGGCGGGCTGGAGTAGCCGCCATCCTGTTCGGCCACTTGCTATTCCTGTTCGACGACAATGCCAATCTTGAGCGCTTCGCCGACTGGATCCGCAGTGTGTCCGGCGGGGATGTTATCCCGCGTAAAGCCGTCGGTTTGCTTGCACCCTAGTACATATAACTGCTGGTCTTACATCTAGAAATTGACCGTGCGCAACGCGCCTAGTCCTTCACAACCGTTGCCGCCCCGTGCACAATCGCGCGCCATGAATATTCGCCGGACATCTTGGTTGTTCGGCCTGATCGCAGGCCTCGCCATCTATGGCGCGGGTCCGCGGATCTCCACTGCCGCCCCGAGCGATCGCGCTTCCGAACCGGCCAACATGCCGATCGGCGCGGCCCAGGAGCCGAGGGGCAACTTGTTGTGGGCAGTCCCGATGAAATCGCTGTCGGCCACACGCGAGCGTCCGCTGTTCCGGCCATCGCGGCGCCCCGCGCCGGTGCTCGGGCCGGCGCCGGTCGAGGCAGCAGTGCCGCCGCCGCCAGAGCAATTGCAGCTTGAGCTCGTCGGCACAATCGTCGGCGGCAGCGAGAATATCGCGGTATTCCTCGATCAGAAGACGAACGACGTAGTGCGCCTGAAGACCGGCGAAAGTCACTCCGGCTGGATCCTGCGGGCAGTCAAGGGGCGCGGGGTGACGCTCGTCAAGGAACGTGAAACCGCGGTGCTCGCGCTCCCGGGCCCTTACGACAGTCGCGGCGGAGCGAGTGGAATGCCGGAGCTATTCGCGGCGCCCACTCCCGCTCGTACGATACAGCGTCCCGTCTCGAAACCGTTGGGCTTGCAACCCCGCTCGCCGAACGTTCCATTGGCGCCTCCGCCACAGCCCGCCGGGCGGGTACCGGGTCTCTAGCGCGGCTAAGGAACCGGCCTTTCCGCCGGGGACAAAAGCAACGATCGCTTTTCGAGATTCTACAATCAAAAATTGCTAGTTGACCTTAAGGGCCCTTCGGAAACTCCAACCCTACCGCGCGGTAGCGCTCCGGGTCGTCCTGCCAGTCCTCGCGCACCTTGACGTGCAGGAACAGGTGCACCGGCTTCTCGATCGCCGCCGCGATCTCCTTGCGCGCGTCGATCGAGATCGACTTGATCATGCGCCCGCCCTCGCCGAGCACGATCTTCTTCTGCCCGTCGCGGGCGACAAAAACGGTCTGCTCGATGCGCACCGAGCCATCCTTGCGCTCGGTCCACGCGTCGGTCTCCACCGTCGACTGGTACGGCAGCTCCTGGTGCAGGCGCAGATAGAGCTTCTCCCGCGTGATCTCGGAAGCCATGAGGCGCAGCGGTACGTCGCTGACCTCGTCGGCCGGATAGTGCCAAGGCCCCTGCGGCACGGCGGCGGCGAAATAATCGCGCACGTCGCCGACCCCGTCGTCTTTCAGCGCCGAGATCATGAAGGTGCGCTCGAACGGCACCCGCTCGTTCGCTTCCTTGGTGAAGCCGAGCAGCCGGTCGCGCGGCACGAGATCGATCTTGTTGAAGATCAGGACGCTTTTGCGCTTGTTCTGCGCGAGTTTGTCGACGATCGCGCTCGTCTCGTCGTCGATGCCCTTGGCCGCGTCCACCACCAGCGCCGCCACGTCCGCGTCGCCGGCGCCGCTCCACGCCGCATCCACCATGGCACGGTCGAGGCGCCGCTTCGGCACGAAGATGCCCGGCGTGTCGACGAAGATGATCTGGCTTTCGCCCGCCATGGCGATGCCGCGCACCGGCACGCGCGTGGTCTGCACCTTGGGCGACACGATCGACACCTTCGTGCCGACGAGCGCGTTGAGCAGCGTCGACTTGCCCACGTTGGGCGCGCCGATCAGCGCGACGAAGCCGCAGCGGGTGCGCGCGCCGGCGTCAGACATGCGAACCCGCGAGCGCCGCCTGGGCCAGCATCATGCCGGCGGCGGCCTGCTCGGCGTCGCGCTTGGTGCGGGCGACCCCGGTGCACGCGTCGAGGCCGGGCAGCTCCACCGCGACCTTGAACTCCGGCTTGTGGTCGGGCCCGCGCCGCTCCACCTCGCGGTAATGGGGCGGCGGCAGCCCGCGCGCGAGCGCCCATTCCTGCAGAAGCGTCTTGGCGTCGCGCTCCGGCCGCGCCTTGCGCGTGAGCCGCTCGCCCCAGTGCCGCTCCACCACCTCCAGCGCCTTGCCGTAGCCGGCGTCGAGGAACACGGCGCCGATCAGCGCCTCGCACGCGTCGGCGATGATGGTGGGCGTCGGCTTGCCGCCGCGGTCGAGCCGGACATACGGCGCGAGATCGAGCGTCTCGGCGACCTCGCCGCAGGTCGCCTTGCGCACCAGCTGCGACAGCCGCTGCGACAGCTCGCCTTCGGTCGCCTTGGGAAACGCGCGCATGAGCATCTCGGCAACGGCGAGACCCAGCACCCGGTCGCCGAGGAACTCGAGCCGCTGGTAGCTCGCCTTGCGCCCACCGCTGCGCACCATGCTCATGTGGGTGAGCGCCTGCTCGAGCAGCGCCCGGTTCTCGAAGCGGTGACCGATCCGCTCCTCGAGCGGCTCGAGCGCCGGTTTCTTCTTGCGGGTCATCGCACCAGCGTAAGGAGGCGGTTCCAGCGCACCGTCCACGGCCAGGTCCAGATTTCCCAGGCGTAGGCGCCGTCCGCCACCGAGAAAAAGATGATCTGCGCCTTGCCGATCAGGTTCTCATAGGGGACGTAGCCGACCTGCGACTGCACGCGGGAGTCGGCGGAGTTGTCGCGGTTGTCTCCCATCATGAAGAAGTGGCCGGACGGCACATTGTAAACCGGCGTGTTGGCGTAGAAGCTGTTGTCCTCGAATTCCAGCGTGTTGTACGACACGCCGTTCGACAACGTCTCGCGCCAGCGCTTGACGCGCCGACCGCGGCTCTCCGGCTCGTCCGAAATCCAATCGTCGATGCGCTCGCGTGCCACCGGCTGGTCGTTGATATGAAGGCGGCCGCCGATCATCTGGATGCGATCACCCGGCAACCCGATCACGCGCTTGATGTAGTGGGTGGATTGTTCCTTGGGCAGCCTGAACACCAACACGTCGCCGCGCTCGGGCGCGCTGCCGAGGATGCGGCCGGGGAACAGGTTGGGCGAGAACGGGAAGGAATGCCTGCTGTAGCCGTAGGAGAATTTCGACACGAACAGGTAATCGCCGACCAGCAGCGTCGCCTTCATCGATCCAGAAGGGATACTGAATGCCTGAAACAGGAAGGTTTGGATGACAAGCGCGATCAGAAGCGCCTGCAAGATCATCGACCCGGTTTCGGCAAAGCCGCCCCGTTTCTTGTGGCCGATGGCTGCGTTCATGCGGGTCATCGCACCAGCGTCAGGAGGCGGTTCCAGCGCACCGTCCACGGCCAGGTCCACACCTCCCAGGCGTAGGTGCCCTCCTCGATCGAGAAGAAGATGATCTGCGCCTTGCCGATGAGATTGTCGTAGGGCACGTAGCCGACCTGCGACAGCACGCGCGAGTCGGTGGAGTTGTCGCGGTTGTCGCCCATCATGAAGAAGTTGCCGGGCGGTACGTTGTAGACCGGCGTGTTGTCATAGAAACCGTTGTCGACGAGATCGAGGATTTCGTAGGAGACGCCGTTGGGCAGCGTCTCGCGCCAGCGCTTGATGCGCTGCACCCGGCCGTCCGGCTCCGCCGAGTTCCAGTCGTCGATGCGCTCGCGCTTTACCGCCTGGCCGTTGATGTGCAGCACGCCCTCGATCATCTGGATGCGGTCGCCGGGCAGCCCGACCACGCGCTTGATGTAGTCGGTGGACTCGTCCTTGGGCAGCTTGAACACCACCACGTCGCCGCGCTCGGGCGAGCTGCCGAGGATGCGGCCGGAGAACAGGTTGGGCGAGAACGGGAAGGAATGCTTGCTGTAGCCGTAGGAGAATTTCGACACGAACAGGTAATCGCCGACCAACAGCGTCGCCTTCATCGAGCCCGACGGGATGTTGAACGGCTGGAACAGGAAGGTGCGGATGACGAGCGCGATGAGGAGCGCCTGAACGATCACCGGCCACGCTTCCGCGAGGCCGCTCTTGCGCTTCTTCTTTTGGCCGAAGGTGGTCGTCATGGGGTTTCCGGGGGTCCGCCCGTATAGCGGGGGCCCCCAAAGGTGGCAATGCGCCTCAAGTGCCGTCAGGGCTAGCCTTTGGAATGGCCGAAATGATGACCACCGCCTGCGCCAGCGGTCCCTCGTCGGTGAGCGTGATGTCGATCTGCGCCGCGCAGCCGTCGGGCATGAGACGCGCCAAGCGTTCCGCCGCACCACCGGTGAGGCGCATGGTCGGCCGGCCGCCGCGCAGATTGACCACGCCGAGATCGCGGAAGAACACGCCGGCGCGGAAGCCGGTGCCGAGCGCCTTGGCGCAGGCTTCCTTGGCGGCGAAGCGCTTGGCGTACGACTCCACCCGCCGCGCCCGCCGGTCGGAGCGCGCGCGCTCCTCGGCGGTGAAGATGCGGTCGAGGAAGCGCTCGCCGTAGCGGTCGATCATGCGCTCGATGCGCCGCACGTCCACGAGGTCGGAGCCCATGCCGACGATCATGCGGCGCGCACCTTGGCCTTGGCGCGCCCCCGCGCGATCGCCGCGCGCATGGTGCGGATCGCCGCGTCGAAACCGGAAAACAGCGCCTCGCCCACGAGGAAGTGCCCGATGTTGAGCTCGCGGACCTCCGGCAGCGTCGAAATCCGCTCGGCGGTGGCGAAGTCGAGGCCGTGGCCGGCGTGTACCTCGATGCCGAGTTGGGCCGCCGCCGCGGCGGCGTCGCGCAGGCGCGCGAAGCTGGTTTCGCTGCCGGCGTCGCCGCGCAGCACCGCGTCGCACCAGGCACCCGTGTGCAGCTCCACCACCGGCGTGCGCAACTTGGCCGCCGCCTCGATCTGGCGCGGATCGGGCTCGATAAATAGCGACACGCGGATGCCGGCGTCGGAAAGCCGCGCCACCGCCGGCGACAGCGCGTCGAGGCTGCCGGCGGCGTCGAGGCCGCCCTCGGTGGTGCGCTCCGAGCGCTTCTCCGGCACCAGGCACGCCGCGTGCGGCCGCACGGCGAGCGCGATCTTCACCATCTCCTCGGTCGCCGCCATCTCGAAGTTGAGGGGTGCGGCCACCTCGGCGCGGATGCGGCGGATGTCGTCGTCGGTGATATGGCGGCGGTCTTCGCGCAGATGCGCGGTGATGCCGTCGGCGCCGGCGGCGATCGCGGCCTTCGCCGCCCGCACCGGATCGGGGTGCTTGCCGCCGCGTGCGTTGCGCACCGTGGCCACGTGATCGACGTTGAAGCCGAGGCGCACCGGTTGGTCCGTCTTTGCGGGCATCGCATCCTCAGCCATTGACCCGTGCCGCGTGCGACACCGCCGGCCGCCCGCGCAACTGGGCGATGATGGCATTGAGGTGCTTCAGGTCATAGACCTCGACGTCGATGAGCATCTCGGTGAAATCGGGCGAGCTGCGCGCCATGCGGATGTTGTCGATGTTGCCGCCATGCTCGGCGATCACCTGGGCGACCTGGGCGAGCGAGCCCGGCTCGTTCGCCGAGCTCACCCTGATGCGCGCGGGAAAGCGCTGCTCGCCATCGCCTTCCACGTCCCAACGCACGTCGAGCCAGCGCGCCGGCTCGTCGTCGAAGGCCTTCAGCGCCGGCGACTGAATGGGGTAGACGGTGATCCCCTCGCCCGGCGTGAGGATGCCGACGATGCGGTCGCCGGGCACCGCACCGCCTTCCGGCGCGAAGCGCACGGGCAGCTCGCCGGCGATGCCGCGGATCGGAATCGCGTTCGCGGTCGGCGCGCTGGCGTCGTCCTCGCCGCCACCGAATCCGGGAATGCGGAACTTCAGTCCCGCGGCGAACTTCATGCCGAACCATCCGTCGCCGCGCGAAGGCCGCTTCGGTCGCGCTTTGCGCGTGGCCCGCCACTCGGGATCCACCGCCTTCTGCACGTCCTCGACCTTGATCTCGCCGCGGCCGACGGCGGCGAACACGTCCTCGGCGGAAGCGCGCGCCAGCCGCGGCAGCACGGCGGCGAGGCGCTCCTCGGAGAACGGCTTGCCGCTCCGGGCAAACGCGCTCTCCACCATCTTGCGGCCGAGGCCTTTGTACTGCGCGCGCACCGCGACGCGGGTGGCGCGGCGGATGGCGGCGCGCGCCTTGCCCGAGACCACGATCGATTCCCAGGCGGCGGGCGGCGTCTGCCCCTCGGCGCGCAAGATCTCCACCTCGTCGCCGGTCTGCAGCTCGGAGACGAGCGGCGCCGTCTTGCCGTTGATCTTGCAGCCCACCGCCGAGTTGCCGACGTTGGTGTGCACGGCGTAGGCGAAGTCGATGGGCGTCGCCCGGCGCGGCAGCGCGATCAGCCGACCCTTGGGCGTGAAGCAGAACACCTGGTCGTGGAACAGCTCGAGCTTGGTGTGCTCGAGGAACTCCTCCGGACTCGAGCCCTCGGCAAGCAACTCGATGGTGCCGCGCAGCCACGCATAGGCGCCCGAATCCCGCGCCAGCATCTCGGATGGCGTGCCCTCGCTGTCCTTATATAAGGCGTGCGCCGCGATCCCGCGCTCGGCGAGATCCTCCATGGCGCGGGTACGGATCTGCAGCTCGACGCGCTGCCGCCCGGGCCCGACCACGGTGGTGTGCAGGGAGCTGTAGTCGTTCTGCTTTGGCGTCGAGATGTAATCCTTGAAGCGCCCCTGCACCATCGGCCACTTGGTGTGCACCACGCCGACGGCGCGGTAGCAGTCCTCGGTAGTCGGCACCACCACGCGGAATCCGTAGATATCGGAAAGCTGCTCGAAGCCGATGGCCTTGCGCTCCATCTTTTTCCAGATCGAGTAGGGCCGCTTCTCCCGACCCTTCACGTTCGCCTTGATCTTGCGCTCGGCGAGCGCGGCCGTGAGCTCCGCCTCGATCTCGCCGGTGAGGCCCTTGTTTCTTTCACGCAAGTCCGCGAGGCGCATCTCGATCTGGCGATAGGCGTTCGGGCATGAGCTGGCGGAAAGACAGGTCCTCGAGCTCGTCGCGCATGTCCTGCATGCCCATGCGGCCGGCGAGCGGCGCGTAGATGTCGAGCGTCTCCTCGGCGATGCGGTTGCGCGTCTCCTCCGGCACGAATTGCAGGGTGCGCATGTTGTGCAGGCCGGTCGGCGAGCTTGACGAGCAGCACGCGCACGTCGTCGGCGATCGCGAGCAGGAGCTTGCGCAGGTTTTCCGCCTGCTCGGCCCGCTTGGATACGAGATCGAGCCGCTTGAGCTTGGTCAGGCCCTCGACCAGGGCGCCGATGTCCTTGCCGAAGGTCTTATCGATCTTGGCCCGGGTGGCGTTGGTGTCCTCGATGGTGTCGTGCAGGAGCGCGGCGATGATGGTGGCGTCGTCGAGCTTCAGATCGGTGAGGATCGCCGCGACTTCGAGCGGATGCGAGAAATAAGGGTCGCCCGAGGCGCGCTTCTGCGTGCCGTGCGCCTTCATGGCGTAGACATAGGCGCTGTCGAGCAGAGCCTCGTTGGCGTGCGGGTTGTAGCGCCGCACCCGCTCGACGAGCTCGTATTGGCGCATCATTGCTGTTCGAACCGGATTACCTACGCTCATCAACCGCTGGTCATCGAAACGTTGAATCAAACGACGCGAAAGAGCAGACATCCGCAAAATATCGGCGCGGCGTCGCTGCGCGCAAGGGCGAATTGGCGCGCTGTCCAAAACAAAACGGCCCGGCGCAAGGCCGGGCCGAAACGGGCTACGGAGCGAGGCCTCAGGCCTTCCTCTTCCTCGGTCTGCTCCGGCGGCACCAGGCCCTGCAAGCCGGCCAGGAGCTCCTCCTCGGTCATGCGGTCCATCGTCACGTCGCTTGTCGTCGGAATCGGGCTTGAGCGCCGTGCCGGCGATGAGCGGGCATGGTCTCCGGCTCCGGCTCGTCCACCTCGGTGTACTTCTGCAGCGAGTGGATCAGCTCTTCCTTGAGGTCGTCTGGGGCGACCGTCGTGTCGGCGATCTCGCGCAGCGCCACCACCGGGTTCTTGTCGTTGTCGCGGTCGACCGTGAGCGGGGAGCCTGCCGAAATGGTGCGCGCCCGGTGGCTCGCGAGCAGCACGAGCTCGAAGCGGTTCTCGACCTTGTCGATGCAATCCTCGACGGTGACGCGCGCCATCGCACGACTCCTCGTATGTATCGGTGTCCGGGACGCGCGGGTGTACCCCTTCACGCCGCGTGGCGCAAGGGGAAAACCCCGGTGCCACGCCTTCTGTTTGCCTTCAAGCTCTGTTACATAAAAGCGAGACATTGCCGGCGGGATTGCCTCGCGGGCGTTCTCAAAATTGATATTTTGCGAGTTTGTGCCATGATCCAGGCTACCGAGAAGATCGCTCTCTTCATCGACGGCGCCAACCTCTACGCCACCACCAAGGGCCTCGGCTTCGACATCGACTACAAGCGCCTGCTCAAGGAATTCCAGTCGCCGCGGCTATCTGGTGCGCGCCTTCTACTACACGGCCCTGATCGAGGATCAGGAATATTCCTCGATCCGCCCGCTGGTCGATTGGCTCGACTACAACGGCTACACGGTGGTGACCAAGCCGGCGAAGGAGTTCACCGACTCCACCGGCCGCCGCAAGGTCAAGGGCAACATGGACATCGAGCTCGCCGTCGACATGCATGGAGCTGGCCGACCACGTCGACCACATCGTGCTGTTCTCCGGCGACGGCGATTTCCGCCCGCTGGTCGAGGCGGTGCAGCGCCGCGGCGTGCGCGTCACCGTGGTCTCCACCATCACGACCCAGCCGCCGATGGTCGCCGACGAGCTGCGCCGCCAGGCCGACGACTTCGTCGATCTCGCCGAGCTGCGCCGAAGGTCGGCCGCGATCCGGGCGAGCGCGCCGCCCGCGATGCACGAACGCGCCGAGCTTCCTGCAGCGCCGGCGCAGGCCAGGCCCCGGCGCCGGCCATGGCCGAGTGGCGCCGACGACGACGCCGACGAGCTCGACCGCCGAAGCGGCCGACCGGCGGCGCCGAGCCGGGCCGCGACTGCCCGCTCTGCCCGCGCCTCGTCGCCTTCCGCGACGAGCCAACCGCACGGCCGAGCCCGACTGGTTCAACGCGCCGGTGCCCGTCCTTCGGGCCGCGCGACGCGCCGCCTGCTGATCGTCGGCCTCGCGCCCGGGTCTGCGCGGCGCCAACCGCACCGGCCGGCCCTTCACCGGCGACTTCGCCGGCGACCTGCTCTACGCGACGCTGCTCGAATTCGGCTTCGCCGCGCGGCACCTACGACGCCCGGCCCGACGACGGGCTCGAGCTGGTCGACGCCCGCATCACCAACGCCGTGCGCTGCGTGCCGCCGCAGAACAAGCCGACGCCGGCGGAGATCCGCACCTGCAGCCGCTTCCTCGCCGGCGACGATTGCGGAAATGCCGACACCTCGAAGGCCATCGTGGCGCTCGGCCAGATCGCCCACGACGCCACGCTGCTCGCGCTCGGCGCGAAGCCGTCGCGCTGCGCCTTCGGCCATGGCGCCGATGCACGAGCTCGCGAGCGCTCGGCGCTGTTCGACAGCTATCACTGCTCGCGGCTCAACACGAACACCGGCCGGCTGACGCCGAAGATGTTCCGCGCCGTGTTCGCCAAGGTGCGCGCTCACCTCGGCCGCGCCTGAAAGTCCTTGGTTGGCAGCGGCGTCCGAGCCGACGTTGAATCTCCGCGCAAGCCACTTCTCACACACCCACGTCGCCGCCTCCGAACCGCGGCGGACGAGCTCGAACCGGCCGGCGGCGGAGCGCAGGACGGACACCGAGCAGTAGTCCGGCTGGAAATCGACCACGCGGTCATCGCCGACCGTCGCGCCCACCGCCACGTCGATAGCGATGTAGTGCGTCACGACCACCGCGTAGCTTCCTTTCGGCGAGGGCCGCGAGCACCCCTTCGCGCCGTTGACGCAGGGATGGGTCGAGTTCCGGCCACGTACGGGTGGCGATCTGGCGCAGCCACGCTCCCCGCTCCTTGAGGCCGCTGACCGGCGACGGTATCTCGCCGACCCGCGGCTCGATCCCGCGGCACCGCTTGCCACGCCGCCGCGAGCGGCGTCGCCGTCTCGCGCGTGCGGGCGAGCGGGCTGACGACTAGATCGATAGGCGCGAGCGAATTGCAGCTCCTGCACCAAGCCCTGGGCCTGCTCGGCCCGAGCGCATCGAGGCCGGGGTCGACTTCCCGATCCCAGCCGGCCCCGGCGCGGCCGTGCCGCACCAGGTAAAGGGTTGCCATCAGGATGGGTTGCCGGTGAGCCAGGCGCAGCGTCTCCGCCGCGCTCTTGTCCGGCGGGAACACCGGATAGAACACGTGGCGGACTACGCCGTCGTCGATGACGAGCGTGAGCCGCTTGAGGAGCCGTCATACCGCCCGCCTCGAAGGTCGGAAGCTTGAGCGCCCGGGTGAGTTCCATGCCCGGCGTCGGAGAGGATCGGCAAACGGCAGATGCAATCGCTCCACCGCCTCGCGCTGATAGTCCGTGTCCTGGCTGGAGAGGCCGAAGAGATGATCGACGCCGGCCTTCCGCAGCTGCGCGAAATGATCGCGGAAGCCGCAGGATTGCGGCGTGCAGCCACGCGCACCCGGGATCGCGTCCCAGCCCTCGATCAGCGGCTTCCCGGGCACGCCGGTGCGCGGATAGGCATAGACCACGGTGCGGCCGGCGAGCGCGGCAAGGTCGACGGAGGTGCCGTCGGTCGCCGGCAACGCCAGATCCGGCAGCCGCATGCCCGGCAGATGCCGCGCCGCGCCGTCGTCCTGCGGGACCGGCAGGTTTTTCGGAAGATCGAGATAATTCTGCATCCGAATCGAATCCTCCGCCAACAGGTTACTTCGACGGATTCGCGTAGGAAATGAACTCGAGCAGCGAACCGTCCGGATCGCGGAAGTACACGCTCATGCCCGCGCCCTTGGCGCCGAAACGCTCGAGCGGTCCGCGCTCGATCTTGACCTCGCGGTGGTTCAGGTGCTGCACCGCGTCGGCGATCGGCCCCCGCCATTCGAAGCACAGGTCGCTGTTGCCGGGCTCACCGGCAGCCGCGCGACCTCGGCGGGCGGAAGCCGGGGCCGTGCAGGTTGAGCTGCGCGTCGCCGAAACGATAGGCCCAGCCGTTCGGCCGCCGCACCAACTCCGCGCCCACCACGTCGCGGTAGAAGGCGTTGGAGCGCTCCCAGTCGGAGACATGGATCACGCAGTGGTCGAGCTTGGTGGGCAGCATCACCCCTTCTCCCGCATCAGCCGCGCGCGCTGGCGCTCCCAGTCGCGCTTCTTCTCGGTCTCGCGCTTGTCGTGCGGCTTCTTGCCGCGCGCCAGCGCGATCTCCACCTTGGCGCGGCCGCGCGGATTGAAATAGAGCTTGAGCGGCACCACCGTCATGCCCTCGCGCTCGATCGCGCCGATCAGCTTGTCGATCTGGCGCTGGTGCAGCAGCAGCTTGCGCGGCCGCCGCGGCGAATGGTTCTGCGGCCGGCCTGCAGGTATTCCGGGATGTTGGCGTTGACCAGCCAGATCTCGCCGTCGCGGGCGTCGGCATAGGATTCCGCGATCGTCGCCTTGCCGGAGCGCAGCGACTTCACCTCCGAGCCGGTGAGCGCGATGCCCGCCTCGAACACCTCGCCAATCTGATAGTTGAACCGCGCCTTGCGGTTATGGGCGACGACCTTGCGGGTCTGTCGGATTTCTTTGCCATCGCTCACCCCGATACATCATTTTCGCGATCTCGGGCGGACGATGCGAATTTTTCGTCAGTACAAGAGTTCGCTGCCTACGCGGAATCAAGTCGGAACGGAAACCAAGCTTCACGCGTTCATCAGGCCCGCGTGCACCATGGCGCCGCGCACCATCTGCTTGCCCTTATCCGACAAGGGCCCGAGCGGCAGGCGAATGGCTCCGAGCACTTGCCGAGCAGCGACAGCGCGTACTTGGTCGGCGCCGGGTGTTGGCTCGACGAACAGCGCCGCGGTGCAGCGGCATCAGCCGGTCCTGGATCTTCGAGCGCGCGCGGCGTAGTCGCCGGCGAGGCATCGCCTCCTGGAACTCGGCGCAGAGCCGCGGCGCCACGTTCGACGTCACCGAGATGCAGCCCGTCCCGCCGTGGGCGTTGAAGCCGAGCGCGGTCGCGTCCTCGCCCGAAAGCTGGATGAAATCCGCGCCGCAGGCGATCCGCTGCCGGCTCACGCGGCCGACGTTGCGCGGTCGCGTCCTTGACCCCGACGATGTTGCGGCAGCTTGGCGAGCTCGCCCATCGTCTCCGGCGCCATGTCGATCACCGAGCGGCCGGGGATGTTGTAGATGAAGATCGGCATGCCCACCGCGTCGTTGATCGCCTTGTAGTGCCGATAGAGGCCCTCCTGGTTC
>CAWBWX010000004.1:0-105965 GCA_963792635.1 uncultured Alphaproteobacteria bacterium
GCCGCCACCTACTACGCGCGGCTGACCCAGCGGCTAGTGAGCGCGCTCACCACGCCGACCAACGCCGGCAAGCTCTACGACGTGGACCTGCGGCTTCGCCCCTCCGGCCGCGTCGGGCCCGGTCGCCACTTCGCTTGCGAGCTTTGCCATCTATCAGCGCGACCAGGCCTGGACCTGGGAGCACATGGCGCTGACGCGCGCGCGTGTGGTTTCAGCCTCGCCCGCGCTCGCGCGCGCGGATCGAGGCGCTGATCCGCGAGGTGCTCTGCCGCGAGCGCGATCCGGCGAAGATCGCCCATGACGTCCGCGAGATGCGCGCCATGATCGCCAAGGAGAAGGGCGAGGGCGACCGCTGGGATCTGAAGTACGCGGCGGGCGGCCTCGTCGACATCGAGTTCGCCGCCCAGTTCCTGATGCTGGTGCACGCCGCCAAGCACCTCACCATCGTCGACACCAACACCGTGCGCGTGCTCGACGAGGCCCGGTCGCTGAATTTGATCGACGCGGCCGACGGCGAGCTCCTGCGCGCGGCGGCGAAGCTCTATCACGACCTGACGCAGCTTCTTCGCCTTTGCCTCTCCGGGCGCTTCGACCCGAAGACGGCGGGACCGGGCTGCTGGCGCTGTTGGCGCGCGCCGGCGGGCTGCCGGATTTCCCCACGCTCGAGGCGCATCTCGCCGACACCCAGGCGCGGGTACGCGGCGTCTTCAAGCGGATTGTCGGCGAGTAGCTGACTATTCGGCGGCGATCGCCGTGTGCTCGGCGATTCTCCGATCCGGGTGCGGGAAGCGCACGATCACCGTCGTTCCCATGCCCTCGATGGAGCGGATGCGCATGGCGCCGCCATGCAGCTCGGCGAGCGACTTGGCGATGGCGAGCCCGAGGCCCGAGCCCTGGTGCGTCTTGGTGAAGTGGCTCTCCACCTGCTCGAACGGGCGGCCAAGCTTGCGCAACGCCACGCGCGGGATGCCGATGCCGGAATCCTCGATCACCAGCAGCACCGCGTTGCGCGTGAGGCGGCCGCGCACCGCGACCTTGCCGCCGTCCAGGGTGAACTTGATGGCGTTGGATAGGAGGTTCAGCAGGATCTGCTTCAGCGCCCGCCGATCGCCGCGCATCGAAAGGCCCGGCGTCGACGTCGGCATCGAAGGTGAGCTGCTTCTCGTCGGCCTTGAGCGACATCACGCGCATGGCTTCCGCGACGATCTCGTCGAGGCGCACCTCGCCGACGTCGAGGCGCATGCGGCCGGCCTCGATCTTCGACATGTCGAGGATGTCGTTGATGACGTCGAGCAGATATTCGCCGCTGTCGTGGATGTCCTGGCAGTATTCCTCGTAGCGGTCGGAGCCCAGCGCGCCGAACATCCCCTGATTCCATGATCTCGGAGAAGCCGATGATGGCGTTGAGCGGCGTGCGCAGCTCGTGGCTCATGTTGGCGAGGAACTCGGACTTGGCGCGGTTGGCGAGCTCGGCCCGGTTCTTCTCCTCGGCGTACTTCTGCGCGAGGTCGGCGAGCTGTTGCGCCTGGTATTCCAGCGTCTGCTGCGCCTGGCGCTGGTCGGCGATGGTCGCCATCAGCCGCTTCTCGCTCTCCACCAGCCGCTCCTCGTGGCGCTTGATCGCGGTGATGTCGGTGCCGACCGAGACGTAGCCGCCGTCCTTGGTGCGCCGCTCGCTGATCTTGAGCCAGCGCCCGTCGCCGAGCTGCGCCTCGAAGGAGTGGACCCCTTCATCGGTCTTGTCCTCGGGCCGGAGAGGATTGCGGATCAGCGGCTGGCGGCCGCGGCGATCACGTCCTCATAGGGCGTGCCCGGCTGCGTCACCGCCTCGGGCAGCCCGTGCAGCTGCTCGAACTTGGTGTTGCAGAGCACGAGGCGGTTGTCGGCGTCCCACAGCACGAACGCCTCGGAGATGTTCTCCACCGCGTCGCGCAGCCGCATGTCGGCGGTGGCCGTGCGCGCCGCCAGGCGCTGCTCCTCGGTGATGTCGACGGCGATGCCGATGAGATGCGGGCCGCGGCCGCCTTCGGTGCGCACAAGCTCGCAGCGGGCGCGCAGCCATACCCAGTCGCCGCGCGCGTGGCGCATGCGGAAGGCGCGGTCGATGATGCCGTCAGCGGTATCGGCAAGGCCGGCCGCGATCTCATAGAGGCTGCCGTCGTCGGGATGGACCAGCGTGTCCACCTCGCCGAACGACATCAACTCCTCGCGCGGCTCGAGGCCGAGGATCTCGAACATGGAGTCGGACCAGTAGATGCGGCCACGCGCGAGATCCCAGTCCCACAGGCCGCAGCGGCCGCGGTTCAGCGCCGTGTCGAAGCGGGTGCGCACCACTTCGTAAATCACGTCGGCCTCGCGCGCGCGCGACGCCTGCCAGTGGAAAGCAAAACCGAGGATGAGCAGCACGAAGCCGGTGGTGGTCACGAGCGTAATGGTGAGCGCCGCGTCGGTGCGCCAACGCGCCAGCGCTTCGGTCTTGGGCTGGATCACGGCGATCTGGCCGAAGGGCGCGCGCAGGTTGCGCACGGTGGCAAGCGCCGCTTCGCCTTCGAATGACACTTCCATGACGCCGGCGCGCTGGCCGAGGAGGGCGAGCGGCGTAGCGTCGCCGAGAACGGAGGCGAGATTACCTTCGCGGCGCAGGGCCGAAGGTGCGCTGGCGATGATCTTTCCAGACTGGTCGGAAAGGAAGAAGCGGCGCGCCTGGCCCAGCGCCTGTGGCGGCAGGACTTGGTTGAGCGTCTCGGCGGGATTGGCCGGCAGCGGTGCACCGTCGGCGACGGCAATGTCGTCGGCGACGGCGCGGGCGAGGAGCGCGATGTTCTTCTCGGCGTCGGCCAGCGTCTCGCGCCGGTGTTCGGCGATCTGGATCGCGGCGCCGACCGCTACCGCCCCGAGGAACGCCACGATCAAGAGCGGCACCACGCGGCGCAGGAAGGGCTCGGCGTTGAGCAGGCGCTGATAGGCGGGATGGCTGAGCGAGCGGGCGAGACCGCGAACGGTTTGGGTTTGCAGCGATGCGTTGGCAGCGTGGACACGCGCCATTCGCCGGTCTCCTCGAAAAAGCCCCGTCACGTCATCGGATATTGTTCGCCCCGATTCGTACTCATAAGAATCGAAGTTCCGGTAGTTTGTCCAGTGGCTTGAGCGCGTTTTCCGCAGTGCCGCGAAAAGACTCGCGTTTCGCGATGCTGATTCGGCGAATCAGGGCCGCGATTTCTGCGCGGAAGCCGTCGTCGTGGCGGAGCGCCGGCCGGATCGGCTGAGCGTAGGCCGCAGAAAATTCCCGCAATCGCGCGTAACGATTCGTTTTTTTTCGTCGAGGGCCTTACCGGGGTGGTGTTTCTGTCGCCGCCCGCGCCGGCTCGGCGTGGCCGATGGCCCGTTGCACGTCGGCCCGTTTTTCCTTGAGCTTCCGCTCGAGCGCGTCGACCGCGAGATGCACCGCGTCGATGGGCAACTTGGGATCGGCGTAGCAGTGGAAGTTGACGACGAGGCCGCGCGGCGTCTCGCGCACGCGCACGGCGTGGATGTCGCGAATGGGCCCACCGGAGCCCGCGAGCGCGCGGATGGTTTGCGCGATCTCGACCTGTAACGGCTGAGCGGCGTCGCGCCCGGCGATGCCGCCGGCCTCGAGCGGCTCGATGTGAGTCTCCACCTCGATGTCGTCGCCGAACTCGGCGCGGATCGCCGCCTCCAGCGCGTCGGCGATGGCATGCGCTTGCGCCAGCGACAGCGTGCCGTCGACCTCGAGATCGAGGCTGACCGCGAGCTTGTCGTCCAGGTGATGCACCGTGACGTGATGGACGGCGCAGCCCTGGTTGCGCGCGATCACCATGATGCGGTCGAGCACGCTCTCGTCGTCGAGCGCCCGCGGCTCCGTCGCCACCGTCACCTCGGCCTTGGGCAGCTCGCGGCGTATGGCGCGCTCGACCTCTTCCTTTAGCCCCGCGACGCGGTCGAGCGGCAGCGTACGGCTGACGCCGAGCACGAGATCGACGAACAGCCGGTCGCCGACCTCGCGCGCCCGCACGCGTTCCACCGCGACCACGCCGCCGATCCGCCGCGCGATGCGCGCGATTTGCCCGGCGACGCCGGGCGGAGCGGTGTCGGTCAAGGTCTCGATGGTGCGCCGGCCGAGACGCCAGCCGGCGACGCAGATCAGGATCGAGACCGCGAGCGCCGCCGCCGCGTCGGCTAGGGGAAACCCCGCCACCACGCCGCCAAGGCCGACGAGGACGGCGAGCGACGACCACAGGTCGGAGCTGAAATGCAGCGCGTCGGCTTCCAGCGCCTGGCTCGACGTGCGGTTGGCGGTTCGCGATAGCGCTCGCGCGCGAAAGAAATCCACCACCATCGATCCGGCAATGACGATGAAAGCGGCCGGCGTCGCCTCCACGGCGTGGGGATGGGCGCCGAACAGGCGCTGCACCGCCTCCCACGCCACCACGCCCGACAGCAGGAACAGGAGCGCCGTGGCGCCGAGCGCCGCCACGCTCTCGACCTTGCCGTGGCCGTAGTGGTGCTCCTCGTCGGCCGGCTTGTCGCTCACGCGCACGGCGAAATACGTGATCACCGTCGCGACGAAATCGATCAGCGAGTGCGCCGCCTCCGACAGGATGGCGAGTGAGCCGGAGGTAAGCCCGACCGCGGCCTTGGCGACGGTCAGTCCCGCCGAGGCCACGATCGAGCTCAGCGCAACCTTCTGTTTTTCGCTCGTCATGGCGCGGTTATCCGGAAACGGGCAGGGCCCGTCAACGAGGCCCGGCTCGGGCGCCTTTCCTCAATAGTTCCGCGTCCAGCCGCGGATCACCTCGAAGCGCGCGCGATCGATGCGCGTGCCCGAGTTGATATCGCGGTTGAAGTATTCGTAGGCGTTGATGCCGTAAACCGTCCGTTCGTTGTCGTCCTGGGTGAACACGTAGATCGGGCCGCCGCTCATGCCCGGCGTGTTGTCGCAGTCGTAGTAGAGCTCCGTGTCAGTTACGTCCTTGAGGTCGCAGAACTGACGCCACATGGTGTGCCGCGGCTTGTCGCCGGGATAGCCGACGAAGTTGATGCCGTAGAGCGGCATCGGCTCCTTGTAGCCGAAACCGAGCCAGCCCACGCGGCGGCCGACGTCTTCCTGCAAGATGACCATGCCGTAGTCGTAACCGGGCTCGTGATCACTGGTCCAACCCGACACGCTCAGCGCCCGCCGCCAGCGAATGCGGCCGTAGGGATCTCCTCCGCCGTTCTGCCCCGGCCAGAAGTCCACGTTCTCGTACCACTTGTCGGTCTTGGTGTTGTAGACGCAGTGGCCGGCCGTGAGCACGTGGCGCGGCCCGACCAGCACGCCGGTGCAGCCGGTGCCGAGATAGCCCACGGCCCGGAACGGAAACACCGTGGTGTCGTAGACCCGCTCGCGGTCGTCGCTGCCTAGCACCTGGCGCTGCTCGCGCGGCACCCGGGGCCCGCCGCCGCCCTCGCGGGTGCCGGTGCCGATCTTCACGCCGCCGGCGCGGTTCTTCTCGCGCTCCAGCAGGCGGATGCCCTCGAGGATGCGCCGCTGCATCGCCGGCGAAAGCTCGTAACTTTCGACCCGTCCGTCGCGTGTCACCGAGATCGTACGCAGTGACCGCTTGATATCGCCGGCGGAGCGGGGAGCCTCCGACTTGGGCTTGAGCTGCAGCTCGGATAGCGGCAGCGCCCGCTGCGCGCTGTCGAACACTTTGGCGCGCTCGCCCGCGAGCTTGGCCGCCCGCGTGCCCGGAGGCTCCTGCTGATCGGGCTTGATGAGATCGATTTTGCCGCGTGGTGCGCCCGCTTTGCCGGGGGTGCCGGGATAGCCGCGCTGCACCTCGGAGGCGCCGGCAGCGGCCGCCGTCACGAGCAGGATCGAAAGCGCGAGCCCAAGGCGGCGCGGTCCGCAGGACATTTGAATTGCTCCTGGAGGTACAAGGGGGAACGGCGGGGCGTTGAATCAACATCATGATCGGGCGCCAATTGTGGCGACGGGCGGAAATCCGATTCCGCGCCAACGCATTGTGCCGGCCGGCTCAGACGTTACTGGCTTGATGCTGCGCATCGGCGGTCATGGGTGCGGCGATTCGATCGCGCAACGCATCGAGCACCTCGTCCGGACGCTCGCTCATCAGCATGTGACCAGCGCCTTTGAGGGTGACGACGCGGGCGTTGGGGAGCGCCGACGCCAGCGCTTGCCCGCCCTTGGCGGGGGTCAGGAGGTCGCGCTCGCCGATCACCAGCGTTGCCGGCACCGTCACTTTGGCCGCGGCGGCTAACCCATCGTCATAGGCGTTGCATGCCGCGAGGTCGTTGAACAGGACGCCCGGCCGCGACCGCTCCCACAGCCGCGTGGCACCGCCCATCATCCAGAGGCCCGGCGCGAGCGAGCCGCCGAGCTCGGCGGTGCGGCCATGCCCCCAGGTGGTGAGCATTTCGATCGCCGCGTGGTCGCCGGCCCGGGCGGCATCGAGGAGCAGGTTTGAGACGGGAATGGAAACCGCGGGACAGATGAGTCCCAGAGCATTCACTTTTTTCGGATGACGCGCCGCCGTTTCTAGCGTCACCAGCGCGCCCATGGAATGGCCGATCATCCGTGCCTTGCGTACGCCCGCGGCATCCAGGAATGCCGCGACCCAGTCGGCATTGGCTTCGATCGACTTGGGCGCTTCGCCCTCCGAATGGCCGTGGCCGGGGAGGTCCGGCGCCAGCACGCCATGGCCGCGGTGCGCAAACCAGCGGGCGAGGAGCGCCCATACGGTGTGATCGAGCGCAAGGCCGTGCACGAAAACAACGGTTGGCAGTGTTGCGTCGAACTCGCGGCCGCCGGTACCGACGAAAGTTTCGACGCCGTTCACTTTAAGACGCATGGCTCAAGCCTTCTGCGAGGCGTGCAGCGCCTGGCCGAGATCGTCGATGATGTCGCCAGCGGATTCGATGCCGACGGAGAGGCGCACCAGCTCCTCGCCGAGGCCGGCGGCCTTGAGCTGCGCCGCGTTCATTTGCTGGTGGGTGGTGCTCGCCGGATGGATGACCAGCGTCTTGGCGTCGCCGACGTTGGCGAGATGGCTCGCGAGCTTGAGCGCCTCGATGAACTTCCGCCCCGCCGCGCGGCCGCCCTTGACGCCGCAGCTGATGATCGAGCCCGCGCCCTTGGGCAGGAGCCGCTTCGCCAATTCGAAATCCGGATGCGATTCCAGTGAAGGGTGCAGCACCCACTCGATCGCCTTGTTGCGACTCAGGAAATCGAGCACCGCCGCGGTGTTCTCCACGTGGCGCTGCATGCGCACGGAAAGCGTCTCGACGCCTTGCAGCAGGTAGAAAGCGTTGGTCGGCGATAGGCAGGCGCCGAAATCGCGCAGCCCCTCGGTGCGCGCCCGCATGACGAAAGCCTGCGGGCCGAACTCCTCGCCGAAGACGATGCCGTGATAGCCGGCATAGGGCTCGGTGATGGTGGGAAACTTGCCCGAGGCCTGGAAGTCGAAGTGGCCGCCATCGATCAGCGCGCCGCCGATGGCGATGCCGTGGCCGCCGATCCACTTGGTGATGGAATGCATCACGATGTCGGCGCCGAGCTCGATCGGCCGGCTGAGGTAGGGCGTCGCGAATGTGTTGTCGATCAGAAGTGGGATGCCGGCGGCATGCGCGATGTCCGCCACCTTCGGAATGTCCAGCACCTCGAGGCCCGGGTTGCCGATGGTCTCGCCGATGACGAGCCGGGTATTGGGGCGGATGGCGGCGCGAAAGCCTTCCAGATCGCGCGGCTTGACGAACGTCGTGGTGACGCCGAAGCGCGGCAGCGTGTGCGTGAGCAGGTTGACCGTGCCGCCGTACAGGGAAGCGGAAGCGACGATGTGATCGCCCGCGTTCATCAGCGTGGCGATGGCCAGATGCATCGCCGCCATGCCGCTCGCGGTGCAAATCGCGCCGACGCCATTCTCCAGCGCCGCGAGCCGCTCCTCGAGCACCGCCGTGGTCGGGTTGGAGATGCGGGTGTAGATGTGCCCGGCGCGTTCCAGGTTGAACAACGCCGCCGCATGGTCGGCGTCCTGAAACACGTAGGACGTGGTCTGGTAGATGGGAACGGCCCGCGCCCCGGTGACGGGATCCGGATGCTGGCCCGCGTGCAGGCTCAGGGTTTCGAAGGCCGGGGCTTTGGGTCCGGGCATGATTTCCTCGTGCAGTCCGGCGGCATCTTGCGGGGCGGAGGCGCGGGTTGCAACGTTTGGTGCCTGAAGTTTCGCGGCCGAACGCCGGTTGTGCGTCCATTCGCCCCGTGCTTTGTGTCGCCGAATGTCAGGAGCGAAGACGCCCATGCAGGAGAAGCGACATCTCTTCTCCGTCGCACCTATGATGGACTGGACGGATCGGCATTGCCGGTTCTTCCACCGGCTGCTCACGCGCCGGGCGCGGCTCTACACGGAAATGCTGACCACCGGCGCGATCCTGCATGGCGACCGGGGCCGGCTGCTGGGCTTCGATCCTGCCGAGCATCCGGTAGGGCTGCAGATCGGCGGCTGCGACCCGCGCGAGCTCGCGGCGTCGGCCCGCATCGGCGCCGACCTCGGCTACGACGAGATCAATCTCAACGTCGGCTGCCCCTCCGACCGGGTGCAGGACGGCCGCTTCGGCGCCTGCCTGATGGCGGAGCCCGCGCGCGTCGCCGACGGCGTCGCCGCCATGAAGGCGGCGGTGGAAATTCCCGTTACGGTGAAGTGCCGCATCGGCATCGACGACCAGGACACGGAGGAATCCCTCGATCGCTTCGCCGACGCGGTGGTCGCCGCCGGCGCCGACGCCCTCATCGTGCACGCGCGCAAGGCGTGGCTGAAGGGCCTAAGCCCCCGCGAGAACCGCGACGTGCCGCCCCTCGACTACGATCGCGTCTACCGCCTGAAGAAGCGCTTTCCCAATATGCCGATCATCATCAACGGCGGTATCCGTACGCTCGAGGAATGCCGGCGGCATCTCGCCCATGTCGATGGCGTGATGATGGGCCGCGCTGCCTACGAGCACCCGGCGATGCTCATGGAAGTCGACCCGCGCTTGTTCGGCGCGCCACTGCTGGTCGCGCGTCCTCATGGCGCGATCGAGGCGTTCGTTCCCTATGTGGAGCGCGAGCTCGCCCGCGGCGCCCGCCTGCACGGCATCACGCGGCACATCCTCGGCTTGTTCAACGGCATGCCCGGCGCCCGCGCCTTCCGGCGGCATCTGGCGACCGAGGCGGTGAAGCCCGGCGCCGGCATAGCAGTGTTGCGCGCGGCGGCGGCGAACGTGCTGGACACCCGCGCCGATTTCGCGCACACCGCCGCAGCTTGATCGCCCCCCGCAGTTTCTTCCAGGAACTAGGATGATCCTCGGCCTGCCCATGGGCGAGCTCATCGCGCTCGCCGTCGCGATCCTCGTCGCCGGCGTCGTGGCGGGACTGCTCGCCGGGCTGCTCGGCATCGGCGGCGCCGCCATCATCGTGCCGGTGCTTTACGAGCTGTTCCGCCTGCTTGGCGTGCCCGACGACGTTCGCATGCAGCTTTGCGTCGGCACCTCGCTCGCCTTCATCGTGCCGACGTCGATCCGCTCGTATATGGCGCATCGTGCCAAGGGGTCGGTGCGCCAGGACGTTCTCCGCCTGTGGGCGGTCCCGATCATCGTCGGCGTGTTGATCGGCGCCGCGATCGCCTATTTCGCGCCCGGTGCGGTGTTCAAGATCGTGTTCGTCATCGGCGGCGGCTTCATCTCGGCCAAGCTCCTGCTCGGCCGCGAGCATTGGAAACTCGACGACAAGCTGCCCGGCAACCTGGGGATGCGCATCGCCGGTTTTGTCATCGGCCTGTTCTCCTCGCTCATGGGGGTCGGCGGCGGCGCGTTCGCCACGATCTTCCTCACGCTCCACGGGCTGACCATCCACGTGGCGATCGCCACGTCGTCCGGCGTCGGCGTTCTGATCTCCATTCCCGGCGCCATCGGCTACATGATCGCGGGCTGGCCTTACCAGGCGCAGCTGCCGCCCCTATCGGTCGGGTACGTCTCGTTCCTGGCGCTCGCGTTGTTCGCGCCGGCAAGCGTATTGGCCGCGCCCTACGGCGCGCGGCTCACGCATCGGCTGTCGCGGCGCACGCTGGAGGTCGCTTTCGGCATTTTCCTGCTTCTGGTCTCGATCCGCTTTCTTATCAGCCTGATCGTCTAGGGAACGGGCTTCGCCCGCATCACCAGGCGGCTGCCGCGGATTTCCACCGACTCCAGACGATTGAGAAAGCTCATCCCGAGCAAGCTCATCTTGAGATCACCGGGCGCCGACACCAGCGCCGGCACCCGGCGCTCGACGATGCCCCCGACCGCCACGCGGTCGAGGATGACGGCGGCGGCGCGGCCGCGGCCGTTGGCGGTTTCGATGGTCACGTCGAACTTGAGCAGATCGACCGGCAGCCCGGCGGCCTTGGCCGCTTCCGGCGTCAGCACCACGCTCGTGGCGCCGGTGTCGATCAGCATGGTGAAGCGGGCGCCGTTGATCTCGGCGCGAACCGAGAAGTCGCCGTCACGCGCGCGCGCGATCTCGACCGCGGGGCCCGCCGACATGGGCCGCCCGGGCACGAGCTCGCCGAGCACGCGGTCGCCCACTGCCTGGATCTCGCCGCGGAAGGTGTAGCCGAGCATCAGTATGCCTGCGATGCAAATCCAGAACACGCCAGCGCGGATCGCGTCGCCGAGCCGGTGGTAGAGCACGCTCACCACCGCGCCCAGGACCATGAAGATGAGCACGAGGCCGGCGATCAGGCTCGCGAAGGTGTCGAGGCCGAAACCGAGCACCGTGCCCTGCTCATGGCGAAGCGCGAGCGCCAGCACCGCGATGCCGAGCGCGGCGACGACGATCCAGAGCAGGCGATCTGAGCGCATGAGGTTTTACGCCGGGCCGGCAAATATAAGCACGGCGACGAGGAAGGCGATCTCCGCCGCCTGCTCGGCGGCGCTGGCGAGCGGACGCCTATCTTCGCTCGAAAGCTTCGGCGCGAGCGCCATGACTCCGGCGGCGGCGCCGACCGCGGCGGCAATGCCGGCCACTGCCGCGCCGATGCCGTAGGTGGGGAGCACGAGAGCGGCGGCGATCACGAGGGTCGCGAGCGCGAGCCGCTGGAAGGGACTGAATCCGCTCTCCGTCGTCGAGCGCGACGCGAAGTCGGGCGTCATGGCGAGCGCCACCGCCCGCGACACGGCGCAAGCGGCGATGAGCGCCAGCGCCGCGCGTAGCGCGCCGAACACGATGAAGTCCTTGGAGGGCGCCGACGCGCAGGAGACAGCGTCAGCATGAGCGCAAGTACGCCGGCGACGGCGAGGGGATCGCTGGACACTCGGTCGGCGGCGAGCCGCTCGGTCGTTTGGGCGAGCGCACGCTCCGGCGCGGCAGCCGGTCACGATCACCAGCGCCGTCACGGCGAGCGTGGCCGCGAGAAGGGGCGGCAATCGCAGTCCGCTGGCGGCGATCAGGATGATCGCTCCGACCGCGCCGACGGCCGCGCCCGCTACCGGCACGAGGTGTGCGGTTGCCGCCGGATCAGGCGCCTGCGCTGGATCCTCGCCGGCGAGCGGCGGGATCGGCAGGGCGCTGTAGAAACGCAGCCAGGCGAGCGTGTCGTGGACGAGGGAGGCCATGATCTCCTCAAAGGCCGCAGGTACGCGTCAAACCGATTCGCTCCTGCCGCCTGAAATTAGCGCCCATACGCCGGCGCCGCCAACGCCTCAGATCGGCATTTGCGACGCATGCTCGTCGTATATGCGCGGCTGCAGCGGCGTGTCGTCGGTGACCGGCGGAAGCGCCGTCATCACGCGCTCGGCCGGGAAGGTGACCACCACCTCGGTGCCCTCGCGCAGCTTCGATTTCAGGGTGAAGGTGCCGCCATGCAGTTCGATCAGGCCCTTGACGATCGGCAGCCCCAGGCCCGCGCCTTGCTCCGCGCTCTTGATCGCGTTCGAGCCCTGCCCGAACGAGGCCATGACGATCGGAATCTCGTCCTCGGGAATGCCGGTGCCGGTGTCGCGCACGCTCAGGTACTGACCGCCCGATGCGGTCCAGCCCACCTTGATGCGGATCTCGCCGCCCTGCGGCGTGAACTTGATGGCGTTGGACAGCAGATTGAGGCAGATCTGCCGCGCCGCCCGCTCGTCCGCCCAAATCTTCGGCAGATCGGGCTCGGCGCGCTCGACGATGGTGATGCCGCGGTTGGTGGCACGCAGCTTCATCAGGCGGTGGCAGTCCTCGGTGACGTGGGCGAGGTTGACCGGCTCATCGTTCAACTCGTAGCGGCCGGCCTCGATGCGCGAGAGGTCGAGGACCTCGTTGATGAGGTTGAGCAGGTGTTGGCCCGACGAATGGATATCGCCGGCATACTCGCGGTAGGTCGGCATTGAGTGCGGGCCCGAGCATGTCGCCCTTCATCACCTCGGAGAATCCGAGGATGGCGTTGAGCGGTGTGCGCAGCTCGTGGCTCATCTGGGCGAGGAAGCGGGACTTGGCGAGATTCGCCGCCTCCGCCCGCCGCGCCGCTTCGTCGGACTTGGCCTTTGCCTGCTCGAGCTCGCCGATCAGCGCGTCGAGCTGGCCACGCGCCTCGAGCGCGGAAAGCGCGGCCGTGTGCAGCCGGCGCGCCACCATCACGAAATAGGCCTCGGCGCCGATGGTGAGCGCGGCGAGCACCAGATCCTGCGGCGTGCCGCGCAAGAGATAGTGCATGGTGACCACGCCCGCGACCGGCATGGTCGCGGCATACACCGCGGCCGGCACGCTCGCCGCCAGCATGCAGAACACCGCGATGACCAAGAGCATGGCGAAGAGGGAGAAGTCGCCCGAGCCGTGCACGCCGATGGTGACGAGTTCGTTGATGTTCAGCACCCATGCGACGCCGAACACGAAGTCGAACAGGACGAACAGGATGCGGTAGCGCCGCAGGGCCGCCGGGTCGGTGGGCTCGACGAGGAAGCGGCGGCAGGCGGCGACGTTGAGCGAATGCACGAGAAGCGCGATCGCCGTCCATACCAGCGCGGTGCGGCCGCCGGTCCACAGGCTGGAGACGCCCCCCACCATGGCGACGAGCAGGAACAACGCGAGCGACGAGCCGATCCGGTGTTCCGCGTAGAGGCGCAGGAGCTCGTGGTCGAAGGCGGGACGGACGCCCGAGACGGAGGTCAGCTGGTCGCGCGCATCGCGCACGCTACGGGCCAAGAGCAAACGCCGCTCATGCGCGACGCGCGCGGCTTCCGCCGCCCGCTCATCCCCGCGGGCCAGGTACTCACGCATGGACACTGGAATTTTCCGTCCCGGTCGCTCGCCAAGGCAGACGATCACCCCGAATGGTTAAGGGCGGGCTGAAGGACATGGTTAAGAAAAACTCAATGGCGCTGCGTCAAGGCGGGCAAGGGGTGGTGAGCCTTGCGGCCCGGCGGCGTGCGTGGTCGAATTTGTGTTCGGGGGTGTTCCGATGAAGCTTTATGACTCCAACCGCGCGCCGAGCCCGCGGCGCGTGCGCATCTTCCTCGCCGAGAAGGGGATCAAGGCCGACCTCCTGCCGGTCGATCTCGCCAAGTTCGAGCAGTTCAGCGGCCCATTCACCGCGCTCAATCCCATGCAGCGGGTGCCGGTGCTCGTGCTCGATGACGGCACGGTCATCTCCGAGACCATGGCGATCAGCCGCTATTTCGAAGCGCTGCAGCCGGAGCCGAACCTCCTGGGGAAAGACCCGCGCGAGATCGCCCTGATCGAGATGTGGAATCGGCGCGTGGAGTTCAATTTCTACTGGCCGGTATCGCAGGCCTTCCGCCACCTGCATCCGGCCATGGCCGAGCGTGAGAAGCCGCAGGTCGCCGATTGGGGCGAGGCCAACAAGCCGAGGGTGGTGGAGTTCGCCCGCCTTCTCGACGGGGAGTTCGCCAAGCGCTCGCACGTGGCCGGCGACCGCTTCACCGTCGCCGACATCACGGCATTCGTGACCGTGGATTTCATGAAGCCCGCCCAGATCGAGCTACCGGCGGAGCTCGAGAACGTGCGCCGTTGGCACGCGGCGATCGCGGCGCGGCCCAGCGCCTCGGCATAGCCATGGACTTCAAGAACATCCGCCTTGCCCGCGACGGTGGCGTCGCCACGCTGACGCTCTCGCGTCCCGAGCGGCTCAACGCGTTCAATAGCGAGATGCACGCGGAGATCCGCGCCGTGCTGGATGCGTTGGAAGCGGACGGTGGGCTGCGCTGCCTCGTGATCACCGGCGAGGGCAGGGGCTTCTGCTCCGGCCAGGACCTGAACGATCGCATCATGCGCGAGGGCGAGAACCGCGATCCCGGCGGCTCGCTGGACCGCGACTACAATCCGCTGGTGCGCCGCCTCGTCGCCTTTCCCGTGCCGACCGTCGCCGCGGTGAACGGCCCGGCCGCCGGCGCCGGGGCCAATGTGGCGCTCGCCTGCGATGTCATGGTGATGGCGCGCTCGGCTTACCTGCAGGAGGCGTTCGCGCGCATCGGCTTGGTACCTGACGCGGGCGGCACCTGGTTCCTGCCGCGCCTCGTCGGCTTGAAGCGGGCGCTGGCGCTGTCGCTGTTCGCCGAGCCCGTGCCCGCCGAGGAGTGCCAACGCTTGGGCATCGCCTGGAAGGTGTTCGACGATGCCAGCTTCAGGGACGAGGTGGCCAAGCTTGCCGCTCGCCTCGCCGCCGGTCCCACGCTCGGCTACCGGCTTACCAAAGTCGCGCTCAACGCCAGCTACGACAACGATCTCGCCGAGCAGCTCGACCTCGAGCGCGATTGCCAGCGCGAGGCGGCCGCGTCCAGCGACTTCCGCGAGGGTGTCAAAGCCTTCATAGAGAAGCGCCCGCCGCGCTTCGAGGGGCGCTGAGCGGTGCTACACTAGGCGATCGTGGAGGAAGCAATGACGGTGACACCGGACACGGTGCGAGAACGGCTGCAGACCATCAAGGGCCCGGACGGCGTCGATCTCGTCGCCTCGGGCAAGCTCTCCGACGTAGTGGTCACCGACGGCAAGGTGTTCTTCTCCCTCACCGTTGACGCCGTCGACGCCAAGGCCTGGGAAGAGGTGCGCAAGTCCGCCGAGGCGGCGGTGCGCGCGATCCCCGGCGTGGCGTCGGTGTTGGTCGCGCTCACCGCCGAGCGGCGCGGCGGGACACAGTCGCCGGCGCGGCCGCAGCCGCGCCCCGGTGCGGCCGCCCCGCACGGCGGCGAAGGGCCGCGGCCCGCGCCCGGCATTCCCGGCATCGAGGCGGTGATCGCGGTCGCCTCGGGCAAGGGCGGCGTCGGCAAGTCGACCACGGCTGTCAACCTTGCGCTCGGCCTGCGCGACCTCGGCCTCAAGATCGGCGTGCTCGACGCCGACATTTACGGCCCGTCCATGCCGCGGCTCCTGGCCATCAAGGGCCGGCCCGAGACCATCGGCGGCCGCACGCTCCGGCCCATGGAAGCCTACGGCATGAAAGTCATGTCCATTGGCTTCCTCGTCGACGAAGAGACGCCGATGATCTGGCGCGGGCCGATGGTGATGTCGGCCATCACCCAAATGCTGCGCGAGGTGGAGTGGGGCAAGCTCGACGTCATGGTGGTCGACATGCCGCCTGGCACCGGCGACGCTCAGCTCACGCTCGCCCAACAGGTACCGCTCGCCGGCGCCGTCATCGTCTCGACGCCGCAGGACCTCGCCCTGATCGACGCGCGGCGCGGCATCGCCATGTTCCGTAAAGTCGACGTGCCGGTGCTCGGTCTCGTCGAGAACATGAGTTATTTCCTCTGCCCGCACTGCGGCAAGCGCACTGACATCTTCAGCCACGGCGGCGCCAAGGCGGAAGCCGAGCGCCTCGGCGTCCCGTTCCTCGGCGAGGTCCCGCTCGAACCGGTGATTCGCGAAACCTCCGACGCCGGCTTGCCGGTGGTCGCCACCAAGCCGGACAGCCCCCAGGCCGCGATCTACCGCGAGATCGCCGCGCGCGTTCGCGATGGGTTGGCGCAAAAGGGCGCGCACGCCGCGCCCAAGATCGTCATCGAAAGCTGACGGCTCAATTCCCGGCCAAATCTGCTGACGCGGAGGTTCGCCGCGTTATTACCGTGAAATTTGCATCTTACCGGCGCACGCGCGGGGGTTTATGCTCCGTGACCGAAAATGGAGGCCGCATACGAACTGCATCTGACGTTTCAGGGGGAGGAAAAACATGAAGCGTCGTCAATTTCTGCAAGCCGCCGGTGTCGGGGTCGCTGCCACCGCCATCGCTAAACCCGCCATCGCGCAGTCCATGCCCGAGCTCAAGTGGCGGCTCACCTCGAGCTTCCCGAAATCGCTCGACACGCTCTATGGCGGGTCGGAGATATTCGCCAAGGCCGTAGCCGAAGCCACCGACAACCGGTTCCAGATTCAAGTGTTCGCTTCCGGCGAAATCGTTCCCGGCCTGCAGGCTCTGGATGCGGTGTCGAACAACACGGTCGAGATGTGCGCCACCGCCAACTACTACTACTTCGGCAAGGATCCGACCTTCGCCTTCGGCACCGCGGTTCCGTTCGGCATGAACAAGCGCATGATGGACGCGTGGAACTATTTCGGCGGCGGGATTGAGCTGCAGAACGAGTTCTACAAGAAGTTCAACGCCATCGGCTTTCCCGCCGGTAACACGGGCGCGCAGATGGGCGGCTGGTTCCGTAAAGAGATCAAGACCGTCGACGACCTCAAGGGACTGAAGATGCGCATCGGCGGCTTTGCCGGCCGCACCATGGCCAAGCTCGGCTTGGTGCCGCAGCAGCTCGCCGGCGGCGACATCTATCCGGCGCTCGAGAAGGGAACGCTCGACGCCTGCGAATGGGTCGGCCCCTATGACGACGAGAAGCTCGGCTTCCACAAGGTCGCGCCCTACTACTACTACCCCGGCTGGTGGGAAGGCGGCCCCATGCTCCACAACATGATCAATCTCTCGAAATGGAACGAGCTGCCGAAGCCCTATCAGTCGATTGTCCAAACCGCGTCCTCGATGACCAATACCTGGATGATGGCCAAGTACGATTCCGCCAACCCGGCGGCGCTGAGACGGCTGGTTGCCGGCGGCGCCAAGCTGCAGCCGTTCTCGCAGCCGATCATGGACGCCTGCTACAAGGCCTCTCTCGAAGTCTATGACGAGACCACGAAGGCCAATGCCGACTTCAAGAAAGTCTACGATGCCTTCGTCGCCTTCCGGAACGACCAGTATTTCTGGTGGCAGGTCGCCGAGTACGGTTTCGACACGTACATGATCCGCGCCCGCACGCGTGCCTGAACGTAAGACCAAACAACAAGAAGCCCCGGGGCGGCCCGCCTCGGGGCTTTTTCTTTGCGCCCGCGACCGCTTTCGCCCTAAGATCGCGCCGACAACGCCGGCCCAGCTCGGCGCGTCGTACCCGCCGCTCCGGCACACCAAAATCAGCTCACAGGGAGACCGTCCATGAAACGCCGCACGTTCCTCAAGACCGCGGGCGCCGGCATCGCGGCCAGCGCGATTGCCGCTCCGGCCATCGCTCAGTCCGCGCCGGAGCTCAAATGGCGCATTACCTCCAGCTTCCCAAAGTCGCTCGATACGCTCTACGGCGCCGCCGAGGTATTCGCGAAAGCCGTCGCCGAAGCGAGCGACAACAAGTTCCAAATCCAGGTTTTCGCCGCGGGCGAGATCGTGCCCGCCCTGCAAGCCGCCGACGCGGTGTCCAACGGCACGGTCGAGATGTGCTCGACCGCGTCCTATTACTATTTCGGCAAGGATCCGACCTTCGCCTTGAGCTGTGCCGTTCCATTCGGACTCAACACGCGCATGCAGAACGCTTGGCACCTGCACGGCGGCGGCCAGGAGCTGATGAACGAGTTCTACAAGAAGTTCAACATCGTCGCCTTCCCGGGCGGCAACACGAATTGTCAGATGGGCGGTTGGTTCCGCAAGGAAATCAATACCGTTGGCGATCTCACCGGCCTCAAGTTCCGCGTCGGCGGGTTCGCCGGCCGCGTGCTGCAGAAGCTCGGCGTCGTGCCGCAGCAGATCGCCGGCGGCGAAATCTATCCCGCGCTCGAGAAAGGCACCATCGACGCCGCCGAGTGGGTCGGCCCTTACGATGACGAGAAGCTCGGCTTCTACAAGGTCGCCAAGTACTACTACTACCCGGGCTGGTGGGAAGGCGGCACCGTGCTCCACAACTTCATCAACATGGGTAAGTGGAACGAGCTGCCGAAATCCTATCAATCGATCGTGACCTCGGCTTCGCATTATGCGTACGACTGGGTATCCGGGAAATACGACGCGGTGAATCCGGCGGCGCTGAAGCGACTGGTCGCGGGTGGCGCGGTGCTGAAGCCGTTCTCGCTGCCGATCATGGAAGCCTGCCTGAAGGCCGCGAACGAGGTCTATGCCGAGACATCGGCCGCTAACGCCGACTTCAAGAAGATTTGGGAATCGATCCTGGCCTTCCGCAACGACCAGTATCTGTGGTGGCAGGTCGCCGAGTATACCTACGACAGCTTCATGATCCGCACCCGGCCCCGCGGCTGAAGCGCGGATCGCAAAAACAAACCCCGGAGCGCAAGCTCCGGGGTTTTTCATTTTGGCCGATCTGCCTTGTGTCAGCGCAGGTCGAGCGGCGGCAATTCCGGCTGCTGGATTTCGATATTGATCGTGCTCGGGTTCACGCTGCTTGGCCGCGCGAGCCAATATGTCACCGACTGCGGCCAGAAGATCAGAATGACCACGAGAATGAGCTGTAGGAAGACCCAAGGAACGGCGCCCCAGTAGATGTCCGAGCTTTTAACCTCCGGCGGTGCGACGCCGCGCAGATAAAATAGCGCAAAGCCGAACGGCGGGTGCATGAAGCTCGTCTGGATGTTGGCGCAGACCAGGACGCCGAACCAGATCAAGTCGATGCCAAGCTTGTCCGCGACCGGGGCCAGAAGCGGAATGATGATGAACGCGATCTCGAAGAAATCGAGGAAGAACGCGATCACGAAAATGAAGATATTGACGAAGATGAGGAAGCCGAGCTGACCGCCGGGCAGCTGCGTGAGCAGACCCTCGATCCACTCCTTGCCGCCGACTCCCTGGAAAATCAGGCTGAAGGTGCGCGCGCCGATCAGGATGAAGACTACGAAGGCCGTGATGCGCATCGTGGTGGCCATGCCCTGATGCACGAGCGACCAGGTGAGTGTGCGATTGAAGACGGCAAGCGCGAGCGCGCCCATCGCACCCATCGCGCCCGCCTCGGTCGGCGTGGCGAGGCCCATGAAGATCGTGCCGAGCACGAGGAAGATGAGACCGAGCGACGGGATGATGCCGCGCAGGCATTTCCGCCAGAGCGCCCAACCGCGCAGCGTGCGCGCCTCGGGCGGGAGTGCGGGCACTTGATGGGGCCACAGGATGCTGACGATGAAAACCCACGCGCAAAAGAGTGCTAGCTGGATGAGGCTTGGTCCGATCGCGCCCGCGTACATGTCGCCGACCGAGCGGCCCAACTGATCGGCGAGCACCACGAGCACCAAAGACGGCGGGATGAGCTGCGTGATGGTCCCCGAGGCGGCGATCACCCCGGTGGTATGCCGCATGGAGTAGCCGTAACTCTGCATCGCCGGGAGCGCGATGACCGCCATGGCGATGACCGAGGCCGCGACCGTTCCCGTGATGGCGCCGAGGATTGCGCCCACGAAGATCACCGCATAGGAAAGCCCACCGCGCACGGGACCGAACAGCTGGCCGATCGAGTCGAGCAGGTCCTCGGCAAGCCCGCAACGTTCCAATATCGCGCCCATGAACGTGAAGAACGGAATCGCGAGCAGGAGCTCGTTCGAGATCACGCCATAGAGCTGATAGGTGAGGTTGCCGAGGAAGTCCGGACGGATCAGGCCGAGCTCAATGCCGATGAAGCCGAAGAAAAGACCGACCGCCGCAAGCGAGAACGCCGCAGGGTAGCCGATCAGCATGAATAGGATGAGGCCGCCGAACATCAGCGGCGCCATGTTTTCTCGGATCACATGGCTCATTGCAGCGGCGTCTCATACTCGTACGGCAGTCGATGATGGCGGACGAGCGCATCGATACGCTTGATGATTTCCGAGATTCCCTGCAGCGCCATCAAGGCGAATCCAACCGGCAGCAGGAGCTTCACCGGCCAGCGCAGGAGGCCGCCGGCATTGGTCGAAGTCTCGTTGATCGCCCAAGACTGAACGAACCACGGCCACGTGAAGTAGACGAGGATCACGCAGATCGGCAGCAGGAAAAAAATGCCGCCAAGGATGTCGACCCACATGCGCACGCGTTCGGAATAAATATTGTAGAGAAGATCGACGCGGACGTGCTCGTTGAGTTTGTGCGTGTACGGCGCGCCGAGCAGCACCATGCCCGCGAACATGTACCATTGCACCTCAAGCCAGGCGTTGGAGCTTGCGCTGAAGAGATAGCGGCTCGCCGCGTTGCCGGCGCTGATGACGCACGCCAGTAGCACCAGCCAGTTGGCGATCTCGCCGAACTGATCGTTGAGCCAGTCAATGCCGCGGCTGATCTTGAGCAATATGTCCAAGCGTTCCCCCGGCGGCGCGCGGCGGTTTCTCCGCCTTTTGGCTTAGAAGCTTGTCGGTTGTGCTTTCAGCTTAACCGAACGCAAGGGGCAATCAACTCGCCCTAGCTGGTCCTAGAGCGGAGCATTGGGACCGGCGAGCGGGCCAGTAGGGATCAGCGGCTTGCGGCGCACCGCCTCGCGGTGAAGCATGTAGATGCCGGCGCCCACGATCAGGGTGATCCCGAGAAGCGACCAGCGATCGGGAATTTCGCCGAATAAGGCGATGCCAAAGATCACCGCAAACAGGACGATCGAATAGCGGAACGGCACCACCAGCGACACGTCGCTGGTGCGAAACGCAATGACGATGAGAATGAACGCCGCCATGAGAAAGACCGCGGCGACGATCACCCACAACAGCGCCAGGGGCGTGGGCATGACCCACGGCTCGGCCGCGGCTCCGATGGCGCCGACGCCGAGGCTGACCGCGGCGGTGGCGAAGGAGATGATGGTGGTCGGCACGTCGCTGGGGATGCGGCTCGTCAGCATGTCGCGCACCACCACGAGAAACGTGGCGCCCAGCACCAGGAGCGACGTGGCGTTGAAGTCGCCGGTCGCCGGCTTCACCACGAGGAGCATGCCGATGAAGCCGACTACGATCGACAGCCATCGTCGCCAACCCACGCTCTGCTTGAACAGCACCACCGCCGCCATCGACATGAGGAAGGGCTGGATCATCAGGATCGCCGTCACGTTGGCGAGAGCCATGAACGCAAACGCGGTGATCAGGATGAATCCGGTGAGCGCTTCCGCCATCGCGCGCAGAAGGATCTTGAGGTCCCACATGCGCGGAAGAAAGGCGAGCTCGCGTCGCAGCGCGATGATGGCAGCGGCGAACAGCAGCGTGAACACGGCGCGAATGCCGACGATCTCCGAGGGCGGCAGCCATGCCACGGCCACCTTGGTGGCGGCGTCGTTGGCGGAAAAGCAGGCGCATCCGCCGATCATGGCGATGATGCCGCGGCGGTTCGCGGATGAGACCGGCATGGGGAGGAAAGCGGCGGCCTTCAGCCGCCGGTCATGCTCATGTGCCGCGCCAGCGCCGGGCGCTTGGTGCGGCGGTCGATGACGAAGTCGTGGCCCTTCGGCTTGCGCGCGATGGCTCGCTCGATCGCGGCGTGGAGGAGATCGTTCGGCCTCCGACGCGCGCAACGGCGTGCGCAGGTCGGCGGCATCGTCCTGGCCGAGGCACATGATAGAGCGTGCCGGTGCAGGTGACGCGCACGCGGTTGCAGCCTTCGCAGAAATTGTGGGTGAGCGGCGTGATGAAGCCGAGCCGGCCGCCGGTCTCCTTGACGCGCACGTAGCGCGCCGGGCCGCCGGTGCGGTGATCGATCGTCGTCGAGCGTGTAGCGCTGCGCCGAGCCGCGCCCGCACGAGCGACAAGCGGCAGATACTGGTCGACGCGCTCGTTGCTCGATGTCGCCGAGCGGCATGACCTCGATCAGCGACAGGTCCATGCCGCGGCCATGCGCCCATTCCATCAGCGCCGGGATCTCGTCCTCGTTGACGCCCTTCAGCGCCACCGCGTTGATCTTCACGTGCAGCCCGGCCGCCTGCGCCGCGTCGATTCCGGCCATCACCTTGGCAAGATCGCCCCAGCGCGTGATCGCGCGGAACTTGTTCGGCATCCAGCGTGTCGAGCGACACGTTGATGCGCTTGACGCCGCAGGCGGCGAGCTCGGCGGCAAAGCGCGGCGAGCTGCGAGCCGTTGGTGGTCAGCGTCAGCTCGTCGAGCGCGCCCGTTTCGAGGTGACGTGACAGCGCGCGGAACAGCACCATGATGTCGCGCCGGACGAGGGGCTCGCCGCCGGTGAGCCGCAGCTTCTTGACGCCGCGCGCCACGAAGGCCGAGCACAGCCGGTCGAGCTCCTCGAGCGTGAGCAGGTCCTGCTTGGGCAGGAACGTCATGTGCTCCGACATGCAGTAGACGCAGCGGAAGTCGCAGCGGTCGGTGACCGAAACGCGCAAATAGGTGATCGCGCGACCGAACGGGTCGACGAGCGGACGCTCTGCCGGCTCGGCGCGATCCCGAATAGGAGCTTCGGAACGACGTTCATTGCTTGGCGTTTTCTCCCGATGACCGATTCTGACGGAGATGGACAGCCCCGTCCAGCGCTTGCTTCGCGTGCCAGTCCCGGCTAGGGTCCCGGCCGGAAACACGCGCGAATGGCTGAAACCAAACGGCTCTGGCCGACCGAGATCAAGCTGCAGAAGGATCGGCGCGCCGCTCACGCGTGCGCTTCGAGGACGGCACCTCCTTCAGCCTGCCGGCCGAGTATCTGCGAGTCGAGAGCCCAAGCGCCGAGGTGCAGGGCCACAATCCCGACGAACGCAAGACCGTGCCCGGCAAGCGCGACGTGCAGATTCTCGAAGTGCTCCCGGTCGGCAACTACGCGGTGCGGCTCGTGTTCGACGACATGCATTCGACCGGCATCTACTCCTGGGACTATTTCCACGAGCTCGGCCGCGAGCACGAAACGCGCTTCGCCCGCTATCTCGAGGAGCTCGCGGCGAAAGAACTCGTCGCGCGATCCGCCGCCGCGCCGCGCCTGATCAGCGCGTCACGTGAACGACTGAGCCGACCTTGACGCGATTGTAGAGGTCGATCACGTCGTCGTTGGTCATGCGGAAGCAACCGGACGACACCGCCTGGCCGATCGTCTCCGGCTCGTTGGAGCCGTGGATGCGGTACAGCGTCGAGCCGAGATAGATCGCGCGCGCGCCGAGCGGATTGTCCGGGCCGCCCTTCATGAACGTCGGCAGATCGGGCCGGCGCTTCAGCATCTGCGGCGGCGGGGTCCAGTCCGGCCATTCGCGCTTCTGCGTCACATGGTGTGGTGCCGGCCCAGGTGAAGCCGATGCGGCCGACGCCGATGCCGTAGCGCAGCGCCTGCCCTTCGCCGAGCACGTAGTAGAGGCGCCGCTCCGTGGTGTTCACGATCACGGTGCCCGGGCTGTACTTGGCGGGGAAGCTCACGGTCTGCCGCGGGATCGGCGACGCGCTGAGGAAGCTCGAGAAGCTGGCGAAGCTGCTGATGGGGTTTGCGATGCCCGACCCCGGCCGCACCGGGCCGATAGGCTGGCGCGTGTCGGGATCCACCTGCGCGCGCGCACCCGCAACGGTGCCCGCCACGACGGCGAGCGTCAGCAACAAGGTCGACACAAACGATCGCATCTTCACTTCGTAATCCCCCTTGCGGCGAGAAGACAGATGGTGGGCGCTGCAGGGATTGAACCTGCGACCTTTCCCGTGTGAAGGGAACGCTCTCCCGCTGAGCTAAGCGCCCATCTTGGCGAATTTCGCGATGTAAGAAGTGCGCTGCCTAGGTGTCAAGCGCGGGTGGCGAGCGCCGCCAGCAGCGCGCTCGCCGCCTCCGGCACCTCGGCAAATCGCTCCACCACGCGATCGGCGTTGAGCTCGTGGGCGGGCACCGCCGAATAGCCCCAGGTCACGGCCACGACCGGCACGCGCGCGCGGCGAGCGGCGGTCACGTCGATCTCCGAATCGCCGATCATGACGGCGTGGCCGGAATGGCCGCCTGCCTTGGCGATGGCGCCGAGGAGATGGGCGGGGTCGGGCTTGCGCGCGGTGAAGGTGTCGGCACCCGCGACCAACGCGAAGCGGTCGGCGAGGTCGAGCTCGCGCAGGAGCTTCACGGCGAAGCGCTCCAGCTTGTTGGTTACGATAATGAGGCGGGCGCCCGTCGCCGCCATCGCGTCCAGCGCCTCCACCGCGCCGGGGAACGGCCGCGAGCGGTCGGCGATGTGCGCCGCGTAATGGTCGAGGAAATCGGCGAACATCTTGTCGCACGGCCGCCGGGGAAAGTTGCACCCGGTGCAGCGCGAGCCCGCGCTCGATCATCACGCGGGCGCCGCCGCCGACCAGACCGCGAGTGTCGGCTTCGGAAACAGGGGAAAGGTTGACGCTGCCGAGCACGACGTTGAGCGTGTCGAGAAGGTCGGGCGCGCTGTCGACCAGAGTGCCGTCGAGATCGAAGGCGAAGGTGGGGCGCTGGTTCATGGCGCAACGCGGTACCCGTGCCCGCTGTGAAAGTCCATGCATTTACCTTTGCCCGCGTGGGCAGCGGCGACGTCGCGCACACGGGGTGGAGGTCGCTGGCGGGGGGTGGCGGGTGCGTGCTACCAACCCGCCGATAGCAATATCGAGGAGCCGGGTGAGCGCCACCGCCGAGAAGATCGATCTTGATCCCTTGAAGCGCGAGGCAGCGCGCCGGGCGCTCGAGTTCGTGCGCCCGGGTATGCGGCTCGGCCTCGGCACCGGTTCGACCGCGGCGCATTTCGTCGATCTTCTGGGCGAGAAAGTAAAAGACGGGCTCGAGGTCGTGGGTGTCCCCACCTCGGAGGCGACGAAGGCGCAGGCCAAGAGCCTCGGCATCCCGCTCACCACGCTCGACAGCGAGCCGGAGCTCGACCTGACCGTCGACGGCGCCGACGAGCTCGATGCCGCCCTCAACCTGATCAAGGGCGGCGGCGGGGCGCTGTTGCGCGAGAAGATCGTGGCCGCCGCCTCTCGCGACATGATCGTGATCGCCGACGAATCGAAGAAGGTCGGCCGCCTCGGCCGCTTTCCGCTGCCCATCGAGGTGGTGGACTTCGGGCTCGGCGCCACCACCCGCGCCATCGCTGCCGCCGTCAAGGGTTGTGGGTGCGATGGTCCGCTGCGGCTACGTCACAAGGCGGACGGCCATGTTTTCGTCACGGATCAGGGACACGTCATTCTCGACGCCGGTCTCGGGGCGATCCACGATCCCCGCGCGCTCGCCCGCGCTCTCTCCGAGGTGCCCGGCGTCGTCGAACATGGACTTTTCATCGGGCTAGCTCGCCGCGCCATCCTCGCCACCCGCGGCGGCATAGAGATCATCGAGCGTTCCTGACCAACAAGGAGATGACGATGTACCGTTTTGCAGCCGGGACCCTTCGCGCGGGCGCACTGGCGTTCGCGCTCGCCTCCCTTCCGCTCGTGGCGCAGGCGCAGCAGCCGCCGCCGCACATGCAGCTTGCTCGCGATGTGGTCGAGGCTTCGGGCGCCACGCGCGCCTTCGATACCGTAATTCCGGGGATGCTGCAGCAGGCCTATTCCATGTTCGTGCAGCAGAACCCCGATCTACAGAAGGCGCTGCAGGAATCGATCGTTGCCATTCGCCCCGATCTCGACAATCGCCGCAGTGAAATCCGCGACATCGTCGCCCTGGTCTACACCAAGCGCTTCACCGAGCCCGAGCTCAAGGACCTGCTCGCCTTCTATCGCTCCTCCACCGGCAAGAAGTTCGTGGGCGAGATTCCGGGCGTGCTGGAAGAAGCCTTCGCCCGCACCCAGGAATGGGGCGGCAAGCTTTCCGAGGACATCGTTGCCCGCCTGCGCGTCGAGATGAAGAAGCGCGGCCACGCCATCTGATCGAGGCTCCCGCGGCCATGGCCGAGACGGACGTCGACCTTTTCGTCATCGGTGCGGGCTCCGGTGGCGTGCGCGGCGCCCGCATCGCCGCCGAGCATGGCGCCCGCGTCATGATCGCCGAGGAACACCGGGTCGGCGGCACCTGCGTCATCCGCGGCTGCATCCCGAAGAAGCTTCTAATTTACGCGAGCCGCTATCGCTACGAGTTCGAGGACGCGGTCGGCTTCGGCTGGAACATCGACAACGCGCGCTTCGACTGGCCGACGCTGATCAAGAACAAGGACAAGGAAATCGCGCGGCTGGAGGCGGCCTATCGCGCCAATCTCCATAAGGCCGGCGTCGAGATCGTGGATTCCCGCGCGGTGATCGAGGACGACCATACCCTGCGCCTGCTCAAGAGCGGCGCCCGGGTGCGGGCCGACAAGATCCTGGTCGCCACCGGCGGCCACCCCTATCACACCCACTGTCCCGGCATCGAGTTCGCCATCAACTCCAACGACGCCTTCCACCTGCCGGAATTGCCCCGGCGCATCGCCATCGTCGGCGCCGGCTACGTCGGGCTCGAGTTCGCCGCCGTGTTCGAAGGCCTGGGATCGCAGGTGACCATCGTGCATCGCGGCGACGAGATCCTGCGCGGCTTCGACGCCGACGTGCGCCGCCACGTGCACAGCGAGATCGAGGCGCGCGGCGTTCGTGTCCTGCTCAAGCACACGGTTTCCTCGATCGAGAAGAGCGCGAACGGCTTGCGCGCGACCCTGTCCGACGGCGCTCTCCTCGACGTGGACCAGGTCATGCTCGCGGTCGGCCGGCGGCCCAACACGGCGAACCTCGGCCTCGAGGCCGCGGGCGTGCCGCTCGATCCGCTCGGCCGCATCATCGTCGACGAGAACAACCGCTCCGACGTGCATTCGATCTACGCCATCGGCGACGTGACCAACCGGCTCAACCTCACGCCCATCGCCATCCGCGAGGGTCACGCCTTCGCCGATTCCGCGTTCGGCGAGGATCCGTGGATCGTCGACCACGTGAACGTGCCGACCGCGGTGTTCTCCGAGCCCGAGATCGGCGTTGTCGGCTTGAGCGAGGCGGACGCGCGCCTGGGCGGGCATAAGTTGAAAATCTTCAAGAAAATCTTCCGTCCGCTGAAGGCCACGCTGTCGGGCCGCAAGACCCAGGTGTTGATGAAGCTCGTGGTCGATGAAGAAAGCGATCGGGTGCTGGGCGTGCACGTGGTGGGTGAGGGTGCCGCGGAAATGGCGCAGCTCGCCGCGGTGGCGGTGAAGATGGGCGCCCGCAAGGCCGACTTCGACGCCACCGTGGCGTTGCACCCGACCGCGGCCGAGGAGCTGGTCACGTTTCGCAGCGAAGCGTAAGCGCCGTTGTGTGTTAGTCGCCACCGATGGGCGCGGTCAGCCGGCGAGCCAATCCGCCGCTTGCTTCCATAGCGTGTCGCGCTGTTCGGCGCGGAAGAATCCGAAGTGGCCAATCTTCGCAGCGCCCACGTCGCGCGGCGCGATGGTGAGGTGCTCGGGCTTGGTGCCGGTGTAGCCTTCGAGCAGTCGCTCGATCGCCTGCGGCGGCGCCCACGCGTCGTCGGCGAGGCCGATCGCGCGCATCGCGCCTTTGTAGTTGGGGAAGTTCTTGCGCGCGTCGAGCGTTGCGTCGTCGAACAGGTAGTGCGGGTTCATGCACCAGCCCGCCCACTCCAGGAACACGCCCTTGGGCAGGTCCTCGCCCACCCCGAGCCAGCCGGGGAGATACCCGAATAGGCGTGCCAGTGCCGGCCCGATGAAGCGCAGCCGCACGTAGACGCGGTAGTTCTCCGGCGGCGGGAATAGGCGCCAGTAGCCGACCTGGGCCGCGACCAGGAGGGCGCGGGAAATCTTCTGGCTGTTGGGCACGAGGCCGAGCGCCTGGCCGCCGAAGGAATGCCCGACGAGCAGGAGGGGGCGGCCGGCGGCCTCTTTCGCGGCGAAGTCGATGGCGGCAGTGAGATCGAGCGCTGCCCAGTCGCGCATGCGGGCAGGGAAGCCGCGCAGCGATTTGGGCTTCGATCCGCCGACGCCGCGATAGTCGAAGGTGAGCACGGCAAAGCCGCTCTCGGCGAGGTAGTTGGCGAATTTTCCGTAGAACTGCCGTGGCACCGCGGTGGCCGAACCGATCAAAACGAAAGCCTTGGCGTCGCCGTCCGCCCGCCGGCGCAGCGTCGCGGCGAGCGAATAGGCGTCGAGCGCCGGAAAGCTGAGATCGGTTTCCGCCACGCCGCCCATTCAGTCCCCGCGGGTCACGCCGCGCGGCGCTTGTGCGCTCCTTCGAAGGCCGGTGCAACCTCCGCCATGAAGCGCGCCATCTCGTGTTTCACCTGGCCGTGCGGCTTCAGCCCGACGTTGAAGTAGAGGATGACCTCGTGGAAGCCGGCGGCCTCCACTTTCTTCAACACGTCGGTGATGTGCGCCGGCGAGCCGAGCAGCACCGAGTTCTCGGTGAGGTCCTCGGGCTTCACGTCGTGCAGCCGCTTCACCATGTCGATGAAGTAGTGGTAGCTCGGCGGTGCGGTCTTGGGATCGCCGGGGAACGAGGGAATGACGCATTCCTTGTAGTAGCGGATTTGCCGCGCCCGCGCCTCGTCCTCCTGCTTCTTGTCATCAGCGAAATGGGTGAAGTAGCTGCACATGAGCCGGGCGGGCTTGGTGCCGAACTTGGCGCAGCTCTCGTGATAGAGCGCGGCCACCTGCTTCAGGCCGCCGTAGGTCATGGCGGCGGCGAAGGGCGCCACGATCAGCCCGCAGCCGAGCTTGGCGGCGAGCTCGATGGAGGGCTTGGAGAATGACGCGACGTAGGCCGGAATCGGCCGCTGGATCGGCTTCGGCGTGATCGCCACGTTGTCGAACGAATAGTGCTTGCCGTGGTGCGAGATGCGCTCGTCGCTCGCCCACAGCCGCCGCACCACCTCCATGCCCTCGGCGAAGATGTCCTGGTTCTCCTCGAAGGAAACTTTGAACGGCTGGTACTCGCGTCGGTCATAACCGCGGCCGGCGGCGAAATCGACGCGCCCGCCGCTTAAGAGATCGAGGGTCGCCCACTGCTCGGCGACGCGGATCGGATGATGCAGCGGCAGCACGGTGACCGCCGGCGCCAGGCGGATGTGCTTGGTCTTGGCCGCGACGTAGGAGAGCACGAGGTCGGGGCAGGAGAGCACGCCGAGCGTGCTGAAATGGTGCTCGCCGATCCACGCCGAATGCATGCCGAGCTCGTCGGCGTAGAGCGCCTCGTCGGTGATGTCGGCGACGAACTGGTTCGGCGCCCGGGTGTTGTTCAGGTAGTGGTTGTCGCTCAGCGTAAAATAGCCGAACTCCATGGCGTCCTCCCGTTGGCCGGACTTTTTGCTTGTTGCTTTTTGTCCGGGCAGGAGCGATGTTAGATGCGTATGCATCTGTTGTAAATGCACGAGTCGAGGAACGCTTGCCCAGCCCCCAGCTGAACCTCGCCGACTATCTTCCCTATCTGATCAACCGCGTCGGCTCGGCGCTCGTTGCCCGCTTCACCGCCGACGCGCTCGCCGCGGAGCATCTCACCATCGACATGTGGCGGGTATTGGTGGCGCTCTCCAGCAACGGCGGCCAGCGCCAAGTGGATCTAGCGGCGCTGACCAGCATCGAGCCTTCGACGCTTTCGCGCCTGGTGAGCCGGCTCGTGCGCATGGATCTCGTCAAGCGCTTGCGCTCCAAGACCAGCAACCGCGAGGTCGTAGTGCGGCTCACCGCCAAAGGCCAATCCCTCGTCCGCCGCCTGATCCCGACCGCGCTCGGCCTCGAGCGCGCCGCCATCGCCGGGCTCCCGGCGAGGGATTTGGCACTGGTTAAGCGGGCGCTTGGCCAAGTTTACCGGACGCTCAGCGCCTCAAAGCAATTGACTCGCCCAGCGCCACAACTAAAAATAGTGCGTCTTGATCGATAAAACTGAGACACAGGGGAGGCGGCTATGATCGTACGTGGATTGATGATCGGTGCATTTTGCACCGTCTTCGCTTTGGGAATGTCTTTGGGCAGCGACAGCGCATCCGCGGCCGCCAAGACGAAGGTAAAAGTTGGCGGGCCACGTTGTGCAAAACCCGTTCCCCAACCGCAGTGCGGCCCTTTCATCAGGATTGCGATATGCGTAGGCCAGGACGCTTGTGGCCGATGCCAGTTGTGGTCCTGCCGGACGGTCGTCCCGCCGTTCTTTGTGTTTGGGCTATGAGACCAGCGAGAGCTCGCGTCTAAGCAACTGGTACTCGCTAACTCCTCTCGTGTATAACCCCGCCGCGCCTCTACGGCGCGGTCGAGGTAGCTATGCCTGAGCGTTGGAATCCGGATTCCTGGCGGTCGAAGCCGGCCGTGCAGTTGCCGGAGTATCCGGATCAGAAGGTGTTGGAGGAGGTCGAGCAGCAGCTCGGCACCTTCCCGCCGCTGGTGTTCGCGGGCGAGGCGCGCGCGCTCAAGCGCGCGCTCGCCAGGGTCGCGGCCGGCGACGCTTTCCTGTTGCAGGGCGGCGACTGTGCCGAGAGCTTCGCCGAGCACGGCGCCAACAACATCCGCGATTTCTTCCGCGTCTTTCTGCAGATGGCGGTGGTGCTCACCTTCGCCGGCGCCTTACCGGTGGTGAAGGTCGGCCGCATCGCCGGCCAGTTCGCCAAGCCGCGCTCGTCGCCCACCGAGAAGCAGGGCGGCAAGGAGCTCCCGGCCTATCGCGGCGACATCGTCAACGGCATCGAGTTCACGCCTGAGGCGCGCATTCCCGATCCGCGCCGCATGCTCGAAGCGTTCCGCCAATCGGCGGCGACGCTGAACCTATTGCGCGCGTTCGCCACCGGCGGCTACGCCAATGTCTCCAATGCGCACCAGTGGATGCTCGGCTTCGTCAAGGACAGTCCGCAGGCGCACCGCTACGAGGAGCTCGCCGGCAGGATCACCGAGGCGCTCGACTTCATGCGCGCCTGCGGCATCGACCCGGAAGTTCATCCGGAGATGCGCACCACCGATTTCTACACCAGCCACGAGGCGCTGCTCCTCGGTTACGAGCAGGCGATGACGCGCGTCGATTCCACTTCCGGCGACTGGTACGACACCTCCGGTCACCTGGTATGGATCGGCGACCGCACCCGCCAGCCCGACCACGCCCATGTGGAATTCGCCCGCGGCATCAAAAACCCGCTCGGCTTGAAATGCGGGCCTTCGCTCACCGCCGACGGCTTGCTCAAGCTCCTCGACATCCTCGATCCGGAGCGGGAGCCCGGGCGCATGACGCTCATTTGCCGCTTCGGCGCCGGCAAGGTCGATGCGCACCTGCCGACGCTTCTGCGCGCCATCAAGCGCGAGGGACGCACGGTGGTGTGGTCGTGCGACCCGATGCACGGCAACACGGTGACCGCCAACGGCTACAAGACCCGCCGCTTCGAGCAGATCATGCAGGAGGTAAGGGAATTCTTCGCCGTGCATGCCACTGAGGGCACCCACGCCGGCGGCGTGCATCTGGAGATGACCGGCTCCAACGTCACCGAATGCACCGGCGGTGCGCGCGCGATCAGTGAGACCGAACTTTCCGACCGCTACCACACCTTCTGCGATCCGCGGCTCAACGCCGAGCAGGCGATCGAGCTCGCCTTCCTCACCGCCGACCTCCTGAAGAAGGAGCGCCTCGCCCACGCCCGCCCCATGCCGGCGGTGGCGGGGCTTTAGGCGACGCTTAGACGCCCCATTGCCGCCTCGGGACGCAGGCAATAAACCTCTGCCATGGCATCCGATCGCCTCAACATCGCGGTCGCCCAGCTAAACCCCACAGTGGGCGACATCGCCGGCAACGCGGAGAAGGCCCGCCGCGCGCGCGCGCAATCGGCGGGCGCCGATCTCGTGGTGTTCCCCGAGATGTTCATCGCCGGCTACCCGCCCGAGGATTTGGTGCTCAAGCCCGCGTTCCAGGCAGCGTGCCGCAGCGCCGTCGAGGCGCTCGCGCGCGAAACCGCGAGCGGCCCGGCGATGCTCATCGGCACGCCGTGGGCGGAGGACGGCAAGCTCTACAACGCCGTCTGCCTCCTGCGCGGCGGCCGCATCGCCGCCGTGCGCTTCAAGGTGGATCTGCCGAACTACGGCGTATTCGACGAGAAGCGGGTGTTCGTGCCGGGCCCCTTGCCGGGACCGATCGAGTTCAACGGCGTGCGCATCGGCGCGCCCGTCTGCGAGGACATCTGGGGTCCGGACGTCACCGAGTGCTTGGCGGAAACCGGCGCCGATATCCTCATCGTACCGAACGGCTCGCCCTACGACCACACCAAGCCCGACATGCGCCTCAACCAAGTGGTGGCACGCGTGACCGAGACGGGCCTGCCGCTCATCTATGTCAACCAGGTGGGTGGGCAGGACGAGCTCGTGTTCGACGGTGCCTCGTTCGCGCTCCATGCCGATCGCTCGCTGGCCTTCCAGCTTCCCGCGTTTACCGAGGAGATCGCGCTCACGCGCTGGGCGCGCGAAGGGAGCACCTGGCGCTGCGTTGACGGCCCGCGCGCGAACGTCGTCGAGGGCGACGAGGCCGACTACGCCGCGTGCGTGCTGGGGCTCCGCGACTACGTGGAGAAGAACGGATTTCCCGGCGTGGTGCTTGGGCTATCGGGCGGCATCGATTCCGCCTTGTGCGCCGCCATGGCGGTGGACGCGCTGGGCCCGAGCCGCGTGCAGTGCCTGATGCTGCCCTACCGCTACACCTCGGAGGAATCGATCCGTGATGCGGCCGCGGCGGCGAAGGCGCTCGGCGTGCGCTACGACGTGGTGCCCATCGCGCCGGCGGTGGAGGGGGTCGAGACGAGCCTGAAGGATTTGTTCAAAGGCCTGCCACGCGACACCACCGAGGAGAACATCCAGGCGCGCGTGCGCGGTGTCATTCTCATGTCGGTGTCGAACAAGTTCGGCTCGATGGTGGTTACCACCGGCAACAAGTCGGAGATGTCGGTCGGCTACGCCACGCTCTACGGCGACATGAACGGCGGCTTCAACCCGATCAAGGATCTCTACAAGAACGAGGTCTATCGCCTGTCGCGCCTGCGCAACCGCTGGAAGCCCGCGGGCGCGCTCGGGCCGGACGGCGTCGTGATGCCGGAAAACATCATCACCCGGGCGCCGACCGCGGAGCTGCGCGAGAACCAGAAGGACCAGGATTCGCTCCCGCCCTACGAGGTGCTCGACGCGATCCTCGAGCGGCTGGTGGAGCGCGAGGAGCCGGTGGCCGCGATCGTTGCGGCGGGCTTCGACGCCGAGACGGTGAAGCGGGTCGAGCGCATGGTGAACACCGCCGAGTACAAGCGCCGCCAGGCGGCGCCGGGCGTCAAGGTGACGCTGCGCAACTTCGGCCGCGACCGGCGCTATCCCATCACCAACAAGTTTCGCGACCCTGGCACGCCGCTCGCCGAGCCCGACCGGTCGCTTGCCACCGGTGCGGTGCCGACCAGGAACGAGGTCGTGGATTTTTGAGCGCGCCGGAAACGATCGTCCGCTTCGCGCCGTCGCCGACCGGGCCCCTGCACATCGGCAACGCCGGCGTGACCGATCAGCGCGACTGCTTTGCTTCGCGCGCGGTCCGATCTTCATGTTTTGGATCGCGTGAATACCAGCCGGGCATCGTATAGCGGACACCGCTCTTGATTTCTTCGACGCCATGCTCGTGTGAAAAACCACCGGGGAACGCGAGCAACAGTCCTTTTTTCGTTTTAACCCGCTTGGCGAATTGCGTGAAATAAATATCGCCGCCGTCATAGTCGTCATTCAGATAGACGACCGAGGCATAGGCACGCCACGGCATTCCATGCGGCGAGCCATCCGGGTTCGCATTGTCGGCGTGCGGCGGCATGCTTTGACCTTCCGTCCAGCGAACGAGCTGGATCGTATCGGAATAGAGCGCGGGCTCCTTATAGAAGCCGCGCAGCGCGTCGATGATGCGAAAGCGTGTCTCCTGCATCAAATCTACGGCAGCCGCCTCGCTCTTCGGCAGCGTGTTGATCCACAGGAAGCGGTTATTCCAATAAGGATCACCCTTCGGGTTCACCACCAGCAGGTTCTCGCAGCGCTTGAAGCAATCGACCAGGTGATCGCACGCGGCGTCGGTTAGGAAGTTCTCATGGTAGAGAACGCCGTGAGTCTTCGCGTCGTTCGCCTGCAGCGGGTCGAGCATCAGGTCTTTGCATCCCCTGAGCCGCGGCGATCGACGGGCGCGCGCAAACGAATTTTCTGCCTGTGATCGGCGACGGCGGCCCCACTATCGGGCATGATTCCCTTAAAATAATATTTTTGCCATGCCTCCTTGAGGGTCGCCGCGTCGCCGGCCCGGAACTTGGTCATGAAGTCGTCGCGCTTTTCCCGCCACGCCGCGTGGCGCTTCGCCAGTTCGGGGTCGTCCGCGAGGTTGTAGATCTCGACCTCGGTCGCTTCGAGCTCCTCGTTTCGAATCGGAAAAATGAGGCAGAACGGATCGCTGCGCTCGAAGCGCACTGTGCCTGGCCGCGTGAGCTGCCAGTTCATGGTGAAAGGATAGGGAAGCCAGTCGGTTTCGATGATGCCGGTGAGCGGCGAAATCCCGTCGCGCGGCTGGTTGATGGGGCCGGTTGCAAAGAGGTGCCAGCCCGGCTCGGTTACGAACAGATAGCCGGCCATGAACGTGACGATGCCGCGCGTGAAGTTCGTGTCCACCACGTGGTTCAGGTACGGGTAGCCGTCGAGACCCTCGAATGTGATGTCCTTGGCCGCAGCCCCCCCGTTCCAGTGAATCGCGAAGCTGCAGGGCAAGCGCAGTTCCCACCCATGAACGTTCGCGATGTTGAGAGGCAAGCACCGGTAGGCATGCCGGCCTGGGAAATTATCCATCCATTCCCGCGAGGGGGATGCCGGGACGATAGTTGGGGGTTCCGGGGTCAGGGCGTAGCACTTGAGATGCATTGGGGTATTCGACCTTTCCTTTTCAAATGACGTTAACAGCCTCGTTTTTTCGGAGCTATAAGGGCGGCGGCATTGTCTGGGGGTAGTCTGCAACCGCTGGCTGGGTGGATTGACCGCCGCGCCGCTTTCTATAAGTCTCTATCCAGGTGCGGGAATGGCCGGAAGGCCGCTGGTTTTGGGGGCGTGTAGTGCCTATTCGACCATGGCTGCTGTCGACGACGGCGCTGGCTACGTTTGCCGCGACGTGGGTGTTCGTGCCCGCCTCGACGCACGCCGCAGACGCGTTTTTCGCTCCCGATCCGAAGCTGTTCCTGCCGGCGGTTTCCGCCCCAAACCTCAAGCTTGATGGGTTCGCCGGGACCAAGTTCGATCGCTCCTTCGAGGGAGCGACCGGGGCGCTATCGCTGCCGCTCGGCCCCAGTCTTGGCCTGCAGATCGACGGCATTATCGGTTCCTGGGACGGCTCCACCTTCGCCGGCGCCGCCGGGCATTTCTTCTGGCGCGATCCGCATCGGGCTTTGATCGGCATCTATGGCAGCTTCAGCAATCTAGATCGGGTCGGTGGTGTGTCCATCGGCAAGGTTGCCTTCGAAGGCGAGCTCTATCTCGGGCGTTTCTCCGTCGAGACCCTGCTTGGTCACGAGGGCGGAGACATTCCATCCCGCTTGTATGCAGTCGTCGACATTGCCCACTACTTCACCGACGATTTCCGCGCTTCGATCGGTTATCGCCGTACGTCCGGCGCCGACGTGCTCGCGCTCGGCGCCGAGTGGCGCCTTCCGCTGCAAAGTTCCTTGGGCGTGTCGATCTTCGGCGAGGGCAGAATTGGCAACAACGACTACCGCGGCGTATGGGGAGGCTTGCGTTTCTATTTCGGCGGCCAGGACAAGACCCTGATCCGCCGCCACCGCGAGGACGACCCCCGTGTTCGCCTGACAGACGACGTCCCGCAGCTAATCCAGGCGGCACCGCCTCCGCCGCCGCCACCGCCGCCGCCACCACCGCCTCCGCCGCCTCCGCCTCCGCCGCCTCCGCCGCCGCCTCCGCCTCCGCCTCCACCACCGCCGCCTCCGCCGCCGCCACCACCACCGCCCTACGCAACGTAATTCGCGGCGTGTATTGGTCAGGGAGCGGCCGCACCGGCGCGCCGGGAATTTGTTTACATGCGCACGGTTCTGTTTGCCTGGGAGCTTGGTCTCGGGACTGGTCACATTGCGACGCTGCACCGGTTGGGCAGGCGGCTGGCGCAGCACGGATTTCGAATAGCAGCGGCGGTGCGGACACCGGCTATCGCGCAGGTGCTGGCCGACAGCGGTATGGAGATTTTACAAGCGCCACCGTGGCCGGCGGCCTCGCTCGGCGATCAAGAACGGGCGGCGCTGCCTTCGGCCACGCTCGGCGACATGGTCGCCGGCGCTGGCCTCGCCAACAACGAAGCATTGCTCGCGCTGCTGGCCGAGTGGGACCGCATCGTTCGTTCGGTTGATCCCGCCCTGGTCGTTGCCGATTATGCGCCGGCGGCGGCGCTCGCCGTGCGCGGGCGTATCCCTCTCATCTGGGTGGGCAATGGCTTCACGCTCCCGCCGGTGACGCTCAAGCGGTTTCCGATATTGCATGACGTATCGCCGCCGGTGTGGCGCGAGGAAGAAATTGTAGACGTCGTCAATCGCGCCGCCCGGGCATCCGGATTGCAGCCGATTGAACGTCTCGCGCAGCTCTTCGATGGTGACGGGCAATGTGTCCAGACTTTCGCGCTGCTCGACCCCTATCGCACCATGCGTGTCGAAGCGGTCGATGGACCGTTGCTTGATCGTATCCCACCCGCGCGCAAGCCCGACGCTCGCACGATTTTTATGTATATCGCCAAGGGCAATCCCGTTCGGATGGATATCGTCGCGCCACTCAAACCGCTCGCTGGAAGCCTGCGTATTTTCGCCCCGGGCCTGCCGGAGGAATCCGTCGCGAGCCTGGCGGCCGCGGGGGCGGTCGTCGAGAAGGGGCCACTGTCGCTGGTGGATGTCCTCCCCGATACCAGACTGCTCATCCACATCGCCGGGCACGGCGTGGCCTGTGAAGCCCTGATCGCGGGCGTCCCGCAACTGGTGCTGAGCGTCGATATCGAGAAGGAGCTCTATGGCCGGGCGCTGGAAGAAGCCGGCGTTGGGCGCATGGTCAAGGCGCACTACCCGGAAGCAATGCTGTCGACCGACGTCGTCGCGATGCTCGCCGCCGATGAGAGGGTTGCGACGCGGGCAGCGGAACTCGGCGCGCAGCATCGTGACTTGGCGCTGCGGACCGATCCGGCAGCGCGATTTGAGAAAATGGCAGTCGATCTCTTGCAATAGCGGCCGGTTCAGCGCACCGGATAGAACTGCGGGCCCACCACGCGCACTTTACGCTCGCCGGGTTTCGCCGGCGGTTGCGCCGGTTGCTGTTGCTGCTCGGTTATCGCCGGAGTTTGCGCCGGCTGCTCGGGCGCCGCGGCCGCCTTGGGTTGCTGCGGACCCTTGCCCTTGGCCAGCGGCGCGCCGGGCGGCCGCGGCAACGCCATCTGACGCGCGCGCTCCTCGGTCACGACGATATCGCCCTGCTGGACGGTGCGGTCGCCGCCGACGCCGAGCGCTTCCGCCCAGCTCTGGCCCGCGGCGCGGCAGGAGCAGTTGGGATCGAACGCCTGGCGATACTTGAAGGCCGCCGGCAACTCGGTGTACGGGCGCCCGGCCAACGATACGGCTTGGCCCACGTCCTCACCCGGGTTGCGATGGCTGTAGAGCGCGACCTCGGCCGCCGGACACATGCGCCGGCAAGTCTGGTCGTCGTCGGCGAAGCGGCCCTGCGACGTGGAGTAGCTGACTGGGAAATAGAAGCCGTCGCAGGTGCGCACGCACAGCGTCTTGAAGGCGGAGCCCATGGGGACTTCCAGCGGCTGGGCGTCGATGTTGCTTTCCTCGCGCCAGCCGCCGAACAGCGACTTGAAGATACCGCGCGGCCGCTGCGCTTGCGGCAGCGCCGCGCTGCGGCCCTGGGAGCAGCCGTTCTCCTGCAGGGCCGCGATGATCTGGCGGCGCTCCAGGTTGTCGTCGCCGCGCATCTGGCCCATCTCGCCGGTCATGCGCTCGAGGTTGGTGCGCATGCGGCCGATCTGCTGGTTGAGCTGGTCGCACTGCGCCGGGCGGGTCAGCGCCTCGAATAAAAAGAAACCGCGGCCCTGGTCACAGCCGATGCGGCGCGCTTGCATGATCGACTGGTCGAGCTCGTTGCGCTGTCGAGTGATAGCCTCTTCGTAGCGAGCCGACTGATCGGGATTGGGCGTCTCAGGCTTGGCGGACGAGTTGAGGCGGCCGAGCGCATTTTCCAGGCGCGCGCACACGGCGTTCCGTCCATCGCCTTGCGCGACCGGTGGATTGGCGCGGCCGCTCGGCACGCTGCCTGGCGGTAGCAGCTGTGCCGTGGCGGCGCCGATAAGAGCCACGAGGGAAGCCGCGGCGACGGCGGCATGGGAGAGGCGAAGCGGCATGGAAAAATCCACGTGAATCGGGCGATTCTTGCCGAGAATAAGTGACCGAACTATGGACGCGGCAACCCCTTATTCCGCGTCCGGCTGGCGCTCCGGGGCCGCGGCGGCAAAGGCGGGGTGGCGGCGGGCGGCAGCGTCGGCGGCGGCAAGCCGGGGGAAAGGGGCAAGGTCCACCCCGAAACGGCGGGCGTTTGATACCTGGGGCACGAGGCAGATATCGCCGAGCGTCGGCGCCGCGCCAAAGGCATAGGGACCTTCGCCGAGCAGCGGCTCGATGCCGGCGAAGCCTTCCTCCATCCAGTGGGTCGTCCACGCCTTGGCGGCGGCCTCGTCGAGACCGAGCGTCTGGATGAGGTAGTTGCGCGTTCCCGAATTACCGAGCGGATGGATGTCCATGCTCACCATATGCGCCACCGCCCGTATCCGTGCCCGAAGCTTGGCATCCGACGGCAGGAACGGCGGCTCGGGATAGGTCTCGTCTAGGTAGTCGATGATCGCAAGCGACTGAAGCAGGACCGTGCCGTCGTCGAGCTTGAGCGCCGGCACGCGCCGCTGCGGGTTCACCGAACGGAAGGACTTCGCTGCGGTGCTCGTCGCGCGGCAGACGGATCGGCACCGTCTCGTAGGAGAGGTTCTTGAGCCCGAGCGCGATGCGCACCCGATAGGACGCGGAGGAGCGAAAAAAAGAATAGAGCTGCATTATTCCTCGCTGTCGCGGGCCGTTCGCGGATCTTCCCCCGCGCTTTGCAGCATACGGATGGTGAGGATGTCGAGCACGCGCTCGAATGCCTTGCCGTCGCTGCGTGCAACATCGTCAAATAGCTGTTGCGCAAACGCTATCGCCAGAGGCGCGACGGCGGCGGCTATTCGAATCGCGAGGGAAGCGGGACGTTGTAGGAGCGGTGGATAAGCCGGCCCGCCCCACGGGCAACGCTGTTGTTCGCGAGTTTTCCCGGCGCGTTTTGTGACAAATTTATCACGGGCGATGAAAACCCTGCGGAGAAGGGCTTGTCTGCATAGCGTTTGGGCATAATGCTGAAATTGTATCGTTGCCCAAATGCCCGCAATTCGTTGATTTTGCGGGTACGCACTGTTCAGCCAAACCGGATTCGCCGGCGCGGTCGAGCGGTGTCGAAGTCGAAGTCAATCTTTCACGGGGGTCCTCCCATGCGGGGCAATGCAATCAAGACGACCTTGGCAGCCGGCGCATTCGGTCTGCTGCTGGGTGCGACGGCCATGGCGGCCGACTATCCGGTGAAGGCCCTGAAGGCCCCGCCGCCGCCTCCGCCGCCGGCGTTCGACGTGGCGATCGGCGCCGTGGTGTGGTCCGACTACAATTTCCGCGGCGTGTCGCAGACCAATCGCGGTCCTTCGGGCGGCGCCTACTTCGAGGCGCAGTTCAACACCTCGGTCGGCACCTGGTACGCCGGTATCGCGGCTTGGGGCGTCGATTGGCCGGGCACGCCGGCATTCGGCTTCACCAGCCCGTCGGCCGAGATCGACATCTACGGCGGCTGGCGCAACACCTGGGGAGCGTTCTCGCTCGACCTCGGCTACATCTATTATTGGTATCCGCGCGAGATCAACAACGGCTTCACCACCAATAGCGATTTCTGGGAAGTCTACGCGAAGGCGGCCTACGCCTTCACCCCGGACTTCACCCTCGGCGTGAACGTCTTCTATACGCCGGACCTGCTGCACTACAGCCAGACCTTCCTCACGATCACCGGCACGGCGACTGACGCGACTGCGCTGTACGCGTCGTTGACAGCGAAGTGGGTATTGCCCTGGAAGTCGGGTGATCTTGGCGCCTACGTCTCCGGCGAACTTGGTCACTGGTGGATCAAAGGCGCCCCGTTCGTCGCCGTTGGCGGCGTCGACCCCGACTACACGTACTACAACGCGGGTCTCGCCTTCACCTACAAGGCGCTCACGCTCGATCTGCGCTTCCACGGCAACGACATGAACACCATCACCTGCGCGTCGTTCCTGCTGAGCGCCGTCGGCAATCCGTCGAACCGTTGGTGCGGCGACGCCTTCATCGTAGCGCTCAAGTTCGACACCACGCTGTCGGCGCTCAAGTAAGCCGACGCGGCACCTTGCAACGACGGGCGGCGCTTGCGCCGCCCGTTTCGTTTTGCGGGGGTTGGGAGTGCCGCGCTAGCGGCTGCAGGTGATGGCTACGACGAGCGGGCAGGTCTGGCCGCTGCATGCTTTCACGGCAATGCCGCCTGGTAGGCCGCCGGTGATGTCGGCTCGGTCGATGCGCCCGAAGTCGATGGCCTTGGCGTAGTCGCGCGCGCGGCAGAGCGCCCCCGCAGCAGCGACGCCGCAGTTCTCGCCGGCGGCGAGGCAGCGATCGATGCCGTAGTCGTCCGAGCCGTCGACGAGGAAGGTGCGCGTATCGGCCATGGCCGGCAGGGCGCAGAGCACGAAGAGGAGGGCGAAGGCGGTACGCAGCGACATGGGCGATCCAGACGGGAGTTAACGGAAGGAGAGTGCTCCCGGCACGGTTGATCCGGCGTTAACGGCGGCCGAAATACGGATGCGCATCGGTAGACGCGGTGCATCACGCATGCCAGAGGGACGGGGTTCTCAACCCACAGGCTGGCGGGCGTCCTAACGCCGCGCGGCCTCTTGACGGCCCTGGGGCCGCCGCGCATGGTGAATTTATGTGCACCGCTAGCAACCGTTTCTTCGGCATTTGCCGGGAAATTATTCGCGCCTGACAGCGCGGGCGGGGCCGTTTTCTCTCGACAAGCTTGAGATGAACGTTCCGCCCCGCGGGCAAGGGACGTAATGGGACTCAGGCTCTACAACACGCTGACGCGGCAGAAGGAGGACTTCGCGCCTCTCGATCCCGCGCGCGTGCGCATGTACGTGTGCGGGCCCACGGTCTACGACCGCGCCCACATCGGCAACGCCCGGCCGGTCATCGTGTTCGACGTGCTGTTCCGGCTGCTGCGCCACCTCTATGGCGCCGAGCACGTCACTTACGTGCGCAACATCACCGACGTGGACGACAAGATCAACGCGCGGGCGGCCGAGCGCGGCGTGCCGATCCGCGAGCTGACCGAGGAAACCTACAAATGGTTCCAGGAGGACGTGGCCGCGCTGGGCTGCCTGCCGCCCGACCGCCGAGCCGCGCGCGACCGAGTACATCGAGCCGATGAAGGAGCTGATCGAGCGCCTGGTCATGGCCGAGTGCGCCTATGTGGCGGAGGACCACGTGCTCTTCCACGTCGCTGCCATGCCCGACTACGGCAAGCTCTCGCACCGCTCGCTCGACGACATGCTCGCCGGCGCCCGCGTCGAGGTCGCGCCCTACAAGCGCGACCCGATGGACTTCGTGCTGTGGAAGCCGTCGAAGGCGGGCGAGCCGGCGTGGCCGTCGCCGGCGGGCATCAAGACGCCGGGCCGGCCCGGCTGGCACATCGAGTGCTCGGCCATGAGCTGGAAGCACCTCGGCGAGACCTTCGACATCCACGGCGGCGGCATCGACCTCGTGTTTCCCCACCACGAGAACGAGATCGCCCAAACGCGCTGCGCCTTCGGCACGACGACGATGGCGCAGGTCTGGATGCACAACGGCTTCCTGCAGGTGGAAGGCGAGAAGATGGCGAAGTCGCAGGGCAACTTCGTCACGATCCGCGATCTTGCTGGACAGAGTTTGGCATCACGGCCGGACGAGGCGATTCGCTTCGCGATGCTCACGACCCACTACCGCCAGCCGATCGATTGGACTTCGAGAGGCTCGGATGCGAGCGATCTTCACAGCGACACACTGATGCGACTGGTACGGACGTCACTCGCGGACGGTTCCGGCGTTAGCACGCAGTACGCTGCGAACATTGCAGGTAATGACGGCTCTGTCACTGGACGATCTGAACACGCCGCAGCATCGGTACCTTGCACGAGACTCTAGCGAAACGAGGCTCGACGCGGCAGGACGGGTTCGCGTTGGCAGGTCGCGCGTAGCGACTTGCGTCATTGACTGCCGAGTTCCGGAATCTGGGGATGCGATCAGACGGCTGAGCTCGCGCTTTTGCAGCGATGAGCTCGGCTTGGATCAGTCCGAGACAAATTGACAAGCTTGATCGCGCGCTCGGCAATGCCGCGCGCGACAGCAAGAACTTCAAGGAGGCGGACCGTATTCGCGACGAGCTCGCAATGGGCGTCGTTTGAAGACAAAAGGACGGCACCGCCCTGGGAGGTCGCGCGATGACTGTTCGTCATGGCGGGCTCGACAGTCGCCTGACTTCGGATCCCTCGAAGCTGATGCCCGGCACAGGGCCGCATGACCGGAGCGCCGATGAGCAAGGAACGCCTCTATCTCTTCGACACCACCCTGCGCGACGGCGCGCAGATGCACGGCGTCGACTTCACCCTCGCCGACAAGCTCAAGGTCATGCGGCATGCTCGACGCTCTCGGCGTCGATTACGTCGAGGGCGGCTATCCCGGCGCCAACCCGACCGACACCGCGCTGTTCGCCGAGAAGCGCCCGACCAAAGCCAAGTTCACCGCCTTCGGCATGACCAAGCGGCCCGGCCGCTCCGCGTCGAACGATCCCGGTGCTCGCCGCGGTGCTCGCCGCCAAAGCCGACGCGATCTGCCTCGTCGGCGAAGAGCTCCGCCTTCCAGGTCCGCGTCGCGCTCGAGATCGCGCCGGAGGAAAACCTCGCCTCGATCCGCGAGTTCGTTGCCGCCGCCAAGGCGAGCGGCCGCGAGGTGCTGTTCGACTGCGAGCACTTCTTCGACGGCTACAAGGACGATCGCGACTACGCGCTCGCCTGCGCCAAGGCCGCCTACGACGCCGGCGCCCGCTGGGTGGTGCTCTGCGACACCAACGGCGGCACGCTGCCCCACGAGGTCGAGGAGATCGTCGCGCGCGGTCGCCAAGCCGGTTCCCGGCGACCACCTCGGCATCCACGCCCACAACGACACCGAGCAGGCGGTGGCGAACTCGCTCGCCGCCGTGCGCGCCGGCGCCCGCCAGATCCAGGGCACGCTGAACGGCCTCGGCGAGCGCTGCGGCAACGCCAACCTCGTGCTCCATCATCCCGACGCTGCTGCTCAAGCCGGACTTCGCCAGCCGCTTCGAGATCGAAGCGTGGCGCCGGACGCCCTCGCCGCACTCACCCAGGTCTCGCCGCACGCTCGACGAGATGCTGAACCGCGCGCCGGACCGCCACGCGCCCTACGTCGGCGACTCGGCCTTCACCACCAAGACCGGCATCCACGCCTCGCGCGATCATGAAGGATCCGGCGACCTACGAGCACGTGGCGCCGGAAACCGTCGGCAACCGCCGCAAGCTTCTCGTCTCCGACCAGGCGGGCCAGTCGAACGTGCTGGCCGAGCTCGAGCGCCTCGGCGTCGGGGTCGACAAGAACGACCCGCGCGTCGCACGCCTCCTCGACGAGGTGAAGGAGCGCGAGGCCAAGGGCTACGCCTACGAGGCGGCGGACGCCTCCTTCGCGCTGCTCGCGCGCCGCATCCTCGGCAAGGTGCCGGACTATTTCGACGTCGAGCAGTTCGACGTCAACGTCGAGCAGCGCGTCAACGCCAAGGGCCAGCGCGTCACCGTGTCGATGGCGGTGGTGAAGGTGAAGGTCGACGGCGAGACGCTGATCTCCGCCGCCGAGGGCAACGGCCCGGTCAACGCGCTCGACGTGGCGCTGCGCAAGGACCTCGGCAAGTACCAGCCCTACATCGCCGGCCTGAAGCTCATCGACTACCGCGTGCGTATCCTCGACGGCGGCACCGAGGCCGTCACCCGGGTGCTGATCGAGTCCGCCGACGAGACCGGCGAGCGCTGGACCACGGTCGGCGTGTCGCCCAACATCATCGACGCCTCGTTCCAGGCGCTCGTCGATTCCATCACCTGGAAGCTATTGAAGAGCAACGCGCCCGCCTGATCTTTTCGCCGCCGCCCGTTCTGCTACTCTTCGAGCCATGATCGACCACATATCGATCGGCGTCCGTGATCTCGCCGCCGCCACGCGCTTCTACGAGGCGCTGCTCGGCCCGCTCGGCTATCACAAGGCGGTGAGCGCGCCGGCGACGGTGGGCTTCCTGCGCCACGGCAAGACCCACGCCGAGTTCTGGCTCAACCACCGGCCCGGCATGACGCCGCTCGCCGATTCCGGCACGCACATTTGTCTCCGCGCGCTGTCCACTGCGGTGGTCGATGCCTTCCACGCGGCGGCGCTGAAGTCCGGCGGCAGCTCCGACGGCGCGCCCGGCCTGCGCACGCAATACAGCGAGAACTACTACGCCGCGTTCGTGCGCGATCCCGACGGTAACCGGATCGAGGCCGCCACCTTCGTCAATACGAAGTGATCAGGCGCTGGTCGCGACCGCGGGCAGGCCGATGCGGCCGAACCCCGGAACCTTCAGCGCCGGGTGGCGGATGTCGATGCCGGCGACGAGGCCGAGGAAATTCACCTCGAGGCCCTCGACCCAGCCGATCTTGAAGCCGGAAACGCCCCAGAGATTCAGCTCCACGCCGGTCCGGCTGTCCGACAGCCCGGCATAGAAATTCGGCCGAAAGTCGCGGCCGATGGCGTTCGGCGGCATCACCGCGCCGAGCTCGGGGATCGAGCGCAGCACGGTGGCGACGAAGGTATTGGAGTTGGGCCCCGGCCAGATGCGGTAGTCGCCAGCGTTGCGATATTGATAGGCCTTCACCGCAGCTTCCACCTTGGGAATGAGCTTCTCCGCATCGGCGCCGGAGACGTCGGCGACAACCGCCGGCCGATCGCCGAACCAGCGGCCATCCGGCGCCCAGCCGTTGATGCGCACCGGGTTGCCCCAGCCCACTACGTCGAAGCGCGTCCAGGCGCCCGCGTTCGTGCGCTTGACCACGATCCAGCTGTGCACGGCGATCACGCCCTTCCAGCCGCCAGTGCGGCCGGACATCACCAGCACCCGCGCTTGCGGATAGCTGCGCGCAGCGGGCAGGCTGCCGATGCTCGACCAGTCGGCCTCGCTCCAGCGCCGCGGCCCGCCCTCGAAGGCGAACAGCGTCGCCCGGGCGGCAACCGGCAATAGGAAAGCGAGGAGGAAAACGAGCACGATGGTTTTGCGGGGAGCGCGTCGGGGGCGGGAAGAGGACATGGAGCAACACAGATAGGGAGGCGATTACGCTCCTGCAAATAGAAGGTGTTTCAGCCTGAACTGTGGCGGGATAGCCCGGGTTCCGGCTTCGGGCCGGCCCCGGGCTTTCCTTTCGGACTTAGGCGGCCAGCGCGGCTGGGTTCACCGAGCCCTTGGCGATCGAGGTGAGAAGCTCGTCGGCTGCTTTCTCCTCCTCGAGCGTCTCGTGCAGGATCATCGCCACGTCGTCGCGGCCGAGCTGCTTGGCCCAGGCGCACAGCGTACCGTAGCGCGCGATCTCGTAATGCTCGGCGGCCTGGCCCGCGGCGATGAGGCCCGCGTCCAACACATCGCCGGCGTCGACCTCGTCGATCACTTCCTCGCCTTCCTCGATGATGCCGATGATCGCTTCGCACTTCTTGCCCTTCGCCGGCCGATCGATCTTTTCGAACACCTGCTCAAGGCGCTCCACCTGGCCTTCTGTCTCGACCTTGTGGTCGGTGAAGGCCTTTTGCAGCTCCGAATTGCTCGATTCCTTGGCGAGCTTGGGAAGCGCCTTCAGGAGTTGCTTCTCGGCGTAATAGACGTCCTGCAGGAGGGCATAGAAAAGGTCGTCCAAAGTTTTCGCTTTCATGGGAATGCTCCACTGTACTGCGATCGCGCTGCGGCGGGGCCGCCGCGCGCGGCTACAGGCTGAACGCCAGAGCGCGTTGGCGGTTCCCCTTTTTTGTGGCCGTGCAAAGAAGAAGAGGCGGCTACGTGCCGCCTCCGCAAAGTCTTCAAGAGAAGCTTAGAGCCTGCCCATCAAAGCCAGGACCAGCACGATGATGAGCACCACGCCGACGATCCCGCCCGGCCCGTAACCCCAGTTGGCGCTGTGCGGCCACCGGGGAAGTGCGCCGATGAGGATCAAAATCAGTACAATGATAAGGATGGTCGACAACATTTTAGCGCCTCCTGCCCACAGTTCCAATCAACAAGTGAAATCCGGTCAAAAGGTTCCGCTCACTCGGCCGGCTCTTGCGCCTCGCGCTTCGCCGAGCGCTCGAGCATGAAGCCGGCCGCGACCACGCCAAGCACGGCAATCGGCAGAAGCCGCGTGATGCCGATCGTCCTGACAACCTGCAGCGCCGTCATGATGGCGACGGGGTCGGCCCACCATTGTCCTTGCGCGGAAGCAGGGGCGGGTGGGGGCGTCCTCGGGCGTCGATTGCGCACGCTCGCCACCACGGTGAGCGCGACCGCCGCGAGCATCACGTAGGCAATGCCCAGTACGACGCAGGCGGTGATTGGATCGTAGCGCTGCGACAGCCAGAGAAAGCCCGCTACCGACAGGAACAGGAGAGCCGCAACGCCGGCGGCGGCGGCGATGCCGCCCCACACCAGCGATGCGATGCTCAGGCTGATCTTCGCCTTGAGCTCGTCGATCAAGCCGCTAAACACAGGCGCTCTCCTCGCGTGCCGCCTTTAGCGGCGCCAGGCCGCGCCGAGAATGAAGCCGAGGCCGACGGCAAGCGCCAGGGTGGTGTAGGGCCGCTCCTTCAGCGAGTCCTCCACCGCATCTGCGAACGTGTCGCGCACCTCGCGCACCGCGTCGGTGGCCTCGCCGGCGGCATCGCCGATCTGCTTCTTGGCCTTGCGGAAGGCGTCACCGCCTTTGTCGCTGGCCATGTTGACCACCTGCTGGGCGAGCTTGCTCATATCGTTCTTGAGCGCTTTCAGATCGTCCTGAACGTTGTCGACGCTAGCGCTGGCATTCCTAGAGAAATCCGTTGCCGTAGCCATGATTGATCCTCCACCTGGAAACTGGGGTCCGCCTCCCAACGCAGAAGATGGTAAAAAGTTGCGCAGCTACATTTCTTCAGCAACTGCCTTGGCTTCCGGCCCCCGTAGCTCCATATCGGAGATGTCGCGCACCGCTGTGCGCAGGCTGGGCAATACGTCCTCGATCCGCTCCGCCAGGAGGAAGCGGAGCGAACCGCGGATAAAGCCCCGGGCGATCAGGTGCTCAATCAACGCGATAAATGGGTTCCAGAAGCCTTTCACGTTCACCACCAGCACCGGCTTCTTATGGCGCTGAAGCTGGAGCCAGGAGAGCTGCTCCACCATCTCTTCCAGGGTGCCGATACCGCCCGGCAGCACCACGAAGGCGTCGGCGTTCTCGAACAGGAGCCGTTTGCGCTCGTGCATGTCCTTGACCACGATCACGTCGCGGGCGCCTTGCAGGGCCCGCTCGCGCTCCACGAGAAAGTCCGGGATGATGCCCGTGACGACCCCGCCGGCGTCCATGGCGGCGTGCGCGACCGATCCCATGAGCCCGACACCGCCGCCGCCGTAGACGAGGCGCACGCCGGCCCTAGCGATCGCGGTGCCGAGCGCACGCGCGGCTACCGCAAAGTCCGGATCATCCCCCGCGGAAGAGCCGCAGTAGACGCAAACGCTGCGAATTTCGGCCATGGGCCGGATGTGGCACCGGCCGCCGCGTGCGTCAAGGATGCGCGTTTCCATATTCCTCAACGCTTGCCGAGCTTTAATCTTGCGCCGGTGCGTTCATTCCGCCACAGATGCCCGCATGCCCACGCCTGAACCCGCCCCGCTGAACGACGCCGAGCTCGACCTGCCGCGCGCCCGCGCAGCGGCGATCGCGGCCCGCGGCGGCACGCTCGTTTCCACGATCAAGGGGCTGTGGCCGCACCTGTGGCCGGCGGCGCGCGCCGACCTGAAGATGCGCGTGGTCATGGCGTTCGTGCTGCTGGTGGCGGCGAAGCTCGTGACCCTGACCGTGCCCTTTGCCTTTAAGTGGGCAACCGACGCGCTGGTGGCAATCAGCGGCGGGCGCGCGCCGCCCGGCGCCTCCGTGATCGCGGTCCTCTCGGTGCCGCTCGCGCTGGTCGCGGCCTATGCCGGCCTGCGCATCTCCATGGCGCTGCTCACCCAGCTCCGCGACGGCTTGTTCGCCAAGGTGGCGCTCAACGCCGTGCGCCGCCTCGCGCTCACCACCTTCGAGCACATGCATGCGCTGTCGCTGCGCTTTCACCTCGAGCGCAAGACCGGCGGCCTCACGCGCGTGCTCGAGCGCGGGCGCAACGGCATCGAGGAGCTGGTGCGCCTCATCATCCTCCAGCTCGCGCCCACCATCCTCGAGCTCGTGCTCGTGGTCGGTATCCTGTTCTTCTATTTCGACTGGCGTTACGCGCTCGCGGTGCTCGTCACCATCGCGATCTACATGGCCTACACCTATCGGGCGACCGAATGGCGCATCTCCATCCGCCAGCGCATGAACGAGTCCGACACCGACGCCAACGCCAAGGCGGTAGATTCGCTGCTCAACTACGAGACCGTGAAATATTTCGGCTCCGAGCAGCGCGAGGCCGCGCGCTACGACCGCTCCATGGCCCGCTACGAAGGCGCGGCCGTCGCCACCTACACCTCGCTCGCCGTGCTCAACGCCGGGCAGGCGGTGATCTTCACGTTGGGGCTCGCCGCGGTCATGGCGCTCGCCGTCATCGACGTCCAGGCCGGCACGCGCACTATCGGCGACTTCGTCATGGTCAACGCCATGCTCATCCAGCTCTATATTCCCTTGAATTTCATGGGGATGCTCTACCGCGAAATCAAGCAGGCGATCACCGACATCGAGATCATGTTCGGCATTCTCGCCCGCGATCCGGAGATCGAGGACAAGCCGGGTGCGCAGACCCTCGTCGCCAAGACCGGTGCGGTGCGCTTCGAAGACGTGCGCTTCACCTACGAGCACGGCCGCCAGATTCTGAAGGGCGTCTCCTTCGAGGTGCCGCCCGGCCAGACGCTCGCCATCGTCGGCCCCTCGGGCGCGGGCAAGTCGACCATCTCGCGGCTCCTGTTCCGCTTCTACGACGTGAGCGCCGGCAAGATCACCATCGACGGCCAGGACATCCGCGACGTGACGCAGACATCGCTGCGCACCGCGATCGGCATGGTCCCGCAGGACACCGTGCTGTTCAACGACACGGTGCGCTACAACATCCGCTACGGCCGCTGGGACGCCAGCGACGCCGAGGTGGAGGAGGCGGCGGGCCTCGCCCAGATCGACGACTTCATTCGCAAGATGCCGCTCGGCTACGAGACCGAGGTGGGCGAGCGCGGGCTGAAATTGTCCGGCGGCGAGAAGCAGCGCGTGGCCATCGCCCGCACCATCCTCAAGGCGCCGCCCATCCTCGTCCTCGACGAGGCGACATCCGCCCTCGACTCCTATACCGAGCGGGAGATCCAGGACGCGCTCGAGCGCGTCGCCCGCGGCCGCACCACGCTCGTCATCGCCCACCGCCTGTCGACGGTGATCCACGCCGACGAGATCATCGTGCTCGACGACGGCATGATCGTCGAGCGCGGCACCCACGGCGAGCTGCTTGCCCGCGGCGGGCTCTACGCCGGCATGTGGAATCGCCAGCGCGAGGCCGAGGCCGCGCGCGAGAAGCTGCGCGAGGCGGGCGAGGACGCCTTGGCGGCGGTGGTGCCGGCGCCGAAGACGCAGACGACGCCGCCTGCCGAAGCCGCGGAGTAAAGAATGGCCTTTTCCGAATCCGTCAAGAACGTGCTCGCGCCCATCCACCGCGAGGGCTATCCCTTCCTCGCCGGCGCCGCGCTCGCAACGCTCATCCTGTTCTGGCTATGGACGCCGCTTGGCTGGATCGGCGTGGTGCTGACCGGCTGGATCGCCTATTTCTTCCGCGATCCGACGCGGGTCACGCCCATCGCTGACGGGCTGGTGATCTCGCCCGCCGACGGCCGCATCTCGCTCGTGACCAACGCCGTGCCGCCGCCCGAGATCAACCTCGGCAGCGAGCCGCTGCCGCGCGTCTCCATTTTCATGAACGTGCTCGACGTGCACGTGAACCGCAGCCCGATCGGCGGCAGGATCGAGCGCATCGTCTACACGCCGGGCAAGTTCATCAATGCCGACCTCGACAAGGCGAGCGAGGACAACGAGCGGAACAGCCTCGTCATCAGCGACGGCAAGCACACCGTCGCCATGGTGCAGATCGCCGGCCTGATCGCGCGGCGCATCGTCTGCTTCGTGCGCGAAGGCGACGCGGTTACGGCGGGCGAGCGGGTCGGGCTCATCCGCTTCGGGTCGCGGGTCGACGTCTATCTTCCCGCCGGGGTGCGGCCCCTGGTGGCGCCGGGGCAGACCGCCCTCGGCGGCGAGACGGTCATCGCCGACATCGGCCACGGCTATCCGGAACGGGCATTCCGCGTGGGTTGAAGCCGCTTCCCGCCCCGCGCCGGCAGGAGTATCTTATTGCCATGTCGAACATCTTTGCCCCTTTCGAGCCCGAACCGGACGAACGGCGCCGCCGATCCTTCCGCGCCATCCCGATCCGGACGCTGTTGCCCAACCTCATCACCCTCCTTTCCCTCTGCCTCGGACTTATCGGCGATCCGCCTCGCCATGGAAGGGCGGCTGGAGTTCGCGGTGGGGTGCATCGTGCTCGCCGCGATCCTCGACGGCCTCGACGGCCGCATTGCGCGCCTATTGCAGAGCACCTCGCGCTTCGGCGCCGAACTCGAACTCGCTCGCCGACTTCCTGAACTTCGGCGTTGCCCCTGGCATCGTGCTTTACGCCTGGGGCCTCGGCCAACTGCGCTCGGTCGGCTGGATCGCGGTGCTGATCTTCGCCATCTGCGCGGCGCTTCGCCTCGCCCGCTTCAACGTCATGCTGGAAGATCCGAACCGGCCGGCCTACGCCGGCAACTTCTTCGTCGGCATGCCGGCCCCGGCCGCGGCCATCGTCGTCATGCTGCCGGTGTATCTGGAGCTCCTCGGGCTGCCGCGCACCTTCGTCAACGCCCCGTTCGCGTCCCTCTATGTGGTCGTGATTGCGCTCCTCATGGTTTCGTGGCTGCCCACGTGGTCGGGCAAGAAGCTCGGCTCCCGGGTGCCGCGCGAGTACGTGCTGCCCGTTTTCGTGGCAGTGGCGACGGTCACCGCGCTGCTACTCAGCTATCCCTGGGAAGTGCTCACCGTTGGCTCGCTGCTCTATCTCGGACATCTGCCGTTCGCCTACTGGCACTATGCCCAACTCGAGCGGGCGCATATCGCGACCGCCGGGGGCCTGGTGCAGCCGCAGCCCATCGCCGAGGAAGACCGGCCCGGCCGGCTCAACTAGCGATTTTTATTTCGCTGCATTGGCAGACCCGTGCTTCCCTTGGCGCGGGCGGGCGCGTTATCATTCAACCAACAACAATTCGATCCCTGGGAGGAAATCATGCCGTATTGGATGCGCCGCGCCTTGCTCGGCGCCGCTCTCGTCGTTGCCGTCTTCGCCCTCGTGGCACCCGCCTCGGCGCAGACCAAGCTCAAGTGGGCGCACGTCTATGAGACGAGCGAGCCCTTCCACACCCTGTCGGTGTGGGCCGCGCAGGAAATCAACAAGCGCACCAACAACCGCTACGCCATCGACGTCTATCCGGCGTCGCAGCTCGGCAAGGAGTCCGACATCAACCAGGGACTCTCGCTGGGAACGGTCGACATGATCATCTCCGGCTCGAGCTTCGCCGCGCGCAGCTATCCGCCGATCGGCGTCACCTACTATCCCTATACGTTCCGCGACGCCGACCACCTGCTCGCCTACACCAAGAGCGACATCTTTCGCGAACTTGCCAAGGGCTATCAGGAGAAGACCGGCCACCACATCGTGGCCGTGAGCTATTACGGCGTTCGCCACTCCACGACGAACCGCGCCTTCGCGACCTGCGCCGAGATGAAGGGCCTGAAGATCCGCGTGCCGGACGCGCCCGCCTATCTTGCCATGCCGCGCGCCTGCGGCGCCAACACGACGCCGATCGCGTTCGCCGAGGTCTATCTTGCGCTTGCAAAACGGCACGGTGGACGCCCAGGAGAATCCCCTCACCACCATCGAGGCGAAGAAGTTCTACGAGGTGCAGAAGTACATCGTGCTGACCGGCCACATCGTCGACCACCTCAACACGGTGATCTCGCAGGGACTCTGGGCCAAGCTTTCGGAGGAGGACCGCAAGATCTTCTCCGACGTCGCCCAGGAGGCGGCCGCCAAGTCGAACGAGCAGATCAAGGCCAAGGAAAAGGAGCTGATCGCGTTCTTCCGCCAAAAAGGGCTGACCGTGACCGACGTGAATAGGGACGACTTCCGCGACACGGTCCTGAAGAACGCGAGCTTCGAATCCTTCGGCTATCGCAAGGCGGATTGGGACCGCATCCAGGCGATCAAGAACCTGACCAACTAGGCCTCGCTTTCGCAGCTATTCGCCGCCGGACGATCGCATCGCCCGGCGGCAACGCGTCGTACGCTCGCCATCGGGAACGAAATGGCTACCGAAGTCCACAAGCCGATCACCGGCGACGAGATCGCGCACACTTTCGAGGAGGCGGCGCCAGAAGCCGATCTCAGCGTCTATGCCATCGAGGACTGGTTCACGCTGGCGCTGTTCTGGTTCATGGCGCTCGCCGTCTTCCTGCAGTTCTTCACCCGCTACGTGCTGAACAACTCCTACGGGTGGACCGAGGAGATCGCCACCTATTGCCTGGTGGTGATCGTGTTTTGGGGCTCGGCGATGTGTATTCGGCTGTCGCGCCACATCCAGGTCGACCTTCTGTTTCGTTTCCTGCCGCCGCGGCCGGCGCGGGTGCTCTCGACCGCTGTCGACGTGGTGCGCACCGCCTTTCTCGCCTACGCGACGTATTTGGTCTGGCGCTTTGCCTCGATCGTCTTCGATGAGCGCATGGTGACGATCAACCTTCCCAAGAATGCGATCTACGTCGCGGTGTTCCTGGGCTTCCTGCTGATGCTCGTCCGCTCGGTACAGATCTCGGTACAGAACTGGCGGCGTGGCTATTCGGTGCTCGAGCGGCCGCAGGCGTTCGAATTCGACGGTGCCGTGATGCTGGTTCTTCTCGGCTCGTTCGTCGTGCTGATGCTGCTCGGACTGCCCGTCGCCTTCGCCATGGCGTCGGCATCGCTCCTCTACATTCTCGTCACCGGCATCGCGCCGGACGTGGTGCTTGCCCACCGCATGGTCGCCGGCGTCGAGAGCTTTCCGCTGCTCGCCGTCCCGTTCTTCATCCTCGCCGGTAACCTGATGAATATTTCCGGCGTCACCGGGCGCATCTATCGCTTCGCCGTGGCCCTCGTCGGCTGGATGAAGGGCGGGCTCGGCCACGTCAACATCATCGGCTCGGTGATCTTCGCCGGCATGTCGGGCACCGCCATTGCCGACGCGGCCGGCCTCGGCACCATCGAGATCAAGGCCATGAAGGACCACGGCTATTCGACCGAATTCGCCGTCGGCGTGACCGCCGCCTCGGCGACGCTCGGCCCGATCATCCCGCCGTCGCTGCCCTTCGTCATCTACGGGATGATGGCGAACGTCTCGATCGGCGCGCTGTTCCTCGGCGGGCTCATCCCCGGCGTCGTGATGACGATCTTCATGATGGGCACCGTCGCCTTCTTCGCCCACAAGAACAAATGGGGGAGCGACGCGAGGTTCTCCTGGCCGGTGTTCGGCGGCGCGCTGCTTGAGGTCGTCGTGGTGTTCGGCTTTCCGCTGGTGGCGTGGCTCTTGGTGCTAGCGGGAAGTGTCGCCCAACGTCGCGATCGGCATCACGCTCGTGGTCCTGCTGGCGCTCGACTGGTATTTCGACTTTTCCGCGGTGATGGCGCTGATGACGCCGATCATTCTCATCGGCGGCATGACCATGGGCTGGTTCACGCCGACCGAGGCCGCCGTCGCGGCGGTGATCTGGTCGCTGTTCCTCGGCCTCGTGCGCTACCGCACCATGACCTTCCGCTCCGTCGCCAAGGCGAGCTTCGACACCATCGAAACCACGGCCTCGGTGCTGTTCATCGTCACCGCCGCCTCGGTATTTGCCTGGCTGCTCACCGCGAGCCAGGCGGCGCAGGTCATGTCCGACACCATTCTCGGCCTGACCCAGAACAAGTGGGTGTTTCTGCTGCTAGCCAACCTCTTGATCCTGTTCGTCGGCTGCTTCATCGACACCATCGCGGCCATCACCATCCTGGTGCCGATCCTGATGCCGATCGTGCTCAAGCTCGGTATCGATCCGATCCATTTCGGCCTGGTCATGACGCTCAACCTGATGATCGGACTCTTGCACCCGCCGCTCGGCATGGTGCTGTTCGTGCTCGCCCGCGTTGCCAGGCTGTCGGTGGAGCGCACCACTATGGCGATCCTGCCGTGGCTGGTTCCGCTATTGCTTGCGCTGGTGGCGATTACCTACATTCCCGAGTTGACGCTGTGGCTGCCGCGCACCATGGGTTTGGTGCGATAGGCGGCAGTGAAAGGACGTCCATGACCCAGATGCTCGATCCCAAGAATTTCACCGTGCTCATCACCGGCGCGACCTCCGGTTTCGGCGCCGCGGCGGCGCGCCGCTTCGCCGGCGCCGGCGCCCGCATCATCGCCACCGGCCGCCGCGCCGACCGGCTGGAAGCCCTGAAGAAGGAGCTCGGCGCCCGCTGTCACACGGCGAATTTCGACGTCACCGATCGCGCCGCCCACGAAAAGATGCTGAAGGCGCTGCCGGCGGAGTTCGCCAAGATCAACGTGGTGCTGGCCAACGCCGGCGGCGCCATCGGTCTCGGGCCCGCGCAAGAGGCGGACCTCGACGACTGGGAGCAGATGATCAAGACCAACATCAACGGATTGATTTACACCGTGCGCGCCGCCTTGCCCGGCATGGTCGAGCGCGACGAGGGCCACGTGGTGCTGCCTGAGCTCGGTGGCGGCGAGCTATCCCTATCCGGGCGGCAACGTCTACGGCGCCACCAAGGCGTTCGTGACGCAGTTCGCTCTGAACCTGCGCGCCGATTTGCTCGGCGCCAACGTGCGCGTGACGTCGGTCGAGCCCGGCCTCGCCGAGACCGAGTTCTCGGTGGTGCGCTTCAAGGGCGACACCGAGAAGGCGGCGGCGCCCTATAAGGGCCTCACGCCGATGTCGGCCGAGGACATCGCCGAGCAGATCTTCTTCGTCTGTACGCTGCCGCGCCACGTGAACATCAACCGCATCGAATCCATGGCGACCATGCAGGCGTTCTCGCCGTTCGCCTTCAAGCGGAAATAGCCAGCACCAGCGCCCGCGCCGCCGCCTCCGGGTCGGCCGCGCCCATGATCGCCGACACCACCGCGATCCCGTCGGCGCCGGCGGCGATGGCTTGCGCGGCGTTCGCTTGCGAAATGCCGCCGATCGCCACGATGGGAAGGGTGCTCATCGCGCGCACCGCGGCCAGCCCCTCGAGGCCCATGGGGGCCGCGGCATCGGGCTTGGTCGGGGTCGCGAAGATGGGGCCGACGCCGAGGTAGTCGACGAAGCCCGCGTCCCTCTTCCCGACTTGATCGATCGCTGTGATGGAAAGCCCGATGATCGCGTTGGGGCCGAGAAGAAAACGCGCGGCTTCGGCGGGCAGATCGGATTGGCCCACATGCAGGCCGTCAGCGCCGACGGCGGCGGCGACTTCCACATGGTCGTTGATGATGAGGGGAACGCCGAGCGGCTCGAGCAGCTCCTTGATCGCGCGGCCGAGCTCGGCGAAGGCGACGACGTCGAGCGCCTTCTCGCGCAGTTGCACCGCGGTGACGCCGCCTTTCACTGCGGCGGCAACTACGTCGGATAGGGAAGCGCCGCGCAGCAAGCTGCGATCGGTGACGAGGCAGAGCCGCAAGTTCTCCCGCCGCGCACCCACCTAAAGTACCTTGAGGTGCGTCTTGATGCCGTCGGCGTCGATGCGGTCGAGCGCGTCGATGAACGCCACGCGGAACGAGCCGGGCCCTTGCGCGTGCTTCGCCGCGATTTCGCCGCACACGCCGTAGACCGCGGCAGCAGCGGCGGCGGCGGCGAAGGCATCGCGGTCCACGGCGGCGAAGGCGCCGACGATCGCCGACAGCGCGCAGCCGAGCGCCGTCACCTTGGTCATCATCGGATGGCCGTTGCCGAGCCTGATTCGCCGCGTGCCGTCGGTGATGAGGTCGATGGCGCCGGACGCCACGACCGTGCAATGCAGGCGTACCGCCAGCGCGTCGGCGACGGCGGCGGCTTCCTCGGGCGTGTTGGCACTGTCGACACCCTTGGGCTTGGCGCCGGCCGCACCCGCCACCGCCAGGATCTCCGAGGCATTGCCGCGGATGACCGCCGGGCGCTCTTCGAGCAGCGTCTCGATGGTGCGGTTGCGGAACGAGGTGGCGCCCGCGCCCACCGGGTCGAGCACCCAGGGAATGGGCTTGGCGTTCGCCGCTCTTGCCGCGAGGCGCATCGCCTCGACCCAGGGCGAGGACAGCGTGCCGATGTTGACTACGAGCGCGTCGGAAAGCGCGGCGAACTCGGCTACTTCCTCGCTTGCGTGCACCATGGCGGGGGAGGCGCCGATGGCGAGCAGCGCGTTCGCCGCGACATCCATGGAGACGTAGTTCGCGATGTTGTGGACGAGCGGGCGCTTCTTACGCAGCGCCGCGAGCGCGATAATCGAATGGGCCGCGATGTCCAACGTCTCCTCCCTTCGCTGGTGCGAACCAGATCAGGTTCCATGGGTATGATCTCAGCTCCGAAAGGAGCACCCCAGGAGTGAAGGCCTTATAAGTTTGTCTCCCCGTTTCGGCAAGCAACCGCCGCGCTCACTTCATCGTCGGAATGACGAACTCCGCCCCGTCCTTCACCCCCGACGGCCAGCGCGAGGTGACAGTCTTCGTCTTGGTGTAGAAGCGCACCGCGTCCGGCCCGTGCTGGTTGAGGTCGCCGAAGATCGATCGCTTCCAGCCGCCGAACGTGTGGTAGGCGAGCGGCACCGGGATCGCGAAGTTGATGCCGACCATCCCCACGTCCACCTTCGAGGCGAAGTCGCGCGCGGCGTCGCCGTCGCGGGTGAAGATGGCGACGCCGTTGCCGTATTCGTGCTTGCTCGGCAGCTCCAGCGCCTCCTGGTAATCCTTGGCGCGCACCACCGAGAGCACGGGACCGAAGATCTCTTCCTTGTAGATGCGCATCTGCGGCGTCACCTCGTCGAAGAGGCAGCCGCCCATGTAGAAACCGTTCTCGTAGCCCTGCATCTTGAAGCCGCGGCCGTCGACGCGGAGCTTGGCGCCTTCCTGGATGCCGACGTCGATGTAGTTCTTCACCTTTTCCAGGTGCTGCTTGGTCACCAGGGGACCGAAGTCGACGTCGTTTGCCGTCGACGGCCCGATTTTCAGGCTTTCGACCCGCGGGATGAGCTTGTCGAGGAGCGTATCGGCTGTTTTCTTACCAACCGGCACCACCACCGAGATCGCCATGCAGCGCTCGCCGGCGGCGCCGTAGCCGGCGCCGACCAGCGCGTCGACCGCCTGGTCCATGTCGGCGTCGGGCATGACGATCATGTGGTTCTTGGCGCCGCCGAAGGCCTGCACGCGTTTTCCCTTGGCGGTGCCGCGCGTGTAGATGTATTCGGCGATCGGCGTCGAGCCGACGAAGCCGATGGCGCGAATGTCGGGATCGTCGAGGATGGCGTCGACCGCTTCCTTGTCGCCGTTCACCACGTTGAGGATGCCGGCCGGCAGCCCCGCCTCGATCATCAGCTCGGCGAGGCGCATGGGCACGCCCGGATCGCGCTCCGATGGTTTGAGGATGAACGCGTTGCCGCAGGCAATCGCCGGCGCGAACTTCCACATCGGGATCATGGCCGGGAAGTTGAACGGCGTGATGCCGGCGACGACGCCGAGCGGCTGGCGCATGGAATAGAGGTCGATGCCGGGACCGGCGGCGTCGGTGAACTCGCCCTTCAGCAGGTGCGGGATGCCGCAGGCGAATTCCACCACCTCGAGGCCGCGCTGGATATCGCCCTTGGCGTCGGCGACCACCTTGCCGTGCTCGCGGGCCAAGAGCTCGGCGAGCTTGTCGTAGTCGCGGTGCACGAGGTCGAGGAACTTGAACAGGACGCGGGCGCGGCGCTGCGGGTTGGTGGCGGCCCATGCCGGTTGCGCGCTCTTCGCGTTCTCCACCGCCGCCCGCACTTCCGCCTTGGAGGCGAGGGCGACCTTGCCCGTAACCTCGCCGGTCATGGGCTGGTAGACGTCGCCGAAGCGCCCGGAGGTCCCCTTGACCTCCTTGCCGCCGACGAAATGCCCAATCTCACGCATTCCTTCCTCCCGGATGTTTTGAACCCGCGTCTTGCGGCGCGTTGCTCCGCCAATAGGGTACGGCGTGCGGCCACGGAAGGCTACTCGCCCGGGGCCGATGGCTTGCTACAATGGCGCTCCCACGAGATGGAGCAGCCATGAATCGGCCCGGCGCGGAACTGGTGCGGGACCTCAGCCCCGAGGAGGTGAAGGCCGGGCTCGAGGCCGGCGAGATCCTGCTCATCGACGTGCGCGAGCCCGACGAGATCATGACCGAGCGCATCCCCGGCGGGGTCGACGCGCCGCTCAAGAGCTTCGACCCCGGCGCCCTGCCTGACCCGGAGGGCAAGCGCGTCGTTTTCTATTGCCGCTCGGGCAATCGCTCGGTCACCTCGTCGCTCTTGGCGCAACAGGCGGGACTGCCCTACGACGCCCATATGGCCGGCGGCATCAAGGCGTGGAAGGCCGCGGGGTTCGAGACCGAGAGCGGGTAGGGAATGCACATGCGCCGTATCGTGCTTGCCGTTGCAACCGCCTGGGTCGCATTCGCGCCAGCCTTCGCCGCCGACCGCGTCGTCCATGTCTACAACTGGTCGGACTACATCGACCCCAAGGTGCTCGAGGACTTCACCAAGGACACCGGCATCCGGGTGGTCTACGACACCTTCGATTCCAACGACATCCTGGAAACCAAGCTGCTCGCCGGCAAAACCGGCTACGACGTGGTGGTGCCGTCGGCGAGCTATCTGCAGCGGCTGGTCGGCGCCGGTGTGTTCCTTCAGCTCGACAAGGCGAAGATCCCGAACCTGAAGTACGCCTGGCCGGAGATCACGGCGCGTCTCGCCACCTACGATCCCGGCAACCTACACGCCGTCAACTACATGTGGGGCACCACCGGCATCGGATTCAACGTCACGAAGGCAAAAGAGCGTCTCGGCGGTCAGCCCTTGAATACCTGGGACGTGGTGTTCAAGCCCGAGCTCCTCGCCAAGTTCAAGAGCTGCGGCGTCCATATGCTCGACGCCGCCGACGAGATCGTTCCGGCGGCGCTCAACTATCTCGGCATCAATCCCAACTCCAAAAATCCCGCCGACCTCGACAAGGCGGGCGCGCTGCTCGCAAAAATCCGGCCGTCGATCCAGAAGTTCCACTCGTCGGAGTACATCAACGGCCTTGCCGGCGGCGACATTTGCTTCGCCGTGGGCTGGTCGGGCGACGTGTTCCAAGCGAAGAAGCGCGCCGAGGAAGCGGCCGAGCAGACCAAGAAGCCCGTGGTGCCTGTGGACTACGTGCTGCCCAAGGAAGGCGCGCTCATGTGGTTCGATTCCTTCGCCATTCCGAAGGACGCGCCGCATGTGGAGGCGGCGTACGCCTTCATCGACTACATGATGCGACCCGAGATCGCGGCGCGGAATTCCAACTTCATTTCCTACGCAAACGGCAATCTGGAATCGCAGAAGTTCGTCGACAAGGACATCCTCGGCAACCCGTCGATCTATCCCGATGCCGAGACGATGAAGCGGCTCTACATCACCACAACGTATCCGCCGGATGTGCAGCGGGTGCTGACGCGGGTGTGGACGCGCTTCAAGACCGGGCGCTGATCAACTCCGCCACCTGCGGTGCAGCCACAGCCATTGCTCCGGGTGTTCGCGCACCCAGCCTTCGATCACCGTGGTGATGGTTTGCATCGCCCCGGCCACGTCGATCTTGCCGTTCTTGTCGCGCGGCAGCTTGATCTCCTCGGTGATCTCTAGGCGAAAGCGATTACCCGGCAGCCGGATGACGCGGGTGCCGTGCACCGGGCAGTCGTACTCGCGCGCGAGCTTGCCGATCGCCGGACTTGCCCAGCACGGACGGCCGAAGAAGTTCACGCTCACGCCGGGCTTGCGGTGCTGGTCGACGAGCAGCCCTACGTGGGCGCCGCGGTCGAGCTCGCTCGCCAGCGCAAAGACGCCGGCGCGGCTCGCCGGCACCAGGCGTGGCATCACGTTTGTGCGGTGCTCGCGAATGAAATCGCCCATGAGCTTCATGTTGGGCGGGCGATAGAACACCGCGGCGTCGAGGCCGTAGGCCTTGGCGCAGATCGGCGGGAGTTCCCAGTTGGCGAGGTGCGCCGAGAAGATCAGCGCCGGCTTGCCGTCGTCGCGCAGCTTGATGAAGCGCTCGACGTTGCCCGCCGCCACCTGGATGCGGCCCTGGTTGCCTTCCCGGGCGTAGACGTCGAAGTCCCAAAGCCGGTCGAGATTGAAGAACTCGCCGGCGAGCCGTCCGAGGTTTTCCCACACGCCCTTGAGGATGGTCTCGATTTCTGCCGCCGATTTCTCCGGATAGGCGGCGATGAGATTCTTGCGCCCGATGCGGCTCACCGGTACCCACGGCCCGAGGGTGCGCGCTACCGCGCCGAAGAAGTTCGACGGCTTGTCGGGATCGACGCGGCGGATTATGCCGGCGAGCCCGCGGGCCAGCGCGCTGAACAGGAAATCGAGGCTGACCGCGAAGGGCGCGCAAATCTTCTGCCACGCCACGCGCCGCCGCTTGCGGCGCATCATCTTGGCGCGGGCGGCATCGGAGAGCGGCGCCTGCCGCATGTTCAGAAGCGCACCACGATCTTGCCGAACACGCGGCGGCTCTCGAGGCGGGCCAGGCCCTGCTCGAAGTCGGCGAGCGTCGAGCTCGGAGTCGATCACCGGCTGGACGCCACCGGCGATCTTCTTCAGCGCCTCGCGCACGTTGCGAATGGTGAAGCCGAACGAGCCAAAGATGCGATACTGCTGCTGGAAGAGCTGCATCAGGTTGATCTTGCCCACCGGCCCCGAGGTGGCGCCGCAGGTGACGAGCCGTCCGCCGCGCTTGAGCGAGAGCAGCGAGCCCTTCCAGGTGTCGGCGCCGGTGTGCTCGAAGACCACGTCGACGCCCTTCTTCTTGGTGATCTTGCGTACCTCGTGTTCGAAGCGGTCGGTCTTGTAGTTGATCACGTGGTCGGCGCCGAGCGCCCTGGCTTTGGCCGCCTTCTCGTCGTCGCCGACGGTGGTGATGACGATGGCGCCGACGTCCTTGGCGAGGCGGATCGCCGCCGAGCCGATGCCCGAGCCGCCGGCGTGCACCAGAACTGTCTCGCCGGCCTCGAGCTTGGCGTTGTCGAACAGCATGTGCTCGACGGTGGCGAAGGTGAGGGGGGCGCAGGCGGCGTCGCGGAAGGCGATGCCCTGGGGTGCGGCGATCGCGAGCCGCGCCGGAATGTTGAAAAGATCGCGGGCGAAGCCGTCCACGTGGAAGCCGGGCAGGCCCGCCACGTTTTCGCAGAGATTGTCGCGGCCCTCGCGGCAAGCTTTGCAGGTGCCGCAGGTCAGGGCGCCATAGGGCACCACCGGATCGCCGACCTTGAAGCCCGAGACGCCTTCGCCGACGGCGGCGATCTCGCCGGCCGCCTCGGCCCCGACCACCAACGGCAGCTTGCGTTTGACGAACGCCATGCCGCGCCAGCCCCATACGTCGATGTGATTGAGCGCGATGGCGCGGGTGCGGACCTGCACCTCGCCCGCTGCTGGCGGCGGCGGCGGCGGCGCGTCGGCGAGCTCGAGATGCCGGTCGGAAACGAGACGCAATGCACGCATGGAAATCAGCGCCGAAGCACGCTCATCGCGGCGCACCGGCAAGCACCAGGCACACGTTCTGGCCGCCGAAGCCAAAGGAGTTGGAGATGGCGTGGCGCACCGTGTGGTCGCGCGCCTCGTTCGGCACCACGTCGAGTGTAATGGCGGGATCCGCGACCTGATAATTGATGGTGGGCGGGATGCGGCCGTTGGCAATGGTGAGCAGCGTGATCACGGCCTCGATGGCGCCCGCGGCGGTGAGGGTGTGGCCGATCATGGACTTGTTGGAGGAGATTGGGATGCCGTGGGCGCGCTCGCCGAACACGGCGGTGACGCCCATACTCTCCATCTTGTCGTTCTCCGGCGTGCCGGTGCCGTGCGCGTTGATGTAGTCCACGTCGTCGGGCGACACGCCGGCGTCGGCGAGCGCCTTTTTCATGCAGCCGACAATGGGTTTGCCGTCCGGGCTCGACCGGGTGCGGTGGAAGGAATCGGCCATCTCGCCGCAGCCCTCGATGATGCCGAGCACCTTGGCGCCGCGCGCCCGCGCGTGCTCGAGGCTTTCCAGCACGAGCGCGCCCGCGCCCTCGGCCATGACGAAGCCGTCTCGGTTCTTGGCGAAGGGCTTGGCCGCCGCTTCCGGCGGCGTGTTCTGCGTCGACAGCGCCGACAGCAACGAGAAGCGGATCAGCGCCTCGGCGTGGACCGAGCCGTCGGTTGCGACGGCGAGCGCCGTGTCGCATTCCCCGCGGCGGATCGCCTCGACGCCGAGCTGGATCGCGGTGGCGCCCGAGGCGCACGCCGTCGATAGCGAGATCGGCATGCCCTTGGTGCCGAAGCGGTCGGCGAGGTGGTCGGCGACAGTGCCGAACAGAAATCCTTCGTGCCAGTCGCGGTGTTTGCCGCGGCCGGCGGCGGCGAGCAGCGCCGGATAGGTGATGGGCTCAGCGGGGTCGCATTCGGACGCAAGCTCGCGCCGGTGCGGCCACTCGGCTTCCACCGGCGGCACCGCGCAGAACAGCGGCCCGGGAAAGTCACCCTTGGTGCCGATGCCGGCCTGCTCCACCGCCTCTTCGGCGGCGAGCGTGGCCAGCCGCTCCGACAGTACCGGAGCGGCGACCGGTTGGTCGAACAGGAAATCGACGGTGCCGGCGATGGTGGTGCGCAGCCCCTCGGTGGGAAAACGGGTGATAGCGTGAATGCCCGACCGGCCCTCGGTCAGTTTCGCCCAGTTTTCGGCCTTGCCGCGGCCGAGCGAGGTCACGACCCCGAGCCCGGTCACCGCCACGATCGGGCGTCCGGCATGATCGAGATTGCCTGCCATGAGCGTTCTCCGCGTTCAGTCCACCGCCTCGACGACGCCAACGCCTTCGCCGCGCCAATGGCCGACGGAGGTGACGATCACCTGCCGCAGGTGGGCGGGACCGGGCGTTTCCAGCGGCACGTCCATGGCTGCATAGAGCTTTCCAGCGTTGACCGCCAGCGCCGCCAGCGCCACCGCGGCGGGAAAGGCACCTTCAAATCCATGTCCGATGCGGCTCGCCACCGACCGCACCGGCAAGCCCGTTGCCTTCAGCACCTCGGCCTCTTCGCTCGTTGCCGGCTCCGCCCCCGAGGCGGCCGACAGGATCGCCGTCGCGGCGGGATCGGTTTTTTCCCGCGCCGTCGCGATCAGGGCCTCGAGGGCCCGCTTGAGGCCGCCGGCCTCGCGGCGCGCACGGCTGGACTGCACCGCTTTGAGCCGGGCGATCGGCTTTGCCCCGCGCGCCTCGGCGTGCTCCTGCAATTCCAGCACCAGGAACGTGCCCACCGATCCTGCCGCCATACCGGGCGCGCGGCCGGGTGCGAAGACGGGGGCGTAAGTGCCGCGCAAGCAGAGCCGCGCGAACTCGTAGAGCAGCATCATATCGGCACGCTCGCCGTTGTAGCCGGCGCCCACGAGCGCGATCTCGCTCTGCCCGGCGGCGATGCGGGCTTGCGCCACGCGCATCGCCTCGATGCCGGCGCCTTCCTCGCCCATGAACGTGCGCGACGAGCCGACGACTCCGTGCACGATCGAGATGTTGCCGGCGAGCAGGTTGGAAAGCTGCGCCAGGAACAGGGTCGGCCGCAGGTCGGTCTGTAGGCGCGCATTCAGCCGCGCCTCCGGATCGTTCGCCGAGCGCAGCTCCGTCAGGATCGAGCAATCGACGGCGACGTCGCGCTCGCCGCCGCCGGCGGCGACGATCATGTCCATCTCCGAGCAGGATCTCGCTTTTGCCCGCGACGCCGGCTTCCATCAGCGCGAGACCGGCGGCGTAGGTGCCGATGCGCTGCCACGGCTCCATCTGCCGCTGGTCGCCCTTCTTCGGGATTTGCGCGTCGAAGTTCACCTTGGCCAGCGGATGCACCACGTAGCCGGGGATCCCGGCGGTATCGGTCACCGGCGGTTCGCCGCCAGCAGCTTCTGCCGGTGCGTTTCCGCGCCGTCGCCGAGCGACGACAGCAGTACCGATGCCGGTGATCCAGGTATCGCGTTTCGCCGACATGTTCAGGCCTCGATCACGAGGCCGATCTCACGGGCGCGCTTGCGCATCATCTCGCTGAGCTTTTCGCGAAGGAAACGCCAGCACGCGAAAGGTGAGTTCGGCGTCGGCGATGGGCTCGCCAGCCCGCGAGATGCTCGCGGTGGTGACGCCGTAGCCCGAGCCCTCATGCACGATCTCCGCCTCGATGACGAGCTCGGTACCGGGCTCGACGAAAGTGCGCAGCTTTCCTTGCTTGATGCCGGCGAGATAGACCATGCGTTCGAACTGCATGCGCGCGAGCATCAACCATCCGGAGGCCTGCGCCATCAATTCAACCAGCAACACGCCGGGCACCAACGGCTGACCGGGGAAGTGGCCCTCGAACACCGGGCTTTCCGTCGGGACCCGGGCGGTGGCCCGGATGCGACCGCGATCGAGATCGAGTTCATCGACCCGGTCGACGAGCTCGAAGTATTCGAGACGCATGGCTCTACTCAGGCGCTTTTCGCGGAGACGAGCCCGTCAATGCGCGCGCAAAGATTCTTGAGCACGAAGTACTGTTCCGTCGACGCCTTGCCCTCGTTCACTTCCTGCGTCCACTGCTCGAGCGGCAGCTTGATGCCGAAGGCTTTGTCGATGGCAAAGGCGATGTCGAGAAAGTCGAGACTATCGATGCCGAGATCGTCGATGGCGTGGCTGTCCGGCGTGATGTTCTCACGGGGGATGTCGCAGGTTTCGGCAATGATGTTGGCGACCGTGTCGAAGGTCGAGGACATGGACTACCTCCACGCATACCCTCGACCTTCCACAACGGTCGTCAGGGCTTTCTTGCAGCCTTGGGATCGCGCGCTCCTATAGCGGACAGGCCGCCAGAATTCAATGCCGGGAAGGACTTGCGCTGAATCGATGCCGCAATAAGGGCCGCGAAGACCGCGATTTGTAGCGTGATTACCGTCCGTTGGGCGGCTCGTCCCGCGGGCGGCGATGCGCCGAACAAATCTCGCAAGCGCAAGCCGAGCTTGTTAGACTGAACCCACGGAACGGTGAAGACGGGAGAAGTGCGATGAAAAGCAAGGCCACGGCGCGGTGGATGGTATCGGAAGGGAGGGGCACGCTGACCGCGGCGAGCGGGGCCTTCAAGGATCTTCCGTACAGCATCAAAGCGCGCTTCGAAGGCGGCGTCCCCGGCACCACGCCCGAGGAAATGATCGCCGCCGCCCACGCCGGCTGCTTCAGCATGCAGTTCGGCGTGTTCCTGACGCAGCAGAAGATCACACCGAGCGAGCTCGAAACCGACTCCGAAGTGACCATCGAGCGCGGCGAGGGCGGCGCCAGCATCACCAAAAGTGCGCTCGCCTGCCGGGTAACGGTGCCGGGCGGCGATGCCGCCAAGATTTCGCGAGCTCGGCGAGAAGGCGAAGACAGGCTGTCCGGTGTCCAAGTTGCTTGCCGCGATCGAGATCACCCTTGACCTGAATGTGAAGACCTAAGTCCGGCCGGCGCGGCTTAAGGCATTCCTAACCCTCCTTACCTAGCGTAAGGTAAGAAGTAAGGAGACCGGCAATGCCGCAAGCCTATAAGGCCCGGGCCACCCTCACCAGCAAGGGACAGATCACCCTTCCGGTGGAACTGCGCCGGCGCTGGGACCTCAAGACCGGCGATGAGCTCGATTTCGCCCTGGACGGCGACAACCGGGTGGTTTTGCGCAAGCTCGTTCGTGTCGCCTTGGATGATGGCGGCGAAGGCGGCGCCCGGTAGGCTTAATTCGTTGAACGCCACGTCCATGGCCCTTTCTTGCTTGCCGAGACAAGGTCCGGGAACGCATGGTAAGCCCCACCAAGGGCGACGGATGCTAGAATCGGCGCGGCCGGGTCGGGTCCGACTGGCTTGTCGCGTCCGTCGAATGGGCCAAAGACGCCAAATGAACCTCTTCGCCAAGACGGAAGTCCGTACTCTCGCGCTCGGCGGGGTCGTCGTCGCGGCGGTCGCCGGCGCCGCGTGGTGGGCGCTTTCCGGCGGCACCGGCGCTTCGGCGCAAAGCAACGCGCCGCGCGAGCGCGTGATCGCGGTGGCCGTCGCCAAGGCCATGCGCAAGGACGTGCCCTATCGCGTCGACGCGCCCGGCGCCGTGCAGCCCATGGTCTCGGTCACCGTGCGGGCGCGCATCGATACCCAGGTCGAGAGTGTCGCCTTCCAGGACGGCGCCGCGGTGAAGGAGGGCGACGTGCTGTTCAAGCTCGACGCCCGCGCCGTCGACGCGCAGATCCGCCAGGCCGAGGCGCAGATCGCCCGCGACCAGGCGGCGCTGGTGAAGGCCAAGCGCGACGTCGAGCGCTATGCCGGCCTCGTCGGCCGCGGCTCCATTTCACAGGTGACGTTGGACGACGCCCGCACCAACACCGACGTGCTCGCCGCCACCGTGAAGCAGAACGAGGCAAGCCTCGACAACCTGCGTGCCCAGCGCACGTACTACGACGTGCTGTCGCCCGCGACCGGTCGCGTCGGCATTGCCGGCGTGCGTGCCGGCGCCGTGGTGAAGTCGGGCGACCTGCTCGCCACCGTCAACCAGATGAGCCCGATCTACGTCGCCTTCGGCGTGCCGGAGCGCTACATCCCCGATCTGCGCGCCGCCGGCAGCAACGCCACGGTCGACGCCGCGCTGCAGAACGGCGTCACGGCGTCGCGGCGGCTCGGTCGCCTTCATCGACAACACGGTCGATCCACAGACCGGCACCATCATGGTGCGCGCGCTGTTCGACAACAAGGACGAGCGGCTGTGGCCGGGCACGCTGGCGAGCGTGCGCCTTACGCTGCGCGTCGATCAGAACGTGGTCGCGGTGCCGAACGAGGCGGTGCAGAGCGGCCAGCGCGGCACCTTCGTGTTCGTGGTCGAAAACAACGTCGCGCAAGGTGCGCCAAGTGACGGTGGCGCGCACGCTGGAAGGCGAGGCGGTGATCGCCGAAGGCCTGAACGGCGGCGAGACCGTCGTGACCGACGGCCAGGTGTCGTTGCGCGACGGCTCGCGCGTCGACATCAAGCGCGCACCCGGGGCCTGAGTGCCATGTCCTACCGGAACTGTGCATCCGCCGCCCGGTCATGACGACGCTGCTCATGGCGTCGCTGATCATGGTCGGCGTGTTCGGCTACCGGCTGCTCGCCGGTGGCGGCGCTGCCGCGCGTCGATTTCCCGACCATCCAGATTCAGCGCGACGCTGCCCGGCGCGAGCCCGGAGACCATGGCGGCGTCGGTCGCGACGCCGATCGAGCGCCAGCTCGCCACCATCGCCGGCATCACCTCGATGACTCGTCGAGCAGCACCACCGGATCGACCTCGATCACGGTGCAGTTCGATCTCGCCCGCGACATCGACGCCGCGGCGCTCGACGTGCAGTCCGCCCTTTCGGTGGCGCAGCGGCAATTGCCGGCGGAGATGACCGTGCCGCCGAGCTTCCGCAAGGTGAACCCGGCGGACGCGCCGGTGCTGTTCCTGTCGCTGATATCGGACACGCTGCCGCTCTCGGACGGTGCACGAATACGCCGACACCATCATCGGCCAGCAGATCTCGCAGATCACCGGCGTCGCCCAGGTCAGGTGTTCGGCGGCCAGAAATACGCGGTGCGCGTGCGCGCTCAATCCCGACGCCGATCGCCGCGCGCGGCATCTCCATGCGGAGATGCAGACCGCGGTCGCCGGCTGCTCCAGATCACGCCGATCGGCGTCATCGCCGGGCCAGAAGCAGAATCTCACGCTCGACATGGGACCGGCACCAAGGCAGCGCCGCGCGATTCGGGAGGCTGGTCGTCGCCTGGCGCAACGGCGCGCCGGTGCGGCTGAAGGAGATCGCCAACGTCGACGACGGAGTCGAGAACGAGCGCATCGCCGGCTGGTTCAACGAAACGCGTTCGATCAACCTTGCCGTCTACCGCCAGCCCGACGCCAACACGATCGAGGTGGTGGACGCGTCAAGAAGCGCCTGCCGGAGTACCGCGCCCAGGTGCCGGGCGCGATCAGCATCCAGGTGCTGATCGACCGCTCGGTCTCGATCCGCCAGTCGGTCGAGCGACGTGCAGTTCACGCTTCGGAGCTCGCCATCGTGCTCGTCGTGCTGGTGATCTTCCTGTTCCTGCGCAACGGGCGCGCCACGCTCATCCCGTCGCTCGCGCTGCCGCTCTCCATCGTCGCCACCTTCGCGGCGATGTGGGCGCTCGGCTACTCGATCAACAACATGACGCTGCTTGCGCTCGTGCTCTGCGTCGGCTTCGTGGTCGACGACGCGATCGTCGTGCTGGAGAACATCTACCGCTACGTCGAGCGCGGGCATGCCGCCGTTCCAGGCGGCGCTGATCGGCGCTCGCGCGAGATCGGCTTCACCATCGTGTCGATGACGTTGTCGCTGGTCGCGGTGTTCATTCCCGTGCTGTTCATGGGCGGCGTGGTCGGCCGCGTGTTCCGCGAGTTCGCGGTGACCATCTCGGTGGCGATCCTGGTTTCCGGCTTCGTGTCGCTGACGCTGACGCCCATGCTGTGCGCGCGCCTGCTCAAGCCCGTCGATCATCACGAAGCAGCCGGGTCGGTTCATGCGCCAGTCCGAGCGCGTGTTCGAGGCTGCGCTCGCCGGCTATCGCCGCAGCCTCGATTTCGTGCTGCGCCACCGGCCGGCGACGCTCGGCGTGACGCTCGCCACCATCGTGGTCGCGGTCGGCCTCTACGCCTACGATCCCGAAGGGCTTCTTCCCGGTGGAGGACACGGGCTTCATCATCGAGCACGGTGGAAGCCGCGACCGACATCTCGTTCGCCGCCATGGCGAGCGCACAGCAGCGAGGTCGCGGCCGTGGTTCGCAAGGATCCCGACGTGGACTACGTGGTTTACACCGCGGGCGCCACCGGCATCAGCCGCACCAGCAACACCGGCCGCCTGTTCGTCGCGCTGAAGCCGCGCGAATGAGCGCAAGCTCAATCCGCGAACGAAATCATGCAGCGCCTGCGCGCAGTCGGTGACCGTAGTCCCGGGCGTCAACGTGTTCTTCCAGCCGGTGCAGAACATCTCGGTCGGCGGCTTCGTGTCGCAAGAGCCAGTATCAGTACACGCTGCAAAGCTCCGACACCGACGACGCTCTACACCTATGCGCCCGATCCTCACCAGCACGATCGCAGACCTGCCCATCCTGCGCGACGTGACGTCGGACCTGCAGATCACCAACCCGCAGCTCACTATCGACGTCGACCGCGACAAGGCGCGCGCGCTGGGCATCGACCGAGGAGCAGGTGCGCAGCGTCCTCTACACGCCAGTTCGGCACGCGCCAGGTGGCGACGCTCTACACGCCCAACAACCAGTATCCAGATCATCGTCGAGAACGCAGCCGCGCTTCCAGCGCGATGCCGCGCGACCTGGCCGCAGGTCTATCTGCGCACGGCGAGCGGCCAGCGTGGTGCCGCTCGAATCCGATCGCCACCGATCCGCCGCACCGTCGGTCCGCTGCAGGTCGCGCACCAGCAGCAGCAGCCGGCGGTGACGATCTCCTTCAACCTCGCGCCCGGCGTCGCGCTCGGGCGACGCGGTGACGGCGATCCGAGCAGACCGAGCGCACAGTCCAACCTGCCCGGCGTCGCATCAACACCGGCTTCCAGGGCACGGCGCAGGTGTTCCAGCGATTCGCTCGTCGAACCAGCCGCTCCTGCTGCTTGCCGCGGCGATCCTCGTCATCTACATCGTGCTCGGCATTCTCTACGAGAGCTTCATTCACCCGATCACGATTCTGTCCGGCCTGCCGTCGGCGGGCATCGGCGCGCTTCTGACGCTGATGCTGTTCAGGATGGATCTCTCGGTGATCGCCATCATCGGCATCGTCATGCTGATCGGCATCGTGAAGAAGAACGCGATCATGATGGTCGACTTCGCCATCGAGCGCCGCGCGCCAGGGCATGGAAGCGCTGGACGCGATCCGCGAGGCGGCGCTGCTCCGCTTCCGGCCGATCATGATGACGACGATGGCCGCGATCTTCGGCACGCTGCCGATCGCGCTCGGCGCCGGCGCGGGCGCCGAATTGCGCCAGCCGCTCGGCGTCGCGGTCGTCGGCGGGCTGCTGCTGTCGCAGCTGCTCACGCTCTACATCACGCCGGTGATCTACCTCTATCTCGACCGCTTCGACCGCAAGGTCGCGGGTGCGATTTCCGAGGAAGACGCGGAAGAGCAGCGCATCGCGGCAGAGTGACGTTTCGTTCCTCTCCGTTCGTCCCCGCGAAAGCGGGGACCCAGAAACAGAATTGATCACACTAGGGGTCCGGATTCCCGCTCGCGCGGGAATGAGCGGCGGAAGGGCTCTCAGCCCTCCGGCGAAATCCTTCCGACCACGCGAAATCCTTCGTCCGTCCCGGACGCCGGCGCGAGCACCACACCGGCCGCGGTCTCCGGATTGATGCCCATGAGCGCGCCCATGGTGGCGCCATGGGTGACGAGCAGAAGATTGCCCGGGCCTTTCCAGCGCCGCAATCACGTTCCGCGTCGCTTCGACTCTGCGCCGCACGGTTCTGCGGACGGCCAAACAGATTGTTGAGTGCGCTCAGTTGGTCGACCTCGCCGACGGACATCAACTCCGCCGTCTCCACACAGCGGCACCATTCCGACGATTGAACGCGATCGATGACGACGCCGCGCTCGCGCCAGTAGCCGGCCAAGCTTGCGCGACCTCCTCGCGGCCTTCGTCGATCAGGTTGCGCTGGGTAGCGCAGTCGTCGAGCTGGAAACCGAGCGGATCGCCGGCGCCGGGCGTGGTCAGGCCGTGGCGAACCATCGCCACGTGCCCGCCCGCCTTGAGCGCGGCAATGCCGGCTTCGTCGGCGCGGGCAGCCGCAGGCAAGGCCAAAAGCCGAGAAGGAACGCGAGAAGCGCGACGCGCATCCGCTACTCCGCGGCTGTTCGCGCCGCGGTCTTCGGCGCGAAGGCCCGTTCCATCTCGCGCCGCGATGCGCATCGCTTCGTCATCGGTCGCCGCGACGTCGTCCCAGGTAACCGGCGGCGCCCGCGGCAACTGGCCGCGCCACCTTGATCTTGTGCGCGAGACCGATCGGCAACGCGCGGCGCGCGAGCGAATCCTCGGCGCGCATGAGCTTGCCGTAGACGCAGTAGCCGCCTTCGCCGTCGAGCATCTCGCCGGGCTTCAGCGCCTTCTTCGCGGTCGCGACCACGTCGGAGCGGAATTCGCGTGGCGTTCCGGTCGCTTCGCCGCGCAGCGCCGCGGCAGCAATCGAAATGCCGAGCTCCATTCCGATCAGATGATGCGGCGGTACATCGCGGCGTAGCGGCCGGACGCGTCGCGGATCATGCGCGTAGTCGCGAAAACGAGCGGCGCGTGTAGGTCGCTCGCGCGTCATCGGCCCGCCTCGAATACGACGTAGACGCCCCACCGCAGGTCGTTGATGACCGGTCGGCCGTCGCGCTCGAGGCTGGAGACCGACCTCGACGAGGCCCGGCTCCTCGAGAACGCCGCCGTCCGCGCGTGGGATCAGAATGCGCGGCAGGTCGTGGCGCGCGCATGGCGGGAAGGCGAGGCCGTCGCGCGGCGCGTTCAAGCCGGTCGCGTTGGAGATCGCCGCCATCTCGATCGCGGACTTCGTTCCGTCGACGAAGGAATTGAACATCTGCGAGTTCATGCCGGCGGCGTCGCGCCTCTTCGGCGGTCATGCCGTAGTGCTGTCCAGACCGTGTCGGGCGTCGACTGGTCGTAGCCGGGAGATACTTCGTGCCCTTGCCGGCGGCGACGACGCGGAAGCCGGTCGCCTCCGCCCAGTCCACCATTTCGCAGACGAGCGCCGGCTGATCGCCGTAGGCCAGCGCGTAGACCACGCCCGCTTGCCGCGCGCGATCCGCAAGCAACGGGCCCGCCAGCACGTCGGCTTCCACCGTGACGTTGACGACATGACAGCCGGGTCGAACGCGGCGAGCGATGTGACGGATGCGGCAGCAGGATTGCCGGTGATCTCGAGGATCGACGTCGGCGTCGGACTGGATCAGCGTCATCGCGTCGTCGGTGAGCGCCGTGCGGCCGCTCTTGCGCGCGTCGTCGAAATCGCGCGGCCACCGCGGAATCGTCCCAGCCGGTGCGCTTCAGCGCGTCGCGGGCGCGGTAGGTCGAGGTCGGCGACGCCGAGAACGTGCAGCCCGGGCGTGGTGCGCGCCTGCGCCAGAAACATCGAGGCGAACTTGCCGGCACCGATGACGCCGACGCGCACCGGCCGGCCCTCGGCGGCGCGCGCTTTGAGGAGGCGGGCAAGGTTCATGGCGGCACTTTATTGGGATGACCGCGCGAGGCCAAGCGCAGAGGGGCCATGCCCCTCCTGGTGACGCCGTGGAGTTATGCTACGTATCGGGGCAGCCAGGAGCGGAGCCATGAGCAAGGCGCAACCGAAGAAGCGCCGAAGCCGCCGCTGTGCGCTTCGACTGGGCCGATCCCTTCGACCTCGACAGCCAGCTCACCGAGGACGAGCGCCAAGTGCGCGACACCGCGCGCGCCTACGCCCAGGACAAGCTCATGCCGCGCGTGGTCGCGGCCTTCCGCGAGGAGAAGTTCGACCGCTCGATCGTGAACGAGATGGGCGCGCTCGGCCTGCTCGGCGCCACCATCCCCGAGGAGTATGGCGGCGCCGGTCTCGGCTACGTGTGCTACGGCCTCGCTGTGCGCGAGATCGAGCGCGTCGATTCCGGCTTCCGCTCCTCGATGAGCGTGCAGTCGTCGCTCGTGATGTATCCGATCTACGCCTATGGCGACGAGGCGCAGCGCAAGAAATATCTGCCCAAGCTCGCGAGCGGCGATGGGTCGGCTGCTTCGGCCTCACCGAGCCGGACTTCGGCTCCGATCCCGGCGGCATGCGCACCCGCGCCGAGAAGATTGCGGCGGCTATCGCCTGAACGGCACCAAGCTGTGGATCACCAACGCGCCCATCGCCGACGTGTTCGTGGTGTGGGCGAAGTCGGCGGCGCACGGCGACGAGATCCGCGGCTTCGTCTTGGAGCGCGGCGCTAAGGGCCTCACCACCCCGAAGATCGAGGGCAAGCTCTCGCTGCGCGCGTCCATCACCGGCGAGATTTCGTCTGGCCAACGTCGAGGTGCCCGAGAGCGCGCTGCTGCCAAACGTCTCCGGCCTCAAGGGACCGTTCGGCTGCCTCAACCGCGCCCGCCTCGGCATCGCCTGGGGCGCCATGGGCGCGGCCGAGTTCTGCTTCCACGCCGCGCGCAATTACACGCTGGAGCGCAAGCAGTTCGGCCGGCCGCTCGCCGCCAACCAGCTCGTGCAGAAGAAGCTCGCCGACATGGAGACCGAGATCGCGCTCGGCCTGCAGGCGGCGCTGCGCCTCACGCGCCTCATGGACGAAGGCCGCTGCCCGCCCGAGGCGATCTCCATCGTCAAGCGCAACAATTGCGGCAAGGCGCTCGATATCGCCCGCGTCTCCCGCGACATGCATGGCGCCAACGGCATCGCCGAGGAATATCACGTGATGCGCCACGTGATGAATCTGGAGACCGTGAACACCTACGAGGGCACCCACGACGTCCACGCCCTCATCCTCGGCCGCGCCATCACCGGCATCCAGGCGTTTTTCTAGGACAATCGCATGTCACGCATCGCCGTCGAGCCGGCTGCAGTCGCCACCGATACCCGCGGCCTCGTCCGCCACGACTGGACGCGCGCTGAGATACGGGCGCTGTTCGAACTGCCGTTCCCGGATCTGATGTTCGAGGCGGCGCGCATCCACCGGCTCCATTTCGATCCGCGCGAGGTGCAGATCTCGACGCTGCTCTCGATCAAGACCGGCGGCTGCCCCGAGGACTGCGCCTATTGCCCACAGAGCGCCTCCTACGAGACCGGCGTGAAGGCGGAGAAGCTCATGAGCATCGAGAGCGTGCTAGCGGAAGCCGCGGCCGCCAAGCGCGGCGGCGCCAGCCGCTTCTGCATGGGCGCGGCCTGGCGCGAGCCCAAGGACCGCGACCTCGAGCAGGTGTGCGCCATGGTGGAAGGCGTGCGCGCGCTGGGGCTCGAGACCTGCGTGACACTCGGTATGCTGACGAACGCCCAGGCGGGCCGGCTCAAGCGTTCCGAACTCGACTACTACAATCACAACATCGATACCTCGCCGGAATATTACGGCCAGATCATCACGACCCGCGTCTATCAGGAGCGCCTCGACACCCTCGCCGCCGTGCGCGACGCGGGCATTCACGTGTGCTGCGGCGGCATCGTCGGCATGGGCGAAGCGCTCGAGGACCGCGTCGGCATGATCGCGACGCTGGCGAGCCTGCCCGAGCATCCGGAAAGCGTGCCGATCAATCTCCTGGTCCGCGTCGAAGGCACGCCGCTCAGTCACACCGCGCCGACACTCGATCCTTTCGACTTCGTGCGAACCATCGCGGTCGCGCGCATCACGATGCCGGCCTCGGTGGTCCGCCTTTCGGCCGGCCGCGAAGAAATGAACGAGCAGACCCAGGCGCTCTGTTTCCTCGCCGGCGCCAACTCCATCTTCTGCGGGCCGAAGCTGCTGACGACGCCCAACCCCGACCGCGACCGCGACCAGCGTTTGATGGACAAGCTCGGCATCGTGCCGCTCGAACCCTGACGCACGGCATGGCTGCTCCTCTCGACGGCATCAAGGTGCTGGAGCTCGCGCGCGTGCTCGCCGGCCCGTGGGCCGGGCAATTGCTCGCCGATCTCGGCGCCGAGGTGATCAAGGTGGAGCGGCCGGGCGGCGGCGACGAGACGCGGCCCTGGGGCCCGCCGTTCGTCAAGGGGCCGCAGGGCGAGAACCTGAGCTCGGCCTACTACCACGCCATCAACCGCAACAAGCGTTCGGTCACCGCCGACTTCCGCGACAAGGACGACCTCGCGCTGGTGCGCGCGCTCGCGCGCGAAGCTGACGTGCTGATCGAGAACTATAAGGTCGGCGATCTGAAGAAATTCGGCCTCGATTACGCGAGCCTGAAGCGGGAAAACTCGCGCCTCGTCTATTGCTCGGTCACCGGTTTCGGCCAGACCGGGCCCTATGCGCACCGGCCGGGCTACGACTTCATCATCCAGGCCATGGGCGGCATCATGGACATCACCGGCTTGCCCGACGGCGAGCCGCAGAAGCCGGGCGTCGCTTACGCCGATGTGTTCACCGGCGTCTATTCGGCGCTCGCCATCGAGGCGGCGCTCATCGCGCGCCACCGGACGGGCGAGGGCCAGCACATCGATATGAGCCTGCTCGACGTCCAGGTGAGCGTGCTCGCCAACCAAGCGCTTTATTATCTCGTGTCCGGCGCGCCCCCGAAGCGCGTCGGCAACGCCCACGCCACCGTCGTGCCTTACGGTGTTTTTCCGGCGAGCGACGGGCACGTGGTGATCGCCGTCGGCAACGACAGCCAGTTCCGGCAGCTATGCACGGTGCTGGAGGCGCCGGAGCTCGCCGCCGACGCTCGCTTCACCACCAATCCCGGCCGCGTCGAGAACCGGGAGGCGCTCATTGAGCTCCTATTCGCGCGCACCCGGCGGCACACGCGGCAGGAATTGATGACGGCGCTCGAGGCCGCGGGCGTGCCCACCGGCCCGATCCACGACGTGGCGGAAGTCTTCGCCGATCCACAGGTGAAGGCGCGCGAGATGCGGGTCGACCTCAAGGAGCGGGAGGAGAGCGGCGCGGTCATCCCCGGGGTGCGCACGCCCATTCGCTTTTCGGCAACGCCTCTGCGCTATGATCATCCGTCGCCGCGGCTCGGCGCCGACACCGCCGATATCGCGGCCCTGGTGCGGGCGGGCAAGCCCGGCTTTCGTGGGAAGTAGCGGTGCCTGACTCGCGGGAGGCGAGCTCCACCGGAATCTGAAGGGAAGCAGGGCGGCGTAAGGGACTCTTCCGACTCGCGAATTCGCCTTGCGAAACGTCGCAGGCGGCCCTTGCGAATGCCGCGTTCCTGGTCTTATGTCCCGCGCTTGCTTGGCCCCGGAGGGGCCACTAGAAAGAACTTACGAAACAAGCACCTACCCGCGGCGGTTACGCCCGGCTCCCAAGTTGGGGGATAGTTCAACGGTAGAACATCGGACTCTGACTTCGAAAATCTAGGTTCGAATCCTAGTCCCCCAGCCATCCTCCACATATTCATGCACCGCGTTGGGCAACGCACGCCCGGCGGCCGTGCGCTCGGCCACCAGATCGCGCAGCATTTCCAGAAGCTCCAGGTTGCGCCGTTCAGTGAGGCCGACGATCGTCTCGATCGGCGCGCCGACGAACACGCACTTCACCACCAACTGGTTCCATGCCGCCTCGTCGAAGTGATCGAGCGGGTAGGGATTGTTGCAGGCGATCGCTTCGAACACCGCGCCGATCGACGAGCGCGCGCCTTCGCGGGCGCGGGCATAGAGCGCCACCGGCGCCGGGAAAACCGCGAAACCCTTGAGACAAGCCACGAGCTCCGTTACCTCGGCGGTGGCCGCGAGCTTGTCCACCCGCGCCGCGAACGCCGCATCGTCGCCGTTGTAGGTGGCGAGCCATAGCGCCACCCGCGCCGTTTCCACCGCGCTCCATGTTTGCGGCTGCCAGCAGGGGTGCGATTGCTGCGCGGCGGCGATGTCGTCGGCACCGAGATTGAGTTGCTCGCGCCCGAGCTTGCGGCCGGCGAACCCGAGCGCGATGCCGAGCCGGCGCTCGTCCGCGCCCGCGCGCTGGCGCGCGATTTCGCCGTCGAGCCATTGCATCGCGTCGGCGGGAAGGGCGCGCGTAAGCCACGAGCGCAAGACGGCGATGGTCGCGTCCGGCGTCACGTTCCCGCCACGTAACGTTGCAGCAGCACCGTGGCGGCGAAGCCTGCGACCGCAATGAGCGCCGCATTCACCGCGCCGACACTGGCGAGAAACGCCGCGTCCACGAGTGAGATGCCGGCGATCAGCGTCACCACCGCGCGCGGCACCGCGTCCGGCGTCGGACGCTTGGCGAGGAGATAGATCGCGTAGGCCACGGCGGCGGTGAGCGCGAGATGCACATAGGCGGCGAGGAAGCCTTGGCTATAGGCCGGCAGCGTCAGCGCGATAGGCACGGCCAGCGCGACGAGCGGCCAGAGGTTGCCGACGCGGTCGAGGCGCTCCTGGCGCGCCGCGAAGGTGACGCCGGCGACGAAGGCGAGCATGGCGAAGCCGGCGATGATCACCGGCGGCGTCACAGTGCCGGTCGTGGCCGCGGCGGCGCCGGCGTAGACGAGCGCCCGGCACAGTCCCATGACCACGGGCGCCACCGGATTGCCCTTGTGGAAGACGTCATAGATGACGATCGTGAACGCAAGCGCGAGGCCGACGATCGCCGCAACGGGCTCGCCGAGCGCCAGCATGGCGGCGCCGGCGGCCAGCAGCGTAAAGCCGATGATCGCCACCACCGCAGCAGGAATGTCGCCCGCCGGGATCGGCCGCGTCGGCCGCTCGCGTGCGTCGATGTCCCGGTCGAAAAAGTCGTTGAGATACATACCGCCGACGTAAAGAAGCGACATGGAGAGCGCGACCAGCAAGACGCGACGGCCATCCGCCGCGCCGCCGGCGAGCACGGTGCCGGCGAGCACGTTGGTCCACACCGTCGGCAGGTTTGAGATGCGGCCGAGCTTGAGGAGGGTCGCCGGCAAGGCGGCCTTGGCGGCAGGCCATCAGCCGAGCTCCTCTTTCACCCAGTTGAGCTCGCGGCTGATGGCGTCGGCGAGGTTTTCCTGGCGCAGCGCCGGCGGCAGCACGCTCCAGGTGTAGGTCTCGACCTCGAGATGCGGCGCCACGAAATTCTCCCGCGTGCAGCCGAGCGCCGCGCGCAGCGTCGGCTGCGTCGAATGGAAATCGCCGGCTTTCTCCAGAAAGACTGGCACGTGGCAGTGCACGCGCCATTCGCCGCCGGCCGCGCCCGCGCGCAACGCGGCGAACGCCGGCGCCAGATCCACATAGCGGGTGACCGCGCCGTTCTGCCGCTCCACCACCTGGTGCAGGTACACACCGTCCTCGAAGGCGGCGAGTAGGGCTTCGGTGTGGCCGTTCACCTGCGGCAGGCGGAGCGCCGAGCTGAGCTGCAATTTCGCGATGCGGATGCCGGCCTCGGCAAATGCGGCGAAGGCCGCCGCCGGCTCCTCGAATTCCACGGCGCCGTGGCAGATGTCGTAGCAAACGCCCACGTGGCGCTTCAGCGCGTCGCGCGCGGCGGCGCGGCTGATGCCGGCGCGGTCGGCGACGATCGCCGCGGCCGCGTCGGCGTGCAGGTGATCGCGGAAGAAGGCGAGCGTCTCCTCCACGGTCTCAAGGAAGCAGCACGGCTCGGGCTCCAGCGCGAGCACGATCTCGCGCCCAGTGCGCCTGCGGATGTCCGACGAGGGTGGCGGCGTGGCGCGCGATGTTGCGCGGCGATCGCTGCGGCGCGCCATCGCGCGCGCCCAGCGGCTTGAAGGTGCCGGGCACCGTTGACACCGACCCGGTCTGTCCTTCGGGCAGGAGTGCGGCGAGGATGCGGGCGACCCGATCGGTGTAGGCGAGGCGCTCGGGCGCCAGCCAATCGGGCTGATAGACGTCCTCCTTCACGCGGCGGCCATGGAAGGGTCCGTAGGGAAAGGCGTTGATGGTGAAGACGTAGAGCGCGCGCTCGGCGAGGAATTGGCGGAACTCAGCGAGCGCCGCCGGATGCGAAAGCTCCTCGGCGGCAACCGCCGAGAGCCGAAGGCCAAGCCCCATGGGTCGGTCCGGCGCCACGCGCGCCTTGATCGCCGGCACGTGCTCTTCGAGGCTCGCCCGCACTTCGGCCCAGCGCTCGCCGGCGTGAATGTTGGTGCAGTAGGTGAGGTGCACGTCGCCGGGCAGGTGATCGATGCGCACGCTACTTCGCCTGCCTCCGCAACCAGCGGACGGCCTCATCGACCCGCGCCGCGTCGATCTCGTGCACCTCGACGCCCTTGCCGATGCCGGCGAGCAGCGTGACCGTGAGCTCGCCGCCGAGATGCTCCTGGAAGTCGGCGAGCCCGGCGAGCACGCGCCGCTTGCCCTTCTCATCCTTGAGATCGAGTGCCGCGTCCCACAGCTTGAAGCCGAGTTGCCGCAACAGGCGCACCACCCGCTCATCCTCGCCTTCCGCCAAATGCCCGGCGAGCACCGAGTAGCGCGCGTCGAGCGCGATCCCGATCGCCACCGCCTCGCCGTGGCGCAGCTCATGGCGCGTCAGCGTCTCGAGCTTGTGCGCCGACCAGTGGCCGTAATCGAGCGGCCGCGCCGATCCGCGCTCGAACGGGTCGCCGCCGTGGGCGATCTGGCGCATGTGCAGCTCGGCGCAGCGCACGATCAGGGCGTCGAGCGCGTTCGGCGCGAAGCGGGCCAGCGCCTCGGCGTTGCGCTCGAGCCAGAGGAAGAACTCACGGTCGCGGATGAGCGCCACCTTCACCGCCTCGGCGATGCCGGCGAGCTTGTCGCGCGGCGGCAGCGTGTCGAGGAAGGCGGAATCGTTGATCACCGCGAACGGCGGCGCGAAGGTGCCGAGCAGGTTCTTCACCCCGAAGGCGTTGATCGCGTTCTTCACGCCGACGCCGGAATCATTCTGCGCCAGCACCGTGGTCGGCATGCGCACGTGGCGCACGCCGCGGTGGAAGATGGCGGCGGCGAAGCCCGACGGCGTCGAGCATGGCGCCGCCGCCGATGGCGAGCGCGAAGGATTGCCGGTCGATCCGCCGCGCCGCGAGCTCGCGCAAGACGTGCTCGACGTTGGAATGCTGGTTCTTCACCGCCTCGCCGCCGGGTACGATCACCGCCTCGCCCATCATCTCGATCGCGGCCTCGTGGTGCGCGGCGTAGCGCCCGAGGCGGGCGTTCAGCTTCGGATCGGCGAGCATCAGGCCCTCGTCGATGAACACGGCGACGCGGTGCCGCTTGTTGGGCTCGAGGCGCACCACTGACTTCACCAGACAAAGGTTCGCCGGATCGAGGGCGTCGCGGGTGAAATAGACCGGATAGTCGTAGGCGAGCGCGAACGACTGCAGGTGCGCATCCGCCGCTACTGCCGGGTCTGCCCGTTCCAGCATGACGTCTCCATGGGGCGACTTCTGCGGTCGCCGCATTGTGCGCCGGTCGTTTCCGCTTGTATTGTCCGCGTGCGCGATACCTCTGTCAATTTTGCGAATGGCGGCCATGCGTCCGACGATCGTCCTTCTCGTGGTTGGCCTCTCGCCGCGCCATCTCGGCCCGCACACGCCCAAGCTCAGCGCGCTCGCGCGCGCCGGGGCGATGCGGCCGCTCACGACCATCATGCCCGCCGTCACCTGCTCGGTGCAGGCGACGTTCATGACCGGCAGCCTGCCGCGTGAGCACGGCATCGTCGGCAACGGCTGGCTCTTCCGCGATCTCCTGGAGGTATGGCTGTGGCGCCAGTCGAACCGCCTCGTCGCCGGCGAAAAAATCTGGGAGACGGGTAAGCGTCGCGATGCCGCCTTCACCGCCGCCAATCTGTTCTGGTGGTACAATATGGGAGCGAGCCACGACGTGGGCGTCACGCCGCGTCCGATCTACAAGGCCGACGGCCGCAAGCTCCCCGATTGCTACGCGCAGCCCTTGGAGCTGCGCGAGGAGCTGACCGCGGAGCTTGGGCCTTTCCCGCTGTTCCATTTCTGGGGGCCGGCCACCAACATCTCCTCGTCGCGCTGGATCGCCAACGCGGCGCTGCACGTGCGGCGCACCCGCGCGCCCACGCTTTCGCTCGTTTACCTCCCGCACCTCGACTACGACCTGCAGCGGTTCGGTCCCGATGACCCGCGCATCGCGAAAAGCCTCGCGGAAATCGACGCGGTGGCGGGCGACCTCATCGCCGACGCCGGCCGCGACGGCGCCCGCGTCGTGGTGCTCTCCGAATACGGCATCACCGGCGTATCCCACGCCCATCCACATCAACCGGGCGCTGCGCCAGGCGGGCTTTCTGCGGGTGCGGGTGGAGGAGGGGGAGGAGCATCTGGACGTGCCGCAGTCCCGGGCCTTTGCCGTGTCCGACCATCAGATCGCGCATGTCTACGTGAACGATCCGCGCGTGATGGGAGAGGTAAGAGCCATCGTCGCGAATTTGCCCGGCGTGGAGCGGGTATTCGACGCCATAGAGCAGCGCGAGATCGGCCTCGATCATCCCCGCTCCGGCGAATTCGTCGCCCTCGCCAAGCCCGACGCCTGGTTCACCTACTACTATTGGCTGGACGACGCCCGTGCGCCAGACTTCGCGCGTCTCGTCGAGATCCACCGCAAGCCCGGCTACGATCCGGTCGAGCTATTCCTCGACCCGGCGATCCGCTTTCCCAAGCTCGCCATCGGCGCGCGGTTTCTCAAGCGCGCGCTCGGCTTCCGCGCGCTCATGGACGTGATCCCGCTCGACGCCACGCTGGTCAAGGGATCGCACGGCCGTCCGACCGACGATGCGGCCGACGGCCCGCTGTTCATCTCGAGCGAGCCGCACCTCGTTACCGACGCGCCGGTGGCTGCCGCCAACGTCAAGCGCCTCATCCTCGCGCACGTTTTTGACTGAATTGTTGCAGCGCCCATGGATGGACCTCCAACGATCCGGGGCGCATGTCAGTTTTCTTGACGAGCAGAGGCGTTGGAGTACGCTTTCCCGGTCCGCAGTCCAAACTCGAGATCACGATCACCACCGAGACGGAGCGGACGGGAGGATCTCATGAGAGCAAAAAGCGTGCTGCTGGGCGCAGCGGCGGCGGGCCTGTTGGCCATCTCGCCGGCGTACGCTCAGACCATACCGCAGAACTCCTGCGGAAGTGGCCCGCCCGGGCGGTAAGTTGCCCGGCAATCCGAGAATGGTGCTGGTCAAGGTCGGCGACGGCTTCAACGATCCGGTCGGCGTCTCGGTCGCCGGCGACGGCTCGAACCGCGTCTTCGTGGTGGAGCGCGTCGGCCGCGTTCGCATCATCGGCGCCGACGGCAAGCTTCAGGCCGAGCCGTTCCTCGACATCACCAAGACCAACCCGCTCGGCAGCGAAGTGCAGACCGGCTTCGTCGAGCAGGGCCTGTGGTCGATCGCCTTCCATCCGAAGTTCAAGGACAACGGCTACGTCTACGTCCACTATTCGTCGCTGCCGTTCAACGGCGCCTCGATCGTCGCGCGCTACACGGTGGACAAGGCGAGCCCCAACTCGATCTCGACCGATCAAGCCAACAAGTCGGTCAAGGTGATCATGAACATCCCGCAGCCCTACTATAACCACTACGGCGGCCGCATCGCCTTCGGCCCCGACGGCAAGCTCTACATCGGCAAGGGCGACGCCGGCTGGGAAGGCGATCCGCTCGACGCCGGCCAGGACTTGAAGGTGCATTGGGGCAAGATGCTTCGCATCGACGTCGATACGCCCGACGACGTGGCCTACGCGATCCCGAAGGACAATCCGTTTGCGCGCGCGGATTTCCCGCGGATGATGAGCCTGTTCGGCATCACCGAAGAGGGTTTCTCCAAGATCAAGATCGGTTCGAAGCCGGAAATCTGGGCTTACGGGTTGCGCAATCCGTACATGTTCCACTTCGACGACAAGTCCGGCGATCTGTTCATCGCCGACGTCGGCCAGAACCACTGGGAAGAAATCAACTGGCAGGCGGCCAACTCCAAGGGCGGCGAGAACTACGGCTGGAAGCATAACCAGGGGTCTCACTGCCATCCCACGTCCGGTCCGGGCGAGAAGTGCCCGATCGTCGGCGTGTTGCCCGTCGCCGAATATCCGCACCAGGAGCCTTATCCCGGCGCGGCGAAGCTGACCGAAGGCTTTGGCTGCTCGGCGCAGGGTCTCGGTGTCGCCAACTACGGCGGCTTCGACAAGACCTACATCGTCGGCGACTGGTGCTCCGGCCGCGTCTGGGGCATCGGCTGGGACAAGGCCGCGAACAAGTGGCAGATGCAGGAGCTGATGCAGGCGCCATTCCAGTTCACCGCCGGCACCACCGACGAGAAGGGCTACGTGCTCGCCACCAACTGCTACTGCTTCTACACCGACGACAAGGGCCCGACGGCGAACCCGCCGGGTGCGGTGTGGCGGCTCATTCCCGCGGGCGAAGTGAAGCAGGGAATGGAAGTCGCAAAGGTAAAGATGCCGAACTGATCGGCCGATGCACGGGGGCGGCCCAGCGCGGCCGCCCCCTCTTTATTTGATCGCCGTCAAGGCTGACCGCATGGGCGCGGAACGGAATGCATGTCCCTGCGTAAGTAGAAGTAGGTGAGACGTCCAATGACTGACCAAGGCGTATGGCTTGCCCGCACCGCGTTTCTGCTGATCGGCTGTCTACTCGCCGCGGCTCCGCGCGCGCACGCCGAGGACGTCGTGTTCCGCCACGTGTTCGACGGCTCGCCCCTCGACGTGAAGCCCAAGCCCGGCGAGACGTTCACCCCGGCCGTCGTCGAGTTCCACAAGACCGGCAAGAATCCCTACAACGACAAGCCGGACGCGGTCGCCCAGGGCAAACGGCTCTACGTGTTGCACTGCCAGGCCTGCCACATGCCGGACGGGAAGGGCGGCATGGGCGCGAGCCTCGTCTCCGACAAGTATGCTTATCCGCAGGTCAAGGAAGACCCGGGCCTTTTCTCCACAATCTTCGGCGGCGCCGCGGGCGCCATGCAGCCCTTTTCCAAGCGCCTGAACCAGGATGAAATCCTGAAGATCATGGCGTATGTTCGCAATCAGTTCATCAAGCCCTAGCCGGGAGGAACTCCCATGGCCGAACCGGGCAAGCATGACGCCGATCCCGTGCGCGATCGCGCGGGTCTCGTCTGTCCCTGCTGCGGCGCCGGGCTCGCGCTCAAGGGCGCGAACGGCAGCCAGCGGCTGGAAGCCACCGACGCCGGCCGGGCAATGCCCGCCGCCGCCGGCACCATGTTCATCGATCCCCACGCCCACATGATCTCGCGCACTACCGACGACTACGAGGCCATGGCGCGTGCCGGCGTCGTCGCCGTGATCGAGCCCGCCTTCTGGATCGGCCAGCCGCGCACCAACATCGGCAGCTACGTGGACTATCTCTCCACCATCATCGGCTTCGAGAAGTTCCGTGCCGGGCAGTTCGGCGTGCGCCACTACTGCTGCGTGGGGCTGAACTCCAAGGAGGCGAACAACGAGGCGCTCGCCGAGGCGGTGATCGAGATGCTGCCGCACTTCGCCGTGAAGGAGGGCGTGGTCGCCATCGGCGAGATCGGCTACGACGAGCAGACGCCGCTCGAGGACAAATATCTGCGCCTGCAGATCGAACTCGCCAAGGAGCTCGAGCTGCCGATCATGATCCACACGCCCCACCGCGACAAGAAACGCGGCACCACGCGCACCATGGACGTGCTCGTCGAGCACGGTTTCGACCCGCGCCGCACCGTCATCGACCACAACAACGAGGAGACGGTGCAGGAGGTGCTCGACCGCGGCTTCTTCGCCGGCTTCTCCATCTATCCCGGCACCAAGATGGGCAACGAGCGCATGACCGAGATCGTGCGCCATTACGGGCCGGAGCGGATCATCGTCGACTCCGCCTGCGACTGGGGCGTCTCCGACTCCCTCGGCGTGCCGAAAACCGCGGCCCTCATGGCCGAGCGCGCCATCCCGTCGGCGACGATCCGCGCCGTCACCTACGAGAACGCGCTCGCCGTCTACGGCCTCTCCGGCGCCATGAAGGAGAGCGACTGGCTCGAGCCCGCCGGGATCGACCAGCGCAACCTGTTCGAGGGCAACAGCGTGCTGCGCGGCGGCCAGACCCCGCGCATCGAGGAGCCGCGCCGCGCGCTCGGCGACCTGCGGATCTCGTAAAGCATGACCGAGCGCAACGGGCGGGCCGACACCTCGGGCGACGAGGTGATCCTGGTCGACGCCAACGACGCGGCGACCGGCATCCTAGGCAAGCTCGAGGCCCATCGCCTCGGTTTGCGGCATAGGGCGCTGTCGGTGGTGCTGCGCGACGGCGCGGGCCGGCTGCTCTTGCAGCAGCGCGCGGCCGGCAAGTACCACTCGGGCGGATTGTGGACCAACACCTGCTGCAGCCATCCGCGGCCAGGCGAGGACATCGCGGAGGCCGCCGTGCGCCGACTCGACGAGGAAATGGGTATCGTCTGCCCGCTCACTTTTCGCTTCTCCACCCACTATCGCGCGCCGGTGTCGAACGGGCTGATCGAGGATGAGATCGTCCACGTATTCGTCGGTCGCTTCGACGGTGCGCCGCATCCCGATCCACGGAGGTCGCGGCATGGCGCTGGATGGCGCCGGGCGAGATCGAGGCCGCGATCGACGCGCGGCCGGACGACTTCACCGTGTGGTTCCAGAAATTCCGCCGTGAGTTCTGGGCGGAGCTGACGGTCTAGGAACCTGTTGCGCTATCCCTTCGGCCCAGCGGCGACGATCTCGTAGGAGCGCTTGCGCGCCGCGTGATCGTGCATTTGCGTCGTGACCATGATCTCGTCGGCTTGCGTCATGGCGATGAAGTCCTTCAGCCCGTCGCGCACGGTGTCGGGGCCGCCGACCACGGCATAGGCCAGCGCGTGCTCCACGCCCGCCTTCTCCGCCTCGGTCCAATGGCCTTCCATCGAATCCACTGGCGGCTGTAGTTGGGTCGGCGCGCCGCGCCGTAAATTCACAAACTGCTGTTGCATCGAGCTGAACAGCCGGCGCGCCTCGGCGTCCGTATCGGCGGCGAACACGCCGAGGCCGAGCATGGCGTAGGGCTTCTCGATGAAGCCCGAGGGGCGGAACTTCGTGCGGTAGAGCTCGAGCGCCTGCATCAAGAAATCCGGCGCGAAGTGGGAGGCGAAGGCAAACGGCAGGCCGAGCGCCGCCGCGAGCTGCGCCCCGTATGTGCTTGAGCCCAGGACCCACACCGGCACCTTCAAGCCCGCGCCGGGAAAGGCGCGCACCGCTTGCCCGGGCTGCGGCGGCTGGAAATAGGTGAGGAGCTCGATCACGTCCTGCGGGAAATTGTCGACGCCGCCGGCGAGGTTGCGGCGGAGCGCCTGCGCGGTGCGCGGGTCGGTGCCCGGTGCCCGCCCGATGGCGAGATCGATGCGGCCAGGATAGAGCGACTCCAGCGTGCCGAACTGCTCGGCGATGACGAGCGGGGCGTGGTTGGGCAGCATGACGCCGCCGGCGCCGACGCGGATCGTCGACGTGCCGCCCGCGACGTAGCCGATGACGACGGCGGTGGCGGCGCTGGCGATGCCCGGCATGTTGTGGTGCTCGGCAAGCCAGTAGCGGTTATAGCCGAGCGCTTCCGCGTGCCGCGCGAGATCGCGGCTGTTGCGGAAAGCGTCCGCGGCCGTGCCGCCCTGCAGGATGGGCGAGAGGTCGAGAACCGAGAAGGGGATCATGCTCGCTCTTCTATCGGCCGCAGGCGCCCGGCGGCAATCGGTTGACTCCGAGGCGCCAAGCTCGTTCCCTACGTAGGAACGAAAACGAAAAATTCCCTGCAAACCCCCAAATAAGCCATGCAAGACATTGCGTTCTGGTCCGCCAAGCGCCTCGCGGGTCATATCCGCCGGCGCAAGATCGGTTGCCTCGAGCTTCTCGACCACTATCTCGCTCGCGTCGAGCGCCATAATCCCACACTCAACGCCATCATCGTCACCGACATTCCCAACGCCCGGAAGCGCGCGAAGGAAGCAGACCGGGCCTTGAAGAAAGGCGACGTGTGGGGGCCCCTGCACGGCCTGCCCATGACCGTGAAGGAATCCTACGACGTCACCGGACTGCCGACCACCTGGGGCCTCACCGAGCTCAAGGACAACATCGCCAGGAAGGACGCCGTCGTCATCGAGCGGCTGCGCGGTGCCGGCGCCGTTCTGTTCGGCAAGACCAACGTGCCGCGGCTGCTCGCCGATTGGCAGAGCTTCAACGACATCTACGGCACCACCAACAATCCCTGGGACGTGACGCGCTCGCCCGGCGGCTCGTCGGGCGGGGCCGCGGCGGCGCTTGCCGCGGGCCTCACCGGCCTCGAATCCGGCAGCGACATCGGCGGCTCGCTCCGCAATCCGGCGCACTTCTGCGGCGTCTACGCTCATAAGCCGACCTATGGCTTGGTGCCTTTGCGCGGTCACGCACAACCCGGCGTCGTCGCGGCCGCGGACATTTCCGTGGTCGGGCCGCTCGGCCGCAGCGCCGACGATCTCGCGCTCGCGCTTGGCGTGATCGCCGGCCCCGACGAGATCGAAAGCGCCGGCTACCGCTTGGCGCTGCAGTCGCCGAAGAAGAAGAACTGGCGCGACTTCACAGTTGCGGTCCTGCTCGAGCATCCGATCGCGGCCGTCGACCGCGGTGTGCAGGATCAGCTGCAGAAGCTCGTCGACTTCCTCGGCAAGAAGAAAGTGAAGATCGTCGAGGGGGCGCTGCCTGCGTTCGACACCGACAAGGCGTGGCGGCTGTTCGTCGGTATTCTCAATGCCGCGATGTCCGGCCGCCTGTCGCCGGAAGCATTCGCCCAGACCGCCACAATGGCGCGCGCGCTCTCGCCGGAAGACCAAAGCCCGATCGCCATGGTGCTGCGCGACTCAGTTATGGCGCACCGGGATTGGCTCGTGCTCAACAACCAGCGCCATCACATGCGGCTCGCCTGGGCGGCATTCTTCCAGGAGTACGATTTCTTGCTCTGCCCCGTCGCCGGGCTGCCCGCGCTCGCGCACGATCAATCGGGTCTGCTGTGGCAGCGGAAGATCACCATCAACGGCGAGGCGCGTGAGACCGCGGATCAGCTGTTCTGGGCCGGGCTGTTCGGCGCTTTCTATCTGCCGGCGACGGCGGCTCCCGCGGGCTTCGTCGCCGGCCTGCCGATCGGCGTGCAGATCGTCGGCCCGCAATTCGGAGACCTCTCCACCATCGCCTTCGCGCAGATGCTGGAGCGGGAATACCAGGGCTTCGTCGCGCCGAAGGGCTATGCCTGAGCCGCGCTAAAGATGCGGTCGATCTTCACCGCCATGATGAAGTCGTTCTCGTGCAAGCCCTTGATCTTGTGGGTGTGCAGCGAGACCGTGGCGTAGCCCCAGCCGAACGAGATATCGGGGTGATGGCCTTCGGTCTCGGCGAGCGCGCCGATCTGGTCGACGAAGGCGAGCGCCGCGCGGAAATTGCGAAAGCCGAACTTGCGTTCGATGCGATGGGCGTCGTCGACAAGCGCCCAGTCGGGCGCCTGTTGATGCAGGCGCTCGGCTTCCGCGCGGTCAAGCGGCGGCACGCCGCCGCGGCAGGGGACGCAGCTTTTCTCGGCGAGGGCTTGCGTCATGGCGCCCGCCTCAGCATCGGCGGAACTCGCGCCGCGGCCCGGCCTCGTTGCGGATTTGGATCATCCGGCGCCGGTCGGAAGAGAATTCGCCGAATTGGGTGCTGAGCAGCCCCTCGTTGGCGCTGCGCCGCCAGTACATGATCACGTCGACGTCGGTGAAGGCGAAGCGATCGACCACAAACCTTTTTCGCCCGTTGTCGGACCGCCACGTGACGGTGAGGGTTTTGCGCCCGATATCGTAGTTGGTCTCGCTGCCGCACCACTTGCCCAGGACGTCGGCTTCGCTCAACGCCAGCGCCGGACCGGCGGCGCCCACCACCGCGAGCACGATGGCCACGCTCCACATCTTCCGCATTGCTTGATTCCCCATCTTATTTGGTTCCAGCGCGCAGGATCGGGTTCGCGGCGGCGAGGGTCAAGCCATCTGAGGCAGGTTGTGCAGATTATCGGCGAGCGCTTCCGTCAGTCGACGCTCACCCCGCTCGCCTTGATCGGCCCCGACCACTTCTCGATCTCGCTCCTGACGAAGCTCGCGAGATATTCGGGCGTAGCCCGCTCGTTGGACACCACCTGCGCGCCGAGCCTCCCCAGCCGTTCGCGCACCGACGGGGTGTTCATGGCTTCCACGATCGCCTTGTTCAGCTTGGCCACGATTGGCGCCGGCGTGTTTTTCGGCAGGAAGATCGCGCTCCAGGTATAGGCCTCGAAATCCTTGTAGCCCTGCTCGAGCCCGGTCGCGAGATTAGGCAGCACCGGCGAGCGCTCCTTGGTCATGATGGCGATGCCCTTCACCGTGCCGCCGTCAAGCTGCGGCTTCGCGGTGTTGATGATCTCGCAGAGGAAATCGATGCGGCCGCCGATCAGGTCCTGCATGGCCGGACCCGTGCCGCGATAGGGCACGTGGGTGATCTCGGTGCCGAGCGCGCTGTTCACCACGACGCAGCCGAGGTGCGTCGCCGAGCCGGCGCCGGCCGAGCCGAACGACATGGTCTTCTGGTTCTCCTTGGCGTAGGTGGCGAACTCCTTCAGGTTGCTCGCCGGCAGCTCCTTCCGGACGATGAGCGCGATCGGGGTCTCGGCGACGAGCGCCACCGGCGTGAAGTCGGTGGCGGAGTTGTAGAGCGGCTTCTTGTAGCGGCGCTTCGGAGTACTCCTCCGCCGCCACCGTTGGAGAGCCACGGGCGCAACTCGCCCTGCATGCGCGGGGCGCGGATCCGTTCCAGTCGGCCGGTTCAACGCGCGGCGATCTTGACCCTTCCCGGCGAAGTCGGGGAGACTCGCTACGGCGAGGTGCCTGGTCCGTGACGTACGAGTACGACATCTTCGTCAGCTATCCACGCAAGGGGCATGTCTGCGAGTGGGTGCACACGCACTTCTATCCCGAGCTCGACGGGTGGCTGCAGGAGAACGCGCCCGACGAGGCGCCGTCCGTGTTCATCGATTTGAAGCTCGACACCGGCACCACGTGGGACGTCGAGCTCGGCAGGGCGCTCATGCGCTCGCGGCTGCTCGTGGCGGTGTACTCCGGCATTACTTCAGATCGGAGTGGTGCGTGTGGGAGCTCGAGAGCATGCTCGCGCGCGAGGCGCCTGGGGTTTCGCACCGAGGAGCGCCCACGAGGACTCGTGTTCCCGGTGCTGTACAGCAACGGTGTCAGGCAGGATCTCGCGGGCATCGAGTTCAGGGATCTGCGCAAGTACAACGTGCAGGTCGCGTCGTACCGCGACACGCCGCAGTTCCCGTTTCTCGTGCGCGAGATCCAGGGGTTCTCGTCCCTGTTGCTGAATACGCTCGCGGAGGCGCCGCCGTGGCAGGACGACTGGCCGATCGTGAAGCGTCCGGTGGACGGGAAGGCCCAGATCGTGATGCCGAGGATCTAGGCGATGCCGAAGGGCGAGGTGTACACGTTCTATTCCTACAAGGGGGGAGTGGGCCGCACGTTTGCGCTCGCCAACATTGCGACGCTGCTCGCCCGGTGGGGATACGGCGTGTTGTGCATCGACTGGGACCTCGAGGCACCCGGACTCCACCTGTACTTCGCGGATGACGGCACCGACGGCGTTCGAAGCGGGCGTGCTCGAGCTGGCAGAGAGCGCGCGCGACGGCGACGCGTTCGACTGGCGGAGGGCGGTCGTGACCACCGCGGTGAAAGACACCGGGTCACGCTTGGACATGATGCCCGCCGGCCGTGTTCAGGATCCTGCGGCTACGTCGATCGCCTCCACCGGATCGACTGGGAGGAGCTGTACGCGGAGCACGACCTCGGCGGCGTCCTCGAGCTCGCTCGGATGAGTGGATCGAGGAGTACCAGTTCGTCTTCATCGACAGCCGGACCGGCATCACCGACATCGGAGGGATCTGCACGGTCCAGCTGCCCGACGTCGTGGTCGCGATGTTCACGGCCAACGAGCAGAGCCTGAACGGGGTCCTCGAGGTCGTGCGGCGGGCCGACGCCCAGCGGGTGACGCTCACGGTGGACCGTGCCCGCCTCCGCGTCCTTCCGGTTGCGACCCGCTTCGAGGCCGCCGTCGAGGTCGAGCTTGCCCACAAGTGGATGGGCAAGTTCGAGGAGCGGCTGCCGCCGCTGCTCGCCACGTGGAGTCACAAAGACGTGAAGCCCAATGAACTGATCAACCACCTGCTGGTCCCGTACGTCGCGCACTGGAGCTTCGGAGAGCGTCTTCCGGTTGTCGAAGAGGACATCCGGCACCCGCTGACGATCGGGTACGCGTTTGAGACGCTCGCGGGCCTCGTCGGAAACCGGCTCGAGCGAACCGATCTGCTCGTCGGGAACAGGCAGGCGTACGTCAACACGGCGCGACTGCGCAGCGATGTCGGCGCACCCAGCTCGATCGCCTACCCGTTCGACGTCTACGTCGGTCCCTCCGGGGCGCGCGATCGTCGCGTTCTCCAGCTCCGCGAAGGCCTGCGTGAGCGAGGCTTCCGGGTCATGGCCGAGAGCGATCACAAGGATGCGTCCGCCCCGCTCACTCAGGCGCGGAACTTCGTGCCCGTCATCGACGGTTCCGCCAACCCCTTCCTCGAAGACGAGGTGCGCCGCTTCCTCAACGTGGCGCTGGGCGGAAACGAGCCGCGGCTCGTGATGCCGGTGCGCCTTGAAGGCGAGGACGGCTCGGCAGCGGCCGGGTTGCAGAGCCTCGACGTCGGCCACGCATCGGACGGCGACATGGACCGCGCCGTGTTCACCCTGACCCGGAGGATGCGTGAGCAGCAGATGCAGCTCAACGAGGCCACCTTCGGGCCGGCGCATCCGAACACGCTCGCGGCGATGGACTCGGTCGCGGAGCTCGCCGCCGAGGCAGACGACGCGTCGAAGGCGCTCGCCGTCGGCACGCGCGCCGTCCGAGTGCGTGAGGAGCACCTCGGCGTGGATCACTCCGACACCCTGCGGGCGCAGCTCCGGCTGACGGACGTGCTCGAGCGCGCTGATCGTGATCAGGAAGCCCTCGACCTTGCGGCCGGCGTGGTCGGGAGGCTCGAGGCCGACCTCGGAGCAGACCATCCCGACACGCTGTTCGCGCAACTCCGAGTCGCGGAACTGCTCGACCGCGTGGGTCGGCGCGACGACGCGCGGGGCATCGCCGAGCATGTCGCTCAGGCGAGGACGGCTCGCCTTGGGCCCCACCACCCGGACACGGAGCGAGCGGTGGCGCTCCTCGAGGAGCTCGAGCGGCAAGAGCCACCGCAGCCGCAGGAACCGGAGATCGAGCGCGACGACGCCCAGCGCCGGGTCCGGAGGAGATCGCCTGGCAGCGCGAGCATGCGTCGTCGGGCCGGACGATGCTCCTCATCGGCCGGCTCTATGAGCTGGGGCTCGTGATCGCCGGCGTCCTCACCTTCATCGTCGCATCGCCGCCGATCAGTGGGATTGCGGCAGGGGGGTGCGCCGGGCTGGCGCTCCTCCTCGAGCTGTTCTTGTGGATACGGGGTGCTACCCGCTTCGCGAGCCGGGCTCGTCTGGCGGATTCGCTGACGAAGGAGAGCGACCTCTTCGAGCGGCGCAGGCGCGACTACGCCGCCGTGGGCGACCCTGACGCGCTGTTCGCCGACCGCATCGACGCCCTGCTCGAGGAGGCCGAGGGTCAGTGGCGGCAGCGACCGATGTCCCAGTTGGCGCGCCGCTGGTTGAACCCGCGCTCCACCGACGGCACCGCAGCCCGAGGTCGCAGCCACGCGCCCAGCCTGGAGGGCCGGGACGACGGTGGACGCCGTGTGAAGAGGTCTTGGCTTCCGGACGCGGGGGTCAGGTTGCAGGCGTCGGGCTCGGGGCGACGACCTCGGCGCGGATCTCACTGGCCGCCCTGCTCCGGGTCGCCTCCCTCGCGATCGACGCGCCGCTCGGCGACGACTTCGCGAAGGTAGATGTCGGACTCCTCCTGCAGGAGATCCTCCACGCGAACGGCGAACCGGGGGAACTGCGCCTTGTGGCCGGGGGACTTGCTGCTGCGGTAGTCGTCGATCAGCTCGAAGAAGCGCCATCCCTCCGTCTTGAGCCGTTCGACGGTGCGCCGGTAGTGCTGCCATCGCGCCCCGTAATGGAAGAACTGCTCGACGGCCGTGCTGATGGCGACGACGAGGCCGATGACGCCGGTCGCAATGCGGATGGCGTCGGAGAGGTCGGCATCGCTGGGTGTGAGGCCGACGAGCACCGGGATGATCAAGGCGCCGATCAGCGTCGTCAGCCGCGCCACGACGTACCGGCGCTGCGCAGTCTGCGCCTTGCGCTCCATCCAGACGACCTGGCCAGCGAAGCGCGTCACCAGGTACTCCTGCTGGGCGGGCTCGAGCTCGAGCGTCTTGATCACCGACTGCAGCTCGTGGGCGGCGGCATCCCGCGCCGACGCTCTGGTCCTGCGCGGTTTCCGACGCGCCTGCACGCCCACCCCGCTCGCTGCCTCACTCACGGCGCTCCCTCTCCTCGCTGGGCACATCAGCGACGCGGCGGGCGTTCGTCTCGCCGGGCGCCGGGGCGTCCTGCGGAATGCCGATGCGGACGTGGTCTCCGCGTTCCGTCAGGCCGAAGGGGCTGAAGCAGACATCGAACTGCATCCGCTTGGAGGGCCAGCGCCGCACGCGCGTGACGACCGGGCCGTACAGCGTCGCGTCACGCGAGTCGACGCTTCGCATCAGCTCCCACCGCAGCTCCGGCCATTTCCACTGCACTCCCCGCATCACCTGATGCGCGAGCGCCGGCTGCCACGGCGGGTCGGGCTCGAAGGTGTCGCACCAGCCCTTGAGCAGGCTGCCGAAGGTCGCGTCCGGCTCGATCTGGCCGCCGAAGATCCTCGCTCCTTCGCTGTCGGAGTCGGTGATCGGTGCCTCGTGCAGCACGGCGATCGTCGCCTCCAAGCGTTCCGCCTGCGTCATGTCGCCCGTGAGGCGGTCCACATCCGCGGCCGTGAGCTCGATCTGCAGGAACGGATAGGCCTGCGCAGTCCTGGACCTTCTCGGGTCCGGAACCGGGATCGCGCGCATCTGCTCGAACAGCCGCTCGCCGCGCTGACGACGCTCGAGTCGTTGGGATTGAAGCCCGGCGCCACCTTCTCGCCGAAGTCCGGGAAGAACTCGGCATCGGTGAGGAAGTCGTTCGTGAAGCGCAGGACGTCGGCACGGTCCTTGATCTTCACCAACACGCGGCCCTCGAACTGCGGAGGACCGGAGTCATCGCAAGTGAACACCTTGATGATCGTGTCCGGCGTGTCACGCTGGAGCGCGAGCCCGCACTCGTACATGCACCAGCTCCAGTCAGCCTGGGAGCGCGGTGCCCGAACTCAACGGGTCGTCGCAACACCGGGTTATTCGTCAGCGAACCGAGGGGCGGGACAAGTAGCTCGAGGGAGTGAAGTGCTGCCGCGTGGCTGTCGTCGCGGAGGGTCGCCCGGAGGGCGAGCCGTAGCGGCGATAGCCAGCGCGCGCGCGTCCGCCGTTCCGGGGAGGGGTCCCGGGCGTCGGGGTGGATCGAGGTTCGCCTGTGCGGGCCGTCAGGCTGCTGCGGTCAGGGGTGCTCGTCGAGGACCTCGGCCGGGGTCCGCCAGCTCAGCGTCTTGCGGGGGCGGCTGTTGAGCGCGTCGGCGACGGCGGCGAGGTCGTCGGCGCCGTGGCGCGCGAGGTCGGTGCCCTTGGGGAAGTACTGGCGCAGCGCCCGTTGGTGTTCTGTTGGTGCCGCGCTGCCAGGGCTCTGCGGCGTTGCAGAAGTACACCTGCAGGCCGACGTCGATCTTCAGCTTGGCGTGCTGGGCCAGTTCGGCGCCTTGGTCCCAGGTCGAACGAGCGGCGCAGGTGCTCAGGCAGCCCGCCGAGCTGGGCGGCGATCGCGTCGCGGACGGCCTCGGCGCCCGCTCCAGTGACCGGCGGGCCGTTCTTGGTCCGGGGGCCGTCGCGGCCGAGCGTCGGCGGCAGGTGCAACAGCATCGTGAAGCGGCTGGTGCGCTCGACCAGCGTGCCGATCGCCGAGCGGTCGATTCCGATGATCAGGTCGCCCTCCCAGTGCCCCGGAACGGCGCGATCGGCGGCCTCGGCGGGCCGCTGGCTGATCATCACCTCCTTGCTGATGAAGCCCTTGCCGCGCTGGCCGAACGCCGGCCCGGGGGACGCGCAGCGCCCGGCCGGAGCGCAGGCACGCGGTCAGCTCGCGGGCCAGCGCGCCACGACCCTGCACGAACAACGACTGGTGAGATCGCCTGGTGCGAGATCCGCATCGACGGATCATCGGGGAAGTCGATGCGCAACCTGGCCGAGATCTGCTCCGGGCTCCACGCCGTCGCCCACCTGCGGTCCTGGCGGCGCGGCTTGTTGCGGCCCCTCCACGGCTTGACCGCCGACCCGCCATCGCGGTCCCGTCGGGCCGCCGGACCTTGCCGGCGAGGGCGGTGCTTTACGTACTCGCGCAGCCGGTCGTCGGCAGCGAGCTTGGCTGTCTTGGGGCGACGCGCTACGAGCTCGGCCTTCCACTGCGCCACCGACGCGCGGTACTCGAGCGTGCCGCCGCGGTGGCCGCGTCGCGTCGCAGCTCGCGCGAGATCGTCGACGGCGTGCGTCTTAACCGCGTGCGATCTCTCGCACGCCCTTGCCTTCGGCACGAAGTAGCGCAATCTCCTCGCGCTCAGCGAAGCACAAGTACCGGCACGAGACCGGGTCCAGGAGGAACGTCGCCATCCCGCCACGCTCACGAAACCACGGACGCCAGCCGCTGACGAAACCCCGACCGCGTGCGCCGCCTCCTCGCTGCTGAGGCCCTTCGCGATCTCACGCCGAGAACCACCGCTCGACCTCGCGGTCGATGTGAGGCTCGCCCGGCGACTTCATCGCCGAGACGACCCGTCAACTCCGTCATCCAACCAGCCGGCCTTCCCATCGCAACTCCTCTCATTGAGGTGTTGCAACGACCACGTGAATCCGCCCTATCAACGTCGCGCAAGCGGCGCAGCTTTACGCGCCGCTGACTACCGCGCTGGACGTGCTCGCCGCCGAATTCACGCCGGAGCAACTGAGCGCCAGCATCGCGCTGCTGGAGCGCGCGGCCGACATAACGGCGAGACACGCCACGCGGCTTTGTCAGCACCCGCGTTCGCGCTCCAGCGCCGTGAAGCCTGCGTTGTGGGGTTACCACGGCGAAGCGCGGCCCGCTGTCCGCAGTGCACGCAGCCGAACCTGAGGATCGCCCCCGGCCGCGCGCGTCTAGGGCGTTGGCCCGGCCGGAGGCGACCGACGGTCTAGGAACCACTCGACCTCGTCCCAGGTCGTCGGCTAGCGACGTAGCCTGACCGTGTCCTCCTGGAAGTCCTCACCGCAGGAGAAGTTCCCGCAGGCAAATGCGGAGGTCACCGACACGGCCTTGCCGCCCTTGAACTTGCCCGTGATCGGGAGCACTTCGACGCTCCACGGCTGCGGGGAGCCGGTGCAGGACGTCGCGATCGAGCCGGACCCGAGGATCGTGAAGCGGCCGACGCTTTGACTGAGATCGACGAGAACGGACGAGAACTGAGCGTCTTCGCCGGAGCATGTCAGGGTCCCGGTGATCGTGGCTGAGCCCGTCTTGGCGTTGAACGTGCCGGTCGGGTCGACGGTCACGTCGACGCTGATCGGGGGCGGAGCCGCCTCGGCGCGCACGACCAGGGTCCCGGTGGTCGCGCCCGGCGTATCCGAGAACGCCATGACGTGGTAGGTCTGGCCCGCGGTCACCGGGAAGCTGACGGCCCCGGGCCCGCAGGTGATGACGTTCGCGTCGGCGGGGTCGCCCGCAGTCACGAGCGCGCCTGCGGAAAAGGTCGACTGCGACACGTCGAACACGAGCGCGCCGTCTGCGGTCGCGTCGAAGCGATACCAGACGCTGCCCTCGGTCGCCGCGCGCCGCACAGGTTGTTCAGTGTCGCGTCGAGCGCGTCGGTCGTCGCCTCGTCGATCGTGACCGTGTCGCTGAACGGCAGCGCAGTGATCGAAGTCGCGCCGCTGGGCGTGTCGTTTGACGGCGGCGCGGCGTAAGCCGGCGGCGCGACCGATGCAGCGATGAGCATCACCGCCAAGGCGAGACGGCGAAAAACGCCGCGGCCTGGCGGCCCGAGCAGACAACCGGTCACCTCAAATGGGCGGAGCATGGCTACCGCCTCCTTCCCTGATTGGCCGCGCCCACAAGCACGACGTCGGCGAACAGGTCGATGACGTGGTCCTCGTACGATCTCCGCGCTCCTCGGGCGTGGGCTCCTGGCGAGCGTGCAGCCGATGCTCACACGACACGCGCGGCCGTGGAGTACCCCAACCGGGGGGTTACGCCTACCCCTTGGCAAAGGTCCTGCGATCTCCCGAACAGACCCGGCGTCGGATCGCGCCCGCGGCACTCCTTCACATCGGTCGACGTCCATCCGCGGGTAGCGCCGCCTGAGGCACGAACCGTCTCACCGACGATCCTGCGCTACACCACGAACGCGACTTGACTGCGGTCGAGGCAGTGCCGCGGGGCTTGATTGCTTTCTGTGGGCGGGTGCGGTGGTATCTCCTTATGCTCCTGTGGCGCCGCGTGTTCGCGTCGACGGATATGTCCGGGTCAGTCAGGTCGGTAAGCGCCGTGGCCCGCGATTTATCTCGCACAGCGTCCAGCGAGAGGCGATCGAGGAATGGGTAAAGCGCTACGGCTTCGAGCTCGCCGAGGTCTTTGAGGAGTTGGACGAGTCGGGCGCGCGACCTGATCGTGCCGCTGATCGAACTGGCAGTTCGGCGGCTGGAGTATGGAGCGACGTCAGCGCTTGTCGTCTGGCGCGTCGATCGCTTCGGGCGTTCGCTCAACGACGAATTGCAGATCATCGAGCGAATCCGGTCTGTCGGCGGCGGGTTCTATTCGGTGCACGACGGCTTGGACATCAGCACCGACGCCGGTCGGCTGGCGCTTCGGATCCTGCTCAGCGTCGCCGAGTTTCAGCTGGACGGTGTGCGCGAAGCGTGGGAGACGGCACGGGCCCACGCGGTTCGCCGCGGGGTATATCTCGCCAGCCTGCCGGTCGGATATCGCAAGACGCGCGCCGGACGACTGCGCCCACATCCGACAAGCGGCCCGGTTATCACGGAGGTCTACCGGCGGCGAGCTGCGGGCGAGAGCCTGCCGACGCTGTGCCGCTTGCTTGAGAGCGAGGGCGTCAAGACAGCGAGGGGAAATCCGGGCTGGAACCCGTCCACGCTCGCGTACATGCTCGGTCGGCGCGCGTATCTCGGTGAGGTCGGCTCGGGACGCCACTGCAAGGAGCACGCCCACGTGGCGCTGACCGATGCCGTGACCTGGAGCAGAGCTCAAAAGCCGATCAACGGGGTTCGCGCGAGTCCGCTGCCCGCGCTTGTGGTGGGGATCGTTCGCTGCGCTGGTTGCAGCTACAGGCTCGCACCGCACATCCACCGGCCGACGCCCGACAGTCGCCCGAACCGCAAGCCGTACCTGGCCTATAAGTGTGCGAAGCACCACGCTGGAGGAAGATGCCCAGCGCCGGCTCATAGCCGCGGGCAAGCTTGAGCCGTACGTACTTGAAACTGCTCTGACGATCCTCGCACGACGCCGCCGCCGGCCCGAGGCAAGACTCGCGGCCGCCGAAGTCAAGGCCAACGCCGCCGCCGAAGCACTGGCTCGCTACCGAGACAACGACTCGATAGCTCGCACAATCGGTGAGCGCGCATACTTGGCCGGGCTCGCCGTACGCCGTCAGCGCTTGGGTGACGCCAACCTTGCCCTGGTCGACGCCACGGCGAGCGCACGGACACACGACGTGCCTCCTGTGCCGGATCTTCGGCGCGCGCTACCGAACATGACGCTCGATGAGAAGCGAGCCCTCATCCGCAAAGTTGTGGACGCCGTGTTCGTCGGGCCAGGCCACGGGACGGCCGCGCAGCGCGTCACGGTCTGCCGTGCGGGCACGGCACCGCGCAACCTGCCTGGCGCCGGAGTCCGCAGAGTCGTCCCACGGACGATCACCCCGCGTCGCGGCTGGATCAACCCGGCGACCGACTGAGCATCCGCCAACTCAAGGTGTCGCCGCGGCGATGGCCCCAGCGCCCGCCGTGTAATCCGCATCAGCCATCGCCATGAAGGGATTCGGCGGGGGCCACACCGAAGAGGGGTAGCGCCTCCTACTGCGCCTAAGCGATATCCGCGGGCTTGCTGGGAGCGCTGGCACTAGGGGTTGCCCATAGCGCTCAATGCACGGCGGACGAGCGAGCAGCGCCTAAGAGGGTCCCATCTCGTCACGTGCGCGGCTACGGACGGTCTCGCACTCTCTTGCGAAAGCGAGCAGGTGCGGGAGACGAGGGAGCACGCTCGCTGCTCGCCCCGAGCGCGCGTGAGCTGCGCACGGGCGGAGACGCCCGCATGGGTGGAAAGGAGCAGCCAGCAGGTTCGCCGCGCCTCGTGTCGGCCGCTGCTCAGATTCGGCCAAGGGGCAGCGAGCACGAGCTCGAGCCGCTCGCTGGAGGCCGCTGCTTTCGTCGACGAGCGGCAGTCTGACCTGCGCGCCCCGGGGTCCAGCATGTAGCACTCATCGATCGACCGTTGTGACGAGGATGTCTGGAGGATCGGCTGAAGCGCGCCGGAGGGGAACATGGATTTCAGCCCGTGCCTGACCGGGCCGCGGAGGCCGCGAGCGACAACTCGACGGCTCGGGCTCCGGCTTCGGACTCCGGGAGCTCGCGTCCGCGGCGGTCGGCGAGCGCGGCGCGGTCCGGTCGGACCCGGGTGCGCGCCTCTTCCAGTACCCACCCGTGCTTGGCGATGAGTTGTCGATCGCTCGGCTCTCCGATGGCCACTCGCTCGCGGTCGCCTCGAGCTCCAGCGCGTGCTCGTCGGCGCCGAGCTGCGCGAGCGCGGTCGCGATGCAGCCGAGTGGCATCACGAGCGCGCTCGTTGGTGCCCGGTGCGCGGCGCTCTCGGCGTAGAGCGCGCGGCGAGCGCCCAGTCCCCGCGCTCGACCGCGATGTCGGCGAGCACCCGTCGGGCGAGACGTGCTGTCGCCGACCTGGGCACGAGCGGCGCGGCCTCGTAGATGGGCTCGGCCTCGTCGAGGCGTCCCAAGTCGTGAGGCATGCCGCCTGGTAGAGCAGCTCCTCCGCGAGGTCGCCGACGTGCGATCGCCGGCGCGCGAGGGCGAGCGCCTCGCTCGCGTGCTCGAGGGCGCGCTCAGGCTCGTCGGCGAAGTAGCCAGAAGAGGCCGGCTAGCTCGCAGGCCGAGCTCGAGCAGCGACTCGTCGACCGGCGGCGCGCAGCGCCGCGAGGCCGGGCTCGATCAGCGGCCGCCCTCGGCCCGGGACCGCGACCTGCGGCGTACGCGCGCACCAGGCGGCCGTCTCCGCCGGTCGCGCCCGTGATCCCCGAGCGCTCGATCACGAGGCCGAGCTCGGCGTAGGCCTCGCGCGCGCGGCCGCTGTCGCTCAGCGTGACGCCGAGCGCCCCGGCGAGGCGCGTGTGCAGTTCGGGGGCGTGCGCTCGCGTCCAGTCGAGCGCCGCGCGCAGCTCGGCCTCGAGCGCGAACACGCGCGCCGGACGGCGTCGGCGTCGCCGATGCCGCGGAAGGCCTCGCCGACCGCCGCGACGTGGGTCGCGTGCGCGCAGCGGACCGCGTGCTCCTCGCCGGACGCCGTCGAGCTGTTCGGCGGCGAAGTCTCGCACGGCCTGGGGGACGGTGTAGCGGACGCCGTGCTCGCGGCTGTCGGCGCGGCGCACGAACGACGCGTCGATGAGGCCGCTGAGGCCGTCGAGCGCGTCGACGGGGCCGCGCTCGCCCGCGACCTGCGCGACGGCTTCGACGGCGTCGAGCGGCGCCGGCCCGGCGAACGCGGCGAGCCGCGCGAGCAGGGTTCGCTCGTCGCGCGCCGAGCAGGTCGTGCGTCCATTCGAGCGCCGCGCGCAGGCTGCGGTGGCGCTGCGCGAGGTCGCGCGGCCCGCGCGCGAGCACGCCGAGCGACCGGTCCAGGCGGGCGAGCAGCTCGTCCGGCGCGATCGTCGACACGCGCGCGGCGGCCAGCTCGACCGCGAGCGGCATGCCGTCGACGCGGGCGCAGATCGCCTCGACCGCCTCGCGGTGCTCGCTGAGGTCGAAGTCGGGCGCGGCCGCGCGTGCGCGCTCGTCGAACAGCGTCGCGGCGCTGTCGGCGCTCAGCGGCGCCAGCCGCAGCAGCCGCTCGCGCGCGACTCGCAGCGGCAGCTGGCTGGTCACCAGCGCGCGTGTCCCGGGCGCCTGCTCGAGCAGCTCCGCGACGGCGGGCGCGCCTTCCACGAGCTGCTCGAAGTTGTCGAGCACGAGCAGCGTCGGACGGGCGCGCAGGCGCTGCGCCACGGCCTCGTCGGGCGAGCGTGCGTCCGCGTCGGCGACGCCCAGCGCCGCCGCGATCGCCGGGATCAGCGCGACGGGATCCCGGACGCCCGCGAGGGACACGAGCCAGACGCCGCCCTCGAAGGCCGACAGCAGACCCTCCGCCGCCGCGACGGCCAACCGCGTCTTGCCCGTGCCGCCGAGACCGAGGATCGTGACCAGCCGCTCCTCGCCGGTCAGCATGTCCCACAGCGACTCGAGCTCGGCCTCGCGGCCGACGAGCCGCCGCGGGTCGGCCGGGAGGTTCGTCGGCCGCACCGGCTCGGTCCGCAGCGGCGGGAAGTCGCCCGGACCGCGGTCGTCGTGCACCAGCAGCCAGAGCCGCTCGGGCGCCGGGAAGTCCTTGAGCCGATGCTCGCCCAGGTCCACCAGCTCGAACCGCGAGCCGAGCAGCGCGCGCGCCGCGGCCGAGACGACGACCTGGCCGCCGTGTCCGGCGGCCATCACGCGCGCCGCCAGATGCACCTCGAGCCCGCTGTAGCCGGTCGCGTCGCGATCGACGAGGCCCGCGTGGATGCCCATCCGCACGCGCAGCTCGCCGACCGGCTCGGGCCACGCGTGGCGGCGCAGCGCATGCTGCGCGGCGATCGCGGCCTCGACCGCGGCGCTCGGGTCGACGAAGTACGCGAACAACGCGTCGCCCTCGCTCCCGTCGACATGGCCGCCCGCACGCTCGACGGCGTCGAGCACCAGCGCGTGGTGCTCGGCCAGCGCCTGCGGCCACAGCGAACCGGCCGCGCGCGCCAACCGCGTCGAGCCCTCGATGTCGGTGAACAGCATCGTCACGACACCCTCCGGCGCCTGCGTCACGTCCCGATCGCCACGCCCAGGGCTTCGAGCGAAGGGTCGTGGCGCAGGATCGCCTCCTGCAGGCGCTGCAGCTCCGGCGAGGGCTCAAGCCCGAGCTCCTCATCGAGCCGCAGCCGGCCCCGTGTGTAGACCTCCAGCGCGTCGGTCTGGCGGCCGCAGCGATACAGCGCCAGCATCAGCAGGCCGACCAGCCGCTCGCGCGACGGATGCTCGGCCGAGAGCTGCTCGAGCTCGGCGACGACGAGCGCGTGCTCCCCCTCCGCCAGCCGCGCATCGATGCGCTCCTCCAGCGCGGCGACGCGCAACTCCTCCAGCCGCGCGATCTCGCCCTGCGCGAACGACTCGAACCCCACATCGGCCAACGCGGGCCCACGCCACAGCCCCAACGCGTCGTCGAGCAGGCGCCGCGCCGCCGCCGCGTCGCCGCCCACGCGCGCCGCCCGCGCCGCATCGACGAGCGTCTCGAAGCGCCGCGCGTCGATCGCGTCGGCCTCGACCGCGAGGCGATAGCCCGACGCGACCGTCTCCAACGCCGAACCGGCCGCACCGAGCGAGCGCCGCAGACGCGACACGGTCACCTGCAGGCTGCGCATCGCCTCCGCCGGGGGCGGCGCCGGCCACAGCGCCTCGGCCGCCGACTCCGCCGACACCGGACGCGGGGCCCGCATCGCCAACCACATCAACAGCGCCCGCTGCTTGCCCGCGGGCACGCCGACGACACCTCCCGTCGATGCGCGGCTCGACCGAGCCGAGGATCGCGATCTGCAGCGCCATGCCGGATCAACCCTAACCGCGTCGGCGCGGCTCGACCTCGCGCGGGAGCAACGGGCGCCGCCGCCGGATTCACGCCGGCGGCGACCTTGTTTTCGGGATGCTCGTCGACGGTGCCGGGAACCCTGCCGGTCTCAGCGCGCGCTCTGGCTACGGGCCTTGTTGGCCTCGATGTCCTCGTAGCGCGACACGGGGTTGGTGCGCCGCACGGCGATCTGCTCGCCGAGCGCGCGCATGCTCGCCGCCTTGTTGGCCTCGAGGTCGAAGTAGCGCGAGGCCGCCTGCTGCGCCCGCGCGGCGACCGTGCGGACCTGCGGCGCGGGCCGGTCGTCGGTCAGCGCGATGGTGACGGCGCTCGCGGTCGCGGCCGCGACGGCGATCGCGGCGAGCTGCGCGAGGCGCGGCATCCGGACGGCGGTGACGGGGGTGCTGTGGAGCGGCACGGTGGTCTCCTTGCGGGAGAGGGTGGCTTGGACGCTCCGCACCGTCGCGGGCCACGCTTGCACCGCGTTTGCGCGGCGCTCACACGGGGTGTGAGCGGCGTGGTATCACCGCGGCCGCCCGCCCGCGGCAGTCGCTGCACCGCCGCGGTCGTTTCCGCCGGCGTTTATCGGACGATTGCTGCGGGCGAACAGCAGGCGTCGGCGTCGACGTGCCGTTGGCGATCGCGATTGCCTGGCGATGTCGGACCGGCACGCGCTTGCAATCGGCGCAAAGCGATTACAAGGCGGGGGAGCCCGGCACGTGACTTGATTGGACGAGGACCGGTGCGCGACGCTTCCGAGCGAGAGGTCGCCTACACGCTGGACAGATCGCCAGCGCCGGGATCTCTCGAGTCTTCACGCTTTGCATCCATAAGTCGCGACTGAAACCGGACCATGTCCAGGTGCAGCTGGCGTGCCGCGGGCGTGGTCCAGCTCGCGGACCGCCGAGCCAGGTCAACTACCACGCCGGACGTTCGCCCCACAACAAGGGGCGGGTCTATCCCGCCGATCCGCCGACGGTGGAACAGATTGTCGTCGTGATGCGGGAGGCCAGCGACGACCGCCACGGCTGCAGGCTGCGCGCCCTGATCGTGGTGCTCTGCGCCGGCGGCCTGCGCGTTGCCGAGGCGCTGGCGCTCGGTGAAACGCGACGTCGACCCGCGGCGCGGCTCACTGCTTGTGCGCAACGGCAAGGGCCGCCGCCGCGAGATCGCAGCGTCGCCCGCCGCATCGTGGCGGGCGACCGTGATCGGCTGGGTTGAGCGCTAGACCGACGCCACCACGTTGACCGCGGCGGCGGTCACCGTGTAGTCCTGTCCGGCGCCGGAACAGCCGTTGTTGGCCGCGAAGCGCGACGGCTCGGCGTGGCGGCGCCCGGGTCGAGAAGGAACCCGAGCATGAAGCTGTGCGTGCTGGTCTCGGACGTCGCGAACGGGATCGTGCCACCGTGGCTGCCGAGCAGGACGGCGCCTCCGAGGCGCGCGTTGACGAGAAGGCCCTGGGCGCCCCCGCTGCACGTCGCGGGCGCGGTCACCGTCACCCGGACCAGGAAGAGGTCGGTCTCGGTCGCGCCCTGCGTCCAGCCGTTCTGCGCCAGCGGAATGGTCACGGCCGTCCCGAACGTGATGGTGTTGGCGGGAACCGAAACGTCGCCCTGCGGGCTTGCTGGGCGCGCACACGGGTGGCGGCGCCGTTGACGCCTGCTGTCCCTGCAGTTCCGTCCGCGCCGTCCGCGCCGTCCGTCCCCGGCGCCCCGGGCGTTCCCGGGTCACCCTTCACGCCGGGGGCGCCGGCCGGACCAGCGGCGCCGGTGGCTCCCGGGTCGCCCTTGGCGCCAGTGGCTCCCGTGGCGCCGGTGGCTCCCGTGGCGCCAGCCGGAAGCTGGCCCGCGGCGAAGTCGGCCGAGCGCAGCGACCCGTTCTTCACCTTGGCACTTGTGACGGCGGTCTTCTTGATTTGCTTCTTGCCGACGCTATTGGCAGGGAGCACGATTGCGGCGTAGCGGGTGCCTCCCAACGCCACAGACAACGCGATTACGGAGACAACGAGCGCGGGGCTCGGACGGTGTGACTTCAGGTTCCTCATGGGAATCCTCCGAATGGGAACGAGCAGGGCTCAGAGCCGCAGAGAGTCGCACTTCCGGAGGGTCCGGAGCCTCGGCACCAGTTTTCGGTGCGCTGACCGACCCTAACCAGCGTGGCGATCCAAAGTCAAGGGGACAGGAGGCGTCGAGGCTGCTGCTTGGAGGCGAGGCTGTCGCATTAGTCTCACCGACGATCTGCATGCCTGTTTCGCCGCGACCGATTTGCCTCGAACGCGTCTTGGAAGCCCTTAGAACGCGTTTGTGTGGGCGCTTTGAGGGTGACAGTTGGGGGTCCGGATTCAGCTGGTAAGCGCCGCGTCGGGGCGGGACCAGTCGGCGTTGCGGAGTGCCGCTGTGGCCCAGGCGAGTGCCGTCAGGGCGCCCGCGCCGGCGAGCAGGTAGACGAT
>CAWBWX010000005.1:0-225231 GCA_963792635.1 uncultured Alphaproteobacteria bacterium
ACGTACCAGCCGTAGAACGGGCGTTGCGCGGCCATGCGGGAAGGGGAATCGAACCCGGCGGGAGGAAACTTGTCGTCTGTTCTAGCCCACCCGCCGGCGCGCGCGCGGGGGACGCACGCGGGCCTGCAATGCGCGCCGTTGTGAGGGCGGGGCGCGCTTGCTACGTTCCGCCGCGCCAAGGGCCTGTAGCTCAATGGTTAGAGCCGGCCGCTCATAACGGCCTGGTTGCAGGTTCGAGTCCTGCCGGGCCCACCAATTTTTTCAACGCTTTGCGAGAGGCATCACGGCGCCTCTCGTGCACCTCGGCCAACGAATAGGCCAACGATTGCCGCGGCCGACAACCGATCGCACGCGCCGCCGCCCTCATGTGATCGGGATGATGATGCCCGTACACGCGATGTACAAAACCTCCAATAAACGGTCCCAAAACTAAATATTTTTTCTGCACAACGAACATGCTATGCTGCACCGATAATGACAGCTGAAGCCGCTGACACCCGACATGATGTCACGTGCTGACGGCCGAATACCGCAAACCGCACAGGTCACCTGAGCCGCGTCCGCTTAACACATCAGCGGGAAAGCGCTGGCGCCTGGAGCTCATTTCGTACCTCAAAAATCATTTGATATGGGCATAAGTGTTTTGCCCTTGAGGATGTGATAAGCGGCATTTGTTCAAAATTAGAGGGCCCAATGGCGCGTCCATATTCTCCTCGCCGGTTACGTTCGAAACGATCTCACGTCCATATCGAGAAGGACGACGGAAATAGAAAGCTGAAGCTTGATGTTTCTTCTCGCAGCCGAAGTGCATCCGTCAAGAAACAGGGACGACAGCGGTCATGAAACTCACACGCCGACAGCTCGTTCAATCATCCTTCGCTTCTTTCGTGGTTTCCGGTCTTCCTTGGCCGGCTTATGCGCAACAAAATTCTTTCGCATCCGGTAACGAGCCGTACACGCCCATCGTCTTCGTGCATGGAAACGGCGATCATGCCGCTTTGTGGATCACGACGCTATGGCGCTTCGAAAGCAACGGATATGGGCGCGAGCGCATGCTGGCATTCAACTTCACGGATCCGCTCGCGCGCAGCGACGATGCGCTGGCGCAGAAGGGCCGCTCGTCGACAGAAGACCAGTTGCGCGAACTCGCGGCGGCGATCAAGGCCATGCGGGAGCGTACTGGCGCGTCACGCGTCGCGCTCGTCGCGAATTCGCGCGGCGGCTATGCGGTTCGCAATTTCGTTCAAAGCGGCGGCGCTTCGCAGATTAGCCACGCCGTGCTGTGCGGCGTTCCCAACAGGGGCGTCTTTAGCTGGGAGGCCAATCCCGGCAGCGAATTCAATGGACGCTCGCCCTTCCTACAGCGTCTCAACGCCGGTGAAAGCGACGTTGTTTCCGGCACGGCAATTTGCACACTGCGAAGCGACGGAAACGACAAATTCGCCCAGCCCGACGGCCGCTTTGTCGGCAGGCCTGGCACGCCTACCGGAATTTCATTCGACGGTCCGGAATTGCGCGGCGCCACCAACCTGGTGCTCGGCCCTGTCGATCACCGCGAAACGGCGTTTCATCCGCGCGCATTCCGCGAGATGTATAAATTCATCGCGGGGCGCGAGCCGGAGACGCTTTCCTTCGTGCCGGAGCCGCAGGTCGTGCTCAACGGTCTTGTCACGGGAACTCCCCGGCGGGATGCCGACGAATCGCCCGTTGTCCGGGGCCATGGTTGAAATTCACCGGGTCTCGCCAGAAACAGGCGAGCGGGTTGGCGCACCGGTCCATCATCGTGTCACGGGCGAGGACGGACGGTGGGGCCCGGCATCGGCCAGCTCCACCTGGTTTCTCGAATTCACGATTTCAGGCAGCAGAGCACCCGACGAACTTCGATATTTATCGGTCGCCGTTCCCCCGTTCTTCGACGGTCGTTCATTTACGCCCCGGCCGGCCGCTTGGGGAGGGAGATGCGGCATCAGGAGCAGTGGTGCTGATGTCGCGACCGCGCGGCTATTTCGGAATTCCGCGCGATGTGGTGTTACTCGACGGTCAGGAAGCCAAAGGTATCACCTCCGGCGTTCCCACCGATTCCATCGCTACGCTGCGTCTTCCGGCCGGTGAAAACGGGAGGCCGGTTGTCGCGATTTTTAATGAGGAGAGGATCGTGGCCCGGGCTTGGCCCGCGACTGAAAACCGGATCGCGATCGCGGAATTGACTTATTGAGGATTTGCCAATTCGGGCAGAACGAGCAGCTCCCTCTGCGGGTCGCAGTCACGAGCGAGCGCAGCGGATCCAGAGCCATAACACAACTAGACCAAATAAGAATTCACAAGCGGGCGCGTAGACCGCTTTTGAGCGCCCAAGTAATATTTTTTGCGCTTTTTTGGCTCACACGAAACCCGGTCACAAATCGCGAGTGGCTGCTACGGATCGATTTCAAAGGCCTGCGCGCCGCCCGGCCCTCGGCAGCTCGATAGCAGTCAAAAATTCTCGCCGCGTTTCTGCTTGATCTCGGAATACCCCGAGCATGCAGCTCGTCACCAATGTGGCCGCGGTCTTGCGGACGCCCCGGCTCGTCATGCAACTATGTATCCCTTCGACGACAACGGCGACCCCATGTGGCTTTAGTACCGTATTGAGCGAATTAGCGATCTCCGCCGTAATTCGTTCCTGGATCTGAAGCCGTCTTGCGAAGACTTCGACGAGGCGGGCAAGCTTGGAAATACCGATCACTCGATTGCGCGGCAGATAACCAATATGTGCGCGACCCGTGATTTGGGCCATGTGGTGCTCGCAATGAGATTCGAACTCGATATCGCGGAGGAGCACGATCTCATCGTAGCCGGCAAGTTCCTTGAAGGTTTGTTGCAAGTATTGGTGCGGGTCCTGGCGATAGCCGGCGAACCACTCGCCGTAGGCGCGCACCACGCGGGACGGCGTGTCACGCAGACCTTCCCGCTTCGGGTCGTCGCCGGCCCATCGAATTAGCGTGCGCACCGCTTCTTCGGCGGCATCGCGTGACGGACGGACGACCCGTTTTCTCGCCTTCGTCGAATCCGCACCACTTCGAGGCGTCTTCGTCACAGTCTTTTTCATTCCGATTTCTCCGAAAGATACCCGCACGCCGCCTTCAAGGAAATTTCGTTCATAGACAGGCAAGAAGTTCATCGACTGAGCGTATGCGAACCCCCAAGACATGGCCCGTGTATTCGCCTAGCCGATTGGACGCCAAAATACACAAGTCCGAGACACCGAACGCAGCGTCAGGTTCAAACAGCGCTGATCTCAATGCGGTTTCCAAGGGGATGCGCTCTATTCGAACGGATTGAGACAATCGCTTAAATAGGCGTGAAAAGAAATCTCCAAGCTCAATCTTCTCGCCCAGGACGTCGATCACCGCCAGGCCATCCGGCAGGCTCATTGCCGAAAATAATACATCGACAAAATCGTCAATAAATACTGGTTGTATATAGATTGGCTCGAGCGACGGAACGGCGAATCTTCCGTTGGCAACCGAGCTGCGGATCGCCTGTTCGAGCGCGTCACCTTTTCCGACGATATAAGAGGGATTGAGTACGACGGCATCTAGGCCCGAGCGAGTAATGCTGTTGATTGCGGCTCCCTTGGAAAAATAATAGCTCTCTGAAGAAAGCTGGCTGCCGTAGGGAACGCCGAAGCCACCGACGTGGACGACTTTCTTCGCCCGAATATTTTTCGTGAACGAGATGATTCGATTGGCGAGTTCAAAGTTGGTTTCAAATAGAGGCCGTGAAAGGCTCTCCCGGCCGCTGCCGACAAGGTTAAAGACGACAAAATCCCGCGGTGCTGGATAGGCTTTGGCAAAATCCTCCAAAGCAGGAAAATTAAACGAGAAAGATGGCGACGTTTCATCCCCAATTTTGTGACGAGAAACGGAAATGTACGGGATATTGAACGTCCTGAGTTTGCGTCTGAGGTAAGATCCAAGAAAGCCGCTCGCGCCAAATATGATTGCGACGCGTGTCGTCATATCGCCGACCGATTGCCCCATAGCCCAACCGCAAATCGCGCCTTGACGGTGATTACTTTCGGCGCCACGCCGGGCGGAATATTAGTTTAGGGATATCCGTGACGCCAGCGACATGCGGCGCGACCTCGCGATTGTAAGAGCGCGCGGGGTGGGGCAGAATTCCGCAGCGAAGAAGGGCCAACCCTCGATTTGGAAAAGCACCATATGACCTCCGTCGCCGCGATTTTGTTTTTCGCCGTTGGGCTCTATGCGGCGGCGGGCCTTGTCACTGGCATTACATTCGTGCTCTTCGGCGTCACGCGTGCGCTGCCGCATCCGGTAACCGTAACGGTGGGCGCACGCATTCTTCTCCTGCCCGGCGCAACCCTGCTCTGGCCCTTCGTGCTCAGTCGCTGGCTGAAATCGCGAAACCGCCCATGACGCGGAAACATCGATTCGTCCATCGCATGCTCTGGCCCGTCCTGGCGTTGACGGTGGCGCTTGGCTTCGCGATGGCGCTTTACTTGCGACCGCCGATTACTGTCGAAACGCCGCAGGCCGCAATGAGCCAACGATGAGCGTCGGCTTCCAGGCGGTGCAATGGAACCGCGCCAAATACATCTACGACGCGGTTCTGCTCTTGGGCGTCGCCGTCTATATCGGCGGCTTTATGTACATCGGCGCGCAATTGCATCCGCCGAAGAACTTGCCGGAATGGGTTGACCTGCGCATTCGCGCGTTCGGCACGTGCGCATTCTTGATGCTGACGATCATCCTATCGATCGGACCGCTGGCCCGCCTCGAATCCGAAATTTCTTCCGCTGCTCTACAATCGTCGCCATTTCGGGGTGCTGACGTTCTTCATCGCGGCGTTTCATGCCTGGTCGATGGTGGAATGGTTCGCGATCCAGAATGCGCTGCCGAGCCTTGTCCAAGAACTCACCGACTGGCCGAACTATTTCAAGTTCATCGGCTTCCCGTTCAAGACGCTCGGCATCGTCGCTCTGCCTCGTCCTGTTGCTGATGGCGGCGACGAGCCATGACTACTGGCTCGAACTTCCTGGGCCCGCCGGTGTGGAAGGCGCTGCACATGGCGCGTCTATGTCGCCTATGGGCTCGTGGTGCTGCACGTCGCGCTCGGCATCATGCAGACCGAGCGCGGCCTGTTCGATTCCGCTCTTGCTAGGCGGCTCGTCGGCCGTCGTCGCCCTGCTGCATGTGATCGCCGGCTGGCGCGAACGCGCGGGCGATCGCGGCCAAGCCGTCGCCGGTGACGGCTGGCTCGCGGTCGGACCGCCGCAATCGATTCCCGACAAAGGCGCGCGCATCGTGACGGTTTCCGGCGGCGAACGCATCGCGGTCTATCGCGACGGCCAGCAGATCGGCGCGCTCACCAATCTTTGCGCCCATCAGAACGGCCCGATCGGTGAAGGCCGCATCATCGACGGGCTCGTCACCTGCCCCTGGCACGGCTATCAGTATCGGCTGGTGGACGGCTGCGCGCCACCGCCGTTCACCGAGAAGCTTGTCACCTACCGCGTGCGGATCACAACGGCATGGTCGAGGTCGATCCGCGCCCGCTGCCGCCGGGCACACGCGCGGCGATCAGCATTCCGCGCTACGCTGAATCGAGGAGTAGAACGCCATGGCCCGCGAACCCGACTGGATCGACGTCGGCGCGCCGACGAACTCTCCAAGATAGTCGTTGCGGCCGATGAAGGCTCAAGAATGCGCCGCATCGCGCGTCTCCTTCAAGGACGGTGCCAGTTCGGCGCGATCTCGAACGCGTGCAATCACGTCGGCGGACCGCTCGGCGAAGGCCGTCTCGACGAGGCCGGCTATATCCAATGTCCCTGGCACTGGGTGGAAATTCCACCGCTGCACGGGACTGGGCGAACCCGGTTTCGAGGACGACTGCGTGCCCTCCTTCCCGGTGAAGGTCGAGAACGGCCGCGTGCTGGTCGACGTCGCCAATCCGACCAAGCGCCACAGAAAGCCGCACGCGCCGCATCCGCTGGCGCGCGATCCGGTACGCGCGCCCGGTCCGCTGCGCTTCGCCGGGATTTCAACCACCGTCATGGACGAACGCGAGCCCGCGCTTTTCCGGCTCCGATCATCTGCTCAATCATGCGCTCGATGCCGCCGCAAGAAGCCGGCGCCGAGACCAAGCTGATCACGCTGAACGATCTGAAGTTCCGCGCACTGCGAGGGTTATTTCTCCAAGAGTCTGCCGTGCCTGCACCTGGCCCTGCTCGATCACCCAGATGGATCCCAATGACCAGCTCGACCAGGTCTATGAGGCGCTGGTGCATTGGGCCGACGCGATCATCGTCGCGACGCCGATCCGCTGGGGCGCCGCCTCCTCGCTCTATTTCAAGATGGTGGAGCGGTTGAACTGCATGCAGGTCGACATCGCGACCAAGCGAAAAGCAGTTGATCCGCAACAAGGTGGCGGGCTTCATCATCGTCGGCGGCCAGGACAACATCCAGGGTGTGGCGGGCTCGATGCTCAGCTTCTTCGCCGAGCTCGGATTCCTGTTTCCGAAGTTTCCCTACATCGCCCATTCGCGCGGCTGGTCGCACGAGGACATGGAGAACAACGTGCGCATCGTACGGGAATCGAAATACGCTCGCCCAAGGTGCTGCGCGCGCTCGCCGAGCGTTGCCTCGAGCTCGCCGACCGGCTCGATCGAAGCCGAGTCGACCGCCGAAGCTGGACCAGCGCGGCGGCCTCAAGGGCCGCCCGGTCATGGCCGACATCATGGACCCGGACTAGGAGACGCGCATCCGGCTGGCTCTCGCGGCGTACGGGAACCAGTCGGGCTTGCGCTCCTGCACGTAGTCGAGATGCACGTGCTTGGGCTCGCGGAAGGCGTCGAGCCCTTCCGCGCCGAGCTCGCGTCCGATGCCGCTGTGGCGCATGCCGCCGAACGGGGCGGCGTTGTTGTCGGCGAGCGGATCGTTGATCCAGAAGCTGCCCGCCTTGATGTTCTCCATCGCCCGCATCGCGAGCTCGAGGCTCTTGGTGAAGATCGTGGCACCGAGGCCGTATTCGGAATCGTTCGCCTTCTCGATCGCCTCGTTCGCGTCCTTCACGATGAAGATCGAGATCACCGGGCCGAACAGTTCCTCGGTGGTGGCGATGCCGCCGTGCTTCACGCCGGAGATGACCGTCGGCTCGAAGAAATGACCCTTGAGGCCGTTCGGCTGGAAGCGCTTGCCGCCGACCAGCAGCTTGCCGCCCTCGGCGAGCACGGTCGCGACCTGCTGCTCGAGCTTTGTCGACGGCGTCGGCCGAGATCAGCGGTCCCATGTCCGTCTTCGTGATCCATCGGATCGCCGACCTTCAGGGTCTTCACGTGTTCGACCACGCGCTTGGTGAATTCCTCGCGCGATCGACTCGACAACGTAGATGCGCTTGGACGAGGTGCAGACCTGACCGGCGTTGAGCAGTCGCGCCCACACCGCGCCGCGGCACCGCCACGTCGAGGTCGGCGTCCTCGAACACGATCAGCGGGTCGATGCCGCCGAGCTCGAGATTGACCTTCTTGAGCTGCGCGCCGGCCACCGACGCGATGTGCTTGCCGACCGCGGTCGAGCCGGTGAACGCGATCATGTCGACGTCGGGATGGTTGAGCAGGAGCCTCGCCGGTGTCGCCGGCGCCGGTCACGATGTTGACCACGCCGGGCGGCAGCACGTCGTAGACTTCGCCCAGCAGCAGCCCGGCGAGCGGGTTCTGATGCGGCGGCTTGCAGACCACCGTGTTGCCGGCGGCGATCGCCGGCGCGACCTTCCACGCCATCAGCAGGAGCGGGAAGTTGAACGGCGCGATGCAGGCGACCACGCCGTAGGGCTCCTTGCGGACGAAGTTGACCTGGTGATCGGCGCCCGGGCGCCACGACCGAGGCCCTGGGCTGAGCGGCCGACCTCGGCGTAAGTAGTCGAAGCCTTCGGCAACCCATTTGACGCAGTCGATCGCCTCGACCAGCGGCTTGCCGGTTTCCTGCGTCATCAATGGTCGCAATGTCTTTCTGTTTCTCGCGAATTCGGCGCGGCCACCTCGTGCATCAGCTCGGCCTTCTCGACGCCCGAAGTCCGCCACCAGGCCAGCTGCGCCGCCCTCGCCGCCTTGACCGCAGCGTTGATGTCGGCTTCGCCGCAAGACGGGCACGCTGTCGAGCGACGCTCAGCGTCGCCGGATTGTGCACGTCGATCGTCGAATTCGACTTCGCCTTGACGAACTTTCCGTTGATCAGGATTGGTCGGACCATGTTGTAGCCCTCCTCGCGTTCAGTGCCGCGTCAGCCGTTCCGCCAGCGTCTTGCCGCTCGGCGCGCATGCCGGTGCGTTCCGCCTTCTGGTCGATCTGCCAGTAGTCGCTCTGGATGATAGTGCACGCCGAGTAGCGGAACGGCTCCGGCTCCCAGTTGGGCGAGCGGTGGTTGACGCACGGCAGCGTCGGTGATCTCGGATTTCACGCCGGAGATCAGATCGGCCAGCACGCGGCCGGACGAGGTTCGTGGTCGCGACGCCGTTGCCGACATAGCCGCGCGCGCTCGCAACCCGAGCGCCGGGTCGAACATCATGGTCGGCATGAAGTCGCGCGGCGCTCCGAGCGGGCCGCCCCAGGCATGCGTGAACCGGACGTCCTTCAGCCGCGGAAACCATGTCCGCACGTTGTCCTGGAACATCTGCATGGTCGGCTCGTGCCGGTCGTACTCGTCCTCGATCGCGGAGCCGAAATGATAGGGCGCGCCGCGCCCGCCGAACAGAATGCGGCCGTCTGCCGTCTTCGCCGATGTATTCGATGGTGAGACGGCATGAATCGATGCATTCGCGCTCGCTGCCAGCCGATCTCTGCCCAATCGGCCGGCGACGAGCGGTTCGGTCAGCGTCATCAGCGAATAGACCGGGATCAATTGCCGGTGCAGCCGCGCAAGCCGCGTGAGATAGGCCTCGCCGCAGAGCACGATCGTCCTGGCGCGCACGTCGCCGCGCGCGGTATGCAGCGTCGGACGGGCGCCAGTGGTGAAATCGGTCACCTCGGTCTGCTCGTAGATCGTCGCACCCGCGTCGCTCGACGGCGCGCGCCAGACCGCGCACCAGCCGGCCCGGGTGGATCGTCGCGGCGTCCTTGTAATAGATTGCACCGAGCACGCCCGCGATCTTCACCCGCGCGTCGGTCTGCGCCTTGTCGAGCAAGCTGCGACCCGGTCGCCGAGCCCGAGCTGATCGAATTCGGCGTGCGCGTCGCGAACCGCCGGCAATTGCTGCGGCCCGCGCGCGACCGACATGCCGCCGCCCTTGTGCGAATTGGATGTCGAGTCCCTCTGCCGCAGCGACCGCGCGACCTCGTCGACCGCGCCGGCCATGGCCCGGTAGAGCGCGATCGCGCGTTCCCGCCCATAGTGCTTCGCCAGCGCGCCGAGGCTGGTCGGGAAATGCGCGGTGCACCAGGAGCCGTTGCGCCCCGAGGCGCCGAAGCCCGCGATCTCCGTCTCGACGCAGCGCGATCTTCAGCGACGGCTGCCGCGCAGCAGGTAATAGCCGGTCCACAGCCCCGAATATCCGGCGCCGAGGATCGCCACGTCGACGTCGATCGATCCGTTCAAGCGGCGGTCGCGGCGTCAGATCGTCGCCGCAGGTCTCGAGCCAGTAGCTGAAGAAGGCGTAATTTTTCATTGCGCGATGGTTGTTAGCGTTTGATCTGCAGCATGTGGGTGCGCGAATTTTTCAATTTAAGGCTTTGGTTGCTCCCTCGGTGGCGCCGAGCAGGAAAGCCTCGGTCTTGGCCTGCTGATCCTTGGCCTGAAGGCGGTTCGGGTGAATGGCTGATTTTACCGTGAGTGGTGAGGAAAGTGCAGAAACCTCACGGCCCACTAGCCAGAACGGCGAAAAAGAGTGCGGCGTCACGCCGGTAGTGGCCGGTGATTTCGGGGCTTCCAACGATGCTCGACCGCCGACCATTGGCCACAGATCGGCAACGCACGCAATCATTGCTGAAGCTTTCTAGAGCGCGCCCATGAGGTTGCTTTATCACGTAGATAGAAGAAACTCTGCCGCTAGTGCATCCCGGGTTGCCGCTGTGGCCGCATGAAATCGGCACACGGCATTCCGCAGGGTCATCGAGGGAGGGAAGCGTAATGTCTAGGCATCTGTTGAGACCGCTGATCGCCGGTGCGGCGTTCGTGCTCGCCGCGTCGGGCGCGCAGGCTGACGTCAAGATCGGCGCGGTTCTTTCTATTACCGGCCCGGCCTCGTTTCTCGGCGATCCCGAGAAGAAGACGCTTGAAATATATGCCGCGGACATCAACGCCAAGGGTGGTATCAACGGCCAACAGATCAGACTCTTCATCTATGACGATGGCGGCGATCCGAACCAGGCGCGCACGTTCGCGACGCGCCTCATCGAGGAAGACAAGGTCGACGCGCTGCTCGCCGGCTCGACCACGGCGACCGCCATGGCGATCCTTCCACTCGCCGAGGAAGCCCAGATTCCGCTCATCAACCTCGCCGGCGCAGTGCAGGCGGTTTCTCCGGTGCGGAAGTGGAATTTCAAGACACCGCACACCGATCTCATGGCATGCGAGAAGATCTTCGAGGACCTGAAGAAGCGCGGGCTTACCAAAATCGCGTTGATTGCCGGCGCCGACGCGTTCGGCAAATCGATGCGCGACCAGTGCATGAGCGTCACCGGCAAATACGGGATCGAGGTCCTGCACGAAGAAAGCTATGGCCCGCGCGACAATGATATGACCCCGCAACTCACTAATATCAAGGCCAAGACTGGCGTGCAGGCCGTCGTCAATACCGGCTTCGGGCAGGGGCCCGCGATCGTCACCCGCAACTATCGCCAGCTTGGCATCGCCGCGCCGCTCTATCAGAGCCATGGCATCGGATCGAAACAGTTCATCGATCTTGCCGGCGCCGCGGCCGAGGGCGTTCGCCTGCCCGCATCCGCTTTGCTCGTCGCGGAAAAGCTCCCCGACAACGATGCGCAAAAGAAGGTGGTGGTCGATTACAAGAAGACCTATGAGCAGAAGACCGGACAGCCGGTTTCGACTTTCGGCGGCCACATGTATGACGGCCTGATGATTCTGGTCGAGGCGATGCAGCGTGCCAAGAGCGCCGACAAGGCAAAAGTGCGCGACGAGATCGAGCGGACCAAAAACTTCATGGGCACCGGCGGTGTCGTGAACATGTCGCCGACCGATCACCTGGGCCTCGATCTCACGGCCTTCCGCATGATCGATATCAAAAACGGCGATTGGACGCTGGCGCAATAAACCGCCCTGCGGCAACCTGAACCTTCCTGAAAGCGCCGGGGCGGCACGTGCCGTCCCGGCCCCTTCCAGCGAGGGGGTGCATGACCGAATTCCTTCAATTCGCATTTTCCGGACTAACCATTGGCGCGATCTATGCGCTCGTCGCGCTTGGCTTCACGCTCATCTACAATTCTTCCGACGTAATCAATTTCGCCCAGGGCGAGTTCGTCATGCTGGGCGGAATGGTTACGGTTTTCGCCGTGGCGGCATGCGTACCGATCTTCTTGGCAGCGCTGCTAGCAATCGTTGTCGCGGTCGCGATCGGGCTCCTGCTGCATCGTTTCGCGATCGAGCCGGCGCGTGGGGCGAGCGCGGTCACCCTCATCATCATCACGATCGGCGCCTCGATCTTGCTACGCGGAATCGCAGCGGTCGCTTTCGACAAGCGGTTCCATAGCTTGCCGCCGCTCTTGCGCGGCGATCCTTTGATCGTCGGGGGGGCGGTGGTTCTCCCGCAAAGCCTGTTGGTCCTGCTCGGCGCGGGAGCGATTGTCGGCGCGCTCTGGGCCTTTATGAACTTTACACTTGCCGGCAAGGCGATGGTCGCGACAGCGGCCAACCGCGATGCCGCGCGACTCGTCGGCATCAACACCTCGGCTATGGTCGGCTTTTCCTTCGCCGCGTCAGCGGCGATTGGGGCAATCGGCGGTATCTTGATCACGCCGATCGCCCTGACCAGTTACGACGTCGGCACCTTGCTCGCGCTTAAGGGTTTTGCGGCGGCGATGCTAGGTGGCATGGGTAACCCCCTTGGTGCGGTTGCGGGCGGGCTCCTTGTCGGGCTCCTCGAAGCGTTTGGGGCCGGCTACATCTCCTCCGCCTACAAGGACGCGATCGCCTTTCTGGTAATCCTCGCAGTGTTGTTCGTGATGCCGCAGGGCCTTTTCGGCCGTGCGCACGTCGAGCGCGTCTGAGCGATGCGAACGCAACGTGGAAATCGGGGAATTGTACTAGCGGTTGTGGCTCTTGTGGCGCTGCTCCCGCTCGTGATTCCTTCGCCATTCTATTTCCGCATCGCGGCGCTCGTGTTTATTTTTTCGCTCGCGGTGCTCGGCCTCAATCTCGTGATGGGTTTCGCCGGCCAGGTCAGTCTCGGCCATGCGGGCTTCTTCGGCATCGGCGCGTATGCGGTCGCAGTCGGCCCGACGCACCTCGGAATACCCGTATGGGGTGCGCTGCCGCTTGGGGCCGCCGCTGCGGGCATTCTCGCCTTTGTGGTCGGCCGCCCGATCCTGAAGCTCAAAGGTCACTATCTTGCCGTCGCGACCTTGGGCATGGGGCTTCTGATCGCGATGGTCCTCACGAACGAGGCGCGCTGGACCGGCGGTCCCGACGGGATGGCGGTTCCACGGCTTAATCTTTTCGGCTGGAGTCTGCGGGGCCCTGTCACTTGGTATTGGGTATCGGGTCTGAGCCTTGTCGTCGCGGTCTGGATCGCGGTCAATTTGGTCGACAGCCCGACCGGCCGCGCGTTTCGCGCGATCCACGATAGCGAGGTCGCGGCGAGCGTGCTCGGCGTCGACGTGGCGCGCTACAAGCTCGTCGCGTTCGTCCTGTCCGCGATCTATGCGGCGGTAGCCGGCGCGTATCTCGCCCTGTTCGACGGCTTGGTTACGCCGTTAACCGCGGGTTTCCTGCGTTCGATCGAATTCGTGACCATGGCGGTGCTGGGCGGGCTCGGCTCGATTTTGGGAAGCATCGTGGGAGCGGCAATTCTCGTCTTGCTACCGCAACTCCTCACGGTGTTCCACGACTACGAGCACATTGCGCTCGGCTTGATCATGATCGTGTTCATGATTTTCCTGCGCGCGGGTCTCATGCCGGCGCTGGCCGCTCTCTTCGAGCGGAGAACGCCATGAGGGCGCTCGCGGTCGAAGAAATCGGCATCGAGTTCGGTGGCGTTACGGCCCTCGATGGAGTTTCGTTTTGGGTTGAGCCTGCGGAGATCTTCGCCGTCATCGGGCCAAACGGAGCAGGCAAGACGACGCTCTTCAACATCGTCTCCGGATTGTATGTTCCGAAGCGCGGCCGTGTTCGCTTGCAAGGCGAGGACGTGACGGGCCTCGAACCGCATCTTCTGGCGCGGCGCGGCCTGTCGCGAACGTTCCAGAACCTGCAGGTGTTTTTCCGTATGTCGGCGGTCGAAAACGTGATGGTCGGCCGGCATCTCCATGAGAAGCGTGGCATCCTCCCGCATCTGCTTTCGCTGCCTTCAGTGCTGCGCCAAAACCGCGCGACGCGCGATAAATCCGAGGAACTCCTTGCCCTCGTGGGCCTCGACGGGCTGGCCGGGCAGATGGCTGGCGCGCTTCCCTACGGGGCATTGAAGCGGCTTGAAATCGCCCGCTCGCTCGCGACCGAGCCGAAGGTGCTCCTTCTCGATGAGCCCGCCGCGGGCTGCAATGCGGTCGAAACCGAGGAGATCGATCGCGTCATCAAGAAGATTGCGGCGCAAGGCATCGCCGTGGTGCTGGTCGAGCACGACATGCGGCTGGTGATGAAGATTTCAGACCGGATTTACGTTCTCGAAGGCGGGCGCGAGCTCGCGACCGGCAACGCGGCCGATGTAAGAGCGAACCCGGCCGTGATCGCCGCCTACCTTGGCGCCGGTGAAAGGGGAGCGGGCCGTGCTTCGCGTTGAGAATGTCGTCAGCCGCTATGGCCGCATCGAGGTGCTGCACGGCATTTCGATCGACGTCGCGGAAGGCGAGATCGTCTCGTTGGTCGGCAGCAATGGCGCGGGCAAGACTACGCTTTTACGCACGATTTCCGGGGTGCAGCCGGTCGCGGAGGGCACGATCGAATTCGAGGGTGAAACGATCGCGCGAATCCCCGCGCACGTGCGCGTCCGCAAGGGGATCGCCCAGGTGCCCGAGGGCCGCCAGGTATTCGCGCCGCTCTCGGTCGAGGATAATCTGCGGCTCGGAGCCTGGACCCGCCGGAGCGAAACGGTGGCGGCGGACATCGAAGATATCTATGTCATGTTTCCCGCGCTCGCGGAAAAGCGCAGTGCCGCCGCCGGGTCGCTTTCGGGCGGGCAGCAGCAGATGCTCGCGATCGGCCGCGCGTTGATGACGAAGCCGAAGCTCCTGTTGCTAGACGAGCCTTCGATGGGGCTCGCGCCGCTTTTGGTCGAGCAGGTTTTCGCTTCGATCGCGGACTTGCGGATGCGCGGCTACACCGTGCTTCTCGTCGAGCAGAACGTCATGGCCGCGCTCGCGATCGCCGACCGCGCCTATGTGATGGAAACCGGACGTATCGTGCTCTTGGGAACGAGCGAAACCCTGCGGCAGGATTCGCGCGTGAAAGAAGCCTATCTCGGCATCTAGCGGTAACAGGTGGCGCGTGCTCTTGCTGAGTGACAGCGGCGTCTAACTCGTTCCCAACTCGTGAGGGAAAGCGAGTTTCTTCATCAGTTCACACGATGTCCGCTTTGTGCCAGGAACGGAACATTGAGGTCTCACCCACAGGGATGAACGGACTCAACGGCCAACGATTGGCCAATGAAACCCCAGCACTGAACGTGAACAAACGTCGTCAGGTGACGTCGGAATCGTCGGATTTTGCTTGATCTTCCGGAGTGCTAGTCTCGCTCATAACGGCCTGGTTGCAGGTTCGAGTCCTGCCGGGCCCACCAATTTTTTCCGTATAATATACAGAACGCGGCTTCTCGCGCTCTTCGGCCAACGAATAGACCGGGGGAAGCAAAGGGCCGGGGAGGGGGTAGATGCGGGGTCTGCCAAGCTTCGTCAGAGAATCCGAAAGATTTCTTCGCCGGCCTCCTGTTCATCGCCATCGCCGGTGTGTTCGCGTTTCAGCTGCGGCAGCTTCCGATCGGCAGCGCGTTCCGCATGGGCCCGGGATATTTTCCGATGGTGCTCGCGGGCCTCCTCGGCGCGCTCGGGCTCATCATCATGGTGGGAGGCCTGCGCGGCAAAGGCGAGCCGATCTCGCGCGTACCCTGGCGCGGCCTAGTGCTCGTGGTCTTGCCGGTGATCTTCTTCGGCCTCACGCTCAAAGGCCTTGGGCTCGTGCCGTCGCTCGCCATTACCGTGTTCGCGACCACGCTTGCCAGCGTGCATTGGAGCCTGCGCACCGCGCTGATCAACACGGCGGTGCTGACCGTGGGCGGCTGGCTCATCTTCATCAAGGCGCTCGGGCTGCCGATCGCCACGTTCGGTCCGTGGGTCGGCGGGTACTGAGCCATGGACGAAATTATCTCGAACCTTGGCCTCGGCTTCCAGCAGGCGCTGACCCTCACCAACCTCTTCTACTGCTTCCTCGGCGTGTTCCTCGGCACCATCGTGGGCGTGCTACCCGGGCTCGGGCCGATCGCCACGATCGCGATGTTGTTGCCGATCACCTTCGCCCTGCAGCCGGTGTCGGCGCTGATCATGCTCGCCGGCATCTACTACGGCGCGCAATACGGCGGCTCGACCACGGCGATCCTGATCAACGTGCCGGGCAAATCCTCCTCGGTGGTCACCGCGATCGACGGCCATAAGCTCGCGCGCCGCGGCAAGGCCGGCTATGCACTGGCGACGGCCGCGTTCTCCTCATTTTTCGCCGGCACGGTGGCGACCTTCCTCATCGCCGGCTTTGCGCCGGCCCTCGCCGCCTTCGCCCTGAAGTTCGGCCCGGCGGAATACTTCTCGCTCATGGTGCTCGGGCTCGCGGCCTCGGTCTCCCTCGCCCACGGCTCGATCATCAAGGCGCTCGCCATGGTGGTGCTCGGCCTAATGCTCGGCACCGTCGGCCAGGACCTCTACACCGGCACGCCGCGCTTCACCTTCGGGCTCCGCGATCTCTCCGACGGGCTCGAGTTCGTGGCGCTGGCCATGGGGTTGTTTGGCCTCGCCGAGATCGTGCGCAACCTCGAGGACGAGTCGCAGCGCACGGTGATCGTTCAGAAGATCACCGATCTCATTCCCAGCGCGGCGGAATTGAGGCGGATCATTGCGCCGATCCTGCGCGGGACCGCGCTCGGCTCCATGCTCGGTATCCTGCCCGGCGGCGGGGCGATGCTCGCTTCCTTCGCGGCCTACTCGTTGGAGAAAAAGGTTTCGCGGCACGGCCACGAATTCGGCAAGGGCGCGATCGAGGGCGTGGCGGCGCCGGAGTCGGCGAACAACGCCGGCGCGCAGACCTCGTTCATTCCCATGCTCACCCTCGGCATCCCGTCCAATCCGGTGATGGCGTTGATGATCGGGGCCATGATCATTCAGGGCATCGTGCCGGGGCCGAACGTGATCAACGACAAGCCGGAGCTGTTCTGGGGCATCATCGCATCCATGTGGGTGGGCAACGTGATGCTGCTCGTCCTCAACCTGCCGCTCATCGGCATCTGGGTGAAGTTCCTCAGCGTCCCCTACCACGTGCTGTTTCCCGGCATCATGGCGGTGTGCTGCGTCGGCGTGTACAGCGTGAGCAACACCCCGTTCGACGTCTTCACCATGGCGGCGTTCGGCGTGCTGGGCTACACGCTCGTGAAGCTCGACTGCGAGCCGGCGCCGCTGCTTCTCGGCTTCATCATTGGGCGCATGCTCGAGGAGTATCTCAGGCGCGCCATGCTGCTCTCGCGCGGCGACCCGATGGTGTTCTTCGAGCGGCCGTACAGCCGCTACCTCCTGATCGCGGCCATTCTGTCGCTGGTGGTGGTGCTGATCCCGACTGTGGGCAAGAAGCGCGAGCAGGCGTTCCGCGAATAGGGCGAGCTAGTGAGCGGCGAGCCGCTTCTGCTGCCGGACTGCATCGCTAGCGTCGCATTCAGCGTCTACGTCGCGTGGCGGCGATCCTGGTCGCGCACCAACCAGTATACGGCGCCGAGCGCCACGATCGCGGCGGCAAGAGCGAACAGCTGCAGCGCCTCGGTGTTGTTCAGATCGAGGATGAGCAGCTTGCGCACGATGGCGAGGAGCGCGATCAGCACCACGGTGCGCACCTGCACCACGCTGTCGCGTCGCTCGGCTACTATTAGCAGCGAGCGCTTGAACTCCAGCGCGATAATCACCGTAAAGATCATGCCGAACACCACCTGGAACACGGCGTAGTCGGTGGGATCGAAGCTGCGCGTCGCGATGACGCTGAGCAGGATTTTCAGCGCCAGGTTCCACACCGCGGCCACGATGACCACGGCGATGAGGGCGGTGAGAATGAGCACGACGACGTGCTCGAAGCGTTCGTAGAGCGTCATCAATTGCCAGTGGCCGTTCGCGGCCGAGCTTTTCTTGATTGCCATCGCGTTCCCCTTCGGCTGTTGCGCGCGTCGTACGGGTTGGTCAGTTTCGGGTTGCTTTCCGCTGGCGCGGCACCGGCAGGTATTCTACCTCAATGAGCTGTGTCGCCGTCCTTGCCGAGGTTCGCCGCCGCCTCGCGCAGGCCGGCGGCGATCTGCCGCCGCGTCGCCTCCGGCTGGGCATGGATGCAGGTCATGAGCTCGCGCAACGTCCGGCGCAGGCCGTAAACCTGGTCGACGAGATCGAGGACCACGGCGATCCCTTCGTCGTTGACGCCGAGGTCCTGCTTGAGATCGGCGATGAGCTGGGCGCGGGCGAGGTCCATCTCAGTGAATTGCTGGTCCTCTTGCGGCAGCAGCCAGCCGACTTGGATCCATGTTTCCAGTACCTCCGCGTCGAGGTGGGCGCGCAGAAGGAATTCGCGAGTTCTCGATCATGTCATGCCTCCATGGCCTGGCGCGGGTTGTGGGCCTTGCCCGCGGACCACTGCGCGACGAACTTCTCCAGCTCGGGATCGGGCTTCTCCGGCAGCATCACCTTGAGCGTCACGTACTCGTCGCCGCGGGCGCCGCCAGCAGCGCGGCACGCCTTTGCCCTTGAGGCGGAGCACCGTGCCGGTGTTCGCCCATTTGGGAGCGGTCATGGTGACGACGCCGGTGGGCGTCGGCACCTGGATCTTGCCGCCGAGCACGGCTTCGGCGAGCGAGATCGGCAGCTCCACGTGGATGTCGTCGCCCTTGCGGGTGAAGATGCGATGCGGCTTGACCGCGATCTCGATCAGCGCGTCGCCGGGAGGCCCGCCGCCGATGCCGGGCTGTCCCTTGCCGCGCAAACGCAGAGTTCTGGCCGTCGGCGGTCCCCGGCGGGATCGTCACCTTCAGCTCGGAGCCGTCGGGCAGCGTGATCTGGCGCTGCGCTCCGTTCACTGCGTCGAGGAAGTCCACCTCCATGCGGTAGTGGTTGTCGGCGCCCTGCATGCGCAGGTTGGCGCGCGCGCGGCCGGCGCGTCCGAAGATTTCCGACAGGATGTCGTCGGAGCCGAAGTCGGCGAAGCCCGCATCGCTCGTGTATTGATGAGCGCCGCCGGCGCCCTCGGCGAAGTCGCGGTAGGAGCGCTGGCGCGGCCGCTCGGTTCCCTGCTCGTCGATCTCGCCGCGATCGAAGCGTGCGCGCTTGGCGGGATCGCCCAGGAGGTCATAGGCGGCGGTGACGCTCTTGAACTTCTCCTCCGCTTGCTTGTTGCCGGGGTTGAGGTCGGGATGCAGCTTCTTCGCCAGGCGGCGATACGCCTTTTGAATTTCCTCCGCGGAAGCATCCTTCTTCACGCCGAGGACGGTGTAGGGATCGGTGCTCACCGGCGTCTCCTGTCAGCCGAACACGCGACCTTAACTCTCCAGCGATGACTTGGCACGGCGCTACGTCAATTAGCGCCGATCGCGCCGCGGGCGCCCGACGATGAGGCGAGCGCCGCGCTGGAAGGTGAAATAGGCCCACAGCCAGTCGAGGGCGACGACCAGGCGGTTGCGGAAGCCGATGAGGTAATAGACGTGCGCCAGGGTCCAGATCATCCAGGCGACGAAGCCGCGCAGATGAAGCCAGCCGAAGTCGATGACCGCCGCCTTGCGCCCGATGGTGGCGAGGTTGCCGTAGTCGCGATAGCGGAACGGCGCGCGGCGGCGCTGCCCGGCGACACGCGCCGCGATCAACTTGCCGACGTAGGCGCCCTCCTGCTTGGCGACCGGCGCGACGCCCGGCACGGGCTTGCCGTTCTGGCTCACGTGGGCGGTGTCGCCGATGACGAAGATCTCCGGATGACCGGGCAGCGAAAGATCGCCGGTCGACCTTGACGCGGCCGACGCGTGTCGCGCTCGGCGTCGAGCCACTCGCCGGCGGCGAGGCGGCGACGCCGGCGGCCCAGAGCACGGTGCGCGCCTCGATGCGCTCGGTAGCGGTGGTGACGCCGTCGGCGTCGACGGCGGTGACCGGCGCGCCGAGGCGCACCTCGACGCCGAGGCGCTCGAGGCGCTTCTTCGCATCGGCGGAAAGATCCTCGGGCATGGTGGCGAGCACGCGCGGCCCGGCCTCGACCAGGATGATGCGCGCGGCGCGCGGGTCGATGTGGCGGAAATCCTTGGCGAGCGCCCGCTGCGCGAGCTCGGCGATGGCGCCGGCGAGCTCGACGCCGGTCGGCCCGCCGCCGACGACCACGAGGTTCATCAGCCGGCGGCGCTCGGCTTCGTCGGTCTCGTTCTCGGCCTGCTCGAAGGCGAGCAGGATGCGGCGGCGGATTTCGGTGGCGTCCTCGATGCTCTTCAAGCCCGGCGCGAACGGCTCCCAGTCGTCGTGGCCGAAATAGGCGTGGCGCGCGCCGGTGGCGAGGACGAGGTAGTCGTAGGGCACGCGCCGTCCGCCTTCGAGCGACACCGTGCGCGTGCCATGTCGACACCGTCGACGGTGCCCAGCACCACGGTGACGTTGGGATAGCGCCCGACGATGCCGCGGATGGGCGCCGCGATGTCGGCCGGCGACAGGCCGGCGGTCGCCACCTGATAGAGGAGCGGCTGGAACAGGTGATAGTTCTCGCGGTCGATGACGATGATCTCGACGGGCGCCTGCGGCGAGCGTCTTCGCCGCCCACAGGCCGCCGAAGCCGGCGCCGACGATGACGACGCGCGATTCCGCCGATGCGCCCGGTTGAGTCATGGCGCTGAGTCTAGGCCGCGGCGGCGGCGCCACCAAGGCGCTTACTTGGTGATCAGCCAATCCTCGATCACCACCGCGTCGAGGCCGGTGGTGTAGAACACCGTGATCGCGTCCTCGACCCAGTGCAGGATCGGCTTGCCCATGACGTTGAAGCTGGTGTTGAGCAGGATCGGCACGCCGGTCAGCTCGTGGAACGGCTCGATCAGCGCGCGGAACCGCGGGTTGGCCTCCGCGGTCACGCGTCTGCAGCCGGCCGGTGCCGTCGACGTGGACCACGGCCGGCACGAGGTCGCGCTTCTCCTGCACGGAAGCGCAGCGTGCGCTCCATGTAAGGAGAGGCCTGGAAGTCCTCGAACCACTCCGGTCCGTGCTCGGCGAGGATCGACGGCGCGAACGGGCGGAACTGCTCGCGCAACTTGACCTTGGCGTTGAGCATGTCCTTGGCGTCGGCCGGGCGCGGATCGGCGAGGATCGAGCGGTTGCCGAGCGCGCGCGGCCCGAACTCGGCGCGGCCCTGCACCCAGCCGACGAGCTTGCCGTCGGCCAAGCAGCCGCGCGGTTTCGGCCACGACGCGGTCGCCGAGACGTTTCAGCCGCGGCTCCCAGCCGGCGATGCGCTCCAGGTCCTCTCGTGGAGACGCGCGAGCCGAGATAGGGCGAGATCGGCCCCTTGGGCGGCGCGCCAGTCGGGAAGATCCTCGCCGTGGGCGAGCCAGGCGGCGCCGATGGCGTTGCCGTCGTCGGCCGGCGCCGAGGGCACGAACAGGGACTGGAACGCGGCTGCCCTGCAGGATTTTTCCGTTGAAGGACGAGTTCAGCGCGCAGCCGCCGGCGAGCACGAGGTTCTTCGAGCCGCTCTTGGCCGCCGTTTCGGTCAGGAGCACCGTCATCATCTCCTCGAACACGTCCTGGCCGCAGCGCGCGAGATCGGCCCAGCCTTCCTTCACGTCGCTCGGCGGCGCCGCGCCAGAATGTTATCCGACCGCGTCGCGGATCGTGGCCTCGTCGGCGAACACGAGCCGCCCCTCCTCGACCCTGTAGAGGCGGTGGAGCTGATCGAGCAGCTTCGGGTCGCGCTGGCCGATAGGGCGCGAGGCCCATGACCTTCCATTCCTCGCCCTTCGTTTGGTCGAAGCCGCAGAGATCGGTGAGCGAGGCCGAAGTAGAAGCCGACGGTCTCGCGGCCGCGGTGGCGGACAAGCTCCGCGACGCGGCCGTTTTCATACGAGAAGATGCCGCTGGCACCGGTCTCGCCCATGCCGTCGACCACCAGGCACACCGCCTCGTCGAAGGGGCTGGCGAGCGCGCCGTAGGCGGCGTGGGTCAGGTGATGGCCGTAGCGCCGGAGCTTCACGTTGGCCTCGCCGAAGGCGCGATGCAGCCCGATCAGCACGCCGAGGCCGGCGCGCTTCTGGGCGATGTGCAGCGAGGCGATGAACGTGCGCTCGGCGACCTCGGGCACCATGGAGCGCGTGAGCTTGCTCGACAGGCTCGCCAGGCGCTCGAAGGCGAAGTGCGCCGGCCGACGCCGAGCGGTCGAGGAAGTCGCTGAACTGCGGCCCCCAGCTCGTCGCCACCACGACCTCGGCGTCGGGCTCGAGGTATTCGCGGGCGAGCTCCACCATGCGGCCGGGCAGATCGGGCTCGCAGTTCGGCGCGCGCTTGAACTGCAGGTAGCGCTCGGTGCCTTCTGCAAACAGCACATCGCCGTCGGGGCCGACGATGGCGATCGCCGGCTCGTGAAACGTGGTGGCAAGGCCGATGGTGAAACGCTTCATGCGGGCATGCGGGGGCGATCGAGGCGGCGCACGCTAGTGCAGGCGCGCGCGCTTGTCACGGCCGGCAATCTCGACAGTCGGGCGGCGGTGCGCCAGAACACGAGCGCAAGAACAGGGAGGAAATGCATGGGCAAGGACATTACGCTCGAAGCCAAGGACGGCTTCCGTCTCGGCGCCTACCGCGCCGATCCGCAGGGCGCGGCCAAGGGCGGCGTCGTGGTCATCCAGGAGATCTTCGGCGTCAACCGTCACATCCGCGCGGTGTGCGACCGGCTCGCCGGCGAGGGCTACCGGGCGCTGGCGCCGGCGGTGTTCGACCGTTTCGCGCCGAACTTCCAGTCGGGCTACTCCCAGGACGAGGTGGCGAAAGCCATGGGCCTGATCCCGAAGGTCGACTGGCAAAAGATCATGCTCGACGTCAACGCGGCGATCGACGAGCTGAAGAAAGAAGGCCCCGTCGCCATCATGGGCTTTTGCCTGGGCGGCACGCTTTCCTTTATCGCCTCCACCGAGCCCAACGGGCTCAAGGCCGCGGTCTGCTATTACGGCGGCTCCATCGCCAAGAACGCGGACAAGAAGCCGCTTTGCCCGGTGCAGATGCATTTCGGCGAGACCGACGGCCACATCCCGCTCAGCGATGTGGAGTTGATCAAGCAGAAGCGGCCCGAGGCCGAGATCTACGTGTACGCGGGCGCCGGCCACGGCTTCCACTGCGACGAGCGCGGCAGCTTCGAGCCGAAGAGCGCCAAGATCGCGTGGGAGCGCACCATGGCGTTCCTCAAGAAGGCGTTCGGCAAGTAAAACGAAAGCGGGGTGGTGGTCCTGCCGCCCCGCCATTTCCTCGTTCCGCGAGCGATTTCAGCCCGCGAACGCCGCCTCGGGCAGGCCGCGCACACCCGGGTGCGCGGCGAAGAGCGCGCCGGCCATCGGCTGGGCGGCGAGCGCGTCGGGCTTGAGCATGATCTTCGCGCTGGTCACGTAGAGCACGTCGAGCTTGTCGCCGCCGAAGGCGCAGCAGGTGAGGTTGGTGGCGGGAAATTCGATGAAGCGATCGACGCGGCCGTCCGGCGCGTAGCGTACCACCCGCGAGGTCGAGAAGTGCGCGTTCCACAGGAAGCCTTCGGCATCGACGCAGGAGCCGTCGGGCCCGCCGCGGCCGCCGCGCACGTCGGCGAACACCCGGCGGTTGGTGATGTCGCCGGAATCGATATCGAGGTCGAACGCCCAGATCATCTGTTCGCGGGAGTTGGCGAAATAGAAGGTGCGGTCGTCGGGCGAGAAGGCGATGGAGTTCGGTATCTTCACGTCGCCGAGCATGCGCGTGACCTTCAGGTTCGGGTCGATGCGGTAGAGGCCGCCGGCCGGGGTACGCTCATCCTTCATCGACATGGAGCCCACCCAGAAACGGCCGCGGCGGTCGGCGCGGCCGTCGTTGAGGCGGTTGTCGGGCAGGTCCGGCTCGGGATCGACGAGGGGCTCTGACCGGCCGGTCTCCGGATCGAAGGCGTGGAGCCCGTCGTCGCGGGCAAGCGCGAAGCCGCCCTTCGCCCGGATGGCGAAGCTGCCGACGGCGCGCGCCGCGACGGGAAAGCGGCGGTGCGCGCCGCTCGCCGGGTCATAGGACTGCAGGCATGGCGCCAGGATATCGACCCACCACAGCTTGCCGGTGCGCGGGTCCCAGATGGGGCACTCGCCGAGCTGGTCGCGGACGGGGAGGAGGCATTGGACGTCGGGCATTGCCTTCGCACTTGCTGCTGAACGTCGGCGCCGCTAGAAGGAGCCCCGATTTCCCCACACGAAACGCGGATCGCGGAGCGCCATGGCGCACCAGTACGTCTATCACATGCACGAGCTGTCCAAGACCTACGCCGGCGGGCGCAAGGTCCTGGAGAACGTCAATCTCTCCTTCTATCCGGACGCCAAGATCGGCGTGCTCGGCCTGAACGGCGCCGGCAAATCGACTCTGCTCCGCATCATGGCGGGCCAGGACACCGAGTTCGTGGGCGAGGCATGGGCGGCGGAAGGCGCGCGCGTCGGCTACCTGCCGCAGGAGCCGCAGCTCGATGCGACGAAGAGCGTGCGCGAGAACGTCATGCTCGGCGTCGCCGACAAGCGGGCGATCCTGGAGCGCTACAACGAGCTCGCCGCCAACTATTCCGACGAGACCGCCGACGAGATGGCGAAGCTGCAGGACCAGATCGAGGCCAAGGGCCTGTGGGATCTCGATTCCAAGGTCGACCTCGCCATGGACGCGCTGCGCTGCCCGCCCGACGACGCCCAGGTGGAGACCCTCTCCGGCGGCGAGCGCCGCCGGGTCGCGCTCTGTCGGCTTTTGTTGGAGGAGCCCGAGTTGCTGCTCCTCGACGAGCCCACCAACCATCTCGACGCCGAGACCGTCGCCTGGCTCGAGACGCATCTGGAGAAGTATCCGGGCGCGGTGCTCATCGTCACCCACGACCGCTACTTCCTCGACCACGTCACCGGCTGGATCCTCGAGCTCGACCGCGGCCGCGGTATTCCCTACCAGGGCAATTACACGTCCTGGCTCGGGCAGAAGCAGAAGCGCCTCGAGCAGGAGGGCCGCGAGGAGGAAGCGCGCCAGCGCACCATCGCGCGCGAGCGCGAATGGATGGCGGCGTCGCCCAAGGCGCGCCAGGCCAAGGGCAAGGCGCGCATCCAGCGCTACGAGGAGATGATCGCGCAATCCACCGACCGCGGCCCGGGGTCGGCGCAGATCATCGTTCCGCCAGGCCCGCGCCTCGGCGACCTCGTGATCGAGGCGGACGGCCTCGGCAAGGCCTACGGCGACCTGCTCCTATTCGAGGGCTTGTCCTTCAAGCTGCCGCCCGGCGGCATCGTGGGCGTCATCGGTCCGAACGGCGCGGGGAAAACCACGCTCTTTCGCCTGATCACCGGCCAGGAAAAGCCGGACCAGGGCGCGATCAAGGTGGGCGATACGGCCAAGCTCGGCTACGTCGACCAGAGCCGCGATAGTCTGGATGGCAAGAAGAACGTGTGGGAGGAAATCTCCGGCGGCGAGGATATTTTGAAGCTCGGCACCCGCGAGATGCCAAGCCGCGCCTATGTGGCGGCGTTCAACTTCAAGGGCTCCGACCAGCAGAAGAAGGTGGGCGCGCTATCGGGCGGCGAGCGCAACCGGGTGCACCTCGCCAAGATGCTGAAGTCGGGCGCCAACGTGCTGCTCCTCGACGAGCCGACCAACGACCTCGACGTGGAGACGCTCCGGGCGCTCGAGGAGGCGCTCGAGGACTTCGCCGGCTGCGCCGTCATCATCAGCCACGATCGGTTTTTCTTGGACCGCATCGCCACCCACATCCTCGCCTTCGAAGGCGACAGTCACGTGGAATGGTTCGAGGGCAACTTCGAGGCCTATGAAGAAGATAAGAAACGCCGCCTCGGCATCGGCGCCGATATCCCGCACCGGATCAAGTATAAGAAGTTCACGCGGTAAGGCGTCGTCGATTCGTCGCCGCGGAACTCTCCCGAACGCTTCTCGTTGGAGGAACGCAATGTCAATGACTCCCGAAACGCTCGTCATAGATCGGCCAGGCCTGCGGCCGCTGCCGCAGCTCATCTTCGGCTCACGCTGGCTGCAGCTTCCGCTCTACCTCGGGCTGATCGTCGCCCAGGGTGTCTACGTCATCCTGTTCTTGAAGGAGCTATGGCACCTGATCCTGCATTCCTTCACCTTCAGCGAGCAGCAGATCATGCTGGTGGTGCTGGGTTTGATCGACGTGGTGATGATCTCAAACCTGCTCGTGATGGTGATCGTCGGCGGCTACGAGACCTTCGTGTCGCGCCTGCGCCTGGAGGGCCATCCCGATCAGCCGGAGTGGCTGAGCCACGTCAACGCCAGCATCCTCAAGGTGAAGCTCGCCATGGCGATCATCGGCATCTCGTCGATCCACCTCCTGCGCACCTTCATCGAGGCCGGCGGCCTCGGCACCGGGCGCACCGTCTACACCGAGACCGGCGTGATGTGGCAGACGATCATCCACGTAGTTTTCATCCTGTCGGCGATCGGCATCGCCATGGTCGACCGCATCACCTATCCGACGGAGAGTGCGCATAAGGCGAAAGCGCATGCCTGAACCGCGACGGTTCCGCGTCGCGCAGAGGATGCGTGGCCGGGTCAGACCGTGTGACTGATCGCGGCGTAGTACTTCTTGCCGTAGCCGGCGATCATCTCGGCTTTGTCGAGCCGGTTGATGATGCGGCGCGCCTCGATCCAGTTCTCGGTGTTCTTGTTGAAATAGTCGGGGAGCTTCTTGCCGGTGAAGAAGCCGCTGGCCATGCCTTCGAACAGGATCCGGGTGGCGATGGTCGGGTCCATGGCCTTGTCGGGATCGCTGACGAGGTTGGCGCCGACGACGTCGCCCATGCGCTTGTAGTTCCGCCGGCCGGTGAGCTGGACATAACCGCGACCGTGGAAGCGCACGCCGTCGCCGGCCTCGGTGTTGCCGAGTTCTTTCGCGACCTTCGGCCGCGACCCATTTTTGTCGTACATCCTGTGAAAGTAGGCGTTGCCGCCGAATTCATGGATCGGCAGCATGGTGCGCGCGGTCTCGTGGTGGGTCGTGGCGAGCGCGTAGGCGAGCCAGCGGTCGTCCTTGGCGGCGTAGCTCTTTTCCCACTCGTCGAGGATTGCGCTCAGGCCCTTCGCCTGCGAGGCCGAGAGCTTGCCTTGGAAAAGGTTTCCGCGCACTTGGTCGAAGAAGAAGCGTTGGTTGATCAAGGGAAGTCCCCCATCAGAATTTCTACGACCAGCCTAAACTGAAGGTTGTAAATATGCGAGAGGCTTCCGACCGGTGACGATGCGCATCCTTTTCCAGGGCGCACGCCCCCGGCTCGTCTGGCTGACGCTGGGGTTGGCGCTCTTTGCCGCCCCGGCTTCCGCCGCCGACGCGGCATTCGCGAAATGGCTCGCCGATTTGTGGCCGCAGGCCCAGGCGCTCGGCGTCTCGCGCCAGACCTTCGATGCCGCAACCCGCGGCCTCGAGCTCGATCTGACGCTGCCCGACCTCGACATCCCCGGCCGGGCGCCGACGCCGCAGCCCGAGTTCGTCTCGACACCGGCCGAGTACCTCGCGGAAGGCTCGTTCACGCGGCTGGCGGCGCAGGGCAAGAAGCTCGCGGCGGAGCACCGGGCGACGCTCGCCGCCGTGGAGCGGCGCTTCGGCGTGCCGACGCCGGTGATTCTCGCCATCTGGGCGCGGGAGACGAACTACGGCGCGCAGAAGCTGCCGCACAACGCGGTGCGCGTGCTCGCCACACAGAGCTACATCGGCCGGCGGCGCGAGCAGTTCCGCCAGGAATTCCTCCTGGCGCTGAAGATTTTGCAGGACGGCGACATCCGGCTCGCCGACATGAAGAGCTCGTGGGCCGGCGCCATGGGGCTCACCCAATTCCTGCCCACCGACTTCAACAAGTTCGCCGTCGACTTCGACGGCGACGGGCGCCGCGACATCTGGAGCTCGATCCCGGACGCGCTCGCCTCCACCGGCAGCCAGCTCGCCGGCAAGGGCTGGCAGCGCGGCCAGCGCTGGGCCTACGAGGTTCGGGCGCCGGCGAACGTGGACTGCACCATCGGCGTGCCGGAAGTGACGAAGACGCTCGCCGAATGGCGGCAGCTCGGATTCGTGCCGGCGCACGACCGCAAGCTGACCGAGCGGGAACTAGCGGAGCGCGCGTCGCTGCTGCTGCCGGCCGGGCTCTACGGCCCGGCGTTCCTCACCACCCGGAACTACTACGTGCTCAAGGACTACAATTTCTCCGATCTGTACGTGCTGTTCGTCGGCCACCTCGCCGACCGCATCGCCGGCGAGCCGCCGTGGCAGCAGCCATGGGGCAAGGTCACGCAGATGAAGACCGCCGAGCTCGAGCGCATGCAGCAGATTCTCACCGCGCGCGGATTCTACCGCGACAAGATCGACGGCAAGGCGGGCATGCTGACGCGCTCGGCGCTGGGCCAATACCAGAAGGCGAACCGCCTCAAGGTCGATTGCTGGCCGACGGCGGCCGTGCTCGATCACATGACGCGGGGCGGACGCTAGGCAGCGGCCTTGCGCGGCGGCGGCTCCGTCGCCTTGAAGCTTTCGCGCTCCTTGTGGCGCTCATGATAGCGCGCCAGATTCTTGCTCTTGCCGATGAGCTCGCCAGTTTCCGGCAGCCGGCGCGCGAAGTGAACGACGGGCAGGAGATACATGTCGGCGAGACTGAAGCGGTCGCCGACCAGATGGCCGCTGGCGTTGATCGCCGCATCCAGCACCTCGATCTCGCGCGTCACGGCCGGCAGGAGCTCGTCGATCACGGCGCGATCCGGCTTCTTGTCCGGGGTCTTGGGAAAGAGATAGGCGAACAGATAGCGGCGAACGAGCAGCGGGTCGGTCACCGTAGTCACGTAGGAAACCCATTGCTCGACCAGGGCGTCGGCGTGCTTGTCGCCGAAGGTGAGCGGCGGTCCGGCGAAGTGCTCGTCGATGTAGTGGACGATGGCGCGCGATTCGAACAACGTCACGTCGCCGTGGCGCATGACCGGAATCTTGCCGGCGGGATGAATTGCCTTGGCCTCCGGCGAGTGCGGGGCGGCTGGAACGAACTCGTAGGGCACGCCCTTCTCGTGGGCTGCCATGCGAACCACGCGGACGAAATTCGATATCGGAACCCCGATGATCTGCAATGCGGCCATTGGTTTCTCCAAGGTGAGCCGGAAGCGTAGGACGCGGGGCCGCCGGCGCACAAGCGGCTTCTCGGATTTGCCTGTAGAGTTCGTTCGCCAACCAAGGGGGCGCACGTGTCGAAGGATTTCAGAAAGCCAAAGAGGCCGTAACGTCACCTGGCCGGACCCCGGCATCAGCGCACAAGCGTTCCGCACGATGGGCGGGCTCGACTTGCTGCGTAAGATCGCGAGCGGCGAGATCCCGCAGCCGCCGATCTGCCATCTCCTCGGCTTCCGCTTGGTGGAAGCAGAACCCGGGCTCGCCGTCTTCGAGCTGGAGACCGGCGAGCATCAGCTCAACCCGGCGGGTACGGTGCACGGCGGCGTCGCCTGCACGCTCCTCGATTTCGGCCATGAGCTGCGCGGTGCAGACCAAGATCCCCGCGGGCTCCGCCTACACCACGCTGGAGCTGAAGGTGAACCTGGTGCGCCCGATCCTGCCCACCACGGGGCTCCTGCGCTGCGAGGGACGCGCCATCCACGTGGGCTCGCGCATCGGCACCGGCGAGGGAAAGCTGATCGACCGCGAGGGCAAGCTCTACGCCCACGGCACGACCACCTGCATGGTGTTGGCGTTGGGCTAGCCGGCCAGAACAGTACTGTAGCGCGCAATTTCGAATTTCCGTCCTTCTCCACGATCGCGATCTTCAGCGACGGCTGCCGCTGCAGCAGGTAGTAGGCGGTTCACAGCCCCGAATAGCTGGCGCCGAGAACACCCTCTGCTAGATTTCGGCTGGTTGAAATTTGACCGGGTTGGGCAGCCGCGCATGAACGCACCGGCAAACAGAAAAGCCGCACGACGGCTGGAATCTTTCAAGCGGTTGCTCGCCCACATCCGCGAGTTGCTTTCGCTCGATCTCGGCATCGTTCTATGGGACGGCTCCACCGTACCCGCCGACCTCAAGCCGAGTGCGTTCTCCCTTGTCATCGCCGACGAAGGCGTCATCGCGGCGTTGATCCGGCGGCCGAACCTCGACACGTTTCTTAATCTTTGGGTCGCCGCGCGCATCGATGTCCGCAACGGCACGGTGTTCGACCTGTTCAAGCAGTGGCCCAAGATGCGCACCAGGGAGATCAGAAGAGGTCTGAACAAGAAACTGGCGCTGGCGACCGCGATGAAGTTCTTGTTCGTGCCGCGCGGCGGGCCGTGGCCGCTCGAGAACATTCGCGGCCACGAGGCGCGCAAGGACGGGAGCGATAAAGCCAACAAGGAGAACATCCAGTATCACTACGACCTCTCCAACGCGTTTTACGCGCTCTTTCTGGACCCGGAGATGGTCTATAGCTGCGCTTATTTCAGGGACTGGAACAACGATCTGGCGACTGCGCAGCACGACAAGCTCGACATGATCTGCCGCAAGTTGCGCTTGCAGCCGGGCGAGCGCTTGCTCGACATCGGGTGCGGCTGGGGCGCGCTCGTCTGTCATGCTGCCAAGCATTATGGCGTTCGTGCTGTCGGCGTGACGCTGGCCGAAGAGCAATTCAAGTTTGCGAAGGAAAAGATCTCGCGCCTCGGACTCGAGGACAAGGTGACGATCGAGTTGCGCGACTATTCGCTGATCGAGGACGAATTCGACAAGATCGCCTCGATCGGCATGTTCGAGCATGTCGGCGGCGCCAATTACCCGACCTATTTTCGGACCATCTATCGTATGCTGAAGCCGGGCGGGCTCTACCTGCACCACTCGATCGCGCTGCGCTCGCGGGACTACGAGCGACTGCAGAAGAAGAAGATCCCAACCATCATCGCGACTGAGCGGTATATTTTTCCGGGTGGCGCGCTCGACCATCTCGGCATGTCGGTCGCCAATCTCGAGCGCTACGGCTTCGAGGTGCACGATGTCGAGGCCTGGCGCGAGCACTATGAACGCACCACGCGGCACTGGCACGACCGTCTGTCGGCCAATCGTGCGGCGGCGGAGCGCGAGGTCGGCAGCGCGAAGACCCGGCTATGGATCCTTTATCTCGGGCTCTCTTCGATTGGGTTCGCGCGCGGCAGCTACGGCATATTCCAGACGCTCACCTCGAAGCGAACGCGCGGGCCCTCCGGCCTGCCGTCGACGCGCGAGTATCTTTATCGCTGACGGCACTCCCGGGTGGGCGGATGGGGAGTTGCCGAACAGCGCGCACACCTCCAGCTTGTCGTTGAGGGATAGCAGCCACCGGCCCTTCAGCCCGCGAAGCAATAGGAACCGCGTCAGTGCGGGACGGCGGAGACCTGCATCAGCTGCGGCGCCTCGGCGGCATTGGCCGTGCGCGTGCCTTGCGGCTTGATCAACGCCGCGGCTTCCTTGAACGAGGTGACCAGCGCGTTCGCCAGATTGCGGGCGAAGCAACGATAGCTCCAGTCGTTCATGTGGAAGAGGTCGGGGGAGAGGATGGTCTCGAACGGCACGCCGCGCTCGCGCCACTGGCGCATCAGGGCGAAGCGGCGGAACACCGGCACGCCGTTCTCGGCGGCGATCGACGAGAGCAGCGCCACCATCGGCTCGGCGTCGGGATCCTTGAGCACTTTCGGCGCGTACTGCGGGTCGATCACCACCACGTCGGCGCCGGTGGCGCGCATGCGGGCGAGACCCTCGCGGATCACGCCGGCCTCGAGTGCGATGCCGTCTTCGCGCAGAAGGGCGTTGGTGCCGACCTGCCACAGGATGAGGTCCGGCTGCTCGTCGCGCACGTCGCGGTCGAGGCGGATCAGCATCTCGCGGGCGTCTTCGCCGCCGACGCCGCGGTTGACCACTTGCACCGGCGTTCCGTCAAATAGCTCGCTGAGCTCGACGGCGAGGCGGTTCGGGTAGTTGTTCTCCGGGATGGTTGCTCCGGCGCCGGCGGTGGACGAGGAGCCGAAGGCCACGATCTTCACCGGCGCGCGCTGCATCAGCCGCTCGGTGAAGCGCTTCAGGGGTGCGCCGAGACGCGCCGCGTCGTTGGAAGTCAGGCAATCGATGCGCGGCGTCGACGGCTCGTCGGCGCCGAGCGGCGTGGCAAAGACACCGGCGGCCAGCAAGATGGCGGCGGCGGGAAGGAAACGGCGTGCGGCCACGGTCAGCGTCCCGCGTTGCGGTTGAGCGCGGCGGCGCGCACGATGACCTCGCCGAGAAGCTGGCCGATGCAGCGATGCACCTGCTCGAAGGTGCCGTTGTCGCGCACGGCGGCAAGATCGAAGGCGCCGCTCTCGCTCCAGTGACGCATCACCTCGAAGCGATTGAAGAACGGGACGTCGCGCGTCTGCGCCACCCAGCGCATATGTTCGGTGTAGCCGGAGCGGTCGATCATGAAGTCGGTGCGTGGGCTGAACTGGGGATTGATCAGGAGAACGTCGGCGCCGCGCTTCTGCACGGATTCGACTCCGGCGTCGAGCTTGCGGCCGTAGCCGTCGGGGTCGACGCCGCGCAGCGCCTCGATGGTCCCGCTCTGCCAGACCACGAGGTTGGGCTTCAGCTCGTCGAGCATACGCGGCAGCCCAGGCATGATCTCCATCACGGTGCGGCGCGGCTCGACGCGGGAAAACACTCTGATCTCCACGTCGCGTAGCCGTTCGCGCAGCGCCTGCTCGAGGAAGAAGGGATACTTGTTCAGTCCGCCGGCGGCGGTTTGCGCCGGCGCGCCGGAGAGCACCATCACGTCGAGCCGCCCGCGCTTGATGGCAAGCCCGGTACGCGTCAGGGTTGCCGACGTCTCGATCACCTCCGCGGGCACGGCGCAGCGTTCGTCGATGCCGGCGTTGACGGAAGCCGGCGCCGCGATCGCGAAGATCGCCGCAAGCGCAAACACCCTCATAGGGTCTCTTCCCCCCGCGTGTTCATTCCGCCACCGGTCCGGCTACGGGCGCCGCCCGGCGTTCGATACCCCTGTACCAGGTCATACCTGCAGCCAGCAGTACCATCAAAGCAATCCCCAGGAAACTCACCAAAACCTGCATGAATACTCGGTTTGAGAACTCGACCAGCACGAAATAGGCGGTAAACGAGAGGAAGACCCCGGCGCAGAAGACCTCCAGGGAATGCTGGCCACAAAGGAGAATTGGCCACGCCCACCAGGTCCGCAGGAAGCGGGCGTCGCTCGGCACGTAGTGCACGACGATGACGGCGAGCGTCAGGAAGTGGGCGAGTCGCAGGAGCGACAGCGAGGGCTTGTCGAGGGGCAGAATCAGCAGCCAGCTCGGCAGGTAGGAGGCCGATGCCGGCACCACCCAGCTCAGCTGCAGAAGCATGGCGAGGAAGAGGTAGACCACGCCGACGGCGACCACGAGATTGGAGCGCAGGATCGGCTGCAGGCGCCGCGCTCCGCCGAGCGCGCACCAGGCGCCGATCACGAACAGCAACTGCCAGGTGAACGGGTTGAACGACCAGCCGCTGCCATAGGGATAGAGCGACAGGTTCCAGCCGAACACCCGCGCGGCGACGTAGAACAGGAACGAGAGTCCGAGCGTGAGGTCGGGCTTGCGCAAGAGCAGCCACAGCACCGGCGGGAAGAACAGCATCAGCACGATGTAGAGCGGCAGCACGTCGACGTTGGCGGGCAGGAAACGGAGCAGCAGCGCCTGAATCAGCGTGTAGGCCGGATCCTGGAGGAAGTGGAACATGCCGAATTCCTCCGCGAAGAGCGGGTTTTCGAAGCGGCTCGACACGTAGGCGATCTGGGCGAGATAGAAGACGAGCAGGAAGACGAAGGCGACGTAGATCTGCCACACGCGCTTGAGCAGCCGCGCGGTCCCGACCACGAAGCCGCGCTCGCGCATAACGCGGCCGTAGACGTAGGCGACGGTGTAGCCGGAGATGAAAACGAAGATTTCGGCGGCGTCGCTGAAACCGTAGTTGCGCACCGTGGACCAGGCGATGACGTTCGACGGCATATGGTCGAGGTAGATGAACCATAGCGACAGGCCGCGGAAGAAATCGAGGCGCAGATCCCGCCCGGCGGCGGCCGGCGCGGGCAGGATGGCCGCCGGGTTGAGCGTCGGCGCTTTCGAGCGCGACCGCGCGCGGACGCGCGCGATCATCGTGGCGTCCCGAGCCGGAAGGGCTTGAGCGCGGCGTAGACCGCGGCATGCGCCGGCGTCGACACGTTGGCGGCGCGGCCGATCCGCGCCACCGCGCCGGACAGCCATTCCACCTCGAGGCGATTGCCGCGCTCGAGATCCTGCGCCATGGAGGCCTTCATGGCGGCGGGCATGCGCTCGGCAATCGCCATCTGCTGGTCGACAAATTCATTAGGCAGCGCAATGCCTTGTGCGCGTCCGACGGCGCTCGATTCCGCGAACAGCGCGCGGGCGAGTTCGCGCATGTCATCGTCGGCCATGATCGCGCCGATAGATTGGCGCGTTAGCGCGGTGACGCCGGCGAAGGCGCTGAGGAAGATGAACTTGCGCCAGCGGTCGAGATCGATGTTGGGGCTGATGCGGAACTGGAAGCCCGCCTTCTTCGCCGCGTCGGCAAGCGCGGTGAGGCGCGGCGAAGGCTTGCCGTCGCGCTCGCCGCAGACGATGTCGGCAAGCTTGCCGATGTGATGGATGACGCCGGGGGCGGAGATCGTCGTACTGATGTAGGTGATGCCGCCCACCACGTGCCGCGGGCCGAGGACGGGATCGAGGCGCTCGACGCTGTCGATGCCGTTCTGCAGCGTGATGACCGCGGTATCGGCGCCGAGCAGCGGGCGGGTGAGCTCGGCGGCGCGCTCGGTGTCCCAAAGCTTGACCGCGAACAGCACGACATCGACCGGGCCGACCGCCGCCGGATCGTCGGTGACGTTCACCTTGGGCAAGTGCAGTTCGCCGGCGTCGCTGTCGAGCTTGAGGCCGTTCTTGCGCATGGCGTCGAGATGGGCGCCGCGGGCGATGAAGTGCACGTCCTCGCCGGCGGCGGCGAGCCGCGCTCCGAAATAGCCACCGACCGCCCCCGCCGCCATGATCGCGATGCGCATGAACTAGCCGTGATGTTCCGGGTTGGCGGCATCGACTGTGGGCAGATAGGGCTTCAGGTCGAGGAGCGGCGTGCCGTCGATGCAGTCGAGACCGACCACCGAGAGCTTGCGGCCCTCGGCCTTGACCAGGCGCACGACGGAAAGCGCGATGGGATTCGGCCGCACCGGCGAGCGCAAGGCGAAGGTGCCGCGCGGGACGGTGAGGTGGCGCGGCATCTGGGTGACGAGATCGCGCCGAGCGCGGTCCATGAAATAGATGACCACCAGGTGCGAGAAGGAATCGATGCCGGCGAGCGCCGCTTCGTAGGGCTTCGCCACCTCGATGGTGCACACCGCGGTCGACTCGCGGCCGTTCTTCGGGCAGTCGGTGCGCCGCTTCCACGGGGTGCGGATCACGCCGACGTAGTGCAGGCCGGCGTCGAAGCGCGCCGGCAACGCGATGGCGACTTCGCCCTCGCGCAGGTCAACCTCTTCGTCTTCGAGCAGTCGTTCAGGCACGGAAAGGTCTCGGTGCGGGCGCGCGGCGGTTCAAGCGGGCGCGGCCGCATTGACTAGCACGAACCTGGGCTTTTTCTGCCGGAAAGCCTAATGGGCTCGATTTCCACAGAAATAATGATATAAAGATATCTTTATATCCTCTTTGACTCTGCGTATATCATTGGGCACTATCCCCTTCGTGGGTCCAACGAGGCGCTCCCTTATGGACGCGAACGACCGCCGGCTCGCCTATTCTCCGCTGCTCGAAGGCCTCAAGGCCGCGGCGGAGGACACGCGCCTGCGTCTGCTGGCGCTGCTCGGCGAGGCGGAGCTCACGGTTTCCGACCTCACCGAGATCCTCGGCCAGTCGCAGCCGCGCATCTCCCGCCACCTCAAGCTCCTGGCCGAAGCCGGGCTGATCGAGCGCTTCCGCGAGGCGAGCTGGACCTTCCACCGCCGCGCAGCGGAAGGCGGTGGCGCCGCGCTCGCCGCGACGCTCACCGCCCTCGTCGATCCCGCCGATCCGGTGCTCGCGCGCGACCGCGAGCGCCTGGCCGAAGTGCGCCGGGCGCGGGCCGCCGCGGCGCAGGCCTATTTCCGCAAGCACGCGCGTCATTGGGACGAGATCCGCCGCTTGCACGTGGCGGAGGCGGCGGTCGAGACCGCCGTGCGCGAGGCGCTCCACGGCGTGCGCATCGACACGCTCCTCGACCTCGGCACCGGCACCGGCCGCATGCTCGAACTGTTCGGGGCCGAGATCGAGCGCGGCGTCGGCGTCGATCTCAATCCGGAGATGCTGGCGATGGCGCGCGCCAATCTGGAGCGCGCCGGCCTGAAGAACTGCACCGTGCGCCAGGGCGACATCTACAACCTCGTGCTCGGGCGCGAGACCTTCGACGTGGTCATCCTGCATCAGGTGCTGCATTTCCTCGACGACGGCGAGCGCGCCATCGCCGAAGCGGCGCGCATGTTGCGTCCCGGCGGCCGGCTCCTGGTGATCGACTTCGCGCCGCACGACCTGGAGTTCCTGCGCGAGGCCCATGCCCACCGCCGCCTCGGCTTCGCCGAGGACACGGTGGCCCAGTGGCTGCGTGCTGCCGGCTTGGAGCCGACGCTGCACCAAATGCTCGCGCCCGACCCGGGCGGCGAGGGCACGCTCACCGTTTCCCTGTGGCTCGCTCGCGATCCGCGCGTGCTGATGGCGCGGCCAGCCCGGGAGGTCGCATGAGCGCCGCCGATCTGCGCGCCAGCCGCGAGCAGAGCGCATCGATCGCGGTGTCCTTCGAGTTCTTCCCGCCCAAGACGGCGGAGATGGAAGCGACGCTATGGTCGTCGATCGGGCGGCTCGCGCCGCTGTGCCCGCGCTTCGTGTCGGTCACCTACGGCGCCGGCGGCTCCACGCGCGAGCGCACCCACGCCACCATCGTGCGTCTGCTCGCCGAGACGCGGCTCGTGCCGGCGGCGCATCTCACCTGCGTCGGCGCGACGCGCGCCGAGGTGGACGACGTGGGCCGGGCCTACTGGGCCGCGGGCGTGCGCCATGTGGTGGCGCTGCGCGGCGATCCGGCGGCAGGCGCCGGCGCCCGCTACGAGCCGCATCCGGGCGGCTATCCTTACGCCGCCGATCTCGTGGGCGGGCTGAAGCGCATCGGCGACTTCGAGATCTCGGTCGCCTGCTTTCCCGAAAGGCATCCGGAAAGCCCGAGCCTCGAGGCCGATCTCGACGTGCTCCAGCAGAAGGTGGACGCCGGCGCGACCCGAGCGATCACCCAGTTCTTCTTCGAAAACGACGTCTATTTCCGCTTCCTCGACCGGGTGCGGGCGCGCGGCATCGCCATCCCGGTGGTGGCTGGCTTGATGCCGGTGCTCAACTTCGACCAGGCGCGGAGCTTCGCCGAGAAGTGCGGGGCGGCGGTGCCGGGGTGGCTGGCGCGGCGCTTCGAAGGCCTCGACCAGGACCCGGCGACGCGCCGGCTGATCGCCGCCGCCGTCGCAGCCGAGCAGGTGCTGGAGCTTCTCGACCGTGGCGTGTGCGAATTCCACTTCTACACGCTGAACCGCGCCGATCTCACCTATGCCATCTGCCACCTCCTCGGCCTGCGCCCGGAGCCGGCGCAGGCGGCCGCCTGAAAGTAGCGTTGCAATGAACAAGTTCGAGCCCCAACCCGCCGACGGCGCCGAGGTCGAAGCCGCGCTCCGCAAGGCCGCGGCCGAGCGCATCCTCGTGCTCGACGGCGCCATGGGCACCATGATCCAGGCCTTCGGCCTCGACGAGGCGGGCTACCGCGGTGCCCGCTTCGACGCGTGGAACCGCGAGGTGCGCGGCAACAACGATCTGCTCAACCTCTCCAGGCCCGACGCGATCCGCGACATCCATCTCGCCTACTTCCAGGCCGGCGCCGACATCGTCTCGACCAACACCTTCTCCTCCACGCGCATCGCGCAGGCCGATTACGGTCTGGAGGAGTTCGCCTACGAGCTGAACGTGGCGGGCGCCAAGCTCGCCCGCGCCGCCGCGGTCATGGCCGAGAAAGGGGACGGCCGCCGCCGCTTCGTCGCGGGCGCGCTCGGCCCCACCAACCGCACCGCGTCGATCTCGCCGGACGTGTCGAACCCCGGCTTCCGCGCCACGTCGTTCGACGATCTGGCGGCGGCCTACGCCGAGCAGGCGCGCGGCCTCATCGACGGCGGCGCCGAGATGCTCCTGATCGAGACCATCTTCGACACGCTCAACGCCAAGGCCGCGATCTTCGCCATCGAGAGCCTGTTCGACGAGCGCGGCATTCGTCTGCCGGTGATGATCTCCGGCACCATCACCGACCGCTCCGGCCGCACGCTGTCGGGCCAGACGCCGGCGGCGTTCTGGATTTCGATGGCGCACGCCAAGCCCCTCGTCGATCGGCTTCAACTGCGCGCTCGGCGCCAAGGAGATGCGCGCCCACGTGGCGGAGATCGCGCGCATCGCGCCGACCGCTGGTCTGCGCCTACCCGAACGCGGGCCTGCCCAACGAGTTCGGCGATTACGACGAAAGCCCGGAGTTCATGGCCGAGCATCCTGGGCGAGTTCGCCGAGGCGGGCCTCGTCAACATCGTCGGCGGCTGCTGCGGCACCACGCCGGCCCACATCCGCGCCATTGCGGACGCCGTGCAGGGCAAGCCGCCGCGCAAGATTCCCGAGGTGCCGCAGCGGCTGCGCCTCGCGGGGCTCGAGCCCTTCGAGCTCGTCCGGAAATTCCGTTCGTCAACATCGGCGAGCGCACCAACGTCACGGGCTCGGCGCGCTTCCGCAAGCTCGATGAAGGCCGGCGATTACACGCGCGGCGCTCGCGGTGGCCCGCGAGCAGGTCGAGGGCGGGGCGCAGGTGATCGACGTCAACATGGACGAGGGCCTGCTCGATTCCGAGAAGGCCATGGTCACCTTCCTCAACCTGATCGCCGCCGAGCCCGACATCGCGCGGGTGCCGATCATGGTCGACTCGTCGAAGTGGACGGTGATCGAGGCGGGGCTGAAGTGCGTGCAGGGCAAGGGCATCGTCAACTCGATCTCGATGAAGGAAGGCGAGGAGGCGTTCCTCGCCCATGCCCGCCTGGTGCGCCGCTACGGCGCCGCCGTCGTGGTCATGGCCTTCGACGAGAAGGGCCAGGCCGACACGCTCGAGCGCAAGACCACGATCTGCGCACGCGCCTACAGGATCCTCGTCGACGAGGTCGGCTTCCCGCCCGAGGACATCATCTTCGATCCCAACATCTTCGCGGTCGCGACCGGCATCGAGGAGCACGCCGGCTACGGCGTCGACTTCATCGAGGCGACGCGCTGGATCCGCCAGAACCTGCCGCACGCCCACGTCTCGGGCGGCGTGTCGAACCTGTCGTTCTCCTTCCGCGGCAACGAGCAGGTGCGCGAGGCGATGCACGCGGTGTTCCTCTATCACGCGATCAAGGCCGGCATGGACATCGGCATCGTCAACGCCGGCCAGCTCGCGGTCTACGACGACCTCGAGCCGGAGCTGCGCGAGGCCTGCGAGGACGTGGTGCTGAACCGCCGGCCCGACGCGACCGACCGGCTGCTGGCGCTCGCCGAGCGCTTCAAGGGCGGCGGCCGCGAGCGGGCCGAAGCCGATCTCGCCTGGCGCGAGCTGCCGGTGGAGAAGCGGCTCGAGCACGCGCTCGTGCACGGCATCACCGATTTCATCGAGGTGGACACGGAGGAGGCGCGCAAGGCCGCGCCGCGGCCGCTCGCGGTGATCGAAGGGCCGCTGATGGACGGCATGAACGTGGTCGGCGACCTGTTCGGCTCGGGCAAGATGTTCCTGCCGCAGGTGGTGAAGTCGGCGCGCGTGATGAAGCAGGCCGTCGCCTATCCTCATGCCCTACATGGAGCAGGAGAAGGACGAGCACGGCCTCGGCGGCGCGCCGGCGGCGGGCAAGATCGTGATGGCCACCGTCAAGGGCGACGTGCACGACATCGGCAAGAACATCGTCGGCGTCGTGCTCCAGTGCAACAACTACGAGGTGATCGACCTCGGCGTCATGGTGCCGGCGCAGAAGATCCTCGACACCGCGCGCGACCGAGAAGGCGGATATCATCGGGCTCTCCGGCCTGATCACGCCGTCGCTCGACGAGATGTGCCATGTGGCGACCGAGATGGAGCGCCAGGGCTTCAACCTGCCGTTGCTGATCGGCGGCGCCACCACGAGCCGGGTGCATACGGCGGTGAAGATCGCGCCCAATTATCATCGCGGCCAGGCGCTGCACGTGATCGACGCGAGCCGCGCCGTCGGCGTGGTCTCGAACCTGCTCGACCCGGAGCGGCGCAAGGGTCTCGTCGCCGAGACGCAAGACCGAATACGCTGCGTCTCGCCGAAGCGCACGCGCGCTCGACCGACGACGCGCACCGGGTGCCGCTCGCGCGAGGCGCGCGCCAACCGGCTCAAGCTCGACTTCGCCGCCTACGCGCCGCCGAAGCCGAGCTTCCTCGGTACGCGCGTCGTCGAGGCGGACCTCGCCGACGCTCGTGCCCTACATCGACTGGACGCCGTTCTTCGCCGCCTGGGAGCTCACCGGGACGCTATCCGGCGATCCTCGACGACGCCGAAGATCGGCGAGGCGGCCCGCGCGCTGCATCGAGGATGCGCTCGCCATGCTCGACCGCGTGGTCAAGGAAAAGTGGCTGAGCGCGCGCGCCGTCGTCGGCTTCTGGCCCGCCAACGCCGACGGCGACGACATCGTGCTGTTGGAAGGACGAGGCGCGGACCGAGCGTCTCGCGGCGCTGCATACGCTGCGCCAGCAGATGCCGCCGGCGCGACGGCCGCGCCAACCTCGCGCTCGCCGACTTCGTGGCGCCCGCGGGCGTGCCCGACTACATCGGCGGCTTCGCCGTCACGGCCGGCATCGGCGAGGACGAACGGGCGGATGCCCTCAAGAACGCCAACGACGACTACTCGGCGATCCTGCTCAAGGCGCTCGCCGACCGGCTCGCCGAGGCGCTTCGCCGAGCACATGCATGAGCGGGTGCGCCGGGAGTTCTGGGCCTATGCCCCGGACGAGCGGCTGACCAAGGCCGAACTCATCGCCGAGAAGTACCGCGGCATCCGGCCGGCGCCGGGCTATCCGGCCCAGCCCGATCACACGGAGAAGGGGACCCTGTTCGAGCTCCTCGAGGTCGAGGCCGCGATCGGCGTGAAGCTCACCGAGAGCTACGCCATGTGGCCGGGGGCGGCGGTGTCGCGGTCTCTACTTCTCCCATCCCGAGAGCGCCTACTTCGGCGTCGGCCGCATCGACCGCGACCAGGTCGACGGATTACGCGGCGCGCAAGGGCTGGCCGGTGGCCGAAGCCGAACGCTGGCTGTCGCCGATCCTCGCCTACGATCCGGCGCGGCCCCGGCGGGAAGCCGCGGCCTGAAAAGCGAAACGCCGGAAGGGTCCCTTCCGGCGCTTCTAAGCTATTGTTTTGCCTTCAGAATAGGCCGAGGAGCACGGCTCCCAAGAACGCGAACGCCGAGAAGGCGGCAAGAACGTTGAATCCACGGGTCATAGCCAAGGTCGCCTCCCGTCTGTGTAGGATCGAAGCTATCGATCCGAGCCGATCCGACAAGCCCACTTTGCTGCAGTGCAACAGAGATTGGCGGGTTTCGTCCGGCTAACGCGGGCTTGCGGCGGCCCGTTCCCGCCGACTCCCACAATATTTTTACTCGTAAAGGTATTCCGCTAGGGGCGTGGCGCGCCGCACCGCCGTCTGGAATGGCGGTGATTTATTCCTGGCCGCTTCACCGGGAAACCGGAGGCTTCGACGCCGGTCCCGCAAAAGGCGAAGGCCCGGCGGTCGTCCCGCCGAGCCTTCCCACGTATGCATCAGCCGGCCTGTAAGCCGGGTTCTGTATGGCGGGATTGCTCCCGCGTGGCGGCCATTCCTCTGGGACGCCGGTTACCCGGCGCCTCGAGCAGCCTACCCGGATGACGGTCCGAAGACCGGACTGGGAAAAGCTTTCCCGCGTCATCCCTATTCGGCTTTGCTCCCGGTGGGGTTTGCCGTGCCGCCTCCGTCGCCGGAGGCGCGGTGCGCTCTTACCGCACCGTTTCACCCTTACCGCGGCCGAAGCCGCGGCGGTCTCTTCTCTGTGGCACTTTCCCTGGGGTCGCCCCCGCCGGACGTTATCCGGCACCGTGTCTCCGTGGAGCCCGGACTTTCCTCCGCCCGTATCGGGCAGCGGCCGCCCGGCCGACTGACCGCCCTAGCAATGGTGCCAGGGATGCGCCTTTCGCTCAAGGCGCCGAGCGCAGCTTGCTTAATCAGTTGCTCGCCATGATGCGCCGCGGCCTGGCTGCAGTACTTGCTCGCCGCGCCGGTCATGCGCCGGGCGCCAAGGCCGCCCTGGTAGCGCATCACCGCGCCGCAGGTATCGCCGCCGGCGAGCTTCGCCGCCTGCGCGAGATAGAGCATGCCGTAGCGCAGGTTGGTGTCCGGGTCGTAGAGCGCGGCGCGCGAGCCGGTGAAACCCACGCCGCGGGCGGTCTGGTGCTTGATCTGCATCAGTCCCACTTCGCCGGCGCGGCCGGTGACGCGCGGATTGAAATTGCTCTCGATGCGCACCACGGCGCGCGCGAGCGCGACCGGCACGCCCGCCGCCCGCGCGTGGCGGTCGATCATGGCGATCATGGATGCGTCGCCGCCGGACGCAGGCGCGGCCGTGTTGCCGCTCGCCGCGGCCTGTGCCTGCGGGTCGAGTGCGCGCTCGGGCGCGACGTCGGCAAGCGCCGAAACGGTGATGAAAGAGAGAAGCGTGAAGCTCAAAGTCAAACGGCTCATTCGCATAGCGCGCGCGATCCTTCTCGAAGTTGTCGGGGAGGGGCGCAAGAGCTTGCGAAACTTGTCCGCAATGGGACAAGAATTCGTTCACCGTCGCGCGCGCCGCACGGCGGATCGTCGCATGCGAAAGCATCGTGCGCCTGAACGAAACGCGGCGCAGCGATGTTGCGACTAAGGGTTACTCCGGATCGCGCGGCCGTGCCGCGATGAGATCGCGCAGCGTCTTCAGCGTGGAGAGATCGGCGATTCCGTCCACGTGCTCCGGGCGGAAGTGACGCTGGAAGGCGGTGACCACGGCCTCGGTGTCGTCGTCGTAGATGCCGGTGACGGTGACGCCGTAGCCGTAATAGGAGAGGAGCTGCTGCAGCGCCTTGACGCCGTCGTTGCGGTCGTGCGGCCTGAGCGCCGGTCCGGTGCGCAGCGGAGCCGGCGCAACGAAGTGCCCGACGCTGGCGCGATGCAATTCGTCCCAGGGAAATTTCTCGCCGGGGTCGCGCTTGCGGCCGGGCGCGACGTCGGAATGGCCGAGCACGCGGTCGGGGCGGATGGCGTAGCGGGCGCAGATGTCGCCGGCGAGCGCGATCACCGACTCCACCTGGCGCACGGGGAAGTCGGGGCTGCCGAAGTCGTGACCGCCATTGACGATCTCGATGCCGATGGAGCGCCCATTCACGTCGTACTCGCCCTCCCAGGAGGCGTGGCCCGCGTGCCAGGCGCGGCGCGCCTCGGGCACGAGCTGCACGATGCGCCCGGTCTCCTCCACCACGTAGTGGGCGGAGACCTCCGCCGCCTGGCTGCGCAGGCGGGCGATCGCCGAGTCGGCATCCACCATGCCGGTGTAGTGGAGAACCAGAAGATCGGGTTTCTGTCCTTCCGACCGCGGCCCATGGTTGGGCGACGGCAGCACGGAGGAGACGAGGAGGGTGTCGGGGGTGAAGGACCCGGGCAGGCTCATACGCTCTATCCTACGCGAACCGGGCTCGCCCGAGAGCGCGAACCCGCGGAATTGCTCGCTTCCAGGCTCCAGGGCAACCGATTTTTAAGCCTTCCAAGCCGTTAATCCGACCGCAAACAGCGTCGCGCCGGCTTTTTTCCGCCGCGCGAGGCTTCGCGCGTCGGCCGCCCGCAAGGTTTTTCGATGATCCCCATCCGGCACGCCTCCTCTCCGTTCCGCCGGACCACGCGCGGCGACGCCAGTTTTCCGTCCCGGCGGCGCCCGGGACGGCCGCCTAACGAGAGAGCCTCGCACCGGATGATGGCGGGCCGTGGCACCAAGGCCGGTGCCGCTGGCGGACCGGCCCGCCATGTTCCGGTCATGCTGCGCGAGGTTCTCTCGTTCCTCTCTCCCAAGCCGAACGCGCTCTATCTCGATGCCACCTTCGGCGCCGGCGGCTACAGCCGCGCGCTGATCGAGGCCGGCGCGCGCGTCATCGGCCTCGACCGCGATCCAAGCGCGATCCTCGGCGGCGCCGACCTCGTGGAGGAAGCGCAGGGCCGGCTGACGCTCATCGAGAGCCGCTTCTCCGAGCTCGATCACGTGACGCGCGACTTCGGCGCGCTCGACGGCATCGTGCTCGACCTCGGCGTCTCCTCCATGCAGATCGACGAGGCGGAGCGCGGATTCTCCTTCCGCGCCGACGGCCCGCTCGACATGCGCATGGAAGGCCGGGGCTTGAGCGCCGCCGACGTGGTCAACACCTACGCGCAAAAGGATCTCACGCGCATCATCGGGATTCTCGGCGAGGAGAATCGCGCCAGCGCTGTCGCGCGTGCCATCGTCGCCGGCCGGCCGATCGCGCGCACGAGCGAGCTCGCCGAGATCGTGCGGAGCGTGGTGCGCGCCGGTCCCGGCATCGATCCCGCCACGCGCACGTTCCAAGGCCTGCGCATCTTCGTCAACGACGAGCTCGGCGAGCTTGGCCAGGCGCTGATGGCGGCCGAGCGTGCGCTCGCGCCCGGCGGCAAGCTCGTGGTCATCTCCTTCCATTCGCTGGAAGACCGGCTGGTCAAGACGTTCCTCGCCGCGCGTGGGCGCGTCGAGCGCGGCTCGCGCCATCAACCGGAGTTAGAAGCACTGCCGCCGACCTTCCGCCTGCTCACCAAGAAGCCGGCGACGCCCATGGCCGACGAGCTCGCGCACAATCCGCGCTCGCGTTCGGCGAAGCTCCGCGCCGCCGAGCGCGGCGAGGCGCCGGCGCGCGCCGACGACCCGCTGGACGCGCTGATCGCACGTTTTCCGTCGCTCAGGAGGAGCCGGTGATCTTCCGTTTCTTCCATCTCGTCGTAGTCGCCGCCCTCATCGCCGCAGCCGTGGCCGTCTACGAGGTCAAATACCAGTCGACCTACGACGCCCAGCGGGTGGCGAAGCTCCGCGCCGAGATCCGCGCCGAGCAGGAGAACATCGCGGCCCTGCAGGCGCAGTGGAACCGGCTGACGGCGCCGGCGCGCATCCAGGATCTGGCCGGGCGCCACCTCGGCATGAAGCCGCTTGCCGTCACCCAGTTCGGCGAGTTCGCAAGCCTGCCGGAGCGGCCCGCACCCCTCGGCGACCCCATCGGCGACATCATCGAGGCGATGCAGGCCGGGCCGAAGCTCGAAGCCACCGGCACCGTCGGTGGGGGCCGCTGACATGCATCCGCTGATTTCCCGCGCCTGCACCATCGCCGGCCACGCGCGCGGCGTGCTCGGCGCGCTCCGCCTCAGCGACGGCCGCATCAAGCGGGCGCGGCTGCAGCTCGTGATCGCCGTCTTCGCCATCGCTTACGCGGTGATCGCGGGGCGTCTCGTGCTGTTCGGCGTGCAGCATGAAGTCATCTGGCGCGCCGGGCGCATTCGGAGGCGGTGGCCTCGGCGCGGCCCGACATCCTCGACCGCGCCGGCCGCGTGCTCGCCACCGACGTGCGCGCAGCCTCCCTCTTCGCCGAGCCGCGGCGCATCATCGACCCCGACGAGGCGATCGAGCAGATCGGCGCCATCCTGCCCGACCTCGACGTCGCCGAGGCGCGGGAGCGGTTGGGCTCCAAGCGCGGCTTCGTCTGGCTCAAGCGCGAGATCACCCCGCGCCAGCAGACGGCGATCTACCGTCTGGGTCTCCCGGGCGTCGGCTTCCTCACCGAGAACAAGCGCTCCTACCCGGGCGGGCCGCTCGCCGCCCACGTGCTCGGCCAGGTCAACATCGATAACGCCGGCATCGCCGGCCTCGAGAAATGGATCGACGCGCGCGGCCTCGCCGACCTGCATCTTGCCGGCCTCGCCGCCGCCCGCACGCTCGAGCCGATCGAGCTCGCCCTCGACCTCGCCGTTCAGCACGCGGTGCGCGACGAGCTGCAGATCGCGCGCGAGCGCTTCAAGGCCAACGCCGCCACCGGCCTCGTGCTCGACGTGCGCTCGGGCGAGATCGTCTCGCTGGTGTCGCTGCCCGACTACGATCCCAACCGCTCGGGCAAGTCGAGCGACCCGGCGCGGCTCAACCGGCTCACCACCGGCGTGTTCGAGATGGGCTCGACCTTCAAGGCGCTGACCGTGGCGATGGCGCTCAATTCCGGCAAGGCGACGCTCAATACGCAGTTCGACGCCCGCGAGCCGCTCAAGTTCGGCGGCCACACGATCAACGACTTTCACGCCCAGCGTCGGATGCTGAGCGTGTCCGAGGTGTTCACCTATTCCTCCAACATCGCCGCCGCGCGCATGGCGCTCGCCGTGGGCGTCGACGGCCATCGGGCGTTCCTCAAGAAGATGGGCCAGCTCGACCGCCTGCGCACCGAGCTGCCGGAAAGCGCCGAGCCGCTGAAGCCGAAGGTGTGGAGCGAGGTATCGACCGCCACCATCGCCTTCGGCCATGGTCTGTCGGTGGCGCCGCTGCAGTCGGTGATGGCGACGGCGGCGCTGGTGAACGGCGGCCTGCTCATCCCGCCGACGCTGCTCAGGCGCAGCGAGGCGGAGGCGAAGAAGCTCGCGGTGCGGGTGATCAAGCCGGAGACGAGCGATGCCATGCGCTATCTGTTGCGCCTCAATGCCGAGAAGGGCACGGCGAGGTCGGCGGAAGTGCCGGGCTATTACGTCGGCGGCAAGACCGGCACCTCGGAGAAGGTGGTGCGCGGCCGCTACGTGAAGAACAAGGTGCTCACCGTGTTCATGGGCGTGTTTCCCTGCGACGCGCCGCGCTATCTCGTGATGGTCATGCTCGACGAGCCGCAGCGCACGCCGGAGAGCAACAACCAGGCGACGGCCGGCGTCAACGCCGCGCCCACCACCGGCAAGATCATCGCGCGCATCGCGCCGCTCCTCGGCGTGGCGCCGCGGCTCGATCTGCCCACCGCCGACCGCATGCTGCTCGTGTCGCGGCGCGCGGCGAACTGAAAACCATGGCTATCGATCTCGCCGAGTTGCTGCCGGGCGCGAACGCGGGGATTCCCGTCAGCGGCATTTCCGCCGACAGCCGCACCGTCGCCGCCGGCGACCTGTTCGTGGCGGTGCCGGGCAGCCGCGCAGATGGAAAGAAATTCGCGGCGGAAGCGGCGCGCAGGGGCGCGGTGGCGATTGTGGGCGAGGGGACACGGCCCGCCGATCTCCCGGCCACTACCCTTATATCCAGGTCGCCGACGCCCGCGCGGCGCTGGCGCAGGCTGCGGCGCGGCTCTACCCGCGGCAGCCGGAAATTATCGTCGCGGTGACGGGAACGAACGGCAAGACGTCGGTCGCCGCGTTCGCGCGGCAGATCTGGACGCGGTTCGGCGAGAAGGCGGCGAGCGTCGGCACGCTCGGCGTGTCGGCGCCGGGCCGCAACGTCGCCGGCAATCTGACGACGCCCGATCCGGTCGCCTTGCATCGCCTGCTCGATGAGCTCGCGGGCGAGGGGGTGACGCACCTCGCCCTGGAGGCCTCCTCGCACGGCCTCGACCAGCGCCGCCTCGACGGCGTGAAGCTCACGGCAGGCGCCTTCACCAATCTCACCCGCGATCACCTCGACTACCATGGCACGCAGGAAGCCTATCGCGCGGCGAAACTGCGCCTGTTCGATACGCTGCTGCCGCCAGGCGCCGCCGCGGTGATCGACGCGGACCGTGGCGAGGCGGCGGCTTTCGTCGCCGCCGCCGAGAAAAGAAAACTGCATTTGTTCACCATCGGCCGCAAGGGCCGCGATCTCACGCTCGTCGATGTCAAGCCCGAAGACTTCGCCCAGGCGCTTACGATCCGCGCCGGCGGCAGTGAGCATCGCGTCCGCCTGCCCCTTGTCGGTGCGTTCCAGGTTTCCAATGCCCTCGTCGCCGCCGGGCTTGCGATTGCGACCGGCGCGAAAGCGGACGACGCCATCGCGGCGCTAGCGCATCTGCAAGGCGCTTCCGGCCGTCTCGAGCTCGCCGGCGAGAAGAACGGCGCGCCGATCTTCATCGACTACGCCCACACCCCCGATGCGCTGAGCAACGCGCTGGCGGCGTTGCGGCCTTACGCCAAGGGAAACCTCGTTGTCGTCCTCGGCGCCGGCGGCGACCGCGATCCGGGCAAGCGCCCGCTCATGGGCAAAGCGGCGACGGCGGCGGCCGACCGCGTTTACGTTACCGACGACAATCCGCGGAGCGAGGAGCCGGCGGCGATCCGCAAGGCCATCCTCGCGGCGGCGCCGGGAGCCATCGAGGTCGCAGACCGCACGGCGGCGATTCGAAGCCGCCGTCGACGACCTGAAGCCGGGCGACCTGCTGCTCGTCGCCGGAAAGGGCCATGAAACGGGCCAAATCCTGCGCGACCGAACCCTGCCTTATTCGGATCACGCGGCGGTTGCCGCCGCTCTCGGGACGCAGTCATGAGTGAGCCGCTGTGGACGCTCGACGCGCTTAGCGCGGCGACCGGCGGCCGTGTGCGCGGCCAGCCTGCCGCCGCGATCACCGGCGTCTCCATCGACTTGCGCACGATCAGAGCGGGCGAGGCGTTCTTCGCCATCAAGAACAATCTGGACGGCCACGCCTTCGTCGCCGCCGCGCTCCAGGCCGGTGCGGCGCTCGCGGTAGTGACCGAGAGCAAGCTCGGCGAGATGCCGAAGGATGCGCCGCTCGTGGTGGTGCCCGACGTGCTGGAAGCGTTGCGCGGTCTCGCGCGCGCGGCGCGGGCCCGGACGGCGGCGAAAATCATCGCCGTCACCGGCTCCGCGGGCAAGACCGGCACCAAGGAGGCGCTGCGCCTCGCGCTTTCCCGCGAGAGCGAGACCTTCGCCTCGGCCGCTTCGCATAACAATCACTGGGGCGTACCGCTGTCGCTCGCCCGCCTGCCCATGCGAGCGCGCTTCGCCGTATTCGAGATCGGCATGAATCACGCGGGCGAGATCGCGCCGCTCGCGGCGCTGGTGCGGCCGCACGTGGCGATCGTCACTACGGTCGAGCCCGTGCACCTCGAGCATTTTCCGAACGTGGAGGCGATCGCCGACGCCAAGGCGGAAATCTTTCAGGCCGTGGAGCCGGACGGCGCCGCGGTGATCCCGCGCGACAACCCGCACTACGCGCGGCTCGCCGCCGCGGCGAAGAAGGCGGGCGTCGTGAACGTCATCGGTTTCGGCGAACACAAGAGCGCGCAAGCGCGCCTCGTCGACGTGGCGCTGAAACCAAACTGCTCCTGCGCCCGCGCCGTCATTCTCGGCGACGACATCACCTACAAGATCGGCACCCCCGGACGGCACGTGGTGATGAACTCGCTCGCGCTCTTGGCCGCCACCAAGCTCGTCGGCGCCGATCTCGCCGTGGTCGCGCTGGCGCTCGCCGAGCTCGCCCCGCCCCCCGGCCGCGGCCGGCGCGAGCGGCTCGACCGTCGGCGGCGGCAGCGTTCTCCTCATCGACGAGAGCTACAACGCCAATCCCGCCTCCATGCGCGCGGCGCTCGCGGTGCTGGCCAACGCGCCCACCGGCTCGCGCGGCCGGCGCATCGCCGTACTCGGCGACATGCTCGAGCTCGGCCGCGACGCCAAGGCGCTGCACCGCTCGCTCGCCGACGCCGTCGCCGGCGTCGACCTTGTGTTCTGCGCCGGTCCCTTGATGCGCGCGCTGTGGGATGCCTTGCCTGCCGCACGGCGCGGCGGCTATGCCGACACGGCGGCCGACTCGAATCGCAAGTGGAGGCCGCGCTGCGTCCCGGCGACGCGGTGATGGTCAAGGGCTCGAACGGCAAGCCGCATGGGTGACTTGGTGAAGGCGCTTGCCGCCCGCTTCCGGGTGCTGGCGCCGGAAGACGCCGGCCTGAGGAGACGATGCTCTACTGGCTCGCACAATTCTCGGACACGTTCGGCCCGCTGAACGTATTCCGCTACATCACCTTCCGCACCGGCGGCGCGGTGCTGACGGCGCTTCTGTTCGTGTTCCTGTTCGGGCCGCGCATGATCGCGCTGTTGCGCGTCAAGCAGGGCAAGGGCCAGCCGATCCGCGGCGACGGGCCGCCGTCGCATCTCCTCACCAAGAAGGGCACGCCCACCATGGGCGGGCTGATGATCCTGTCCGGCCTCGTGGTGGCGACGCTGCTGTGGGCGAACCTGTCGAATCGCTACGTCTGGGTGGTGCTAGGGGTGACGCTCGGTTTCGGCTGCATCGGGCTCTACGACGACTACCTCAAGGTGACGAAGCAGACGCACAAGGGATTTTCCGGGCCGGCGCGGCTCCTCCTCGAGGCGGTGATCGCCTGCGCCGCCGTGGTGGCGCTCATGCTACATCGGCCGCCGCGCCGCTCTCGAGCTCGCTGGCGTTCCCGCTGTTCAAGGACCTCGTGGTCAACCTCGGCTGGTTCTTCGTCATCTTCGGCGCCTTCGTCATCGTCGGCGCCGGCAACGCGGTGAACCTCACCGACGGCCTCGACGGGCTCGCCATCGGCCCGGTGATGATCGCGGCGGCCACCTTCGTGGTCATCGCCTATCTCGTCGGCAACGTGGTCTACGCCGACTATCTGCAGATCCGCCACGTGGCGGGCGCGGGCGAGCTCGCCGTCGTGTGCGGGGCGGTGATCGGCGCCGGCATCGGCTTCCTGTGGTTCAATGCGCCGCCCGCTTCGATCTTCATGGGCGACACCGGCTCGCTGTCGCTCGGCGGGCTGCTCGGCTCGGTCGCCGTCGCCACCAAGCACGAGCTGGTGCTGCCGATCATCGGCGGATTGTTCGTCATCGAGGCGGTGTCGGTGATCGTGCAGGTCGTGTCGTACAAGCTCACCGGAAAGCGCGTGTTCCGCATGGCGCCGATGCACCACCACTTCGAGCAGCAGGGCTGGACCGAGCCGCAGATCGTGATCCGCTTCTGGATCATCGCCCTGGTGCTGGCCTTGCTCGGGCTCGCCACGCTGAAACTGCGGTGAGCCTCATGACGCCGGTCACCGTCTTCCGCGGCCGCACGGTCGCCGTGTTCGGTCTCGGCGCGAGCGGGCTTGCCACCTGCGCCGCACTCGCGGCGGGCGGCGCCAAGGTCGTGGCCTTCGACGACTCCGCCGCCAAGCTGCAGGAGGCGGCGGCGAAGGGCTACGTGACGCAGGATTTGCGCAAGCTGAACTGGGGCACGGTGGCCGCGCTCGTGCTCGCGCCCGGCGTGCCGCTGACGCATCCGGAGCCGCACTGGAGCGTGCAAGCTCGCGCGCGCCGCCGGCGTCGAGGTCATCGGTGACATCGAGCTCTTCTGCCGCGAGCGCCGCGCGAGCGCGCGGGGCGCGCCGTTCGCGGCGATCACCGGCACCAACGGCAAGTCGACGACGACGGCGCTACTCGCCCACGTGCTCAAGGCCTCGGGCCGCGAGGTCGCGGTCGGCGGCAATCTCGGCACCGCCATCCTCACGCTGCCGCCGCCGAACGCGCGGCGCACCCATGTGATCGAGTGCTCGACGTTTCCAGATCGATCTAGCGCCGGGCCTCGATCCCACGGTCGGCATTCTCTTGAACCTCACGCCCGATCATCTCGACCGCCACGGCACGATGGAGAACTACGCCGCGATCAAGGAGCGGCTCGTGGCCGGCGTCGAGGCGGGCGGCCTCGCCGTGATCGGCGTCGACGACGAGTTCTGCGCCGCCGCCGCCGACCGGGTGGAGCAGGCGGGCAAGCGGGTGGCGCGCGTTTCCGTCGAACGGCGGCTCGCCGACGGCATCTACCGCGACGGCGATTCCATCGTCATGGCCGAGGCGGGGGAGGCGCGGTTCACCATTCCGCTCGCCGGCATCGGCCGCCTGCGCGGCGTCCACAACGCGCAGAACGCGGGCGCCGCGCTTGCCGCGGCCACCGCGCTGGGGCTGCCGGCGGAGAAAATCGCGAGCGCACTCAAGAGCTTCCCCGGGCTGGCGCATCGCATGGAGGAGGTCGGCCGCAAGGGCCGCGTCCTCTTCGTCAACAACTCCAAGGCGACCAACGCCGACGCCGCGGCGCGTGCGCTCTCCTCCTTCGACGACATCTTCTGGATCGCCGGCGGCAAGGCCAAGACCGGCGGCATCGCGCCGCTCGCCGAATTCTTCCCGCGCATCCGCAAGGCGTATCTCATCGGCGAATCCGCGGCGGAATTCGCCCGCACGCTCGAGGGCAAGGTGGAGCACGCGATCGCGGGCACGCTCGAGCGCGCGCGTCACGCTCGCCGCGCGCGAGGCGGAAGCCTCGGGTGCGGCGGAGCCGGTGGTGCTCTTGTCACCCGCCTGCGCGAGCTACGACCAGTATCCCAATTTCGAGGTGCGCGGCGATGCGTTCCGCGCGCTGGTGCATTCGCTCCCGGGCGTGCACCCGGTGAAGGAGGCGGCGGCATGATGATCTCGCGGGCGCGGCGAAACCTCTTCAGCGAGTGGTGGTGGACGGTCGACCGGCTGTTGATCGCGGCGGTGATCGGCATCGCCCTCATCGGCATCGTGCTGCTTGCTCGCGGCGAGCCCGCCGGTGGCGATCCGCCTCAAGCTCGATCCGTTCTATTTCATCCACCGCCACGCGGCGTTCCTGGCGCCGGCGCTCGTCGTGCTCATCGCCACCTCGCTGATGAATCCGCGCCAGGTGCGCCGCGTGGCGTTGGTGGTGTTCCTCATTGCGCTCGCCCTCACCGCAGCGACGCTGGTCATCGGCCCGGAGATCAAGGGCGCGCGGCGCTGGATCGGCTTCCTCGGCCTCAGCATTCAGCCGTCGGAATTCCTCAAGCCCGCGTTCGTCGTGCTCACCGCCTGGCTGTTCGCCGAGACCGGCCGGCGGCCCGAGATGCCGACGACGCCGTTGTCCATCGGCCTCCTCGCCCTCGTCATCACGCTCCTGGTGCAGCAGCCGGACTTCGGCCAGACCGTGCTGATCGTCTTGGTGTGGAGCGCGCTGTTCTTTCTCGCGGGGCTCAACTGGATCTGGGTCGCGGGCTTCGGCTCGGCCGCCGCCGGCGGCATTCTCGTCGCCTATCGTTTCGTGCCGCACGTGGCCGGCCGCATCGATCGCTTCCTCAACCGCGGCGCCGGCGACACCTTCCAGATCGACGCCGCGCTCGAATCCTTCGCCCGCGGCGGCTGGCTCGGCCAGGGGCCGGGCGAGGGCACGGTCAAGCGCATCCTGCCCGACTCCCACACCGACTTCATCTTCGCGGTGGCGGCGGAGGAGTTCGGCATCATCCTCTGCCTCGTGCTGGTGGCGCTCTTCGCCTTCGTGGTGCTGCGGGGGCTCGCCCACGCGCTATCCGACGAGGACCGCTTCACGCGCCTCGCCACCGCCGGCCTCGCTATCCTGTTCGGCGTGCAGGCGGGGATCGCCATGGCGGTGAACCTGCATCTGATGCCGGCGAAGGGCATGACGCTGCCGTTCATCTCCTACGGCGGCTCGTCGTTGATCTCGCTCGCCTACGGCATGGGCATGCTGATCGCGCTGACGCGGCGTCGCCCGCGCGCGGAAGCCATCGCCGAGCTCGAGCACCAGGCCGCGCGCGGAGGCGTGCCTGCATGAGCCACGCGGCGCCGCCGCTCGTCCTCATCGCGGCGGGCGGCACCGGCGGGCATCTGTTTCCGGCGGAAGCCTTGGCCGGCGTGCTGGCGAGCCGCGGCATCGCCGTCGAGCTCGCCACCGACGACCGCGCCGCGCATTACGCGCGCACCTTCCCGACCCGGGCGCTGCACGTGATCCGCGCCGAGACCGTGCGCTCCAACGATATTTCGTCATACGCGCGCACCGCCTTCGTGCTCGCCTACGGCATCGGGCAGGCGCTGATGCTGCTCCTGCGCACCAAGCCGAAGGCGGTGGTGGGCTTCGGCGGCTATCCCACGGTGCCGCCGGTGATCGCGGCGTGGCTCTTGGGCGTGCCGCGCATCGTGCACGAGCAGAACGCGGTGATCGGACGGGCCAACAAGCTGCTCGTGCCGATCGCGAGCGCGGTGGCCACGGGCTATCCCGGGCTTCTCTCCAACACGCCCAAGCACGCGAGCAAGGCGACCCAGACCGGCAACCCGGTGCGGCCGGCGGTGCGGGAAGCCGCGGCCGAGCCCTACGCGCCGCCGCGGAAGACGGCCCGATCCGCATCCTCGTCTTCGGCGGCAGCCAGGGCGCGCGCGTCATGAGCGAGGTGGTGCCGGCGGCGATCGAGCGCCTGTCGCCGGAGGTTCGCAGCCACGTCGAGGTAGTGCAGCAGTGCCGCACCGAGGACGTGGCGGCGGTGAAGGGCATCTATTGGCGCCTCGGGCTGCCAGCGGAGGTGCGCACCTTCTTCAATGATCTCCCGGCGCGCATCGCGGCGGCGCATCTGGTCGTCGCCCGCTCGGGCGCGGCCACGGTCTCCGAGCTCGCGGTCATCGGCCGGCCCTCGGTGCTGGTGCCGCTCGCGCACGCGCTCGACCAGGACCAGCTCGCCAACGCCAGCGCGCTGGCGGCGCTCGGCGGCGCGCTGATCATGCTGGAGAACGACTTCACGCCGGAAGGGCTCGCCGGCGAGATGGAGCGGCTCCTGGCCGCGCCCGGTTCGCTCGCCGCCATGGCGACGGCGGCCCGGCGCGCCGGCAAGGCGGACGCGGCGGAAGCGCTCGCCGATCTGGTCGTGCGCGTGGCGCAAATCGGATAGAACGGCGCCCCATGAAGCTCCCGCGCAAACTCGGTCCCATCCACTTCGTCGGCATCGGCGGCATCGGCATGAGCGGCATCGCCGAGGTGCTATGCAACCTCGGCTACGCCGTGCAGGGCTCCGACACGACCGACAGCGCCAACGTCAAGCGCCTGCGCGAGCACGGCATCAAGGTGATGATCGGCCACGACGCGAACAATCTCGACGGCGCCGAGGTGATCGTGGTGTCGTCGGCGATCAAGCGCGACAACCCCGAGCTCGCCGCGGCACGCGCCAAGCGCCTGCCGGTGGTGCGGCGCGCCGAGATGCTGGCCGAGCTGATGCGGCTGAAATCCTGCGTCGCCGTCGGCGGCACCCACGGCAAGACCACCACCACGTCGCTCGTCGCCTCGCTGCTCGACGCCGGCGGCTTCGACCCCACGGTGATCAACGGCGGCATCATCAACGCCTACGGCACCAACGCGCGCGCTCGGCGCGCGGCGACTGGATGGTGGTGGAGGCGGACGAGATCCGACGGCACCTTCCTCAAGCTTCCGGCCAACGTCGCCATCGTCACCAACATCGACCCGGAGCACCTCGACCACTTCGGCGACTTCGACGCGGTGAAGAACGCGTTCCATGCTTTCGTCGAGAACGTGCCGTTCTACGGCTTCGCCGTCATGTGCACCGATCATCCGGTGGTGCAGGACATGGTGGGCAGGATCGAGGACCGGCGCATCGTCACCTACGGCGAAAATCCGCAGGCCGACGCGCGCCTCGTCGATTTCGCCGCCGACGGCGCGATGTCGAAGTTCGGCGTGCTGTTTCGCGGCCGCGACGGCAACCGCGCGCACGCGCTCAATGATCTTGTGCTGCCCATGCCCGGCCGCCACAACGCGCTGAACGCCACCGCGGCGATCGCGGTGGCGCATGAGCTTGGCGTGCCCGACGCCAAGATCCGCGAGGCGCTGGCGCGCTTCGGCGGCGTCAAGCGCCGCTTCACCCGCACCGGCGAATGGAACGGCGTCACCGTGTTCGACGACTACGGCCACCATCCGGTGGAGATCGCGGCCGTGCTCAAGGCGGCGCGCGCCTCGGCCAAGGGCCACGTCATCGCCGTCGTGCAGCCGCACCGCTACACGCGCCTGCGCGACCTGTTCGAGCAGTTCTGCACCTGCTTCAACGACGCCGATCAGGTGATCGTGGCGCCGGTGTATCCCGCCGGCGAAGCGCGCGATCCCCGGCGTCGACCGCGACGCGCTGGTGCAGGGCCTGCGCACGCGCGGCCACCGCCACGTGACGCCGATGGGCGAGCCCGCCGAGCTCGCGGCAATCGTGCGCGGCATGGCGCGGCCGGGCGACTACGTGATTTTCCTCGGCGCCGGCTCCATCACGCAGTGGGCCTACGCGCTGCCGGGCGAGCTTGCGGGCAAGCCATGAGCGCCGCTGCGCTTGCGCCCGATCTGATGGCGACCATGCCGGAGCTGCGCGGGCGCGTGCTGCCCAGCCAGCCCATGGCGAACATCACCTGGTTCCGCGTCGGCGGGCCGGCGGAGATCCTCTATTCGCCGGCCGACGAAAGCGATCTTTCGTATCTCCTCGAGAAGCTGCCGCGCGAGGTGCCCGTCACCGTGGTCGGGCTCGGCTCGAATCTGCTGGTGCGCGACGGCGGCGTGCGCGGCGTGGTCATTCGCCTCGGCCGCGGCTTCAACGAGGTTTACGTGGAAGGCAAGAACGTGCGCGCCGGCGCCGCCGTGCCCGACGTGAAGGTGGCGCGCGCCGCCGCCGACGCGGGGCTCGCCGGGCTCGCGTTCTATCGCGGCGTGCCGGGCGCCATCGGCGGCGCGCTACGCATGAACGCCGGCGCCTACGGCCGCGAGACGAAAGACGCGCTGATCGAGGCGCGCGCCGTCCATCGCTCCGGCGAAGTGCACGTCTTCCAGAACGCCGACATGGGCTTCCGCTACCGTCACAGTCGACGTGCCCAAGGATTTCATCTTCACCCAGGCGCTGTTCGCCGCTGAGGCCGGCGACGCCGAGGAGATCCTCGGCGAGATGGAGAAGATCACCGAGGCGCGCGAGGCGACGCAGCCGATCAAGAGCCGCACCGGCGGCTCGACCTTCAAGAACCCGCCGGGGAAGAAAGCGTGGCAATTGATCGACGCCGCCGGCTGCCGCGGCCTCGTCGTCGGCGACGCGCAGGTGTCGGACATGCACTGCAACTTCCTCATCAACCGCGGCAGCGCCACCGCCTTCGACATCGAGATGCTGGGCGAGGTGGTGCGCCAGCGGGTGAAGGCGCATTCGGGCATCGAGCTCGAGTGGGAGATCGTGCGCATCGGCGAGAGCCGGCCGGCGTGAAGGGAAACGGGGAATGACCAAACACGTGGCGGTGCTCATGGGCGGCTGGTCGGCGGAGCGGGAAATTTCGCTGCGCTCCGGCAAGGCCTGCGCCGATGCGCTGGAGGCGCAGGGCTATCGCGTGTCGCGCGTCGAAGTCGATCGCGACGTGGCGCAAGTGCTCGCCAAGCTCAAACCCGATGTCGCCTTCAACGTGCTGCACGGCCGGCCGGGCGAGGACGGCACCATCCAAGGCATCCTGGAGATCCAGCGCATCCCCTACACCCACTCCGGCGTGCTCGCCTCGGCGCTCGCCATGAACAAGGCGGCGGCGCGTGTGGTCATGGCCGCGGCAGGAGTTCCGGTTGCGGAGGGCGGGCTTGTGGCCCGGGCGGAGGCGGCCAAGGCCCACCCCATGGCCCGGCCCTATGTGCTGAAACCCGTTGCCGAAGGCTCCTCGGTAGGGGTGTTCATCGTGACGGAAAACCACGCCCATCCGCCCCAGGAGCTGACCCGGCCGGACTGGCCCTACGGGGACTGGCTGATTGCCGAAAAATACATACCGGGCATGGAGTTAACCTGCGCGGTGATGGGCGAGGAGGCGCTCGGGGTCATCGAAATCGAGGCGGCACAACGCTTTTACGACTACGAGGCCAAATATGCCCCCGGAGGCTCGAAACATGTGCTCCCGGCAAGAATTTTACCAAATGTTTACCACCAGGTGCGGAAGCTCGCTCTGACGGCGCATCGCGCTCTCGGCTGTCGTGGGGTCAGCCGGGCGGACTTTCGTTTCGACAACCGCCCGTCAGGCACAGGGGATCTCGTCTGTCTCGAGGTCAACACCCAACCCGGCATGACTGAAGTGTCGCTGGTGCCCGAACTCGCGGCCCACGCAGGCCGCTCGTTTGGCGAGCTGGTGAAATGGATTTTGGAGGACGCTTCTCTCGATCGCTGACTGCCCGGCGCAAGCCGGCGCAGGCGGTCGAGCGCGCGCCGCCCAGCCGCTTCGTTCTCTTCCTGCATCGCACCCGCATTCGTTTCGGCGAAGCGCGCCTGCTGCGCGGCGCCCAACTCGTTTCGGTGATCGCGCTGTTCGCGGCGACCGGCGCCTACGGCGTCGTGCGCGGCGGGCACACCGATACGGTGATCGAAGCGGTGACCGACGTCGGCGACGCGCTCGCCAATTCCGCCGGGTTCCGCATCCAGGCGATCGAGATCGCCGGCGTCGAGCGCTTGACCCGCGCCGAAGTATTGGCTGCCGCCGGCATCGGGGAAAATACGTCGCTGCTCTGGATTAATGCGGACGCGGCGCGGGCGCGGCTGAAGCGCGATCCGCGCATCGCCGAAGCGTCGGTGCGCAAGCTCTATCCCGGGCGGCTGGAGATTTCGCTCGAGGAGCGCAACGCCTTCGCGCTGTGGCAGCACGATCGCCAGCTCGATCTCGTCGCCCGCGACGGCGGCGTGCTCGCGACCATCGCGCGCGACGACGCGCGCAAGATGGATTTGCCGCTCGTGGTCGGCGCCGGCGCCGCCACCCGCGCGGCCGCGTTTCTCGCGGTGCTCGAAAGCGTTCCCGAAATCCACGGGCAGACCGCGGCCGCGATCCTCATCGCCGAGCGGCGCTGGAACCTGCGCCTGAAGAACGGCATGGACGTGCGCCTGCCGGAAGCCGATCCCGCCGCGGCGCTCGCCCGCCTCGTCACGCTCGACCGCGAGCAGAAGATCCTCACCCGCGACGTCTCGGTCATCGATCTGCGCCTCGCCGACCGCACCATGGTGCGGCTGTCGCCCGAGGCCGCCGCCGAGCGCGCCGCGGCGCTGAAGGCGCGGACGCCCAAGCGCAAGGGCGAGGAGACATGATGCTCTCCCGCGGTCTTGCTCCGCGCATGCGCGCGATCTCGCCCAAGCGGCCGGCGGTGGTGGCGGCACTCGACATCGGCTCGAGCAAGATCGTCTGCCTGATCGCGCGCCTGAAGCCGCGGCCGGAAGGCCAGGCCCGGCGCGGGCGCACGCACGCCGTCCAGGTGGTCGGCTTCGGCCATGGGCGGGCCCGCGGCATCAAGGGCGGCGCCGTCGCCGACATGGCGCGCGCCGAGGAAGCGATTCGCCGGGTGGTGGACGCCGCCGAGCGCTCGGCCGGCGCCGAGATCGCCTCGGTGGTGGTCAGCGTCGCCGGCGGCAGGCTCGCCAGCCAATCCTTCGCCGCATCGCATCGGCTGCCGCAGCCGGCAGTGGAGGACGGCGACATCGGCCGCGTGCTCGACGCCGCGAGCCTGCATTCGGTGCGCGACGGCCGCGCCGTGCTGCATTCGCTCCCCACCGGCTATCGCCTCGACGACGCCTCCGGCATCCGCGACCCGCGCGGCATGCTCGGCCAGGTGCTTGCCGTCGACCTGCACGTGATCACCGCCGACCGCTCGCCGCTCACCAACCTCATGCTGCTCGTGGAGCGCTGCCACCTCTCGGTCGAGGGTCTGATCGCGGCGCCCTACGCCGCCGGTCTCGCCGTGCTCGCCCACGACGAGGCGGAGCTCGGCGCCACGGTCATCGACATGGGCGCCGGCACCACCACGATCGCCGCCTTCGCCGGCGGCCACTGCGTGCACACCGACGGCATCGCGCTCGGCGGCGGCCATGTCACCGCCGATCTGGCGCGCGGGCTGTCGGCGCGGGTGTCGGAGGCGGAGCGCCTCAAGACGCTGCACGGCAGCGCGATCGCCGGCGCCGCCGACGAGCTCGACATGATCACCGTGCCGGTGGTCGGCGACGACCGCTCGCACGCCAACGCCGTGTCGCGCGCCGAGATCGTGCGCATGGTGCGGCCGCGCGTCGAGGAAATCTTCGAGATGCTGATGGGCCGGCTGCGCACCGCGGGCATGCTGCGCGCCGCCAACCGGCGCATCGTGCTGACGGGCGGCGCCAGCCAGCTCGCCGGCGTGGCGGACATCGCGGCAGCCGTCTTCGGCGCGTCGGTGCGCATCGGCCGGCCGCTCGCCATCGGCGGCCTGAACGACGCGGCGCACGGCAGCGCGTTCGCCGCGGCGGCGGGCCTTCTCGTCTATCCGCAATTCGCCGGCCGCGAGCACTTCGAGCCGCGGCGGCGGCACGCGGAGCATTCCGGGTATCTCACGCGCGTAGGACGTTGGCTCAAGGAAGCTTTCTAGGAACCACGAACGGCCGGCGGCAGCCGGCGCAAACAAGGCAAGGGGCGCCCAGGCTGCCCGAAAGGATGAGGACCATGTCGATCAATCTGCAAATGCCCGATATCCGGGAACTGAAGCCGCACATCATCGTGTTCGGCGTCGGCGGCGCCGGCGGCAACGCCGTCAACAACATGATCACGTCGGGCCTCTTGGGCTGCGAGTTCGTGGTGGCCAACACCGACGCCCAGGCGCTGACCTCGTCCAAGGCCAAGCGCGTCATCCAGATGGGCGTCGAGGCGACGCAAGGGCTCGGCGCCGGCTCGCACCCGGAAGTGGGCCGCGCCGCCGCCGAGGAGGCGATCGACGAGATCCGCGATCACCTGAACGGCGCGCACATGGCCTTCATCACCGCCGGCATGGGCGGCGGCACCGGCACCGGGGCGGCGCCGGTCATCGCGCGGGTCACGCGCGAGATGGGCATCCTCTCGGTCGGCGTCATCACCAAGCCCTTCCACTTCGAGGGCCAGCGCCGCATGGTGATCGCCGAATCCGGCATCCAGGAGCTGTCGAAATACGTCGACACGCTCCTCATCATCCCCAACCAGAACCTCTTCCGCGTCGCCAACGAGAAGACCACCTTCGCCGACGCCTTCGCCATGGCCGACCAGGTGCTCTACTCGGGCGTCGCCTGCATCACCGACCTCATGGTCAAGGAAGGCCTCATCAACCTCGACTTCGCCGACGTGCGCACGGTCATGCGCGAGATGGGCAAGGCGATGATGGGCACGGGCGAAGCTTCCGGCGAGAAGCGCGCGCTCGCCGCCGCCGAGGCCGCGATCTCCAATCCGCTCCTCGACGAGACCACCATGCGCGGCGCCCGCGGGCTCCTCATCTCCATCACCGGCGGCAAGGATCTGACGCTGTACGAGGTGGACGAGGCCGCCACCCGCATCCGCGAGGAGGTCGACTCCGACGCCAACATCATCCTCGGCGCCACCTTCGACCAAAGCCTCGACGGCCTGGTGCGGGTATCGGTGGTCGCCACCGGCATCGAGCCGCCGGTAGCGATGATCCCCGCTGGGACGCAACAGGCGATCGAGGAAGTACCGCAGCAACTCGTGCGCTCGACGCTCGCCGCCGAGCCGCGCCAGGCCGCCTTGCGCGCCGTGGCCGCGGCGATCGCGCCCCACTACGAGGAGGAGCTGCCGGCGGAGGAGCCGGAGTACCAGCCGCAGGCCGCCGACGACGAGGTCACCATCCGGCGCGTGCCGCCGCGGCCCTCGTTCTTCGAGCCGATCGTGGAGGAACGTCACGCCGAGCGGGCGGAGGAGCCGGCCGGCCCCTTCATCCCGCCGCAGGCGGAGCGGCCGGTGAAGTCGCCGCGCATGCCGCGCATCGACGAGCTGCCGCTGCCTGGGCAGAACGAGATGCGGGCGAGCCGGGGCGAGTTGCCGCCCCAGGCCACGCCGGAAAAGAAGCGCATGTCGCTGTTGCAGCGGCTCGCCCACGTGGGCATAGGCCGCAGCGAGCCGGCGGCGACGGAGACGGCGGAGCCCGCGCCGAGGCTCAGGCCGGAGCCGCGTTCGGGTGCCGAGCGTCGGCCGCCGGATGCGGTATCGGAGTACGTCCGACGCCCGACAGCCCGCAGCCTCGACCTCGATTCGGCACGCCGGGCCACGGACGAGGACGAGCTCGATATCCCGGCATTCCTGCGCCGCCAGGCGTAAAGGGCTGCCGTCCGACTGTGGACAAGTGTCGCCCGGGCCGGAGACGGCCCGGGCGCTTCTGTTTCAACGGTTCGCGAAGGGTGGCGAAAACCCGGCAAGCCTTGGTCGGAAATGCGTAACAGTTGGTAAGAAACCGTGACTTGCCGTGGGCGGGAAGCCGACTATCGTGCCGTCAAATCAAGAAAACCCCGTCCTATGGGCACTTCAAAACGGGGTCCGACTTTGGGGAAAGTGTTGGGGACAGGGTCCGAGGACGCGGCGTTGCGTCCTTCGAGTTCTCGGACGGGTGGGGAATGACGGCATCAGGTCAAACGACGCTTTCCGAACGCATCGACCTCATGGGTCGTGGCGTCCATTCCGCGGCGCCAGCCAAGGTTTCCATCTCGCCCGCCGACGCCGGCACCGGCATCGTCTTCATCCGGCATAACGGCACTTCCCACGAAATCCCGGTTTCGCCACAGGCCGTACGCAACACCGATTTCGCCACCGTGCTTGGGCACGGCGACGCGGAGATCGCCACCGTCGAGCACCTGCTCGCCGCGCTTTCCGGCCTCGGCATCGACAACGCCATCGTCGAAGTGGACGGCGGCGAGGTGCCGATCTTCGACGGCTCGGCCCAGGCCTTCGTCGAGGCCATCGACGGCGTCGGCATCGAGGTGCAGGCGGCGCCCCGGCGTTACCTGAAAATCGTCAAACCCGTCGTCGTCGACGACGGCCGCGCCAAGGGCGAGCTCTTGCCCTACGACGGCGGCCTGCGCGTGGAGGTCGAGATCGACTTCGACCACGCCCTCATCGGCCGCCAGCACTACGCGGCGACCCTTTCACCCGACACCTTCCGCCGCGACCTCGCCCGTGCCCGCACCTTCGGCTTCATGGTGGACGTGGCGCGGCTATGGAGCGCGGGCTACGCCCGCGGCGCCTCCCTCGACAACACCATCTGCCTGTCCGACGACCGGGTGCTCAACCCGACGGGCCTGCGCTTCCCCGACGAGTTCGTGCGCCACAAGGCGCTGGACGCGGTGGGGGACCTGGCGCTCGCCGGCATGCCCATCGTCGGGCGCTATCGCTCCTACTGCGGCGGCCACAAGCTCAATGCCGCGGTGGTGGCGGCGCTTGCCGCCGACCCCACCGCCGCGACCGTGGTGGAGGCTCCGCGGCGGCGCCAGCGCGGCCACGCGGAGCTCGGCGTGCCGGTGGCCATGCCCGCCTATCGGGCCGATCTGTCTTAACCAGCCGCCACAATCGCGACCGATTCCGCCGTTAGCGCCTAGGGCTGGGTTCGCCCATGGTCTAGAACAGCAGCCGGGCAAGGGGAATCGCGCCTTTGGCGCGGGAGCGGGAGTTCATGGGACGGGGTATCAGCGTGTTTCGCGGCTTTGCCTTCGGTCTGCGGCTCCTGGTCGCGACCGCCGCCGGCCTGTCGTTGACGGGCTGCGCCTCCACCTCGCTCCCGAGCTTCGCCAATCTCTTCGGTGGCAGCGACAAGACCGTCACCCCGCCCGATGAGCCCGCCGACAAGCTCTACAACGAGGGCCTCACCCTTCTGCAGCAGAAGGAATATACCGACGCCGCCAAGAAGTTCGAGGAGGTGGACCGCCAGCACCCCTATTCCGAGTGGGGCCGCCGCTCGCTCTTGATGCAGGCCTACGCCAACTACGAGAACGGCAAGTACGAGGAGACCGCGCAGGCCGGCAACCGCTACGTGACGCTGCACCCGGGCAGCCCCGACGCCGCCTACGCCCAATATCTCGTGGCCTCGTCCTATTACGACCAGATCCCCGACGTCACCCGCGACCAGGCGCGCACCGAGAAGGCGCTCAAAGCCCTGGAAGAGGTGGTGCGCAAGTATCCGGAGTCGGAATACGCCGAGACGGCGCGCCAGAAGGTCGCGGTCGCCCGCGACCAGATCGCCGGCAAGGAGATGCTGATCGGCCGCTACTATCTCGAGCGGCGCAACTTCACCGGCGCCATCAACCGCTTCAAGGCCGTGGTGACGCAGTATCAGACCACCCGGCACGTGGAGGAGGCGCTGATGCGTCTCACCGAGGCCTACATGGCGCTCGGCATCGTGCAGGAGGCGCAGACCGCCGCCGCCGTGCTCGGGCACAATTTCCCCGACAGCCCCTGGTACAAGGACGCCCATAAGCTCGTGCAGTCGGGCGGGCTCGAGCCGCGCGAGAACAAGGCCTCCTGGATCAGCCGCGCCTTCAAGTCGATCGGGCTGGGCTGAGGACAGTCCGCGGCGTCCGGTTGCGGCCGGGCGGCGCGCTTGCCATAGACTTGGGACTCTCTTTGAGTCTCCATGCTGGCCCATCTCTCCATCCGCGACATCATCCTGATCGAGCGCCTCGACGTCGATCTCGAGGCGGGCCTTACCGTGCTCACCGGCGAGACCGGGGCGGGCAAGTCGATCGTGCTCGACGCCTTCTCGCTCGCGCTCGGCGCCCGCGGCGACGCGGCGCTGGTGCGCGCCGGAGCGGCGCAAGGCGAGGTGATCGCCGCCTTCGAGGTGGCGAGCGGGCATCCCGCCCATGTGCTCCTCGCCGACAACGATCTCGACGAGGAAGGGAACCTCATTCTGCGCCGGGTGCAGCTCGCCGACGGGCGCACGCGCGCCTTCATCAACGACCGGCCGGTGAGCGTGCAGGTGCTGCGCGACGTGGGGCGCAAGCTCGTGGAGATCCACGGCCAGCACGACGAGCGGGCGCTGGTCGACACCGCGACGCACCGCTTCCTGCTCGACGCCTTCGCCGGCAGCGGAAAGGAGGTGGCGGAGACGGCGGCGCGCTGGAACGAATGGAAGAAGGCGCAGGAAGCGCTCGCCCATGAGGAGGCGCGGCTCGCCAAGGCCTTCACGGAGGCCGACTACATCCGCCACGCGGTGGACGAGCTCACGGCGCTTTCGCCGCAGCCCGGCGAGGAAGTGTCGCTCGCCGACCGCCGCGCCGCGCTGATGCGCGCGGAAAAGGTGGCCGGCGATCTCAAGGACGCCCACGACGTGGTGGCGGGCAACGGCTCGCCGGTGGCGGCGTTGTCGGCGGCGCTGCGGCGGCTGGAACGGCGCGCCGGCGAGGCCGACGAGCTGGTGCAGGCGCCGATCAAGGCGCTGGAGGCGGCGATCAACGGGCTCGAGGAAGCCCGCGCCAGTCTGGAGCACGGGCTGCGCGTGGCGGATTTCGATCCGGGCGAGCTGGAGCGGATCGAGGAGCGGCTGTTCGCGCTCCGCGCCGCGGCGCGCAAGTACGGCGCCAGCGTGGACGCGCTGCCGGAGGTGGCGGCGAAGTTCTCCGCCGACCTGCAGTCGCTGGACCGCGGCGCCGAAGCGCTCAAGGCGCTGAACAAGGCGGCAGCTACCGCGCAAGAGGCCTACCGCGCCGCCGCCGAGGCGCTGTCCAAGGCCCGGCGCAAGGCGGCGGGCGCCTTGGACAAGGCGGTGAACGGCGAGCTCAAGCCGCTCAAGCTCGAGCGCGCCGCGTTCATCACCGAGATCGAAAGCGACGCCGCGGCGGCCGGCCCCGAGGGCCACGACCGCGTCGAGTTCTGGGTGCGCACCAACCCGGGCGCGAAACCCGGCCCGCTGATGAAGGTGGCGTCGGGCGGCGAGCTTGCGCGCTTCCTCTTGGCGCTGAAGGTGGTGCTTGCCGACCGCGGCTCGGCGCCGACGTTGATCTTCGACGAGGTGGACACGGCGGTGGGCGGGGCCGTGTCGGACGCGATCGGTGCCCGGCTCGCCCGCCTCGGCGGCAAGGTGCAGGTGTTGTCGGTGACCCACGCGCCGCAGGTGGCGGCGCGGGCGCGCCACCATTTCCTCGTCGCCAAGGAGGCGGTGGACAAGAAGCGCGTGGCGACCAAGATGCGGCCGCTCGAGGCGCGCGAGAAGCGCGAGGAGATCGCGCGCATGCTCGCCGGCGCCGAGGTCACCGCGGAAGCGCGCGCGGCGGCGGATCGGCTGATCAAGGCGGCGGGGTAGTCAAGACGGCATGACCGTTGAGTTTTACAGTCGTCAAATTCCAACCCTGATCACATGGTTCAACAATTTTGTTGGATTTCGCGAGCTTCAGAATAAAATTCAGCGAGTAGAGACTAAGCTAAAATCAATTGACTTCGCCTCTGAGAATTTGAATCGCCGTTTTTTATTTCATACGACGTATATGAAATTCGGTTATCCGGAATCTGGCTGCACCGGCCTATCGAATTCAAGAGTTACGAAAACTACCGCGCTTTGTCTTTCGTAGCCGCGTACCGATGAGGCGTCGAAAGGCCTAGTGAAAGTGGAAAGAACAGGCTTCGCGCAAGCATTTTGGATGTTCTCAGCCCTGAACCGAGACTTTAGAGAGCTTGAACATGAGATGAGGGTCTTTGTGCACTACCGTCAGCGGGGACGGAAGTCGTGTTCGCCGATTACGAAATCTAGGACGTTTCGATCTTGTTAATCTCTGGATTGAAAGGCGACTTCGAAGTTGAGTGTAAAACGTTCAGCGAAGATATAGGCTCCGTGGTCTCAATCGAACAAAGCTTCTTATTCTTCAGTGCGTTCAAATCCGTTCTCAAGACGGCCGTTGCTTTCGACGAGAGCGGCATCCTTTCGTTCGTAATCGATCGTCGAAATATGTTCTCCGAAAAAGCAATTCACACAATCATTTCTGATTTCATAGCTGTTGCCCCCGGTGAAAAACGCTATGGGGATGTAATTATAAAATTTGAGAGAAGGAGGGATTGGGAGGAATGTGTACGTCGTGGGCAGTTTGCGACCGTTAGAAGCGCCATATTAGAGATCGGCAAGAGTTTGTGAATCCCCATGCGATCGGTAGTCATAGGTAAGGGCCAAGTGCTTTTGTTCCTGGTCCATGGTGCTAAGCGGACAAGAACGGTTCGATCAATCTACGACCGCCTTAAGCTTGCAAGCGATCAATTCTCCAAATCACGCCCTGTCCGTCATCGGTCGACATTTCATCAGGCTTGGACGAACAAGAGTTTGATCGAACTTCGGAAAACAATCAGATCGATCAAAAAGTCTGAGGCCGTGTCTGAACGCGCTGGGTTACTTTATTTTCAGGTCGGACCAGCGAGAAGCATCTTTGCACTCTGAGGCTGAGCGCGGACTCAGAAAGATTTCGCGACGATGGATTGCGAATCGTTGGGTCCCGCCCGAACCGATAAGTGGTCCGATCATGATCGTCACGTTCAAATAGGTCGAACTTCGATTGGCCAGTTAGTCGAATATTGTCATTTTAACCAAAGCCTCCCGCCCGCACCGATCCTATTGAAACACCTTACGAATATTTTTCCAAAACCTTATCCCCACTCCTGCCGTCTGGAATAAGTCCTCGGCGTCTCGATCCCAAGGAGGGCGCGAAGGCCTGCGAACCTGGTGCGGATCGGGGGCGGTGGCCGGCAAAGGAGGTCTCGCACCTCGTTTCGCCGGCGGCCCAAGCCGCAACGGCCCGGCGCGCCTGCCGCGCGTCACAGGAGACCCTCGGGGTCTGGCGCCGGCGTGGTCCCGAACCACGCGGATGCCGGGCGAGGGTCCCGCTCAGCGGTGGATAGCGTGTGGGCGCCCTTAAACAAGGCGGCCCGGTCGAGTCCACCGGGGTTGCTGCGGAGCAAGCCGACTAAACACCGCGCGTGGGACGCCGGGAGACCGGCGGAGTCTGCGTCACGTACTCGGCCCGGTAAGCCTCGGTACCGCGAGGCGCCGAGGCCCGCGGGGTCTGCAAGGCCCCGGCGTCCCGCGCCGCCCTTCTTGGCGGACGGAGTTCGCGTACCCGAACCCGGCTGCGCATGGCGCGCGCGGGAAGGAAACCGGCCGCGCGTGTGCGACATCCCCTCTGCCCGATGGGGAGTGGTGAAGAAAGGGCCGGACGCGGCCTCTGGAATCCGGCCCGCAATTCGGGCACCAAATGACCCACATGTCTAAGAACAAGCCCACCGAAAAGCCGGTCCAAGCGCTCTCCGCCAAGGAAGCGAAGGCCGAGCACGCGCGGCTGGAAGCGGAGATCGCCGGCCATGACCGCCGCTATTACCAGGACGACGCGCCGACGGTCTCCGACGCGCACTACGACGCGCTTCGCCTCCGCTACGAGGAGATCGAGCAGCGCTTCCCCGCGCTGCACACGCTGACCAGCCTCACGCGCCGGGTGGGGGCCGCGCCGGCCGCCAAGTTCAAGAAGGTGCGCCACGCGGTGCCGATGCTGTCGCTGGGCAATGCGTTCAGCGAGGAGGACGTCAGCGATTTCGTCGAGCGCGTACGCCGCTTTCTGCGGCTCGGCGACGACGCAGAAGATCGACTTCACCGCCGAGCCCAAGATCGACGGCACTCTCCTGCTCGCTGCGCTACGAGAAGGGCGAGCTGAAAGTGGCCGCCACGCGCGGCGACGGCGAGGAGGGCGAGGACGTCACCGCCAACGTGCGGACGATCGGCGAGATCCCGCAGACGCTGAAGGGCCGGGACGTGCCGGACCTGATCGAAGTGCGCGGCGAGGTCTATATGACCCGCGCCGATTTCATCGAGCTGAACAAGCGCCAGGAGGCGGCGGGCGAGCAAATCTTCGCCAACCCGCGCAACTCCGCGGCCGGCTTCCTGCGGCAGCTCGACCCGAAGGTCACCGCGAGCCGGCCGCTGCGCTTCTTCGCCTATGGTTGGGGCGCGCGCAGCGAGCTGCCCGGCGGAAACCCAGTGCGGGAATGCTCGCAGCATTCAAGCGCTGGGGCCTGCCGGTCAATCCGCTGACCAGGGCCTGCAAGAGCGTGGAGGAGATGTCGCTCACTACCGCAAGATCGAAGGCTGAGCGCGCCAGCGCTCGGCTACGACATCGACGGCGTGGTCTACAAGGTCGACCGGCTCGACTGGCAGGAGCGGCTCGGCTTCGTCTCGCGCAGCCCGCGCTGGGCGATCGCGCACAAGTTTCCCGCCGAGCAGGCGACGCACGGTGCGTGAAGGACATCACGATCACGGTCGGCCGCACCGGCGCGCTGACGCCGACGGCGATGCTGCAGCCGGTCAACGTGGGCGGCGTGGTGGTGTCGAGCGCGACGCTGCACAACGAGGACGAGATCAGGCGCAAGGACGTCCGCGTCGGCGACACGGTGAGCGATCCAGCGCGCCGGCGACGTGATCCCGCAGGTGCTGTCGCGTCGACCTCGAGAAGCGGCCGAAGAAATCGCAAGGAGTATGAGTTCCCCGACCGTGTGCCCGGTTGCGGCAGCCACGCCGTGCGCGAGGAAGGGCGAGGCGGTGCGCCGCTGCACCGGCGGGCTCGATCTGCGCGGCGCAGGCGGTGGAGCGGCTCCGCCATTTCGTCTCGCGCAACGCCTTCGACATCGAGGGCCTGGGCGAGAAGCAGGTGCAGGCGCTGTTCGATTGGGGGTTGGTGAAGGAGCCGGCCGATATCTTCACGCTCAAGAAACGCGACGCGCGCGCCAAGAAGAAGACAAGCTCGTCGAACGCGCGCGCTGGGCGAGACGTCGGTGCAGAACCTGTTCGATGCCATCGACGCGCGGCGCAAAATTTCCATGAACCGCTTCATCTACGCGCTCGGCATCCGCCACGTCGGCGAGACCAACGCCATGCGCCTCGCGCGCCACTACCATACGATCGAGGCGCTGCGCGAAGGGCGCTCGCCGCGGCAAGGCCGGAGCGAGGACTATGCAGGAGCTCACCAACATCAGCGGCATCGGCGAGGTGGTGGCCGACGCCATCGTCGAGTTCTTCAAGGAGAAGCACAATCTCAAGGCGCTCGACGCGCTCTTGAAACAAGTGGAGGTCGAGCCGGTCGAGGCGGTCAAGAGCAACAGCCCCGTCTCAGGCAAGACCGTCGTGTTCACCGGCGCGCTCGAGAAGATGAGCCGCGACGAGGCGAAAGCCATGGCCGAGCGCCTCGGCGCCAAGGTGGCGGGCTCGGTGTCGAAGAAGACCGACTACCTCGTCGCCGGCCCCGGCGCCGGCTCCAAGCTCGCGGAGGCGAAGAAGCACGGGGTCAAGGTGCTGAGCGAGGAGGAGTGGTTTGCGCTTGTCTCTTAGAGCGTAATCACCTGATCCGGCATGTTGCTCGCGAGCGCCTTGTAGAGATCGGGGAAGCAGCCGATGGGCACGCCGTCGAACAGCTTGTCGGCGATCTCGCGCTCGTAGCAGCACTGGTCGCAGCCCATGAGCAGGATGCCCTTCTCCTTCGCCACCTTGTGCAGGCGCGCGCCGATCGGGTTGCCCTTCATCAGCACGTAGTTGTTGTCCTCGAAGAAGAACATGCCGGCGACGTCGACGCCGTGCCGGTTTTCTTCCAGCTGCGGGAGGATCATTTTTCCCAGCACGTAGGAAACGGTGTGGCGCGAGGTGGCGAAGATGTAGGCGACCTTCATTTCATTCCCCCGGTTGGTGCAAGAATTTGCGCGGCGAGCGCCGCGCGAAAGGCTTCGATGGCGAGAGCGGCGCGGGCGTGTTTCAGCGGCGGCACGCCGGGCAATCCTTCGACGAGGTCGCGGGCGGCGAGCTGCTCGGCCATTTCCGCGCGCATGCCGGGACTAAGCTCGGCGATGAGCTCGCAGTAGGCAATCAGCGTGGCGCAGGTGGTGGCGCGGAAGTTGACGGCGGCGAGCTTGCCGCCCGCGATGTCGATGGAGAAGCGAGCGGCGTTGCCTTCGGCGTCGGTGAGCGCAGCGCCTTCGATCGCGAGCGGCGCCTCGCGGTTGCGGCGGAAGCCGCGCTCGAACAAGTCGCCCACGGTGAAGCGGGCGGTGACGCTGCAGCAGGCCTCGCGACAGGCGGCGGTCATGTCATTGCCAGCGCAGGAGCCGCTTTTCCAGCCGGTTGGCGATGGCGAAGATGATCAGCACCACGGCCATCATCATGAGGATCAGCGCCATCATCAGCGCGGCGTTGAAGGTGCTCTGGGCGAAGGAGAGGAGATAGCCCAGCCCGCGGCTGGCGGCGACGAATTCGCCGACGATCGCGCCGGTGAAGGCGAAGCCGACCGCGACCTTGAGATCGCCGAGCACCCAGGCGGCGACCGACGGAAGATAGACGTGGCGCAAGAGCGCCCAGCGGTCGCCGCCGATGGTGATGATGCGCTCGACCAGCTTGCGGTCGACCTGGCGAATGCCGGTGTAAACCGTGAAGAAGATGATCACCGCCACTAGGCTGAAGGAAACCGCCACCTTCGAGGCGAGGCCGATGCCGAGCCAGATGGCGAACAGCGGCGCCAGAATGACCCGCGGCACCGCGTTCATCAGCAGCATGATCGGCTGAACCAATTCGGAAACCAGCGGCACGAGCGCGGCGACGACGCCGAGCAACACGCCGATCACGATGCCCAGCGCGAGCCCGGCGAGCGCCGCGGCAAAGGTCGCTTCCATGTGCGGCCAGATGCGGCCCTCGGCGAAAAGCTCGACCAACGCCCGCCAAATCTGTGTCGGGGTCGGCAGGTAGAGCGGATTGAGCATGCCGGCGTAGCCGGCCGCTTCCCACAGGAGCGAGGAACAGGGCGAAGGCGATGAGCTGCCGGATCAGCGCGTATTTGGGGTCCCACATCATTCGGCCGCCTCCGCGCGCGGGCGCTGATCCACCTGCTGCGACAGGTCGCGCCACAGCTTGTCGAGAAGCGGAGCGAAGGCGGCATGGGTGCGGGCGCGAACCGGATCGCGCGGGCGGGGAATCGGCACCGAATAGCGCTCGGTGATGTGCGCGCGCGGCCCCTGCGACAGCAGGTAGACAACGTCGGAGATCGCGATCGCCTCTTCGAGATCGTGGGTGACGAGGAGAACGCTGATGTGATCGCGCTCCACCAGCTCGACCAGCTCCTGGGTGATCTTGGCGCGCACGATGGCGTCGAGCGAGGCGAAGGGCTCGTCCATGAGCAGGAGCTTCGGCCTGAGCGCCAGCACCTGGGCGATGGCGACGCGCTTGCGCTGGCCGCCGCTCATATGGCGCGGATAGCGGTCGCCGAGACCGGGCAGGCCGAGGCGCGCGAGCCAGGTGTCGGCGACGTCGAGGGCTTCGGCGCGGTCCATGCCGTGAAAGGTCAGCCCGAGCGCCACGTTGTCGCGGGCGGTCTTCCACGGCAAGAGCGCGTCGTCCTGGAACAGGATGCCGATGTCGGCCAAGGCGAATTCGGATTCGACCGCGCCGCTCAGCGGCTTCTGCAGACCGATGACGGCGCGCAACAGGCTCGACTTGCCGGAGCCGGAGGGCCCGACCAGGCTGACGAACTGGCCTTCGCCCACCTCGAGGTTCGCGCCCTCGACGACGGGCTCGCCGCCATAGGAGAGCGAAAGGTCACGGACGCGCAGAGGTCACCCTCCGACGATCGTGAGGTCTTGCAGGCCGGAGACGTCGGCGTCGGCCTTGATGACGCCCGCGACCTTCAGCATCTCGGCGACGCGATCCGCGGATTCACGATCGATCGTCACCGTGGTCCGGATAGAGCGACGCGGCGTATTTGCGCAGCACCTCGCGAGCTCGCCGACATTGGCGCCGGCGACCAATTCCTTGGGCAGCGCGCCGACCATGTCCTCGGGCTTCATCGTGGGCATGGCCTTGAGCGCGTCGTCGAGGCCCTTGGCGAGCGCCACCATCTCGGCGCGGCGCTGGTCGATCTCCTTGGTGCGCACCGCGACGCCCATGAACTCGTGGGTGCCGCCGAGATGCTTCTGCGCGTCGGCGAGGGTCATGGTGTTGACGAGCGTGCGCGAGCCGGCGCGGGTCAGGATGGTCAGCGCCGGCTCCTGCACGAAACCGGCATCGACCTGACCCTGGCGCAGGGCTTCGAGGATGTTCACGCCCATGGTGGCGAACTCGACCTTGTCCTTGTCGGCGCCGGCCTGCTTGAGCAGGTAGAGCAGCAGCGTGTGGTCGGCTTGGCCGAGCGCCGGAGACGCCGACGGTCTTGCCTTCGAGATCCTTCACGCTCTTGATCGTCGTCGGCGTTCTTCGGCGAGGTGAGGAGCGCGAACAAGGGCAGCCGGCCGGTGGTGGCGAAGCGGCGAATCTCGGCGCCCTTCACGTAGGCCTGGATCGCCACGTCCAGTGCGGTCGCGGCATAGTCGACGGCGCCGCCGACCAGCGCCTGCATCGCGTTGTTGCCGCCGCGGGCGTAGATCAGCTCGACGTCGAGGCCGTGGTTCTTGCCAAGTGCCCGTGCGCGCGGGCGACCTCGTAGGGCACGATGCAGAGGATCTGGCTGCAGAAGGCGAGCTTGATTCTGCTTTCCTTGAGCGCCGGCGCGCTTGACGAGCCCGCGGCGGGAACGAGCGCGGTGACCAGCGCCGCGCCTTTCAGCACCGAGCGGCGCGACACGTCGGACGGCACGAACGCGGTATCTTCGTCGCAGCAGCTCATGGTCTTCTCCGTCGGGGCGAAACCCGCCATGGATCGAGCGGTTCGGCAGGCTTCAGGGCACGTTACTTAACAGACGAAGCCCGTCAATCAGATAAAAACCACGGAACGCATTTGTGATAAAGGCGCCTTACGCCGCAGGCAGCCGCGCAGCTGCCGCGGCCAGCCAGTTTCGTGTCGCCGGATCGAGCTTGGACCCGAGCTCGCGCAGGACACGGGCGTGGTAGGCGTCGAGCCAGGCGCGCTCGTCGGCGGTCGAGGAGCTGTCGGCTCGACCAGCCGGCGATCGATGGGCGCGAGCGTCAGCGTCTCGAACCCCAGCAGCTTCTTCTCGCCGCCCGCGCGGCTCTGTCGCCGGGACGACGAGCGACCAGGTTTTCGATGCGGATGCCGTAGGCGCCGGCTTTGTAATAGCCGGGCTCGTTCGACAGGATCATGCCGGCGGCGAGCGGCGCGGTGCCGAGCTTGCGACAGTCGCGCCGGGCCTTCGTGCACGGAGAGGTAGCTGCCGACGCCGTGGCCGGTGCCGTGGTCGTAGTCGAGGCCGGCGACCCACAGAGCGGCGCGCGCGCGAACGGATCGATCTGCGCGCCGGCGGTGCCGCTCGGGGAAGACCGCGCGGCGCAATCGCGATATGGCCCTTCAGCACGCAGGGTGAAGCGCTCGCGCATCTCGCGGCTGGGCTGGCCGATGGCGACGGTGCGGGTCACGTCGGTGGTGCCGTCCTGGTACTGCGCGCCGGAATCGACGAGGAACAGTTCGCCGCGGCGGAGGCGGCGGTTGGTTTCCTTGGTCACGCGGTAGTGCACGATCGCGCCGTTCGGCCCGGCGCCGGCAATCGTCGGGAAGGAGATGTCCTTGAGCTTGCCGGTGTCGCGGCGGAAGCGTCTCCAGCGCCGCCACCGCGTCGATCTCGGTGAGCTTGCCCTTCGCGCGCCTCGCGGTCGAGCCAGGCGAGGAAGCGCACGAGCGCCGCACCGTCGCGCCGGTGCGCGGCGCGGGCGCCGGCGATCTCGGTCTCGTTCTTGACCGCCTTGAGGAGCGTCACGGGATCGGCGCCTTTGGAGACGGTACCGCCCGCGGCCTCAACGACGTCGGCGAGGCGGCGCGGCGCCGTGGCCTGGTCGAGGCGGATGGTCTTGTCTTTTGCCAATGCGCCAAGCGCGGCTTCCAGCTCCCGCGGCTCGCGGATTTCCGCGAGACTGGCGAGCGCGCGGCGCACGGCGTTGGTGAGCTTGCGGGCGTCCACGAACAACTTGGGCTTGCCGGTGCGTGGCACGAGCGCCCAGGAAAGCACGAACGGAGTGTGCGCCACGTCGCTGCCGCGGATGTTGAAGGTCCAGGCGACGGCGGTGGGATCGGAAAGCAGCGCGGCGTCGAGCTTCTGCTTCTTCAGCTCGGCGCGGATGCGCGCGAGTTTCTTCTCCGCCGGCTCGCCGGCGAATTTCAGCGGATGCAGCACGACCCTCCCGAGCGGCGGCGCGGGCCGGTCGGTCCAGATGGCGTCGACGGGATTGTCGTCGACCGCGACGAGGCGGCGCCTTCGCCTGCTTCGCGGCCTTGGCGAGCCGTTCCGCGCCGTCGATGCGTGGTGCGCCACGGATCGTAGCCGAGCGTGGCGCCTTCCTTGAGGTTCTCCACGAGCCAGCGGTCGGGCGGACGATCGATCAGATGCTCGATCTTGAACGCCTTGGTATCGACCTGTTTCCGGGCTTGCAGGGTGTAGCGGCCGTCCACGAACAGTGCCGCCTTGTCCTTGAGCAGAATCGCAACGCCGGCCGATCCGGTAAAGCCGGTGAGCCAGGCGAGCCGCTCCTCGGAAGGGGGCAGGTATTCGTTCTGGTGCGGGTCGGCGTGGCCGACCACGAAGCCGTCGAGGCCGCGGCGATCCAGGTCGGCGCGCAGGCGGCGCAGCCGCTCGGCACCCTTCGAGGAACTGGCCGCTTCCTCGAAGCTCTGAAATTTCGCTCCGAACATGATGCGGGTTCTAGGGCGGATCGCCATATAGCGTCCATGGGCTCGCCAAAGCGGGGGCGCGGTGCCATTTTGTTCTCATCCCCGATTCGCAGGAAAGAACCGTGGCCGACCCGCTGAAGCCGCTTCCCGAGCCGTTCGATCGCGCCCCTGCCGCGTCCGGGCGGGGTGGCGGCGCGCGCGCGCGCGGCGTGCGGTTGGCACCGACTATCTCGACGGGCTGAATCCCGAGCAGCGTCGAAGCCGTGGAGAGCGCTCGACGGCCCGGTGCTGGTGCTCGCCGGCGCCGGCACCGGCAAGACGCGGGTGCTCACCACCCGCATTGCGCATCTCATCGCGACCGGGCGGGCGCGGCCGTCGGAAATCCTCTCCGTCACCTTCACCAACAAGGCCGCGCGCGAGATGAAGGATCGCGTGCAGCCGCATGCTGGGCGAGGCGGTGGAGGGCATGCCGTGGCTCGGCACGTTCCACTCCATCGGCGCCAAGATCCTGCGCCGCCACGCCGAGCTGGTGGGGCTCAAATCCGATTTCACCATCCTCGACACCGACGACCAGATCCGGCTGATCAAGCAGATCCTGTCCGCCGCCGACATCGACGAGAAGCGCTGGCCGGCGCGCCTGTTCGCCTCCATGCTCGACAACTGGAAGAACCGCGGGCTGACGCCGCCCGACGTGCCGGCGGGCGAGGCCGCGACCTTCGCCAACGGCCGCGGGCAAGGCGCTCTACGTCGCCTACCAGGATCGCCTCAAGACGCTGAACGCCGCCGATTTCGGCGATCTGCTGCTGGAGAACCTGCGGCTGTTCCGCACGCGCACCGACGTGCTGGCGCAATACCATCGCGCTTCCGCTACATGCTGGTGGACGAATATCAGGACACCAACGTCGCCCAGTATCTGTGGCTGCGGCTGCTCGCGCAGGGCTCGCGCAACCTCTGCTGCGTCGGCGACGACGACCAGTCGATCTACGGCTGGCGCGGCGCGGAGGTCGACAACATCCTGCGCTTCGAGCACGACTTTCCCGGCGCCAAGGTCATTCGGCTGGAGCGCAACTACCGCTCCACCGGCCACATCCTCGCCGCCGCCGCGCGGCCTGATCGCCCACAACGAGAGCCGCCTCGGCAAAACGCTGCGCACGGAAGACAAGCAAGGCGACAAGGTTGCCGTCGCCGGCGCTTGGGATTCGGAGGAAGAAGCGCGCGCCATCGGCGAGCGAGATCGAGGAGCTGCAGCGCGCCGGCCACAAGCTGTCGGAAATCGCCATTCTCGTGCGCGCGTCGTTCCAGATGCGCGAGTTCGAGGACCGCTTCGTCACGCTGGGCCTGCCTTATCGCGTGATCGGCGGCCCGCGCTTCTACGAGCGCGCCGGAAATCCGCGACGCGCTCGCTTATTTCCGCTGCGTGGTGTCGGTGGCCGACGATCTCGCCTTCGAGCGCATCGTCAACGTGCCGAAGCGCGGCCTCGGCGACGCCACATTGCAGATGCTGCACGACTATGGGCGGGCCAACGGCGTGTCGCTGCTCGAAGCCGCGCGCGACGCTGTCGTCCACCGAGGAGATGAAGCCGAAGCAGCGCACGGCGCTGCGCGAGCTCGATCACCGCGGTTCGATCGTTGGCAGCGCTCAGCTCGAGCAACTGCCGCACACGGAGCTCGCCGAGATCGTTCTCGACGAATCCGGCTACACCGACATGTGGCAGAAGGAGCGCACCGCCGACGCGGCGCGGCCGCCTCGAAAACCTGAAGGAGCTCGTGCGCTCCATGGAAGGCTTCGAGAACATGCAGGGCTTTCTCGAGCATGTTTCGCTGGTCATGGACGTAGAGGCGGCGCGCCGCAGGACACGGTCAACGTGATGACGCTGCATTCGGCCAAGGGACTCGAGTTCGACACGGTGTTACCTGCCGGGCTGGGAGGAGGGGCTGTTGCCGCACCAGCGCTCGCTCGACGAGCAGGGCCGCGCCGGGCTGGAGGAAGAGCGCCGGCTCGCGCATGTCGGCGTGACGCGGGCGCGGCTGCGGGCGCGCATCTTCTTCGCCTCGCACCGGCGCATCCACGGCCTGTGGAACACGACGCTGCCGAGCCGCTTCCTCGACGAATTGCCGGAGAGCAACGTGGAGGTGGTGGAGATCGTCGGCGGCTGGGGCGGCCGGCCGGTGAGCCGCTTCGACCGGGTCGAGCCGTTCTCGGGCTAGCGCGACACGCCGGGCTGGCAGCGCGGCCGCGCGCGGCGGCAAGAGGAAGGCGGCGACGGGCCGGGGTTTCAGGAAAAGCGTCGCGGCTTTCGCGCGCCGCCCACGATCGAAGGAGAGCTCGTGGCGAAATCGACCGGCGTCGTAGGCGCGTTTGCTAAGGGCGAGCGCGTGTTCCACCAGAAATTCGGCTACGGCGAAGTGAGCGCCGTGGACGGCAACAAGCTCACGGTGCAGTTCGAGAAGGCGGGCGAGAAGCGGGTGGTCGACTCTCTTCCTCGAGCGGGTCTGATCGCGAGACCATGGCCGCCACCTGGCGCATGCGGATGGCTTTGCCCGAGGAAGTGGCGCGCCGTGCGGTGAATATCCTGGCCGATCGCTTTTGCGGAGTTGCCGGTGGCCGCGTTCGAGGCCGATGGCGCGCTGGATGGTCGAGGTCAACTTCGCGAACGGTGCCGAACGCAAGGCAGTGCTCGCGGCGCTGCGCGACATGGTGGGCGAGCCGGTTCCCGAAGCCACCTTCGAGAAGACGCGGCCCCAGGACTGGGTGGCCGCGAGCCTCGCCGGGCTTGCCGCCGGTGCGGGTTGGGCGTTTTGTCGTGCACGGCGCCCACGACCGCGAAAAAGTAGGCGCGAACCAAATCGGAATCGAGATCGAGGCGGCGCTCGCCTTCGGCACCGGCCATCACGGCACCACGCGCGGCTGTCTCGCGGCGATCGAGCGCGTCGGCAAGGTACGGCGGCCACGCCGCGTGCTCGACGTCGGCACCGGAACCGGCGTGCTCGCCATCGCGGCGGCGCGGGCGTTCCGCCGGCCGGTGGTGGCGGGCGACTTCGATCCGGTGGCGGTGGCGACGGCGCGGGCGAACGCGCGCATGAACCGCGCCGGCCTCTTTCGTGCGCGTTGTGCGTGCCGTGGGCGCTGAATGCACCCGCGATCCGCGCCGGCGCGCCTTATGATTTCGTGCTTGCCAACATTCTCTTGCCGGTGCTGCAGCGCCTGGCGCGGCCGCTGCGCGCGGTGCTCGCCAAGCGCGCAGTCGTGGTGCTTTCCGGCCTCTTGCCGGCGCATGCCAACGCGGTGCTCGCCGCGTTCCGCGCCCAGGGCTTGAAGCTTGTCCGCCGCGAGACGCTGGAAGGCTGGACCACGCTCACGCTCGCGCGCTGATTTACACCTTCTTGCGCATGGCAATGGCGCGGCCCACGTCGTCGGGCGGGGGCAGGATCGCGTGCGCGGCTTTCATCTCGCCCAGGCGCATGAGCACGTCGTCGGGGAAGGGGGAAACGCGTCGCGTCTTCATGTCCACGTGCAGCGCGAGCTGCTCGGACGTCGCCGACATCCAGTCCTCTTTGGCGTGATGGATTTCCTCGAAGAAATGCACCCGCTTGTCGTCGTAGTCGAGGAGCTGCAGCGTCACCCGCACCGGGTCGTGGACCTTGAGCTCGCGCAGGTAGCGCACGTGCACCTCGGCGGTGAACGACGAGGCGCCGCGCTCCATCAGGTAATCGGGCCCCAGGCCGAGGAGGAGAAACGCCTCGTCGGCGGCGCGGTCGAACAGCACGTTGTAATAGGCCATATTCATATGGCCGTTGTAGTCGATCCACGCCGGCTCCACCGTCATGGTGGAGGATACGAACGGCGCGAAGAAAACCGGCTCGATCTTGCGAACGGACATCGGCGACCCCGTGCGCATCATGCAACGGAGCGGGTGTTTCGGGCAACGGCGCGCTGCTTTGCCGCGCTTGCCCCCTCTGCTAGCGTTCGAAGCTCTCGCGAGGACGAAATGGCTCAGGCGGCTCAAGCTTCCACGCCTACAACGCGGCGCGATCCCAAGGCGATCGCGGCGGCAGTGAGCGCGCTCGCGGCGCGCTTCGGCAACAAGCTCGTGACCTCCGACGCGGTGCGCGCGCCAGCACGGCCACACCACCACGTGGCTAGAGAACCAGCCGCCGGACGCGGTGATCTATGCCGAGTCGACCGCCGATGTGCAGGCGGTGGTGGGCATCTGCGCCGCGCACCGCGTGCCGGTCATCCCGTTCGGCACCGGCACGTCGCTCGAGGGCCACCTCAACGCGCCGTTCGGCGGCGTGTCGGTCGACGTTTCCGGCATGAACCGCGTCGTCGCGGTCTACGCCGAGGATCTCGACTTGCGCGGTGGAGCCGGGCGTCACCCGCAAGCGGCTGAACGAGCACCTGCGCGACCAGGGCCTGTTCTTTCCCATCGATCCCGGCGCCGACGCCTCGATCGGCGGCATGGCGGCGACGCGGGCATCCGGCACCAACGCCGTGCGCTACGGCACCATGAAGGACAACGTGCTGGCGCTGAAGGTGGTGCTGGCGAACGGCGAGCTGATCTCGACGGCGCATCGCGCCAAGAAATCGTCGGCCGGCTACGACCTGACGCGGCTGTTCGTCGGCTCCGAGGGCACGCTCGGCGTCATCACCGAGATCACGCTCAAGCTCTGCCGGCATCCCCGAGGCGATGTCCGCCGGCGTCTGCCCGTTTCCCTCCGTCGATGCCGCGTGCAAGGCGACGATCGCCGCCATCCAGACCGGCATCCCGGTGGCGCGCATCGAGCTCTTCGATACGCTGCAGGTGAAGGCGTCGAACGCCTATTCCAAGCTGTCGCTGAAGGAGACGCCGACGCTCTTTCTCGAATTCCACGGCTCGGAGGCCGGCGTCGCCGAGCAGGCCGAGCGTTTCGGCGAGATCGCCGCCGATCTCGGCGGCGGTCCCTTCGCACTGGACGACCAAGGCCGAGGAGCGCACGCAACCTGTGGCAGGCGCGCCACGATGCCTACTGGTCGCATGATGGCGCTGCGTCCCGGCGCGCGCGGCTTCGCCACCGACGTGTGCGTGCCGATCTCGCGGCTTGCCGAATGCGTGGCGGACACGCAGGCCGATATCGCCGAGATGGGCCTCGTCGCGCCCATCGTCGGCCACGTGGGCGACGGCAACTTCCATGTCGGCGTGCTGGTGATGATGGACGACAAGGACGAGGTGGCGCGCGCCGAGCGCTTCCTCGACCGGTTGGTCGAGCGGGCCATCGCCATGGACGGCACCTCCACCGGCGAGCACGGCATCGGCCAAGGCAAGATGAAGTACATGGAAGCCGAGCACGGACCGGGGGCGCTCGACGGTCATGCGCGCGGTCAAGCGGGCGATCGATCCGAACGACCTGATGAATCCGGGCAAGATCGTCGCCCTTTGAGGCGCGGCCGCCTGCTATATCCTCATTGCGGGCAAGATTCTGAGGCTCTGTCGGACGGGGCTGCTCGAGGATAGCGGCGTGCAGCACGCGCTCATCGGACTGGCGCTTTTGGTGATCGTCGCGATCGTCGCGGCGCTCGCAGCGCCCGCGTTCGTCGACTGGAACAGCTGGCGGGCCGAGTTCGAGGCCCGCGCCAGCGCGCTGGTCGGCGCGCGGGTCACGATCCGCGGGCCGATCTCGGCGACGCTGCTGCCGACGCCGGCGTTCGTGTTCAGGGACGTGGCGGTGGGCGGCCGTGAGCAAACCGGGCTCACCGCCGCCGAGGTGCGCGGCGTCTTGTCGCTGGGTGCGCTCGTGCGCGGCGCGCTGGAAGCAGAAGAGGTCGTGCTTAGCCGGCCGGTGGCGCGCCTCGTGATCGAGCGCGACGGACGGCTCGTGTTGCCTCCCGCCGTAGGCGGCGGCTTCGACGCGATCTCCATCTCGCGCGTCACCATCGAGCGCGGCGCGCTCGCCATCGAGAACCGGGCGGGCGGCTACCTCGCCGTCGACGACCTGAACGCGAGCGGCGACTTGCGCTCGCGCCTCGGTCCGCTCAGGCTCGACGGCCGCTTCGTGCACGAGGGCCGGCGCTTCACGCTCCGCCTCGCCACCGGCCGCTTCGGCGCCGACGGGTCCGGGCGTTTGCGGCTCTCCCTCGACCGGGCCGATGGGGCGCAGTTCGAAGCGGACGGCACCCTCCTGCTGGCCGGCGCTGCGCCGCGCTTCGAGGGCAGGGGGACGCTCGCGGCCCGTGGCGACGCGCCGTGGCGGGTGGCGGCGACGGTGCGTGCCGCCGCCGAAGAGGTGGTGCTGGCCGAGCTCGCCCTCAGGCTCGGCGCGGAGGAGCGCGCGATCGAGCTTGCCGGAGAGGCGCGCTTCGAGCCGCGCCCGAATGGTCGCATCACCGCCTCGTTCAAGGCCACCCGGCTCGACCTCGACCATGCGGCGCGCGGCGACGCGACGCGCAAGCCGTGGACGGTGCTGGCGCCTCTGTTCGACGCGCTCGCGCTCGGGGAAGGGCTGCCGCTCCGCGGCCGCGCCGAGGTGACGATCGACAGCATCGCTGCCGGCGGCGGCGTGCTGCGCGATCTGCGCGCCGAGCTTTCGCTGCGCGACGGCACGCTCGTGGCCGAGCGCGTCGAGGCGCGGCTGCCCGGCCGCGGCCTCGTGCGCGCGCGCGGGAACGCCGGCGGCGCGGCCTTCACGGGCGACGTCGCGCTCGAGGCGGAGGAACCTGCGGCGTTCTTGCGGTGGCTCACCGGGAGCGGCCGCGCGCTCGCCGTCGACGATGGCGGAGCGCTCAAGCTCACCGGCAAGCTCGATATGTCGGCGAACGGGATTGCCATCGAGCAGCTCAGCGGGTCGCTGGGCCTTACCCGGATCAGCGGCCACGTGCGCCACACGGCAACCCCGAAGCCCGATCGGCTCACCTTCGAGCTCGATCTCATGCGGCCGGAGGGCCTCGAGAGCGTCGTCGAGATGGTGGCCGGAACCGACGAAGCCGGCGCTCTGCTGCGGCGCGTCGCCGCCCTCGCGCCGGCGGTGAAATTCTCCGGCACCGTCATGGCCGAGCCGCGCGCCTTCGCGGTGGATGTCGCGGCACGGGGAAATGCGCTGCAAGCGAGCCTACGCGCGCGCCTCGATGCCGCCGGCATGCTCGCGGACGAGGCGCGCTTTATGGTCGAGAGCGAGGCAGGCCGGCTGCTCATGCTCGCTGGTCTCGTGCCCGGCCGGATTGCCGGCCAGGGGCGCCTGGAAGGCACGTTGACCCCACAGAAGGAGGGTGTGGGCGTTGATGGCCGGCTCGCCGTGCCCGGTGCAACCGTTTCAGGCGCCGGAAACCTGCGCGTCACCACCGATGGCCGTATCGAGCCCACGCTCAAGCTCACGCTCGAAGCCGCCGACGTGCGCGCGCTCGCGCTCGTTCTCGACCGCGCCGTCGGCGAGCGGGCGCTGCCGGGAAGCGGCACCGCGCGGCTCACGCGTCAGCGCGACGGCATCGTGTTCGATGAGTTCGCACTCAAGCTCGGCGAATTGCGCATCAGCGGCCGGCTCGAGCTCGCGACGCTTGACCCACTGGCGTTCGCCGGCAGGCTTACCGTCGATCGCACCGAGCTTGCGACACTACTTACGCTCACGCTCGGCCGCGGCGGCGGCACAGGATTGTGGCCGGACACGCCGCTGGCGCCACCGCCGCTGGCCGGCGCGACTGGCGCCGTCGATCTGGAGATCGGCGTATTGCCGCTCGCTGGCCCGCTCGTTGCAGAGAAGGCGGAGTTCCGCCTGCGGGTTGGACCCAACGAAACGGCGATCTCCGGTTTCGCCGCCGACTTGGCCGGTGGCAGGCTTTCCGGCGAGACGCGCGTTCGCAATCCGCTCGCGCTCGACGCGCGGCTTTCGCTCGCCAAGGCCGATCTCACGCGCCTCGTACCCGGCAACAAGCTGCGCGGGCGCGCTGACGTCACCCTGATCCTGTCCGGGCAGGGCAGGACGCCGGCGGCGCTCGCCGCCAATCTCGCCGGCCAGGGCGTACTGCTCATCGACGCGCCCGAGATCGACGGGCTCGATCCCGGCGCGCTCGACGCCGTGCTCGACAACCCACCAAGCTCCGATGAGGCCAAGGTCGCCGCCGCGCTCGCCGAGGCGCTCGCCCGCGGGCCGCTCAGGCTCGACCGCATCGAGGCGCCGATCGTGGTGGCGTCCGGCGTGACCCGTGCGGGAAAGGTGCGCACCGCCGCGGGGCCGGTACAGGTGGCGCTCGAAGGCAGCGTCGATCTCGCGCGGCTTATCCTCGACGCCGCAATCGAGCTTGAAGCTCCGCCGCCACCGGGGCTGAGCGCGCGGCCCGCCGCGGTGGTGCGCTGGCGCGGGCCCTTGGCCGCGCCGGAGCGGCGCATCGAGGCCGGCGCGCTCGCCACCGTGCTCGCGCTCCGCGCCATGGAGCGGGTTACCAACCAGATCCAGAGCGGCGTGCCGATCATCATGGCCCCGGCCGAACCCGTCGCGCCCCCGCGGGCGCCGGCGAAACGGCCGCAGACCAACACCGCGCCGCCATTGCCACCGCCCTTGGAGATCCGGCCGCTTCCCGGCGCGCGGCCGTAAGCAGGCGCGCTCAGCGCCGGTCGAGGACCACAAAGGAATAGGGATGAGCGTCATGGGCGCCCTGCAGCGGGCCCTCGCGCGACTTCTCGTTCCACTCGCTGCGATCGAACGGCGGGAAGTGCACCGTGCCGTCGGGCTTGGCGTGGACCTCGGTGAGATAGATGCGGGCCGCCCGCGCTAGGGTCTCGTCGTACAGCGCCCGGCCGCCGATGACCGCGATCTCGTCGACGCGGAGGCGTTTCGCCTCCTCCTCGGCGAGGGCGAGTGCGGAGTCGAGGTTGGGGGCGATAAGCACGCCTTCGGCGCGGAAGCCGGCGTTGGCCGAGAGCACGATGTTGCTGCGTCCGGGCAGCGGACGGCCGATCGAGGCGAACGTGCGCCGCCCCATGACGATCGGCTTGCCCATGGTGACTTTCTTGAAATGCTTGAGGTCGCCGGGCAGCCACCACGGCAGCGCGCCTTCGTAGCCGATCACACCGTTTTCGGCCACCGCGGCGACAAGCACGAGCGGCGTCACGACTTCTTCTTGCGGAACTTGTCGATGGAGAGGATCTGCGCGCCGGCGGGCTTGACGTCGGGGGCGGCGACGGTGGCAAGCGCCGGGGCTTTCTTGCGCGGCACCGATTTCTTCGCCGGCCGCTCCTCCGGTTCGGACGCGGCACCGCGCGGGGCGGCGACGGGTTTCGGCACAGGGGTCTCGGTTGCCGCTTCCTCGGATTTTTCCTCGACGAACTTCAGGCCGAACTGCACGGAGGGATCGTAGAAGCCGTGCACCGCCGTGAGCGGCACGCTCAGGCGCTCGGGCGTGCCGCCGAAGGAAAGGCCAACCTCGAAGCCCTCGTCGGTCACCGTCAGATCCCAGAATTGGTGCTGCAGCACGATGGTGAGCTTGTCGGGATGGGCGGCGCGCAGCCGGTCCGACATCTTCACGCCGGGAGCGTTGGTGTCGATCTCGATGAAGAAATGATGGTCGCCAGGCAGCGCGCGGGCGCGGGCGACGTCGGTGAGCACCTTGCGCACGATGCCGCGCAGGGCGTCTTGGGCGAGGAGGTCGTAGCGGATGAGATCGGCCATGGCGACTCGGAAATGAGTGAAGCCGATTTTAGCAGCTTGCGCGAGGGGAGGGAATAAAGTGGGGGCTTCTGTTGCCAGGTGCCCCCGGACCCCGCCTGAACGGTGCTAACCGCCAGGGCTTAATTTCGGTTTTTCAAACCGCTTACGCGGCCTGAGCAACCGGAGCATAGTTGTCGTTTGCAACTATGTGATGGCCCGATAACGGCGGAACCATACCGAGCAAAAGCGCGCCCTTTACACCCTCGTCGATCCTGTTTCGCCCCCGCCGAAGCCCGGAAAATTTTCTCCCGGGTGCCGGGTTTTGGTGGAGGCGCCGGGTACTGCCCCCGGGTCCGATAGGCTTATTGCGACGCGTGTTTATTGCCGTAGCCGGCTTGCGCCGACACTCGGAATATAGGGCTTTGCCGCCGCCAGAAAAAGGGCCAGGGAGGCCTTGTGCCGCGCCTAGCGGCGTGGGCTCGCGTGAGATATCACGCGAATCCGTGCCAATCGGCGGTGAAAAAGCGGAGTCGAAGGAATCGGTTACCGCGCGCGGCGAAAGTTCTGATTCTGATTCAACCGGGCCTCGCCCGGGCACCCAATCGGCGGCGCGTCGTCCGCGCTCCGTGGTCGCGTACCTGCCGGCATGCAAGCGGCAGTATGAATTCAATTCGCTAACAATTCGATTCCGCCGCGTGCGCCAACGCCGGATGCGGCCTCGCTGCAGTGGCGGCGCGGCTTGGCCCGGGCGGAAGGGTGGGATACCCTCCCGGCCATACAAAGAAGCGATCAGATCGATCGCCGTCGGATGCGGCGAAGGAGCGACGGCGTGGCCAGGGGCCGGAAATCCTCCAAGCGCGGCGGGCGTGGAACCGCGAAGCCCAAGGTGGCGCGCGGCGCGGCCGGACGCTCGGCCAAGGCAGGCAGGAAAGCCGCAAGAGGGCGTGCCGCGGCGGCCAAACCCAGCCGTTGGGCGCTCGGGCTGGCGAAGCTGGGAGAGCGAAAGGCAGAGGTCGGTGGGCGTGTCCGTTCCGGAGCAAAGACGATGAAGCCAGCGGTTCTTATCGTGGGTGCCGACAAGGGGGGCGTCGGCAAGACCACGATCACGCGCACGTTGCTGGACTATCTCGCCAAGAACAACACTACAGTCCGCGCCTTCGACGGCGAGTTTCCGCGCGGCACGCTCAAGCGCTTCCACCCCGGCCAGACCGAGATCGTCAACCTCGTCTCCACCCCCGATCAGATGCGCATGCTCGACACGCTGACCACGAGCGGCGAGAAGGTGAGCGTCATCGACATCCGCGCCGGCCTGTTGTCGCCGACGCTGAACGCGCTGAAGGACATCGGCTTCTTCGACGCGGTGCGCAACGGGGAATACACCTTCAGCCTGTTCCACATCCTCGGCCCGTCGGTGTCGTCGCTGGAGGAGATCGGCGAGATCCTTCCGTTCATGAAGGGCGGCAGCTACTTCGCGGTGAAGAACTTCATCAACGAGGCGAGCTTCTTCGACTGGGACAAGAACGTCTACGACAACTATTTCAAGCAGGCCAAGGAATCGATCGAGGTCAACATCCCGAAGCTGAACGAGATGGCGTGCGAGCAGGTCGAGCTTGCCGGCGTGCCGTTCTCCTCCTTCATCAGGAATCGCAATAACCAGGGCCAGGCCGGTAACTATTCCCTGGTGCTGCGTGGCTACGTGAAGACCTGGCTCGGGCGCGTATTCGATGAGTACGACCGCGTCGGCCTCACCGAGCAACTGATCAACGGCCCGGGGCGCTGAGCCCGGCGCCTTGAAGAAAAGGCGCTCATGCTGGCGCGCAGTCTCGCTCTCATCGTCGCCTCGCCCCGGCCCAAGGTGGGCAAGACGCTCTTGGCGCGGCTGATCGCCGACTATTTCCGCGGGCTCGGCCAGCGGCCGGTGCTGTTCGACACCGACAGCTACGCGCCCAAGCTCGCTTCCTTTTTTCCCACCAAGGCCAAGGTCATCGACCTCGACAAAGTGCCGGGGCAGATGGCGCTGTTCGACCGCCTGTCGCTGCCGTCGGCGGAGACGCGCGTGGTCGACCTCACCCACCGCCACTTCGAGAAGTTCTTCGAGCTCATGCGCGCCATGGATTTCGCCGCCGAAGCCAAGGGCCACGACGTGGTGCCGGCGATCCTCTACATCGCCGGGCCCGATCGCGAGAGTTACGAGCGGGGCTTGCGATTGATGCGCGAGTTTCCCGCGTATTCCTTCGTGCTGGTGGAAAACCTCTTTCTCGGCGAGGTGGAGGCGACGACGCGGGTGGGTGAGGCTTACCAGACGTTCCAGGACCATGAGCCGCACATGGTGATGCCCGCGCTCGAGCCGTTCTTCGCCGGCATGATCGACAACACCACGTTGTCGCTCGCCGAGTTCACGCGCGAGCGTCCGGCGGGCGTGGCGACGCCGCGGCTGCCCCTGGCGTTCCTGTCGCTGGAGGCGCGCGACGCGGTGCGCGACTGGGTGGTCACCGCCTTCAGCGAGATCGCGCGCGTCGCCGGCATGCTCAAGGGCGGGCGGGAGCCGCTGCCCTATGCGTCGGATCTGGCGGGGGAGGAAGATGAGCGCTAGGTATTCGCGCCCGGCCGCCCGCAAGACGTGGTCCATGCACTGGCAGGATTGGAGCAGTGACGGGTGGCTGCGAACGGCGGCCTTTGCCGTCATGCTGACGCTCGTGCTCGCCTTGCGCGCTGACCTCCCGACGGAATGGGACAGCTGGGAATATGCGGCGCGCGCCGTCAATGGCGAGACCGCCGGCATGGGTCTGGGGCGCTGGTGGTTCGTGTTTGTGATGCACGGCGCCTTTCGGGTGGGGACCCTGTTCGGCCTGACGCCGATCAACGGCCATGTCGCTATGCAAATCGCGGCGGCGCTGATGATGGCGGGCGCGGTGGTGATGCTGATGGTGTGGACGCGGCGCCTGACGCAGTCGCGAGCCGCCGAATTGACCGCCGCGGCCCTGGTGGTGCCCGGCCCCGTGCTCGGTCTCTACGGTGCCGCGATCATGACCGAGGGCATGGCGCTGCTCTTTCTGACCTCGGCTTTTCTCGCCTGGGATACCGCTCTTGCTCGCGCGCGGACGGCCGGGGATGCGTGGCCGTGGGCGCTCGCGGCCGGGCTCGCGTTCGGTATCGCCGTGAACGTGCGCGAGCCGGCGCTCCTTTTCGCCGCATGGCCGGCTCTGTCCGGCTTCGCCGCGCGGCGCGAGGGATGGGGGCGTCTCTTGGCGATCGGTGCCGCCGGTGCCGCTGCGGCGTTTGCGATCGGCATCATCGGCGCATGGCTGTGGTCGCCGCGCGCTGACGGATACCTCGCCGGGATCGCGCAATGGGCCGGTTACATGGCGAGCGAGCGGCAACGATACTCGGTGGTTCTCGCCGGCAATCTCCTGTTCTTTGCCGCCGCCTGTCTCGCCGCGTTGCCGGTGGCGACAGTGTTGATTCCGAGCACAGTGAGCTGGGCATTCATCCGCCGCTCGCCGTTGGTATGGTTAGTGGTGGCGACGCTGCCCTATCTCGTCGCCAACGTTCTGAACCATGACCTTGCCATCACCGGCCGCTACGCAATTCCCTTCGTCTGGCTGCTCGTGCCGGTGATTGCTGCCGCGACGGTCGACATGCTCGGGCCGTCGCGAGCGCGGTCAAGTATTGTGGGCTCCGCGATCGCCGTAACCGGCTGCCTCGTGTTCGTGCTGGCGTGGCCGACCATCCAGCAAACTCATTTCGACGATGTGGCCAGCAAGCAGCGGGTGCTGCGCGCGCTGCTCGCGATTTCCCAAGACAACGGCATCGCGCCCGTCATCGTGGCGGGCGAGTCGACGCCGGTTGCGGCATTCCTGGTCACGATCGGACTGCGCCGTTTCACCCTCATCGAGGGCGGATGGGCATGGCCGCACGGGCGGGCGGCCATCGTCGCGCGCTATTTGCACGAGGGCGCCGACGTTTATGTCAATGTGGAGCGGGCGGCGGCATCGCTGGTGCTGCCGCGCGACGACGACGAGGCGGAGGAGCGGATCGAGCTCGCGCAGCGCTACGGGTGGGACACCAAGCTATGGCCGCTTGTCCACCTGATTCCGCCGCCGGCGCCGGGCTAAAAGAAACAGCCGGCCGCGGGTGCGGCCGGCTGCGATATTCGCTCGTGCTCTTGGCTGCTTACCAGCAGCGGCGCCAACGGCTCGTGTAGGGACGGTGGCACAAGCTCGGCGGAACCCAGTAGCCGCGACCCCAGCCCCGGCCACGACCTCGGCCGCGACCCCTGCCACGCCCGCGACCGCGGCCGCGCTGGGCCTCGGCGGAGGTGGTCGAGCTCGTCAGCACGACACCCGACAAGGCGAGGGTGCCGAAGCAGTACACCGCGACCAAGGCGGCGGCCGCGAAGAAGCGCGTCAGGAATTTTTGGCGTGTGTTCGTCATCTTTCATCACCTTTCACGACGTGCTGCGCGCGAGCGCAGGTCTGGTCAGTCCGTATCGGCGCCAACGTCGTGCGACGCTCAGCGCTTCGCGAAGAACGAAACGATAGGGTAGGGATATGGTTCCGGTCAAGCAAAGCCGTCTTGGGCGCCGGGTTCCCGGTTCCATGGAACCGCCGGGATACCGATGCTTTTTCCGGCCGAAGTAAGAACTTGCTAGCCAACAGCGGGGAATGCCATCCATTCGGCGGCCGGATTCCCCCAGCCTATGAAGCGCTGATCGAATCCTGACAATTTGTTCATCGAGTTCCAAAAAGAAGCCATGCCCAAGAAACCCACCTACATCCTCGGCCTCAACACCTACGACCACGACGTAAGCGCTTGCCTCCTGCGCGACGGCGAGCTCGCCTTCGCCATCTCCAAGGAGCGCATCACCCGGCAGAAGCACGCGAGCGGCTTCTACCAGGAGGTCATCGACTACGTGCTCGGCGCCGAGGGCATCGGGCTCGACGACGTCAGCCTGGTGGTGCGCAACTGCTACATCCTGCCGGTGGCCGAGATGGAGAAGCGCCTCATCCACCAGGACATGCCCTTCTTCCTGCCGGAGGAGGAGCGCCCCGTCGCGGTCAAGCATCCGCTCTATCTCACGGATGCCGCCAAGGCGGCGTCGGTCTCCCATCACCTGGCGCACGCTTACAGCGCGTTTGCCCCTTCGCCGTTCGACGAGGGCGCGATCATGGTGGTGGATGGCGTCGGCAGCTACGCCAGCGACGTGGTCGAGAAGTATCCCGCGGCCGACAAGGCGCCGCCGCTCGCCCGCGAATCGGAGAGCTACTACAAGTTCAAGGGGACGAAGATCGAGTGCCTGAAGAAGGTGTGGCTGACGCCGAGCCGCGGCTTTCTCTCCGACGAGTTCTACAACATGCCCGGGTTGGGCGCGCTCTACAGCCGCGCCTCCACCTACATCTTCGGCGACTGGAACAAGTGCGGCGAGCTCATGGGGCTCGCGCCCTACGGCCGGCCCAACAAGTTCAAGCCGCTGCTCGCGATCAAGGACAACGAGCTCACCGTCCCCGACTGGTCGGAGGATTTCAACCGCCCCTTTCTCATGGAGAGCGGCGAGAAGTGGGAAGGCCATGCCTCGATGCGCCACTGGGAGGACCTGGCGTGGCGGGTGCAGGACGACACCGAGAAGGTGCTGCTCGCGCGCGCCCGCTGGCTGCGCGAGAAGACCGGCGCCAAGAACCTGGTGATCGCCGGCGGTGTCGCGCTCAACTGCGTCGCCAACGGCAGGATCGCGCGCGAGGCCGGCTTCGACAACGTGTGGATCCAGCCGGCGGCCGGCGACGACGGCATCGCCATCGGCTGCGCTTACTACGGGCACCTGGCGCTGCAGAAGAAGCCGCGCGCCTTCGTCATGGATCACGCCTATCTCGGCGTGGAGTACACCGAGCAGGATTTCCGCAACGCCACCAGCAATCCACTGTTTCGCCTCGAGACCACGCGCCGCCGCAGCAAAGACATCTGCGCCGATACGGCGATGGTGCTGGCGCAAGGCGCCGTGGTCGGCTGGTTCCAGGGCCGCTCCGAGTTCGGCCCGCGCGCGCTCGGCAACCGCTCGCTCATCGCCGACCCGCGCACGGCGGAGATCAAGGACAAGCTGAACAGCCGCGTGAAGCACCGCCAGGCGTTCCGCCCGTTCGCGCCCATCGTGCTCTACGAGCGGGCGCACGAGATCTTCGCGGGCGACGAGGACTCGCCCTACATGCTGCTCGCCAAGGACGTGCGGCCGGCGTGGCGCGACAAGATCCCCGGGGATCGTGCACGTGGACGGCACGGCGCGGGTGCAGACGGTGCGGCGCGAGACCAACGAGCGGCTGTGGCGGCTGCTGAAGGAGTTCGAAGCGCTCACCGGCGTGCCGGTGCTGATCAACACCTCGTTCAACGTCAAGGGCGAGCCCATGGTGGAGACGCCGCGCGACGCGGTGGACTGCTTCCTGCTGACGGGGATCGATTACCTGGCGCTGGGCGACACGCTGATCGGCAAGAATTTCCTCTACAAGATCCTGTCGCCCATCGCGAAATTCTATTCCGACATCAGCACCATCGTGCGCTCGCAGAAGGCGGGGGCGGGGTGAGGCGCTACGGCCGCGTCACGGGGTCGAGCCGCCGGATGATGTCGAAGAACTCCTCCGCGCGATTCTCCTTTAGGTTCCGAATGGCCTGGCCTTTCGCGGAGTTACTCGCCTCAGCGAGCGAGCCGATGCGCTTGCCGGTGGCGAGCGAGATCGCGACCTGGTGGATGTCCACCCGCGCGGCCTTTACCCCTACCTCGGCATTCACCAAATTGAACCGCCCGGAAGCGGGCGCGAGTTCGATGCGCGGTGTGGCGCCGGCCGTAAAGGTAGTTGTGAATCGCAAGGTGTCGATGAACTTTGGCGCGTCTTTTTCTCCCTTGGCCTGCGGGAAAGCCGGGTCAATGGAACGACCGTTGATATTCATGAATGTCTCGAACACCTCTTTCAGCCCGATGTCGCCGGTGATCGGGTAGATAAAATTCTGCCCGCCGCTCGGGTATTTCCGGCATTCCGTTTCCAGGTTTCGGTACAGCTCGTAGAATGTTTCGCCGATATCGAACTTGCGCACGTTCTGGCGGTCGTATCTGTTGCCGACCTTGGCGTTGAGCTTGAAAACGCCGCGGCTGATCGCGTCCACGAAGTTGCTGTCGGCCTGGGCGTCATTGGTTTCGGTGATGTCGAACTGAAACCCGAAGGCCAGCGCGCTGAGTGCAAAGGTGGTGAAGTAGGGGAAAATCGCCGGGTCGACCCAGCGGGCATGTTCCTTCTTGTAGTCGAACACGTCGGTTACTTCTACTTCCCGATTTCGCACCCTCACGCTCAGGGCATTGGTGTAAGGCTGCCGCGTACTGTTCTGCATGACGTCAGCCGAAATCTCGATCAAGGCGTCGCGCGCCTCGCAGCGGATTTTCTGCACGATTTGGAAGGTCGAGCGCCGGGTGACATCGTCGGGCAATGGATGCAGGGCGCATCCGGCCAGCAGCAAGGCGGCGCCGAGGAACGCGATAGGTTTCACCGTACGCACAACGCTACCCCCACCCCACGTTCGGGGTCGAGGCGCACGGCAAATTTTCCCAACGAAACCTGCCCGCCCCAGCCCAGACCGCGCCAAGTATCGAGCAATGCCAAGTAGCAAGTCAACACATCCACAACCTGTCGGCATCCGGGTCCTTGGCGCGGACTAGGCGGGCGCCGGCCTGTTGAGGAACGCGCCTCGGCTCCCGGCTGCCCCGCCCGTGCTAGGCTCACGGCGAGTGCAACCGGGGGACATGCCATGGTGCTCGGTCTCACGCCGTTGACCTTCATCCACACGCTGTTGAGTCTCGTCGCGATCGTCGCCGGCATCGCGGCGGTGAACGGGCTCCTGCATTCGCGCGTGGCCGGCGGCGTCCACCGCGCTCTATCTCGCGACCGGCATCGCCACCAGCGTGACCGGGTTCCTTCTCCCGTTCGACCGCTTCATCGATTCGCATTATCTCGGCGCCGCCTCGCTCGTGGCGTTCGCGCTGGTGCTCACCGCGCGCTACGGCTTCGGCCTCGCCGGCGCTTGGCGCTGGATCTACGCGGTGGGCCTCGTGATCTGCCTGTGGTTCCTGTTCGTGGTGCTGATCGCGCAGTTCTTCAAGAAGGTGCCGGCGCTGACCGCGGCGGCGCCGACGCAATCGGAGCCGCCGTTCCTGGTGGCGCAGCTCGTCGCGCTCGCGATCTTCGCCTGGTTGGCGGTGGCGGCGGCGAGAAAGTTTCGGCCGGCAGCGGCCTAGCCCGCGGCACTCTCTCAGCCCTTGCTGTCCTTGACGTCGGTGTCGGGACGATCGGCGCCGGACGCGGTTTCCGTGTGCCATTTCCCCTTGTCGTCCTCGTACTCGATGACGTGGGTGTCGCCGGGCATGCGCTGCTCGCGGGCGGCGCGCTTGGCCATGGCGAGCGCCTCAGCGTGCGACGGAAAAGGCTCGGAGAACACGTCGCCGACCTTGTAGGCCCAGCCTTCGTCGTGGCGGACGATGCGGTAGGTGAGGTGGGACATGGGGTGACTCCGGGTTGGGGTGGCGGAGCGGGCGGGATTGTAACGCGAAGAAGAAAGTCATATCGACAGCACGTCGAGCTGAGATAGACTGGCGTGCGTAGCCAGCTAAATCTCGTGAACGTGATCGACGAGTGGCGCCGCAATCGTGCAACAGGCAACATAGGGAGAAACACCATGCGAGTCTCACACCGGTTTCGTGCAGCGTTGATTGCGCTCGCCGCCTTGACGGGCGTCGCCTTCACCGCGCTGGCCGCGCGCGCCGACAGCGGCGGCATCAGCTTCAGCATCATCAAGGCCGGCTTCGTCATCGGCGGTTCGGCCGGCTCGGGCGTGCTCACCTTCCACGGCCGCAGCTACCGGATCTCGATCGGCGGCATCAGCTACGGCTTCACCTTCGGCGCCTCCGAGACGCGCTTCCGCGGCACGGTGAGCAACATCTACCGCCCGTCGGATGTCGCCGGCGTCTATGCCGCGGCCGGCGCCGGCGCGGCGCTCGGCGCCGGCGCGCAGGCGCTCGTGCTCACCAACGAGAAAGGCGCGGTGCTCACCATCTCCGGCCGCTCGATCGGCGCCATCGTCGCGGCGGACCTCAACGGCATGGTCATTACGGTGCGGTGAACGCGCCATAGCGAGCATGGGATTCTCCGTTCTTATCCCTCCCCCGCTTGCGGGGAGGGCGGCCGCCAAAGGCGGCGGGTGGGGGCGTTTCGCGATTGAGAGGCGACCCCACCCCGATCGCGCTGCGCGCGATCGCGCTCGTGATGTGGTCGTAGCCGGGCGCGCGGCGAGATCGATCAGCGTATCCAGGCTGAACTTGTTGATGCGGCCGCGCAGGAGGTCGTTCAGCCGCGGCTGCGTGAGGCCGAAGCGCTTCGTGCCTTGGCCCACCCTGCGCCTGCTCACTGGACGCCGTAGTTCTCGTACAGGCGGCGCACCGTGCCGCTCTCGTGCAGCTTGCGGACGACCTGGTCGTGCGCCAAGCCCTCGACGTCGATGGCGAGCACGCGGGGATCGGTGAGGCCGATGACGCGCTGCATGTTCCGCATCGCCGGGATCGACGGGTAGAGCTGGCGGTTGGCGCGGGCGAGGAAGCTGCGATAGGCGCCGTCGATCGCCGCCGGCGCCGACAGGTTCATGCGCCCGGCGATGATCTTGCGGACGGCCTCCGCGTTCTGCGGCGCCAGCCCGAACGCCAAGCCCTCGGCCAGCGCGGTGACGACCTTTTCGACCACGTCCGGCCGCTCGCGCAGGAACGCGGTGGTGACCACCAGCGCGCTCTGCACGCCCATAATGCCGGCGGCCTGCAGGTCCAAAATCAGCGAGAAGCCGTTCTCCCGCAGCTGTGCGGCCCGCGCCGGCTCGACCGTGATCGCGTCGACGCGGCCCGCCTCCAGGGCCTCGACCTGTTGCGGCACGCCGCCGACGTCGACGAACGTGATGCCGTCGCGCGCGGCATCCAAGCCGAGGTGCTGGAGCGCCAGGTGGGAGTTGAGCCAAGCGCCCGCGCCGAAAGTGGCGGTTCCGATGCGCCTGCCGCGCAGCGCCGCGGGCGTCTTGATGTCGCGCGCCGCCACCAGCTGCGCGTTCACCTGCGGCAAATCGACGGGCAGCAGCACCTTGAGGTCCTTGCCCTCGGCGACCCCCAGCATCGCCGCCGGAATGCCGACGACGCCAATCGGGTTCTCGCTGCCGAGACGACGCCAGGCACCGTCGAGGATATGGATCTCGGCATCGATGCCGTGCTTGGCAAACAGCCCGTGCTCGTGCGCCGCCCACAACGGCAGATAGCTCGAGTTCACGATGAGGCTGACGATCGGCACCCGGGTCTGCGCCACCGCAGCCTGCGCGCCCGAAGAGAGCCAGAACAACAGGACCAGCGTGGCGGTGCGCCAGCTTGCGTTCTTCGTTTCACGCTCGTGCACGGGCTGGCTCACAGCGCGCGGTCGCCGGGCGCGCGCTGCTCGCGGGCGGCTTTTTTGGCCATGGCGAGCGCCTCGGCGTGGGAGGCGAAGGGCTCGGAGAACACGTCGCCGACCTTGTAGGCCCAGCCGTCGTCGTGGCGGACGATCTTGTATGTGACGTGGGACATACGGCACCTGTGGCCTAGGCCGAGCGCGGGTGAGGAAAGGCCGATGGCGATTACGCTTCGCTAATCCGCCCTACGAGCTAGGGCATGTCCAGACCGCTGGCTTTCAGGGCAGCGCGGGCGGGAGGAGAGGTCAGATACGTCACGAACTCATTCGCCGCCTGCGGCTCCTTCGCCTTGGCGGAAACGGCGGCCGTGTTGACGAGCTTCTGATCGAGTTCGGCGGGCACCGGGCCGATATAGTCGACGCCGGGCGCCCGCAGCCCAATGGTAATGAACAGCGCGATGTCGGCGTCGCCCTTGACGACCGCGCCCGCCACCTCGCCCGGCGCCTTGGCGGCGACGATCTTGGCCTTCATCTGGTCGGCGATGCCGAGCCGCTCGAAGACGCCGAGGAAATGCTTGCCGTTGACGCTGTCCGGCAGAATCGAGACGGCTTTTGCCTTGAGCAACGTTTGCTTGAACGCCTCCACCGAACCGATGTCGGGTTTCGGCGCGCCGGCGCGCACCGCGGCGCCGAGGCTGACGGTGCCGACGTTCGGCCGCTCGCCGGACGCGAAAAATCCCTTCTTCGCGGTTTCGTCCATCGGGCCCTTGATAGCGACCGCCACATCGAACGGCTCGCCCGCCTCGATATTTTTCATCGTCACCGGTGTTGGTTCATATTTCACCGTCAGTTTGTGACCGCTCGCCTTTTCGAATTGCGGCACGATCTCCTTGAAGGATGCGATCTGCGCGCCGGTGGCGAACACCGTGAGTTCGGCGGCCTTCGCCGAGGACGCGACGGCGAAAACGGCGGCGCAGGCAAGCGCTGCCGATCGAACGAACCAGCAATTCATGCACGTCTCCTCCGTGGTTTGGTTTGACCAGCGCGCAAATCAAAGCGCCCGGTTGCTCTCCTTCACCTTGTCGGCGTCGAGATAGACCTCGCTCGCCCATCGCCGGAATTTCTCCGACATCTGCGCCATGCCTTGCTTCTTGTCGTTCAGGCTCGCCGCATAGTCCCGCACATCCTGCGTGATCTTCATCGAGCAGAACTTCGGCCCGCACATGGAGCAGAAGTGCGCCACCTTGTGCGCCTCCTTCGGGCAGCGTCTCGTCGTGGTAGCTCGCGCGCGGTATCGGGATCGAGCGACAGATTGAACTGGTCGTTCCAGCGGAAGTCGAAGCGCGCGCGGCTGAGCGCGTCGTCGCGGATCTGCGCCGCCGGGTGGCCCTTGGCGAGATCGGCGGCGTGGGCCGCGATCTTGTAGGCGATCACGCCTTCCTTCACGTCGTCGCGGTCGGGCAGGCCGAGGTGCTCCTTCGGCGTCACGTAGCAGAGCATGGCGGTGCCGAACCAGCCGATCATGGCCGCGCCGATCGCGCTCGTGATGTGGTCGTAGCCGGGCGCGATGTCGGTGGTCGAGCGGGCCCAGCGTGTAGAACGGCGCCTCGCCGCATTCCTTGAGCTGCTTCTCCACGTTCATCTTGATCTTGTGCATGGGCACGTGGCCCGGGCCCTCGATCATCACCTGGCAGCCCTTGTCCCAGGCGACCTTGGTGAGCTCGCCCAGCGTCTCGAGCTCGGCGAACTGCGCGCGGTCGTTGGCGTCGGCGATGGAGCCCGGGCGCAAGCCGTCGCCGAGCGAGAAGCTCACGTCGTAGCGGCGCATGATGTCGCAGATCTCGTCGAAGCGCTCGTAGAGGAAGCTCTCCTTGTGGTCGCGACAGGCACCACTTGGCCATGATCGAGCCGCCGCGCGAGACGATGCCGGTGACGCGGTTCGCGGTGAGGTGGATGTAGCCGAGGCGCACGCCCGCGTGGATGGTGAAATAGTCGACGCCCTGCTCGCATTGCTCGATGAGGGTGTCCTTGTAGACCTCCCAGTCGAGCTTGACCGGATCGCCGTCCACCTTCTCCAGCGCCTGGTAGATCGGCACGGTGCCGATCGGCACCGGCGAGTTGCGGATGATCCATTCGCGCGTGTTGTGGATGTTGCGGCCGGTGGAGAGGTCCATGACCGTGTCGGCGCCCCAGCGGATCGCCCACACCATCTTCTCGACCTCTTCCTCGACCGACGAGGTGACGGCGGAGTTGCCGATGTTGGCGTTGATCTTGGTGAGGAAGTTGCGGCCGATGATCATCGGCTCGAGCTCGGCGTGGTTGATGTTGGCCGGGATGATGGCGCGGCCGCGGGCGACTTCCGAGCGCACGAACTCCGGCGTGACGAAGGCCGGCAGCTCGCCGCCGAACTGCTCGCCGTCGGCGAGCGCGGCTTCGGCGCGGTCGAGCTGTTGCTTACGGCCGAGGTTCTCGCGCTCGGCGATGTAGATCATTTCCTTGGTGATGATGCCGGCGCGGGCGAACTCGAGCTGCGTGACCGGCCTGCCGTCGAGCGCGCGCCACGGCCGCGGCGTATTGGGGAAATTGCGCGCCAGGTGCTTGCCCGCCGCGTTGCCGTTGTCCACGGGCTTGATCGGTCGGCCATCGTATTCCTCGACGCCGCCGCGCTCCTTCACCCAGTCGAGGCGCGTGCGGGCGAGGCCCTTCTCCACGTCGATGGTCACATTCGGATCGGTGTAGGGCCCGGTGGTGTCGTAGAGGGCAAGCGGCGGCTCCTTCGCCGAGGGATCGAGCACGATCTCGCGCAGCGGCACGCACAGGTCGGGGGCGGCTTGCGGGTTCGAATAGATCTTGCGCGAAGCGGAAAGCGGACCGGTGGTGACCTTGGGCGTCGCGGCGTCGCGGCTGTGGACGTTCATCGCTTGCCTCCACGTTTTGCGGGCGGCGGCTGCCGCAGATAGCCGATGTAGGTGAGCCCGGCGCCGATCAGGCCTGTGACGATGCCGCAAGCGATGAGCCACCCGGGCGCCGTCAGCTCCGCGGCGCTCATCGCCGCGGCGTGCTGCGGGATCACGATGCGGATGATGCCGCCGACAATGCAAAGCCAACCGAGGACGGTGATCGCAACCCGCCAGTCGCGGACCCAGAGGTTGTGCAGGTTCACGACCGCGAGGCCGGCGACCAGCATGATCGTGCCGGACAGGTAGATGAGCGCGAAATTGCGCAAGAGCTGGTCGGCCATCAGGCGGAAAGCCTCGTGGTTCACGAGGAGGCTCACGCCCATGAAGAACAGGAGCGGCCCGATGAGCTTGGCGAGAAAGATCGAACGCTGCATGTCCCTGTCCCTTCGCCGGCATGATCCGGATCAGGTTCGAAGGGTCACCGCGACCAGCGGAATCTTCAGCCTTACAGGCACCCCTCGGAACGGCTCCACTCTTGGCCTTTCTTCGCGGCGGGTCAATGGCGGGTTGTACGCCTTACGCCTTGACCCAGGTTGGCGCGAAGGAATTGTTCCGGGCATTGTTTTGCGGGCCGGTCGACCACAGAACCTTGTCCTTGCGCACCTGGTCCGCGAACCAATCGGTGTGGCCATTTGCAAGTAGCCATTCCATCCGGAACGTGCCCCAGTTTACGCGTTCCGTGTCGGTGGTCTGTTGGTCCTTGCTTGCCCACCAGGCGCGCGCGGCCGTGAGATCGCTTTGGCCTTCGGGTCGCGCCCGCATGCGCTTCAACCAGGCGCGAACCGCAGCGTGGCGGACAGGATCGAGCGGCACCTTGAGGACGGCGCCCGATGCGACCTGCGGATAAAAAGCGAAATCGGCGGCGCCGATATCGCCGCAGATGAAGTCGCGGTTTGCCAACTGTTCCTGCAGACGGTCGTAGACGCGAGAACCGTCGCGCGCTGCCGCTTCCTGCAGACCTTCCGGCATCGGCGGCAAATCGGCGAACTGCCAATTGCCGATCACCGTCAAAATCGCATCGAGATGGGTATCGGCCATGCGCTCCCAATCGCGCACCGCGGCGAAGGCACGCGCGTCGGCGGGGTAGAGCGGGCGTTGGGGAAATTTGCGGTCGAGATAGGCGAGGATGTCGGGAGAATTGCAGACGACGGTGTCCCCATCGATCAGCACCGGCACTTCTGCGCGTGGATTGAAGGCGCCAACTTCCGTTACGTTGTCGCCGGGCGCGATGTCGAATTCGATGGCCTTGTATTCCATCGCCATCCGCACCTTGCGGCAGAAAGGGCTGAGCGCGGTGTAGGCGAGCGTCAGGGGCATCGCGTTTTTCCTTTACCTCGAGCGGCGGCGAAGGTCGTCTTATGACGCAGGGCTAGAGATGCCCTTTGCCAACAATACGACCGCCTTGGCGCCGGCCTTTCTGTCCTTGGAAATTTCCAGATAGTCGGGCGACTCGCCCCATTCGCGATAGGCCGCCTCGTCGGGGAATGAGAGCAGGACTACTTTCTCCCGATCCCACTCGCCTTCCAGGACGACCGGATGCTCGTCGGCGGCGAGAAGCCGCCCTCGGTAGCGCTCCCACACGCCCATGAATTTGCCCTGGTAGCGATCGTAGGCGGCGCGATCAGTGAACTTTAATTGGGCGATGACATAGACCGTCATGGGCTGGCCTCACGGCAATCCTCAACATCCATGCGGTTCTCAGCGCTCCGGCGTCAACCGGATGCTAACCACGACGTGGCATGAAACTCGCAAGAGTAGTGGCGAATCAACTGGTTGGAGGCCCGTTCATGCGATCGGTAATTTTGGCGGCAACCCTCGTGGCGGTGGTGGGTGCGGCGGCAATGGCGGAGCCCGGCAACGAGCGGTCGGGAAAAGCGCCATTTCCGCTTACCGGTCAAGAGGTTGAAGTGACGGGGTCAATTCCTCTGCGCGCGGCCGGGCAGTCGCACCTGACGATCCAGGATCAGGGGACTACGCCGATGTCCTTCAGCATCGCCGGTAAGCGTTTCACCTGTGCGCAGATCCGCGCCATGGATGAGGTGGAATTGATCACCGACGATTCCTACTGCGACTAGCTGAGCGCGTCCGCGTATTCCTTCTCAGTCATTCCGGGACGCGAGCGAAGCTCGCGGGCCCGGAAATCCATAATCACGGCCTGGGGGTAATGGAATTCCGGGTTCGCCGCTACGCGGCGCCCCGGGTTAGGATTCGAGCGCGCCGCGGGCGGCGGCGGTGATGACGGCGTCGAGTTCGGGCGGCGGCACCGCCTGCGGGAGAAAGATGCGCACCGCCCCATAAGGAATTCCCAGGATCGCCACGGAGACGAGCTCCCGCCCGCGCCGGGTCCCCGGCATGAGGCGCCGCGCCGCGGCGGCGATCGAATTCTGCAATGCCGAGGTAAGCTCGGCCGCCCGCGCCTTGGCGGCGGCGGGCGCGTCGGCGAGGAAATCCTCGCGGCGGTTGGCGAACAGCACCACGCCGGCGGCGGGATGCTCCCGGGCAAAGCGGGAGGTGACCAGCGCCGCCTCGAGCAGCTCGTTGATCGTCTTCGCCGCATCGAGCCGGGCGATGACGCCGGCGCCGAAGCGCCCGGCGGCCTCGATCCACACCTCGGCCAGGAGGGCCGCCCGCGACGGGAAGCGGTGATAGACCGAGCCCACGGGCACGCCGGCCTCCCGGGCGATCTGCTCGACAGTGGCGCGGGCCGGGCCCAGGCGAGCCGCGACGCGGCCGGCGGCAGCCAACATGTCGGCGTGGGATATGTGCGGAGAACGCCCCATGAAGTGAGTTTTAGAAGATATCCTCTAATTGTTTGTGCAGAGTGGCCTGAGGTCATCACCAATGGCTACCGGGATAGTATAAATATAGTACTAGAATATTAAAACTATATCGTCAAGACGGGTCAGCAGCAACATGGCGACACACGACATCGTCGGAACACGGCGAACACACCGGCGTTGGTTAACCGAAGCCTAACGCTGGAGGCGATCATGGATCGCACCACCTTCATCGCGATAACCGCCGTGCTCGGTCTCGTGCTCGGCGCCTTCGTCGCGATCTGACCGCGATGGTTCTCTTCCTGAAATTTTTTCCGGACCACGCCGGAGGGGTTCAGGTTGACCCCCGCAAGTTCGATCCACTGCGTGGACGATCTGTCCGTGGACGGCAAGGCGAGCGGCGTGCAGGGAAGGGCCGCATCCGCTAAGCGGCATTCGTAAATTGCGGTGCGCCCCGGGTAACCGGGGCGCCTTCGCGTTTTTCGCGCTGGCATCGGTGGCGCGGCGGCTCTAGCGTCGCGCACACGAACTCGAAACACAAGCCAGCATGCGCCAATACCTCGAGCTCCTCGAACGCATTCTCGCCGACGGCGCGGAAAAGCCCGACCGCACCGGCACCGGCACGCTGTCGGTGTTCGGCCACCAGATGCGCTTCGACCTCGCCGAGGGATTCCCGCTCGTCACTACCAAGAAGCTGTATCTCAAGGCCATCGTGCACGAGCTTCTGTGGTTCCTCGCCGGCGACACCAACGTGAAGTACCTGCGCGAGCACGGGGTGACGATCTGGGACGAGTGGGCCGACGACGCCGGCGACCTCGGTCCGGTCTACGGCGCGCAATGGCGCTCGTGGCCGACGCCGGACGGCCGCGCCATCGACCAGATGGCCGAGGTGCTCGCCGAAATCCGCCGCAATCCGGATTCGCGCCGGCTGATCGTCACCGCATGGAACCCGGCGCAGCTTGCCAAGATGGCGCTCTCGCCCTGCCACTGTCTGTTCCAGTTCTACGTGGCCGACGGCAAGCTTTCGCTGCAGCTCTACCAGCGCTCCGGCGACATCTTCCTCGGTGTGCCGTTCAACATCGCCTCCTACGCACTGCTCGCGCACATGGTGGCGCAGGTCACCGGCCTGAAGCCGGGCGAGTTCATCCACACGCTTGGCGACGCGCACCTCTACAAGAACCACATGGAGCAGGCGCAGCTGCAATTGAGCCGTGCGCCGCGGGCGCTGCCGCGGCTCAAGCTCAATCCGGCGGTCAAGGATCTCTTCGCCTTCCGCTTCGAGGACGTGGCGGTCGAGGGCTACGACCCGCACCCGGCGATCAAGGCGGAAGTGGCGGTGTAAAAAAAGAGCAGTCGTCATTCCGGGCGCGGTTGAAGCCCGCGCGCCCGGAATCCATAACCCCTGCGTTCAATAGATACGGGGGTTATTCCGGGTCCGGTCCTTCGGACCGTCCCGGAATGACAAGGTTGCTTAGCGCCGGCTGAACGACTGGTCGAGGTAGGCGGAGAGCGTGCGCTTCTGCCGGTCGTCGAGCTTGCCCCACAGCGGATCGATGGCGTCGGCGCCAGCGTTCAGCTCCTCGGCCTGGGCCTTCATCACGTCGGCGGAGCGTCGCATGCGCTCGCCCGGCGTCGGCGGGTTGCGCGGGTCGTCGGCGGCGTCCTTCTCCCAGCGCACCAGCATGCGGTCGGCGCGGCGCTTGGAGACGTCCTTGAGCGAGCTTTCGAGCTTGCCCCAGTTGCCCTCCTGCTCCGGCGTGAGCCGGAGATCCGCCTTGAGCTTGGCGAGGCGGGCGTCTTCATAGGCGACGATTTGGTTCGCGGTCGGCCGGTCGGATTTCGCCTTCTGGGCGGACGCGGGTACCGCGACGACGCCGAGAACGGCGAGCGCGGCGGCGATCAACAGTGGGTTTCGCATGGGAGCCTCCTGCACGTCACCAACGCGGCCCACGCGCGTTTGTTTCCGCATCTTAGAAACGAAACGGGCCGCCGGGGAGGGGGATTCGGCGGCCCGCTTGCTTGGGGAGGTCACGAAATACTTGCGTCCCCAATTCTCATGATGATTTGGCTCAGTCGTCAAAGTCGCGGCCGCGGCGCCCGCGCCAGTTCGGGCCGTCGCCGTCGTGCCAGCGGCGATGCCAGCCGCGGCGCCCGCCGTCGCCGTCGCGCATGGCGGAGGCGTAGGCGCGGAAAGCCTGGCGGCCGTTGCGGCGCACCAGGGAGGCGAAGCGGCTCTTCTGCCCCTCGTCGAGGCTCTCGTAGAGCGGTCGCGCGGCGTCGGCGAATTTCTTGAGGTCCGCGGCGCGCTCGGTCATGGCGTCGGCAGCGCGGCCGAGGCGGGTGAGAGCGTCGACGCCGCCCTTCTCGCGGTCCGTCCGCCAGGCGATGAGGCGATCGGCGGCGCGCTTGGCCGCGTCGCGCATCACGGCCTCAACCGGCGGCCAGTTCTTCTCCTGCTCCGGCGTGAGCATGAGCCCGGCCTTGAGGCGGGCGATGCGCACGTCGGCGAAGTTGGTGATCATGTTCTGGGTGAGCGCGGGACGTTGGGCGCGCTCCTCGCGCGGGGCGGGCTTTTCGCCGGACTGGGCATAGACGAGGCCGGAGCCGGCGAGCACTGCAACGGCGGCGGCAACGAAGATCTTCTTTTTCATGGGCGGAATCTCCCTTGGGTCCCGATCATGAGAACCGCCACGGGGAGCCTCAACTTAAACTTCGGTAATGCAGGTGAAATTTCGGTAATGTCGTTCGTCTGTCAGGGGGAACCATGGACAAGGATTTCGACAACGCGATCATCGTCGTCACCGGCGCCTCGACCGGACTCGGCCGCGCCATCGCCGTGGAAACGGCGCGCCGCGGCGCCAAGGCGGTGGTGATCAACTTCGCCAGCAACGCCAAGGAGGCCGACGAGACTGCCGGTCTCGTGCGCGCAAAAGGCGCCGAGGCGGTCGTGGTGCAGGCTGACGTCGGCGACGACGACGGCTGCCGGCGCATCGCCAAGGCGGCCGAGCCCTTTGGGCGCATCGATGCGCTGTTCAACAACGCCGGCACCACCAAGTTCGCGCCCAACCACGCCGACCTCGACGCGGTGTCGGCCGACGACTTTTTGCGCCTCTACCGGGTGAACGTGGTGGGCGTGTTCCAGATGACGCGCGCCGCCCGCCCGTTGCTCGAGGCGGCACCGGCGCCTTCGGCGATCGTCAACGTCTCCTCGATCGCCGGCTCGCTCGGCATCGGCTCCTCGGTGCCCTACGCCGCCTCCAAGGGGGCACTCACCACCATGACGCTATCGCTTGCGCGGGCGCTGGCGCCGAAAATCCGGGTCAATGCCATCTGCCCGGGCTTCATCGATACGCCGTGGTTCGGCAAGGTGGCGAGCGGTGCCGCGCTCGACCAACTGCGCCAGCGCATCGTTGACACGACGCCGCTGAAGGTCGCGTCCACCGCCGAGGACATCGCGGGGGCGGCGGTTTTCCTCGCCTCGCCGGCGGCACGCCACGTCACCGGCGAGACGCTGATGGCCGACGCCGGCACGCACCTCGGCTTCGGCTCACTTTCGATGCGGTGAGCGAAGCGCCGTTCAGCCCGGCCCGATCATCTTCTCCGGGCGCACGAGCTCGTCGAACTCCTTGTCGGTAACGTAGCCGCCCTTGACCGCCTCCTCGCGCAGGCTCGTGCCCTTCTGGTGCGCGGCTTTCGCGATCTTGGCGGCGTTGTCGTAGCCGATCTTCGGCGCCAGCGCCGTCACCAGCATCAGCGACATCTCCATGAGATCGGCGATGCGCTTCTCGTTCGCCTTGATGCCGATGACGCAGTTATCGGCGAAGGAGCGCGAGGAGTCGGCGAGCAACCGCACCGATTGTAGCAGCGCATAGGCGAGCACCGGCTTATAGACGTTGAGTTCGAAGTGGCCCTGGCTGCCGGCGAATGCCACGGTGGTCTCGTTGCCGATCACCTGGCAGCACACCATGGTCAGCGCCTCCGACTGGGTGGGATTGACCTTGCCCGGCATGATCGAGGAGCCGGGCTCATTCTCGGGCAGGCTTAATTCGCCGAGGCCCGAGCGCGGGCCGGAGCCGAGCAGGCGGATATCGTTCGCGATCTTGAACAGCGCGGTCGCCGTGGCGGTGAGCGTGCCGTGCACGGCCACATAGGCGTCGTGGGCGGCGAGGGCCTCGAACTTGTTCTCGGCGGTGACGAAGGGGAGCCCCGTGATCTTCGCCACCTCGGCGGCGAAGGCTTCGGCGAAGCCTTTCTTGGCGTTCAAGCCAGTGCCGACGGCGGTGCCCCCCTGGGCGAGGGGATAGAGCTCGGCGAGCGAGTTCTTCACCCGGCGAATGTTGGCCGCCACCTGCGCCGCGTAGCCGGAGAATTCCTGGCCGAGCGTGAGCGGGGTCGCGTCCTGGGTATGGGTGCGGCCAATCTTGATGATCTTGGCAAATTCCTTGACCTTGTCGTCGAGGGCTTTGTGCAGGTGTTCGAGCGCTGGGACGAGACGGTGGGTGATTTCTTCCGCGGCGGCTATGTGCATCGCAGTAGGGAAAGAATCGTTCGACGACTGCGACAGGTTGACGTGATCGTTGGGGTGCACCGGCTTCTTCGCCCCCATGGTGCCGCCCGTCATCTCGATGGCGCGATTGCCGATCACCTCGTTGGCGTTCATGTTCGACTGGGTGCCGGAGCCGGTCTGCCACACCACCAGCGGAAAATGCTCGTCGAGCTTTCCGCCGGCCACCTCTTCGGCGGCCTTGGCGATGGCGTCGGCGAGCTTCTCCTCGATCAGGCCCATGGACTTATTGACGCGGACTGCGGCGAGCTTGACCAGGCCGAGCGCGCGCACGAGGGGCTTCGGCAGCCGCTCGCCGCCAATCTTGAAGTTCTCGATGGAGCGCTCGGTCTGCGCGCCCCAATAGCGATCTGCAGGCACCTCGATGGCGCCGAAGGAGTCCGTCTCGGTGCGCGTGGGCTTCGTGGGCTTCATGGAATTTTCCGGAAACGGCGCGTGCTTCCTAGCACAGCTATCGCATTGCGAAACGGCGCGGACGCTCGGGTTCGGGTGCGACCGTCCGCCGTCTTCACGCCGCCGAAATCATGGTACCATGTAACCATACGCACCGGGGCCAGGTGCAATCCTTCGGAGGTATCGGGGGATTGGTTGTCATACCATGCATCGTACGTATGGTTTCCCGCGCGCGCGGCGCATAGCTCTCGCCGAAAGTGAATGCAGCTAATTCACGGTCCGACGATGGGCGAAGTTCTCAATCTGCGGCGCGCGCGCAAGGCAAGGGGGCGTGCCGAGGCCGCGCGGGGAGCGGCCGAAAATCGCGCGCGGCTCGGTCGCACGAAGGCCGGACGGCGTCTCGATGCGGCAGAGAAGGAAAGGCGCGATCGCGAGCTCGATCGCGCGCACATCGCGCCGGGGGGCGAAGATCAATGAAGAGTCCGGTCGTCAAGCGATCCATTGTGATCGCGGGTCATAAAACGAGTGTAAGCCTGGAAGATGATTTCTGGGACGCGTTGAAGGAGATCGCCGCCGGCCGCAAGGCGACGCTCTCGGAGGTGGTCGCCAACATCGACGCCTCGCGCAGCCAGGGAAACCTGTCTTCGGCCATCCGCCTCTACGTGCTCGACCACTACCGCTCGCCGACCGCGGCCTGACGCGGTGATCACGGATTCGTCATGGCCGGGCTCGTTCCGGACATGCTGTTTCACAGGGTGCCGGCGTGCTCGCGCAAGCTGGCGCAAATGGAGGCTCGAATACCGCGCGTTGACCCGCCGCGCCCGTCCCCTATAACTCGGGCCGCGAACCCGCCGATCGCGGGGGAGAGCTGAAAAATGCCTTGGAAGAATCAGAGCGGCGGACCTTGGGGCAGCGGGCCCCGCGGGCCGTGGGGCTCCGGCCCGCAGCCCAGCGGGCCCTCGTCCCCCGACTTCGAGGACATCATCCGCCGTGTCCAGGAGCGCATGAAGAGCCTCTTGCCCGGCGGCTCGCTCGGCGGCCGCGGCACGATCCTGATCGTGCTGCTGGTGCTGGTGATCTGGATGGTGTCGGGTTTCTACCGCGTCCAGCTCGACGAGCAGGGCGTGGTGCTGCGCTTCGGCAAGTTCGTGCAGCTCACCCAGCCCGGCCTCAACTATCATTGGCCCTATCCGATCGAGACCGCGCTCACCCCCAAGGTCACCACCTCCAACCGCGTCGACGTGGGCATGCGCGTGGTCGAGGATCCGCGCCGCGGCGGCACCATCATGCGCGACGTGCCGGAGGAGAGCCTGATGCTCACCGGCGACGAGAACATCGTCGACGTAGATTTCTCGGTTCTGTGGCGGGTGGCCAACGCCCCCGATTATCTCTTCAACGTGCAGAACCCCGAGGGCACGATCAAGGCGGTGGCGGAAAGCGCCATGCGCGAGGTGATCGGCAGGAGCCTGATCCAACCGGTGCTCACTGGGGCGCGGCAGAACATCGAGCTCGCGGTGCACGACCTGATGCAGAAGGTCCTCGATTCCGTACAAGGCCGGCGTGCAGATCACCCAGGTGCAGATGCAGAAGGTCGATCCGCCGTCGCAGGTGATCGATGCCTTCCGCGACGTACAGGCGGCGCGGGCCGATGCCGAGCGTCTGCAGAACGAGGCGCAGACCTATGCCAACCGGGTCGTGCCCGAGGCGCGCGGCCGGGCGCTGCAGATCCAGCAGGCGGCCGAGGCCTATCGCGAGCAGACCGTGGCGGAGGCGCGTGGCCAGGCGTCGCGCTTCACCAAGGTGCTCGACGAATACAAGAAGGCGCCAGAAGTGACCCGTCGGCGCATGTATCTCGAAACCATGGAGCGGGTGTTCGCCGGCACCGACAAGATCATCCTCGATCCGCGTGGCGGCACCGGAGTGGTTCCGTACCTCCCGCTCAACGAGCTCGGCCGCCCGCGCCCGCCGGCTACGACACAGCCGGGAGCCAGCCGATGAAAGTCGTCACCGGTTTCGCCGCCCTGGTCGCGGCGCTCCTCATCATCCTCGGCTACAGCTCGGTGTTCACCGTGCACCAGACGCGCCAGGCGCTGGTGCTGCGGTTGGGCGAACCGATCCGCGTCATCACCGAGCCCGGGCTGCAGTTCAAGCTGCCGCTCGTCGACAACGTCGCCTACATCGACAAGCGCATCCTCGACCTGGAGAACCCGGCGCAGGAAATCATCGCCTCGGACCAGAAGCGGCTCGTGGTCGACGCCTTCGCGCGCTATCGGGTCACCGATCCGCTCCGCTTCAACCAGACGCAGGGGACGGTAGAGCGCGCCGGCTCACAGCTCTCCACCATCCTCAACTCGGCGCTGCGCCGCGTGCTCGGCGAGGCGACGTTCATTCAGGTGGTGCGCGACGAGCGCGAGAACCTGATGGGCCGCATCCGCGATCAGATGAACCGCGAAGCCTCGAACTTCGGCATTGCAGTCGTCGACGTGCGCATCCGCCGCGCCGACCTGCCGGAGGCCAACAGCCAGGCGGTGTTCCAGCGCATGCAGACCGAGCGCCAGCGCGAGGCGGCGGAGATCCGCGGCGGCGGCAGCCAGCTTGCCCAGGGCATCCGGGCGCGGGCCGACCGCGACATCACCGTGCTCATCGCCGACGCCACGTCGCGCGGCGAGCAGGTGCGCGGCGAAGGCGATGGCGAGCGCAACCGCATCTTCGCCGAGGCCTACGGGCGGGATCAAGACTTCTTCTCGTTCTACCGCTCGATGCAGGCCTACGAGGCGGGCATGAAGCAGAGCGACACGCGGCTTCTGCTCGCGCCCGATTCCGACTTCTTCCGCTACTTCAACGATGCCCAGGGGCGCCTGCCGGCGCCGGCGGCGCAGGGCGCGCGCTAGTCCGTTGCGAATGGGCGACCTGATCGCGGCGCTCGGGCTCTTGCTCGCGATCGAGGGCCTGACCTTCGCGGCGTTCCCGGGTGCGGCGCGCCGCGCCGCCGCCGAGATTGCGCAAGCGCCGGAAGGCCTGCTGCGCGGGATCGGGCTCGGCTCCGCGGTGCTTGGTGTGTTGGCGCTGTGGTGGGTGCGGGGCTGAGCTTATCCGCATCCTTCGGCCGGTCGTCCCCTTTTCCGCCGGAATTCGCGTGCAACCGGGCATGGTAAGAAGGCGGTTGCGCCGGGCAGCGTTCCGGCGCAATTTTGCCTTCGCTCAATTCGCACGGGGAATCGATATGTCCGCCATCCACCGCCTCGGCCGCCCGGCTGCCGCGATCACCCTTTCGCTCGGGCTCGCGCTCGGCACCGCCGGCATGGGCGTCGCCGCTTCCGCCAAGGGTCCCGACTCCGTGGCCGACACTGTGGAGAAGGTGGTGGACGCGGTGGTCAACATCTCCACCTCGCAGACGGTCGATTCCGGCAAGCAGGCGCAGGTGCCGCAGGTGCCGCCCGGCTCGCCGTTCGAAGAGTTCTTCGAGGAATTCTTCAAGCGGCGCGGCGAGGGCAACACGCCGCGGCGGGTATCGTCGCTCGGCTCCGGCTTCGTCATCGACGCGTCGGGCATCGTCATCACCAACAACCACGTGATCGCCGACGCTGACGAGATCTTCGCCAACTTCCCCGACGGCTCCAAGCTCAAGGCCGAGATCATCGGCCGCGACACCAAGACCGACATCGCCGTCTTGCGCGTGAAGCCGGACAAGCCGCTCAAGGCGGTGAAGTTCGGCGACTCCGACAAGATGCGCGTCGGCGACTGGGTGATGGCGATCGGCAACCCGTTCGGCCTCGGCGGCTCGGTGACGGTAGGCGTGGTGTCGGCGCGGAACCGCGACATCAACTCCGGACCCTACGACAGCTACCTGCAGACCGACGCCGCCATCAACCGCGGCAACTCGGGCGGCCCCTTGTTCAACATGGAAGGCGACGTGGTCGGCGTGAACACCGCGATCATCTCGCCGTCGGGCGGCTCGATCGGCATCGGCTTCGCCATCCCGGCGCGCAACGTGGCGGCGATCGTGACCCAGCTCCGCGAGTTCGGCGAGACCCGGCGCGGCTGGATCGGCGTGCGCATCCAGGCAATCGACGACCAGATCGCGGAGAGCCTCGGATTAGGCCGCGCGCGCGGCGCGCTGATCGCCGGCGTCAACGACAACGGCCCGGCGGCCAAGGGCGGCGTCCTGCCCGGCGACGTGATCGTCAAGTTCGACGGCCGCGACGTGAAGGACGTGCGCGATCTGCCGCGCGTCGTCGCCGACACGTCAGTGGGCAAGACCGTGGACGTGGTGGTGATGCGCAAGGGCAAGGAAGAGACGCTCAAGGTCACGCTCGGTCGCCTCGAGGACTCCGAAAAGCCGCAGCCGGCATCGGTGAAGAGCACGGCGCCGGAGGAGAAATCCCAGGTGCGCCGGCTGCTCGGCCTCGGGCTTTCCACCGTCACCGACGAGCTGCGCAAGCGCCACAAGATCAAGGAAGGCACCAAGGGCGTGGTGGTGACGGCGATCGATCGCGAACTCGCCCGCCGCCGACCGCGGCCTCGCCCCCGGCGACGTCATCATGGAAGTGTCGCAGGAAGCGGTGATCTCGCCCAACGACATACAGAAGCGCATCGACGCCCTGAAGAAGGAGGGCAAGAAGGTCGCGCTCCTGCTCGTGGTGCGCGGCGACGGCGAGCAGCGCTTCGTCAGCGTGGCGATTCCGTAATCGTAACTGCCGTCATGACCGAGCTTGTCCCGGTCATCCGAGGCAGCTCAGTCCAGCACGTGGCTGACCATGCCGTCGGCGAGCTTGGGCTCGAACCAGGTCGATTTCGGCGGCATGATGCCGCCGGCGTCCGCCACCGCCATCAGATCCGTCATCTCCGTCGGATAGAGCGCGAACGCCGCCGCCCATTCGCCCGACGCGACCCGGCGCTCGAGCTCCTCCAGGCCGCGCGCGCCGCCGATGAAATCGATGCGCTTGTCCGTGCGCGGGTCGCTGACGCCGAGCAGCGGCTCGATGACGTTCTTGGTGAGCAGCGTGATCGGCAGCCGGCCGATCGGGTCGCTCGCCGGAACGAGCTCGGGCTTGATCGTCAGGCGATACCAGCGGCCGGCCAGCACCATGCCGAACTCGCCGCAGGCGGCGGGCCGGACGGGCTTGTCGGAGGCAACCACACCGAAACGTTCGCGCAGCTTGGCGAGCAACTCGTCCGGGCTCCGGCCGTTCAGGTCCCGCAGCACGCGGTTGTAATCGAGGATCGTCATCTCATGGTGCGGAAACAGCACCGATAGGAAATACGCCGCCGCCTCGCCGCTGCGGCCCGCGGCGACCCGCGCGGCGGCGGCGGCGCGGTGATGGCCGTCGGCGATGTAAAGCGCCGGCAAGGCGTCGACGGCCTTGGTCAGCGCCGCGATGGTGGCCGCATCGTCGATCACCCATAGCTCGTGGCGCACCGCATCCTCGGCGGTGACGTCCACGTCCGGCGCGCGTTCGGCGGCGCGGGCGATGAGCGCGTCGATATTGGGCGCCGCCGGATACCCCATCATCACCGGGCCGGTCTGGGCGTTGATCGCCTCGATCTGGCGCGCGCGGTCGTCCTCTTTCACCGGCGTCGTGTGCTCGTGCTTGCGGATGCGGTTAGTGGCGTAGTCGGCAAGGGCGGCGACGGCGGCAAGCCCGGTCTGCGCACGGCCGCGCCCGGTGAGCCGGTAGACGTAATAGACGGGCTTGTCGTCGCGCACGAGCACGCCGGCCTTGATCATGCGCTGGAGGTTTTCCGCGGCCCTTGCGTAGACCGCCGGGTCGTAGGGATCGACGGCCGGGTCGAGGTCGATCTCGGGTTTGGAGATATGCAGGAAGCTCCACGGCTTGCCGTTCGCCCGCTCGCGCGCCTCGGCGCTCGACAGCACGTCATAGGGCGGCGCCAGCACTGCGGCGGCGCGGCCGGGCGCGGGACGCAGCGCGCGGAAGGGACGGATGAGGGACAACAGGATTCTCCGGGAGCGGCGAGAGATGGAGGCGCTGGTTTAGTCGGCGTTGGCGGCGGGTTCAACTGCAGCAAATCCGCCCTAGAGCAACCCCGCGATCTCTTGTTCGTCCAGTTCCTCGATTTCTACCACGATGTGGCGCTCGCGCTCTCGGGATTGGCGGGCGTAGTTTGGTGGTGCATGGGGCGAGCCGTCTACGCGATGGTTACCTCGGCGCCCGCTCATCGCCTTCGTCCTAGCGGGCATCGCGGTTGCTTTTGTCCGCGCCCCCGGTCTAGTTCGCCCCCGTGACCAGACCCAAAGCCATCCTCATCGCCGGCCCGACCGCGAGCGGCAAGTCGGCGCTGGCGCTTGAACTCGCCGAGCGCACCGGCGGCGTCATCGTCAATGCGGATTCCATGCAGGTCTACCGTGACCTGAAGGTGCTCACGGCGCGGCCGACGGCGGCCGAGCTCGCGTGCACGCCGCATGTGCTCTATGGCCACGTGGACGCCAGGGAGAATTACTCGGTCGGCCGCTGGCTCGGCGATGCGGCGCTGGCGCTCGGCGAAGCGGAGGCCAATGGAAAGCTCGCCATCGTGGTGGGCGGCACCGGGCTTTATTTCAAGGCGCTGACGCGGGGTCTTTCGGCGATCCCGCCGGTGCCCGACGACGTTCGCGCGAAGGTGCGCGGCGAGGCGGAAGGCGCGGCCGCGGCGGTGCTGCACGCGCGCCTCGCCGCCGCCGATCCGATCACCGCCGGGAAGCTGCGCCCCTCGGACCGGCAGCGCGTGCTGCGGGCCCTGGAGGTGCTCGCCGCCACCGGCCGGCCGCTCGCCGAATGGCAGGAGGGCGGCGGCAATCCGCTCGTCCCCGCCGGCACGCCGGCGGTGTTCCTGTCGGTGCCGCGCGAGGCGCTGCACGCGCGCATCGACGCCCGCTTCGACGCCATGATGAAGGCCGGCGCGCTCGACGAGGTGCGGGCGCTCGCCGACCGCGGCCTCGACTGGCGGCTGCCGGTGATGAAGGCGCACGGGGTGCCGTGGCTGCAGCGCTATCTCGCCGACGACATCTCGCTCGCCGACGCGGTGATGCGCGGCAAAGGCGACACGCGGCGCTACGCCAAGCGGCAGGAAACCTTCTTCCGCCACCAGTTGCCGGGGTGGAAGTGGCTCACGCCGGAAGCGGCGCGGGCGGAGCTCATGCAGCCATGATTCCGGTGTTCGTCATCAGCCTCGCCCGCGCCGCCGACCGGCGCGCCGCGATCCGCGCGCGGCTCGACGCGCTCGGCGTTCCCTTTGTCCTGTTTGAGGCGGTGGACGGGCACGCCATGAGCGAGGCGGAGGCTTCGCGGCTGGCGCCGCGGCGCGATCGGCTGACGCGGCGAATCCCGCTGTCGCGGACCGAGGTCGCGATCACGGCGAGCCACCTCGGCGTGCTCCGCTGCGTCGTCCAAGAGGAGTTGCCGTTCGCCTGCGTGCTCGAGGACGACGCCAAGCCGGACGCGAGCTTTCCGGCATTTCTTGACTCGGCATGGCTTGCCGGCATTAGTCCATTCGATCTGCTCAAGCTGTCGAGCACCGGGTTGACGGGGTCCGATATGCGCACGTTGCGGCTCGGCAGCCACGCCGGCCGCGCGCTATGCGCGCCGCTGCACCCGTTGTACGGGGCCGCGGCCTATATCGTCAGCCTCGCCGGCGCGCGGCGGAATCTCGCCCGGTCGTCATTCGTGGCGGACAGCGCCGACGTACTCCTGTTTCGTCACCCGCGCGCCGACGCACGCATACTCGAGCTGCGTCCGTATCCGGTGGTGCAAAGCCGCGCCCCCAGTTTGCAGATCAAGTCAGTTTCGACGGCGCGTCGGCGCCTGTTGGGCTGGCTGCCCCGTCGGCTTGCCTTGCTGGAGCACTCGCCGCGCCGCTATCTCGCATTCATCCGCGCGCACGGGTTGCGCGCGCTGACGAAACTCGAAGACATTCCGCTGTTCTTGGAGGAGTCCACGCCGGCGGGCGAGCGCTGAGGCGCCGCTCATTCCGCGGGCTTCAGCTCCGCCTGCGGCAGCGCCGGCCGCGGCGGGCGCGCCGGGAGCGGCCACAGCCATTTGGCCGCGAGGTGCAGGAACGCGATGCCGACGGTGACCAGCAGCACCCACCACGCCGGGCGCACGTCCATGGTGGCATCGAAGTTGGCTGCGAGGATGCGCAGCGGCGACACCCCCGTCAACACGCCGTACCATGCCGCTTCGCCGAGCATGGTGAAGAGCGTCGCGGCGAAGGCGAGTGCGAGCAGGATCGGGAACGTCACCTCGCGCATGCGCTTCTGCACGAAGCGGTAGGCGAGCAACCAGAACAGCAGTCCCGCCATCCACGTGGGCTCATAGATGTCGAGCTTCTTCTGCATCATGAAGTGGACGACGGCGAGCACGGCGATGACATAGACGGCGCGATGCAGGGTGCCCCAGCGCTGCTTGAGGCGGCGCACCGCGGCGTCGGTGGAGGTGACGCCGAGCGCGATCAGGCCGATCAGCGCGGTGAAGCCGATGGTGAGATAAAAGCGCAGCACGATCTCGCTCGCCACCTTCTGCACGTCGAACATCTGGTCGACGACGAAGAGCGAGAAATGGCAGAGCGCGTAGAAGAAGGCGGCGACGCCCAGCGTGCGCCGCGTCTGGATCAGCCGCGGCATGGAAAACAGCCGGCGCGCCGGCGTGATGGCGAGCGAGATCAACACGAAGCGCACTGCCCAGTCGCCGCAGAAGTGGAGCGACACCGTGATGGGCCGGGCGCCTAGGTCGCCGAAGGCGACGCGGGCCAAGAGCCACAGCGCCGGCGTGATCGCGCCGAGGAAGGCGGCGATCTTGAGCGGCGACCAGCGGCCGTTGTTCTCGCGCAGGAAGGGCATGGCGACCCCGGATTCGAGCCGCGAACCTAGATTTTTCGCCGCCCCCGGGCCACTCGCGGGCCACGCAACTGTGCGTGACTCGTGGGACAGCTCCGCGGTAGAAAACAGAGCGCGCGCTTGACGCTGCGGACGTCAGCCGATATAACCCGCGCAACTTTGGATCGGAAAAAAACGCCAATGCGCAACAATATTACGCTCGTGGTAGGGAGATGCGCCAGCCGCTGACGGCAAAAGCCGTTTGTTTGCTGGCGCAAAGGGGCTTCGGCCCCTTTTCGATTTTGTAGGACTGATCGAGCATGAAGGCTCAGGTGGAGTGAGACGATGAACAAGGAAATGACCGGCGCCGACATGGTGGTGCAGGCGCTCGCCGACCAGGGTGTCGAGCACATCTTCGGCTATCCCGGCGGCGCGGTGCTGCCGATCTACGACGCGCTGTTCCAGCAGCAGAAGGTGCAGCACATCCTGGTGCGCCACGAGCAAGGGGCGGTGCATGCGGCGGAGGGCTACGCCCGCTCCACCGGCAAGGTGGGCGCCGTCATCGTCACCTCCGGACCCGGCGCCACCAACGCCGTCACCGGGCTGACCGACGCGCTCATGGATTCGATCCCGGTGGTGGTCATCACCGGCCAGGTGCCGACGCATCTGATCGGCAACGACGCCTTCCAGGAATGCGACACCGTCGGCATCACCCGCCCCTGCACCAAGCACAATTACCTGGTGAAGGACGTGAACGAGCTGGCGCGCGTGCTGCACGAGGCGTTCTACATCGCCGGCTCCGGCCGGCCGGGCCCGGTCGTCGTCGACATCCCGAAGGACATCCAGTTCGCCAAGGGCAACTACGTCGGTCCCAAGCAGATCCAGCACAAGAGCTACCGGCCGAAGCTCAAGGGCGACATCGACAAGATCAAGGCCGCGGTCGAGCTGATGGCGAAAGCCAGGCGCCCGCTGTTCTACACCGGCGGCGGCGTCATCAACTCGGGCTCGGAAGCCTCAGTGCTGTTGCGCGAGCTGGTCAAGCTCACCGGCTTCCCCATCACCTCGACGCTCATGGGCCTCGGCGCCTTCCCGGCGTCGAACTCGGCTTGGCTCGGCATGCTCGGCATGCACGGAACCTGGGAAGCGAACTGGTCGATGCACGATTGCGACCTGATGATCTGCATCGGCGCCCGCTTCGACGACCGCATCACCGGGCGGCTCGACGCATTCTCGCCGGGCTCGAAGAAGATCCACGTCGACATCGACGCCTCGTCGATCAACAAGAACGTCAAGGTCGACGTGCCGATCATCGGCGACTGCGCCCACGTACTGGAAGACATGGTGCGCATCTGGCGCGCCACCTCGGCCCAGCCCGACAAGAAGGCGCTCGCCGACTGGTGGAAGCAGATCGACACGTGGCGGGCGAGGAAGTCGCTCGCCTACAAGAACTCGCGTGACATCATCAAGCCGCAGTACGCGATCGAGCGGCTCTATGCGCTCACCAAGGACATGGATACCTACATCACCACCGAGGTCGGCCAGCACCAGATGTGGGCGGCGCAGTTCTACCGCTTCGAGGAGCCGCGGCGCTGGATGACCTCCGGCGGGCTCGGCACCATGGGCTACGGCCTGCCGGCGGCGGTGGGCGTGCAGATGGCGCACCCGAACTCGCTCGTCATCGACATCGCCGGCGAGGCCTCGGTGCTGATGACCATGCAGGAGATGTCGACGGCGGCCCAGTACGAGCTGCCGATCAAGATCTTCATCATCAACAACGAGTACATGGGCATGGTGCGCCAGTGGCAGGAGCTGCTGCACGGCGGGCGTTATTCGCACTCCTACTCGGAGGCACTGCCTGACTTCGTCAAGCTCGCCGAGGCCTATCGCGGCGTCGGCATCCGCTGCGACAAGCCGGGCGATCTCGATGCGGCGATCAAGGAGATGATCTCGGTGAAGAAGCCGGTGATCTTCGACTGCGTGGTGGACAAGACCGAGAACTGCTTCCCCATGATCCCGTCCGGCCGCGCCCACAACGAGATGATCCTCGGCGACGCCGGCGTGTCGGTCGAGAGCGCCATCACCGAAGAAGGAAAGGTGATGGTGTAAGCGGCCGCCATCCTTCGAGGGCGCGCCTTCGGCGCGCACCTCAGGGCTACGGGTCCAGCAACAGCCCATCGAGTAAAGCCATGTCCAAACCCACTCCCGCCAGCGCCAGCCACTACCCCGCCGCGAAGGACGCCGAGCCCATCGAGCATCGGACACTCTCCGTGCTCGTCAACAACGAGCCAGGCGTGCTCGCTCGCGTCGTCGGCCTTTTCTCGGGCCGCGGCTACAATATCGACTCCCTCACGGTGTCGGAGACCGAGCACGAGAAGCATCTCTCGCGCATCACCATCGCCACCACCGGCACGCCCATGGTGATCGAGCAGATCAAGCACCAGCTCGAGCGCCTGGTGCCGGTGCATCGGGTCACCGACTTGACGGCGACCGGCCGCGCCATCGAGCGCGAGTTGGCGCTCGTCAAGGTGAAGGGCAAGGACGTGAACCGGGTGGAGGCGCTGCGCCTCGCCGACGCCTTCCGCGCCCGCGTGATCGACGCCACCACCGAGAGCTTCATCTTCGAGCTCACCGGCAAGGCCGACAAGATCGACCAGTTCGTGATGCTGATGGCGCCGTTGGGCCTCGTCGAAGTGTCGCGCACCGGCCTCGTCGCCATCGCGCGCGGGCCGGAGGGGATGTGATACAAGCCCGGCCAGAAAAGTAGCAACGAAGTCGAGGGGAAAGCCCATGCGTGTTTACTACGACCGCGACGCCGACCTGAACCTGATCAAAGGCAAGAAGGTCGTCGTTGTAGGCTACGGCAGCCAGGGCCATGCCCACGCGCTGAATCTCCGCGATTCCGGCGTCAAGGACGTGGCGGTGGCGCTGCGCAAGGGCTCGCAAGGCGTGAAGAAGGCCGAGGGCGAAAAGCTCAAGGTCATGGAGGTCGCCGACGCCGCCAAGTGGGCCGACGTGATGATGATGCTCACGCCCGACGAGCTGCAGGCGGAGATCTACCGCGATCACATGGCGAAGAACATGAAGGAAGGCTCCGCGCTCATGTTCGCGCACGGCCTCAACATCCACTTCAACCTGATCGAGCCGCGCCCCGATATCGACGTGCTGATGATCGCGCCGAAAGGTCCGGGCCACACCGTGCGCTCGGAGTACCAGCGCGGCGCCGGGGTTCCGTGCCTGCTCGCGATCCACAAGGACGCGTCGGGCAACGCCCACGACCTCGGCCTCTCCTACGGTGCCGCCATCGGCGGCGGCCGCGCCGGTATCATCGAGACCACGTTCCGCGAGGAGTGCGAGACCGACCTCTTCGGCGAGCAGGTGGTGCTGTGCGGCGGCCTGGTCGAGCTCATCAAGGGCGGCTTCGAGACCCTGGTGGAGGCCGGCTACGCGCCGGAGATGGCCTACTTCGAGTGCCTGCACGAGGTGAAGCTGATCGTCGACCTCATCTACGAGGGCGGCATCGCCAACATGAATTACTCGATCTCCAACACCGCCGAGTACGGCGAGTACGTCACCGGCCCCCGCATCATCAACGCCAAGACCAAGGCGGAGATGAAGAAGGTGCTCGACGACATCCAGAGCGGAACCTTCACGCGCAACTGGATGCTGGAGAACCGCGTCAACCAGACTTCATTCAAGGCCATGCGCGCCAAGATGGCAGCGCACCCCATCGAGGAGGTGGGCGAGAAGCTCCGCGCCATGATGCCCTGGATCAAGCAGCGAGCCTTGGTCGACAAGAGCAAGAACTAACGTCCGCCGACTTGCTCCCACAGCCAGCGCGCCACTTCCTCGGGCGAGCTCGTCGTCGCGCGCAAATTCGCGGCGCGCATCTTTTCCACGTCGATCGAGTTCACCAGCGGCATGAGCGCCGCCGCCAGCGTTTGGTCGCCGGCGCACTTCGGCGCCACCAACAGGATCGCGTCATAGGGCGGGATCGCGCGCTTGGGGTCATCCAGGATGACGAGGTCGTATTTCGCCACCAGGCCCTCGCTGGTGTAGGCGGACACCACGTCCACCTCGCCAGCGGCGGCCGCCTGGTACATGAAATCGGGCTGCATCTGGCGCTCGGCGCGGAAGCGCAAGCCATAGGCGTCGCGCAACGCCGCCCATTCCGGCCGGGCGAAGAACTCGTAGTCGCCGGCGATAGAAAGGCGCGGGGCGTGGCTCGCGAGATCGGCGATCGAGCGTACGCCGAGCGCTTGCGCCTTGGCGCGGGGCATGGCGAGCGCATAGGCGTTCTCGAAGCCGAGGCCGCCGAGCATGCGCACCTTGCGCTCGCCTAGCCACTTTTCGAGCTCGGCCAGCACCTCCTCGCGTGGGCGCACGTCGCGGCGGCCCATCTGGTTGGTCCACAGCGTGCCGGAGTATTCCACGTAGACGTCGATGTCGCCGGCGACGAGCGCGTTGAAGATGACGGCCGAGCCGAGGCCGTCGCGGCGGCTCGCGCTCAAGCCCGCACCGTTCAGCCGGTCGCGGATCAGCGGCCGCCAGCACGTACTGCTCGGTGAAGGTCTTCGCACCGACGACGTAGGTCGCGGCCGGACGCGCCAGCACCGGCGCCAGCGCGGTGACGAGGATGATCGCGAGGCCGGCGACGCCGAAGGCGATCGGCGCACGCTTGCGCTCGCCGGCGCCGCGCTCGATCAGCGACAGCAGTTGGTCAACGGCGAGGGCGAAGGCGGCGGCGGCAACGCAGCCGAATAGCACGAATACCCAGTTCTGCGTCTGCAGGCCGGTGAAGATGTAGTTGCCGAGCGAGGTCTGGCCGATGGGCGTGGACAGCGTCGCGGTGCCGATCACCCACACGGCGGCGGTGCGAATGCCGGCCATGATGATGGGGAGCGCCAGCGGCAGCTCGACCATGAACAGCGTCTGGCGCGGCGTCATGCCGACGCCGAGCGCCGCTTCCTTGATCGCGGGATCGAGGCCGACGATGCCGGTGACCGTGTTGCGCAGCACCGGCAGCATGGAATAGAGCGTGAGCGCGACGACCGCCGGCAGGAAGCCGAGCGCCGAGAAGCCGGTGCCGAACGTGCGCTCGGTGAGCGCCGACAGGCCGAGGAGCAGAGGATAGAAGAGCGCGAGCAAGGCGAGGCTCGGGATCGTCTGGATGAGGCTTGCGAACGCCAAGAGCGGCCAACGCAGACCAGCTTGCCGCGTGGCGCCAATCGCAAGCGGCAGGCTGATGAGAAGACCGAAGCCGAGCGCAGTCGCGCTCACCAGTACGTGGTTGCCGAGATAGTCGGGTAGGCGTGAGAGCGCCTCGGCGATGCGCGGATCGAAGTTCATGACTTGCCGATCAGCGCGCCGAGGCGCTCGGCCTGGCGGCGCGGGGTTTCCACCAACTCGCGCACATAGGCATGGCGCGGCGAGGTCATGAGCACCTTCGGCGTCGCGTCCTCGATGAGCCGGCCCTGGTGGATGACCACGACGCGGTCGGCGAGCAACACGGCTTCGGTCAGATCATGGGTGATCATCACCGTGGTGAGGTCGAGCGCGTCGTGCAGCGCGCGCACGTCGCGGCCGAGCGCGTCGCGGGTCAGCGCGTCGAGCGCGCCGAACGGCTCGTCCATGAGCACGATTTTCGGCTCGGCCGCGAGCGCCCGCGCCACGCCCACCCGCTGGCGCTCGCCGCCGGAAAGCTCGCGGGGCAGGCGCTCGCGGTACTTCAACGGCAGCCGCACCAGCTTGAGCAGCTTGTTGACCCGGGCGCTCCGCCGCTTCTCGTCCCAGCCCATGAGCCGCGGCGTGATCGCGATGTTCTCGGCGACGGTCATGTGCGGGAAGAGGCCGATGCCCTGGAACACGTAGCCGATGCGCCGTCGCAGCACGATCGGATCCACCTCGCGCACGTCGCGACCCTCGACCATGACGCGGCCCTCGCTGGGCTCGGTGAGGCGGTTGATGACGCGCAAGAGCGTGGTCTTGCCCGAGCCGGACGGGCCGACCACGGCGAGGAACTGCCGCTCGGGAACGGTCAGCGAAACGCGGTCGAGCGCCGGCCGGGCGCCGTCGCCGAAGGCCTTGGTGACGTTGTCGAGGACGATTGCGGCTTGCGTCATGGCTCGGTATTTGGACTATACGCCGGGGAGCGGATTGCATGAAAAGCGTGGTCGTCACCGGCGTCTCCACCGGCATCGGCTTGGGCACCGCCCGGGTGCTGACCGGCGCGGGCTATCGCGTGTTCGGTTCGGTGCGGCGCACCGTGGACGCCAACCGGGTGGCGACTGAACTCGGGGCGAATTTCACGCCGCTCCTGTTCGACGTCACCGACGAGGCGGCCGTGGCGGCCGGCGCCCGGGCGGTGCGCGCGGCGATGAACGGCGAGCGGCTCGCGGGCCTCGTCAATAATGCGGGGGTCGTGGTGGCGGGGCCGCTGCTCGAGCTCTCGATCGAGGAGTTCCGCCACCAGATCGAGATCAACCTCATCGCCCAATTGAGCGTGACCCAGGCGTTCGCGCCGCTCGTCGGCACCGACGCCTCCTTGCACGGCCCGCCCGGCCGTATCGTGATGATCAGCTCGGTCGCCGGCAAGCGGGGGTCGCCGTTCGTCGGGCCCTATGCCGCGTCCAAGCACGCGATCGAGGGCCTATCGGAGTCACTGCGGCGCGAGCTCATGGTCTTCGGCATCGATGTGGTCATCATCGGCCCGGGCGCGATTAAGACGCCGATCTGGGACAAGGCCGATGCCGTCGACCTCTCGCGCTACCAGAACACGCCGTACCACGAGGCGCTCACCCGCGTGCGCGGCTTCGTCGCGGACATGGCGAAGACCGGGCTCGCGCCGGAAAAAGTGGGCGAACTCGTGCTCAAGGCGCTCACCCACCGGCGGCCGCGGGCGCGTTACACCATCGTGCCCGACCGCGTGACGAATTTCATCACGGGTATACTACCCAAGCGCTTCCTCGATCGCGAGATGGCGCGGCGTCTCGGATTTACCAAGAAGCGCGGTTAAGCAGCGAACGGCGCATGAGTCGACAAGGCCGCCGGCCGGTGCCAACTTCACCGTCAACAATAGCCAATACGAGAGAGTAGGGAGAGTGAGATGCATAACCTTGCCATGCGCATCGGCGGCCGCGACGCGGGCTCCGGCGATGGGCGCACCTACGAGAAGCGCAACCCGTACACCGGCGAGGTGATCGCGCGTCGTGCCCGACGCGGGGCCGCTCGACGCGGTCGCCGCGGTGGGCGCCGCCTCCGCCGCCTTCAAGGAATGGTCGAAGACGCCGCCCGGCAAGCGCCGCGCGTCCTATGGAAAGCGGCCGAGATTCTGGAGAGCCGCGGCGCAGGACGTGGCCAAGGCAATCACGGCGGAGACCGGCGGCACCTTCGGCTGGGGCATGTTCAACACCTTCTTCGCCGCAAGCATCCTGCGCGAGGCGGCGGCCTCCACCTCGCAGATCACCGGCGAGGTGATCCCATCGGATATCCCCGGCAACATCGCGATGGCCGTCCGCCAGCCGGTCGGCGTGGTACTCGGTATCGCGCCGTGGAACGCGCCGATGATCCTCGGCGTGCGCGCGGTCGCCATGCCGCTCGCCTGCGGCAACACCGTGGTGATGAAGGCGTCGGAGGAGACGCCGCAGACCCACCGCATCATCGGCGAGGTGCTGGAAGCGGCCGGCCTGCCGGCGGGCGCTATCAACGTGCTCACCACCTCGCGCGAGGGCGCGGCGGCGGCGGTCGACGCGCTCATCGCCGACCCCCGGGTGAAGCGCATCAACTTCACCGGCTCCACCCACGTGGGCAAGATCATCGCCATGAAGGCGGCGCAGTACCTGAAGCCGGTGCTGCTCGAGCTCGGCGGCAAGGCGCCGCTCGTCGTGCTCGCCGACGCCGATCTCGACGAGGCGGCGGCGGCGGCGAACTTCGGCGCCTTCATGCACCAGGGGCAGATCTGCATGTCCACCGAGCGGCTTGGTGGTGGAGAAGGTCGGTGGTGAAGCCGTTCACCGAGAAGCTGGTCGCCAAGGCCAAGGGCCTCAAGATGGGCGACCCGGCGCTGCCGGATACCCAGATCGGCTCCATGATCAGCGAGCGCGCGGCGCAACCGCGTGCGCGACCTGGTGCAGGACGCGGTCAACCGCGGCGCGCGGGTGAACTGCGGCGGCGAGGGCAAGGGCGCGATGTTCGAGCCCACCGTCCTCGACCGCGTCAGCCGGAGATGCGCATCTATCGCGAGGAGTCGTTCGGGCCGGTGGTGATCGTGCTGCCGGTGGACGACGACGAGGAGGCGATCCGCACCGCCAACGACACCGAGTACGGCCTGTCGGCGGCGGTGTTCAGCCAGAACCTCGACCGCGCCTATGCGGTGGCCTCGCGTATCGAGAGCGGCATCTGCCACATCAACGGCCCGACCGTGGCCGACGAGCCGCAGATGCCGTTCGGCGGCGTCAAGGAATCCGGCTACGGCCGCTTCGGCGGCCGCGCCGGCATCGAAGCGTTCACCGAGCTGCGCTGGATGACCATCCAGACCGGGCACCGGCACTATCCGATCTGAGCGGCGGCGGGGGCGGCGGGAAGCGGGCGGGGAATTCCCGCCCGTTTCGCTTTCTACCAGCGGAAAATCTGCAACGCGGCGACGCCGGGTGCCAGGAGCACGAACGCCCACAGCATCGCCGAAGTGACGTTGGCGATCTGGAAGGGCATGGCCGGCATGTTGAAGGTGCCGGCGATCAGTGGGATCACCGCGCGCACCGGGCCAAAGAAGCGGCCGATGAAGATCGACCACACGCCCCAGCGCAGGAAGAACCGCTCGCCGCGCTCGACCATCGCCGGATAGCGCGACAGCGGCCAGGTGTGCCGCGCCCTATCCTTCAGCTTCAGCCCGATCCAATAGGAGATCCAGTCGCCGATCGAGGCACCGATGGCGGCGGCGGCCCAGCAGGGGAAGAAGGGGATGCCGCTCGCGCCGATGAGCGCGCCGATGCCGACCAGCGCGAAGGTGGCCGGGATGAACAGCGAGATCACCGCGAACAACTCGCCGAAGGCGAGGAGGCCGACGATGAGCGGCGCCCACGCCTGGTGCATGCGCACGAAGGCAACCGTCTCGTTGGCGAAGGATTCGAGTGTCATGGGGATGTTCGCGGCGGGTCCGGCCTTTCTAGAGGCTTCGGCGCTGAGCGCAAAGGGTTGCCAATCGGGGCGCCGCGGGTAGGCTCCGCGCCGGGGGAGCGAACTATGGTCGACGCAGCGATTGCGGCGGCGAAACACGCGTTGCGCTTCGACGGCGTGCGCGTTTCCTATCAGCTGCAGGACGGCGCCTATACCGCCGTGGAACGCGCCGATCTTATGGTCGGCGACGGCGAGTTCGTCGCCATCGTCGGGCCTACCGGGTGCGGCAAGACGACGCTTCTCAACATCGCCGCGGGGCTGGTGCGTCCCTCCGCCGGGAACGTGGAGGTATTCGGCGCGCGACTCGCCGACGCGAACCGGCAAGCCGGCTACCTGTTTCAGGCGGAAGCCTTGTTTCCCTGGAAGACCGCGATCCAGAACGTGGCGATCGGCCTCGAGATCGCGGGCGTGCCGCGCGAGGAGGCGCGCGAGCGGGCGCGGGCGTGGCTGAAGCGGGTAGGGCTCGCGCAGTTCGCCGACCGCTATCCGCACATGCTGTCGGGCGGGCAGAAGAAGCGCGTGGGCCTGGCGCAGGTGCTGATCCGCGATCCGAAGATCCTGCTCATGGACGAACCGTTCGGTCCGCTCGACGCGCAGACGCGGCAGATCATGGGCAACCTGTTGCTCGACCTGTGGAGCGCCGACAAGAAGGCGGTGCTGTTCATCACCCATGACCTGGAGGAGGCGATCGCGCTCTCTGATCGCGTGGCGATCATGGCGGCGGGGCCGAACTCGCGCATCCTCGGCGAGTGGAAGGTCGATTTGCCGCGGCCGCGCGACATCGCCGAGATCAAGCTCGAGCCCCGCTTCCACGCGCTGCACCGGGAGATCTGGTCGATGCTGAAGGAAGAGGTGCTCAAAGGCTACGCGCAGGCGGAAGCCGCATGATGTCGCGGCCGATCCGCGTGGCGCTACAGGCGCTGGTCGCCGCGCTCGCCATCGGGCTGTGGTGGCTGCTGACCTCGGTGCCGATCTTCGGCAGGATCGTGCTGCCGCCGTTCTTCTTCTCGACGCCGGCCGACGTCACCATGCGCATCATCAAGTGGTTCGTCGAAGGCACGATCTGGCGCCACCTCTGGGTCACGCTGGTCGAGGCGCTGCTCGCCTTCGTGATCGGCACGGTACTCGGCGTCTTGATCGGCTTCTGGTTCGGGCGCAAGCCGCTCGTGGCCACGATCTTCGATCCCTATGTGAAGATAATCAACTCGCTGCCGCGCGTAGTGCTGGCGCCGATCTTCATGCTGTGGTTCGGCCTCGGCATTCTCTCCAAGGTCGCGCTTGGCGTCACGCTCGTCTTCTTCATCGTGTTCTTCAACGTCTATCAGGGCGTCAAGGAGGTGAGCCCCACGGTGCTCGCCAACGCCCGCATGCTCGGCATGAACGAGCGCCAGCTCTTGCGCCATGTCTATTGGCCGTCGGCGCTATCCTGGATGTTCTCCTCGCTGCACACGGCGGTGGGATTTGCCATGGTGGGGGCGGTGGTCGGCGAATATCTCGGCTCCGCCGCCGGCCTCGGCTATCTCATCCTGCAGGCGGAGGGTACGTTCGACGTGGCCGGCGTGTTCGCCGGCATGGTGGTGCTCGCCGCCTTCGTGCTGGCGATCGACGGGCTCGTCAGCCTCGTGGAGAAGCAACTCTTGGTATGGCGGCCGGTAGCGGCGGAGACGCGGACCTAGCCGCGCTGCCGGCCCTGGTCTATCGTCCGCCAAAATCGGTTTCGGGAGGTAGATATGATCGGTTCGCTCATTGGGCGTTTCCTCGCCGTTCTTGGCGCGCTCGCTTTGCTTACGGGCGTCGCTACCGCACAGGGCAAGCAGAAGGTCACCATCGCAGTCGGCGGCGCCGGCTGCCTCTGCTATCTGCCGACGGTGCTGGCGAAGCAGCTCGGCGAGTACGACAAGGCCGGCGTCGAGGTCGAGCTCGTGGACTTCAAGGGTGGCTCGCAGGCGCTCACTGCGGTGCTCGGTGGCAGCGCCGACGTGGTCTCTGGCTACTACGATCACTGCGTCAACCTCGCGGCCAAGGGCCAGGCGCTGCAGGCGTTCGTCGTCTATGACCGCTATCCCGGCCTGGTGCTGGTGGTGTCGCCGAAGCAGACCGGCGCCATCAACTCGGTCAAGGACCTCGCCGGCAAGAAGGTGGGCGTCTCCGCGCCCGGCTCCTCCACTCACTACTTTCTCAATTATCTCCTGAAGAAGAACGGCGTTGCGGCCGAACTCGGTGGCGGTGATCGGCATCGGCCTCACCTCGTCGGCGGTGGCGGCCATGGAGCAGGGGTCGGTGGACGCGGCGGTGATGCTCGATCCGGCGCCGACGCTGCTGCAGGGCAAGTACAAGGATCTCAAGCTCCTCAGCGACACGCGCACCGAGAAGGGCAACATCGAGGTGTTCGGCGGTGAATACCCGGGCGGCGCGCTCTATACCCGCACCGACTGGGTCGCCAAGAACGAGAAGGCGGCGCAAGCGCTCACCAACGCCATCGTCGCCACGCTGAAGTGGATCCACTCCCACACCCCGGAGGAGATCCTCGCCAAGATGCCGGACGAGCTCACCGGCGGCGACAAGGCGCTCTATCTTGCGGCGCTGAAGAACACGATCCCCATGTATTCGCAGACCGGCAAGATGGACCCCAAGGGCGCCGAAGCCGTGCTCGCGGTGTTCAGCCAGTCGTCGCCGGAGGTGGCGAAGGCCAACGTCGACTTGTCCAAGACCTATACCAATCGCTTTGTCGAGAAGGCGCTCGGGGCAGGGCACTGAGCGCCCGGGCGCTCGGCATGAACACTGCAAAAATCGTCAGACGCTACCGCGTCGACGACCCGCCCACGTTTCATCTCGCCCACTACGATCCGGACGATACCTGGAAGCTCGACAAGGCGGCGGCGAAGAAGCTCCTCGAAGCCGATCTCGAACGGCTCGCCGACCTGCAGAAGCGGCTCTACGCCGATAACCGCTGGGCCGTGCTCGTGGTGTTCCAAGGGATGGACGCCGCCGGCAAGGACAGCGTGATCAAGCACGTGATGTCGGCAGTGGATCCGCAGGGCTGCGACGTGCGCCCGTTCCGGGCGCCGAGCGAGGAGGAACTCGAGCACGATTTCCTCTGGCGCATCGTCAAGGCGCTGCCCGAGCGGGGCCGCATCGGCATCTTCAACCGCTCGCACTACGAGGAGGTGGTGGTTCCGCGCGTCCATCGCGAGCTGTTGGAAAAGCAAAAGCTGCCGCCTAGGCTCGTCACCGGCCGCATCTGGCAGGAGCGCTTCGACGACATCCGCGCTTTCGAGTGGCATCTGGCGCGCAGCGGCATCGTGGTGCTCAAGTTCTTCCTGCATCTGTCGAAGGAGGAGCAGCGCGAGCGCTTCCTCGCGCGCCTGGAGGAGCCGGCCAAGCGCTGGAAGTTTTCCATGGGCGACATCGAGGACCGTAAGCGGTGGAGCCGCTACATGGCCGCCTACCAGGACATGATCCGCAACACGAGCACAGCAGAAGCGCGCTGGCACGTCGTGCCGGCCGACCATAAGTGGTTCACCCACCTGGTGGTGGCCGCGACCTTGGTAAAGGCATTGCAAAAACTCGATCTGAAATTCCCCGTCATCAAGGGCAAGGCGCTTACGGAGTTAAAGCAGGTACGGCGCGCGCTCCTCGCCGAGGGGTCACGGCGGCGTCCGTAGTAGCGCCAATACCGCGCGATCCTCGGCTGTGTCAGCCTGTCGCAGACGCGGGCCTCCAGCCCGCTCAGTAGTGCGTGAGGCCCACAATGAAAAAAGACGTGCGGATCGTTCCGGTTCGGCGCGTGGAACTGTGGCGCGAGCCACGAACCTGGCCCTGGGCGCAAGCAAACCGGACCGCCATCGGCGCAAATCTGGCCAAGGTTCGGATGGAACAGCCGACGTTCTTCAACGGCCTTGTCTATCTGCTCCATGAGTGGAGCATCGAGGACGGCGTCTTCCACGGCTCGATGTTCGAGACGGATGTCGCGAGTTTTCTCGCTTGGCGAGACGGCGGCTTTCCCGACGAGAACCCCACGCATTGTTTCGGCATCGGCGCGCTGCGTTCGAGCGACGGGACCTATTTTCTCGGGCAACAAGCCAAGCCGAGACCGCAGGCTTGTGCCATCAACTTTCCCGAAGCGATGCCCGAGCCATGCGATCTGCGCGAGGAGCATCTCGTGGAGATGCCACCCTGCATCTTGCGCAGGCTCAAGGAGCAGACCGGTCTCGCGCCGGATGATGTACGACTGTTGCCGGGCTGGCACGCGGCGATCACGCCCCACAGCGTCGCCCTGATCAAGCTCGTGGTGGTACCCGATCGCGCGCCGGCGGTGCTCGCTCGCGTGCGCAGCTTCATCGACATGCAGCGGCCGGCGGAACTCGCCGGCCTCGTCGGCGTGCGCGAGAGCGTCGACTTGCAGTTGGCCATGCCGCTGATCGCACGCGCCTATCTCAGCGACGTGGTCGCGCGCCGAAGCCATGGCCGCACCGGGCCCGTGTTCGGGCGGGCGACCTTCCGCAACGATCTCTAGCGATAGCCGTAGCGCGCCTTGACTGCGGCGAGGTCGGCGAGCGCCGGCGCCGTACGGCCGGCGGCACAGCTCGCGCGCACGCCGACCAGATCGTTAACGATGCGGTCGTAGACGCCCTTGCTCAGGTGGCCGGTGGTCACGTCGTCGTCGATCACCCGCTCGTAGTCGCCGATCGGCTTGGTGCAGGCGGCGGGGCCGACCAACGCCGGGCGGGAGACCATGCCGCTGCCGGGGGCGGCGCCGGCCGATACCGGCGGCGGTGTCTCGATGGAGGCACAGGCGACGACGATGGCGGCGAGGCCGAGGGCAAGGAAAGTCCGCAGAATCATTGACTACTCCGATGATCGGCGAACCTTGAACAGAAAATGGGCGACGGGCAATACCGCAACTCCTGCCTTGCGCCGCGCCCGCCACCTCGGCTAGAACCCGGGACCCGCCCGCGACCGATTACCTTCGGAGAGCGCGGCGGCCAAGAGAGCTCGCGAACGCGCCATGGGCAAGATCGAAATCGGCCGCACCGCGACCCGGATCGCCACGATCTCGGGCTCGGCTCTCATTCTCGCTCTGCTCCTTCGCCGCCCCTGAGGGCCGGCCGGGCGTTTCGCGCCTGGGCACTCAGGGGACCGGTCGAGCAAACCCCAGGGCGCCCAAAGAGATAGAGGGCGCGAGCGACGAGAAGGAACACTTCCATGACCAACAAATCAGCCGAGCGCAGCGACAAGAATCGCGTGCTCATCTTCGACACCACGCTACGCGACGGCGAGCAGTGCCCGGGCGCTTCCATGAATTTCGAGGAGAAGCTGCAGGTAGCGGCGCTGCTCGACGAGATGGGCGTCGACATCATCGAGGCGGGCTTTCCCGTCGCCTCGGCCGGCGACTTCCAGTCGGTGGCGGAGATTGCCAAACGCGCCAAGAACGCGGTGATCGCCGGCCTGTCGCGGGCCGCGCCCAACGACATCGACCGCTGCGCGGAGGCGGTGAAGCACGCCAAGCGCCCGCGCATCCACACCTTCCTGTCCACCTCGCCGGTGCACATGAAGTGGAAGCTGCAGAAGGAGCCGCACGAGGTCTACGAGATGGTGATCGCGCAGGTGACGCGCGCGCGTAATCACGTGGAGGACGTGGAGTGGTCGAGCGAGGACGGCACCCGCACCGAGCACGACTTCCTCTGCCGCTGCGTCGAGGCGGCGATCAAGGCCGGCGCCACGACCATCAACATCCCGGATACGGTCGGCTACTCGACGCCGACCGAATACGCGGCGCTGATCAAGATGGTGCGCGAGCGCGTGCCCAACTCCGACAAGGCGGTGTTCTCGGTGCACTGCCACGACGACCTCGGCATGGCGGTGGCGAACTCGCTCGCCGGCTGCGACGGCGGCGCGCGCCAGATCGAATGCACCATCAACGGCATCGGCGAGCGCGCCGGCAACGCCTCGCTCGAGGAAGTGGTGATGGCGATGCGGGTGCGCAACGACGCGATCCCGTACTGGACCAACATCGACGCCACCATGCTGACGCGCGCCTCCAAGCTCGTGTCGGCGGTGACGTCGTTCCCGGTGCAGTACAACAAGGCGATCGTCGGTCGCAACGCCTTCGCGCATGAGTCGGGTATCCACCAGGACGGCATGCTCAAGCACACGCAGACCTACGAGATCATGCGGCCCGAGGACGTGGGCGTGTCGAAGACCTCGCTGGTGATGGGCAAGCACTCGGGCCGGCATGCGTTCCGCGAGAAGCTGAAGGAACTCGGCTACGAGCTCGGCGACAACGCGCTGAACGAGGCGTTCCAGCGCTTCAAGGACCTCGCCGACAAGAAGAAGCACGTCTACGACGAGGACATCGCGGCGCTGGTCGACGACGAGATCGCCAAGGCCCACGACCGCATCAAGATCGTGGCGCTGACGGTGATCGCCGGCACCATGGGCCCGCAGTCGGCGACGCTGGTGCTCGACATCGACGGCACCGAGAAGACGACGCAGGCCACCGGCAACGGACCGGTGGACGCCACCTTCAACGCCATCAAGGCGTTGGTGCCGCACAAGGCCAAGCTCCAGCTCTACCAGGTGCACGCGGTGACCGAAGGCACCGATGCCCAGGCGGAGGTCTCGGTGCGCCTCGAGGAGGACGGGAAGACGGTGACCGCGCGCGGCGCCGACCCCGACACCCTGGTGGCGTCGGCCCAGGCTTACATCAACGCGCTGAACAAGCTCGCGCTGAAGCGCCAGTCGGTGAACCCGCAGACCGCGTTTGGCTGAACCCAACCACGGCAAAGGTAACCGGGGCCGTTGGCCGTCCACCGGCCGCTTATGGCCTTGGTTTTGGCGTCAGCCCTCGCTTGCGAGGTTGGTGGCGCGTGCCGGACGCGGCGCCGCTTGCTCGACCTCGCGGACCGGTTCGATCGGGGCCGCTTTCGGGCCGGCGATCAGCCCGTGACGCCGGATTCCCCACAGCAGCAAGCCGAACGTGACCCCGCCGCTTCCCCACACCAGCGTGTCGTTCGGATGGAACAGGGTCGCGAATGCGAGCACGGCAACCAGAAGGCGGATCGCGATATCCGCCGTTCTGTTTTCCAGACACCTGCCAAACATCGCGAAGGCGACGCCGCAGGTGCCCGTGGTCACGAGGATGACGTCGCCGATCTGCGCCCAGCCCGGATTTATGACGAGGTCAGAACGGGTGAAGATCGCGAACGTCATGAGCGTGATCGGCGCGCAGATCTTGAGCGCCTCGTACATGGTCCGCATGAACGACGTGTTGGCAATTCGCGCCGAGACCGCGGCGGTGAGTGAGGTCGGCGGCGAAAGCTCGCCCCATACCGACAGGAAGAACACGAAGAAGTGCGCGACCCAAGGATTGATGCCGAGCTGCAGCATCGGCGGCACGATGATCACGGCGCCGATGATGTAGGTGGCGGTCGGCGGTAGGCCCATGCCGAGGAACCAGCCGAAGATCCAGGCCATGAAGATCATGGCGGCCACGTGCCAGGAACCGAGATCGAGCAGCATCGCTCCCATGCGGTTGATGAAGCCGGTCACCGTGAAGAGGCCGATCATGATGCCGAGGGTAGCGAGCAGGAGCGTCAGGTAGGACGTCATCTCGGCGTGCGTTTCGATTCCGCGCCGAAAGCTGCCGAGCAGCGTTTCGTTTCGCAGCGCCGGATCCTTCAGCACGTGCTTGAAGAAGAGGAAGGCGACGACGAGCGGGACGAGCATGAAGATCGCGGTGTAGAGGGCGGCGAGCAGCTCGCCCATGCCCACGAAGCCCATCAAGTAGACGAGGTAACCGACGGCGGAGAGGAAAATGACGGTCGTGACTTTGTCGTAGAGCGGTACTTTCGGCTTATCGATCGGGGTGGACGGCAAAAGCCGGACGCACAGGAGATACACCGCGACGGCGATGGAGATGTAGTAGATGAAGGAGAAGCCGAACCCGCGCAGGACGACTTCCCAATAGGGAACGCCGAGAAATTCGGCCATCAGGAACGCGGCGGCGCCCATCATCGGCGGGTCGATCAGCCCGCCCATGGAGGCCGCGGTCTCGACTGCGGCGGCGAAGGTGGGCGGCACGCCGTAGCGGATCATGAGCGGAATGGTGATGGTCCCGACGACGGCGGCATTCGCCGAGCCCGAGCCCGAAATCAGTCCGATCGCGCTCGATCCGAGCACCGCGGTTTGCGGGATCATCCGCCGCGATCGTGCGACGAGGCGCACCACGTTGATCATCGAGTTCTGCGCGTTGAAGCCATTGGCGACGCCGGCGAGCAGCAGGAACGCCGCGATCAGCGTGAGCGCGAGTTGGCCGTAAATCCCATAGATGCCGGTGGAGAACTCGACCGTGCTCGATGTCACCACGCGGTAGAACGTTGTGCCTGGATGCCAGAAAAAGTCGAACGGGCTGAGGTATCCCCAGAGCGTGTAGAAGACGAGGAAGACGTTGATCCAAAACAGCGTCGGGTGCGTGAGCCGTGACAGCTCCATCACCAGGAGAAACATGAGCAGGCCGACGATGAAGTCGAGGCGCGTATAAGAGCCCTGCCGCCAGATGGCGATCTCTTCGAATTCTCGCCAGAAATGAACGAAGGCAAAGATACAGATGGCGAGATAGATCGCGACGATGACGTTATTGATGGTGGGTGGCAGGAATTTGTAGAGATAATCCTGCTGGTACATGAACAGAATTTGCAGGATCAGCGTGATCGACAGGAGGCGCGACACCAGCTCCTGCGGGCCGCCGAAACCCGTGTAGTAGTACCAAAGCAGCCAGACGAACTGGATCAGCGCGAAAACGAAGATCAGGTTTGCGAGATTAGCTTGGCGCTTGAGCCAGTCGCTCGTCATGCTTCTCACCCTTGCCGGCGCAGACTATCTCGCGTTCGCCGCCGCTTGCCGCGGTACTCAATGCGAGGGCGGGGACCCACGCCGTCTTCGGCGCAGGCCCCCGCCCCAAGCGTGCCGTCAATCGGTCAACCGCTGACGTTCGCGATCGTCCACTTGTCGTTCCAGGCCTTGTGCTCCTTCAGGAACTTGGCCAAGCCCGCGTGCACCGGGATGTCCGGATTGGCGTTGATGCCGGCCACTTGCATGCCGACGAAGTCCTTGGCCATGGCGGAGAAGCCGGAATCGATCGTGGCGAGCTTGTCGCGGTTCTGGTAGAGCGCGCTTAGCATTTTGTAGATCACGTCCTCCGGCATGTCGGGACGCACATTATAGGCGAACAGGATCGGCACGCCTTGGATCGCCGAGACGCCGACATCCTTGCTGAAGGCGTCCTTGGGATTGACGTCGGAGATCGTCATTCCGGCCGCCTTCAGCTTGGCGACCTCGTCGGGGCACGGATTGATCACCTTCACGTCCATGCGCACCTCGGTCTCCTTCCAGTACGGCGCGAGCGAGCGGCCGGAGACCGTATAGGCGACGGAGCCGGCGATGGTTCCGGCTTGCAAAGCGTCGGAATTGGACTTGGCGTCGATCTGCACGTGCTTGAAGTCGTAGCCGAGCGTCTTATAGATGCGCTGGAAGTTCAGCCAGTTCATGAAGCCGGCGGTGGTGAAGAACACCGGCTTGCCGGAAAAATCGCCCCAGCATTTGTACTTGCCGGCGTCCTTGGCGGCGACCGCCATGAACGATTCCATCGGATAGGCGTACCAGGTGTGCACGAGCTTCGCCTTGGCGGGCGTGTAGTTCCTGAACCCGCTGGTGGAGTCGTAGACTTCGCGCATGCCGATGTCGGCCGTGTAGCCGACCTCCGCCTCGCCATCCATGGTGGCCTTGCCGGCGCCGGTGGTCGACGGATAGGGATTGACGGTGACGGTGTATTGGCCGCCGAGCGCTTCCTCGAGCAGCTTGGTGATGCTGGCGGCGACCTTGTAGCCGTAGGAATCGACGCTGGCTGTCGCCCAGCGGATCGACTTGCGTTCCTGCGCGGCGGCGGGCGAAAGCGCCGTGAGCGCGAGCGCAGCGGCGATCGCCGCGGTGCCGGCGACGTAGGCGTAAACGGATCTTGCCTTGGGCATTGTGTTTCTCCCTCGATGGTTTCGCGGGATCGCACGCAAAGCGGGTAAGGAGCGGCGATCCGCTTTCCGGCAAGTCCTGCGGCGCGCTCGATGGACCGCTGGATCGAGCTTGCGGCTGGCGTTCGCGATTCCGCCGCTCCTGCCCGGGCCTTTTTTGGCTTTCGGTCCGAAGATTGCGCCGATTTTGCCGGCTTTCGTGTCATTTGATCCTTATCGGGAGTCCCCTGTCAACCGCGCGTTCCAGAGGATGCGGCGCGACGGAATGAGCGGCGGGATGCGGGGTTGTCCTCAAATACGCCGCGCGGTTAACGCTCGCGCGTGCCCGCTTGCCGTTCGCTGGACAGCCCGGACCCGCTTTGATAGATCGACGCTCCCGCACGGACGGTGGACCGCGCGGGGCAAGGGCGCATAGCTCAGTTGGTAGAGCAGCTGACTCTTAATCAGCGGGTCCCAGGTTCGAGCCCTGGTGCGCCCACCAATCTTCTCGGAAAATTGACAGGTGGGGGCAAGGCCCATGAGCCTCCCACCCTCCGCCGAACGTGGCAGCGCCGGCATCTCGACCGCCGCGTCGATGTCCGTTACCGTTTGAACTCCCACAGCCTGAAGCCGCAGATAAGCGGCCACAAGGGAGGAAACCCCGTGATCCAATTCGCCCGGTTACGTCGTGCAGGCCTGCTCGTTGCCGCGGGCCTTTTCGCTTTCGTCAGCGCCGCCAACGCCGCCGATCCGATCAAGATCGGCGTCACCATCGCCCAGTCGCCGCCCGGCTCGGTTTCGCAGGGCGTGCAGGTGAAGGACGGCGTCGAGGTCGCGGCCAAGATGATCAACGACGCCGGCGGCGTGCTCGGCCGCCCGATCGAGCTCATCTTCGAGGACACCCAGGGCATTCCCGAGAAGGCGCGCGCCGGCGGTCGAGAAGCTGATCACCCGCGACAAGGTCGTCGCCATCATCGGCGAGCATCAGAGCTCGGCCGCGCTCGCGGGCATGGAGGTCGCGCACCGCTATCACGTGCCCTACGTCAACACCAACGCCTGGTCGGACGCGGTCCGCGAGAAGGGCTATGCCGGAGGTGTTCAATCCCGGCAACTACAACAGCCGCGTCGCCATCGCCATGGCCGACACCATGAAGGCGCTGGGCGCCAAGCGCGTGCTCGCGTTCTGCGGAGAACACCGATTACGGCGTCGGCCTCGCCAAGCTGATCGGCGAGCAGATCAAGGAGCGCGCGCCCGGCGTCGAGTACAAGTACGAGACGCTCGACCGCGCCGGCAAGGACTTCCTGCCGGCGCTGCTGCCGCTGAAGGCCAATCCGCCCGACGTGGTCGTCGAGATCATGCTGCCGCCGGCGGCCTACATCCTGCTCAATCAGCTCAACGAGCAGGGCATCGCGCCGACTGCGAAGACGCTGACTCTACGACGCCTCCGGCATCGCCGACTATCCGGACTTCTGGCAGAACGTCAGCGACGCCGCCAAGAACATGCTGGTGTTCGGGCTCTATCACCCGAAGATGCAGCTGCCCGATCTCGGCAAGAAGGTCGCCGCCGCCTACACGGCGAAGACCAAGAACGAGCCGAACCGGCTGCTGTTCCAGGCGGCCGACAGCGTCTTCATCGTCGGCCGAGGCGATCAAGGGCCGCGAAAGCCACCGATGGCGACGCCGTGATCAAGGCGCTCGAAGGCATCAAGTGGACCGGCGCGCGCGGCGAGATCACCTTCTCGACCGAGAAGAGCGGCTACAAGTACCACCAGTGGCTCGACGTGCCCTACGTCACCTTCCAGATCACGGCGGTGAAGCAGCCGATCGCCGACACCAAGCTCGTGCAGGAGCCGGGTCAGCCGCTCGACGTCGCGCAAGATCGAGCGGCCGAAGTAAGCCGCCCAGCGCACTGACCTCGCAGAGCGGGAGGCGCTATCGCGTCTCCGGCTCCGCGTCGCGCTCGCATGCTCGCCCTCGACCTCACCATCAACGGCCTGATCATCGGCGTGTTCTACGCGCTGATGGCGATCGGCCTGTCGCTGATCTTCGGCATCCTCAAGGTGGTGAACTTCGCCCACGGCGAGTTCTACATGGTGGGCGCCTACACCTACACGCTCGGCGCGCTCCTGCTCGGCATTCCGCCGTGGCTGGCGCTGCCGCTTCGCGTTTCTGGCCGGCGTGCTCGTCGGCCTCATCGTCGAGCGCACGCTGATGCGGCCGCTCTACGCGGGCTACACGTCGTGGGCGTGATGCGCGACGAATACGCCGTCATCGTCACCTTCGGCTTGTCGCTGCTGCTTGATCAACCTGGTCGACAAGAGTCATCGGCCCCTACGCCTACAAGGGCCCGGCGCTGGCAGCGGCATCAGCGCATCACCATCGGCCCGATCCTGATCAGCGGCCATCGGCTGGTGGCGGCGGTGCTCGCCATCGCGGTCATCGTCGTGGTGATGCTGGTGGTGCGCTATTCCTACTGGGGCCGGCAGATCCAGGCCGTGGCGCAGAACCGGCTCGGCGCGTCGCTCGCCGGCATCGACACCGGCCAAGGCGAGCGCCATCGTGTTCGCGCTCGCCGGCGGGCTCGCCGGCGATTTCCGGCGCGCTGCTGGCCAACATCTTCAATCCCACGCCGGACGTCGGCGTTTTCCCGGCGATCAAGTCCTACGTGATCGTGGTGCTCGGCGGCATGGGATCGGTGCCCGGCAGCATCATCGCGAGCCTCATCCTCGGCGTGTTCGAGAGCTTCGGCGGCGTCTACATCTCCTACCAGTACCGCGACACCTTCGGGCTCATGATCCTGATCCTGGTTCTGCTGTTCCGCCCGCAAGGGCTGTTCGGCGAGCGTCGCGGGAGGTGTGACATGACTGCGCTTCGGCAACCGCGATCCCAACGGCGGCGACCGTTCTGGTGTCGCTCGGCATTCTGGCGCTGATCGCGCTGGCGCCGCTGTACGTGACAACGACTACTGGCGCGGCGTGCTGATCGTCTCGATGTATTTCGCCATGCTCGCCGCGGCGTGGAATTTGCTCGCGGGCTACACCGGGCAGTTCTCGCTCGCGCCCGCGACCTTCGGCATGATCGGCGCCTACTCGACGGGGATGCTCTCCTATTACTACGGCGTGTCGCCGCTCTCGGGCATCGCCGCCGCCATCGTCGTTGCCGCCGGCATCGGCTTCCTGCGCTCGGCCGTATCGTGCTGCGCCTGCGCGGCCCGTATCTGGCGCTGACGACGCTCTCCTTCGCCGAGATCATCCGCCTCGTCATCAGCAACTCCATCGACATCACCCGCGGCGACCTCGGCCTGAACGTGCCCGGCCTCATCAATAGCCGCCTCGGGTACTACTACCTGATGCTCGGCGTGCTGCTGGCCGATGCAGCTCGGGCTCTATTTCCTGCTGCGCTCGCCGCGCGGGATTGTATCTGCGCTCCATCCGCGACGACGAGATCGCGGCGGCGAGCCGCGGCGTGAAGGTGGTCGTGTGGAAGACCAATGCGTTTACGCTCAGCGCCGCGATCTCCGGCCTCGCCGGTGCGCTCTACGCCCATTTCGCCCAGTTCGTCAGCCCCGAGCTCGGGCTCCTGTCGGGCAGACCGGCATCATCATCACCATGGTGGTGATCGGCGGCCTCGGCACGCTGTCGGGCCCGATCGTCGCCGCGTTCCTGGTCTACGTCGCCTCGGAGTTCCTGCGCGACTTCGGCGGCTACCAGCTCATCGTCTTCGCGCTGCTCGTGATCATCTTCGGCCGCTTCTTCCGCGACGGGCTGTGGGGGATGGTGCGCAAGCTGCAGTCGAGGGCGTCAGGCGGCCCGCCGCCCCGCCGGCGCCGGCGGAGTAGCCGATGCCGCTCCTCGCCATCGATCACGTCTGCCAAGTCCTTCGGCGGCATCCGGGCGCTCACCGGCGCGACATTCTCGATCGACCCGGGCGAGCTCGTTGGCCTCATCGGCCCGAACGGCTCGGGCAAGACCACGCTCATCAACATCCTGAGCGGGCATCTCACGGCCGACGCGGGCCGCGTCACGCTCGACGGCCGGCCGATCGCCGGCATGCGGCCGGAAGCGCTGGCGCGGCGCGGAATCCAGCGCACCTTCCAGATCACCCGGGCATTTCCGCGCATGAGCGTGCTCGACAACCTGCTGGTGGCGGGCTGCGCGCTCGGGCTTGCCCAGGACGCCGCCGAGCAACGCGCGCGCGCGCTCATCCATGAGCTGTCGCTGACGCGGGTAATCGATCTCGATGCCGGCCACCTTTCCGGCGGACAACTGAAGCTTCTCGAGTTCGGCTCCTGCTTCATGGTGCCGCCGCGCATCGCGCTACTCGACGAGCCGTTCGCCTCCGTTCATCCGACGATGAAGGAGATCATGGCGGGCTTCATCCGCCGCCGGCACGGAAGGGCAGACCTTCCTCGTGGTCAGCCACGATATGCCGGTGATCGTCGAGCTGTGCCCGCGCACGGTGTGCATGAACGCGGGCGTCGTCATCGCTGACGAGAGCACGCGGGCGGTGCTCACCGACCCGGTGGTGATCGAGGCCTATCTCGGGCAGGCCGCGGCATGAGCGCGCTTCTGCGCCGTCAAGGACGTGAGCGCCGGCTACATCGCCGACATCGACATCCTGCGCGGCGTCAACATCGCGGTGGAGCCGGCGGCGATCACCGGCCTCATCGGCCTCAACGGCGCCGGCAAGTCGACTATCATGAAGACGATCTGCGGTTTCCTGCCGCCGCGCGCGGGCACGATCGAGTTCGACGGCGCCGACATCACCGGCGTGCCGGCACACACGGTGATCGACCGCGGCATCTGCTACATCCCGCAGGAATCGAGCCTGTTCGACATATGAGCGTCGAGGACAATCTGCGCCTGCCGCTCGAGCACTTGCGCGCCGTCCCGACGGCCCGACGCCGCGAAGAGATCGGCGCGCGGTTCGACGACTGTTCGAGAGGTTTCCGGTGCTGCAGGAGCGCCGCCGCACCAAGGCCGGGGACCTCTCGGGCGGGCAGCAGAAGATGGTCGAGTTCGCCAAGGCCTATCTGGTGCGGCCGCGGCTGTGCCTGATCGACGAGCCCGGCATCGGGCTCGCGCCCAAGGTCGCCGAGGAGGTGTACGGGTGGATCGAGCTGTTCGCCGCGCGAGCGCATGGCGATCCTGCTGGTCGACCATAACGTGCGCCGCGTGGTGCAGATGTCGAGCTACGTCTACGTGCTCAGCCTCGGCGAGCATCACCGCCGAGGGCCCGCCGTGAGGCGTTCGAAGGCGACCTGCACGAGCAGGTAAAAGGCTGGCTCGGCATCAATTTCTGAGGTATGCCGCGCCGGCGCCGATCACGGTGATGCCGTGGCGGGAGAAGAGGCGGCGCAACAGCGCAGGGACGCCGTTCAGGCGGTGGTCTTCTGCCGGGGCGTCTCTTGCGGCGCGCTCGGGACCTTGTGCGCGGCGTCGGCGAAGATGCGGTAGTGCTGCGGCCGAAGGCCGATGAGCTGGCCCGCCTCGAAGCTCTGGTTGCGCGGGGCGTCGATCTCGACCACGTCGGGAGTGGGCGCGGCCGTGAGCGCGATCTCGACGCGGCGCGCCGGGCCGATGCCGTGCACGCGCGTCACCGTGCCTTTAATCGGCGCTGTGGCTGCCGGCACGATCGTCATCTCGTAGGGACGCACGAACAGCCGGGCGGCGCCGTCGGCCACGCCCTGCGGGTCGATGCCGAGGGCGTTGCCGTCGAACGCCACGCTGCCGCCGCCAATGGTGACCGGAATCACGATGCTCTCGCCGATGAACTCGTGGACGAAGGCGCTCGCCGGATTGTCGTAGACCTCCTCCGGCGTGCCGATCTGTTCGATGCGGCCGCGGTCCATGACCACGACGCGGTCGGCGACCTCGAGGGCCTCCTCCTGGTCGTGGGTGACGAACACCGAGGTCGCCTCGATCTCCTTGTGCAGGTTGCGCAGCCAGCGGCGCAGCTCCTTGCGCACCTTGGCGTCGAGCGCGCCGAACGGCTCGTCGAGCAGGAGTACGCGCGGCTCGATGGCGAGCGCGCGGGCGAGCGCGATGCGCTGGCGCTGGCCGCCGGAAAGCTGGGTGGGATGCCGGTGCGCGAGCCAGCCGAGCTGCACGAGGTCGAGCAGCTGCTCGACGCGCGCTTTGATTTGCGGCTCGGCGAGCCGAAATTGGCGTGGCCGCGCGCGCAGGCCGAAGGCCACGTTCTCGAACACGGTCATGTGGCGGAACAGAGCGTAGTGCTGGAACACGAAGCCGATGTGGCGCTCGCCGACCGAGCGGGCGAGGGTGTTCTCGCCGTCAAAGCGGACCTCGCCCTCGTCGGGCCATTCGAGGCCGGCGATGATGCGCAAGAGGCTCGTCTTGCCCGAGCCGGACGGCCCGAGGAGCGCCAGGAGCTCGCCGTTCTTCACCTCGACGTTGACCCGGTCGAGCGCGGTGAACGCTCGGAAACGCTTGGTCACGTTCAGAAGTTCGATCTTCATTGCATTCAATCCGAAGCGAGGCGGCGGGTGAGCAGCGCCTTGGCGACGAGGGTCACCAACGCCAGCAACGCGAGCAGCGAAGCCACGGCGAACGCCGCGGAGAACTGGTACTCATTATAAAGAATCTCGATGTGCAGCGGCATGGTGTTGGTTTCGCCGCGGATATGGCCGGAAACCACCGACACGGCGCCGAACTCGCCCATGGCGCGCGCGTTGCAGAGCAGGACGCCGTAGAGCAACGCCCACTTGATGTTGGGCAGCGTCACCCGGAAGAAGGTGGTGAGGCCCCGCGCGCCGAGCGACAGCGCCGCCTCTTCCTCCTCCGTGCCCTGCTGCTGCATGAGCGGGATGATCTCGCGGGCGATGAACGGGAAGGTGACGAAGGTGGTGGCGAGCACGATGGCGGGCAGGGCGAAGATGACCTTGATGTCGTGCGCCGCGAGCCAGGGACCGAGGATGCCCTGCAGGCCGAACAGGAGCACGAATACAAGACCCGCGATCACCGGCGACACCGAGAACGGCAGGTCGATGAAGGTGACGAGCAGGCTCTTGCCGGGGAACTCGAACTTGGTGATGGCCCAGGCGGCGGCGACGCCGAACACGAGGTTGAGCGTCACCGAGATCGCGGCCGCGATCAGCGTAAGGCGGATCGCGGCGAGCGCGTCCGGCTCGGTGAGCGCGGCCAGGTAGGCGGCCGTCCCCTTGGCGAAGGCCTGCACGAACACGTTGACCAGCGGCAGAAGGACGAACAGCGACAGGAAGCCGACGGCGACGGCGATGATCGTCCAGCGCACCCAGGTAGGATCGGCGCGGGCGTCGCTCGGACGCCCGTCGCGGGCGCCGGTGCGCGTCATCAGATAGCCGGCCGCGGCGTTCATGCCGGCCTCCCGGTGCGGGTTTCCGACCAGCGCTGCAAGCCGTTGATGATGAACAAAAGCGTGAAGGAGGCGACCAACATGACCACGGCGATGGCGGTGGCGTCGGCGTAGCGGAACTCCTCGAGGCGGATCACGATCAGGAGCGGCGCGATCTCGGAGACGTTCTGCAGGTTGCCGGCGATGAAGATGACCGACCCGTACTCGCCGACGGCGCGGGCGAAGGCGAGCGCAAAACCGGTGAGCAGCGCCGGGAACACGCTCGGCAGCACGACGCGGCGCACGGTGGTCCAGCGGCTGGCGCCGAGCGAGGCAGCGACCTCCTCGAGTTCCTTCTCCAGATCCTCGAGCACCGGCTGCACCGTGCGCACGACGAACGGCAGGCCGATGAAGACGAGCGCCACGAAGATGCCGAGCGGGGTGTAGACCACCTGGATGCCGAGCGGCGCCAGGAACTGCCCGAGCCAGCCGTTCTCCGAATAGAGGTTGGTCAGCGCAATGCCGGCGACGGCGGTGGGCAGCGCAAAGGGAATATCGACGATGGCGTCGAACACGCGCCGGCCGGGGAATTCGTAGCGCACCAGCGCCCACACCACGACCGAGCCGAACACGAGATTGGTCGCCGCCGCTGCCAGCGACAGCCCGAAGGAGAGCTCGAGCGCGTGCAGCACGCGGGGGCTCATGATGATGGCGACGAACTGGTCGAAGGTGAGCTCGGCGCTCTTGAGAAAGAGGCCGGCGAGCGGAATCAGCACGATGAGCGACAGCCAGAACAGCGTGGCGCCCATGGTGATTCCGAAACCCGGAATCACGCTTCGCTGCTTGAAGGCTATCGCCCCGCTCACCGCTGCCTCGCTTGTTACTGGCTATAGATTTTATCGAACACGCCGCCTTCGCTGAAGTGCGTGGTCTGCGCCTTGTGCCAGCCGCCGAACACCTCGTCGATGGTGAAGAGCTGCAGCTTCGCGGATAGACGCTCTCGTAGCGCGCCGCGATTTCCGGATCGCGCGGGCGATAGTAGTTGCGCGCCGCGATCTTCTGTCCGTCGGGCGTGTAGAGGAACTTGAGATACGCCTCGGCCGCGGCACGGGTGCCCTTCTTGTCGACCACCTTGTCGACCACCGCCACCGGCGGCTCGGCGAGGATGGAGACCGACGGCACCACGATCTCGCACCTTGTCCTTGCCGAACTCGTTGATCGACAGGATAGGCCTCGTTCTCCCAGGCAAGCAGCACGTCGCCGATGTCGCGCTCGACGAAGGTGATGGTGGAGCCGCGCGCGCCGGTGTCGAGCACGGGCACGTTCTTGTAGAGTCGCGCACGAAGTCGCGCGCCTTGTCCTCGGATGCCGTACTTCTTGAGCGCGTAGCCCCAGGCGGCGAGGTAGTTCCAGCGTGCGCCGCCGGAGGTCTTCGGGTTGGGGGTGATGACCGTGACGCCGGGCTTGACGAGATCGTCCCAGTCTTTGATGCCTTTGGGGTTGCCCTTGCGCACCAGGAACACGATCGTCGAGGTGTAGGGCGAGGCATTCTGCGGCAGCCGCTTCTGCCAGTCGGCGGGGAGGAGCCCGCGCTCGGCGATCGCGTCGATGTCGTAGGCGAGCGCGAGCGTCACGACGTCGGCGTCGAGGCCGTCGATGACCGAGCGGGCCTGTTTGCCCGAGCCGCCGTGCGACTGCTTGATGGTGACGTCTCGCCGGTTTCCGCCTTGTACTTCTCGGCGAAGGCCGTGTTGATCTCCCCGTAGAGCTCGCGCGTGGGGTCGTACGACACGTTCAATAGCTGAATGTTCGCGGCCCGCACCGGGGCGGCGGCGAGGGCGGCGCCAACCAGCGCCAACGTGATCCGTTTCCACATCGCTCAGCTCCATCTGGAAGATGAGCCCAATCGCGCGCTGTTGCGAGATGGGCACGAGAACTTCCGTTGGCTTCGCGTCCCACGCGCGGCGCTACTGGGAATTTCATCCTGATCGACCGGGAGTCCTACGATACCATCTGCATGGGTCTCGTGCTCGGCCGCTGATTTCCCGCTACCCACAGGCTAATCGTCTGTAGCGACGGACTCTTTGCCTCGCGTTGTTTATGACAAAGGCGGCAGCTAGCCTTTGGCATGCGGCGGAAGGCGGATACCCCAACAGAAACGGAAATCAAGCTTTTGGTGCAGCCCGGCGACGTCACCGGGCTCCGGCACCATCCGCTGCTGCGCAGCGAATTCGGCAAGTCGGTGAAGAGCCGGCTCAACGCGGTCTATTACGACGACCGCCGCCGGACGCTGCAGCGGCGCGGGCTGACGCTGCGCGTGCGCCAGATGGGCAAGCAGCGCATCCAGACGATCAAGGCGCTGAACGGCGGCGGCGACCCGGCGCGGCGGGCGGAGTGGGAAACGGAGATCAAGGGGGCGCGGCCGGACCTTTCCAAGGCGACGGGCACCGCGCTCGAGCCGGTCCTGGAAAAGAAGGTGCGCGGCCCGCTCGAACCGGTGTTCGAGACGCGGATCGCGCGTACGGCGTTTCCGCTGCATTTCGGAAAATCCGACATCCGCGTGGCGCTGGACCAGGGCAAGATCGATAGTGGCCGCGCCTCACTTCCAGTTTCCGAGGTCGAGCTCGAGCTCGCCCGCGGCAAGCTCGCCGACCTGTTCCAGCTCGCGCTGGTCCTCAACGAGGCGGTGCCGCTGAAGCTCTCTTATGCCACGAAGTCTGCGCGCGGCTACGCGCTGGTGGAGGGAGGAGGGGGTGCGGCCACCGCTAACGACGTCCATCTGCCCCCGCGCATCCCCGCCGCCGAAGGCTTCCGGCGTATCGCCCACGAATGCCTGCGCCACCTGGTCGACAATTTCCCCGGGGTGGCGCGCGGCGATGCCGACGCGCTGCACCAGATGCGTATCGCCATCCGGCGGTTGCGCACCGCGATCTCGCTGTTCCGCCACGTAATCGCGGGTGAGGAGACCGAAGCGGTCAAGGCCGAGCTGCGGTGGCTGCGCGAGGCCACCGGCCCGGCGCGGGATCTCGACGTGTTCATCGATGAGGTCATCGCGCCGATCCGCGACAAGCACCGCAAGGACAAGGGCATCAACGGGCTGTACCGGCACCTGCGGCAGCGTCGGCGCAAGGCGTACGCCGATGCGCGCGAGGCGCTGTTGTCGATGCGCTGCCGGCAGTTGGCGTTGCGCATCGCGGCCTGGGCCGAGGCCGGTCAGTGGCGCTCGAACGGCGATGCGCTCATGCGGGCGCGGCAGCGAGAGCCGATCCAAGCGCATGCCGCCGAGCAGTTGCGCAAGCTCAGGCGGCGCATCCGCAAGGAGGGCAAGGCGCTTGCCGGCCTTGACGACGCCGCCCGTCACCAGCTGCGGGTGCAGGTAAAGAAGCTTCGCTACGCCACGGAATTCTTCGCGAGCCTGTTCGACAGCAAGAAGGCGCGGAAACGAGAGCGGGCGTTCGGCGAGACACTAAAGGAGTTCCAGGACGCGCTCGGGGCGTTGAACGACGTGGCGGTGCGCAAGTCGCTCTCCGCCGAGATCGCGAACCGCGTGGGCCCGCGCTATTTCGATCAGGAGTCCGGCCGCGCCCGCATCTTTGTTGCCGGCCTTGTTGCCGGTCACCAGGAGGCGCAGGTCGCCGATCTCCTGGGAGAGGCGAAAAAGACCTACGGCCGATTCCGCGCGGCCAAGTCGTTCTGGAAGTTGCCGCCGCCGCCCGTCCCCCGTCCGGCGCCGGCGCGAAAGCCGCGGCCTCAGGCGGCGCGGCGCTCGGCGCCGAAGAAATCCATATAGCGTAGCGGGCCGCGCCGCCAGCGAATGTCGGCTTGCGGCAGCGCTGCCGAGCTTGACCGCCAGCCCCCTTCAGATCGTTGCCGACCCGCCACAAGCGTATTGTAAAATCGCTCTGCGAATCGACCCGGCCGAATTGCGCTTTCACGCGGGCCCGCTAAGGTTTCCGGGGTATCCCGAAACCGGCCGCGCATATTGTCTCGCCCGCTCAATTCTGAACGGAACTCTTGGCTCGCGGCCGCGCCCGGCGTCGCGCTTGCGGCCGCGCTCGCCGTCGCGGCGTGGGCGGTAGGGCTCGTGCTGCAGCCCTATTTCGCGGCGCCGACCATGGTGATCGCGCTCTTCCTCGGAATCGCGCTCAACCCGCTGGCGAGCGCGGCGCGCTTCGAGCCGGGGCTCGATTTCTGCACCACCTACGTCCTGCGCTGGGCGGTGGCGCTCTTGGGCTTCCGCATCGCGCTCGGCGACATCGTCGGTCTCGGCCTCGGCGCCGCGCTGCTGGTGGCGCTTGCGATGGTGCTGACGCTGATTGCCGGGTTTTGGTTCGCCCGCGCGCTCGGCCTCGGCGCGGGTTTCGGCGCGGTGGCGGGAGCTGCCACCGCGGTGTGCGGCGCCTCCGCCGCGCTCGCCACTTCCACGGTGGTGCCCAACTATCCCGACAAGGATCGCGACGTGGCTTTCACCATCGTCGCGGTGAACGCGCTCTCCACCGTCGCCATGATTTTCTATCCGATCCTGTGCGGCCGGCTCGGCTTCGATGCCACCGCCACCGGGCTCGTGCTCGGCGGTACCATCCACGACGTGGCGCAGGTGGCGGGTGCCGGTTATGGGGTATCGGAGAGCGTGGGCAACGCCGCGGTGATCGTGAAGCTCTTCCGCGTCTTCCTGCTGCTGCCCGTGGTGCTGGCGGTGGGCTGGTATTTCGTGCGGAAGCGGGCGACGCGGGCGCGGGTGCCGCTGCCGGGCTTCGCCCTCGCGTTTCTCGCCATGTGCGTGCTCAACACCGGGCTTGCCGCGATTCCCGAGATCGCGCCGGCCTACGGCGCCATCAAAGCGGTGCTGGTGCAAGTCTCGAACTGGGGGCTGCTCGTGGCGATCAGCGCGCTCGGCCTCGGCACCTCGTTCACCGCCGTCGCCGCCATCGGCTGGCGGCATCTGGCGACCATCGTCGGCACCACCGTCGTCATCCTCGCCGCAGTGACCGCGGGTGTTAGCTGGCTCGCCTGATCGGCGAAAGGTGGCGCGGGCGGTACGCAAGGCGCTGGGTGCGCGCAGCCAAGCCGCCGCCAAAACCTGACGCGGGCGGGCTACGTTTTCTCCTTTTTCTTCTTTCCCTGTTTCTTCGCCCGCCGACGGGTGGGCGGCGGATTCTCGTAGTACACGCCGAATTCCTCGTGCTGGCGCAGGCACTCGGGGCGGTACGGCGCCGTCACGTCGTACTGCAGCACGCCCGCGAGCTTGAAGCGCTCGCGCACCGTTCCGTGCACAGTGGCGTTCTTCGGCGCGTCGCGGTCCTTCACCGCCGCGAAGCGGAAGGCGGCGCTCCGGGTCTCGTCGTGCTGCATGCCGTCGGCCGAGGGCGAAGGCCGCATCAGCAAGGGATCGATCTGGATGCGCGCTTCCTCCGGCACGCGGCGCGTGGCCTCCACCATCCAGGCAAGCGCGATATCCGACAGGCGCGACTCGCTCTCCGGATAGCCGCCGCCGATGTCGGAGTGGTTGCCGGCGAACCAGAGTTGCTCGAACCAGATGTAGCCGTGCTCGTCGCGCGAGGGCCGCTTCTCGGCGGGGTCGCCCCATTTCACCCGGGCGAAATCGGCGCGCCGCTCGTCGAGGGAGAGCGCGTGCTTGGCGTAGTCGACGTGCGGGCTGAGGGACTGGTCGTAGAACGCGTGGCGTAGGGCGTTGAGATGCAGCGTCTGCCAGAACGAGAAATCCTTCAGCCGGAAAGAGAATTTCAGATGGCTGACGAGGTAGGCGATCGCGAGGACCACGACGACGATGCCGAAGAGCGCCACGAACCAGAACCAAAACGAATAGGCGGGCATGAGCCAGTTCAGCGCCGCGCTCGCTCCGATCAGGAGCGCCAGGCTCACGACCGCGACGAGGATGAGCGCGCCTTTGTTGGCGAGCGCGGCACCGGTATCGAACACGCCGATGAAATAGGGGTAGACGTTCGCCGGTCGCTTCTTGCCTTCCGAGGCATAGTCTTGACGGAACAATGCCGCGAGGGCCGTGCGCTGCGGGACGTATTTCTCCTCGCGCGGCGAGCCGACGTGCTGATAGACCCGCGTCACCGCCTCGCGCGCGACCTTCTTGCTCGAGCTTTCATCGCGCCGGAGCGGCGACCCGTCCTTAGCGCGTGTCGGCACGCCGCAGAGCGCGAGCACGGCGGCGACGCAACGCACCGTGTAGGCGCCGCGACTGAAGCCGAAGAGATAGATGCGGTCGCCCGGCTGCCACAGGCGGATGATGGCGGCGTAGCATTCGATGATGTTGCGCGTGATGCCGAGGCCGGTGGCGCCGCTGACGAAATTGTGAAACCGGCGCCAGTAGCGAACGACGGGCGTTTCTCCCGTCGGTTCGGTGCCGAGGCCCGGATCATAGAAGGCGAGCTGCGTGCAAGCGTCGATGCTCGTGTCCGGACCGCTGCGCGTGGCGCGATAGAGCTTATAGACGTTGGTGCGCAGCTCGTCGAAATAGATCCCGCCGCGCTGCCCGGTTCCGTCGGAGAAGATGAGAATGTTCTTCGGCACTGTCCCTCCCCAATTCGACTCCGTCCACGCGGCCATCATAGACGGGCGCATGCCGCGGCGGGATTTTAAGTTGGACGGCAGGCGGATTGGAAGTCTGCTACACGGGCGGCGGAGGAAAACCGCCATGCCCCGCCGCCTCATCGACATCTCGGTTCCGCTCGAGAACGACGTGGCGGCCGACCCGCCGCCGCTCAAGCCGAAGATCCGGTATCGCACACACAAGGAAACCGCGCCGGAGGTGTGCCTATTCTTCCCTGGCCTCAAGCCGGCCGATCTGCCGGATGGCGAGGGTTGGGCGATCGAGATGCTCGAGGTCTCCACCCACAACGGCACCCACGTTGACGCGCCGTGGCACTACCACTCGACCATGGACCGCGGGAAACGGGCGCTTACCATCGACGAGATTCCGCTGGAATGGTGCCTGCAGCCGGGCGTGAAGCTCGACTTCCGCCATCTGCCTGACGGCCACGTGGTCAAGCCCGCCGAGATCGAGGCGGAGCTCAAGCGCATCGGCCATGAGCTCAAGCCGCTCGAGATCGTGGTGGTGAACACTAGCGCTGGCGCCGCCTACGGCCAGCCCGACTACGTGAGCAAGGGCTGCGGCTTTGGCTACGAGTTCGACCATGTGGCTGACGGAGCGCGGCGTGCGCGTAGTCGGCACCGACGGCTGGAGCTGGGACGCGCCGTTCGTGCACACCGCGGCGCGCTACAAGGAGAGCGGCGACGCCTCCATCATCTGGGAAGGGCACAAGGCCGGCCGCCACCGCGGCTACTGCCAAATCGAGAAGCTGCACAACCTCGAGGCGCTGCCCGCCGACGGCTTCCAGGTTTCGTGCTTCCCGGTGAAGATCCGCGCCGCCTCCGGCGGCTGGACGCGGGCCGTTGCGATCCTCGACTAGCCGCCCGTATAGCCACCGATGATGGGCAGCACCTCGCCCGGTGGGGCGGGATAGCCCTTACCAATTCCCCTGTGGCGCTCCCGGTTCCGGCGGCTCCCCCCGGCGCATTCGTCTAGTAGCAGATCCACATCCTCCGCCAGATCAGTCCGCGCGGGGTGAGCACCGGCTGCAGCTCGTAGCAGCCGTCGTAGTAGGCAAGGTCGTAGCCGTAACCGAGATCGAAGTCGTACAGGTAAGGTGCATAGAGGAGCGGCGTTGCGCCGGCGAAGCGGGCGCGGTGCGCGATCCGACCGCTGCGCCAGCCATGGCCGCGGAGGTGAGCACCGCGCACGTGGCTCGCGCGGAACTGCTGGCCACGGAAGTGCGCGCGGCGGAAATCCCCGCCGCGGAAGCGCGGTGCGCCGTAGTGGCGGAGCCCCGCGCCGCGGAAGCCGCGCATGCCGCCGTGGCTGAAGCCGCCGCGGCCAAAATTCCCACCGACCGCTAGGCCGCGCCCACCGCCACCCCCGCCTTGCCAGCCGCCTCCACCGCCACCGCCGCCCCCACCGCCACCGCCACCACCACCGCCGCCGCCACCACCGCCGCCCACTACGCCGCCGGCCTGCGCCGAGGCTTCGAGGGGGAGCGAGATGACAAGGACAGCGATAGCAACAAACGCAATCAGCGCTTTACGCATGGTGTGCCTCCTGGGCGCCCGGCGCCCATGTCCCTCTGTCGCCCTTCGACTACTATAACACCGACAGCGGTCGTTCGATCCGGGATCGGGCCTGCGATTGCCGGGGGTCAGGGAGAAGGGGAACGCAATGGTGAAGCCGTTCCGGCTGTGGGGGCGCGCATCCTCGTCCAACGTGAAGAAGGTCATGTGGCTCGCCGACGAGATGGGGCTCGCCTACGAGCGCATCGATGCTGGCGGCAAGTTCGGCGTGGTCAACACGCCGGAATACAAGAAGCTTAATCCCAATAGCCGCGTGCCCACCATCGAGGACGGCGATCTCGTGCTGTGGGAATCGAACTCGGTGATGCGCTACCTCGCCAACCGATACGGCGGCGAGGCGTTCTATCCGGCGGACCCGGCGACGCGGGCCGACATCGACCGCTGGCTCGATTGGCAGCTCTCGATCCTGAATCCGGCGGAGACGCCGGTGTTTCTCGGCACCATCCGCACGCCGGCGGAGAAGCAGGACAAGGCCGCGCTCGCCGCCGGCATGGCCAGGCTCGCGCCGGCGCTCGGCATCCTGGAGGCGCACCTCGCCGGGCGCGAATACATGTCGGAGCGCTTCTCGCTCGCTGACATCGCACTCAGCATCTTTCCGGACCGCACCCTGCGCAATCCGTTCATCGCGCCGCCGGCGCTGCCGGCGACGTCGGCGTGGCTCGACCGGCTGCGCCAACGCCCGGGCTTTCGCGCCCACGTGGATGTGCCGCTGGAATAGGTGATATACCGGCCCACCTCCTCCAACCGCACAGGATGGCCATGGCCGACGCCAAAAAGCAGAACGTGCTGATCCTCTGCGGCAGCCTGCGCAACGGATCGCTGAACAAGGCTGTTGCCCGCACCCTGCCCGAGCTCGCGCCCGAGGGGATGACGTTCACGGACGCCCCTCCGTACGACAAGTTCACCAACTACAATGCTGATCACCATCAGGCGACGGTGTTCCCGCCCGAGGTGGTGGCGCTCGCCGATGCCATCCGCGCCGCCGACGGCGTCATCATCGTGTCGCCGGAATACAACTTCTCGGTTCCCGGCGCGCTGAAGAACGCAATCGACTGGGTGTCACGCATGAAGGACCAGCCGTTCCGGGAGAAGCCGGTAGCGATCCAGTCCGCCTCCGGTGGCGCGCTCGGTGCGGCCCGCATGCAGTATCACCTGCGCCAGATCCTCGTCTTCCTCGACGCGTTCACTTTTGGACGGCCGGAGATCTTCGTGACGTTCGCGCCCTCCAAGATCGACGAGAAGGCGGGCAAGCTTAAGGACGAGCCGACGCGCGAGATCATCGGCCGGCAGCTCGCGGCCTTCGGCAAGTTCATCGAGCGGCTGAGGCTGAAAAGCTAGACTTCCTGCGCCGTCGAGAAGTTGAACGGCGAGACGCCGCGGGTGTTCTCGTCGAGCACCAGCGTGCGGGTGATCGGGGGCTCGGCGCGCTGGCCGCAGTTGACCCGCTCGCAAAGGCGGCAGTTGACGCCGATGGGCATGGCTTCCGCCGTCTCGATCGCCAAGCCCGCGGCGTAGACCAGGCGCGCGGCGTATTTCAGCTCGCAGCCGAGCCCGATGGCGAAGCGCGGCTGCGGCTGGGCGTAAGGCACCACCACGCGGCGCACGGTCTGGGCCATGGAGAAATAGCGGCTGCCGTCGGGCAGCTCGACGATTTGGGTGACGATGCGGCCGGGCGTCGCGAAGGTCTCGTGCACGTTCCACAACGGACAGGTGCCGCCGTACTTGGAGAACGGGAAGGTGCCTGAGGAGAATCGCTTGGACACGTTGCCGGCGTCGTCGACGCGCAGCATGAAGAAGGGCACGCCGCGGGCGGTCGGGCGGGCGAGCGTGGTGAGGCGGTGGCAGACCTGCTCGAAGCTCGCACCGAAGCGCTGGCCGAGCACGCCAAGATCGTAGCCGAGCGCCTCCGCCGATTCGTGGAAGCGCCCATAGGGCATGATGACGGCGGCGGCCAAATAATTCGCCAGTGAGATGCGGTAGAGCTTGCGCGACGGCTCGTCGAGCGGTCCGGCTTTGGCCACGATATCGTCCATGAGGCGGCCGGATTCGAACAGCGCGAGCTGGAACGCCGTCTGAAAGACGCGGCCGGCGGCGTCGATCAGCTCCGACAGTTGCAGCTGGCGGCGGTGGCGGTCCCAGCGGCGCAGCGTGTCCTGCATGACCTCGACGGGCAGCACGCGCACGAGGGTGCCGTGACGCTCGCGCAATCGGTCGGTGAGGGCGCGATACAAGTCCTGCACCGAGGCGTCGAGTTCGTCGCGCAGCTTCTCGGCGGCGGTCTCCAGCGCCGGGAAATGGTTGCGGTTGGTCTCGATGAGCTCGCGCACGCGCTCGACCGGATCGCTGTCGAACTCGGCGGTACGGTCGCGGCCGGCGAGGCGGGCGGCGACCATGGTCTCGCCGCGGCGGGCTTCGGCGTAGCCGCGATAGAGGCGCTGCACGGCGAGCGCGACGCCGGGGCAGAGCTCGGCGAGGTCGCGCAGCTCCTGCTTCGGCAGATCGATGACGCGGAACAGCGGATCGCTGAACACCTCGTTGAGCTCGGCGAAGGAGCGGTCGTCGTCGCCGGCGGCGAGCCCGCGCAGGTCCACGTCGTAGACCTCGGCCATGCGCAGCAGAATCTGCGCGGTGACCGGGCGCTGGTTGCGCTCGATCAGGTTCACGTAGGAGGGCGAGATGCCGAGCCGCTCCGCCATCTGCGTCTGCGACTGGCCGAGCTCGCGGCGGATGCGGCGCAGGCGTGGACCGATGAAGAGCTTGCGGTCGGCGAGGGATTTGCCGCTTTGGTCATCGATTCCGCGCGTCTTGCCTAGTTTGCCGCCGCCGGATTTTGACATTCGTGACAATCCTACAAGTTAGCAGGTGCACAATTTACAGTATGGCACGATTTCCGTGCAATAGGCCTTTTCAGCGAAGGTATGGAGATTTAAGCCGGGAACATCACCCGCCGGCAGCTGTTGTCACGGCTGTATGGGTCACAGGAGCAGCCAATGAGCCGTCCGAACTTCCGCGATTTGGTCCCCGCCGCCGACAAGCGTTTCGATGGCATCACGCGCCCGTACTCGCCGGAGGACGTGCTGCGGTTGCGCGGCTCGCTGGCCATCAAGTACACGCTCGCCGAGCGCACCGCGAACAAGTTCTGGCAGCTCCTGCAGAGCGAGGCGTTCGTGCCGAGCCTCGGCGCCGTCACCGGCAACCAGGCCATGCAGATGGTGCGCGCCGGATTGCCGGCGATCTATCTCTCCGGCTGGCAGGTCGCCGCCGACAACAACACCGCGGGCAACACCTATCCCGACCAGAGCCTCTATCCGGCGAACGCCGGGCCGGAGCTGTGCCGGCGAATCAACCGCACCCTCGCCCGCGCCGACCAGATCGAGCATTCGGAGGGCGGCGTGAAGCGCGACTGGTTCGCGCCGATCATCGCCGACGCGGAAGCCGGCTTCGGCGGTCCGCTCAACGCCCACGAGATCATGAAGGCCTACATCGAGGCGGGCGCCGCCGGCGTCCACTTCGAGGACCAGCTCGCATCGGAGAAGAAGTGCGGCCACATGGGCGGCAAGGTGCTGATCCCGACCGCGGCGCACGAGCGCAATCTGATCGCGGCGCGGCTCGCCGCCGACATCTGCGGCGTTGCGACCGTGGTGCTGGCGCGCACCGACGCGGAGAGCGCGCGGCTCATCACTTCCGACATCGACGAGCGCGACCGGGAGTTCATCACCGGCGAGCGCACCGCCGAGGGCTTTTTCCGCCTCAAGCCCGGCACCGGCCACGCCCACTGCATCAAGCGCGGGCTGTCCTACGCTAAATACGCCGATCTCCTGTGGTGGGAGACCTCCAAGCCCAACCTCGCCGAGGCCAAGGTGTTCGCCGAGGCCATCCGCCGCGAGTTCCCCAACAAGATCCTCGCCTACAACTGCTCGCCGTCGTTCAACTGGCGCGCCAACATCGACGAGGCCACCATCGCCAAGTTCCAGCGCGAGCTCGGCGCCATGGGCTACAAGTACCAGTTCATCACGCTCGCCGGATTCCACAACCTCAACCTCGGCATGTTCGAGCTCGCCCGCGGCGTCGTCGCGCGCGGCATGAGCGCTTACTCCGAGATGCAGGAGGCGGAGTTCGCGGCGGAGAAGTTCGGCTACACCGCCACGCGCCACCAGCGAGAGGTCGGCACCGGCTACTTCGACCAGCTCAACATCGCCATCACCTCGGGTCAGGCCTCGACCACGGCGATGAGCGAATCGACCGAGGAAGCGCAGTTCGAGCAGCCGGCGATCCCGGTTGCGGCCGAGTAGGCGAGAGAAGGAGAACGAACATGGCCAACAAGCGCTATTGGGTCATCGGCGGCGAGTACCGCTCGCTCGACTTCGACCACATCATCGACGGCACCGGCCGCGTGATCGGGCCGTTCAGCTCGTTCACCCACGCCGAATACGCCTGGCGGGTGATCTCCGAGGAGCATCGCTCCAACTGCAACATGCGCTTCACCATCGTGCAGGAAGGCGCGCGGGCGGCGAAGGCGGCGGCTTAAGAAAGATCATCAGAGGATGGTCCCGGGTCAGCAGCGCAGCTCCTGCGGCGCAGCGCCCGGGACGCGCATTTCTAGAGCGCTTTTCCTGCCAGCCAGCCCTTGCCGCGCGCATAGAGCGCCTCCAGCTCGGGGCCCTCGTGGCCGGGCATGTCGGGTTTCACCTGGTAGCCGACGCGGGTCTGTAGGTAGGCGAGATGGCGGTAGCCCTCGGGGAAGCGGGCGAGCAGATCCTTGTCGAGGGAAAGCTTCGCCGCCGGGTCGACCGGATCCAGGCGATCCTTCTCGTAGATATTGTCGCGCAGCACGATGCCCCACTTATCGCCGCGCTTCTCGATGAAATTATAGGAGCGGGCGTAGCAGGAAACGTCGCACAGCACGCCTTCGACCTGCGCGCGCTGCATGATCTTCATCTTGGTCTGGGCGATGGCGCGGCTGCCGGCGAGGTCGACGGCGGTGCCGCCGAGCTCATGCAAGATGCGCACACCGCGGGCGAAGCCCTCCTGGCTCACCTTGATGAAATCCTCGAAGGGCCCCTGGAACCAGGTGGCTTTCATCACTCCATCCGGATGCCAAACGGTACGGAAACGGTCCCACTCGCGGGCATCGCGCCACAGCACCCAATTCTCCACCAGCTCGCGGATCGCCTGCTTGTCGGCTGCGATGTCGGTCATGGGACGCCCCTTCGTTGACAGCGTTATCTAGGAACGGGATAGTTTTCTCAACAATGACAAAAGGGAAGCCGCCATGGACGCTCCTGCCACCAACCTGATGGGCAACGAGCCGGCTGCTGGCAAGGTCTCGCCGCAACGCGCCGCCTACTACGAAAAAATCGGCAAGAAGAACATGGCGCCCTTGTGGGAGGTGCTGAAGGGCCTCGTGCCGAAAGAGCCCAATACGCCGTGCGCGGCGGCGCTGTGGAGGTTCAATGAGGCGAAGGCGCTGGTCATGGAGGCGGGCAGCGTCATCTCCGCCGAGGAGGCCGAGCGCCGCGTGCTGGTGCTGGAGAACCCGGCGCTGCGCGGCAAGTCGCGCATCACCCAGTCGCTCTACGCGGGGCTGCAGCTGATCATGCCGGGCGAGATCGCGGCCGCGCACCGGCACACGGCGTCGGCGATCCGCTTCATCCTCGATGGCGACGGCGCCTACACCGCGGTCGAGGGCGAGAAGACCATCATGCACCGCGGCGACTTCGTGCTCACCGCCAACTGGTGCGCCCACGACCACGGCAACACGTCGGACAAGCCCATGATCTGGCTCGACGTGCTCGATCTGCCGACCGTCAACTTCTTCGACGCGGCATTCTCCGAGCACCTTGACCGCGAGACTCAGTCGAACACGCGCCCGGACGGCGACTCGCTCGCCCGCTTCGGCTCGGGTGTCCTGCCCAACGGCGGGCACGTGAACGACAAGCAGAGCCCGATCGTGAATTATCCCTACGCCCGCATCCGGCCGGTGCTCGACCGCCTCAAGGAAGCCGACGAGATCGATCCGCGCTTCGGCGCGCGCGTGCGCTACGCCAATCCGCTCACCGGCGGCTGGGCCATGCCCACCATGGGCGCGCATCTGTCGCTGTTGCCCAAGGGTTTCCAGAGCAAGGATTACCGCTCCACCGACGGCACCATCTTCGTGTGCGTCGAGGGCAAAGGCAGCACGCGGGTGGGCGAGGAGACTTTCCAGTGGGGGCCCAACGACGTGTTCGTCATCCCGTCGTGGAAGCTACATTCCCACAAGGCGGCGGAGGAAGCGGTGCTGTTCTCCATCTCCGACCGGCCGGCGCAGGAGTCGCTCGGTATCTGGCGGGAGACCGCCTAGGTCACGGCGGGAAGCGGTTACGCCTTGCGTCGGTTGGCGATCGCCATGAGCAGGTCGCCGTGACAGGTGTCCTCGAGCTTGCACCAGCAAACGATGTCGCGGCCCTTCAGCTCGCGCTTCACGTCGGCGACGGTGAAGCGGAGACGGCCGGCGTGGAGGTCGCGCTTATAGGCGGCGATGGCCTCATCGCGGGTGAGCCGGCCGATCTTGTAAGGATTACCCCATTTCGAAGGCCGCGACACCACCACCGCGCCGGCGGGTTTCTTCGCGCCTTTCTTGCGGGACAAGCGAAAGCGGCGGGGCATGGTCGCATCCGCGGCGGAGGCCGCGACGGTAAACGGGGCAGCACGCTCGCGGTTCCGTCAGGCGATGGCGGCGCGGCGTTCGCTGAATTGCATTTGGTAGATCACGTGGTAGCGGCCGCGACGGGCGACCAGCTCCTCGTGGCGGCCGGTCTCAACGATGCGGCCGTTCTCGATCACGCAGATCTTCTCCGCGCTGATCACCGTCTGCAGGCGATGGGCGATGACAAGCGTAGTGCGGGCGGCGCGCAGGTCGTCGAGCGCCCGCTGCACCTCGCGTTCGGATTCGGAATCGAGCGCGGCGGTGGGCTCATCGAGCAAGAGGATCGGCGCATTCTTGAGGAAGGCGCGGGCAATCGCAATGCGGGCGCGCTGGCCACCGGAGAGCTGGGTTCCGTGCTCGCCCACGGCAGTGTCGTAGCCTTGGGCGAACTCGGCGATGAAGTCGTGGGCGTGGGCGGCCCGCGCCGCGGCGACGATGTCCGCCTCGCTCGCGCCGGAGCGGCCCATGGCGATGTTGTCGCGCACCGTGCCGGAAAAGAGGAACGCGTCCTGGCTCACGTAGGCGATCTGGTCGCGCAGCGAGCGGCGCGAGACCTCGGCGATGTTGACCCCGTCGATGGTGATCGTGCCCGCCTGCGGATCGTAGAAGCGCTCGATCAGGTTCATGATGGTGGACTTGCCGGCGCCGGACGGGCCGACCAGCGCCGTGCTGCTGCCCGGCTCGACGCCAAGCGAGAGGCCGCGCAGCACCGGCTCGCCTTGGCGGTAGGCGAAGAACACCTCGCGGAACTCGATGCGGCCGCGGCCGACCTGCAGCGCCGGCTTCTTCTCCTCGTCCTCGGCGGGCGCGGAGTCGAGCACGTCGAAGAGGAAGCGGGCGTAGACGAGGTTGCCGGCGAGATCGATGTTGAAGCGGGCGAGGCGTTTCGCCGGCTCGTAGGCCAACAGCAGCGCCGTCACCACCGAGAAGAACTCGCCCGGCAGGTGCGTGCCGTTCAGCACCGAGTAGCCGGCGTACATGACGGCGCCGGCCACGGCGAAGCCGCCGAGGGTTTCCATCAACGGGCTCGAGCGCGAGCTCACACGCGCCATCTTGTTCATGGCCCGCTCGACCGCACCCACGTCGGCGGCCATGCGGGCGCGCAGGGTGTCCTCGAGGTTGAAGGACTTCACCATGCGGATGCCCTGGGCGGTCTCCGACATGGTTCGCATGATGCGGCCGAAGCCGATGAACTGCGTCTTCACGATCTGCCGCGCCCGGCGGATGAGCGCGCGCACGCCCGTCACCGCTATCGGCAGCGCCACCAGCGCGATCAGCGCCATGAACGGGTCCTGCACGATCATCACGGTGACGAGGGCGATCAGCGTCACGAGATCGCGGCCGATGGAGGTGACGAGCAGATCGAGAATGGAGCGCGCGCCGTTGGCGCCGGCCTGCAACCGGTTCAGAAACTCGGTCGAGTGACGTGCGGCGAAGAACTGCACGCCTTGCGCAAGGAGATTGTCGTAGAGGCGCTTCTGATAGTCGGCGATGATGCGGTTGCCGACGCGGGCAAGCGTGACCCCCTGGCCGTAGGCGGCAAGGCCCTTGACGGTATAGAGGGTAATCAGCGTGCCGCCGATGATCCAGATCGCGGAACGTTTCTGTGCGACGAAGATCTCGTTGATCACGTCGCGCATCATGTAGGCGGCAAGCGCCGTGCAGCCCGCGACGATGAACATGAACAGGAAGGCGAGTGCGTAGCTCTTGGCGTGGCGGCGGCCGTCGGTCTTGACCAAGCGCGGGATGATGGCGCGCGCGTCCTCGCCGAGGAGGGCGGACAGGCGTTCCTTGAGGCGGACGAAGCGCATGGGCCGGACTCGAAGCCGGTTTCGACCTTTAAGTCAACGGCCTAGCGGCAAGCCGTCAGCGCTTGGTCAACAGTGCCTCGAGCTCGGCGCGGAATGCCGGCGCGATATCGGGCCGCGCCAGCGCGTAGGCGACGTTGGCGGCGAGGAAGCCGGCCTTCGAGCCGCAATCGAAGGTCCGACCCTCGAACTGGAACCCGTAGAACGGCTGGCGGGTCATCAGGTGCTTCATGGCGTCGGTGATCTGGATCTCGCCGCCGGCGCCCTGCTCCTGCGCCGAAAGCACGTCGAAGATGTCGGGCTGCAGGATGTAGCGACCGGTGATGATCTTGTTGGAGGGTGCGGTGCCGGGCTTCGGCTTCTCCACCATGGAGTTGATCTCGAAGGCGCCGCTGCGATCCTGGCCCACGCCGACCACGCCGTAGCTCTGCAGGCGTTCGCTCGGCACCTCCTCGACGGCGACGACGTTGGAGTCCGGCGGCAGCGACGCATAGATCTCGAGCATCTGCGCCAAACACGACTTCTTTGCTTGCACCAGCACGTCGGGGAGCAGCAGCGCGAACGGCTCGCGGCCGACGAGTTCGCGCGCGCACCACACCGCGTGGCCGAGGCCGAGCGGCGTCTGCTGGCGGGTAAAGGAGAGCGAGCCGGGTGTGGGCAGGTCCTCCATGAGGGCGGCGAGCTCGCTCTTCTTGCCGCGCTCGGCGAGCGTCACCTCGAGCTCGAACTGGCGATCGAAATGGTCCTCGATGACGCTTTTGTTGCGGCCGGTGACGAAGATGAAGTGCTCGATGCCGGCCTCGCGCGCCTCGTCGACCACGTGCTGGATCAGCGGCCGGTCGACCACCGTCAGCATCTCTTTCGGCATCGCCTTGGTGGCGGGCAGGAAACGGGTGCCCAGCCCGGCGACCGGAAAGACGGCCTTGCGAATCTTCGCCATGGGAGGGAAATCGCCGCTTTTGAACAACCCCGCCCCTCTATCCCGCGTTCGGGGCCGCTTGGCAAATACCTACGTCGCGGGCCGGCCGAGGCTCGTGTAGCGGAAGCCACGCTCGGCGATAGTGCGGGGCGGGAACAGGTTGCGGAAATCGACAACCACGGGCTCGCGCATCAGCTGGCGGAGCCGCGCGAGGTCGAGCTCGCGATAGGCGTCCCACTCGGTGAGGATGACAAGCGCGTCGGCGCCCTCGGCGGCGGCGTAGGGATCGGCGCTGTAGCCGATGTCCGGCAAGAGGGGCTTCGCCGCCGCCATCGCCGCCGGATCGTGGGCGCGAACCTCTGCACCGGCGGCGACAAGCGCAGGAATCAGCACCAGCGCCGGGGACTCGCGCATGTCGTCCGTGTTGGCCTTGAAGGAAAGGCCGAGCACCGCCATGGTCTTGCCCTTGAGCGAGCCGCCTACCGCCGCCGCGACCCGGGCGGCGAGCCCCTGCTTCCGTGCGGCGTTGGCGTCGACCGCGGCGCTCACGATGCTGAGAGCGACGCCGGCGGTTTCCGCCGTCTTGCGCAGCGCGAGCGCGTCCTTGGGCAGGCACGACCCGCCGTAACCCGGGCCCGGCTGCAGGAACTTGGCGCCGATGCGCGGATCGAGGCCGATGCCGCGCGCCACTTCCTCCACGTCGGCGCCGAGGCGGTCGCAGAGATCGGCGATCTCGTTGATGAAGCCGACCTTGGTGGCGAGGAAGGCGTTCGCGGCGTATTTGACGAGCTCGGCGGTGCGCCGGCTTACGAACAGGAGCGACGCCGCCGGCAGCTTGAGCGGCGCGTAGGCGGCGGCCATCACCTCGCGGGCCCGCGCGTCGTCGGCGCCGATCACGACCCGATGCGGCTTGCGGAAATCCTCGATCGCGGCGCCCTCGCGCAGGAACTCCGGGTTGGAGACGACGGCGCATTGGGCGTCCGGCGCCGCGTCGCGCACGATTTTCTCGATGCGGTCGCCGGTGCCGACCGGCACTGTGGACTTCGTGGCGATCACGGTGAATTTGCGGACGCTGCCGGCGATCTCGCGGGCGGCGGCCTCGACGTAGGACAGATCGGCGTGACCGTCGCCGCGGCGCGACGGCGTTCCCACGGCGATGAAGACGATCTCGGCGTCAGCCACTGCCGGGGCGATGGCGATGGTGAAGGTGAGCCGTCCGTTGGCGCCGTTCTTGCCGACGAGCTCGGCGAGGCCGGGCTCGAAGATCGGGATCTGGCCGCGGCTCAGCGCCGCGATCTTGTCCGCGTCCTGGTCGACGCAGGCGACCTCGTGGCCGAAGTCGGCGAAGGAGGCGCCGGACACGAGCCCGACGTAGCCGGTGCCGATCATGGCAATGCGCATGGGCGTCCCCAAACGAGCGCCGCATTTGGCATGGGCGCGCGCGGGCCGGCAAGCGCCCGGTCCGCCGTCGGGCGAAGGTCAGGCCGCGACGTGGCGCGTGCCGTTCAGCTTCTTCTCCCAGGCGAGCGCATGGCTGACGATCAGGTCGAGGTCGTCGAGCTTGGGTTGCCAGCCGAGGATCTGGCGGATGCGCTCGGCCCGGGCGACGATCTCCGGCGGATCGCCGGGCCGCCGCGGCGCGAAGCGCACGGGGAAGTCGTTGCCCGAGACGCGCCGCACGGCCTCGATCACTTCCATCACCGAGAAGCCGCGGCCGTAGCCGCAGTTGAGCGTCAGGCTATCGCCGCCGCCGCGCAGATGCTTGAGCGCGTCGAGGTGGGCCGCGATGAGATCGGCGACGTGGATGTAGTCGCGCACGCAAGTGCCGTCCGGGGTCGGATAGTCGGTGCCGTAGACGTCGAGCGCCAGACGTTTGCCGAGCGCCGCTTCGCAGGCGACCTTGATGAGGTGCGTCGCGTTCGGCGTCGACTGGCCGGTGCGGCCCCGCGGGTCGGCGCCCGCCACGTTGAAGTAGCGAAGCGTCACGTAGGCGAAGGGATGGGCAAACGCTGCGTCGCGCAGCATCCATTCGGTCATCAGCTTGGACGAGCCATACGGCGAGAACGGGATGGTCAGCGCGTCTTCCGGCACCGGGTTCACCGGCGGCTGGCCATAGACCGAGGCGGTGGAGGAGAACACGAAGCACTTCACGCCGGCGGCGATGGCGGCGGCGACCAGCGCGCGCGACTTCACGGTGTTGGCGAGATAGTAGCCGAGCGGATCGGCGACGGACTCGGGTACCACCACCTTGCCGGCGAAATGGATGATGGCATCGACGCGGTGCTCGGCGAGCAGGCGAAAGACGAGGGCCTGGTCACCGGCGTCGCCGATGACCATGGTGGCGGCGCGCGCCACGTTCTTGCGCGAGCCGGTCGACAGGTCGTCGAGCACCACCACGTCCTCGCCGGCGTCGACGAGGGCGTAGACCATATGGCTGCCGATGTATCCGGCGCCGCCGGTCACGAGTACGGCCATGAAGGGTCCTCCAGGAATTCGCCTTCGGCCTTAGCGCAAGGATATTAATGTCGGTTGAAGCCGATCCGCTACGGCCAAGTGCCGTGTCAGCCCTGCTTTTTCGTGCGCTCGACGATCCTGGTGGTGCTGCGCTCGGGCACCCGCTCGACCAGGATCACCTCGCCGCCGGCCGCTTCCACGATATCGCGGCCGACGACCTGATCGGGCTTGTAGTCGCCGCCCTTGACCAGCACCTGCGGCTTGGTGCGGCGGATGAGCTCCTCCGGCGTGTCCTCCTCGAACAGCACCACGAGATCGACGGACTCCAGCGCCGCCAGCACTTGCGAACGCGCCACCTCATCTTGAATCGGGCGGCTCGGCCCCTTGAGGCGGCGCGCCGAGGCGTCGGAGTTGAGGCCCACCACCAGCCGGTCGCAGGCGGCGCGGGCCTCGGCCAGGACCTTGAGGTGCCCGGGATGGAGAATGTCGAACACGCCGTTGGTGAAGCCGACGCGCAAGCCGGCGCGGCGCCACTCGGTGAGGCATTCGTCGAGCGCCGCCGGGTTGCGCGCGATTTTATGCTCGTGGGCATGCGCCGCGTGCGGCACGAGCACGGCACGGATTTCGGGAAGCGTTACCGCCGCCGTTCCCTGCTTGGCGATGACCACGGCGGCGGCGGCGTTGGCGGTGCGAGCGGCGGCTTCGAGATCGGCGCCGATTGCGAGCAACGCCGCGACCGCGGCGACCACGGTATCGCCGGCGCCGGATACGTCTCGCAGCCGCACCGGATGGGCGGGAATGTGGACCGGCGGCTGCCCGCGCGCGACGAGGGTCATGCCGTCCTCGCTGCGGGTGACGAGGATGGCGTCGACGCCGGCACGCTCGACGAGCTCGGCGGCGGCGGCCGCCACCTGGTCGGCGGTCCTCACCTCGCGGCCAACCGCGCGGGAAAGCTCGGCGCGGTTCGGCGTGATCACGGTGGCGCCGCGGTAAATCGAATAATCATTGCCCTTGGGATCGACCACCACCGGCTTCTTCGCCTGGCGCGCGGCGTTGATTAGCGCCTCGATGATTGCGGGCGTCAGCACGCCCTTGCCGTAGTCCGAAAGAATGAGCGCACCGGCGCGCGGGATCGCGCGGAACGCATTCTCCAGGATCTCCTTCGTCTCCCGCTCTCCCAGCGGCCGCGGCTCTTCCCAGTCGGCGCGGAGCAAATGTGTGGAATGGTGCGCTGAGACGAAGCGCATCTTCTGCGTGGTGGGACGCTCTGGATCGAGGACGAATTGCGCCTGCATCTGGCCGCCCGATCGGGTGAAGGGCAGAAGCAGCTGCTGGCCCGGCTCGTCGTCCCCAACGACCCCGATCACAACGCAGCGGGCGCCGAGGCCGGCGACGTTCACGGCGACATTTGCCGCACCGCCCGGCGCCATCTCCTCGCGGCGCACCACCAGCACCGGCGCCGGCGCTTCCGGCGAGATGCGAGTCACGTCGCCATAAACGTAGCGGTCGAGCATGATGTCGCCGACGCACACGAGGGTGTGCTGGGCGATGGCCGCTAGCCGGGTTTCGTAGTCGAACATCAGCGGTATGGATCGTCGCGGTCGAGATATCGGACGTAGCGCTCGACCGCCGCCTCGAGCGGGGTGAAGGGCCGATCGTAGCCCGCCTGGCGCAGCCGCTCCATCCTCGCCTGCGTTAAGTATTGATAGCGGCTCGCCAGCTCAGGCGGCATGTCGATGTATTCGATGTTGGGGGCGCGGCCCAAGGCCCGAAACAGCGCATGGATCAGGTCCTTGAAGCTGCGCGCCTCGCCGGTGCCGACGTTGTAGATGCCGGACACGTCGGGGTGGTCGAGCAGCCAAAGCACCACGTCGACGGCGTCCTCCACATAGATGAAGTCGCGCTTCTGCTCGCCGTCGGCAATGCCGGGCTTGTCGGAGCGGAAGAGGCGCACGGGCTCGCCCGCCTTGGCGCGGGGGAAATTCTTCGCCACCACACTCATCTGCTCGCCCTTGTGCTGCTCGTTCGGGCCGAACACGTTGAAGAACTTCAGCCCCGCCCACTGCGGCGGCACGGCTCCCTTCTGGCGGGCGCGCTCGACCACGGCAAGGTCGAAGCGCTGTTTGCTCAGGCCGTAGAGATTGAGCGGGCGCAGTCGCGCCAGCGCATCCGGCGCGTTGTCGTCGTCGAAGCCTTGGGCGCCGTCGCCGTAGGTGGCGGCCGACGAGGCGTAGATCAGTGGCGTCTTGGTCTGCGCGCACCGGTCGAGAAGGCGCATGGGCAGATCGTAGTTCGCCGCCATGACGGCGCGCTCGTCGGTGGCGGTGGTCGACGAGATGGCACCCATGTGCAGCACGGCATCGAGCTTCTTGCCGTCGAGCCAGCGCAGGAGATCGGCGGGCGGCACCACTTCGCGCACTTGGCGCTTGGCTAGGTTCCTCGATTTCGCTCCGGCGACGTCGTCGTTGACGACGATGTCCTTCATGCCGCGCTCGTTCAGGCTCGCCACGAGGTTCGAGCCGATGAAGCCGGCGCCGCCGGTGACCAAGATCATGGGCTTTCCTTTGCCGCATGGCGGCGTCTCGCGCAACGGCGCCTGGACACCTTTTGGCACGGGTGCTACGCGCTCGCTTGGGCTGGAGCCAATGACAAGCGCGCTCGACTACGTTCGCAAGCATCTCATGGAGTCGCGCGACGCGCTCGCTGCTGCGGACAGCGCCGAATTCGCCGCCGTCCTGATCAAGATTGCCGACGCCATGACCACCGCACTGAACGCCGGCGGCAAGGTCCTGTTCTGTGGCAACGGTGGCAGCGCCGCCGACGCCCAGCACATCGCGGCCGAGCTGATGGGACGCTACGAGAGCGAGCGCGAGCCATTCGCGGCAGTGGCACTTACCACCGACACCGCGGCGCTCACCGCGATCTCCAACGACTACGGCTTCGAGCAGGTGTTCGCGCGTCAGGTGCGCGGGCTGGGCAAGAGGGGCGACGTGCTGGTTGGGCTCTCCACCTCGGGAAAGTCGCCGAACGTGCTCGCCGCGCTCGACGCCGCCCGCGAGATGGGCATCGTCGCTATCGGCTTCACCGGCAGAAAGGGCGGCGATCTCACGAGCTGCTGCGACATCGTGCTCAACGCGCCGTCGGACAGGACGGCGGTCATCCAGCAGATCCATATGACCGCGGCGCACATCGTCTGCGGGCTGGTGGAGCGGGCCGTTGGCGCGAAACGCTAAGCGGCCGGCCGACAAGCGGCCGATCCTGCTCGTGCCCTACCAGTGGATCGGCGACTTCGTGCGCTGCCACTCGGTGGTGCGCCTCCTGAAGGCGCGCGCGCCGGGGCGGCCGGTGGACGTGGTCACGTCGACGCTGTGCGCGCCGCTCCTCGACTACATGCCCGGTGTGCGCAAGGGCATCGTCGCCGACATTCCGCGCGGGCGGCTCGCGCTCGCCGAGAACCGCGCGCTGGCGGAGAAGATGCGCGAGGAAAATTACGGCATCGCGCTCGTCATGTCGCGCAAGTGGAAGGCGGCGCTGTCGCCGTTCCTCGCCGGCATTCCGGAGCGCGTGGGCTTCGTCGGCGAGTGGCGCTATGGCCTGCTGACCGACGTGCGCTATGGCGAAAAGAAATTGCCGCGCATGATCGACCAGTGCGGCGCGCTGGCGCTGCCGGCCGGTGCGCAGCTGCCAAAGTGGCCGCTGCCGCAATTGCAGGTGCCGGCCAACGAAGTCGCCGCGTGGCGCAGGCGCCGCGGCTTGCAGGAAACGCGCAAGGTCGTCGCGCTCTGTCCGGGCGCCGTCGGCCCCGGCAAGCGCTGGCCGGAAAAGCGCTACGCCGAGCTCGCGCGCCGGCTCACGCGCGACGGCCACGCAGTGTGGGTGCTGGGCGGACCGGGGGAGCAGGAGATCGCCAACGCGATCTGCGCCAGCGGCCGCTACGGCCGCGATCTCACCGGGCACGATCTGCGCGACGCCATCCTCGCGCTCGCCGCCGCCGACGCGGCAGTGTCGAACGATTCCGGCCTGCTGCATGTGGCCGCCGCCATCGGCACGCCGGCGATCGGCCTCTTCGGGCCCACCAGCCCGTGGCATTGGGCGCCGCTTAATCCCATCGCGGCCACCATCGAGGCGCCAGGGCCGCGCGGCGTCAAAGGCGACGTGCGTGCGCGCACCACCGCCGATATCTCGGTCGACAAGGTGTTGCGGGCGGTGAAAAAGGCGCTCTGAATTGTCCCTCCCGGGAGGGATTCTCAAACCACCCGCTCGATCGTCTGCAGCACGTCGGCCGCTGACGGCGCCGCGCCGTTGTTGCCGAGGATCTCGATCGGCCCGGCGCCGCGCGGGCCGGTGAGGCCGGGCTCGCTGCCGGTGAAGATCGCCACCAGCGGTACGCCGAACGCGGCGGCGAGATGCAGAAGCCCGGTGTCGACGCCGACCACCATCGCCGCGCCCGCGATCAACTGCGCCATCTGATCAAGCGGCTGGCGCGGCGGCACGCGCGCGTCGGGCAGTGCCGCCGCCAGGCGCTCGCTGCGCGCGCGCTCCTCGTGCGTGCCCCATGGCAGGACGGTCTCGACGCCGCGGCGCGACAGCGCCTGGCCGACCTCGAGCCAGCGCTCCTCGGGCCACAGCTTCTCGGCCCGGGCGGTCGAGTGGAGCAGCACCGCGTACGGCGTGGGCTTCGCCCGGCGCGTCAGGCCGTAGTCGGCGGGACCGTCGGCGATATAGCCAAGCGCCCGGCCGGTGAGCATGCGGTTGCGCGCAATCGCGTGCATGTCGCGGCTCACCGCGTGGCGCACGTCGTAGAAGCGGGAGGCGAGGGGCTCCTTGATGCTTTGCGCGTCGTAGCCGTGACGGCGGCCGCGGGCGAGCTTGGCGATCAGCCCGGTGCGGATCAGGCCCTGGGTGTCGATTACTTCGTCATAGGTGCGCTCGCGCAGCAGGCGTTTGAACGCGCGTATTTCCCGAAGCGTGGCGGGGGAAAGAAGCGTCCTGCGCCAGCGCCGGGTGGCGACCGGGATGACCTCGGCGGCGGCCGGATGCAGCCGCACTAGCGGCGCGTAGGCTTCCTCCACCACCCAGACAAACCGTGCGTCCGGCCGCTGCGCGTGCGCCTCGGTCAGCGCCGGCATCTGGTGCACGACGTCCCCAAGCGAAGAGGTCTTGATCAGCAGGATTTCTGGCATATCCAGAATTGAGGCTTGACGGCGGGCGTCCGCCCGCATAGCCCCGTTTCTACCGCGCGCGCAAGGAGCGCAAGATGCCAGCCACGCTCGCCTCGCTCAAAGTGAAGCTCTTCACCGACGGCGCCGACAAGGCCCAGATCGTGGAGATGGCGAAGCTCAAGCACATCGCCGGCTTCACCACCAATCCGTCGCTCCTGCGCAAGGCCGGGGTCAAGGACTACGAGGCCTACGCCCGCGAGCTGGTGGCGGCGGTGCCGGACCGGCACATCTCCTTCGAGGTGATCTCCGACGACATCGAGGAGATGGTCGGCCAGGCGCGCCTCATCACTACCTGGGGCAAGAACGTCTACGTCAAGCTGCCGGTGATCAACACCCGGGGCGAGACCCTCTACGAGGCGATCCGGCTCCTCTCCGACGAGGGGGTGAAGATCAACGTCACCGTCATCACCACGCCGGAGCAGGCGCAACGCGCGACCACCGCGCTCGCGCGCGGACCCGGGGCTGCGTCTCGGTGTTCGTCGGCCGGCTCGCCGACCTCGGCATCGACTGGCAGCCGCTGGTGGAGACCGCCGTGGGCGCCGCGCGCGCCACCAAGCAGGTGGAAGTGATCTGGGCCTCGACGCGGGAAGTGTGGAACGTGATCGAGGCCGACCGCGCCGGCTGCCACATCGTGACCGCGCCCGCCGACATCCTGAAGAAGCTCGCGGCCCTTGGCACCAAGACGGCCGAGGAGCTCTCGCTCGACGGCGTCAAGGCGTTCTACGACGACACCCGCGCCGCCGGGCTCGCGCTCAAGCTCCCGGGCGTGCGCCGCACCGCGGCTGAATGAACGCTGTAAACCATTGTCACGCATTGTGAACCGCGGCGGTGGCGGCGCGGTCGCCCGACTGATCCCGGCGTGCTAGGGAAGCGACTGGTTCGAGGGGTAGTGCAGTCCACATGACCGCAGGTCCGGAGCGCGTGGCGCCGAAAGAAACGCGGCCAGAGCGCAACCTCAGGCTCGGGGTGATCGGTGTCGGCGTGATGGGCGCCAACCACGCCCGCGTGCTCATCGATCTTCCCGGCGTCGAGCTCGTCGGCATCGCCGACCCCGACCGCGCGCAGGCGACGGCCGTCGCCACGGCGCTCGGCTGCCGGTCGGTGGCCGATCACAAGGCGCTCTTGGCGCTCGGCGTTGACGCGGTCACCATCGCCGCGCCGACGCATCTGCATCATCCGATCGCCCTCGACTGCATCAAGGCCGGCATCCACTCGCTGGTGGAGAAGCCGATCGCGTCCACGGTCGAAGAGGGACGCGCCATCGTCAGCGCCGCGGCGCGCGCCGGCCTCACGCTCATGGTGGGTCACGTGGAGCGCTTCAACCCGACGGTGGCGACGATCAAGCAGGCGCTCGACGGCGAAGACATCCTGTCGATCGCCATCACCCGCGTCGGCCCGTTCCCGCCGCGCATGTCGAACGTGGGCGTGGTGATCGACCTCGCGGTGCACGACATCGACCTCATCCAGTGGTTCACCGGCTCCGACATCGTCGAAGTGCAGCCGCAGCTGAAGAGCGCCATCGCCGAGCGCGAGGACATCGCGCTGCTGCAGTTCCGCACCCGCTCGGGCGTACTCGCCCACATCAACACCAACTGGCTGACGCCGTTCAAGGCGCGCACGGTGCACGTCGCCACCCGGCAGAAATACGTCATCGGCGACCTGCTCACCCGCCAGGTTACCGAGTGCTTCGGCTTCCAGCCCGACGGCAGCTACTCCATGCGCCATCTTTCGGTCGGTCACGCCGAGCCGTTGCGCGCCGAGCTCGTCGCCTTCGTCGACGCCATCCGCGACGGCAAACGGCCGGCGGTGGGCGGCGAGGAGGGCGTCGCCAGCCTCGAGGTCGCGATCCGCTGCCTCGACGGCAGCACGCCGGCGGCGCGGCGCCCGCGGCTTGCCATCTGATCCGGCCTTGCCGGACGCCGCCATGAACCAGCACGCCGTTCCCGCGCCGATCCCGTTCATCGACGTCGTCGCGCAACGGCGCCGGCTCGGCCGCGCCATCGACGAGGCGGTGGCGCGCGTGATGGTCCACTGCCAGTTCATCATGGGCCCGGAGGTGGCGGCCCTGGAGACCGACCTCGCCCGGTTCTGCGGCGCCAAGCATGCGATCTCGTGCGCGAGCGGCACCGACGCGCTGGTGCTCGTGCTGATGGCCAAGGGCGTCGGCCCCGGCGACGCGGTGCTGGTGCCGGCGTTCACCTACGCGGCGACGGCGGAAGCCGTAGCCTTGGTAGGGGCCACGCCAGTGTTCGCCGATGTGGACGAGGCCACCTTCAACGTGACCGCCGAGACGCTCGCCCGCGCGCTTGCGGCGGCGAAGAAGGCCGGACTCAAGCCCAAGGGCGCGATCCCGGTCGACCTCTTTGGGCTGCCGGCGGAGCACACGACGATCCTCGATTTCGCGCGGGCGTCTAGCCTATTCGTGCTCGACGACGCGGCCCAGGGCTTCGGCGGCGTCTACCGGAGCAAGCGCCTCGGCACCTTCGGCCTCGCCACGGCCACGAGCTTCTTTCCGGCGAAGCCCCTGGGTTGCTACGGCGACGGCGGCGCCGTCTTCACCGACGACGACGAGCTCGCGAGCGCGCTGCGCAGCCTGCGCTTCCACGGCGAGGGCGCCGACCGCTCCGAGCACGTGCGCATCGGCACGACCGGCCGTCTCGATACCATCCAGGCGGCGGTTCTGATCGAGAAGCTGAAGGTCTTCGCCGACGAGATCACGGCGCGGAACCGTGCCGCCAAGCGCTACGGCGAGGCGCTGGCGAAGCACGTAAATGTGCCGCGGGTGCCGGCGGAGCGCACCTCGGTGTGGGCGCAGTACACGATCCGCCTCGCGGCGGGCAAACGCGACGGCTTCGCCGCGGCGCTCAAGGCCGACGGCATCCCGACCGCGATCCACTACAAGCGGGCCATGCACCGCCAGCCGGCTTATACGCGCTTCCCGGTGGCCGACGGCGGGCTGCCGGTGAGCGAGCGGCTGGCGGAGGAAGTGATCAGCCTGCCTATGCACGCCTACCTCGACGCGGCGACGCAGGACCGCGTCATCGCGGCGGTGACGCGCGCGGCCGCCGGGTGACGGTATACTCGCCCGACCCAGGGATTCGGGCGCGATGATCCGCAGCATCTTCACCGTCGGCGGCTGGACGCTGGTGTCGCGCCTCACTGGTTTCCTGCGCGACGTGGTGATGGCCGCCGTGCTCGGCGCCGGGCCGATCGCCGACGCCTTCCTCGTCGCCTTCCGCCTCCCCAATCACCTGCGCGCGATCTTCGGCGAGGGCGCCTTCGCGGCAGCCTTCGTGCCGGCCTACGCGCGGCGGCTCGAGACCGACGGCCTGGCGCAGGCGCAGAAGTTCGCCGACCGCATCGCGACGCTCATGCTGATCGTGCAAATTGTGTTGTTGGCGTTGGCGCTCGCCTTCACGCCGGCGGTGGTGCGGGTGCTGGCGCCCGGGCTCGACGCGGAGCGCTTCGATCTGGCGGTGACGCTCACGCGCATCACCTTCCCCTATCTCGCGCTCATGGCGTTCGAGGTACTGATCGCCGGCACGCTCAACGCCAACCATCGCTTTGCCTCCGCCGCCGGCGCGCCGGTGCTGCTTAATCTCTGCATGATCGGCACCTTGTCGTTCGCCGCACTCTTCCCCACCGCCGGCCACGCGGCTGCGTGGGGCGTGCTTGCTGCCGGCGTGCTGCAGGCGCTTCTTGTCGGCCTCGACGCCGAGCGCCACGGCTACGGCATCCGCCTCGCGTGGCCCAGGCTCGACGCGCCAACGCGGCAGTTCCTCCGCGCCCTCGGGCCGGCGGTGCTCGGCGCGGGCGGCGTGCAGTTGGCGCTCTTCGCCGACACGGTGATCGCCACGTTCCTGCCCACGGGCTCGCTTTCAGCGCTCTACTACGCCGACCGCATCAACCAGCTGCCCATCGGCGTCGTCGCCATCGCAGTGGGCACAGTGCTGTTGCCGGAGATGTCGCGGCGGTTGGCGGCGCGCGACGAGGCGGGCGCGGCCGAGGCGCAGGGGAGGGCAATCGAGCTTTCACTGGTGATCGCCGTCGGTTTCACCGCCGGCGCCATCGCCATCCCCGAGCTCGTCATGCGCGCGCTGTTCATGCGCGGCGCCTTCACCGCCGACGACGCGCTCGCCGCCGCGGTGACGCTCGCCGCCTATGCCACCGGACTCATTCCTTTCATGCTCATGCGCGCCTTCACCGCGCCGTTCCTCGCCCGCGGCGATACGGCGACGCCGGTGAAGGCGGCGCTCGCCGCCGCCGCCGTGAACATTCTTCTCAAGATCGTGCTCACCGGGCCGCTCGCCCAGGTGGGCCTGGCGCTGGCCACGTCGGCCGGAGCGTGGCTGAACCTGCTTCTTCTGTGGATCGGCGCCCGGGCCTTCGGCTTCCGGCCGCCGGAGGCGTCGGTGGAGCGGGCGATGCGCCTGATCCTCTGCGGGGTGGTGCTGGGAGCGGCGCTGTGGGGCGGGGAATGGCTGATCGGCCCGTGGCTCGCCGGGGTGCGCCTGCGCGACGAATTGCTGCTGCTCATTTTGCTGGCAGGGGGCGGGGCGCTCTATGCCGCACTTGTGATAGGCCTCATGGGCCGGCCCTGGCTGAAGAATCTCCTGCGTGATCGACGCGCACCCGCCGTCCCGCCGGAACTGCCGGCGGCGGACTAGGCAACGCGCCGGGTTTTCCCCCCGCGTCCCCGCGTGGTATGCACCCGCGATCCGCCATGACCCTCTCTCGCACATTCCCGGCGATGCGGTCCGTCGTCGCCGCGTCCCTCGTGTTGGCGCTCGCCGCCTGCGGCAAGTCCACCCCGCCGCCCCCGCCGCCGCCGCCGGTGACGGTGGCGAAACCCGTGGCCCTCACGGTCATCGACCGCGACGAGTACGTCGGCCGCTTCATCGCCATCGACATGGTGGAGGTGCGCCCGCGCGTTTCCGGCTTTCTCGAGAAGGTGCACTTCCAGGACGGCCAGATCGTCAAGGCGGGGGAGGTGCTGTTCACCATCGATCCGCGGCCGTTCCAGAACACGCTCGATCAGGCGCGCAGCACGCTCGCCCAGGCGCGCGCCAATTTCGATTTCGCCAGCGCCGACCTCGCACGCGCCGAAACGTTGCTGCGCGACAAGACGATGTCCGAGCAGCAATACCAGCAGCGCCTGCAGGCCAAGCGCGTGGCCGAGGCGGCGGTGCAAGCGGCGGAAGCGGCGGTGCGTCAGGCACAGCTTGATCTGGAGTTCACCCAGCCCAAGGCCGCGGTCACCGGCCGCATCGGCGACCGCCGCGTTGCGCCGGGCAACCTCATCGTCGGCGGCAACGCCGGCAGCGCCACGCTGCTAGCGACCGTCGTCACCATCGATCCGATACGGCTCGAGTTCACCGCCGACGAGCAGGCGTTCCTGCGCTACGCGCGGCTCGCCAATGACGGCAAGAATCCGGAGGCGCGCGGCGCCAAGGCCGCGGTCGACCTCAAGCTCCTCGACGAGAACGACTTCGTGCACAAGGGCACCATCGATTTCGTCGACAACGTGATCGATCAGTCGTCGGGCACGATCCGGGCGCGGGCGACGTTCGCCAATCCCGACGGCCTATTCACGCCCGGCATGTTCGGCCGCGTGCGCGTGCCGGCGTCCCCTCCCTACCAGGCGCTCACCGTGCCGGAGGCGGCGATTGGCACCGAGCAGGTGCGCAAGTTCGTCTACGTCGTCGGGCCGGACGACGTGGTGCAGCAGAAATACATTGCGCTCGGACCGCTGCAGGGCGACCGGCGCGTGGTCAAGGAAGGACTCGGGGCGGACGACCGGGTGATCGTGAACGGTATCGTGCGCGCGCGGCCCGGCATCAAGGTGACGCCGGTGCCGGAAGGGGCAGCACCGCCGGCCGGGCCGCCGGGAGCGCCGGGGGCGCCGCCCGCGGCGAAGCAGAAACAGAAGCAGAAGTAGCGCGATGCGCATCTCGCACTTCTTCATTGACCGGCCAATCTTCGCCTCGGTGGTGGCGATCGTCATCGTCCTGCTTGGCGCGATAAGCTTCGTCCGCCTGCCGATCGCGCAGTATCCCGAGATCGCGCCGCCCATCATCAACATATCCGGCCAATATCCTGGCGCCAGCGCCGACGTCGTGGCGACGACCGTGGTCGCTCCGATCGAGGAGCAGATCAACGGCGTCGAGAACATGCTCTACATCTCGTCGAGCGCGACCGCCGACGGGCGCTTCTCCATCGCCGTCACCTTCGACCTCGGCACCAACCTCGATATCGCCCAGGTGCAGGTGCAGAACCGCGTTGCCATCGCACAGCCGCGCCTGCCGGCGGACGTGCGCAACATCGGCGTCACCGTGACGAAAAGCTCGCCCGATCTGATGCTGGTCGTGCATCTCTATTCGCCGGACAAGTCGCGCGACACCCTCTTCGTCTCCAACTACGCGACGCTGGAGATCAAGGATTCCGTCGCCCGCGTCGACGGCGTCGGCTCCCTCATCGTGTTCGGCTCGCGCGACTACGCCATGCGCATCTGGCTCGATCCGCAGCGGCTGCAGACGCTGGGCATGACCGCGAACGACGTGGTGGCGGGGCTGCAGAGCCAGAACGTGCAGGTCGCCTCCGGCGTGCTTAGCCAGCCGCCGGTATCCGACCCGCGCCCATTCCAGGTCGCGGTGCAGACGCTAGGGCGGCTCGCCGACCCCGCCGAGTTCGCCAACATCGTGGTCAAGCAGACGCCGCAGGCAGTGGTGCGGCTGAAGGACGTGGCCAAGGTCGAGATCGCCGCGGTCGACTATTCGACCAACTCCTACCTCGACACCGATCCGGCGGTGGCGATCGCGGTGTTCCAGCGGCCGGGGTCGAACGCGCTATCGACGGCCAAGGGCATCATCGACGTCATGGACGCGCTGTCCAAGCGTTTCCCGCCCGGCATCAAGCACGACATCATCTACAACCCGACCCAGTTCATCCAGGAGTCGGTCAACGAGGTGCAGACGACGATCCTCATCGCGATCCTGCTCGTGGTGCTGGTCGTCATCCTGTTCCTGCAGACCTGGCGGGCGGCGGTGATCCCGATCGTGGCGATCCCGGTGTCGCTGATCGGCACCTTCTTCTTCATGGCGATGTTCGGCTTCTCGCTGAACAACCTGTCGCTGTTCGGCCTCGTGCTCGCCATCGGCATCGTGGTCGACGACGCGATCGTGGTGGTGGAAAACGTCCAGCGTAACATCGAGCGCGGGCTGCCGCCGCGCGAGGCGGCGATCAAGAGCATGGACGAGGTGGGGTCGGCGCTGATCGCGATCGCGCTGGTGCTGATAGCGGTGTTCGTGCCCTCGGCGTTCATCACCGGCATCTCCGGCGCGTTCTACCGCCAGTTCGCGCTGACCATCACCGGCGCGACCCTCATCTCGTTATTGGTGTCGCTGACGCTGTCGCCGGCCATGTGCCGGCTCCTGCTCAAGCCGCCGGATGAGAGCGAGCCCAAGCCGTGGACGCGGCCAGTCCGCCGCTTCTTCGGCGGATTCGATCGGGTGTTCGGCGCCGCCGCGTCCGGCTACGGCACCTTGTCGGCGAAGGTCGTGCGCATCCCGGTGCTCATGCTCGTAATCTACGCAGTTGTCATTGTGTTCGGCCTCAACGAATTCCGCCGCACGCCGCAGGGCTTCATCCCGCAGATCGATCGCGGCTTCCTCATCGTGGCGGCGCAGCTGCCGCCGGGCGCCTCGCTGGCGCGCACCGACCAAGTGATGCGCCGCGCCTGGGACATTGTCTCCAAGGTGCCGGGCGTCGCCCACGGGGTGAATATCGTAGGCTTCTCGGGCGCGAGCTTCTCCAATGCGCCGAACGCGGGCGCGATGTTCGTCGTGCTCGAGCCGTTCGCCTCGCGCGCCGGCGATTCGGCGAAGTCGGCGGCGGCGCTGCAGGGACAGCTGTTCCAGCGGCTTTCGGCCATCGAGGACGCCTTCGTGGTGGTGGTGCAGCCGCCGCCGGTGCAGGGCATCGGCAACGCCGGCGGCTTCCGCATGATGATCGAGGACCGCGCCGGGCGCGGGCCGCAGGCGCTGCAGAACGTGGTCTACGCCATGATGGGCCGCGCGGCGCAGACGCCGGGGCTGACCCAGGTGTTCTCGCTGTTCGAGACCTCGACGCCGCAGCTCTACCTCGATATCGACCGCACCAAGGCGCAGCTCCTCGGCGTCAACATCTCCGACGTGTTCGCGGCGCTGCAGATCTACATCGGCTCGGCCTACGTCAACGACTTCAATTTGTTCGGCCGCACCTTCCGCGTCATCGCCCAGGCCGAGGACCGTTTCCGCAACGATCCTAGCGACGTGCTCAAGATCCGCGTGCGCAACTCCCGCGGCGACACAGTGCCGCTTGGCTCCTTCACCACGGTGCGCGACCAGTCGGGGCCCTACCGGGTGCCGCGCTACAACCTCTATCCGGCGGCCGAGCTCGATGGCGCGGCGGCGTCCGGCTACAGCCAGGGCCAGGCGATCGAGATCATGAACAAGCTCGCCGCCGAGACCCTGCCCGACGGCTTCAGCTACGAGTGGACGACGCTCGCCTACCAGCAATTGCGTGCGGGCTCGACGGCGATCTTCGCCTTCACGCTCGCCGTGTTGTTCGTGTTCCTGGTGCTGGCGGCGCAGTTCGAGAGCCTGACGCTGCCGTTCGCGGTGATTCTCATCGTGCCCATGTGCCTGATCGCGGCGATCTCGGGCGTGATCCTGCGCGGCCAGGACAACAACATCCTGACGCAGGTGGGCTTCATCGTGCTGATCGCGCTCGCCGCCAAGAACGCGATCCTGATCGTGGAGTTCGCCCACCAGCTCGAGAACCAGGGCCGCGACCGCTGGTCGGCGGCGGTGGAAGCGGCACGGCTCCGCTTCCGGCCGATCCTGATGACCTCCTTGGCCTTCATTCTCGGCGTGGTGCCGCTGGTGTGGGCGACCGGGGCGGGCGCGGAGCTGCGCCAGACGCTCGGCACCACCGTGTTCTTCGGGATGATCGGGGTGACGATCTTCGGGCTGATCTTCACGCCGGTGTTCTACGTGGTGAGCCGGCGCTTCGCGAAGAGCTCACGTAGCCCCGCGGCGCCCGAGCTTCCGCGCGATCTATCGGTGCGGCAAGCGCCGATGCCGATCGATTAGCGCGCCTGACGCGGGAATAGAGCCGGTATTTTCCGGAAGGGAGCTTACGGATCATCGCGCTCTCCGGTTATAACAGCGCCACAGCACAACAGAGCGCGCTTTTTTCGGAGTGCCCATGCGTCTTATGAAGTTCGGCGTCGGCCAGCCCCACACGCGGGTCGAGGACCCGCCGCTGTTGACCGGCCACGGCCGCTACGTGGCCGACGCGATCCCGGCCGGGGCGCTCAGGGCGGCCGTGGTGCGCTCGCCGCACGCGCATGCCCGCTTCCAGATCACGGCGCTCGACGCCGCACGCAAGATGCCCGGCGTGCGGCTGATTTTGACCGCCGCCGACATCGCCGATTTCGGCCTGCAGCCGAGCCACGGCGCCACGTTTCTCAAGCCCTCCAACGAGGACAAGGTGTGGGTGCCGCCTTATCCGGTGCTGCCCACGGACACGGTGCGTTTCGTGGGCGAGCCGGTGGCCTTTGTCGTCGCCGACACGGTCGACCAGGCCCGCGACGCCGGCGAGGCCCTCGGCATCGAATGGGCGCCGCTGCCGGCCATCGCCGACACCAAAGGCGCGGTCGCGGATGGGGCGCCGCTGGTGTGGAACGAGCGCAAGAACAACCTCGCCTACACCGCCGAGCTCGGCGACGGCCCGGCGACGGCAGCGGCGTTCAAGAAGGCCGCGCGCGTGGTGAAGGTCGAGCTCGTCAACCAGCGCGTGGTGGCGAACTACATCGAGCCGCGCGGCGTCGTCGCCGAGATCGACGAGCGCGACCGGGTGGTACTGACGCTGGGCAGCCAGGGCAGCCACATGATCTTGAACGGCGTCGGCGAAGTCGTCATGAAGCTCAAGCGCGACCAGATCCGCGTCATCACCAACGACGTGGGCGGCGGCTTCGGCACCAAGGCCGTACCCTACGGCGAATACGCGCTCGCTGGCCGCGCCGCCCAGAAATTGAAGAAGGTGGTGGCGTGGGTGTGCGAGCGCTCGGAGCACTTCATCGCCGACACCCACGGCCGCGACAACTTCACGGTCGCCGAGATGGCGGTGGACCGGGAAGGTAAGTTCCTCGCGATCCGCGTCGACACGATCGCCGCCATGGGGGCGTACCTGTCGGCGGTGGCGCCGTACATCCCTTATCTCGGGGCGACGATGCTGCCGGGCGTCTATACGATCCCGGTGATGCACGCGCGCGTGCGCGCGGTCTACACCCACACGGTGCCGGTGGAGGCCTATCGCGGCGCCGGGCGGCCGGAAGCGGCCTACGTCATCGAGCGGCTCGTCGACGCGGTGGCGCGCGAGCTGAAGCTCGCACCCGACGAGATCCGCCGGCGCAACTTCATCGCGAAAGAGGAGATGCCCTACAAGACCGCGAGCGGCCGGGTCTATGACAGCGGCGATTTCGCCGGCCACCTGGCGCGCGGCCAGGAGCTCGCCGACTGGAAGGGCTTTCCCGCCCGCGCTGCGCTCGCGGAGAAGGCGGGCAAGCTCGCCGGCATCGGCATTGCGACCTACATCGAGGCCTGCGGCATGACGGCGCCGGAGAGCGGCAAGGTGCGGCTGGAAAAAGACGGCACCGTCACCGTGCTCATCGGCACGCAGTCGCAGGGCCACGGCCACAAGACCACCTACGCTCAGCTCGTGTCGGAGCAGCTCGACATTCCGCTCGAGCAGATCAAAGTGCTTCAGGGCGACACCGATCTGATCCGCTCGGGCGGCGGCACTGTGGGCTCGCGCTCGATGCCCACGGGCGGGCCGGTGGTGGTGAACGCCACCGCCAAGCTCGCCTATCACTTGAAGCGGCTCGCCGGCGACGAGCTGGAAGCTTCGGTCGACGATCTCGAATTCGCCGACGGCGCGGTGCGCGTGGTCGGCACCAACCGCGCCGTGACGCTCGCGGCGCTGGCGCAGAAACCCGGTGTTGATCCGGACGCGCTTGTCGGCGAGGAGCGGAATTTCATGCCGTCCGCCGCCACCTATCCCAACGGCACGCACATCTGCGAGATAGAGATCGATCCCGCCACCGGCGCCGTGACGGTCACGCGCTATACCGTGGTCGACGACTTCGGGCTCACGCTCAATCCGCTGCTGTTGCGCGGCCAGGTGCACGGCGGCATCGTCCAGGGCATCGGTCAGGCGCTGCTCGAGGGCGCGGTCTACGACGAATCCGGCCAGCTCCTCACCGCGAGCTTCATGGACTACGCCATACCGCGCGCCGACGACCTGCCCAACCTCGCTTTCGAGACGCGGAATGTGCCGTGCACCAACAATCCGCTCGGCGTGAAGGGGGCAGGCGAGGCCGGCACCATCGGCTCGTGCCCGGCCACCATGAACGCGGTGGTCGACGCGCTCGCCCGCGGCGCCGGCGTCACGCATATGGACATGCCGGCGTCGCCCGAGCGGGTGTGGCGGGCGATCGCAACCGCGCGCGGGAAGCCCCATTGATCAAGGCATTGCGCAGAAGCGGAAGCCGGGCGCGGGAGCGGCTGTACGGTCCGCAGAACGTCTATCTCGGTGTCGGCCTGTTCACGGTGGCGACGCTCTTGTTCATCGTCATGGGGGCGCTCGTGCGCTACCTCGCCACGCGCGGCGTGCCGCTCGGCGAGGTCGTGTTCGCCCGCAGCCTGTTCGCGCTGGTGCCGCTCATGGCCTGGCTCGCCTGGCGCGGCGAGCTGCCGGGCGCACTCCACACCAAGCACCCATGGCGCCACCTCACGCGCGGGCTGCTCGGCGTGATCGCCATGGTGGCGACCTTCGCCGGGCTGGCGCGGCTGCCACTTGCGGAAGCGACCGCGATCGGCTTCGCCACGCCGCTGTTCACCGTGGTGCTGGCGGCGATCTTCCTGCACGAGAAGGTCCGAGTTTTTCGCTGGAGCGCCGTCGGCGTCGGCTTCGTGGGCGTGCTCGTCATGCTCACGCCGTACATCGGCTATGTGGAGGCGAACGTGGAAAGCGCGCTGGGAGCGGCGCTTTCGCTGGTCGGCGCGTTCATGGTGTCGGTGGTGATGACGCAGGTGCGCGCCATGAGCAAGACCGAGACCACGGCGGCGCTGGTGTTCTCCTTCACCGCCACGGCGGCGCTGTGCGGGCTCGCCACGCTGCCCTGGGGCTGGGCGGTGCCGAACACTGCCGACACGCTGGTGCTGGTCGCCTGCGGCGTCGTCGGCGGCATTGCGCAGATCGCCGTCACCGAGTCCTACCGGCACGCGCCGGCGTCGCTGGTGGCGCCGTTCGCCTACACCGGCATGATCTGGTCGGTCGTGGTCGGCTTCGCCGTGTTCGGGGAGGTGCCGCAGCTGATCGTGCTGGTGGGCGGCACCGTGGTGGTGGCGGCGGGGCTCGCCGTGATCTGGCGCGAGCGCCGCCTCGGCCTCGACCGCACCCAGGAGAAACTCGCCGACACGCCGCCGGGGCCGGCGGCGGTGTGACGAACTCGTAAAAACGGCCATCAGCGGTGGACTTTTTGCTTTGCAGCGGGGTTATCTCAACCGTCGGCGCCATTATGCCGGAGGCCAAAGCAACGGATGGTGACGCGCGGCATTCAGCTAGAGGGGGAGTGTCAGATGAACACACTGAAGACCATCGCGATTGCATGCGCGATCGCACTTTTCGCCGTTGCGCCCGCTTGGGCGCAGCAGCCGCCGACCTACGGGACACCGATGACGCTCGACCAGGCCAAGAAGGTCATGGCCGCTGCCGAAGCCGAAGCCGTGAAGAACAACTGGTTGATGGTGATCGCCATCGTCGACGGCACCGGGCATCTCGTAATGCTGCACCGGATGGACGGCGCCTCGTACGGATCGACCCGGCTTGCCATCGGTAAGGCCAAAACCGCGTTCGATTTCCGCCAGCCGACGAAGAACTTCAACGATCGCCTCACAGCCGGAACGGCTCCGCATCTGCTCACCATCAAGGATGCGACGTTTATTGAAGGCGGTCTTCCCATCGTCGTCGGAGGCAAGATCGTCGGCGCCATTGGCGTCTCCGGCGCGTCGGCGCCTCAGGACGGGCAAGTGGCCAAGGCTGCCGCCGACGCGATTCAATAGTCGGCGTCATTCGAACGAAAAGCGTGGGCGCGTCGTTCTGGGCGAGGGGATGCGCTGTGATCCGGCGCGAGCGCCGCCGCGCGGCAAGTGGGCGTCGCTTCGACGAATCCTGACATACGGAATAAACCCAGCGCCGCAGTGTCCTACGCTGTGGGACGGGAGGAGGACTCACAAATGAACCGAATGATAGTCGGCACCGTTGCGGCGGTCGTCGTGTTGAGCGCCATGCAAGCGGCCGCGCAAGGTGGACCTCCGGTCGGGCCGGATTGGTCGAAGGTCGAGGTCAAGACCACCGATCTCGGCCAGCGCACCTACATGCTCGAAGGCTTCGGCGGCAACATCACGGTGGCGGTCGCCGATGACGGCGTGATCATGGTGGATAGCCAGTTCGCGCCGATGCACGACAAGATCAAGGCCGCGATCGAAGCGCAGTCGAAGCAGCCGATCCGCTTTCTCATTAACACGCACTACCACCGCGACCATGTGGGCGGAAACGAGCCATTCACCAAGGACGGCGCCGTCGTCGTCGCGCACGTCAATGTGCAAAAGCGCCTAGCGGCGGGCACCGTGATGGGCGTGCCCGACATCAAGACGCCGCCGGCTACGGGCGCGGCCCTTCCGACGCGGACCTACACCGACGCAATGACGCTTGAGCTCAAGGGCCGCGTCGTCGAGCTCAAGCATCCCGTCGGGGCGCATACCGACGGCGACACCTACGTATATTTTCCCGACGCCAACGTGATCTCGACGGGCGACACCGTGAATATCGGTCGCTATCCCAACATCGACTTCCTGAACGGCGGCAGTCTCAAGGGCATGATCGAAACGGCCGACGCCTATCTCGCGCTCGCCAACGACAGGACAAAGGTCGTCCCCGGCCACGGGCCGCTTGCCACCAAGGTAGAGCTCGCGGAGTTCCGCGCGATGCTGGTGATCTCGCGCGACCGCATGACCAGGCTCATCGCCGAGGGCAGGAGCGAGGCCGACTTGCTGGCGGCGAAGCCGTTCGCCGACCTCGACGCAAAATGGGCGCTGAATGAGCAGGCCGGGCGCAACTGGATGCTCGTGGTCTACAATTCACTCAAGCGGTGAGAGCGGAAGCGCGTCCTAAGCCCACGCCTCAGAACGCCTTGAAGGTGATGATGGTGTGGGTCTCCTGGATGCCCGGGATGACCTGCACCTTCTCGTTCACGAAATGGCCGATGTCGGTGCCGTCGGCGACGTAGAATTTTACCAGCAGGTCAAAGTGGCCGGCCGTGGAGTAGATCTCCGAGGCGATCTCGGCGTCGGCCAGGCGATTGGCGACCTCATAGGCCTTGCCGAGCTGGCATTTGATCTGCACGAAAAACGGAATCATCGTTCGGCTCCGGGCGATCCACCCAACAAATCCAGGCTATCGGCGGGCGCGCGGGCCTGAGTCAAGCCTTGTTTTCTACCTTCGGCCGGCGCTTATGCTATGCTTGCGGTCTAGCGAATAGAGCTGTCGCGGGGACGTCAAGTCGGGGCCGGCAGTGAGCAGAGTTGGCAATCAAGAGGCGGAAGCCGATCGCGCCATCTCGGGCGGCAGCCCGTTCGAGCAGAAGCCGGGTCTCGTGAGCCGCTTCTGCCTCTCGGTGGTGAAGTGGGCGGAGCGGCAGAATGTGCGCTGCTCGCGCCACGGCAACCCGCCGATCTACGATCTCTCCGTGTTTCCCTGGACCAAGACGCTGGAGGCGAACTGGCGCGCGATCCGGCGCGAGCTCGACACCGTGCTCGAGCGCAAGCACGAGCTGCCCGGCTTTCACGAAATCACCGCCGAGGTGGCGGGACTTGCCGACGACAAATGGAAGACGTTCCTGCTCGCGGGCTACGGACTGAAGTCGCAGCAGAACATCGACCGCTGCCCCGAGACATGGCGCATCCTGCGGGCGGTGCCCGGGCTGAAGACCGCGATGTTCTCCATTCTCGAGCCGGGGAAGTACATCCCGCCGCATCACGGGCCCTATAACGGCGTGCTGCGCCTGCATCTCGGCCTCAAGGTGCCGGAGCCGTGGGAGCAGAGCGCGATTCGCGTCGACCGCGCGCTCTATCACTGGCGCGAAGGCGAGGCGGTGGTGTTCGACGACGCCTTCGAGCATGAGGCGTGGAACCGCACGCAAGGCACGCGGGTAGTATTGTTCCTCGATTTCGTCCGGCCGTTGCGCTTCCCGGCCAACCTCGTCAACTGGCTCCTGCTCAATATCGCCGTGTTTACGCCGTTCATCCGCGAAGGACGGGAAAACCAGAAGGCGTGGGAACGGAAATTTTATCGTACGTAAATGCCGCAATCTTTTCCGTATTGCGAAACCGCCTGTCTGGTCAAGCTGCCGGTGCACGAGATCGAGGCGTATCTGGCGGGCTAACTCCGCCGGCCGCGACGGACTTGCCACCCTACCGACGCTCCCATAGGTTTCCGCGCCATTCTCACTTCGGCCAGGCAGTAGGACAGGGGGATGATCCCGGTCGCGCTCACCATCGCGGGTTCCGATTCCGGTGGCGGTGCCGGCATCCAGGCCGATCTCAAAACCTTTTCGGCGCTCGGCGTCTATGGCGCCTCGGTGATCACCGCGCTCACCGCCCAGAATACGCGGGGCGTCAGCGGCATCCACGACGTGCCGCCGGATTTCGTCGCGGCGCAGATGGACGCGGTCTATTCCGACCTCAAGGTGGCGGCCACCAAGATCGGCATGCTGTCGGTGCCCGCCACCATCGAGGCGGTGGCGGCCGGCCTCGCCCGCCACAAGGTCGAGAACCTGGTGCTTGATCCAGTCATGGTGGCGGCTTCCGGCGATCCGCTGCTCAAGCCCGAGGCGGTCGACACGCTGAAAGATGCGCTCATCCCCCGGGCGCTGGTGGTGACGCCGAACCTCGGCGAGGCGGCGGCGCTTACGGGCACCGCGCCCGCGCGCGACGAAACCGAGATGCGCCGGCAGGGCGAGGCGATCCTGGCGCTCGGGCCGCGCGCCGTGCTGGTCAAGGGCGGCCATAGCGATGGCGAGGACGCCGTCGACATCCTCGTCGATCGCGACGGTATGCGCCGCTACGTCGGCCGGCGCATCGCGACGCGCAACACCCACGGCACCGGCTGCACGCTGTCGGCGGCGATCGCGGCCGGCCTTGCCCACGGCAAGCCGCTCGGCGAGGCGGTGGCGGCGGCCAAGGACTACGTGACCAAGGCCATCGCCGCCGCGGATGCGCTTGGCGTCGGCCACGGCCAGGGGCCGGTGCATCATTTTCACGCCTGGTGGCCGCGGCGCTGAGGCGCCGTGCTAGCGTGCGCAGGGATGACCATGGCGTTCGGCAAGCGCTTTCCGGAGATTTTTTTCATGTCCATCCTGCGCACGCTTGCGATCGCGCTCGCCGTCATTCTCGGTTTCACTCTGCCCATCCCTGACGCCCGTGCCCATTCCGCGCTCGAGCGCTCGAGCCCATCGGCGAACGCGGTGCTGAGAAGCGCGCCCGGCGAAGTGCGCCTGTGGTTCTCGCAGCGGATCGAGCCGCGCTTCTCCCAGGCGCGCCTTACCGACGCGGCGGGAGCTGTGGTCGCCGGCGGCTCCAGCGCCAGCGGCAAGCAGATCGTGCTGCGCCTGCCGCGGCTGCAGCCCGGCGTCTACCGGGTGAACTGGAGCGTGGTGTCGGTGGATACCCACAAGTCGGAAGGCGCGTTCACCTTCGAAGTCAGGCCGTGATCGCAGGCCTGATGATCGCGGCGCAGGCGGCGCATTTCGCCGCGCTGTTCGTATTGTTCGGCGCGGCACTGTTCGGCCTCTACACCGGCGCGAGCCCCCTCGACCCCTGGCTCGCGCGCGTGCTCCGCCTCGCCGCTCTTGCCGCTCTCCTGTCGGCGCTCGCCTGGTGGTACGTGCTGACGGCGCTGCTGATCGACGATCTCGCCGATGCGCTGCGCGCCGATGCGCTCGCAGCGGTGTTGCTCGACACCGAATTCGGCCGCGTCTGGCAATTGCGGCTCGTGCTGCTCATGGCCCTGATCGTCATGGCGGCGCTGCGCTTGTCGCATACGAAAATCGCCGCCGTCGCGGGACTGGCGCTCGTGACGCTCGCCGGCATCGGCCACAGCGCGCAAGCCGGCATCCCCGAGGAGCTCGCGACCGGCGCCAAGGCGGCGCATTTTCTAGCCGCCGGCGCCTGGCTCGGCGGGCTCGTACCGCTCGGCTACGTGCTGCGCCGCGCGGTGGCGGGCGAGGCGGAATGGGCGGCGCTGGCGCGCCGTGCGCTGCCGCGGTTCTCCTCCATGGGCTATTTCGCCGTGAGCCTGATCTTGCTCTCCGGCATAGCGCTCGCCTGGTCGCACGTGGAGTCGCTTGCCGCGCTCACCGGCACGGCCTACGGCCGCACGCTGATCGCGAAAGTCCTGCTCTTCCTGCTGATGGTCGCGATCGCCTTGCGCAATCGCTATCGGCTGGAGCCGGCGGGCTCGCTGGCCGCACTCGCGCGCAGCGTCGCGCTGGAACAGACGGTGGGCGCGGCGATCTTGATCGTCGCGGCGCTGCTCGCGAACCTGCCCCCGGCGCACGCGTTCTAACTACCTGGGTCACCGCCCCGCCGCCGCGGCCGTGCTAGGCTCGTTGCCGGGGCTGACAGGAGGAACGCATGAAAAAGGCCAGGAAACGCCGCCGGGGTTCGTCACAGATCAACCCGCAGCCACTGCCGCCCGGCGACCGAAAGAAAAAGCGCAAGAAGCCGAAGGCGAAAGCCAAACGCCGCCGCTAGGCGCCATTCACTTCCTGAACGGCACGACCTTCTGCGTCTGGCTGCCCAGGCCGGCGATGCCGAGGCGCAGCGTGTCGCCGGCCTTGAGGAACTGCGGCGGCTTCATGCCGAGGCCGACGCCGGGCGGCGTGCCGGTGGTGATGATGTCGCCCGGCTCCATGGTGAAGAACTGCGAGCAGTACCAGACGATGTGGGCGGCGCTGAAGATCATCGTGCGCGTGTTGCCGGACTGGCGACGCTCGCCGTTGACGTCGAGCCACATGTCGAGGTTCTGCGGGTTCTTGACCTCGTCGCGGGTGACGAGCCAGGGACCCACCGGTCCGAAGTTCTCGGCGCCCTTGCCCTTCATCCATTGGCCGGAGCGCTCGATCTGGAACACGCGCTCGGACACGTCGTTGCACACGCAGTAGCCGGCCACGTAGTTCAGCGCTTCCTTCTCGGTGGCGATGTACTTGGCGCGGCGGCCGATGACGATGGCGAGCTCCACCTCCCAGTCGAGCTTGCCGGACTCCTTGGGGATGATGATCGGGTCGTCGGCCCCCGAGATGCAGGTCGGAGCCTTGGAGAACATGATCGGCTCCTTCGGAATCGGCATGCCGGCTTCCGCCGCGTGGTCGGAATAGTTGAGGCCGATGCCGATGAAGTGCCGCGTGCCGCCGACGCAGGGCCCGAGCCGCGGCTTGCCCTTGACCAGCGGCAGGCGGGCGAGGTTCGCCTTCTTGATCTTGGCGAGGCCCGCCGCCGACAGCGCGTCGCCGGCGATGTCGTCGACGACCCGGGAGAGGTCGCGGAGCTTGCCCGCCGCGTCGATGATCCCGGGTTTTTCACGGCCGGACGGGCCGAAGCGCACGAGCTTCATGGATAGTCCTCTCCGAAAAGCGGAAGCAGACGCATCATGCGTTGCCCGGCTCTTTCGGGCAAGCGTCAGAACGCGCCGGGATACGCGCCGCCGTCGATCAACAGGTTCTGCCCGGTGATGTAGCCGGCCTGGGCCGAGCAGAGGAAGGCGCAGGCGGCGCCGAATTCGTCCGGTACGCCGAAGCGCTTGGCTGGGACCGCCGCCATGCGCTCGCCGCGGACCACGTCCTCGCCGACGTTGCGCTTTTTGGCGGTGGCGGCGATGTTGGACTTCAGGCGGTCGGTGTCGAAGGAGCCGGGCAGGATGTGGTTGATCGTCACGTTCGACGCCGCCACCGTGCGGGCGACGCCGGCGAGGAACGAGGTGAGGCCGGCGCGCGCCCCGGAGGAGAGGTCGAGGCCGGCAATCGGCGCCTTCACCGAGCTCGAGGTGATGTTGACGATGCGGCCGAAGCGCCGCTTCACCATAGGGTCGATGGCGCGCTGGATCAGCTCGATCGGCGTGATCATGTTGGCGATCAGCCCGTCGATCATCTTCTGGCGGTCGAGCTCGCGGAAATCGCGGAACGGCGGGCCGGCGTTGTTGTTCACCAGGATGTCGGGCTCGGGGCAGGCGGCGAAGAGCTTGTCCTGACCCTCCTTGGTGGCGACGTCGGCCTCGACCGCGATCACGGTGGCGCCGGTGGCGGCGCGGATCTCGGCGGCGGTGATGTCGAGCTGCTTGCGATCGCGGCCGTTGATCACCACCGCGCAGCCCTCGGCGGCGAGCGCCATGGCGCAGCCCCGCCCCAGCCCGCGGCTCGACGCGCAAACGATGGCCTTCCTGCCGGCGATGCCGAGATCCATGGGATTCCCTCTGCTTCGGTTCAGTCGCCGGTGGGCGACAGGCGGAATTCGATCACATCCTTGCGGCCGCGCAGGTGCGCGGCGAGGCGCTGGATGTCGAGCGGGTTCACGGTGAACACGGTGGTGCGATACTCGAAGAAGCGGCTCGTCTCGTCGAGCCGATAGCTCATGGAGGAGACCGAGAAGCCGTGCTTGGCGATGAGCGCGCGCACATCGGCCTCCCCCGGCGTGCGCTCGCGCTTGAAGCGCAGCACGAGCTGGGCATAGGCCTGGGTCGGCATCTTGGCCTCGATCCAGCGGAACAGCGACAGCGTGCCCAGCGTCGCGAGCGTGCCGAGGATGGCCGGCAAGTAGAAACCCACGCCGTAGAGGATGCCGAGCGCCGCGGTGATCCAGATCGAGGCCGCGGTGGTGAGGCCGCGCACGGTCAGCCCTTCCTTGAAGATCACGCCGGCGCCGAGGAAGCCGATGCCGGTCATGATGCCTTGTGCCATGCGCGTCGGGTCGGTGCGGAAGCTGTCGAGCGGTCCGCTCAGCCATTCGCCCTGGTAGGCGGTGATCAGCATCAACAGCGCCGAGGCGAGGCAGACGAGGGAGTGGGTGCGGAAGCCGGCGGGGCGCCCGTGGAAGCTGCGCTCGAGGCCGATGAGGCTGCCGGCGATCCAGGCGGCGGCGAGATGAACGACGATCTCGATCAGGTGGTTGGGCAAACAGCGTCTCCGCGCAACGGATACTGAATTAAACGCATCGCGCGCAGAGGTAAAGTGTTGCGCGTTCAGGCGGCGGGGAATTCGCCGCGCGCGAGGAACGCCGCCACCGCCGGGGCGACGATCTCGGGGCATTCGCCGTGCGGAATGTGACCGCACTTGTCGATCGCCCACAGGCGCGAGTGCTTGAGCCGCGCGTTGAGGCGGCTGCCGAAGGAGAGCGGCACGTAGTGGTCCTGGCGGCCCCAGACCAGCAACACCGTCACGCCGCTCTTGTCGATCGCGGCGAGCGCCGGCTCGATGTCGCGCGGAAACAGGTGGCGGGCGATGGTGACCATGGCATGGATACCATCGTGGTCGGCGAGGTTGACCTTGTAGGCCTCTACCTCCGCCTCGGTCATCTTCGCCGGGTCATAATAGGCGCCGCGCAGCGCCGCGCGCACCACAAGCTCGGGCGGGAGCACGTGCAGCGCGGCTTCGGCCAGCATGCCGACGCCGAACAGACGGGGAATGGCCGCGACCGATTGCGGATAGGACGCGCCGGCGACGAGCACGAGGGAGGCGAGGCGGTCCGGCCGCTCGGCGATGAGCCGCGCCGCTAGCAGGAGCGAAATGCCACCGCCCATGGAGTGGCCCATGAGCGTCACGTTCGTGAGGTTCTCGCGGCGGATGAAGTCGTGGACGAGATCGGCCTGATCCTCGAACTCGTAGCGGTCGTCGCGCGGCTTGGGCGAACGGCCGTGGCCCTTGAGGTCGAAGAGATGGAGTTCGTTCTGCGCGCTGATCGGTCCGACCAGGGGACGCCAGGTGTAGGAGGTTTCGGCGAAACCGTGCAGCGCGATCACCGGTCGGCCGCGGCCGTGACGCTCGTGATAGAGTTGCAGAATCGTGCCCCTATTGCCTCGCGAGCGGCGACCAGACACCGTCCCCACCATGAATGCAAACGCGCTGCCCACCGCCGCCGACGTGGACGACGCCGCAAAAGTACTGACGGACGTGGCGATCCGCACGCCGCTCGTCGCCAGCCCGGCGCTCGACCGTGCGACCGGCGGCCGCGTGCTGCTCAAGGCGGAGATCTTCCAGCGAACGGGCTCGTTCAAGTTCCGCGGCGCCTATAACCGCATCGCGCGCATCGCGCCGGAGGATCGGGCCAAGGGCGTCGTCGCCTTCTCCTCGGGCAATCACGCGCAAGGCGTGGCGGCGGCGGCGCAGCTCCTCGGCTTGCCGGCGACCATCGTGATGCCCGCCGACGTGCCGGCGCTGAAGCGCGAGCGCACCGCCGCGCTCGGCGCCGACATCGTGCTCTACGACCGGGAGCGCGATGACCGCGACGCCATCGCCGCGCGCATCGCGCGGGAGAAGGGAGCGACGCTGGTGCCGCCCTACGACGACCGCTTCGTCATCGCCGGCCAAGGCACCGTGGGCCGCGAGATCGCCGAGGACATGGCGCTGCGCGACCTGAAGCCCGACATCGTGGTGGTGCCGGCGTCGGGCGGCGGGCTCGCCGCCGGCATCGCGCTTAGCATCAAGGCGCGCTATCCGGACGCGCGCATCATCACAGCGGAGCCCGTGGGCTTCGACGACCACGTGCGCTCGTTCCGCGCGGGTAAGCGCGAGAAGAACGCGCACCTGGTGGGCTCGATCTGCGACGCGTTGCTGGTGGGCGAGCCCGGCAAGATCACCTTCGCCATCACGAGCAAGCTCGTGGGCGAGGGGGTGGCGGTCTCCGACGACGAGGTGCGCGAAGCTATGCGCTTCGCCTTCGCCGAGCCCAAGCTCGTAGTGGAGCCTGGCGGCGCCGTAGCGCTCGCCGCGGTGCTCGCGGGCGGCATCGACGTGAAGGGCAAGACGGCGGTGGTGGTGCTGTCCGGCGGCAACGTGGATGCCGCGATGTTCGCGCAGGTGATCGCGGGCTAACTGCTGTCGTCCCGCCGCGACTAGGAAAACAGTGCGGTGCGCTCCACCGTGGACAGGCGCTCGAAGTTCGGCCGCGCCGGCCGCACGGGCGGTGTCACGGGCTCCGGCGGCGCGACCTCGGCCGCTATCGCGGGCGCTGCCGTCGCTTCGGGCGCGGATGCGAGGACGGCGGCGGGTTCCGGTAATGGCGCGACCGCGACCGGCGACGGCGCGGCTGCCGGCTCGGCCTTCGCCTCAGGGGGCGGTGCCGGCGCCGCAACGACCGCCATTTCGGGGGCGACCAGCGCGGTCGGCGCGATTGTGGGCGCCGCCGGCTTCGCCGCCGCCTCCGGCGCGATCTCAGGCACGCGCGGCAGGTGCAGCTCGAGGGGAATGCGGCCTTCGTCGATGACTTGCGCCAGCGCGCGCGCCTCCGCGTCCTCGCGGCGCTTGGCCGCGAGCATGGTCTCGACGCGGCTTTCGACGAGGCGCAACAGATCGGTAAGGAGCACGATGCGCCGGTGATTCAGGTCCTGCGCCCCGCAGACGCCATAGACCTCGGCGGTCAGCGTATCGAGCTCGTTGCAGATCGACGCCGGCATGCCGCGCTCGCGCAGCATCCAGGCCACCTCCTGGATGCGCTCGGTGGCGTTGAGCACGTCGCCGGTGGTGCGCTCGCTGGTCACCACGATGGTCTCCAACGCCTTCGGCGCCTCGCGCGCCACCTCGGCGGCGGAAGCCTCGCCGACGCCGGCCATGTTGATCTTGGCACGCTCGATCAGCTGGACGAGCTCGGCGAGATCGCCGCGCAGCCGGTCGGCCTCGAGGATGCCGCTGCGCCGCGCCGTGGTGCGCTCGACGCGCGCCAGCATCTCGAGCACGATGCGGGTGTCGGCGTTGCGGTTGCGCCGGGCGTATTCGGTGAGGAACCAGCGGCCGCGCGCGGTCTCCATCACCGCCGAAGCGATGGCCTCGAATTCGGCGTCGATGGCGGAACGGGAGAGGGGCGGCTGGGACATAAACGAAATTCCGGTTGCGGCAGGTAACGCAATGCAACGCAACAAGAACCCGCCCAGGCGGAAGGTAAAGAGATCAGCGGCTTAAGGCCAATGCGTATTTTGACCGGTCTGGGGATATCTTAGCCCGGAGCCAGGGCTCGCGGAGGTTTTTTCGCGATGTCCGCGACTGTGCTTCTTGAAGCGAAGACAACACGGTAGCGTCCGGCGATGTCCGACGATGACCCCCACACCGGGAACCCAAGCGGTTCGACCTGTTCTCCCGGATCGCCGCATGATCGCGTCTAAGCCGGATTTGTCCCTCGTTCTTGCCTGCTACAACGAGGAATCCATTCTGGAGCGCAGCGTCGGCGAAATCTTCCGCGTTCTTGACTCGCTTCGATTGGTCAGCGAAGTGATTTTTGTCGACGACGCCAGCCGTGATCGAACGAGCGCCGTCATCGACCGCATTGTGGCCGCGAACCCGGAACGCGATCTCCGCAAGATCGAGCACGTTCAAAACGTGGGTCGCGGCGGCGCCTTATCAGACGGTATTCGCGCGGCACACGGACGTCTTGTCGGCTTCATCGACATCGACCTCGAGGTGAAGGCAGGACACATCCTGCCGTGCCTTGTCGCGCTGGAGCAGGGATATGATGTCGCGACCGCGTTGCGCATCCACACGCTGCATCTCGGTTGGCTCCACCGATACGTTATGAGCCGCGGCTATCGCGCCCTCCTCAGGTGGCGGCTAGGCCTCCCGCTCAACGACACGGAGACGGGGTGTAAGTTTTTTCGGCGAGATCGAATTCTACCGGTGCTCGACACCGTGCAGGATCAGGGCTGGTTCTGGGACACCGAGATCATGGTGCGGGCGTATCTGGCCGGATTGCGCATCATCGAGATTCCAGCGCTGTATCAACGTCGCGCCGATAAGCCATCGTCGGTGAGGATATTCCGCAATTCGCTCCTGCACCTTCACAAGCTTCGGCGGTTCGGCAGCGTCGTCGCGAAACTGAAAAACAAGGTGCAGCGGTGAAGGCGTTTGGCGAAATCGGACTTCACCGCGCCGGATGGTATGTGTGGACCTCCGTCCTGCTGGCGATTTTTCGGGTAGTTCCCTTTCCGCCGCTGCGATCGATCTTTCTTCGTTTGTGTGGCGCCACGGTTGGTTCAAATACGATTCTGCATCGCTTCACGCTAATCAATGTCGATCGCGGCGGATTCAGCGCGCTGCGAATTGGCGGGAACTGCTTCATCGGCCCCGAGGTGCTGATCGATCTTGCTGCGCCCGTGGTGCTTGAGGATCACGTCACGCTGGCGCCGCGCGCGATCCTGCTTACGCATCTAAACGTTGGCTACAAGGATCATCCGCTGATGGCATGCTTTCCCTCGGAGACGGCCGGGGTCACGGTCCTGCGGGGCAGCTTTGTGGGCGCCGCCGCTGTCGTGTTGGCGGGGTGTACGATTGGACCGGAGGCCTTCGTCGCCGCTGCCGCGCTGGTGAACCGCGATGTCGTGCCGCGAGAGGTGGTCGCGGGTGTGCCAATTCGATCGATCGGTCGAGCCGATCCTGCAACCGGCCAACACTAGGTTGAATGCGTGGCACCGGAGACGGTAATTTTCTGACCCGTTCCGGGGATGGCGACAAACTATGGCTTCGAGCGAACGAACGGGGCGATGAGTACTCGCGGGTCCGAAGTCAGGTCGGGATTCTTTCGCAAACGATCGAGCATGAAATTCACAAAGCTGCGGACGCGCGCTGGCAAGTGCTTGCGGTTTGGATAATGCATGAACAGGTGAGCAGGCTTCGAGATCCATTGCGGTAGTATCGGCACCAAGGCATCCGATCGAAACAACGGAAGTACAAACGGAAGAGGCGCAAACGCCAAGCCGTGTCCGTGCACGGCCGCCGTCACGAGCGTGATGACGTCGTTCGCAAGAAAATTGCCGTCAACCGGCGGCGAGGCGGGCACTCCGTCCAAACCCAAGATCCAATTGAGCCCTCTTCCGGGAGCACTCCGGCCGCGTAGTCGCAAGCAGTTATGGCCCGCGAGATCGGCAGGATTCTGCGGTACACCATTTCTCGCAAGATAGGATGGCGCTCCGCACACCACGAAATGAAGTGACGCGATCTCGCGCACGACCATGGTGCTGTCCTTCATCGTGCCGGCGCGAATTCCGACGTCGTAGCCTTCAGCGATCATGTCACTGATCGCATCGTCCAGATGCAGCTCAATCTCGATCTCCGGAAAATGCCGGCTGAACGTCGGGAGCAGCGGCAAGACGTAAGTTCGGCCAAACGGCGAAATCGATGTTACGCGCAGCCTTCCCGCCGGCGAGCGCCCCCTGTCTTTAACAGCCGCCTGTGCGCTCTCGAGCTCACGTAGCGGGCCAGTGCAGCGCTCATAGAAATGGCGACCTTCCTGGGTCAAGCTGAGCTTTCTGGTGGAGCGCTGCAGGAGGCGCACGCCCAGCTGCCGCTCGAGGCGCTGCACGTTCTTGCTCACGGCGACGGGGGACACGCCAAGCTCCTTAGCTGCTCCCGTAAAGCTGCCCGCCGCAACCGTCTTCACGAACCCGATCATTCCGCGAAGGCCTTCAACGCCAGCCATGATCCCAAACCCTAGGTTAGGGAAGATTGTAACAGCGCCCGTCTAAACAGTCAGGCCCTGCACGCACACATTCCGCGGGGAGGCGAGAGCATCGGTCAACGCAATGGAGCCCGCGATGAAAACCGTACCGTTGGTTTTGGCAGGGGTACTTAGCGTCTTGCCTTTCGCAGCTCGCTCCGTGGAGGCCGAGCGCACGGTCGGCTCAGTCACGATCGAAATGAACAACAAATCGACTTCCCGCAGTTTTCCGGTCGAGCTTTGGTACCAGCCGGTACCTGGCGCGAAGGCGGAGGCGGTGTCGTTCCGGCTTCCGCTGCGCCCCATCATGATTGCACGCGGAGCCGATGCGCATCGTGACGTCGCTAAGCGCCCGCTCATTGTCATCTCGCATGGCAATTGGGGATCGAGGTACTCTCAAGGTTGGCTAGCGCTGAGACTAGTAAACGCTGGTTACGTGGTCCTCTCGACTTCGCACCCGGGAACTTTGGGCGATGATCAAACGATCGCGGGGCGTTATCGCCTCTGGGATCGTTCAACCGACGTCTCGTTCGCGCTCGATCAGATATTGAGAGAGCCGAAGTGGGCGGCGCTTATCGATGAGCGCCAGATCGGGTTCATTGGGCACTCGTTCGGCGGCTGGACCGGCGTAAGTCTGGCGGGGGGAAAATACGATCCAGTCCGCCAGCGCGCCTTCTGCGACAAGGCGGCGAAGAAGGATTTTTATTGCGATGGAACGCTCAAGGACGACATATCGTCGGTGCAAGCCGCGGACGCTGAAGAATCTGTTCGCGATGCGCGCATCAAGGCGTACTACATCATGGCGACCGGGCCCGGCCAGGGTTTCAGCGAAGAACTCGTTGAAATCGATCAGCGCCCGCTTCGTCGTGGACACCGCGCAATTCGATGAGATTCTCGAGCCGCAGGCAAACTCAAGTGCGTTGGCAACGCTGATCCCGGGCGCAAAGGAAATCAAACGCGCGGTTGGCCACTTCGTCTATGTGCCTGAATGCCGCGCGATCATCGGACCGATCCTTGCCCGAGTGGTTGGCATTCCGATCTGCAGCGATTCCGATGGAGTTGATCGGGCTGCAATTCATCAACAGGTGGCAAACGACGTCATCCAGTTCTTCGGTACCGAACTGCGCGTTAGCGACTGATGCGAGCCGTTCCAACAAACCGAAGTACGCACCCGCCTGATGACTCGTCCCGAGCATTTGATTGACGCTATCTCAGCCCCACAGCGCCGGCGCCGGTGGAAACAATCGCGCCCCCTCGTAGCGCAGGCCGTCCGGGCGGTCGCGGGCGAGCAACAGCGGCCCGTCGAGGTCGACGAAGGCGGCGCCCTCGGCGAGCAAGAGGGCAGGCGCAATCCCGAGCGAAGTCCCCACCATGCAGCCGACCATGCGTTGCAAACCGGCGCGCTCGGCCTCGGCGGCAAGCGCGAGCGCTTCGGTGAGGCCGCCTGCCTTGTCGAGCTTGATGTTGATCGCATCGTACTTGCGCGTGAGAAGCGGCAGGCCAATGCGGTCATGGATGCTTTCATCGGCGCATACCGGCACTGGGCGCTTGATGCGGCCAAGGGCATCGTCCGCGCCGGCCGGTAGCGGTTGCTCCACAAGCTCCACGCCCGCAGCGGCGCAGGCGGCGAGGTTTTCTTCGATGTTTTCCGCCCGCCAGCCTTCGTTGGCATCGACGATGAGGCGGGCCTGGGTCGCACCCCGAACGGCGGCAAGGCGTGCGAGGTCGCCTTCGCCGCCGAGCTTCAGTTTCAAGAGCGGATAGGGTGCCGCACCTGCCGCCTCGGCCATGGCGGCCGGCGTGTCGAGCGAAATCGTGTAGGCGGTCGACGCAGGCTGCGGCTCGGGCAATCCGGCAAGTTCCCACGCCCGCATGCCGGCGCGCTTGGCTTCCAGGTCCCAGAGTGCACAATCGAGGGCGTTGCGCGCGGCGCCGGCCGGGAGTGCCGCTTGCAAGTTCAGACGGTCGAGGCCGCCGGCGACCGCGGCGACGAGCCTTTCGATCGCGGCCATGACGCTTTCCACGCTCTCGCCGTAGCGGGCGTAGGGCACGCACTCGCCGCGGCCAGTGAACGGGCCGTCGGCGATCTCCGCCACCACCACGCTCGCCTCGGTTTTGGCGCCGCGGCTGATGGCGAACACGCCCCTGATCGGCCACCTCTCGGAACGGGCGGAAAGCTTTGCCGTCATTGGGTTTTTTGTCACTTTCGAGGGGCGGAAAGACTCGACGCGAGGGTGCCGGTTGAGTATTACCAAGGGGCGGGGCCTAGAAGCGAGGCCTGCGCGGGAGTTGGTAGTGGCCGCCGACGCCTTTCTCAGTAGTACGCTTGACGGTCGGCGTTTGGTGATCGCCCCGGCAGGTGAGTGGACCGCGCAGCGCGCGGGCGAGATCGAGCCTCTGGTCGATGCGGTGGTGCGCGAGCGCCCGCAAGTCGAGCGGGTGGAGATCGACGCCCGCGGCTTGGCGCGGCTCGACACCGTGGGCGCTTGGCTCTTGGAGCGCCTCAGGCGCACTTGGGCCGACGCCGGCATCAGCACCCAGATCGTCTCCCTCGACCCGCGCTACCAGGTGCTGATCAGCGAGGTCGCCCACTCCAACCTCAAGCCGCTGCCGCGCCACCGCCCGACGCCGCCGATCCGCGATGCGCTGGAGCACGTGGGCAAGGGCGTGGCCGAGTCGGTCGACGACCTGACGGCGATCCTGCGCTTCCTCGGCACCGTGGTGATCGCCGCCGGCCGCATCATCCTCCATCCCAGCCATTTCCGCTTCACCTCCATCGTCCACCACCTCGACACCGTCGGCTACCGGGCGGTGCCGATCATCGTGCTGATCCAGTTCCTCATCGGCGCCATCCTGGCGCAGCAGGGTCTCTTCCACTTCTCCAAGTTCGGCGCCGAGCCCTTCGTGGTGGACATGGTGGGCATCCTGGTGCTGCGCGAGGTGGGAGTGCTCATCGTCTCGATCATGATCGCCGGCCGCTCGGGCTCGCGCCTACACCGCCGAGATCGGCTCGATGAAGATGCAGGAGGAGATCGACGCGCTGCGCGTCATGGGCTTCGACCCGGTCGAGATCCTGATCCTGCCCAAGCTGATCGCGCTGGTCATCGCCCTGCCACTATTGACCTTCATCGGGTCCATGGCGGCGCTGTTCGGCGGCGGCCTGGTTTGCTGGCTCTACGGCGGCATCGCGCCGGAGGTGTTCATCGACCGGCTGCGCGAGGTCATCACCATCGATACCTTCCGCGTCGGCATGATCAAGGCGCCGTTCATGGCGCTGGTCATCGGTCTCGTCGCCTGCGTCGAGGGCCTGCGCGTGCAGGGCTCGGCCAACTCGCTCGGCTACCACACCACCGCCTCGGTGGTGAAAGCCATCTTCCTCGTCATCGTGCTCGACGGCTTGTTCGCCATGTTCTTCGCCGGGATCGATATGTGATGGCCGAAAGCGACAACATCATCTCGGTGCGCGACCTCGTCGTCGGCTTCAACGGCGCCGACGTGCTCAAGGGCCTTTCTCTCGACGTCAAGCGCGGCGAGATCCTCGGCTTCGTCGGCGCCTCGGGCGGCGGCAAGTCGGTGCTGATGCGCACCATCATCGGGCTCGTGCCAAAGAAGCACGGCTCGATCGCGGTGTTCGGCGAAAACCTCGACGAGCTCGACGAGGACGCCCGTCAGGCGCTGGAGCGGCGCTGGGGCGTCTTGTTCCAGCAGGGAGCGCTATTCTCCTCGCTCACGGTGCGGGAGAACATCCAGTTCCCCATGCGCGAGTATCTCAACCTGTCGAAGCGGCTGATGGACGAGATCGCGCTCGCCAAGCTCGAGATGGTCGGGCTCGATGCCGACGTGTGCAAGAAGATGCCGTCGGAGCTGTCGGGCGGCATGATCAAGCGGGCGGCGCTTGCGCGCTCGCTGGCGCTCGACCCGGAGATCGTCTTCCTCGACGAGCCGACCTCGGGTCTCGACCCGATCAGCGCCGGCGAGTTCGACGACCTCATCATGGCGCTGTCGGAGACGCTGGGGCTCACCGTCTACATGGTGACCCACGACCTCGACAGCCTGCACACGGTCTGCGACCGGGTGGCGGCGCTGGCGGACGGCCGGGTGATCGCGCAGGGCTCGATCGAGTCCATGCTCGCGGCCAATCATCCCTGGCTCAAGGCATACTTCCACGGCAAGCGGGCGCGCAACGTCGCGCAGGCCCGCGTTCGCAAACACTGAGGCGCGTATGGAAACGAGAGCGAATTATCTCCTGATCGGCGTGTTCACGCTCGCCGTCATCTTCGGCGCCTTCGGCTTCGTCTGGTGGTTCCAGCGCGTCGGCGACTCCGCCTCGCGCGCCAACTACGAGATCGTCTACGACGGCTCGGTGTCCGGGTTGCGCAAGGGCTCGGCGGTGAACTTCAACGGCATCCGCGTCGGCGAGGTCTATCGCCTCGACCTCGACGCCAATAACCCGCAGCGGGTGGTCGCCCAGGTCGGCGTCGCCGCCAACACGCCGATCCGCCAGGACACCAAGGCGGGGCTCGAGTTCCAGGGCCTCACCGGCATCGCCTCGGTCACGCTCACCGGCGGCAAGCCGGACGCGCCCAAGCTCGAGGGCGAGGGCGGCAAGCCGCCGCGCCTCGTCGCCGATCCGAACCAGATGCAGGACCTGATGCAGGCGGCGCGCGCTCTCATCGGCCGCGTCGACCGCATGCTCGCCGACAATGAGCAGCGCCTCAACGAGATCATGAAGAACGTCGCCACCTTCACCGACGAGCTCAACACCTCGGGCAAGGAGCTGATCAAGGGCGGCGCCACCATGGTCACCGACCTTAGCGCCGCGGCGAAATCGGTGCGCGAGGCCGCCGACAACCTCGGCGAAGGGGCGACGCCGATGCTCAAGGAATACCGCCTGCTTGCCGTCGACGCCCGGCGCACCGCCGCCGACATCTCCCGCTTCGTGCGCCAGCTCGAGCAGAACCCCAGCCAGATCATCTTCGGCCGCCGCTCGGGGTCCACCACGCCCACGACGAACCCGGAGGACCAGCCGCTGACCCAGCGGCAGCCGCAGGCCAAACAGAAGCAGACCGGCCGGCCGGTGTCCGGCTCCGGTCCGCGCACGCAATAGCTTTACGGGCTGCGGGGAACAAGAAGCCGCCGCGCGGGCTTTACCCCGGTGTATCGTTCGGCTCATCATGGAAGAGAGCGTAAGGAGATTCAGAATGCGCACATATCTCTCGGCAGGCGTAATCCTGGCAGGCGCGGCGGCACTCGTCGCGGGTACGGCGGCGGCGCATCACGGCTGGGGCAGCTACGACCCGAGCAAGGTGATCACGCTCGAGGGCCCGGTGCTGGAGTCGCGCTACGAGTTCCCCCACGGCGAGCTGGTCATGGAAGGCCAAGGCAAGCGCTGGAACGTGGTGCTGGCGCCGCCGTCGCGGATGTCCACCCGCGGCGTCGAGCGCGGCGACATCGCCGTCGGCAAGCGGCTCAAGGCGGAAGGCTACCCGAGCAAGTCCGTCGACAACGAGATGCGCGCCGAGCGGCTGACCATCGGCGGCCGCGTCTTCGAGATGCGCTGATGGAGCACGCCGCGAACGTACCGGCGTGGGCGGCGGCGCTGATGGATTTCAGGGCTCGGCCTCGCCATCCGCCATTCGCTTTGGATCTATCCGACCGCCAACGTCTTGCACGTGATCGGCGTCATCCTGCTGGTCGGGCCGATCCTCGCGCTCGATCTGCGCTTCCTCGGCTTCGCCCGCAACCTACCGATCAAGGCGGTGTCGCGCTTTCTCACGCCGTTCACCATCGTCGGCATCTGCCTCATCGTTCCGACCGGCTTGACGCTGTTCACCGCCGACGCCGGCCCGCTCGCCGGCAACCGCATCCTGCAGATCAAGCTCTCGCTGGTGGTGCTCGGCCTCGTCAACGCGGTCGCCTTCCGCCTCCTGTGGACGCGCCACATCTCGCGCTGGGATACGCAGGCGCCGGCGCTGGGGCGGGCGCAGGTGATGGCCTCGATCGTGATTTGGCTCTCGGTGCCGACGCTGGGCAGGCTGATGGCGTACCTCTAACCGAGAGAGCAAGAGATCATGCAGGTGACACCCTATCTGTTCTTCGACGGCCGCTGCGAGGAGGCGGTGGAGTTCTACAAGAAGGCGCTCGGCGCCAAGGTCGGCATGCTGATGCGCTTCAACGAAAGCCCGGACCCGCCGCCGCCCGGCATGGTCGCGCCCGGCAGCGAGAACAAGATCATGCACGCCGCCCTGCGCATCGGCGATAGCACCGTGATGGCGTCCGACGGCCGCGCCCAGGGCAAGCCGAAATTCGAGGGCTTCTCGCTTTCGCTGAACGCCAAGGACGAAGCGGAGGCCGACCGGCTGTTCGCCGCGCTTTCTGACGGCGGTGAGGTGCGCATGCCGCTCGGCAAGACTTTCTTCGCCAAGCGCTTCGGCATGGTCGCCGACCGCTTCGGTGTGGGGTGGATGGTGATCGTCGAGCCGTGAGCGGCTCGGCACCGTCGCTGCTGCCGCTCGGATAGCAAAATGGCCGGGAAAAAATCCCGGCCATTTGCATTTTCAACTTGTAGCTTCGCTTATTCCAACCGCCCGGCGGCGTGGGCCAAGAGCGTATAGACCTTGCCCGTGTCCGACGTGAGATACGTGCGGGTGAGGCCCTGGCCGCGGTCGTCGCGCGCCACCTGGTCGAGCAGGCGCTCGAACTCCTCGATGTAGCGGTCGACGGTGTCGCGGAACTCGGCCGAGCGCCGGTAGCGCCGGCGGATCTCGTCGAAGGTCTTCTGGCCGTGGGCGGTGTAGAGCCTGCGGCCCACCACGTTGCGCTCGCCGCGCTTATAGCGGTCCCACAGCTCGACCGCGGCATCATGGTCGATCATGCGGGCGACGTCGGCGGACAGCGAGTTCCAGCGACTCGATGGTCTGCAGCGGCGTGCGGCGCGACGTCTCGCTCTCGCGCGAGGCGCGCGACAGGAGGTCGCCGAGCCAGCCGGAGCGTTCGGCATTATCGCGCGTCTGGGCCTGCGGCTGCGGCTCGCGGGCTTCGCGCGGCGGCGCCCGGCGCGGTTCGGTGGCGACGGCCACCTCTTCCTCGAACTCCTCTTCCTCCTCCTCGCGCGGCGCGGTGCGCGGGGCGGGGCGGGGCAGCTCCTGCACGGGGGCCGCCTCGCGCGGAGCACGGATCGGCGCCGCCGGCTCCTCGCCGCCACCGCCGCCACCGCGGAAGGTGGTGCTGGCGCCGCGGCGGGCCTCGGAGAGATCGACCCTCCGCCCATGGCGGGCGACGATGTCGTTCAGCTCGGAAAGCGCCTTGATTTGGTCGGCGACCACGCGGCGCATGGCGGCGGCGCTCTCGCGGGTCTCCTCGGGCAGCTCCAGCACGCCCCGCTTCAATTCCTCGCGGGTGAGCTCGAGCGAACGCTGCACTTCCTCCGCCATGTCGCGCAGTTCCCGCGCGGCGACGGCGAAGCGCTCGTTCATCTCGTGGAACAGGCCGCCCATCTCCTCGACGGCTTCCTGGTAGGTGGATTTCAGCGCGATCGCGGTGCGGCCGCGCTCCTCGGAGTAGGCGCCGCGGATGAGCTCGTACTGGTTGGTGATGGCCTGGGTCGCCGTCGTGGTGGTCTCGGCGACGAGGTTGGCGGTTTCGCGGGCGCGGGTTTCGGCCTGGCCGAGGGCCTCCTGCAGGAGCTGATTGAACGCGGCGAGGCGCTCGCCGAGCTCGTTGGCGCGGCCGGCGAGCTTGCCCTCGAGGTCGCCCGACAGGCGGCCGAGCAGCGCCACGATCTCCTCGATCGCGTTGCGGCGGTCGGCGAGCGTCTGGTCGATGCGGCCGTGGGTCTCGCCCAGCGCCTCGGCGATGCCGGCGATGAACTTGCCCTGGTTCTCGAAGCGCAGCGTCAGCGTCGAGAGGTCACGCAGGACGCCGCTTGAGATCTCTCGCAGGTCCGTGACCTGGCCGCCCGCCCAGTCGATGACCGTGCGGGTGGTGTTGACCGTGCCCTCGATCGAGGTCTGCAGCGAGGAGAGGCGCTCGGCGAGCGTCCCTTCCATGGTGCCGAGGTTGCCGCTGACGCCTTCGAGCACGACCTGGAGCTGCTGGTTGGCCAACTCAAGCTGCTTGAGCACGCCGGAGACGTCGGTGCGCAGGCTCTCGCGGGCAAGCGTGATCTCCTTGGTGCGCTCGAGCAACGCGCGCGACACTTCCTCGGCGAGCGAGCCGAGCGAGCGCTCGATCTGGGCGGTGTCGTTGCGCAGCACCTCGGTGACGCGCTCGATCTTGGCGGCGAGCGCGTCGGTGACTTGCGTGCCGCGGGCCTCGATCGACTCGACGATGGCGGTGAGCTTGGTGCCGACGGTCTCGTCGAAGCGGGTGACGTTGTGGTCGAGCGAGGCGGTGAGCTCCAGCGCCCGCTGGCCGAGCGCCTGCTCGATCGCGTTGGTGCGCTCGAGCAGCGTGGCGGCCACCTCCTGGGCGCGCTTGCCGAGCGCCTGGTCGACGCCGTCGGCGCGCTCGGTGAGGGTGGCGGTGATCTGCTGCGTGCGCTGGTCGATGGTCTGCTCAAGGTTGGTGGCCCGCTCGCTCAGCGTCTGTTGCAGATTGAGGGCGCGGTCGCTGAGTGTCTGCTCGATGGAGATGACGCGGTCGCTGAGCGTCTGCTCGAGCGAGGCGGCGCGGCCGTCGAGCGTCTGTTCCAGCGAAGCGGCCCGCTCGTTCAGCGTCTGCTCGATGGTGGCGGTCTTGTTGGCCATGGAGGTGGCCACCTCGACGGCGCGGTTGCCGAGCGTATTGTCGATGGCTTCGGCGCGCTCGGCGATGGTGTTGGCGATCTCGCGGGCGCGCGCCGCGAAGTAATCGCCCATGCCGGCGACGGTCTTGTCCACCGCGTCGGTGGTGGAGCGGGTGCCCTCGGCGATGGTGCGGGCGAACTCCAGCGTGCGGGCGCCGAGCGTCTCGTTGAGTTTCTGGGTGCGCTCGTCGAGGGCGGTTTCGATGCGGCCCATGCGCGCTTCGATGTTCTCGGTGACTTCCTTGGTCTTCTTGCCCATGCGCTCGTCGAAGCCGTTGAGCGCCTGCTCGGTGCTCTCGGTGAGCGTGGTGGCGGTGAAGGTGATCTGGTCGACGATGTTGGAGCCGTGCACCTTCAGCGTCGAATCGAAGCTGGCGAGCGAATTGGTGATGCGGCCGCCGAGCCCCTGGCTCTCCTCGGCGAAGCGGTCGGCCATCTCGGCGCCGCGCTTGATGATCGCCTCTTCCAACGCAACGAGATGCGTAGAGAGGGCGTCGCCGACGGCGTCGCCCTTGGCGCTGATCGCGCGCGCGATCTCGACGCCGACTTGGGTCATGCGGTCGGTGGACTCGCGGCCCTTCTGGGTGAGGGTGTCGATGATGAGATCGCCGGCGGCGGAGATCTGCATGCGCGCCGCGTCGGAGCGGGCGACGATCTCGCCGGTGACCCGGTCGGTCACGTCGGTGATCGAGTTGTTGATGCGCTCCGTCACGCTGTCGATGTCGAGGGAGAAGGCGTCGTGCGCCGACGACATCGCCTCGCGCAGGCGGTTGCCGTGGGTGACGATGGCGTCGCGCTCGCTCTGCAGCTCCTCGACCAGGCCGCGGACGCGGATCTCGTTCTCGTCATAGGCGCGCTCGAGCGTGCCGACTTCGTTCTTGACCATGGACTCGAGCTCGGCGGCGCGCGCAATGGCGCGCTCGATGCCGTCGCCGAGTGCGGCGACCTCGCGGCGGATGGCCTGGCCGACGGAAACCACGGCGTCCAGCAACGCGAGGCCGCCGCCGTCTGCGGCTTCGGGCGAAGCGTTCACGATGGAGGGCGATCCCGAGGTGCCGGACTGGCGGCCGTCGCCGATGCAAGGCAGCGAGTTCGATGCCCGCTTTGATCATCGCCGCGGGCGGCTGCATGTTCACTACCTCGCCGCTGCCCGGAAAGCCGAGCGGGCCGCAGCCGCGAATGAACAAAAGCGTGTGCTCGTCGATCTTCAACGACGGATCGTCGATGCGCGCGTGATAATCCTCCGGCCCGTCGAACACCACGGCGCGGCCTTCCAGCACATTCGACGGGTCGGACAGGTAGCGCGCGCGGAACTCCTCCGAGATCACGCTGGTCTTCATGATAGCGGCGTCGAAGAGATTGCCCGACAGCACCTTGAAGCCGGCCTGATGCTTCAACGGCTTGTTGTAAGGATGGATCACGTCGCCGTCGGGCGCACTGGCGCGCTTAACGTTCTGTTCGAGGGTCTTTCCGTTGACCGTCGGTGCGTCGCCGTGAATGCGGCCCGCCTTCAGCAATTCCTTCAGCACGGTGGGCAGCCCGCCAGCGCGGTAATACTCTTCGCCAAGATATTCGCCGGCCGGCTCCATGTTCACGAGCAGCGGGATGTCGTAGCCGATCCTGTCCCAATCCTGGATCTCAAGTTTCACGCCGATATGCCGTGCCAGCGCGATGAGATGGATTGGCGCGTTGGTCGATCCGCCGATGGCGGAACAGGCGACGATGGCGTTCTCGAAGGCCTTGCGGGTGAGGATGTCGGACGGCTTCACGTCGTCGTGCACCATCTGCACGATGCGCTTGCCCGTCTCATATGCAATTTGCCCGCGCTCGCGATAGGGCGCGGGAATGGCTGCGCAGCTGGGCAGCGACATGCCGAGCGCTTCTGCCAGCGCGTTCATCGTCGAGGCGGTGCCCATGGTGTTGCAGTGTCCAATGGACGGCGCTGAAGCGGCGGCGATGTCGATGAATTCCTTGTAGTCGATCAGGCCCGCCGCATGGTCGCGTCGCGCTTGCCAGATCACCGATCCGGAGCCGACGCGTTTTCCCTTGTAGTAGCCGTTGAGCATCGGCCCGCCGGAGAGGACAATGGCGGGAAGGTTCACCGTCGCAGCGGCCATCAGCGCCGAGGGCGTGGTCTTGTCGCAGCCGGTGGTAAGCACGACGCCATCGAGCGGATAGCCGTAGAGCACTTCGACGAGGCTCAGATAGGCGAGGTTGCGGTCAAGCGCCGCGGTCGGCCGCTTGCCGGTTTCCTGCAAGGGATGCGTCGGGAATTCGAAGGCGACGCCGCCGGCAGCATAAATGCCTTCCCGCACGCGCTTCGCCAACTCAAGATGGTGCCGGTTGCAGGGCACAAGATCTGAGCCACTCTGGGCGATGCCGATGATCGGCTTGCCGCTGGTCAGTTCTTCCTTGGTCAGCCCGTTGTTGAGATAGCGCTCCAGATAAAGCGCAGTCATCCCGGGATTGTCGGGATTATCGAACCAAAGCCGTGATCGGAGGAAGCCTTTGCGCGGGACTTGCGGTTTCGACTTCTTCGCCATCGGGCCTCCTTTGGTATGCAACTCTTTATCTAGGCATCCGGATTTGATTTCACAGCGGGGATACGGTGAACTGATGCCTCAACAGAGGGGCGGGCCGGGCATATGTTGATTCCACTCTTGGCTGGCGGCCTCATCAGCGTCATCAATTTTGGCTTTCATGCGGTGGTGACGGGGCTGGTGGTGGTCGCCACCCGGCATATCGCAGGGCGGACCGATGACTTGCATGTCTTCAAGCGGGTCGCAGCATTGATGATGGTTACGGTAACCGTGCTGACTACAGCGCATGTCATGGAAATCGCGGTCTGGGCGGCCTTCTTGGAAGTTGCCGGCATCACGGTGCCGAACCTCGAGCCATTCGAATTCGCCTTCGAGAATTATACGGCGCTGGGATATGGCGATGTGGTTGCCGGCGGCGGATGGCGGCTCATTGGACCCGTCATCGCGCTGAACGGCCTGCTTCTGATCGGATGGTCCGTCGCCATTATCTTCGAGGTGTTGAAGATGGCCGAGATTCAGATTGGACGAAGGACCGAGAGAGCGCGCTGATACGCGGGGGCAACGAGCTATTCCGGAGGAAACGCTATGCTGAAGACAATTGCCTCCTTCGACCGCATGGGTGAAGAAAACGCCTTCGCCGTGCTGGCGCGCGCCACGGCGCTGATGGCGCAGGGTCGGGACATCGTCAATCTGGGCATCGGCCAGCCGGACTTCCCGACCCCTGCGCATATCGTCGAGGCCGCGGTGAAGGCGCTGCGCGACGGCCAGCACGGCTATACCCCGGCGGTCGGCATCCTGCCATTGCGCGAGGCGGTAGCCGCGGACTTGCACAAGCGCTTCAGCGTTGAGGTTTCGCCGGACCGCGTGCTGATCGTGCCGGGCGGCAAGGTCACCATGTACATGGCGATCCTGATGTTCGGCGAGCCGGGCGCGGAGATCCTCTATCCCGATCCCGGCTTTCCGATCTATCGCTCGATGATCGAATATACCGGGGCGACGCCGGTGCCGGTTCCGATCCGCGAGGAGAACGGTTTTGCCTTCTCGGCGGAAGAGACATTGAAGCTGATCACGCCGAAGACGCGGCTGCTCATCATCAACTCACCCGCCAACCCGACCGGGGGCATCACGCCCAAAGCGGAAGTCGACAAACTGGTCGCCGGGTTGGAGAAGTTTCCCGATGTCGCGCTGATGTCGGACGAGATCTACGACCAGATGACCTACGACGGCGAGGCACATGTATGCCTGCTGTCCTACCCGTCGATCCGCGAGCGGCTGATCCTGCTGAACGGCTGGTCGAAGACCTATGCCATGACCGGCTGGCGTCTCGGCTATTCGATCTGGCCGCAGAAGCTCTATGACTATGCGCGCAAGCTCGCGGTGAATTCCTATTCCTGCGTGAACGCACCAACGCAATTCGCCGGGATCGCCGCGCTCACCGGCCCGCAGGACGACGTCGCGAAAATGGTCACGGCCTTCGATGCGCGGCGCAAAGTCGTGGTCGACGGCCTGAACAAATTGCCGGGCGTATCCTGCGCGACGCCGAAGGGCGCATTCTACGCGTTCCCCAATGTGAAGAAGACCGGTTGGAAGGCGAAGCCGCTTGCCTCCGCGCTGCTCGACGAAGCCGGCGTTGCCATCATCGGCGGGCCGGACTTCGGCATCCTGGGCGAGGGTTATGTGCGGCTGTCCTATGCCAACTCGACGGAGAATATCGTCAAGGCACTCGGCCGCATGGGCGAGTTCTTGTCGAACCGCAAGGCCGCCTGAGATTATTTCGCGGAATAATCGTTCGGAAACCAGATCGAGGTGAATTCGGCGCCAAAGGCCCGGGCGCCGTTCGCCAGGGCATTGATGGGCTGCTGGAATTCTTCCATTTATTCGGGCCCCGCACCGTGACGCGATTCATAGTGAGATTCGCGACGCGCCGATAACGAACGCGACCGCTTGACACAATGCGTTCACGCAAAGGTTGACTTACGACATTTACCGGGAGTGCCTTAAGATGACGGCGCGCCGCTCCCTATCCTTTGAAAGGTTGAAAAACCCCGATGCATCATTCGCTTATTTCAACCATCGTGGTGGGGTTGGTGCTGGCCTTCGGCTTTGGTGTGTTGGCGCAGCGGCTGCGGGTTTCGCCGCTGGTAGGCTATCTGCTGGCGGGCGTCCTGATGGGACCGTTCACGCCCGGTTATGTGGGTGATCAGAACATCGCCGACCAACTGGCGGAGATCGGGGTCATCCTTCTGATGTTCGGCGTCGGGTTGCATTTTTCCGTCGACGACCTGTTGTCGGTGCGGGGGATCGCCATCCCCGGCGCGGTCGTCCAGATTGCGGTCGCGACCATCCTGGGCATGGGCCTGGCGGCGCTGCTTGGCTGGGATATGGGCGCCGGGCTCGTATTCGGCCTCGCCCTCTCGGTCGCGAGCACCGTCGTCCTGCTGCGTGCCTTGCAGGAAAGGCGGCTGCTCGAAACCGACCGCGGCAAGATCGCCGTCGGCTGGCTGATCGTTGAAGACATCGCGATGGTGCTGACCCTCGTGCTGCTGCCCGCGGTGGCGGGCCTGTTGAAAGGCTCGGAAGGGGCCGGAAGCCTGGAAGTCCTTGCGCTGCCGGTTTTGATCACACTCGGCAAGGTCGCCGCCTTCATCGCCATCATGCTCATTGTCGGCCGGCGGGTTATTCCCTGGATCCTGCATTACGTCGCGCATACCGGATCGCGCGAATTGTTCCGCCTGGCGGTCCTGGCGATTGCGCTGGGTGTCGCCGCCGGGGCGGCGGCATTGTTCGACGTGTCCTTTGCGTTGGGCGCCTTCTTCGCCGGCATGATCTTGAGCGGTTCCGAATTGAGCCAGCGCGCGGCGAATGAGACTCTGCCGTTGCGTGACGCCTTCGCCGTGCTGTTTTTCGTCTTGGTCGGTATGCTGGTCGATCCCATGATTATTGTGCAGCAGCCGCTTCCGCTGCTGGCGACGGTTCTGATCATCATGATCGGCAAGTCGGCCGCGGCCTTTGCGATCGTGCGGCTGTTCGGTTACCCGAATTTGACGGCCGCCACGGTGTCCGCCAGCCTGGCGCAGATCGGCGAGTTCTCGTTCATTCTCGCCGGCCTTGGCGTTTCGCTGCAGTTACTGCCGGAAGCAGGACGCGATCTCGTCCTTGCCGGCGCGATCCGTCGATCGTCCTCAATCCGCTCTGCTTCGCCGCGCTCGACTGGTTTACCCAGCGCGTTGAGAAACCGGCGGCGCCCGACAGCGCAAAGTCGCAAGCGAGCAAGCCGGGCCGCGAACCGATCCATAAGACCGAACTGACTGATCATGTTGTCTTGGTCGGTCATGGCCGGGTAGGCACCTACATCAGGGCGCGACTGCGCGAAGTCCAACACGCCCTGTCTGGTAATCGAGGACAATGTCGACATCGCAGGCCGGCTGCGTGAGGTAGGGGAGCAGGTCATCACTGGCAATGCCGCCGATCCCGAGGTGGTCGAGGCCGCCAATCTTCCTGGAGCGCGCTGCCTGCTGGTCGCCATTCCCGACGCCTTCGAAGGCGGCCAGGTAGTGGCCCAGGCGCGAAGCCTTCGGCCCGATCTGCCGATCATCGCGCGGGCTCACTCCGACGAGGAAGTCGAACACCTGAAGAAGCACGGCGCGAACCTGGTGATGATGGGTGAGCGTGAGATTGCCAAGGCCATGGTCGCGGCTTGCCGCCAGCCGCTCCTGCGGCAGATGGTAGAAAAATTTCACCCAATCTTTGATTTTGCATTGTGGTATGAACGCCGGGCCCGCATTAATGGCCGGGGAGGAATTGGATTGAATGGCTTCGGTTGACGCGCTCAGCATCGCTATCCTGTTTGGAGCGCTTCTGGCTCTGGCCGGCATCCTTTCGAGCCTTGTGGCGCTGCGCTTTGGCGCGCCCCTCCTTCTGATCTTCCTGCTCCTGGGATTGCTGGCGGGCGAAGCCGGCCCGGGCGGGATCAAGTTCGACGACGTGGGATCGCTTTATGTCGTCGGTTCCATCGCCCTCGCATTGATTCTGTTCGACGGCGGTCTGCGGACGAGGCTGAATACGTTCCGCAGTGTGCTGGCGCCGGCGGCCGCGCTGGCCACGGTGGGTGTGTTGCTGACGGCGGCGATCACCGCGCCGGCGGTGATGTTCCTGTTCGGCTTCCATTGGACGGAGGCTTTGCTGGTCGGCGCGCTGCTCGCTTCGACCGATGCCGCGGCGGTTTTCTTTCTCATTCATGCCCGCGGCCTGCGGCTGCGACCGCGCGTCGGAGCCACGCTCGAAGTCGAATCCGGCATCAACGACCCGTTCGCCATCCTGCTCACGATGATCCTGCTGGAATTCCTGGTCATGGGTGACCAGACCTGGCAGCACGTCCTTCTGACTTTCGCTAAAGGAGGCCGGTCTCGGCGCTGTTGTCGGCGCGGCGGGCGGATGGGCCATCGTTCTTGTGCTCAACCGGCTTTCGCTGCCGCAGGGGCTGCATGCGCCTTTCGTGACAATGGGCGCGCTGGTGATCTTCGGCCTCGCCGCGGTCATGCATGCCTCAGGCTTCCTGGCGGTGTATCTGGCGGGGCTGATTGTCGGCAACCGGCCCACGCGCGCGCACAACACGTGGTGGTGTTTCTCGACGCCATCACCTGGCTTGCGCAGATCGCGATGTTCACGCTGCTCGGCCTGCTGGCCTGGCCCAGCCGGCTGCCCGACACGATCCTGGCGTCGCTCGTCGTCGCTGTTGTGCTGATGCTGGTCGCGCGCCCGGCGGCGGTGTTTCTGTCGTTGCTTCCGTTCCGCTATCCCAACCGGGAAAAGATTTTCGTGTCCTGGGTCGGCCTGCGCGGCGCCGTCAGCGTCTTCCTGGCGTCAATTCCGCTGCTGGTCGACGTGCCCAATGCGTCGGTGTTTTTCGACATCGCTTTTGTCGTCGTGGTGACGTCGCTGCTGATTCAGGGCTGGACGATCGCGCCGGCAGCCCGCTGGCTGCGGCCTGACATTGCCGCCCCTCAACCGCTTGCCACGCCGCATCGAACTCGACCTGCCGGGCCAGCTCGGGCAGGAACTCGTCGGCTATCCGGTCGGCGCCAACAGCCCTTATCTGCGCCGCCGCTCATTCCGTCATGGGCGAAGCCGACCCTGATCGTGCGCAGCGGACAGGTGCTACCGGCGGTGGAGAGCGACGCGGTTCAGGTCGGCGACTACGTCTATCTGCTGGCGCCGCCGGAAAAGGCCGAAGCGCTCGACCGTTTCTTCGTCAACATGCCGCCTCCCGCCAAGCCTGATATGGGGGCGTTCGGCGATTTCTTCGTGTCCGGAGACGTGACGCTCGGCTCGATAGCGGAAACCTACGATTTGCAGATCGCGCCAGGTGACAGGGGAATGACTGTGGCGGAAGATTTCGCGGCGCACCTGATGCGGCCGGCGAAGCAAGGCGACGTGTTGCCGCTCGGATCGATTGCGCTTATCGCGCATACCGTGGTGGATGGACGGGTGACCAATGTCGGCCTGCGGCTAACGGATGCCGATGCCGAAACACCGGTCTCCCGCTGGGAGCGGACCAAACTCTGGGTGACGCAGCTTTCACGCTAACTGACTAACTTGGCGCATGATCTGGTCGGCGAACCGGTTCCCACTTCGCCGGATCATGCGCTAGAGCGGATGCCGGGCGAAGGGAACAATGCCTTCGCCGGTATCCACGCTCACGGTATCGACGCCGAAGACCTGCAGCGATCCGTTGCGGCGACAACGCCTCGGCTGGCGACGCATCCGCGACAACGCGCCCCCGATCCATCACCATCACCCGGTCGGCGAACCGCGCCGCCAATGTGAGATCGTGCAGGATGGCGAGCACGGCGCCGCCATCGCGTGCCGCGCGGCGCAGCAATTCCATCACCACCAACTGGTGACGCGGATCGAGGGAGGCGGTCGGCTCGTCGGCCAGCAACATCGGCGCTTCCGTCGCCAGCGCGCGTGCGAGCGCAACCCGCGCCCGCTCTCCACCGGAAAGCGTGGTGACGCGGCGATCGGCGAATGTCTCGATAGCCGTCCGTTCCATCGCACGGCTGACGGCGGCACGATCCTGCGGCGATGGCGTGGAGAATGGGTCCGTATGCGGATGGCGCCCCAGCGCGACCACCGCCGCTACCTCCATCGGCCAATAGAAGACATGCCCTTGCGGCAGATAGGCGATGGTGCGTGCCCGCGCGCGCGAACCCATGGATTCGAGGCGGCGCTCGCCCAGCATGATCTCGCCCTCCGCCGCGAGGATCCCGGCCAGCGCTCGGATGAATGTCGTCTTGCCCGCACCGTTCGGGCCGACGAGCGCGACCAGTTCGCCGGCATGAAGCGTCAAGGCCGCACGCTCGACCACAACGGCATTGCCCAGCCGCACCGTGATATCGCGCGCTTGCAGCAGAGCCAGAGAAGCTTGCGCTGTCATGACGGCGCTCCTTCCAGCACGCGGCGCTCGGAGAAAATCATCGCCACGAAGAAGGGCACGCCGATCAGCGCCGTCACGACGCCGAGCTTGATCTCCACGACGCCGGGCAAGAGACGCACCGCGATATCGGCCGCGAGCAATAGTGCCGAGCCGGTCAACGCCGCAGGCAGCATCACCCGCGCCGGATCGTAGCCGACCAGGCGGCGGACAAGATGCGGCGCCACCAGGCCGACAAAACCGATGGAGCCGCAGATCGCCACCGCCGCGCCAACACCGAATGCGACGCCCACCACCACGGTGCGGCGGGTGCGGTCGATATTGACGCCGAGCGACGCCGCAGCATCTTCGCCGAGCGTGAGCGCACGGAAAGCACCCGCGCTCATGCCGAGCATGACCCAGCTTGCCACGAGGAACGGAGCAGCGATCATGAGATGCTCGCTGCTGCGATCCTGCAACGAGCCGAGCAGCCAGAAGGCGACTTCCATCGCGATGTAGGGATTGGGCGCCAGATTCAGGATCAGCGCGATGGCAGCACCAGCAAAGCTGGCAAGCGCAAGCCCCGCCAGCATGGTTACGGTCAGGCTGGCGCGGCGGCCTGCAATCGCCAGCAAACTGCCGATCGCCAGCAGTGTCCCTGCGATGCCGGCGAGCGGCACGGCAAACGAGGTCGCACCGGCAAGGCCGAAAGCGATGACCAGTGCGGCGGCGGCGGCGGCGGCCTGCGGCGCGCCGAACAGCGCTGGCTCCGCCAGCGGATTGCGCAGCAAGCCCTGCAGGGCCGCGCCCGACAGCCCAAAAGTGGCGCCGATCAGCAACGCCAGAACGGTACGCGGCAGCCGGATGTCGCGCACGATAATGCCGGAAATCCCATCCCCGACGAACAGCGCGTCGATCACGCGGCCAAGGGAAAGATTCGCGGGGCCCACCATCAAAGAAAGGGCGAAAAGCATCACGACCAATGCAAGTAGCGCCGCGTTAAGCTTCAGGTCCTGCCGATTTAACCAATTCATCTGCTTGTCCGCGCGCACTCTCGTCGGATGGCGTGAGGGGTGGCAATCTCCTACAGCTTCGGCTTGGGGTCCATTGAATTTGCGGCTGTGCTATGGGTTAACAGGGACTTCGATGAAAAAAATTGCCGCCGCCCTGCTGTTTCTGTTGGCCGCCGTTCCGGCGCTGGCCGATTCACCTCGCCGCGTCGTTTCTTTCAATCTCTGCGCCGATCAGCTGGTGGTGGCACTGGCCAATTCGGATCAGATCGCCGCGCTGTCGCCTTATGCGAAGGACCGTCACCTCTCGGTGGTGGCCGAGCAGGCGCGCCGTTTCCCGACGCTCGACTGGAGCGCCGAAAGCACGGTCGCAATCGGGCCCGATCTTGTGCTGGTGGGGCCGAATGACCGGCGCGAAACGCGCCGCATGCTCACCGACCTGCACATTCCCGTGGTCGATGTGGCGCTGGTGACCGATATCGCGGCGGCGCGGACGCAAATCCTGACAGTGGCGGAGCGGCTCGGCCATCCGGAGCGCGGCGAGACGATGGTGCGGGCGTTGGATGCGGCACGTGCCCGGCTTGCCGCCGTCGCGCGCCCGGTCGCCAGGACCGCGCTGGTGGTCGAGCGCGGCGGTTATGTGGAAGGGCCGCAAAGCCTGGTCGCCACGCTGCTGGCGGAAGCCGGCCTGCGCCTGCCGGCGGGTGCGCCGTCCGGTTATGGCGGTTACATGTCGCTGGAGATGTTGCTGGTGACGCGTCCCGATGTGCTCGTGCTCAAAGATCCGCCGTTGCAGGCGGAGGATCAGGGCGCGCTGTTCTTCACCCATCCCGCGGTGACGGCGCTCTACCCGCCAAACCGGCGCATTGCGCTGCCGACGCGCTATACCTTGTGCGGCGGGCCGGCACTGATCGAGGCGCTGGACTATCTCGCAGGCGTGTTGGAGCGAACTCAGCCGAACGAGGTACGGCCGTTTCCGGGCGACGATCGGTGGCGCCGGCGCGGATAGCGCTTGGTCCACGTTATTTGGCCAGCGGCTGCGCCGCGGCCCATTCCTCGACGATCCCGGCCAATGCATCCAGTCCATCGGTGAGCGCCGCCGGCCCGGGCTGCAGGATCAGCGTCGACTTTGATTTCCCGCAGCCAGCCGTCGCGCACCGCGGGCAGCGCGTCGAAGCCCGGCCGCGCTGCCACTTTAGCCGGCACGAATTTCTTGCCGCACCAGGAGCCGACGATGATGTCGGGCTTCGCTGCGATCACGTCGGCGCCGGTGACGATGCGGTCCTTGGCATTCTTGCGGAGCGCCAGTGCGGGAAAGGTCTCGATGCCGCCCGCAATTTCGATCAGCTCCGACACCCAGCGGATGCCGGAGATCATCGGCTCGTCCCATTCCTCGAAATAGACGCGCGGGCGCCTGCGCAATGTTTCGGCGCGCGCGCGCACCGTCCTGATGCGCTGCTCCAGCGAATGCGCGAGCGCTTCCGCCTTGTCGGTTGCGCCGACCAGCGCGCCTAATGTGCGGATCATGTCGAGGATGCCGGCGACGTCGCGCTGGTTGAAGGCATGCACGGCGATGTTCTGCCGCATCAGTTCGGCCACGATGTCGGCCTGCAGGTCGGAAAAGGTGAGGACGAGATCCGGCTCGAGCGCCAGGATCTTCGGCACATCGGCTGAGATAAAGGCCGAGACGCGCGGCTTCTCCCGCCGCACCTGCGGCGGGCGCACGGCGTAGCCGGATACGCCGACGATGCGGCGCTCCTCACCGAGAAGATACAGTGTCTCCACCGTTTCCTCGGTCAGGCAGACGATGCGTTCGGCAGGGAACATGGCGCCTCAGAAATCGATGGCGCGCATGGTATCCAGAAATTCGACGTCACGCACGGCGGTGACGTTGCCGCCATCGAGCCACACGACCGAGGTCGCGATGCGCCGGATCTCGGCGGCGTTGTGGCTGACATAGACCATCGGCACGCGCGCTTCGTCACGCAGCCGCTCGAGATAAGGCAGGATCTCGGACTTGCGCTTGGCGTCAAGCGACGCCAGCGGCTCGTCGAGCAGCAGCAGGCGAGGGCGCATCAGCAGGGCGCGGCCGATGGCGATGCGCTGGCGTTCGCCGCCGGAAAGCTTGCCGGGCCGCCGCTCCAGCAACGGCCGGATGTCCAGCATGTCGATGACGCGGCCGGCTTCGGCGGCGTCAAGCGATAGGCCATTCATCCGCCGGCCGTAGTCGAGATTGCGCGCCACCGTCATGTGCGGAAACAGCCGGCCTTCCTGGAACACGTAGCCGATGCGGCGTTTGTGCGCGGGAATGTCGATGCCCTGCCGATGAATCGAACAGCACCGTATCGCCAGCGTGATGCGGCCGCGGTCGGGCGTCATCAGTCCGGCGATCATGTTGACCAGCGTGGTTTTGCCTGCGCCGGAGGGGCCGAACAGAGCCGTGACTGCGCCCTTCGCTTCGAAACGCATGGCGAGTGAAAAATCGCCCAGCTTTTTTTCTACGTCCACGGACAGCATCTCATTCTCCGTGGAAGCGCAGGCCGGCGCGCCGCGCCAGCCATTCGGATGCAACCAGTGCGGCGAGCGCAATGATGATGGCGACGATGACAAGCCGCCCTGCCGCTCCTTCGCCGCCCGGGATCTGCATGAAGGTATAGATCGCAGCCGAGATGGTTTGCGTTTCGCCGGGGATGTTGGAAACGAAGGTGATCGTGGCGCCGAATTCACCCAGCGCCTTGGCAAAGCACAGCACCATGCCGGCGATGATGCCGGGAAGCGAGAGCGGCAACGTGACGGTGAGGAAAGTGCGTGCCGGGCTGGCGCCGAGCGTGGACGCGGCATCCTCAAGCTTGCGGTCGATGGCTTCGAAGGAAAGCCGGATCGCGCGCACCAGCAGCGGGAAGCCCATGATGCCGCAGGCCAGCGCCGCGCCGGTCCAGCGGAAGGAAAAAACGATGCCGAGGTTTTCGAGGAAGCCGCCGACCAGCCCCTTGCGGCCGAAGGTGATCAGCAGCAGATAGCCGGTCACCACCGGCGGCAGCACGAGCGGCAGATGCACAATACCGTCGAGCGAGCGCCTTGCCCCAGAAGTCCTTGCGCGCCAGCAGCCACGCCACCGCGATGCCGAAAGGCAGCGCGACGAACGTGGCGACGATGGCGATGCGCAACGACAGATGGACCGCGGTCCATTCGTCGGGGGAAAGATCAAACAATCGACACCTGCGCTAGGAGTTCTTGCCGAGGATAGTGAAGCCGCGCTTCTCGAAAATGCTGCGGGCGGTCGATGTCTGCAGGAATTCGAGATAGGCCGCCGCGCCGGATTTTGCCGTCGCGGTCAGCGCGGCAGGATAGACGATCGGCGGGTGGGAATCCGCCGGGAACGCGCCGATGATCTTCACCTTCGGCTCGGCCTTGGCGTCGGTCTCGTAGACGATGCCGAGCGTGCGCTTCGCCGCGCGCCACCAGCGACAGCGCCAGGCGCACGTTCTCCACCATGGCAAGCTTCGGCTGCACCGCGGTCCACTGTCCGAGCTTTTCCAGCGCCGCCTGCGCGTAGCGTCCGACCGGAACCGCCCGCACGTCGCCGGTGGCGATGCGGCTGTCGCCCGCCAGCTTGGCAAGGTCGAAGCTGGAATTGATGGTGACGTTGCCGGTCTTGGAATCCGCCGGCCGCGATCAGCACCAGCTTGTTGCCGAGCAGGTTGACGCGGGTGTTGTCCTGGATGACTTTTTTCTGCGAGCCGTAATCCATCGATTCCAGATCGGCGGAGATGAACACTTCCGCGGGCGCGCCTTGCTCGATCTGTTTGATCAGCGCGCCGCTTCCGGCATAGCTGGTGACGATCTCGATGCCCTTCGCCTGCTTGTAGGCGGCGTTCACTTCGTCGAGCGCATCCTTCAGCGAGGCGGCGGCGAAAATAACCATGCGCTGGTCTTGCGCAACCGCGTGGTTCGTCGCGAAGGCGCCGAGCGCAAACAAAAGCGTGAGCAGAATACGGACGTGTTCATAGCGAGTCCTCCAGACGGCAAGCCGCCGACGGCGCAGCCGATCGCGGCTTCGTTTCACAATTCGGGAAAGACCGCCCGTGAACCGCCGTTCCGGGTTCTGCAGCGCGTGCACGACGCGCCGCATGTCAGCGCGGAACGCTAGCAAGTTTTACCACCCGGGCAAAGGGGCAGGAACGGTCGTCCAAATCCATGGACCTGCACGGCTTTTTTGCGCGCAGATGACATACAATCGCGCTCTGTCTTGCCGCACACCCCATAGTTGGTTACTCATTCCGGCCCCGTGTGTGCGGCCCGCTTTCGATACTGGTTGTGGCCAATACCCCAGGGGCAAAAGACCGGCGCGACGCGGCCTACGGGGTTCTCATCTCATGCTTTCCGACTACCTGCTGCTGGGCGCGATCGGCTTCGTCGCTCAGCTCATCGATGGCGCGCTTGGCATGGCGTTCGGCGTGATTTCGACGTCGACCATGCTGACGATGGGCGTGCCGGTGGCGCAGGCAAGCGCCATGGTGCACACCGCGGAAGTTTTCACCACGGCCGCTTCCGCCGCGTCGCATATCGCGCATCGCAATGTGGATTGGAAACTGGTGGCGCGGCTCGGCATCGGCGGTGTCATCGGCGCGGTGCTCGGCGCCTGGGTGCTGTCCAACGTCGATGCGAAAGCGATTCAGCCGTTCGTCGCCTTCTATCTGCTGCTGCTCGGCATCTTCATTCTGCTGAAAGCCGCACGCAAGATTCCGAAACGCGACGCGCCAGTTTGCGTTGGCGCCGCCGCTCGGTCTCGTCGGCGGCTTCCTCGATGCCAGCGGCGGCGGCGGTTGGGGACCGATGGTGGCTTCCACCCTGATCGGTTCGGGTCACGCGCCGCGACAAGGCGGTCGGTTCGGTGAACACGACGGAATTTTTTGTCACCGTCGCCGCGGCCACGACCTTCTTCGTCGAACTCGGCACTGCGCCCTGGCGAGAACTGATCGCGCTGGTCATCGGCGGCGTCATTGCGGCGCCGCTCGGCGGTTGGGCGGTGAAGCGTCTGCCGCCGCGCGTGCTGATGACGATGGTCGGCATCCTCGTGGTGTCGCTGTCGGCCTGGCAGCTCGCCCGCACGTTCAAGCTGATCTGAACGGCGTTGCTCTTTACGGCGCCATCAGCACCTGCCGGCAGGCCGCCGGCAGATCCGCCAGCTTGAGTCGGCGGTTTCGGCTTCGGCGGCTCCTTCGGAGGCTTCGGGAGCAGCACCGCATCGGTGAACCAGCAGTCCAGTTCCTTGCCGCAGCCATCGCCTGCCGGCACCGGATCCTGCGGCTTGCAAATCCACCTGTCCCGGCGGACAGCGGATGCGCACATGGAAGTGGATAGTCGTGTCCCCAATAGGGCCGCACCTTCGTCAGCCATGCGCGTGACGTCGCCGGCTTCGCGGCAGAGCGCCTTCTTGATCGCCGCATTGACGAAGATGCGCTCCACCTCCGGCTGTTCGGCGGCGGTCTTGATGATGGCGGTGTGTTTCGGCGTCCAGACCTTCGGATCGACATCCTTGCGGCTGCTGGCGACCATCTGATGGCCGACATCTCTTCGCGCTCCTGACGCGTCAACTCGCGGTCCGGCATCGGCGTCAGCCAGATATCGGCATCGAGGCCGACCTGGTGGCTGGCGTGGCCGGTCAGCATCGGGCCGCCGCGCGGCTGCGACATGTCGCCGACCAGTAATCCGTTCCAGCCGAGCTTCTTTCCCTTTTCCGAAAGCCGCTCGATCATCGTCACGAGGTTGGGATGGCCCCAGTTGCGGTTGCGCGACAGCCGCATCACCTGCCAGGTCTCGCCGTTGACCGGCAGCGCGGTGGCGCCGGAGAGACATCCCTTCGCGTACCAGCCGAGCGCGCGGGTCTCGAGCGTGCGCGGCACGGCCTTGCGGCCGAACAGTTCCTTGGCGGGGGTATTCGGATCGTCGGGATTGGCGAGCGGCGGCAGCGGCTTCGGATCGACCGTGCCGATGTCTTGCGCGCAGGCGCCCGCCGGCAAGAGCATGATCAGCAAGACAGCGGATGAAGAACTTTCGCGAACATGTCGAACTCCCCATTGTAGCCGGTCCCGCGAGCATTATAGCGCAGCCTTCAGGCATTTCGGAGCCCATCGCTTCGAAGCCCCGCGCACAGCCTTTACCGCTGCTGCAAAGTTCAATGATCGCAACCCTTTACAAGGGTTCCGAGCCGCGCGATGCTGGTTAACGAGCCAGTTAAGCGGGGAACGGGCATGCGCAGGATTGCGATTGCAGCTGCATCGGCGGCGCTATGCGCTTTGCTCGTGGCGGGATCGAGACCGGCCGCTGCCGATGTTCTGGTGAACGTCAGCAAGGCATCGCAGCGCATGTCGGTGCTGGTCGACGGCAACGCGCGCTACAACTGGAAGGTTTCGACCGGTGCTAAGCGCTACACGACACCGAGCGGCGTCTACAAACCGGAGTGGCTGGCGCGGAAGTGGAAGTCGAAGCAGTACAACAACGCGCCGATGCCGCATTCGATCTTCTTCCACCAGGGCTATGCCATTCACGGCACCACCGAGGTTGCGCGGCTCGGCAGGATCGCCTCGCATGGCTGCGTGCGTCTCGCGCCCGAAAACGCCGCGAAGCTCTTCGCGCTCGTGCAGAAGGAGATGGCGAGCACCCGCATCGTCGTTTCCAACGACGTCATCGAGAAACCGGGTGAAGCGCCGAAGAAGAAGCCGAGCCAGATCGTCGCGGAAAACACCGTGCGACGGTAGCCAGCTCGAAGAGCGCCGTCAGGCAACGGCGCTACCGCCGAAGGAGACTCAGCCCGGTCGTCAGAGAGACGACGGGCAGCCGGCAGCCAAACCGGAGATTGTGCGTGAGCGCCGGCGCCGGCGCCAGTACGCGAACGCGCCGCTCCGGAAAGCCAGCGCGTGGAAAAGGCTGAAAAGCCGCCGGTCGTGCAAGCGGCCGACATCCGCGAGACGGCGAAGCCGAAGCCCGCACGCAAGGAAAAAGTCGTGCGCGTCTCCAGCCGCCCCGGCTTCTACTGGTAACTCCGAGTTTCCGCATCAGGCGAGTTGGTTCCGCCGACCCTTTGGCGGCGCGGCGGTGCGCGCGGCTAGTCATTTCGACTGATGACAGGCGCATCCGTTTCAGACGTATCCTCGGAGGGAAAAAAGCAAAAAAGGGAGGAAATGATGCAGCGCCTGGCCTCGGCTTTTGTTCTCACTCTGACGACGTTTCTGACCACGCCGGCTTTCGCCGATCCGGTGGCGGATTTCTACAAAGGCAAGCAGATCAAGATGATCATCCGCTCCGGCGTGGGCGGCGGATACGACCTCTATGCCCGCGTGCTCGGCGCGCATATCGGCAAGCACATCCCCGGCAATCCGACGGTGATTCCGATCAACATGCCCGGCGGCGGCGGCATCAAGGCGGCGAACTACGTCGCCGTCGTCGCTCCCAAGGACGGCACCATCCTGACCATGGTGAGTCAGGGACTGGCGGTCGACCAGGCGCTCGGCATCAATAACGGCCTGGAAGCGGACCTGCGCGATTTCAATTGGGTCGGCAACATGAGCTCGCACAACCAGGTGACGGTGGTGTGGCACACCTCGAAGACCAAGACCTTCGAAGACGCACTGAAACGCGAAACGGTCATCGGCTGCACCGGCGCCGGATCGATCTCGACCCAGGTGCCGGCGATTTACAACAACGTGCTCGGCGCCAAGATGAAGCTGGTCGTCGGCTATCCCGACGGCACCGACGTCAATCTTGCGATGGAGCGCGGCGAGGTCGAAGGCCGGGCGACCAATCCGTGGGTGAGTTACAAGGCAACCACGCCGCATCTGGTCGAGAAGAAGATGATCATCCCGATTGTCCAGGTGGGCATGGAAAAGGAGGCGGATCTGCCAAACGTGCCGCTCCTGCGCGATCTCGCGAGAAACCCGGAAGAAAAGCAGATCCTGGATTTCATCTCGCGATCCGTCTCCATCGGGCGGCCGATCGCGACCACGCCGGGCGTGCCGGCCGATCGCGTGGCGGCGTTGCGCAAGGCTTTCGACGCCACGCTGGCTGATCCGGAATTTCTCGCCGACGCCGAAAAGCAGCGGATGGAAATCCGCGCGATGACGGGCCAGGAACTCGCGACGCTGATCAAGGGCATCATCGAGGCCCCCGCCGACATCCGCGAGAAGGTGAAGCTCGCCATCGTGCCGAAGAATACGGTCGAAGCTCCCGGCGCGAAAAAGGGCGGCGGAATGAACTTAGCGTGATGGCAACGCAAGGGCGCGCTTCGGCGCGCCCTTGATATTTGCCGCGCTTACTTCATCGCGCCGTCGGTCTTCTTGTAGAGGCTGTCGATATAGCCGCTCTTGTCGAGCTCGGTGACGAAGCTCGCGTCGACAAAGTCTTCCGGCTTCTTCTTCGTGATCGCGCGCCAGGTGTAGACCGACTGCATGTTCTTCAGCCCCTCGATCGACGGATAGGGCTTGATCGGCAGGTCGGTGGCCTCGGCATAGATGCCTTCCAGCACCTTCTGATCGTTGATGCCGTACCATTTGCGCATCGAGGCGAAGGCCTTTTCCTTGTCGTTCTTCATCAGCGCGATGGCTTCGACCGTCGCCTTGACGAAGCGCGCCGCGACGTCGCGGTTCTTCGGCAGCCAGGCCTCTTCGGCGTTCACGCCGGAGCCGGGCATATGGATCTTCTCGGGGACCAGATTGTGCAGATCGTTCATGCCATGCTTCTTGGCTTCGTCCACGGTGATGCCGTTAGCGGTGATGATGTCGACCTTGCCCTTGCGTGACGTGCTCGATGTCGCCGCCGTTGGAGTACATCTCGACGTCCTTTTCCGGATCGAGGCCGATGCTCTTGAGCCACATCAGCATCGAGAAGTGGCTGAGCGCGCCGGGATTGCCGTAGCCGATGCGCTTGCCCTTGACGTCCGCCGACCGTCTTGATGTCGGCGCGCGACAGGATGTGGATAGCGCGAATAGATGTCGGTGGTCGCGAGGATCACGCGATGCGGCGCGGTGGCGACCGAGTGCATGCGCACCATGGTCGGGCTGCCGCCGCCGATGTTGATGATGCCTTCTTCGCGGCCGATGTTCTCCGGCGGCACTTTCACGCCCTTGGCTTCGACCGCCTTGGCGGCGGACGGCGTGATGTATTGCCGGACCTTCAGCCCGTTGCGTTCATAGATGCCGTAGTCGGCCGCCATGATGAACGGCAGCTTGGTCAGCGACACGTCGCCGAGTTCGACCGTCAGCGAGGCGGGATTCTGTTGGGCAACGACGGGATAGGGCATGGTGAAGCTACCGGCGACAAGAACAACAAATGCAAATGGCTTAAGGGCGCGAACGCGCCGGACATACGTCATGAGGGACCTCCCTAGTCCATATGGCGGCCAGGGCGGTGTGTCCCGCCTTTGGGCCGGACCATTATTGTGGACAGTCTCAGGTGGCGATTACAAGCGCGCGACGCGGGTTAGTTGTGCCGCGCGCGGAGATGTGAGGTCGCCTAGGTATCCACCTTCAGCGCGGCGATGAACGCTTCCTGCGGGATGTCGACCTTGCCGAACTGCCGCATCCGCTTCTTGCCCTTCTTCTGCTTGTCGAGCAGCTTGCGCTTGCGGGTGGCGTCGCCGCCGTAGCATTTCGCGGTCACGTCCTTGCGCAGCGCGCGCACGGTTTCGCGCGCGATGATCTTGCCGCCGATCGCGGCCTGGATCGGGATCTGGAACATGTGCGGCGGGATCAGCTCCTTCAGCTTTTCCACCATGCCGCGGCCGCGCGCTTCGGCGCGGGTGCGGTGCACCAGCATGGAGAGCGCATCGACCGGCTCGTCGTTGACCAGGATCTGCATCTTCACCAGATCGGCGACGCGGTAGTCGGTGAGGTGATAGTCGAACGAGGCATAGCCCTTCGAGACCGACTTCAGCCGGTCGTAGAAATCGAACACCACTTCGTTGAGCGGCAGGTCGTATTTGACCATGGCGCGGGCGCCGACATAGGTCAGCTCTTTCTGGATGCCGCGGCGGTCCTGGCAGAGCTTGAGCACGGCGCCGAGATATTCGTCGGGCGTCAGGATGGTCGCCTCGATCCACGGCTCTTCGATTTCCAGGATCTTCATCACGTCCGGCATGTCGACCGGATTGTGGATCTCGATCTCGTGCCGTCGCGCAGCTTCATCTTGTAGATGACCGACGGCGCGGTCGCGATCAGGTCGAGATTGAATTCGCGCTCCAGCCGCTCCTGGATGATCTCCAGATGCAGCAGGCCGAGGAAGCCGCAGCGGAAGCCGAAGCCGAGCGCGGCGGAGGTTTCCATCTCGTAGGAGAAGCTGGCGTCGTTCAGCCGCAGCTTGCCCATCGCGGCGCGCAGATCCTCGAATTGCGCGGCATCGACCGGGAACAGTCCGCAGAACACCACCGGGATCGCCGGCCGGAAGCCCGGCAGCGGCTCGTCGATCGGGTTGCGCTCGTCGGTGATGGTGTCGCCGACGCGGGTGTCGGCGACTTCCTTGATCGAGGCGGTGAGGATGCCGATCTCGCCGGGGCCGAGCTCGTCGACGATCGTCAGCTTCGGCGTGAACACGCCGATGCGGTCGACCTCGTAGGCCGCGTCGATGCCCATCATGCGGATGCGCTGGCCCTTCTTCAGCACGCCATCGACGATGCGCACCAGCACGACGACGCCGAGATAGGCGTCGTACCAGCTGTCGACCAGCAGCGCCTTCAGCGGGGCGTTGCGGTCGCCCTTCGGCGCGCGGCAGGCGGGTGACGATCGCCTCCAGCACGTCGGGAATGCCGATGCCGGTCTTGGCCGAGATCATGATCGCGTCGGAGGCATCGAGGCCGATGACGTCCTCGATCTGCTGCTTGATCTTCTCGGGCTCGGCCGCGGGCAGGTCGATCTTGTTGAGCACCGGCACGATCTCGTGGTCGGCATCGAGCGCGTGATAGACGTTGGCGAGCGTCTGCGCCTCGACGCCCTGGCTGGCGTCCACCACCAGCAGCGAGCCTTCGCAGGCGGCGAGCGAGCGGTTCACCTCATAGGCGAAGTCGACATGGCCGGGCGTGTCGATCAGGTTGAGGATGTAATCCTTGCCGTCCTTGGCGCGGTAGTTCAGGCGCACGGTCTGCGCCTTGATGGTGATGCCGCGCTCGCGCTCGATATCCATCGAGTCGAGCACCTGCTCCTTGCCCCCATCTCGCGGTCGGACAGCCCGCCGGTGAGCTGGATCAGCCGGTCGGCCAGGGTGGATTTGCCATGGTCGATATGCGCGACGATGGAGAAATTGCGGATGTTGTCGATGGGCGCCGCCGTCATGAGGGGCAGATAGCATCCGACCGGGGCAGGGACAAGGCGAGCCTTCTCCGTGCGTTTATCTTCGGCGCGCGCGGGGACTTATTCCTGCAATCACGCTTGGCGCGGCCTGGCCGAGCGTGGCGGCTCTTGAGCGATGTGCTGCGTGTTTACGGCTCTAGTTCAGGACTTCGACATCCATCGTCCAGTCGTCCACGCCCACGGTGATGAATTCGGGGATATTGAGGGTGCGTACCTGAATCTGGACCACGTGCTCGCCGGGGCCGAACCGGCCGACCCATTGATAGGCGAAACCGGTTGGCTGGAAGGTCCGGCCGCCGAAACCCTGGTTTGCACCGGCTCGCGGATGCATTTCCTCATCCCCCGCAACGACCCGGATAAAGCAGGCTTCGTTACCGCTGTTTCCCCTGCAGGTCGCGCCTGCCGTGAAACGCACTTTAATGCAGCGCCTCTCGCCGGACGGCACAACGACGGTGAAAACCGCCCCCCGTACCCGGACGAAGGCTTTACTCGCCGTTTGGAATGGCTCGTTGCCGGTCACCACGGTGCTTTTGAGGAGTGTGCCGCAGTTCGTCTGACAATCTCGGCTTGCGATGTGCTGGCCGTCGCAGCGATCGCGATCGCCGCGAGCAAGCATGATTTCATGACATGAAACATGTGAAGGCTCCCATACGATGGAAGCAGCGTACACCGCGTGAAATTGGGAAACAGCGCCCCGCGGCAGCGAATCACCGATTTGTGCGCCCCGAGGAATCGGGATCGCGAAAACATTATGGCCGGGACAAAGCCCGGCCATAACGCATTCAGCAGATACGCTTCGCGATCAGTACCGATAGGTCTCGGGCTTGAACGGGCCTTCCTGCGGCACGCCGATGTAGGCCGACTGCTTGTCGGACAGCTTGGTCAGCTTCACGCCGATCTTGGCGAGATGCAGCCGCGCGACCTTCTCGTCGAGCGTCTTCGGCAGCGTGTAGACCTTCTTCTCGTACTTGCCCTGGTTGGTCCAAAGCTCGATCTGCGCCAGCGTCTGGTTGGTGAAGGACGACGACATCACGAAGCTCGGATGGCCCATGGCGTTGCCGAGATTCACCAGGCGGCCTTCCGACAGCAGGATGATGCGCTTGCCGTCGGGGAAGTCGATCTCGTCGACCTGCGGCTTGATGTTGTTCCACTTCAGGTTCTTCAGCGCCGCGACCTGGATCTCGCTGTCGAAGTGGCCGATGTTGCAGACGATGGCGCGGTCCTTCATCGCGCGCATGTGCTCGATGGTGATGACGTCGACATTGCCGGTGGCGGTGACGAAGATGTCGGCGCGCGGCGCGGCGTCTTCCATGGTGGTGACTTCGTAGCCTTCCATCGCCGCCTGCAGCGCGCAGATCGGATCGACTTCGGACACCAGCACGCGGCAGCCGGCCTGGCGCAGCGACGCGGCCGAGCCCTTGCCGACATCGCCGAAGCCCGCGACCATGGCGACCTTGCCGGCCATCATCACGTCGGTGCCGCGGCGGATGCCGTCGACCAGCGACTCGCGGCAGCCGTAGAGGTTGTCGAATTTCGACTTGGTGACGCTGTCGTTGACGTTGATCGCGGGGAAGAGAAGCTTGCCTTCCTTCTCCATGATGTAGAGGCGGTGCACGCCGGTGGTGGTCTCTTCCGACACGCCCTTGATGCTGGCGGCGAGCTTGGCGAACCAGCCCGGCTTTTCCGTCAGCGTGCGCTTGATCAGCGCGAAGAAGACTTCCTCTTCCTCGTTGCTCGGGCTTGTCGAGGAATTCGGTGTCGCCCTTCTCGGCGCGCAGGCCGTGATGCACGAGCATGGTGGCGTCGCCGCCGTCGTCGAGGATCATGTTCGGCACGCCGCCGTCGCCCCATTCGAGGATGCGGCGCGTGTAGTCCCAGTAGTCCTTCAGGCTCTCGCCCTTGATCGCGAAGACCGGAATGCCGGCGGCGGCGATCGCGGCGGCGGCGTGGTCCTGGGTCGAATAGATGTTGCACGAGGCCCAGCGCACGTCGGCGCCGAGCGCCGTCAGCGTCTCGATCAGCACGGCGGTCTGGATGGTCATGTGCAGCGAGCCGGCGATGCGCGCGCCCTTCAGCGGCTTGCTGGCGCCGAATTCCTCGCGCGTCGCCATCAGGCCGGGCATCTCGGTCTCGGCGATGTCGATTTCCTTGCGGCCGAAGTCGGCGAGCTCGATGTCCTTGACGACGTAATCGGCGAGCGGTGCTCTTCGCGGCGTTACTGGCGGCGGTCATGGCGATCCTTACCGGCATGAAAGGGGAGGAGGCGTGCGCGCACGCAGCCCGGACGCGGCTGGCGAGGCTATAGCAGGCCCGGCGGCAGGCGGCAATAACGATATAAAGATTTCTTTATATGGCTTGCCAAAGAGCGGGTTAGTCTTCTTCCCCGAAACCGCGAGGTCACCAGCTCGACCAGGGCGGCCATCGCTTCGCCTGCCTGCTTGCCGCTCGCTTCCACGGTGATCTCGGTGCCGGTGGCGGCGGAAAGCATCATCAGGCCCATGATGGAATTGCCGCCGACGGTTTCGCTGCCGCGGGTGACGGTGACCTCGGCGTCGAATTTTTCCACGGTCTGCACGAATTTGGCGGAGGCGCGGGCGTGCAGGCCCTTCTTGTTGACGATCTCCAGCACGCGCCGGATGGCACCTTCGCGCGGTTGCGCAGGATCACCTTCGCCCAGCGCGCTCGCTCATTTCCCGCTGAGCACCCGGCTGGCGATGGTGCAGTATTTGCGGCCGGCTTCCTGCGCGGCGGCGACTGCATCAGGCAGGCCGCAGGTTTCGCGCACCTTGGCGAGCTTGATCAGCATCGGGCAGGTTGATGCCCGCCAGCACCTCGACCTTGGGTCGGCTCATGACGGAGATGGCGAGGTTGGAGGGCGTGCCGCCGAACATGTCGGTGAGGATGGCGACGCCTTCGCCGCTATCGACCTTCTTCACCGCCTCGATGATGTCGTTGCGGCAATGCTCGATGTCATCCTCGGGGCCGATAGTCACGGCCTCGATCTGCCGTTGCGGGCCGACGACATGCTCCAGCGCTGA
>CAWBWX010000006.1:0-402822 GCA_963792635.1 uncultured Alphaproteobacteria bacterium
GTAGAGGGTCTGGCTCGCGGCATGGGTGCCCACGGTGCCGAGCACGAACCGATAGCCATCGGGCTCCGCGCGCGCCACCTGGTCGGAGGGTATCTGGCCGCCCGCGCCGGAGCCGTTTTCCACGACCACCTGCTGGCCGAGCGTCTCGCTTAGGCGCTGGGCGAAGAGGCGGCCGATGCCGTCTTGGGGACCGCCGGCGGCGAACAGGATACCATGGTAACCGGCCGCGTCGGATATTCCTGTGCGGCGGCGACGGCGGTGAGCGCGAAGAATGCCAACAGGGTTCGGTGGACAACTCCGGCCATGACGACCTCCCAGGTTGCGCCAAGGATCGGATTCCCGGGAGCGGGGGTCAAGGTGCTTGTCGGCTTCGTGCGCGTTGCGTATGAGGCCGCGACTGCGGAGGAACTGTCATGCCTGCGATTCGCGTCGCCGTTGCCGGTCTCGGTGCGATCGGCCGTGAGGTGGCGCGGCGGCTCGCCTCCGGCATGCCGGGGCTGGAGCTCGCCGCCGTCGCCGCCAGGGATGAGAACAAGGCGCGCGAGTGGCTGGCGGGCGAGCGCATCAAGTGCCCGGTGGCGGCGCTTCCTGACCTTTCCCGCTACGCCGACGTGGCCGTGGAATGCGCCCCCGCCGCACTCTTGGAGCAAGTCTGCCGGCCCATGCTCGAGGCGGGCAAGAAGGTCATCGTCGTCAGCGTCGCCGGACTGATCCGCAACCACGACCTGATCGAGCTCGCCGAGGCGCGTGGCGGCCAGATCATTGTGCCGACCGGCGCGCTGGTCGGGCTCGACGCGGTCACCGCCGCGGCGGAAGGAAAAATCCGTTCCGTCCGCCTCACCACCCGCAAGCCCCCGGCCAGCCTCGCCGGCGCGCCGTACCTGGAGCAGCACGGCGTATCGCTCGAGGGCCTCAAGGAGCCCCGCCGCGTGTTCGCCGGCAGCGCCCGCGAGGCGGCGACGGGCTTTCCGGCCAACATGAACGTGGCGGCGGCGCTAGCGCTCGCCGGCATCGGCCCCGAGCGCACCACCGTGGAGATCTGGGCCGATCCGGGGGTCACCCGCAACTGTCACACCGTCGACGTCGACGCCGACTCCGCCCATTTCACCATCTCGATCCAGAACATTCCCTCGGAGAACGCCAAGACCGGCCGGATCACGGCGCTTTCGATCCTCGCCGCCTTGCGCAAATTGCACGGACCGCTGCGCATCGGGACGTGATTGGATCGCTTATCAGCGCGGGGTTGTCGCCGCCGGCGTGATTGGGCACGAGAGTTTTTTGTACCCGATCCGTGGGCGCCAGCGCCGCTGCCAGTTCTAGGACCGTGTCCTAGGGATGGAATAGGCCCGCCCACGCGGGGTTCGTTCGGTCATGAGTATCCGGCATTGCATTGGCGCCGCCATCGGTCTCGGGCTTGCCGTCTCAATAGCGTTCGCCCAGCAGCCGACCGTGCGCATCCGCGGCGAGATCCTTCAGTCTGACGGCGCCCATCTCGTGGTGAAGACCCGCCAGGGCGAGACGGTGACGATCCGGCTCGCCGACAACGCCCGCGTTGCTGGCCTCGTGCGCGTCCCCTTGAGCGATATCAAGCCCGGCAGTTACGTGGGTTCGGCGGCGGTGCCGCGCGGCGACGGAACCTGGCGGGCGCTGGAGGTGCACGTGTTCTCCGAAGCCCAGCGCGGCCTCGGCGAGGGTCACCGGCCTTTCGATCTCGAGCCGCAAAGCACCATGACCAACGCGACGGTCGCCGCGATCGTGACGCGTGTGGAGGGGACGGTGCTTACGCTCAAGCACAAGGACGGCGAGCAAACGATCGTGGTTCCGCCGGGAACGCCCATTGTCGCCTACGTCCCCGGCGACCGCGGCGAACTCAAGCCCGGGGCGCGCATCATCGTGTTCGCCGCCGAGCGCCAGGGCGACGGATCGCTGGTCGCATCGTCGATCAGCGTTGGCCGCGACGGTTTGACGCCCCCCATGTAGCGCAACGCGCAAGCGCTCTCGCAGCTGTAATCGCGGTACGCGCTGCGCGCGATGCTGCATTGCGGAACCGGTGCCGTCTTGATCCGTTGACCCGCGATACCGCGATGATCGCCGCCCGCGAGTGAACAAAAGAAATTCTCATTCCGGCCACGATCGCCAGCGGCCAGCAAAAAAGGAGAAAATGATGCGCAATACGATCAAGACTTCATGCTCGCTTCGGCTTTGGTGACCGGCGCCGCCGGCCTCGCCATGGCGCAGGGCGTTCCCATCAATTCCACCAGCGAGGCGCCGGACACCGTCTACAATCCGAACGCCCATCTCGCCTATGGCGTGCCGGAGCAGTCGTCCGCCAATAACCACGGCGGCTTCACTTACGGCGGCTACCGCGGCAACTTCATGCTGGGCGGCTACGGCCAGCCGCAAGCGACGAGCACGCCGTATGACGTGCAAGGCGGGCTGCAGTCGGAGTACGAGTACTGAGGATCTAACGACGAGAGGCCGAGAACTCGGCTTCGTGAGAACGGCCGGCCACGCGCCGGCCGTTTTCTTTGTTGCCGACTCAGAACACCGCGAGATAGCGGAGCAGCGCCAGCACGCCGATGATGATCGCAATGATTGCGCACGATCTGACGCATGCGGTAGTCGAGCGGCAGCGGTGTTGAACGCACCGACGTGATGCGCGCTATGCGCGTTGCTGCATTGCAGAAACAATCCAGCGCGATCATCCGTTAGACCCGCGCGGCCACGCAAGTCGCGGCTTTCAGCTACGGCTGCCCGCCCATAACCAACAGGAGAATGCTATGCGCAATACGATCAAGACTCTCGTTCTTGCCGCCGTCCTTGCGACCGGTGGAGCCGAATTGGCTCTGGCCCAAGCAGCAGTGACGATCGATGGAATCACCACTGCGCCGGATGGCGTCCGTAACCCGGACGCCCATCTCTTGTACGGCATACCCAACGGCTATACGGGCTACACCGGTGGTTCTCGCGCCGGCTATGCTGGCGGTGCTCGCACCCGCGCCATGCTCGGCCAGTTTGGCCAGCCGCAGGCGGCGAGCGCGCCGGTTGACGTGCAGGGCGGGCTCCAGTCGGAGTACGAGTACTGACGATCTAACGATGAGAGGCCGCGACAACGGCCGGCCTCGCGCCGGCCGTTTTCTTTGTTGCCGGCTCAGAACACCGCGAGATAGCGGAGCAGCGACAGCACGCCGATGATGATTACGATGACGCGCACGATCTGCCGCATGCGGTAGTCGAGCGGCAGCCGGTCGACGAGATAAAGCACGAGAATGACGACCAAAAAGGTAATGAGAATGCTGATTAGGACCGACATGCCGCGTTCCCCTTGGTGGGCCGATGGGCCTGGTGTTGCGCGCCTGGCCCCGGGAGTTTAGACCCCATGCCGCGCCGCGCAACCGGTTTGCCGGGATTTGCGGTAGACTAAGCCGCCTCGCGGGCGAGTTCCGCGAAGCCTCGGGAGCCCGCATGGACGCCGGTCCGCAGCGCGAAAAGTTGCGCCGCTTCAACCTCCAGATCAAAGACGCGGCCCCGATCGCGAGCAGAGCCGAGTTCTGGCGCACGGCTGCCCAGGCCTCCGCCATCGGCATGTTCGTGCTGCTGTTGGTGGTCGCCCTCAACTTCAGCCGCTCGTTGCTCCTGCCGGTGGCGCTCGCCATGGTGATCGGCACGCTGCTGGCACCGCTCTCGGTCCGTGCCAGCCGCATCGGCTTTCCGCCGATTATCTCGGCGCTCGTGCTGGTCCTTGTGTTCATCGGCATCCTGTCGCTTGCCATCACGCTTGCCGCCGACCCGGTGATCAAATGGATTGCGCAAGCGCCGGAGATCGGCACGCTGCTCAAGGAGAAGCTGCAGGTGCTCGATCGGCCGCTCGGCGCGCTGCGCGACTTGCGCAACGCCGTCTCCGACATGCTCGGCATCGCGCCGACGGCGATGACGCTCGACGTCAACTCCTATTTCCTGGCGCCGGCGCTCGCCGTTCTGACGCCGGCGATCGGGCAGCTATTCCTCTTCTTCGCCACCCTGTTCTTCTTCCTGGCCAGCCGCGACGACCTGCGCCACGCTTTCGTCACGGTGTTCTCCACCCGCGAGGCGCGCCTGCGCACGCTGCGCATCCTCAACGACGTGGAGGGCAACGTCACCAACTATCTCGGCACCGTGAGCGCCATCAACTTCTGCGTCGGCATCCTCGTCTTCATCGGCGCCTATGTGGTCGGGTTGCCCAACCCGCCGGCGTGGGGCGTGCTCGCGTTCGTGCTCAACTACATTCCCTATCTCGGGCCCGCCATCGTGGTGACGGCGCTGTTCGCCGTCGGGCTGATCTCGTTCCCGTCGCTCGGCTATGCCCTGGTGGCGCCGGCGCTCTACGTCGGCATGGCCACCATCGAGGGCCAGTTCGTGACGCCGAGCGTCATCGGACGGAGGCTCACCGTCAGCCCGCTCATGGTCTTTCTCTCGCTCGCCTTCTGGATCTGGCTATGGGGCCCGCTCGGCGCGCTGCTCGCCGTGCCGCTCCTCATCGTCGGCATGGTGGCGATCAACCACGTCTTCCCCAAGGACGAGAGCGTGATTCCGGGTTGATCAGTAGAATCCGGGCGTCGCCCCGCCGTCCACCGCGATCGCCGTGCCGTGGATGTGGCGCGCGCGTTTCGATGCCAGGAACACGGCGAGCGCGGCGATGTCCTCCGGCTGCGCGATGCGGCGCGTGCCGGTCTTCGCCACCACCCGCTTGATCGATTCCTCGACCGAGATGTTGTCGGCCTTGGCGCGGCGCTCCGCCTGCTCGTGGAAGCGCTCGGTCTCGGTCAAGCCGGGATGGATGGCGTTGACGTTGACGCCGTCGCTTTTTCCCAGATCGGCGAGGGACTTGGAGAAGTTGGCCATGGCCGCGTTGACCGAGCCGCCGATGGAGAAGTTGCGATCCGGCGTGCGCGCCGCGTTGCCGATGATGTTGATGACGCTGCCCTCCGCCTCCTTGAGCATGGGCCAGAACAGGCGGCAGAGACGCACGCAGGCGAAGAGCTTGAGCGAATAGCCGTCGAGCCACAGCGCGTCGTCGAGCTCGAGGAAGGCGCCGGCGCGGGTGGCGCCCGCCGAGTTCACCAGCACGTCGCAGCGGCCGAAGCGCTCCTTCACCGTCCGCTGCAGCGTCACGCAGTTTTCGAGCTGCTTCAGGTCACCCGCGACCGTGAGCGGCGAGGGTCCGCCGGACTTCTCGATCGTCGCTTTGGCCGCCGCGAGGTTGGCCGCGTTTGAGGCAGCGAGCACAGTCTGTGCGCCCTCTTGGGCGAACGCCGCGGCGATGCCTCGGCCGATGCCGCGGCTGCCGCCGGTGACCACCACGATCTTGTCGGAAAACTCGCCCATGCCGCGCTCCCCTTGTAGAGGCCGCCAGTATGCGGGTCGCCTTCGCAGGTGCAAGATGACGGCGTTGGCGCTTGCTCCATGCGCTGCTAGAGTCGCCCCAACGATGTGGATACCGCGTCACGTGCCGTTGAGCTTCGCTGCTCCGGCGCCGCGCGGGAAAGGGTGGCCATGGACGAGCCGCGCGCGGGTCAGCCCGCGCCGCGCGAATTTTCACGGGCCTGGCGACGAAGGCGCGGCCGCCGGTCCGCGTCGCCGCGTGGCGACGCATCCGGCCCGCTCTACGCGGCGCTCGACCTCGGCACCAACAACTGCCGGCTCCTGGTGGCGACGCCCACCGCCGACGGCTTTCGCGTGGTCGATTCGTTCTCGCGCATCGTGCGCCTGGGCGAGGGGCTTTCCGCCAGCGGCCGTCTGGCGGAGCCGGCCATGGACCGGGCGATCGCCGCGCTCCGGGTCTGCGCCGCCAAGCTCGCCCGCGGCCGGGGGACGCGCGCCCGGCTGATCGCCACGGAAGCCTGCCGCGCCGCGGAGAACGGCGATGCGTTCCTCGCCCGCGTGCGCGCCGAGACCGGGCTCAACCTCGAGATCGTCGACCGGGAGACCGAGGCGCATCTCGCCGCCCACGGCTGCACGCCGCTGATCGACGCCGACGCCGAAGGTACGATCCTGTTCGACATCGGCGGCGGCTCGTCGGAGCTGGTCTGGCTCGGCCATGCCGCGGTAGTGGACCGCGGTCCGCCGCAGGCGGCGGTGCGGGCGTGGGCGTCGCTGCCCATGGGCGTCGTGACGCTCGCCGAGCGCCACGGCGGCGAGGAGGTTTCCGCCGCCACCTTCGCCGCCATGGTGGCGGAGACGGCGCCCGCCGTCGCCGCCTTCGCCGCCGGCGCCGGCCTCGACGGCGCCCACGGGCTGCATCTCCTCGGCACCTCCGGCACCGTCACCACTATCGCCGGCGTCTATCTCAATCTGCCGCGCTACGACCGCCGCCAGGTGGACGGCATCTGGCTCGACAGCCCGGCGGTGACCGCGGTGGTGGAGCGCCTGATCGCCACCCCCTACGGCGAGAGGGTGCGCCATCCCTGCATCGGGGCGGAGCGCGCCGACCTCGTGCTCGCCGGTTGCGCCATCCTCGAGGCGATCCGCGACGTATTTCCCTGCGAGCGCCTGCGCGTCGCCGACCGCGGCCTACGCGAGGGCATGCTGGTGGACCTGATGCGCGCCGACCGGGTATGGGCCGCGCCATGACCAAGGTGCGGGTGCGGGCGAGGAGCGGGCGCTCGCCGTCGTCGCGGGCGTGGCTCGAGCGGCAGCTCAACGACCCCTACGTCAAGGAGGCGCGCAGCAAAGGCTATCGCTCCCGCGCAGCGTACAAGCTGCTCGAGGTCGATCAGAAGGCGAAGGTGCTCAAGCCCGGCGGCCGCGTCGTCGACCTCGGCGCCGCGCCCGGCGGCTGGGCCCAGGTGGCGGCCGAGCGGGTGGGCAAGGGCGGCAAGGTGGTGGCGATCGATGTGCTCGAGCTCGAGCCCATTGCCGGCGTCGATTTCCTCAAGCTCGATTTCCTCGATCCGGCCGCGCCCGACAAGCTCAAGACGCTCCTCGGCGGTCCGGCTGATCTGGTGCTCAGCGATATGGCGGCGAACGCCACCGGTCACCGCAAGACCGACCACCTGCGCATCATGGCGCTGGTGGAGGCCGCGGCGGCGTTCGCGAGCGAGGTGCTCAAGCCGGGCGGCGCATTCTTGGCAAAGGTGATCCAGGGCGGCACCGAGACGGATTTGCTCGCGGCGCTCAAACGCGATTTTGCCAGCGTCAGGCACGTCAAACCGCCTGCGAGCCGCAAGGATTCCGCCGAGCTTTACGTGCTCGCTACAGGCTTTCGCGGTCAGACCTGAGGCTCGGGCGGCCCGGGCTCGGTGGTGTGCGGCTTCTTCGCCGCCGGCTGCTTGATCAGGGACTCGCCGGCGTTCTTCGGCAGCGGCAGCAGGAAGAAAATCGTGCAGGCGGAGATCGCCCCCACCACCAGGAACGCCGGCAGGAAGTCGTCGGCGAGGATCTGGTTGTCGCCGCGCAGGAGCCGCACGGATTCCAGCGCGATCGCCGAGATCGCGACGCCGGCAGAGATGGAAAGCTGCTGGGCGACGCTGGTGAAGCTCGTGGCCTTGCTCATGGAGCGTTGCGGCAGATCGGCGAAGGCAAGCGAGTTCAAGCTCGTGAACTGCAGCGCCCTGAAGAAGCCGCCGACCAGCAGCATGGTGAAGATGATCCAGGTGGGCATCTCCTGGGTGAAGAAGCCGCAGGCGGCGATGAAGCCCGCCGCGATGAAGGTGTTCCACACCACCACGCGCTTGATGCCGAAGCGGCGCAGCACGCGCGGCGCGTTGGCGCGCATGACGATGGCGCCGACAGCCGCCGGCGAAGGTGAGCAAGCCGGAGGCTAGCGGCGTCATGCCGAAGCCTATCTGGAACATGAGCGGCAGGAGAAAGGGCATGGCGCCGATGCCGATGCGGAAGAGCGCGCCGCCGCCGACGCTGGCGCGGAAGGTGGGGATGGAGAGGAGCCTGAGGTCGAGCGGCGGCGAAGGCGCGGTACGCGCGTGGCGGATGTAGGCGTAGATGCCGGTGGCGCCGATCACCAAGAGCCCGCCGGAAACCACCGGCGGCAGCAGATCCTGCCCGACCGTGGTGAGGCCGAAGGCGAAGGCGGCGAGACCGACGCCGGAAAGCACGAAGCCCTTGAGGTCGAACTCCGGCACGTCGCGCTCGCGGATGTTCTCGATGAAGCGTGTGGCGAGGAATACACCGAGGATGCCGATGGGCACGTTGATCCAGAAGATCCAGCGCCACGAGAAGTAGGTGGTGATGAAGCCGCCGAGCGGCGGGCCGAGGAGCGGCCCGAGCATGGCCGGCACCACCAGCCACGACAGCGCTGCTACCAGTTCGTGTTTTGGCACGAGGCGGACCACCACAAGGCGGCCGACCGGCGTCATCATGGCGCCGCCGAGGCCCTGGATCACGCGGTAGAGGATGAAATCGGAGAGCCCCACCGAGAAGCCACAGGCGATGGAGCCGAGCGTGAAGACGACGATGGCGGCGCGAAAAACCGTGCGGGCGCCGAAGCGGTCGGCCATCCAGCCGGAGATCGGGATGAACACGGCGAGTGAGAGCAGGTAGGAGGTGAGCGCGAGCTTGAGCGCGATCGGGTCCTGCTTCAGGTCGACGGCGATCGCCGGGAGCGAGGTGGCGATCACCGTGGAGTCGAGATTCTCCATGAACAGCGCGCAGGCGACGATGAGCGGGACGATGACCTGGCGGCGCATGGGGAGAATTGGCTCGGGCGGCGGGAGAGTCAGATAACGCGACGGGCGCGGGGCGTCACCTTCTAGGACGTCATCGCAACTACGCGGGTGCGAACGCTCCTTACGCCACCTTGCTGAAATCCGGGGCGCGGCGCTCGGCGAAGGCGCGGAAGGCTTCCGCCGCTTCCGGGCTCCTGAGCCGGGCTCGGAAATGCTCGCCTTCCTTCGCCATCACGCTCGCGATGAGGTCGGCGTCGCGCATGAGCTCTTTCGTCGCCATCAGCGCGCCGATCGGCCGCTGGGCGAGCGCCCGCGCAGCGGCGAGCGCGCGGGCGCGGAGCTCGCTTGCCGGCACCGCGGCGTTGGCGAGCCCGATCTCTACCGCCTTGCGCCCGTCCACCGCCTCGCCCAGCGCGAACATGGCAAACGCCCGCGCGTGGCCGACGCGGGCCGGCAGCAGCATGGAGGAGGCGGCCTCCGGCACCAGCGCCAGATTGACGAACGGCGTGGTGAGCTGCGCGTCGTCGGCGACGAACACGAGGTCGCAGTGCAAGAGCAGCGTGGTGCCGATGCCCACCGCCTTGCCCTGCACGGCGGCGACGTAGGGCTTTTTGGCCCGGGCGAGAGCGGCGAGAAACACGTGCCCGCCCATCTCGGCCGCCGGGGCCTGGCCGGTGGCGACGGCGGCGAAGTCCATGATGTCGTTGCCGGCGGTGAAGGTGTCGCCCTCGCTCTCGATCAGCACCACGCGGATCGCGGGGTCCGCCTCGGCGCGGGTGAGCTCGGCGGTGAGCTTCTGGTACATCGCCGTGGTGATGGCGTTCTTCTTCTCCGGCCGGGCCAGCGTCAGCGTCAGCACCCCTTGGTCGGTCTTGGCGCGCACATGCTCGGTCATGATCCGTCTCCCGGGGCTCGATTTCGCCACTATAGCCTGTCTTTTCGGGCGGGATCAGCGCGCCGGCGACGTCGCGGAAAGCTCGATTCCGCCGCTTTGCGTTTGCCGCAAGCCATGCTAACGACCCTCGCCAACTCGTTCGGCGGCAGAGATTCCGCCTCGGTCAATTTTCCGGCACAGGTCCGGAGTAGGAGTTGGCGATGTCCCGTCTATCCGACGGCCTCGCGCGCGAAGCGCTCACCTTCGACGACGTGCTGCTGAAGCCCGGCCTCTCGGACGTGCTGCCGAGCGAGGTCGATATCCGCACGCGGCTCACGCGCACCGTCTTCCTCAACCTGCCGGTCCTGTCGGCCGCCATGGACACGGTGACCGAGGCGCGCCTCGCCATCGCCATGGCGCAGGCCGGCGGCATCGGCGTGATCCACCGCAACCTCGCGCCCGAGGACCAGGCCGAGCACGTGCGCCGGGTGAAGAAGTTCGAGTTCGGCATGGTGGTGAACCCGGTGACCATCGCGCCCGACGCGACGCTCGCCGACGCGCTCGATCTCATGGAGCAGCACTCGATCTCCGGCATCCCGGTGGTGGAGAGGAAGGGCAACGGCCGCAACGGCAAGCTCGTCGGCATTCTGACGCACCGCGACGTGCGCTTCGCCACCAATCAAGTCAGTGCCCGTCTCCGAGCTGATGACCAAGGACAAGCTCATCACCGTGCGCGAGGGGGTGAGCGAGGAAGAGGCGAAGAAGCTCCTGCACCAGCACCGCATCGAGAAATTGCTGGTGGTGGACAAGGACTATCGTTGCGTCGGCCTCGTCACCGTCAAGGACATCGAGAAGGCGGTGACGAATCCGAACGCCTGCAAGGACGAGCAGGGACGGCTGCGCGTCGCCGCCGCCACGACCGTGGGCGACGAAGGCTTCGAGCGCACCGAGCGGCTGATCGACGCCGGCGTCGATGTGGTGGTGGTCGATACCGCGCACGGCCATTCCCAGCGCGTGCTCGAGGCGGTCAGCCGCGTCAAGCGCATCTCCAATGCGGTGCAGGTGCGTCGCCGGCAACGTCGCGACGAGCGAAGGCGCCAAGGCGCTGATCGACGCCGGCGCCGACGCGATCAAGGTCGGCATCGGCCCCGGCTCGATCTGCACCACGCGCGTGGTGGCGGGCGTGGGCGTGCCGCAGCTGACCGCCGTGCTCGACGCGGTGGAGGAGGCGCAGAAGACCGACACGCCGGTGATCGCCGACGGCGGCGTGAAGTTCTCCGGCGATTTCGCCAAGGCGCTCGCGGCGGGCGCGGAGTGCGCGATGGTCGGCAATCTGCTCGCCGGCACCGAGGAGAGCCCCGGCGAGGTCTATCTGTATCAGGGCCGCTCGTACAAGAGTTATCGCGGCATGGGCTCGGTCGCGGCCATGGCGCGCGGCTCGGCCGACCGCTACTTCCAGCAGGACATCAAGGACTCGCTGAAGCTCGTGCCCGAAGGCATCGAGGGTCAGGTGCCGTTCAAAGGCCCGCTCGGCAACGTCCTGCACCAACTCGCCGGCGGCCTGCGCGCGGCGATGGGCTACGTCGGCGCCCGCGACCTGAAGGAATTGCGCGAGAAGGCGCAGTTCGTGCGCATTTCCGGCGCCGGCGCATCGCGAGAGCCACGTGCACGACGTGACCATCACGCGCGAGAGCCCGAATTATCCGACGCGGGCGTAGCGAAAGCGCCATTCCCGCTGACGCCGGAAGCGTCTAAGAAGGGCGCGAGGGTAATTCATGTCGCTGTTCGCCGTGCTGCTGCCGCTACTCGTCCAAGTCGCGCTCACCTTCATCCTGCTGTTCTGGCTGCAGGGCGCGCGGCGCAATGCCGTGACCCGCGGCGAAATCAAATTCGCCGGCAGCGGCATCACCTGGCCCGCCCGCGTCTCGCGCCTCGACCAGGCCTACACCAGCCAGACCGAGCTTCCCGTCCTCTTCTATGTGCTCGTCATTTTGGCGATGATGACGCGGCGCGCCGATTATCTGTTCGTCGCGCTCGCCTGGGTGTTCGTCGCCTTCCGCTTCGTGCACGCGTATTTCATCCTGTTCGAGGACGGGCCGGTGCGGCGGTTCTTTGCCTTTCTCGTCGGCGCCGTGGTGCTCGCCGCGATGTGGGCGCTGTTCGTCATCGGCCTCGTTGCCGGCTTCTAAAGGAAACCGCCATGTCGATCGCTGCCGTGCTCGCGCCCGTGTTTGCCCAGATCCTGCTCATCTGCCTCGTCAACTACGGCATGGCGTCGCTGCGCGTCGGCCACACCCGGCGCCGCGAGGTCAAGATCGGCGACATCGCCCTCGGCCAATCCAACTGGCCCGAGCGCGCAACCCAGTTCGGCAACAACTACCGCAACCAGTTCGAGCTGCCGGTGATGTTCTTCGCCCTCGTCGCCTTCACGTTGATCGCCAACAAGGCCGACCTGTTGTTCCTGGCGATGGCCTGGATTTTCGTGGCCTCGCGCTACGTGCACGCCTATATCCACGTCACCTCGAACCGCGTGTCGCGGCGCTTCTTTGCCTTCAGCGTGGGCTCGGTCACGCTCTACCTGATGTGGCTGGTCTTCGCCGTGCGTGTGCTCGCCGGTATCTGAATGACTCCTGCCGCCCGTGTCGCCGCCGCGATTGAGATCGTCGGCGCGCTGGAAACGCGCCCGCGCCCGGCCGGCGACGCGCTCAAGGACTGGGGCCTCGGCCACCGCTTCGCCGGCTCCGGCGACCGCGCCGCCATTGCGAGCCTCGTTTACGACACGCTGCGCAAGAAGGCGTCGGCCGCCTATCTCATGGGCGAGGCGACGCCGCGGGCGATCGTGCTCGGCGCGCTCAAGCTCGCCCGCGGCCTCGACGCCGACGCCATTGCGAAACTCTGCGATGGCTCGCGCTACGGCCCGCCGCCCCTCACGGAAGAGGAGCGCGCGCGGCTTGCAGGCAGCCTCGACGGCGCGCCGCCGCCGGTCGCCGGCGACTATCCCGAATGGCTCGACGCGGAGCTGGCGAAGACCTTCGGCGACGAACGCGCGGCGGAGGGCGCCGCACTCGCCGCCCGCGCACCGCTCGATCTGCGCGTCAACACGCTGAAGGTGGCCCGTGACAAGGCCAAGGCCGCACTCGCGCATCTGAACGCCGAGGATACCCGCTGGTCGCCCGCGGGCCTGCGTGTGCCGCCCAACGACCAGGGCCGCCAGCCGCCAGTGACCGCCGAGGGCGCGTTTCACAAGGGCTGGTTCGAGGTGCAGGACGAGGGCTCGCAGGTGGCGGCGCTGCTGACGGGTGCCGCGCCCGGCGAGCAGGTGCTCGATCTGTGCGCCGGCTCCGGCGGCAAGACGCTCGCCCTCGCCGCGCGCATGGAGAACCGCGGGCAGATCTTCGCCCACGACGCGGACCTGCGACGCCTCGCGCCCATCCACGATCGCGTCAAGCGCGCCGACGCCCATAACGTCCAGGTACGCGCGCCCAAGGGCACGACCGACGTGCTCGCCGACCTGGAAGCCCGCATGGATCTCGTCCTGGTGGACGCGCCGTGCACCGGCACCGGCGTGTGGCGCCGCCATCCGGACGCCAAATGGCGCATGCGGCCGGGCGCGCTGGAGCAGCGGGTGAAGGAGCAGGCGGCGCTGCTCGATCAGGCGGCGCGTTTCGTCAAGCCCGGCGGCCGCATCGCCTACGTCACCTGCTCGGTGCTCGACGCGGAGAACGGCGCCCAGGTGCGCGCCCTCGTGTCGCGCCATCCCGAGTTCGCCCTCGTGCCGCCGACGGAGGTCGCCCGCGGCCTCGGTGAGCGTGGGATGATCCTCGCCAAGGCCGCGCTCGCGAGCGAGCAGGGGCTGTTGCTCACGCCCCGGCGCACCGACACCGACGGATTTTTCGTTTCGCTGCTGCGCGGAAAGTGAAGGTGAAAGTCAGGCCGTCGGCCGCCATGCGGAAATCGTGTTCAAATCCGCCTCGACCTCCCAGCGGCCGCTCTTGCCGGGCAGCCGCGTACCTTCCTTAAGCCGCGCCAGGAACTCGGCGCGCGGGATGATGCGGAAGCCCATGTCGCGGATGGTGGGCGTTTCCCATTTGCCGTCGTTCAGGCGATAACCCCATTTCGCCAGATGCCAGTTGAGCGCCGCGAAGCCGATCTTCGACGAGTTGGTCTCGTTCGAGAACTGCAATTCGGTGAAGAATATGCCTCCGATCGAAACCCCGTAACCGCCACCCACGAGCGTGCCGCTCTCGTTCCATACCTCGAACGAATGCGCGTGGCCTGCATCGAACAACTCGGCATAGGCGCGCATGATGCGCGGCGTGATCCAGGTCACGTGCCACTTGCCCTCGCGGCGGCCGGCGCAGCCCTTGATCACGCCATCGAAGTCGCGGTCGAAGCTGACGCGGAATTTTCCCTGCCGCATTTCCCGGCGCAGGCGCTTGGCGATGTGAATTTCGTCGAAAAACAAAACACAGCGCGCGGGCAACGAGAACCACTTGAGCGGGCCGAAGTGGGCAAACGTGAAGAGGCCGTGTTTATAGGCTTCGATCAGCGCCGACACCGAAATATCGTGCACCATGCCGCAAAGGCCGGAGGCTTCGTGCGCGGTGCGCTCGGGATCGGGTAGGCCCGGCCGCGGTGCGATCCGACCCGCAAGATAAAGCCGCGTGAGTGCCGGCAGCCGGCCGATGCGCTGCGGCGTGAGCGCCCACGCGGTGCCGAGGGCAACGCGCTCGAAAGTTTCAAACGGCGTCTCGCAAAACAGCGCCGCCCGCCGCGCGGATAGGGCGGAAGGCGAGGGGGAAACGTCGGCTTTCATGGTCCGCGTTCTGGCACAGACGAGGCTAATAGAGCGTTATCCCGCCGATCGGTTGCCGGTATGCCCGCAATCCGCTACCTGCTTTCCATGACGGCCCCCCACGACAAGATTCTCATCGTCGATTTCGGCTCCCAGGTCACCCAGCTCATCGCGCGCCGCGTGCGCGAGGAGGGGGTGTACTCGGAGATCGTGCCCTACCAGCGTGCCGAAGAAGCGCTGCGCGCGATGAAACCCAAGGGCGTGATCCTCTCCGGGGGGCCAGCGTCGGTTTTGGACAAAGACGCGCCGCTGGCACCCAAGGCGGTCTACGCGGCCGGCGTGCCGGTGCTTGGCATCTGCTACGGCGAGCAGGCCATGGCCCACCAGCTCGGCGGCAAGGTCGAGGGCGGGCACCACCGCGAGTTCGGCCGCGCCGAGGTCGAGGTCACCGAGGCCTCGCCCTTGTTCGACGGCGTGTGGGAGAAGGGTGGCAAGTACCCGGTGTGGATGAGCCACGGCGACCGCGTGACGGAGCTGCCCAAGGGCTTCCGCGCCATCGGCCGCGCGCCCAATTCGCCGATCGCGATCATCGCCGACGACGCGCGCAAGTTCTACGCCACGCAGTTTCACTTGGAGGTGATGCACACGCCCCAGGGCGCCGCCATTCTGCGCAACTTCGTGCGCAAGATCGCTGGCGCCAAGGCCGACTGGACCATGCGCGCCTTCAAGGAAGAGGCGATCGAGAAGATCAGGAAGCAGGTGGGCAAGGCGCGGGTGTTGTGCGGGCTTTCCGGCGGCGTCGACTCCGCCGTCGCCGCCGTGCTGCTACACGAGGCGATCGGCGACCAGCTCACCTGTGTGTTCGTCGACCACGGGCTGCTGCGTCTCGGTGAGGCGGAGCAGGTGCTGGCGCTCTTCCGCGGCGCCTACAACATTCCGCTCGTGCACGTGAACGCGAGCGACAAGTTCCTCAAGGCGCTCGCCGGCGTCGAAGACCCGGAGGAGAAGCGGAAAACCATCGGCAAATTGTTCATCGACGTGTTCGAGGCGGAATCGAAGAAGATCGGCAAGGTCGAGTTGCTCGCCCAGGGCACGCTCTATCCCGATGTGATCGAGAGCGTGTCGTTCACCGGCGGCCCGTCGGTGACGATCAAATCGCATCACAACGTGGGCGGCCTGCCGGCGCGCATGAACCTGAAGCTGGTGGAGCCGCTGCGCGAATTGTTCAAGGACGAGGTGCGAGCGCTCGGCCGCGAGCTGGGATTGCCGCAAGCCTTCGTCGGCCGCCATCCGTTTCCCGGGCCGGGGCTCGCGATCCGCATTCCCGGTGCGATCTCCAAGGACAAGCTCGACGTGCTGCGCCTCGCCGACGAGATTTATCTCGAGGAAATCCGCCGCGCCGGCCTCTACGACGAGATCTGGCAGGCGTTCGCGGTGTTGCTGCCGGTGAAGACCGTGGGCGTCATGGGCGACGGCCGCACTTACGACAACGTGGTGGGGCTGCGCGCGGTCACCTCCACCGACGGCATGACGGCGGACTTCTACCCCTTCGACATGGCTTTCCTCGGCCGCGTCGCCACGCGCATCATCAACGAGGTCAAGGGCGTGAACCGGGTAGTGTACGACGTGACGTCGAAGCCGCCGGGGACGATCGAGTGGGAGTGATTGGGCTCTCTTAGGTCGTTCGAGCGCCCGCGCCTTCGGCGCGGTCGGGATATGATCACCGCCACGCTTGCCTCCACCCGCCGCTTGGCTTTTACTCCGCCCGCTTTCGGGGGATTGGCCTATGGGTCCGCTTCTTCTCGTCCTCGGCATGGTCATCTTCTTCGCCGCGCATGTGTTCACCACCATGCGCGAACGCCGCGCCGCGTTGATCGCGCGGATCGGCGAGGGTCCCTACAAGGGACTCTACTCGCTGGTCTCCCTCCTCGGCCTCGTGCTGATCGCCTACGGCTTTGGCCTGTGGCGCGCGGCGGGCGTGCCGCAGCTCTGGTACCCGCCGGTATGGACCAAGCACATCGCGCTCGTGCTGGTGCCGATCGCGTCGATCTTGATCGTCGCCGCCTATGTGCCGAGCCACCTGCGCACCCGGTTGAGGCATCCCATGCTCACCGGCGTGAAGCTCTGGGCGCTGGCGCATCTCCTCTCCAACGGCGATCTCGCCGGCGTCGTGCTGTTCGGCGGGTTCCTCGCCTATGCGGTCTATGATCGCATCGCCGTCAAGGAGCGCGCCGCGCCCGTGCCACCCGCGCCCGCCGGCTGGCAGGGCGACGTCATCGCGGTGGCCGGCGGGCTCGCGCTTTTCTTCTTCTTCGGCTACGTGTTCCACCCCTACGTGGTTGGCGTACCGGTGATCCCTGGATGAGCAAGGTTTCCGAAGGCGAGAAGCGCATCACGGCGCCGGAATTGCGCGCCCGCAAGGGTGGCGATCCCATCGTCGCGCTCACCTCCTATCACGCCCATACCGCGCGGCTGCTTGACGCTCACGTCGACATGATCCTGGTCGGGGATTCCCTCGGCATGGTCATGCACGGGCTCGAGACCACGGTGCCGGTGACCCTCGACATGATGATTTTGCAAGGCCGCGCCGTGATGCGCGGCTCGCGCCGGGCGCTGGTCGCGGTCGACATGCCGTTCGGCTCCTACGAGGAGAGCCCGCAGCAGGCGTTCCGCTCCGCCGCGCGCGTGCTCAAGGAGACCCACTGCGGCGCCATCAAGCTCGAGGGCGGCCAGCATATGGCGGAAACCATCCGCTTCCTGGTCGAGCGTGGCGTGCCGGTGATCGCCCACGTCGGCCTGACGCCGCAGTCGATCCACGCGCTCGGCTCCTTCCGCGCGCGCGGCCGCGACGAGAAGGAATGGGGGCCGTTCCTCGACGATGCGCGCGCCGTCGCCGAGGCCGGGGCCTTCGCCATGGTGATCGAGGCCGTGGCCGAGCCGCTCGCCCGCAAGATCACCGAAGAGGTGGCGATCCCCACCATCGGCATCGGCGCCTCGCCGGCCTGCGACGGGCAGATCCTCGTGCTCGAGGACATGCTCGGCCTTTCGGCCAAGGTGCCGAAGTTCGTCAAGCGCTACGGCGACCTCGCCGGCGGCATCGAATCGGCGATCAAAACCTATGCCGAAGAGGTGAAGAGCCGCCGTTTCCCCGGGCCCGAGCACGTGTATGCGCTAAAAAAGTAAGGTCCGGCCAGCGTTTGCCACGATACGTCCACAACTCTATATCTTAGTCCTGCGCGGGTCCCATTGGGCCGCGCCAACCCGGAATTTCATGTCCGACATCATCCGCGAAGTCGACGAGGATCTGAGACGCGAGCGCATTATGCGCATCTGGCGCGACTACGGCGCCTTTATCGTCATGGCCGCCGTCGCGTTGGTGCTCGCCGTCGCCGCTTGGCGCGGCTACGAGTGGTACCAGGCGCGCGAGAGCGCCAAGACCGGCGCCACCTTCGAGGAGGCGCTGCGCCTGATGGGCGACGGCAAGACGAAGGAGGCCGAGGAGGCCTTCGCCAAGATCGCCCGCGAGGCGCCGCGCGGCTACCGCACGCTCGCCCGTTTCGGCCAGGCTGCCGAGACCGGCCGCACCGATCCCAGAGCGGGAGCGGCCGCCTTCGACGCGCTCGCCGAGGACCGCTCCCTCGATCAGGTCATGCGCGACGCGGCGCGGCTGCGCGCCGCCATGCTGCTCGTCGATGTCGCGCCGGTGTCGGAAGTAGCAGGGCGCCTCGAGCCGCTCATAGCCAAGGAATCCACGTTCCGCCACTCCGCCCGCGAGCTGCTCGCGCTCGCCCGCTTTAAGGCCGGCGAGCTCGACGCCGCGCGCAAGCTCGTGTTCGAGATCATGCTCGACCCGGAGACGCCGCCGCTCGCCCGCAATCGCGCCCAGCTCCTGCTCGCGCTCATGGGCGGCGGCGCGGGGGCGGTCCCGGCGCCGGCGACGCAATGAGGGGAAGCAGAATGTTCTTTCGCCCGCTCGTCCGTATCGCTCTCATCGCGCTGCCGCTCGCCTTCGCGACGGCCGGTTGCGACGTCATGGACTATCTCGCCGACAACAATCCGCTCGAGACGAAGAAGAAGCCGCTCGACGGCACGCGCAAGCCGGTGTTTCCCGGCGGCGTGCCCGGCATCGAATACAATCAGCCGCCGCCGCAGCCGACGAACTCCAACATCCCGCTCTCCGCGGCGCCGCCGCCGGAGCAGCAGGTTGAACCACAGAACCCGCGCCAGCCGGCGCGGCCCGCCCGCGCGGCGCAGCGCCAGGCGCCGGGCGCCACCGGCGACGATCCGTGGTCCGACGCGCGGCCGCGGTCGCGCCCGCCCGGCGACGATCCGTGGGCGGAGAACCGTCCCGTCCGCTAATCCCCGCCCGCGCGTTTCCAGCTATGGTGCCCCACGATGCGCCCGATCGTCGCCATCGTCGGAAGGCCCAACGTCGGCAAATCGACGCTCTTCAACCGCCTGGTCGGGCGGCGCACGGCGCTGGTCGATGACCGGCCCGGCATCACCCGCGACCGGCGCGAGGCCGACGCGCGTCTCGGCGACCTTTCCTTCCGCCTGATCGACACCGCCGGCTTCGAGGAGGGGGACGGCCGCGCTCTCCGCCCGCACCCGGGCGCAGACGGAGACTGCGGTCGCGCAGGCCGGCGCCGTTCTGTTTCTGATGGACGGCCGTGCCGGCGTGACTCCGCTCGACCGCAGCTTTGCCGCTCTCCTGCGCAAACACGCCAAACCCGTGATCCTCATCGCCAACAAGAGCGAGGGGCGCCTCGCCGAGGAGCGGGCGCGGGAGGCCTACGAGCTCGGCCTCGGCGATCCGCTGCCGGTTTCCGCCGAGCACGGCGACGGCTTGAGCGACCTGCGCGATGCGCTGTTCGAGGCGTTGCCCGAAACGGCGGAGGAAACGGAGGGCAATGAGGAAGGGCGGCCAATCCGCGTCGCGATCGTCGGCCGGCCCAACGTCGGCAAGTCGACGCTGATCAACCGGCTGATCGGCGAGGAGCGCCTGATCACGGGGCCGGAGGCGGGGATCACCCGCGATGCCATCGCCGTGCCGTTCGCGCACAAGGGCCGCGTCTTCGAGATCTACGACACCGCCGGCATCCGCCGCCGCTCGCGCGTCGTCGACAAGGTGGAGAAGCTGTCGGTCGCCGACGCGCTGAATGCCATCCGCTTCGCCGAGGTGGTGGTGCTGTTGGTGGATGCGGCGCAGCCGTTCGAGGAGCAGGATCTGCGCATCGCCGAGCCTCGTCGCCGAGGAGGGTCGGGCGTTGGTGCTCGGGGTCAACAAGTGGGACCTGCAGACGCCGAAACACGGCGACGTGAAGCGCCTGCGCGGTGAGGCCGACCACTGGCTGCCGCAGATGAAGGGCATGCCGGTGGTGACCGTCTCGGGCCTCGCCGGCGAGGGTCTCGACCATCTCATGGACGCGGTGGTGGCGATCCGCGCCGTCTGGGAGCGCCGCGTGCCGACCGCGGGCTTGAACCGCTTTCTTTCGGCTTCGACCGAGGCGTTCGCCCCTCCCGCCGCCGCCGGGCGGCAGATCAAGCTGCGCTACATGACCCAGGCCAAGGCGCGTCCGCCGAGCTTCGTTTTGTTCGGCACCCGCACCGGGGAGCTGCCCGAGTCCTACACGCGCTATCTGGTGAACGGCCTGCGCGAGCGCTTCGATCTCCCGGGCGTGCCCATTCGTCTGGCTCTGCGCGAAACGGAGAATCCGTTCGCCGGGCGCAAGAAGAAGAGGAAGCGGTGAGCGCCGCCGCGGATACGCCGCCACCCGCGCCGCGCCCGGCGCTGGTGTTCATCTTCATCACCCTCGTCCTCGACATGCTGTCGATCGGGATCATCATCCCGGTGCTGCCGAAGCTCGTCGAGGACATGGTCGGCGGCAATACGGCGCGCGCAGCGGAAATCTACGGCGTGTTCGGCACGGTGTGGGCGCTGATGCAGTTCCTGTTCACGCCGGTGCACGGCGCGCTTTCCGACCGCTTCGGCCGGCGGCCGATCATCCTGCTCTCGAACTTCGGCCTCGGCCTCGACTACATCGTGATGGCGCTCGCCCCGTCGCTGTGGCTGCTGCTCGTTGGCCGCATCATCTCCGGCATCTGCGCCGCCTCGATCGGCGCCGCCTTCGCCTATATCGCCGACGTGACGCCGCCTGCCGAGCGCGCCGCGCGCTTCGGCATCTTGGGCGGCGCGATCGGCATCGGCTTCGTGCTCGGACCGGCGCTCGGCGGCGTGCTCGCCGTCTACGACCCGCGCTTGCCGTTCTGGGCGGCAGCCGCGCTCAGCCTTGCTAATGGGTTGTACGGGCTATTCATTTTGCCGGAGTCGCTGCCGCTCGACCAGCGCAGCCCGTTCTCTTGGAAGCGCGCCAATCCCATCGGCTCGATCCATCTTCTGCGCTCGGACCCGACGCTCGGCGGCCTCGCGGTGGTGAACTTCATCGCCACCCTCGCCTTCGCCGTGTTGCCGAGCACGTTCGTGCTCTACACCGGCTATCGCTTCGGCTGGGACACGGCCACGGTCGGCATTGCCCTCGGCGCCTATGGTGTCTGTCTCATGGGCGTGCAAATCGGCCTCGTGCGCTTCCTCGTGCCGCGCATGGGCGAGCGCAACATGCTGTTGCTCGGCTTCGTGCTCGGTGCCGCTGGCCTCGCGGCCATGGGGCTCGCCGACACGCCGCTCCTCGCTTGGGCGAGCATTCCGCTCGCCACGCTCTCTGGCCTTACCGGTCCCGCCATTCAGGCGCTGATGACGCGGCACGTGAGCCCAAAGCAGCAGGGGCAGCTGCAAGGGGCGAACGGCAGCGTGATCGGCATCGCCCAGCTCATGGGCCCGACCATCTTCGCCGGGACCTTCGCCTATTCCATCGGCGCCGGCCGCGACTGGCAGCTTCCGGGTGCGGCGTACCTATTGGGGGCGGCGCTCTATCTCGTCGCCGCGGTGCTCGCCTGGCGCGTCACCAGCCGGGAGCGTCAGACCGGCGGCTGAAAGCGCAAGAATTTCTTCTGCGGATAGTCGTAGACCATGCCGGTGACATCGCACGCGGGCATGCAGAGCGCGACGATCTTTTCCGCCGCCTGTTCCGGGATGTCGAGCGTCATCGGATCTTCGCCGGGCATGGCCTTGGCGCGCATGCCGGTGCGGATCGGGCCGGGGTTGAATAGATTGACCTTGATCTTGGTCTCCGCCGTCTCCGCCGCGTAGGTGCGCGCCAGCAACTCGAGCGCGGTCTTGGAGACCGCGTAGGGCCCCCAGTAGGCGCGGGCGTTGTAGCGTGACGGCCGAGGTGATGAACACCGCGCGGCCGGCGTCGGCCGCGCGCAGCAGCGGATCGAGCGAGCGGATCAGCCGCTAGTTGGCGGTGACGTTCACCGCCATCACCTCGTCCCATTCCTTGGGCTCGATGTGCGGCAGCGGCGACAGCGGTGCCGAGCATGGCCGGCGTTGCCGACGAGCACGTCGAGTCTGCCGAAGCGCTCGAAGAGCGCGGCGCCCGAGGCGGTCGATGGCGTCGAAGTCGCGCAGGTCGGCGGCACCAGCGTGGCGCTGCCGCCGATCTTCTTGATCTCGTCGTCGAGCTCTTCGAGGCCGCCCACGGTGCGCGCGAGCGCGATCACGTGGGCGCCGGCCTCGCGCGAGCTGCCAGCGCCGCGGCGCGGCCGATGCCGCGCGAGGCGCCGGTGACGAGGGCGATCTTGCCGTCGAGCGGCTTCGTCATTGCAGGCTCAGGCTGGAACATTCAGCTCGCTTCGGCGAGCAGCGAGAGCTGCTTCGGCGCCGACTTCGCCGGTCGTGGTCGGTGAGCGCGGTCGGATATTCGCCGGTGAAGCAGTGGTCGGTGAATTGCGGCCGCATCGGGTCGCGCTTCTCGTCGCCCATGGCCCGGTAGAGGCCGTCGACCGAGAGGAAGGCCAGGCAGTCGACGCCGAGGTATTGCGCATCTCCTCGACGTCGTGGGTCGCGGCCAGCAGCTTGTCCGCTCCGGCGTGTCGATGCCGTAGAAATCCGGATGCGTGATCGGCGGGCACGCGATGCGGAAGTGCACTTCCTTGGCGCCGGCTTCGCGCATCATGCGCACGATCTTGACCGAGGTGGTGCCGCGCACGAGCAAGTCGTCGATCAGCACGATGCGCTTGCCCTGCGACCACGGCGCGGTTGGCCGAGTGCTTCAGGCGCACGCCGAGCTCGCGGATCTGCTGCGTCGGCTCGATGAAGGTGCGGCCGACATAGTGGTTGCGGATGATGCCGAGCTCGTAGGGGATGCCGCTGCCTGGGCGATAGCCGAGTCGCGGCGGGCACGCCGGAATCCGGCACCGGCACCACCACGTCGGCCTCCGCCGGGCTTCGCGGGCGAGCTCGCGTGCCCAGGTTGCTTGCGGACGTCGTAGACGGAGCGGCCGTCGACGATGGAGTCCGGGCCGCGCGAAGTAGATGTATTCGAAGATGCAGGGCCGCGCCGGCATCGGCGGGAAGGGCTTGTGGATCTCGATGCCCGTCCGGCGGAGATGACGACGACCTCGCCGTTCTCGACGTCGCGCACGAAGCGGGCGCCGATGATGTCGAGCGCGCAGGTCTCGGACGCGAGGATCGGTGTGCCGTCGAGTTCGCCGAGCACCAGCGGGCGGATGCCGAGCGGGTCGCGCGCGCCGATCAGCTTCTTGTTGGTGAGGCCGACGAGGGCGTAGGCGCCCTCGATCTCGCGCAGCGCGTCGACGAAGCGGTCGACGAAGCGCGGCCTCCGCGAGCGGGCGATCAGATGCAGGATCACTTCGGTGTCGGAGGTGGACTGGAAGATGGCGCCGTCGTGCACCAGCTGGCTGCGCAGCGTCAGGCCGTTGGTCAGGTTGCCGTTGTGGCGCGATGGCGAAGCCGCCGCGCGCGAGTCTCGGCGAACAGCGGCTGCACGTTGCGCAGGATGCGTGCCGCCGGTGGTGGAGTAGCGGACGTGGCCGATGGCGACGTTGCCGGGCAGGCGCTCGATCACGTCGCGCCGCGAGAACGTGTCGCCGACGAGGCCGAGATGGCGTTCGGAGTGGAAGCGCTTGCCGTCGTAGGAGACGATGCCGCAGCCTTCCTGGCCGCGATGCTGCAGCGCGTGCAGGCCGAGCGCGGTGAGGACGGCGGCGTCGTCGTGGCCGAAGATGCCGAACACGCCGCATTCCTCGCGCAGCCGGTCGTCGTCGCGGTCGAGTGCGTCCTCGGCGGTCGGCGGTTTGCGGCCCATGCCAGTCCCTTCTGCACGGTCAGCGCGCGCCACGCGCGGCTCTCGATCAATTGCTCGAATCCTGCCGGTCGTTCCGCTTATAGCCGGAACTGCATCGGCGTATCGGCGACTCGCGGCGAATTCGTGGTGCGCGATCCGCGTCCTGCCGCGGCGCTAGTTCCGGCGGCGGCTCCTGCGGCTCCTCGCGCCGGCGGCTTGCGCAGCGCTCCTCAAGATGGCGGTCTCCGGGTCGTCCGGCAGGACCGAGAGCAGCCAGTCGCCGGTCGCCTGCAGCACCACGCGGGCGCGGGCGTTCTTCAGCCAGTCGGCTGGGCGTTGGCCGGCACCAGCCAGACGAAGAAGAGATAGGCCACCACCATGATGATGAGGCCCCGCGCAAGCCCGAAGAGAAAGCCGAGCGAGCGGTCGAGCGCGCCGACGCGGCGAATCGAGCACGAGGTCGGAGATCTTCACGGTGAGGATCGATACGATGAGCAGCGTGATCAGGAACAGGCCGCCGATGGCGATGGCTTTGGCCACGAGGTCGTTGGTCACGTACTGCTTCACGTAGGCTTCGGCGCGGGCATAGCCGTAGAGGGTGACGCCGGCGGCGATCACCCAGGCGGCGATCGACAGGATTTCCCGCATGAACCCGCGCACCATGGCGAGGATGCCGGAAATCAGCATCACGACCAGGAGGCCGATATCGAGGAGGGTGAGGGGCATCTCAGGGTCCAGGCACCGGCCGATTCGGAGCCGCGGGCGCGAGCGGTATATAGCGCCCGGCGGCATGCTCGTCACCCATGCTAGGGGCGCAAAGGAAACAACGGCCTAACGCGCATTAAGCATCAGTCCCCGCCAGCCCTTCTGAGCCTTGGCGCCCGGGCGGCGATCTCGGCGACGAGCGCTGTCAGCGCCGGAATGGTCGTTCAGGGAAAGCCCTTCCGCGGCCTCCTGGCGCACCGGCCTCCGGCAGCACGGCGCGGGCAAAGCCGAGCTTGGCGGCTTCCTTCAGCCGCGCCGCCGCCCGCGGCACGGCGCGCACGGCGCCGGTGAGGCTCACTTCGCCGAAATAGACTGCGTCGGCCGGGAGCGCGCGCGCCCGAGAGCGAGGAGACGAGCGCCGCGGCGACGGCCAGGTCCGCTGCGGGCTCGATCACCCGCAGGCCGCCCGCGACGTTGAGATAGACGTCGTGGCCAGAGAGCTTCACCCCGCAGCGCGCCTCGAGCACGGCGAGGATCATGGAGAGCCGCGCCGGATCGAGGCCGACGACGGCGCGGCGCGGCGTGCCGAGCGCGGTCGGCGCCACCAGCGCCTGGATTTCGACGAGCAGCGGCCGCGTGCCCTCGATGCCGGCGAACACCGCCGTGCCCGGCGAGCCCGCGTCGCGGTCGGAGAGGAAGAGCGCGGAGGGATTGTCGATCTCGCGCAGGCCCTCGCCGGTCATCTCGAACACGCCGATCTCGTCGGTGGGGCCGAAGCGGTTCTTCAGCGCGCGCAGCACGCGGAACTGGTGGCCGCCTTCGCCCTCGAAGTGCAGCACCGCGTCCACCATGTGCTCGACCACGCGCGGGCCGGCGATCTGGCCGTCCTTGGTGACGTGGCCGATGAGGACGACGGCGGCGCCGGTGGATTTGGCGTAGCGCAGCAGCGCCTGGGTCGAGGCGCGCACTTGCGTGACGGTGCCGGGCGCCGACTTCCACCGCCTCGGTCCACAAGGTTTGGATGGAATCGATGACGACGAGGGTAGGCGCGGGGCCTTCGCTGAGGCGTGGCGAGGATGTCCTCCACGTTGGTCTCGGCCGCGAGCTCGACGGGAGCGCGGAAAGGTTCAGGCGCTCGGCGCGCATCCGCACCTGCGCGATCGCCTCCTCGCCGGTGACGTAGACCACCCGGCGCTTGTTCTTGGCGAGGCGAACCGGCGGCTTCGAGGAGCAGCGTGGACTTGCCGATGCCCGGGATCGCCGCCGATCAGCACCACCGAGCCGCGCACGAAGCCGCCGCCGGTGACGCGGTCGAGCTCGGTGATGCCCGACGGCGTGCGCGGCGCCTCTTCGCTCGCGCCCTGGAGCGGCTCGAGCTTGAGCGCGCGGCCCTTGCGCTTGGTGCGCTGCGCGGCCGGCATCGAGGCGCCGCCGCCCTGTTCCTCGGCGATGGTGTTCCACTCGCCGCACGCCTCGCATTTGCCCTGCCAGCGCGAATAGACCGCGCCGCAGTTCTGGCAGACGAAGGCGGTTTGGGATTTGGCCATGGGGATCGCTATTGCAGAATTCGCAGGGAGCGTAGCACGGCGGTCAACCCTTCTCGGCAGGGCCGGGCTTGTCCCGGCCATCCCCCATTCACATGGCACGGTCGTGCGTTCCTAAGAGAGATCAGTATGGCGGCGCGGTGCTCAGACCTTCAATGCACACTCGGCTTCTTCAAATACTTGTTCCGGTCCCCTGAATTGATCCGCACCTCGAAGGTGTCGCCGTCGCGCCAGACGGTGAGGGGGATTTCCACGCCGGCGCTGCCGAGCGACCAGATCTTGCGGAACAGCTGGCCGAGGTCGCGCACCTCGGTGCCGGCGACCGCGATGATCACGTCGCCGGTGCGCAAATCCGCCTTCTCCGCCGGGCCGCGCCCGGCGAGCCCCATGATCACCACCCGGTCCTCGACCTCGGTGGCGTAGAGCCCGAGCCACGGCCGCACCGGCGCGTTCGGCCGCCCCAGCGTCAAGAGGTCGTCGAGGATCGGCGGCAGCAGGTCGATCGGCACGTTCATGTTGATGTTTTGCGTCCGGCCCTTCTCGCGCGCGCGTTCGAGTTGCAGCGAGCCGATGCCGATGAGATCGCCCGCGGGCCCGATCACCGCCGTGCCGCCCCAGTTGGGGTGCGCGGGCGCGGTGAACAGCGCCTCGTCCAGCAGATACTCCCAATAGCCGGCGAACTCTTGCTTGGCCACGATCTCCGCCGCCACCGAGCGCTCGCGGCCGCCGTGGCCCGCCACCACCACCTTGTCGCCGACCTTGGCGGTGCCGGAGCGGCCGAGCGACAGCGCCGGCAGATCGAGCTTGGCGAGCGCCTGGATGAGGCCGAAGCCCGTCGTCGAATCGTAGCCGAGGGCGTGCCCGGGCACGGTGCTGCCGTCGGCGAGGTGCAGCCAGATCTGGTCGGCCTCGCTGATGAGGTAGCCGATGGTGAGCACGAGACCGTCCTTGCGGATGAGCACGCCGTTGCCGGCGCGCTCGGTGCCGAGGATGTCGGCGGTGTAGGCGTCGGCCGGAATGTTGGCGCGCACGCCGACGACGGCGGAGAGCGCGCGCTCGAGGTCGTAGGCGTAGGCCCGCGCGCTCGGCTGCACCGTGGGCGAGACCTTCCAGTCGCTGGTAGAAGCCATTGCGAACATGCCTCTATTGGAACATAACGCCCCGCTAGGTCTTACCCGGTCGTGCCCAGCGAACGCAAACCCGACGACGTCGAGCATCACCTGCACCGCTACTCCTTGCACATGCCGGAGTGGCTGGGACGGCTGCTGCGCTGGATCGTCAAGGGCACCCGCTGGGTGCGCATCCCGATCGCGCTCGTCTTCATCATCGGCGGACTTTTTGGCTTTTTGCCGGTGGTCGGTTTCTGGATGGTGCCGATCGGGCTCCTCTTGCTCGCGGTCGACGTGCCGTTCCTGCGCCGGCCGATGGTCGCCCTCGTGCTCTGGCTTGAGGCGATGTGGGAGCGTTGGCGCGGCAAGCCGGCGCCGAAGCAGTTGCCGCGCCGCGACGACAAGCCGCGGTCCTAGTACGCAATCATATCCATCCGCGTCAGCGTGACGCTTCCCGACACCACCGGCGCGTTGGCCAGCAACCACACGGCCACCTGCTCGGCGTAGGCATCGGAGGTGGCGCCGTCCACCGGCACGATCGCCTTGAAGCCGCGAAGCGTCGCGGCGCTCGACGTGTAGAGCACGGCGCCATGCGCCGCGGTGCCGATCGCGATCACCGTGGTGATGTTCTTGTCCTTGAGGCGCTTCTCCAGGTCCGTGCCGATGAACTTGTCGACGCCCGCCTGCACGATGGGCTCGCCCGCCGTGGGCCCGAACCCGGGCAGGTAGTCCTCGGGCTTGCCGGTGGGACCGAGCGTGTAGATCAGGGTGACGCCCTTGGCCTTAGCGTCGGCGATCAGCTTCTGCACCTTGGGCAGCGAGGCGACGCAGCGCGGCCGCCGCTCGGCGTTGCAGGTCTGCTTGACGATGTCCATGACCAGGAGCGCGGTGGTGGCGGGCTCCACCTTCACCGGCTTCAGCGCCGGCGGCGGCGGTGTCTTGATGGACGGCCACTCGTCGATGACGGTTTGCGCGGCGAGCGGCGAGGCAAACGCGGCCGCGGCCACCGCGAGCGCGAGAGCAGACTGGCGAAGCTGCATGGTTTCCTCCTGAAGGCGCCCTGCACGATAGAGCATCGCCGCGGCCTGCCACCTCACAAGGGCGTCAGGTGTAGACCCGGTGGTAACGGCGTCCGAGCCGGGTCAGTACCTCGTAGCCCACGGTGCCGGCGGGCGCGCCGAGGTCGTCGACGGTGATGCCGTCGCCGACGAGCGTGGCCAAGTCGCCGCGCCACACCGCGCCCGCGGGGAGGTCGGTGACGTCGGCGATCACGAGGTCCATGGACACCCGGCCCATCAGGGGGCAGCGGCGGCCGGCAATGATCACCTCGGCGCCGGGCCTCGTATCGGACGAACCCGCCGCCCGCGGGATACCGTCGCCGTAGCCGGCGGACAGGATGGCAAGGCGGCTGTCGCGGGCGAGGCGGCGCTCGCCCCCGTAGCCGACGCCATCGCCGGCCTTGGCCTCGCGCACCTGGATCACCCGGATCCGAATGCGGACCACCGGCCGCATGGGATTCTCGCCGCTGACGAAAATCGCCCCGCCGTAGAGCGCGATGCCGGGCCGCACCAGGTCGAAATGGGTGTCGCGGAAGGCCAAAAGCCCGGCCGAGTTGGCGAGCGAGGCGGGGATGCCGGGAAAGCGCGCGGCGATCGTGCGGAAGGCCGCGGTCTGCCGGCCGGTCAGGGGGTTCGACGGGTCGTCGGCTGCCGCGAGGTGGCTCATGATCAGCGACGGCTTGAAGGAGAGCGGCGTCATGCCGTCGGCAAGCGCATTCGCCTCGGCCGGCGTCAGGCCGTGGCGCGCCATGCCGGTGTCGATGTGCAGCGCCGCCGGCGCCGTGCGGGCGCTCCGCGCATGCTGGTCCCATTCCTCGATCTCGGCGCGGGAGCCCAGCACCGGCCGCGCGCCGATCGCGGCGTAGGCCGCGGCCGTGCCCGGGTTCAGTCCGTTCAACACGTAGATCGTTGCCTTCGGCGCCACCGTGCGCAGCCGCCGCGCCTCGTCGATCAAGCGCCACGAAGAAGGTGTCGCAGCCGGCGGTGACAAGCGCCCGGCCGGCGGCCTCGAGCCCAATACCGTAGGCGTCGGCCTTGACCACCGCGGCGCAGGCGGCGGGGGCGGCGCGGGCCGCGAGATTGCGGTAGTTGGCGTGCAGCGCCGCGAGATCGATCTCGAGAATGCCGCCGGCTTCCGCGGCGGCGTCGCCCGCTGTTCCTGCGCGTTCGGCCATGCGCGCTTGTAGCTTTCCAGCGGCGAGGGCGGAAGGGAGGAGGCCGTTACCCCACCCGGTCCGGCAGCCGCTCCTCGCGGGCGAGGTTGCCGAAGCGGGTGAACTGCGCCTCGAAGGACATCTGCACCGAGTCCGTCGGCCCGTGGCGGTGCTTGGCGACGATGATCTCGGCGCGGCCGCGCGCCGCCGCCATCTTCTTCTGCCAGCTTTCGAGCTTGTCGCCGCCTTCCAGCGGCTCGCGGCCATGCAGGTAGTATTCCTCGCGGAACACGAAGGCGACGACGTCGGCATCCTGCTCGATCGACCCCGACTCGCGCAGGTCCGAGAGCTGCGGCCGCTTGTCGTCGCGGCTCTCCACCTGGCGGGAGAGCTGGGAGAGCGCCAGAATCGGGATGTTAAGCTCCTTCGCCAGCGCCTTGAGATTGGTGGTGATTTCGGTCACCTCCTGCACCCGGCCTTCCATCGCGCGGCGGTTCGATCCCGATAGCAGCTGGATGTAGTCCACGATCATCAGGTCGAGGCCGCGCTGGCGCTTGAGCCGCCGGGCGCGCGCCGACAGTTGCGCGATGGAGACGCCGCCGGTCTCGTCGATATAGAGCGGGATCGACTGCATCATCTGGGCGGCGGCGGCGAGCTTGCCGAAGTCGGCCTCCGAGATGTCGCCGCGGCGGATCTTCGACGAGGAGATTTCCGTCTGCTCGGAGAGAATACGCGTGGCGAGCTGCTCGGCGCTCATTTCCAGCGAGAAGAAGCCGACGATGCCGCCGTGCACGGTCTCGATCGAGCCGTCCGGCAGCGGCCGGCCGCGGTATTCGAGCGCGACGTTGTAGGCGATGTTGGTGGCGAGCGCCGTCTTGCCCATGCCCGGGCGGCCGGCGAGGATCACGAGGTCGGAGGGCTGCAACCCCCCCATCAGGTGGTCGAGGTCGGCGAAGCCGGTGGCGAGCCCGGAGAGATGCCCCTCGCGCTGGTAGGCGCGGCTCGCCAGATCGACCGCCTGTTTCGACGCTTCCGAGAAGCGCACGAAGCCCTTGTCGTAGCGGCCGGTCTCGGCGAGCTCGTAGAGGCGCCGCTCCGCGTCCTCGATCTGGTCGCCGGGCTTGAAGTCCACCGGCGCGTCGTAGGCGACGTTGACCATGTCCTCGCCGATGCGGATGAGGTCGCGGCGGATGGCGAGGTCGTAGATGGTGCGGGCGTAGTCCTCGGCGTTGATGACGGTGGTGGCCTCCGAGGCCAGCCGAGCGAGGTACTGGGCGGCGGTGAGGCCCGCGATGTCGCCTTCGGGCAGGAAGGTCTTGAGCGTGATCGGCGTCGCCACCTTGCCCATGCGGATCATTTCGGAGGCGAGCTCGAAGATCTTCTGGTGGATCGGCTCGAAGAAATGCGACGGCTTGAGGAAGCCGGAGACCCGGTCGAAGGCGTCGTTGTTGACCAGGATCGCCCCGAGAAGGGCCTGCTCCGCCTCCACGTTGTGGGGGGCCTGACGCCACGCCTCCGGGGTCTCTTCCTGCAGTTTGCGAAGCGTGGATTCGAGCGCCATGGATTTCTTCGTGCTGTCCGCGTCCGCGAGGAGGAGGCCTATCGCATAGCACGTTCCGTGCGCGCGCAAGCAGGCTTCGCCAAAGAGCGAACGCTATACACACGATTTCGGTTTCAGTGTGTGGAAAAAGATTCGCGCTTGACTGTGACCGGAAGAAGGAGACGCGCCGAGTTTTTACTCGCCGGCGAGCCGCATCGGTGCGGCGGACGTCGGCCTCGGCACGGCGCAGCCGCGTCTCCGCCGGACCGATGTAGTCGCGCGTCAGCGGCACCGCATCCTGCTTGCGCGCCAGCTGAATCTGGAAAACCATCATGCCGGCGTGGCGGAACGTCATCTCCGAGGCGGCGAGGTAGAACTCCCACATGCGGCAGAAGCGCTCGTCGTAGAGGGTGACGACCTCCTCGCGGTGGGCGAGGAAGCGGGCGCGCCATGCCGCTAGTGTTTCCGCGTAATGCAGACGCAAGATCTCGACGTCGGTAACCACAAGGCCGGTGCGTTGGATCGCCGGCAGCACCTCCGACAGCGCGGGGATGTAGCCGCCGGGGAAGATGTACTTGGCGATCCAGGCGCTGGTCGCCGCCGGCTCGCCCGTGCGCCCGATCGAGTGGATGAGCGCGACGCCGTCCTCGGCCAGTAGGTCGCGGATCTTGCGGAAGAATTCCCCGTAGTGACCGACGCCCACGTGCTCGAACATGCCGACCGAGACGACGCGGTCGAAGGTCGTGTCGCAGGTCGCGGTAGTCCTGCAGGCGAAAGTCGACCTTGCCCTGCGAGGCGCCGCTCGGTGACGCGGGCGCGGGCGGCCGCCAGCCTGTTCCTCCGAGAGGGTGACGCCCGTGACCTTCGCCCTGCCGATCTCGGCGAGGTAGAGGCCGAGGCCGCCCCAGCCGGACCCGATGTCGAGCAACGTGAGATCCGGCTTGTCGAGCAAGAGCTTCGCCGCGAGGTGCCGCTTCTTGGCGAGCTGGGCGTCGTCGAGGCTCGTATCCGGCCGCTCGAAGTACGCGCACGAGTATTGCCGGTCGGCGTCGAGGAACAGCGAATAGAGCCGGCCGCTCAGGTCGTAGTGATGCGCCACGTTGCGCTTGGCGCGGCCGCGCGGGTTGAACTGGGCGATGCGGCGGAAGAGGTAGCGCAGTCCCGTCAGCACCTTTGCCGCCGGGTAGGGCGGGTTGCCGCCGGTCTGCGACATGACCAGCGCGAGGAAGTCGGCGATCGAGCCGCGCTCGACCCGGAAGCTCCCGTCCATGTACGATTCGCCGAGCTTGAGCTCGGGATCGAGAAGGAGCTTGAGGAGCGTTTCGCGGCTCGCCGCCACCGCCACCGGCTCGCCGGTGCCGTCGCCCACGCGGAACGACCGTCCCGGCGCGGTCGAGACAATAAGCGTCCCTTGCCGGACGATCCGGGAGAGCAACCGCTGGAGCCACCGGTCCATGGCCATCGCGCCTTAAGGCTCGCCGCGCAGGCGAGCCGCCTTTAGGTAGAAATCCTAGTCCAAAGACCGGGCGGCCGGCAATCGTAACCGTCGCCGCCCGGCCGCTGGAACAAGGCCTAGGCGTCGGCGTCCTTGTCCTTTTTTGCCTTGCGCGGCTTCTTCTTGCCCTCGGGCTCTCCGCCCGCGGCCGCTTCGGCCGCGTCCGAGTCGGCCTTGGCTTTGCGCTTCTTGGCGGGCTTCTCGGCCTTGGCCTCGGTGGCCTCGCCCTCGGCGGCCGGCCCCGCCGCTACTTCCGCGGGCGGCGCCTCGAAGAACTTGTCGGCGGCGACCCGGGCCACGGCGCGCTCCTCCTCCTCGTCGTCGCGGCGCACCGTGAGGTCCTCGCCGCGCGCCTGGCGGGCGGCCTCGTCGTCGCTGCGCGCCACGTTGATGATGACGGTCACCTCCACCTCGGCGTGCAGAGCCACCGGCACCTTGTGCAGCCCGATGGACTTGATCGGCGTGTTGAGCACGATCTGGCGGCGGTCGACCTTGAAGCCGCCCGCGGAGAGCGCGCCGGCGATGTCACGGCCGGAGACCGAGCCGTAGAGCTGTCCGCTCTCGCCCGCCTGGCGGATGAGAATGAAGCTCTGGTCGTCAAGGCGCTGGTGCACCTGCTCGGCCTCGGACTTCTGCTGCAGGTTCCTCGCCTCGAGCTCGGCCTTCATGCCCTCGAACTTGGAGCGGTTCTGATCGGTGGCGCGCAGCGCCTTGCCTTGGGGCAGAAGGAAGTTGCGCGCGAAGCCGTCGCGCACGCGCACCACGTCGCCGATCTGGCCGAGCTTGGCGATGCGCTCGAGAAGGATGACTTCCATGATTTCACTCCTGGTTCACTCGTTGGAAGGGTTGGTGGGAAGCTTGGGGCCGCTCCAGCGCGCCGCGCGGGCGCGAAAGTCGACAAGAGGGTCGGCGAGCCCGATCACGATCACGAGCAGCGCCGGCCAGCCGATGACCAGCACCGCGGCCCATACCGCGGTGAGGATGATCGTGCGGCCCGGGAAGAGGCGGGTGACGCCGTGGATCACGGCGAAGCCGAGGATGGCGAAGGCGGTGAACAGGGTCGCCGCCAGGAGGCCGGCGGCGAGACCGAGAAGGTCGGGCAGGAAGGATCCCGCCACCGTCGCGAGCAACAGCGCCAGACTCGAGGGCGGAAAGTGCATGGCGGAAAGATCGGGCCACGGCCGCGTCAGCCGTCCGGACAGCCGCGCGATGCGCCCCGCGAGCCACAGGTTGAGGAGGCTCGTCAGCATGGACAGGATCGCCGCCATGGGCGGGATCACCAGGGCGAGAAAGTCGAGCACGCGCCCGGGATCGCCGCCGCCCGGCAGCCGCAGCGGCTGGCCCGCCGGCACGCCGCTCTGCGCCCGGAGCACGCGTTCGAAGCCGGTTTTCAGCGCGGCGCGATAGGAGTCGAGATCGAGGCCGAAGGCGGGGATGGCGAGCGTCGTGATGCCCGCCGCGATCAGCGCCGCCCACAGGACGAGCCGCTCTGCCGGATACCACTCGAACTCGCCGGGCTTGGCACCCGGACGGGCGAGCAGCGCCAGGTAGGCGAGCGTATAGGCGGGCAGGCCGATGCCGATGAGATGCGCGATGAAGAACCACTTGCCGAGGAAGAGGCCGAGCGCGAGTCGCGGCGACGCCGGCGGCGACGAGGCCGGCGACCTGGTTCCACGCCACCGCCGCCAGCATGATCGGCAGTGGCGCGAGATAAAACAGCACGATCGAGAGCAGCGAGCCCGAGGCCAGCGCCGCGAACAGAAGCGCGGACGCAATGCCCGCGCCGAAGCCGATGAGAACGATCTGCACCATCGCCAGCTGTCCCGCTCGAGAGCGGTTAGAGGCGGATCGAACGTCCGCCCCAACCATCGCCACCGGGCACCCCGGCGGCTTACGCATTTCAATCCGCGGAGGCGAGCCTCAGCGGATCACGTAGGGCACGAGCCCGAGGAAGCGCGCCCGCTTGATGGCGCGCGCCAGCTCGCGCTGCTTCTTCGCCGACACCGCGGTGATGCGGCTCGGCACGATCTTGCCGCGCTCGGAGATATAGCGCTGCAGGAGCTTCACGTCCTTGTAGTCGATCTTGGGCGCGCTGGCGCCGGAGAACGGGCAGGTCTTGCGCCGGCGGAAGAACGGGCGGCGCGTGGGGATCTGGGAAAAGCTCATGGCTCGACCCCCGCGCCCGGCTCGATTGCGGCCAGTGCCGGGATATCGGCCTCATCGCCGCCGTGCTCACGGTCGCGGCGGCGCTCGCCGCGCTCGCGCTCGCGCCGGTCATCGCGGTCGCGCTTCTGCAGCATGATCGAGGGGCCTTCCTCGTGCGCCTCGACCCGCACGGTGAGGAAGCGAATGACGTCCTCGCTGATGCGCTCAAGGCGCTCCATCTCCTCCACCGCCGCCGGCGGCGCGTCGAGACGGAGCATGGCGAAGTGCGCCTTGCGGTTCTTCTCGATGCGGAAGGTCAGCGTCTTGACGCCCCAATATTCGGCGTCGCCGACGATCTTGCCGCCGTTCTGCTCGATCACGCCCTTGTACTGGGCGGACAATTCCTCGACCTGTTGCGCGGTGACGTCCTGGCGCGACAGGAAGACGTGCTCATAGAATGGCATTGCAGCCCTTTCCTGTTCTCGTGCTCCGGCGCCGAGCCCTGCGAGCCTCGGGAAAGGCTCGATATCTCGAAGGCGGGGACAGGGGACGACGGGCGATTGGCCCTGCCGCGTGAGCGGCCGTCCTTTCAGCCCCCGGCCGGGAGCGAAGGGCAGTTGATTATACGGATCAGGGGGATGAGGCAAGCGCCGCGTCCTTGACAGGGCGGACGCGGTGGTTTCTTTCGCGCGACGCCGCCTGAAAGCATGAAATGACCACCGCATTCATCTTTCCCGGCCAGGGCAGCCAGGCCGTCGGCATGGGCAAGAACTTCGCCGACGCTTTTCCTGTCGCCCGCGCGGTCTTCGAGGAGGTCGACGAGGCGCTCGGCAAGAAGCTCACCGGGATCATGTGCGAGGGGCCGGCGAGACGCTCACGCTCACCGAGAACGCCCAGCCGGCGCTGATGGCGGTGTCGCTCGCGGTGATCCGCGTGCTCGAGGCGGAGGCCGGGCTCGATCTTTCCCGTGACGCCGCCTTCGTCGCCGGCCATTCGCTCGGCGAATACTCGGCGCTCGCCGCCGCCGGCACCTTCACCCTCGCCGATACCGCGCGGCTGCTGAACCCGCGGGCCAGGCCATGCAGCAGGCGGTGCCGGTGGGCGAGGGCGCCATGGCCGCGCTCCTCGGCCTCGACATCGATGCAGCGCGCACCGTGGCGGCCGAGGCGGCGCAAGGGCAGGTCTGCGACGTCGCCAACGACAACACGCCGGCCAGGTGGTGATCTCCGGCCACGAAAGCCGCCGTGGAGCGCGCCATCGAGATCGCCAAAGCCGCGGCGCGCGCGCCATCCCGCTGCCGGTGTCGCGCGCCGTTCCACTGCTCGCTGATGCAGCCCGCCGCCGACGCCATGGCCGAGGCGCTGGCCAGGTGCACCGTGAATCCGCCCCGGGTGCCGCTCGTCGCCAATGTCACCGCCGCCGTCGGTCACCGATCCCGACGAGATCGCCGCCTGCTCGTGCGCAGGTCACCGGCATGGTGCGCTGGCGCGAGAGCGTCGAGCTCCTGGCCAAGGGCGGCGTGACCGCTTCGTCGAGGTCGGCGCCGGCAAGGTGCTCACCGGCCTGGCCAAGCGCATCGCCCCGGACACGCCCGTCATTGCCGCTCGGCCGGCTCGAGGACGTCGAAACCTTCAAGGCCATTCGGTAGCTAACGGATTTTCCCCGCATGTTTGATCTCACCGGCAAGACCGCGCTCGTCACCGGCGCTTCGGGCGGCATCGGCGGCGAGATCGCCCGGGCGCTGCACACGCAGGGCGCCACGGTCGCGCTCTCCGGCACCCGCGAGGCCGCGCTGGAGGCCCTCGCCGGCGCGCTCGGCGAGCGCGGCACGTGCTGCCCGCCAACCTCTCCGACGCCGCGGCCGTCGACGGGCTGATCCCGGCGGCGGAAGCGGCCCTGGCCGGCTCGACATCCTCGTCACCAACGCCGGCATCACCCGCGACAATCTCTTCATGCGCATGAAGGACGAGGACTGGGACGAGGTCCTCACGGTCAACCTGACCGCACTTCCGCCTCACCCGCGGCGACTGCGCGGCATGATGAAGCCGCGCTTCGGCCGCATCATCGGCATCACCTCGGTGGTCGGCGTCATCGGCAATCCGGGGCAGGCCAACTACGCCGCCTCCAAGGCCGGCATGATCGGCATGATCCAAGGCGCTGGCCGCCGAAGTCGCCACGCGCAGCATCACCGTCAACTGCGTGGCGCCGGGCTTCATCGCCACGGCCATGACCGACGAGCTGAACGACAAGCAGCGCGAGGCGATTCTGACCACGATCCCGGCCGGCCGGCTCGGCGCCGCCGACGAGGTCGCCGCCGCGTGGTCTTCCTGCGTCCGCACGAGGCCGCCTACGTCACCGGCCAGACGCTGCACGTCAACGGCGGCATGGCGATGATCTGAAAGCGGTTTGCCTTGTCGCGCGCGGCTGCGGGTGCTGGCCAAGCCAAATGAACGTATGTTACGCCGATCGCTGAATAGGCGCTTGAGGGGCGAGGGTGCGACGGGCGTTGCTCACCTCTGTTCGATCGCGCAAGGCCGCTCGCCGCGGTTGCACGGCGGCGAGAACGATACGAACCGAAACTGATCTGAAGAAGGGAAGTCAAACTATGAGCGACATCGCTGATCGCGTCCGCAAGATCGTCGTCGAGCACCTCAACGTCGATCCGGAGAAGGTCACCGAGAAGGCCAGCTTCATCGACGATCTGGGCGCCGACAGCCTCGACAAGGTCGAGCTGGTCATGGCCTTCGAGGAAGAGTTCGACATCGAGATCCCCGACGACGCCGCCGAGCCCATCCAGACCGTCGGCGACGCCGTGAAGTTCCTCGAGCAAGCGACTGCTGACGCGCAAGCCTTCCCGCGCGTCAGCTCCTCGATGCTTGCCGAACCGCCGCCGGGCCATATCGTCCGCGGTTGCCGACCGGATTCGCCCGAGGAACGTATGCGCCGCGTCGTCGTCACCGGCATCGGCCTGGTCACCCCTCTGGGCTGCGGCGTCGAGCTCACCTGGCAACGTCTCTCGCCGGCAAGAGCGGCGCCAGCCGCATCGACGACTTCGACGTCGCCGATCTCGCCTGCCAGATCGCCTGCACGCGGTCCCGCTGGGCGACGGCGCCGACGGCACCTTCAATCCCGACGAGTGGATGGAGCCCAAGGAGCAGCGCAAGGTCGATCGACTTTCATCCTCTACGCCATGGCCGCGGCCGACGCAGGCGCATCGACGACGCCGGCTGGAAGCCCAAGACCGACGAGGAACAGGACGCGCACCGGCGTGCTGATCGGCTCCGGCATCGGCGGCCTCGGCGCCATCGACGAGACCTCGCATCATGCTGCACGAGAAGGGCCCGCGCCGCATCAGCCCGTTCTTCATTCCCGGCCGCTGATCAACCTGGCCTCCGGCCAGGTCTCGATCCGCTACGGCCTCAAGGGCCCGAACCACTCGGTGGTCACCGCCTGCTCCACCGGCGCGCACGCCATCGGCGACGCCGGCCCGGCTGATCACGCTACGGCGACGCCGACGTGATGGTGGCCGGCGGCGCCGAATCCGCCGGTCAACCGGCTGTCGCATCGCCGGCTTCGCCGCCTGCCGCGCGCTGTCGACCGACTTCAACGACGCGCCGGAGAAGGCCTCGCGCCCCTACGACAAGGACCGCGACGGCTTCGTCATGGGCGAGGGCGCCGGCGTCGTCGTGCTCGAGGAGTACGAGCACGCCAAGGCGCGCGGCGCGAAGATCTACGCCGAGGTCATCGGCTACGGCCTGTCCGGCGACGCCTACCACATCACCGCGCCGTGCCGAGGACGGCGACGGCGGCTTCCGCTCCATGCAGATGGCGATCAAGCGCGCCGGCATCGCGCCGTCCGAGATCGACTACATCAACGCCCACGGCACCTCGACGCCGCTCGGCGACGAGATCGAGCTCGGCGCGGTCGAGCGGCTGCTCGGCAACGCGGCCGGCCAAGGCTGTCGATGTCGCTCGACCAAGTCGGCGATCGGCCACCTGCTCGGCGCGGCCGGGTGCGGTCGAGGCGATCTTCTCGCCTGCTCGCCATCCGCGACCAGATCGCGCCGCCGACCATCAATCTCGACAATCCCTCGGTCGAAACCGCCGATCGACCTCGTGCCGCACAAGGCCAAGAAGACGGAGATCAACATGGCGCTGTCCAACTCCTTCGGCTTCGGCGGCACCAACGCCTCGCTGATCTTCCGCCGCGCGAGCGTGACCCGCTTCGCGCTTTCGCCATATTGGCGCTTAGGCTCGCGGCCATCGCTCAGTTGGTGCGCTTGAAAGGGCTTGCTGTCCGGCGACCACACGAGGCCGGAGGGCGAGGCGCCGGTCGCCGAGGCCGAGCGCCCGGCCGTGACCCGCGCAGCCCGCGCCAGGCGCTGATGCCCGACAGCCTGCCGCCGCCGCCGTCGCGCCGCGTCGCGCCATCCCATCGTCGTGGTGGGCAACGCCATCTTCACTCTGCTGGTGCTGCTCATCATCGGCGGCGGCGCCGCCCTCTACTGGGCAAGCGCGAGTTCGAGTCCGCCGGCCCGCTCGACCGCGAGCGCACGGTCATGATCCAGCGCGGCCAGGGCATCCGCGACATCGCCGAGCAGCTCCGCCGCGAGGGCGTGATCGACCAGCCGCTCGCTGTTCGTCGCCGGCGCCACGTTCATGCGCGTGCGACCGACGAGCTCAAGGCCGGCGAATACGTGTTCGAGCGCCACGCCTCGATGCGCGAGGTGCTGGAGCTGCATCGTCGACGGCAAGTCGATCCAGCACCCGATCACCATCCCCGAAGGGCTGACCAGCGAGCAGATCGCTCGCCAGGCTCGCCGAGCAGCGAGGTGCTGACCGGCAACGTCCGCGACACGCCGCGCCGAAGGCACGCTCCTGCCCGAGACCTACCAGGTGACCCGCGGCACCAGCGCGCGAGCAGGTGCGTCCAGCGCATGACCGCCGCCCACCAGCCGCCTGGTGCAGGAGATCTGGGAGCGCGCGCTCGCCCGACCTGCCGCTCGCGACTCGGCCGAGGAGCTGGTGACCCTCGCCTCGATCGTCGAGAAGGAGACCGGCCGTCGCCGCCGAGCGCCCGCGGGTCGCCGCCGTGTTCGTCAACCGCCTGCAGCGCCAGCATGCGGCTGCAGACCGATCCGACGATCATCTACGGCGTCACCGGCGGCAAGGCGACGCTCGGCCGCGGCTCTGACGCCGCGCGGAGCTCGACCGGCCGACGCCCTACAACACCTACACGATCGACGGCCTGCCGCCGGGGCCGATCGCCAATCCGGGCCGCGCATCGCTGGAGGCCGTCGCCAACCCGCCGCGCACCAAGGATCTCTACTTCGTCGCCGACGGCACCGGCGGCCACGTCTTCGCCGAGACCTACGAGCAGCACGGAAGAACGTCGCCCGCTGGCGCGAGGTCGAGCGCCAGCAGCAGGATCCGAATCTGGCGAACCGCCAGTTGCTGCGCCGCAGCCCGCCGCGCCCCGATCCCGCAGGCCGGCGACCCAAGCCCGCGAGCAGCAGACACCAAGGCGACGCGGCCGGTGAACGGCGAAGGCGCGACGCCAAGCCGCAAACAGGACAGCGACTGAGCTTGAGGGCGCGGCGTCGCCCGCCGCTAAGGTCGCGCGCCGAATTCTGGATACCGATGTCGCTCGCCAGCATGACCGGCTTCGCCCGCGCCGCAAGGCGCCACGGGCACCACGCCTGGGCGTGGGAACTGAAATCCGTCAACGGCAAGGGCCTCGATCTCCGCCTGCGGCTGCCGCCCGGCTGCGACGCGCTCGAGCCCGCGGCGCGTGCCGCCGCTTCGCGCGCGCTCGCCCGCGGCAACGTCACCGCCACCCTGACGGTGACACGCGAGGGCGCGCGCCGGCGGTGCGCGTGAACGAGGAGGCGCTCGCCGCGGTGCTCGCGGCCATCGGCCGCATCGCCGAGCGCGTCGACGCCGCAGCCCGCCAGCCTCGACGGCATTCTCGGCCTGCAAGGGCGTGATCGAGATCGTGGAGGCCGAGGATAGCCCGGCCGAGCGCGGAGCGGCGAAGGCCGCGATGGTCAAGGGCTTCGAGACGGCGCTGGCCGATCTCGTCGCCGCGCGCCGCGGCGAGGGCGCGGCGCTGGAGCAGATCCTGCAGGATCGCGTGGCGGCGATCGCCACGCTCGTCGACAGGCCGAGGCTTCGCCCGGCCGCAGCCGGAGGCGATCCGCGCCCGCCTTGCGGAGCAGGTCAAGGCGCTGCTCGACGCCGACGTGACGCTCGACCCGGATCGGCTGCACCAGGAAGCCGCGCTCCTCGCCGCCAAGGCCGACGTGCGCGAGGAGACTCGACCGCCTGAAGACGCACGTGGCGGCCGCGCGCGGCCTCCTGCAGAACGGCGGCGCCGTCGGCCGCAAGCTCGATTTTCTGCCGCAGGAATTCAACCGCGAGGCCAATACGCTTGTGCGCCAAGTCGAGCGACGGCGTCGTCTACCGCCATCGGCCTCGAGCTCAAGGCCGTGGTCGACCAGTTCCGCGAGCAGGTGCAGAACCTCGAGTGAAGCGACGCGCAAACGAAAGAAGCCGGCGGCGCGAGGCCGCGGTCTGATGTTCGTGCTGTCGTCGCCTTCGGGCGCGGGCAAGACCACGCTCACCCGTCTCCTGCTCGAGGAAGACCAGAACGTCGGGCTGTCGGTCTCGGTGACGACGCGGGCGCGGCGGCCGAGCGAGGTGGAGGGCAAGCACTACCACTTCATCACCCGCGAGCGAGTTCGCCGCCATGCGCGACGCGGGCGAGCTGCTGGAATGGGCGGAGGTGCACGGCAATTTCTACGGCACGCCCAAGGCCAGATCGAGAAGCTGCTCGGCGCCGGCAAGGACATGCTGTTCGACATCGACTGGCAGGGCACGCTGCAGCTTTACGCCAAGGCCGCGCCGACGTGGTCAGCATCTTCATCCTGCCGCCGTCGATCACGGAGCTGAAGAAGCGGCTCGCGCGGCGCGCCGAGGACGATCACGCGACGATCGCCAAGCGCTTGGCCAACGCCCGCAACGAGCTCGAGCACTGGAACGAATACGATTACGTGCTGGTCAACCGCGATCTCGACCGCTGCTTCGGCAACGTGCGCAGCATCCTCGCCGCCGAGCGGTCGCGGCGCGCGGGCTCGAAATCCGCGCGGGCGCGGCGCGAGATCGCGCGCGCCGGGCGGCTACGACGCGAGCGCCAGAAGGGTCTCGGCGCCTTCGTGCGCCGGCTGCAGAAGGGGCTTTAGGGCACGAGCACGGTGCGGCCCACGGTACGCCCGGCACGCAGGTCGTCGAGGGCGGCTTGCGCTTCGGCGAGCGGCCGCTCGTGGGTGGGGATCGGCGCGATGCCGCCTTTTTTCACCAGCGCCAGCATCTCCTTCGCCTCCGCCAGCGAGCCCACGTAGTTGCCGATGACGGCGACGCCTTTGAGCGGGAAGGTGGGCAATGCCGACTTGAATTCGCCCGCCGATCAGTCCCGCGATCACGAGCTGGCCGCCGCGGCCGAGCGCTCCAAAAGCAAATGCCGCGGACTGCTCGGAGCCGACGAAGTCGATCGCACCGGCGACGCCGCCGGTGGCGGCAATGAGCGCCTTGCGCGTCGCCGGGTCCGCCGGGTCGTAGGCGGCGGCGGCACCGCGCTCCATCGCCAGCGCGCGCTTCTTGGGGTCGATGTCGACCACGTAAGGCGGCTGCTTGGCGCGCGCCATGAGGAAGGAAAATCCCATGAGGCCGACGCCGCCGAGGCCGACGAGGAGCACCGGGCCGTCCTCGGCGGCCTTGCCGAGCTTGGCGATGGACGAATAGGCGGTGAGCCCGGAGCACATGTAGGTGCCGGCGAGCGCCGGCGGGATCGGCCCGTAGTCGAGGAGATAGCGCGGGTGCGGCACCATCACGTGGGTGGCGTAGCCGCCGTCCACCTGGATGCCGAGCTGGCGCGGCGTGGCGCACAGGTGTTCGTCGCCGCGCGCGCAATAGGCGCACTTGCCGCAGCCGATCCACGGATAGATCACGACGCGGCGGCCGGGCGCGGCAGCCTTGGCGTCGGGACCGGCGGCGGCGATTTCGCCCTCGATCTCGTGGCCGAGCGTGAACGGCAGCTTGCGCAGGCCGGTGACGTCGAGCTTGCGCCCGCCGCCGAGGTCGAAATAGCCGTCGTGCAGATGCAGGTCCGAGTGGCAGACGCCGCAGTGGCCGACGCGCACCAGCACTTCGGTGCCTTGCGGGGCCGGCGCCTCGCCGGCGGCCGCGGTGAGGGGGCCGCCGTAGCTCTCGAATACCTGCCGCATGACCTTCATCGGACTTCCTTGCCTTCTGCCCGCGCGAGCGAATTGGCGAGCCTAACAAACTCCGCCACCGAAAGCTGCTCGGCGCGCTCGGTGGGCTCGATTTCGGCGGCGGCGAGCAGCGCCGCCGGCTCGACGCCGAGCGAGCGCAGGCTTTGGCGCAGCATTTTCCGCCGCTGGCCGAAGGCGGCCGCCGTCACCCGTTCCAGGAGCCGCGGCTCGCAGGCGAGCGGCTCCGCGCGCGGGACCAGGCGCACCACCGAGGAGGTGACCTTCGGCGGCGGCACGAAGGCGCTGCGGTTCACGTCGAACAGGATCTTCGCCTCAGCCCGCCAGCCGGCGAGCACGGCGAGGCGGCCGTAGTGCTCGCTGCCGGGGGCGGCGACGATGCGCTGGGCCACCTCGCGCTGGAACATGAGCGTCAGGGAATCGAACCACGGCGGCCACGGGTCGCTCATCAGCCAGCGCACGAGCAGGACGGTCGCGATGTTGTACGGCAGGTTGGCGACGATGCGCGCCGGTCCGGCTCCGACCAGCGGTCGCGGGTCGACCTCGAGCGCGTCGCCGGAGACCACCGTAAGCCGATCGGGATAGGCCGCGCGCAATTCTTCCAGCGCCGCGACACAGCGCTGATCGCGCTCGATGCCGATCACTTGCGCGGCACCGTGGGCGAGCAGCGCGCGGGTGAGCCCGCCGGGGCCGGGCCCGATCTCCACCACGCTGACGCCGGCCAGCGGCCCGGCGGCGCGTGCGATGCGGTCGATGAGATTGAGGTCGAGCAGGAAGTTCTGGCCGAGCGACTTCTTCGCCGCAAGGTCGTGCGCGCGGATGACCTCGCGCAGGCTCGGCAGCTCGCTCATGCAGCGACGGGCGTCTCCGCAGCGGCGAGCCGCCGCGCGAGCTTGAGCGCGGCGATGAGGCTCGCCGGATCGGCGCGGCCGGTGCCGGCGATGTCGAAGGCGGTGCCGTGGTCGGGCGAGGTGCGCACGAACGGCAGGCCGAGCGTGACGTTGACGGCGGAATCGAAGGCGAGCGCCTTGACCGGCGCCAGCACCTGGTCGTGGTACATGCCGAGCGCCACGTCATAGCCGGCCCGCGCCGCTGCATGAAAGAGCGTGTCGGCCGGGTGCGGACCGGTAGCGGAGATGCCCTCGCGCCGCAGCCGTTCGATCGCGGGCTTAATGATCGTTTCTTCCTCATGGCCGAGATAACCCGCTTCTCCGGCGTGCGGATTGAGCCCGCACACCGCAAGCCGCGGGCGGGCGATGCCGAAGCGGCGCTGCATATCGCGCGCCACGATGCGGCCGGTCTCCACGATGAGGTCGGCGGTGAGGAGCCGGGTTACCTCGGCAAGCGGCACGTGGATGGTCACCGGCACGACCGCGAGCGTCTCGCTCCAGATAAGCATCACCGGCAGCAGGGGCCTTCTTCCCGGCTCGGCGGCGAGATGGGCGAGGTATTCCGTGTGGCCGGGGAAGGCGAAGCCCGCCGCGGCCAGCACCGCCTTCGCGATCGGGTTGGTGACGACGGCGGCGGCCTCGCCGGCGCGGGCGAGCGCCACCGCCCGGTCGATCCCGGCGAGCGCCGCTGCCGCGCTCGTGGCGTCGGGCTTGCCGGGCGCCGCCGTCGCCTTAACGCCGGTGGGCAGCACCGGCAGCGCGCGGGCGAACGTGGACACGGCACCGCGCGCGTCGCATTCGTCGATCGGCACGTCGAGGCGGAGGAGGCGGGCGCGCACTGCCAGCAGCGCCGGATCGCCGATCGCGAGGAAGGGGGCGACGCCGAGGGCTTGCCGGCGCACCCACGCCTGGAGCGTGAGCTCCGGCCCGATGCCCGCGGGCTCGCCGAGGGTGAGCGCCAGCGGTCGACCTGAGCCGTTCAAGCTCATGGGTTTTTCTTGATGACCGCTTTCCGCTTCAGGCTCTCGAGTAATTCCTTCTCGTAGGCCTGCAGGCGTTGGGCGAGGAGCTGATCCTTGAACTCGCGTTGTCCGCTCACGTCGGCGATCACCTGCTTGCGTTCGCACACGGCGACGACCTCGAAACCGGCGCTGGTCGGCTCGGGCGGGGTCAGACGACCGTCCGGCGTCTCGGCGAGGAGCTTCTGCAGCGAAGCGGGCAGGTCGGTGGAAATCCGGCGCACCGGGTCCTTGATCACCACCTCGCGATACTCGCGGGCGATGCGCATGCCTTCCTCGCAGCTCGCGAAACGGCTGCGCAGCGCGTCGGCCTCCTTGCGGCGCGCCGCCTTGGCCGCTTCCGGCGTGCCGCGCGCCACCACGAACACGATCTGCTGTAGCGAATACTGCACCGCGGAGATCTGCGGCTGCTCGCCGCGCGCGGTGAGGATCGCCACCACGTCGGCGTCGCGTACCTGGAAAATGCCCGGCGCCGTCGCCTGCAGGACTTGGCGCCAGATGAGCTCGGCGCGCAGGCGCTGCTTCAGCGTCTTGGGATCGAGGCCGGACTGCTGCATCGCCGCGGCGAAGCCGGCGGCGTCGCGCCCCGAGCGCTGCGCCATCGTCGCGAAGGCCCGCTCCACGTCGGCGTCGCTTATCTTGACGTCGTAGCGTCTGCCGTGAAGGATCTTGATCTTCTCGTTGATCAACTCTTCGAGCACCTCGTCGCGCGAGGGCGGCTTCTGATTGCCGGTTTGGAAGAGTTTGATACGGCTCGCCAGATCATGGCCGGTGATCGGCTCGCCATTGACCATGGCGACCACGCCCTGCGCCGAAGCGGTCCCGCTCATGGCGAGGAGCGCTGCGAAAACAAGCGTCAGCGCGGCAGATGAAGCGAGGCGCATGCGCGGCTCGTCTATGGGTTGCCCGGGCCCGATACCCGCGGTGAATGATAGCACTTGGCGGAGCCTTGTGGCGGCAATGGGACGAGGCCGGCTCAGTTGACGATGGCCGGTGCCACCGCCACCGGGCCCACGTCATAGTGGGTATTGAAGCCTTCCTCGCCGATGGTGCGCAGGTTGACGCGCAGCATGAATTTGTGCGTCGGCACCCCGTTGATCGCCTGGGTATAGTCGACCATGTACTGGGCGGCGAGCGTGAAGCACTCGTCGGCGTAGCTGATGCCGGCGGTGATCAGGTCGAAGTGCTTGTTCTGCAGGTCGTAGCGCACGCCGCCGTTGGCGCTCCAGTACTTGGTGAAGCGATAGGCCGCCGTCTGAAAGATCGATTCGCGCGGGTCGATGAAGCCGATGAGCGGCTGGGCATCGTACTGGCCGTAGATCGTCGCCAGCGCCACGCGCCCCCAGATCGTCCGCGTCTCGACCTCGAAGCGGCGAACCTCGAGCGTATCCTTGTCGAGGCGCGCGCGCGTGGTGAAGGTGAGGTTGGCGGTCGGCTGGAAATAGATGCGGCCGACGTAGTCCGACACCTGCGTGTCGAGCCCCGACTGCAGGCCGGTGTTGGTGGTGTCGGCGACAGTGAACGAGTTCAAGCCGAACAGGTGATACGACTGCCCGAGCAGCACGTTGACCAGCCCGTAACGGTGCAGATTGGCGGTGTACTGGATGCCGACGTTGAGGCGGCCGCCGCCCTCGACCCGGTCGTAGCCGCCGTACTTGTTGAGCGCGAACAGGTTGGTGTCGTCGAACACCATGCTCTGCGCGTCCTCGTTGGGGAACCGGCCTATGTTCGTCTCGCTCGGCCGCGCGACGAACTGCGCGATCGGCTCGATCACCTGCGTGCCCCAGCCGTGCACCGAGATGAACGGGTAGCGCGTCTCGATGCCGACGGCCGGCATCGCGCGCACCAGCGACTCGCGGTCCGCCATGATGAAGTTGGGGACGCCGGGCCCGCTTTCGATGCCGCGATTGGCGGCGTCGCCGCGCAGCGACACGAACGGCATGAAAGTCTGGCCCCAGCTCGCCACCGTCGTGCGCTTCCACGTCAGCTCGGAGGAGAGGCGGGTATAGTCGCCGGGGATGCCGCGCATCAGGCAGTTGCTCGGGTTGGTGGCGGCCATCACGTTGCGGCTGTCGCACCAGCCGTTCATGAGCGCGGTCCTGGAGATGGGATTGAACTCCGCCTCCTCGCGCGACAGGCTGGTGAAGTTGACGTCGAGCCGCCATTCGCCGCCGGCGACCGGCTTCTTGCCGATGTAGGAATAGTCGAGGGAAGGGTGCACCAGCGGCAGCTCGTTGTTGCGGTCGTATTCCGAGAAGCCGGTGAACAGCATGGCGCGCAGGTCGAAATAGCTGCGGTCGCCCTGGCCGACGAGGTAAAGCTGCGACACCTTCTCGCCCAGGACGGTGCGGCCGATGGCGTAATCGTTGAGGAACGTGCGGTCGGACAGGAGCGACACGTCCCAGCCCCAGCTCCATCGCGGGTTGATGAAGAACTGGCCCGAGGATTCGATGGCGCCGCGCAAGTTGCGATAGCCCGTCAGCGGCACCCCGTTGTAGAGGAACTCGTCCTTGTTGAGCTGATAGATGCCCGAGGCGCGCACCGTATAGGCGCCGTTGATCAGGCGCTGCCGCCATTCGCCGGTGACCAGCGCGCCCTGCTGCGACAGCGGCGTCACCGAGAGCGTCGCGTCGTAGTCCGGCGCCAGCGCCCAGAAATACGGAACTTCCACGCCGAACCCGGTGCGGCTCGACGAATAGTAATTGGGGGGCAGGAAGCCCGACTGCCGCTTCACCGTCGGATCGGGGTGATAGAAGAACGGCATGTAGGCCATCGGGATGCCGAAGAACTCGATCGTCGCGTCCTGGTAATAGATGATGCGCTCGGTCTCGTTATGGATGATGCGCACCGCCTTGACCTGCCACAGGAGCGGCCGTTGCGGGTCTTCCTTGCAGGCTTCGCACGCGGTGTAGACGCCCGAGCGGAACACCGTGGTGTTGCCGCCGATGCGCTCGCCCGAAGAGGCGGCGAAGCGGGTTTTCTCCGGCGTTTCGACCAGGAGCGCGTTGACGAAGCCCTCGCGGAAGTCGCGGGTGACTTCCATCCTCTCGCCGTAGAAGACGTTGCCGTCCTTGGCCTTGTAGCGGACGTTGCCCTCGGCGTGCAGGCGATCGGTCTTGCGGTTGTAGGTGACGCGGTCGGCCTCGAGGATGGAGTTGTCGTAGTAGATCTGCACGTTGCCGACGACCGAGACGGTATCGCGCTGGTTGTCGTAGACCATCTGGTCGGCGTGCACGAGCATCTTGCCGGCGGGCTTGCCGATGCGCGCCGCGAACTGCTCGCTGACGGTGCTTTTGGTTTTGGTCGATTGCGCGCCCGCCGTCGGCGCGAGCAGGAGCATCGCGCAAGCGCAAAACGCCGCGCGCAACGCCATGCGCACGGCCGCGAGTTTGGCGCGGGAGAGGGCGGTCTACGCGGGACCATCAACCGTCCTCCTGGTGCAGAAGAACCAGACACCCTGTAAGCGCGCCGAGGATAACAGGAAACCACGCGGCGACAGCGGGATACAGAATCCCACCCTCGCCGAGCTCCTCGGCCAGCTTGGTCGAAACATAGAGCAGAAAGCCGGCAAGCACGCCACCGAGAATCATCTTGCCCACCCCGCCCAACCGGAACACGCGCAGGCTGACGGCGGCGGCGATTGCCACCATGGCGACGAGAAGTAACGGCCGCGCTAACAGCGCTTGAAACTTGAGCCGGTAGTGGTCGGCCTTGAGGCCGGCCCGTTCGGTGAGCGCGATCACCATGGGCAGATCCCAGAACGACAGCGAATTGGGACTGGCGAGCGCACCCTGGACCTGTTCCGGGGTCAGGTTGGTGGCGATGGGGTAGGTATCGTAGTCGCGCGGTTCGGAGGTAGCGCTCTGCACCCGGGCTTGGCTGAGCACCCATTTGCCCGGCTCGAGCCGCGCCGAGCGGGCCTCCGCGCGCTGCACGAACTCGCCGTTCCGGTCGAAGGAGAACACGCGCACGTTGGTGAGCACGCGCCCCTGCTCGGAGCTGGCCTGCGCCTGGATGATCGCCTGGCCGTCGACGCTCTGCTGACGCACCCACACCCCGTCCGTGCTCGACTGCATGAAGGTGGCGCGGTCGCGGAAGATCGTGGCCTCGATGCGGTCGGCGCGCTCCTTCATGGCGGCCGACAGCGGATTGTAGACCGTGGTGGAGAGAATCCCGATGGCGAGCGCGAGGAGCGCGGTGGACCCGGAGAATTGCCACACCGAAATGCCGGCGGTGCGCGCCACCACCAGCTCCTGGCGCCGCGACAGGGTGAGGAAGGTCGCCATGGCGCCGATCAGCACGGCAAACGGCAGCATCTGCTCGGTGAAAGAGGGAAGCCGCAGGAATACCAGGAGCGCCACGTCCTCGATTGAGGTGCCGGGACGGTCGCTGAGCCGCCGCGTCATCTCGAAGAAGTCGACGATGGCGATGAGCCCGACGCAGAGCAGGAACACCGCCCCCACCGCGCCGAGGAAGCGGCGACCGAAGTAACGCCCGAGCATGCCGAATGCGACCAAGGGGATGCTCCTCAGGCCGCCTGCAGGCGCTCAAGCCGCGCCACTACCGCGTCGGCGATGCGCTGCAGCGACGGCGGCACGCGCGCCTCGATGTAGCCGGCGATCGCGAGCAGTCCGATGACGATGGCGGCGAGCGGAATGACGTAGGGAAGCGGTTCGGCGAACACCGTGCGCGCGGCGAAGCCCGAGGTGCCGAAGCCAAGCAGCTCGACTGCGGAAAACGCGACGATGGCGCCGGCGATAGCGAGGCCGCGGCTCTGCCGCGTGGTGCAGGGCGCGCCGAGGAAGGCGAAGGCGATGATGAAGGCGGCGAAGGGATAGAGCGGCGCCGACAGGCGCTTGTGCAGCTCGATGCGGAAGCGGCCGGGGTCCTGCTTGTAGAGCGGGTCGTCGGGTGCCGGCGAGATCAGGTCGGCGAGCGCCCGATCGCTCGGCCGGTAGGTAGTCTGGTTGGCGTTGTGGGTAAACTGAGAGAGATCGAAGGCGTAGCGTTCGAACTCGACCATGTTGGAGTTCTTGCCGCTGCCGCGGAGCAGGGAGCCCTGCTCGAGCAGCAGGAACAGGCCGATAGGCGCCGCGATGATGCGTCCGCGCTCGGCAAGATACGTCATGGAGTTGGCCGGGTCGCGGCCGTCGTGGACGAAGATGCCGAGCAGGACGCCGCCTTGTACGCGCTCGCGAACGTGGAAGGTGAGCCCCTTCTCGATGGTGGTGAAGCGGCCCGGCACCGCCACGTTGGTGACGATGTCGGCGTTCACCAGCGCGATCTGGTCGCGCAGCTTGCGCATGGTGAGCGGGCCGAGGTCGGTGCTGATGGCGACCGACACCGCCGACACCGCGAGCGTGAGCCCGGCGAGTGGCCAGAAGATCTGCCACGGCCCGAGGCCGGCCGCCGACATCACCACGAGCTCTGAATCGCTGTTGAGCTTGTTCAGCGTGTAGCCGATGGCGAGGAACAGCGCGATCGGCGCGATCACCAGCATCAGCATGGGCAGCGCCAGACCCGTCACCTTGAAGAAAACGAGGATGGTCTGGCCCTGCGCGGTGAGCAGATCGAAGCGGCGCAGCACCTGCGTCACCCACACCATGGCGATGAGCGTTGCGAGCGCCGCAATGAACGCGCCGCCGGCCGTCGCCAGAATATAGCGTGCGATCCGTCCCATCCGTTCCGTCAGGCGCCGGCCTCTAGGGGGTCGCGCCTTCCCCGCCTCGCCCTTTGGGCCCGTCCGTATGGCAGATAATGGGGCCTAGGGCGGCGTCGTCGCGGTGCTCGCAGGCGCACGCCGCGATGCGATAAGACACCGGAAACCTCGATCAGGAGCCCGATTCCATGGCCGAAAGCCCCAAGATCGCCTTTACCGACCTGAAGCCGGCCGATGGCGGGGTCCTGGTGGTGATGACCGACGACGAGCTCAGTTTCGGGCCGGTGACCAAGCGGGCGCTCGCGCCCGCCGGCGACCTCGTGGCCCGCGCCGCCAAGGCCGAGGGATTCAAGGGCAAAGCCGGCAAGGTGCTCGAACTCGTGGCGCCGGCGGGCCTCAAGGCCGAGCGGCTGATCGTGGTCGGCACCGGCCGGCGCAAGGACATGAAGCCGCACAGCTTTCCTCAAGGGCGGCGGCGCCGCCATGGGCAAGGTGCCGGCTTCGGCGAAGACCGTGACGGTTCTGCTCGAGCTGCCCGAAGGCAAGGTGGCGGGCCGCGACGCCGCCGACTTCGCGCTGGGCATGCGGCTCCGCGCCTACAAGTTCGATCGCTACAAGACCAAGCGCAAGGAAGGCGACGACAAGGACAAGGACGCGCCGGTCAAGGCCGCGGTGACGGTGGCAACCGCCGACGTCTCCGGCGCGCGCGCCGCGTGGGCGGAGCGCACCGGCGTCGCCGAGGGTGTCGTCATCGCCCGCGACCTGATCAACGAGCCGCCGAACGTGCTCTATCCCATCGAGTTCGCCCGCCGCGCCGCGGCGGTGAAGAAGCTCGGCGTCGCCGTCGAGATCCTCGACGTCAAGGCCATGACCAAGCTCGGCATGGGCGCGCTCCTCGGCGTCGGCCAGGGCTCGCCCCAGGAATTGCGCGTGGTGATCATGCGCTGGAACGGCGGCAAGAAGAACGAGCCGCCGGTCGCCTTCATCGGCAAGGGCGTGTGCTTCGACACCGGCGGCATCTCGATCAAGCCGGCGGCGAGCATGGAGGACATGAAGGGCGACATGGCGGGCGCGGCCTGCGTCGTCGGCCTGATGCACGCGCTCGCCGCGCGCAAGGCCCGCGTCAACGTCGTCGGCGCCATCGGCCTCACCGAGAACATGCCCTCCGGCAACGCCCAGCGGCCGGGCGATATCGTGAAGTCGATGTCCGGCCAGACCATCGAGGTGATCAACACCGACGCCGAAGGCCGCCTCGTGCTCGCCGACGTGGTGACGCTGGTGAAGGACCGCTACCAGCCGAAGTTCATGATCGATCTCGCCACGCTCACCGGCGCGATCCTGGTGGCGCTCGGCCAGGAGTACGCCGGGCTTTTCTCCAACGACGACAAGCTCGCCAAGCGCCTGATCGAGGCGGGCGAGGAGACCGGCGAGCGGGTGTGGCGCATGCCGATGGGGCCCGAGTACGACAAGATGATCGATTCCAAGTTCGCCGACATGAAGAACGTGGGCAACGGCCGCCATGCCGGCTCGCCACCGCCGGCGCCCAGTTCATCGCCCGCTACGTCGACAAGACGCCGTGGGCGCATCTCGACATCGCCGGCACCGGCATGGGCGCCGCCGCCGTCGGAGATCAACACGAGCTGGGGCCCGGGCTGGGGCGTGCGGCTGCTCGACCGCCTGGTGGAAGAACACTACGAGAAATGACCGAGGTCCATTTCTATCACCTGCAGCGGCAGCCGCTGGAGAAGGCGCTGCCGCTCTTGATCGAGAAGTGTCATCGAGCGCGGCTGGCGCTGCGTGGTGCAGGCGGCGTCCGACGAGCGCGCTCGACGCCCTCGACACGCTCTTGTGGACCTATCGCGACGATAGTTTCCTCGCCCACGTCACCGATCGCGAGGCGGAGGCGGGCGAGAGCCTCGTCGTGCTCACCACGCGGCCGCACAATCCGAACGGCGCCAAGGTGCGCTTCCTGGTGGACAACGTCGCGGGCGAGGCGCTGGGCGCCTACGAGCGGGCGATCTATCTGTTCGACGGCAACGACCCGGACGCGGTCGAGCAGGCGCGCGACCAGTGGAAGGAAGCGCAGGGCGAGGGCTTCGGCGTCATCTACTGGCTGCAGGACGGCGACGGCCGCTGGCAGAAGAAGGCCTAGGTCTTTCTGCGGCCTCGCCATTGCTCGAGCGGCAGCGCCGACAGCGCGAGCCCGAAGAGCACGAGCGCGGCGCCGGCAAGGCGCAGGCCGGTGAGCTGCTCGCCGAAGATCAGATAAGCGCCGAGCAACCCGAAGCAGGGCACGAGCAGCGAGAACGGCGCCGCCGTCGCCGTCGAGTAGGTCTGCATCAGCCGGCTCCAGATGCCGTAGCCGAGCAGCGTCACCGGCACGATCATGTAGAGGAGCACGGCCGCGCCGGACCACGAGAACTCGCGCAGCGCCGCGAGCGTCCGCTCCGGTCCATCGACGGCGAGCGCCAGCGCGAACAGGGGCAGCGGCGGGATCACGCTCGACCAGATCGTGACGCCGAGGATCGCGGCACCCGCGAGGCGCTTGAGCACGAGGTTGCCGATCGCCCAGCTCAGCGGCGCCGGCGAGGGTCAGCAGCAAGCCGAGCGCGGTGAGGTCGGCGCCGGTGGAGCGCCCGATGAGGAGGAGGCCGGCGAGGGCGATCGCAAGGCCCACCCAATTGCGCGGCGACGGCCGCTCGCCGAGGAGCGCCACCGCCAGCACCACGGTCAGCGGTCCCTGCAGGTGATGAACGACCGAGGCGAGGCCGGGCGGCATTCCCGCGTCCAAGGCAAAGAAAAGGAGCACGAACTGCCCGGTGAACAGGAACAGGCCGACGAGGAAGAGATCGCGCCAGGAAACCGCGGGTTTCGGCACCAGCGCGATGAAGAGTGCGACGCCGGCGAAGCGCAGCGCCGAAAGCAGGAACGGCGAGAACTCATCAAGGCCGAGGCGGATGACCGAGAAGTTGAGGCCCCAGATCGCCGCGACCAGGACCGCGAGAACGACGTCGCCGAATTTCATGATGCCCCCTGCATAGCGCAGGCGAGGCGGATTTCACCAGGCGTAGCGGCGCCGCACCCACAGCCCGGCGGCGACGCCGCCGAAGGAGAAGACCAGGAAGACCCAGCCGGAGAGGGCGCCGGCGTGGATGCCGGAGAGGAGCACGCCCACGGTGCAGCCGAGCGCGATCATGGCGCCCCAGCCCATGCAGCACGCCGCCGAGAAGGCCGCGCGCCGATCTCGCCGGCCGTCGGGCAGCCGCGGCGCGAACTCGCCGGCGACGAGCGCCGCGGCGAAGGCTCGCCGCGATCAGGCCGCCGACGAAGAGGCCGTTGTGCGAGAGGAGCGCCTTCTTCACCGCGGTGACGCAGCCGCGGAAGGAGTCAAGGCCGTACAGCGTGCGCGGGCAGCAGGCCGAGCCGGTCGGCGCCGGTGCGCGCCAGACTGCCGAGCTCGGCGGTGACGCCGAGCGGCGCCACGCGCAGATACGCCGACCGCCGAGAGCACGCCGACGAGCGCGCCGCCGAGCATCGGCCGGCCAGCGCTCGACGAACACGAGCGCGCGAGGCGCTCGAGATCGAGCGGGCCGGCGCGCGCGGCCGGCAGCGCGGATCGCGCCATAGCGCAGCGCGAGCAGGCGAGGAGCGCGAGCAGCGCGAAGGTCAGCGAGCGTGCCGGCGTAGCCGAGCTGATGCGGCAGCCAGATCACCGGCGCGCTCCGCGATCGACGCGCAGGTAGAGCGGGTTCCACGTGAGGAAGCCGAGACCAAATCCGATGGCGGTGCCGAGCAGCGCGAACGGCGCCGTCGGCGAGCCTTCGCCCAGCCGATAGAGGTGCGCCGAGATGCACGAGCCCGAGATCGCCATGCCGATCCCGAAGGCGAAGGCGCGCCAGCGCCAGCACCGGGGCCGACCGGGCCGACATGGGCGCGTCGGGCGGCAGCCGCTCCGGCAGCGGCACCGGCATCCAGGCGCCGAAGACGCATAGGTAGCCGAGCGCGCCGACCGCGAGCGCGACCAGGATGCGCGAGCACGCCGCGCGGGTCGCGCTTCTCGAGGAAGTCGCGGGCGTGGCAGAGGAAGCAGAAGCGCGAGCGCTGCAGCACCGACGCCGAAGGCGGCACCGAGCAGCGAGCGACAGCGGCGAGCGCGCGGCCCTGCGCGTCGCCGCCGAGCGCGAGCACCGACCAGCGCGACGAGGCCGCGGCGATCAGCGAGCGCGAGTGACGATGGCGAGACGGAGAGCGCTTCATGGGTCACTCAAAGCAAGACGCGGGCGCTTGCGGCGCCCGCGCGCCCATCGATGCACCGAGAGAGAGCCGGGTGTGCTACTTGCCCTGCCAGACCGTGCCGGCGAGGTTGACGATCGGCACGACCGACGGTGTTGCCGTACTCGGTCCACGAGCCGTCGTAGTTCTTCACGTTCGTAGCCGAGGATCTTGGCCAGCGCGAACCAGGTGTGGCTGGAGCGCTCGCCGATGCGGCAGTAGGTGATGACCGGCTGCGTGCCGTCGATGCCGACGTCGGCATAGAGCCCTTGCGAGCTCGCTCCGTCGACTTGAAGGTGCCGTCGGCGGTCGACCGCCGGCCCCACGGCACGTTCTTGGCGCCCGGCACGTGGCCGGCGCGCACCGACGAGCTCCTTGACGCCTTCCGGCGCGATGATCTTGCCGCAGTATTCGTCGGCCGAGCGGATGTCGACGAGCTGGCGTTGACTTGCTTCTCCACCGCCGTCGAGCACGTCGGCGAGGCGCGCGCGCAGCGCCGGCTTGGCGCCGGCGAGCGTCGATCGTGCCGCGGCTGTGGGTCGGCGTCGCGCTGTCGAGGCGGCAGGCCTCTTGGCTTCCCAGTACTTGCGGCCGCCGTCGAGGAGCTTGACGCGTCGACGCCGTAGATGTCGAACACCCAGGCGCCCCAGGCGGCGAACCAGTTGTTGTTGTCGCCGTAGAGGACGACGGTGGTGTCCTTGGTCGACGCCCGCCTTCTCGCAGGAGTCTTCTTGAAGTTCGTCCGCGCAGACGATGTCGCGGCGCACGGGGTCGACGAGGTCGGTGTGCCAGCGAGAGTTGACGGCGCCCGGAATGTGGCCGCGCTCGTAGACGCCCGGATCGACGCTCACCTCGAACACGCGCACCTTCGGGATTTTTCAGGTTCTGCGAAAGCCACTCGGCCTCGACGAGCGGGTCTTCGGCGGCAGCGGCGGAGCCCGCGAGCGATGCGGCAACCCCGATCGCGCCAAGCCAGCGGATGACGGACATTTGTCCCTCCCATCGCGGGCGGATCAACCCGCCGCGTCTGGAGGGGAGAATTTTCCAACAGGACTTGTCTGTCAAGTCAATTCACTAGACAATATGTATGTGATAATAAATAACATAATATAAGATGTAATATAGGCTAAGAGCTGTTATTTGATGCACTCCACCGCGCCGGTCTCCCGCTGAAACATGATTAGGTCGAGCGAAGGGGCGAAGTCGCGTCCGCGCAGGCCGGTCAGCAAGGCATGCAGCTGACCGCGGTGATGGGTGTGGTGATTGAAGAAATGGTCGAGCGCTGGCGCGAGCGGCTGGGTCACCGTCTTCGGATTGACGATGGTCCGGTAGCGTGAAGTCGCGGGCAAGCCTCGCCGCGTCGAGCGCGTCGACATAAGGCGCGCGATGCGCTCGTCCTCGGCGACGCGCGCGTCGCGACAGGGCGGCGAGGTCGTCGAACAGGATCGCGTCGAGCTGTCGCGGCGCATCGCCTTCGCCGGTGAAGCGATGCATCCAGATGCGGTCGGCGACGAGCATATGGTTGAGCGTGCCGTGCATCGACTTGAAGAACGCACCGCGGTCGGCACGATAGTCGGCGTCGGAGAGCTTGGCGGCCGCGTCGTAGATGCGCTCGTTGGCCCACGCATTGTATCCCGCGAACATACGATAGCGTTCGAGTCCGTTCATCGTCGCGCTCCTTAGAGCGCGAAGCGTACCACGACCTCGCGGAACAGGATGACGGCGGCGATCAGCGACGAGCGGGCCGAGCGCGGTATGCAGGCGGTGCGTCGCGCCGGAAGCACACGCGCACGACGATCACGGGCGTCGTGACCAAAGCGCACAGCATGGTCCAGATAGATGTAGCGGTACTCGTGTGCGATTCCGATCACGACGAAACCAAGCGCGTACATCGCCCCGGAGAGCGCGAGCGCAGACGGTGACGGTGCGCGAGGTCCGCGTTCGGAATGCCGAGCGCCGCCCACGCCCAGGCGAGGCAGATCAAGAGCCAGACGTATGGCGGCCCGAACGGAGAATTGTTGAGTCGCCTGCGAGCCCGTGTCGATCGACGTGGTAAGATCCAAGTCGGCGTCGAAGGTGAACTCTTTCTGGTTCGTCGACTGCCAGCCGGTGAACACCGGTTCTTTGCAGTCATTGCAGAGGAACTGGAAGAAGCGGTTTACGTGTGCGACGCGATGGGTGAGGTAGGCGAGCGGGTGAGCGACAATCGCCTCGAGCCAGAGCTTGCGTCAGTCGGCCAGCCGAATTCGGCTTCAGGTTCTCGTAGACTTCCGGACAGCCGCGCTCCCCGACCATCCAGCCGTACACGTCCCAGTGGCGCGGCGTGTAGCAGGTGCGTGTCTTCGCGCGACGAAGCTCGGGCCGAAGAAGCCCTTGAAGGCGTCGACGCCCGGAGAAATAGGTGATGCCGCCGAGATCGAACACCTGCAGCTGCGACATCGGCTTGATGTCTTCGACCCGGAAGATGTAGCGATCGGCGAGCAGATGCGCCGGAGCCACCGCGAGCGAGATCAGGCAAACGATCGCCGCACGCTTCACGATGGCCATCGCGCGCCCAGCGCGGGCTCGCGGCGCTGAGCCGCAAGGTCGAGAAGCGGCGGCAAGACCGAACAGGCGTTCGCGCGCATGAATGCGCCCATCCCGATAAACAGCCACATGAGCGGCAGTGCGATCATCCGCTTCGTGATCGCGCCGCGCAGCAGCCCGGCCGCGATGCCGCCTGCGAGCAGCAAGCACGATACGCCATGCTCACGTCCTTGACGAGCTGGCCGTTGTAGTTGAGCGCCATCGGAAAGAAGGCGGCGGCGAACGTGAGCCACGGCAATGCGCGCGGCCCTCGTCGTCGCATCGCATCGCGCGATCAGCACGAAGCCGGTCCAGTACCCGGCGACGAACAGCACGAACATCGGCTGCGGCCCGTATAGATCTTTTGCAGCGGGATCCAGAGGAAGCCGAGCAGCGGCGGCTGCCAGTTGGTCCAGTCGTTCGTGCGCGCCGCGTCGAATAGGCCCACGCGTCGTGGTGTAGGAGGCCCGGATAGAAGGCGATGAAGTTGACGATTGCCGCGAGGGCTGCGGCGAGCAAACGACGCTGGCGCGGCGAAAGGCGCGGTTTCCTGGGGCATGGCCGTCTGCGCTTAGCGGGAGCGCCTGCCAGCCGACTTGTGGCGAGGAGACGCCTGCCGCTTGATGGCGGCTGCGCCGCTATAGACCCGCCAACCGATCCCGACAACCGTTCAGGACATGAACCATGGCGCTCGAGCGCACGTTTTCGATCATCAAGCCCGACGCGACCGCGCGCAATCTGACCGGCGCCATCAACGACCGCATCGAGAAGGCGGGCCTTCGCATCGTCGCGCAGAAGCGCATCCGCATCGAGCCAGGAGCAGGCCGAGGGCTTTTACGGCGTCCACACGCGAGCGGCCGTTCTTCCGAGCCTCGTCGAGCTTCATGACCTCGGGTCCGGTGGTCGTGCAGGTGCTGGAAGGCGAGAACGCCGTCGCGAAGTATCGCGAGGTGATGGGTGCGACCGATCCGGCCAAGGCCGCCGCCGGCACCATCCGCAAGGATTTCGCAGAGTCGATCGAGGCCAATTCCGTGCACGGTTCCGACAGCCCGGAAAACGCGCAAGACCGAGATCGCATTCTTCTTCAAGCCCGAGGAAATCGTCGATTGAGCGCGTCGGGCCTTGGCAACGGCAAGCTCCGTGAGTTGACCGGGCTCGGACGCACGTCGCACGTGGATCGAACAGAGCGGCGGGCGAGGAAACCGGATGGAAGCGTTGCACGTGCCGACATGAAGCAGGCGGCCTTCTGGCTCGCCGCTCTGCAAGATCATCTGGATCAACATCCTGCTCTCCGGCGACAACGCGGTGGTCATCGCGCTCGCCTGCCGCCAGCTCCCGACCGCGCACCGCTTGTGGGGCATCATCCTCGGCGCCGGCGTCGCTGTGCTGCTGCGCATCATCTTCACCGGTCATGGTGACGACGCCTGGGCTACCGTGGCTGAAGCTCATCGGCGCGCGTGCTGCTGCTCTGGGTCGCGATCGATCTGATCGTTCCGGACGAGGAAGACGACGAGGACAAGATCGAAGCCGCCGACAATCTCTGGCACGCGGTCCGCATCGTCGCGGTCGCCGACATCGTCATGAGCCTCGACAACGTCATCGCGATTGCGGCCGTGCCGCCAAGGGCAAGCTGGACGCTGATCGGCATCGGCCTCGCCATCTCGATCCCGATGATCATCGCCGGCGCCGCGCTGATCACGGCGCTGTTCGATCGCTTTCCGATTCTGGTCTGGGCCGGCGCCGGCGCTGCTCGGCTGGGTCGCGGGCGAGCTGCATCGATCGTTCCTCGACGCACTCGGCGAGACGATTGCGCATCAGCTTGAGTCGGGCTCGCCGCGGTCGATGCGTCTTCCACTTGCGCTGCCGGCCAGGTGCGGCGGCCGTGCCTGCGTGATGCGCGGTGGAGGTATCTGCGGCGCACCGCCGCCATCACACGCCGGGCACGGCCGCGGAACGAGGGCTAGCGCGGTGTTCCGCCGACCGCGTGTCGCTGCGCGGCGCAGTCGATCCGTGCACTTGCTTCGCCGCCTGCCACGAGACTTCAGCGCCGCCGGGATAGATGCGGTGCTCGGCCGCGAGCACCCGCGCGGCCAAGCAGTCCGCGTCGTCGCCGTCCAGCACCGGCACCCGCGCCTGCAGCGATGATCGGTCCGGCATCGAGCTCCGGCACCACGAAGTGCACGGTGCAGCCGTGGACTTCGCAGCCGGCGGCGAGCGCGCGGGCGTGCGTGTCGAGCCCCTTGAAGGCCGGCAGGAGCGACGGGTGGATGTTGAGCATCCGGCCGCGCCAGCGCTCGACGAACGCCGCCGTCAGCATGCGCATGAAGCCGGCGAGGCAGACGATGTCGATGCGGGCGGCTGCGCGAGCTCGCCGTCGAGCGCCGCCTCGAAGGCTTCGCGCGTGGCGAACGCGCTGTGGTCGACGACCGCGGTCGGCGATGCCGGCGCGCCGCGCGAGGGCGAGGCCCGCCGCATCCGGCCGGTTCGGAGACCACGAGCGCGATCTCGGCGGGATAGTCCGGTTCGCCCGCGGCCTCGATCAGCGCCGCCATGTTGGAGCCGCGGCCGGAGATCAGGATCGCGACGCGCTTGCGCGCGGTCATGCGCCGAGATCGCAGCTTGCCGGTGATAGCGTCACGACTTCGGCTGCGCCGGCGCCGCGGCACGATCTCGCCGAGGCGCAGCACCGTTTCGCCGGCGGCCGCGAGCGCGCTCGGTGACCGCCTCGGCGCGCTTCGCGTCCGCGACCACCACGCATGCCGATGCCGCAGTTGAAGGTGCGCAGCATCTCCGCCTCGGCGACGCCGCCCGTGCTCGCGAGCCAGCCGAAGACCGGCAGCACGGGAATCGCGTCGAGGTCGATGCTGCGCCGCGCGTACCGTTCGGCAGCACGCGCGGAATGTTCTCGGCGAAGCCGCCGCCGGTGATGTGCGCGAGCGCCTTGATGCCGCTCGTCGCGCCTGAGCGCCGCGAGCACCGGCTTCGACGTAGATGCGCGTCGGCGTCGAGCAGCGCCTCGCCGAGCGACTTGCCGGCGTCGAACGGCGCCGGCGCGTCGCAGCGCAAGCCCGATCTGCTCGACGACCTTGCGCACCAGCGAAAAGCCGTTCGAGTGCACGCCGGACGAGGCGAGGCCGAGGATCACGTCGCCCGGCTGCGACGTCGCTGCGCGGCAGCAGTCGGCCGCGCTCGACCGCGCCGACCGCGAAGCCGGCGAGGTCGTAGTCGCCGCCTGCGTAGATGCCCGGCATCTCGGCGGTCTCGCCGCCGATCAGCGCGCAGCCGGCCTCGCGGCAGCCCGCGGCGATGCCGGCGACGACGGCGGCGGCGACGTCGGGGTCGAGCTTGCCGCTGGCGAAGTAGTCGAGGAAGAACAGCGGCTCGGCGCCCTGCACGACGAGGTCGTTCACGCACATCGCGACGAGGTCGATGCCGATCGTGTCGTGGCGGCCGGTCTCGATCGCGAGCTTGAGCTTGGTGCCGACGCCGTCGGTGGCGGCGACCAGCAGCGGGTCCTCGAAGCCGGCGCGCTTGCAGGTCGAACAGGCCGCCGAAGCCGCCGATCTCGGCGTCGGCGCCGGGCCGGCGCGTCGCCGCGCACCAGCGGCTTGATGCGCTCGACCAGCCGGTTGCCGGCGTCGATGTCGACGCCGGCGTCGCGGTAGGTCGAGCGCCTTGTGCGCTGCTGCATCGTCCGCCTTGCCGTAGCGCGTGGATGGCGCTCTAACGGCCGCAAGCACGCAACGGCGCGTGGTCCTTGCGCCGCTTGGCAGGATCGGCCGGTGGCGGGCCAATGTGGCCGACGTGCCGCGGTCCGCAAGCATCCGGTGAACCTGCCCAATCTGATCACCGTCGGCCGCATCGTGCTCGTGCCCGTCGTGGTCTGGGCGATCACCTCCGGCCAGCATGCTGGTCGCCTTCTGGCTGTTCGTCGCCGCCGGCGTCTCCGACGCGGTCGACGGCTTTCTCGCCAAGCGGCTCCAGGCCACCAGCGAGTTCGGCGCCTATCTCGATCCGCTCGCCGACAAGGCGCTGCTGATGTCGATCTACGTGACGCTCTGCATCGTCGGCGTTCTGCCGGCTGGGTCGTGATCGCGGTCGTGTCGCGCGACATCATGATCCTCGGCGCCGTCGTCGTGTCGCTGGGTCGTCGGCAAGCCGATCACGGTCAAGCCGCTGTCGATCTCCAAGCTGAACACCATCGGCGCAGATCCTGCTCGCGGCCCTCGTCCTCGGCGCGCACGGCTTCGGCTCGACCCCGGCTATCGCCTTGCCGGGCGCTCTGATGCCGTGGGCGCCTTGACGGGTCTTTCGGCCGCTGCCTATCTCGTCCGCTGGATGCGGCACATGGCGCCTGAGCCGAGGAATGGCCGTTGCGACGAGCGGGCTTCTGCTTCGAACCTGCAACGACAGGTGCTGTTCTGGCTCGGCGCGCTGCGTCGCGCTCATCGTCGTCCTGTGGATCTTGCGCGAGGTGCTGCTGCCGTTCGTCGCCGGCATCGTCGCTCGCCTATCTCCTCAATCCGCTCGCCGACCGCCTGGAGCGCGCCGGCCTGAACCGAACTGGTCGCCTCGCTCGTCATCGTCGGCGTGTTCGTGCTCTTGTTCATCGCCGTGATCATGCTGCTGGTGCCGGTGCTCGGCAATCAGCTATCCGCCTTCATCGGGCATCTGCCCGAATACGTGTCACGCGCCTGCAGGCGCTGCTCACCCAGGAGCGCTGGGACTGGCTGCGAAGACTTTTCGGCAAGGCGCCGCGACATCCAGAGCCTGCAGAAGCCGATCAGCGACTCGATGACCCAGGCGGCGGGCTGGCTGATCGCCTTCGTGCAGTCGCTCTGGTCCGGCGGCCGGCGCTGATCTCCGTGTTCGCGCTGGTCATCATCACGCCGGTCGTCGCCTTCTATCTGCTCGTCGACTGGAACCGCATGGTCGCCAAGGTCGACGTCCTGGATCCCGCGCCAGCACCGCGACACGGTCCGCCGGCTCGCCCACGAGATCGACCAGGCGATCGCCGGCTTCGTGCGCGGGCAGGCGAGCGTCTGCCTCATCCTCGGCTCCTTCTACGCCGTCGCGCTCTCGATGGTCGGGCTGAATTTCGGCCTGCTCGATCGGCTCCGTCGCCGGCCTGCTCACCTTCATCCCCTACGTCGGCTCGCTCACCGGCCTCGTGCTCTCGGTCGGCGTCGCGGTGGTCCAGTTCTGGCCTGAACTGGACGTGGGTCGTGGTCGTGCTCGCTATCTTCATAATCGGCCAGTTCGTCGAGGGCTACATCCTGCCGCCCAAGCTCGTCGGCGACCGCGTCGGCCTGCATCCGGTGTGGCTGATGTTCGCGTTGTTCGCCTTCGGCTATCTGTTCGGCTTCGTCGGCCTGCTGCTCGCCGTGCCGCTCGCGGCCGCCGTCGGTGTCTTGGTGCGCTTCGCGCTCAAGCAATATCTCTCGAGCTCCCTCTACCGGCGAGAAGCCGCGCCGGAGCGGCTGATGCGGAGCCGTACCGGCGCTGCAGCTCGCCCTCGACCTGCCGCACGCGGCGAGCTTCCGGCGCGACGATTTCCTGCCGTCGGCCGGCGAATGAGGCCGCGCTCGCTATCGTCGACGCCTGGCCGCGCTGGCCGCACCGCGTCGCCGCCATCGTCGGCCCGGCGGGATCGGGCAAGAGCCATCTCGCCGCGATCTGGGCGGAGCGAGCGGGCGCCCGGATCGATCGGCGCACGCGCTCGGACGCGCCGACGTGCCGCGGCTCGCGACCGGTGCGCTGGTGCTGGAGGACCTGCGAGCAGGGCGGGCGTCGACGAGGCGGCGCTGTTCCATCTCCTCAACCTCGCCAAGGAGGAGGACTGCTACGTGCTGCTCACCGCGGCGCGGCGCCTCGATAGCGGATTTGCGCTCGCCGATCTCGCCTCGCGGCTGCGCGCCGTGCCGGTGGCGGCGCTCGGCGCCGCCCGACGACGCGCTGCTCGCCGCCGTGCTGGTCAAGCTCTTCGCCGACCGCCAGCTCGCCGTGGGCGAGGGGGTGGTCGAGCTATCTCGTGCCGCGCATGGAACGCTCGCTGGCGGCGGCCCGCGCCCTCGTCGCCAGGCTCGATCGCGGCGGCGCTCTCGCGCGGGCGGGCGGTTACCGCGCCAATTGGCTGCCGAATTGGTCGATAGTCCCGACGCAAGCGATATGAACGTTGCTATGAGTTAACACCGTTCATCGAACTGTCATTGTAAGAACGCGCGTCATCCGCGACAATATCGGCCAGGACCAGCCGCCCGGAGAACCCGCCGTGGCCTTCGAATTCGACAGTCGCGCGCAGCGAGACCGCCGAGCCCTTGCGACGTGCCGGCGAGGCGGCCGGGCCGCGATCTGCGGACGAGCCCCGAGCGCTTCGTCAACCGCGAGCTTTCCTGGCTGCAGTTCAACCGGCGGGTGCTGGAGGAGGCGGCGAACCCGAACCATCCGCTGCTCGAGCGGCTGCGGTTCCTGTCGATCTCGGCCAACAATCTCGACGAGTTCTTCATGGTGCGCGTCGCCGGCCTCAAGGGCCAGGTGCGCGCCGGCTGACGCTGACCAGCCCCGACGGGCTGACGCCGGCCGAGCAGCTCGCGAAGATCGGCGCCGAGGCGGCGGCGCTCACCTCCGACCAGCAGGCGCGCTGGCGCGCGCTGCGCGACGAGCTGCGCCGAGAAGGGCATCGTGCTCGTCGACGGCGGCGATCTGACCAAGGCCGAGCGCAGCTGGCTCGAGGACCACTTCCTGCGATCACGTCTTCCCGGTGCTGACGCCGCTCGCGGTCGACCCGGCGCATCCGTTCCCGTTCATCCCCAACCTCGGCTTCTCGCTGGCGCTGCAGCTCGCGCGCACCAGCGACGGCACGCGCGCTGAACGCGCTGATCCGCGTGCCGGCGAAGGTCGAGCGCTTCATCCGCCTGCCGGACGGACGAGACGGGCGCGACGCGCTTCATGCCGCTCGAGACGCTGATCGACCTGTTCATCGACCAGCTGTTTCCCGGCTACGCCGTGCGCGGGCAGGGCGCCTTCCGCGTCATCCGCGACAGCGACATCGAAGTCGAGGACGAGGCCGAGGACCTGGTGCGCGAGTTCGAGACCGCGCTGAAGCGCCGGCGCCGCGGCGCGGTGATCCGCCTCGAGATCGAGGCCAGCGATGCCGGCGGAGCTGCGCGCACTTCGTGCGCGCGCGCTGGCGTCGCGCGACGACGAGGTCTTCGTGGTCGACGGCGCTGCTCGGCGCTCGCCGAGCTGCGCCGAGCTCGTCGCGCATCGATCGGCCGGACCTGAAGTTCCCGCCCTACAATCCGCGCTTCCCCGAGCGCATCCGCGACTACGACGGCGACTGCTTCGCGGCGATCCGCCAGAAGGACATGCTCGTCCACCACCCGTACGAGATCCTTCGACGTCGTGGTGCAGTTCCTGATGCAGGCGGCGCGCGATCCCGACGTGGTCGCGATCAAGCAGACGCTCTACCGCACCTCGCGCGACAGCCCGATCGTCAAGGCGCTGGCCGAGGCCGCCGAGGCCGGCAAGTCGGTGACGGCGCTGGTCGAGCTGAAGGCGCGCTTCGACGAGGAGGCCAACATCCGCTGGGCGCGCGACCTCGAGCGCGCCGGCGCGCAGGTGGTGTTCGGCTTCATCGAGCTGAAGACCCACGCCAAGCTGTCGCTGGTGGTGCGCCGCGAGGGCGGCAAGCTCGTCACCTACTGCCACGTCGGCACCGGCAACTATCACCCGATCACGGCCACATTTACACCGACCTCTCCTTCTTCACCGCCGACCCGGCGATCGCCCGCGACGTGGCGCGGGTCTTCAACTTCATCACCGGCTACGCCGAGCCCGGCGAGCTCGAGACGCATGGCGGTCTCGCCGCTCAACCTGCGCCAGCGCATCCTCGAGCACATCGAGGCGGAGATCGCGCACGCCAAGCGCCGGCCGGCCGGCGGCGATCTGGCTGAAGATGAACGCGCTGGTCGATCCGGAGATCATCGACGCGCTCTACGAGGCGAGCCAGGCCGGCGTGAAGATCGACCTGGTCGTGCGCGGCATCTGCTGCCTGCGGCCCGGCATCCCGGGCCTCTCCGAGCAACATCCGGGTCAAGTCGATCGTCGGCCGCTTCCTCGAGCACAGCCGCATCTTCTGCTTCGGCAACGGCCACGGCCTGCCGCATCGCCGAAGGCGGCGGTCTACATCTCCTCCGCCGACCTGATGCCGCGCAACCTCGACCGCCGCGTCGAGGTGCTGTGCCGATCCTCAATCCGACCGTGCACCAGCAGATGCTCGACCAGATCATGGTCGCGAATCTCAAGGACAACCAGCAGAGCTGGGAGGTGCTTGCCGGACGGCAGCTCGACGCGCATCGTGCCGGCCGCGGGCGAGGAGCCGTTCAACGCCCATCACTACTTCATGACCAATCCAAGTCTCTCGGGCCGTGGCAAATCGCTCGAACAATTCTCGCCGCGCAGTCTCACCCGCTGAGCCGATCGGCGCCGTGACCGAGGCTGAGGCTTCGCGCGCGAGCGCCGGGCCGCCTGCCGGTCGGCGCACCGGTCGCCGTCATCGACATCGGCTCGAACTCGGTCCGCCTCGTCGTCTATGAGGGCCTGATCGCGCAGCCCGACGCCGATCTTCAACGAGAAGGTGCTGTGCGGTCTCGGCCGCGAGGTCGCGACCAAGGGCAAGCTGAACGCGGACGCGGTGGAGAAGCGCGCTCGCCGCGCTGACGCGATTCCGCGCGCTGTGCGACGTCATGGGCGTCGGCGAGCGTGCACGTGCTCGCCACCGCCGCTGTGCGCGAGGCCAAGGACGGCGCCGCCTTCATCGCGCGAGGCGGAGACGATCTGCCGCACCTCCGATCGAAGCTCCTGTCCGGCAAGCGCGAGGCGCGGCTCGCCGCGCTCGGCGTGATCGCGGGCGTCCACCGTCCCGACGGCGTCGTCGGCGATCTCGGCGGCGGCTCGCTCGAGCTCGTCGACGTGCGCGGCGACGAGATCGGCATCGGCGTCACGCTGCCGCTCGGCGGTCTCGCGCTCGCCGGATACCGCGCGATCACTCGATCAAGAAGGCCGCAGAAGATCGTGCGCGACGCGCTCGAAGGCGAGCCGATCTTGCGACGGCCTTGCCGGCCGCACCTTCTACGCGATCGGCGGCACCTGGCGCGCGCTCGCCCGGCTGCACATGGGCAGACGGGCTATCCGCTGCACGTGATGCACGGCTACGCGATGCCGCCGACGGAGGCGCTGGAGTTCGCCAGGCTCGTCGCCGTGTCGATCCCGACACGCTCGCCCATGTCGAGAGATGGTCGCGAAGCCCGCCGCCCGCTGTTGCCTTACGGCGCGCTGGTGCTGGAGCAGGCGATCGAGATCGGCAAGCCGAAACGAGTCGTGGTCTCCGCGCTCGGCGTGCGCGAGGGGCTGCTCTACGAGATGCTCGACGACGAGGAGCGGCGCAAGGATCCGCTGATCGTCGCCGCGAGCGACCTCAACGTGCTGCGCTCGCGCTCGCCGCGGCACGGCGAGGAACTGATCGACTGGACCGACCGCTTCATGACCTCGACCGGCATCGAGGAGAACGCCGAGGAGCAGCGGCTGCGCCATGCCGCCTGCCTGCTCGCCGATATCGGCTGGCGCGCGCATCCCGACTATCGCGGCGAGCAGTCGCTCAACATCATCGCCCATGCGGCCTTCGTCGGCATCGACCATCCCGGGCGCGCGTTCCTCGCGCTCGCGGTCTTCTACCGCCATGCCGGCATCGTGACGACGAGCCAAGTCGCCGCGCCTGCGCGAGCTCGCGACGACGCGGCTTCTCGACCGCGCCCGCATCCTCGGCGCCGCGATGCGCGTCGCCTATCTCGTTTCGGCGTCGATGCCGGGCGTGCTGCCGCGCGCGCCCGTTCGTCAAGAAGGGCAAGCTCGTGCTGCGCCTCGAGGGCAAGCTCAAGTCGCTCGCTGGTGAGCGGCTCTTCAACCGCCTGCGCCAGCTCGGCAAGCTGATCGGGCGGGAGCCGGTGCTCGACACCGAGTGAGGCGTCAGCGCTCGATCGCCACGACGCGGCCTTTCTCCACCGCGAGCGACAGTTTCCCCGCCTTCAGCGCAAGCGCCCGCTCGCCGAACATGGCGCGGCGCCAGCCCTTGAGCGCCGCCACGTCGGCGTCGTCGTCGGCGGCAATCGCCTCCAGATCGTCGACGGTGGCGATGACGCGCGAGGCGACGCCGTTCTTCTCGGCGGTCATGCGCAGCAGCACCTTGAGGAGCTCGACCGTGGCGGCGTCGCCGTTCGCCGCGCGGCCGTGGCGCCATGCGCGGCAGCGTCTTCGGGTCGCGGGCGAGCCCGGCGGCGATCGCCTCGAGCACGGCCTCGCCGCTTTTCGAGCGCTCGAAGCCGCGCGGCAGCGCGCGCAAGGCGCCCAAGGCTTCCGCGGTCTTCGGCTGCGTGCGCGCGAGCTCGACGATGGCATCGTCCTTGAGCACGCGCTGGCGCGGCACGTCGCGGCTCTGCGCCTCGCGCTCGCGCCAGGCGGCGAGTTCCATCAGCACGGCGAGCTCGCTCGGCTTGCGCGCGCGGTTCTTCAGCCGCTGCCAGGCTTCCTCGGGCAATTGCCGGTAGGTGGCGGGCGAGGTGAGGATCTTCATCTCCTCCTGCACCCACTCGCTGCGGCCGCGCGCCTCCAGGTCCGCCTTCAGCTTCTCGTAGATCTGCACGCAGGTGGGTCACGTCGGAGATGGCGTAGGCAAGCTGCGCCGGCGCCAGCGGCCGCCGCGCCCAGTCGGTGAAGCGCGACGACTTGTCGATGTGGTCGCCGGTGATGCGCTGCACCAGCTGGTCGTAGGAGATCGAAATCGCCGTGGCCGAGCACCATGGCCGCCACTTGCGTGTCGAACAGCGGCGCCGGGATGAGCTTGGCGAGGTTCCACATGATCTCGACGTCTTGGCGCGCCGCGTGGAAGACCTTGGTCACCTGCTGGTTCGCCATGAGCTCGAACAGGGGCTTAAGGTCGATGCCCTCCGCCAGCGTATCGACCACCACCGCCTCATCGCTGGTGGCCATTTGCGCGATGCAGAGTTTCGGCCAGAACGTGGTCTCGCGCAGGAACTCGGTATCGACGGTAACGAAGGGATGGCGGGCGAAACGCTCGCAGACGGATGCAAGCGCGTGCGTAGTGGTGATCAGGTCCATGGGCCTTTCATCAGCGGACTCCGCCGCGCGAGACGACAGGCGGTTGCTGGTCCGCCCCGTGAGCCGTAGAACCTTTCAACAACTGGGAGAAGCGATGCGTCGGCTGATTCTGCTCACGGCCGTGGTGGCCGCGCTCGCGACACCTTCGCGGGCACGGGAACTCGTCAATTCGGCCGGTCGCACGCTGGTTCTGCCGGACAAGATCGAGCGCGTGTTCGCCGCCGGCCCGCCCGCCGCCGCCGTGCTTGCCGTGCTCGCGCCGGAGAAGATGGTGGGCTGGCCGACGCGGCTGCGCGACGGCACGCGGCCCTATCTGCCGGCCTCGGTGCGCGAGCTTCCCGAGCTCGGCCGGCTCACCGGCCGCGGTGACACGGCGAACCTGGAAGTGGTGCTGAAAGCCAAGCCCGACGTGGTGGTCGACTTCGGCACCGTGGCGCCGACCTATATTTCGCTCGCCGACCGGGTGCAGGCGCAGACCAACATTCCGGTGGCGCTCATCGACGGCCGCTTCGAGACCCTGCCGGCGTCGATCCGGCTCCTGGGGAAAATCCTCGGCGTCGAGGCGCGCGCCGAGGAGATCGCCAAATACGTGGAGGAGACCTTCGCCCTCGTCGACCAGGTGCTCGCCGCCGTTCCGCCGGCCGAGCGCCCGCGCGTCTATCTCGCCCGCACCGCCTCGGGCCTGGAGACCGGGCTCCTCGGCTCGATCAATTCCGAGATCATCGAGCGCGCCGGCGGGCGCAACGTGGCAGAGCGCGCCGGCGGCCGGACCGGGCTCGCGCAAGTCTCGCTCGAGCAGGTGCTCACGTGGAATCCCGATTGGATCGTGACGCTGGACCGGAATTTCGCCGCCACCGCGCGCAGCGATCCGACCTGGAGTCCCGTCGCCGCGCTGCGCAAAAATCAGCTTCTGGTCGCGCCCGACGCTCCGTTTGGTTGGATCGACGGCCCGCCGTCGATCAACCGCGTCATCGGGCTGCGCTGGCTCGCCGCGCGCTTCTATCCTGACAAGGCGAAGCTCGATGTCCGCGCCGACATCGAGCGCCACTACCGCCTGTTCTATGCGGTCGAGCTCGACGACGCGCTCTATGCAGCGCTGATGGCGGGCAGGGACGCGCGTCCTACGCCATGATGCGCTTCTTCCCGGCGCTGGTGCTGGCGCTGCTCGCGGCGCTGACCTTTGCCGTGGCAATCGGTCCGTATGACATCGCGCCGGCCGACGTGTGGCGCGCGCTTTTGCGTCTCGCTGGCTTCGCCGACGGTCCGCCCACCACGGCGGAGGTCGTGCTCATCAACGTGCGCTTGCCGCGCATCTTCGCCGCGGTGCTGGTGGGCGGCGCGCTCGCCGCGGCGGGCGCCGCCTACCAGGTGATCTTCCGCAATCCGCTGGTGTCGCCCGATATCCTCGGGGTATCGGCCGGCGCCGGGCTTGGTGCCGCGCTCGGCATTCTGCTGTCGCTGCCGGTGGTGCTGATCGAGGCGCTGGCCTTCGCCGGCGGCATCGCCACCGTGGTGCTGGTGACGGCCGTCGCCGCCGCGGTGACGAGCCACGACCGGGTGCTGGTGCTGGTGCTTGCCGGCGTCGTGGTCGGCGCGCTCGCCGGTGCCGCGATCTCGCTCATCAAGATTCTCGCCGATCCCTACGACCAGCTTCCCGCCATCACCTTCTGGCTGCTCGGCAGCCTCGCCGGCACCAAGGGCATCGACGTCTCGGCCGTGATCGGCCCGGTGATCCTCGGCATCGCCGTGCTGTGGCTGTTGCGTTGGCGCGTCACGGTGTTGTCGCTCGGCGACGACGAGGCGAAGGCGCTCGGCGTCGACGTGGTGCGGCTCCGCGCCGTGGTGATCGCCGCCGCCACGCTCGCCACCGCCGCGGTGGTGGCGATCTCCGGCGTCGTCGGCTGGATCGGGCTCTTGATCCCGCACATGGCGCGCATGCTGGTGGGGCCGCAATTCGGTCGGCTGTTGCCTGCCTCGGCGCTCATGGGCGCGGTGTTCCTGGTGCTGGTGGACACGCTCGCGCGTACGCTCGCCCGGGTGGAGACGCCGATCGGCATTCTCACCGCCGTGATCGGCGCGCCGGTGTTCTTGTGGCTCTTGGCGCGCACGCGCCGGGCGTGGGGCTAGCGATGCTCGCCACCGAAAATCTCGCGGTCGGCTACGGCACGCGCACGGTGCTCGCCGATGTCTCGTTGAACGTCGCACCCGGCGAGGTGCTCTGCCTGCTCGGGCCGAATGGCGCGGGTAAGACCACGCTGTTCCGTACGCTCCTCGGGTTGATCGCGCCGCTCGACGGCGAGATCCGCCTCGACGGCCGGCCGCTCGCCGCTTTCTCGGCGCGCGAGCGCGCCACCCGCATGGCCTACGTGCCCCAGGCCCACATAGGCGTCTTCGCCTATCGCGTGCTCGACGTGGTGCTCATGGGCCGCACCGCGCGTCTTGGCCTCTTCGCCGCCCCCGGTCCTGCCGACGAGGCGGCGGCGCACCGCGCGTTGGAAGCGGTCAAGATCGATGCGCTGGCCGAAGCCGAGTACACGCGCATCTCCGGCGGCGAGCGGCAGCTCGCGCTGATCGCCCGGGCGCTGGCGCAAGAAGCGAAGCTCCTCGTGCTCGACGAGCCCACCGCCAATCTCGATTTCGGCAACTCGGCGCGCGTGCTCGCGCACGTGGCGACGCTGGCGAGCCGCGGCTACGCCGTGGTGCTCTCCACCCACGAGCCCGACCACGCGCTCACCATCGGCACCCGCGTCGCCATCGTCGACGAGGGCGGGATCGCCGCCACCGGCACGCCGGCGGAGATCGTGACGTCCGAACGCCTGAGCGCGCTCTACAACATCGGCGTCAAGGTCGAGCGCACCGAGAGCGGTGGCACGGTGGCGCGGCCGCTGCTCTAGCCGCGCACCTTCGGCATGTGGATGAACTCCCACGGCGATGGCAGCGGCCCGACCGGCACCTCGATCAGCGTCGGCCCGTCGCGGCGTGGAAGCCGCGCTTGAGCGCCGCGCGCAATTCCTCCGGCGTCTTCGCGCGCTCGGCGCTGGCGCCGAAGCTCTCGGCGAAGCGCACGAAGTCGGGGTTGGCGAGATCGCTCGCGATCAGCCGGTTGCCGAAGCGCTCCTCCTGGATGCGGCGCACGTTGCCGAAGGCGCCGTCGACGAACACGATGGCGGTCAGGGGAATCTTGTGGCGCATGGCGGTGGCGAGCTCGTTCGCGGTGTAAAGAAAGCCGCCGTCGCCGTTGACGGACACCACCGGCACGTCGCGCCGCGCGTCCTGGGCGCCCAGCGCCGTGGCGAAGCCCCAGCCGAGATTGTCCTGGTAGCCGGGCGAGAGGAACGTGCGCGGGCGATAGACCGGAAATGCCAGCCGGGCGACGAAGCCCATCTGCGTCACCTCGTCGACGTAGATGCCGTCGTCGGGCAATTCAGTGCGGATCGCGCCGAGGAAGGCGAGCTGCGGGGCGAGCTTGGCCAGGCGCGCCGCCATCTTCGCCTGGCGCTCCCGCATCTCCTCCTTGCGCGAAGGCCGCGCGCGATTGTGCCGAGGAATAAGATCGAGCAGACGCTGCAGCGATCGCCTTGGCGTCGCCGGTGACCGTTGCCGCCGGCTTCTTATTCCATGCCGGTTCCTCGGGGTCGGCGTCGATGCGCACGATCGCAAGGTCGTCGTCCACGCCCCACTCGCGCAGCGGATAGAACATGTGCGTGCCGATGCCGATCACCACGTCGGCCTCGCCCCACAGCTCGCGGGCGAGCGGCAAGGTGACGCTGAGCGGATCGCGGCTCGTGAGCACGCCGCGGCCGCGGCGATAGCCCATGACCGGCGCCTGCAGCATGGCGGAGAGCGCGGTGACCTCCTCGCTCGCCCCTTGGGCGCCGCCGCCGGCGATGATGAGCGGGTTCTTGGCCTCGCCGATGATCTTCACCGCCGCCGCAAGCGCGTCCTCGTCGATGGCGGGTGCGGCGAGCGGCGAGGGCGGCGAGATCGTGGCCTCGCCCGCCTTGCCCCAGACGTCGATGGCGCATTCGAGCGCCGCCGGTCCCGGGCGGCCGCTGCGCATGGCGGCGATCGCTTCGGCGACGAGCCGCGGCGCGTCCGCGGCGCCGCCGATCTTCGCCGAGAAATCCACGAGCCGCGCGATGATGCCCGCCTGGTCGCGGATCTCGTGCAGGTGGCCGACGCCGCGGCCGATATCGGCGTCGGGGATCTGGCCGATCAGCGCCAGCACCGGCGCGCTCATGGAATAGGCGGTGAGCAGCGCCGACGCCGTGTTGAGCAATCCCGGCCCCGGCACCACCGCATAGGCCTGCGGCCGGTCGGTGGCGAGCGCCGCCCCGAGCGCCATGTAGGCGGCACCCTGTTCGTGGCGCGTATGCACCACGCGCATCTTGTCGCCCGCCTTGTGGAGCGCATCGAACAGATGGTCGTTGTGCACGCCGGGCAGCGCGTAGAGGGTATCGATGCCGTGGTTGAGCAGCGCGGCGACGGTCGCCTCGGCGGTGGTCATTTTCGCCATGCGCTGAGTTTGCAGATCGGGCCGCACCTGTCGAGCCCGTTGCCTTTTCAAGCTTGAGCGTGCATGTGCTTGCCGCGGCGGCCGAGAGACTCAATGCATCGCTATCGCTCCCATACCTGCGGCGCGCTCCGCGCGAGCCACATCGGCGAGACCGCGCGCCTCGCCGGCTGGTGCCACCGCATCCGCGATCACGGCGGGCTCTTGTTCATCGATCTGCGCGATCACTACGGGCTGACGCAAATCGTGGTCGACCCGAACTCGCCCGGCCTTCAAGCAGGCGGAGAAGCTGCGCTCGGAGTGGGTGATCCGCGTCGACGGCAAGGTGCGGAAGCGCCCGGCCGGCACCGAGAATGCCGACATGCCCACCGGTGAGGTGGAGGTGGCGGCGAGCGACATCGAGGTCCTGGGCGCCGCCGACGAGCTGCCGATGCCGGTGTTCGGCGACCAGGAATATCCCGAGGAGATCCGCCTCAAGCACCGCTTCCTCGATCTGCGTCGCGAGCGGCTGCACAACAACATCATGCTGCGCGAGCAGGTGATCGCGTCGCTGCGCCGGCGCATGAAGGAGCAGGGCTTCTTCGAGTTCCAGACGCCGATCTTGACCGCGTCCTCGCCCGAGGGCGCGCGCGACTATCTCGTGCCGTCGCGGTTGCACCCGGGCAAGTTCTACGCGCTGCCCCAGGCGCCGCAGCAGTTCAAGCAGCTCATCATGATCTCGGGCTTCGATCGCTATTTCCAGATCGCGCCCTGCTTCCGCGACGAGGATGCCCGGGCCGATCGTTCTCCTGGCGAGTTCTACCAGCTCGACATCGAGATGAGCTTCGTCGAGCAGGAGGACGTGTTCCAGGCGGTGGAGCCGGTGCTGCGCGGCGTGTTCGAGGAATTTTCCGGCGGCAAGCCGGTAACAGCGAAGTTCGCGCGCATTCCCTACGCCGAGGCGCTGCTGAAGTACGGCACCGACAAGCCGGATTTGCGTAACCCCATCGAGATCGCCGAGGTCACCGAGGAGTTCAACGATCCGAGCGTCACGTTCAATGCCTTCAAGAACGTGATCAAGGCGGGCGGCGTGGTCCGCGCCATCGCCGCACGCGGCGCCGCGGCGCAGCCGCGCTCCTTCTTCGACAAGCTCAACGAGTGGGCCCGCGCCGAGATGAAGGCGCCCGGGCCTCGGCTACATCGTGCTCGAGGCCGACGGCGGCAAAGGCCCCATCGCCAAGTTCATTCCCGCCGAGGTGCAACAGAAGATCGCCGCCAAGGCCGGCGCCAAGCCCGGCGACGCGGTGTTCTTCGCCGCCGACAAGCCGGCTGCTGCCGCGAAACTCGCCGGTGCCGCGCGCACCAAGCTCGGCGAGGAGCTGGGGCTGATCCAGAAGGATCAGTTCGCCTTCTGCTGGATCGTCGACTTCCCCATGTACGAATGGAACGAGGAGGAGAAGAAGATCGACTTCTCCCACAATCCGTTCTCCATGCCCGCCATGCCGGCCGAGGAATTCCTCAATCTGGATGCGAGCGACCAAGCGAAGATCCTCGGCATCAAAGCCATTCAGTACGACATCGTCTGCAACGGCGTGGAGCTTTCCTCCGGCGCCATCCGCAATCACCGCCCCGACGTGATGAAGAAGGCCTTCGCCATCGCCGGCTACGGCGAGGACGTGCTGGAGAAGAAGTTCGGCGGCATGTTGCGGGCGTTGTCCTACGGCGCGCCGCCGCACGGCGGAATCGCGCCCGGCCTCGACCGCATCGTCATGCTGCTCGCCGGCGAGGAGAACCTGCGCGAGGTGGTGCTCTTCCCCATGAACCAGCAGGCGCAGGATCTGCTCATGGGCGCGCCGTCGGAGGTGAGCCCGAAGCAATTGCGCGAGCTGCACATCAAGCTGGATCTGCCCAAGGACTGATCGGGAATTGCGATGAAGCTCGGCCCGCTGTTGGTATGCGCGATCCTAGCGGCGGCACCCGCGGCGGCCGACCCGGTGCTCGACGCCCTGGTCGGAGCCTATCCCGATCACCTGGTCAGTCACGACGGCACGAGCGTCTTGTGGAAGGACGGCACGCGCATGTCGATCGCCGATAACCCGGCGATCCTCGATCAATTTGTTATTCCCTATACGCTCGGCACCGAGATGCCGCCTCCGCGCATCGAGGACGATCTCCGCCGCGTGCACGACGACGCGTTCTTCCGCAAGATGTACGGCAGTTGCCGCACCGGCGAGGTCGATCCGCACCTGCGGCGCGTCGCCTGGCTGCCGTGGCGCGGCAACAAGCGGGTGACGATGACGGCGGTGAACGGCGTGGCTGAGCGGCTCGCCGCCGTGGCGCGCGATCTCGAATCGTTGCCGCCGGAAATGGCGAAGTATCTCGTCCCCTCGGCCGGCGGCTATTCCTGCCGGCGGATCTCGGGCGGCCGCCGGGTTTCCATGCATGCCTACGGCGCCGCCATCGACCTGAACCCGCGATTCGGCAACTACTGGATATGGACGAAGCTCAGCAATCGCGGGAAATTCGAGTGGGTGAACCGCATTCCGCTCGAGATCGTCGAGGTATTCGAGCGGCATGGGTTCATTTGGGGCGGCAAGTGGTATCGCTACGACACCTTCCATTTCGAGTATCGGCCCGAGATCATTGCGCTTGCCCGGCAAGGGGTGGCGGTGCGGCAAAACATCGATCCCATCTCGGTTTCTACGTCGCCGGTCGAGCCTTAAACAACGCGGCAATATATTTAACGCGCCTTTAATGAGAATTTGTACTGATGCCCGGCTATCCGCTGGTAAAGGGCCGGAGCGTGCGCAGGTACGAACGACTTTTGATTGCGGCGGTGATTGGCGGCGCGCTGCTCGCGGGCTTGCCTATCGTCATCGTCGAGCGCGTGGTCCACATCTACGTTGACCAGCAGTCGCGCGGGCGCCTGGAGCAGGGCGCCCACGGCGCGCTGGCGCTCGCCGAAACGCGCGTCGAGCAGGCGATGGTGACCCTCGTCGATCTCGGCTCGGGCGGGATCGAGTCCTGCACCCCGGAGGCCCTGCAGGCCATGCGCCGCGCCGTGTTCACCAACGGCGCGCTCAAGGAAGTGGCGATCCTCGACGCCGAGGGCAACGCGCTTTGCAACCATATCGGCGGCAGCGGCGAGACGCGCGCCACCTCCAGCGAGCAAGCGTTGTTCGGCGGCCGCTACACGCTGGCGCTGGTGCGCTTCCGCGACCATTCCGAGCGCGCGCTGCGCCTCAGCCTGAAGATCGCCAACGGCGGCGCCCTAACGGCACTGATTTCCGGAGAAACGCTGCTGCCCGCCACCGAGGAGGGCAGTCCGCGCTTCCGCCTGCTGTTCACCAACGGCGAGGTGATCGCGGCGCGCCCCGTCGGCGAGGAAAACGCGCCGAGCGCCGAGGGTCTGTTCGTCAGCGTCCGCGCCAAGTCGAGCCGCTTCCCCATCGCGGCCACGTCCGAGCGCGCGCGCGCCGCGATCGCCGACGAGTACGAAGACGTTCTCTTGGTCGCCCGGCTTACGCCCACCATCGTGTCGTTCTTCGTGATCGCGTTCTCATGGCTCGCCATTCGCCGCAGCCGGACCGATCCCACGGCGATGCTGTCGCGGGCGCTCGACGCCGGCGAGATCATCCCGTACTTCCAACCCATCGTCGACATCACCAATGGGCGGTTGCTCGGCGCCGAGGTGTTGGCGCGTTGGCGGCGGCCGGACGGAACCATCATCCTGCCGGGCGCCTTCCTGTCGCACGCCGAGCATTCGGACCTGATCTACGAGCTGACCCGCATTCTCATGCGCAAGGCGCGCGACGAGGTGCGCGAGGCGTTCCAGCAGCGTCCGCACCTGAAGCTCAGCTTCAACCTCGACGGCGGTCACTTCCTCGACGGCCATATCATCCAGGAGGTCAAGCAGACCTTCGCCGGCTCAGGCATCGCCTTCGATCAGCTCATCTTCGAGGTGACCGAGCGCGAGCCGGTGGCCGACCTCGCCGGCGCGCGCGGCGTGATCTCCGAGCTTCAGAGAACTCGGCTGCCGCGTCGCCATCGACGACGTCGGCACCGGCCACGGCGGCCTGTCATATCTGCTCAAGCTCGGCGTCGATTACATCAAGATCGACAAGATGTTCATCCACGGCATCGGCACCGAGCGCTACTCGAAAACCATCATCGAGACCCTGGTGGAGCTCGCCCGCAACATGAGCGTGGAGGTCATCGCCGAAGGCGTGGAGACCTTCGAACAAATCGAATACCTGCGCGCCCACGGCATCACCACGGCCCAGGGCTACGTGTTCGCGCCGCCATTGCCGGCGTCGAGCTTCCTGGCGCTGCTTGGGGCCATGGATCGGCCCCGCGCCGACGCGGGCAGTCCCATGGCGTTCGAACGCAGTGCTGCGATCAGCCGCGGTTGAAACCCGTTCGCGGCCTCCCGGCGCAAGCGACTTCTGCAATTCGCGAATTCGCTTTCAGCCTCAATCGCGCCCTGTTCTGCGTGCTCCCTTCGAATTGATGCCGGGCCTTGCTTCGGTCTTGGAGGCGTCAGCTTTCTGCGCTAGAGCAAGTGTGCTCCGCGGTCATCGGAGGTAAAGGCTAGTGGTTCGTTGTGTGTTGGTGGTGGTTGCCCTGCTCGCGACGCTCGGCGTCGTCGGTGCGCAGGAGCGGGGGCGGCACGGGGGCGTGCTGCCGGCAGAGGGCGGAGCGGGCAACGGCGGAATGCGGCAGACCCCGCCCTTCGACGGCCGCACCGGCGTTTTCGAACAGAGCCAGCGCCATTGCTTCAGCCAGGATCGTCAGGGCCGGCGCGTTCGGGTCCCCTGCTGACGGCGTTTTCCTTGCGCGGCGCAGACAAAGAAAAGGGCGGCTGTGAAGCCGCCCTAAGTTGTATAGGCCACGTCCGGGAGGAGCCTTGATGCAGCGGGCTCCGAAGTCCGCGCATCGCTCACACGACGACGCTAGCCCCGGTCCAACGCGCGCGCATGGATTGAAATGCGTAGGTGGCCTGGCGAATTTTCCGTGCTGGATAAGAATTGGTTAGGACCGTCGAGGAATCAGGTGGGGCGACCCCCGATCGCTCGCAGTAACAGGCTACTGGCACGTATGCCTTGCACCGGCGGGGCGGCTATAGTGGGGGCGAGGACAGGGAGGTTCGCCATGCCGGAAGTCGTGGTTTTTGCGCTCGAGGGGCGCTCGGCGGAACAGAAGCGCGCGCTGATGAAGGATATCACCGACGCGGTGGTTAAGAATTTCGCAGTGGAACCGGCGTCGGTGACCGTGTCGCTGATGGAGACGCCGAAGAATCATAAGGCCAAGGGCGGCGTGCTGTTCAGCGAGATGCCGGCGAAACGCTGACCCCCGAATCAGCCCTGAAAATACGGGCGGAACCTTGCGCCGCACCACGCGTTTTCCTCCGAGCAACAACAAGCCGGAGGAATGCACCATGCGCAAGCTTCTCATCACCACCGCCGCCTTTGCGGCGATCTCGCTAGCCCCGTCTGTGGCCAGCGCCCAGGGCGGCACCTTCACGGGCGCCGCGGTCGGCGCCGGAACGGGCCTGCTGATCGGCGGACCCGTGGGCTTCGTGGTCGGTGGCGTGATCGGTGCGGGTGTCGGCGCCAACGCTGACGCGCGCGTCGGCTACCAGGATCCTTACTGGGGCCCGCGCCCCGCGCCGCGCTGCTGGCGCGACGAGTGGAACCGGCGCATCTGCCGCTAAGGCTGACGCTGGACTAAACGGGCGGGGCGGCGAAAGCCGCCCCGTTTCGTTTTTTAGATCATCTCCAGCGGCACCGGCGCGTCTGGCGGCGGGAAGGCGAAATCGAGCGCCGCCAGATCCTCCTCGGTGAGCTGCAGCGCCAGCGCGCCGCGGTTCTCCCGCACGTGCTTTTCGTTCGCCGCCTTGGGGATCGCGATCACGCCCTCGTGGCGCAGCACCCAGGCGAGCGCCACCTGCGCCGGTGTCGCGTCGTGGTGCTCGGCGATGGTGCGCACCGTGCCGTTCTTGAGGAGCCGGCCCTGCTCGATGGGTGAGTAGGCCATGATCGGGATGCGGCGCCGCTGCAGCAGCGGCATGAGATCGTATTCGATCCCCCGCCGGGTGAGATTGTAGAGCACCTGGTTGGTCTGCGCCTCGTCGCCGCCGGGCAGCGACCACAGCTCCATCATGTCGTCCATGTCGAAGTTGGAGACGCCGAAGTGGCGGATCTTGCCCGCGGCCACGAGCGCCGCGAATCCGTCCAGCGTCTCTTCCAGCGGCACGGACCCGCGCCAGTGCAGCAGATAAAGGTCGAGACGGTCGGTGCCGAGGCGCTTGAGGCTCCGCTCGCAGGCGGCGACCGTGCCGCGTTTGGTGGCGTTCTCCGGCAGCACCTTGGAGACGAGGAAGACGTCGTCGCGGCGGCCCAGTGATGACCTCGCCCACGAGTTCCTCCGCGGCGCCGCTGCCGTACATCTCCGCCGTGTCGATCAGCGACAAGCCGAGGTCGATGCCGAGCCGCAGCGCCGCGATTTCTTCCTTTCGCTTCCGGTTGTCGTCGCCCATGTGCCAGGTGCCTTGCCCGAGCACGGGCACGGCCTCGCCCGAAGGAAGCTTGGTCAGGGGAACGGCGGCGGTGGCGACCGGCATTGCAAAAGCCTAGCACGCTCGGCCGCCCGCACGCTGACGGCGGTCAACGGTGGCCGTGGAATCTTCGGCGCTGGCGCGTAAACTGCGGCGGGCGAGGGGGCGGCCATGGGGCGCGACCGGTTCTTTGTGTGGGTGTGCGTTTCCTTCGTGTGGGTCACGGGAGCGGCGGTCTTCCACAGCGCCACCTGGGTCCAGTTCGGCGGCAAGTGGCAGGCGTTCTATCCGCAGCGCGCCGATCTCGAGCCGTGGAAGCCCGAGTGGCGGCTCAGCGACCCAAAGAAGCCGCTCTACGACGTGATCCGCTCGCCCGCGGCGGAGAAGCTGCCGGTCACCTTCGAATATCGCGGCTGGCAGGGCGATCACTGGAACCAGTATTTGAACGCCCGGCCGTGGACGAGTTTCACATTTCCCGACACCTCGCAGCTCGATCTCAACCGCGAGCTCACCGAGGCCGACCGCAAATATCTTCTCGACGCGTTCTGGGATCAGCGCTGGGGGCGCTGGGAGGCGAGCCTGAAGCCGCTCGCCGGCTGGGCGCTGATTCCGCCGGTGCTGCTCCTCTTCTTCATGGCGCTCGCCGGACCGGTGCGGCGATTCGCCACCGGCGCGCCGCCGCCGCCGGCCGCACCGGCGGCGCCGCCGCTCTCGCGCAACATGCAGCTCCTGCGCGATCGCCACGCTCGTCGTCTCCGGCGTGCAGCTCGGCTTGTGGGCGCTCGAGGCGGCGTCGTGGTTCGAGCTCGTGCCCGGCGGCTGGAACCCGCCGACCTATTTCGTCTGGAGTGCGGCGGCGTTCATTCTCGCGCTCATGGGCCGCTGGATTCCGGTGGCGGCGGCGTTCGCCGTGCTCGCCATGACCAACGCCACCGTGTTTCGCCTCATGGAGCGGGCGGCGGAAACTCCCTGAGCGCCGTACGTGCCGCCGGACGAGCTGCCGGATCGCCGCCCGGCCGGCCGCGGCGAACTGAGGGCCTTTTCGCACTGCGAAATCGGCCTCGGGCGGAGTCGCGCCCGCCCGCGCGCCCGCGTTATCCTTTGGCCTGGGATAGCGGGGGGAAGTGCAATGCCCATCACGGAAAACACGTCGAAGCGTTTCGTGGTCAAGCAGGGTTCGACCGTGCTCACGCTCGACAAGGACGCGGGCAAGGGCGTGATGACCCGCAAGCTGCTCATGTTCAACCTGAAGCCCATCGAGTTCGCCCTCGCCGACGTCACCGGCGTGGACGTCGACGCCGGCATGGACCGCGCCTCGGGCATCGAGGTGTGCAACGCCATGATCATCACCAAGGCCGGCGCCGGCTACGCCGTGCCCGCCCAGGACAAGAAGGACGCGGAAGTCACGGCGGCGGCGATGAAGAAGTTCTTGGGGATTAAGGGGTAAGGCTCCGCCGGCAGCGCTCGCGGCGGGAACCCGAAGCGCCGGCCGCGGCTTGGTCCCGTGCTAGAGGGACTGCGCATGAGCAAGACCTTCACCAAGCCGCGCACCAAGACCGTGCCGCAGACCGGAGCGGCCGCCGCTGTGGAAGGTCATCCTGCTCAACGACGACTTCACGCCGCGCGAGTTCGTCGTGCAGGTGCTCAAAGCCGTGTTCCGCATGAACGCGGCGCACGCGCTGCACGTGATGATGACCGCGCACCAGAAGGGCGCCTGCGTGATCGCGGTCTATACCCGCGACGTCGCCGAGACCAAGGCGAAGGAGGCGACCGAGCTCGGCAAGGAGAACGGCTATCCGCTCTATTTCACGACGGAGAAGGAGTAGGGCGCTGCAAGCCGTGATCCGGTCGCCGCTGTTGCGCAGGCATAGCCATTTATTTGAGCCCTCGTGGCACGACACCCACGCCCGGCACCGCGGATAAGAGCAGCTGGGATTTGTCGGTTGCGCAGGACGCCGGGCGCGCTAGTCGCCGTCGCCACCGCCGTCGCCACAGCCGCCGTCGCCACCGCCGCCGATACCGTTGTCCATGCCCACGGTGGAGCCGCCGCGGCCCTTGGGGCCGAGGAACACCCACATCGTGCCCAGCAGCATGGCGGCCGCCACGAAGGGGTGCGCGCTGGTCCAGGCGATCACTGCGTCGATCATGGGCGACGGCCTAGCGCAGCGGCGCTAATTTTTGCGTCAAGAATTGCAGACAACTTTATCGATCGCCGGGTCGCGGCGGGCTAATCCGTCATTGGGGACGCAGGAAGCGAATGATCGCGCCGCCGGCCAGGATCAGGAGGAGGGCGCAGACCGGGCCCGCGATCAGCAGTCCGACGGCGCCGAGCCACGGCGCGAACCAGGCGATCGCCAGCGCGCACAGCGCCGCGCCGGCGATGCCGAGCGGCATGTCCCAGAGCAGCAGCGAGACGCCGCGGCGCGTATAGAGGGCCAATGGCCACGCGACACAGCAGCCGATGCTGATGCAGAGCGCGATCGTGAGGGCGGACATTGGGCTGGACCAGGCGGGCTCAGCGCTTGCGCGCCCTCAGGCGAAGCGCTCTTTCGCCCGCTCCCGCGCCTTCGCCGCCTCGATCTCGCGGTCGCGCGGCGGGCTATGCGTCGCGAGCGACTCCAGCAGCCGGTGCGCCACCACGGAGACCTCGTCCACCGCGCGCTCGAACGCGGCCTCGTTCGCGCGCGAGGGATGGGTGAAGCCGGAGAGCTTGCGCACGAACTGCAGCGCCGAGGCGCGCACTTCCTCGTCGGTCGCCGGCGGCTCGAAGTTGAACAGGGTCTTGATGTTGCGGCACATGGGGGACTTCCGAAGCGACGCTTGGGGCGCTCGTTCTAGGCGCTCTGCGCTAGAGGATCATCAAGTATTCTAAGAATGTCCGCCCTTTTACTGGCAATTTTATGCCGAATGGTTGGGTCTTGCTTGAGCAGAGCCCCGAAATAGGTATCACATCGAAACACATCAAAGTAGGGCGCGTATACAATGTGCATAATGTCTCCGAATTCGCTCTCATCACGTGATGGAGCATCAAAAATTCCTAACTTGGCGCGAGAGATAGTCGCGTTCACAAGCGCTCCCATATGTTTTCGAATTGCATGCATATATGCGGAATAGGCCGGCGCGCGGGCGGCGATGCTCCGAATCGTTTCATCGTCGAGGTTGTCGACGGCACTTTCCGTAAATGCAGAAAGAGCCGATCTTTCGACATCAATCTCGCATAGGCGGCGCGATAGTTTCTTTGAAATGTCTAGCTTTAGTCCGTATTTGATATCGGCTTCGGCGAGACTGACAAGTTGTTCAAATGTTCTGCGGGAACTTTCCGCTATGTTTCTACCGGTGTCGCGCAGAATTTTGTATATGACCTTGCGCTGGTCCGTAGCGTCAGCAAGTTTATCGAAAAAAATATACGGATCTTGCAAAACCGAAATAATTCGAGCTGTAAGGTCGCCTATCGGTCGATTGCTGACAAGCCAGTCAACAGCAGTATCGCGGCCTAACAGCGATAGGGGAAACGGCAACTCTGTTGTTAGTTGTGGAAAAAGAATTCTCTTTTGCTAGCGCAGGTTTTGCGAGACGAGCTTTTAAGGCACGGCGTTTGTCACGAGGGAATTTTGCCAACTCGCTATTGATTCTCTGTTTGAAATTCGCGCGGGCGTTGGCAATAGGTTCGTCATATTTGATGCCAAAAAACTCACCTTTTGGCGACGCAAGGTCATTAATTGTAAGACGCGGCGCGTGTAGGTCTGCAAGTAGTCGTTGAAGTTCGATCTTTAGTACGTCGGTTGGAATTCGCAATATATTTGGCCCGGCAAGCTCGCGCATAAGCAAAGCTCGCCGGACTGCGGCTTCTTTATGATTGTCTCCAGCATGTATGGCTTCCGCAAAATAAATCGCCGAGATGAAGAACGTTGCGGCACCAGTTTGTTTGAGCTCTCGAAGTTTAGTCAGAAGGCTCCGATCGGTCGGCGTCAGCGCCTCCTCTGGCTTTGAAAGGTCCGAGAAGTCGCTGCTATCAAGGTAGATCAATTTTGACATTGCGTTATCCCAGAAATGAAAAGGGCGGCCTATGGCCGCCCTTTTTTGGAATTCGGGTCGGCCCAGCTTATTCAACTACACCCCGTCGTCCCTCCGCACGTATCGCACTTCAGGCACGTGCCGTTCCGCACCATCGTGAAGTTGTGGCACTCGGGGCAGGCTTCGCCCTCGTAGCCCTTGGCGCGCGCGGCGGCGCGCTGCTCCACGATCGCGCGCGGCGTGCTTGTCCTCGGCTCGGCGTCCGCCTCGGCCTTGAGCGCGATCGCTCCCTGGGTGAGGGGGCCGCGCAGCGCCGTCACGTTCGAGCTCGCGTCGCTCGCCGTCTCGCCGCCCGCCGCCGATCCGCCGCCGAGCGTGCCGCTCGCCACCGCCGATAGCCCCGGCGCCTTGCCGCGCAGGAGACCCTTCGACACCGCGCGCGAGGCCGCCGCGGCCGAGGCCGCCGGGTTGGCCTTGCCTTCCTCGACGCCCTTGCCGAGCGCGCCGAAGTCCGCCTCGCGCGGGTCCACGTGGCCGAGCTCGTAGCGGCCGAGGTAGGAGATCGCGAGCTCGCGGAACACGTAGTCCAGGATCGAGGTCGCGTTCTTGATCGCGTCGTTGCCCTGCACCGGGCCCGCCGGCTCGAAGCGGGTGAAGGTGAACGCCTCCACGTATTCGTCGAGCGGCACGCCGTATTGCAGGCCGAGCGAGATCGCGATCGCGAAGTTGTTCAGGAGGGAGCGCAGCGTCGCGCCCTCCTTGTGCATGTCGATGAAGATCTCGCCGAGGCGGCCGTCCTCGTATTCGCCGGTGCGCAGATACAACTTTGTGCCCGCCGACCACGGCCTTCTGCGTGTAGCCCTTGCGCCGGCTCGGCAGCTTCTCGCGCTCGCGCGACACCCGCTCGATGATGCGCTCGACCACGCGCTCGGCGAGCGCCGCGGCCCGCGCCGCCGCCGGCTTCTCGAGGAACGCCTCGATATCCTCGTCCGCCTCTTCGTCGGCGATGAGCTGCGAGGAGAGGGGCTGCGATAGCTTCGAGCCGTCGCGGTAGAGCGCGTTGGCCTTCAGCGCCAGCCGCCACGACATCATGTAGGCGGCCTTGCAGTCCTCGACCGTCGCTTCGTTCGGCATGTTGATGGTCTTCGAGATCGCGCCGGAGATGAACGGCTGCGCCGCCGCCATCATGTGGATGTGGCTCTCCACCGACAGATAGCGCTTGCCGGTGCGGCCGCACGGGTTGGCGCAGTCGAACACGGGCAGATGCTCGTCCTTCAGGTGCGGGGCGCCTTCCAGCGTCATGGCGCCGCAGACGTGCAGGTTCGCCTGCTCGATCTCGCGCTTGCCGAAGCCGAGATGCGCGAGGAAATCGAAGCTCACGTCGGCGAGCTGCTCGTCGCGGGACGCCGAGCTTCTTCAGCAGCTCGTCGCCGAGCGTCCAGCGGTTGAACACGAACTTGATGTCGAAGGCCGTCGGCAGGCCCTTCTCCACCTTGGCGAGCGTCGCCTCGTCGAAGCCTTTCGCCCGCAGGCTCGCGTGGTTGACCGCCGGCGCGTTCGACATGCGTGCCGTGACCGACCGCGTAGGCCTCGATCTCGGCGATCTCGCTCTCGCGGTAGCCGAGCGCGCGCAGCGCCTCGGGCACGGCGCGGTTGATGATCTTGAAGTAGCCGCCGCCGGCGAGCTTCTTGAACTTCACCAGCGCGAAGTCGGGCTCGATGCCGGTGGTGTCGCAGTCCATGACGAGGCCGATGGTGCCCGTCGGCGCGATCACCGAGGCCTGCGCGTTGCGGTAGCCGTGCGCCTCGCCCAATTCGAGCGCCTTGTCCCAGGCGGCGCGCGCGTGCGTGACGAGGCGCGGGTCGGGGCAGGCGGCGGCGTCGATCGGCACCGGCGGCGTCGCCACCTCCTCGTAGCCCGAGCGCTCGCCATAGGCGGCGCGGCGATGGTTGCGCATGACGCGCAGCATGCGCGTCGCGGTTCGGCTCGTAGCCGGGGAAGGGGCCAAGCTCGCGCGCCATTTCGGCCGAGGTCGCGTACGACACGCCGGTCATGATGGCGGTGAGCGTGGCGCAGATCGCGCGGGCGGATTCTCGAAGTCGTAGGCAATGCCCGACGACATCAGCATGCCGCCGATGTTGGCGTAGCCCAGCCCCAGCGTGCGGTAGCGGTAGCTGAGTTCGGCGATGTTCTTCGACGGGAACTGCGCCATCATCACCGAGATTTCGAGCACGACGGTCCACAGCGCCACCGCGTGCTCGTAGCTCTCCACGTCGAACTCGCGCACCGCCCGGCCGCCGTCGGCTTCCGTGCCGGCAGGCTTGAGGAAGGTGAGGAGGTTCAGCGAGGCGAGGTTGCACGCCGTGTCGTCGAGGAACATGTATTCCGAGCACGGGTTCGAGGCGCGGATCGGCCCGGAGACCGGGCAGGTGTGCCAGTCGTTCACCGTGGTGTGGAACTGGATGCCGGGATCGGCGCAGGCCCAGGCGGCGTGGCCGATCTTCTCCCACAGCTCGCGCGCCTTCAACGTGTGCGCGACCTCGCCGGACTTGCGCCAGGTGAGGTTCCAGTTGCCGTCGGCCTCGACCGCGCGGAGGAACGTCGTCGTTGACGCGCACCGAGTTGTTGGAGTTCTGGCCGGAGACGGTGAGATACGCCTCGGAGTCCCAATCGGTGTCGTAGGTCGGGAAGTGGATGTCCTTGTAGCCTTGCTTGGCGAACTGGATCACGCGCTTGATCAGGTTGTCGGTCACCGCCGCGCGGCGCGCCGCCTTGATCTCGCGCTTCAGCGCCGGGTTCTTCTCCGGGTCGAAGCAGTCGTCGCCTTCGCCCTCGCAGTTGACGCAGGCCTTCATCACCGCCTTCAGGTGCTTGGCCACGGTCTTCGAGCCGGTGACGAGTGCCGCCACCTTCTGCTCTTCCAGCACCTTCCACTCGATGTAGTTCTCGATGTCCGGGTGGTCGACGTCGACCACGACCATCTTGGCGGCGCGGCGCGTGGTGCCGCCCGACTTGATCGCGCCCGCGGCGCGGTCGCCGATCTTGAGGAAGCTCATCAGGCCCGACGAGCGCCCGCCGCCCGACAGCCGCTCGTTCTCGCCGCGCAGCTTCGAGAAGTTCGAGCCGGTGCCCGAGCCGTACTTGAACAGGCGCGCTTCGCGCACCCACAGATCCATGATCCCGTTCTCGTTGACGAGATCGTCCTCGACCGACTGGATGAAGCAGGCGTGCGGCTGCGGATGCTCGTAGGACGAGGTCGCGCGCACGAGCTCCTTGTTGAACGGGTCGACGTAGAAGTGGCCCTGGCTCGGGCCGTCGATGCCGTAGGCCCAGTGCAGGCCGGTGTTGAACCACTGCGGCGAGTTGGGTGCCGCCATCTGCATCGCCAGCATGTAGCAATGCTCGTCGAAGAAGGCGCGCGCGTCCTCCTCGCGGTCGAAGTAGCCGCCCTTCCAGCCCCAGTAGGTCCAGGTGCCGGCCAGGCGATCGAACACCTGTTTCGCCGAGGTCTCGCCCACGCTGCGCTCGTTCTTGGGCAGCGCCTCCAGCGCCCGCTCGTCGGCGACCGCGCGCCATAGCCACGAGGGGACGCTCTCCTCCTCGACGCGCTTCAGCTTCTTCGGCACGCCCGCCTTGCGGAAATATTTCTGCGCCAGCACGTCGGTCGCCACCTGCGACCAGTGCTCGGGCACTTCCATGTTCTCCAGGCGAAAGACGATCGAGCCGTCCGGGTTGCGGATTTCGCTCGTGGTCAGCCGGAAGGCGATCCCGTCGTAGGGGGACCGGCCGTGCTTGGTGTAACGGCGCTCAATGCGCATGGTATTTCGACCCCTTGATCGGCGCCGGCCCGTCCCGCCGGCACCTATTTTTTGTGGCTCAAGGCCGCTGCCCGAGCCTCCCCGTCACTAACCCGCTAAGCGGGTTCTCGTTTCTTTCCCGTCGGGACAGAAAGCTTTCCTGCCCGCTGCCAACCATAAGTCCGCAGCGCGGAGTCGCTCGGTCTCGTTCGGGGACGTGGGACGCGACTGAAGCTACTCCGCGCCGCACAGACTGACAGATTAGGTCAACTCGTTCTTGCCCGTCAAGCTCTAGTGTCAGAAAGTGAACGAACCCCTAAATCTGGTACTGAGTAGTGGGAATTACGGGGACAACGGTATCTGACACCCGGGCAATTGGTGGGCGGATTCGCCGGGGCCTACAAGGCCGCGAGCCGGCTCAGGCCCAAAAATATTTCGCTTGCCGCCGCGGCCGGACGGCCAGCAACGAAAAAATACTGAGTCGCGCCGCTCACGCAGGGCGCGCGAGCGCGCCGGACTTCTTTCCTGCCGCGGGCTTCGCCGCCGGCGGATCCTCGATAGTCGTCTGCCGCTGCCGCGGCAGCGCGTGTGGCCGCCGTGCTAGACTTGACCTCGGTTTGCTGGCAGAACGCGGCGCTTCGAGGATCCATGAAGAACTTTTTTCTGCGCCTTTTCACCTGGTGGAACGGCGCCACCTTCGGAACGTTGCTGTGGACCTGGCGCCACGGCGAGCTCGTCGGCAAGGACGAGTTCGGCAACCGCTACTATCGCTCCAAGGGCGGCAAGATCGACCCCGCGCTCGGCCGCGAGCGCCGCTGGGTGATCTACAACGGCCTCGCCGAGGCTTCGCGCATCCCGCCATCGTGGCACGGGTGGATGCACCACACGGTGCCGACGCCGCCCACGCAGGACGATTACCGGCCGCGCGAATGGGAAAAGCCGCACCAGGCCAACCTCACCGGCACGCCGCAGGCGCTGCGTCCGAGCGGCTCGACGCTTGCGCGCGGCGTGCGCCCTCCGGCCACCGGCGATTATAAGCCGTGGACACCGAACCCATGAGGGCGGCCGGGATCGGTTGACACGATGCTCGTCGTCGAATTGCTGATAGTCCTCGTCCTCGTCCTGCTGAACGGCGTATTCGCGCTTTCCGAGCTCGCCGTCGTGTCCTCGCGCCGCACGCGGCTGAAGACGCTGGCCGACCGCGGCGCGCCGGGGGCGGCGACGGCGCTCGCTCTCCACGACGACCCGGGCCGCTTTATCTCCACCGTTCAGGTCGGCATCACCTTGGTTGGGGTCGCCTCGGGCGCGGTCTCCGGTGTCACCCTCGGCGCGCGCGCCGGGGCCTGGCTCTTGTGGTTCGGCGTGCCGTATGCCGAGCAAGTCGGCATCGCCCTCGTGGTGCTGCTGATCACTTATCTTTCCGTGATCATCGGCGAGCTCGTGCCCAAGCAGCTGGCGCTGCGCGATCCCGAGCGCTTCGCCGCTCGCGTCGCCCCGGTGATGAACGCGATTTCGCGCATCGCCGCGCCGCTCGTGTTCCTGCTCGACGTCTCCGGCCGCGTGGTGCTGCGCCTGTTCGGCGTCGGCTCCGGCCGCAACGCCTCGATCACCGACGAGGAGATTCACACGCTCGTCGCCGAAGCGGAGCGGGCGGGCGTCATCGAGCCCGAGGAGCAGTCGATGATCGCCGGCGTCATGCGCCTCGGCGACCGGCGCGTGCGCGCGGTGATGACGCCGCGGCGCAACGTCGAGATGGTCGACCTCGACAAGGACCCGCACACGATCCTCAAGGCATTGCGCAAGAGCCACCACACGCGGCTGCCGGCCTATCGCGGCGCGCGCAAGAAGGTGATCGGCGTCCTCCACGCCAAGGACCTGCTCGGCGCCTACATCGCCGGCGAAATGGTGGACCCGCGCGACTTCGTCAAGCCGGCGCCCATCGTGCCCGATACCATCGAGGCGCTCGAGGTGCTCGACGTCCTGAAGAAATCCGCCGCCCACGTGGCCCTCGTCCACGACGAGTACGGCGACTTCGAGGGCATCGTCACCGCCATCGATATCCTCGAGGCGATCGTCGGCTCGTTCCGTGCCGAGACCGGCACTTCGGCCAAGGCCGTGCGGCGCAAGGACGGCGGCTGGCTGCTCGACGGTGACATGGCAGCCGACGAGATGGCCGATCTCCTCGGCGTCAAGTTGCCCAAGCAGCGCAAGTACCACACCGTCGCCGGCTTCGTGCTCGCCGCGTTCGGCCGCATCCCGCAGACCGGCGAACAGGTGGTGGCGCAGAACTGGCGCCTGGAGGTGATCGACATGGACGGCCGGCGCATCGACAAGGTGCTGGCCGAGCGCGTGCCGGCGCGGCGTGCCGCCAAGGCGGCGAAAAAATGAGCGAAGCGAAGCGCCATCAATATCGCGCGTCGGTCGCTTGGCAGGGCGCCGGTACCACATCGTACAAAGGCTATTCGCGCGATCACATGATCGCGGCGCCGGGCAAGCCGGAAATTCCGGCATCGTCCGATCCCGGCTTTCGCGGCGACGGCAAACGTTACAATCCGGAAGACCTGCTGGTCGCCTCGATCTCCTCCTGCCAGATGCTTTGGTATCTGCACCTCTGCGCCGTGAACGGCGTGGTGGTGACGCGCTATCGCGACGAGGCGGAAGGCACGATGGTGCAGGACGCCGACGGCGGCGGCCGCTTCGAGCGCGTGACGCTGCACCCGCAGGTCACGATCTCGGCCGGCGACGAAGCGAAGGCGAGGGCGCTGCACACGGACGCACACCGCCTGTGCTTCATCGCCAATTCGTTGAATTTTCCGGTGGACGTGCAGCCGGTGATCGAAATCGTCGCCTAGAGCACCACCACCCGCGTGCCGATCGGCGTGCGGAGATAAAGGTCCGCCACTTCCTCGTTCAACAGCCGGATGCAGCCCGACGATACGTTCTTGCCGATGGTCCACGGCTCGCGCGTGCCGTGGATGCGGTAGAGCGTGTCCTTGTTGCCGACGAAGAGGTAGAGCGCCCGCGCGCCGAGCGGATTTTCCGGGCCGCCGGGCATGCGCTCCGGCAGCTCCGGCTGGCGCAGCAGCATTTCCTTCGGCGGCACCCAGTCGGGCCACTCCGCCTTGCGGCCGACCGAAGCGGTGCCGCTCCACGAGAAGCCCTCGCGGCCGACGCCGACGCCGTAGCGGATCGCCGTGTTGCCCTCGCGCAGCAGGTAGAGGAAGTGGTTCTTGGCGTCGATCACGAGCGTGCCCGGCTGCTCGTGATGGGTGAACGACACGAGCTGGCGCCGGAAAGCGGGATCGAGCTTCTCGAAATTGACCTTGCGGATCTGGAACTGCCCGTCGGGGACCGCGCCGATGTACCAGTCTTCCTCGGACTGGGCCTCCTCCACCGGCGGCTCAGGCTCCTGCTGTTGCGGAAACGGCCGCAGCGGCTGAAGCGGGAGTGGCGGCAGGAGCGGCGGAAAGGGCGACGGAAACGGCTGCGGCTGCATTTGGGCGAGTGCCGTGCCGGGCACGAGCGCCGCCGCCGCGGTCGTGAGGAACCGCCGGCGGGTCAAGGATTGCGTGAGCCTGATTCGCATAACAGGTGGTTGAACCCCGATGTGGCGGCTTGGTTCCGCCGTGGCAAGGCCCGGCTGCGGTTGGGACTACCCATGGTTTGTGGCTAAATAGCGCAATGACCAGCGCAAACCCTCACTGATCGCCATGAATCCCCGCACCGCCGACGTCCAGACCTGGAACGCTGAGAGCTATGACCGCAACGCCCGTTTCGTGTCCGATCTCGGCGCCGAGATCTTCGCCTGGCTCGACCCCCGGCCGGGCGAGCGCATCCTTGACCTCGGCTGCGGCGACGGGGCGCTCACCGGCAAGCTGATCGAGGCTGGCGCGACCGTGGTCGGGGTCGATACCAGCCAGTCGCTGCTCGCCTCGGCCAAGGCGCGCGGCCTCGATGCCCGCTTCATGGACGGGGAGAAGCTCGCCTTCGACCGGGAGTTCGACGCGGTATTCTCCAATGCCGCATTGCACTGGATGACCGGGGCCGAGGACGTGGTGCGGGGCGTTGCCCGCGCGCTCAAGCCGGGCGGGCGTTTCGTCGCCGAGTTCGGCGGCCACGGCAACATCGCGGCGGTCGTAACGGCGCTGCGCGCGGTAGCCAAGGCCCGCGGCCTCGATCCCACGCTCTCCGGCGGCTGGTTCTATCCCACGCCCGACGAGTACCAGGGGCTGCTCGAGCGCCACGGCTTCGCGGTCGAGCGTATTTTGCTGGCGCCGCGGCCGACGCCGCTGCCCACGGGCCTGCGCGGCTGGCTCACCACCTTCCGCCGGCCGTACTTCGACGCCATGCCGGCGCCCGAGCGCGAGGCCGTCTTTGGCGAGATCGAGGCGCTGTTGGCGCCGGCACTCCGCGATCGGGCCGGCAACTGGACGGCCGACTATGTGCGGCTCCGGGTCAGGGCGCGTCTCGCGTCCTAGGGGCCTGGGCTCGCGCCCTTCCGCCGCCGTATTCCGCGTGTTAACCGGCGGACCCATGCGCCTTTCGCCACTTCTGATTTTCACCGTTGCCGCGGCGCTGCTCGCGGGCGATGCCGCCATGGCGCAGTTCTTTCCGCCGCGGCCGCCGCGCGACGTGGACCGGGGCGTTCCCCCGCCGCCGCGCGACGACGAAGACGACGACGATCTGTTGCGGCCGCAACCCCTTCCGCAACGGCTGCAGCAGCAACAGCCGCGCGCGGTGCGACCGCCTGCCGGGTTCGAGTCGGCACCGTTGCCGGCGCCGGGCCAGATCGCGGTGCCTCCGCCGCAGCAACCGCAACCGCGCCAGCAGCAGCGGCCGCAGCAGACCCAGCAACCGCAGCCGCAGCAACAGGGGGTTGCACCCATCGTGGCGCCGCCCGCGGGACGTCCCGGTCAGCCGCCGGGGCAGGTGAAGTTGCGCCCGGGAGAGCGGCAGCAGCCCTATGACAGCGAGGTCAAGGTCGAGCAGCCGCCGGAGCAGAAGATCCTCAACCAAACGGCTGTGTTCTCCGGTCTCGACAAGATCACCGGCCGCATCATCAACTTCGACGCCGCCATCAACGAGACGGTGCAGTTCGGGCCGCTGCAGGTGACGCCGCGCGTCTGCTACACCCGGCCGGCGACCGAGACGCAGAACACCACGGGCTTCGTCGAGGTCGACGAGATCACGTTGAAGAGCGAGATCCGGCGCATCTATACCGGCTGGATGTTCGCCACGTCCCCGGGCCTGCACGCGGTCGAGCACCCGATCTATGACGTCTGGCTCACCGACTGCAAGATGACGCCGCCGGCGATCGCCGCCTCCGGTGGCAAGCGGTAGAAGTCCGCTTCCCCTTCGAGCGCGTCCGCTAGCCGTCGTTGGTACTCGGCGCGCTCGATCTCGACGGCGCCGAACATGGCGAGATGCTCGGTGAGAAATTGCGCGTCGAGCAGCGCGAAGCCGCCGGCCTTCAGCCGCGCCACGAGGTGCACGAGGCACACCTTCGACGCGTCGGTCTCGCGGCGGAACATGCTCTCGCCGAAGAACGCGCGCCTTAATTTCACGCCATAGAGCCCACCCACCAGCTTGCCGTCGCGCCAGGCCTCCACCGAGTGGCAGTGGCCGCGGGCGTGAAGCTCGCCGTAGAGCCGGCGGATGCGCGCGTTGATCCAGGTCTTGCGCCGGCCGCGCTGCGGCGCGGCGCAGGCGTCGAGCACCTGGTCGAAGGCGGTATCGACGCGCACCGTGAAGCGGTCGGCGCGCACCGTGCGGGCGAGCCGCCGCGGCACGTGGAAGCGGTCGAGGGGAAGGATGCCGCGCCGTTCCGGCTCCACCCAGAACAGGCTTGGGTCGTCGGCGCTCTCCGCCATGGGAAAGATGCCGCAGGCATAGGCCTTGAGCAGCACCTCGGGCGTGATCTCGAAGTCGGCGTCGCCGTGACGGGTCATGGCAGATGCGGGCGTTCTGAAATGGAAAACGAGCATATGTATGCGCGCGGCTTGCAACAACTTCAAATGCCAAGGCGGTGGCCGCGCGCACCCCCGCCAAGCTATAATCGGGTATGCGCATTCCGACCCTCGACGAGGTGCGGGCGGCGAAGGCCGAGCTCGCCAACCGCCTGAAAGGCCACGGCGAGCTTGCCGGCATCGGCATCGGGCAACGCGACGGACGGCTCCTGGTGCAGGTGAACTGGCGCGTCCTGCCGCCGGAGGCGGCGGCCATCGATCGCGTCGGCGACATCGAGGTCTGCCATCAGGTGGTCGGGACGGTGCGCCCGCTGCCGCCCGACGATACGGCTTAATCCTCCGCCAACTGCAGCGTTAGGCTGACTTCGCTTCCTGGCGGAGAAAGTTCTCCAGCCAGTGGATGTCGTAGCGCCCGTCGAGGATGTCCGGATTGCGCACCAGCCGCCGGAACAGCGGCAGCGTCGTCTGCACCCCGTCCACCACGTACTCGTCCAGCGCCCGCTTGAGGCGCGCCAGGCACTCGTTGCGCGTCTTGCCGTGCACGACCAGCTTGCCGACGAGGGAGTCGTAATAAGGCGGGATGGCGTAGCCCTGGTAGACGGCAGAGTCGACGCGCACGCCGAGGCCGCCGGGCGGATGGTAGTAGCTGATCTTGCCCGGCGACGGCGCGAAGGTCTCCGGGTTCTCCGCGTTGACGCGGCACTCGATGGCGTGGCCGCGGAATTCGATGTCGCTCTGCGCGAGCGTCAGCTTGTGCCCGGCGGCGATCCTGATCTGCTCGATGACCAGGTCGATGCCGGTGATCATCTCGGTCACCGGATGCTCGACCTGAATGCGCGTGTTCATCTCGATGAAAAAGAACTGGGCGTTCTCGTAGAGGAACTCGACGGTGCCGGCGCTGAGGTACTTCAGCTCGCGCATGGCTTTCGCTACGATCTCGCCGATCTCGCTGCGCTGGCCCGCGTTGAGCGCGGGCGAGGGGCCTTCCTCCCAGATCTTCTGGTGCCGCCGCTGCAGCGAGCAGTCGCGCTCGCCGAGGTGGATGGCGTTGCCTTCGCCGTCGCCGAGCACCTGGATTTCGATGTGGCGCGGCGCCAGCAGGAATTTCTCCAGGTACACCACGTCGTCGCCGAAGGCGGCCTTGGCCTCGGTGCGCGCCGTGGACAGCGCGGCGGAGAGCTCGGATTCGTCGCGCGCCACCTTCATGCCGCGGCCGCCGCCGCCGGCCGCCGCCTTCACCAGCACCGGATAGCCGCTTTCCTTGGCGAACTTCTTGGCCTCGGCGTCGGACGTGATGCCGCCGTCGGAGCCCGGCACCACCGGAATGCCGAGCTTCTTCGCCGTGCGCTTGGCCGCGATCTTGTCGCCCATGAGCCGGATTTGCTCCGGCGTGGGGCCGATGAACTGGATCTTGTGGTCGCGCAGGATTTCGGCGAAGCGCGCGTTTTCGGCGAGGAAGCCGTAGCCCGGGTGCACCGCGTCGGCGCCGGTGATCTCGCAGGCCGACACCAGCGCCGCGATGTTGAGGTAGCTCTCGCGCGCCGGCGGCGGGCCGATGCATACGCTCTCGTCGGCGAGCTTGACGTGCATGGCGTCGGCGTCGGCGGTGGAGTGCACCGCGACCGTGGCGACGCCGAGCTCCTTGCAAGCGCGCAGGATGCGGAGCGCGATCTCGCCGCGGTTGGCGATCAGGATTTTGTCGAACATGTCGCCCGCGTCACTCGATGATCAGGAGCGGCTCGCCGTATTCCACCGGCTGCGCGTCCTCGATCAGAATGCGCTTGACGCGGCCGGCGCGCGGCGCCGGGATCGCGTTCATCGTCTTCATCGCCTCGATCACGAGGAGGGTCTGGCCTTCGCGCACCTCTTGGCCTTCCTCGACGAAGGGCTTGGCGCCGGGTTCCGGCGCCACGTAGACCGTGCCCACCATGGGCGACTTCACCACTCCGGGATGCGCCGCGTGATCCTCGGCGGCGCTTGGTGCCGGCCGGGCGCCGCCGGCCGCCGCCGGGGCGGTGACCGTGGCGACGCCGCCGGCGCGCGACACGCGCACACGTTGGTCACCGCGCTGCACCTCGATCTCGCTGAGCTTGTTCTCCTCGAGCAGGCGCGTGAGCTCGGCTACCAGCTCAGGATCGACGGTGATCTTGCGGCTGAAGCCAAACATGGATTTCACGCCTTGGCCGTGCGCAGCACGCCCGCCAGCGCGTCGATGGCGAGGATGTAGGAGTGCGCCCCGAAGCCGCAGATCAGGCCCTTGGCCGCCGGGGACACGAAGGACGTATGGCGGAATTGCTCGCGCGCGAACGGATTGGAGAGATGGACCTCGATCACCGGCATGGTGGTGGCGCGGATGGCGTCGAGGATCGCCACCGACGTGTGGGTGTAGGCGCCGGCGTTGAGCAGCACGCCCGCCGCCTTGGTGCGCGCTTCTTGAATCCAGTTCACGAGCTCGCCCTCGACGTTGGTTTGGCGGAAGACGACTTCGAGGCCGTGCTTGGCGGCGGCGGCGCGGCAGAGCTTCTCCACGTCGGCGAGCGTGTCGGAGCCATAGACCTCCGGCTCGCGGGTGCCGAGCAGGTTCAAATTCGGGCCGTTGAGCACGTAGACGAGGCTTGCCATCTAGCTGCCGGGGTGGGGCCGGCAGCGGTCGCCGCGCGGCCGTTCCTTATAGAAAGGAGAGGGGCGGAGGGAAAGCCTCTGGGAAGCGGCGGTTTTCAGCAACGAACACCGCCCTCCTGAGGTGCCGCGCGTTAGCTACGCCACGTAGATCGTCTTGATGTTCACGAACTCGCGGATGCCGTGGTGCGACAGCTCGCGGCCGTAGCCCGACTCCTTGATGCCGCCGAAGGGGAGCCGCGGATCCGACTTCACCGCCTCGTTGATGAACACCTGTCCCGCCTCCACTGACTGCACCGCGATCCGCTCGGCCCGCTGGAGGTCGCGCGAGAACACGCCGCCGCCGAGACCGAAGTTGGTGTCGTTGCATCACTTGGATCGCCTCCTCCTCGTTCTTCACCGGGATCACGGCGGCCACCGGCCCGAACATCTCCTCATCGTAGGCGGGCATCCCCGGTTTCACGTCGGTGAGCACCGTGGGCGGATAGAACGCGCCCGGTCCGTTGGGGATAGCGCCGCCGGTGAGGCACCGCGCGCCTTTCTTGATGCTTTTGGTCACCTGCTTGTGCAGGTCGTCGCGCAGGTCCATGCGCGCGAGCGGGCCGACCTTGGTATCGGGATCGAACGGATCGCCCACCTTCACCGCCCGCATTTTCTCCACGAACAGCCGTTCGAAATCCTTGCGCAGCTTGTCGACCACGATGAAGCGCTTGGCGGCGATGCAGCTCTGGCCCGAGTTGACCAGGCGCCCCTTCACGCTGATCGTCGGCCGCGTGCTCCACGTCGGCGTCGTCAAGCACGAGGTAGCCGTCGCTGCCGCCGAGCTCGAGCACGGTCTTCTTCAGCATCTCGCCCGCCTTCGCGGCCACGGCGCGGCCGGCGGGCGTCGAGCCGGTGAGCGTCACGGCGCGGATCAGCGGGTTCTCGATGATCGACATCCACCTGCTTGCTCGCCGACCAGCAGCGTGCGGAACAGGTCCTCGGGGAATCCGGCAGCGCGGAAGATCTCCTCGATGGCGAGCGCACAGCCCGGAGACGTTGGAGGCATGCTTCATGACCGCGGCGTTGCCCGCCATCAGCGCCGGTGCGGCGAAGCGAAAGACCTGCCAGAAGGGGAAGTTCCACGGCATGACGGCGAGCACGACACCGAGCGGCTGGTAGGCGACGAAGCTCCGCCGCGCGTCGGTGGCCACGACCTCGTCGGCGAGGAAACGCTCGGCGTTGTCGGCGAAGTAGTCGCAGCCGGTGGCGCATTTCTCCGCCTCCGCCTTGCCGTCGGCGAGCGGCTTGCCCATCTCCTCGGCCATGAGCCGGCCGTAGTCGGCGGCGTTCTGGCGCAGGATTTCCGCGGCTTTGCGCATGGGCTTTGCCCGCTCGGCGAAGCTTTCCCGCCGCCAGTCGAGGAAGGTCTTGTGGGCGCGGTCGACGATGCGCTTGACCTCGCCCTGGGACGTCTCCGGATAGGTTGCGAACTTCTTGCCGGTCGCGGGATTGACGGATTTAAAGGGCATGTAGGGCTCCAGCAGGGAATAGTCGGTCGGCTCCGGCCATTCTAACAGGAGTACAATAGCGGAACTCGACGAGCATCACCGCGTTAGGGTTGGCTTCAACGGAGGCTTCCATGAACAGGATCGTCATTGCCGGCGCGCTGGTCGCGGCGCTTGCGGCGACGCAAGGCGCATCGGCACAGCAAGAGCCTGTACGGGCGAACGAGCGTTTTTGCCTGGAAGAGACCGGCGGCGGACTGGGCGGCGGCGGCCCGGGCCCGTTGATGTGCCGCTTCGTGACCATGGAACAGTGTTTCGCGTCGAAAACCTGGCACGGCGACCGCTGTATGCTCAATCCGCGGCTGGCTATGCGGCGCGGATAAACCGAGGAGGAAAGCCCAATGAACAAGATTGCAATGCTCGGCGTGCTTGCCGTGACGCTCGCGGCGGCCGGGAACGCCGCCGCCCAGGAACGGATACGGGCGAACGAGCGCTATTGCCTGGAGAGCTCGAGCGGCGGCCGAGGCGGTGGTACGGGCCCGCTGCTCTGCCGCTTCGAGACTTTCGGCCAGTGCATGCAGTCGAGAACCGGACCGGGCGACCGCTGCATGCTGAACCCGCGGCTGGGGAGATAAGCGGCCCTTAGGTCAGCACGTCGCCGTGCCGCAGCGGCGCACGGCGTCGACCTTGGCCTTAAGCGCGGCATAGCCGACCGCGCCCGGCACCACTTCGTTCGCGACCACATAGCTCGGCGTGCCCGAGAGGCCGAGCGCGTCGGCGAGCATCGCGCTCTCCTCCAGCGTTGCATTGATCTCCGCGCTCTGCAGGTCGCGCTCGAGGCGCGCCATGTCGAGACCGGCCTCGCGGGCGGCGGCGAGTGCCCGCTCGCGGTTGATCTCGCCGCGCGTGGCGAACAGCTTGCGGTGAAAATCGAGATACTTGACGCCGCTCTTATCCTGCATGCGCACGGCGATACTAACGCGCGCCACGTCCACCGAGCTCGGGCCAAGCACCGGGAACTCCTTGAGCACGATCTTGAGCTTGGGATCGGCCTTGACGAGCTCGAACATGTCGACCATCGCGCGGCGGCAGTAGCCGCAGTTGTAGTCGAAGAACTCGACGAGGGTTACGTCGCCCTTGGGATTGCCGACCACCACCCCGCGCGGCGATTTGTTGAGCAGGGCGCGGTGCGTCTTGATCGCCTCCTGGCGCTTCTTCTCTTCGGCCATTTCCTGGCGATTTTCGAGCTCGCGCATGACGTCGCGCACCAGCTCTGGATTTTTCATCAAATAGTCGCGGATGATGCCCTCGATCGCCGGCCGGTCGGCGTCGCTCAGCGCACGCGCGGCGGCGGGAGCGAGGACCAGCGCGATGGCGGCGACGGCGCCGACGAGGCGAGGGCGCAAAAGCTTTTGCATAAAATGTCTCCGAATCATGCGCTCAAGTTTGAGTTCAATTCTGCCCGATCTTCGGCGGTTTGAAGTTAACGATGTCGTCAGCCTTCAGCCATCCGGGCGCGCCTTGTGAGAAGCCGGCGCGCGCGCGGGTGGCGAGCTGGCGGGCGGTGCGGAAGTCGCCTTCGTTGAAGGAGGCCTGGGCGGAGGCGAGCGCCGCATTGGCTTGGTCGCCCTTGCGGCTATAGGCGACGGCGAGCTGGCGCAGGCCGAGCGACGCGTTGGGCTCGCGCTGCAGCGCCACCAAGAGTTCGCGGACCGCCTCTTCGGCGAATTGCGGGTCGCCCGCCTGCACCAGCGCTTGGCCGAGCATCATGCGGATCAGTGGCGCTCCGTTCGAGATCTGCACCGCGCGGCGCAGCGGCGCGATCGCCTCGCGCGCCTTGCCGCTTTCGAGGAGCGCCTGGCCCTTGAGCTCGTGGAAGTAGGCATTGTTCGGCTGCTCGGCGATGAGGGCGTCGATCTGGGCGGTGGAATCGCGAACCGAGCCGTGACGGTAGCTCGAGATCGCGCGGGCGTAGCGCGCCGCCAACGAGTTGTTGGAGCTCGGATAGCGGCGCATCACCATCTCCGGCCGGTCGACGAAACCGATGAGCTTGGCGCGCATCATGTCGTGGCGCGCCTGCAGCGCGGGCGGGTCGCTGCGGTCGAAATAGGGGCTTTGCTTGGCGAGGGTCTCGAGCTGCGAGATGCGCTCGCGCGCCATGGGATGGCTCAGCAGGTAGGGATCGACCTGGCGTGAGAGGAACAGGCCCTGGTCGGCGAAGCGCTGGAAGGTCTCGAGCATGCCGCGAGATGACTGTTGGGTCGTATTGAGGAAGCCCACCGCGGCGCGGTCGGCCGCATCCTCCTGGCTGCGGGCATAGGAGAGCAGCGTGCGGCGGATGATTTCCGCCGGCGCCGTCAACATGCCGGGCGCCGCTTCGCCGGCAATGCTGCCGCGGCCCGACGACGCACCCGCCGCGATGCCGCCGACGGCGAGCAGCATGGCGATGACCGCCGCGGTCTGGGCGGTGGCGAGCTGCTCGCGCATGCGCGCCAGATGTCCGCCGGCGATGTGGCCGGTTTCGTGGGCAAGCACGCCGATGATCTGGTTCGGCGTCGTGGACTTGTAGAGCGCGCCCAAGTTGATGAAGATGCGCCGGCCGTCGGCGACGAAGGCGTTGAAGGCGCGGTCGTTGACGATGACGACCTCGACATTCTGCTTGGCGAGACCGGCGGCGCGCATGATCGGCCGCGTATAATCGCGCAACAGCTCCTCGATTTCGGCGTCGCGGATGACGTTGAGGCCGACGCGGCCGCCCTGGGCGTGCGCCGGCACATGCACCTGCGTCAGCAGCAGCGTGCCGGCGGCGACCAGAGCGGTCGCCCGCCGCGCCCATGCGCGCGCTGGTGTCACTCGTCTCGGGCTGCTAGTCGTCTCGGCCATCGGTGAAAATGCGGGTGCGGGGCTGGTCCAGACACCCGACCAATACGGCGGCAAAGGGGCCATCGACCTTAGGCCATGTGGGCATGAACACGAAAGCGAACCCCATCGCGGCGTCCCGCCGCAGCGCCGTGGCGCCGTTCATGGTCATGGACGTGATGGCGGCGGCGCGCCGCATCGAGGAGGCGGGCGGCCGCGTGATCCACATGGAGGTGGGCCAGCCGGCGTCGCCGGCGCCCGCCACCGCCATCACCGCTGCCCGCGCCGGCCTCGGCGGCAAGATCGGCTACACGGAAACCCTCGGCATCCAAAGTCTGCGGGCACGCATCGCGCGGCACTATCGCGAGACCTACGGCGCCGAGGTCGATCCCGCGCGGATCGCGGTCACCACCGGCTCATCGGGCGGCTTCGTGCTGGCGTTTCTGACGCTGTTCGAGCCGGGCGACCGGGTGGCGGTAGTCGAGCCCGGCTATCCGCCCTATCGCCATATCCTCACCGCGCTCGGCTGCGAGCCGGTGCCGATCCGCATCTCCGCCGCCACGCGCTGGGCGCTCACGGTGGATGCGCTCCTCGCCGAGCACCGCCGGAAGCCGCTCAAGGGCGTCTTGGTGGCGAGCCCGGCCAATCCCACGGGCACGATGATGCGGCCGGCGGAGCTCAAGGCCCTCGTCGCCGCCGCCGAAGACGCCGGCATCCGCTTCATCTCCGACGAGATCTATCACGGGCTCGACTACGCGTTTGCGGCCGAGACCGCGGCGAAGCTCTCGCCCGAGGTGCTGGTGATCAACTCGTTCTCGAAATATTTCTGCATGACCGGCTGGCGCATCGGCTGGATGGTGGTGCCGGAAAATCTGGTGCGCACGGTGGAGCGGCTGCAGCAGAATTTTGCGATCTCGGTGCCGACGCTGTCGCAGGTCGCGGCTGAAGCCGCCTTCGACGGACGCGCCGAGATGGAGGCGGTGAAGCAAAGCTACGTGGAGAATCGCCGGCTGCTCACCGAGGGATTTCCCCGCGCCGGGCTCGACACCTTCCTGCCCGCCGACGGCGCCTTCTATCTCTACGCCGACGTGTCGCGCTTCTCCAACGATAGCTTCGAGTTCGCCAAGCGCATGTTGCAGGAGACCCACGTGGCGGCGACCCCGGGCGCGGACTTCGACACGCAGGAGGGACAGCACTACGTGCGCTTCTGCTATGCCGGCTCGACATCCGACATGCGCGAGGCGGCGGAGCGGATCGGCGGCTGGCTCAAGGGCGGCCCACGCTAGCTCGACATCGGATTGTCGCAGTCGTTTGCTGTAAAGTGCCAACGGGAGGAAACCGTCATGGCAACTTCTCAGGGCCGTTTCGTCTGGTACGAACTGATGACGACCGACATGGAAGCGGCGAAGCGCTTCTACACCAAGGTCGTGGGCTGGGGCACGCAAGACATGCCGCATCCCGACATGCGCTACACCGTGTTTATGGCGGGAGGGTCCTCGGCGGCCGGTCTGATGAACTTGCCGGACGACGCCAGGAAGATGGGCGTGCCGCCGAGCTGGATCGGCTACGTCGGCGTCGACGACGTGGACGCGAGCGCGGAGAAAGCGAAGCGCCTCGGGGGACTGTGCACGTCGCGCCGCGCGACATTCCCACGATTGGTCGCTTTGCGGTCATCGCCGATCCGCAGGGGGCGGCGATTGCCTTGTTCAAGGGAGCCAGCTCCGAGCCACCGAAGCGGCCGACGCCCGGCACACCGGGCCATGTCGGCTGGCACGAGCTCATGGCTGTCGATTGGGAAAAGGCATTGGCGTTTTACAGCGAGCTGTTCGGCTGGGAGAAGGCAGAGGCGGTCGAGATGGGCGCCATGGGCAAGTACCAGATGTTCGCCGCCGACGGGCAGCCGATCGGCGGCATGTTCAACAAGCCTCCCGCGGTGCCGGTGCCTTTTTGGACCTATTACGTCAACGTCGACGCCATCGAGCCGGCGGCCGAGCGCATCAAGGCCGCTGGCGGCAAGATCATCAACGGTCCGATGGAGGTGCCGGGCGGACAATGGATCGTGCAGGGCACGGATCCGCAAGGCGCGGTGTTCGCGCTGGTGGGTAAGCGCAGCTAGCCGATTTCCCTAAGCGCCAGACGGCTCAGCGGCGTTACCAGCGATACCAGGGCCGCCCTAGCGCTTGCGCCACCAGCCGGAGCGGCGCGGCGCATTGGGATCTTCCGGCTCTTGGCGCGCGATCGGGGGGCTCGGCGCGAGTGGCGCCGAAGGGGTCACCGGCGCGCTCTGCTCGAAGCTCACAAAAGGCGCGGGCTCGCGCACCGTGGAGCGGCGCGGCGCCGGCGCCGGCGGCTCCTCCACCGGCGGCTGCGGAGCGACCGGTTCGTGTACCGGCGGCGGTGCCGGCCGGTCCGGCGTGTGCGGCGGCTCGGGCTCCCGCCGCGGCTCGCGTCCCGGTTCGAACTCCTGGTCGGATGCCGGCGCGAGGTTGGCCTCGAACGGCCTCGGCTCGCCGCCGGGCGGTCCGCCCTCGAAACGGTCGCGGCGGTTGCGCCGGCCGCCCCGGCGTCCGCGCCGGCGCCGCCGGCGCTGGCCGTCGGGGCCTAGCTGGTCGGGACCCCGTTCGGAGTTCGAAACGCGGAGCCTCCGGTGGCCGACCGCCGGTTTCGGCGTCGGCGAAGGTCTCCGCCTCGCCGTAGTTCTCGAACGGCTGCGCCTCGGCCGGATAGGGCTGGCCTGCCGGCTCGCCGTGATGCTGTTGGCGCGGCCCGTGCTCGTGGCCGGGCTCGCCGCCGCGGCCGCGGCGTCCGCGCCGACGCCGCCGCCGGCGGCGGTGACCGTCCTCGTCGCGCGGACCTTCGCTCGGGCGGCCTTCGCCATGCTCTTGCACCGGCTGCGGCGAGGCGTTCGCCTCTTCGCCCACACCCTCGGCCTCGGCGGCCTCGGCATCCGCCTCCACGACCTCGTCTTCCGGCTCGTCGTGGATAGGCGCGATGGAATCCGGTGCGATGCGGGCTGCCGGCGCCGGCTCGCGCCGCGACAGCGGGCCCTTGTCGATGGCGAAATACTGCTGGCCGGCGAGCGCCGTGTCCGACTGGATCATGATCGCGACGCCGAAGCGGTCCTCGAGCTGGTGCAGGTGGGCCCGCTTGTGGTTCAGCACATAAATTGCAGTGTCAGGGCGCGTGCGCACGATGATGTCGTGGCTCGCGTTCTTGAGCAGGTGATCCTCGATCGAGCGCAACAGCTGCAGCGTCACCGAGGAGGTGGCACGCACGTGGCCGGTGCCGCCGCAGACCGGGCAGGAGACGGTGGAGGATTCGAGCACGCCGGTGCGGATGCGCTGGCGCGACATCTCCATGAGGCCGAAGTGCGAGATGCGGCCGACCTGGATGCGGGCGCGGTCGTGCTTGAGCGCCTCCTTGACCTTGCGCTCCACGTTGCGGTTGTTGCGCTTCTCGTCCATGTCGATGAAATCGATGACGATCAGCCCGGCGAGATCGCGCAGGCGAAGCTGGCGGGCGATTTCCTCCGCTGCCTCCATGTTGGTCTTGAGTGCCGTGTCCTCGATATGATGCTCGCGGGTGGCCCGGCCCGAGTTGACGTCGATCGAGACCAGCGCCTCGGTGGGGTTGATGACGATGTAGCCGCCGGATTTCAGCTGCACGATCGGCGAGAACATGGCGTCGAGCTGGTGCTCGATGCCGTAGCGCACGAAGATCGGCTGGCTGTCGCGGTAGGGCTTCACGTTCTTCGCATGGCTCGGCGCGAGCATGCGCATGAATTCCTTGGCCTCCTTGTAGGCCTCGTCGCCGGCGACGATCACTTCGTCGATGTCCTTGTTGTAGAGGTCGCGGATCGCGCGCTTGACCAGCGAGCCTTCCTCGTAGACCAGCGCCGGCGCGTTGGACTTGAGCGTGAGCTCGCGCACCGTCTCCCACAGGCGGATCAGGTATTCGAAGTCGCGCTTGATCTCGGCCTTGGTACGCAAAGCGCCGGCGGTGCGCAGGATGACGCCCATTCCCTCCGGCACTTCAAGGTCCTCGACCAAGTCCTTGAGCCGCTTGCGGTCGAGCGCGCTGGTGATCTTGCGCGAGATGCCGCCGCCGCGCGCGGTGTTGGGCATGAGCACGGCGTAGCGGCCGGCGAGCGACAGGTACGTGGTCAGCGCCGCGCCCTTGGTGCCGCGCTCTTCCTTGACCACCTGCACCAACATCACCTGACGGCGCTTGATGACCTCCTGGATCTTGTAGGAGCGGTGGCGGCGCACCTGGCGCGCCGGCACCTCCTCGAAGGCGTCGCCGCCAACCTGCTCGACCACGTCTTCCTCGGCGGTCGCCTCGGCATGGGGCGTCTCGGCCGGAACCGTGGAAGGGCTATCGCTCTCCGGTGTCACTTCCGCGACCACCGGGGCGATGGCTTCCGCCATGATGTCCTGTTGAGCCAGCGCCTCGCTCTCGGTCACCGCTTCGCCTTCCGCGGCGATCGGCTCGGGCGCCGCTTCCGGCTGCGCCTGGTCCTCGCCATCGGCCTGATCCTGCGGCTGCTCGCCTTCTGGCGCCGGCTCCGACACGGTCGGGGCGGGGATCGCCGCCATGGGGCGGCTTCGCTCGCGCGGATGCTCCTCGGCCTCGCGCGCGGCGCGCTCCTCCTCGGCGATGAGCCGCTGCCGGTCGGCGACCGGGATCTGGTAGTAGTCGGGATGGATTTCCGAGAACGCCAGGAAGCCGTGCCGGTTGCCGCCGTAGTCGATGAAGCAGGCCTGCAGCGAAGGCTCGACGCGGGTGACCTTGGCTAGGTAGATGTTGCCGCGCAATTGGCGGCGGCTCGCGGACTCGAAATCGAATTCCTCGACGCGGTTGCCGCGCAGGACCACGACCCGGGTTTCCTCCGGGTGCGAGGCGTCGATAAGCATCTTGTTGGGCATGGGAATCTTTCTCGGCGCGCGTCTTTCGCGCCGGGGCTGCGCGCGCGGGCTGTGCCGCTCGCGCGCGAGAGGATGGGTGAACGGTCGAAGCCGTCGCCGGCGCGGACGCCGCGCGGGAGAAAACACGCACTCTCCGGAAGCTTGGTTGCTCCGGTGAAAATGTATTCGTCCATGGGCCTCGACCAATGGCAGACGGAAATCCGTCCGGGCACGGCTGCCGCTTCGGGCGTGCGCCCCGCGCGCAGGTGCCCTCCGGCACCGGTCGCGTCGTGGGGCGGGCGCGTCAGGTGAACCGCCGGTGGCGATTCCGCAGCGCAGCCCATGCGCGAAGCACTTTTAGGCCGGGGACGGGCGGTTGGCAAGCGCGCTCGACCGGGCCGGCAAAACATAGGACCATGGCGGAGTTGTCCCACTTTTTTCGGCCGTTTGATGATGCTGCAATCGAAAGACCGGCCCCAGGCCTCGGACACCGCGCAGAATGACGCGGTCGAGCTCTCCATCGTGATGCCTTGCCTCAACGAAGCGGAGACGCTTGCCACCTGCATCCGCAAAGCCCGCGGATTCCTTGCCGCCGGCAACGTGCGCGGCGAGGTGATCGTCGCCGATAACGGCAGCACCGACGGCTCTCAGGAGATCGCCGTGCGGGAAGGCGCCCGCGTGGTGGCGATCGAGGCGCGAGGCTATGGCGCCGCCATCCAGGGCGGCGTCGCGGCCGCCCGCGGACGTTTCGTCGTCATGGGCGACGCCGACGACTCCTACGATTTTTCCCGGCTGCAGCCGTTCCTCGACGAGCTTCGCGCCGGCGCCGACCTAGTGATGGGCAACCGCTTTCGCGGCGGCATCGCGCCGGGGGCGATGCCCTTTCTGCACCGTTACGTCGGCAACCCGATCTTGAGCTTCATCGGCCGCCTGTTCTTCGGCGCTCGCGTCGGCGATTTCCACTGCGGCCTGCGCGGCTTCAACCGCGATCGGTTGATCGCGCTCGATCTGCGCACCACCGGGATGGAGTTCGCCAGCGAAATGGTGGTGCGGGCGCGGCTCGCCGGCCATCGCATCGCGGAGGTGCCGACGACCCTGCACAAGGACGGGCGCTCGCGTCCGCCGCATCTGCGCACCTGGCGGGACGGCTGGCAGCATCTGCGGTTCCTACTCATCTACAGCCCGAAGTGGCTGTTCTTCTATCCGGGAATCGTTCTGTTGCTGGGCGGGCTCGTGGGAACGGTGTTGTTGTTGCCGGGTCCGGTGCATGTGGGCGGCGTCGCTTTCGACATCCACAGCTTCATCGTCGCCTGCGTCGCGATCCTGGTCGGGCTGCAGAGCCTCAGCATGGCGGCGGTGGCGCGGCGCTTCGCCATGCGCAACCACTTCATCCCGGCGTCGCCGCCCTACACGTCAGTGCTCGATGCGCTCACCCTCGAGCGCTTGCTGGTGGTGGCGCTCGTGATGGTGCTCGTCGGTATCGCCGGCGTGGTGAGTTGCGTCCTGGAATGGCGTTCGGCGGGCTTCGGCCCGCTGCAATATGCCGCCATGTTGCGCTTCCTGATGCTGTCGCTGACCGCGGTGGCGGCCGGGATGCAACTCGCCTTCACCGCCTTCCTGGGAAGCATCATGGACGTGCCGACGCGCCACTGAGGCGGTGCCGAGGCGCGAGCGCGCTATAAGCTCACGACATTCCGGGGAAGGTACGAGTGCCGAACCGCCGCTTTCTGGTCCTTTATGTTCTTGTTGCCGCGGTGAGCCTGTGGCTGCGCTCCGTGTTCCCGGTGTTCGCCGTCGGCGCGTCCGGCCACGACGACATGCTGTTCGTCGATCTGGCGCAAAACCTCGCCTTCAATTGGCTCGGGCCGTACTCGCAGTACACGCTGGCCAAGGGAATGTTCTATCCGCTGTTCATTCTCACGGCGTTCTTCCTCGGCATCCCGGTCAAGCTCGCCGAGCATGCAGCCTACCTCGGCGCCTGCGGCTTCGCCGCGTGGCTCGTGGTGCGCCTGAGCGGCAACCGCTGGCTCGGCCTCGTGCTGTTCGTGGTGCTCGCGTTCAACCCGGTGCTGTGGACGCCGAACCTCGCCCGGGTGATCCGCGAAGGGGTCTATGTGCCGCTGTCGCTCGCTCTTGTGACGCTGGCCGCCGCCGCGCTCCTGTTGCGCGGACCGCAGGCGATTTCGCCGCGCCGGTATCTCGCGATCCTACTCGTCCTCGGCATTATTGGTGCCGACTTCTGGCTGACGCGGGAGGAAGGACTGTGGATTCTCCCGGCGCTTCTCCTTCTCCTGCTCTACGCCGCTGCCCGCGAGTGGCTCGATTGGCGCCGGCATCCGTCGCAAACGCTTTTGCTCCGCCGGATCCTTTCCTTGGCCGCTGCGATCGCCATTCCCGCCGCCGTGTTCGTCACGGTCACCGGCGCGGTCGCCGGCATCAACTACTGGCGTTATGGCCTCTTCACTACCAATGAATTCCGCCTGCCGAGCTTCAAGCGCGCCTATGGCGCACTCGCGCGCATCCAGCACAATGAATGGCGGCGTTACGTGGTGTTTCCCCGGGACGCGCGTGCGCGCGCCTATTCCGTGAGCCCGGCCGCGCGCGAGCTTGAGCCTTATTTCGAGGGGCCGCGCGCCGAGGGCTGGAGAAAGACGGGATGCGAGGCCATGAAGCTGACGCGCTGTCCGGAGATTCCGGCGGCGTGGTTCATGTGGTCGCTCCGCGAGGCGGTGGAAGCGGCCGGGCACTATCGCTCCGGCGGCGAGGCCGACGCTTACTACGGGCGGCTCGCGTCCGAGATCAACGCGGCCTGCGACGCCAGCCACATTCCTTGCTTGCCGCCGCGCGCGACGATGGCGACGCCGTTCCGCTGGCATTACCTCTCCGACGCGCTGGCGCCGGCGCGGACGCTCGTCGGCATGCTGACGCATCCCCATGGCGTGGCCGTCGCGACGAGCGTGGGTGCCGCGCCCGAGCTCGCTTTCTTTGAGGAAATGGTCGGTCCGCTTGCGCGCGCGCCGCAGCGCATGAGCCAGTTTAACGGCTCGGTGGCGCTGCGTGACGCGTTGCCGGAGATTTCCCTGCGCGATACCACTGGCGCGCCGTTCTCGGCGAGGATCGAGGTCCGCCTCGCCGACAACGCGGAACAGGTCGATGGATTCCGCGCGCTGCGTTTCGAGCTCGCGACCGATTGCTTGCGCGAATCCTGCGAGCTCGTCGTGCGGGGCGGAACCTTTGAAAGCCGTGTGCCGATTTCGCAGCTCACGCCAGGCCGCGCGCCACAGACTTCCGATATGCGGTTACGGATCGACAAGGTGGTGGAGCGCGGCGACTTCGCGGTGCCGGTCGAGGAGCTCAAGCAGAAGGCGCCGGACGCCTATGCTTGGCTGCAGCCAGTGCTGCGGCCCGCCGGCGGGCTCGTCAGCATCGCGGAGCTGCGCCAGGCCTTGCTGGTGAACACGGCGCGGGCGATTGCGGCGGCCTATGCGACGCTGCTGGCGCCGCTCGCCGCGCTGGCGATGATCGGCGTCATGCTCGCGGCAGCCGCGCCGCGGCGATTTCGCTCCGACCCATGGCCGCTCGCGGTGCTGGCGCTCGCCTGCGCGGTAGCGGTCGCCACGCGCGTCGCGCTGCTGGCTTATCTCGACGTCACATCCATACCGGCGGTGAACGAGCTCTATCTTTCGCCGGCGACGCCCTTGTTCCTGCTGTTCGTTGTGATCGGCGTCTATCTTGCGGGCGCGTGTGTAGTCGGTGCGTTGCGCGGGGGAAGGCCGGCCTCGGCGGAAGCGAGCTACGGCTTCGGTCGCTGACCCCGGTCGTGATCGAGCTCGCGCGGCTCGACCACGCGGTATTCGCCCTCGATCACCTCGGTTGGGTTGGCCGCGCGGCGGCCGCCGAACACGTAGTAGAGCGCGCTCGCGATCAGCGCGATGGGCACCACGATCAGGAGCACGGTCAGGGTCAGGAACAGGATGGCGGCGATGATCAGCGCCGCGGCGCCGGCGGCGAGCAGCACCTTCCACCCCGACAGGCGAACCACGCGTACCCGGACTTCTTCCTTCATCGCCCGCCGTCCTTCATCAAGCGAACTCTTCAAGAATGCCGGCAAGGGATTCCGCAAACTCGATCATGTCGCAGAGGCCGGCCCCGAAGGTCGCGGCAAGCCGATCATAGCGCCTTTCAGGGCTCGGTGGGTCCGCGCGTCGCGAGCGGGGAGTGCGCGGCGCGGGCGGCGGCGAGGCCCGCTACCGGCCGGGCGACCCGGGTCGCCAATCCCACCATTTCCAGGAGGCGGATGACCGCATAGGTCGTGTCCAGCTCCCACCAGCGATGGCCGAAGCGCGCCGAGCGCGAATCCGCATGGTGGTTGTTGTGCCAGCCCTCGCCGTTGGCGAGATAGCCGAGGACGAGGTGATTGCGGCTGCCCTCGTCGGTCTCGTAGTTGCGATAGCCGTAGCGGTGGGTCACCGAGTTCACCGCCCAGGTGGCGTGCCACTGCACCACCGTGCGCACGAACACCCCCCAGATCAGGCAGCTGAAGCCGAATTGCGTGGCCTCGCTTGCGGTTCCGCCGAACGCGAGCGCGGCCGCGAAGCCGCCGCCGAAGAACACGAGCCACGACAGGAGATTGACCACGACGTACCAGGGGCTGTTCTCGAACGCCGCGTAGAACGGGTCGCGCATCAGGTCCTTGGCGTAATTGTCGTACATGTGGTGGCGATTTGGGTTCTGGATGATCAGCCAGCCCACGTGGCCCCACAAGAAGCTCTTGACCGGACTGTGCACGTCGAGCTCGTCATCGGCATGCTCGTGGTGCCAGCGGTGGGTCGCTACCCAGCGCACCGGCGTATCCTGGGCGCAGCACACCGCCAGAATGGCCACGCTGCGCTCGAGCCACTTCGGGCAGGCGAAGGCGCGGTGCGTGAGCAGCCTGTGATAGCAGAAGCTGATGCCGAGCGCCCCGATCACGAAATAGCCGAGCACCGCGAGCACGACGCCGGTCCAGCTGAAAAACCAGGGCACGAAGGCGAGCGCCGCGGCGAGGTGATAGCCGACGAACGGAATGACGTAGTGCCAGATGATGCGGCGGCGCGGCGCGGGCGCTGCTTGGATCGGGGTACCGCTCGCGGCGCCGGCGCTTATTGGCTCGGCGTCAATGCGGGGGAGCATGTTCATCGATTCAAGGTGTAACAGCGCACCCCGGCCGAGAGCAAATTCATAGTCATTGGCAGACGCCGGGGGCGCCGCTGCAGCCCATGGGCGGGCAGCAGGGGATGGAACCCGGCGTGCAGGTCACCCCGCGCGGCATGCACACGTCGACCGGCGCGGCCGGGCGGGCTGAGGGCGCCGCGGGAACCGTGGCCGGCGGCGGAACCGCCGGCGCCGGGATCGTGCTTTGTGCTGGATCGACTCGGGGTTGCGCCCGGATGCTGGCAGGCAAGATGAGCGTGGCGGCGAGCACGGCGGCGCTGAGAACGCGGAGGCCCGGGGTGGTCATGGGGCAAGTTAGCACCGCCCATCTAGGCGGCAGCGAGGCGCAATCTCCGGTTAACCACGGAGCGCTATCCCAGGCGCAGGGGAACTCCGCTCGGGCAGGGTCCATGCGTCCCGCTCACTGCATACTGCTGGTCGCGCTCGCCGCGCTCGGGCCGGGGATCGCCGGCGCCGTCGAGCGCGCGCCCACGCCTGTCGCCCAGGCCAAGGCCAAAGGCGGCGTGATTGCGCTCGACGCCCGGCTCGCGGGCGACGATAAGCGCACGCGGCTCGTCGTCGACCTCAGTCGCGAGGTGCCGGTCTCCGCCTTCGCGCTCGCCGATCCTTACCGCGTGGTGGTGGATCTACCCGACGTCACCTTCGATTTGGCCGCCGGTGCCGGCCGCGACGGCCGCGGCCTCGTCTCCGCTTTTCGCTACGGCCTGATCGCGCCGGGCAAGGCGCGCATCGTCATCGACGCGCGCGAACCGGTGAATATCGACAAAGCCTACGTGCTGCCGGCCTTCGAGAGCCAGCCGGCGCGCCTCGTGGTGGATCTGTCGCGCACCGACCGCGCGAGCTTCTTGAAGCGCGTGGCGCTGCAGCCGCGCGCCGACACCGCCAAAAAATCAGAGCGCGATGCGGCGGCCGTGCGCGACACGCGGCCGGTGGTGGTCATCGACCCCGGCCACGGCGGCATCGATTCCGGCGCGGTCGCCCGCGGCGGCGCCGAGGAGAAGGAGATCACACTGGCGGTGGCGCTGAAGCTACGCGACCGGCTCGAGCGCACTGGCCGCTACAAGGTGGTGATGACGCGAGCCGACGACACCTTCGTGCCGCTCGCCGAGCGGGTGAAGGTGGCGCGGGTGAGCGCGGCCTCGCTGTTCGTCTCGATCCACGCCGACGCCATGCCGCGGCGCGACAACGACGTGCGCGGCGCCACGGTGTTCACCGTGTCGGAACGCGCTTCCGACGCCGAGGCCCAGCGCGTCGCCGACCGCGAGAACAAGGCCGACCTCATCGCCGGCATCGATCTCTCCGACGAGAACGACGACGTGGCCGGCATCCTGTTCGATCTCGCCCACCGCGAGACGCGCAACTTTTCCACCCTGTTCGCGCGCACGCTGGTCGGCCAGATGAAGGCGGCGACCCAGCTGCATGCCACGCCGATCAAGTCGGCGGGCTTCAAGGTGCTGAAAGCTCCCGACGTGCCGTCGGTTCTGATCGAGCTCGGCTTCCTCTCCAACAGCGACGACCAGAAGCAGCTGCGCTCCGAGGTCTGGCGCGACAAGATGGCGAACTCCATGCTGGCCTCGATCGAGGTGTTCTTCGCCACCCGCGCCGCCGCTGGCCAGAGCCGCGCCGCCAACTGAGCTTCGCCTGCCGCGCGCCCCGGGCTATGCTCGCCGGCGTGCGGAGGCGACATGCGGCGACTGGCGATCACCGGCCTGATGCTCGCGGCGCTGGTTTCCAGCGCCGCCGCCGACGACCGCGAGGATTGCGCCAAGGTCGCGGGCGATCCGCTCTCCGCCTGTGCGCACGCCATCGCGTCCGGTCGCTATAAGGGCGCCGAGCTTGCCGCGCTCCACTACCATCGCGGCCTCGCCTGGCAGCGGCGCGGCGCCTTCGACCAATCCATCGCCGATTTCAGCTTGGCATTGCGCGATCGCTCGCAGGGTGCGGCGGCTCTCGCCGCGCGCGGCGACAGCTATGCGTTCAAGGGCGATCTCGGCCGCGCCGTCGACGATTACAACGCCGCCCTGAAGATCGACCCCGGCCACACCGGCGCGCTGGCGAGCCGCGGCGTGACGTACGGCAAACTCGGCGTCGACGCCCGCGCGCTCGCCGATCTCGATCGCGCGGCGGAACTCGATCCCAAGAACGCGGCGGTGCTCAACAGCCGCGGCACATACTACGCCCGCGCCGGCGACTACGATCGCGCCATCGCCGACTACGGGCGTGCGGTCGCGGTCAACCCGGGCTACGCCCCCGCTTGGGGCAACCGCGGCGACGCCCGCTACATCAAGCGCGACTACGACGGCGCGCTTTCCGACTACGACGAGGCGATCCGCCTCGGCGCGCGAACGGCCGGCGCCTTCGCGGCGCGGGCGCGCGCCTTGCAGGCCAAAGGCGATTTCGTTCGCGCCGTCGCCGACTACGACGAGGCGCTAAGCCGTTCGCCCAATGACGCCAACCTGCACAACGAGCGCGGCATCGCCCACGAGAACAAGAGGGACTTTCAACGGGCGATCGCCGATTACACCGTCGCGATCCGTCTCGCGCCGGCGATGGCGCAGGCCTGGCGCAACCGCGCCGACGTGTACGATCTCACGCGCGACCACGCGCGGGCGATCGCCGACTATGACGAGGCGATCCGGCTGGAGCCGAACAACGCCGATGGGTTCGTCGGCCGCTGCCGGTCGCGGGCGGTGCAGGACCGCGAGCTCGAGCGCGCGCGCGCCGACTGCGACGCGGCGCTGCGGCTGAAGCCCGCCGCCGCCGCCGCACTCGACGTCCGCGGCCTGGTCAAGCTGAAGGCGGGCGACGTGGCGGCGGCCATCGCCGACTACGAAGCGGCGCTCAAGCTCGAGCCCAAGCGCGCCACTGCGCTCTACGGCCGCGCCATCGCGCGGCTGAAGCGCGGCGATTTCGTCGGCGGCAACGCCGACCTCAATGCCGCGCGGGCGATCGAGGCCAACATCGGCGAGGAGTTCGCGCGCTACGGCGTGCGCTAGGAGGGTCGCATGGGACGAGCGGGGCTTGGCGCGGTGCTTTTCATCCTCTTGGCGGTGCCGGCCGCCGCGCAGAGCGACCAGAACGAACGCTGGTGCGCGGGCGAGGGCGGCCCGACGGCCGAGCAGACCATCGCCGGCTGCTCGGCGATCATCGCGGCGGGCGGCGACGCGCGCCGCGTCGCGTCGGCCTACAACAGCCGCGGCGGCCAGTTCTATTACAAGGGCGAGCACCTGCGCGCGATCGCCGACTATGACCAGGCGATCCGGCTCTATCCGGACTATGCCCACGCCCTGAACAACCGCTGCTGGGCGAACGCGTTGGTCGGCCGCCTCGATGCCGGCCTTGCCGATTGCAATTCCGCCGCGCGGCTCTCGCCGGACAACGGCAACACCTATGAGAACCGCGCCTTCATTTATCTCCGGATGGGCAACTACGACCGCGCCATCGCCGACTACGACATCGCCTTCAAGCACGAGCCGGAATCCGGTGACGTGCTCTACGGCCGCGGCATCGCCAAGCTGCGGAAAGGCGACGTGGCGGGCGGCAACGCCGACGTCGCGGCGGGGAAGAAGATCAAGCCGTGGGTGGTGGAGGAGTTCAAGCGCTACGGGATCAAGGCGCCATGACGCAGGCGAGAATGCGATGGCGGTCTAGGACCTCATGTTCAATCCGGGGCGGCCCGCCCGGGATATTCTAGCGCTTGGCAAACGCCCTCGCGGGCGCGCGGCCCGGGGTCTACTATAGCGGAATTGGAAATGCCGGCCGTCCGGCGGGCCTCCACGCACACCGGAATTGCGGCCGGTCAAACGGGGGAGGAAGTAATGTCACCGGAACTCTATTGGCTCACGCTCACGGCGGCGATGACCGGCCTCATGTTCTTTCCGTACATCCAGGACCGGGTGAACATATTTGGCCTGTTCGGCGCCATGGGCAATCCCTACGGCTCATCGTCGTCAAGCCGCAATCGCCGTGGGCGGTGCGCGCCATGCACGCGCATCGGAATGCGGTGGAGAATCTCGTGGTGTTCGTCGCCTTCGTGCTGGTGCTGAACGCGCTTTCGATCTCGACGCGCACCACCGCGCTTGCCTGCGCCATCTACTTCTGGGCGCGGCTCGTTCACTACATTCTCTACGTGCTGGGCGTGCGCGTGCTGCGCACCCTGGTGTGGACGGTGGCCTGGCTCTGCTTGGCGACGCTCTTCCTCGCGATCTTCCGCGTGGTGTGAGGCGACGGGCGCCGCGTCAGCGCGGCGCCACCTCGATCGAGGCCGTGAACTCGTGGCCGCACTCGTCGCACGACCAGGAGTGGCGCACACGCCCGTCGCCGAGATACTCGGAGACGTCGGGCGCGAGCAGGATCTCGGCACACTGCGGGCAGGGCATCGTGCCGAAGCCGCGGACGCGGCGGCCGCTACGAACCGGAACGCTGGAACCGATGGTGTTGAGGTGCAGAACTCATTGGCCAGCTCCTTGGTTGTTGTCCTCCCACGCTGGAACCGTAGGGGGCGCCCGTGACGCTTACGCGGCACTGATGCGAAAAAAGGATGACGGCGGTTAACGCTTGCGGCGGCTTCGGCCCGGCGCTTTTCCTCCGGCCGCAGGTCTGCTGCCCGCGTACCATCGAGCGTTAATGCGGTTTCCGCGTCGAGGTTCCGCTCAGGGATGGAATGCTTGGACCGGGCTCCCCATGTGAAGGCGGGGCAAACCCGCGCCGGGCCTTGGTTTTGCCATAGGCGAGGCCGAGGGAAGGGTGGTATTCAGCGTTTACCCCTCCTGAATCGCGGCGATGGTAGACCGCGCTTCCCGGCGGTTCGTCAGGCGGTTCGATGCGACTGTTGATGCGATTTTTCGGGTTCCTGTTCGCCGCCGGCGCGATCCTGTTCGTGTGCGGTGCGGCCGGCGCGACCTACGTCATCTGGCATTTCTCCAAGGACCTGCCCGACTACACGGCGCTGCAGGACTACGAGCCGCCGGTGATGACGCGCGTGCACGCCGCCGACGGCTCGCTGCGTCGCCGAGTACGCCCGCGAGCGGCGGCTCTTACATCCCGATCGAGGCGATGCCCAAGCTCGATCAAGGACGCCTTCATCTCCGCCGAGGACAAGAACTTCTACGAGCATCGCGGCTTCGACATCACCGGCATCGTCCGCGCCGCGATCACCAACGTCGAGAACGTACGGCAAGCGGCGGCCGCAGGGCGCCTCGACCATCACCCAGCAGGTGACGAAGAACTTCCTGCTCGACCGCGAGACCGTCCGGCGACGCGCAAGATCAAGGAGCGCATCCTCGCCATCCGCATCGAGCGCGACCTACTCCAAGGACAAGATCCTCGAGCTCTACCTCAACGAGATCTTCCTCGGCCCGAACTCCTACGGCGTCACCGCGGCGTCGCTCATCTACTTCGACAAGTCGCTGGACGAGCTGACCCTGGCCGAGATCGCCTACCTCGCGGCGCTGCCCAAGGCGCCCGACCAACCTGCACCCGTTCCGCCAGCGCGACCGCGCGATCGCGCGGCGCAACTACGTGCTCGATCGCATGGTGCGAGAACGGCTACATCACGCCGCGACGACGGCGAGGCGGCGAAGGCCGACGCCGCTCACCGTGACGCCGCGGCCGACCGGCGCCCACATCTTCTGCCGCCGAGTACTTCACCGAGGAAGTCCGCCGCGAGCTCTGCGAGCGCTACGGCGAGAAGAAGCTCTACGAGCGGCGGCCTCTCGGTCCGCACCACGCTCGAACCCGAAGCTGCAGGTAGGTCGCGCAAGAAGGCGCTGACGCGACGGCCTGGTGCAGCTACGACGAGGCCACGGGCTGCCGCGGCCCGGTGCGCCAGCTCGACGTCTCGCGGCGACTGGGGCGCCAAGCTCGCCGAGGTCGCGCGCGCTCGCGCGACATCGCGGCTGGCGGCTCGGCGGTGGTGCTCGAGATCGGCGACAAGACCGCCAACGTCGGTCTGCAGCCGGCCGCGAGCCGGCGCGCTGGCAAGGAGCGCGAGACCGGCACCATCGCCGCCGACGACGTGAAATGGGCGCGGCCCGCGACAGGCAAGGACTGCGGCGAGCCGGTACGCAAGCTCGCCGACGTGCTGAAGGTCGGCGACGTGATCTACGTCGAGACGATCGAGCGGCAAGCCGGGCCAGTACCGGCTACCGCCAGATGCCCGGAGATCCAGGGCGGCTTCATGGTCGCCATGGACCCGAGACCGGCCGCGTGCTCGCCATGCAGGGCGGCTTCTCCTACCGTCGAGCGAGTTCAACCGCGCCACCCAGGCGCTGCGCCAGCCCGGCTCGTCGTTCAAGCCGTTCGTCTACGCCGCGGCGCTCGACAACGGCTACACGCCGGCGACGATCGTGGTCGACGCGCCGATCGAGATGGCCAGGCCCCGGGCGCCGCTCTGGAAGCCGGAGAACTACGCGAGGAGTTCTACGGGCCGCAGACGCTCCGCACCGGCCTCGAGCAGTCGCGCAACCTGATGACCGTGCGCCTCGCCCAGGACGTCGGCATGCCGCTGGTCGCCGAGTACGCCGAGCGCTTCGACGTCTACGAGGACCTGCCGCCGGTGCTCTCCTATGGCGCTCGGCGCCGGCGAGACCACGCTCTGCGCATGGTCGCGGCCTACGCGATGTTCGCCAACGGCGGCCGGCGGGTCGAGCCGACGCTGGTCGACCGCGTGCAGGACCGCTACGGCAAGACCATCTACCGCCACGACCAGCGCGACTGCGACGGCTGCGCCGCCGACGGCGTGGAACAACCAGGGCGAGCCGTCGATCGTCGAACGCCGCGAGCAGGTCATCGACCCGATGACCGCCTACCAGATCACCTCGATGCTGCAGGGCGTGGTCCAGCGCGGCACCGGCACCGCGCTGCGCGAGCTCGGCCAACCTCGCCGGCAAGACCGGCACCACCAACGACGCCAAGGACGTCTGGTTCATCGGCTTCACGCCGGACATCGTGGTCGGCGTCTATCTCGGCTACGACACGCCGCGCCCGCTCGGCCGCGGCGTCACCGGCGGCCACTACGCGGCACCGATCGTGCGCGACTTCATGAAGATGGCGCTCGCCGACAAGCCGGCGCAGCCGTTCCGCGTGCCGTCGGGCATCAAGCTCATCCGCATCAACTCCAAGACCGGCACGCGCGCCGGTCCCGGCGATGAGAGGGTGATCTTGGAAGCCTTCAAGCCCGGAACGGCGCCGGCCGATTCCTATTCGGTCGGCATCGAGGATCCCAATCGCGGGCCGTGGAGCGGAATTTCCTCCGACGCCGACCGCGCCGTAGGGCGTGGGCCGGGTGGCTTGTGGTGAGCGCTTAGCGCGCGGCGACTAATTTCGTCATGGCCGGGCTTGTCCCGGCCATTGTTTTTTTATAGGCGCCGGGCCCGGTGCGGGCTGATGAGCCGCGCCACCGCCAGCACGCCGAGCGTGAGCACCGCGGTCACGGCCGCCTGCCACATCCCGCTCGCGGCCAGAGCCGCCGTGCCCGCCCAGCCGATGGACGAGAAGGCTTCGGCGAAGGTGGCGATGCGCGAGGAGGTCTGGCGGCGGCGGAAATGGCTGCGCTTGGCCTGGGCGCGGAACCAGAGCTGGATGGCGGTGGCCGAGGCCGGCGAGCGCGACGAATGCCGGCGCGGTGACCAGCGCGCCTGCGAGCGAGAGCGATCAGGCGAGCGCCAGCACGAGCGGCGCGAAGACCAGCGCGAGCGCCGACAGCACCGCCTCGATCTTGGCGCGCAGCACGCTGCCCGGCGTCGACCGGCGCGGTGACGACGAGGTCGTGCGCGTCCTCGCCGGAGATGGCGAGCCAGGCGAGGCCGCCGGCGAGCTGGCCGGCGGCCATGACCAGCACCGGCACCAGCACGACGAGGCGCCGGCGCTCGTCGCCGTAGTTGCGCCAGAGCAGCAGCGCCGGCGGCAGCAGGTAGAGGATCTGCATCAGCGTCTGCGACAGCAGCCAGGGATCGCGGCGCAGCAGCGTCCATTCCTTGCGCCGCAGCGCCGCCGCGGCGATGCCGCGGCGGAACGCCGTGCGCGCCGGTGCTGCGTGCGCCGCGCCATGGCCGACGCCGGCGGCGGCGATGGCGTGCTCGCCGAAGCGGCCGGAGAAGGCCGCGATGGCGAGCGCGAGCAGCGACGAGCGCCGACGGCAGCACGACCGGCAAGAGCGCCGCAAGATCGCCCATGGCGGCGCGGGCCGGCAGCCAGAGCGGGCTGTCGAGGCCGGGCGCGCTGCGCGATGAAGCTGTCCGAAGCGAGGAAGCATCGAGGCGCGACAGCGTTGCCGTAGGAGAGGATCGGCGACGGCCTGGATGCCGATGACGAAGCCGGCGCCGACGACCGCCGCGACGATCTGCGCGACGAGGCGCGTGCGCTTGGGCCCGATCGTGCGGAAGAGCGCGACGGTCAGCGCCACGGCGAGCGCCGGCGGCGATGGCGCCGAGCGGCGGCGAGCACGCCATAGGCGGCGAGCCAGCGCGGGCCGCCGGCGAGGCCAGCACGTTGATGAACGGGCCGGCGAGCAGGCAGCGCCATGAGCGCCACGGTGAGCGACGGCGATGGCGCCGATGCGCACGGCGAAGACGCGCCGCGACGGCACCGGCGAGGAGAGGATCAGGTCGAGGTCGGAGCGCGCATAGAAGGCGCGCGTCACCGATTCCATCGCCTGCGACAGCATCACCGACCAGAACAGGAAGCCGCTGCCGGTGACGATGACGAGCGTCGCCTTGCCGGCGGATCGTCGCCGGCGCCGGTGAGCTGGCGCACCGCGAGCCAGGCGAGGCCGTGCAGGAAGACGACGAAGAGCGCGATGCCGGCGACGACGAGCGCGCGCGAGCCGGCGGCCGGCCGGCGGTCATCATGGCGAGCGCAGTCGCGCCAGGCGAGGCGCAGCTCGTGGCCGGCGAACCAGGCGAGGTGGCGGGCGCGCTCACGCCGCCTCTGTCGGCGACGAGGTCGAGGAAAGTCTCCTCGAGGCTCGCGTCGCGCGGCCGGCGCGGCGGCGCAGCTCGTCCAGCGTGCCTTCGGCGATGAGGCGGCCGTCGGCGATGACGCCGATGCGCTCGGCCATGCGCTCGGCGACTTCGAGGATGTGGGTGGTCATGATGACGGTGACGCCGGCGCGCACGCGCTCGCGCAGCACGTCCTTGACCTGGCGGGCGGAGCCGGCGTCGAGGCCGGTCAGCGGCTCGTCGAGGATGATGAGGCGCGGATCGTGCACCAGCGCGCCGGCGAGCGCCACCTTCTGCCGCATGCCCTTGGAGAAGCCGTCGCAGCGCTCGTGTGGCGTGCGGCGCCGAGGCCGAGCCAGCCGATCAGTCGTGCGCGCGCGCTCTCGGCGATCGCGGCGTCGATGCCCCAGAGGCCGGCGACGAACTCGAGATATTCGAGCGGCGTCAGCTTGTCGTAGATCATCGGCTCGTCGGAGACCCAGGCGATGATCCGCTTGGCGGCGATCGGATCGCGCCGCGCGTCGATGCCGAAGATCGAGATCGCGCCGCGCGTCGGGCTGCAGCAGGCCGGCGACCATGCGCAGGATCGTGGTCTTGCCGGCGCCGTTGGGGCCGAGCAGGGCGTAGAACTCGCCGGCGCGCACCGCGAGGTCGAGGCCGTCGACCGCCGGCCGGTCGAAGCGCTTCGACGAGGCCCGCGGATTTCCAGAGCGAAGAGCGGCGCGGGGCGGTTCATGGGGATAGCGACGGTTGCGGGGACAGGACGCGGCGAAGCTAGCGGCGATAGGTTTCGCGGCCGGTAAATCGCCGACGCGCAAATGCCTTCTTTTGTCATTCTGGGACTGCGCTTGCGCCCACGCGGATCCGCACCCATATAGAGACGTGCCAGCTCCGGAGAATCCAAATGCGCGCCGAGACCAGAAGCGCTGTGCGAAGAGATCGAGCAGTCGGCCGGGCTGCTCAGGAGGGCGCTTTGACTTCGAGCGATCGGAGAAGCGCCTCGCCGAGCTGAACCGGCTCGCCGAAGACCCCAAGATCTGGGACGACCCGCGCCAGGCATCCAAGCTCATGCAGGAGCGCACGTCGCTCGGCGACGCGCTCGAGGGCGTGCGCCGCATCGAGCGCGAGCTTGCCGACCACAAGGAGATGATCGCGCTCGGCGAGGCCGAGAAGGACCAGGGCGTGATCGCCGAGGCCGAGGCCGCGCTGAAGAAGCTCCGCGACGAGGTCAAGCGCCGCGAGCTCGAGGCCATGCTCGGCGGCGAGGCGGACATGAACGACTCCTACGTCGAGGTCCACGCCGGCGCCGGCGGCACCGAGAGCCAGGACTGGGCGCAGATGCTCATGCGCATGTACGTGCGCTGGGCGGAGAGCGCACGGCTACAAGGTCGAGCGTCATCGACGAGGCGCTGGGCGAGGGGGCGGGCATCAAGTCGGCGACGCTCGAGATCAAGGGCAAGAACGCCTACGGCTGGCTCAAGACGGAGGCCGGCGTGCATCGCCTGGTGCGCATCTCGCCGTTCGACGCCAACGCGCGCCGCCACACGTCGTTCGCCTCGGTGACGAGCTATCCGGACGGTCGACGACGACATCAAGATCGAGATCGACGAGATCCGACGTGCGCATCGACACGATGCGCTCGGGCGGCGCCGGCGGCCAGCACGTGAACAAGACGGAGTCCGCCGTGCGCCTGACGCACATCCCCACCGGCATCGCGGTGCGTGTGCCAGAGCGACCGCTCCCAGCACAAGAACAAGGCGCAGGCCTGGAACATGCTGCGCGCGAAACTCTACGAAGCCGAGCTGAAGAAGCGCGAGGAGCAGGCCATCGTCGACCAGGCAGCGAAGACCGACATCGGCTGGGGCCACCAGATCCGCTCGTACGTGCTGCAGCCCTATCAGCTGGTGAAGGACCTGCGCACCGGCGTGACCTCGAGCGATCCGGAAGAGGTGCTCAACGGGGCCCTCGACCCGTTCATGCAAGCGGCGCTGGCGCAGAAGGTCTTTGGCGGCGGACCGGAGGAAATCGAGGACGTAGAGTAGGGCCGCTCGCCGCGAGGACCGCGCATGCCGGAATTCATCGACCCCACCAAGGAACGCTTCGCCGCCTTCCGCGCCGCCGACCGCGCGGGCGCGATCCACATGCTGAACCTCGTGCGCCTGCGCGAGCGCGCCGCCTATCCCGATGGGCGCGAGGCTACCGGCGTCGAGGCCTACGCCGCCTACGGCCGCGACTCGGCGCCGGTGTTCAGCCGCGTCGGCGGCCGCATCGTTTGGCAGGGTGCCTTCGAGCTCATGCTCATCGGCCCTGAGCACGGCGAGAACTGGGATCGGGTATTCGTCGCCGAATATCCCTCGGTCGGGGCCTTCGTTGAGATGCTCCGCGATCTGGTCTATCGGGAGGCGGTTAAGCACCGCCAGGCGGCGGTGGCCGATTCGCGCCTGATCCGGCTGAAGCCGTTGCCGCCGGGCGCCCATTTCGGCGGCTAGACGCAACCTTCGGCTATCGGTGGCGTTGGTTTGCGGCCCGTATTTCGGGGCCATTGGGGCAACGGAGGGAAATCATGCGACATCTGGGGTTGGTTTTGGCCGGCGCGCTCATGGTCGCGGTGGCCGGAAGTGCCGGCGCGTCCGTACCGCAGCCGGGCTTCGCGCCCGCGGGCGGGGCGGGGATCACGCTCATCCAGGAGAAGAAGTCGGAGACCGTCGGCCAGAAGGTCAAGCGCGTATGGCGCAACTGGACCGGGCATACCTTCTGCGTCCGCTGCCCGATTCCGATCCCGCTCTCCACCTCGACCTGCACGGAAACGGGTAAAAGCCGTGCCGACGCGAGAGCCAAGTGCCAGGCGCGGAACCAGTTCTGCTACGTGCTGGACGGCGGCTGCCGCTAAATACCGGTTCCCCCTCGTTGACCCCGCGGGCGTTGGCGGGGAAACTGGGATTCGCGTGCACCCGCACGTGCAATGCGATGGGGGAAATACCATGCGTTATCTATTAGGGGTGGCCGCTGCGGTCGCCTTGATGGCGTTCGCCGGTGGGGCCGGCGCCGCCGTGATGAAGCCTGCCGGTGTCGCGCAGGCCGCCGTCGATCTCAGCAGCCTCGAGCTCGTGGCCAGGAAGAAGAAGCGCGCCAGTGCGGACAGTTTCTGCGTGGCGTGCCCGATACCCTTCCCGCTCATGCAGAAGGGCTGCGAGGGAACCGCGGCGAGCTGCATGGCGGCAAACCCGCTCTGCTATGTGAACGCCGGTGCGTGTGGCAAGGCCGCGGCGGCGGCGAAGCCGGCGAAGGCCAAGAAGGCGAAGAAGGCCAAGAAGAAGGCGGAAAAGAAAGAGAAGCCGGCAAAGGAGCCCGCGAAAGCGAAGGCGCCGGCGAAGGCGAAAGAAAAGAAGAAATAAAAAGAAAAGAAGAAATAAGACGTGAACAAACGGCTCGCGGCCCGCCAGGGGCCGCGGGCCGCTATTTCTTCTCCAGCATGAGCTGGCCTTCCTTGCGGATCACCGGCAGGATTTTCTCGGCGATCTTGGCCAACATCCACGGCAGCCGCACCTCCACCAGCACGTAGTTCTCGAACGCGGTGATGGTGCCGGAACTCTTCTGACCCATAGCCGACACACGGAAGGCTAACTGGTCGCCGTTCCAGGTTTCTTCTTCCACGGTCATGAGCGAGGCGAACTTGCCGCGCGCCGACGCCATGCCGGATTTCAGCCGGCGCAGCGCCTCTTCCTTGCCGAGCTGGTGGGGAATGGAGATGGTGATCGCGTCGCTCATGGCACCTCGGTTCAGTCTGTCGCCTGCCATGTAGGGACGCCCCGCGCGTTTGGCCACATTGTGGTCCGATTGCGTTGCATAAAGGTTCGCGGGGGGCGCTCGTTAACGGCCAGAGGCCGACGGGAACCCAGACTATGTCCAGCACTGTTCTGCGCGAGGGCGTGCAGCGCCTCGAGATCATGACGCGCGTCACCTTGGGCGTGCTCGCGCTCGCGAGCGGCGTCTACACCTATCTCGGCGTGCGCGAATTGCTCAACGGCAACGCCACCGTCGTCTTCTTCGCCGCCGTCATCTACTCGGTGGCCGTGTCCATCGGCATCTACGCCTTCTGGACGTATCTGATGCGGCTGATGCCGCACGTCCGCGACTACAGAGAGCCGCTGGCTGCTCTTCGGCTGCATGGGTCTCGGCTCGCTGATGATCATCGCCATGTCCGCCTGGCTGAACGCCTCGGCGCTCGCCGGTGCCGCGGCGATCCAGCAGCATCTCGCCACAGCCGTGCAAAGCTACACCCGCGACCTCGACCGCGCCCACGCCAACGCCTTGGCGGCGCAGAGCCTGTTGCCCGACATCCAGATGGCGTCGACGCGCTTCACGCGCCTCGCCGAATCCGAGCGTCAGGGATCGCTCACCGGCACGTCGGGCTCGGGCACCGTGGTGCAGTTGCTCACCCAGATGTCGACCCAGCTCGGCAATCTCGGCCAGGAGGTGACCAACTCGGCCGAGCGGGTGAAGACCCTGTTCGAGCAGGGCGGCAAGCACCTGGAGAAAATGCGCACGCTGGTCTCGGCGCGCGGGCCCATTGCGCAAAGAGGTGACGCCTTCGGCACCGAGGCGATGGCGCTCATGGGCGTGATCGCGTCGCTGCAGCAGACCTCCGTCGCCCCCGCGGTCAAGCGCGCCGCCGATGGGCTCACCATGGGCTTCATCGCGCCGGTGGCGGGCGGCCGCGGCGATCTCGCCGAACGGCAGACCACCGTCGTCGGCGGCGTCGAGCGCGCGGTGGCGGCACAGGCCAAGCAGCTTTCCAACGCCGCCGGCAAGATCCTGGAGGAGCCGCGCGTCGAGCCCGAGCGCTTCCAGCCGCTGTCGCCGGCGGAAGCCGTGCTGCGCTACGCCGGGGACTTCATCCCGAGCTGGGCGGGCGCGATCTCCATCGATCTCATGCCCGCCGCGCTGGTGCTCGTGCTCTGCGTCGTGCACGCGAGCATCCGCCGCGAGGGCGAGCCTGAGCCGACCGCCTCCACCATGACGGCGACCGAGCTCATCACCGCGTTGCGCCTGGCGCGCGAGGTGGGCGAGGCCAACGCCGCGGTGCCGGCGGCCGTGCGCGAGGCGGCGCGGGACGAACGGCCGGCGAAGGACGAAAACGTGACGCCGCTTGCCAGCGCGCGGGGCAAGAAGGACTAATGCGCCTTCCGCCCCGCGTCGCGTCTTGGCTCGCCGACCGGCCGGACGATCACGTCCTGTCGGCGATCTTCGGCGCCATGGTGCTGGCGAGCGTCGCCGTGCTCGGCCTCGACTACTATGAAACGGCGAACGCGCCGGAGCCGCCGATCATGCCCGCGAGCACGCCGGAGCCGGCGCTGCGGCCCGGCGCCCAGCCCTTGCCGGCGCGCAAGAACGGCGACCGCCGCACAGCGCCGCTGCGGCGCCCCGACGCCAAGCTCGCCGGCAAGATGACCTTCGAGTTGGTCGACGGCGGCCGGCTCATTGCGACGGGCACCATCGCGCCGGGCACGGCGGAAATCTTCGCCGCCGAGGTCGCCAAGCGCGCGAGCTACATCAAGACCGTGGTGCTGCATTCGCCGGGCGGCTCCGTCGGCGACGCGCTCGAGATGGGCCGGCTCATCCGCGCCAAGAAGTTCGCGACCGAGGTGGAGAACGGCGGCTATTGCGCGTCGTCGTGTCCGCTCGTGTTCGCCGGCGGCCTCGATCGTAGAGCCGGGGAGAAGGCGGCGATCGGCGTGCACCAGGTCTACGCCGCCACCGACGTCGGCTCCGACGGCATGGAGCACGCGCCAGCGGGTGTCGGCCGAGTGCCAGCGGTATCTGCGCGAGATGGGCATCGATCTCGAGGTATGGGTGCACGCCATGGAGACCCCGAAGGAGCAGCTCTTCTACTTCAAGCCCGATGAGCTTCTCTCGCTCAAGCTCGCGACCCAGCGCGGCACGCCGCCGCCGACGGCGAAGGCTTCCTGATTTTTTAGGAACCTTGCGGGCGGCCCCGCGTTCTTCACTTCGATGGCGCCCATCCCCTTGAAAGCAATCGCACTCAATTGCTCGCTGAAGAGCGCGCGCGCGGGCGAGAAGTCGTCCACCGACGTCATGCTCAAGCAGGTGCTCGCCGAGTTCAAGAAGCACGACGTGACCGGCGAGATCGTCCGCGTCGTCGATCTCAATATCAAGCCCGGCGTGAAAGCCGACGAGGGCAGGGGCGACGCCTGGCCGAAATTGCGCAAGCGCATCCTCGCCGCGCACATTCTCATCGTCGGCACGCCGATCTGGCTCGGCCAGCCGTCGAGCGTGGCCAAGCGCGTGTGCGAGCGCATGGACGCATTTCTGGACGAAAAGGACGACCACGGCCGCATGCCTACCTACAACAAGGTCGCCGGCGTCGTCGTGGTCGGCAACGAGGACGGCGCCCACCACACCGCGGCCGAGCTGCACGAGGCGCTGAACGAGGTGGGCTTCACCATCCCGCCCGGCGCCGTCACCTACTGGGTGGGCGAGGCGCTAGCCGAGAAGGACTACAAGGACCTGTTGCGCACGCCGCGCGTCGTCGCCGACATGACGGCGATGCTCTGCGCCAACGCGGCGCATATGGCCCGCGCGCTGATCCGCGATCCGCTGCCGGGGCGTTGAAGGCGTGAGGCGAGGAGGCGTCCGTTAGGCCGCGGCGGGCACTTTTGATTTGAACGTCCCGTGGGTGATCGACACACACGTGCCCTTCGGCGTCATCGAAATCTCCACGCTGGCGGCAAGATGCTTGGCCAGCGCCTCGACGATGCTGGTGCCAAGCCCCGGCGTTTTCTTTTCCGCACCGGCCTTGGCGTTTCCGATCCCGTTGTCGGTAACCGCAAGCTTCCAGTTCTTTCCCGCCACCTCGTAGGTGACGACGATCTGGCCGGCGGCCGTGTCTTCGACGAAGGCATGCTTGAGCGCGTTGATCACGAGCTCGGTGACGATGAGGCCGATGCTTGCCGCCTCGGCGGACAAGGCCGTGCCGCCTTCCGCCTGAACCTGCAACGCGATCGCGCGGCTTTCGCCGATCATCGAGGCCCCCAGCGTCTCGCACAGCGCCGTGAGATAGGGCGCAAGCTCGATCTGCTCGCCCAGTACCCCGCCGTAGATATGCTTCTGCACGGCCGCCACCGACATCACGCGCTGGTGCGCGTCTTGCAGATGTAGCCGCGTCTCCTCCGACTGCACCTTGCGCGCCTTGAGCGCCAGGATGCTGGCGACGATCTGCAGGCTGTTGGCGACACGGTGCTGCATCTCCTCCAGCAGAATTCCCTTCTGTTGCAGGAGTTCAGCCAGCGCCCGCTCGATGGCGCGCCGCTCGGTCACGTCTTCGATGGCCAGAAGAATGAGCGAGCGCGTATGTCCCTGATTGAGCACCTCGCGCGCGTTCAGGAGCATAGTGCGCCGGCCGATGTCGGAAAAATCGTGCTCGACCTCATAGGCCTCCATCGCGGTATGAAGCGGCAGGATTTCTTCCAGGAGCACCCTCAGCTCGGGGATGTTCCATTGGCCGTTGCCCAGGTCGTAAACCAGGCGGCCTTGCGTTTCCTCCCGGTCGACCTTGAACGTCTGATAAAACGCGCGGCTTGCGGCGACGGCGCGCAGGTCCTTGTCGAGGACGAGCAGCGGTTCGCGGACCGTGTCCACCATGGCCCGGGCCAGTCCCCGCCCGTCCTCGATGCCGGCGAACGGGTCCGAGGCGCCACCTTCTTTCTCCCAGTTGGAGATGGCCGTCGAGGGAGGGGGCGCCTGAGTTTGCGTACGGTTGGCCATGTCCGTATGTGGTCTCGATCGAGGAAGAAGGAGATCGATTGTTGCCGGTTGATGCCGGCTTACCGGCGACGCGACGGGCGTTGTGAAAAATACTTCTGCGGACGCCTAACGTTCGCGCGTGTAAATCACTATATCACGGGTATCGCTTCAAAGATGGCCATTTCCCGACAAGTTTAATCACTATTTGGAGGCACCAACCATGGCAGCGCCTGCTAACGCGGCCTCAAACGCGAACGCAGCCGCGGCAAAGTCCGCGGCGCCACCGGCCCAGATCGTCCGTGACGAGATCGGGGCGAAGACGGCGCAGGTCATGTCCAAGTTCGATTACGCCACCGAGGCGGAGCTTTACCACGCCCGCTCGCGCACCGGGCGGCGGCAGCCCGTCGGCTACAAGCGCTTCACTGCGGCCGCCGACGCCATCCGCTTCGCCATCGAGGATCTGCCGCCCGCACTTCTGCTCGGCGCCGTTCTCGAGGTCGACGAGAGGCGCTACGACTGCCACGCCATCCGCCGCTTGTACGCGGGCGCCGATTATCCGCTGCCGCGCCGTGAGGCGGCTTAGGGCGACGTTTTCGGGAAGGCCGTAGGGAAACGGCCGGCGAGCATGCCGGTCGTCCCTTGTTGCGGGGTCGGTGTCGCGGATCAATAGGCGCCGAGCGCCGACTGCGCCTGATCCCCGCTCTATTCCGCACCGAATCTCGGGCACCCAATCGCTTGTGCATTGCTTCGGTTGCGAGCAGCAGCTCACTCGCATGCACCGCGAAGAACTGGTATCGTTTCCCAGAACCAACCCGTTACAGCTCGAGGGGGGGCAGTTATGGGGATAAGGGGATTACTCGCAATCGCGGGATGCATCGCGCTCCTATCTACAGGGGCACTCGCCCAGAATGGGCCGCCGAAACCACGGGAGCCCGAGGGGGGCTGGTACCACCCCATGGGGGGTTGGTTTAACCAAAAGCCGAACATCTCGATCTCGATCGGTGCCAATCACATCAGCGGCGATTACGCGGGATTAGGATCGGTATCGGGAACAACCGGACTTGCATGTGCCGAAACCGACTTCTGGTCTGCCTCGCTCCGCTATGCCGGCGAGTTCTCCGGATTCCGGGCCGCGGCGTTCGGTTCGCTGTGTCATAATTTTGAGAAAGTATCAGCCCCCGTTGGTGCCGGCATCGACGGCATTATCAACATCAATGCGCTTCTGGCGGCTGGTGTCCGGCTTTCGGTCAACATCGGCTTTCCTGACGAGCAGATCGGGTGGGCGGTTCGCGGCCCCGAGCTCTTCCTAGAGGGGGGATTCGCGGCCAGCCATATGAAAATCGAAGCGTTCCCGTTTGAAAGCGCCACCGGCTGGGTGAACGGCGTCTTCATCGGCTTTGGCGTCCAGGTGCCGCTTGCCGGCTGCCCGTTCGGTACCGGCGTGGCGCCTAACACCAACGCCTGTGCGGCGTCCGTTTATCTCGGCTACCGCCACTATGAGAACGAAGGCAAGAGGATTTCCGGGGCGGGCGGATCGCGGATTGTGGATACCAGTTTCGACACGATCATGGTGGGGCTCAGAATTAATACGGAGTTTCAGTACTAAGCGGCGAGGGTAGCGAACACCCGGCAAACTTATCGAAACGATGGGGCGCTCCGCAGAGCGCCCCTTTTGCTTGAGCAATGGCCGTGTCTACTTTTCAAAATTGATTTTTGTCATCGCCCACCCATAAATCCTGTGGAAAACTCCGCCGCCATACTAAGACCACATTCCTAAGATTATATTCAGCCTCGCCTCCGGCGAGGGCCTGTGCACGGGATCCAGCCTGGCTCCAGAGGGAGGCGAGCGGCGCCCGCGCCGGAGCGCATGGAAGCTCCGTCCCGGGAGGCCCAGGCTGACGCCCGCCGGCCACTACGAGCCGGCTGTGGCAGGTCCACCCTAAGGCGGGCGGGCCAGTCCGCTCCCCGCAGGGGGAGCGGATGGTCAGGCGGCGAAGTGGCCGCCGCCCGTCCCGCCGGAGAGCGGAAGCCAAGGGCCCAAAATCGCCGTCGCGCGGGTCGCCGGAAGGCGCTCTCGCAATACCCACCTGGTCTCCGGCGAAATCCGGGGACCGCGCCGACCGGCGCCCGCGCCCCTCGCGTTTTCGAGGGGAAACGGAAGGGAAGAAATCACACCCCGGCGGGCATGCGCCCCGCGCGGAAACGAAGGAGTTTGCCTTGAAGGCTGAATTCGAAATCGAAGCAAACCGCGCCACCGACTCGAAAGCGACTCGCCAAATCCCCAAGCCATCAAGCGCGGCCTGGAGGCGGCGAAGCAATCCGGCCTGTTGCCGCCCGGCGACGACGACTTTGCGATGCGCTACATCCTGAGCGGCCTGCGGGTGCCGAAGTCTTGCGCCCACGCGCAATGCCGCCGCGCCGGGCTTTGCCTCGGGCCCGGCGTGTCCTGCTATCGCCGGCAATTCCGCCAAGCGCTGTATCCCTATTTCGTCCAGCACATCCGCCCCGCCTTGGAGCGTATGGCCTTGGAGAAGGGCGACGATGACGCGCCCACGCCGCTCTACGACGGCGACGGCGGCCGGCGCCAATATCCGCCGGCGAAAAATAAAAAAGCCAGGACGAGCCCGGCCACGACAGCGAAAGGAGGCAACGCCTAGAGCGCGGTGTCGAGCCTGAGCCCCGCGCGCAGGAAGCGCTGCGGGTCCACCGCCTCGCCGTTCACCCGCACCTCGTAGTGCAGGTGCGGCCCGGTGGAGCGGCCGGTGGTGCCGACGCGGCCGATCACGTCGCCGGCCTTGACCTCGTGGCCTTCGGCGACGGTCATCGCGGAGAGGTGGGCGTAGCGGGTGACGATGCCGCCGCCGTGGTCGATGTCGATGGCGAGCCCATAGCCGCCGTTCGCGCCCGACGCGATCACGCGGCCCGCCGCCGTGGCGCGCACCGGCCCGCCGTTGTCGCCGCGGAAATCGACGCCGGCGTGCATGGCCCATTGGCGCAGGAACGGATCGAGGCGCACGCCGAAGGCGCTCGTGACTTCCGCGTCGCGCAGTGGCCGCTTCACCGGCACGCGGTCGAGCGCGCGCGTGAGCTCTCCCTCGCTCGCCGCCGCCGCGTGCACGCGGGCGAGCTGGCGCTCGAAGGGATCCTCGCTCTTGCCGAAATAGGGAAGGAACGGTCCGCCCACGGCCGCCACCTTCATCGGCCTCGCCGCCGGCGTGGGCAGCGCCAGATCCGCGAGCACATGGCGCACGCGCTTGGCGCGCTCGTCGAGCTCTTCCTCGAGCGCATTGAGACGCTCGGCCTGGCGCATGTCGAAGGCTTCCACGTCACGGCCGAACGCCGCGACCTGGCGGGTGAGATCGTTGCCGGCACCGGCAAGCCGCAGACGGAAAGGAGCGGCCGGCCGCGATTCCAGCCGTGCGGCGCGCTCGAGCGGCGGCGCGATCAGGATCGTGTCGGAAAGCGGCGTGGGTTTCATCGGCTGCGGCGCCGGTTCGGGCGCGCGCGGGACGGTGGCGGTGATTTCCGGCGCCGGATCGCGGCGGCCGGCGATGGAGCCGAGCACGTTCTCGCGCTCCTCGAGCTTGGCTTGGCGCTTGGCGAGCTCGGCGAGCGCCCGCTCGACGCGCTCCTGGTCGATCATCTTCACCGAGCGCAGGCGTTCGAGCTCGGTCATCAGCTCGCGCACCTCCGCGCTGTGCGAGCGCGCCATGGTCGCTTGGTGCTGGGCGAGCAGCATCAGCGCGTCGTCGCGGAAGACGATGTAGAGGCTCGCGCCCGCGGCCCATAGGCTCAAGAGGGCGATGGCCGCGGCCGCCATGACGGTGTTGCGCGAGGCAAGCGGCGGACGCGGCGGCGCTTGGCGGGAGCCGCTGTAGTTCCGTCCGAAGTAGGTTCCTGCCATCAGAGAAAACACGGGGGTTCGTGGCGCAAAATCCGGGGCAATCTGCGCCGCCATGGTTAATTCTCGGTCAACAGGCCAAGGGCGCTAAAGGCCGGCGCGGAATGCGGGAAACGGTGGCGGAATCAGTCTCTGAGGGCCTGCCGGCAAGGGCCTGCAGGCGAGGCGGCTTTTGCCGCCGGCAGGGCAATTCGCGGGCTCGCGCGCCCTTACTCGTGCCCGAATCCGCTGTTGGTCCGGCCGCCGTTCCGCAACAGAATCAGCTATTTGCCGTAGTTTCGTCGCCTTTCCCGCCTTGGTACGAACAGGTAGATCTAGCCGGTTGGGCGACCGGCCGGCTGCATCGCGAGTCAGGGGCGCGTACCGCCCGCTCTGCGGCCAGGGCTCAGGGGACCCTCGGAGACGACCTCGCGAATGAACCCGTCGCATGCTCGCGCGCGCCATCCCCGCACCATGCGGGCCAGGGTGAAATCCCTGGTGGGCGACCTGCGCCACGAGGCGGTCCTCGCCTGGCGGGCGCTCCGCCGCTGGTCCGCCTGGGCGCTGCACTTTGCGCTTTACACCCGCGCCGGCCGGCTCTCCCGCCGCAAGGCGATCATTGCCGGCGCGGCCTGCGTCGCCATTGTCGCCGTCGCCGCCGTCGTCCTCCTGCGCAGCACGTTCTTCGGCGACGTCGCCGCCCCCTTCATCGCCCGCGCCCTCGAGGAAAAGCTCGGCCCCGGCCACCGGGTCTACATCGGATCGAGCCGGCTCGAGAAGAACGCCGCCGGCGAAACCGTGCTGCAGGTGCAGGACATCGTCGTGCACGGCCCCGAGGGCCAAGTGATCGCGCGGGCCCCGAGCGCCGAGGTCGATCTCGAAGGCGGCTTCTTCTCCGGCCGTCTGCAGGCCCGGCGCGTCGACTTGATCGGCGCGGAGATGACGGTTCTCCTCGGTGCCGACGGCCGCATCGCCGTCACCGCCGCGCCTGCCGGTGCGCCGCGCATCGAGGCCTTGCCCAAGCCGGAGGGCCTCCCCGCCCGTACCCCGGCGGGCGACCCCTTCCGCTTCCCCGAGCTCGCCCACTGGCTCGACGGCCTCGAGCGAAGCGGCCTTGACGGCATCGCGCTCGCCGAAGTCGGCCTCAAGCAGGGCACGCTGGTGGTGGAAAATCTCGCCACCGGGCGGCGCTGGCGCTTCTCCGACACCGATATCCGGCTGGTCCGCCCGCAAGAGGGCGGCGTGACCCTGTCGATAAGCTCGGCTACCGCCGGCAAGCCGTGGCGCCTGACCGCCACCATCGGCGCCAAGCAGGACGGCGTGCGCGCCATCGACGTGGTGGCGAATGCGCTCGATCCCGGCGATCTGCTGCTCGCCGCCGGCTTCGGTCATCGCGATTTCTATGCCGAGCCGTTGCTTTCCGGAATTTTCCGCGCCCGCGTCGCCGAGGACGGCAGCGTGCTCACCGCGCTCCTTCAGGTGCAGGCCGGCCGCGGCACCATCGGCAAGGCGAGCGACTCCGAGGCCCGCTTCTTTCTGAATGACGGACTGCTACAGGCGCATCTTTCCGCTGACCGCAAGTCGGTGACGATCGACCCCATCTTGTTCAATGCCGGCACCAACCGTATCGGCCTGCAGGTTGTCGTCCGCGCGCCCGCCGGGAGCGACGGCACATGGCCGATCGAGATTTCCCAGGGCCTCATCGCCCTTTCGAGCGGGCGCGAGGAAGCGCCGCTCGTCCTCGACCGGATTTCCGTGCGCGGCCATTACGATCCCCGTGCCGGGCGCCTCGCCATCGAGAACGGCGACCTCTCGGGCATGACCGTGGGCGTCGCTTTCTCCGGCGCGCTCACCATGAGCGGGCCGCAACCCATGTTGATGCTTGGGCTTGCCGGCGCCCGCATGCCGCTCTCCGCCTTCAAGCGGCTGTGGCCGGTGCCGATCGCGGCGAAAACGCGCGCCTGGGTGATGGAGCGCGTCGAGCAGGGTGTGGTCGAGCGCGCGCAGATCGCGGTCAACATTCCGCTCGATGCCATCGGCAAGAAGGACGTGGAGTTGCCGGATCAGGCCGTACGGGTGGATCTCACCGCGACGAACGTCGCCTTCCGCCCGACCGCCAATCTTCCCCTCGTGCGCGACGCGCCGGTGACCGTCGCGGTGACCGGCCGCACCGCGCGGGTGCGCGTATCCAAGGCCGTGGTTGAGACCGCCGGCGGCCGCCGCATCACGCTGTCCGATGGCGAGCTCGTGGTCCCCAATCACGCGCCGGCCACCCCGAAGGGCAACGTGCGTTTCCGTTTCGACGGTCCCGCCGATGCCGTGACCGAGGTGCTGAGCGTGGAGCCATTGCGCGCCATTACCGGGTTCACCTTCGACCCGGGCTCCACGCGCGGCACCGCTACCGGCACCGTGCGCGTCGAGACCATCTTCCGCCACGGGGTCACCGCCGAGGAGATCGATTACTCCGGCGACGCCGACCTGGTGAATTTCACCGCCGACCGCATGGTGCGCGGCCAGCGCGTGGAGGGCGTCAACGCCAAGATCGCGATCACGTCGGCGCTCGTCACCGTGAAGGGCGAGGGCAAGATCGGCGGCGCGCAATCGACCTTCGAGTACCGCCAGCCGCGCGGCGTCGAGAACACGGAGTTCCGCTTCGCCGCCACGCTCGACGACCAGACGCGCGCCCGCTTCGGCATCGAGCTCCACCCGTGGCTCGCCGGTCCCGTGCCGGTGAAGGCCTCGGGGCGCTGGACCAGCCGCGAGACGCGCATGGACGTCGATGCCGATCTCACCGCCGCGCGGGTCACCGACCTCGTGCCGGGATGGAGCAAGGCGCCGGGTCGCGCCGCGCGCGCGGTCTATCGCTTCGTCGAGCGCGACGGCCGCGTGCGGGTGGAGGATCTGAACGTCACCGGCGCCGGCACGAGCCTGCGCGGCGTCATCGAGCTCGAACCGGACGGCACGCTCATCTCGGCGAATTTCCCGGTGTTCCATCTCTCCGACGGCGATAAGGCTGCACTGCGCGCCGAGCGCGCTTCCGACGGCACGCTCAAGGTCACGGTGCGCGGCGACGTGCTTGATGCACGCGCAGCCATGCGCTCCATGACCGAGGGCGCGCCGGGCACGCCGGGACGCCCAACCAAGCCGCGCGATCTCGATCTCGACATGCGGCTCGGCGCCGCCACCGGCAACAACGGCGAGGTCGCCCGCCAGCTCGAATTCCGTCTGCTGCGCAAGAACGGCGAGGTGCGGAGCTTCGCGCTCCTCGGCCGCATCGGCCGCGACGCTTCGCTCGTCGGCGAACTGCGCAGCCGCGACGGCGGCGGCAAGCCGGTGCTGTACGTGACCGCCGGCGATGCCGGCGCCTTTTTCCGCTTCGCCGATCTCTACAACCGCATCCAGGGCGGCGAGGTATGGCTGATCATCGACCCGCCGAACGCCGAGGGCGCGCCGCAGGACGGGATCATCAGCGTGCGCGACTTCGTCGTGCGCGGCGAGCCCAACCTCGACCGATTGCAGTCGGCGGCGCCGCGCGACGAGGCCGGCCGCGGTGGGCGCTCGTCGCAGGGCGACCAGGTGCCGTTCTCGCGCCTGCGCGTCGATTTCAGCCGCACGCCCGGCCGCTTCGGAATCCGCGAGGGTGTGATCTTCGGGCCGACGATCGGCGCCACCGTCGACGGCTCCATAGACTACGCCGGTAACCGCGTGAGCCTGCGCGGCACTTTCGTTCCCGCTTACGGGCTGAACAATCTGTTCGCGCGCATTCCCGTGGTGGGATTCTTCCTCGGCGGCGGACCCAACGAAGGCGTGTTCGCGGTGCCGTTCGAGGTCTTGGGATCCGTGAACGGCCCGACGTTGCGCGTCAATCCCGTCGCCGCGGCCGCGCCCGGATTCCTGCGCAAGATTTTCGAGTTCCGCGGCGCCTCCGACGCGCCGCCGGCGCGCGCGGTGCCGTAGGCTTACACCGGCTTGAGAAGCACGTGCTTCTTCTTGCCGAGCGAGAGCTTGATCACGCCGGCGGGCGTCAGCTCCCGGGACGACAGCATCATCTTCTCGTCGGTCACCGTCTGGTCGTTGACCTTGAGGCCTGCGTTCTTGATCTGGCGACGCGCCTCGCCGGTGGAGAACACGAGCCCGGCGCGCACCGCCGCCGACAGCACGCCGTAGCCCGAGTTCGAGTTGCGCGCGCGGAAATTCCACGGTCGGCAGATTCTCCGAGAGGGCGCCTTCCTCGAAGGTGGTTCGCGAAGTCTCCGCCGCTTCGTCGGCCGCTGCGCGGCCGTGCACCAGCGCCGTCGCCTCGGTGGCGAGCACCTTCTTGGCGTCGTTGATCTCCTCGCCCTTGAGCTTGGCGAGGCGCGCGATCTCGTCGAGCGGCAGCGTGGTGAAGAACTTGAGGAAGCGCTCGACGTCGCCGTCCTCGCTGTTGCGCCAGTATTGCCAGTATTCGTAGGGGCTGACGAGTTCGGCATTGAGCCACACCGCGCCTTGCGCGGTCTTGCCCATCTTGGCGCCGGACGTGGTGGTGATGAGCGGCGAGGTCAGCGCGAACAACTGCGCGCCGGCGGCGCGGCGGCCGAGGTCGATGCCGTTGATGATGTTGCCCCACTGATCGGAGCCGCCCATCTGCAGCACGCAGCCGTAGCGCTTATGCAATTCGAGGAAGTCGTAGGCCTGCAGGATCATGTAGTTGAATTCGAGGAAGGAGAGCTCCTGCTGGCGCTCCAGCCTGAGCTTGACGGAATCGAACGACAGCATGCGGTTGATCGAGAAATGCCGGCCGACGTCGCGCAGGAAGTCGATGTAGTTGAGCGAGCCGAGCCAGTCGGCATTGTTCGCCATGACGGCGTCGGACGGGCCGTCGCCGAACTTGAGGAACTTCGCGAAGACCGCGCGGATGCCCTTGAGGTTCTCGTCGATCTGCTCGTAGGTGAGCAACCGCCGGCTCTCGTCCTTGCCGGAAGGATCGCCGACGCGGGTGGTGCCGCCGCCCATGAGTGCGATCGGCCGGTGGCCGGTCTGCTGCATCCAGTAGAGCATCATGATGGGCAAGAGCGAGCCCACGTGCAGCGAGGGCGCGGTGCAGTCGAAGCCGATATAAGCGGTGAGGCGGCCGTCCTTGGCGAGCTTGTCGAGCGCCTCCGGCTCGGAGACCTGGTGGATGAAGCCGCGGGCCTCGAGCACGCGCAGGAAATCGGACTTGTAGGCGCTCATGATTCTTTCAGCTCCGATCCGCTACTCCTCGCGATCGGGGCGGTGGTGTAACAGGTCCAGAACGGGATTCAAAGGAACCGCATGGCTTCGCTGTTGGCACTGGGCCTCATGAGCGGCACCTCGCTCGACGGCGTCGACGTGGCGTTGATCGAGACTGACGGGGAAGAGATCAAGCGCCTCGGACCCACCGGCTACCGCGCGTATTCCGACGACGATCGGGCGCTCTTGCGCGCGGCACTGGCAGACGCGACCCGGCTCTCGGATCGAAACGCCCGGCCCGGCGCGCTTGCCGAAGCGGAGGGGATGGTGACGCGGGTGCATGTGCTCGCGGTGCAGGCGTTTCTTTCCGCCCAATCGCTGAAGCGCACGGACATCGCGGTCGTGGGCTTCCACGGCCAGACCGTGCTGCACCGGCCGCAAGAACGGTTGACGGTCCAGATCGGCAACGGCCAGGCGCTTGCGCGCGAGACCAAGATAAAGGTGGTCCACGACTTCCGCGCCGCCGACGTGGCGGCCGGGGGCGAGGGCGCGCCGCTCGTGCCCGTTTATCACCGGGCGCTGGCGCGCCGGCTCGACCTGCCGGGCCCGATCGCGGTCATCAATATCGGCGGCGTCGCCAACGTGAGCTTCCTCGCCGGCGAGGCCGACCCCATCGCCTTCGACACCGGCCCCGGCAACGCACCCATCAACGATCTGGTCCATGCCCGTACCGGCTCGAAGTCACGATCGCGACGGCAAGCTCGCCGCCGCCGGCAAAGTGCATGAGGACATCGTCGCAAAGAGTTCTCAGCGACTCGTATTTTTCACGCCGGCCGCCAAAGTCCCTCGATCGCGCGGCATTCGCCGACTTACGGCTGGAAAACCTGTCGACCGAGGACGCCGCGGCCACCGCGACGGCGATTGTCGCCGCCTCCATCGCCGGCGCCGCCGATCATCTGCCGGCAGGGCCCGCAACCTGGATCGTCGCCGGCGGCGGCGCGCGCAACCCCACGCTGCTCGCCATGCTGAAGGCGCGCCTCGGCGCGCCGATGCGCGTCGCCGACGAGGTTGGGTGGTCCGCTGATGCGATGGAGGCGCAGGCCTTCGCGTTTCTTGCCGTGCGCAGCCTGCGCGGGCTGCCGCTGACGTTCCCGACGACAACCGGGGTGCCGCGTCCGATGCCGGGCGGCGTTATCGCCGTCCCGTGACCTAGGCCGCCGTGCTCTGCTCGTCCTTGGGCAGCCGGCGGTCGAGATATTCGTTCACCGACTCCATCAATTGCTCGATCTTGCCATCGAAGAAGTGGTTGGCGCCGCGGATCAGCTGCTGCTCGATCACGATGCCCTTTTGCGTCTTGAGCTTCTCGACCAGCTGGCCGACGGCGGCGATGGGCACCACCGCGTCCTTGTCGCCGTGGATGAACAAACCCGACGAAGGGCAGGGCGCGAGGAAGGAAAAATCGTAGAGGCTCGCTGGCGCCGCGACGGAGATGAAACCCTCGACTTCCGGCCGGCGCATCAGGAGCTGCATGCCGATCCAGGCCCCGAACGAGCATCCGGCGATCCAGCAGGCGCGGGCGTCGGGGTTATTGGCTTGCACCCAATCGAGCGCCGATGCCGCGTCAGAAAGCTCGCCCTGGCCGTGGTCGAAGGCGCCCTGGCTGCGGCCGACGCCGCGGAAGTTGAAGCGCAGCACCGCGAAACCACGGTTCGCGAACGTGTAATACAGGTGATACGCCAGCGGGTTATTCATGGTCCCGCCGAACTGCGGGTGCGGATGCAGGATGATGGCGATGGGCGATGTCCGCGAGCGTCCGGGATGGAAGCGACCCTCGATGCGCCCATCCTCGCCGGCAAAGATCACTTCAGGCATGTTCACCTCAGTTGCAGTCGAGTCGAACAGGCAGTTGTCCGCGGTGCGACGGCTGCTCGGCGGCTTGACTCGACCTTTCGATCGGCCTATCTCTTTAGAACTATTCTAAATTTGGAGTTTGCTCGCTGGCGCTTGAACTTGCGCCGACCGGCGAAGCGGGCCTCTCCACATAGGACCAATGGCCGTCGTTTGCAAGAGAGTAGGCGGCTCGAACCCGATGCAGGTCTATCTCGACCATAACGCCACCTCGCCCCTGCGCCCGAAGGCGCGGGAGGCAATGTTGGCGGCTCTTCCCGCCGGCAATGCCTCTTCCGTGCACAACGCCGGCCGCGCCGCCCGTGCGCGCGTCGAAACCGCGCGCGAGCAGGTGGCCGCCCTTGTCGGCGCGGACCCCAAGGCCGTCGTTTTCACAAGCGGTGCCACGGAATCGATCGCGTTGGCGCTATCCCCCGAAATGGAGGTGGATGGCCGCCTGGCCCACTTCGACGTGCTGCTGGTTTCCGCCGTGGAGCACCCGGCGGTGCGCGCCGGCGGACGCTTCGCCGCCGAGCGCGTCGAGATCATTCCAGTTGATTCCGATGGCGTCGTGGACCTTGCGGCGCTTGGCGCCCAGGTGACCGGCCGCCGCGCCCTGGTGTCGGTCATGGCTGCCAACAACGAAACCGGCGCCGTCGAGCCGGTGCGTGCGGTGGCCGATCTTGTCCATGAGGCGGGCGGGGTATTTCACTGCGATGCGGTGCAGATCGTCGGCCGGATGCCGTTCGGTCTTGAGAATAGCGGCGCCGACCTTATATCTATCTCGTCGCACAAGTTCGGCGGGCCGCAGGGCGCGGGCGCACTGATCGCGCGCAACGACGGCATCCGCATCCCGCCGCTGTTGCGTGGCGGCGGCCAGGAACGGGGCCACCGCGCCGGCACGGAGAATGTCGCGGCCATCGCCGGGTTCGGAGCCGCCGCCGACGAAGCAAGGCGCAACGGTCCGGCGGAATCGGAGCGTGTTTCCGCATTGCGCGACCGGCTGGAAGCAGGCATTCGAGCGGTCGCGTCGGACGGTACAATTCTTTCGGGCGGTACCGCACGCTTGCCCAACACCGCGTGCTTCGCCGTGCCCGGGATCGCGGCGGAGACAGCGGTGATCGCCTTCGATCTAGAAGGTGTTGCGGTGAGCGCCGGTGCCGCCTGCTCGTCGGGCAAGGTCGGGCCGTCGCTGGCGCTGGCCGCGATGCAGGTTTCGCCCGAGCTCGCGCGCGGGGCCGTGCGTGTGAGCCTCGGCTGGAATTCGACGGAAGCCGACGTGGAGCGGTTTCTGCAAGTGTGGGCGCGGATCCATGCCGCGCTGAGTGAACGGAGAGCGACGAAGGCTGCTTAAGGTTCAACCTATCCGCGGTCCTTGAAACCGCAGCGATAAGGAGCGTGCAATGCCGGCCGTATCGGAAACCGTAGATCGCGTCCGTTCGATCGACGTGGATCAATACAAGTACGGTTTCGTCACCGACATCGAGTCCGAGAAGGCGCCGAAAGGTCTTTCCGAAGACACCGTCCGCTTCATCTCGGCGAAGAAGAACGAGCCGCAGTGGCTGCTCGACTGGCGGCTCGAAGCCTATCGCCGCTGGCTGACGCTCCGCGAGCCGCAGTGGGCGCGCGTCAACTATGGGCCGATCGACTACCAGGACCTCTATTACTATTCCGCGCCCAAGAGCACGGCGGGCCCGAGTTCGCTCGCGGAAGTCGATCCGGAGCTCCTCAAGGTCTACGAGAAGCTCGGCATCCCACTGCGCGAGCAGGAGATGCTGGCCGGCGTCGAAAACAAGTCGCGCGTCGCGGTCGACGCCGTGTTCGATTCCGTTTCGGTGGTCACCACCTTCAAGGACGAGCTGAAGAAGGCGGGCGTCATCTTCTCCTCGATCTCGGAGGCGGTGCGCGAGCATCCCGAGCTCGTGCGGAAGTATCTCGGCTCGGTCGTGCCGATCACCGACAACTTCTTCGCCACGCTGAACTCCGCGGTCTACTCCGACGGCTCCTTCGTCTACGTGCCGAAGGGCGTGCGTTGCCCCATGGAGCTCTCCACGTATTTCCGCATGAACGAGAAGAACACCGGCCAGTTCGAGCGCACGCTCATCATCGCCGACGAGGGCTCCTACGTGAGCTACCTCGAGGGCTGCACCGCGCCGATGCGCGACGAGAACCAGCTGCACGCCGCCGTGGTCGAGTTGATCGCGCTCGACAACGCCGAGATCAAGTACTCGACCATCCAGAACTGGTATCCCGGCGACGCTTCCGGCAAGGGCGGCATCTTCAACTTCGTCACCAAGCGCGGCGACTGCCGCGGCAAGAATTCGAAGATTTCCTGGACCCAGGTCGAGACCGGCTCGGCCATCACCTGGAAGTACCCGAGCTGCATCCTGCGCGGCGACAATTCGCGCGGCGAGTTCTATTCGATCGCGATCTCCAACGGCCACCAGCAGGTCGATTCCGGCACCAAGATGATCCACCTCGGCAAGAACACCACGAGCCGGGTGATCTCCAAGGGCATCGCCGCCGGCGTCTCCAACAACACCTATCGCGGCCTGATCTCGGCGCATCGTAAGGCGACGGGCGCGCGCAACTTCACCAACTGCGATTCGCTCCTCATCGGCGACAAGTGCGGCGCTCACACCGTGCCCTACATCGAGGCGAAGAATTCCTCGACCGTGTTCGAGCACGAGGCGACCACCTCGAAGATCTCCGAGGACATGCTGTTCTATTGCCGCCAGCGCGGCATGACGGCCGAGGAAGCCACCGCCTTGGTCGTAAATGGCTTCGTCAAGGACGTGCTCCAGCACCTGCCCATGGAGTTCGCGGTCGAGGCGCAGAAGCTGATCGCGATCTCCCTCGAGGGGAGCGTGGGATGACCGACAAGGTCGTGGTCAACGTCGACGACGTGCCGCTTTCGGATCGCGGCGACGGCAAGCAGTTCGCCGTGAAGTGGGGACGCGTCGGACCGCTTATCGGCCTTTCCGGCCTTGGCTGCGCCGTCCACGCGGTGCCGCCGGGCAAGCGCGCGTTCCCGTTCCACCGCCATCACGTGATGGACGAGATGTTCTTCATCCTCTCGGGTGAGGGGCAGTATCGCTTCGGCGACGAGAAGCATCCGGTGCGCGCCGGCGACATCGTCGCGGCGCCCGCCGGCAGCAAGGCGCATCAGCTCATCAACACCGGCTCGGGCGACCTGCGCTACCTCGGCATCTCGACCATGAGCGGCGTCGAGGTCGTCGACTATCCCGAATTCCGGCAAGGTCGGCATCACCGCCGGCGTGAAGAATTCCGATATCGCCACCGCGACCTATCGCGGAATGGGCCGCATGACCGCCGCCGACTACTACGACGGCGAAAACACGTAACTGGAAAAAAAGATGTCCCTGCTTGCAGTAAAAGACCTCTCCGTTTCCGTCGAGGACCGTCAAATCCTCAACGGCTTCGATCTGTCCGTGAAGACGGGCGAGGTGCACGCGATCATGGGCCCGAACGGCTCCGGCAAGTCGACGCTCGCCCACGTGCTCGCCGGCAAGCCGCATTACCAAGTGACCGGCGGCAGCGTGCTGTTCGAGGGCGAGGACTTGCTTAGCCTAGAGCCTGACGAGCGCGCCGCACGCGGGCTGTTCCTCGCCTTTCAGTATCCGCTGGAAATTCCCGGCGTCGCCACCATGACGTTTCTGCGCACCGCGGTGAATGCGGTGCGCAAGCGCCGCGGCGAGCCGGAGCTGTCGACGCCCGAGTTCATCCGCATGGTGCGGGAAAAGGCGACCTCGCTCGGCATCGAGCAGGAAATGCTCAAGCGCCCGGTCAACGTCGGCTTCTCCGGCGGCGAGAAGAAGCGCAACGAAATTCTGCAGATGACCCTGTTGGAGCCGAAGCTGTGCGTGCTCGACGAGACCAATTCCGGCCTCGACATCGACGCGCTGCGCATCGTCGCCGACGGCGTGAACCGCCTGCGCTCGCCCAAGCGCTCGTTCATCGTCATCACCCACTACCAGCGGCTGCTCAACCACATCGTGCCCGACGTGGTGCACGTGATGGCCAAGGGCAAAATCATCCGCTCCGGCGGGCCGGAGCTCGCGCTCGAGCTCGAGGAGTGCGGCTACGCCGGGCTCGAGGAGGCGGCCGAATGAACGCGGAAGCGCGCATCCGCACGCCGGCCGAGCAGGCGCTCGCCGCCCAGATCGAGGCGCTGCGCCCGAAGCTGCCGGGCAAGGGCGCGGTCGCGCGCCTGCGCGAGGAGGCGGGCAACGCCTTCCTGCAGGGCGGCCTGCCGCACCGGCGCATCGAGGAGTGGAAATACACCGACGTGCGCGCCGCGCTGCGCGAGGCGGCGCCGCTCGCGGCTCCGCCTGACGCCAAGGCCCTCGCCGCGGCGCGCGCGCTCGATCCGCTGCCCGGCGTCGACGCCCGCCGTATCGTGCTGGTGAATGGGAGCTTCGTTGGTGAGCTTTCTGATCTCAAGAATCTGGAGAAAGGTCTCGCTATCCGCCCGCTCGCCGCGGCGCTTGCCAAGGGCGATCTGCCCGCGCGCTTCGCCACGCTGGCGCCGGACAACTATGACGCCCTGTTCGCGCTCAACACCGCGTTCCTCAACGACGGCGTGATCATCGAGGTCGCGGCCAACGCGGCGATCGAGCGTCCCATCCACGTGATGCACGCGTTTGTCGGCGACGCACCGGTGGCGACCTTCGCGCGGGTGTTCGTGTCCGTAGGCAAGGGGGGCCGTGCGACCCTGGTCGAGAGCTTTGTCGGGTCGGGAAAGGCGCACCAGGGAAATAGCGCAAGCGAGCTCATTCTCGATGAGGCGAGCGCGCTCGTCGCGGTGCGCGCCGATGTCGAGGACGCGGGCTGGCGCTACACCAACGTGCTTGCTGAAATCGGCAAGAACGCGCGGCTCAATACCTTCGCGCTCACCACCGGCGCTGCGCTTTCGCGCAACGCGCTGACCGTGCGCTTTCAGGGCGAGAAGGCCGAGGCGACGCTTGCCGGCGCCACGCTGTTGCGCGGCCGTCAGCACTCCGACACCACGCTCGTGGTTGATCACGCGCAACCGGGCGGCAGCAGCCGCGAGGTCTTCAAATCGGCCCTCGACGACGAGAGCCGCGGCGTGTTCCAGGGCCGCATTGTGGTGCGGCCCGGCGCGCAGAAGACCGACGCGCGGATGATGACTGGTGCGCTCCTGCTCGGTGAGGCGGCGGAAGCCGATAACAAGCCCGAGCTCGAGATTTTCGCCGACGACGTTCAGTGCGGCCACGGCGCGACCGCCGGCGCGCTCGACGAGAACCTCTTGTTTTATCTGCGTGCCCGCGGCATCCCGCGTAAGGAGGCCGAGGCGCTCATGGTCGAATCGTTCGTCGGCGCGCCGCTCGACACCATCGCGCACGAGGGAATCCGCGAAGTACTGGCCGAACGCGTGCGCGCCTGGCTCGCGGAGCGCCGCTGATGGACGCGCGCACCAACACCACCCATCCCGCCGTGCAGAACGGCGGCTATGACGTGGCGCGCGTGCGCGCCGATTTTCCAATTCTGTCCCGCCAGGTCTACGGCAAGCCGCTCGTCTATCTCGACAACGCGGCGTCGGCGCAGAAGCCGCTCGCGGTGCTCGACCGCATGCGCGACGCCTACGAGCAGGAATATGCCAACGTGCACCGCGGCCTGCATTTCCTCGCCAACGCGGCGACCGAGGGCTACGAGGGCGCACGCGAGAAGGTGCGCTCGTTCCTCAATGCCGGCTCCACCGAGGAGATCGTCTTCACCCGCAACGCCACCGAGGCGATCAATCTGGTCGCCGCCTCCTACGGCCGCGCCAAGATCGGCGCCGGCGACGAGATCGTACTCTCGCTGATGGAGCACCACTCCAACATCGTGCCCTGGCATTTTCACCGCGAGCGCCGCGGCGCCGTGATCAAGTGGGCGCCGGTGGACGAGGACGGTAACTTCCTCCTCGACGAGTTCGAGAAGCTGCTGACGCCGCGCACCCGGATCGTCGCCATCACCCACATGTCGAACGTGCTCGGCACGCTGGTGCCGATCAAGGAAGTGGTGCGCATGGCGCACGCCCGCGGCATTCCGGTTCTGGTCGACGGCAGCCAGGCGGCCGTGCACACCGAGGTCGACGTGCAGGCGCTCGGCTGCGACTTCTACGTCTTTACCGGCCACAAGCTCTATGGCCCGACCGGCATCGGCGCGCTCTACGCGCGGAAGCCGTGGCTCGCAGAGCTGCCGCCTTACGCCGGTGGCGGCGAGATGATCCGCGAGGTGAGCGAGAACACCGTCACCTACGCCGAGCCGCCGCACAAGTTCGAGGCCGGCACGCCGCCGATCGTGCAGGCGATCGGGCTCGGCGCCGCCATCGACTATGTGCGCACGCTTGGGGTGCGGCGTATCGCGGCGCACGAGCATACGCTGTTGGCCTACGCCACCGAGCGCCTGTCGCGCATCAACTCCATCAAGATCATCGGGCGGGCGCGCGACAAGGGCGCCATCGTTTCCTTCGAGATGACGGGGGCGCACCCGCACGACGTCGCCACCGTCATCGACCGGTCCGGCGTCGCGGTGCGGGCGGGCACCCACTGCGCGCTGCCGCTGTTGAACCGCTACGGCCTCACCGCCACCTGTCGCGCCTCATTTGCCCTGTATAATACCACGGAAGAGGTCGACGTCTTTGCCGACGCCCTATTGAAGGCGCAGGAAATGTTCGCATGAGTGACAGCACCGCGACCAAGCCGCACGCGCCGGCCATCCAATCGGCGATTCCCCAGGACGAGCTCGCGCGCCTCACCGATGACATCGTGACGGCGCTGAAGTCGGTGTACGACCCGGAGATACCGGCGGACATCTACGAGCTCGGTCTCATCTACAAGGTCGACATCGCCGACGACCGCTCGGTCATGGTGGAGATGACGCTGACCTCGCCCAATTGCCCCGCCGCCGGCGAGCTGCCCGGCAGCGTGGAGAACGCCGTTGCCTCGGTGCAGGGCGTCGGTCCGGTGAAAGTGAACGTGGTGTTCGAACCACCGTGGGACCAAAGCCGCATGTCCGAGGAAGCCCGCCTTGCGCTCAATCTCTGGTAACCCCATCTGTGCTTTGGTAAAATAGATTCAGGTCTGGAACCGATCCCATGAATACGCCCCGTCCGCGACCCGCCGTGATCAAGGTCACCGATGCCGCCGTCGCGCGCATTCGCGACATCGTCGCCAACGCCGACAAGCCCGTGGTCGGCGTGCGCGTCGGCTTCGAGAAAGGCGGCTGCGCCGGCATGACCTACCAGCTCGATCTCGCTGAGGCTGCGGCGCCGGGCGACGAGGTGGTGGAGACGCAAGGCGTACGCGTGCTGATCGACTCCAAAGCGGTGCTCTACCTGATCGGCTCCGAGATGGACTTCGCCGTGGACAAGCTGTCGGCCAAGTTCGTCTTCCGCAATCCCAACGAGGTGTCGTCCTGCGGCTGCGGCGAATCCGTGTCGCTCGCGCCGGCGAAAGACGCCGCCCGCGCCTGACCGCGTGGCGCTGCAAGATCCCGAATATATCCGCGAGTTGTTCTCGGCCTTTGGGCCGGTTTCCGTGCGCCGCATGTTCTCCGGCGCCGGCATCTTCGCCGACGGCCTCATGTTCGGCCTCGTGGTGCGCGGCGAAATTTTCCTGAAGGTCGACGACGACAACCGGCCGGCGTTCGAGGCGGAAGGTTCCAAGCCTTACGTCTATCGTCGCGAGAAGGGGCGGGAGGTGGCGCTGTCCTACTGGCGGCTGCCGGATCGCCTGCTCGACGATCCGGACGATCTCGCCCGCTTTGCACGCGCCTCGCTCGCCGCGGCGGAACGCGCGGCGGCGAAGAAATCGAAAAGACGCATCGGAAAGAAGCGAAAGCGCTAGCCCGCGCGCTGCGGCACCGGACGCAGCAGGAAGGCGGGGAGCTGGGCGGAGTCGGCGCTGGCACCGGCGGGAGCGTCCTGGTGCCGCTCGGGGCGCGGCTCGCTGCGTGGCCGTTCCTGACGCGGCTGTACTGGTCGTGGCTGCTCTTGGCGCGGTTGTGTCCACTTGACGCGGCGCGGCCGGCTGAGCTTCGGCCTGCGGCGCGGGATGTGTCTCGGCGTGCGCCGCCGGGCGCGAACGTCCGCCTCGGCCGCGGCGCCGGCGACCGCCTTCGCGACCCGAGCCGCCTTCGCGCGGCGGCCTGCCGTCGCGGCGGGCTTCGCCGCTCGCTTCGGCCGGCTCCTCGCGCGGCGCTTCGCCGGCCCAGGGAATCGGCTTGCCGATCAGCTTCTCGATGGCGGCGATCGATTTCTTGTCGGCGATGACGCGAGCATGAGCGCGGCGCCGCCGCGGCCGGCGCGGCCGGTGCGGCCGATGCGGTGCACGTAGTCCTCGGCGTGGTGCGGAACGTCGAAGTTGAAGATGTGGCTGACGTCCGGAATGTCGAGGCCGCGCGCGGCGACGTCCGAGGCCACGAGCAGCGTCATCTCGTTGTTGCGGAAGCCGTCGAGCGCCTTGGTGCGCGCCGGCTGGCTCAGGTCGCCGTGCAGCGCCGCCGCCGAGAAGCCGTGCTTGACCAGCGAGCGGTGCAGCTTCGCCACTTCGCGTCTTGCGGTTGCAGAAGATGATGCCGTTCTTCAGGCCCTCGGCCTCGCGGATCAGGCGGCGCAGCACTTCGCGCTTCTTTTCCGGATCGGAGGCGGAGGGCACGAGCACCTGGGTGACGTTCGCCACCGTGCTCGCCGGCCTCGACACTTCGACGCGGGCGGGGTTGTGCAGGAAGGTGCTGGTGAGGCGGGAGATTTCCGGCGGCATGGTCGCCGAGAAGAACAGCGTCTGGCGCTGGAACGGCACGAGCTTGCAGATGCGCTCGATGTCCGGGATGAAGCCCATGTCGAGCATGCGGTCGGCCTCGTCGATGACGAGGATCTCGATGCCGGTAAGCAAGAGCCGCCGCGCTCGAAGTGGTCGAGCAGCCGCCCGGGCGTCGCGATCAACACGTCGACGCCGCGCATGAGCTTGGCGTCCTGGTCGTCGAACGACACGCCGCCGATGATCAGCGCCATCGAGAGCTTGTGGTTGACGCCGTACTTGCCGAAGCTTTCCTCGACCTGCGCCGCGAGCTCGCGGGTGGGCTCGAGGATGAGGGTGCGCGGCATGCGCGCCCGCGCGCGGCCCTTTTCCAGGAGCGTGAGCATGGGCAGCGTGAAGGCGGCGGTCTTGCCGGTGCCGGTCTGCGCGATGCCGAGCACGTCGCGCCGCGCCAGCACCTGCGGGATGGCCTGTTCTTGGATGGGGGTGGGGGTCGTATAGCCTGCGGCGGCGACGGCGGCTTGCACCTTGTCGCTCAATCCGAGTTTGGTGAAAGGCATGTAGTTGGAAAGTTCCGTTGGTGGCGCTCCCGAGAAGCCACGCCGTCTTGGGGGCGGGCGATGAAGTCGATCGGAGCGCGCGTTTGATCTCGTGCGTCGACTGCATTGCAACATAGGGACGAAAGGGGCGAAGTCAACCTCGACAGCTCGAAAACCCACGATTTGCCGCAACAAGGTGAAGTATGTCCGAGCCTTTCCCGCTTCTGCTGATCCCCGGGCTGCTCTGCTCGGCGCGGCTTTATGCGCCCCAGGTCCCGCCGTTGTGGCGGATCGGCCCGGTGACGGTCGCCGACCACACGCGGAGCGCGAATATCGCCGACCTTGCCCGGCGTATCCTCGCCGACGCCCCGCCGCGTTTTCATCTTGTCGCGTTCTCCATGGGCGGCTACGTCGCCTTCGAGATCCTGCGCCAGGCGCCTGATCGCTTGGGCAAGCTCGCGCTCCTCGATACTGGGGCCCGCGCCGACACCCCCGAGCAGACCGCGCGCCGCCACGTGCTGATCAAACTTGCCACCACCAAGGGACTGCGGGCGGTGAACGATGTGTTGTTTCCGTCGATCGTTCACCAATCGCGCAGCGGCGACAAGGCGTTGCGTGCCGTCGTTGATTCGATGGCGGAGGAGGTCGGCGTCGATGCCTTCGTGCGCCAGCAGATGGCGGTCATGGGCCGGCCCGAACTCGCGAGCCGAGCTGCCGGCGATCCGCTGTCCCACGCTGGTCATGGTCGGCGATTCGGACCAGATCACCCCGCCCGCGCTGGCCGAGGAAATGGCCGCCGGCATTCCCGGCGCCCGGCTCGAGATCATCGCCGCCTGCGGTCATCTCTCGACCCTGGAGGCGCCGGAGGCGATGAACCGCCTGCTCGTCCCCTGGCTCGCCGGCTGAGGATACGGGTTTCCCCCACCGGCAAGCGGCGGAACGGGGCGTTTACCTCCCGTTAACCGTACCGGAGCGAATCTCGAGCGTTCGGTCGCGTTCGGCTGAGTTCTTCTTTGGAAGGAGCAGCTATGCGCCGGGTCTTTACGATCGCTGTTGCGGCCGCGGCTACCGCGGCCTTCCTCTCCGTCGCCTTCGCGCACGACTCCTGGATCGCTCGCGGCCAGCTCAAGAATGCCGCCGGCGAATGGTGTTGCGGGGAAGGCGACTGCTTCGTGGTGAACCCGGTGCACGAGACCGGAACGGGCTACGAACTCATCAACGGCGAGTTCGTGCCCTTCAGCGAGGTGCAGCCGTCGCCGGATGGCGCTTTCTGGCGCTGCAAGCGGCCGGACGGCACGCGCCGCTGCTTCTTTGCCCCGCCGCCAGGGTCCTGACCCGCCGGCGGTAAAGCCTTCGTCAACCTGCCTGGTGCACAACTCCTGGTACGGGAAATCCCGTAGCGAGCTTTCATGCGCATTGTCGTCGTCGACCCGAGCCGTACCGTGCTCAAGATCGTGACCGGCCTCCTCGAGGCGGGTAATCGCGCCATCCATCCGTTTACCGATGCGCCGGAGGCGCTGGCGTACATCAAAGGCAATTCCGAGGTCGACGCGCTGATCACCAGCGTCGAGCTGCCGTCCATGTCCGGGCTCGAGCTCTGCCGTCAGGTACGCCAGCAGATGACGCGCGGCCGATCGATCTACATCGTGCTGATGTCGTCCAACTACGAGAAAAATAAGTTGATCGAGGCCCTCGACAACGGCGCCGACGACTTCATCGGCAAACCGCCGGCCACCGAGGAGCTTTACGCCCGATTGCGCGCCGCCAAACGCCTGCGCGACTTGCAGCGCGAGTTATTCCGGCTCGCGACCACCGACAGCCTGACCGGCCTCCTCAACCGTCGCGCCTTCTTCGAGTGCGCCGAAGCTGCGTCGGTACGCTGCGTCCCGACCAACGATCTGTCCGCGATCATCGTCGACATCGATCGCTTCAAGTCGATCAACGACCAGTATGGCCACGACGTCGGTGACGCGTCCTCAAGGCCGTGGCGATGCAGGTGCTGAGCGAGAAGGGGATCGTCGGACGGCTTGGCGGCGAGGAGTTCGTGATCGTAGTCGAGCAGCCGTTGGCCGAGGCCACGGTTAGCGCGGAGCGCATCCGCGAACGAGCTCGCGGCCTTGCGGGTCCCTGTCCGCGACACGATGGTGCAGCTCACGGGCTCTTTCGGTGTCAGCGAATGGCGCGATGGCGACACGATCGACACCCTGCTCAAGCGCGCCGACATCGCGCTCTACAAGGCCAAGCATGCGGGCCGCAATTGCGTCATCGCCGCCGATGCGACGCTCAAGGAAACCGATCCCGGTGCAACCCGCGGCCTCGTCCGCGCGGCCGGGCGCCGAGGCTAACGGCGCCGGATTTTTCCGGCGTTTCCCCATTCGTCACTGTCTGGCGCGCCCGATCGGCCCTAAGGAGGATGGGGACGGAGGAGGATCGATGCGTACGCAGGTGGGGATCGTCGGCGCCGGGCCGGCTGGCTTGATGCTCTCGCATCTTCTCCATCGCGCCGGCATCGAATCGATCATTGTCGAGAACCGGAGTTCGCGACTATATCGAGAGCCGCGTGCGCGCCGGCGTCATCGAGCACTGGGCGCGCGAATTTTTCATGGAAATCGGCGTCGGCGAACGCATGCAGCGCGAGGGAATGGTCCATCGCGGCATCAGTTTCGCCTTCGACGGAAGCCTGCGCGAGATCGACTTCCACGCGCTCATCGGCCGCGACATCACCGTCTACGGCCAGCAGGAGGTGGTGAAGGACCTGATCGCCGCGCGCATGGCCGCCGGTGGCACCATTCTGTTCGACGCTCTCGACGCGAGCGTGCACGACTTCGACACCGACAAGCCGAAGATCCGCTTCACCCACGCCGGCGGCGCCGAGACCATCGACTGCGACTTCATCGCGGGCTGCGATGGCTTTCACGGCATCTGCCGGCCGAGCGTGCCGGCGGGCGTGCTCACCACCTACGACCGCGTCTACCCCTTCGGCTGGCTCGGCATTCTCTCCCAGTCGCCGCCGCCGAATAAGGAGCTGATCTACGCCTTTCACGAGCGCGGCTTCGCCCTCTACTCGATGCGCGAGCCCATGGTGTCGCGGCTCTACATCCAGTGCGACCCCGCAGACGACGCCGACAACTGGCCGGACAGCAGGATCTGGGAGGAGCTGCATCTGCGCCTCGGCGGCACCGCCAAGCTCGTCGAGGGCAAGGTGACCCAGAAGGGCGTCACCCCCATGCGCGCCTTCGTCACCGAGCCGATGCAATACAAGCGCCTGTTCCTCGCCGGCGACGCCGCCCACATCGTGCCGCCCACCGGCGCCAAGGGGATGAATCTGGCGATCGCCGACGTGCGCGTGCTGTCGCGGGCGCTGAATGCGTTCTATCGCGAGCGCCGCAGCGATCTCCTCGCGGGCTACAGCGCCACTTGCCTGAAGCGCGTGTGGAAGGCGCAGCGCTTCTCCTACTGGATGACGGCGATGCTGCACCGCCTCAACCGGGAGGAACGATTTCGACATGCGCCGCCAGCTTGCCGAGCTCGATTACGTGACGAGCTTCGCAGGCCGCGGCGACGTCGCTCGCGGAAAATTACGTCGGATTGCCGTTTGAGTAGGGTGGGGGCGCTCAGCCGCCGCCGGCGAGCTGGCTTTCGCGCGCCACGCGCTCGTGCGCCTCGTGGTCGCCTTTGATGCGGTAGAACTGCTCGTCGTTTTCGAGCGGCAGCACGCGCACCACCTTGTAGTTGGCGTCGGCGCCGGTGCGGCCGACGAAGCCGGAGGTGTAGCGGACGATCTGGCCCACATTGAACTTCTGCGAGACTCACGCTGTCTCCTGAAACAGCGCAAAAGCGTCCCGTTCCGTGCTGACAACTCGCCGGCGGATGAAAGGCATGCCCCTTAATAGCATGAAACGATTGGGTTTGTAGACTTTTTTTCGCTGGGGTCTTGATTAAAGCGCAATTCATGCCTAACTGACCCCCATCGAGTTTCGGCCGAACGACTTGGCCTCGCGTGGTGAATTCCACGCTGCTGACGACCTCCCAAAACATCGATGAAAGCCGGGGTCCGCGCGTCGCGCGGTTCCTTTTCGCTCAGAAGCACGAACAAGGAAAGACCAAGCACTATGAGCACTGGAACCGTGAAATGGTTTAACGCGCAAAAGGGTTTCGGATTTATCCAGCCCGATGACGGCGGCAAGGACGTTTTCGTCCACATCAGCGCCGTCGAGCGCGCCGGCATGTACAACCTGACCGAAGGTCAGAAGCTGACCTACGAGGTCGTACGTAGCCCGAAGAACGGCAAGGACGCCGCGGAAAACCTGCAGGCGGCCTAAGCCGAAGCGGCGCGCCAAACGCGCCGCCGATCCAAACCGCGACCGACCACGGATGTACTGGCGGGCGCGAGGATCGGAAGCCCTCTCTCGCGTAAGCGAGAGGGGGTTTTTTGTTTTTGCGGGCGCCGCTTCCTCTCTTCCCCTCATCGCCGGGCTTGACCCGGCGATCCAGACGAATCGCAATCCAGTGCCTTCCTTTCTGGATGCCCGGGTCGAGCCCGGGCATGAGGGAGGATTACGCACAGCCGTTCTCCTTCTCGCGAGCGGCGTTCGCCCCGAGGCCTGGCTACGCAACTCCGTCCACCCAACGAAGAAGGGCGGCGCGGGACGCCGGGGTCGTGACGGACCCCGCGGCCTCGGCGCCTCGCGGTACCGAGGCTTACCGGGCCGGGTAGTGACGCGGACTCCGCCGGTCGCCCGGCGTCCCACGCGCGGCGTTTGCGGCTTGCTCCGCGACAACCCCGGTGGACTGACCGAACCGCGCTCCGCACGCGGCCCAAGCTCTATCGACAACGCTAGCGGCCCTCGGCCTGCTTTCGGCGTTTGGCGACGCCTGAGCACACCACCAAGAGAGGCCGTGACGCGCGGCAGGCGCGCCGGGCCGTTGCGGCTTGGGCCGCCGGGGGACGCCTTGCGAAAGGCATCGACCGGCCACCGCTCCCGATCCGCACCAAGGTTCGCAGGCCTTCGCGCCCCTTCCTTGGATCGAGACGCGGAGGAATATATTCCAGACGAAGAGTGGGGATAAGGTTCTGGCAAAATTTATTTGCGAGATTTGTCAATACCCTAGTTCGTGCCGCCGCCGGTTCCCGCCCGTGCCGCGCGCCCCGCCTCGGGTCGCCTGGTGCGGGAAACGTGCCCGCTTGCCAGCCGGCCCGCTTTCGTTTGAGCTAGCTGCTCCAAGGGGGAATGATCATGCCTGAAGCCGTTCGCGTCGCCGTCGTGCAGGACTGCCCGGTGCCGTTCGACGTCGCCGGCACCCTCGCCAAGGCCGAGCGCCTGACCGCCGAGGCGGCGAAGACCGGCGCCAAGCTCGTCGTCTTCCCCGAGGCGTTCGTCGCCGGCTATCCCAAGGGGCTCGACTTCGGCGTCCGCGTCGGCATCGCGCACGCCGCGAGGGCCGCGAGACAGTTCCGCCGCTACTTCGAGAGCGCCATCGACGTGCCCGGCCCGGCGCACCGAGCGCATCGGCGCGGCGGCCAAGGCGAGCACGGCTGCACCTCGTCGTCGGCGTGATCGAGCGCGACGGCGGCACGCTCTACTGCACGGTGCTCTTCTTCGGGCCCGACGGCGCGCTGCTCGGCAAGCACCGCAAGCTGATGCCGACGGCGATGGAGCGGCTGATCTGGGGCATCGGCGACGGCTCGACGCTGCCGGTCGCTCGACACGCCGCTCGGCAGGATCGGCGCGGTGATCTGCTGGGAGAACTACATGCCGCTGCTGCGGACGGCGATGTACGCCAAGGGCGTCGAGCTCTACTGCGCCCCCACCGTGGACGACCGCGAGACCTGGCTGCCGACGCATGCGGCACATCGCCCTCGAAGGCCGCTGCTTCGTGCTGTCGGCCTGCCAGTATCTCACCCGCGGCGACTGCCCGGCGGACTACGACGCGATCCAGGGCGACGACCCGAAGACCGTGCTGATGCGCGGCGGCAGCTGCATCGTGGCGCCGCTCGGCCAGGTGCTGGCCGGGCCGGACTTCGAGGGGGAGGGGATCCTCACCGCCGACCTCGACCTGGCCGAGATCGCCCGCGGCAAGTACGACTTCGACGTGGTCGGCCACTACGCCCGGCCCGACGTGTTTCGCCTGCACGTCAACGAGCGGCCGATGACGCCGGTGTCGAATTCGATCGGCGCGCCGATCGGATCCGTTCGCGGAGTAGGCAAGCAGGTGGAACCCATGACCGACACGACCGTCACCATCCCCGACATTCCCGTCATGTGCTCGATTGGCGACAAGGCGAAGCCGGTCCACGAGCAGGCGCCGAGCGTTTCGCGAGCTCGAGTCGAAGCTCGCGACGCTCAAAGGGCGCAAGGTCTACGGCGCGTTTTTCGACGGCGAGTACCGGGCCTGCGTCGCCATCGATCCACGCCGAGACCGAAACGCGCTGCCATTGCCGCAATGGACGCTTCCCGGCGGGCGCTATGTGCGCCGGCGCCTCATGGACTACGGCCGCCGCGTGTCGGAGATCGGTGCGATCTTCAACGAACTGCGCACCCGGCCGGACGCCGATCCGTCGCGGCCGTGCATCGAATACTACCGCAGCGGCGACGAGGTATTGCTGATGGCGCCGATCCGAAGCTGCCGGCGCCAAGGCTCCAGGCGGCTGGAACGATCACGAGCAGCTATTGGCGCTCAACGACGACTTCATCCGTCGGTGCAGGAAGGCGACGTGGCGCGTTTCGAAGAGATCCTGGCCGACGATTTCCTCAACTCGAATCCCGACGCCTCGATCTCCGATAAGAAGCATTTTCTCGCCGCGATTGGTCGCCCGGTGACGATCAAGGACCTCACTGCCCACGACGTGAAGGTGCGTATCCTCGGCGATTTCGCCATCATCCACGGCCGCACGAGCTACTCGACCGCCGATGGCGAGAAGCGCCACGGCCGCTACACCGACATCTACGCCCGCCGCGGCGGCCGGTGGCTCGCGGTCGCGGCGCATGTGACGAGGTAACCGTGGGACGCCGCATGCAAGCGGTGGGAGCTAGACGGATGTCGTAGCGGCTGGGTTGCTGTTTGCGTCAATGGGAACAGGCTCGAGACGATTTTCAGATTCTGACCAAATTTGAAGAAGTTGAGAGCTTTCGACCTAATATGGCGATGATTGATATTCCTATTGGCCTGCCAGAAACGAGCCGCAGAACATGCGACCTCGAAGCGAGGAAAATTCTTGGTCTTGGTCGCTCCCGCGTTTTCTCGGACGCGCGCGTCCCTTGCTTAAATTTAAAAACAATTATTCTGCAGCGAATAGGTGAGCCAAGATAAGCCGGAGTGGCCAAGCAGCTCTTCTGTCTTCTCGAAAAAATCGACGAAGTTGATAATTTATACGAACGCATGGGCAGCAAAAGTTTCGCGAGACCCATCCGGAGCTGGTTTTTTATCGCCTAAATGGAAATAAGCTACTGGCTAATGAAAAAGAAAACATCTGAAGGCCGCGAGCAGCGCAAACGATTATTGATGGCGCAGGGCTTCAACAGACATAGATAGGTGGATAGCGGGGCTGCAGAGGAAGCAAGCGAAACCCGACGACCTTCTAGATGCTTGTGCTGGGGCGACGACGTGCTGCTTTGAATGGTACCGCTCAACGCATACCCACAAATGACATGAGGCAAGATAGCGAGAGAATCATCAAATGGAAATTTGGTTCTAGCCGAGCTGACTATTCAACTTCAAATATCCAACCCCTCCGCAAACGCCGCCTTCTCGGTGATGAACTCGAAGCGCGCCTCGGGCTTGTTGCCCATGAGGCGCTCGACGGCCTTGGCCGTGGCGGCGCGCATCGCGTCCTTGATGGTCACGCGCAGCAAATTGCGCGTCTTCGGGTTCATCGTGTCCTTGAGCTGGCGACGGCAGCATCTCGCCGAGGCCCTTGAAGCGGCCGACCTCGATCTTGGTCTTGCCCTTGAACACGGTCTTCATCAGCTGCTCTTTGTGCTTGTCGTCGCGGGCGTACACCGTGGTCGAGCCGTAGGTCAGGCGGTAGAGCGGCGGCACCGCGAGATAGAGGTGCCCGTTCTCGATCAGCTTCGGCGTCTCGCGGTAGAAGAAGGTGATGAGCAGCGAGGCGATGTGCGCGCCGTCCACGTCGGCGTCGGTCATCACGATCACCTTCTCGTAGCGCAGCGCGTCGTCCTTGTAGGAGGTGCCGGTGCCGCAGCCGAGCGCCTGCACGAGATCGGCGAGCTGCTGGTTGGCCATCAGCTTGTCGCGGCCGGCGCTCGCCACGTTCAGGATTTTCCCGCGCAGCGGCAGTATCGCCTGGCTCTGGCGGTCGCGCGCTTGCTTGGCCGAGCCGCCGGCGGAATCGCCCTCGACGATGAAGATTTCCGAGCCCTCGGCCGAGGCGTTCGAGCAGTCGGCGAGCTTGCCGGGCAGGCGCAGCTTGCGCACCGCGCTCTTGCGCGAGATTTCCTTCTCCTGGCGGCGGCGCAGGCGCTCGTCGGCGCGGTCCGCCACCCAGTCGAGGAGCTTGGTCGCGGCGAGGGGATTGCCGGCGAGCCAGTGGTCGAAGGCGTCGCCCACGGTGCCCTCGACGAGGCGCGTCGCCTCGGCGTTGGCGAGGCGATCCTTGGTCTGGCCCTGGAATTCCGGGTCGCGCATGAACACGGAGATCATGGCGCCGGCGCCGGTCATCACGTCTTCCGCGGTGATGACGCGCCGCGCTTGTTGTCCATGCGCTCGGCGTGCGCCTTCAGCCCGCGGGTGAGCGCCGTGCGCAGGCCGGTCTCGTGGGTGCCGCCTTCCGGCGGTCGGGATGGTGTTGACGTAGGAGGAGAGGAACCCGTCGTCGTCGGCGATCCAGGCGACGGCCCATTCCACCGCGCCATGGCCGCTCTTCTTCTCGCTGCGGCCGGCGAAGAGATCGGGGTGGACGCAGCGTGTTGCCTTCGATCTGGCCGGCGAGGAAGTCGCGCAGACCATTCTCGAAGTGGAACGTCTCCTTTTCCGGAATCTCGCTGCCCTTGAGCAGCGCCTTGTCGGCGGACCAGCGGATCTCGACGCCGCCGAAGAGATAGGCCTTCGCCCGCGTCATGGGGAAGACGCGGCTCGCCTTGAAGGCGGCGCCTTCGCCGAAGATCTGCGGGTCGGGGCGGAAGCGCACGCGCGTGCCGCGGCGCTTCACGCCCTTCTGCACGAGCTTGACCGGCCCCTGCGGCACGCCGCGCTTGTAGACCTGCCGGTAGGCGTTGCCCTGGCGCACGGTCTCGACTTCGAGCGTCTCCGACAGGGCGTTTGCCACCGACACGCCGACGCCGTGCAGGCCGCCGGAGGTCTCGTAGACCTCCGAGTTGAATTTGCCGCCCGCGTGCAGCGTGGTCATGATCACTTCGAGCGCGGACTTCTTCTTGAATTTCGGGTGCGCCTCCACCGGGATGCCGCGGCCGTTGTCGGCGACGGTGATGAAGCCGTCGGCGTGCATCTCCACCTCGATGAAGGTGGCGTGGCCGGAGATCGCCTCGTCCATGGCGTTGTCGATCACCTCGGCGAAGAGGTGGTGCAGCGCCTTCTCGTCGGTGCCGCCCACGTACATGCCGGGGCGGCGGCGGACGGGCTCGAGCCCTTCCAGCACCTCGATGTGCTCGGCGCCATATTCGGCCTTTCCCGCCTTGGTGCGGGCGTTGTCGCGGCCACCGCGGCCGCGCCCGTCGGCGAACAGGTCCGACTGGCGCGCTTTGGCCTTGGATTTTCCGGTCTTCTTGGCTGGCATGGAGCTTCTAGACATGGGGAGTTCGGGTCCGCGAATCAATCGCGGCGACTATGCCAGATATTCGACAAATCCTGTTTAGGGCGGAACCGGCGCGCCGCCCTACCACTTCGACGCCTTTTCTCGCGCAATCGGGCATTCGCGAAAATTCATCCGACCTGTGTTGCGGGTCACATACGGGCGTCGCCGTCCGGGCGTATTGCTGTGAGCATCGAAACCCTGGAGGCTCTGATGCTCACGAAAAACTGGAAGCTTGCTCTCACCGGTTTCGCGGTGCTCGCCGTGACCGCGGCCCTCACCGCCGGAACGTTCGCCAAGCCGCGTACCGCGCCCCGTATTGCCACCCAGATGCCGGAAGTGATGGTGGTGATGCTTCCCGAGGCGAACGCGATCCACGCCTCGCAGCTCGCCGGCGCCGAAGCCTTCGTCTATCCGGCGGCGCGCTGACCCCGGAAAACGCGTGACCCTGGGGCGAAAGCCTCAGGGCGACGCGGCGTTGACGAAGAACTGGTCGAACTCCACCGTGCCGAGAAAGCGGTAGCCGAGCTTGGCCAACCGCCGCTTCAGCTCCTCCGGATCGCCGGCGAAGATCTCGATCTGCAGGAAGCAGGTGTTGTCCTTGAGCGTCCGCGCCATGCCGGCGAGCGCGAAGAACTCGTAGCCCTCCACGTCCATCTTCACGTAGACGCGCTTGCCCTTGATCTTGAACTCGTCGTCGAAGCGCACCACGCGCACCTTATGCGTGGTCTCGCCGGCGGGCATGGCGTCCTGGGCGATGTACGATTCGCCGCGGTTGTAGGCATTGCCTTCGGTGAGCGTGACCTCGCCGGTCTTGTCGCCGAGCGCGTAGTCGAGCACCCACACGTCGTCGCTGAGATTGTTCGCCGCGAGATTGGCGGCGAGCCGCGCCCGGTTGCCCGGATCCGGCTCGAAGGCGATCACCTCCTTGGCAAAGCCTTTGCTCGCGGCGATCAGGCTGTAGAAGCCGGCGTTGGCGCCGATGTCGAGGAAGACGTCATAGGGCGGGTCGCCGGCGTGCGCCGCGATGAAGTCGAACTGGTCGACTTCCCAGGTGCCGTCCGAGGCGATGCGCTGGTCGATGATGTCCTGGCGCCCGACGATGAAGGTGAGCCCCTGGGCGCGCACGGGATATTGCGTGCGCCCGAGCGCGCGCATCGCCGCCATCTTCAGCCTGCGCAGGAAGCGCTCGAGCGCGCCGCTGCGGCGGACCAGCGGCCTCGCCACGGGCGAACGTCAGCCGCGGGCGCCGGAGAACGTGAGCGAGCCGAAGGCGCCGGTGTCCACGCTGCCGGAAATCTTGTCGCCGTCCACCTTGCCGGAGAAGGCAAGCGACAGCGGCATCGGCTGGGTGATGTTGACCTTCCAGGCGACATCGTTGCCCTTCACCGTGCCGTCGTAGATTTCGGTGGTGCCCTCGTCGCCCGATTGCTGGCCGCGCAGCGTGCCGCCGTCGGTGGTGAGCGTGAGCTTCGCCATGCGCGCGCCCATGGGCGTGTCGATGGTGATGTGCCAGGTTCCGTCGGCCGCCATACGCTGTTCCCCCTGGTGATTTCGTACGCTTGCGAGGAAATCTATCCCGGCCACCGCTTCCGCACAATCGGATCGGAAGTAGTAGGAGCCACATGACAACAATGTGCGATCCACCCTTTCGCGCCGGGCCCTATTGCGCTAAGGCTCCCGGCCCCTTAACGAGGCCGCCATGAGCGAGCAACTGACACGGGTCGCGATCCTGGGCGCGTCGGGTTACACCGGCGCCGAGCTCGTGCGCCTGCTGCTGCGCCACGCCAAGGTCGAGATCAAGGCGCTCACCGCCGACCGCCATGCCGGCGAGCCCATCGGCAAGAGCTATCCGCATTTCGCCGGCATCGAGCTGCCGCGCATGATCAAGGTCGAGGAGCTCGATCCGGCGAACCTCGACGTCGCCTTCTGCGCGCTGCCCCACGGCACGACGCAGCCGATCGTCAAGGGCTTGTTGGAGAAGGCGCCGAAGCTGAAGGTGGTGGATCTTTCCGCCGGCTTCCGCATCCACGATCCCATCGCCTACGAGCGCTGGTACGGCCACGCCCATCAGGCCGCCGAGCTGCAGGCGGAGGCGGTCTACGGCCTCACCGAGATCTACCGCGACGAGATCAAGAAGGCGCGGCTCGTGGCCTCGCCCGGCTGCTACACCACGACGTCGATCCTCGCCATGGTGCCGCTGCTCGAAGCCGGCGCGGTGGAGCCCGATTCCATCATCATCGACGCCAAGAGCGGGATGACCGGGGCGGGACGCGGCCTGAAGCAGGAGATGCTGTTCGCCGAGGTGTCGGAAGGGCTGCACGCCTACGGCGTCGGCCAGCACCGGCACATGGCCGAGCTCGACCAGGAATTCTCGCTCGCCGCCAAGCGGCCGGTGACGCCCACCTTCACGCCGCATCTGGCGCCGATGAACCGCGGCCTCTATGCGACGCACTACGTGAAGACCGAGGGCGGCGCCGGCGCCGAGCATCTGCACCGGGTGCTGTCGGATTTCTACGCCGGCGAGGTGTTCGTGCAGGTGCTGCCGCTCGGCGAGGTGCCGCAGTCGCGCTTCGTGCGCGGCTCCAACCACGTGCAGATCGGCGTCGTCGCCGACCGCAGCGCCGGCCGGGTCATCGTGATCGCCGTCCTCGACAACCTGGTGAAGGGCGCCTCGGGCCAGGCGATCCAGAACATGAACCTGATGCTCGGCTACCCCGAGACCGAAGGGCTGATGCAGCTCGCGCTGTTTCCGTAATTCCTAGCGCCTCAGCCACGCCAGCATGGTGCGGCTCACCAGGTCGGCCGCGTCCTGCTGCACGAAGTGGTCGGAGCCGGGGATGGTGGTGATGGTGAGGTCGCTCGCCACGAAATTCCACACGCCGTTGAGGCCCGTCCGACAACAGTGCCTTGTCGTTCAGCCCGTGGATGAGGAGCGTCGGCACCCGCACCTTGGCGGGCTCGCCCTGCGGCGCCTGGTAGGGCTCGCTTGCGGATAGTTGGCCTGGTAGTAGTGCAGCATCGCCTGCGTGTCCGACTTCTGCATCGCCTCGCGGTATTTCTCCCGCGCCTTGGGATCGCTGACCCAGCCGATCAGGCGCTCGACGTCGATCTTCTTGTAGAACTCCGGGTCCTGGAAATTGCGCGCGTACTGGCTGTTCTTGTGCTGCTCGGGATTTTCCGCCAACAGCCGCGCCAGCGTCCACGGATGCGGCATGTTGAGGACGACGAGCTTTTCGGCGAGCTCCGGCCGGTGCATGGCGAGCGCCCAGGCGGTGTTGCCGCCCCAGTCGTGGCCGACGATGACGGCGCGGGTTTCGCCCTCGGCTTTGATCACGGCTTCCGCGTCGCCGATCAGATGGCGGGTCTTGTAGTTCTCCATGCCCTTCGGCTTGTCGGAGAGGTTGTAGCCGCGCATGTCGAGCGCGCAGACGCGATAGTGCGGCGAGAGCGCCTGCATCTGGTGGCGCCAGGAGAACCAGAAATCGGGAAAGCCGTGCATCATCACCACGAGCGGGCCCTTGCCCATGCGCGCGTAGTGGATCTTCACGCCGGCATTTTCGGCGTAGCGGTGCTCGACGCGGGCGTCGAGGTCGAGGAGATCGCCGCTCATGCGAGCACGGCAATGGCGATCGCTTCCGCGTAGAGCGCGGGCTTATCGCTGCCTTCGATCTCCATGGTCACCTCGTAGCGCAGCATGATCTCCTTGGGCGAACGCTCGCTCACGTCGCGCAGCTTGTAGCGCGCGCGCAGCCGCGAGCCCGCCCGCACCGGGGCTAGGAAGCGCACCTTGTCGAGGCCGTAGTTGATGCCCATGGCGCGGCCGGCGAGCGCAGGCAGCGCCTCGTAGCCCATGGTGGCGAGCATGGAGAGGGTGAGGTAGCCGTGGGCGATGGTGCCGCCGAACGGCGTCTCGGCCTTGGCCCGCACCGGGTCGACGTGGATGAACTGATGATCGTTGGTGACCTCGGCGAAGCGGTCGATGCGCGCCTGGTCGATCAGATGCCACTCGGACAGGCCGACTTCCTCGCCGATGCGGCCCTTCAGCTCCGCGACGGTCGTGGGCACGCGCGCGGGAACGTTCATGGCGTCTATTTCACCCGGTCGAAGCGGTCGCGGCCCCAGCGCAGCTTGGGGCGGCCGCTCTTGGGATCGATGGCGGAGAGCTGCCAGGTGGTCTGCATCGTCTTGCTGGTCATGAGGCCGAACCAGGTGGTGGTGGAGCGGCAGTCTTGTTTGGCGTTCTTCCACACCACGGTGAACACCACGCGGCGGCTCCACGCGTGGCCGCTCGCGTCGAACGGCTCGTTCTGACAGCCGAAGCCGGGGGCGCGGTTGACGAAGGTGCCGGTGAAATTGCCGTTCGGCTCGACCTTGGTCACGGTGAGCTCCGAGCCGCGCTGGTTCTTCCATACCGAGGGAGCGGGCAGGACCTCCGCCGCCGCGGCGCTGCACGCCGCCACCACAGCCACAAAAGCGAGCACTGAACGAAGCATGGATTTCCTCCCGAACGACCGGCCGAGCTTACCTGGCCTTTCGGGATGCGGAAGATCGCGAGGGCTGGTCTTCACTCTCAGGAGCAGCGCGTAGCGCAGCGTTTCGAAGGACGACGCCGGATCACCCGGATAAGCACAGCAATAACGGGAAAAGCCCCTTGCATCGTGAAAAGAGCGACCGTGAGGAATGCGGTAGCCGCAAGTATTGCCCCGATAGTTTCAGCCTCGATCGCACCGACTCCGAAGAGCTAGTTTCAGACGCGGCACCGCGATGGGCTGATGGCGCATGCCGTGTCGCCGCCGCTGATTTGGAGAACGACTATTGATCGCCTTCTTTGTCGAAGAAGCGATACGACCAGAAGATTTTTTCCTGGAGAAGGTCACTGCACGCATGATGGGACACCGTTCGGCATCGCACGTCATGCGCGGGGTTTAAGAGACGAGAGAGTGTAGCAGGTTTGCGCCACACCGCGATCGCTATGAAAAGCTATGGTGAACAAATAGCTAATTCGAGAATTGTGGATGGCCGGTATCGTGAATGGCCGAGACAAGCCCGGCAATAGCGAAGGTGCTCAGGCGCGCACTTTCACGTAGCGCCCCGGCGCGTCCTCGATCGGCGCGAGCTTGCCGCCGCCGGGCTCGCGCGCCGGCACGAGCTCGGCGCCCATCTGCTCGATCCACACGAGCCAATCGGGCCACCACGAGCCGGGGTGCTCCTCGGCGTGCTCGGCCCACGTCTCCAGGTCGTCGCGCGGGCCGTTGCCGGTCCAATACTGGTATTTCGTCTTGCTCGGGGAGTTGACCACGCCGGCGATATGGCCGGAGCCGCCGAGCACGAACTTCACCGGCCCGCCGAACGACTTCGACCCGAGAAACACCGACTTCGCCGGCGCGATGTGGTCCTCGAGCGTGGCGAGATTATAGATCGGCGCCGTCACCTTCTTCAGGTCGATCTTCACGTTGTCGACCACCATCTCGCCCTTGGCGAGCTTGTTCTCCAGATAACAGTTGCGCAGATAGAAAGTGTGGTTCGCCGCCGGCAGCCGGGTCGAATCCGAATTCCAGTAGAGCAGGTCGAACGGGAAGGGCGCCTTGCCCCGAATGTAGTTGTTGACGATGTACGGCCAGATCAGGTCGTTGGCGCGCAGCATGTTGAAGGCGGTCGCCATCTTGGCGGCATCGAGGAAGCCGGTCTCGCGCATGCGCTTCTCGAGCGCCTGCGAGCTGCTCCTCGTCGACGAACACCTTGAGATCGCCGGCGTGGGTGAAATCCACCTGCGTCGCGAGCAGCGTCGCGCTCTTCACCCGGCGCTCGCCCTTGGCGGCGAGATAGCCGAGCGTGACGGAGAGCAGCGTGCCGCCGACGCAGTAGCCCACCGTGTGCGCCTCGGGCTCGTCGGTGATGGTCTTGATCGTGTCGAGCGCCGCCAGCACGCCGTCGCGCATGTAGTCCTCGAAGCGCTTGGCGGCGAGCCGCACGTCGGGATTGACCCAGGAGATCACGAATACCGTGAGCCCGCGGTCGACCATCCATTTGAGGAAGGATTTCTCCGGCGCCAGATCCAGCACGTAGAACTTGTTGATCCACGGCGGCACGATCAAGATCGGCGTCTTCATCGCCATCTCGGTCGAGGGCGAATACTGGATGAGCTGCAACAGGTCGTTCTCGAACACGACCTTGCCCGGCGTGGTGGCGAGGTTCTTGCCGACCTCGAACAGGCTGGCGTCGGACTGGCGGATCTTGAGTTCGCCTTTGCCCGCCTCGATGTCCTCCGACAGCATCTTCATGCCGCGCACGAGGTTCTCGGCGTTGGAGGTGAAGGTCTCGCGCAAGAGCTCGGGGCTGGTGAGCACGAAGTTCGACGGCGACAGCGCCGCGGAAAGCTGGCGCACGTAGAAGTCCGCCTTCTGGCGGGTGTGCTCGTCGAGCCCTTCCGCCTCGCGCACCATGCGGCTCGCCCAGTCGGTGGTCAGCAGATACGCCTGCTTGATCGCGTCGAAGAACGGATTGGCGCTCCAGTCGGGATCGGCGAAGCGGCGGTCGCGTGCGTCGGGCGTCGCCACCGGCTCCGCCGGCTCGCCCGCCATGCGTCTCATCGTGGCGGCCCACAGGTTGAGGTAGCCCTGGACCAGGCTCGACTGCGCGTCGAGCGCGCGCTTGGGATCGGCGAGCCAGTACTCGGCGACCTGGCCGAGGGTCTTCATGACCGTGGCCATTTCCCCGGCCATCTCCTCGCGCGCGCCTTCTTCGCGCGGCTTCAGGTACGCGGCCATGGCGCGGCCGCCTTCCTCGACGAGACGCGCGAGATTGGCGGCGAACGCTTCGGGATTGATGGCGCTGACCGGACCATTTTCTGGCGCGCGGTCCATTTTACTCCCCGTCGGTTCTTGGCCCCCCTTAACCGCTCTTCCGCCATAATAGGAGCCGACACGGACGGCGGCCATATGACAAACGAACTTCCCCGAGGGCGGGTTCAATCTAGCCGCAAACCCTTGCAGAAGCGGTACCGTGCCGTGGTTTTTGCGGCAGGGTTAATGCTCTTCGTCGCCAATTGCGGCGGCATGATCACGTCGATTCCGTTCACCAACACCCCGCTGCCGCCGCAGACGCCCGGGCCGCAGCCCGAATTTCCCAGCCTCACCGCGCCGCTGCCCACGCGCGTCGAGCCCAAGCCCATGCTTTCCAGCGAGGAGCAGAAGGCCTCGGAATCGGCGCTGGAGAAAGCCGCGGTCGAGCGGGAGCAAGGGGTTCGCAAGCGGATCGAGCGGGCCAAGAACTAGCATTTCGGGGTTTATCGGCGCGCGAACGATGCTATGAAGCGGGCGCCCGAAGGCTCTAGGCTCATGCACGAATTTCACCGCATCCAGCGGCTGCCGCCGTATATTTTCGAGGTCGTCAACCGCGCCAAGCTCGCGGCGCGCAACGCCGGCGCCGACATCATCGATCTCGGCATGGGCAACCCGGACCTGCCGACGCCCGCCCACGTGGTCGAGAAGCTGAAGGACACGATCGGCAAGCCGCGCACCGACCGCTACTCGGCGTCGAAGGGCATCCCCGGATTGCGCCGGGCGCAAGCCGCCTATTACGGCCGTCGCTTCGGCGTGAAGCTCAACCCCGAGACCCAGGTGGTGGCGACGCTCGGCTCCAAGGAGGGCTTCGCCAACGTGGCGCAGGCGATCACCGCGCCCGGCGACCTCGTGCTGGTGCCGAACCCGAGCTATCCGATCCACGCCTTCGGCTTCCTCATGGCCGGCGGCGCCATCCGCTCGGTGCCGTGCGAGCCCGGGCCCGAGTTCTTCCACGCGCTCGAGCGCGCGGTGATCCATTCGACGCCGAAGCCGATCGCGCTCATCCTCTGCTACCCGTCGAACCCCACCGCCTGCGTCGCCGATCTCGATTTCTATCGCGACGTGGTGGCGTTCGCGCGCAAGCACGAGCTCATCGTGCTCTCCGATCTCGCCTATGCCGAGGTCTACTTCGACGACAATCCGCCGCCCTCGGTGCTGCAGGTAGCCGGGCGCCATGGACATCACCGTCGAGTTCACTTCCATGTCGAAGACCTATCTCCATGCCCGGCTGGCGCATGGGCTTCGCCGTCGGCAACGAGCGCCTGATCTCGGCGCTGACGCGGGTGAAGTCCTACCTCGACTACGGCGCCTTCACCCCGATCCAGGTCGCGGCCGCCGCGGCGCTGAACGGCCCCGACGACTGCATCGACGAGATGCGCGCCACCTACAAGAAGCGCCGCGACGCGCTGGTGGAGAGCTTCGGCCGCGCCGGCTGGACGATCCCGGCGCCGAGGGCTTCCATGTTCGCCTGGGCGCCGCTGCCCGAGCGCTTCCGCTCGATCGGCTCGGTGGAGTTCTCCAAGCTCCTGGTCGAGAAGGCGGAGGTGGCGGTGTCGCCCGGCGTCGGCTTCGGCGAGCACGGCGAGGGCTACGTGCGCATCGCGCTCGTCGAGAACGAGCAGCGCATTCGCCAGGGCGCCCGCGGTGTCCGCCGGTTCCTCGACTCCGCCGACAAGATTCTGCACAACGTCCTGCCGCTCGCCGCGCGCGGCTGATCGATCCGGATTTGCCATGGCCGAGCCGCTGAAAGTAGGCCTCGCAGGTCTGGGCACGGTCGGCTCGGCGGTCGCCCGCATGATCTCGCGCGCCCGCGACCAGCTCGTCGAGCGCTCCGGCCGGCCGATCGTGCTCGCCGCCTACGCCTCGAAGGACCCGCCCAAGGATCCGACGCTCGATCTCGCGCCCATCCGCAAGGTCGCCGATCCGGTGGAGCTCGCGCGGGATCCCGGCATCGACGTGTTCGTCGAGCTGATGGGCGGCGACGGCGATCCGGCGAAGAGCGCGGTCGAGGCGGCGCTGATCGCTCGGCCGGCCGGTCGTCACCGCCAACAAGGCGCTGATCGCCAAGCACGGCGTCGCGCTCGCCAAGCTCGCCGAGGAAAAGGGCGGCGCGCTCTCCTTCGAGGCGGCGGTGGCCGGCGGCATCCCGGTGGTCAAGACGCTGCGCGAGGGCCTGGGCGGCGCCAAGATCGGCCGCGTCTACGGCATCCTGAACGGCACCTGCAATTACATTCTCACCGCAGATGCAGAGGAGCATCGCTCCTTCGCCGAGTGCCTGAAGGAGGCGCAGCGCCTGGGCTATGCCGAGGCCGATCCGACCTTCGACATCGGCGGCTTCGACACCGCCCACAAGCTCGCGATCCTCACCAGCCTCGCCTTCGGCACGAGATCGACGCCGACGCGGTGCACGTCGAGGGGATCGAGCTCGATCTCGCTCGCCGATCTGGAGGCCGCCGATGAGCTCGGCTACCGGGTGAAGCTCCTCGGCGTCGCGCAGCGCACCGACGCCGGCATCGAGCAGCGCGTGCATCCGACCATGGTGCCGAAGGGCTCGGCGATCGCCGAGATCGACGGCGTCCTCAACGCGGTCGCGATCGATTCCGACATGATGGATCTGACGCTGGTCGGCCCCGGCGCCGGCGGCGAGGCCGACCTCGTCGGCGGTCGTCGCCGACCTCGTCGATCTCGCGGCGGGCCGCCGCGCTGCCGCCGTTCGGCCGGCCGGCGGCGACGCTGCTGAAGCCCCAGCGCGCGCCCATGCAGCGCCACGAGGGCGGCTACTACATTCGCCTGTCGGCGGTGGACAAGCCCGGCACCGTCGCCGACGATCGCCACGGCGCATGGCCGACGAGCAGATTTCGCTGGAATCGATCATGCAGCGCGGCCGCGACCGCCGCCCGCATGGCGGCGAGGATCCCAAGCGCGTGGCGGCGCCGCGCACCGGTGATCCTGATCACCTATGCTACGACGGAGGACGCCGTGCGCCGCGCGCTGCGGCGATCGAGAAGGACGGCGTGCTGGCCGAGAAGCCGCAGGTCATCCGCATCGAAAAGAGCTGATGGGGGAAACGCAGATGACATCGATCACCGTCCAGCCGGGGCTGATGATCGAGCGCGTGCTGTCGCTCGAGATCGTGCGCGTCACCGAGCGCGCGGCGGTGTCGGCGGCGCGGCTGCGCGGCCGCGGCGACGAGAAGGCGGCCGACCAGGCCGCCGTCGACGCCATGCGCCGCGAGCTCAACAAGCTGCCGCATCGACGGCACCGTGCGTCATCGGCGAGGGCGAGCGCGACGAAGCGCCGATGCTGTTCATCGGCGAGAAGGTGGGGAACAAGAAGGGCCCGCAAGTCGACATCGCCGTCGATCCGCTCGAAGGCACCACGCTCTGCGCCAAGAACATGCCGAGCGCGATCGCCGTCATGGCCATGGCCGAGAGCGGCACGCTGCTGAACGCGCCCGACGTCTACATGGAGAAGATCGCGATCGGCCCCGGCTATCCCGCCGGCGTGGTCGACCTCGACGCGCCGCCCGCCGACAACATCCGCGCGCTCGCCAAGGCCAAGGGCGTGAAGCCGGACGAGATCACCGCGCTGCGTCCTCGACCGGCCGCGCCACGCCGACATGATCGCGGCGGTGCGCAAGGTCGGCGCCGCCGTCCGCCTCATCACCGACGGCGACGTCGCCGGCGTGATCCACACCGCCGACCCCGACGACACCGGCATCGACATCTATCTGGGCATCGGCGGCGCGCCCGAGGGCGTGCTCGCGGCGGCGGCGCTGCGCTGCATCGGCGGCCAGATGCAGGGCCGGCTCGTGCTCGAACTCCGACGAGAAGCGCAAGCGCGCCGCCGAGATGGGCGTCAACGACCCGAAGAAGAAGTACGACATGCAGCGACATGGTGCGCGGCGACTGCATCGTTCGCGGCGACCGGCGTCACCGACGGCTCGCTGCTGCGCGGCGTGCGCTTCGGCGGCGAGCGTATCCACACCCACACCGTGGTGATGCGCTCGGTCACCGGCACCGTGCGCTGGATCGACGCCGAGCACCGGCAGTTCGAGAAGTTTCATTTGGACTGATGGCATTGTCATCGCGGACGCCGAGTGGTGACCGCATGGACTTGACCCCGTTCGATAGCCTCGGCTCCACCGGCCGCGAGCAGGCCGCGGCGCTTCTCGTCGAGGCGATGGCGCACGCGCCGTCGGCATGGCGCGATCTGCGCCAAGCCACCGCCGAGGTCGAGACGTTCCTTGGCGACGACGAACGCCTTGCCATCGCCGCCGTCGAGGACGGCGCCGTGCAAGGCTGGATCGGCGCGATCCGCCACTCGCCGCAGGCGTGGGAGCTGCATCCGCTCGCGGTGCGGCCTGACCGGCAAGGGCAGGGCATTGGATCCAGTCTCGTGCGCGCGCTCGAGGAGCGTGCTCGCGCTGAAGGCGTCTTCACGATCTGGCTCGGGACCGACGACGACTTCGGCGGCACCAATCTCTTCGGCGCCGAGCTTTATCCCGACGTGCTGAGCCGGTTGCAGACGTTGGCGCCCGTCAATCGGCATCCGTTCGTCTTCTATCGCAAGCTCGGCTATGCCGTGGTCGGCGTTCTGCCCGACGCGTCCGGCTTCGGCATGCCGGATATCCTGATGGCCAAGCGCATCGGGTAGAGCCGCGAGCCTAGAAGGATCACATGCGATAGCCTGCGCCGCAGAGAATCGCATGGACGCTATCCGCCCCTTCCTCAACGTCGAACGCTCGGCCTGCGGCCGCGTTTGGCGCGACCGCCTCGACGCCCGCGGCGCCGCGCTCGCGCTCGCGATGACGCAACGCCACAACGTGCCGGAGCTGCTCGCCCGCGTGCTCGCCGGCCGCAACGTGCCGCTCGACGAAGTGGAGGCCTATCTCGATCCGACGGTGAAGCGGCTGATGCCCGATCCGTCCACGCTCACCGACATGGACGCCGCCGCCGCCCGCCTCGCCGACGCGGCGCGCGCGGGGAAAGCGTCGCCGTTCTCGGCGACTACGACGTGGACGGCGCCACTTCCACCGCGCTCCTCGTGCGCGTGTTGCGTACGGCGGGCCTCGACCCGTTCTTCCATATTCCCGACCGCCTCTATGAGGGCTACGGGCCGAACGTCGAGGCGGTGCGCGGCATCGCCGCGCGCGGCGCCAAGCTCCTCGTCACCGTCGACTGCGGCACCACCAGCGCCGAGGCGTTGGCCGAAGCGCGCAACCTCGGCATGGACGTGGTGGTTATTGACCATCACCAGACCGGGCACGCGCTGCCGCCGGCCGTCGCCGTCGTCAATCCCAACCGCGCCGACGACATCTCCGGCCTCGGCTACCTCGCCGCCGTCGGCCTCGTGTTCATGACGGCGGTGGCGCTGGTGCGCGAGCTGCGCGCGCGCGGCTTCTGGAATTCCGCGCGGCCGGAGCCCGATCTCCTCGACTTCCTCGACCTCGTGGCACTCGGCACCGTCGCCGACGTGGTGCCGCTCGTCGGCCTCAATCGCGCCTTCGTCACCAAGGGCCTGATCGCACTGCGCCGGCGCGAAAACGTAGGCCTGCGCGCGCTCATGGACGCGAGCCGACTCGAGGGCCCGCCCACGCCGTTTCATCTCGGGTTTCTCCTTGGCCCGCGCATCAACGCCGGCGGCCGCATCGGCGACGCCACGCTCGGCACGCGCCTGCTCGTCACCGACGACCCGGCGGAAGCCGGCGCCATTGCCGCCGAGCTCGATCGCTTGAACCGCGAGCGCCAGCAGGTGGAGAAGGCGACGCTGGAGCAGGCGGAGTCCGAGGCGCTCGCCGCCCTCGGGTTGGAGGAAAAAGGCGCGATCGTCATGGCGAGCGGCGAGGGGTGGCATCCCGGCGTCGTCGGCCTCGTCGCCGCGCGCCTGAAGGAACGCTTCAGCCGTCCGGCGTTCGCCATCGCGCTTCTCGGCGAGAGCGGCACCGGCTCCGGCCGCTCCATTCCCGGCGTCGACCTTGGCCAGGCGGTGCGCGCCGCCGTCGACGCCGGATTGCTCATCAAGGGCGGCGGCCATGCCATGGCCGCGGGGCTCACCGTGGCACGCGAGCGCCTCGGCGATCTGCGCGCGCACTTGGAGATGCACCTGGAGGCGGCGGTGAGCGCCGCGCGTCATGTGGACTACCTCGACATCGACGGCGCGCTTACCGCCGGCGCCGCGTCGCCGCAGATGCTGGAGCTGATCGAGCGCGCCGGCCCCTTCGGCGCCGGCAACCCGGAGCCCACCTTCGCGCTGCCGTCGCACACGGTGGCCTACGCCGAGCCCGCTGGCGCCATCCACGTGCGCGTGCGGCTGCGCGCCGGCGACGGCACCACCATCAACGGCATCGCGTTCCGCGCCTTCAACCGGCCGCTCGGCGAGGCGCTGATTGCCGCCCGCGGCCGTCCGCTGCACGTGGTGGGCTGCTTCCAGCTCAACAGCTGGCAGGGGCAGGAGCGGGTGGAGATGCGAATTCTCGACGTGGCGCCGGCCGAGCCCTTGGCGGCGCTGTAAAGGCAGGGCAAAAGACGCGCTAAGGGCAGCAGCCCGCGGTAAGGACTTTCGTGCGCTTTCTCATTACCGGCACCGCCGGCTTTATCGGCTTTCATCTCGCGCGCCGGCTGCTTGCCGACGGCCACACCGTGGTCGGCATCGACGGGCTCACGCCCTACTACGACGTCTCGCTGAAGAAGGCGCGCCACGCCGAGCTCGCCCGCTCCCCTAAATTTGCCGCCCACGTCGCCATGCTCGAGGACGCCGACAAGCTCGCGGCGAGCTACCAGGCGGCGAAGCCCGACGTGGTTGTCCATCTCGCCGCCCAAGCCGGCGTGCGCTACAGCCTGGAGAATCCGCGCGCCTACATCGACGCCAATCTCATCGGCACCTTCAATCTGCTCGAGCGCCTGCGCGCCGCCCCGCCGAAGCATTTCCTTTTCGCCTCGACCAGCTCCGTCTACGGCGCCAACCCGTCGCCCGCCGCCGAGACCGATCGCGCCGACTATCCGCTCTCGCTCTACGCCGCGAGCAAAAAGGCGGGCGAGCTGATGGCCCACGCCTACGCCCACCTGTGGAGCATTCCCACCACGGCCGTCCGCTTCTTCACCATCTACGGCCCGTGGGGCCGGCCGGACATGGCGCTCTTCCGCTTCGTCGCGGCGATCCTCAAGGACGAGCCGATCGAGATCTACGGCGAGGGACGGATGAGCCGCGACTTCACCTACGTGGACGACCTGGTGGAGGCGATGGTGCGGCTGGTGCCGGTGGTGCCGAGGCGCGCCGACCCGGATACCGACGCGTCGGACTTCGGCAGTCCCTCCGCGCCGTTCCGCGTGGTCAATGTGGGCCGCGGCGCGCCCACGGGCCTTCTCGATTACGTGGCGGCGATCGAGAAGAAGCTCGGCAAGAAAGCCAAACGTAAGCTCTTGCCCATGCAGCCCGGCGACGTACCGGCGACGCACGCCCGCGCCGAGCTCCTCGAGCGTCTCACCGGCTACCGGCCGCAGACGCCGGTCGATCGGGGTGTCGCGGAATTCGTCGACTGGTATCGCGCGTATTATAAGGTGTAGGTCTAAAAAAACGGGGATGAGCGGCATTGTCCGCGCGGGGGCCCGTCATGCGAACTCTCAGGTTATGCGGATTGATTTTCCTGGGCGCGACTTTTGCGCCGCTGCCGATCGCGCGCGCCCAGCAGGAGATGGTGAAAGACCAGACGCCCATCATTCTGCAGGATGCCGTGCGTCCCGATGTTCTCCATCTGGTGGCATTGGTGCAACCGTCTGCCACGGCCTTTCCGGTCGCGATTTGCTCGCGCAGCGCGCAGGACCCCTTCCAGCGGAGGGGTTGCGCCTGGCGGTTTCATAGGCCGTCGCTAGGAAGAGAAGTATTTACTCCGGAGCATGGCGTTCGTCCGCTGGCCGGCGTGGCCTGGACCGGGGTCGGAGGTGAATCGAACATCGACGTAGTTGCAGCAAAGTGCACCCCCGGTTTCTTTGGCACCCCTGGCAGTGCTCGTCGTCCCCCCGGCGCCTTGAGCTTGATTCGGCTTTCCTGGAAACAAAAGGATCCAGCCACGCTCCCGACCTTCGAACCCCTCTGGTATGTCCGAACCAACGCGTCCTGCGAACTCGGCCACTTCTACCAGTCCGGATTCCACTTTGTGCAGGGTGGCGAGGACAACTTGCTATTTTTCGGGAACAGCAGGCCGCGAAATCGGCCGCTGCCCGGTATCGTCTTTCGCAGCCTGTTCGAACCGGGCACGTCCCTTATGGAATTTCTACAAACAGGGCGGCCTCGGCTGGAAAGTTATAAATATCCCCTGATTTTGCCGTCCACCCCCCGCTTCAACGATCGCATCGATTTCGTTATGGCGGGGCCGAATAGTGCGGTGCTCGATGACAAGCGGAATCGCGGGTGGGTTGTCGCCGCAAGCGGATCAGCCCTTTCCCCAAGAGCTCGGAATGAAATCTTTTACTTGGACTGGTCGGCCACCAGGCCGCGTGCGTTGGCCTGGGTTTCCCTCGGCAAGCCCGGCCGTCAGGACTTCATTCGGCAGGGGCCGACGGGCACGGCGGAGGTCATCGGCGTTCGCCCGCCGATTATCGTGGCGCGGCGCGAGAACGGGGTGTTCAAGCTGCATGTTTTTGCGGTCTTTCTCGTTGCGCAGAACGGATGGGAACGACCCGGTTTCTGTAACAGCGATGATTGCATCGGCGCCCAGTGGGAACTTTGGCAGCGCCACTTGGATGACCCGACCGGCCGTGAATGGCAGCCGTGGTTGAGACATGGCCGGCGTCCAGGTCAAGCGCCCGGGGCGCAGGCCGAGGTGCGCAACAAAGGGTTTGAAATGACCTCGGCGATCGTTCGCGACGTTCCCGGTGCGGGCAGCGGCATCGTGATGAATGTTTTTGGCCACACCGACGACGGCGACTTGGTCGAGTACCTTTGGACCGGAGGAAGCTGGCAATGGGGCACGCAGGACCCGCCGCGGCCGCAACCGAACCTTCCGTTCATAACCGACTCCTCGGCGAAAGCGATTGTCGGCGATCAGGCGATCATGAGCGTCGTTGGACGCACCTCGGACGGCGCAATTTGGGAGCGCTACCACGATCCGCGTTTCTCGGGCGGGTGGCATTGGCGGCAGCTTTTTCCTTGACGCCGTTGCTCGAACCCCCGGTCAGCCGATAGGCTCGCGCCAATAGCGCGAGGAGAAATGGCCCAGTCGAGCGGCGATGATCGTCCTTTTTTGATCGCCGGCGGCGGCATCGGCGGCTTGGCCGCGGCGCTCGCGCTCGCGCGCCAGGGTTTCCCCGTGCGCGTGCTCGAGCAGGCGTCCGACTTCCGCGAGGTCGGCGCCGGCATCCAGCTCGGGCCCAACATCATCCGCGCCTTCGATCGGCTCGGGATCAAGGACGCCGTGCTCGCCGACGCCTGGCGGCCCGGCGCCCAGGAGATGCGCTGCGCGCTTACCGGAGAGAGCGTCACGCGCATTCCGCTCGGCGAGGAATTCATCGCCCGCTTCCGCGAGCCGTACGCGGTGACCCACCGCCACGACCTGCACGCGGCGCTGCTGGGCGCCTGCCGGAGCAACGATCTCATTTATCTCGACGCGGGCCAGCAGGTGATCGATGCGGTGGAAGATGCCGGTCTCGTCGAGGTGGCGCTGGGCGGTCCGGATACCGGCCCGCGTAAAACGATCTGCGGTCGTGCCCTCATCGGCTGCGACGGCGTGTGGAGCCAAGTACGCGAGAAGATCGTGGGCGACGGCGCGCCGCGCGTCTCCGGGCACATCGCGTTTCGCGCCGTGCTGCCACGCGCCGACGTGCCGGAGGATCTGTGGGAGCCCGACGTGGTGCTGTGGGCGGGGCCGCGCACCCACCTCGTGCACTATCCGTTGCGCCGCGGCACGCTCTATAACCTCGTCGCGGTTTTCCATTCCGACCGTCACATCGAGGGCTGGAACACGGAGGCCGACCCCGCCGACCTGTGGGCGCATTTCGCCGGACAGCGTCCCGAGGTGCTGCGGCTCCTGGAGCGCATCGAGACCTGGCGCATGTGGGCGCTGGTTGACCGCGAGCCGATCAAGGAATGGTCCAGGGGCCGCGTGACGCTCCTCGGCGACGCGGCGCATCCCATGCTGCAATACCTCGCGCAAGGGGCCGCCATGGCGACCGAGGACGCGCTCTGCCTCGCCGACAAGGTGGCGGAGCGGCCCGACGACGTGCCGGCCGCCTTCCGCGCCTATCAGGAGGCGCGTTACCTGCGCACCGGGCGGCTGCAGATCCTGGCGCGGGTCTACGGCGAATTCTATCATGCCCGCGGCGTCACCGCGGAGCTGCGCAACGAGATGCTCGGCGCCCGCACACCCGAGGACGCCTATGAAGGCATCGCTTGGCTCTACGGCGGCATGTAAGATCGAGCTGCCGGAGGTACTCCGTCGATCCTTGAGGGCGCCATGCCACCGTTCAGCGTCAATCCGCACCGTTTCGATCCCTACAAAGATTTCAAATTCCGGGTGAAATGGGACGGCCACTACGTGGCCGGAATCTCCAAGGTGAGCGCGCTCAAGCGCATCACCGAGGTCATCGAGCACCGCGAAGGCGGCGATCCGAGCGCGAGCCGCAAGTCTCCCGGCCGCACCAAATACGAGCCGATTATTCTCGAACGCGGCGTGACCCACGATTTCGAGTTCGAGCGCTGGGCGAACCAGGTTTGGCATTTCGGCGCCGCGCCCGTCGCCGAAACGTCGCTCAAGGACTTTCGCAAGGACGTCCGCATCGAGCTCTTCAACGAGGCGGGACAGCTCGTGATCGCCTACAACGTGTTCCGCTGTTGGGTTTCCGAGTTCCAGGCGCTGCCGGCACTCGACGCCGACGCGGGCGCCGTGGCGTTCCAGCTCATCAAGCTCGAGAACGAGGGCTGGGAGCGCGATACCAGCGTCCAGGAGCCGGTCGAGCCGTCCTTCAAGGCCTGATCCCGGCGGTGTGGCGCCGGCATCGACGGGCATTGCGGAGCGATGTAAAGAGCGAGGGCGAGGGGGAGAATCATGTTCGACTATCGCAAGTTGCGCGCCTGCAGGAGGGCCGCGCTGATTGCGGCAAGCGTGATGGCCGTCGCCGCTTGCGCGACGAACCCGTTCGCGCCCGAGCCGCCACCGCCACCGCCTCCGCCGATGATGGCGCCCGGGGTGGCGCCTGGTTCGACGCAGGATTTCTTGCTCAACGTGGGCGACCGGGTGTTCTTCGACGACAAGTCGGCGGCGCTTAACGAAAACGCCGTGATTACACTGAACAAGCAGGTCGAATGGCTGACCCGCTACCAAATGTTCGACGTCACCGTTGAGGGCCACGCCGACGAGCGCGGCAATGCGACGTTCAACATGAAGCTGTCGCAAGGCCGCGCCAATGCCGTCCGCGGCTATCTGGTGTCGAAGGGCATCGAGGGTGCGCGCGTCCGCAGCGTGGGACGAGGCCGCGACATGCGGGCAGCCAGATGCGACAACCTTTCCTGCTGGTCGCAGAACCGCCGGGCCGTGACGGTCCTCTCCGAGCGCGGGGCGATACCGCCGCCGCCCGTGGCCCGGCGGCCATAACGCTCGGCCGAACGCGTTCAGCGCTCGCGCGCCGGCACCTCGATCGGCGCGCAGTTGCGCCGGCCCTGCATGGCGCAGTCCTGCAGGCGGCTGATGTCGCGGAGCGTGATCATCAGCCATACGCCGCCCGCGATCAGAACCAGGAGGAAGCCGATGAGCACCGCGATGGTGGCGCCGTGGCCGCGATCTTCGGCGTCTAATTCAGGCGCGGGGTCCGGCTGCCGGCGCTTGCGAAACGGCAGCACCCGTTCGTACTTCTGCAAAGGATCGGGTTCGCCGTCGCGCACACGAGGGCCTTAGGCCCGGCGAGCAGCCCGCGCAAGCGGCCGTCAGGCGGCGTGCTTCTGCCTGCTGTCGATCACGAGGGCGACCCACGCGTTCGCTTGCTCGTCGAGGCGCACGCTGTATGCTTTCCAGCCCATCTCACGCAGGTGCAGCGAGATGAGCGCGCGCTCTTCGGTGGCCGGCGCGGAAAACCGGGCGCGCACGCGGCGGCGACCGGTGTCGATCAGAACGGGGAAACGGGGTTGTCGCATAGGCAAGTCCGGGGTTTCGCCCCCCACACCCGTGGGATAACGCGTCTTCCGGCGCAGGGTTCCCGTTATGCCGCAATGCTCGATCCTGGGTTATGCTTGGCCGACGGGGGCACCATGATCTTGCTCGATCGGCGGAAGCTTATTCTCGGTGCCGCTGCCGCGGCGGCGCTGGTGCGCGAGGCTGCTGCGCAAAGCTGGCCCTCCGGCATCATTCGCCTGGTGGTGCCGTTTCCGGCTGGCGGTTCGGTGGACGCCATCGCCCGCTTGCTTCAGCCCGGCCTGCAGCAGCGTCTCAACGCCACGGTGATCGTGGAGAACAAGCCCGGCGCCTCCGGCTCCCTTGGCGCGGCGCAAGTGGCGAAGTCGGCGCCCGACGGCAATAGCTGGCTCTTCGTCTTCGACACCCACGCGGTCAATCCCTCGCTGCTGCCGAGCCTCGGCTACGACACCGAGAAGGACCTCGAGCCGATCCTGTTAATCGGCACGGCGCCCAACGTGCTCGCCACCCATCCGTCGCGGCCCTATCGCAACCTCGGCGACGTGATCGCGGCGGCGAAGGCGACGCCCGGCTCCTTGAGCTACGCCACCATCGGCGCCGGCAGCCTCGGGCACCTCACCATGGTGCTGCTCGGCCGCCGCGCCGGCGCCGATCTCATCCATGTTCCGTATCGCGGCGGCGGGCCGGCGATCGCCGACGCCATCGCCGGCCATGTGGATCTGGTGATCGGATCGGCGGCGCTCGTCCATCCCCAGATACGCGCCGGCGCGCTGCGCCCCATCGTGCAGACCGGCGTGCGGCGGTTGCCCGGCCTCGCCGACGTGCCGACCGCCATCGAAAGCGGCTTCGACGGGTTCGAATCCTACGCCTGGTGGGGCGTATTCGCGCCCGCCGGCACGCCGAAGCCGATCAGCGAGCGCTTTGGCGCCGAGCTTGCGGCGCAGTTCCGCGAAGAGCGCATTGCCAAGCAGCTTTCCGAGACCCAGCAGCTCACCCTGATCCTCGGCGGACCGGACGAGCTCAGGCGATTCCTGGCCGAGCAGATGCATGTGTGGGGTGCGGTCGTGCGCGAGAACAACATCAAGGCCGAGCTTTGACGGCCGTATAATCGCCTACGCCGTTGGTGTTAAGGGATTGTTTGGCATAAATTATTCGTGGAACACTTGCTTTACTTGCGGCGTTCTATCCTCGAGCCCCAAGAACGGGGCGCAAGGCCCGGAGGGACGGAAAGCAGGGTAGGCGGCTTTGTGACCTCGCAAGGAGAGGCAAATGCCGCGTGAAATTTTCCAGTCGCCGCAAGAGAAGAAGTCGGCGACGCGTGCCATCCGCACGAACATCGGCCGGCAGCTGCGGGCGAATTACGCCCCCGACGTGGCGAAGCCCTTGCCTGAGCGCTTGACCGAGCTGCTGCGCCGTCTCGCCGAGCATGACGACAAGGCGGCGTGCTGAACGGCTTTGCCTAAAGCGGCGGCAGTAGCCGCCAGTCGTTCTTCCAACCGGTGAGATGATCGCGGCCGGTGCGCCGGTCGTGGCGGAACTGCAGCCATACGCGCTCGTCCGCCGGAAAGCCCGGGATCGCGGCCTGCTGCTCGATGACGTAGACCTCGGATCCGCGCCGACCCGACCAGTAGCGCATGCGCTCGCCGAACAACGACGCGACATATTCCTTGGTCATGCCGAACATCAGCATCTCGTCGGCCGTGCGCGGTGTGGCGCATAGCGCGAACCACCAGACGCAGGCGAGGGCCAATCCGCGTTTCATGGGGCGATGCTATACGAACGGGGCGTGCCGCCGGAAGGGGCGGGACGCGCGGCGAGAAGTTTTTACCTGAGCCGAGGCGGGCACTCTCGGCACGAGTAGCCGGGCGTTATTTCTTCTTCTTGCTCTTTGCCGCCGGCGCGTCGGCGTTGGCCATGCACTTCTTGATGAAGTCCTGCTGCGCCTTGCCCTTGAGCTTTTGGTCGTCGGCGCCGAATTTGCAGGTGTCCATCTTTTGCTTGGCGGTGAGCGCGGAGGCTGGCGCGCTCGGCAGCAACGCGAGGGCGGCGAGGAGACCGAACAGGGCAGGGCGGGACATGGGCGTTGCTCCTTCAAGCGTTGTTATGGCGCGCCCTACGGGAATCGAACCCGTGTTTCCGCCGTGAAAGGGCGGCGTCCTGGACCGCTAGACGAAGGGCGCGAACGGGCCGTCCTTATAGGAAGGCCGCGGTTGGAGGCACAAGCTAGCCCAGGCCTACCAATGCCCGGTGTTCTTCATCGATTTCCACGGCTCCTGCGGCGGCTTCGCCGCGCCCTTCTGCAACAGCTCGATCGAATGCTTGTCGGGCGAGCGCACGAACGCCATCTGGCCGTCGCGCGGCGGCCGGTTGATGACGACGCCCGCCTTCATCAGCCGCTCGCAGGCGGCGTAGATGTCGTCCACCTCGTAGGCGAGGTGGCCGAAGTAGCGCGCCTCGCCGTAGTCCTCGGTGTCCCAGTTATAGGTGAGCTCGACCAGCGGCGCCGGCCGGCCCTTCTTGCGGCTTTCGGCGACGAGCGCCTCGTCGTCGGGCGCGGCGAGGAAGACGAGGGTAAAGCGCGCCTTGTCGTCGTCGCGCCGGAACGCCTCTTTCAGCCCGAGCTTGGCGCAGTAGAAATCGAGGGCGGCGTCGAGGTCGCGCACTCGCAGCATGGTATGGAGATAGCGCATGAAAACCTCTTTCCCTTGCGGCCGGTTGGCGGGAAGTTCTGAAATCGATAAAATAGCGACGCCACGATGAAACCGCCACCGAAAGCAATCGAGCATCCGCCCCGCCGAGGTCCGCGATCTCGCCGCCATTACCGAGATCTACCGGCACTACGTGGAGACCACGGCCGCCAACTTCGAGCTCGGGGCGCCCGACCGCGCCGAGATGGAGCGCCGCTTTCACGCGATCCGCGACGGCGGCTACGACTACTTCGTGGCCGAGGAGGTCGGGCGAGGTCGTGGGCTACGCCTATGCCAGTGTCTTTCGTTCGCGTCCCGCTTATCAATTCACCATCGAGAATTCGGTCTATCTGCGGCCGGACCGCCTCCGTAGCGGCATCGGCCGGCTTCTCATGGAGGCGCTGATGGCGGCGAGTGCCGCCAGGGGCTTTCGCCAGATGATCGCGGTGATCGGCGACAGCGACAACGCCGCCTCGATCGGCTTCCACAAGAGCCTGGGGTTCACCGACACGGGCGTGCGCCGCGCCGTGGGCTACAAGTTCAACCGCTGGCTCGACACGGTCGAGATGCAGAAGGCGCTCGGTCCCGGCGACGGTGCGCCGCCGGAGAAGGGACGGTGATCGCCGCCGACCGAAAGGCCGCGATCGAGGCGCTTTCCGCCCTCGTCACTGCTGCGCGCCGCGGCGTCGCCTTCACCGGCGCCGGTATCTCCACCGAAAGCGGCATCCCCGACTTCCGCTCCCCGGGCGGCCTGTGGACCAAGAACCAGCCGATCCCCTTCGATCAGTTCGTGGCGAGCAAGGAGATGCGCAACGAGGCCTGGCGACGCAAGTTCGCGCTGGAGGACAAGTTTCGCGCCGCGAAACCCGGCCGCGGCCACCGAGCGCTCGCCCGCCTCGTCGCCGACGGCAAGCTCTCCGCCGTCATCACCCAGAACATCGATAACCTGCATCAAGAGTCCGGCGTGCCGGTGGAAAAGGTGATCGAGCTGCACGGCAACGGCACCTACGCCACCTGCCTCGCTTGTGCGCTGCGCTATGAGATCGATTGGGTGCGCGAGCGCTTCCACGGCGCCGGCGGTGTCGCGCCCGAATGCGTCGATTGCGGCGGCCCGATCAAGTCGGCGACGGTATCCTTTGGCCAGTCCATGCCGGAAGCGGCCATGGAGCGCGCCGAGCGCGCCACGCTCGATGCCGATTTGTTCCTCTCCATCGGCTCTTCGCTGGTGGTCTGGCCGGCCGCCGGATTTCCATTGATGGCCAAGCGCAACGGCGCCAAGCTCGCGATCATCAACCGTGAGGCGACGGATTTCGACGACATCGCCGATCTCGTCGTGCGCGACGACATCGGCGACGTCATGGAACCGTTCCTGGGCGGTGCCGAAACAAACTGTTGATTTTGAGCATCACCTGTCCACTGTTTCGCGCAAACCCTGTGTTTTGCTGTTTGCAGCGTTGACCCCAGTGTTAATCTCTCTAGACACGATTCGGTGTCCGAGCGGCGGACGCGCGAAAGGTGACGTTGGCGGCGTCATGGTGTCGGATCGGCTGGGGCCAAAGCTCGCTATGAGCGAGTCAGAGGCGCACATCGAGGAACTCACCGATGAAGCGCCGGTGGGCCTCGTCGAAATCACCGGATTCATCAAGTGGTTCGACGCATCCAAGGGATACGGCTTCGTCGTGCCCGATAACGGCATGCCGGACGTGCTTCTGCACGTGACCTGCCTGCGCCGGGACGGGTTCCAGACCGCCTACGAGGGCGCCCGCGTGGTCGGTCGAGGTGCTGGAGCGGCCCAAGGGGCTGCAAGGCTTCCGCGTCGTCTCGCATGGACGAATCGACGGCGATCCACCCGCCGCAGATGCCGCCGGCGCGCACCCACGTGAACGTGACGCCGACGAGCGGTCTCGAGCGCGCCTGGGTCAAATGGTTCAATCGCGTGCGCGGCTTACGGCTTCCTCACCCGCGGCGAGGGTACGCGACGATATCTTCGTCCACATGGAGACGCTGCGCCGCTACGGCATTACCGAGCTCCGGCCCGGCCAGGTGGTGCTCGTGCGCTTCGGCGACGGGCCGAAGGGCCTGATGGCGGCGGAAATCCGCCCCGACGGACCGGCGGCGGGCCGCCTTCTTCCCACTAATTCCCGATCGCAACGCCGCCGATTTCCGGCCTAGACGCAGCCGCGCCCGGGCGTGGCTGCGCGCCACCAGGATGAACCGAGGCCCGAGACGAGCAGGAACAGTCGCGAAGCCAGCGTGATCGCCCGCGTGCCGTAGCTCGGGATCAGCAGGAACGTGGTCACCAGGATCCCGAGCCATGTTGCCGAAGCGAGGACATGCGCGAACAGGCCGCCCGCGATCTTGCCGGCGTCGGTCGGCGTCGCGAGAGCACGAGGCGCACCGCCAGCGGCGAGTACATGCCGAGCACGACCAGCGGCGGGAAGCAGACCACGAAGCGCGGCGACGAACAGCGCCGTGATGCTCGTTGTCGATCATGAGGATCAACCCCTCGAGGTCGCCGAACGACACGCAGTAGACCAGGAGCAGATAGGCGCCGGAGCGCGAGCTTGATGATGGCGACGAGGCCGAAGGACGGAAAGCGGTCGGCGAGCGATGCCGCCGAGGAAGTAGCCGACCATCAGCCCGCCGACGACGATCGAGATGATCGTCGCCCAGGTGTAGATGCCGCTGCCGAACAGCGGCGTCAGGATGCGGCTCGCCACCATCTCGAAGCCGAGCGTGACGAAGCCGAGCGTGACGACGTCGAGACGACCAGCGCGGCGGCGCCGGGCCGACGGCGAGCCGGCGGTGGAGTGGAGCGGCGCGCGCATGCCGGCCGTGCGTCACGACCGCTTCTCGTTGTGGCGCTCGATCGCCTTCAGATACTCGACCGGCGCGAAGTCGTCGGTGAGCGGCTTGCGGCTCTTGTTCCACGTCGGCTGGTAGCGCCGCGCGAGGATGCTCGGTGAGGTCGTAGCGGAACTTGTATTTCGCCTGGCGCTCGCTGCGGCGACGCGCTGCATGTCGTCCTCGTCTTCTGCCGCGGCCCGTCATAGGCGACGATGACGATGTTGCCCTGGCGCTCGAAGAAATCGATGTTGGTCGAAACACCGCGCCGATGGTGGCGACCGCGCTGTCGAACAGCATGGTCGACGGCTCGACGTTCTGCACCACCACGCCGCCCGGGTTCAGACGCTCCGTGACCAGCTCGTAGAATTCCGTGGTGAGCAGGTGGAACGGGACGAACGGGCCGCGATAGGCGTCGACCAGGATGATGTCGAAGGTCTTCTGGTTGCGCGCGAGGTAGATGCGGCCGTCGAGCACCACGATCTCGAAATTCGGCTCCGGCTTCACGTTGAAGTACTGAGTCGGCGATGCGCGCCACCTGCGGGTCGAGCTCGACGGCGGTGAATTTCAGCTCCGGGATCGACTTGTGCAGGTACCAGGAGGTGCGTCCGCCGCCGAGCCCGATCATGGCGGCGCTCTCGAGCTCGGCGGCATAGGCGGCGCCCACGGTCATCGACTGGGTGTAGTAGACGGGCAGCTCGAGCTCGTCCGTCGGGTTGACGATCAACTCGATGTAGTTGAGCCGGCGCGCGCCGAACGACAGCGTCATGTAGCCGTCCGGCCGCTGGTAGACGTAGATGTCGTTGTAGAGCGACTCCACGCGCTCGATGAGCTTGAGCGACGCGCTCTGCGCGTGCGCGGGCCCGAGGGACGCGAGAAGGGCGAGAACAGGGAGTGAGACCCGCGTCATTCCCGATCCGGCTCGAACAGCGGTTGCAGGGCGAGCACGCCGAACTGCGGGACCCAGTGGCCGACCTTGCGGTATTCGCCGGCCCACCAGTCGCGCCGCGCGTATGAAAGGCGAACGTGGCGGGCATAGGACGCGCGCCAGCGTTCGTCGCCGGTCGCGCGGAATACGCGCCACAGGCCCCAGGCGCGGCTGAAGTTCAGCGCGTGGAGATGGATCGCCGGGATTGTCTCCAACGGGCGCCACGCGTCGGGATCGGGCAGGAGCGTCGCGATCGCCCGGCGCGCCTCGGCTGGCGGCAGCGCGAGCGTAAGCAGCCAGGCCCCGTGCGTGCCCGTCGCCATGAACGAGCGCCCATCCACGTCGGCCAGCGGGTCGCAGGCGGCGAGCGGCGCGGCGCGGACGCGCTCATCCACGAAAGTTACAAGATCGCGCGTGCCGGTATGCGCGCCCCAGGCGCGCAAGTTGATCAGCGCCCAGCTTTGGCTTGGGTAGGAGCCGACGGAGGCATCGAAGGCGCGGGCCTTCATATACTCGACGAGCGCGCGCGCGATCTCGTCCGCCATGGGCCGCAGTCCGAGTTCGCCGCTGCGCTCGGCTTCGGCGGCAAGGCGCAGGAACCAGGTACGGCCGTATGGCATCTCGAACGCCGGATCGGCGGCGATGAACTTTCGCTCCGCTTCGATGCCGGCAAGCCGCTCGATCACGAAGCCGCGCAGGGCCTCGTCGCCGAGGAGGCGCGCCGCCGTGAGCAGCGCCCAGTGGCCGTGCACCGCCGAATGCCAGTCGATGCAGCCGTGGAAGATCGCGTGCTCGGTGTCGCGCCGGAGCACCGCGCCGCGGATCTGCTCGGCGAAATCACGCAGCATCTCGCTGCGCCGCTCGTGCAGGGCGGTGAAATCGTCATCGAGCAGGGGCGCGAGCGACATTCCGCGGTTATAGCGGCGGCCGGATGCGGTGCAATGCGAGGCGGTAGCCCGGGTTCCGCCGGCTTGCTTGCGGGGCTCCCACGCCTATGTCACAAGCGGCCGCGCCGGCGGGGCATAGCGCAGCCCGGTAGCGCGGGAGTTTTGGGTACTCCAGGTCGCAGGTTCGAATCCTGCTGCCCCGACCATTTACCTTCATGCCAATGAGCTCAGCTATTCGCCTTCGCCTCCTGCACCGCGCCGCCCTCGCGCTCCTGCTGCTGGTGCTTGCCGTGGGCGGCGCCCGCGCCGCGGCCATGGAGCCGCTCGAGATCGTCACCAGGAATGGCGTGCGCGTCTTCAACGTTGAGCTCGCGGTCACTCCCGAGCAGCACGCGCAGGGCCTTATGTTCCGCCGCGAGCTGCCGGCCGGCACCGGCATGTTGTTCGACTTCGGCCAGCCGCAGATGGCGTCGTTCTGGATGAAAGACACCTACGTGGCCCTCGACATGATCTTCATCGCCGCCGACGGCACCATCGTGAAGATCGCCGAGAACACGACGCCGCTTTCGCTCGAACCCGTCGTATCGCCGGTACCGGTGAAGGCCGTGCTCGAGGTGCTGGCGGGAACTTCGCGCCGCCAAGGGATCGCCCCCGGCGACCGGGTCGGCCACCGCATCTTCCGCCGCTAGGGGTTGCCGCGGAGGCCCGCCTCGCTATAAGCGAACCATGATCGCTCGCATCTACAAACCCGCGCGCACCGCCATGCAGTCCGGCGACGCCAACACCCGCGAATGGATTCTCGAGTTCGAGCCGGAGCAGGCGCGCTCGGTGGAGCCGCTCATGGGCTGGACGTCGTCGAGCGACATGAAGAGCCAGGTGCGCCTCAGCTTCGCCAGCAAGGAAGAGGCGATCGCCTACGCCGAGCGCCACGGCATTCCTTATCAGCTGTTCGAGCCGCAAACGGCGAGACGGCGCAAGATCGCCTACGCCGATAATTTCGGCTACAAGCGCGTCGGGCAGTGGACCCACTGATTTAAGTCCGGCGGCCCCGTAGCTCAGGGGATAGAGCAGCAGCCTTCTAAGCTGCTGGTCGGAGGTTCGAATCCTCCCGGGGTCACCACCGCTTGCGCTCCGCGAACGGCCTGCGCGCTGAGCATGCGGGCGCGCCATATGCTTGACGATTGGTTTCCGGTCGTTGGCTTGGCGCCACAACGCCATAGGCAAGAAACGACTCCAACGCTAAGAAGAGGAAATGCTGACGCGCGCGCGGACGTGGATTGGCTCGATCGGTTCGTCGCCGGAGCTTCGCTCCAGCGACGTGCTGGCCATCATGGCCGTCGGCGTCATCTATTTTCTCCTGGCCAAAGCCGGGCTCACGCTCGCATCCATCCACCCGAGCGCGACGCCCGTGTGGCCGCCCACGGGGCTGGCGCTCGCCGCGGTGCTTCTGCTCGGCTATCGCGTGTGGCCTGCGATCTTCGTCGCGGCGTTTTTCGCCAACCTCACCACCGCCGGTTCGCTCTCCACCTCGCTCGCCATTGCCGCCGGCAACGCGCTCGAATGCGTCGTCGGCGGGTATTTGATCTATCGTTGGTCCGGCGGACGCAACACCTTCCTCACGCGCGCCGGCGTTATCCGCTTCGCCCTCCTGAGCGTGCTGCCAACGGCGATCAGCGCCACGATCGGCGTCGGCAGCCTGACGCTTGCCGGCTTTGCCTCCCAAGCCAACTTCCTGTCGATCTGGTTTACGTGGTGGCTGGGCGATCTCGCCGGCGCGCTCCTCATCACGCCGGTTATCCTGCTCTGGGCGACCGACCGACAGCCCGCCCGCGGTCGCCTCGGCGAGGAGATGGCGATTTATGTCGTCGCCACGCTGGTGGGACTTGTCGCCTTCAGTCCGGTGATCAAGCAGGCGTCGCATCGGGGTTCGTTTGCGTTTCTCGCGGTCGTGCCGCTGTTGTGGGCGGCATTGCGCGGCGGCCGTCGCGAGACCGCGACCGTCGCCCTCATCCTTTCTTGCTTCGCGGTATGGGGCACCGTGATGGGCAGCGGACCGTTCGCGCTCGCCAACCTGAATGAATCGTTCCTTCTCTTGCTGAGCTTCATCGCAAGCGCGTCGATCCCGAGCCTGGTGTTGAGCGCCGATGTCGAGCGCCGCAAGCAGGAGCACGACGTCACGGCCCGGGCGCTGGGCGCGGAAACCGAGCACAAGCGGCGCGCCGAGCAGGAGCTGGTTCAGCAAGGCGTGCACCTCAGGGAAGCGCAGCGGCTCGCCAGCCTCGGCAGCTGGTCCTGGGATATCGCTTCCCAGCAGGTCACCTGGTCAGACCAGCTGCACGTGATCTATGGGGTCGCCCGCGGCGAGTTCGCCGGGACGGTTGAGGACTTCATCGCACGCATTCACCCCGACGACCGCGCCGAGGTACAGGACGTGATTACCCGCGCGCTCGCATCCGGCCAACGCTTCGAGCTCAACGAGCGGATCGTGCGACCGAGCGGCGAGATCCGCCACCTGGCGAGTAGCGGCGAGGTGATCAAGGACGACCGGGGCAATGTCGTCCGCATGCTCGGCATTTGTCAGGACGTGACCGACCGCAAGAGGAATGAGGCCGCCCTCGCTCAGGCGCGCGAGCAGCTCGCCCAGGCGCAAAAGATGGAGGCGCTTGGGCAGCTGACCGGCGGCATATCGCACGACTTCAACAATCTTCTGATGATCGTGAGCGGCCACTCCCATGCGCTGCGCCGCGATCTCACCGATCCCAAGAAGCTGCGCGCGCTCGATGCGATCCAGGCGGCGGTCGACCGCGGCGCATCGTTGACCCGGCAGCTCCTCGGCTTTTCGCGCAAGCAATTGCTGAATCCGCAGACGATCGAGCTTTCCGAGCGCGTGCGCAGCGTGCGCGAGATGCTGGGCGGCTCCGTGCGCGCCGATATCAAGGTGGTCTACGACTTGCCAGCCGATCTTTGGCGGGTTTACGCGGATCCCGGAGAGCTCGATCTCACCATCGTCAACATCGTGGTCAACGCCCGCGATGCCATGGGGCAGGGCGGCTGCCTAACCCTTTCGGGGCGGAACCTGACGCTGGCTCCCGGCACGGTGGGCGAGCAGCTCGCTGGCGATTTCGTCGCTTTGTCCGTAGCGGACACGGGCTCGGGCATCCCGGCGGACGTTCTTTCGAAGATCTTCGAACCGTTCTTCACCACCAAGGCGGTCGGTAAAGGCACCGGCCTCGGCCTGTCGCAAGTCTATGGTTTCGCACGGCAGTCGGGCGGCGAAGTTTCGGTGACCAGCGACGTCGGCCGCGGGACCACCGTCACGGTCTATCTTCCGCGCAGCGACGCGCCGGTGACGGCGAGCGTGGGAGAAGCACCGGCGCCGCAAGACGCGCGTGCGCGCGGCACGATCCTGGTCGTCGAGGACAATACCGGCGTCGCCGACGTGACCACCGCGCTGCTCGAGCAACTCGGATATCGCACCGTGCTCGTCGAAGGCGCCGCGCAGGCGCTCGATCGGCTGCGCCATGACGGCGGGGTAAATCTGGTCTTGAGCGATATCGTGATGCCGGGCGAGATGAACGGCATCGGTCTCGCCAACGAGATCAAGGTTCGATACCCGCAGCTGCCCGTCGTGCTGACCACCGCTTACAACGATATGATCGTGGCCGCCGGGCTCGAACACACGATCTTGCGCAAGCCCTTCCAGCTCGCCGATCTCGAAAAGGCGCTTCGCGAAGCAATGCGGGACCGCCTCGGTTCCACGCAGGGGTAAATTCGCTCTGCGAAAATGGGCAGCCGAGCAGGCGGACGCGTTGTGCGCCGGGCGAGGTCCTAGAACTCCATACGACTGTCGATATTCCCTGCCACGCGAACAAAAAAACGTTGGTTGACCCCCCGCCCCCGAGAACGAAGGATCGCCGTACACCACGAAGGGGGATGGCCATGGAAAACGCCTTACGTCCTTGGCAGCCGCAGTTGCTGAGCGTCCTGCGCATCATGACGGCGCTGCTGATCCTGCAACACGGCATGGGGAAGATTTTCGGGTTTCCCAAAAACCCCGCGTATGACGGGGTTCAGCTGGTGTCGCTGATCGGCGCCGCCGGGATGATCGAGCTCATCGGCGGCACGCTCCTTCTCCTCGGTCTGTTCACGCGGCCCGCCGCATTCATTCTCTCGGGCGAATTGGCGTTCGCCTATTTCATCGGCCACTGGCCGCGCGGTTTCTTTCCGATCCTGAACGCGGGCACTCTGGCGGTGCTGTACTGCTTCATCTTCCTCTATCTCGCCGCCGCCGGCGGCGGCGCCTGGAGCCTCGACCGTTGGCTCCGCGGCAAACCGGACTAGCGCCGCGGCGGGCTCGCCATCACGGCGCGGAAGCGCGCTACCGGTGCGTTCTTGCGGATCAGCGTCATCGGCACGGAGAAGTGCCCGCGGTCGAAGATGAACTCGTTCGCCGCAGGCACGCCCCACGCTTGCACCAGCGCGCGTCCGCTCTTGAACGGCGTCACCCGGTCGCGGCGGCCGAGCACGCTGACGATCCGCCCGGGCGTGACCGGCGCCTCCGGCCGCGGGTCGAGCAGGCGCAGGTAGTCGGCGATCTGCTCCGGCGTCCAGCCGTTGGCGTATGGGTCGTAGCCGGCGCCGAAAATGTTGGTCATCTCGCCCTGGGCGGTGGCTTCGGCCATGTGGCCGCAGTGGGTGATGAGGAAAAGGCCGTCGGGCCGCAGCCGCGCCGCGCCGTCGCGGGCGCGGTCGGCGGCGAGTTGCGCCGTAAGCGCGCCCAAGCTCGTGCCGCCGAAGGCCAGCGCGCCGCGTGAGGTCTTCCGTGCCCAGTCGGCGAGCACGGTCCACTCCTGCACCGCGCTGAAAAATCCGGCGAGCAGCCCGGTAGGGAAGGTGGCAATGAGGCGCTCGCCGGCGAACGCGCCTACCGGCGTGCGGCGGCCATGCCACGGCGCCTCAGGACGGATGACGCGGAAGCCCGCGGCGCAAAGCCTCGTCGACTCGTCGATGAGGCCGCGCCAGTGATCGAACTCCACGCACACGCCGTGGCCGAAGATCAGCGTCGGTGGATCGGTGATTCCCTCCGGCTCGTGCACCCGCGCGTACACCATGTCGCCGAGCCGCGGGCTCTTGAAGCGCAGCCAGTAGTCGGTGCCGGCTACGCCGGGAACCGGGCGCGAGATCTCGACCGCCGGCATCGGGTCGGGCGCGGCGGTGAAGGGCGCGAGGTCCGTGCGCGCGCCGCCGTAAATCGCGGCGACCGCGTCGGGACTTTGGATGTCGAGCCTGACCGGGGGCCCGCCGCGCCACAGCAGGAAGCCGAAGAACCGCCGCGCCGCGTTATAGGCGTGCGCCGCGTCGAGCCGCGCCGCCTCCACCGCGCCGCGATAGGCAACCGAGCTCTCCTCCCAGCCGAAAAACACCCGCTGCCATTCCGCCTCGAGCGCCGCCGCGCGCGCCCGCGCTTTCTGGAAACGCGCGAGGGCGATCGCGAGCTTGCGCTCGTCGTTAGGATGCCGCGCCATGCCGGCTGCCTCGTAGAAGCGCTCGGCCGAGCCGTCGGCCACGCGCGCCGCCGCCCACAGGCGCGACGCCGGAAAGAAGAAGCGCCGGAGCGCCCATTCGCCGGCGCCATCGAACCACGGCCAGGAGAACACGCCGCTGAAGAGCGAGCGCCGCCAGCCGCCGCCGCGGCCGGACCACGCATAGGGCCGGGGCTCGGGGGCGAGACCGTTGGTCAGGTTCGTCGACACCATTTCTTTCTCGGCCTTGCCGACACGGCTTCGGCGGGTGGTATCCTAGCTTGCTTTACGCGGGCTCCCCATGACGACCGTGACGCTGCCGCTCTGGGTCTTCATCGTTCTGGGCGCGCTGGCGTTGCTGGCGATCGTCGACCGGCTGCTCTTGCCGAGCATGCGCTGGGCGCTTCGCCGCCGCGCCAACCGCGCCATCGACGAGCTCAACACCCGGCTCCAGCTCCACATCCAGCCGTTCAAGCTCACCAAGCGCCAGGTGCTCATCGACCAGTTGATCTACGACCCGGAGGTTCTGCACGCCGCGGAGGAGTATGCCAAGGAACAAAAAGTTCCGCGCGCGGTGGCGATGGACAGGGTTAAGCGCTACGCCCGCGAGATCGTGCCGTCGTTCAGCGCCTACGCCTATTTCCGCGTCGGCACCCGCATCGCCAAGCGCCTTTCGCAGATGCTCTACCGCGTGCGCATCGGCTACAAGAACGACGAGGCGCTGAAGAACGTCGCTCCGGATTCCTCGGTGGTGTTCGTCATCAACCACCGCTCCAACATGGACTACGTGCTCGTCACCTACGTCGCCGCCTCCTCGTCGGCGCTGAGCTACGCCGTGGGCGAGTGGGCGCAGATCTTCGGCCTGCGCAACCTGATCCGCTCCATGGGCGCCTACTTCATCCGCCGCGATTCCGCGCGACGCGCTCTATCGCAAGGTGCTCGCCCGCTACGTCCACATGGCGACTACGCGCCGGCGTGGTGCAGGCGATCTTTCCCGAGGGCGGGCTGTCGCGCGACGGCCGCCTGCGGCCGCCCAAGTTCGGCCTGCTCAGCTACATGGTGGCGAGCTTCGATCCGCACGGGCCCCGCGACGTGGTGTTCATCCCGGTGGGCGTCAACTACGACCGCGTGCTGGAGGACCGCATCCTGACCTCGGCGGCGAACACCGCACCGGGCGAGGTGCCGAGCTTCCGCTTCCAGCCGCTGGTCTTCGCCCGCCACTTCTTCCGCCACCTGTGGATGGCGGCGCGCGGTCACTGGCACCGCTTCGGCTACACCTGCGTCAGCTTCGGCGAGCCGATGTCGCTCCGCCGCTATCTCGCCGAGCAGAAGGTCGATTTCCGCATGCTCGCCCGCCGACACCCGCCACGCCGAGATCGAGCGCCTCGGCCGCAAGCTCATGGATGCCGTGGGCGCGGTGGTGCCGGCGCTGCCGGTGTCGCTGGTGACGACGGCATTGCTCGACGCCGACGGGCCGCTGACGCTGTTCGAGCTCAAGGCGCGCGTGTCGGCCTTGATCGATACGCTGGAGGGCTCCGGCGCCTACGTGCATATCCCGCGCGCCGACCGCGATTACGCCATCGACGTGGGCTTGCGCATGCTGACGCTGCGCCACCTGGTGACGGAGGAGGAGGGGAGCTACCGCGCCAATGCGCAGGAGCTCCTGCTGCTCCGCTATTACGCCAACGCCATCGCGCATCTCTTCGCCAAGGAAAAACCGGCGGAGATCGTCGCCTGGCCGGTGAGCGCCAAGGCCGCGAGCTGACCCGGTTACAAGGATTTCGTGCGCGTCTGAACGCCTGTTCACCGGAAATTTTCGCGGGCCGCGCCGGCCCCGCCGCAGTTGCGCCTTGTTTGCGCAATTCGCTCTTGTCCAAGGCGACGCGACGGATTTTCGAGTCGGAAGAAATACGAAAATGACCTCGCACGGCGCCCGCCGCTTTCTCCGCATCGCCTTGGCCCTCTCGCTCGCCGTTCTACTGGCGGCCGCGGCCTCCGCCCAGCCGCAGGACGCCGACAACGGCAGCGGCCGGGTGGCGCTGGTCATCGGCAACGCCGCGTACCCGGCGCGGCCGCTCGCCACTTCCGTGAACGACGCCGGCCTCGTCGCCGAGATGCTGCGCAACGCCGGTTACGATCTGGTCGAGGCGCGCGACGTGGACGAGGCGCTGTTGCGTCAGACGGTGCGCGATTTTCTCGACAAGGTGGCTGCCGCCGGCCCCGATGCCGTGGCCTTCGTCTATCTCTCCGGCTACGGCCTGCAGTTCGAGGGCGAGAACTATTTCGCGCCGGTGTCGGCGCGGCTTGCCCGCGTCACCGACATTCCCACGGAAACCTTCCGCGTCGGTGATCTCCTGCGCGCGCTTGCCGGCATGAACATGACGGCGCGTGTCGTCGTCCTCGACATGGGCCGCGCCCATCCGTTCTTCGGCGGCACCCGCGCGGTGCCGCCCGGTCTTGCCGTGGTCGAGCCGGGCGAGGGGACACTCGTCGCCTTCTCCACCGGCCCGGGCGAGGTGATGCGCGAGGGTGCCGGACCCTACGGCCTCTATGCACCGGCGCTGGTGGAGATGGCGACGAAGCCCGGCCTGCCGCTCGACCAGGTGTTCATCCAGGTGCGCCTGCGCGTGCATGAGGCGAGCCGCGGCGCGATCACGCCTTGGCACCGCTCGCGCATCACGGCGCCGGTTTTCTTCTTCGAGGACGAGACGACGCCGGATGACACGACGCCGCCCCAGGCGCAGCTCGATCCGCAGGCGCAGCAGTTGATCGGCCGACCGCTCGGCTCGCTTCCGCCGGACCAGGCCTATAGCGTGGCGCTCGGGCGCGACACCATCGACGCCTACCAGGAATTCCTCGCCGCGTTCCCCGATCATCCGCTGGCCAAACGTGTGCGCTTGCTCCTCGCCGAGCGCCGCGAGGCGCTGATCTGGCGGCGCACCGTCGCTGCCAACACGCCGCAAGCCTATTGGTCGTATCTGCGGCGCTATCCGCGCGGGCCGCACGCGCCCGAGGCGCGCCGGCGGCTCGCCGCGCTGACTGCGCCGGCCGAGCCGCCCGCCGACTTCGCCATGCTCGACTATGGCGTGCCGCCGCCGCCGGAAGACGAGGTGGCGTTCTACGAGGACTATTACGGCACCTACTATGGCGAAGAGCCGCGCGATTACGCGCCGCCGCCGCGGTTCCCGGCGTATCTATTGCCGCCGCTGGAGCAGGAGTTCGTCGATCTGCCGCCGCCGGTCTACTACGACGACGCCGGGTATCTGCCGGTGCCGGGCGTGATCGTGATCCGCCGTGCCATCCGTCCGGCGCGGCCGGTATTCATCTTCCGTCATCGCGGCGACGGCCCGCGCCGCGACTGGCGGCGGCCCGAAATCGTCAAGCGCTTCGGCGGGCAGCACCCCCGCGGGTTGCGGCGGGATGGCCTGGGATTGCCGCCCATTGTGCAGCCGGGCGGCGGTGTTTTGCCGAGGGACCAGCGGCCGCAGCAGCGCTTGATCGAGCAGCAACAGCGCGAGCGCATGTTGCAGGATAGGCAGCGGCAGGATCAGCAGCGCGGCAATCAGCAGCGGCTCATCGAGCAGCAACAGCGTGAACGGGCATTGCGGGAGAAGCAGAACCAGGAGCAGCAACAGCGCCTGAACCAACAGCAGCGTGAGCGCGCATTGCGGGAGAGGCAGAATCAAGAGCAGCAACAGCGCGGACGGGTGCTGCAAGAAAAGCAGAAGCAGGATCAGCAGCAGGACCGCGAGCGCGCGTTCCGCGAGAGGCAGAAGCAGGACCAGCAGCGCGGCGGCCAGCCGCAGCAACAGCAGCAGCTCATCCAGCAACAGCAGCGTGAACGCGCGCTACAGGGCGAGCGGCAGCGACAACAATTGCAGCAGCAGCAACAACAACGCGGCATTCAACAGCAGCAGCAGCAGCAACAGCAGCAGAGCAATCCAGCAACAACAGCAGCAGCAACAGCAGCAGCGCGCGATCCAGCAGCAACAACAACAGCAGCAACAGCAACGCGTCATTCAACAACAACAACAACACACAGCAACAGCAGCCGCGCGGAGGACAGGCGCAACCGGCGCGGCCGCAGTGCCCGCGCGGCGTGAAGCCGGACGGCACCTGCCGCTAGCCGCTAGAGCTTCGCCAGACCTTGGTCGAGATCTTCGATGAGATCGTCGGGATCCTCGAGGCCGATGTGCAGGCGCACGGTCGGCCCGCCCGGGTTCCATTTCGTCGCGGTGCGACTCGCGCGCAGTCGAAGGGAATGGCGAGGCTTTCGAAGGCGCCCCACGAGGCGCCGATGCCGAATAGCGTCAGCGCGTCGACGAAGGGCGCCGCCGACTTCGCCGCGGGCTTCAGCACGACGCTGAACAGGCCGCAGGCGCCCTTGAAGTCGCGCCGCCAGATGGCGTGGCCCGGGATCGCTTTCCAAGCGCGGGATGCAGCACGCGCAGCACCTTCGGATGCTGCGTCAGCCAGCGCGCCACCTTCAGGCCCGCCTGCATATGGCGTTCGAGGCGCACACCGAGGGTGCGCAGGCCGCGCAGCGCCAGAAACGTATCCTCCGGACCGGGACAAAGACCGAGCGTGCCGCAGGTGTCCTTGAGTTTTCCCAAATGCTCCTTCGTCGCCGAGACCCAGCCGAGGTTGAGGTCGGCGTGGCCGCCGAGATATTTCGTGCCGGCTTCGAGCGAGATGTCGACGCCGAAATCGTGCGGCCGGAAGTAGAGCGGCGTCGCCCACGTGTTGTCCATGATGGTGACGATGCCGCGCCCGCGCGCGCACCGCCGTGATCGCCGGAATATCCTGCATCTCGAAGGAGAGCGAGCCCGGCGCTTCCAAGAAGACCGCGCGCGTGTTGGGCTTGATCAGGCCTGCGATTCCGCCGCCCACCAGCGGATCGTAGTAGGTCATCTCGACGCCGAGACGCCCGAGCACCGTGTTGCAGAACACGCGCGTCGGATTGTACGCGGTGTCCACCATCAGCAGATGATCGCCGCTCTTCAGCACGGAAAGCAGCGCAGTGGTGATCGCCGACAGTCCCGACGGTGTCAGCACCACGCCGGCGCCGCCCTCGAGGCCGGCGAGCGCCTCGCCGAGCGCCTCGGTGGTCGGCGTGCCGCGCCGGCCATAGGTGTAGCGGCCCTTGTGGGCGATAAAGTCTTCCGCCGTGCGCGACAGCACGGTGGAGCCGCGATAGATCGGGGTATTGACGAACCCCTCGTGCTCGAACGGCGTGCGCCCCGCGCGCACGAGTTCCGTCGCGGGCCGGAAGGTCCGTTTGCTGTCAACCATGCATGCCGTCCGGCACGACCGATAGGCGGCGGCGCCCATGCGGCGTCAAGTTGGCGCTTGTGACTTGACCGATTCCCGACTTTGGCTTGTGATATCGACTGGCAAGGAGGGCGCCATGGCTCGTCTCGTATCCGCGTTGATCGTCTCGGCCGCCTTCGCCGGCTCGGCCGCCGCCGCCACCCTCGATCAGGTGCGCGCCAAGGGCTTCCTCCAGTGCGGCGTCGCCCAGGGGCTGCCCGGCTTCTCCACGCCGGACGACAAGGGCAACTGGACCGGCATCGACGTCGACTTCTGCCGCGCCATCGCCGCCGCCATCTTCAACGACGCGACCAAGGTCAAATACTCGCCGCTCAGCGCCAAGGATCGCTTCACCGCGTTGCAGTCGGGCGAGATCGACGTGCTTTCGCGCAACACCACGTGGACGCTCTCGCGCGACACCTCGCTGGGCCTCAACTTCGCCGGCGTGAACTATTACGACGGCCAGGGCTTCATGGTGAAGAAGAGCATGAAGGTGAACTCGGCGCTCGAGCTTTCCGGCGCCACCATCTGCACCCAGACCGGCACCACCACCGAGCTCAACGTCGCCGACTATTTCCGCGCCAACAAGATGAAGTACGAGGTGGTCGCATTCTCCACCGCCGACGAGACGGTGAAGGCCTACGACTCCGGCCGCTGCGACGTGTTCACCACCGACATTTCCCAGCTCTACGCCATGCGGGTCAAACTCGCCAAAGCCGACGATCACACGATTTTGCCCGACGTCATCTCCAAGGAGCCGCTCGGACCGCTCGTGCGTCACGGCGACGACCAGTGGTTCGACGTGGTCAAGTGGGTGCTGTACGCCATGATCAACGCCGAGGAGCTCGGCGTCACCTCCAAGAACGTGGACGAGATGGCGAAGTCGCCCAATCCCGAGATCAAGCGGCTGCTCGGCTCCGAAGGCAAGTCGGGCGAGGCGCTCGGCCTCGACAACGATTGGGTGGTGCGTATCGTCAAGCGCGTCGGCAACTACGGCGAGGTCTTCGACCGCAACGTGGGCGAGGGCTCGCCGCTCAAGATCGAGCGTGGGCTGAACAAGCTGTGGAACAAAGGCGGCTTGCAGTATGCGCCGCCGATCCGTTGACGCCGCGGTCTTAAAGAAGCGCACGTTTTCCGGTCCGCGCGCCCGCGCCTTCGCGCTGCAGGCGGCGCTCGTCCGTCTCCGTTCTCCTGCTGGCCTGGTTCTTCTACGACAACGCGCGCGCCAACATCGCCGCGCAGCGGATGAAGACCGGCATCGACTTCTTCTGGAACACGGCCGGCTTCGGCATCGTCCAGACCCTCATTCCCTACGACGAGACCTCCACCTACTTCCGCGCCTTCCTGGTCGGGCTCGCTCAATACGCTGCTCGTCTCCGCGCTCGGCATCGTGCTCGCCACGGTCATCGGCTTTGTCGTCGGCATCGGCCGGCTGTCGTCGAACTGGCTCGTGGCGCGGCTTGCCGGCGGCTATGTCGAGCTCGTGCGCAATCTGCCGCTCCTGTTCCAGATTCTGTTCTGGTACCTCGCGGTGCTCGCCACGTTGCCGGGACCCCGCGACAGCCTTTCGCTGTTCGGCTTCCACGTGAACAACCGCGGCCTCATCTTGCCGCGGCCGCTGTTCAGCGAGGGAGCGGGCTGGGTGTTCGCCGCTCTCGTTGCCGGGGTTGTCATCGCGCTCGGCTTCCGCGCCTACGCGCGGCGCCGTCAGGCCGCAACCGGGGACATCCTGCCGGTCGGCCCGGTCGCCCTCGGCGCCATCCTGGGCCTGCCGCTCGTCGTTTTTCTGCTCACCGGCGCGCCGATCTCCTTCGAGGTGCCGGAGCTCCGCGGCTTCAACTTCGTCGGCGGCGTGCGGATCATTCCCGAGTTCGTCGCGCTGCTCATTGCGCTGTCGACCTACACCGCGGCGTTCATCGCCGAGATCGTGCGCGCCGGCATTCTCGCCGTGCCGCGCGGCCAGACCGAGGCCGCCTATTCGCTCGGCCTGCCGCGCGGGCTGACGCTGCGGCTGATCGTGGTGCCGCAGGCGCTGCGCGTCATCGTGCCGCCGCTCACCAACCAGTATTTGAACCTGACGAAGAATTCGTCGCTCGCGGTGGCCGTCGGCTACCCCGACTTCTTCGCGCTGTTCGCCGGCACCACGCTGAACCAGACCGGGCAGGCGATCGAGATCATCGTCATCACCATGCTGGTGTATCTGTCGATCTCGCTCGCCACCTCGGCGCTGATGAACTGGTACAACCGCGCGCACGCCTGGGTGGAGCGCTGACATGGCCGCGTTCGTCCGCCGCCGCGTCCTCCCGTCCATGCCGCCGCCGCGCATCGAGCGCGGGCTGATCGCCTGGGCGCGCTGGCGGCTGTTCGCGACGCCGCTGCAGGCGGTGCTCACGCTGGTGCAGCGCTCGCGATCCTCGTGATCGTGCTGGTGCCGGCGATCCGCTTTCTCGTCATCGACGCGGTGTGGACGGGGCGACACCCGCGAGGCGTGCCTGGGCGCGAGCGGCGCCTGCTGGCCGTTCATCAAGGCCAAGTTCGGCCAGTTCATCTACGGCTTTTATCCCGAGCCGGAGCGCTGGCGCCCGAATCTCGTCTTCGCGGTGGGCGCCGCGTTGCTGGCGCCGCTGCTCGTGCCGTGGGCGCCGCTGAAAGCGCTGAACGCGATTCTGTTCTTCGCCGTCTATCCGGTGCTCGCTTTCATTCTTCTCGTCGGCGGCATGTTCGGCCTCGAATACGTGGAGACGCGGCGCTGGGGCGGGCTCTTGATTACGCTCGTGGTCGTCCTTCACCGGCATCGTCACCTCGCTGCCGCTCGGTATTCTGCTCGCGCTCGGCCGCCGCTCGCAGTTGCCGGTGGTGCGCTGGTTCTCCATCGTCTTCATCGAGTTCTGGCGCGGCGTGCCGCTGATCACCGTTCTCTTCTTCGCCACCTACATGCTGCCGCTGTTCCTGCCGCGCGGCGTCCAGTTCGATCCGCTGCTGCGCGCGCTGGTCGGTGTCTCGCTGTTCTCCGCCGCCTATATGGCCGAGGTGGTGCGCGGCGGCCTGCAGGCGATCCCGCGCGGCCAATACGAGGAGGCTGCTGCGCTCGGCCTGCGACTATTGGCACGTCATGGGCTTCATCGTGCTGCCGCAGGCGCTGACCCGCGTGATTCCCGGAATCGTCAACAACTTCATCGGCTTGTTCAAGGACACGACGCTGGTGCTGATCGTCGCGATCTTCGATCTGCTGGGGCAGCTGCGCGCCGCATTCTCCGATCCCGAACTGGGCGACGCCGACCACGCTCTATACCGGCTTCGCCTTCGCCGGCATGATCTATTTCGTGTTCTGCTTTGCCATGTCGCGCTATTCGTTGTTCGTCGAGCGCCGGCTTGGCGTCAGCGCGGAGCGGGTACTGATGAGTGCGTCGCCCGAAGCAACGAGCCCGCCGCGGTCGAGATGGTCCGCGTGCACAAGTGGTACGGCGACGTTCCACGTGTTGCGCGACATCGATCTCGACGTCGCGCGCGGCGAGCGCATCGTGATCTGCGGGCCGTCGGGCTCCGGCAAATCGACGCTGATCCGCTGCATCAACGGGCTCGAGCGCGCATCAGAAGGGCAGGGTCGTCGTCGACGGCGTCGAGCTCACCGACGATCTCGGCCGCATCGACGCTCGTGCGCCGCGAGGTCGGCATGGTGTTTCAGCAGTTCAATCTGTTTCCGCATCTGACCGTGCTGGAGAACTGCACGCTGGCGCTGATCTGGGTGCGCCGGATGCCGCGCCGCGGAGGCGGAAGAGATCGCCATGCACTATCTGAAGCGCGTGCACATTCCGGAGCAGGCGCACAAGTATCCCGGGCCAGCTTTCCGGCGGTCAGCAGCAGCGCGTCGCGATCGCGCGTGCGCTATGCATGAATCCCAAGATCATGCTGTTCGACGAGCCGACCTCCGCGCTCGACCCGGAGATGATCAAGGAAGTGCTCGACGTCATGGTGGATCTCGCTCGCGAGGGCATGACCATGATCGTCGTCAGTCACGAGATGGGCTTTGCCCGCCAGGTCGCCGACCGCATCGTCTTCATGGACGAGGGCCAGATCATCGAGATGGCGCCGCCCAAACAATTTTTCGTGAACCCCCGGCATGAGCGCACAAAGCTTTTCCTGAGCCAAATCTTGCACTAAACTGCTAGTTGCAGGTAATAACGATTGGGGAACGAAGAGCGCGATCGCTCGTGGAACGTCCCGCTGCTTGGGAAGATCCTTTGAGGCCTAGCTGAGCGACGTGCCAAGCCATCGCAAGGGATTCGGCCGCATTGAACACACCCCTGCGAAAGACAGGGCTCAGCATCCTCGGCGATATGCCGTGGGGAACGCACATGTGCGTTTTCTACGAGACCAAGGATGACTTGCTCGATGTGCTCGTCCCTTATTTTCACGCCGGCTTGCAAGCCGGGGAGTACTGCGTGTGGGCGGTTTCCGAGCCGCTGAAGGTCGCGGAAGCCGAGCAGGAGCTGGGTCGGCGCATTCCAGCATTCGATCGCTACGTGGAGAATCGCTGCATCGAAATTGTGCCGGCCGGCGAGTGGTATCTCAGCGGCAACGAGCTCGACGCGCAGCGGGTCATCGGCGGCTGGCACGCCAAGCTCCGGGAGGCAGAGCTGCGCGGCCTCGAGGGCTTGCGTATAAGCGGCAACGCCTTCTGGATGAATACGAGATATTGGCAAGATTTCATCGCCTACGAGCAGGACCTCGATAAATCCTTAGCCGGCAGGGCAATGATGGCGCTCTGCACTTACCGGCTGACCGCAAGCGGAGCCAGCGACGTGCTCGACGTGGCCCATGCTCATCAGTTCACCTTAGCGCGGCGAAGCGGGCACTGGGAGGTGATGGAGGTCTGGCACGAGGACGATCAAACAGTCGCCGCTCTGCGAAAAAACTTTGAGTCGCTGACCGCGCGCGAGAAGGAGGTGATGACGCTTGTCGTTGCCGGCCGCCGCAACAAGCAGATTGCCGCCGATCTCGGCGTCAGCGAGATCACCGTGAAGGTCCATCGCGGCAACCTTAGGCGTAAAATGGAAGCCCGCTCGCTCGCCGACCTGGTGCGGATGGCCGATCGATTGGGACTCTCGCGCGCGACCCCCGAGCGCGCCTAAACCTAAGTTCAATTGCCCTAATCTCCGCGACGGCGCACGCATTGCTAGCGCCGCAACCTGTACTTGTGTGGGAATGATTGTGGTGGCTGTGTGTGTGCTGGGTGATTCCCCCTCGTCGGACCTTGCGGCGAGCGAGCGGAAAGAGACTTGGCTGTCTAGCCGCGCGCCTTCAGCCGCAACCCGTCCCGTGGGCGGGCATTGCCAACGTCAGGCACTGCAATTCGCGTCCAGAAGAGTTGAGAAGTCATGGTCCTCAAGAAGAGAACTGTTCCCTTCGATCCCAAAACGTTTCTCGCCAAGATCGGCGAGGGGCGAGTGATTGCGAAGCATGATGCGAACGAGATCGTCTTCACGCAGGGAGACGCCGCCGATGCCGTCTTCTACACGCAGAGAGGCAAAGTCAAAATCACCGTTGTATCCAAGACCGGCAAGGAGGCTGTGCTTGCGATCCTCGGACCCGACCAGTTTTTCGGAGAGGGGTGCCTGAACGGCCAATTGCACCGAATGGCCACGGCCACGACTGTGACGGAATGCTCGATCATGCGGTTGGAAAGGGCAGCGATGATTCGTGCACTGCACCAGGAAGCAGAATTGTCGGATATGTTCATAACGTTTCTATTGCACCGCAATAGCCGGATCGAAGAGGACCTGATCGATCAGCTGTTCAATTCGAGCGAAAAGCGCCTGGCGCGGACTCTCTTGCTTCTCGCCAATTTCGGCAAGGAAGGCAGACCGGAGTCCGTAGTTCCCCAGATCAACCAGGAAACGCTTGCCGAGATGGTCGGCACGACGCGATCCCGCGTCAACACGTTCATGAACAAATTCCGGCGTCTCGGCTTCATCGAATATAACGGCGGATTGAAAGTACACAGCTCTCTCCTGAACGTGGTCCTGCGCGACTAACCGCGGTCGGCCGTTCACGTACGCGCGAGATGTGCAATTTTGCACAGCATGGTTGTACCGGATCGGTTTGACATCGACTGGCGTCGCGAATTGCGACGAGGGAGACGTCATCGCCTCGGGAGAACCGTCCATGCCACACACAGCCGAGATTAAACTGAGGGACGCGCAGGCCCCGCCCTTGGCGAACGTTCCACGTCGCAACGGTCATGATCGCGCGCGCAGAGAGAGCCCCACGCTCGCTCGAGACCTCAAGGCGGACCTCGTCGAGACGACCGCCTCTATCATTGCCAAGTGCGGAGACCCGGCGCGGGTGCTGGAGTTCTACTACTGGAGCCGGGAACCGGGGCTCTCCGGTCTTATTCGCGCGGTGCTGGCGCTCCCCACCACGTCGCGCACGGCACTCGCAGCGTTCCTGACGACGACGCATCGGATCCGCGACTGGTTTCCATCAGAGCAGAAAGGAAGGGGCGGCTCACGTTTTCTCTGCCGCGCGCGCTGAAGGCCAAGAAAAGTCGCCGATAGATCGGCGAATTGGAGTTACCGCTCGATCGGCCCGTTCGCTTTTTTCCAGGCGTCGATTCCGCCCGCGATATGGCACGCGGTGACGAGCCCGGCATCCTGCGCCGCCTGCACCGCCATCGCCGAACGTTCGCCGAACGCGCAGTAGAATAGCAGCCGCTTTCCTTGACTCCGCGGCGAGTTCGCGGAGCATGCCGCCGGGCGCGAGGTTGGCCGCAAGATCGGGGTAGGGTGCGTGCAGCGATCCGGGAATTGCCCCGTGGCGGTCGCGTTCGCGTGTCTCGCGCAGATCGATCAGCGCCACGTCCGACCGGTCGAGCTGGCGCATCGTCTGCTCCGCCGTGAGCGCCCAGCCGCGCTTGGCCACTTCCTCTTGGTGCAAGCCTACTTGCATGTTCGCCGGGATCGCCACGTCCATCATTTTTGGATTGGGCAGCTTGAGGTTCGCCATCACCTCCACGTACTCGTCGATCGACTTCACCTGCAGGCGCGGATTGAACCGCTTCTCCTCGCCGATGGTGCTGACCGTTTCGCCCTTGTAGTCGTGCGCCGGAAACACCAGCGTCTCTTCGGGCAGCCGCAACAGCTTGCCGAAGATCGACTCGTACTGCGCCCGCGCGCTGCCGTTCTGGAAGTCGGTGCGGCCGGTGCCGCGGATGAGCAGGGTGTCGCCGGTGAATACGCGGTCGCCCATGAGGAAGCTGTAGGAATCGTCGGTGTGCCCGGGCGTGAACAGCACGTCGAGCGCGACGCCCTCGATCGCGACCTGGTCGCCCTCGGTGACGCGCATGGACACCACGTCAGCCTTGCTGTGTTCGCCCATCACCGTGATGCAACGGGTGCGGTCGCGCAGCGCGCCGAGCCCGGTCACGTGATCGGCGTGCAGGTGGGTATCCACCGCCTTGACTAGGCGGAGATCGAGCTCGCTCACGAGCTGCAGGTAGCGGTCGACCTTTTCGATCACCGGGTCGATGATCAGCGCTTCGCCGCCGCGCCGGCTCGCCAGAAGATAGGTGTAGGTACCCGAGACGCTGTCGAACAGCTGGCGAAAGATCATGCGCGCCTCTCGGCTGCGATCAGTCCGGACCGGTCGCGACCGGCTGATCGAGCTTCGCACCCCACTCCGCCCAGGAGCCATCATAGAGGCTCGTCTCGTCCTTGCCGAGCGTGGCGAGCGCCAGGTTGAGGATGGCGGCACTGATGCCCGAGCCGCAGGAGGTGATCACCGGTTGTTCCAGGTCGACGCCGGCGGCGAGGAACGCTGCTTCCAGGCGATCGGTGGACTTGAGCCGGCCGTTCTCGACGAGGCTGGCATAGGGCAGGTTCAGCGAGCCGGGAATGTGGCCGGAGCCGAGGCCGGCCCGCGGCTCGGGTGCAGCACCGGTGAAGCGGTCGGCGGCGCGCGCATCCACCACCTGCGCCTGCTGCTCGTCCAGCGCCGTCTCCACCCGGGTCAGATCGGCGATCATCTGCGAATGGTAGTCGACGGTGAAATGCGCGGGCTTGCGCGCGACCATGCCGGACTCGACCGGCCGGCCCTCGGCGCGCCATTTGGGCAGCCCGCCGTCGAGGATGAACACGTCTTTGCCGCCGAACGCCTTGAGCGTCCACCACACCCGCGGCGCCGAATAGAGGCCCTGGGCGTCGTAGACCACGAGCTTCATGCCGTCGCCGATGCCGAGCCGCGTCATGTGCAGCGCGAACGCTTCGGGCGGCGGCAGCATGTGCGGCAGGTCGGAGGAGTGGTCGGAGATCTCGTCGATGTCGAAGAATACCGCGCCGGGAATGTGGGCGATGCGGTACTCGGCAAAACCGTCGCGCCTCAACGTCGGCAGGTGCCACGAGCCGTCCACCACCACGAGCTCGCGCGAGCCGATGCGGTCGGCGAGCCAATCGGTGGTGACCAAGAACGGACTTGCGGTGCGTTTGTCTTCGGCCATGGACGCAAGATCGACGAAGACGGGCTCGGGCGCAACCCGCTCAGGCGGCGCCGAGGCGATCGGCTAGCGCCCGCATCTTTTCGAGCTGGTCCTGCCGCAGCGCGTTCTTCTCGTCGCGTCCGACGAACACCTTGAACATGAACCCGCCTTCCGGGTTCAAGAACAGCACCGTCGCCGACGGCCGCCCGAAGTACGTCCGCTCCAGAAACGCGATGCCGGCGCAGCGCTCGTGCCGCAGGTGGCCGTGGAAGCCGGTGCGGCCCATGAGGTTGAGGTAGCCGCGGCCGACCTCGCCCTTGGGGATCGGGCCCGAGAATTCCATGATGCCGTCCTCGGTGTGGACGATGAGGGTGACGTCACCCCAACTCGCGATATCGTTCATGGCCTCGACGAAAGCCGAACCCGGCGCGAAGCGGCGCATGGATTTCGGCATCGCCTCGAGTACGGCGCGCGGTGTCACGTCGTGCTCGCGCGCGGCGTCCTCGAACACGACGCCGGGGTTCTCGGCGAGCTTCTGGCGTAGATCAACAGCGGGAGCGTGCATGGCGGCGATCCTGGCTTGCGGGGAGGCTTGCTCGCGGCATGCCGCTGGCTGGCGGAGGGACGCTAGTGGAATTTTCCCGTCTCTGAAAGGGGAGGGTGCGTGATCACTTGAAGACGTTCGGCACCTCGACCTTGCGCTCGAGCCATTCCGGCACCGGTAGGCCCTTCTCGCGCAGGAATTCCGGGTTGAACAGCTTCGACTGATAGCGCGTGCCGTAGTCGGCGAGGATCGTGACGATGGTCTTGCCCGGCCCGAGCTCTTTCGCGAGGCGGATCGCGCCGGCGACGTTGATGCCGGTGGAGCCGCCCATGCACAGGCCCTCGTGCTCCATGAGATCGAAGACGATGGGGACGGCCTCTTCGTCGGGGATGAGATAGGCCCGGTCGACCTGGATGTCCTTGACGATCGGCGTGACGCGGCCGAGCCCGATGCCCTCGCTGATCGAGCTGCCCTCGGTGACCTTGGCCTCGCCATGGGCGAAGAGGTTGTACATGCCGCCGCCCTTCGGGTCGGCGACGCCGATCATGATGTCCTTCTTCTTCTCGCGCAGGTAGCTGGCGACGCCGGCGATGGTGCCGCCGGTGCCGATGGAGCAGATGAAGCCGTCCACCTTGCCCTGCGTGTCTTCCCAGATCTCCGGCCCGGTCGAGACATAGTGCGCCTTGCGGTTGTCGGGGTTGTTCCACTGATCGGCGTAGAGCACGCCGTTCGGCTCGCGCTCGCGCAGCGCGTCCGCCAGGCGGCGGCCGATGTGCTGGTAATTGTTGGGATCGCTGTAGGGAACGGCTGGCACCTCGACGAGCTGGGCGCCGAACAGGCGCAGCGCGTCCTTCTTCTCCTGGCTTTGCGTCTCGGGGATCACGATCAGCGTGCGGTAGCCCCGCGCGTTGGCGACGAGCGCGAGCCCGATGCCCGTGTTGCCCGCCGTGGCCTCGACCACGAGCCCGCCCCGCCTGATCTCGCCGCGCTTCTCCGCCTCGAGAATGATCTGCCGCCCGGCGCGGTCCTTCACCGACTGACCGGGATTTCATGAACTCGGCCTTGCCCAGGATCGTGCAGCCGGTTTCTTCCGACGCGCGCTTGAGCTTGATCAGGGGCGTGTGGCCGATCGCCTCGATGAGTTCGTTGCGGATGTTCATGGCTGATGGGTGCAAGGGGAGCGTGGAGCCGCTACCGTAGTGGAGCGGCCGGGGAGCCGCAACTTTCGCCCTATCGCCTTTTGCCGAGGGAACATATGCGTCTTGGTCTTTCGCTGCTCGCGTGCGCGCTTGCTCTTTCGGTCCTTCCGGCCGCCGCCGCCGACATCGAGCGCTACGTCGGCAAGTATCCGTTCGACCGCATCGCCGGCCGCACGCTCTATCAAACGCCCGGGATGCGCCAGGAGTTCATCGCCAAGTTCGGGGCGGAGCGCTGGGCGACGCTGATGCGCTATCAGACCGCGGGGCCGATTGAGGCGGTGAGCGACCCCGCGCTCGGCCGGCTCATCGTGACCTGGCAGTGCAAGCCCCACGACTGCCCGAACAACGCCGCGGTGCTGTTGCGCCCGACGGCGGAGATTGTCGCCGTGTGCTTCGCCGTCGACGACGGCAATGGATCGGAATGGAGCGCGGCCGGGTGGAGCAACCGGTCTTCGGCGGAATGCGGGAGCGACGCCGCCGACATCGTCGCCCGCTTCAAGGCGGCGCAGAGCCGAAGCGCTAGGTCGTCGACGTCGCTTCCGTGATGCGGCGAGCGCGTCCGTTTCTCAGAGCCGCTTACGAAATCATTCGTCCCAGGGAACGAGCAGCGGACCCAACCAGATACCCGGACGGCCGCTCCAATAATGTCCGCTCCCACCACCACCACCACCAGGGCCGCCCCAGCCCGGACCTTTGCCTTTTTTGCCCTTGCCCTTGCCCCAACCTCCGCCGGGACCTTTGCCTTTGCCCTTACCTTTTTGGACGAGTACGACGTCCGAATTGAGTGCGCCCCCCGAACCGACGAGCACATCCGCAGAGTGGATACCGCCCGCCCGCGCAATAGAGGCGCTACCCATAACCGCGGCAAGACCCATGAACCCCGCCGCAACCATCGTAAGTCCGATTTTCTTCGACATCGAGCTTTCCCCCCTTTGAATAACCCGGCGCATAAGCGGAGCGACGGATTGCGTCAGCGGATCAGCCGCAAGCTTCTTTCGTGCGCCGTTGAACATCAACAAGGTAACAGCCTTGCAAAATCAATCTTCAAAAAGTGTATTGGCTCCCCGGGCCGGATTCGAACCAGCGACCAACCGGTTAACAGCCGGTTGCTCTACCACTGAGCTACCGGGGAACGCTCGCGCCGTATAGACCTACCCCTCGGCGTTGCCAAGCGCGCAAACTTGTCCGATCGAGCCGTCATGCTAGTCTTTTTCGTTAATGGTAGCCGCACGGGGACAGTATGTCTGTGAAAGTCGCCGTGGTGCAGGCCCCGCCCGTTCTACTCGATCGCGCGGCAACCATCTCCAGCATGCTTCGACACATCGCCGACGCGGCAGGGGCGGGTGCGAAGCTCGTTGTCTTTCCCGAAGCGTATATCCCCGGTTACCCGAGTTGGGTGTGGCGGTTGAAGCCCGGGGCGGACATGGCGCTCGCCGGCGAGATCCACGCGCGGCTGCGCGAGCAGGCAGTCGATCTCGCGCGGGGCGACCTGGCGCCGGTCGCCGAGAGCGCCGCGCAGCACGGGGTCACGCTCGTCTGCGGCCTGCACGAAGTGGATTCCGAGTTCAGCGGCACGACGCTTTTCAATACCGTGGTCGTGATCGGTCCCGACGGCGCCATCCTCAATCGCCACCGCAAGCTCTTGCCCACCAATCCCGAACGCATGGTGTGGGGACGCGGCGATGCGCAGGGCCTGCGCGTTGTGGAGACGCCCGCCGGACGCATCGGGTGCTTGATCTGCTGGGAAAATTACATGCCGCTCGCGCGCTATGCGCTCTACGCGCAGAACCTGGAGGTTCTCGTCGCGCCTACGTGGGACTGCGGCGACGAGTGGGTCGCGAGCATGCGCCACATCGCGCGGGAGGGCGGCTGCTGGGTGATCGCCACGGGCACCGCCATCCAGGCGAGCGACGTGCCCGGCGATTTTCCAAGCCGCGATCGTCTCTTCAGCGACAACGACGAATGGCTGTGTGAGGGAGGCGCCGTGGTCGTGCGGCCGTTCGGCAAGGTCGAGGCAGGCCCGCTCATTCGGGACAAGACGGTTCTCTTCTGCGATATCGACCCGTCGGCGGCGCCGCGATCCCGCCGCTCGCTCGACGTCACCGGTCACTATGCCCGTCCCGATATTTTCCAGCTGCGGGTCAACCGCACCCCGTTGCCGCCGGTTGAGTTCCACGACGGCTGAGGATTGAGGGGGGTTTCAAGGCGAAAGGACATGCAATGGCAAAGAACACGATTTGCATCTGGTACGACAAGGACGCCGAGGCTGCTGCTCGCTTTTATGCCGAGACCTTTCCCGACAGCGCAGTGGGTGCCATCCACCGTGCACCCGGTGACTACCCATCCGGCAAGAAGGGAGATGTGCTAGTCGTCGAATTCAAGGTTGCCGGCGTCTCTTGTGTCGGCCTCAACGGCGGTCCCGCGTTCAAACATAACGAAGCCTTTTCGTTTCAGATCGCCACTGACGATCAAGCCGAGACCGACCGCTATTGGAACGCCATCGTCGGCAACGGCGGCCAGGAGAGCGCGTGCGGCTGGTGCAAAGACAAGTGGGGCGTGTCGTGGCAAATCACGCCGCGTGTACTGACCGAAGCGATGGCGGCCGGCGGCGATGAAGCAAAGCGCGCGTTTGATGCGATGATGACCATGAAGAAAATCGACGTCGCCGCAATCGAGGCGGCGCGGCGTGGCTGAGTTTCCCGGCGGCGAGGTCCATGGGCCGCTATTGGCACCAAACGGACCCTGGCAGCCCCGCTGACGAAATGTCGGCTGTCGGGGTCAGCGTTGTCATGCCGCTCATGACTTAGACACGAGCCGTTGGGCATCAACACAATCTTGCCTATCACTCCTCCCTTCTGGAGCAACTCGTGCGCTTGTCTTGCCTCGGCAAGAGAAATCGTCATGTCTGCTTATTGGGCTAAAGCAGACGCAGTGCTGGAGGCCACGCCCGGAATCGAACCGGGGTGCGCGGATTTGCAGTCCGCTGCGTAACCACTCCGCCACGTGGCCTTATGTCCCAGAAGCACGGGCGCGCCGGTGATAGCAAAGGTGTCCCGGGGCAACAATGGGTAGGACGCGGGCGGAGGTGCCGGTTTGCCGTCCATTCGACTTGAACTATGGTCGCTAGGATGACCGATTTCGCCCGACTGCGTCGCGCCATGGTCGACGGCCAGGTGCGCGTTAACGACGTCACCGATCCGCGCATCATCGACGCCATGCTCGAGATTCCGCGCGAGCATTTCGTGCCGGCGTCGCGCGCCGGCCTTGCCTACATCGACGAGGACCTGCCGCTCGGCTCCGGCCGTTACCTGATCGAGCCCATGGTGCTGGCGAAGCTCGTGCACGCGCTGGCGCTCACCGAGGGCGAGCGGGTGCTCGACGTGGGCTGCGCCACCGGCTACGGCGCGGTACTGCTTTCGCGCCTCGCCGGACGGGTGGTGGCGGTGGAGGAGGAGCCGGAGCTCGCGTCAGCCGCACAACGCCTGCTCGCCGAGCTTGCCCCCGACGTTTCCCTCGTCGTCGGTCCGCTCACCGCCGGCGCGCCGGGCGAGGGGCCCTTCGACGCCATTTTGATCGAGGGATCGATCGAGACCGTGCCCGAGGCGCTGGCGCGGCAGCTCCGGGAGGGCGGCCGCCTCGCCGCCGTGATCGGCTCCGGCGGCATGGGCCGGGCGACGCTCCACGTCCGCGCCGGGCAGGTGCTGAGCCGAAGGCGCGTGTTCGACGCCGCGGTGCCGACGCTGCCGGGCTTTGCCGTGCCGCGGCAGTTCGTCTTCTGACGTAGCCGCAGCGGGAAAAATCCTCGCTGCTTCCGCATGTTGGCACTGTGGCCGCAAGGCCGCTGCCTGGGGAAATCTGTCCGGCGCGGCCCAGCTTGGTTTCCCTGGCGGCAAGCGCCCTCTATCCTAAAGGCTCGGGTTCAGGCGGTTCCCCCCGGTTTCGGGCCGGCGGTGGGGAGTGGATCTATGCGGCGTAAGCGTCGTGGCATAGCCGGCATGGTCGCCGGCGGGGTACTCGTGCTCGGGTCGACCGGCGCGTTCGCCCAGACGTTGGAGAGCGCGCTCGCCCGGGCCTACATCAACAACCCCACGCTCAACGCCCAGCGCGCGACCACCCGCGTCATCGACGAGAACGTGCCGCGCGCGCTTTCCGGCTACCGTCCGACGATAGGCGCCAACGCCAGCGTCGGCGCCACCCAGCTCGAGCTCACGGCGCCCGGCGGAATGCGGCAGAACGCGAGTCTGACGCCGACCTCGGTGGGCGTCACCGCCACGCAAACCCTCTACAATGGCCTGCGCACCGGCAACGCCGTGCGCACCGCCGAGAGCCAGGTCGGCCAGGCGCGCGAGAACCTGCGCGTCACCGAGCAGAACGTGCTGCTCGCCGCCGTCACCGCCTACATGAACGTCCTGCGCGATCAGGCGCTGGTCGAGCTGCAACGGCAGAACCTGCAGGCGCTCGGCGAGCAGCTGCGCGTCACCCGCGACCGCTTCAACGTCGGCGAAGTCACCCGCACCGATACCGCGCTCGCCGAGGCGGCCTCCGCCGGCGCGCGCTCCGCCCTGATCCAGGCGCAGGCGAACCTCAACGCATCGCGGGCGTTTTATCGCCAGACCATCGGCGAGGATCCGCCGGCGCGTCTCGCGCCCGGCCGCCCCGCCGACCACCTGCTGCCGAAATCCTATCCCGCGGCGCTGGCCGTGGGGTTGCAGCTGAACCCGAACATCCTCGCCGCCCAATACGGCGTCGACGTAGCGCTCCTGCAGGTGAAGTTCGCCGAGGGCGGGCTGTTGCCGACGCTCAGCGCCCAGGGCTCGCTCAACCGCGCCACCGACGTGTCCACCCAGGTCACCCAGCAGAACACGGCAACCGCGCTCCTCAATCTCTCGGTCCCGATCTATCAGGGCGGCCTCGAGTACGCGACCATACGGCAGGCCAAGGAAACCGTCGGCCAGAACCGCATGCTGGTGGACGTGTCGCGCGATCAGGTTCGCGCCTTGGTGCTGCAGTTCTGGGGGGCGCTGGAGGCGGCGCGTGCCGGGCTCGAGGCGGCCAATACCCAGGTCAACGCCCAGACCATCGCCCTCAACGGCATCAGCGAGGAATGGCGGGTCGGCCAGCGGACGCTGCTCGACGTGCTCAACGGCCGCGCCCTCCTGGTGACCGCCCAGAGCGGTCTCGTGGCCGCCCAGCGCGACCGGGTGGTGGCTTCCTACTCGCTCTTGTCGGCCGTGGGCCGCCTCGACATGGAATCCCTGGGCCTGAGCAGGGCCGTTTACCGGCCCGAGGAGCATTATCTGCAGGTTCGCGACAGCTGGATCGGGCTGCGCACCCCCGCCGGGCAGTGAGGGATTAAAGCCTTACCGATTGGCGCCGGCGACGGGCGGTGTCATACTGACGGCTGAGGCCTGCCGCGAGTCGCTCGTATCCCTCTCCGGGGCGGCCGGAGCGTTCTTACGAGTAACAACAGAGTATTTTCGGGAGCGGCAGACCCATGTCCCATAGCGCGCGCGTACAACAAGAGCCGTCGATGGAGGAGATCTTGGCGGCCATACGACGCATTATTGCAGACGAAGGTGGACCGGACGCGGCAAAGCCGGTCGAGGCCAGCGCGCAGGACGCGCCGGCGCCCGCCAATGCCAAGGGCGGCCTCAGCCGCGACGAGATCGAAGAGATCGCCGCCCGCGTCGAGGCGGCAAAACCCGCCGACGTGCTCACCCTGAGCGACGTGGTGGAGCCCGCCGAGCAGAAAAGCCCACGCCCGGTCGAGCTCGCGACCCCGAAGGTGCCACGCGAGCCCGCCCGCGAGCAGCCACGCGAGCCGAAGGGTTTCGGCGCCATCGACCCGGTGGAGAACCTGTTCCGCGACGAGATCGAGAAGAACCCGCCGTCGTCCAGCATGGAGCGGTTGCTCGCGACCCCGCTCATCCGCGACGAGGAGGAGAAGGCACCGGCTCCGGCGCCCGCAGCGGCGAAGCCCGCGCGCCCGGCGCCGCAGGCCGCGAACGAGCCACAGAAGGGGGCATCCATGGCCGCCAAGATCACGCCCCGCTCTCGATCATCGACGATCCGGCGCTGATGTCGCCGGCGGCGACCGCGGCGGTGTCGGCCGCCTTCAACTCGCTCGCCAGCACCATCCTGTCCAAGGACGCGCGCACGCTCGAGGACCTGGTGCGCGAGATGATGAAGCCCATGCTGCGCTCCTGGCTCGACGACAACCTGCCGAGCCTGGTGGAGCGGCTGGTGCGCTCGGAGATCGAGCGCGTATCGCGCAGCGGCCGGTGATCGCTCGGCCACCCGGCCGATTTGACACTCCCTGATCGCTCCGCTTTCTAGCCGGCGCGGACCGCGCCGGAGACCCTATGCTCGACAAGACCTATCAGCCCGCCGAGGTCGAGGAGCGCATCTATCGCGCGTGGGAAGCCGCGACGCGTTCGACGCCGGCCGGCCCGAGCGCAAGGACGCCGCGCCGTTCTGCATCGTCATCCCGCCGCCCAACGTCACCGGCTCGCTGCACATCGGGCACGCCCTCAACAACACGCTGCAGGACATCCTCGTGCGCTTCGAGCGCATGCGCGGCAAGGACGTGCTGTGGCAGCCGGGCACCGACCACGCCGGCATCGCCACGCAGATGGTCGTCGAGCGGCAATTGATGGAGCGGCAAGAACACCGCCGCGAGATGGGCCGCGAGGAGTTCGTCAAGCGCGTCTGGGAATGGAAGGAGGAGTCCGGCGGCACCATCACCCGCCAGCTGCAAGCCGCTCGGCGCCTCGTGCGACTGGCCGCGCGAGCGCTTCACCATGGACGAGGGCCTGTCGCGCGCCGTCGCAAGGTCTTCGTCGAGCTCTACCACCAGGGCCTGATCTACAGGGACAAGCGGCTGGTGAACTGGGACCCGAAGCTGCACACCGCGATCTCCGATCTCGAGGTGGAGCAAATCGAGATGCAAGCGGCAATCTCTGGCACCTCCGCTATCCGATCGAAGGCAAGCGAACCCCGACGATCCCGCGACCTTCATCGTCGTCGCCACGACGCGGCCGGAGACGATGCTCGGCGACACCGCGGTCGCCGTGCATCCCGACGACGAGCGCTACAAGATCTCGTCGGCAAGAATGTCATCCTGCCGCTGGTCGGACGCGACGATCCCGATCATCGCCGACGACTATGCCGATCCGGAGAACGGCTCGGGCGCGGTGAAGATCACGCCGGCCCACGACTTCAACGATTTCGAGGTCGGCCGGCGGCACAACCTGCCGCTCATCAACATCTTCGATCAGAAGCGCGTATTTCATTGCAAGGTAACGACGAATTTCTCGACGGGTGCCGCCGTCGGCCTGATCTAACGGAAACGCTTGCAACCTCGACAGCTCGACCGCTTCGAAGCGCGCAAGCGCATCGTCGCCGCCTTGAGGCGCGCGGACTCGTCGAGAAGATCGAGCCGCAACGTCCACATGGTGCCCCACGACGACCGCTCCAACGCCGTGCTCGAGCCGTTCCTCACCGACCAGTGGTACGTGAATGCGAAGACGCTGGCCGAGCCCGCGATCGCCGCGGTGCGCGAGGGCCACACGAACTTCGTGCCGAAGCACTGGGAGAAGACCTATTTCGAGTGGATGGAGAACATCCAGCCCTGGTGCATCTCCCGCCAGCTCTGGTGGGGCCATCAGATTCCGGCCTGGTACGGACCCGACGGACAAGATCTTCGTCGCCGAGAACGAGGACGAAGGCCGCTCGCCGAGCGCGCGAAACAGCATTACGGCAGAGAGGTCGCCGCTGCACCGCGACGAGGACGTGCTCGACACCTGGTTCTCCTCGGCGCTCTGGCCGTTCTCGACCCTCGGCTGGCCGGACGAGACGCCGGAGCTCGAAGCGCTATCTACCCGACGACGTGCTGGTCACCGGCTTCGACATCATCTTCTTCTGGGTCGCCCGGATGATGATGATGGGCCTGCATTTCATGAAGGAGGTGCCGTTCCAGGACGTCTACATCCACGCCCTCGTGCGCGACGAGCACGGCCAGAAGATGTCGAAGACCAAGGGCAACGTCATCGATCCCTTGCGACCTGATCGACGAGTACGGCGCCGATGCGCTGCGCTTCACGCTCGCCGCCATGGCGGCGCAGGGCCGCGACATCAAGCTCTCGCACCGCGCGCGTCGAGGGCTACCGCAACTTCGCGACCAAGCTCTGGAACGCCGCGCGCTTCGCCGAGATGAACGGCGCCGCCCGCGTCGCCGGATTCGATCCCGAAGCCAGTGCAAGCAGACGCTCAACCGCTGGATCGTCGGGCGAGACCGACGCGCGCCAGCCAGCGTCGACCGCGGCGATCGAGGCCTACAAGTTCAACGAAGCGGCGAACGCCGCTCTACCGTTTCGTCTGGGGCAGTCTCTGCGACTGGTATCTCGAGCTCACCAAGCCGGTCCTCACCGGCGAGGACGGCGCGGCGAAGGCCGAGACCCGGGCGACCGCCGCCTGCGTGCTCGACCAGATCCTGCAAGCTCCTGCACCCGTTCATGCCCTTCGTCACCGAGGAGCTGTGGGCGCACGGGCAAGGGCGGCGGGGAGACGCTGCTGATCACTGCGCGCCCTGGCCGAAGCTCGACGGCTCGAGGACGCCGAAGGCGGCGACGCCGAGCTCGACTGGCTGATCGAGCTAATTTCCGCCATTCGCTCGGTGCGCTCGGAAATGAACGTGCCGGCGGCGGCGCAAGTGCCGCTGCACTGGTCGCGATGCCGGCGAGCGACGCAGGCGCGGGCAGGGCGCTGGCGCGATGCGCTGAAGCGCCTCGCGCGGCTCATCCGCGACATCGTTCGCCGACGACGCCGCCCAAGGGTGCCGTCCAGGTCGTGGTGCGAGGCGACTTTGCCGCGCTGCCGCTCGCCGGCGTCATCGACTCGCCGCCGAGCGGGCCCGGCTGCAGAAGGAGATGCAGCGGCTCAAGATGCCGAAGTGGAGCGCATCGACAAGAAGCTCGGCAACGCCGACTTCGTGGCCCGCGCCCCGGAGGTCATCGAGGAGCAGCGCGAGAAGCGTGCCGAGCCGAAAGCGAGCGCGGCAGATCGCGGGCCACGCTGGCCGCGGCTCGAAGAAGTCGCCTGACCGCGCTGTCAATCGGCGGCCGGGAACCGGCGGCTTTGCAAAGGCGCGCCGCGCTCAGTCCATAATCGACCGAGGCTTGGTCCACGGCCTTGCGTGATGGCACTGATGCGCGAGCTCGGTCACGATTCTGCGCTTTGCTCGCTCCGCGCGACAAGCCGGAAGGCCGGCTCGTCGAGCGCAAGCCCGTTATGGGCCGGGTGATGCCGAGCGCCTCGGCCAGCCGCCCGGGCCCGGAGGCAAGCAGACGTTCGTCCTTCAAGCCCCGCGCGCCGCCGCATCGCGGCTGAGGCCGTCCGTCGGCTCCAGCGCCCGGATCAGGACCGCGCTCGCGCTGCCTTCCCCCTCGCACACGAAGTTCAGGCACCAGTGGATGCCGTAGGAGCGGTAGACATAGGCGTGGCCGGGCGGGCCGAACATCACCGCGTTGCGCTCGGTCCGCCCGCCGAAGGAATGCGCGGCCGGGTCGGTGTGGTGATAGGCCTCCACCTCGACGATGCGCCCGCCAACGCCGTCGACCAGCAGCGTCGCCCCGATCAGGTCGGGCGCGACCGCGTGCACGCTGCGGGCGAAGAACTCGCGGCCTAGAGTTCGCCGGCTGAGGCATTCCGCGCAATGCTGATTGTCCTCGCGTTCGTGCAACCGACCGCGGAGTCAGGTTAGTGCCGTAGTCGCGAACATCGCTGTGGCGACGTAGCAACACCGTTTACAACATTTCGGGTCGCCCGGTGCGGCCGTTGCCACGCCGCGATTTGCGCCAAAACGCATCTCGATTTCAAGCCGTGCAAGCCCAGGCCGTTGCCGGAAACTTCGAATTGAGCCGGCGGGGCCGCGGTGAGCGGCGAAGAACGTCGCATGGACGCCAAGACGACTTCGACAAGTCCAAGCTGCCCAGCCGGCACGTGACCGAGGGCCCCGAGCGCGCGCCGCACCGCTCCTACTACTACGCCATGGGCCTGACCGAGCGAGCAGATCCACCAGCCCTTCGTCGGCGTCGCGACCTGCTGGAACGAGGCCGCGCCCTGCAACATCTCGCTGATGCGCCAGGCGCAGGCGGTGAAGAAGGGCGTGGCGGCCGCCGGCGGCACGCCGCGCGAGTTCTGCACCATCACCGTCACCGACGGCATCGCCATGGGCCACGAGGGCATGAAGTCGTCGCTGCCCTCGCGCGAGGTGATCGCCAACTCCGTCGAGCTCACCATGCGCGGCCACTGCCTACGACGCGCTGGTCGGCCTCGCCGGCTGCGACAAGTCGCTGCCCGGCATGATGATGGCGATGTGCCGCCTCAACGTGCCGTCGATCTTCATCTATGGCGGCTCGATCCTGCCCGGCACCTTCAAGGGCCGGCCGGTCACCGTGCAGGACGTGTTCGAGGCGGTCGGCAAGCATTCGGTCGGCCAGATGTCCGACGAGGATCTCGACGAGCTCGAGCAGGTCGCCTGTCCGTCGGCCGGCGCCTGCGGCGCCCAGTTCACCGCCAACACCATGGCGACCGTCTCCGAGGCGATCGGCCTGGCGCTGCCCTATTCGGCCGGCGCGCCCGGCGCCCTACGAGATCCGCGACGCGTTCTGCATGACCGCGGGCGAGAAGGTCATGGAGCTGATCGCGCGCAGCATCCGCCCGCGCGACATCGTCACCCGCAAGGCGCTGGAGAACGCCGCCGCCGTCGTCGCCGCCTCCGGCGGCTCGACCAATGCGGCGCTGCATCTGCCGGCGATCGCCCATGAATGCGGCATCGAGTTCGACCTGTTCGACGTCGCCGAGATCTTCAAGCGCACGCCCTACATCGCCGATCTGAAGCCGGGCGGCCGTTACGTCGCCAAGGACATGTTCGAGGTCGGCGGCATTCCGCTGCTGATGAAGACGCTGCTCGACCACGGCTTCCTGCACGGCGACTGCATGACCGTCACCGGCCGCACCATCGCCGAGAACCTGAAGCGCGTGAAGTGGAACCCCGATCAGGACGTGGTGCGCCCGGCCGAACAAGCCGCTCATCGCCGACCGGCGGCGTCGTCGGCCTGCAAGGGCAATCTCGCGCCGGACGGCGCGATCGTGAAGGTCGCCGGCATGGAGAAGCCTGAAGTTCTCCGGCCCGGCGCGCTGCTTCGACGGCGAGGAAGCCTGCTTCGAGGCCGTCGAAGAACCGCAAGTACAAGGAAGGCGACGTGCTCGTCATCCGCTACGAGGGCCCGAAGGGCGGCCCCGGCATGCGCGAGATGCTGTCGACCACCGCGGCGCTCTACGGCCAGGGCATGGGCGACAAGGTCGCGCTGATCACCGACGGCCGCTTCTCCGGCGCCACGCGCGGCTTCTGCATCGGCCATGTCGGCCCGGAGGCGGCGGTCGGCGGCCCGATCGCGCTCGCTGCAGCGACGGCGACATCATCGAGCATCGACGCCGACGCGGGCACGCTCGACGTGCAGCTCTCCGACGCGGAGCTCGCCAAGCGCAAGCGCGGCATGGAAGCCGCGCGACGGACGCCGTTCGGGTCCGGCTATCTGTGGAAGTACGCCCAGCAGGTCGGCCCCGCGCGCGACGGCGCCGTGACCCATCCCGGCGGGCCAGGCCGAGAAGACGAGCTATGCGGATATCTGAGCATCGCTCGCGCGTTCGTTGTGGTCACGCGGGCGTGGGCTCTGCCGCCGCGCCAGGCGCTTGCGCTCGACGGCACGCACGACGCCCAGCTCGACGAGCCGATGCGCGACCGCTCTGGAGGCGTTCAAGTCGGGCACGCAGGCCTATCTCAAGCCGGCGAGAAGGCGAAGGCGCTGCACGGCGCTGCAATACGCCGCCGAGAAGGGCCACGCCGGTCGCGCAGTGGAAGCTCGGCCGCATGTACGCCGACGGCGACGGCGTCGAAGCAGGACGACCTGCAAGGCGTTCGAGTATTTCAGCCGCTCGCCAACGGACCATGCGGACGACGACGCCGGGCACGCCGCAGGCGCGCTTCGTCGCCAACGCCTTCGTGGCGCTCGGCCACTATTACCTCGACGGCATTCCGAACACGCAGGTGAAGGCCGATACCGGCCGCGCGCGCGACATGTATCGCCTACGCCGCGTCTTATTTCGGCGACCCCGACGCGCAGTATCATCTCGGCCGGCTCTATCTCGACGGCGCGCGGCAGCCGCGCACGGATCCGCGGCAGGCGGCGCGCTGGCTCGCGCTCGCCGCGCAGCAAGGGCCAGTACCAGGCGCAGGCGCTGCTCGGCGCCATGCTGTTCAACGGCGACGGCGTGCCGCGCCAGGCGGCGCGCGGCCTGATGTGGCTCACGCTCGCGCGCGACGCCGCCGGACCCGAGGACGCCTGGATCGTCGACGTCTACGACGAGCGCGATCACGCAGGCGACCGACGACGAGCGCATCGTGGCGCTGCGCTATCTCGAGCAGCAGCTGCGCGTCGAAGCAGCGGCTGACGCGACTCGATCAGTCAGAACGAAAACGCGGCGCTCTTTGAGCGCCGCGTTCGTTGTCTAGCCTGAGCAGCCTCACCACTCCGTCAGCACGACGTCCATGCCGGCCTTGCGTGAGCGCCTCGGCGCGCGCCTTCATCCAGCCGCGCGCGAATTCCTCGTCGTCGGACGGCGCCTTCGCCTTGTAGGCCTTCCAGGCCGCGGCGAGCACGTCCTGGCGCTTGACCATGCGCGTCGTTGTGCTTCTGGTGCTCGGCCGTCCACAGGCCGCGCTCCTTGAAGTAGCGGATCGCGCCGTCGTGCATCGGGATCGCCCAGGCGAAGACCTGGCGCTTGATGTCCCAGCCGACATTGCCCGGCGCGCCGTCCTTGTAGTCGTCGAACAGCTCCACCATCGCCTTGGTCATGTTGTAGACGAGCTCGGCGTCGGCGGCCGTCATGGTCATCAGCACCGGATAGGGATAGGTCGCGCCTTCGACCTTGCTTCTCCGGCGAGAGGTCGGCGCCCTCGGTGCCCCAGGCGGGCACGAAGAACGGCGCGATCTTGTTGCATGCGCGCCCAGCCCTCCTTGTCGCCGTGCGGCACGGCCGGATAGCGGATGCCGCGCGGCGACGACGCGATCTTGTAGGCCTGGCCGGAGATGGTCGAGGAGAACGCGGCGTCGACCTGGTTGGCGACGATGCCGTCCATCGCCTGGCCGAAGCCGCCGAACTCGACCTTCTTCACGTCGTTCCAGGTGAGGTTGGCGAAGGCGAGCAGCGCCGTGATGTTCTGGTTGAGCGACGGCGCGCCGACCACCCAGGCGACGCGCTTGCCCTTGAGGTCGGCGAGCGTGTTGATGTTGGCGTCCTTCGCCGTGACGATCGTCAGCAGCGCGTCGGAATTGTTGAGCATCAGCGAGCGCACCGGCTGCGGGCCCCAGTCGCGCGGCGCCGAATTCGTAGACGCCTTCCTGCGCCAGGTAGCTGCCGCCGACGCCGTTGGCCGAGAACGGCACCTTGCCCTCGCGCAGCGGGATGGTGCGCGAGATGTCGTTCTTGCCCGGCAGCACGCGCAGATTGATGCCGAGCTTGTTCTTCAGCGCGTTGCCGATCGCGACCGCCTGATTGTAGCCGCCGGAGCCGACGTCGTAGGCGGTCCAGGTCAGCGTCTCCGGCAGCTTGATCGCCTGTGCGCGAGCGCCGGCAGTGGCAGCAGCAGCGGCGAGCGCAAGGGCGCACGCGGCAAGGCGCAGATGCGTGTCATGGCGTATTCCTCCCTGATGTTTTGTTGATCCAGTAGAGCAAGCGCGAGGCCGGCGACGGCAAGGGCGACGCCGCGCCGCGATCGCCTGCGGCATCGCCAGGCCGACGCAGGCGCGGCACCGGAATGCGCCAGATAGACGCGCGCCGGCGAGGATCAGCGCCGCGCGCGAGCCAGCCCGCAGGCGTGTTCGGAATGCGGCCGAGCCGGACGACGTAGCCCTGCAGCGCCGCGGCGCGCGAGGCCGATGCCGAGGAACGCGAAGACGATGCTGACCGCGACCGTGCCGGGATCGCCCTTGAGCAGCAGCGCCGGATTGAGCACGAAGCAGAACGGCACGACGTAGATCGCGGTGCCGAGCCGCATCGCCTGCATGCCGATGCGCATCTGGCTGGTACGTCGGCGATCGGCGCGGCGGCGAAGGCCGCGAGCGCCACCGGCGGCGTGATGAACGACACCATGCCCCAGTAGAGGACGAACATATGGACGGCGAGCGGATCGAGCCCGGCCTTGACCAGCGGCGGCGCCAGCACGATGGCGAGGAAGATGTAGCAGGCGGTGACCGTCAGCCCGAGGCCGAAGATGAAGCTGGTGATGGCGCCCATGACGCAGCAGCACGAGCGGCGCGTCGCCGGCCAGGTAGACGAGGTCGTTGGCGAGCGTGCCGGCGAGCCCGGTCATCAGCAGCGCGCCGATGAGGAAGCCGACGCCGAGCAGGATCGCGGCGAGCTCGACCAGCGCGCGCCCGGTGGCGGCGACGAACTCGACGAAGCTTGCGCCAGTTCATGCGGTGCTGCGGCAGCGCCTGATTGATCGACGAGCAGGATGCGCGGTCGCATAGAACGGCGCCATCGCCTCCTGCTGCTCCTCGAGCATGAAGAAGACGAGCGGCGCGAAGACCGGGATGAAGTACCAGCCGTCGCGCATCACCGGCGCCGAGCCGCGGCAGCTCCTCGCGCTTCATGCCGGAGAGCCCGAGGCGCGCCGCATAGGCGTCGATCTGCACCATCGAGCGCGAAGTAGAACAGCAGCGCCGGGAACGAGTCGCGGCGAGCGCGATCTCGCCGTAGGGCTTGCCGAGGAACGACGCCATCACGAACGCGGTCGAGCCCATCACCGGCGGCATCAGCACCGCGCCGGTCGAGGCGACCGCCTCGACGCCGCCGGCGTAGTCGGCGCGGAAGCCGGTGCGCTTCATCGCCGGGATGGTGACGACGCCCGAGGTGATCACGTTCGAGATCACGCTGCCGCTGATCGAGCCCTGCAGCGCGCTCGAGATGACGCCGACCTGCGCGGCGCCGCCGCGCATGCGCCCGACCAGCGCGAAGGCGAGATCGTTGAAGAATTTTCCGCCGCCGGTGTAGTTCAGCGCCACGCCGAACACGATGATAGCCGACCACGATCTCGCCGAAGGCGCGCATGGGGATGCCGAACGCCGACTTCCGAGCTGGCGATGTGATAGGCGATCGTTTCGGCCAGCGTCTTGGCGTGGCCGGAGAGCGGGCTCGGGCAGCTTGTCGGCGACGAGCGGATAGAGGCCGACGACCACGACGACGATGCGTCATCAGCCAGCCGCTGGTGCGCCGCATGCGCTTCGATGATCAGCAGCGCAGGCGACCGCGGCGACGAGCGACCGCGAGCGGCGGCGCGCTGTATTCCCAGCCGCCTTCGAGCACGCGCTGCGCGTTCCAGGCGAACCAGCCGAGCGCGGCGGCGCTGGCCGGCGGCGAGCAGCCAGTCGTACCAGGGCACGCGCGGCTCGCGCGGCGCTCGGTCCGCCGGATAGGCGAGGAAGACGAGCGGCAGCAGCAGCGCCGCCGAGCAGATAGAGATAGCGGCTCTCGATGAAGACGATGCCGGCGAAGAGGTGCAGATTGAGCAGCTGGTTGAGCGTGACCGCGACGGCGAGGACGGTGACCAGTGCAGAACAGCGCGAGCGCGAGGCCCGCGAGCGGCCGCGGCGGCCAGTTCCTCGACCATGCGCTCGGGCGCTTCATCGCCGATATGACGATGCACCGCGGGCTTCGGCTCGACGGCCGGCATCCGCTCACAGTCCTCCCCGCGCGCATGCGCGTGCGTATTCTTATATGCCCATCGGCAGGCTAGCGAGCCAAACGCCGATGAACACTTGCGCGCACTATTGCCTGGGCGGTTGAGTTCAAGCGATAGCGGCACGGCAAACCGCAGTGCGGAATACGAGCGGTCTCAGCGGGCTTCGACGCGCGAGATCGATCCACACCGGCACGTGGTCGGACGGCTTTTCGCCGCCGCGCACTTGCGTGTCGATGCCGGCGGCGACGAGCCGGTCGGCCGCCTGCGGCGACAGCAGCAGGTGATCGATGCGGATGCCGTCGTTCTTCGCCAGAACGCGCCGGCCTGATAATCCCAGAACGTATAGAGGCCGCGGGTCGTCGCTCGTCGCGCGCACCGCGTCGGTCATGCCGAGATGGGCGAGCGCGCGGAACTTCGCCCGCGTCTCCGGCAGGAACAGCGCGTCGTCCGGTCCAGCGCTCCGGGTGCTTGGCGTCGAGGGGCGTCGGGATCACGTTGAAGTCGCCGGCGAGCACGAGCGGCTCCTCGAGCGGCAGGCGCTCGCGCGCATACGCATTCAAGCCGCTCCATCCAGGCGAGCTTGTAGCGGAACTTGTCGGTGCCGACCGGATTGCCGTTGGGCAAATAGATGGAGGCGACACGCACGACGCCGCCGCCGTCGAGATCACCGCTTCGAGAAAGCGCGCGTGCTCGTCGGCATCGTCGCCGGCGAGGCCGCGGCTCGACCTCGTCGAACGGCTGCTTCGAGAGGATGGCGACGCCGTTGTAGGTCTTCTGCCCGTGCACGGCGACGTTGTAGCCGAGGTCCTCGAAGGGCTCGCGCGGGAACGCGTCGTCCACGCACTTCGGTCTCCTGCAGGCAGACGACGTCGGGCTGCCGCTCCTTCAGCCAGCGCGCCAACGTGCTCGACGCGTGCCTTGATGGAATTGACGTTCCAGGTCGCGATCCGCATCGAAGATGCGTCAGACCGAGAAGCTGGTGCCGCAGCCGCAGGAGGCGGTGGCCTTCGGGTTGTCGACCTTGAAGGCGGCGCCGATCAGCTCGTCGACGAAGTCGATCTGCGGAGCCCGCCATGTACTGCAGCGACACCGGGTCGACCACGACGGTGGCGCCCGTCGCGTTCGATCACGAAGTCGTCGGCCGCGGGCGCGCGCTCGATGTCGAACTTGTACTGAAATCCCGAGCAGCCGCCGCCCTCGACGCTGACGCGCAGGCACGCGGGCGCCGTCTCGGCGCCGAGAATCGTGGCGATCTTGGCGCGCGGCGCGCTCGGTGACGGTGACGGTGCCGGTATCCATGGCGGGCTAAGGCCTTTAAGACATTGAAGCGATGCCTGACCGATAGTTAAGTGCTCTCGAAGGAAGTGTCAATTCGAGGGCCTCCATGGCCGTGTGGCAGCTCTGCCCCGCGTCCCCTGGGCGGCCGATCCGGCGCGCTCGCGCGGCCGCCTGCACGCGGAGGAGGCGAGCGCTTGCCCGCAACGACTTCCGCCGCGACTGCGATCGCGTCATCCATTCCACCGCCTTCCGCCGCCTCAAGCACAAGACCCAGGTGTTCGTGTCGCACGAGGGCGATCACTTCCGCACCCGGCTGACGCACACCCTGGAGGTGGCGCAGATCGCCCGCGCGCTCGCGCGCTCCCTCGGCCTCGACGAGGACCTTGCGGAGGTGCTGGCGCTGTCCCACGACCTCGGCCATCCGCCCTTCGGCCACGCCGGCGAGCATGCGCTCGACCAGTGCATGGCCGACTTCGGCGGCTTCGATCACAACGCGCAGACGCTGCGCGTCGTCACCAGCCTTGAGCACCGCTATGCCGGCTTCGACGGGTTGAACCTCACCTTGGAGACGCTGGAAGGCATCGCCAAGCACAACGGCCCGCTCACCGACCGCGCCGGCCATCCCGCCGGCAAATATGCGAAGGGTTTGCCGGCCGCGCTCGCTAGCTACGTCGCGCGCCACGATCTCTTGCTATGGAGCTACCCCAGCGCCGAGGCGCAGGCCGCCGCGATCGCCGACGATATTGCTTACGATGCCCACGACCTCGACGACGCGCTGCGCGCCGGGCTGTTCGCGGCGGAGGACTTGCGCGCGCTCCCGGTGGCGGGTGCCATCCTGGCGGAAGTGAACAAGCGTTACGGCGAAATCGACCGGCCGCGGCTCGTCAACGAGATCACCCGTCGGCTGATCCATGCGATGATCGAGGACGTGGTGGCCGAAGTCGGCCGGCGGGTTGCCGCGCTCGGCATCGCTACCATTGACGACGTGCGTGGCGCGTCCGGCGCCGTGGTTGGCTTCTCATCGCAGATGCAGAAGGCCGACGAGGCGATCAAGGCCTTTCTTACCCCGCGCATGTACCGCAGCGAACGGGTGCTCGCCATCATGGACGACGCCCAGGCGGTGGTGCGCGATCTGTTTGCCCGCTTCAGCGCCCACCCGGAAGACCTGCCGCCCGAATGGCAAAAGGCGCTCGGCAGCGACCGGGCGGCCCGCGCCCGGCGCGTCGCCGACTTCATCGCCGGCATGACCGACAATTTTGCGCTCGAGCAGCACGCCCGCTTCTTTGACTCGACTCCGAAATTGCGTTAGGCGCGCGGGGTGAACGCATTGAATCCATTTGCTTTATTTACCGCGCAGGTAGCGGAGGCCGTTAGCCAGCTCGCCGCCGAGGGCGCCTTGCGTCCCGACCTCGACACGAGCCGCGTGGTGGTCGAGCCGCCGCGCGAGGCGAGCCACGGCGATCTCGCCACCAATGCCGCCATGGTGCTTGCCAAGGACGCCGGACTGAAGCCGCGCGAGCTCGCGGAGAAGCTCGCCGAAAAGCTGCGCCAGCTGCCGCACGTCAGCCAAGGCCGAGGTAGCGGGGCCGGGCTTCATCAATCTCTCCCTCGACGCCGGCGTTCTGGCTTGAGGTTCTGCGCGGCGTGGTCGAAGCCGGTGTCGATTTCGGCCGCATCGATCTCGGCCGCGGCGAGAAGGTCAACGTGGAATATGTGTCGGTCAATCCCACCGGTCCCATGCACGTGGGTCACGGACGCGGAGCGGTGTTCGGCGACGCGCTTGCCAATCTTCTGGCCTTCACCGGCTACGCCGTTACCCGCGAGTATTATGTCAACGACGCCGGGGCTCAGGTGGACGTCCTCGCGCGCTCGGCTTTCCTGCGCTACCGCGAGGCCCTCGGCGAGAACGTGAGCATCGCCGAGGGACTCTATCCCGGCGACTATCTCGTTCCGGTCGGCAAGGCGCTGGCGAAACTCTATGGACCCGCGCTCGCGCAGAAACCGGAGTCCGAGTGGCTGCCGCTCGTGCGCGACGTGGCGATCGCCGCCATGCTGGAGATGATCCGCGACGATCTCGCGGCGCTTGCGATACGCCACGATGTCTTCTTCTCCGAGCGCTCGCTCACCATGCCCGAGGACAAGGTCGCGGCCACCATCGAAGAGTTGCGCAAGGCCGGCCATGTCTACGAGGGCCGCCTGCCGCCGCCGAAAGGGCAGGTGCCCGAGGAGTGGGAGGATCGCGAGCAGACGCTGTTCCGCTCCACTGCCTTCGGCGACGATGCCGACCGGGCGCTGAAGAAATCCGACGGCAGCTACACCTACTTCGCTTCCGACATCGCCTACCACCGGGACAAGATTTCTCGCGGCTTCAAGACTCTCATCGACGTGTGGGGCGCCGACCACGGCGGCTACGTGAAACGGGTGCAAGCCGCCGTCTCCGCTCTGTCGGGTGGGACGGTGATCCTAGACGTGAAGCTTTGCCAGATCGTGCGCCTGCTCCGCCGTGGCGAGCCGGTAAGGATGTCCAAACGCGCCGGCGACTTCGTCACTCTGCGCGAGGTGGTCGACGAGGTGGCCCCCGACGCGGCGCGCTTCATGATGCTTTTTCGTAAGAATGACGCGGCTTTAGACTTCGATCTTGCCAAAGTGATTGAACAATCCCGGGAGAACCCGGTGTTCTACGTTCAGTATGCCCATGCTCGTGGGAAATCGGTGTTTCGCAATGCCAAAGAGGCCCTGCCGACCCTCGATCTGTCGCAGGCAGCCCTTGTGGCAGCGCCCCTCGACCGACTCACCGACGAGGGGGAGCTTGCCCTGGTGAAGAAGATCGCCGCCTGGCCGCGGCTGATCGAGCAGGCAGTTGCCACCCACGAGCCGCACCGTGTGGCGTTCTACCTCCACGAGCTCGCCAGCGAACTCCACTCCCAGTGGAATCGCGGTAAAGACTTGCCACACTTACGCTTCATTGCCGAACATGATCCTGATGTGACGCTCGCACGCTTGGCGCTCGTCCAGGGGGTCGTGTCGGTGCTGGCGTCGGGTCTAGCAGTCCTCGGGGTTCAGGCCCCGGAGGAAATGCGTTGACGGATCACGCGTTTTCCGGGTAGCGCGTCGGGAATGGCTCGGTACTGATGAACGAAGAACCCAAGCTGCGCCCCCAACGGGGCCACGAGATTCCGCAACCCCGCCGCCCGGAGGCGGCCCGCACCCGCCGTGGCGAGGATCCGCTCGCCGAGCTCGCCCGCCTGATCGGACAGGAAGACCCCTTCGCCAACTTCGAGGGCGGCGCCCGCCCACCGGCGTCGCGCGCACCCGCCGGCAACGGCGGTGATTCTCGCCCGGCCCGCCCCGAGACGCCCAAATCGCGGGACCGCGCCGAACCCCGGCGCCCCATCCAGGCGCGCGCGCACCGCGATGACGAGATGCCTGTCCGCACCCGCCGCGACAGCGAGCTTCCGCCTGAGCCGGCCCGCGCAGACCGCGCCCCCCTCGGCCGCGATACCCGCCACGATTTCCGCCACGACGGCGGCCGCGAGGCGCCGCGCTTCACCCCGCCGCGCCCGCGCGTCGATAGCATCACCGCGACGCTCGCGCGCCCTCCGGCGCTCGCCCGCGATGACGACGACGACGCGCATATCGAGCGGCCGCGCGAGGCGGAGCTGCCGCGCTTTGCCCGGCGCGATGGCCGCGACGGCCCCGACGAGCAGTACAAGCGCACCCGCGTCACCGAATACGATCCCGAGTACGCCGACGAGGCCGACCTTCCGGCCCACGGCGAGGAAATTTACGACGACGAGCCGCGCAAGAGCCGCCGCGGGCTCGCGGTGGTGGCAGGCGTCATCGGCATCGCCGTGATCGGCACCGCCGGCTTTTTCGGCTATCGCGCCTTGTTCGGCGCGGCCGACGGCCAGCCACCCACGATCCGCGCCGACTCCGCCCCGGTGAAGGTCACGCCCCCGGGCGCCGCCAAGCAGGCGGAGCCGCCGGGCGGCAAGCAGATTTACGAGCGTCTCGGCGGTCCGCCACCGGCGAACGAGCGCATCGTTCCCCGCGAGGAGCGGCCGGTGGCGTTGAACCAGCCGGCCCGCGTCGCCACCACGCCGGTGCCGCCGCCGGCCGGTCCGGTGCCGCAACCCCAGCCGCAACCACAAGCGCAACAGCCGGCCGCCGTGCTGGTCCAGCCGGCGCCCGCGTCCACCGAGCCGCGCCGCGTGCGCACCGTGAGCGTGCGCGCCGACGGCACAATCGTGGCCGACCAGGCCGGTCGCATCGCGCCTCAGCGCGCGCCGCAGGCACCGCTCGCCGTCAACGCCTACGCCAACCAGCCGGCCGAAGAGGCCGAGGTGCCGGCGCAGGGCGGCCAGGCGCGCGCGCCGCAAGGCCAGGGCGCCAATCAACAGCCGTGGTCGATCGTGGAGCCGCCGCGGCCACCGACCCGCACCGCGGCCCGCTCCAATACCCCGGTCGAGGGCGGCTTCATCGTCCAGGTCAATTCGCAGAAGACCGAGGCCGAAGCGCAGGCCGCGTGGCGGCAGATGCAGTCGCGCTTTCCGAGCGTGCTCGGCAGCCGGCAGGCCAACATCCGCCGCGTCGATCTCGGCGATCGCGGCGTGTTCTACCGCGCCATGCTCGGACCCTTCGCCTCGCGCGACGCCGCGAGCGAGGTCTGCCAGAGCCTGAAGACCGCCGGCGGCGACTGCATCGTCCAGCGCAACTAATCCCGGGCGTTTGATTGACCGGGCGAAGCGCGGCGCTGGTACCCGCGGCCATGGCTGAATGCGCCTGCATCCTCGGCTGCGCCGGACCGCGCCTCACGCCGGACGAACGCGCGCTCTTCGCCGCGGCGCGCCCGTGGGGGCTCATTCTTTTCAAGCGCAACGTCGAGGATCCGGCGCAAGTCGCAAATCTGACTCAGGAATTTCGCACCGCGGTCGGCCGGCCGGGCGCGCCGGTCTTCGTCGACCAGGAAGGCGGCCGCGTGCAGCGGCTGGGGCCGCCGCACTGGCCGGCGTATCCGGCGGCGGCGCGGTACGGCGAGATCTATGCGCGCGATCGCGGGCCAGGCCCTCACGGCGGTGCGAATGGGCGCCGAGCTCATCGCCGCCGATCTCATCGCCGTGGGCATCAACGTCGATTGCTTGCCGGTCGCCGATCTGCGGCGGCCGGAAGGGCACGATATCATCGGCGACCGCGCCTACGGCGCCGATCCCGAGACGGTCGCCCGACTGGCCCGCGCCGCCGCCGACGGGCTGCTCGCCGGCGGCGTGCTGCCGGTGATCAAGCATATTCCCGGGCACGGGCGGGCACGCGCCGATAGCCACAAGGAGCTTGCCCGTCGTGGAGGCACCGCTCGCCGAACTCGAGCGCACCGATTTCGCGGCTTTCCGTCCGCTGAGCGATCTTCCGGTCGCCATGACCGCGCACGTGGTTTATACCGCCGTCGATCCAGAGCGGCCGGCCACGACCTCGCCGGTGGTGATCGCCGAGGTGATTCGCCGGCGGATAGGCTTCGACGGACTGCTCTTGACCGATGATCTGTCCATGGAGGCCCTTTCCGGCAGCCTGGGTGAGCGCGCGCAGGCCGCCTTCGCCGCCGGCTGCGACATGGCGCTCCACTGCAACGGCACGCTCGCCGAGATGCGGGAAGTGGCCGCGGCCGCACCGGTCCTTACCGGCGAGCCGGCGCGGCGGGCCGCCGCGGCCTTGGCCTGCCTCAGGCCCGCCACGAAACCGGGCAATCTCGACGAGGCGCGCGTACGGTTTTCCGCTATGATCGCCTGAATCGGAAGGGAATCAGCCTCTTGGAGCCGACTGAGGGATTTGAGCTTGAGACGGAGCGAGGCTCTTACGAGCCGACGCTGCTTGTCGACGTGGCGGGCTTCGAGGGTCCGCTCGACCTCCTGCTCGCGCTCGCCCGCACCCAGGAGGTCGACCTTTCGAAGATCTCGATCCTCGCGCTCGCCAATCAATACCTCGACTTCATCGAGCACGCGAAGGACCTGCGCATGGAGCTCGCCGCCGACTATCTGGTGATGGCGGCGTGGCTCGCATACCTCAAGTCGCGCCTACTGTTGCCGGAGCCGCCGGCGCCGGAGGAGCCGTCCGCCGCCGATCTCGCCGCCGATCTTGCGGCGCGCCTGGTGCATCTGGAGGCAATCCGCCAAGCCGGCGCCCAGCTGATGACGCGCAACCGCCTGGGCCACGACTTCTTCGGCCGCGGCATGCCGGAGATCGCGACCCGACGCGCCGCCGTCGGGCTTCACCGCCACGCTCTATGATCTTCTGTCCGCTTACGCCATGCAGCGCCAGCGCCATGCGCTGGGAAGCGTGAAGTTTCCCGCGCGCACGGTGTGGTCGCTGGTGGAGGCGCGCGCCGCGCTCGATCGCCTAGTCGGCAAGACCGTCGGACTGGACGCGCCTCGACGATTTTCTCATTTCGTATCTGGTCGAGCCCGCGATGCGCCCGACCGTGCTCGCGTCGTCGTTGTCGGCCACGCTCGAGATGGTGCGTGAGGGAAAAGTGGAAGTTCAGCAGGAGGGCGCCTTCGCGCCGATCTGGCTGCGCAGCCGTGAACAAGAGGAGAAGTCCCAGTGACTGCGCTACGCGCCGATTTGCATCTCGTTGGCGGTACCGAAGGAGCGGCACCGGCGGAGACGAACGACGAGTGGTATCGCCTGATCGAGGCGATCCTGTTCGCGGCGCGCGAGCCCGTCGACGAGAAGCTGCTCAAGGCGCGGCTGCCCGAGGGCATGGACCTGATGGCGCTGCTCGACCGGCTCGCCGCCGCGTACGCGCCGCGCGGCGTCAACCTCGTGCGCGTCGCGGGAAAATGGGCGCTGCGCACCGCGAGCGATCTTGGACCGCTGCTGACCCGCGAAGCCGGGCCGCCGAAGAAGCTGTCGCGCGCCGCAATCGAGACGCTCGCCATCGTCGCCTATCACCAGCCGGTGACGCGCGCCGAGATCGAGGAAATCCGCGGCGTGTCGATTTCCACCGGCACGCTCGACATTCTCATCGAGACCGGCTGGGTGCGCCTGCGCGGCCGCCGCCGCGCGCCGGGCCGGCCGGTCACCTACGGGACCACGGAAGCTTTCCTCGTCCATTTCGGCCTCGACTCCATCGACGATCTGCCCGGGCTCGACGAGTTGAAAGGCGCGGGCTTCCTCGAGGGCCGGCTGCCTTCGGGCTTCAGCGTGCCGATGCCGAGCGACGATCCCAACCTGCACGAGGACGAGGACCCGCTCGAGGACCCGCCGCTCGATTTTTCCATCGCGCCCGACGCGGAGCCCGCGACGGCACAGGCGGAGCACGAAAATGCCGCGCCGCAGGAGGAGTCCGGCGAGGCTGGCGCGGAGCCTTCCGCCGACAAGGACGGGACCCGCAAGGGTTAACCGCTTGGTCCGGTAGCTTCTTGTTTTTGCCGCTTCCCGAGCCTAGGTTGCGGGCACAAATGAAGGTCCGGGCGCGGGACGGGCGCGTTTGCCGGCCGCGCCAATCGGAGGAAGGCCCATGGGTGGTTTGAGTATCTGGCACTGGATCGTGGTCTTGGTGGTCGTGCTCTTGTTGTTCGGCCGCAACAAGATCTCCGACCTGATGGGCGACATGGCCAAGGGCATCAAGGCGTTCAAGCGCGGCATGTCCGAGGACGAAGCCGCGCAGGTCGATCCCGCCAAGACCGATCCGAAGACGATCGATCAACAGCCGCCGTCGGTATCCGCCACGCGCGCCGAGGCGGAGCAGAAGGGTCGGCTCGCCCCGTAATCGAGCGGCGGCGGCCGCGAAGCCATGTTCGACATTGGTTGGTCTGAGCTGGTCGTCATCGGCATAGTCGCGCTGATCGTGATCGGGCCGAAAGAGCTGCCTGGGCTCTTGCGCACGCTCGGCCAGGGCCTGGCCAAGCTGCGCGCCATGGCGAGCGATTTCCAGCACCAGTTCAACGACGCCATGCGCGAGGCCGAGATCGACGACCTGCGCAAGGAGGCGGAGAAGCTCACCAACATGGCGAGCGTCGCCACCGACCCCATCGCCAAGATCGGCGACGATTTGCAGAAGGCGATCGATAAGCCGATCGACACGCCCGCCGCCGACGCCGCCAATCCCATGGCTGCCGCTACGCCCCGCCGAGCCCGCGCCGCCGCCCGTCGAGGAGGCGGCAACGCCAAAGCGCGCCGAAGGCGGTGGCGCATGAGCGAGGAAGACATCGACGCCACCAAGGCGCCGCTGATGGAGCACCTGATCGAGCTGCGCTCGCGGCTGATCAAGTCGCTGATCGCGTTCTTTGTGACGTTCTTTCTCGCCTTCATGCTGGCGAAGCAGATCTACAACATCCTGCTCTGGCCCTATGAGTTCGCCGCCGGGCCGAACGCGCAGATCAACCTCATCTACACCGCGCCGCAGGAATTCCTCTTCACCCAGATCAAGCTCGGATTGTTCGGCGCCGCGTTCCTCTCGTTCCCGGTCGTGGCGACGCAGATCTACATGTTCGTGGCGCCGGGCCTCTACAAGCAGGAGCGCCAAGCCTTCCTGCCGTACCTGGTTGCGACCCCGTTCTGCTTTTTGCTCGGCGCCGCCTTCGTCTATTTCATCGCCATGCCGCTCTCCATGCGCTTCTTTCTCGGCATGCAGCAGGCGGGCGGCGACGGGCCAGGCGTCGATCACGCTGCTCCCGCGCGTGTCGGAGTATCTGTCGCTGATCATGACGCTGATCTTCGCCTTCGGCATCGCTTCCAGCTGCCGGTGGTGCTGACGCTGCTTGGCCCGCGTCGGCGTCGTCACCGCCGACTGGCTGCGCGAGAAGCGGCGCTACGCCATCGTCGCGTGTTCGTGGTGGCGGCGGTGCTGACGCCGCCCGACGTCATCAGCCAGTTCGCGCTCGCGTTCCCGACCTTGCTGCTCTACGAAATCTCGATCTATCTCGTGCGCATGGTCGAGAAGAAGAAAGCCGCAGCCGAGGCGGCGCGCCGCGTCGCCCGCGAGATACGCCGGCGGAGTAGCGCCTGCCGCGCGCGTCGCGACCGCTAATAATCCAATTCCGGCAATCTTCGGAAGCCAGCTTCCATGTTCGATCCCAAATGGGTGCGCGACCATCCGGAGCTGCTCGACCGCGGGCTGAAGCGCCGCGGGCTCGAGCCGGCGTCGAAGCGCTCTCGCGATCGACGAGAAGCGCCGCGCGGTGATCGCGCAAGCTGCAGGCGCTGCAGGAGCGTCGCAACGCCGCGTCCAAGGAGATCGGCGCGGCCAAGAGCGCGAAGGACGAAGCCGCGCGCCACGACGCTGATGGCCGAGGTGGCGAAGCTCAAGGACGACATCGCCGAAGCTCGAGGCGCGAACAGGCGGCGGCCGACAAGGAGTTGAAAGACGCGCTGGCCGAACTCCCGAACATTCCGGCCGACGACGTGCCCGACGGCGAGGACGAGACCGCCAATAAGGAGCGCCACCAGCACGGCAAGAAGCGCAAGCTTCAGCCTTCAAGCCCAAGCAGCATTTCGAGCTCGGCGAGGCGCTCGGCCTCATGGATTTCGAGACCGCCGCCAAGATTTCCGGCGCGCGCTTCGTGGTGCTGAAGGGCGCACTGGCGCGGCTGGAACGCGCGCTCGCGCAGTTCATTCTCGACACTGCATGTGAGCGAGCACGGCTACACGGAGGTGAATCCGCCGCTGCTGGTGCGCGATGAAGCGATGTTCGGGACGGCGCAGCTGCCGAAGTTTGAGGATGATCAGTTTCAAGCCTCGAGCGTATTGACCTGATGATTGACCGAGGCGTTGGCCGAACGAAGGGCTGCCGACTGAGGGCGCTGCAAGGATTGGCAATCGAGCGCACTCAGAACATACTTGCTGGGCTAGAGACTCGAGACAAGTTCTGGCTCATCCCCACCGCCGAAGTGCCGCTGACCAATCTCGTGCGCGAAGTCGATCGTCGACGAGGGCGCAACTGCCCATGCGCCTCACCGCCTGCACGCCTTGCTTCCGCGCCGAGGCCGGGGCCGCGGGCAAGGACACCCGCGGCATGATGCGCCAGCACCAGTTCACCAAGGTCGAGCTCGTGTCGATCACCACGCCCGAGCAGAGCGAAGCCGAGCACGAGCGCATGCTGGCCAATGCGCCGAGGCCGTGCTGAAGAAGCTCGATCTGCACTACCGCGTCGTGCACGCTCTGCACCGGCGACATGGGCTTCGCCGCGCAAAAGACCTACGACATCGAAGTCTGGCTGCCGGGCGAGGGCGCCTACCGCGAGATTTCGTCCGTGCTCGAACTGCGGCGAGTTCCAGGCCCGCCGCATGCAGGCGCGCTACCGCCCCAAGGGCGACAAGGCCGTGCGCCACGTGCACACGCTGAACGGCTCCGGCGTCGCCGTCGGCCGCGCGCTCATCGCGGTCTTGGAGAACTACCAGGACGAGGCCGACGGCTCCGTCGTGGTGCCCGACGCGCTCGCACCCTATATGGGTGGATCAAGAAGATCGAACGGGCATCGTAAATGCGCATCCTCATCACCAACGACGACGGCATCCACGCGCCGGGCCTCGAGCGCCTGCGTGCGCATCGCGCGCACGCTGTCCGACGACGTCTGGGTGGTCGCGCCCGAGTTCGACCAGTCCGGCGTGGCGCACTCGCTCTCGCTCTCCGATCCGCTGCGCCTGCGCAAGGTCGACGACAAGCGCTTCGCCGTGAAGGGCACGCCCACCGACTGCGTGATCATGGCCGTGCGCCACATCATGATCGACACCCGCCCCGATCTCATTCTCTCCGGCATCAACCGCGGCCAGAACATCGCCGAGGACGTCACCTATTCCGGCACCGTCGCCGGCGCCATGGAAGGCGTGGTGCTCGGCATTCCCGTCGATCGCGCTGTCCCAGGTGCTCGAGCGCCGCCACCCGCGACAGCGACGAACTACAGCACCGCCGAGGTGCACGCGCCCGAGATCGTCTCCCGCCTGCTCGCCGAAGGCATGCCGCCCGGCGTGCTCGTCAACATTAACTTCCCGCCGTGCGCGCCCGACGAGGTCGAAGGCATCTCGGTCGGCACCCAGGGCAAGCGCGACCAAGAGCTGATGCGCATCGAGCCGCGCGTCGACGGCCGCGGCAACCCGTACTACTGGATCGCTTTTGAGCGCAAACGTTGGACCGTGCCCACCGGCACCGACATGTGGGCAATCGACAACAAGCGCATTTCGCTCACGCCGTTGCGCATCGACCTTACCGACGGGCCGTTCATGACGCGCCTGGCGCAAATCTTTCCCGAGCCGAAAGAGGAAGTGGCTATTTCGCCGCCGCGGCAAAAGCGCGCGCGAGAGTGAGCTCGAGGTCGCCGCGCTGAAACGGTTTCTGCAGCGTCGGTCGGCCGTGATACTTCTGCGGGATGCCGCGCTGGCCGTAGCCGGTGGCGAAGGCGAACGGAATGCCGCGCTCGATGAGGACGTCGGCGACGGCGTAGACTTCCGCGCCGTTGATGTTCACGTCGAGGATCGCCCCGTCGCAGTCGGTGTCGCGCGCGAGCCTGAGCGCGTCTTCGAGGCCGCCTGCCACCGCCTTCACCTCGTGGCCGAGGTCGGCGAGCATGTCCTCGAGCAACAGGCGGATCATGATCTCGTCTTCGACGAGGAAGAAGCGGCGTCCGGGAGCGGGGTCGGGTGGGGCGGAGGTCATCCGAGGCCTTCTCCTGGTGGGCTGCGCGCGGGGCCGGAGGTAAGGCCGCCCCGGCTGAATGCAAGCTGAACGTCGGTTTGTAGCTTGCCGCGGGTAAAGGCGTTGCGGGGCATTCGGCGGCATCGGCCGGAAGGCAATTCTTCTGCCTGTCGAATGCGACTAAAATACCGGCCAACTCGTTCGTTCGTTGCCCGACATAGCGGAGCCCGGTGTGGCGCAGACCACCGACCACGACCACAAGGCCGAGGAGCGCATGGAGTTCCTGCTCCAGTTGCGCAAGCGCGGCATCCAGGACACGCGCGTGCTGCGCGCGCTGGAGACCGTGCCGCGCGAGCGCTTCGTGGACGCGGGCCAAGAGAATCTCGCCTTCGCCGACCAGGCGCTGCCCATCGCCTGCGGCCAGACCATCAGCCAGCCCTACGTGGTGGCGGCGATGACCGAGGCGCTCGACGTGAGGCCGCATCACAAGGTGCTCGAGATCGGCACCGGGTCCGGCTACCAGGCGGCGATCCTCGGCCGCCTCGCCTGGGAGGTGGTGACCATGGAGCGCTACCGCACCCTTGCCCAGACGGCGCGGGCGCGGCTCGCGGCACTCGGGCTCAAGAACGTCACCATCATCGTCGGCGACGGCACCAAAGGCGACCCGGAGCGCGCGCCCTTCGACCGCGTCATGGTCACAGCGGCGACGCCAGAAGTTCCAGCACCGCTCCTCGACCAGCTGGCAGTCGACGGCATCCTGATCGCGCCCATCGGGCCGACCGGCGGCGTGCAGCAGCTCGTGCAACTGCGCAAGAAAGCCGACGGCTCGATCGAGGAGCGCACGCTCATGGCCGTGCGCTTCGTGCCGCTGATCCCGGGGCAGGCGGCCTCGCTCTGATCCCGTCATTGGTGGCGAAGCAAAATTCACGCCCTGTAGCCATTTCTTTAAGCCGACATTTACCCTTTCGGCGTTTACTCCGGCGGTTCCGTACCCCGTTGTGAGTGAGTAGCCATGCGTATTTCCAGGCCTATGCAGCGCCCCCATGCCCGCATTCTCGGCATCGGATTGATCGCGGCCTTTGCCGCCGGCTGCAGCTCCGACACCTCCCGCTTCGGCAGCGATCCGTTCACCAGCCCGTTCAGCTCGAGCCCGAAGAGCGAGGTCACCAACACCGCGCCCGCGCCGCAGCCACAGCAGCCGGTGGCCCAGATCGAGTTCCCGCCCGCTCGACACGCCGGTCGGCGCCACACCGCCGCGCACGCTGCCCGCCGCGCACGCGCCGTCGCTGGCGCAACAGCAGACGCTGCCGACCCGCACCGCCGGCACCGAAGGTAACTGGCGCTGGGACGGCGGCACCGCCATCACCGTGCAGCGCGGCGAGACCATCGAGATCATTTCGCGCCGCTACAACGTTCCCGTCGCCATCATCCTGCGCGCCAACAATCTGGCGAGCGCGTCGCTGATCCAGCCCGGCCAGCGCCTGGTGATCCCGTCGAACGGCGAGCGCCCGCAGACGACCGCCAGCGCGCCCGCGCGCCCGGCCGCGATCCACATCGTCAACCAGGGCGACACGCTGCTTTCGGTGTCGCGCCGCTACAAGGTCGGCGCCGCCGAGATCGCCCGCGCCAACAAGATCGCCGTCACCACCCAGCTCAAGCTCGGCCAGAAGCTGACGATCCCGGGCACGAGCCGCGCCGCTATCCAGCCGGCATCGGCGCAGCAGCGCCGCGTCGACACTCCGCAGGCCGCACCCGCGCCGCAGGAGAAGGTCGCGGCAGTGAAGCCCGTGGAGCAGGTCGAGGCGCAACCCGCGCTCACCGGCACGCCGCAGTTCCGCTGGCCGGTGAAGGGTCGCGTCATCTCCGGCTTCGGCTCCAAGCCCAACGGCCAGCAGAACGACGGCATCAATCTTTCCGTGCCCGAGGGAACGCCGGTGAAGGCCTCCGAGGACGGCGTCGTCGCCTACGCCGGCAACGAACTAAAGGGCTACGGCAATCTCGTGCTCATCCGCCATTCGCAGGGCTGGGTCACCGCCTACGCCCACACCAGCGAACTGCTGGTCAAGCGCGGCGAGGCGGTGAAGCGCGGCCAAGTGATCGCGCGCGCCGGCCAGACCGGCGGTGTCCCGGCGCCGCAGCTCCACTTCGAGATCCGCAAGGGCTCGACCCCGGTCGATCCCGCGCAGCACCTGTCCGCGCTCTAGGAAATTCCGAGACCGATCGGCCAAGGACCTCCAAGCCGATCAACCCGGGGCGGCCGGCTCTCTGAAACGAGGGCTCTTGGCCGCCCCGCGGCTTTTCCGATCTCCATCATCCCGAGGTGCAAGCGAAGCGAACCCTGAAGGATGACGGCATGGGCCGCTATCCTTCGGGGCCGCCTGCCGACGCGGCCGTACTTGTTGACCACTTATCGGACTGCGCCTGTTCGTCGTCGCGCACGAGGCTGCGGGATCACGCCCTCTTGACCGGATGATACAGATATCCCCGCGCCGGAAACCGTCCCGGTGCTTCCATGAAATAGGCGTTGTGCTGCGTCGGGCGATAAATAAGGGTGCCGAGCAAAAGCTCGCCGTTCGGCGATGGGTAGCAGAGGTAGTTCTTGCCGCGGAACGACGGCGGTGTGAACGGCCCGCTCCCGCCTATGTCCTCGATGGTCAATCCGTGGTGGCGGGCGATGGTCGGGTAGAGCGCCTCGGTGTGCCCGCGCCATGCCGGATTGCGCATTGCCGTCGCGTAGCAATCGAGCATGGGCCGCGAAAACCGGACGATCGGCAGGAATGAGCGGGTGTGGTGCAAAACCGAGACTTCCGCGGGAGTTTCGAACCATCGCCAATGAAACCATTCGGTGAATTGCGCCCGCGGATAAAGCATCGCCCCGAGCAGGTCCGTCTGGTTTTCCATAAGAGGCGAGAAAAATTCGTCCCACGGTCCGGCATAATCGACGTCGTACTCCATCACCCAGATGTGCGCGTAAGCGGAGAGCCGTTGGCTGAGCAGCGCTGGCATGTAAGCGAGATCGGTGTAGCCCGGGAGGATCCCGCGGCCGCGCTGCATCATCGCGGCGTGGCGGGTGGGAAGCGTATCGCCAGCGTCGGACGCCGACAGGCGGAAGTCCGCGGGCAAAGGCTCAGCGGCACGCCAGGCAGGCTCATGAACGCACAAGAAAACATCGAGCAGGCCTTGGATCTCCGCCTTGAGCCGCAGGAAGTGCTTATGGACTGGCTCCGACTCGATATGCGTCACGAAGACGATAGCCTGCATGCGGACGTTTTACCGCTTCTTCGGCGGTCCCGCCTTGCTCGGCGGCGGCGGGGGAGGCGGCGGCGGTGCCATGGCGGCCTTGTCGACGCAGACGAACACAACCGTGGCGCCCGCCTGGCCCGAGTTGAAGGTGATCTTGGCCACGCGGTCCCACTTGCCGCAGAACTTGTCGGCGTCCGCCTGCACCTGCGCGTCGCTTTTGACCAGCTGCGGCGGGATCGTGCCGCCGGTGGAGTTGCCTTCGATCTCGTAGCTGCGGAACCAATCGATGCCGTAGGTGGTGCCCGAGGTGCAGCCGGCGAGCGCCGGGGCGGCGAGGAGTGCGATCGCGATCATTTTCTTCATGGTCAATCCTTCAGCGTGACGCCGCGGCGTCCGGCGGCGTCCTGCACGAACTGCCAGGCGACGCGGCCGGAGCGGGCGCCGCGCGTGGTCGCCCATTCCAGCGCCTCGCGGCGGAGCTCGTCGGCATTGGCGAATGGGATGCGGTAGTGCCTTGCGTAACCCGTGACCATGGCGAGGTACTCGTCCTGGGAGCAGCGGTGGAAGCCGAGCCACAAGCCGAAGCGGTCCGACAGCGACACCTTCTCCTCCACCGCCTCGCCGGGGTTGATCGCGGTCGAGCGCTCGTTCTCCATCATCTCGCGCGCCATTAGGTGGCGGCGGTTGGAGGTGGCGTAGAGCAGCACGTTGTCCGGGCGGCCCTCGATGCCGCCTTCGAGCACGGCCTTCAGCGACTTGTACGACGTGTCCTCGGCCTCGAAGGAGAGGTCGTCGACGAACACGAGGAAGTGGAACTTGGCGCCGCCGAGGAGCGCCATCAGCGCGGGGAGGGTTTCGATGTCCTCGCGGTGAATTTCGATGAGCTTCAGCTTCTCGTCGGGCTTCTGCCGCGCCGTGATGGTGGCGTGCACGGCTTTGACCAGCGACGACTTGCCCATGCCGCGCGCCCCCCAGAGGAGCGCGTTGTTGGCGGGGAGCCCGCGGGCGAAGCGCTCGGTGTTTTCCAGGAGCGTGTCGCGCATGCGGTCGATGCCCTGGAGCAGCGCCATCTCCACGCGGTTGACGCGGGCGACCGGCTCGAGCTCGCCCTTGGCGTGCCAGACGAAGGCGTCGGCGGCCGTGAAATCGGGCTTCTTCGGCGGCCGCGGCGCCAGGCGGTCGAGGGCGCTCGCCACGCGCTCGAAGGTGGAGGCGAGGAGGCCGAGGACCGTGTCCGTGGGCGAGGGCTTGTTCATGGCGTCTGTCCCGAGGCGGCATAGCGGGCCGCAAGCGTCCGGGCAAGCATGCTATAGGGCGCTAACCATAGCTGGGGGTGTTTCATGGCAAACCAGTTCAACGCCGAGTTCTTCAAGACCTTCGGCAAGGGCTTCCTGCCCGGCGAGCTCGGGGTGGAGATCCTCGAGGTCGGCAAGGGCACGGTGAAGAGCCAGATGGCCGTGGAGAAGCGGCACCTGGCGCCGAACGGCTACCTGCACGCGGCGAGCGTGATCGCGCTCGCCGACACCTCGGCGGGCTATGGCTGCATCGCGGCGCTGCCCGAGGGGGCCAAGGGCTTCACCACCATCGAACTCAAGGCGAACTTCCTCGGCACGGCGCGGGACGGCGTGATCTCCTGCCTCGCCACCGCCGACCACCTCGGCCGCACCACCCAGGTGTGGAGCGCCACCGTCATCGATGCTGCCGGCAAGACGCTCGTGCTCTTCCGCTGCACCCAGATGCTGTTGCGCTGAGCCGGACAAAAGGCCGCGTTCAATTCGCTCGCGCTCTCCGGAACTTACGGAAATGTCATGGAAAAATCCGCCCGCCCGCGTTTGCAATCGCGCCCTGCGCCGCTATAGTCCCGGCGCTTTCGGCGCTTTTGATGAAGCGCGACGGCCTTAACCGATCAGGCGAGGTGACTGAAGGTGCCGATGACCCCCGCGTATGCCCAGCTTGGCGGCAACGACATGATCATGTCGCTGCTCCCCTTCATCCTGATCTTCGTCATCATGTATTTCCTCATCCTGCGGCCGCAGCAGCGCCGGGTGAAGCAGCACCAGGAGATGGTGAACAACCTGCGCCGCGGCGACACCGTGGTCACCTCCGGCGGCGTCATCGGCAAGGTCACCAAGGTGATCGATGCCAACGAGGTGGAGCTGCAGGTCGCCGACGGCGTCAAGATCCGCCAGTCGCGCCCGATGATCACCGAGGTGCGCGCCAAGGGCGAGCCGGTGAAGGACGAAGCCTGAACGGCTTTTCGTTTCGTTTGAGGTAAGGCAATGCTGCATTTCACCCGTTGGAAGGCGTTCGGGATCGTCGCCGCGTCCCTGATCATCTGCCTTCTGATGGTGCCGAGCCTGTTGTCGGAGCAGTACTTCCGCGCGCTGCCGTCGTTCCTGCAGCACCGCATCGTGCTCGGCCTCGATCTGCAGGGCGGCTCGCACCTCCTGCTCGAAGTCGATTCCGCCGCCGTGCGCAAGGAGAAGATCGAGACGCTGCGCGACGACGTGCGCCGCAATCTCTTGCGCGAGCCGCGCATCGGCTACACCAACCTCACGATCTCCGGCCAGACCGTTTCGGTGCGCATCCGCGAGCAGGCCGACGTGCCCCGCGCGCTCATCCGTCTGCGCGAGCTGTCGAGCCAGATCGGCGGGCTGCTCTCCGGCACCGATCTGCGCGACGTCGACGTGGTCGACGCCGGCAACGCGCTGATCCAGCTTACGCTGACCAACGCCGGCATCACGCAGCGCATCCGCCAGGCCGTGGAGCAGTCGATCGAGATCGTGCGCCGGCGCGTCGACGAACTCGGCACCGTGGAGCCGTTGATTCAGCGCCAAGGCCTCGACCGCATCCTGTTGCAGGTGCCGGGCCTGCAGGATCCGGCGCGCCTCAAGGCGTTGCTCGGCCAGACGGCGAAACTCTCCTTCCGCCTGGTCGATCTCTCCATGCCGGCGCAGCAGGCGCAGGAGGGGAGAGCCCCGCCCGAGTTCGAGATCCTGCTGTCCAACGACCGGCCGCCGCAGCCGTATCTCATCGAGAAACGCATCATCATCACCGGCGAGGAGCTGGTCGATGCCCAGCCCGGCTTCGACCAGCGTACGCGCGAGCCCATCGTCTCCTTCCGCTTCAATAACCAGGGCGCGCGGCGCTTCGCCCAGGTGACGCAGGAGAACGTGGGCCGGCCCTTCGCCATCGTCCTCGACAACAAGGTGATCTCGGCGCCGGTGATCCGCGAGCCGATTACCGGCGGCTCCGGGCAGATCTCCGGCAACTTCACCGTCCAGCAGGCGAACGACTTGGCGATCCTGCTCCGCGCCGGCGCGCTGCCGGCGCCGCTCACCATTATCGAGGAGCGCACCGTCGGCCCCGGCCTCGGCCAGGATTCCATCGAAGCGGGCCTCCGCGCCTCCTATGTCGGCTCGGTGCTGGTCATCTTATTCATGCTCGCCACCTACGGCCTCTTCGGCGTCTTCGCCTCCGTCGCCGTGGCGATCAACGTCGGCATGATCCTCGGCATCCTGTCGCTCTTGGGCGCCACGCTGACGCTACCCGGCATCTGCGGCATCGTGCTCACCGTCGGCATCGCGGTGGACTCCAACGTTTTGATCTACGAACGCATCCGCGAGGAGGTGCGCACCGGGCGCACGCCTATCGGGGCGATCGACGCCGGCTTCCACCGCGCGCTCGCCACCATTCTCGATTCCAACATCACGACGTTTATCGCCGCCGCCGTCTTGTTCTACGTGGGTACCGGTGCCGTGCGCGGCTTCGCCGTGACGCTCGGCATCGGCATTCTCACCACGCTGTTCACCGCCTTCACGCTCACCCGGCTCATCGTCGCCACCTGGGTGCGCTACTGGCGGCCGCAAACCGTTCCCATCTGAGGTCAAATGCGTCTCCTCCGCATCGTTCCGGACGACACCCGCTTCGACTTCATGCGCTTCCGGCGCATCAGCTTTCCCATCTCGGCGGCGCTTTCGATCCTCGCCCTCATTCTCTACTTCACCCACGGCCTCAACTTCGGCATCGACTTCAAGGGCGGCACGCTAATCGAGGTGCAGGCGAAAAGCGGCACCGTCGACATGGCGCAGATGCGGGCGAAGCTCGAGGGCCTCGGCCTCGGCGAGATCCAGATCCAGCAGTTCGGCGACCGCGGCGACGTCTTGATCCGCGTGGCGCAGCAGCCGGGCGGCGACGCCGCGCAGCAGGCGGTGGTGGGAAAGGTGCGCGGCGTGCTCGGCGAGGATTACGACTATCGCAGGGTCGAGGTGGTGGGTCCGCGCGTGTCGGCCGAGCTTCTCGGCTACGGCGTCGTCGGCGTGGTGTTCGCCATCTTCGCCATTCTCTTCTACCTATGGTTCCGCTTCGAGTGGCAGTTTGCGCTCGGCGCCATGATCGCCAACGTCCACGACATCGTGCTCACCATCGGCTTCATGTCGGTGATGCAGCTCGAGTTCGATTTGTCGTCGATCGCCGCACTGCTCACCATTCTCGGCTATTCGTTGAACGACACGGTGGTGATCTACGACCGCATCCGCGAGATGCTGCGCCGCTACAAGAAGCTGCCCATGGCCGATCTCCTGAACGTTTCGATCAACTCCACGCTGTCGCGCTCGATCATTACCCATGTGACGGTCACGCTGGCGTTGTTGGCGCTGTTGCTGTTCGGCGGCCACGCCATTCATTCCTTCAGCGCCACCATGATGTTCGGCGTGGTGCTGGTCGGCACCTACACCTCGGTGTTCATCGCGGCACCGATCCTCATCTACCTCGGCGTCGGCAGCACCCGCGGCGCGTCGGCCGAGGACGGCGAGCACGCCGACGCGCTCGCCACCGCCGGCACCCGGGCGCCGTGAGCGGCAGGCCGGACCCGCATTACCCCGGCAGAGCGGCGATCGACGGCTACGGCGCGGGCGGCTTCCGCTTCGCCGGCATGTCGCACAAGGGCTCGATCTTGGCGACGCCGTCCGGCATCCGCGCTTTCGCGCCGAAGACAGCCGCCGAGATCGACGCGGCTTCGCTCGCGCCAGTGTTCGCCGACGCCGGCGACATCGAGCTCCTCATCATCGGCACCGGCCGCGACATCGTGCCGGTCCCGCCGGAGCTGCGCGGCAAGCTGAAGGAGGCGGGGATCGCCGTCGACCCCATGCCGACCGCCGCGGCGACCGCTACCTACAACATCCTGCTCGGCGAGGACCGCAAGGTGGCGGCGGCGCTGATCGCGGTGGATTGAGCCGCGCCACCCCGCGCACAAGGTGTTAGCCTTGGCGGGGGCCTGCTTGAGCGACATCGACTATCAGTACGCCTATTGCCAAGGATTGGTGCGCGAGGGCGACAAGGACCGCTTCCTCGCCGACCTGTTCGCGCCGGCCGACGCGCGGCCGCACCTGTTCGCGCTGCAGGCGTTCAATTTCGAGATCGAGAGCGTCCGCCACCGGGTGACCGAGCCGATGGCGGGCGAAATTCGTCTGCAATGGTGGCGCGAGGTGCTGACCGGCGAGCGGCCGGGCGCCGGCAGCCCGGTGGCCGCCGCCCTTCTCGATACCATGCACCGCCACGAGCTTTCCGCCGTGCCGTTCTTGCGCATCATCGACGCGCGCGAGTTCGATCTTGCCGACGAGCCGATGGCCGAGTTGGCGGCGCTCGAAACCTATGCGGCGGAAACGGCGGGCACGCTGTTTCAAATCTCCGCCCAGGTGCTCGCCGGCGGCGATCTCGCGTCCTACGAGGCGGCGGCGCGGCCGGCCGGGGTCGCCTACGGCCTTGCCACCATGCGTCGGGAGGCGGTGGGATCTCATGCGTGGAAGCGCCAGGCGCGCCTCTATCTCGACGACGCCATGGCGAAGCTGCCGGCGCTGCCTGGCAAGGCGCGCGCTGCGTTTCTGCCGCTCGCGCTGGTGCCGCTCTATCTGACGCGCGAACGAACCAGCCAATGGCGGCGCCAGTGGGCGCTGTGGCGCGCGGCGCGGGCGTGGCGCTAGACACCGGATCAGCGCACCCCACCATCAAGGGCGCCGAAGTTCTGATCGCAATCCGGGCGACGACCGTATCGTCGGGTCTTCGTCAGGCTGCTTGCGTGGTCCGCTCGCCCGCGAGCCAGGCTTCGAGGTCGGCCTTCGCCCGCGCCGTCAGCGCGCGCTTCTTGAGCAGACCCTTGTCGGCGCCGCGCGGCAGACGATCGAGGGGCGGGAACAGTCCGAAGTTCACGTTCATGGGCTGATAGGAACGCTCATCTTCTTCGCCGAGATGCCCGCCCGTGATGTGGGCCAGCAACGCGCCGATCGCCGTGGTGAGCGGCGGCAGCGCCGGCGTCTCGCCGAGGCGCTCGGCAGCGGCGAAGCGGCCGGCCAGCAACCCGATCGCAGCGCTCTCCACGTAGCCCTCGCAGCCGGTGATTTGGCCGGCGAAACGCAGCCGCGGCTCGGCCTTGAGCCTGAGCGTGGCGTCGAGGAGCCGCGGCGCATCGAGATAGGTGTTGCGGTGGAGCCCGCCGAGGCGTGCGAACTCCGCCTGCTGCAGTCCCGGGATGGTGCGGAACAGACGCGTCTGTTCGCCGTGCTTCAGCTTGGTCTGGAAGCCCACCATGTTGAACAGCGTGCCGAGCTTGTTGTCCTGGCGGAGCTGCACCACCGCGTAGGGCTTCTTGCCCGGCGCGTGCGGATTGGTGAGGCCGAACGGCTTCATCGGCCCATGGCGCAGGGTTTCGGGCCCGCGCGCCGCCATGATTTCGATCGGCAGGCAGCCGTCGAAGTAGGGCGTGCCTTCCCACTCGTGGAATTCCACCTTCTCGGCGGCGTTCAGCGCCGCGACGAAGGACGCATATTCCTCCCGCGTCATCGGACAGTTGACGTAGTCGGCGCCCGAGCCGCCGGGCCCGGCCTTGTCGTAGCGGGACTGGAACCAGGCGGTGGAGAGATCGATGGAGTCCCGGTGCACGATGGGCGCGATGGCATCGAAGAAGGCGAGGGCGTCGGCGCCGGTGCGGAGGCGGATCGCGTCGGCGAGCGCCGGCGAGGTGAGGGGCCCGGTGGCGATGATCACCTGGTCCCAGTCGGCGGGCGGAACTTCCACTTCCTCGCGCCGGATCTCGATGCGCTCCTTTTCCAGCGCGGTTGTCACGGCCGCGGCGAAGCCGTCGCGGTCAACGGCCAGCGCGCCGCCCGCCGGCACTTGGTTCTCGTCGCCCGCCGCCATGATCACCGAGCCGAGGCGGCGCAGCTCGTGATGCAGGAGGCCGACCGCGTTGTGCTCGGCGTCGTCGGAGCGGAAGGAGTTGGAGCACACGAGCTCCGCCAGACGGTCGGTCTGGTGCGCGGCGGTGCGGCGCACCGGCCGCATCTCGTGCAGCACCACCGGCGCGCCGCGCCGCGCGATCTGATAGGCGGCTTCCGATCCCGCGAGCCCGCCGCCGATAATGTGGATAGGATTCATAGGCTCGTTGTCCCGCCCCACCTCCGTACCGTCAAGCCAAAGAAAAGGCGCCCGCCGATCGCGGGCGCCTTTCTAGAACGCGAGACCGGTTAGCGCGAGCCTGAGCGCGTGACGCCGGCGACGACCGCGACCAGGAAGAAGATGATCGCGATCACGAATACGATCTGCGCCAGGTTGACGGCCGTGCCGGCGATGCCGCCGAAGCCGAGCAGCGCCGCGATCAGTGCGATGATGAGAAGGGTGACGACCCAGTCGAGCATGATTGCCTCCTTCAGCGGCGAACGGTGGCGGGGCGGGGACGGCGGTAGAACATCGGGCGCGCCGGCCGGGCGTCGCGATTGTCGCCGCCCCAGATGGCGCCGATCACCGCCGCGGTGGCGCCGACGAGGAGCGCCATGAACGACCAGAAAGAGAAGTAGGCGGCCGACTTCCTTGCGGCCTCCGCCGCTTTCTTCGCCGCTTCCGTCGAGCGCCGCTCGAAGTCAGCGACACGCTGGTCGGCGATCTCCGAGGGTGCGCCGGTCTGTTGCGCGACGAGGCGGCCCAGGTAACCGCGGTCGGCTTCGGTGAGCCTCCCGCCGACGAGGCCGGACTCCATGATGCGGCCGACTTCAGCGCGCGGATCGCGGAGTGCCATGTGGCGCGGTGCTGTTTCGCCCTGGGGCGTTTGCATGCCGCCCGGGGCAGCGGCGATGGTGCCTGGAGCCTGAACATTGCCGCCCGCGCCGGCGCCGGGTTGCGGCGCCTCCGTGCGGAAGAGAGTATCGATGAAATATCCGCTTGAATTATTGGTCTGGGACATGCGGCCGCCGGCTGCGGCGCCAAGCCCTGACGCGGTACCGGCACCGAGTGTGGCACCCACTTGTGCGGCGGTACCGGCGGCGAACATTCCGACGAAGGTGGCGAACGCCACGGTGAGCAGCACGCCGATTGCCCAAGCCACGAGGCCGTGAATGCCGTCGCGGAAATTGGTCTCGGTTTCGTTGATCTCGCTGCCGGCGTTGCGCATCCGCCCGGCGACGTAGCCGCCGACGGCGAAGCCCAACCCTTGCGCGAAGATCAGCCAGATGACGCCGCTGATGGCGATGGTCGCCGCCGACGGTCCGCTCAAGTCATAGGGCGAGACCAGCGACAAACCCACGCCCGATCCGAGCGTGATGAGCAGGAGCGACACGGCGGTGGCGACGAAGGCACCAGCAACGGCGGCGCCCCACGAGAAATTGGAGGTAACCAGAGCAGTCCTGGTATCGGTGATGACAGCTGCAGGCGGCACGGCGTTTCCCCTTGGCGCGGTTATGATGCGGCGCGTCCGCTCCGCGCGGCGGCGGACCGATCAAGTAACCCGTTGCGTTTGGTTAGGTTCCGTTCGCTGCCCGGAATTTCATCATGCGTGCATCACGAAGGACGAATCAGGTCGCCATGTAGGCCGGCGTGCCGCCCCGGAGGAAATCTTCCCGCGGCGGGCTGAACACGTCGAGCACCTCGGTGTCGTCGCGAAACCAGGCCTCGTGCTCGGTGCCGCCGGGAATCACGGCCACGTCGCCCGGGAGCAGCATCCGCCGCTCGCTGCCGATGCGCAGCTCCAGGCGTCCCTTCAGCATCCATACCAGCTGCTCGTGCGGGTGCTGGTGGGCGCCCGCGTGCGCGCCGGCTTTCGCGTTCCACCACACCATCATGCCCTGCTTTCCCGACAGCACGCGCCGGGTGATCTTGTCGGTGATGCGTTCTTCCGGCAGCGCGGCGAACGCGCCGAAGCCGGTCATGGTCGTCATGGGAGCCTCCCTTAGGTGGCGCAGACTCTAGGCGGACTTGGCGATGACGAGCAACCGCGCGAAAATTCGCCCTTGGCGCGGCGGCGCCTATGGGCGAGGCTCGCGCCGAACGCGGGAGTGGATGCGATGCGATGGCTGGCCGCCGGCGTCCTCTTGGCAGGCGCGCTCGGCGCGCCGGCCGCGGCTGGCGAGGTGAAGGTGTTGAGCGCCGGCGCCATGCGCGCGGTCGTGCTTGCCGTGGCACCGGGTTTCGAGAAGGAGACCGGCCACCGGGTAAGCGTCGACAGCGGCAGCGCCGGTGCGCTCGCCGGCCGCATCGGCGGCGGCGAGGGCTTCGACGTGGTGGTGACCGCGGCGCCGTCGCTGGAAAAGCTGGCGACCAGTGGAAAGGTTGACGGCAAAAACCGGATCACTCTGGCCAAAGTCGGCATCGGCGTGGCGGTCAAGGCCGGCGTGCCGAGGCCGGATATTTCGAGCGTCGACGCCTTCAAGCAGGCGCTCGTAGCGGCGAAGTCGGTGGGCTATGTGGACCCGGCGAGCGGGTCCACCAGCGGCGCCTACGTAGCGAGCCTGATCGAGCGTCTCGGGCTCGGGCCCACGCTCAAGCCCAAGACCGTGCTGGTGCGCGATGGCCCGGTGGCGCTACGCGTCGCGCGCGGTGAGATCGAGCTCGGTTTGCACCAGATTAGCGAGATCTTGCCGGTGGCGGGCGCGCAGCTCGTGGGCCCGCTGCCGGCGTCGATCCAGAACGTGACCACCTATGCGGCCGCCGTTGGCGTCAACGCCCGCGATCGCGTCGCGGCGGAGGCCTTCGTCAAGTTCCTGGCCGGGCCGGCGGGCACTGCCGCCGTCCGCGCCCGCGGCATGACACCGGGCTGAAAAGCAAAAGGCCCCGGCGCGGGCCGGGGCCTCTTCATTTGCGTAGTGCTTGCGTCAGCCGCGCGCGGCGCGCCGCGCCACGCCTTCGATATCGACGCGGGCGATGTTGAGGTCGGCGAGCGAGCGGTCGTCGAGACGGCTCAACTCGTCCACGGTACGGCGGTAGGTCCGCCAGCGGCGATACTTCTGTGCGATCAAGCCCCAAAGCAACATGGGTGCTCTCCTTTCATTTCAGTTCCGGGAGCGCCCCACGCGCTCCCCATTCGTCGACTCACAACGTAGGCTTCAGGGGCGGCGGAGCCACCCGCGCCGGGACATTGCTGCAATGCGGCAAACGCATGTGGGCAATCATAATTCGTTCATACGCTCGGTTTCGCCGTCGGTGCCCTGGGCGGCTATAAGACGCGGAGCAGAGGCGCGATTGCCGCAGGGGAGAAATAATGGGCGAGAAGGCGCTGTTCTCGATCGCGCCGGCGGTGATTCCGATCGCGGGCGCCGCGGAGGTTTTTCCCGTCCGCCGCATCTACTGCATCGGCCGCAACTACGCGGCGCACGCCCGCGAGATGGGCTCCGATCCCACCCGCGAGCCGCCGTTCTTCTTCCAGAAGCCGACCGACGCGGTGCAGGTGGTGATGCCGGGGCAGGTTGCCGACCACCCGTATCCGACGCTCACCCAGAACTACCACTATGAGGTGGAGCTGGTGGCGGCGCTCAAATCCGGCGGCAAGGACATTCCCGCGGCGAGCGCGCTCGATCACGTCTACGGCTACGCCGTCGGCCTCGACATGACGCGCCGCGATCTGCAGATCGCCATGCGCGAGCAGAAGAAGCCGTGGAGCCTGGGCAAGGCCGTGGACCACGGCGCGCCCATCGGCCCCATCCACCCGGCGGCGAAGCTCGGCCACCCGGCCAAGGGCGCGATCTCGCTCGCGGTCAACGGCGCGGTGAAGCAGAGCTCCGACCTGGCCAACATGACGTGGAGCGTGGCCGAGCAGATCGCCAAGCTCTCCGAGGCGTTCGAATTGAAGGCTGGCGACATCATCATGACCGGCACGCCGGAGAACGTGGGCGCCGTGGTGCCCGGCGACGTGCTGATGGCGAAGATCGAGGGGCTGCCGGAGCTGTCGATCAGGATTGTGAAAGCGTAGCATAACCAGCGGATTTCCGGGCGGTTCCGGCGCCAAAGGGCGGCGTGGTAGGGTCCGGCCGACACTGAATCCGAGGAAAGAGGAGGTCACGCCATGGCCTACTGGATCCGCTACGAGAAGGGCGGCAAACCGGGTTTTGGGACGCTCGAAGGCGACACCATCGTCGTGCACTCTGGCGACATGTTCGCGAGCCCCAAGCCCACCGGCGACAAGCTCAAGCTCGCCGACGTCAAGGTGCTGCACCCCCTGCGATCCCACCAAGATGATCGGTCTGTGGAACAACTTCCACCAGCTCGCCGCCAAGAACGATTTCCAGGAGCCGACGGAGCCGCTCTACTTCCTCAAGGCACCGAACGCCTTCCACCCCCACGGCGAACCGATCCGCCGGCCGCCCGCCTACGCCGGCCGCATCGTCTACGAGGGCGAGCTCGGCGTCGTCATCGGCAAGGAATGCGCCAACATCAGCGAGGCCGAGGCCGGAGAACTACATCTTCGGCTACACCTGCGTGAACGACGTCACCGCCGTCGACCTGATGAAGAAGTTTCCCACCTTCGACCAGTGGGCCCGCGCGAAGAGCTTCGACACCTTCGGCGTGTTCGGCCCGGGGATCATGACCGGCGTTGACCCCCTGAAGCTCACCGTCCGCACCGTGCTCAACGGCAAGGAAGTGCAGAACTATCCCGTCGCCGACATGTTCTTCCCGCCGCACAAGCTCGTGGCGGCGCTCTCCAAGGACATGACGCTGATGCCCGGCGACGTCATCGCCTGCGGCACGTCGCTCGGCGCCGGCGTCATGGGCGCGGCGAGCAACAGCGTGGACATCGTCATCGACGGCGTCGGCACGCTGTCCAACAAGTTCGACCAGGTGCTGCCGAGCCCGTATCTGCTGAAAGGCGAGCCGAAGCCGCAGCGCATCTGCGTCGTCGGCGCCGGCGCCATCGGCGGCCTCATGGCGGCGAAGTTCGCGCTTGCCGGCAACGAGGTGACCGTCATCGACCAGGGCCAGCAGCTTACCGCCATCCAGAAGAACGGCATCAAGCTCGAGTGGCACGACGGCAAGGTGCAGACCGCCAAGGTCAAGGCGGTGAACAAGCCTTCGGAAGCCGGCAAGCAGGACGTGATCGTGCTCGCGGTCAAGGCGCACTTCCTCGACCAGGTGGTGCGCGACATCGACGTCATGCTCGACGACAACACCGTGGTGCTCACGGTGCAGAACGGCCTGCCGTGGTGGTACTTCCAGAAGCTCGGCGGCCAATACGACGGCCAGCGCCTGAAGAGCCTCGATCCCTCCGGCGTGCTGACCAAACGCATCGCGCCCGAGCGCATCATCGGCTGCGTCGTCTATCCCGCCGCCGCCGTGACCGCGCCAGGCGTCATCCATCACGTGGAAGGCGACCGCTTCCCCATCGGCGAGCTCGACGGCAAGGACAGCGAGCGCGTCAAGGTCCTGCACGACGTGTTCGTCAAGGCCGGGCTCAAGTCGCGCGTGCTCGATGACATCCGCTCGGAGATCTGGCTGAAGGCGTGGGGCAATCTCTCCTTCAACCCAATCTCGGCGCTCACCCACGCCACCCTCGTCGACATCTGCCAGTTCGCCGAGACCCGCGAGCTCGCCGCCAAGATGATGAAGGAGGCGCAGGACATCGCGCAGAAGCTCGGCGTCACCTTCCGCGTCTCCATTGAGAAGCGCATCGCCGGCGCCGAAAGCGTTGGCGCCCACAAGACCTCCATGTTGCAGGACGTGGAGGCGGGCCGCTCGCTCGAGACCGAGGCGCTGATCGGCTCGATCCTGGAGATGGCCAAGCTCACCAATACGCCGGCGCCGGCCATCGAAGCGGTCTACGCGCTGGTGAAGCTCTTGAACAAGGTGATGCTGACCGAAGGCGCCGGCGTGAAGGTGTCAAAGGAAGCGAAGGCGGCGTGAGGTGCTGACGGCTCGAAACGCTTAGTTCGCTCGCGAGCGCGCAAACGCGGCACCGTCCTTCAACCCCAGCTCATATGCTGCGCGCATGCCGGCGGGGTCGGTGACGTCGAACTGCTTGACCCGCACCGGTTCGGACGGCTGCACGTAGGTGCGGTTCGCCACCCTCGGCACGTGCTGGTACTGGCGCGTCAACAGCACCAGTGTTCGCCCGCCATCCTTCTCAACGGGTTCCAGCGGCGCCACCGGCACGTTGTCCACGAGCCCGCCGTCGAACGCCGGCACGCCGCCGATCCGCGTGATGGGCATGAACGGCGGCACGCAGCTCGACGCGATCAAGAGGTCGCCGAGCGCGGCGGGGTTTTCCATGTCGCGCACCCGCACGAACTCCTGGCGGAAGCCGAGCGCGCGGCCGAAGCGGGGGTGCACCGGGTGGAAGAGCTTCTTTTCGATCTGATAGGCGGCGATGCCGATCGGCGCGCCCAACGCCGCCGGCAGCCAGCCGGGCAGGCGCGTGAGGGCAACGGAGAGATCGGTCATTACCTGCAGGCGGGCGAGCCCCGGCGCGTCGATCACCTCGTCGATCAGCGCGCGGTATAGGCCGCCTACCGGGCAGAGCGGCTTGCCCGCGCGCCAGGCGGCGAAGTCGAAGTTCTTCACTTGCGGGCCGCAGCCGGCATAGACCAGCGCCCGCACCCGCGGCCCGAGGCCGAGCAGCGAATAGATGCAGGCGAAGGCGCCGGCGCTTGCCGCCACCATGCGCGGGGCGGAAAGGTCGAGCCGCTCGGAGGCGGCCTCGTGGAAGCCGCCCTGCCAATAGCAGCGGTTGCCGCCGCCGGCGAAGGAGATGGCGTCGAACATGGCGCCTTCATAACGTCATTCCGGGGCGCGGGCGAAGCCCGCGAACCCGGAATCGATAACCCCGGTCACAATCGTGTATGGATTCCGGGCTCGCGCCTTCGGCGCGCCCCGGAATGACAGGTTGGGCCTACTCCCGCACCCGCGGCAAATACTGCTCGGTCTGCTTGCGCACGACGGCGTAGCACTCGCACGCGGCGTTCTCGAGCTTTTTGCGGTCGGTGATCTCGATGCGGCCGCGGTGATAGCGGATGGCGCCCGACCGCTGCAGCTGGCGCGCGATCTGCGACACGGTGGTGCGGCGCACGCCGAGGATCTGCGCGAGGAATTCCTGGGTATAGGGGATGATGTCGGTGTCGGTGCGATCGCGCGTCTGGATCAGCCAGCGGCACAGGCGCTGCTGCACGTCGTGCAGCGCGTTGCAGGCGGCGGCCTGCTGCACCTGCACCAGCAGGAGCTCGTTGTAGCGCAGCGTCACGTCGCGGATGGCGGAGCTTTTCTCCACCGCTTCCTGGAAGCGCGCTGTCGCGATGCGCAACGCCACGCCCGGCATCTGCACCCTGGCGCGGGTGAACGAGATGCGTAAGCCCAGGCCCACCATGGCGCCGACGGCGCCCTCGCGGCCTACCGTCGCCGTCTCGATGGCGTCGCCGTGCTTCATCACCGCGAGCAGCGAGATCATCCCGCTCTGGGGAAAGTAGACGTATTCGATCTTCTCGCCTTGTTCCTGCAGGAGCGCACCCTGATCGAGCGCGAACTCCTTCAAGTGCGGCTCGAGCAGCGCGCAGGCATCGGCATGCAACGCGTCAAGCAGGCGGTTGAGCCCGGTGGTGCTCGATGGCCCGGTGGTCGGCACGGCTGGTCCTTCGGCTTGGGAAGCAGGCAACGAAAAGCCCATTGGCGCTCCCGAGATGCGTCAAAGTTCGAAGAGGCTTGTGTCCGGTGGGATCGGGAAGACAACGTTGTAGCGACGGACAAAGTTCCGTCTGCCAACTACCCGACATAGCGGCGGTATTTCTTGCGCGGCACGCACTTGCCGCCGCCAAACCCTTATTTGAATTGGCGCAAACGGTTGTGGACGGCGACCGCGGCGACAGCGGCGTGGCCCATGGCAGTGCTGATCTGGTCCAGGCCCTCGACGATGTCGCCGGCGGCATAGAGGCCGTCCACCGAGCTGCACTGATGGTCGGCGCAACGAATGCAGCCGGCCGAGGTCAAATCGACGCCGAGCGGGCGCAGCAACTCGGTCTGCGGCACACTGCCGAGGGCGGAGTAGAGGGTGTCGAACGCAAAGGTCTTGCCGCTCGCGGTCTCCACCGCGGCGATGCGGTCGTCCTTGGTCACCACCCGGCGCACCGCTTCCTCGACCCCCTTGATGCCGGCCTTTTCCATGCGCGCGCGATGCTCCGGCGTGGGATGCAGCGGCTCGCCGAGGGAGAGCAGCGTAATGTCGTCGCTGTAGGTGCGCAGGAACAGCGCCTCGCCGAGCCCTTGCTCGCCGTGGCCGATGACGCCGATCTTCTCGCCGCGCGCCTCGTAGCCGTCGCAGATGGCGCAATGGCGGATGAGGCCGCGCTTGATCGCCCGCTCGAGGTTGGGCAGGGCGGGCTCGATGTCCACGACGCCGGCGGCGAACAGCAGCGTGTGCGCGCGCAGCCGATCGCCGTCGACCTCCGCGGTGAAGCCCTCGCCGTCGCGAGCAAGTGCCGTGACCGTGCCGCGCTCGATGGAAGCGCCGTATTTCTTCGCCTGCGTCGCCATGCGCTGGATGAGTTCCTGTCCGGCGATGCCGTCGGGGAAGCCAGCGTGGTTGTGCGATTTGGGGATGAGCGCGGCGCGGCTGTCGCCCGCGTCGACCACGACGAAGCGGCGTTGGAAGCGCCCGAGATAGATCGCGGCGGTGAGCCCGGCGGGCCCGCCGCCGACCACGATGCAGTCGAGCGCTTCTTTCATCAGTCGATCGCCACCATGACGTCGGATGCCTTGACCACGGCCGCCGCCGCCATGCCCTTCTTGAGGCCGAGATCATCCACCGCCTCGTTGGTGATCGATGCCGTGATCACGGTGCCTTTGACGTCGAGGCGCACGTGCGCCGTGGTCTGGCCCTTGATCACCTCGACGATGGTGCCGCGTAGGATGTTTCGCGCGCTGAGCTTCATAGATTTTCTCCGTGTTCGAATGTGTCGGCAAACCCTGTAGCATCAATGCCCCAGGGCGTCATCGCCGCATTGCGCGTGCTCCGCCGCCGTGGCATCGCTTTGTCGTGGAGGTGGTCGATGGCGAACGTGAAGGCGCTTTTCTTCGACGTGTTCGGCACCCTGGTCGACTGGCGCACGTCCATCGCCCGTGAATCCGAGCGCCTCCTGGCGCCGCTCGGCCAGCGCCAGGATTGGCTCAAGTTCGCCGACGCCTGGCGCGGCGAGTACCAGCCGGCCATGGAGGAGGTACGCGCCGGACGTATTCCGTTCTCCAAGCTCGACGTGCTGCACCGCTATAACCTCGAGCGCATCCTGCCGCGCTTCGGCATTCAGGGGCTTGCCGAGGAGACGCTCGCCGACCTCAATCTTGCCTGGCACCGCCTCGACGCCTGGCCCGACGTGCCGGGGGGGCTCAAGCGGCTGCGCGAGCGTCATCTTCTGGCGCCCGTTTCCAACGGCAACATCTCGATCATGGTGGATCTGGCGCGCAAGAACGGCTTTCCCTGGGACGCGATCCTCGGCGCCGAGGTGGCGGGCGACTACAAGCCCAAGCCCAGGGTATATCTCGCCTCCTGCGCGGCGTTCGATCTTGCGCCGGCGAACTGCATGATGGTGGCGGCGCATTCGAGCGATCTCGCCGCCGCCGCCGCCTGCGGCCTGCGCACGGCCCACGTCACGCGCACCGACGAATATGGTCCCGGCACCGGCGAGAAAGCGCCGGCCGGGAAGGTGGACGTGGCGGCCCGCGATCTCCTGGATCTCGCCGCCAAGCTCTAAGGCGCGAGCGTCTTGCGGAAGAAGTCGGTCATGTCGGTCAGGAACGCGTCGGTCTGCCCGGGCTTGGAGCCAAGGCGCACGCCGCGGCCGATCCACGGTGCGGCCATCGTCAGGATATCCCGGTCGGTTTTCCCTGACAGCGCCGCGCCCGAGTAGAGGTCGAGGTAGCGCCCTTCATCGTCCAGGTACAGGACCGGCGCGTTGTAGGCGTGGATCGCGTTCGCGATCTCGCGCATGGACATGTTGTAACCGAAGCTGTGGTCGGCGTTCTCGAACAGCCGCACCGAGACGTTCGGATTTGTCCCGCGCATCGCCGCAGCCCACGCCTGGCACTGCACCGGCGACACCCAGTTGTCGCGGTCGGCAAGCGCGAAGCGAACCGCCGTCGGCGCCGTGTGCGCGCTCTCGAATTGGAAGCCGCACCACGGCCAGCCGCCGAGCACCGCACCGAGCGCCTTGCCCTCGCCGAGCACGACGGGGGCGAGCTGCCGCGACGCCGCCATGAGCACGGCGATGCCGCCGCGGCTGTAACCGACAGCGCCGATCCTGCTCGAGTTCATCCCTTGCTCCGCGAGGAATTTGGCCGCCGCCAGCACGTCATAAGCCGATGCCGCGAAGGAGAACGCGCTTTGATCGGCGATGGTGTCGGTAACGCCGCGGCCGGTGAACGGATCGACGATGAGCGTCGCGAGCCCGGCCGAGGTCAGCGCGTTCGCCTGCTGCAGGTGCGATTCCTGCACGCCGCCGGAGCCCGGAACGACGATCACCGCGCCCTTGGGCGCGGGCCCGGTGGGAACGAAGAGGAGCGCGTCCAGCGTTACCGCCGGCGTCTGCGCCTTGGCCACGATGTCCTCGAAGTTCTTCGGGTTGCGGCTTTCGAATTTCACGATTTTGCCCGGCAGGCCGTTGGCGAGCACCGCGTTCTGCGGCAGCGGCGCGGCGAGGGCGGGTGAGAGCGACAGCGTCAACGCTGCGAGCGCCAATCCCCAAACTCCGACGTTATTTTGCATCGCGCGTCTCCTCCTGTCCCCCGAGGTGATACGCAGCTTGCGGTCAACGCGGGCGCTTTTCAAGAACCTTCGGACGGCCGGAAGCGCGGTCTCAGAAGCTCGCGACCTTCGTCAGGGTCAGCCATCTTCATTTGCCGCGGCCCTGGTTGCTTCCATAGCCGTCGCTTTGCATGCTAACGGGCCTAGGAGAGAGAAACCCGGATTGCCGTCATGCGCTCGCAGGAACTGCTCGCCGAGGAGTTCGGCACGCTATCCGACCTCGTTGCAGCGCACGCGGTGGAGCGACCGAACGAAGCGGCGCTCGTCCACGGCGAGCGGCGGCTCGGCTACGGCGAGCTCGATCGGCTGGTTGATCGCGTCGCTGCGGCGCTGCAACGCGAAGGCGTGCGCTCGGGTGATATCGTCGCGATCGCGGCCGCGGCTTCCGTCGAATACGTTACGAGCTTTCTCGGCGTGTTGCGCGCCGGCGCCGCGTCGGCGCCGCTCGCGCCGTCTTCGTCGCCGGCGAGCCTGCGCGCCATGCTCCTGGACTGCGGCGCGACACTCTTATTCCTGGATGCCGATATCGCCGACGCGTTGGCCGGCGATCCGCCGACCAAGCACGTGGCGCTCGATGAGTTCTTCTTTCGCGCGGTGGCTCGCCCCGCCGGGCGCGGTGCCGGCGCCGATGTTGATCGCGCCCGAGGCGCCGTTCAACATCATCTACTCGTCCGGCACCACCGGCGTGCCCAAGGGCATCGTGCAGTCGCACCGCATGCGCTGGGCGCATGTGAGCCGCGGCGCTGCGTTCGGATACGGGTCGGATACGGTGACGCTGATCTCGACGCCGCTCTATTCCAACACCACGCTGGTGAGCCTGTTGCCGACCTTGGCCGGCGGCGGCACCGCCGTGCTGATGGACAAATTCGAGGTGGCGAAGTTTTTGGGCCTCGCCGAGCGCCACCGCGTCACCCACGCCATGCTGGTGCCGGTGCAATACAAGCGCCTGATGGAGCATCCCGACTTCGATCGCTACGATCTTTCGAGCTTCCGCATGAAGTTCTCCACCAGCGCGCCCTTCGCCGCCGCGCTCAAGGCGGACGTGTTGAAGCGCTGGCCCGGCGGGCTCGTCGAGTATTACGGCCTCACCGAGGGCGGCGGCACCTGCGCGCTGGTTGCCCACGAGTTTCCCCAGAAGCTGCACACCGTCGGCCGCCCGCTGGAAGGCCACGAGGTGCGCGTCATCGACGAGGAGGGGCTGGAGCTGCCGCCCGGCAGCACGGGAGAGGCGGTGGGGCGCTCGCCGGCCATGATGAACGGCTACCACAACCAGCCGGGCAAGACCGCGGAGATGGAATGGCGCGACGAGAGCGGCAACCTCTTTCTGCGTAGCGGCGATATCGGCCGCTTCGACGAGGACGGCTTCTTCGTGCTGGTCGACCGCAAGAAGGACATGATCATCTCCGGCGGCTTCAACATCTATCCCAGCGATCTCGAGGCGGTGCTGGTGGGAAATCCTGCCGTTGCCGAGGCCGCCGTCGCAGGCGTCGCGTCCGAACGCTGGGGCGAGACGCCGGTCGCCTTCGTGGTGCTGAAGCCGGGCGCCACCACGACCGCGGACGAGTTGCGAAGCTGGACCAACGAGCGCGTGGGCAAGACCCAGCGCCTCGCCGACCTGCGCGTCGTTCCGAGCCTACCGCGTAGCGCCATCGGCAAGGTGCTGAAGCGCGAGTTGCGCGAGCAATATGGTGCATCGACAACGGCCTGACTGCCGCGGAGTCCGCTAGGCGACTCGGCGGGCCGCGCCCGCCACTGATCACGCGCTGTGCAATTGCCCAACATCCTGCCTCGTCGCAGGAACCTAGCGCTGATACAGGCGTTGGCTGTGGAGTACCGCGGGGGCAGAGTTTCCCAGATGCAAATCCGGATCGGCTACGACATTAGCTTCGCGCATCCGGCGCCGACGCCGACGATTTTGATGCTGCACGTGCATCCGAGCCGGACCGACGATCTGCTGGTGTCGGATCGCATGCGCGTCACCCCGGCGTTGCCGCTGCACGTCTATACCGACGGCTTCGGCAACACCTGCACGCGTCTGGTGGCGCCGGAGGGCACGGTGCGCTTCGCTGCCGACGCCGTGGTGTTCGACGAGGGCAAGCCCGACCCGACCGTGCCCGGCGCGATCCAGCACGAAATCGCCGAGCTTCCCCACGAGGTGCTCGTCTATCTCCTCGGCAGCCGCTACTGCGAGACCGACCGGCTGATGAACGTGGCCTGGTCGCTGTTCGCCGGCACGCCCAAGGGCTGGGCCCGGGTGCAGGCGATCTGCGACTTCGTCAACTCGCACATCGCGTTCGACTATGGGCGCGCCTCGCCGGTGCGCACCGCCTACGACGCGCTCGAGCAGCGCGCCGGCGTGTGCCGCGACTTCGCCCACCTCGCCATCGCCTTTTGCCGCTGCATGAACATTCCCGCCCGCTACTGCACCGGCTATCTCGGCGACATCGGCGTTCCCGTCGATCCGGCGCCGATGGATTTCAGCGCCTGGTTCGAGGTCTATCTCGGCCGCCGCTGGTACACATTCGACGCCCGCCACAACATCCCGCGCATCGGCCGCATCGCCATGGCGCGCGGCCGCGACGCCACCGACGTCGCGATCTCCACCGCCTTCGGCGCCAGCACGCTCGTCAACTTCAAGGTGGTGACCGACGAGATCGAGGTGACCGAGAAGGCGACGGCGATCACCGCGCTCGCCCGGCGCACGCGTCGCTGGTACGGTGCCGGCGCCGCTGGCTAGCGCCGCACCAGGCGGTCGCGCAACACGTCGAGCATCGCCCGCTGCCCCTTCAATATCTTTCGCTGCGCCTCGTGCAACGTGAACCAGGCGGCGCGGTCCGCCTCGGGAAACGTCTGCGTGCGCCCGGATTTCGGCGGCCATTCCATGGCGAAAATATTGGAGCGGAAATATTTCAGTTCGAGGTCGCCGGCGACCGCCCACACCGATATCGTCTTGCCGCTCGGCTGGCGGAAATCGCCGAGCGGGATGAATTCGCCTTCCGGGCGGTGGCCGGTTTCCTCTTCGAACTCGCGGCGAGCCGCGGCGAGGGGCTCCTCGCCTTGGTCGGTCAGCCCTTTCGGGATCGACCAAGCGCCGTCGTCTTTCCTGGCCCAATACGGGCCGCCCGGATGCACCAGCAGCACCTCGGGCGCGCCCTTCGCAGTTCGGTAGAGGAGAAGGCCGGCGCTCGCCGCTGCCATCACGCGGCGGGGAACGCGATGCGCGCGGCGGCGCCCTTGCCGCTCTGGAAGGTGATCTCCCCGCGCAGTTGCTGGGCGAGGTTCTGCATGATGCGCACGCCCAGGCTCGCGCTCGAGGCCGGGTTGAATTCCGCGGGCAGCCCGCGGCCATCGTCCTGCACGATCAGCACGTACTGTTCCGCTTCGCGGTCAAGCCGGATCGAGATCGTGCCCTTTTTGCTAGCGTCGAAGGCATGCTTAATCGAGTTGGTCATCACCTCGGTGATCAGCAGCGACACCGTGACCATGCGCTGAAGATCGAGCTGCACCTGCGGCACCTCGACGACGCACACGACGTTCTTGGCCCCGGAGGCGTCGAGCACGCGCGCGCAGAGCTTCTGTAGGTACTGGCGGAGCGGCAGGTCCACCATGCGGGGATCATAAAGCTGGCGGTGGATGTGCGCCATGGCGTCAAGCCGCAGTTGCGCTGCGGCCAGCGCCCGCTCTCCGGCCTGTGGATCGCTCCCTATGTTGCGCCCCTGGAGGCGCAGGAGCGACGATATGAATTGCATGTTGTTGGCGACGCGGTGCTGGAGCTCCTGGAACATCACCGACGTGCGCTCGTTCTCGATGGCTTGACCGTCGATGGTCCGGTTCAGCAAGTCGGTGACGTAGAGCAAGATCGCCGAGTTGGCGACAATGAGCCCGATCACCACAACACCCTCCGGCCAGCGCAGATCGAACGAACCTGCCGGAAGAAGAAACCAGTACCAGGTCGTGAATCCGCTCAGGATCGCTACCAGAATTCCGACTCGCAACCCCCCCACAAGCGCGGCGAATATGATGGTCGGAAACAACACGAAGGTGGGCGCACCGTGCAGCGCCGGGTCGAGCGCTAAGCGCAGCCCGAATAACGCCGCGAAGATGGCCAGGCCAGCGGCGTATCCGAGCCAGGGATGTTGCCGGAGTTTCCGCAGCGCGCGGACCAATTCCATGACGTAAGAAATACCTTTCAGCGAAACGTAACACGCGCGTGTTGTGGCCGCCATGCAGCGTTTCGCTGCCTACTACCCTGTTTCGCGCGAATTTTGACTATCTCGGGCCCGACATACGCACTTAGGGGCCCCATTAATCGAGCTGAATTCCGGCGTCCTGAATAATCTTGATCCACTTGTCGTATTCCGACTTCACGAAATCTTTAAGTCGTTCCGGTGGCATCTCCATGAGATCGCCACCCCCCGCTTCGAAACGTTCCTTCAACTCGGGCAGGGCGGCGGCAATATCCTTCTGTAGCCGCGCGATCACCTCGGGTGGCGTTCTCGCGGGCGCGAACAGACCGATCCAGGAATCGATCTCCAGTCCCGGGATTCCGGATTCGGTCATCGTCGGCACATCGGGTGCCTGGCGGTTGCGGCTCGCCGTGAGCGTGGCGATTCCCTTGGCTTGGCCTGACTTGATGTAGGGAAGCGCCGCCGCGGCGGAATCGAAATAGAGATCGACGCGGCCGGTCAGAAGGTCGGGATATACCGCGGAGGTTCCCTTGTAAGGGATCTCAAGCAGCTTGGTGCCGGTGTATTTCATGAATGCGGCGCCGGCGAGATGCTGCCCGGTGCCAAGCCCGGCGTTCGCGAGCTTGAGGCCTTCCGGATTCTTGCGCGCGGCATCGACGATTTCTTTCGGCGAGGCCAAAGCAAGGTCCTTGCTGGCCACGAGCACATAGGAGAACGAATAGACCAGGGCGACGGGGACGAAATCGACGAGCGGGTCATAGCCGAGCTTCTTGTAGAGCCCGGCGTTGAACACGATGTTGCTCAAACCGCCGACGAGCAGCGTGTAGCCATCGTGCGGCGCCGTGGCGGCCGCTTGCGTTCCCATGCTCGTGCCCGCGCCCGTGCGGTTCTCGACGAAAAAGCTTTGGCCGAGACGCTTGGAGAGTTGATCGGCCAGCAGGCGGCCCACGATGTCATAGCTGCCGCCCGGCCCGATCGGCACCACGATCTTCACCGGCCGCTCCGGATAGGTCTGCGCGAGTGCCGGTGAGGTGAGGAAAAGAGCGCCGCATGAAAAGATGTGCAGCAGGCGGCATAGCGTCATTGCGTATCCCCCCTCAAACTGCGGCAAACTCTAACCGTGATAGCCGCGATTGTCGCTAGGGTTCGACCACCTTGCGGTAAAGATGCCAAGTGGCGTGGCCGAGCACCGGCACCACGATGGCGAGCCCGATGAAGAAGGGCAGCGAGCCGACGAGCAGGAGGCCGGCCACGATCACGCCCCAGGCCGCCATGGCCACTGGGTTCGCCGCCACCGCCCGCACCGAGGTGAGCACCGCCACCGCCGCGCCCACGTCGCGGTCGAGCAGCAGCGGAAACGACACCACGCTGATGGTGAGCACCATGAGCGCGAACAGGAAGCCGACGCCGTTGCCGACGACGATGAGCGTCCAGCCGGCGGGCGTGGTCAGAACCTGGTCGATGAAGTGCGGGACCGACGCCGCCGGCGCGTCGCCGAAATTGGCCACGTAGATCGCCTGCGCCACGGCGAGCCAGATGGCGAAGATGATCATCAAGAGGACGCCGAGCACCAGGATCGCGCCGAACGACGGCGAATGCCGTACGTCGAAGGCGTTCTTCCACGTGGTCGGCAGCCCTTGCTCGCGCCGCCGCGACAGTTCGTAGAGCCCGATCGCGGCAAACGGGCCGACCAGCGCGAAGCCGGCGGCGAGCGGAAAGAGCAGCGACAGCACGTCGTAGCCGAGCGTCAGTCGCCCCAGCGCGATGCCGATGATCGGGTAGATCAGCCCGATGAACACCACGTGGGTCGGCATCGCCGAGAAGTCGGCGAAGCCGCGGGCGAGCGCGTCCTTCAGGTCGGCCAGCCCGATCTTGCGCACGCGCGGATGAACGGGACTGCCGGTGCCCGTGATCGCATGCAGTGTGGCCATGACTGCCTCCGAGCCGTTTGGGCCGGGGTGTGGCGTGACGAAGCCACGTCATGCCGCGGCCTCTTGCACGCGAGGATAGGCCCGGCGGAGCACCAGGTCATTCACGATTTCGAGACGGTAGCGGCTCGCTTCCCAGCGTTTCTTGACCCTGGCCCGGCGCGGATGGACATGCGCCAAGCCGTCAGCCGGTAGGCCGCGGCCGAGCACACGGATTGAATTCGCAGGCCTGGATGCTATGAAGAAATGGTGTAACCGCTGAAAGCGCGCGGCATGGCCGATGCGGTGACGGGTCTGCTGGGGGAGACGACGCGGTCGCTTCGCGAATACGCCATGCGCTACCTGTTGCTGGTGCGCGCGCCGGAGAAATTCTACGACCGGCACATCAAGAACAAGGGAAAGAAGGAGCTCAAGCGCGCGATCCTTGACGCGCTCGCAGCGGCCGCGCTCTTGACCTCGTTCGTCTCGCTGTTCCTCTACATTCCCGAGCTGAAGCAACTGCTTCCCCCCACGGTGCTGTCGATCCTGAGCAACGAGCGCGCCATTTTAGCGATCATCATCGCTTTTTCGCTGCCCACGTTTTCCATTATCGCCTTTGGCCTGAAGCTCATGGGGGCGAAATTCCAGGATTCCGTGTTCATCTATTTTCATTGCCTGACGCTGTTCCTGCTCGCCGTCCTGTTCGCGATCGTGCTGGGCATTTTCTTTCAAGCGGCCGCTTTGGCGTTGCTGTTCTATTTCGGGGCGGTTTCCGTCGGCAATGGGATGGCTTCCTTCAGCGATCCGGTCACCATGCTCTATATCCTGGTGGTCGGCGTCTTTTTCAGCGGGAGCCTGGCGATCCTGTTCTATGCACCGAGCCGGCTGATCGAGCGCAGTGCCCGCTCGTCGGCTTTCGCCGCGGCGATGCTCACCATCGTTTCTGTTATGGTGCCGGCGACGGCGGCGGCCTACGGGCTGACGCTGTATGCGCATGCGATGATGCCGGCTTTGGAATTTCCCGCCTACGAGCCACCGCAGCCGAGCGAGCAGCGCTAGCGCAAAGCGCGCCGGGTCGCGCATACTGGCCCCCATGCGCCAGGCCCTGCACACGCTCACCGTCGAGACCCGCGGCAAGGGCCTGACCGAGATCACCGATCCGGTGAAGCGCTGGCTCGCCGGGCAGGGGATCGAGACCGGCCTCATCACCCTCTACATCCGCCACACCTCCGCGTCGCTGCTGATCCAGGAGAACGCCGACCCGGACGTGCAGAAGGATCTCGCCGCCTTCTTCGAGGACATCGCGCCGGAAACGAGGGACTACATCCACCACAGCGAGGGGCCCGACGACATGCCCGCCCACGTGCGCGCCGCGCTGACGCAAACGCACCTGACGATTCCGGTGTCCGGCGGCCGCATGCTGCTCGGCACCTGGCAGGGCATCTTTTTGTTCGAGCATCGCCGGGCGCCGCACAGCCGCGAGATCGTGCTGCACCTGCAGGGCGACTAGGCCGCCTGGCTTGCAGCGCAGCAAAGGGCGCTTGCCGCGGAACCTGCTACCCCCTACTTTAGTTGTACGCTTGCACCGGCCGCGTAGCTCGGCCGTATCCATCCGAGCGCGTTGCCCGCGCAGGCCTCGATGGAGGTGACCATGGCACGGATCATTCGCGTCCATCACGAGTGGCAAGACTGGCTCAGCATGCTCTTGGGCGTGGTCGTCGGCATCTCGCCGTGGCTCGCCGGCCAGCAGGACAACATGGTGATCAACTGGAACGCGTTCCTGATCGGCGCCGTGATCGTCGCGCTCGGCGCGCTCGAGGCGATTGCGTTGAGCCGCTGGGAGGAGGGCGCCGAGATCGCCGCCGGTCTGTGGCTGCTCGTGTCGCCGTTCGTCTTCGGCTACGCCAACGCCGGCCCGCTGCGCTACTGGCACTTCGTGCTGGGTGCGGCGGTGATGCTGCTGGGGGCGCTGGAGCTCTGGCAGGACTGGAAGCTCAGCGACAAGAAGCTCGCCAAGCACGGGCAGTAAGGCTGTTTTCGTATCCCCGGTCGCGGCATCACGTGGGCGCCGCGGCCGGGGTTCGTTTGCCCGCTTGGCGGACCTTGCCGTCGAGCGGTACGCTCGCGCGATCCCAGCGATCGCGGCGCTCAAGGAGGCGATCGACAAGCTGCAGGGCTGAAGGACAGCGAGGCGCCCCTGCGCTAGCCTGGGCAACGGAATCGTTTCACGGGGAGGGGGATTTCCATGTCGGACGAAAGTCTTCTTGTTATTCTGCTCGTCGGCCTCATCGCCGGCTGGCTTGCCGGGCGCATCGTCGACGGCACCGGCTACGGCCTTGTCGCCGACATGGCGCTCGGCATCGTCGGCGCCGTGATCGGCTCCTGGCTCCTGCCCAAGCTTGGGGTGCGCATCGGCGGCGGCATCGTGCCCGCGATCATCGTCGCCACCATCGGCGCGATCCTCCTTCTGGTCGTGCTGCGCCTCGTCCGCCGCGGCGGGCGATGGTGACATAGGTCCTCGTTCCCGCGAGCGCACGCGCAACCATTTCTTCTTTCAGCGATCCGCTTACTTGACGCGCTTCCAGACCATATCGCCCTTACTCGTGCCGGGCCCCGCAACCGTCCAATTCAACGTGTCTCCCGAAAGCGAGACGATCGTTTGCTTTAGATCGGTCCCGGTCTGGCCCGGCCAGGTGCTGCTCTCGACCTTGAAGGTCAATACCTTGTCCGCCACCGAATAGGTTCCGAGATGCCCGTTACTTCCTTGCACGATGGCTCTGTATTCTTGGGGCGTTCCCCTCAGCCGATCGCCGGATGCGAATTTGGGAAGGCCGGTACGCGTGTTCAAGAGCACGTAGCGGCCGCTGCCGTCGAAAATCACCGTGCCCTTCGGGTTTGCACCGAAGGCGTCGGTCTTGCGGCCGTCCGCGGTCGTAGTCACGTTTGAGACCAGCATCCAGGCTCCCACCAGATCCTTGGCGTTCTGCGCAACCGCGGTCCCTGCGGGAACAGCAATTCCGACGCACAGCAGCAGCGCCGAAGCGGCCAGCGTAAGTAAGGTACGTCCTTTCATGGTCCCCCTCCTGTGATTGTGTAAGCAAGACGTTCAGGTCACAGCTTAGCTGCAAGTTCAGGTCACGCAATGCGAAACCGGAAAAGGCGTCGGTCTCTAAGGAGTCGCGCCAACGGGTTGCAAACGTTGGCGCGCAATCACTCCGCCGCCACCCGCCGCTTCCTCGCTGCCTTGGCGCCCCGCGCCAGCACCGCCTTCAGATACTCGCCCGTGTAGCTCCGCTTCACCCTTGCCACGTCCTCGGGCGCGCCGGCCGCCACGATCTCGCCGCCGGCGTCGCCGCCTTCGGGGCCGAGATCGATGATCCAGTCGGCGGTCTTGATCACCTCGAGATTGTGCTCGATCACCACCACGGTGTTGCCCGCGTCCACGAGCTCGTGCAGCACCTCCAAGAGCTTCGCCACGTCGTGGAAGTGCAGCCCGGTGGTCGGCTCGTCCAGAATATACAGCGTCCGCCCGGTGGCGCGCTTGGCTGAGCTCCTTCGCCAGCTTCACCCGCTGCGCCTCGCCGCCGGAGAGCGTGGTCGCCTGCTGGCCGATGTGGATGTAGTCGAGGCCGACGCGCGCCAGCGTCTCCAGCACCTTGCGGATCGACGGCACCGCCTGGAACAGCTCGATGCCTTCCTCCACCGTCATGTCGAGCACGTCGGCGATGGACTTCTGCTTGAAGGTGACCTCCAGCGTCTCGCGGTTGTAGCGCTTGCCCTTGCAGACGTCGCAGGTGACGTAGACGTCGGGCAGAAAGTGCATCTCGATCTTGATCACGCCGTCGCCCTGGCAGGCCTCGCAGCGGCCGCCCTTGACGTTGAAGGAGAAGCGGCCGGGCTCGTAGCCGCGCGCGCGCGCCTCGGGCAGGCCCGCGTACCACTCGCGGATCGGCGTGAAGGCGCCGGTGTAGGTCGCCGGGTTCGAGCGCGGCGTGCGGCCGATGGGCGATTGATCGATGTCGATGACCTTGTCGAGGTGCTCGAGGCCCTCGATGCGGTCGTGGGGGGCGGGGGCGTCGGCGGCGCCGTTGAGGCGGCGCGCGACGGCGGCATAGAGCGTGTCGACCAAGAGCGTCGACTTGCCGCCGCCGGAGACGCCGGTGATGGCGGTGAAGAGCCCGATGGGGATCTCGGCGTCGATGCCCTTCAGGTTATGGCCGCGGGCGTTGACCACCTTGAGCTGGCGGCGCGGGTTGGGCTTCTTCCGCTCCGGCACCGGGATTTCGCGGCTGCCGGAGAGATATTGCCCGGTGAGGGATCCGGCGCCGCCATGATGTCCTCGGCGGTGCCCTGCGGCGATGACGTGGCCGCCGTGGATGCCGGCGCCGGGGCCGACGTCGATCAGATGGTCGGCGGCGCGGATCGCTTCCTCGTCGTGCTCGACCACGATCACGGTGTTGCCGAGGTCGCGGAGCCGCTTCAGCGTTTCCAACAGCCGCGCGTTGTCGCGCTGGTGCAGGCCGATGGACGGCTCGTCGAGCACGTAGAGCACGCCGGTGAGGCCGGAGCCGATCTGCGAGGCGAGGCGAATGCGCTGGCTCTCGCCGCCGGAGAGCGTGCCGGACGCGCGCGCCAGCGTCAGGTACTCGAGCCCCACGTCCATGAGGAAGGTGAGCCGCTCGCGGATCTCCTTCAGGATGCGGACGGCGATCTCGTTCTGCTGGGCGGTGAGCTGCTTCGGCAGCTCGGTGAACCAGTCGCGCGCCGCCTTCACCGACAGCTCCGAGACTTCGCCGATGTGCTTCGTCGCCGATCTTGACGCTGAGCGCTTCCGGCTTCAGGCGATAGCCCTTGCACACCTTGCACGGGATGGTGGCGAAGTAGCGCGTCATCTCCTCGCGCGCCCACTCGCTCTCGGTCTCGCGCCAGCGCCGCTCGAGGTTCACCACCACGCCCTCGAACGGCTTCTTGGTCTCGAACGAGCGCATGCCGTCGTCGTAGGTGAAGGTGATGCTGTCCTCGCCGGAGCCGTAGAGGATCACGTCGCGCGCCTTCTTCGGCAGGTCCTTCCACGGCGTGGTCAGCGCGAACTTGTACTTGCGGCCGAGCGCCTCCAGCGTCTGGGTGTAATAGGGCGACGCGCTCTTCGACCACGGGGCGATCGCGCCCAGGCGCAACGTCTTGGTCGACGTCGGGCACGATCAGATCGGGATCGATCTCCTGCTCGGTGCCGAGGCCGGAGCACGCCGGGCAGGCGCCGTGCGGCGAGTTGAACGAAAACAGCCGCGGCTCGATCTCGGGAATGGTGAAGCCCGACACCGGGCAGGCGAATTTCTGCGAGAACAGGAGCCGCGTGCTGCCGTCCTCGCCCGGGCTTTGCGTCGAGCGCTTGCTCTTCTCCGCCGCCGGCGCGTCGAACAGCTCGACCACGGCGAGGCCATCGGCGAGCTTCAGCGCCGTCTCGAAGGAGTCGGCGAGCCGCGTCTTCACGTCCTCGCGCACCACCAGGCGATCCACCACCACGTCGAGGTCGTGCTTGAGCTTCTTGTCGAGCGCCGGCGCGTCGGCGATGTCGTAGAACTTGCCGTCGATCTTCACCCGCTGGAAGCCGCGCTTGAGGAACTCGGCGAGCTCCTTGCGGTACTCGCCCTTGCGCCCGCGCACCACCGGCGCGATCAGGTAGATGCGCGTGCCTTCGGGCAGCGCCATGACCCGGTCCACCATCTGCGACACGGTCTGCGTCTCGATGGGCAGCCCCGTGGCCGGCGAGTAGGGCACGCCGACCCGCGCCCACAACAGGCGCATGTAGTCGTAAATCTCGGTGACGGTGCCGACGGTCGATCGCGGATTACGCGACGTGGTCTTCTGCTCGATGGAGATCGCCGGCGACAGGCCGTCGATGCGGTCGACGTCCGGCTTCTGCATCATCTCGAGGAACTGCCGCGCGTAGGCGGAGAGGGACTCCACGTAGCGGCGCTGGCCCTCGGCGTAGATGGTGTCGAAGGCGAGGGACGATTTGCCCGAGCCCGACAGGCCCGTCATCACCACCAGCTCGTCGCGCGGGATGTCGAGGTCGACGTTCTTCAGATTGTGCTCGCGCGCCCCGCGGATCGAGATGATGCGGGCGTCGCGGTGCTGGGGCTTGGAGCGTTCGGCCATGACTTTCTCGGTGCCGCAGACAGCGAATCCGCGGCGCGGGCGGGGAACGTAACGGGAACGAGCGGATTCCGCCAGTGCCAAGCAAGGGGGGCCGCACGGCGATAGATAGGCGCTCGCCGCAGGAAGTAAAGCCCGCCGGCCGGCCGCTGGTTTCGCAAGCCGCCGCTATTTCAGCGTCACCGGACCCGAGAAGGCGCCGTTGGTGGCATTGGCTTCGACCTTGTTGGTTCCGAACGAGAGCAGCGCGCCGCCCGAGCCGAAGCTGAGGCCCGTACCATTTCCGATGACGGTGGAGCCATCCACGCGGACGGTGACGTTCGGCCCGAGCGCGCGGATGCCGAATGCGTTGTTGACCGACCGGCTGCGCTCGACCATCAGCCCGATCGGCGCTTGCCCGGCAGTGGTGACGGCGATGATGCCGTCCTGGCTGTTGCCGTGGGCGGTGCTGTCGACGACGGTCATGTTGATGCCCGCGGTGCTTTCGGCGCCATCCGCCGCGATGCCGAATACGTTGTTCACGGCGGTGACGCGTTCGAGCAGCACCTGGGCGCTACCGCCGCTTAGGGGTCGGATCCGAATGCCGGCCCCGGTCGTGCCGGTGCCGTTGTTGGCGACGACGGTGTCCGTCACCATCAGTTTGCCGCCTCCGCCGCTCTTGTCGAACCAAATCCCAAATCCGAACGCCGCGGACTTGAAATTCCTGACCACGCAATTCTTGATCTCAAGCGCCGTTCCGCCGGTGGTCCAATAGATACCGACCCCCCCGGTTCCCAAGCCGTCGATGATAAGACCCCGCAAGCTGACCACATCGTTGGCGCCGACGCTCACGGAAACAGCGAGCTCACCTGGATGCAGAAGGGTGGCATCAACTCCTTCGGCGACGATGCTGATCGACCTATTGATGAGCAGCTGAGCTCCATAGGTGCCCGAGTTCGATGACGCCGACCTCACCGCCGGCGTTGGTCTGATCGTGCGCACGCTGCAGGGTCGAGCACGGCGCGGCCAAGGTGCATGGGTTGCCGTCGCTGCCGTTGGACTTGACCCAGCTCTTGGTGTTCTGCGCTTGCGCCGGCGCGGCAAGCAGCAGGGCGAAAAGCGCCGCTACGCCCGTTGAGACCGCAAATTTGCCCGTCATCCATCCTCCTCTTGATCGAGCTTGGGAGCCGCTCGTTCCCGCGTGAAGTTTGCATGACGGCCCCCTGTCGCTGCACGGCGGTGCAGGCGAAAGGAGCCTAGCAAAACCCGGCCTGCCTTCAACCACGCCGCGTAAGGCGGCGTTGCCCGCGAACAAGCTCCGGGACGAACGGAAATCAGCGTTATTGCAGCGCGACCGGGCCGGAGAAAGCGCCGTTCGCGCCGTTGGCGGCCACGTTGTTGTTGCCGAACGACAACAGCGCGCCGCCGCCGCTGAAGCTCAAGCCGGTGCCGTTGCCGATGATGGCCGAGCCGTCGACCCGCACGTTCACATTCGGGCCGATCGAGCGGATGCCGATCGCATTGTTGGTGGACTTCGTGTTCTTGACCATGAGGCCGATCGGCGCGCCGCCGCCCGGCGTGACGGCGATGACGCCGTCCTGGCTACCGCCGGTCACGACGCTGTCGGTAATGGTTACGTTCATGCCTGCCGTGCTGCCCGTTCCGTCGGCGACAAACCCGAATACATTGCGCTCCAACGAGACCCGCTCGATATTGGCCTGGGCGCTGCCGCCGGCTGCGGGATTGATCAAGATGCCGGCGCCGGTCGATCCGCCGCCGTTGTTGCTGAAATAGCTGCCGGCAACGATGAGCCGGCCGGCTCCGGTCGGCGCAAACCGGATCCCGTTGCCGTTCGGCGCCACCGCATTGAAGTTCCTGATCACGCACTGCTCGACGATCAGGGTTCCGCCGGCAATGAAATTGATGCCGTTAAGGCCGGTGCCGACCCCATTGATGTCGAGACCGCGCAAGACCACGATGTCACTTGCGCCAACGTTCACCACAACGCCGTTAATTCCGGACGCCAGTATACCAGCCGTCGTTCCTTCGCATGCGATGGTAATCGACTTGTTGATGGTCACCATGCCGTAGGCGCCGGCATCGCGGCAGTTGATCTCGCCGCCTGCGCTCGTCTGCGAGAACGCGCCGGCGAAGGTCTTGCAGGGCAAGTCACGGCTGCATGGATTGATATCGTCGCCGACGCCGGAGACCCAGGTGCGGGTTGCCTGCGCGTGCGCCGGCGGGGTAGGCAGGACGAAAGCACAAAATGCTCCAAACAAAGCGAGCAGTTGAGCGAAGCTCTTCATGGATTTCCCCCCTCTGTTGCTGAACTCCGCGCGTGCCCTGTCGCGAGGAGCCGGATCATGAAGGCAATCTGTCATATCATTGGATCGCGGGCGAGGGCGGCTACGGCCTCCGATCGCTTGGGTGAACGATGAAGCGGCTGCGCAGCCGGTGAGGCATTGCAGCGCGGAGGCGCACGCACGAGTTGCGGGCGCGGACTTTTCGACCGGGTCGGCGGTGCCGGGCCGCTATTGCAGCGCGACCGCACCCGAGAACGCGCCGTTCGTGCCGTTCGCCTGGACCGCGTTGTTGCCGAAGGAAAGCAGCGCGCCGCCGCCGGAGAAGCTCAACCCGGTGCCGTTGCCGGCAATGTCCGAGTTTTTGACGCGCACCGTCACGTTGGGTCCGATCGAGCGGATGCCGATGGTGTTGTTGGTGGACTTGGTGTTGGTGACCAGCACGCTGATCGGCGCATGGCCTGCCGTAGTGACGGCCACGATGCCGTCCTGCTTGTTGCTGGCGGCGATGCTGTCGGTGATGGTGACGTTGATCCCGGCCGTGCTGAAGCTGCCGTCCACGGCGATCCCGAACTGATTGCCCTCGGCCACGACACGGTTGAGGGTGACCTGGGCGCTGCCGCCCGCTAGCGGCATAATCCAGATCCCGGCGCCGCCGAAGCTGGAGCCGTTGTTTTCCACCGTGGTGTCGCTGATGACCACCTTGGCCGGGGCGTTCGATTCGATGCTAATTCCGTAGCCTGGTAATGAAGCCATGCTTCCAACGTTGTTCCGGATTACGCAGTTGCGGATGTAGAGCGAGCCGCTCGAGACAAGGCGTATGCCGCCGCCGGTGAAGTGCAGGCCTTCGAGCGAGACCACGTCGGATGCAGCCACGTTCACGAAAATCCAATTGCTGCCGGTCCCTCCGCCTATCTGGCCAGCGTCGACGCCCTCAGCCCGGATGGTGATGGACTTCGCGATAGCCAGGCTGCCGAACTCGCCTGAGTCGAGCACACTGATCACGCCGCCCACGGCCGTCGCATTATAGGCCAACCCGAAATTCGCGCAGGGCGCGATCCGCGAGCACGTCGTTCCGCTTCCGGTGCTCGACACCCAGGTGTGGACGAGCTGCGCATGCGCCGGAGTGGCGGCGAAAATGAATACCAGTGCGCTCGCGCTGGCGAGCGGGAGAGAGAACCGTTGCATGATGAATCCCCGTTGAACTGCACGTCCGGTGCAGGCGAGGGTAGCGTAGCAAATGCGGGCCGCCGTGAGCCGCCGTTCAAACCAATTCGCGCGTTCAGGTCCGGGTACGTGCCAGATTGCGGGCTTATGCGCCGCGACCGTGCCGGACATTCCTTGGAACCAGAGGTAATATCGGACGTTGCCACCTGGCTTAACGGAGTACCCGTCATGGCAACCCGCGCCTATTGGTCCGGCCAGATCCGCCTGTCCCTCGTCTCGATCCCGGTGGAGGTCGTTCCCGCCACCAAGGCTGCCGCCAAGATCGCCTTCCACCAGGTGCACAAGCCCTCGGGCTCGCGCATCCGCTACCAGAAGGTGGTGCCGGGCATGGGGCCGGTGGAGACCGACGACATCGTCAAGGGCTACGAGCTCGACAAGGGCAAGTACGTGCTTCTCGCCGACGAGGAGATCGACAAGCTCAAGCTCGAGGCGAAGAAGAGCATCGACCTCGTGCAGTTCGTCGACCTGCACGAGATCGACGCCATGTATTTCGACAAGCCGTTCTTCGTGCTGCCCAAGGATGAGGACGCCGCCGAAGCCTTCGTGGTGCTGCGCGACGCGCTGCGCAAGACCAAGAAGGTCGGCCTCGGCCAGATCGTGATCCGCGGCCGCGGCTCGGTGGTGGCGATCAAGGCCTGCGGCAAGGGGCTGATGATGGAGACCTTGCGCTACGCCGGCGAGGTGAAGAAGACGGAGTTGACCTTCAAGGACATCCCCGACCTCAAGCCCGACGCCGACATGGTGGAGCTCGCCGAGCAGATCATCGAGAAGAAGACCAAGAAGTTCGACGCCGCCGCCTTTGTCGATTCCTACGAGAAGGCGCTGCACGAATTGATCGAGGCCAAGGCCGAGCACCGCCAGGTGCGCCAGATCGAGGAGACGCCGGCGGCCTCCAACGTCATCGATCTCATGGACGCGCTGCGCAAGAGCGTGAAGGGCGGCCAGGACAACAAGCGCGCCGCCAAGCGTGCGCGCCCGAAGGCGTCCGCCCGCGGCAAGCGCAAGGCGGCCTAGATGCTCGACCGGCTGACGAAATATCGCGCCAAGCGCGACTTCAAGAAGACCGCGGAGCCGGCCGGCGCCGCAAGCAAAGCCGCCAAGGGCCGCAGCTACCTCATCCAGAAGCACGACGCGACGCCGGCTGCACTACGACTTCCGCCTCGAGCACGACGGCGTGCTGCTGTCGCTGGGCGGTCCCCAAGGGCCCGAGCCTCGACCCCGGCGACAAGCGTCTCGCCGTGCACGTCGAGGATCACCCGCTCGAGTACGGCGACCTTCGAGGGCACCATCCCCAAGGGCCAGTACGGCGGCGGCACGGTGATGCTGTGGGACCGCGGCACCTGGGAGCCGCACGGCGACGCGGACGCGGGGCTGAAGGAGGGCAAGCTCAAGTTCACGCTGCACGGCAAGCGGCTGAAGGGCGAGTGGGCGCTGATCCGCCTGCGCGGCCGGCCCGGCGAGCGCGGCGACAACTGGCTGCTCATCAAGGAGAAGGACGACGAGGTCCGGGTCGGCGGCAAGCCGCTCGTCGACCGCGAGATCACCAGCGTCGCCACCGGCCGCACGATGGAGGAGATCGCCCAAGGCAACGACGTGTGGAACTCCAACCGCGCCGACAAGGACGATCCCGTCGGCGCCAAGAAAACCAAGGGCAAGAAGTCCGGCCGCGCCGCTTCCGGCGCCAAAAAAAAATCAGCGGGCGCGGTCAAGCTCCCGCCGTTCGTCGCGCCGCAGCTAGCGACGCTGGTCGACGCGCCGCCCGCGGGCGGCGACTGGGTGCATGAGATCAAGTACGACGGCTACCGCGGCGTGACCTCGATCGCCGGCGGCAACGTTATCATCCGCACCCGCAACGGCCTCGACTGGACCGACAAGTTCCGCCCGCTCGTCGGCGCGCTCGCCGCGTTGCCGTGCGACTCGGCGCTCCTCGACGGCGAGATCGCGGTTGCGGACGACCAAGGCCACACCAGCTTCAGCGCGCTGCAGGTGGCGCTGTCGGAAGGCCGTGGCGGCTTCGGCTATTACCTGTTCGATCTGCTGCACCTCGACGGCGAGGACCTGCGCAAGCGGCCCCTGATCGAACGCAAGAAGCTTTTGCAAAAGCTGCTGGCTCATGCCGGCAAGGGACCGCTGTTCTATTCGAGCCATCTCGCGGGCAAGGGCGACGAGGTCTTTCAGCACGCCTGCGACCTCAAGCTCGAAGGCATCATCTCCAAGCTCGCCCGCGATCCCTATCGCTCCGGCCGCACCAAGAGCTGGCTGAAGACCAAGTGCGGCATGGAGCAGGAATTCGTCATCATCGGCTGGCAGCCGTCGGACAAGGCGGGCCGCCCGTTCCGCTCCATTCTCTTGGCGGTGCGCGACGAGGGCGAGTTGCGCTATGTCGGCCGCGTCGGCTCCGGCTACACAGAGCAGCGCCTCGACGAGCTTTCGGCGCTGTTCAAGAAATACGCGCGCAAGCACCCGCCGGTGGCGAACGTGCCGCGCGCCTTCGCCAAGCACGCGCGCTGGCTCGAGCCGGTGCTGGTGGCGCAGGTGGCGCTCCGCGGCTGGACCCACGACGGCATGGTGCGCCAGGGAAGCTTCAAGGGACTGCGCGAGGACAAGAAGGCAGCCGCTATCGTGCGGGAGGTACCCATGCCCAAAGCCCAGGCCGTCAAGATCGCCCGCAGCGAGGAGGAGGACGCGATCGAGGGCGTACGCATCACCCATCCCGAGCGCGAGATGTTCGCCGGCGAGGGCGTGACCAAGCGCGACGTGATCGAGTATTACGTCGCGGTCGCCGACCGCATGCTGCCCCATATCGAGGGCCGTCCGCTGGCCTTCGTCCGCTGTCCGGACGGAACCGCCAAGCAATGCTTCTTCCAGAAGCACGCCTCGCCCGGCTGGCCCGATCTGTTCGGCAAGATCCGCATCCGGGAGAAGTCCGGCTCCGACGAGTACATGTACATCGAGGACGTGAAGGGCCTCGTCGGCGCGGCGCAGATGAGCGTGCTCGAGCTGCACATCTTGGGCGCGAGAGCCGACGCAGTGGAGAAGCCCGACCGTCTGGTGTTCGACCTCGATCCCGACGAGGGACTGCCGTTCGCCAAGGTGAAGAGCGCGGCCAAGGATCTGCGCGACCGTCTCAAGAAGATTGGACTTGAGTCATTTCCTTTGGTTACGGGCGGCAAGGGCGTGCACGTGGTGATCCCGCTCCAGCGCAAGCACACCTGGGACCAGCACCGCGGCTTCGCCGAGGCGCTCGCGCGCGTCATGGCCGAGGAGGAGCCCGGAGCGTTTCGTCGCCAACATGTCCAAGGCCAAGCGCAAGGGAAAGATCTTCATCGACTACCTGCGCAATCAGCGCGGCTCGACGGCGATCGCGCCGTTCTCCACGCGGGCGCGTAAGGGCGCCTTCGTGGCGCTGCCGGTGTCGTGGCAGGGGTTGGCGAAGCTCTCCAACGCCCATCCGGCCGACATCAAGAGCGCGCCCAAGTTCGCCCGCGGCGCCGACCCGTGGGCGGGGTATCTCAAGGTCAAGCAGTCGCTGCCGCTGGGGAAAAAATAGTTTCGGCCGGCGCTCAATCGTTAATTTCCGCCGTTTTCCGCTCTCGAACGGACGGCGAACAGGGAGCCGGGTCAGGATTAAGCCCTAACCCTAACCCTCCTTTGCAAACCGCCGGAAACCCGCTTGCGCACAGGGCCGGGCGGGAGTAGAACAATACGAGAACGCGGGTAAGGGGATTACCGCGCATGTTGTGGAAAATTATTTAATGCGGCCCGGCAACCGCCGATAGCGGACTAGGGTGAATCTGAAACCAAGCGGGGCGGTACGGAGGCATTCATGGCAGGCAGCGTCAACAAGGTCATTCTCATCGGCAATCTCGGCGCCGACCCCGAAATCCGGCGTACCCAGGACGGCCGCCCCATCGCCAACCTGCGCGTCGCCACCTCGGAATCCTGGAAGGACAAGACCACCGGCGAGCGCCGCGAAAAGACCGAGTGGCACCGGGTGGTCATCTTCAACGAGGGGCTCTGCCGCATTGTCGAGCAGTACCTGAAGAAGGGCGCGAAGGTTTACCTGGAAGGCGCGCTGCAGACTCGCAAATGGCAGGACAAGGAAGGCCACGACCGCTACTCCACCGAGGTGGTGTTGCAGGGCTTCAACTCCGTGCTCACCATGCTCGACCGGGCAGGCGGCGCAGGTGCCGGTGCCGGCGGCGCCCTTGAGAACGGCGGCGGCGAATTCGGCTCCACCAGCCCCATGCAGCAGAAGCGCCCGGCCATGGCCGGCGGCACCGCCGCGACGACATGGACGACGAGATCCCGTTCTGATCGCACAGGCAACGTTTCTGCGCTATTTTTCGCGGGGTCTCATCATGAAGAACCACTGGATCGCGGCCGCCACGGTGTTGGCGGCCGTTGGTTTTGCGAGTGCGGCGAACGCCGCGCCCAAGACCGGCGAGGCGGTCTCCGTCACCGCCTGCGCCTATCCCGGCGTCACCGGGCTCTGCCTGATGATCACGGGGCCGGACGGCAGCGTCTACAACATCAGCGGCGCCAATCCACGGCCGCCGCTCGACGCGGCGGTGATCCTGCGCGGCACGGTGACCGACAAGATGAGCATCTGCGGCCAGGGCAGGGTGCTCGACAACATCTCGTGGACGGCGACGAAGCGGAAATGCCCGCGCTGAAAACGACTCCGCCGCAATGCCTTGGCGGCGTCGGCTGAATCAAATCGTCAGTTGTTGTCGTCCGGGCGCCGCGGCTTCACCCGCGCGGCCTTCGCCTCGCGCCGCGGCCAGCGCAGCGCCGCGAACGCAATCATCAGCGCCGACAGCACGAGATAGGCGAGCGTCGTGCGCGCCGAGTGGAATTGGCTGGCGAGGCCGATCAGCCAGCCGGCGCAAAGCGCTAGAAGCAACATGTTCTTCGCGGAGATCATGGGTCACACACTCGTTTCCGCGCCATCAACGCATGGTTTTCTTAATCGTTCCGCTCGCGAACCAGGCGTGGCGCCGTTTGCCGGTTAAGGTCCGCTTTGCCATGCAAGGCCGGGGCCAGCGACGGCCTTGCACACTCAGTCCCCAGCGTTGCATGGTTTTCGCCGCGCCGGATAGGGGTTGGCGATGCGCGTCCTCGTGACCGGTGCCTACGGATTGATCGGGTCGGCGGTGGTGGCGCGGTTGCTCGCCGACGGCCATGCCGTGATCGGCGTCGGCCGCCGGGCGGCGGAGGCAAGCCGCCGCGTGCCTGAGGCCCGCTGGATCAGCCTCGATATTGCGCGGGCCCGCCATCCCGAGGACTGGCTGCCTTATCTCGACGGCGTCGACGCCGTAGTGAACTGCGCCGGCATCCTGCAGGACGGTCCGGCGGATTCCGTGCGGGCGCTGCACCAGGAGGGGATCGGCGCGCTGTTTTCCGCCTGCGAGCAGGCCGGCGTGCGCCGGGTGATCCATGTTTCGGCGATCGGCGTCGGTCCGGACTCGCCCACCGCCTTCGGCCGCAGCAAGGCCGCGGCGGATGCGGCGCTCGCCGCCCGCGATCTCGATTGGGTCATTCTGCGCCCCTCCGTGGTGGTGGGCCGCGCCGCCTATGGCGGCAACGCGCTCTTCCGGGCGCTCGCCGCGCTCCCGCTCCTGCCGGTGCCGGCCGACGCCGGCAAGTTGCACGTGGTGCAGCTCGACGACGTGGTGGAAACCGTGGCGTTCTTCCTCGCTCCGGACGCGCCGAAGCGCGTCACCCTCGATCTCGCCGGTCCCGCGCCGCTGACCTTCGCCGAATTGATCGGCGCTTACCGCCGCTGGCTCGGCCGCAGACCGGCGCGGCCGTTTACCGTACCCGCTTGGCTCGCCGGATTGCTCTTTCGCCTAGGCGATCTGGTGAGCTGGCTCGGCTGGCGGCCGTCGCTGCGCACCACGAGCCTGCGCGAGCTCTCCCGCGGCGCCGTGGGCGATGCGCGCGAGTGGAAGCGCGTCACCGGCATTTCGCCGCGGCCGCTCGAGGCGGCGCTCGCCGCCGAGCCCGCCTCGGTGCAGGAGCGCTGGTTCTCCCGGCTCTACCTGCTGAAGCCCTTCGCCATCGGCGGCCTCGCGCTCTACTTCATGGTCACCGGCGGCTATCGCCTCCTCGTCGCGGCAAGCACTGGCCTCGCCTTCCTCGCGCGGTGGGCTGGCCGGGCGTCTACTTCGTTGCCGACGCGGCGATCGCCGTGGTGCTAGGCCTGATGCTGCTCTTCCGCGCCAGCGCGCGGGCGGCGCTTTACGCCATGCTGGCGCTGCTCTTCGCCCGTATTGCGATTGCAGCGGCGTTCACGCCGGTGTCGTCGTTCGCCATCCTCGAGGCGGTGGTGGAGATGACGCCCGCGGCGCTGGCGGTGCTGTTCACGCTCGCCATTCTGGACGACCGATGATCGCCTACGAGGCGCTCAAGTTCCTGCACGTGGTGGGGACCGCCGTGCTGCTTGGCACCGGCGCCGGCATCGCGTTCTTCCTGTCATGGCGCACCGAACCGGGCAGGCGGCAACGGTCGCCGCGGTCGCCCGCATCGTCGTCATTGCCGATTTCCTGTTCACGGCGACCGCGGTGGCGGCCCAGCCGATCACCGGGATGCTGTTGGCAGGGTGGCTCGGCTTGCCGCTCAGCCAGGGCTGGATCGCGCTTTCGATTCTGCTTTATCTTTTGATCGGAGCCTTTTGGATTCCCGTGGTTTTTATGCAGAGCCGTATGCGCGATCTTGCCGCCGCCGCGGCCCGCGCGGGAAAGCCGCTGCCGGCGGAATATCACAGGCTCTACCGGCTCTGGTTCGCCTTCGGCTTTCCCGCCTTTGCCGCGGTGCTCGCCATCATCTGGCTGATGCTGACCAAGCCCGTCTTGCCATTCTGGGACCGCGGGTGAAGGCTGCCGCCTGAGGGACTCGCATGAGCCTCGCGCCGCTTCTCAACGCCTCGCCGGCGATCCAGCTGCACGCCTTCGCCGCCATGGCCGCGTTCGGCCTCGGCGTCTATCAGCTCGCCCGGCGCAAGGGCACGCCGCACCACCGGCTCACCGGCTGGATCTGGGTCCTCCTGATGGCATTCGTCGCCGGCAGCTCGTTCTGGATTTACGATTTGCGCGTGTGGGGGCCGTGGAGCCCGATCCATCTGTTGTCGATCTTCACGCTCACCATGCTGCCGATCGGCGTTTGGCGGGCGCGCCGCCACAAGGTACGCGCCCACATGTTCACAATGATCTCGATCTTCGTTGGCGCGCTGGTCATCGCCGGCATCTTCACCTTTTCGCCCGGCCGCATCATGCACGCCGTGCTGTTCGGCGGCGCTACGCCCTGAGCACGGCGCGCACGCCGTCGATCACGTACTGCACCGCCAGCGCCGCCAGCACCACGCCGAGGAGCCGCGACAAGACGCTGTTCACCGTGGCGCCGAACAGCTTGTGGATGCGCGCGGCGAACAGGAATACCGCGAGGCAAATCGCCGCGATCGCGCCGATCACGATGAGCAACAGCACGAGCAACACCGGCTCCGTCCGCGCCTGGCCGGCAAGCAGCACGGTGGCGGTGATGGCGCCGGGTCCCGCCATGAGCGGGATTGCCAGTGGGAAGGCGGCGATGTGTTGGGCGCGGGCCTCGAGCGCGTGCTCGGCGGTGGAGGTTTCGTTCTCGACGCGCTGCTCGAGCACCATCTGGAACGCCACGTAGAACAACAGGAGGCCGCCGGCGATGCGGAAGGCGGGCAGCGAAATGCCGAGGCGCCCGAGCAACCAGTCGCCGACGAGCGCCGAGCCCGCGAGGATCGCGGCCGCGATTAGCGCCGCGCGCATGGCCACCTGGCGCCGGGCCTTGGCCCTCATGCCGTGGGTGAGCGCCAGGAACGCCGGCACGAGACCGAGCGGGTCCACCACCACGAACAGCGTGACCAGCGCCGAAATGAGAAAATCGAGGGCCATGCGCCGGGCTATCGGGCCGCTAAGTGGGGGTCAATTGCCGAGGCCGATTTCGGCGTTAACGGCGCGGTCATCTTGCTTGCTTTTGTAATGCCGAAAATGCTTTTATCTATATGAAATAAAAAGCATAAATTGCGCCGCCGCGGACTCGAAAAACTTGGATTCCGCACCTTCTATCGGCTATAAGATTCGCATCCATTTCTTTGCAGGCTAGCGTCCCTTGGCAGACACCGTGACCCCAAAACCGGGGGAGCCGGGCCCCCCGGCGCCTTCGGACATCAGACCCGTTTCGCTCACCGACGAGCTGAAGCGCTCCTACCTCGATTACGCCATGAGCGTGATCGTGGCGCGGGCGCTGCCGGACGCGCGCGACGGGCTCAAGCCGGTGCACCGCCGCGTTCTCTTCTCCATGTACGAGAACGGCTACACGCCGGACAGGGCCTACAACAAGTCGGCCCGCGTCACCGGCGACACCATGGGCAAGTACCATCCCCATGGAAACCAGGCGATCTACGACGCGCTGGTGCGTCTGGCGCAAGATTTCTCCATGCGTCTGATGCTGATCGACGGGCAGGGCAACTTCGGCTCCATCGACGGCGACCCGCCCGCGGCCGAGCGCTACACCGAGGTGCGGCTCGCGCCGCCGGCGATCGCGCTGCTCGACGATCTCGACAAGGGCACCGTCGACTTCCAGGCCAACTACGACGGCCGCGAGCAGGAGCCGACGGTCCTGCCGGCGAAGTTTCCCAACCTCCTGGTCAACGGCGCCTCGGGCATCGCCGTCGGCATGGCCACCAACATCCCGCCGCACAATCTCGGCGAGGTGATCGACGCCTGCATCGCCTATGTCGACAAGCCGGAGATCACCGTCGAGGAATTGAACCAGATCGTGCCCGGCCCGGATTTTCCCACCGGCGGCATCATCCTCGGGCGGAGCGGCGCGCGCGAGGCCTATCAAACCGGCCGCGGCTCGATCGTGGTGCGCGGCCGCGTCGCCCACGAAACGGGAAAACGCGAGGCGCTGATCGTCAGCGAGATTCCATACCAGGTGAACAAGACCACGCTGATCGAGCGCATCGCCGAACTCGTGCGCGACAAGAAGATCGAGGGCATCTCGGATTTGCGCGATGAATCCGACCGCGACGGCCTGCGCATCATGATGGAGCTCAAGCGCGATAGCGTCGCCGAGGTAGTGCTGAACCAGCTCTACCGCTTCACCCCGTTGCAGAGCACGTTCCCCGCCAACATGGTGGCGCTGAACGGCGGCCGGCCGGAGGTGATGAATCTCGGCCAGCTCGTCCGCGCCTTCGTCGACTTCCGCGAGGAGGTCATCGGCCGGCGCACCAAGTTCCTGCTGAAGAAGGCGCGCGACCGCGCCCACGTGCTGGTCGGCCTCGCCATTGCCGTCGCCAACATCGACGAGGCCATCAAGCTGATCCGCGCCGCCAAGGACCCGAACGCCGCCCGCGACGCGCTCATGGAGCGGGACTGGAAGGCGACCGCGGTCAAGGCGCTGGTCGAGCTCATCGACGACCCGCGCCATAAGGTGTCGAAGACCGGCACCTACAAGCTTTCCGCGGAACAAGCGCGCGCCATCCTCGATCTGCGCCTGCAGCGCCTCACCGCGCTCGGCGCCGACGAGATCAAGGCCGAGCTCGACGGCCTCGGCACCGAGATCGCCGACTACCTCGATATTCTGCGCAGCCGTCCTCGTATCCGCGCCATCCTCAAGGACGAGCTCGCCGACATGAAGGCGAAATTCGCGACACCGCGCAAGACCGAAATCGCCGAGGCCGGCATCGAGGTCGACGATGAGGATCTCATCCAGCGCGAGGAGATGGTGGTGACCGTGTCGCACGCCGGCTACATCAAGCGCGTGCCGCTCTCCGCCTATCGCGCGCAACGCCGCGGCGGCAAGGGCCGCGCCGGCATGGAGACGCGCGAGGAGGATTTCGTCACCCGTCTGTTCGTCGCCTCCACCCACGCGCCGGTGCTGTTCTTCTCCTCGGCCGGCAAGGTCTACAAGGAGAAGGTGTGGCGACTGCCGCTGTCGACGCCGCAGGCGCGCGGAAAGTCGCTGGTCAACATCCTGCCGCTCGCCGAGAGCGAGCGCATCACCACCATCATGCCGCTGCCCGAGGACGAGAAGTCGTGGGGCAAGCTCGATCTCATGTTCGCCACCACCGGCGGCACGGTGCGGCGGAATAAGCTCTCGGATTTCACCCACGTGCGGCCGTCCGGCATCATCGCCATGAAGCTCGGCAAGGGCGAGGCCATCGTCAACGTGCAGATCTGCACCGACAAGGAGGACGTCCTGCTCACCACCCGCGAGGGCCAGTGCATCCGCTTCGCGGTCGACGAGGTGCGCGTGTTCTCCGGCCGCGACTCCATGGGTGTGCGCGGCATTCGCCTCGACAAGAAGGATCGGCTGATCTCGATGGCGATCATCCGCCACGCTGACGCCACCGCCGAGGAGCGCGCTGCCTACCTGCGGCTCGCCAACGCGGTGCGCCGCGGCGACGAGGCCGAGGACGCTGAGGAGGAAGAGGTCAAGGCGATCGAGCTCAGCCAGAAGCGCTACGCCGAGATGGGCGCGGCCGAGCAGTTCCTCTTGACCATCACCGAGCGCGGCTATGGCAAGCGCACGTCTTCCTACGAGTACCGGCTCACCGGCCGCGGCGGCAAAGGCATCGTCGCCATGAAGGTGAACAAGAAGAACGGCCCGCTGGTGGCCTCGTTCCCAGTGGAGGAGGGCGACCAGATCATGCTGGTCACTGACAACGGCAAGCTGATCCGCTGCCCGGTGGAAGGCATCCGCATCGCCGGCCGCTCGACGCAGGGCGTTATCGTGTTCTCCACCGCCGAGGCCGAGAAAGTGGTGTCGGTGGAGCGCATCGGCGAAGACGAGGGCAACGGCTCGGAATAGCCGTTGCCCGACCCAGGCCGGGCATACCTCGCGACGGTTAATTCAAATTGTCGGGATTCGGGATAGGGGTCGTTCTGCTTTCGCCCATAGGTTCTTCCCCGGACGACGGTCGGCCTCCGGAATTTCCGGCGGCTCGTTGGGGTGGTCATGGGCAGGCGGAATCTGCTTCGCATTGCGAGCTATGTGGGCGTCACCACGCTCGTCGCCGTCGCCGGCGCGGTCGTCCTGGCGTGGATCGGCATTCCGCTGATCGGGGTCGAGCGCGAGTGGCGCCACTTCGGCCTCGTCGCCGCCATCGGCGCAATCCTTGCCCCGCTCATCGCTATCCCGCGCGCCATCACCCGCAGCTGGTTGCTTGACACCCAGGCCCGCCTCGAGCGCCTGGCGCACACCGATTCCCTCACCGGTCTTCTCAACCGGCGCGCTTTCTTCGACCGGGTGGAGGAAATCTTCCGCCCGTCGAAGAACCCGGCGCCGATCGCGGTGATGATGATCGACATCGACCATTTCAAGCGCGTCAACGACTCCTTCGGCCACGCCGCCGGCGACGTGATGATCCAGGCGATTGCCAACTGCATCGAGGTATCGATCGCGGCGGCGGACGACGCCACCGAGCGGCTGATCGCCCGCTTCGGCGGCGAGGAGTTCGCGGTGCTGGTCCAGGGCCTCGATCTCGACGCCGCGAGCGAGCTCGCCGAATGCATCGTGCGCGACGTGCGCTCCATCGTCTGGTGGCACGGCCATGCCGCGCTCACCACCACCGTCTCCGTCGGGCTGGCGTTGCGCCAACCAGGCGAGAGCATCGATCGCCTGCTCAAGGCCGCCGACGATGCGGTCTATGCCGCCAAGCGCGACGGCCGCGATTGCTGGCGGGCGGCGGCCGACGACGAGGCGACGCTGCAGCCGTCGCTCAAGCTCGAGCCGCGGCCCTTGCGCGCGAGCCCGCGCGGCCGGGTCAACGCCTGAGCCGTCTTGCCGGCTTCGCCGCCACAGGCTAACCCTAGCCGATGCGCGTCGCCCTCTACGCCGGCTCCTTCGACCCCGTCACCCACGGCCACGTCGACGTGGTGCGCGGCGCCTGCCGCATCGCCGACAAGCTCGTGATCGCCGTCGGCATCCATCCCGGCAAGCAGCCGCTGTTCGATCCCCCCGAGCGCCTCGACATGCTGCGCGAGGTGTGCGCGCCAGTGGCCGCCGCCGAGAAGGCGCAGCTCGAGTGCGTCACCTTCGACGGCCTCGTGGTGGACGCCGCGCGCAAGGTCGGCGCCCGGCTTCTGATCCGGGGACTGCGCGACAGCGCCGACTTCGACTACGAGATGCAGATGGCCGGCATGAACGGCGCCATGGCGCCGGAGCTGCAGACGGTTTTCCTGCCGGCCTCGCCGGTAGTCCGCCCCATCACCGCCACCTTGGTGCGCCAGATCGCCGCCATGGGCGGCGACGTGTCGGTGTTCGTGCCCAAGCCCGTGGCCAAGCGCCTCGCCGACAAGTTCCGCAAGTAAATCATCCACGGAGACAACATGGCTCGTTTGGTGCTCGCATTCCTGTTTGCGCTTGCGCTCGTACCGGCGGCGCAGGCGCAGGCCGACCAGAACACGCTGACGCTCACGACCACCAAGGGCCCGATCGTGATCCGGCTGCGCTCGGATATCGCGCCCCAGCATGCGGCGCGCCTGAAGACGCTCGCCGCCGAGAAATACTACGACAACGCGCCGTTCCACCGGGTGATCGACGGCTTCATGGCGCAGACCGGCGACGGCCAGCGCGGCGACGGCACCGGCAAGTCGAAATACCCGGATCTGCGCGCCGAGTTCTCCAACGTGCCGTTCACCCGCGGCGTCGTCGGCATGGCGCGCGGCCCTCACTCCAACAATTCCGCCAACAGCCAGTTCTTCATCATGTTCGGCGACGCGTCCGGCCTGAACGGCCAGTACACCGTGGTCGGCACCGTCGTCTCCGGCATGGACACGGTGGACAAGCTGAAGAAGGGCTCTCGCGCCCAGGACGGCAAGGTCACCGACCCCGATCGCATCGTCAGCGCCCGCTAGGAGAGTTTCATGGCCGACCCCGAGAACACGCTTATTCTGGAGACCACCAAGGGCAAGGTGACGATCGTGCTCAAGCCCGATCTCGCCCCCACTCACGTGAAACGCATCAAGGAGCTGGTGCGCCAGGGCTTCTACGACGGCCTCGTGTTCCACCGCGTCATCGACGGCTTCATGGCCCAGACCGGCTGCCCCGAGGGCACCGGCACCGGCGGCTCGGGGCAGAAGCTGAAGGCGGAGTTCTCGGCCGAAAAGCACAAGCGTGGCACCGTCTCCATGGCGCGGGCGCAGAACCCGGACTCCGGCGACAGCCAGTTCTTCATCTGCTTCAAGGACGCACCCTGGCTCGACCGCCAGTACACCGCCTGGGGCGAAGTGGTCGAGGGCATGGAGCACGTGGACCAGATCAAGCGCGGCGAGCCGGTGCAGAACCCCGACAAGATCGTCAAGGCGAAGATCGCGGCGGATAAATAATATCATTCCCGGGCTCGACGCTTCGCGCCGCCCCGGAATGACTGCAATGCGCACTTCGCTGTTCGACTATGACCTGCCGGCCGACCGGATCGCGCTTCGCCCGGTAGCGCCGCGCGACGCGGCGCGGCTCCTGGTGGTGCGGCCGCAGGCAACGCCGGAGCTCGAGGATCGCGGCATCGCCGATCTGCCGGCGCTGCTGTCGCCCGGCGACACGCTCGTCTTGAACGATACCAAGGTGATCCCGGCGCGGCTTACGGGCCGGCGCCTGCGCGGCGAGGAGGGCGCCAAGGTCGAGGCGACGTTGCTCGCGCGCACCGCGCCCGATACCTGGCGGGCGCTGGCGAAACCCGGCAAGCGACTCGCGGTCGGCGATAAGCTGCGCTTCGGCAACGAGGGCCGCGTCTGTCTGCTGGGCAATCTCGACGCCACCGTGGAGGAGAAAGGCGAGGGTGGCGAGGTGCTCTTGCGCTTCGACTTTCATGGGGCCGTGCTCGACGAGGCGATCGAGCAGGTGGGTGAGATGCCGCTGCCGCCCTATATCGCCGCGCGGCGGCCGCCCGACGAGCAGGATCGCGCCGACTACCAGACGCTGGTCGCCAAGGTCGACGGCTCGGTGGCCGCACCCACGGCCGGCCTGCATTTCACCCCGGCGCTGCTCGCGCGCCTGGAAGCGGGCGGGATCAACATCGCCAAGGTGACGCTGCACGTCGGCGCCGGCACTTTCCTGCCGGTGAAGAGTGAGGAGATTGAGGGCCACAAGCTGCACACCGAGCAGGGCGAGGTTTCAGCCGCCGCGACGCGCGCGCTGAACGAGACCCGCGCCCGCGGCGGCCGCATCGTCGCCGTGGGCACCACGGTGCTGCGGCTCTTGGAAAGCGCCGCCGATGCCGACGGGCGCCTGCACGCATTTTCAGGAGAGACGTCGCTATTCGTGACGCCGGGCTACCAATTCCGCGCCGTGAACGCCCTCCTCACCAACTTCCACCTGCCGCGCTCGACGCTGTTCGTGCTCGCCTGCGCCTTCGCCGGGCGCGAGCGCATGCAGCGCGCCTATGCGCACGCGATCGAGAAAGGGTATCGGTTCTATTCCTACGGCGACGCTTGCTTGCTATTCCCTGAACGATGACCGCTTTTTCTTTTCGTCTCTTGAACCAGGATGGCGACGCCCGCCGTGGTGAAATCTCCACGCCCCACGGCATCGTGCGCACGCCGGCGTTCATGCCCGTGGGCACCGCTGCGACCGTCAAGGCGCTCTATCCCGATCAGGTGCGCGCTGCCGGCACCGACATCATCCTCGGCAACACCTATCATTTGATGCTGCGGCCCACGGCCGAGCGCATCGCTGCGCTCGGCGGCCTGCATGCATTCATGCACTGGGACGGGCCGATCCTCACCGACTCCGGCGGCTATCAGGTCATGTCGCTGTCGAAGCTGCGCAAGGTGACTGAGCAGGGCGTCACCTTCCAGTCGCACATCGACGGCGCCACCGTGGAGCTCACGCCGGAGCGCGCCATCGAGATGCAGAATCTGCTCGGCTCCGACATTGTGATGCAGCTCGACGAACTGATTGCGCTGCCCGCATCCGACGAGGAAATTTCGCGCGCCATGCAGCTTTCCCTGCGCTGGGCCGAGCGCTGCAAACGCGCCTTCGAAGGGGCGGCGCCGGGCCGCGCGCTGTTCGGCATCGTCCAGGGTGGCACCTCGACCCTGCACCGCCTGTTCTCGACGAGCGAGCTCAGGGACATGGACTTTGACGGTTACGCCATCGGCGGTCTCGCCGTGGGCGAGCCGCAGAACATCATGCTGGCGATCGTGAAGACTACCGCATACGAATTGCCCGCCGATAAGCCGCGCTACCTCATGGGCGTGGGCGAGCCCGACGACATACTCGGCGCCGTCGCCCGCGGCGTCGACCTGTTCGACTGCGTGCTGCCCACGCGTGCCGGCCGCCACGCGCTCGCCTATACGCGGGAGGGCAAGCTCAATCTGAAGAACGCCCGCTTCGCCGATGACCCGCGCCCGCTCGACGAGACGAGCGCGTGCCCGGCGGCGCGGGATTTCTCACGGGCGTATATCCATCACCTGTTCAAGGCGAACGAGATGCTCGGCGCCATGATCCTGTCGTGGGCGAACGTCGCCTATTACCAGGAGCTGATGGCCGGCATTCGCGATGCGATCAGCGCTGGCCGGCTTGGCGAATTCTCCGAGAAGGCGCGGGCCGGCTGGCGCGCGTAGCGCTCAGCGTAAATCGAACCGGATCGGCGCCGCAAAATCCAGCCGCGCGCGGCTCAATCCCGGCGGGAAGGGCGGGAACGGCGAGGCGCGCCGCACCATGTCCACGGCGGCGCCGTCGAGGATGCTCTCGCCGCTCGAGCGCGCGAGCCCTGCGGAGATCACCGATCCGTTCGCGGCGAGCGCGAAGCGCACGGCGGCGACGCCGGTGATGCCGCGCTCCCGCGCCGCCGGCGGATAGATGCGGTGGCGCTGCAGATGCGCCAGTACCATGGCCTGATAGGACGACACCGCCGCGGTGCCTCCGGCTTGCGATTGTCCGCCGGCGCCGGCCTGACCCGCGCCGCGCGATCCGGCTGCGGCGCGATTGGGTGTCGCGGCGGCGCTCGGGGACGCCTGCGTCTGCTTGCGCTTTTGTTCCTGCTTCGCCGCCTGCTTTGGCCGCTCGATCACCAGGCGGGGCGCCTCCGGCATCTCCTTCGTTTCGATCTCCAGCGGCTTGGCGTTCTGTTCCAGCGGGAGCGCCGGCTTTGGCGCCTCGGTCAATACTGGAATGTCGAGCACTACCGGCGCGGGCTCCGGCGGCGGCGGCAGCTCGGGCTCGGGAGCGTTCGCTTGCTCTTGCGGCGCTGGGTTGGGGGTCACCACCGGCTGCGCCGTCGGCGTCGTGGCGTTGGTGGGCGCCGGCGCCGACGGCAGCGACGCCTGCACCACCACCTCGATGGGAATGACGATCGTGCCTTCGGCGGATGCCGCTGCCGAGGCGCCGGCGGCGCGCTCCAGATCGTTGGTGAAGCGCCAGGCCAGCGCCGCGAACAATCCAAGGTGGATCGCGAGCGAGGCGGCGATGCCGATCCGCAGCCACCGCCGTGCCGGCGAGGGCGCCACGGTCGGCCGCTCACTCGTCTCGATGGTGGGCGCGTCAGCAACCTGCGGCGGCTCGGCGAGGTCTACCGTCGGGGCGTTGGGGGCGCGCGTCGGCCGCACGGGAAAGAGGACGACCTTGCCGTCGTCCGTCTCCTCGATCCGCCGTGCGCTCGCCTTCCGCGCCATTCGATTCGTCCCTTACGCCGCCTGTCCCTTGGGGAGCAGTTCTAGCACCAACTCGAAGCCTTCCATCTCGGGATGGCCGGAATAAAGCGTCTGATTGTTCCCGGCCTTGGCGTGCGCCGCATGGAACGCCTGCGAGCGGGTCCACGCCTCGAAGTCGGCCTTGGTACGCCAAACCGTGTGCGAGGAGTAGAGCGTGTGGCCGTCGCGCTTTGGCCCCTTAAGCAGATGGAACGCGACGAAGCCCGGCACGGTCAACAGATGCGAGTCGCGCTCCCGCCACACCCGCTCGAACTCGCTCTCCGAGCCGGGGGTAACCTTGAAGCGATTCATGGCAATGAACATGGAAGCCCTCCTTGGTTCCCGCCGTGGCCTGCGACGGCCGCGGCGGGGAGATGAAGAGACGCCGGCGCGGCCGGCGTCGGGTGAAGTCAGCCGCCGGCGAAACGCACCCGGAGCGAGCCCTTGAAGGTGACGCCCGGCTGCGGGAACGCGATCGGCGCCCCGCTGCCGGTCGGATTGGGAAACGCCGTGAGATAGCGGGAGTAGTTCTCGTTGAGCAGATTCTCGACCGAGAAGGCGGCAGTCGCGTTCGGGTTGATCTCATACGCCGCGTAGAGATTGACGAGGTTGTAGGACTCCGTGGGCGGGAACAGCGGCTGCGGCGCCCCGGGCCCGGTCGGCGGTGCGTTCGGAATCTCTTCCCGCTTCTTCGCCGCAACCGCCTGCCAGCGCACCGCGATCGTCAGCCGCCGTTCGAGAAAACGCGCCCCCACGGTGGTGGTAAGGAAGTCGGGCGGGATCTTCGCCAGCGGCGCGCCCGTGACGAGATTGCGGCCGCGCACGTGGCTGCCGGCCAATCCGAGGAACCAGCCGCCCGTGTCGTACATGCTCTCGAACTCCGCGCCCTCGAGCCGCGCCTCGGCGATGTTCTGGTACTGCTGGCAGCCGAACACTGGCACCGTGCAGGTGATGCCGCCGCTGCCGACTTGGCCGTTGACAAGGCCGCGGAGCTCGATGAAGTCGTCGACGTCGTTGCGAAAGACATTGGCCTTGGCGCGGAACGAGGCGCCCGGCATGAACACGTTGTCGTATTTCAGGTTGATGCCCGCCTCCTTGTTCTTACCGACTTCTGGCCGGAGCGTCGGATTGGGCAGGAATATGAACGGCGCGAAGATCACCGGGTGGAGGCCGGTGACGAGCGTCTCCGTGACGGCCGGGGCGCGGTAGCCTTCCGCGTAGGTCACGTAGGGCTGGAAGCCCGCGAACGGGGTCACGCCCACGGTGATCTTCGGCGACAGCCGGTCGCCCTCGGTCTGCAAGCCGCCGCCCTCCAGGCGGTAGTTGTCGTAGCGCGCGGCGCTGATCACCTCGAGCCAGGTGGAGTAGTTGCTCTTCAGCTGCACGAAGCCGCCCGAAACCGTGCGTTCGCCCGCGGGCGTGAACACGGTGCCGAAGCCCGTGGTGGTGACCTGATCCTGGAAGCCGTCGACGCCGTAGGTGAGGGCATGGCGGAACCCGCCGGTGTCGAAGCGCGAGGTGTTGTGCAGGTCGAAGCCCACTGTCTCGATCGTGAAATTGCGCCGGTCGCCGATATTGCCGATGCCGCCGAAGCCGGGCGGCAATCCGCCGGTCTTGATCTGATCGGTGGCAGTACTGGTCCAATAGACGGTGCCGTCCCAGTCGAACACCCGGTCTTCGGGCTTGGCATAGCTCCAGCGTGCCGTGGCGATCTGGTTCACCACGTGGGTATCGAAGAGCGAGGACAGCTGCAGCCCGGTGAAGGGCGGCGTCGTGCCGATAAACGGCTGACCGCTGACGAACTTGGAATCGTAGTTGGTGAAGCCGAGCTTGATCTGGTGGCCGTCGGCCGGGCGCAGCGTCGCTTTGGCCGTGCCGGTCCAGGTTTCCGAGCCGGTATTGGGAATGACGGTGCCGTTGGCGTCCTTGTAGTTGCCCTGGTCGCGGTAGGTGCCGCCGAAGAAGAGGTCGACGTTGGGATTGACGCGCACCGCGGCGAACAGTGAGCCGACGCCGCCGATGTTCGTGCTGCCGAGGCCGAAGGCTTCGACCGCCCACTTCTCGCCGGGCTTGAGGATGTCTTCCACGTCCTTGGTGCGGAACGACACCACGCCGCCGATCGCGCCCGAGCCGTAGATGTTGGCCACCGGACCGCGCACAATGTCGATGCCGCCGATCGTTTCGGGCTCGATATAGAAGACACCGTCCGCATTGTGACCGGTGCGCTGGAAGTTCTGCCGCGCGCCGTCGATTGTCACCGCCACGCGGCCGAAGTCCTGCAGACCGCGGATGTTGATGGCGGTGGCCGGATCATCGGGGCGCTCCTGGAACCAGACGCCGGGAGTGCTGATAAAAATGTCCGCCGGTCGCGTCGCCTGCAGCTGCTTCAGCTGTTCGTCGCGGATCGTCGACACCGCCGCGAGCGTGTCGATCCAGCGCTCCTCCGTCTTCGTGGCGATGATGGTGATGGCGTCGAGCCAGTACGGCGTCTGCGCGTGTGCCGTGCCCGCGCAAACCGCGGCCGCGGTAGCGATGGCGATGGATCGGAATCGATGACGGAAATTCATTGCGAGCCCCCAGCCGTATGCGAACGCGATTTCGGCTGGCGTGCCGCCGCGGTGGATTGCGACGGCTTGCTGGCTCATGACCCGCCGACTGCCGGCGGGTGCTGTTGCGTTTCTACGGCAACGGGCGTACCTGTACAAGCATATGAAAAACCACAATAAAATGCTTCTAAACAGGGCGTGGCTTTGAGGAGTTCCAAAGAGCCAACCAAGAAGGCGGCGAGCGACGAGCCGCGCGCGATCGACGTGGTGGAACACCGCATCGAAAGCCGCGACCTGTTCGTCGGCACCCGGGAAATCACCATCGGCCACGGCGCCGACGTCTATCGCCTGCGGCTTACCGCCCAGAACAAGCTCATCCTGACGAAGTGATTCCATGCGCCGATTTCCGCGCCGCGCCTTCCTTGCCGTGCTCCTGTGCTTGATCGCGCCGTTGACGCCCGTCGGCGCGACGGAAAGCCGCGTCATCACCGACGCCGCCGGACGCAAAGTCGAGGTCACGGACAGCACGCGTATCGTCGCCATCGGCGGCTCGGTCACGGAAATCCTGTTCGCGCTCGGCGCCGGCGACCGGGTGATCGGCGTCGACCAGACCTCGACCTTTCCCGCGGCCGCCCTCGACAAGAAGAACGTGGGCTACATGCGCGCGCTGTCGCCCGAGGGCGTTTTGTCGCTCGCGCCTTCGCTCATCATCGCCATCGAAGGGGCGGGGCCGCCCGAGGTGATGGAGGTCTTGAAGCGGGCCTCCGTGCCGATCGTGATCGTGCCCGAGGTGCACGACGAGGGCGGCATCGTGCGCAAGATCCGCCTCATCGCCGAGGCCATCGGCGTCGACGGCGAGGTGCTGGCCAAAGCCGTCGCCGCCGACTTCGCCGCGCTCGCCGGCATCCGCGCCCGCATCACCGCCCACCGCAAGGCGGTGTTCGTGCTGGCGCTCGGCGGTGGCACGCCCATCGTGGCGGGCAAGAACACCACCGCCGACGCGATCTTTCGCCTCGCTGGCGCCGACAACGCGCTCACCGGCATGGTCGGCTTCAAGCCGGCGGTGGCCGAGGCCACACTCGCCGCCGAGCCCGACGCCGTCGTGATCATGGCCGACCGCGACCACGCCATGAGCGCAGAATCCCTGTTCGCGCTGCCCGCCTTCGCCGGCACGCCGGCGGCGCGCGCCCGGCGGCTGATCGGTCTGCCCGGGCTCTATCTCCTTGGCTTCGGCCCGCGCACCGCGCATGCGGCCCGCGACCTCGCCGCCGCGCTCTATCCCGAGCTCAAGCTTCCGGCGCTGCCTGCGCGGCCTTGGACCGGGGCCGGCGAGGGCCAGAGCCTGTGAGCGCGCTCGATGTGTCGGGCGCGCTGCCGCTGCACCGGCCGCTGCGGAACGGTGCCACCGGCATCGCGGTCGCCGCCGTGCTGCTCGTGATCGCGCTTGTGGCCTCCCTCATGGTCGGCGCGGTGCTGGTATCGCCGGGCCGGGTCTTCGCCGTTCTGCTCGACGCCTTGTTCGGCGTTCGCCCGAGTGAGGGCGCCGGCTTGCGCGAGGCCATCGTGGTGCTCGACGTGCGCCTGCCGCGCACGCTGCTCGGCGCGCTGGTCGGCGCGAGCCTCGCCGTCTCCGGCGCGCTTCTGCAGGGCATCTTCCGCAATCCGCTCGCCGATCCCGGCCTTGTCGGCGTCTCGCCGCGGGGCGGCGTTCGCCGCCGTCGCCTGGATCGTGCTCGGCGGCGCCGCGATCGCCCGCCTGCCGTGGATCGCGCCCTTCGGCCTGCTCGCCGCGGCGTTCTTGGGCGGCCTCGCCACCACCTTCGTGCTGCACCGGGTCGCCACCTACGACGGGCGCACCTCGGTGGCGACGCTGCTCTTCGCCGGCATCGCGCTCGGCGCGCTGGCCGGCGCCGGCACCGGGCTGCTCATCTTCGTCGCCAGCGACCAGCAATTGCGCGAATTCACCTTCTGGACGCTCGGCGTCCTCGGCGGCGCCACCTGGCCGAAGATCGCCATCGCCATCCCGTTCGCGGCGCTGCTCTTGGCGCTCGCACTTTCGCTCGCCCGCGGCCTCGACGCGCTGGCGCTGGGCGAGGCGGAAGCCTTTCACGTGGGCGTGGATGTCGAGCGCCTGAAGCGCCGCGCCATCGTCGCCGTCGCCGCCGGCACCGGCGCCGCGGTCGCCGTCGCCGGCGTCATCGGCTTCATCGGCCTCGTGGTGCCGCATCTCCTGCGTCTCGCCATCGGCCCCGCGCATCGCCATCTCCTGATCGGCAGCGCGCTGCTCGGCGCGGCGCTCACGGTCGGCGCCGACGTGGTGGCGCGCACGGTGGCGAGCCCCGCCGAGTTGCCTCTCGGCGTGGTGACGGCGGCGATCGGCGCGCCGTTCTTCCTCTGGCTGCTCGGCCGCCATCGCGCGCTGGTGGGAGGCTGAGGTGTATCGGGCGCGCGGCATTCGCGTGGTCGCCCGCGGCCGGGCCATTCTCGATGACGTCGACTTGTCGGTCGTCCCCGGCAAAGTGACGACCCTCGTCGGTCCCAACGGCGCCGGCAAATCGACGCTGCTCAAGGTGCTCGCCGGCGAGCGTAAATTCGTGGCGGGCGAGGTGACACTCGACGGCGCGCCCATCGCGCAATTCACCCCCGCCGCGCTGGCGCGGCGCCGCGCGGTGCTGCCGCAGGCGGCGGCCGTGGCGTTTCCCTTCACCGTCGCCGAGGTGGTCTCCCTCGGCCTGCCGCAGAGCTATCGCCGCGCCGAGGCGACGCGCGCTCGTGGCGGAAGCGCTTGGCCGCCGTCGAGATCCGCGACTTCGGCCCGCGCTTCTTCGACGAGCTCTCCGGTGGCGAGAGGCAGCGGGTGCAGCTCGCCCGCGTGCTGGCGCAAGTGTGGACCGCCGACCAGGGCTATCTCCTGCTCGACGAGCCGACGCTGTCGCTCGATCTCTCGCACCAGCTCTTGGCGCTGAAGCTTGCCCGCGCTCACGCCGCGAAAGGCGGCGGCGTGCTGGTAGTGCTGCACGATCTCAACCTCGCGGCGATCGCCGCCGACGAGATCGTGGCGCTGAAGGGCGGCCGCGTGGTTTCGGCTGGGCCGCCGGCCGCGATCATGACCGACGGTTTGATCGAGGAGCTCTACGGGGTTCGCGCCACCATCCGCGGCGTGCCCGAGGGACCCTTCCTGCTGCCGCAAACCGCGCTTTAGCCGGTCGCCGGAACAGTGCTACGGTCTGCCTGCGCCGCCCGTGCGCGTCATCCTGAAGGAAATCAAATGCCGCTCTCGCTCTACCAGGCCTCGGTGCCTGTCTATGAGAAGTTGCTGAACGCCCTCGCCGATATGCTCGACAAGGCCGCTGCCCACGCCAAGGAAGCCAAGTACGAGCCCGCAGCGCTGCTCAACGCGCATCTGTTCCCGGACATGTGGCCGCTCGCGAAGCAAGTGCAGCAGGTGGCGAGCCACGCCCGCCGCGGGACCGCCCGGCTCGCCGGATTGCCGATCCCGAACGTGAGCGAAGCGAGTGCCAGCTTCGACGACCTCAAGGGACAGATCGCGGAGACGCTCGCCTTCTTGAAGAGTGTCGATCCCGCCGCCGTCGATGCCGGCGAGGAGAGGGACATCAGCTTCCCCGTCGGCACCGGCACGCTGAACCTGAAGGGCACGGAGTATCTCTTGAACTTCACGCTGCCGAACTTCTATTTCCACCTCACCACCGCCTACAACATCCTGCGCAAGAATGGCGTGCCGCTGGGCAAGCGGGATTTCCTGGGCTGGAAGGGCTAGCGCTTGTCGCGGCCGGCGGCTTTGTTGTACCAGCGCGCGGCTTCCGCCGAGTTGCGTGGCACGCCTTCGCCGTTGTCGTACATGACGCCGATGTTGGACATGGCCTGGGTGTCGCCGAGGTCGGCGGCCTTGCGGAAGAAGCGCATGGCCTCGCCGTAGTTCTTCGCGACACCGCGGCCGCGATAGTAGAAGACGCCGAGGTTCAGCGCCGCCTGCCGGTTGCCGCGATCCGCCGCCTGGCGATAGAGGCGCGCCGCCTGCGCCTCGTCCTTGGGCACGCCCGTGCCGTTCGCATAGGCGATGGCGAGATAGGTCATGGCGATGTCGTTGCCGAGATCGGCCGCCTTGCGATACCAGCGCGCCGCTTCCTCGCTGTTCTTCGGCACGCCGTCGCCCTGGTTGTGAAGAACGCCGATGTTCTTCATGGCGTCGGCGTTGCCGAGCGCCGCCGATTTCTGGAAGAGGCGCATGGCCTCCGTCGCGTTGCGCGCCACCCCGCGGCCTTCCGCATGCATGGCGCCGAGGTTGAGCAGCGCCTGCGCGTTGCCGAGATCGCCCGCCCGCGCATAGAGGCGCGCGGCTTCCGCCTCGTCCTTGGGCACGCCGTCGCCGGTCTCGTAGTTGATGGCGAGGTTGGTCAGCGCGCTGGCGTTGCCGGGATCCTCGGCAGGCACGGGGGCGGGAGTTCTCGCCTGAACGTTCGGCCGTTCGATGCGCGGCGGCTCGACCGGCGCGGCCGCCACCGGCGCCGCCTCGCGGAAATAGAACAGGCCGGTCAGCGCCGAGTTCTCCCACGGCACCTGGCGGCCGCCGGTGACGCTGCGCACGTCGTTGCGAACGGCGATGAGGATGCCGTTCAGGTCCCGGCCGGGGGTAGCGATATGCTTGATCAGTGCCGCGGTGAACGGCGAATTGCGGCCGTCGCCGTCAAGCGCCACGTTGCCCGGTTGCGTGGCGAAGCTGATCAAGGTGCCGACGCCGGACTCCGCGAGCGCCAGGCCGCGGCCGACGTCACCCGAGCGGGTGCCGAGGGCCCGGGCGAGATTGCGCGCCAGCGGATTGTTGCGGCAGGCGTCGAGGAACAGGACGTTGGTCCGCGTCTCGCGCTCCATCTGCCGCTGGATGAGGTCGAGGCGCACGAGCTCGAAGTCGATTCCCGCCGCCGAATCCACCGACGCGTCGACCGGCACCAGGTAGTTGTTGCCGGCCACCTGCAGGCCGTGGCCGGCGTAGAAGAAGAGCCCGACGTCGGCGCCGACCAGCGCCACCGCGAAATTGCGGATCAGGCGGTCCATGCCGGGCTTGTCGAGGTCGGTGCCCGAGATCACCTGGAAGCCGAGCGCGCTGAGCGCCGCCGCCATGTCGGCGGCGTCGTTCTTCGGGTTCTTCAGCTCGGTCGCGTTCTGGTAGCTGGAATTGCCGATGACCAGCGCCACGCGCTTCTGCGCCAGCGCCGCGGTGGGAATCAACCCACCGAGGGCGATGATCAGAGCGAAGAATCAGCGGATGGATCGGCAACATCGCGGGACGTCCAGAAGGCGCGCCATTCTGCCTGTTTCAGCGGGATGGCGGAAGCGAAGGACGGCGGCATCGCCCGCCGGCGCGAAAGCCTATGCATTGCTGGGTATTGGTGAGCCCGGATGGGATCGAACCATCGACACCGTGATTAAAAGTCACGTGCTCTACCACTGAGCTACGGGCCCACGCCGGGCCGAGACCTACGGACGCCCCGGGCGGGCGTCAATAGCGGGCGCTGCGGCGTAGTCGGGCAGCGCCTTCCTGCGGCAAGGTTGAGGCTTAAACCCGCCGCACCGATCGTCTACCCTGAACCCTCAATCAGGAGTGCCTCGATGCCCGTCGTCAACCGCGTCGCCGCCCTCGCCGATGAGATCACCGAATGGCGCCGCGATCTCCACGCCCATCCCGAGCTCATGTACGAGCTGCCGCGCACCGCGGCCACCGTCGCCGAGAAGTTGAAAGCCTTCGGCTGCGACGAGGTGGTGCCGGGACTCGGCCGCACCGGCGTCGTCGCCGTCATCCGCGGCAAGAAGCGGGCGAGCGGCAAGGTGGTCGGCTTGCGCGCCGACATGGACGCGCTGCCCATCGAGGAGGCGACCGCGCTGCCGTATGCCTCGCGCACGCCGGGCAAGATGCACGCCTGCGGCCACGACGGCCACACCGCGATGCTGCTCGGCGCCGCCAAGCATCTGTGCGAGAGCCGCAACTTCGACGGCACCGCGGTGGTGATCTTCCAGCCGGCGGAGGAGGGCGGCGCCGGCGCCAAGGCCATGATCGACGATGGACTGATGGAGCGCTTTGCCATCAACGAGGTCTACGGCCTGCATAATTATCCGGGCATTCCGCTCGGCCAGTTCGCCATCCGTCCGGGCCCGATCATGGCCGCTGCCGACCGAGTGATGATCGAGGTCGAAGGCGTCGGCGGCCACGCCGCGCGGCCGCATCGCGCCGTCGACACCGTGCTCGTCGCCGCCGAGATCGTGAGCGCGTTGCAGCAGATCGTCTCGCGCAACGTCGACCCGATCGACAACGCGGTCGTCTCCATCACGCTGTTTCACGCCGGCACCGCCGACAACGTCATCCCGCAGACGGCGCTGCTCCGCGGCACCGCCCGCTCGCTCAAGGCTGAGGTGCGCGATCTCCTCGAGCGGCGGATCGGCGAGATCGCCTCCGGCGTGGCAGTGCTGCACGGCGCCCGCGCCAAGGTGAGCTACCAGCGCGACTATCCGGTGGTGGTGAACCACCCGCGCGAGACCGAGGTGGCGGCCGGGGTGGCGCGCGATGTGGTGGGCGAGGGCAGGGTCGACGCCGCGGCGCCCCCGGTGATGGGCGGGGAGGACTTCTCCTTCATGCTGCAGAAGCGGCCGGGCGCCTTCATCTTCATGGGCAACGGCGACAGCGCCGGCCTGCACAACCCGTCCTACGACTTCAATGACAAGGCCATTCCCTTCGGCGCCTCCTATTGGGTGCGGCTGATCGAGACCACGATGCCGGCGTAGGCGGCGGGGTCACGGGAATGTTGTTGGCAACGGCCCGCGACTACCATTGTCGTTTCGCCGGCTCGTATTAGACTTCAACCAAGGCCCGGGACCGGGCCATCAGGGAGAAGCCCATGACCAAGATCACCCGCCGCGTGTTCGTCGCGGCCGGCGCCGCCGCTACGCTGGCGACGCCTTCCGTGCTGCGTCACGCCCAGGCCCAGGCGCCGGCGGCTCCGGCCGCCCCGCCGGCCGGACCCTTCAAGCAGCCGCCGCTGCCGTTCGCCGACCCGCAGCTCGCGCCCGTCATCAGCCAGCGCACCGTGTTCCTGCACTACAACCGCCACCACGCCAGCTATTACGCCAATCTCAACACGCTAACCAAGGGCACCAAGTACGAGGCCATGCAGATCCCGGCGATCGTTGCGGAGGCGGCCACCGACGCCGACCGGCGCATCTTCAACAACGCGGGCCAGGCCTACAATCACGAGCTCTACTGGGATCAGCTCAAGCCCGGCGGCGCCAAGGCACCGGGCGGCAAGCTCGCCGATATGATCAACGCCGCCTTCGGCTCGCTCGACGCTATGAAGACGAAGCTGCAGGGCGATACGACCGGCGTGTTCGGCTCGGGCTGGGGCTGGCTCGCCCAGGACGGCGACAAGGTGGTCGTGGTCACCACCGCCGGCGGCGACAATCCCATGACCAAGAACCAGACGCCGCTCCTCGGCATCGACGTGTGGGAGCACGCCTACTACCTCGACTACGAGAACCGCCGCGGCGATCACATCAAGGCGGTGCTCGACAACATCGTCAATTGGGACGTGGTGGCGAAGCGGCTGAAGGCCTAGCGATTGAGCAGCACGCGGCCGGACTCGGCGGTGTCATAGCCGCCGAGCGCCGCGGCGCGGGCGGTGAACGCCGGCGTGCGCATGAACCCGAACAGCGCCTGCGCCCGCTCCTCGAAATAGCCGCGCCGCCGCGTCACCAGGTCGAAGCTTTCCCAGGCGAGCGAAACGAAATCGAGGCCGCGCGTGGCGGCGACGGCGCGCGTGGCGATGCCGCAGTCGGCGCGGCCCTCGCGCACGGCGAGCGCCAGATCGTCGCCGGTGCGCGCCGGCGGGCCGACGCGCGCGAGCGCGCCGATGTCGAGGTCCGATTGTTTGGCGAGGCGGAGCAGCAATGCTTGCGCGCCGGCGCCGGCCTGGCGCTCGACGAGGCGCGCGCGCTTGGCCGCCACGTCGGCGATGGTGGCGAGCTGGAGCGGATTGCCCGGCGCCACCACGAGACCCTGCTCGCGCCGCGCGAAGGCGATCAGCACCGTATCGCTGAGCGCGCTGTCGGCGGCGACCGCGGCGGCGTTGGCGCCTTCGTCGGCGCCGTCAACGTTGTGCAAGTGAATGCCCGCGATCGTCGCTTCGCCGGCGCGCAGGCGGCGCAAGCCGGCTTCGCTGCCTTCCGGCAGGAGCGCCAGCCCCGATCCGGATTCGCGCAGCGCCCATTCGAGCAACGGATCGTGGCTGCCCGCCACCACCGGCGGCGCGGCCAGCGGCGATAGGCCTTCGGGCAGGTTCATGCCGGCGGCGAGCCAGCGGTCGAGCTGCCATTTGGGAAAGAGCCACTTGCCGGTCGCCTTGGTGCAAGGGATGCGGCCCTCGGCCACGAGCTCGTAGAGCTTGCGCTCGCCCAGGCGGAGATAGTCGGCGGCTTCGGCGGTGGTGAGATACTCGTTCATGCGACTGAACAGGACTGCACGCTCCTGCATATCATACCGGATTTGATCGAAATAGAAAAACATGCGTCCCTGTGCCTATGCCCGATGTGCCGCACGCGGGGGCGATCGCGCTCCAGATGGTGATGTCCGGCGACCCCGCCCTATGGCGGATCGTCGGGCTTTCCCTCGGCATCAGCCTGTCGGCCGTGTTCCTTGCTGCCCTGATCGGCCTGCCGCTCGGCGCCGCCATCGCGCTCGGCCGCTTTCCCGGTCGCGACCTCATCGTGGTGGTGCTCAACGCCTGCATGGGCCTGCCGCCGGTGGTGGTCGGGCTCGCCATCTATCTGCTGTTGTCGCGCGCGGGGCCGCTCGGCCAGTTCGGCATTCTGTTCACCCCGGGCGCCATGATCCTCGCCCAGGCGGTGCTGGTGCTGCCCATCGTGGCGGCGCTGACGCGGCAGGTGATCGAGGACCTGTGGGCCGAATACGGTGAGCAGCTGCGCTCGCTCGGCTCCGGCCGCGCCCGTTCGGTTGTGACGCTCCTGTGGGACGGCCGCTTCGCGCTGGTCACCGTGCTCCTCGCCGGCTTCGGCCGCGCCGTCGCCGAGGTGGGCGCGGTTATGATCGTCGGCGGCAACATCGACGGCGTCACCCGCGTCATGACCACCGCGATCGCGCTGGAAACCTCCAAAGGGGACCTCCCGCTCGCGCTCGGGCTTGGCATCGTGCTGATCGGCGTCGTCGTTTTCGTCAACGCCGGGGCGTGGAGCGCGCGGCGCGCGGGCGAGAGGTTCGCCGGCTGATGCGCGCGCCCGAGACGCGGCTGCCGCTCGTGCTCGACCGTGTTCGCTTTTCCGCGGGCGGCGTCCCCATCCTGCACGGCATCTCGTGCACGATCGCCGCCGGCGCGCCGGCGATCGTGCTTGGGCCGAACGGGGCAGGGAAGAGCGTGCTGCTCAGACTCTGTCACGGGCTGCTCGCGCCCACCGCGGGCTCGATCCGCGCCGGCAATCGCGCCGCCTCCACCGAACGAACTGCAATGGTGTTCCAGCGGCCGGTGATGCTGCGCCGCTCGGCGGTCGCCAATGTTGCCTATCCCCTCGATCTGCCGCGCGACGCCGCCAGACGAAAAGCATCGGCCCTGCTCGAGCGCGTCGGTCTCGCGCGCCTCGCCGCTCGCCCAGCGCGGCGCATGAGCGGCGGCGAGCAGCAGCGGGTGGCGCTGGCCCGCGCCTGGGCGCTCGATCCGGAGATTCTATTTCTCGACGAGCCGACCGCGAGCCTCGATCCCGCCGCGACGCGTGCGGTCGAGGAGATCGTGCGCGAGATCGCCGCTACTGGCGTCAAGATCGTCATGGCGACCCACGACCTCGGCCAGGCGCGCCGCCTCGCCGGCGAGGTGGTTTTCCTGCACGCCGGCCGGCTCGTCGAGCACGCGCCCGCGACGCAATTCTTCGACCGTCCACAATCGAACGAAGCCGCCAGATTCCTGCGCGGCGAGCTATTAGCCTGAATCAGAGGAGAGAAACCATGCGTTCGTTGAAATTCGCCATCGCCACCCTCGCGCTGTTCATCGTCGCGACTGCCGTATCGGCGCAACAACGCTCGATCGTCGTCGCCTCCACCACCTCGACCGAGAATTCTGGCCTGTTCGGCCACATCTTGCCGCTGTTCAAGCAGAAGACCGGCATCGACGTGCGCGTGGTGGCGCTCGGCACCGGACAGGCCATCGACGTCGGCCGCCGCGGCGACGCCGACGTGGTGTTCGTGCACGCCAAGCCCTTGGAAGAGAAGTTCGTCGCCGACGGCGAGGGCGTGGCGCGCTTCGAGGTCATGTACAACGATTTCATCATCGTCGGCCCGAAATCCGATCCCGCCGGCATCAAGGGCGGCAAGGACGCAGCCGACGCCTTGAAGAAGATTGCCGCCACGAAGAGCCCATTCATCTCCCGCGGCGACAAGAGCGGCACCCACGTCGCCGAGCTCGACCTGTGGAAGCAGGCGGGCGTCGACCCGCAGAGCGGCAAGGGCTCTTGGTATCGCGAGATCGGCCAGGGCATGGGTGCGGCGCTCAATACCGGCTCCGCCTCCAACGCCTACGTGCTCGCCGATCGCGGCACCTGGATCTCGTTCAAGAACCGCGGCGAGCTCGTCATCGTCACCGAGGGCGATACCCGGCTCTTCAACCAGTACGGCGTTATCCTGGTGAATCCGGCGAAGCACCCGAGCGTGAAGAAGGCCGAAGGCCAGGCGTTCATCGACTGGCTGGTGAGCGCCGAGGGCCAGAAGGCCATCGCCGACTACAAGATCGGCGGCGAGCAGCTGTTCTTCCCCAACGCCAAGGGGCGCAGCGGGTCCTGATCGAGGCCGCGGCAGGCCTCAGGCGCGGCGGCCGAACGGGTTGGTGGTAAGCGCGACGCCGATCACGATCAACACCAAGCCCACCGCATGATAGGCGCGGAAGGATTCGCCGAGGGTGATGTTGGCGATGGCGACGCCGTAGACCGGCAACAGATACATGAACACGCTCGTCATCGTGGCGCCCACGGTCTGCACGCCGATCTGGAAGATCCCGTAGGCGAGCACCGACGGCACGATGGCGAGCGTGACGATCGCGGCCCAGGCGGTGAGTTCCCGTCGGAAAATATCCGGATAGCGCCTCGACCGCCATGAGTGGGGCGAGTGCGAACGTGCCGGCGAGGCAGATGGCGGCGAACGCCGGCAAAGTCGGGATCGCGCGCACGCGCTCGCGCCGCAGCCACACCGAATACACCGCCCAGGCGCTGGCGCAGATCGCCATGCCGATATCGCCGGGGTTGAAGGCAAGCGTGAGCAGGCGCTGCGGCTCGCCTTCGAGCACGATGGTGGCGACGCCGAGGAAGCCCACGAGCAGGCCGACGAGCCGCGGCGCCGTCACCGGCTCGCCGAAGAACACCGCTTCCAGCAGCACCACGAGGAGCGGCGCGGCGGTGTAGATCAGCATGCCGTGGATCGCCGTGGTCCAGTGCAGCGACAGGTAAACGCCGCCGCCGCACACCACCATGCCGAGGAAGCCGAGGATCAACAGATCGCCGGCGGCCGCGCGCAGGTGGGCGCCGTTTTCGGCGATGGCACGCGCCGCGAATGGCAACAGGATCAGGCTCGCCAGCCCCCAGCGCCAGAACGCCAGCGTCCACGGCTCGATCAGGTTCGCCACCGCGCGGCCGATGACCACGTTCGACACGAACAGCAGCGGTAGAACCGTGAGCAGGAGGTAGATGCCGAGGCGCGAGCGCATGACCACCAAGGGCTCAGCCACGCGCCGCTTTCCGCGGCGTGCGATGCTAGCGCAGTTCCAGGTGCTGGCCGTCGTAGGTGGTGACGGCGCAGATGATCTTGGTGTTATTGAGCCGCGCGCAGGTGCGCGCCGCGTCGGCGGCGTTGGCGATGGGGCCGACCAGCAGGCGGAAATCGAAGGCGCCCGGCTGGTCCGCTTCGCGCAAGGCCACCAGCGGCTTCAGGCTCTCCAGCGCTTGGCCATGGTTGCCGCGCAAGCTCGCCCAGCGCGCGCGCAAGCCGTCGAGCGACGTCTCGCCGCCGAGGTCGAGGGCGAACTGCGTGCGGGTGACGATCGCCTGGGTGGTTTCGGGCGCCGGCTTGTCGGGAAGGCGCGGGGTTTCGACGCGCGCCGTCTCGATGGGCCTCGGCGTTTCGGCGATCCGCGGCGTCTCCGTCGAGCGCAGCGGCTCGCGCGGCGTCTCCATGATGCGCGGCGTCTCGGTGATGCGCGCGGCCGGCAGCTGCGCGAGTCCAAGATCTTTTTCGTTTAGCGGCGGCGGCAGGACGAAGGCGGATTCTCGTTCGGGCTGCGCCGGCGGGTCGATCACCGTTTCCTTCTCGCGCGGCGGCGTGGGCGGCAGGGGAACGGCCCGCGGCGGCACCGGGGTGATAGCGGCGTCCTTGTCGCGCGGAATCGTCGCGGGCGGGAGGGGAATTTCCCGATCGCGCACTTCGAGCGGTGCGGGGGCGCCCCTCTGCTTCACCTTCAAGCCATAAGGATAAGGCGGCGGTCCCCAAGCCACGTTCTTGCGGTCGACCGGGGTCGCAGCGGTGAGATCGCTCTGGGTACGCTCGAAGTCCTCCACGCGCTCCGCCAGACGCCGCTGCTCGACCAGGAGCTTGTCGATGGTTTCCTTCAGCCGCCCCACCTCGTCGGCGCTGGCGCGCAGCTCCGTCGTCTCGATCGGGGCTTTGGCGGAATTGGCGCGTTTGATCGACACCGTGGAAAGAAGCGTAGCGACCACAATGGCGGCAAGCGCCACGAACCCCCACACCGCATAGGGAAATAGCTCGTGTTCGCGCAGCGCCGACACGCGCTCCGTCGCCGACCCGCCGATGCTGTCACCTGCGTCTGCCAGCGTATCCCCCTCGAATCATAAACGGCGGCAAAAGTTTAGCAGAGTTCCTGGATCCCCGGCACGTGGCTTTGCCGGGCGTCCCGCATCGGCTACACCGGCTGCGAGCCGCGGTCCAGCCGGAGGTGGGATGAGCGACCGAACGTGCCTAATCGTGCTCGCCGCCGGCGAGGGCACGCGCATGGCCTCCCGCACCCCCAAGGTGCTGCACCGGATCGGTGGAAAGACCCTGATCGGCCACGTGCTGGCGGCGGCCGCCGCCGTGAACCCGGCGCGGATCGCCGTGGTGGTGGGGCCCGGCCAGGGCGAGGTCGCGGCGGAAGTTCGCCGTATCGCACCCACGGCTCAAATCTTCGTGCAGAAGGCGCGGCGCGGCACCGCCCACGCGGTGCTGGCGGCCAGGACCGCGATCAAGCGCGGCGACGACGTGATCGTGGTCTACGGCGACACCCCGCTGGTGCGGCCAAAGACCCTCGCCGCCATCCGCGCCGCGCTCCGCCGCGCGCCGCTGGCGGTGCTCGGATTCCGCGCCGCTGATCCCTCCGGCTACGGCCGGCTGATCGTGGAAAACGGCAAGCTCGTGGCGGTGCGCGAGGAGAAGGAGGCAAGTGCCGCCGAGCGCGCGATCCGCCTGTGCAACGCCGGCATCATGGCGCTCGCCGGCAAGCACGCGGTCGCTCTGCTCGAACGCATCAAGGACGACAACGCCAAGCGCGAATTTTATCTGACCGACGCGGTCGGAATCGCGGTAGAGCAGGGGCTCGCCGCCACGGTGCGCGAGGCGCCGGAGGAAGAGGTGATGGGCGTGAACGACAAGAAGCAGCTCGCCGAGGCCGAAGCCGCGTTGCAAACACGTCTGCGCGCGCAGGCGCAGGCGGCGGGCGCGACCCTGATCGCGCCGGAGACCGTATTTCTTTCCACCGATACCAAGCTCGGCCGCGACGTGGTGGTGGAGCCCTATGTGGTGTTCGGCCCGGGCGTGGTCGCCGAGGCAGGCGCATTGATCCGCGCGTTCTCTCACATCGAAGGCGCGCATATCGGAAAGGGCGCCTCGGTCGGACCGTTCGCGCGGCTGCGGCCCGGAGCCAAGCTCGGCAAGAAGGCGAAGGTCGGCAACTTCGTCGAGGTCAAGGCGGCGACGCTGGAGGCCGGCGCCAAGGCCAATCATCTCGCCTATATCGGCGATGGCCGCGTCGGCGAGGAGGCGAACATCGGCGCCGGCGTCATCTTCTGCAACTACGACGGCGCCGCCAAGCACCAGACCGACGTGGGCAAGCGCGCCTTTGTTGGCTCGAATTCCGCGCTGGTGGCCCCGGTCAAGATCGGCGCCGGCGCCTACGTGGGCTCGGGCTCGGTCATCACCTTGAACGTGCCGGCGAACGCGCTCGCCGTCGCCCGCGGCCGGCAGAAAAACCGCCCCGGCTGGGCCAAGCGCGTGCGCGCCGCCAAGAAAAGGCAAAAACACGGTAAAGGCGCGAAAGACGAGGACTGACCGGGCTTTGCTCGGTCATGGGTTGCAACCGGAATTGATTTGGGCGCGGGCCAAACCGCTTCTAAACCCATTTTCGCTACGGTTTTTGCATACTGCGCGGGGTCTATCGGGACGAATATGTGCGGCATCGTCGGCATCATCGGACGTGAGGCGGTCGCGGGCGAACTCGTCGAAGCGCTGAAGCGCCTCGAGTATCGCGGCTACGACTCCGCCGGCATCGCGACGCTCGAGCACGGACGCCTCGCGCGCCGCCGCGCCGAAGGCAAGCTGAAGAACCTCGAGGCGCGCCTCGCGCGCGAGCCGCTCGCGGGCTCAATCGGCATCGGCCATACCCGCTGGGCGACCCACGGCGCGCCCAACGAGGTGAACGCCCATCCCCACGCCACCGACAAGCTCGCCGTCGTCCACAACGGCATCATCGAGAACTACCGCGCGCTGCGCGAGGAGCTCGAGCGCGACGGCGCGAAATTCGTCACCGAAACCGATACCGAGGTGATCGCCCACCTGGTGACGCAAGCGATGAAGGCCGGCAAGGCGCCGGTGGAAGCGGTGACCTCGGCGCTGCCGCGGCTCAAGGGCGCCTTCGCGCTCGCCTTCATCTTCGACGGCGAGGACAATCTCATGGTCGGCGCCCGCAAGGGCAGCCCGCTCGCCGTCGGCTACGGCACCGGCGAGATGTATCTCGGCTCCGACGCCATCGCGCTCGCGCCTTTCACCGAGAAGATCGCCTATCTCGAAGAGGGCGACCTCGCGGTCATGACGCGGAGCGGGTCGAGATTCGCGACGCCGCCGGCAAGACCGTGGAGCGCCAAGTGCAGACTCGAGCGCCGCCGGCGCCTTCCTCGTCGACAAGGGCAACCACCGCCACTTCATGCACAAGGAAATCCACGAGCAGCCCGAGGTGGTGGGCCACACGCTCGCCTCCATGCTCGACATGGTGAACGAGCGCGTGCGCCTGCCGGTCGGCGCTGCCGTTCGACTTCAAAGATTTCGACCGCATCGTCATCTCCGCCTGCGGCACCGCGTTCTATGCCGGACAGGTCGGCGAAGTACTGGTTCGAGCGCTTCGCGCGCCTTCCCGTCGATCTCGATATCGCGTCCGAGTTCCGCTACCGCGATATGCCGCTCGCCAAGAACGGGCTCGCGATCTTCGTCTCCCAGTCCGGCGAAACCGCCGACACGCTGGCGTCGCTGCGCTACGCCAAGGAGCATGGCCAGCACGTGCTCTCCGTGGTCAACGTGCCGGCTCCACCATCGCCCGCGAAAGCGACGTCACGCTGCGCACGCTCGCCGGCCCCGAGATCGGCGTCGCCTCGACCAAGGCCTTCACCTGCCAGCTCGCGGCGCTCGATATGCCTCGCCGTTGCCGCCGGCCGCGCCCGCGGCGTCCTGTCCGAGCTCGACGAGAAGCGGCTCGTCGCGCGCGCTGATCGAGGTGCCGCGCCTCATGGCCGAGGCGCTGCGGCTCGAACCCGAGATCGAGCGCCTGGCGCATGCGCTCGAGCATGCCCGCGACGTGCTCTATCTCGGCCGCGGCACCAGCTACCCGATCGCGCTCGAAGGCGCGCTCAAGCTGAAGGAGATTTCCTACATCCACGCCGAGGGCTACGCCGCGCGGCGAGCTCAAGCACGGCCCCATCGCGCTGATCGACGAGACCATGCCGGTGGTGGTGATCGCGCCCCACGACAAGGTGTTCGACAAGACCGCCTCCAACATGCAGGAGGTATCTGGCGCGCGGCGGCCGTATCATCCTCGTCACCGACCCGGAAGGGGCGGCGGCGGCGGGGATCAGCGCCGAGACGATCCTGACGCTTCCCGAGATGCCGGCGACCGTGACACCGCTGGTCTACGCGCTGCCAGTGCAGCTGCTCGCCTATCACGTGGCGGTGCTGCGCGGCACCGACGTCGATCAGCCGCGTAATCTCGCGAAAGTCCGTGACTGTGGAATAGCAGCAAGCCACTCCGCAGGACGCGCGTTTTGCGCTAGGTTCCCCCCGGCATTGAATCGAGGGGACTGTCATGACATTTCAGGAAGCGATCCTAAGCGGTTTTCGCAAGTACGCGACGTTCTCCGGCCGCGCGCCGCGGTCGGAATACTGGTACTGGGTGCTGTTCGTCATCCTGGTGAACGTCGCGCTCAGCATTCTCGACCGGGCGGTCTTCTCTGAGAGCGAGATCTCGCCGCTCAGCTCCATTTGGAGTCTGGCGGTGCTGCTGCCCGGGCTCGCCGTCTCGGTGCGCCGCCTGCACGATACCGACCACACGGGTTGGTGGCTGCTGATCGCCTTTACCATCATCGGTATCATCGTGCTGATCGTCTGGTACTGCCAGCCCGGCACGCCCGGCTCGAACCGTTTCGGTCCGAACCCGCTCGGCGGGCGCAAGAAGTAGCAGGCGCGATGACCTTTCACGAGGCGATCGCCTCCGGGATTCCGCGCCTACGTGACGTTCGCCGGCCGCGCTACGCGGTCGGAGTTCTGGTATTGGACGCTGTTCGTGTGGCTAGTGAGCCTCGCCACGCTCATTCTCGACAACGCGCTGTTCCCGGACGTGAGCGGCTTTCCGCTGAACGGCGTCTGGACGCTCGGCACCTTCTTGCCAGGTCTGGCAATGTGGGTGCGCCGCCTCCATGACATCGACCGCAGCGGGTGGTGGCTGCTCATCGCCTTTACCATCGTCGGCATCATCCTGCTCGTCGTGTGGGCGTGCATGCGCGGCACGCCCGGTCCGAACCGCTTCGGGCCGGATCCGCTGGCGAAGCGTCAGCGCTCATCACGGTCGAGATAAAGGGTCGCCGGCATTGGGCCGCAGCAGGATGATGCCGGCGGCGGCAAGCGCCAGCGCGATGCAAAGGCCGATGCCCGCCGTGTAGCTACCAGTGGCGTCGCGCGCCAGGCCGACAAGCCCCGGGCCGAACGCGGAGACGACGCCCATGATCGCGCTCACGAGCCCGATGAGCATGCCGAAGGCCGCCGGTGGAAACTCGCGGTGAACGACCAGCGCCGGCAGCGTGATGAGGTTTCCCACCGCCAAGCCATAGAACGCGCATGCGGCGAGCAGAATTTTCGCGTCCGTGATCTGCGTCATGAGAAAGAGCGCGGCCGCCTGCGCGACCAGCATCATCGCCGTCGCCCGCCGCACGTCGAGGCGGTCGATGACCGTTCCGAGACCGAGCCGGCCGATCACCGCCATGACGGTGATGACGACTAGCGCCAATCCGGCTTGGGCGCGGCCGATGACCGGCTCCAGGAAGGCGATGACGTGCACGAGAAATCCCACCTGCGCGAGCAACGCGAGTGCAAACGCCGCGGCTACCGTCCAGAACGAAAAGCTGCGCAACGCCTCAGCTCGCGTCAGCGCGGGCGCGGCGTTTGTCACCAGCGACTCATCCAGCGCGTGCCGTCCGATGTTTGGCGGGCGGTCGACCCACAGAAGCGTGCTCGGCACCAGGATCGTGAGCATGACGGCCGCGGCGAACAGCATGGCGGCGGTGAAACCGGTGGCCTCGATCAGAAACACGAGCGCCGGCGCGACAAGGATGCCGCCGAAGCTCGCGCCGTTGAGCGCGAGACTGATGGCAAGGCCGCGCCGCGCCTCGAACCAGTAGCTGACGATGGTGGTGATCGCCGGAATACCCATGGTGAGCCAGCCCGACGACATCAGGATATAGACGACATAGAGCTGCCACGGCGCGCTGACGAACGGCAGCAGCGCCGTCGCCGCGGCCAGCGTTATGACACCGAGGAGGACGAAGCGCCGCGGCCCGAGCCGCTCGAGCGCATCGTTGGCCGCGATCACCGAGATCGACCCGAGCAGGTAGGCGACGGTGCTGGCGCCGGCGATCAGCGACGTGGACCAGCCGTGCAGCTGCCGCAATTCGACGAGGTAGATGCTGTGGCCGTAAAAGGTGAAGCCCCAGGTAAACATCGCCATCAGGAAGCACGCGGCCACCACGCGCCAGCCGAAGTAGCGCAGGGAGGACTCGTTGCGCGGCTCTTGCTCCATCGCTACCCGGCTTCGATCAAGCGCACCGCCTCCTCGCGCTCGAAGAGGTGAAGCAGGAGCCGGAGCGCTTGCCCGCGCTCGGAGGTGAGCGCCGCGTCGCGGCTGACGATGAGTGCCGCGTCCTTGCGCGCGGCTTCGAGTAGATCGCGGTGCAGCTCCGGCCGGGCGATCTTGAACTCGGGGAGGCCGCTTTGGCGCACACCCAGCACTTCGCCTTCGCCGCGCAGCGCCAGGTCTTCCTCGGCGATCTTGAATCCGTCGTCGGTGTCGCGCAGCGCCGCGAGCCGGCGCTTGGCCATCTCGCCGAGCGGCGGGCGAAAGAGCAGGAGACAGGTCGATGGCGCCGTGCCGCGACCGACGCGGCCACGCAATTGGTGGAGCTGGGCGAGGCCGAAGCGCTCCGCTTGCTCCACCACCATGATCGTGGCTTCCGGCACGTCGACGCCCACCTCCACCACAGTCGTCGCGACGAGCAGTTTGATCTCGCCGCTCGCGAACCGGCGCATGGCCTCGTCGCGCTCGGCGGGCCGCATGCGGCCGTGCACGAGGCCGACCGCGTCGCCGAAGCGGCCGTGCAGCGCCTTGAAGCGGGCTTCGGCGGCGGCGAAGTCGCTTTCCTCCGATTCCTCGATGAGCGGGCAGATCCAGTAGGCGCGGGCACCTTGCTCGAGCGCGCGGCCGACCGCGTCGGTGACTTCATCCAGGCGCTCGAGCGACACGGTGCGCGTGTCGATGGGTGTTCGGCCCGCCGGCTTCTCGCGCAGCTCCGACACGTCCATGTCGCCGAAGAAGGTGAGCACCAGGGTGCGTGGGATCGGCGTCGCCGTCATCACCAGGAGATCGACGGCGTGGCCTTTGTCGGTGAGCGCGAGGCGCTGGTGCACGCCGAAGCGATGCTGCTCGTCCACCACGGCGAGCGCCAGATCGCGGAATTCGACCCCTTCCTGGAAGAGCGCATGGGTGCCGATGAGGAGGTCGATGTCGCCGCTGGCCAGCTTCTCCAAGAGCGCGTCGCGGTCGCGCCCGCGCTCGCGGCCGGTGAGGATGGCGGCGCGGATGCCGGCGGCCTCGGCGAGCGGCGCGATGCGATCGAAATGCTGGCGGGCGAGGATCTCCGTGGGCGCCATGATTGCCGCCTGGCGGCCTGCTTCGTTCGCGTTGGCCGCGGCGAGCAACGCCACCACGGTTTTCCCCGATCCCACGTCGCCCTGCAGCAGGCGCAGCATGCGCACGTCCGACGCGATGTCGGCGACGATCTCGTTCACTGCTTGCTGCTGCGAGTTGGTGAGCGCGAAGGAGAGCGCCGCTTCGATCTTCGCCCGCAGGCGGCCGTCGCCCTGGCTCGGCCGACCCGGCTCGCGCCGCATCTCGGCGCGCACCAGCGCCAACGCGAGCTGATGCGCCAAGAGCTCGTCGTAGGCAAGCCGTGCCCGGAATGGGGAATCCGGCATGACGTCGGCGGGCTCCGCCGGATTGTGCAGACTGGTGAGGGCGCCCGAGAAGGTATGAAAATCCCTCGCACGTACGAACGCGGGATCGAGCCACTCGGGCAGCGTCGGGATCTTCGTCAGTGCCGCCGTCGCCGCCCGGCGCACGATGCCGGCGGCAAGCCCCTCGGTGAGCGGATGCACCGGCTCTACCGGCGGGAGCTTGGCGAGACCTTCCTCGTCCACCACCCGGTCGGGATGCACCATCTGCAGCCGGCCATCGTACACCCCGACCGTGCCCGACACGTAGCGCCGCTCGCCCACGGGCAACATCTTCTCCACCCGCTCGTGCGGCAGGTTGAAGAACACGAGCTCAAGCGTGTTGGTGTCGTCCGAGGCGAAGACGCGATAGGGCGCCCGGCCGCGGCCGGGCTGGTGCTTGTCCACCGTCACTTCCAGGGTGGCGATAGTGCCCGGGATGACGTCGGCGAGCTTTGGCCGCGCCCGCCGGTCGATCGCCGCATAGGGTAGGTGGAAGAGGAGATCGATCACCCGCGGCTCGGCACGCTCGAACAGCTTTCCGAACGGCTTCATCAGCTTCGGCCCGATACCGGGCAGCACGTTCAGCGGGGCGAACAACGGGGCGAGCACGAGCGGGCGCATGGCGGGCGAAGGTGGCGGATGGGTTGGTCCGGCGCAACCGCCCACTCGTTCCCGGACGGCCGGCGAAGTCGCCCGAGCCGGGGTCCAGTCGGCATATTCATCGAGCGCCGTGATTCCTCGACCCCGGGTCTCGCCGCGCGTTCCGCGGGCTCGCCCGAGGAACGGGGGGCAACGCGGCGACGACACGCCGGCCGCTGGCGTCGGCTCGCGCAATCGCTATATAAAACCCCCGCCCGGCGCCGTCCGGGTTTTTGGCGTTGGAGCGGCTTGTGAACGAAGCGCGATCGATCGAGACCCGCCGCAAGCGCCTGGCCTTCCGCGCCTGGCACCGCGGCACGCGCGAGCTGGACCTCATCGTCGGGCGCTTCGCCGATTCGGTGGTGCCGACGCTTGAAGAGCCGGCGCTCAGCGAGTTCGAAGCCCTGATCGAGGCCTCCGACCCCGACCTCTACGACTGGATCGTGGGCGCGACTGTGCCGCCTGCCGCCTACGACACCGAAACCTTCCGCCGCCTGCGCGCATTCCACTTGGGACAAGGCGCGAAATGAACGAGCCCATCGCCCCCGCTACCCGCCTCGCACCCGGCCGCGCGCTGACCATCACCGGCGCGCCGGACGGTTTTTCCGGCCTGGTCGTCGGCGATCTGGCGAGAAGCATTTCCGCCCGGCCAGGGGCGCCGACGCCGCAGCTCGTCGCCGTCTGCCGCGACGCCGAGCGCATGGCGGCGCTCGCGCGCGCGCTCGCCTTCTTCGCGCCGGAGATCGAGGCGCTGCAATTCCCCGCCTGGGACTGCCTGCCGTACGACCGTGTGTCACCCAACCCGGCCGTGTCGGCGCGGCGCATGGCGACGCTCGCCCGCCTGGTGGCGCCGGGTGAGGCGGGCCCGCGCATCGTGCTGACCACCATCAACGCGCTCCTCCAGCGCGTGCCCACACGCGAGTTCGTTGCCGCCCAGTCACTGTCGCTCGCGGCCGGCAACGTGCGCGCCATGGACGGGATCGCCCGCTGGCTCGAAATGCAGGGCTTCTCGCGCTCCTCCACCGTGCGCGACGTCGGCGAGTTCGCCGTGCGCGGCGGCATCCTCGATCTCTACGCCCCGGGCACCGCCGCGCCGGTGCGCCTCGATTTCTTCGGCGACACGATCGAGACGATCCGCACCTTCGACCCGGAGACCCAGCGCACGTCCGGGCACGCTGCCGCGCCTCGAGCTCGTGCCGATGAGCGAGGTGCAGCTCGACCGCCGACGCGCATGCAGCGCTTCCGCATCGGCTACGCCGCCGAGTTCGGCGGCATGCACCAAGGGCGACCCCCTGTTCGAGGCGGTGAGCGAAGGCCGCCGCTATCCCGGCGTGGAGCACTGGCTGCCGCTGTTCCACGGCAAGCTCGAAACCTTGCTCGATTATCTGCCGGACGTGCCCGGTGGTGCTCGAGCCGCTTGATCGAGGAGGCGGCCCACGAGCGCTTCGCCCAGATCAACGACTATTACGGCGCGCGAAGGGAATCGCTCGAGCGCGGCGATCAGCAGCCGCTCTACCGGCCGCTGCCGCCGGAGCGGCTCTATCTCAAGGAAGGCGAGTGGGGCGCGCACCTGAAAGAGGCGGCGCTGGTGCGGCTCTCGCCCTTCGGCGTGCCCGACGCCCGCGATGTGCTCGACGCCGGCGGCAAGCCCGGCCGCAGCTTCGCGCCCGAGCGCGCCGACACCGACAAGAACGTATTCGACGCCGCGGTCGGCCACGCGCCGCGACAAGCAGGCCGAGGGGAAGCGCGTGGCCTTTGCCGCCTGGAGCGAGGGCTCGCGCGAGCGCCTCGGCCATGTGCTTGCCGACCACGGCCTCACCGAGCTGCGTCCGGTCGACACCTGGGCCGAGACCGAGGCGCTCCCCAAGAATGCGATCGGCGCTCGCGCTGCTCGGCCTCGAGAGCGGCTTCGAGAGCGCCGTCGCTCGCCGTCATCTCCGAGCAGGACATCCTCGGCGACCGTCTGGTGCGCCCGCACCGCCGCCAGCGCCGCGCCGAGGATTTCATCGCCGAGCTCACCAGCCTCGCGGCCGGCGATCTCGTCGTGCACGTCGACCACGGCATCGGCCGCTTCAGGGCCTCAAGACCATCGAGGCGCTCGGCGCCCCGCACGATTGCCTGGAAATCCACTACGCCGGCGGCGACCGCCTGTTCCTGCCGGTGGAGAACCTGGACGCTGCTGTCGCGCTACGGCTCCGACGAAGCGCGGCGCCGAGCTCGATCGCCTCGGCGGCGTCGGCTGGCAGTCGCGCAAGGCGCGCCTGAAGAAGCCGCATCCGCGAGATGGCGGCGGAGCTCTTGCGCATCGCCGCCGCCCGCAAGCTGCGCGAGGCGCCGCGCCTCACCGTGCCGCCAGGGGCTCTACGACGAGTTCTGCGCCCGCTTCCCCTGGGAGGAGACCGACGACCAGCGCGCCGCCATCGACGCGGTGCTCGACGACCTCGCCGCCGGCCGGCCCATGGATCGCCTGGTGTGCGGCGACGTCGGCTTCGGCAAGACCGAGGTGGCGCTGCGCGCGGCCTTCGCGACGGCGATGAACGGCAAGCAGGTGGCCGTCGTGGTGCCGACCACGCTGCTCGCGCGCCAGCACTTCAAGACCTTCACCGAGCGCTTCCGCGGCTTGCCCGTGGAGATCGGCCCAGATTTCGCGGCTGATCTCCGCCGGCGAGACCGCCAAGGTGAAGGAGGGGCTGCGTATCAGGCCACGTGGACATCGTCATCGGCACCCACGCGCTGCTCGCGCAATTCCATAAAGTTCAAGGATCTGGCGCTGGTGGTGGTGGACGAGGAGCAGCACTTCGGCGTCGGCCACAAGGAGCGCCTGAAGCAGCTGCGCACCGAGGTGCACGTGCTGACGCTGACGGCGACGCCGATCCCGCGCACGCTGCAGCTGGCGCTCACCGGCGTGCGCGAGCTTTCGATCATCGCCACCCCGCCGGTCGACCGCCTGGCGGTGCGCACGTTCGTCACCCCGTTCGATCCCATCGTGGTGCGCGAAGCGCTGTTGCGCGAGCGTTACCGCGGCGGCCAGGCGTTCTATGTCATCCCGCGCATCGAGGACATTCCCGGGGCCCGCGCGTTTCTCGCCGCAAACGTGCCCGAGGTGCGCGTCGCCGTCGCCCACGGCCAGCTTCCGGCAGCGAGCTCGAGGACATCATGGGCGCCTTCTACGAGGGCAAGTACGACGTGCTGCTCTCGACCTCCATCGTCGAGTCCGGTCTCGACATCCCGACGGCGAACACGCTGATCGTCGACCGCGCCGACCGCTTCGGCCTTGCTCAGCTCTACCAGTTGCGCGGCCGGGTAGGGCGGTCGAAGACCCGCGCCTACGCCATCCTCACCGTGCCGGCGGAGCGGCAGATCACGCCGCAGGCCGAGCGGCGGCTCAAGGTGCTGCAGTCCCTCGACAACCTCGGCGCCGGCTTCGAGCTCGCCTCGCACGACCTCGACATCCGCGGCTCCGGCAATCTCCTCGGCGAGGAGCAGTCCGGCCACATCAAGGAAGTGGGCTACGAGCTTTACCAGGAGATGCTGGCCGAGGCCGTCGCCGCGCTGGAGGCCGGTGTCGATCAGGCAACCGACAAGTGGTCGCCGCAGATCGCCGTCGGCACGCCGGTGATGATCCCCGAAGAATACGTGCCCGATCTGTCGGTGCGCCTCGGCCTCTATCGCCGGCTTGCCGACATCGAGGAGGAGGCCGCGATCGACTCCGCGGCCGCCGAGCTCGTCGATCGCTTCGGCCCGCTGCCCGAGGAGGTAAAGACGCTGTTGGACGTGGTGGCGATCAAGGCGCTCTGCCGGCGCGCCAACGTCGACCGCATCGAGGCGGGCGCCAAGGGCGCCGTCGTCGCGTTCCGCGACAACGTGTTCGCCAACCCCGAGGGCCTCATCGCCTGGATCAACAGCGACGACGCCGACGCCCGCGTGCGGCCAGACCAGAAGGTGGTGGTGCGCCGCGACTGGGAGAATATCGACGCGCGCCTGCGCGGCACCAAGGCGCTGCTCGAGACGCTGGTGAAGATCGCGACGAAGACCGCGGTAGCGGCCTAGGCCGCCTCTTCGCGCGCCTTGTCGATCGCCTGCGCCAGGAACTCCGGCGTCTGCGCGCCGGAGACGCCGATCCGGTTGTTGAGGATGAAGAACGGCACGCCGTTGATGCCGACCTCGCTGGCGCGCGCCGCTTCCCGGGTGACGAGCTCGACGTCGCGATCCGAGGCGAGATCGCGCTCCACCGTCGCCCGGTCGAGGTCGTTCGCCACCGCCGCGTCCACCAGCACCTTGCGATCGGAGAGATCGGCGCCGTCGGAGAAATAGAGTCGCATCAGGTACTGGTTCATTTTCGCGGAGTCCGGCGCCCACAAGATCAGCCGGTGCGCGTCCAGCGTATTGGGCTGGCGCTCGATGCGGTCGTAGGCGTAGGTCAGCCCGTCCTCGGCGGCGACTTCGGCGATCTTCGACGCGTTGGCGAGATAGCGCTCCGGCGAGCCGAACTTGGTGGTGAGGTAGTCGCTGCGCGACATGCCCTCGGCGGGCACCCAGGGATTGAGGAAGAACGGCCGGTAGCGCACCTCGACCGCCACGTCGGGCCTGAGCTCCAGCGCCCGCTCCAGGCGCCGCTTGCCGATGTAGCACCACGGGCAGACCACGTCGGAGACGACGTCGATGACCACCGGTGCGCCCATGCTCGTTTCCTAACCGGCAGCGCGCTGTTGCGCTCGCCGCGTCACCGCCTCGACCAGGAGCCGCGCGCAGCCCACCTGCTCGAGCGCGCTTGCGGCGGCCGCCGGATCGTCGGCCTCGATCATCAGGCGTCCGCCCAAAAGCGGGTCGTAGATCACGTATACGGCGGCGTCGGCCGCCGCTGCGGCCACTCGCGAGTTGAGGTCGTCGAGGCCGAAGCGCAAGGCGCCCACCGCCGCCACGTCCGCCGGCGCGGCCTCGATCACGAGCGCACCGCCCTCGGTCCGGGCGCGGAAGCCGGTGCGCACGAAACCTTCCTTGTTCGCCTCGAGCCGCGGGGCGTTGAGCCGGGCGTTGAGCAGCACGGCGGGATAGAGCCGCTTCGGCACCATGGCCCCGCCGAGCGACAGAAAGCCGTCGGCGACCCGGGTTTCGATCAGGGCCAGCGATCCATGCGGAGCGGTGATCGCGCCCAGCGGCAGCGGCGAAGCCCGCTCCGGCGTCGTGCGCCTCACCGCCAACGCGCCGACCTCGCCGAACACCGTGAGATCGACCACCCCGTGGGCGGCGAGCGTGGAGAAATCGACGGTGAGCGTCGTCGGTGTCCGGTGAACGGCGATGCAGGAGCCGACTACCGTCACGTCCGAGCCGACGAGCGAGGCGGCGGGCGCGAGTAGATGCGTCTTGTTCTCCACCGAGGCGAACACTTCCGACGCCGGTCCCGCCAGCAACTGCAGCGTTCCGCCAGAAAGCAGCCAGGGCACGAACGCGCCGCCGATGCCAGCGAGCGTCGCCGGCGGCAAGCTGGTGACGATGGTGTCGCCGGGCTCGATCGCGGCCGCCATCAACGTGGCGAAGCCGGCGGCCGTCCATTCGCGGTGATTGCGCGCCACCGCGAAGGGCCCGCGCGCTGCGGCGTCGAAGGTGACGATAGCGATGGCGTCGGGATCGGACGCCGGCCCTTCCTCGGCCTCCAGACCCGCTTCGGAGCCGAGCTGGTCGAGATCGAGCGGTATGGCGCCGTCCGGCACCTGACGGCCGAAGGCGCAGGGGAAGCTGAGCGAGAACAACTCCGCCGCCGCCGCGCACGCCACCTCCGCCGGGCGGTCGTCGCCGAGGTGCGCGATGGTAATCAGCGCCTTGGCGTTGATCGGGTCGAGCGCGCGCACAAAGTCGGCGCGGCCCCACAGCACCGGCACCGGCGCCGCCACATAGCCGGCGCGCAAGATGGCGAGGAGCGAGATCGTCGCCTCCACCGTGTTGGGCAGCGCCATCGCCACCACCGAGTTCGCGCGGCAGGCCGAGCGAGCGCAGCCGGCGCGCGAGCTTGCGCACGGCAAGCTCGGCTTCGGCGTAGCTGAGCGTGCGCGGGTTGCCGTCGGTGAAGGTGGCGCGGTCCGGCGGATCGACAAGCGCGATTGCGGTCGGATGCGCCGCCGCGTTGCGCCGAAACAGCGCGTCGAGCGGTGCGGCGGCGAACACCGGAGGCTCGGCGACGGGAGCAGGGGGCGTGGCTACGTTCACGGCTTCTCCGAGTTTCTCCACCAGGTCTCGATCTGCGGCCCCGCCAGCGGTGTCACGGCCGGGCGGCCGATCGCCGGCCAGCGCGCCACCCACTGCTCCGGCAGGTGGAACAGCGGGATCACATAAAAGCCTGAAATGAGCACGCGGTCGAGGGCGCGCGCGGCCGCAGTGAGCTCTTCGCGGCTATGGGCCGCGACGATGGCTGCGATCAGCCAATCGATACCCACACTTTTCACGCCCATGTAGTTGCGGGTGCCGGGCTGGTCGGCGGCGGCCGAGCCGAAATAGAAGGCCTGCTCGTTCCCCGGCGACAGCGACTGCCCCCATACGTAGGGCATCATGTCGAAGTCGTAGCTCTGCCGCCGCCGCTCGAATTGCGCCCCGTCGACGAAGCGCACCCCGGCGGCGATCCCGGCGCGGCGCAGCATGGCGGCATAGGCGAGCGCCAGGCGCTCGTCGTCGCGGGTCGCCACCAGGATCTCGAACGCGAGCGGCTTGCCGTCGGCGCGTCGAAACGATGACTTTCCGCCTTTGGGCTCGTATCCCGCTGCTGCAGGAGCTCGAGCACGCGCTTGAGGCTCGCGCGGTCGCGGCCGGAGCCGTCCGACACCGGCGGCTCGTACTCGCCCCGCCATGACGTCGGCGCGCGCGATGCCGGGATAGGGCGCGAGCAGCGCCGCTCGCGCGCGTTCGCCGGGCGGCCGCGGGCGGAAAGCTCCGAACCCTTCGAAGAAGCTCAGCGTGCGCCGATAGGCGCCGTAGATAGAGGTTGGCGTTCATCCATTCGAAGTCGAAGAGCTCGACCAGCGCTTCGCGCACGCGAATGTCGGCGAACGGGGCCCGGCGCGTGTTGAAAACGAGCGCCGAAGCATTGGGTGCGGCTGGCCGCTGACGAATCTCTCGCGGATCAGCCCGGCGTTCTTTGCCGCCGGAAAATCGTACTGCGGTTGCCAGCGGCCGGGATCGCCCTCGAAGCGCACGTCGTAGAGCCCGCGCTTGAACGCCTCGAACTGGGTGTTGGCGTCGCGGTAAAAGTCGAAGCGCAGCTCGTCGAAATTGTAGTGGCCGCGGTTGACCGGCAGATCGCGGCCCCAGTAGTTCGGGATCGCGCCTGAGCGTGACGCTTTCGCCCGGCCGCACCTCGGCGACCGTATAGGGACCGCTGCCGAGGAGCGACTTCAGGCTCGGTCTCCTCGAATTGCTCGGGGTCGATGGCGTGCTTCGGCAGCACCGGCATCAGCCCGAGGATGAGCGGCAGCTCGCGGTCGCGGTTCGTCCGCCGAAGGTGAAGCGCACGCCGCGCTCGCCGATCTTTTCGGCCCGCGCCACCTTGCGAATAGTAGATGCGGTGGTTGGGCCGGCCCTTGTCGCGCAGCAGCTGCCAGGAGAACAGCACGTCCTCGACCGTCACCGCCTTGCCGTCGGAGAACCGCGCGCGCGGATCGAGATGGAAGATGACGTAGCTCCGCTCCGGCGTCGGTCTCGACCGGACTCGGCGATCAGCCGATAGAGCGTGAACGGCTCGTCGGCGCCGCGCGCCATCAGGCTTTCGATCACGTAGCGGCGCACGTCCTGGAACGGCGTTGCCGCGCACGATCAGCGGGTTGAGGCTGTCGAAGGTGCCGACGTATGGCGTGCGTCAGTCGCCCGCCTTTCGGCGCGTCGGGATCGGCGTAGGGAAAATGCGGAAGCCCGCCGCCTACGCCGGCTCGCCGTGCATGGCGATGGCGTGCCGCGGCTCGCCGCGCGCCTCGGCCGCCCGAATGGAGAAGTGCGATCGCTCCGAACAGCGATCGACAGGAGGTGCACGTCCGCTCGCCGGTAGGCGCCTCCGCGTGCTCGATTCGTTCGGGAAGGCCGAATTTAGCGATACCTCGCGCTTGCGTGCCCGCGCACGCCCGGCCCACGCTCATGCCGTATTTCGCGCCAGACAGGTCGACGCCAGGGCGGCCGGTCGGTAAAGTACGAGGGCCAGCGACGTTGCGCGCCGTCCAGCGTATCCAACTCAAAAGGGGAAGTTCATGACACTCGGCAAATCCAATGCGCCCTATACGGCGCGCGGCGCGATCGGCATTGCGGCCGCGGTGCTGGCGCTTGGGATTGGCGGCGCGCTCGCGCAGGACGCGAAGCAGAAGCAGCCGCCGCAGAAGCAGACGGCCCCGGTGAAACAGGCACCGGCGAAGCAGCCGGTACAGACCGCGCCCCAGACGCCGGGTCAGCCGCCCGCCGAGCAGGCCGCGGGCGAGGCCCAGCAGATGCAGATCATGCTCACGCCGTGGACCAAGATCTGCAGCAAGGATCCAGGAAGCCAACAAGGAAATCTGCCTCACCACCCAGGAGATCCGCGCCGATACCGGCCAGTTCCTCGCTTCCGTCGCTCGTGCGCGAGGTGCAGGACGATCCCAAGAAGCAGTTCATCGTCGCCGTGCCGCCCGGCATGCTGTTGCGCCGCGGCATGCGCGTCGTTGATCGACCAGAACGCGCCGCAGCCGGTCGCCTATTCGATCTGCTTTCCCAACGCCTGCTACGGCGACATGGAGATCAACGCCGAGTTCGTCGGCAGGCTGAAGAAGGGCCAGTCGCTGATCATGCCAGACGATCAATCAGGTCGGCCGCACCGTCGAACTTCCCGATGTCGCTCAAGGAATTCGCCAAGGCCTACGACGGCCCGCCCATCGACCCGAAGGTGGTCGAGGAGCAGCAGAAGAAGCTGCAGGAAGAATTGCAGAAGCGGGCCGAGGAGGCGCGCAAGCGCCTGGAGACGCCGGGCGCCGCCCCGAAGCAGTAGGCTTCGAACGCGGCAGGTATCTAGACGGCGCGCCCCTGGCGCGCCGTTTTGCTTTCAGCGGCTAGTGGACCTGTTTGTCGCGGGCGCGGTAGCCGCCGCGGTCGTCGGAGGTGAAGCGCTCGTCGAGCTCCGGGTGGCGCAGCGGCTCACCCGAGGTGTCGGGCAATAGGTTCTGCTCCGACACATAGGCGATGTACTCGCTCTCCGCGTTCTCGGCGAGCAGGTGATAGAACGGCTGGTCCTTGATCGGCCGGATTTCTTCCGGGATCGCCAGCCACCATTCCTCGGTGTTGTTGAAGGTCGGGTCGATGTCGAACACCACGCCCCGGAACGGAAAGATCCGGTGGCGCACGACCTGGCCGATGCGATACTTGGCTTGGCGGGGTTTCATGGCGAGCGGCATGGGTCGACGGCCCGAAGGTTATCACGACGATCGCGGCGGATTCGCGATTGCCCAGTATAGCGGTTAGCGGCGCTCTTTCGCCGCGACCAAGCGCGCCAGTTCCACCACCACCTGCGCCTGCTTGAACGTCGCGTCGTCCTGCATCTTGCCGTCGACCATGGCGACGCCGCCGCCTTTGGGCATGGCGGCCACGATCTTCTCGGCGAAGGCGACCTCGGCCGGATCGGGGCTGAACACGCGCTTGGCGATGTCGATCTGGCTCGGGTGCAGCGTCCAGGCGCCGACGCATCCCTGGATGAAGGCGCTGCGGAACTGCACCTCGCAGCCTTCCGGGTCGGCGAAATCGCCGAACGGACCGTAGAACGGCTTCAGCCCGTTCGCGGCGCACGCGTCCACCATGCGGCCGAGCGAGTAGTGCCAGAGATCCTGCTGTGCCGTCGCGCGCGGACCTGCCCGGGATCGGCGATCACCTTGTAGCCGGGGTGCCCGCCGCCGACGCGCGTGGTCTTCATGCCGCGCGACGCCGCGAGATCGGCGGGACCGAGGCTCATGCCGTGCAGGCGCGGGGAGGACGGCGCGATCGCCTCCACGTTCGTCACGCCCTCGGCGGTCTCCAGAATGACGTGGATGAGGATCGGCTTCTTGATCGAATGCTTGGCTTCGAGCTGCGCCAGCAGCTGATCGAGATAGTGGATGTCCCACGGTCCATCGACCTTGGGCAGCATGATCACGTCGAGCTTGTCGCCCGACCGCCGCCACGATCTCTGTGACGTCGTCGAGCGCCCACGGGCTGGCGAGGCTATTGATGCGGGTCCACAGCCCGGTGCCGCCGAAATCGATCTCGCGCGCCATCTGGATGAAGGCCTTCCGCGCATCCACCTTCGATTCCGCCGGCACCCCGTCCTCGAGGTTGCCGAGCACCACGTCCACCTGGCGCACCAGTTCCGGCACCTTGGCCCGCACCTTGTCGAGGTGCGGCGGCACGAAATGGATCATGCGCTCGAGCCTGACCGGCAGCTCGTGGAGCGGCGCGGGCGCGCCGGCGGCAAGCGGCCGGTAGAAGTTGCGCGGAAGCTTCATGCTGCCGGTTTAGCCGAGGCGGCATCCAGCGGCAATTGACCGGGCCGCCTGACCCCGATACCGAAAACCGTTACGGTTGCTCCGCCATGGCCGACATCCTGAGCCTCGCGCTGCCCTTCTTCGGGCTCATCTTCCTCGGCTTCGGCTCAGGGCGGCTGGTGAAGCTTCCCGAAACCGGGCTTTCCTGGCTCAATTTCTTCATCATCTATATCGCGCTGCCGGCGCTGTTCTTCGAGCTCGTGTCGCGCACGCCGATCGACCAGATCGCCAACTGGTCGTTCGTGCTCGCCACGACGCTTTCCACGTTTTGGACGTTCGCCATCGCTTTTGCCGTCGGCATGTTCTTGCGCAAGGGCAACATCCCCGAGGCCACCATCGCCGCGGTCACCGGCGCCTACGCCAACGTTGGCTACATGGGACCCGGGCTCACGCTCGCCGCGCTGGGGCCGCAGGCGACGGTGCCGACCGCGCTCATCTTCGTCTTCGATTCCACGCTGTTCTTTGCGCTGGTGCCGTTCTTCATGGCCATGGCCGGCGTCGAGCGGGAGAGCCCGGTGCGCACCGGGTTGCGCATTCTTTTCCGCGTGTTGACGCACCCGTTCATCATGGCGACGCTGCTCGGCATCGCCGCCGCGGCCCTTCACGTGCGGCCGCCCGCGGCCGTCGATCGCATGCTCGATGTCCTGAAGAACGCGGCCGCGCCCTGCGCGCTCTTCACCCTCGGCGTCACCGTGGCGCTGCGTCCGCTCGGCCGCGTGCCGCTGGAAATCCCCATCCTCGCCGCGATAAAGCTTCTGCTGCATCCGCTGTTGGCTTGGGCCATGCTGACGCTTGCCGGCCCTTTCGATCCGATCTGGGTTTATACCGGCGTGCTCATGGCGGCGTTGCCGCCGGCGCTCAATGCCTTCGTCATGGCTCGGCAATATTCCGTCTACGTCGAGGAGTCTTCTGCGGGCATACTCATCGGCACCATTGCCTCTGTCGTCACCGTCACCACGCTCCTCTACCTCATCCAGAACGGCTTTATGCCTGCCATGCCCGGACGCTAGGAACGATATGAAACCGCTGGAAGGCTTGCTGGTCGCCGACTTCACTACGCTCTTGCCCGGGCCGCTCGCCACCCTGATGCTGGCGGAAGCCGGCGCCGAGGTGGTCAAGATCGAGCGGCCCGAGGGCGACTACGCCCGCATGATGCTGCCGCGGGTCGGCGGCCATTCGGTGGGCTTCGCCATGCTCAACCGCGGCAAGAAGAGCCTGATCGCGGATCTGAAGACCGATGAGGGCAGGGCCGCGGTCACCGACCTCATACGCCGCGCCGACATCCTGGTGGAGCAATTCCGTCCCGGCGTTATGGAGCGCCTCGGCTTCGGCTGGGAGGCCGTGCGGGCGCTCAATCCGAAAATTGTCTACTGCTCGATCTCCGGCTACGGCCAGAGACGGCCCGCGCCACGAGGAGGCGGGCCACGATCTCAACTACATCGCCGCCACCGGCTTGCTGTCGCTGTCGCCCGGGCCGCCCGACCGGCCGGTGGTGCCGCCAGCGCTCATCGCCGACATCGGCGGCGGCACGTTCCCGGCCGTGATCAACATTCTTCTGGCGCTGCGCCAGCGCGACCAAACCGGCGAGGGCGTCCGCATCGACATCGCCATGACCGACGCCATGTTCACCTTCGCCTGGTACGCGCTCACCACGTTCGCCGCGACCGGCAAGGCGCCGAAGCAGGGCGAATTGCGCTACGTCGGCGAACTCGCCGCGCTACCGGCTCTATCCCACCAAGGACGGCAAGCTCGTGGCTTGCGCGGCGCTCGAGCCGCACTTCTGGAACGCCTTCTGCGCCGTGATCGGGCTACCGAAGGAGCTCGTCCTCGATACGCGCGATCCGGACGCCACCCGCGCGGCGATCCAGAAGATCATCGCGGCGGAGACCTCCGATTATTGGCGGCCCAAGCTCGCCGAGGCCGATTGCTGCGTGACCATCGTCGCCACCTTGGAGGAAGCGCTCGCCGACCGGCATTTCGTCGAGCGGGGGCTTTTCGCGCACAAGGTCGAGATGCCGAACGGCCAGAAGATCAACGCCATGCCGCTGCCCATCGAGCCCTCGTTGCGCGTCGAGGATGAAGTGCGGCCGTTTCCGGTGATCAAGCGCTAGAGCGCTTCGCCGCGCACGAGGCGCGGGGCATCGCCGCGCTCGCCCAAGCCTTCGCGCATGAGCAGGCGGCGTACCGGCCCGACGCGGGCGGCGAGCGCGAGCCCCAAGCCGCGCAGCGCATGCACCGGCAGGAAATCGGTCAAAAGCGAGCGGCCGAACATGTCGACGGCGATGGCGCGTGAGCGCACGTCGCTCTGGCGTCGACGATCGTATTCAGCGCATACGTCGCCGACATCTGAACCGTCGCGCCGCGCGTCGGCGACGAACTCGGCGATCAGCGCCGCGTCGCGGATGCCGAGGTTGAGGCCCTGGGCGCCGATGGGCGGCAGCACGTGCCCAGCCTCGCCCACGAGCGCAATGCGGCGCGCCGCGAATTGGTCGGCGATGGCCGAGGCGAGGGGAAAGACGCCGCGCCCGGCCTCGACCTCCATCTTGCCCAGGATCGAGTGGGCGCGCCGCTCTACTTCCGCGCCAAGCGCCTTGTCGTCGAGCGCCGCGAGCGCGTCGGCTTCTTCGGGGCGCGCCACCCAGACGAGGCTTGAACGCAGCCCCGGCAGCGGTACCAGCGTGAACGGCCCGCCCTCGGTGTGAAACTCGGTCGAGATATTGTCGTGCGGCCGCGAATGGCGGAGCGTGAGCGCGAGGGCGCTCTGGGGAGCTTGCGCCCGGACGTGGCGATGCCAGCCGCCTTGCGGCAGAAGGAGTCGCGCCCGTCCGCCGCCACCACGAGGCGCACGCGTTCGTCGCCGGCGCTGGAGCGTAAAGTCACGCCGGTATCGTCCGGCGTCACGTCGGCGACCACCGCGTCGACCCTGCGCAAACGCTTCGTGGCGCGCACCGCCGCGAACAGCCCGTCGCGCAGGACTTCGTTCTCGATGTTGTAGCCGAACGCTTCGAGGCCGAGTTCGGCGCTGTCGAAAGCGACCTCGGGCGCACGAATGAGACGCCGCGTCGCATCCACGAGACGCAGCACCTTCAACGCCGCAGCCTTCGCCGCCAGCGCCTCCCACACGCCGAGCGCCGTCAGCGCCTTCACCGAGCCGTCGAGGAGCGCCGTGGTGCGCCGGTCGGGCCCGGGCGCCGGAGCGATCAGCACGGTCTCGGCGCCAGCGGCGGCGAGCGCAACCGCGGCGATCAGCCCGGCCGGGCCGCCACCGACCACGGCCACTTCCGCCGTATATCCCGCTGCTTTTCTCGCCATGCGCGGGTCATAGCGCCGCAGCGCGGCGGAGGCGAGGGGTTTTCCGCTAGATGACGCAAACGGCGCGGCTGCGCTAGGAACAATGCGGATGACCACGCATCACCCCCATCCCGTGCCGCTCGTCCGCCGCGTCGCCGCCTTTGGCGTCCACGGGCTGACCGCCTTCGGCGCCGTTCTCGGCCTGCTTGCGTTGCGCTCGGCCCACGCCAGCGAATGGGCCGATATGTTCCTGTGGCTGGGGCTGGCGTTTCTCATCGACGCGGTGGATGGCCCGCTCGCCCGCGCCTTCAAGGTGAGCGAGGTCTTGCCGCGCTGGTCGGGCGAGACCATCGATCTTGTCGTCGACTATCTGAACTACGTGCTGGTGCCCGCCGCGGCGCTGGCGATCGGGCCGGTGTTGCCGGAAGGGTTGGCGTTTCCCGCCGCCGCCGTGATCGTGATCTCCGGCGCGATCTACTTCGGCGATACGCGCATGCGCACCGACGACGGCTACTTCCGCGGCTTTCCCGCCCTGTGGAACGTTATCGCCTTTTACCTGTTTCTGCTGCAGCCCGCGCCCTACGTCGCGCTTGCCCTGGTCGCCTTCTTTGTCGTGCTTACCTTCGCTCCCATATTCTTTGTCCACCCGCTGCGCGCCAAGCGCTGGCGGCCGTTGAACGGCGCGCTCACGGTGATCTGGGCCGTGCTCGGCATCATGGCGCTGATCCAGGATCTGACGCCATCGCCCACCACCAGCGCCGGCCTCGTGGCGATCGGGGTCTATTTTCTGGTCGCCGGTATCGCCCGCGGGCGCACGAGATAGACCATGCTCGCCTGGATCAGCGATCCCACGGCCTGGGCCGCGCTTATTTCGCTCACCGCCATGGAGGTGGTGCTCGGCATCGACAACGTGATCTTCATCTCGGTGCTGGTGTCGCGCCTGCCGGAGAAGGCCGCGCGTCGCGCCCGCCAGATCGGCCTCGGCCTGGCGCTGATCTTCCGTATCGCTTTCCTGTTCCTGCTCACCTGGCTCATCGGCCTGACCGAACCGGTATTCACCGTCGCCGGGCAGGATTTCTCATGGCGCGACATCGTGCTCGGTGCCGGCGGCCTGTTCCTCATCGCCAAGGCGACCCACGAGATCCACGCCGAGATCGAAGGCGAGACCGAAACCGTGCGCAGCGCCGGCGGTCAGGCGTTCTTCTTCGTCGTGATGCAGCTCATCGTCATCGACCTCGTCTTCTCCATCGACTCCATCGTCACCGCCATCGGCATGGCCCGCGACATCGAGATCATGGTGTTGGCGGTGCTGATCGCCGTTGCCGTCATGTACGTGGCCTCTGGCGTGGTCGGCGACTTTATCGCCGCTCATCCCACCACCAAGATGCTGGCGCTCGCCTTCCTGGTGCTGATCGGGATGGCCCTCGTCGCCGACGGCATGGGCGTGCACATCCCGCGCGGCTACATCTACTTCGCCATGGCCTTCGCCGCCGGCGTCGAGCTCGTCAACGTGCTGGCGCGCCGCAACCGCAAGGCGCGGAGGCGGAGATAGTGGCGAAGGTCCTGTTGATCACCGGCGGCAGCCGCGGCATCGGCGCCGCCACCGCGCGGGCGGCCGCCAAGGACGGCTACCACGTGGCCGTCAATTATCTGCGCGACGAGAAGGCCGCGAACCAGCTGATCGACGAAATCCGTGGCGCCGGCGGCAAGGCGGTGGCGATCCAGGGCGACGTGGCGCGCGAGCTCGACATCAAGGGCCTGTTCGCCGCCGTCGACCGCGAGCTTGGCCAGCTCACCCATCTCGTCAACAACGCCGGCATCGTCGGCCGCGCCGCGCGGCTCGTGGACGCTGACCCGTCGATGATCCGCGAGGTCATCGACCTCAACGTCACCGGCGCGATCCTGGTGGCGCGCGAAGCGCTGCGCCGCATGGCGCCTTCGGCCGGCGGGCAGGGCGGAGCGATCGTCAACCTCTCCTCCATGGCCGCGACTCTCGGCTCCCCCGGCGAATACACTTGGTACGCCGCCTCCAAGGGCGCGATCGACTCACTCACCGTCGGGCTAGCCCGCGAGGCGGCCAAGGACGGCATCCGCGTCAATGCCGTGGCGCCCGGGCTGATCGACACGGACATCCATGCCTCCGGCGGCCAGCCCGACCGCATCGCCCGCCTCGGCGCAAGCGTGCCGCTCGGCCGCGCCGGCACCGCCGAGGAGACCGCGAACGCGATCCTCTGGCTCCTGTCGGATGCCGCTTCCTACGTTACCGGCACGATCATCCGCGTTTCCGGCGGCCGCTAGAGCGCTCGCCAACGGCGGCGCGCACCGGTACAAAGGCCGCTGAAGCGCGGCATCAAGTCCGCGCCGGCATGGGAGAGGGTCATGGTCGCAGTCGTCCGCGTTCACAAGCACGGCGGTCCCGAGGTGCTCACCTACGAGGACGTTCCGGTGAAGGACCCGGGGCAGGGCGAGGTACGCGTCAAGAATACGGCGATCGGGCTCAACTTCATCGACACCTATTTCCGCACCGGGCTCTATCCCGCGCCGGGCGGCCTGCCGTTCGTGGCCGGCAGCGAAGGGGCGGGCGTCGTGGTCGCCGTCGGCCCCGGCGTCACCGAGCTCAAGTCTGGTGATCGCGTCGCCTACCAGGCCGGCCTCGGCTCCTATTCCGCCGAGCGCATCATCGCCGCCGACCGCCTGATCAAGTTGCCCGACAACATCGACGACAAGGCCGCAGCCGCCATGATGCTCAAGGGCATGACCGCGGCTTATCTGCTCAAGCGCACCTTCGTGGTGAAGCCCGGCCACACCGTATTGATCCAGGCGGCCGCCGGCGGCACCGGCTCGATCCTGTCGCAGTGGGCGCGGCACCTCGGCGCCACGGTCATCGGCACGGTCGGCTCCAAGGAAAAGGCGGAGCTCGCGAAAGCCCACGGCTGCCATCACGTGATCAACTACGCGACCGAGAACTTCGTCGAGCGCGTGGCCGAGATCACCAAGGGGGCGAAGTGCGAGGTGGTCTACGACGGCGTCGGCAAGGCAACGTTCCCGGCTTCCCTCGACTGCCTGAAACCGCTCAGCATGTTCGTGAGCTTCGGCAACGCTTCGGGCGCCATCGAACCTTTCAGCATCTTCCTGCTCACGCAGAAGGGCTCGCTCTACGTCACGCGCCCCACGCTCGCCACCCACACCGCCAAGCGTGCGGACATGCTGGAGCTGGCAAACTGGCTGTTCGAGGTGGTCGGTAGCGGTGCGGTGAAGATCGACGTCAACCAGGTCTATCCCCTGAAGGACGCCGAGAAGGCCCACCGCGATCTCGAGGCGCGCAAGACCACGGGTTCCACGGTGCTCATTCCCTGAACGATTGAACCGGCGGCGAGAAGGCCTACGTACGGAATCATGCAGCCTTGGCGCACCATCCTGGACCTGATCGAGCGCGACGGCGCCGCCGCGCTCGTCACCGTGGTCGAGCTTGCCGGCTCCGGCCCGCGCGGGGCGGGCACCCGCATGGTGGTGGCCAAGGACGGCTCGATTGCCGGCACCATCGGCGGCGGTACGCTGGAGTATGAGGCGATCGATTTCGCCCGCGGGCTGATGAGGAACGGTGCGGGCGCCGAATGGCGCACCGTGTCGCTCGGGCCCGCCCTCGGCCAGTGCTGCGGCGGCCGCGTGCAGCTCCTGCAGGAAGCCTTCGATGCGAGCGACCGCGACTGGATCGCGCCGCTCGCCGCCGCCAAAACCGAGCTCAATCTGCGCGCTGAGCGCGGGTCCGACGGCCGCTATCGCCGCCGCCTCGCCAAGCACGCGCTGCATACCGGCGAGACCGTGCGCCGCGACGAGACCGCGTTGCTCGAGCGCTTCGGCGAGGATTTGACGCCCGTCTTCCTGTTCGGTGCCGGTCACGTGGGCCGCGCGCTCGTGGTGGCGCTCGCGCCGCTGCCGTTCCGCATGCGCTGGATCGACGAGCGCCCCGATGAATTCCCGGCGACGGCGCCGGACAACGCCGAGATCGTCAAATCGGCGCTGCCGGAAGCGGAGCTGCAAGACGCTCCCGACAACGCCCTCGTGATCGTGATGACCCACAGCCACGGCCTCGACCTAGCCCTCGTCGCCGCGGCGCTGAAGGACCCGCGCTTTCCCTACGTGGGCCTCATCGGCTCGGGCTCCAAGCGCGCCCAGTTCGTGCGTCGCCTGGTGAGCGAGTTCGGCATCCCCAAGGCCGAGATCGCGCGCCTGGTGTGCCCGATCGGCGTGCATGGGATCACCGGCAAGGAGCCGGCGGTGATCGCCGCCGCGGTCGCGGCTGAGCTGCTGCAGTGGCGCGCCAAGCTCGCGGCAACGCCGGAGATTGCGGCGGCCGAAAGCGTCGAGGGCTGAAGCCTCGCGCTTTGCCGAAGAGGTGCTAGATCTCTCGCATGGACATCTTGCCCGCCCGCCGACAGGCTCGTTGAAAGCGCGGCCATGATCGAGCTCGATCCGGACGCGCTCGGCCGCCGCGCCGAGGCCATGCACCAGGAGCTTGCCCGCATTTCGGCGGAGCCAAACCGGCTGGTGCGGCTCTTCCTCACGCCCGAGCACCGCCGCGCCGCCGATCTGGTGGCGCGCTGGATGGGCGAGGCGGGACTAGAGGTCTCCGAGGACGCCATCGGCAACGTGCGCGGCCGCATGGGCGAGGGACCGCGCCTCCTCCTCGGCTCGCATCTCGACAGCGTCATCGACGCCGGTATCTACGATGGGCCGCTCGGTGTCATCGCCCCCATTCTCGCCGTCGACGCCTTCAAGCGCGCCGGTGTCACGCCGCCGACCGGCGTCGAGGTGATCGCCGTGGGCGACGAGGAGGCCTCGCGCTTTCCGTCCACGCTCTCCACCTCGGCGGCGCTCGCCGGCGCCTTCGAGGAGACGACGCTCGCGCTGAAGGACGCGGCCGGCGTGACCTATGCCGGCGCGCTGCGCGCCTACGGCAAGGACCCGGCGAAGATCGCAAGCGCCGCGATCCCGCCCGAGGACGCGGCCGCGTATCTCGAGGTCCACATCGAGCAGGGACCGGTGCTCGAAGCCAAGGACCAGCCCCTCGGCGTGGTCACCGCCATCGTCGGCCAGACGCGCCTTGCCATCACGCTCACCGGCACCGCCGGCCACGCCGGCACCGTGCCCATGAAGCTGCGCCACGACGCACTCACCGGCGCCGCCGAGATCGCCCTCATGGTCGAGCGCATGGCCTCCACCACCCAAGACATGGTGGCGACGGTGGGCAGCCTCACGGTTTCGCCCGGCGCGGTGAACATCATTCCGGGCAAGGTGCAGTTCACCCTCGATCTGCGCACCGCCTCCGACGAGCGCCGCCAATCGGGCGTGCGCGAGTTCGACCGCCAGGCGCGCGCCATCGCCGCCCGCCGCGGCCTCGCCATCGACATCGCCACCACCCACGGCATTGCGACCGTGGCCTGCGACCCACGTCTGCAGGAGGATCTGGCCGCCGCCATCGAGACGGTGGGCGGCAAGGCGATCCGCCTCGTCTCTGGCGCCGCCCACGACGGCATGATGTTCGCGAAGATCTGCCCGATGGTGATGCTGTTCGTGCGCTGCAAGGGCGGCGTCAGCCACAATCCCGCCGAGTACGCGAGCCCGCACGACATGGGCCTCGCCGTCGCGGCGCTGGTGCGCTTCATCGAGCGCTTCGACCGCGGCAAATATTCGCGCTGACCGCCTAGAAGCCCACGACCGTGCCGTGCAGGTCGTAGGCGTCGGCGTGCTCGATCTTCACCGTGGCGATCTCGCCCACCTTGAGCGGGCGGCGCGCGGTCAGGTGCACCACGCCGTCGATTTCCGGCGCGTCGCCGCGGGTGCGGCCGACGGCGACGCCGTTCTCCACCTTGTCGATGATCACGGGCTCGCGCCGGCCGACCTTGCGCTTGAGCTTCTTGGCGCTGATCGCCTGCTGGGTCTCCATGAAGCGCCGGTAGCGCTCCTCCTTCACTTCCTTCGCCACCGGCAACGCGATGTCGTTCGCCGCCGCCCCGCGCACCGGCTCGTAGCGGAAGCAGCCCACACGATCGAGCTGCGCTTCCTCGAGAAAGGCGAGGAGCTCGTCAAACTCCGCTTCGCTCTCGCCGGGGAAACCAACGATGAAGGTGGAGCGGATGGTGATGTCCGGGCAGATCGCGCGCCAGGCGGCGATGCGGGCGAGTGTCTTCTCCTGCGCCGCCGGCCGGCGCATGCGCTTCAGCACCGTGGGCGAGCCGTGCTGGAACGGCACGTCGAGATAGGGCAGCACCTTGCCCGCGGCCATCAGCGGGATCGCCTCGTCCACGTGCGGGTAGGGGTAGACGTAGTGCAGCCGCACCCACGCGCCGAGCTCGCCGAGCGCCGTGGCGAGATCGAGGAACTTCGCGCGCACGTCGCGGTCGCGCCAGCGGCTCGCGGCGTATTTCACGTCGACGCCGTAGGCGGACGTGTCCTGGGAGATGACCAGCAACTCCTTCACGCCGGCCGCCACCAGGCGCTCCGCCTCGCGCAACACCTCGGCCGCCGGCCGGCTCACCAGGTCGCCGCGCAGCCGCGGGATGATGCAGAACGAGCAGCGGTTGTTGCAGCCTTCGGAAATTTTCAGATACGCGTAATGCCGCGGCGTCAGCTTGATGCCGTGCTCCGGCACGAGGTCGAGGAAGGGATCGTGCATCGGCGGCACCGCCTCGTGCACCGCCGTCATCACGCTTTCATACTGCTGCGGGCCGGTGACGGCGAGCACCTTCGGGATGCGCGGCGCGGATCACCTCGGGCTCGGCGCCGAGGCAGCCGGTGACGATGACGCGGCCGTTCTCGGCGATCGCGCTGCCGATGGCGGCGAGGCTCTCGTCGCGGGCGGAATCGAGAAAGCCGCAGGTGTTCACCACCACGAGATCGGCGCCCTTGTGCTCGCGCGAAAGCTCGTAGCCTTCGGCGCGCAGCCGCGTCACGATGCGCTCGGAATCCACCAGCGCCTTGGGGCAGCCGAGCGAGACGAAGCTCACCCTGGGAGAGCGGGCTTCGTTCATCCGCGCTTGGCCTTGCTCTGCTCGTTCTTGTCCTTGTTGTCGACCTTCTGCTCGACTTCGATGCTGAGGCGCTGGTAGACGCCGAGCCCGACCACGATGAGGATCGCGACCACGAGCAGCGCCGTCGGGAACAGCATCTTGGTCACGTCCTGCTTGCTGACCTGGAACACGATGACCAGGGCCTCGATGAAGACGGCAATGGCGATGGTCGAGATGAATTTGGTGAGGCTGCGGCGCGCTTCCGACGCGATCCTGAGCTCGCGGCCGCGGATGACCTCTTCCTGCATGAAATATTTCGCCACGTCGAACACCGCCATGGCGATGACCTGATAGCCGATCGCCGTGAGAAGGGCGTCGCCGGCCTCGCGCCATGGACCGCGCAATGCGATGACCAGATCGAATACGCCGTAGAAGACGAGCACGACCGCCATCACCATCAGCACCACGCTGGTGATGCCGAACGCCGCGCGTGAGAGGATGTCCATTAGGTGCATGCACCTTGCTCCTTCGTCGTGGTGGATCGGCTACGCCTGTGGTCGCGGCGCCGTCATACTCCGTATGTCTACGGAGGTCGAGGCGTTAGGCGGAGCGATAACACGAGTGTAGCGGGCAACGAGCCAATCTATTCGATCAGCCCGTGTTGTTCACGTCCTCGGAGCGGGTGCTGACGACACGAACGCAATTGAAAAGACGACAGGTCACGTTCGCAAAATATCTCGACGCGAATAGTACGTGCGAACTTCTGCGTACGCTTGGCCGTTGAAAAATTAGCCGTTTGACAACGCTGCCGCCGCTAGTGTCGCGGACACAATTTCAGTGGAGTCTGTTGCGTGAAAAAGCGGATCGGTGCGGTAGCAAAGCGCAGCGTCAGAGTGCGCAAGGATGCGATAAAGCATCCCACACAGATGGAAGGCACGTATCGGGAGCTGCTGGAGGCGGCTCCGGATGCCATGGTCGTGGTAAATCAGCGGGGGGAAATTGTTCTACTGAACCTGCAAGCGGAGAAAAGGTTCGGATATCGCCGCGATGAACTGCTGGGACAGAAGGTAAAGAACATCATTCCGGAAGGATTCGCCGAACGGCTGATCGCGGACGATACTCGTACGGCGGCTGAAGCGCTGGCACAGCAAATCGGTACGGGAATTGAGCTCATTGGGCGCCGGAAGGATAGAAGCGAGTTTCCCATCGAGATCATGCTGAGCCCGCTGGAAAGCGCCGAAGGAATCCTGGTGACGGCGGCGGTCCGCGACATCAGCGTCCGTAAAGATGCGGAAATGCGTCTTGCGCAGACGGAAGAGGCGCTGTTCGTGGAAAAAGAGCGCGCCGAAGTCACACTGAATTGCATCGGCGACGCCGTGATTTGCACGGACCTCGCCGGAAATCTGACCTTTCTCAATCTCGTCGCGGAGAAATTAACGGGTTGGTCGCGGCAAGAGGCGGCGGGCCGGCCCATGGCTGAGATCTTGCAAATCGTGGACGCCACGAGTCACGAAACCACCCCCAATCCGATGGAGATGGCGGTCGGGCGAGACCGGATCCTCCACTTGCCGACGAATTGCATCCTCGTCCGGCGTGATGGATTTGAAATTCCGATCGAGGACTCCGTCGCCCCCATCCACGATCGTGACGGGCAGGCGACCGGGGCGGTGATCGTTTTTCGCGACGTGAGCGCGGCGCGGGCGATGGCGCAACAGATGGCTCATTCCGCACACCACGATTTTCTGACCGGGTTGCCCAACCGCGTGTTGCTGAACGATCGCGTAGGCCAAGCGATCGCGTCGGCACCGCGTCACATGAAGAAAGTTGCGGTGCTGTTCTTGGATTTGGATGGTTTCAAACACATCAACAACTCGCTGGGTCATCCGACCGGCGACAAGCTTCTTCAATCCATTTCCAAACGCCTGGTGGATTGTGTGCGCATCTCGGACACAGTGAGCCGGCAGGGCGGCGATGAATTCGTTGTGCTGCTTTCAGAAGTGGAGCAACCGGAAGATACGGCCGTTACCGCGAGAAGAATGTTGCAGGCGGTGGCACAACCTCATTCTATCGATCATCACGAGCTTCACGTCACCACGAGCATTGGCGTGAGCGTTTATCCCGAGGATGGCCTCGATGCGGACACGCTCGTCAAGAACGCGGACACCGCAATGTACCAGGCCAAGGAAAATGGGCGCCAAAGCTATCAGTTTTTCAAACCGGCTATGAACGTCCGCGCCGTGGAGCGGCAATCCATCGAGGAGGGCCTGCGGCGCGCGCTGGAACGGAAGGAATTCGCGCTGCACTATCAGCCGAAAATCAACCTAGGCACCGGCGCGATTACCGGGGCTGAGGCGCTGCTGCGCTGGACCCACCCCACGCGCGGATTGATCTCTCCGGCCCAGTTCATTCCTGTTGCCGAAGATTGCGGTCTCATTCTGCCGATCGGCGCCTGGGTCTTTCGGCAAGCGTGCAAACAGGCGCGCGCCTGGGCCGATGCGGGCCTACCGGCGACGACCGTTGCCGTAAATGTCTCGGCCATGGAGTTTCGCGACGATCATTTTCTCGACGGCCTGTTCGCGATACTTGCCGAGACAGGTTTGAATCCGAAATCCCTCGAGCTCGAGCTCACGGAAAGCGTTCTGATGAAGCGTGCCGGATCCGCGGCATCGATCCTTCAGGCGCTCAGAGAAAAAGGGGTGCAAGTGGCGGTCGACGACTTTGGTACGGGCTACTCCAGCTTAAGCTATCTTCGAAAGTTTCCGGTCGATGCCCTCAAGATCGATCAGTCGTTCATTCGACAGATAAGCGCCGCCGGCGACGATACGGCCATTGTGACCGCGGTGATCGGCATGGCGAGGAGTCTCGATCTCCGAGTCATCGCGGAAGGCGTCGAAACGCTGGAGGAGCTGGAATTCCTTCGCGCCCGCAAATGTGATGAGGCGCAAGGGTACCACTTCAGCCGACCGGTGCTGCCGGAGCAGTTCGCGGCGCTACTCAAAAATGGTGTACCGCGGCCCGTTGCTGCCGTTCATTAGCCGTCCGTGATGTTGTTACCTTTGATGGCGGACGGGGTGGGATTCGAACCCACGAGAGAGTTGCCCCTCTGCTGGTTTTCAAGACCAGTGCCTTAAACCACTCGGCCACCCGTCCGCCGCGACCAATGCGGGATGGGCCCGGCGAATGCAAGCTGAGCCAGGGTCCGCCGGCCCCCAAGGCCGTGAGAATGTTTATGAATCCGGCGCTTAGCCGTACTTTTGCCCAAGTCCGGCGGCCTCCTTGGCTAGATGCGGGGTGCCCGGACCGTCCGGGGATTGGGATGAACTTCAGGATAACTCGACCGTAGTACGGTCGCCGGGGCTCGCGACGTAAGTGCGGCGGCTCGAGTGGGGGATTTGAGACGGGGATGACCGCGGTGCCGGGACGGGTGGGGGACGTGACGCGCACGCGTGTGGCGCGCGTCGCCTTTTCCGCTTCCATCGCTCTTCTTCTCGCCAACTGCGGCAGCGTCGACAAGTTCGGCGCCCGCGTCGATCCGCGCTACGGTGTGGCGTCGAGTCCGCGCGTGGTCGACGAGAACGAGCGCGCGCCGCGCGGCGGCGGCGTCTACCGCATCGGCAAGCCCTATCAGATCGCCGGCCGCACCTACACGCCCGAGCACAATCCCACTTACCGCAACGAGGGCCTCGCTTCCTGGTACGGCGGCGGCTTCCACGGCCGGCGCACCGCCAACGGCGAAGTCTTCGATATGTATGCCATCTCCGCCGCCCACCCGACCATGCCGCTGCCCAGCTACGCGCGCGTCACCAATGTTGCCAACGGCCGCTCGATCGTCGTGCGCGTCAACGACCGCGGCCCCTATGCCGGCAACCGCGTGATCGATCTGTCGTCGAAGACCGCCGACGTTCTCGGCTACAAGGGCCACGGCCTCGCACGCGTGCGCGTGGAGTACGTGGGCCCGGCGCCGCTCGAGGGCTCCGACGACGGCGGGCTGCTCGCGACGCTGCGCAACGGCTCGCCGGCGCCGGCGCCTTCCTCGGTCAGGGTCGCGTCGGCCACCCCGTTCGTGCCGCAACTGCAGGCGCCGATCCCACAGTCCCGCAACGGCACCGCGCCATTGCCGCCGCAGCGTCCCTTCGACGTGGGCGAAGCCTTACCTGTCGGACCCGAAGGGTCGCGCCTCGCCACGGTGCCGGCGCGCAAGCCGCGTCGCGAGCCCGTCATGGCCACCGCCGGTTCCTTCCACGCCCCGCCTCGGATGCCCGCCGCCTTCGCCGAGCCCACCGGTGGTTTTTCCGGCCGCGGTCTCTACTAAGCCGCGCGATTCGTTGGGATTTCGTCCGGTTGATCGCGCCGCCACGCCCTTGTTAGGGTGCCCGGGGCGCGGCGCGTATCCGAGAGCTTGCAGGTGAAATCAACTTCGGATCTTTACGCGGCAGGCCGCTTCCGGCGCTGGACGCTTTTGGCCGCGGCACTCGGCGCGATCCTCGCATCGCCCGTGACGGCGCAGCAGCCGGCCAGTCAGCCACAGATCACCACGCCCTACACGATCCTCGTCGACTACGACTCCGGCACCGTGCTCTACGAGAAGGGCGCCGACACGCCATGGCCGCCGGCGAGCCTCGCCAAGCTCATGACCATGGAGCTGGTCTTCAAGGAGATCAAAGAGGGCCGCCTCAAGCTCGACGACGTCCTCACCGTGAGCGAGTACGCCTGGCGCCGGGGCGGGGCGCCTTCCGGCGGCTCGTCCATGTACGCCTCGATCCACTCCAAGGTGCAGGTTTCCGACCTCATTCAGGGCGTGGTGGTGGTGTCGGGCAACGACGCCTGCATGGTGTTCGCCGAGGCGATCGCCGGCAATGAGGCCGCCTTCGCCATCAAGATGACCGAGCGCGCCCGCGAGCTCGGCCTCACCAGCGCCGAATTCCGCAACTCCGCCGGCCTGCATGATCCCGATCAGAAAGTCTCGGTGCGCGACCTCGCTAAGCTGTCGATGCACATCATCCGCACCTATCCCGAGTTCACGAAGTACTACAGCCAGCCCGAGTTCACCTGGAATAAAATTCGCCAGCAGAACCGTAATCCGCTCCTCACCATGGGTCTCGGCGCCGACGGCATGAAGACGGGCTTCATCAAGGAATCCGGCTATGGCCTGGTCGGCACCGCGGTGCAGGGCGGGCACCGGCTGGTGCTCGCCATGAACGGGGCCAAATCCCTCAAGGAGCGCGCCGACGAGGCGCGCAGGCTCTTGGAATGGGGCTTCCGCGCCTTCGATTCGCGCTTGCTGTTCGCCGAGGGCAAAATCGTGAGCGAGGCGCGCGTGTTCGGCGGCGAGCGCTCGCGCGTGGCCGTGACCGGGCGGACTCCGATCCGCCTTTTGGTGCCGCGCGGTACCGCCGACAAGCTCGTGGTCCGCATGGTCTATCAGGGCCCGCTGCGCGCACCGGTAACGAAAGGGAGCCGAGGTCGCCCGCCTCAAGGTCTTGCGCGGCGACCGGGTGGCCCTTGACGTGCCGCTCGTCGCCGCCGAGGACGTGGCGGAGGGCGGCATCGCGCGCCGCGCCTTCGACGGCGTCTACGAGCTCGCACTTGATCTCGTGCGCAGTGGTCTTTCGAACATCAAGCGCAACTGAGAGCCAGGATGGCAGCCCCCGGCAGGTTCATCACATTCGAAGGCGGCGAGGGCGCCGGCAAGTCGACGCAAGTCAGGCGCCTGACCGAGCGGCTGCGCGTGCTCGGTCACGAGGTGGTGGAGACGCGTGAGCCCGGCGGCTCGCCCGGGGCCGAAGCCATGCGCCATCTCCTGCTTGCCGGCATCGCCAAGCCCTTGGGCTCCGACGCCGAGGCCATGCTATTCGCCGCCGCGCGCGAGGACCACGTCACCAGCGCCATCCGGCCGGCGCTTGCCGCCGGCGCTTGGGTGATCTGCGATCGCTTCCTCGACTCCACCCGCGTCTATCAAGGTGTGCTCGGCGGCGTCGATGAGCGACTGGTGCGGGCGCTGGAGCGCGTCACCGTCGGCGACACACTGCCGGATCTCACCTTCGTGCTCGACGTGCCGCCGGAGGTGGGTCTCGCGCGCGCCGGCAAGCGCGGGCAGGGTACCGACCGCTTCGAATCCGAGGATCTCGCCTACCACGAGCGGCTGCGCCAGGCGTTTCGCCAGATAGCCGAAAATGAGCCCAATCGCTGCATCCTGATCGACGGCACCATCAACGCCGACGTGCTCGCCGTGCGCATCTGGATGGCGGTGGCCGATCGGCTGCTGCGCAAACGCGCGGCCAAGCCCGCCGCACTGACGCTTCAATCCGCGCCGGCCATGGAGCCCGCGCCCGTCGCTCCACCACGGCCGGCGCCCGCCGCCGCGCCAGCGACGGTTGCGGCGCCGACGCCCGATCCCGGAAACGGTGGCCGGGTGAAAGAGAAGGACGAAGCCGAGGAAGGCGATCGCTTCCCCGGCGCTCCCCATCCGCGCGAACGCACCGAGCTCTACGGCCACGCCGAGACGGAAACCGCCGTCGTCGCCGCCTTCGCGCAAGGGCGGCTGCCGCACGCCTGGCTCATCGGGGGCCTCGAAGGCATCGGCAAGGCCACGCTCGCCTATCGCATCGCCCGCTTCGTTCTTTCCAATCCCGATCGCGGTGCGTCGACCAGCCTGGCCGTTCCCCCCGATCATCCGGCGAGCCGGCAGATCGCGGCGCTGTCTCATCCGGACCTCTTGGTGCTCCGCCGGGCCGCCGAGGACGGAAAAAAGCTGCCGTCGGAGATACCTGCGGCGCAGGTGCGGAAGAGCGTGGGGTTCTTCGGCTCGACCGCCGCCTATGGCGGCTACCGCGTGTGCATCGTTGATTCCGTCGACGAGATGAACCGCTTCGGTGCCAATGCGCTGCTCAAGGTTCTCGAGGAGCCGCCGCCGCGCTCGCTGTTGCTGATCGTTTCGCATACGCCCGGCCGCGTGCTCGCCACCATCCGTTCGCGCTGCCAGCGGCTGATGCTGCGGCCGCTGTCGACGGACGACGTGACGCGCACGCTGCACTCGCTCGCGCCCGCCATGGACGACTTGCCGCAAGCGCAGATCGCGCCGGCGGCCGAAGCCTCCGGCGGCAGCGTCCGCCACGCGCTGGCGCTGCTCATGGGCGAGGGGCTTGAGGTGCGCAATCTCACCCGCGAGGCGTTCGCGCGCCTGCCGGCGACCGACGGCCTCGCGCTGCATGCGCTCGGCGACCGCATGGCGGGCGACGCAGGGTCTCGCCGTTTTCGCCGAGACCGTGGAGGACTGGCTCGCCGACGCGGCGCGACGGACCGGCCGAGCCCGCGCGTCTTGCGCGCTATGCCGAGACATGGGAGAAGGTCCGCCGCGCCGCGGCCGACGCCGAGGTTTTCCGGCTCGATCGCAAGCCACTCGTGTTCCAGGTCTTCGCCATGCTCGCCGAGGCGACCCGCCGCTAGAACAGCGGCGCGATCCGGATTGGAACGGTCATGGCGGCCAAGCCGCGCTACTACGTCACCACCGCGATTTCCTACCCCAATGGCGCGCCGCACATCGGCCACGCCTACGAGGCGATCGCCACCGACGCGATCGCGCGCTTCCAGCGCCTCGACGGCAACGACGTCTTCTTCATGACCGGCGTCGACGAGCACGGCCTGAAGATGACGCAGACCGCGGCGAAGGAGGGGATCACGCCGCGCGAGCTTGCCGACCGCAACAGTCCGCGCTTCCAGGAGATGTGCGACCGGCTCAATGTCTCCTACGACCGCTTCATCCGCACCACCGAGCCCGCGCACTACGAGTCGAGCCAGGCGATCTGGAAGAAGATGGCGGCCGCGGGCGACATCTATCTCGGCACCTACGAGGGCTGGTACTCGGTGCGCGACGAGGCGTTCTATGCCGAGAACGAGATCAAGGTCGAGAATGGCGTGCGCGTCGGCCCGCAGGGCACGCCGGTCGAGTGGACCAAGGAAAAGACCTATTTCTTCCGTCTGTCCGCCTACGGCGACAAGCTGCTTGCCTATTACGACGCCCACCCGGACTTCATCCTGCCGGAGACCCGGCGCAACGAGGTGGTGAGCTTCGTCAAATCCGGCCTGCAGGATCTGTCGGTTTCGCGCACCTCGCTCACCTGGGGGGTGCCGGTGCCGGACGCGCCCGGCCACGTCATGTACGTGTGGGTCGACGCGCTCACAAACTACATTACCGGCGTCGGATATCCGGATGAAAAGTCAACACAATTTCGGGCTTATTGGCCCGCCGATCTGCACGTGATCGGCAAGGATATCGTGCGCTTCCACGCGGTCTATTGGCCGGCGTTCCTCATGTCGGCGGGGCTCGAGCCGCCCAAACGCGTCTTCGGCCACGGCTTCCTGTTCAACCGCGGGGAAAAGATGTCGAAGTCGGTCGGCAACGTGGTCGACCCGTTCGCGCTGTCCGACGAATACGGCGTCGATGCGCTGCGCTATTTCTTCCTGCGCGAGGTGCCGTTCGGCCAGGACGGCAACTATGGCCATGAGGCGATCGTCGCCCGCACCAATGCCGATCTTGCGAACGATCTGGGCAATCTGGCCCAGCGCTCGCTCACCATGGTGGCGAAGAACTGCACGGGCAAGGTGCCGAAGCCGGGACCGCTGTCACGCCGGCGGATCAGTCGATCCTCGATCTCGCCGACGCCATGATCGGCAAGGCGCGCGAAGCGATGGAGACCCAGCAGCTCCACCAGGCGCTCGCCGTGGTGTGGGCCGTGGTGGCGGAGGCGAACCGCTATTTCGCGGCGGCAGCACCCTGGGAGCTTGCAAAGAACGATCCTGCGCGCCAGGCAACGGTGCTGTGGACCACCGCCGAGGTGACGCGCCAGGTCGCCATCCTGGCGCAGCCGTTCGTGCCGGCAGGCGCCGCGAGGCTGCTCGATCTTCTGGCCGTGCCGGTGGAGAAGCGCACGTTCGCCTTTTTGGGCGACAAGGGCCGCCTCAAGCCTGGCACGCCGTTGCCGGCGCCGGCGCCCGTGTTCCCGCGCTACGTCGAGCGCGAGGCCAAGTAGCATGCTCGTCGACAGCCACGCGCACCTGGACTTTCCGGAGTTCGCGAGCGAGCTCGACCAGGTGATGGCGCGGGCGCGGGCCGCCGGCGTCGGGCGCGTCGTCACGATCTCCACCCGGGTCCGCAAGTTTCCGAATTTGCAGGCGATCGCAGAAGCTTACGACGACGTGTTCTGCTCGATTGGCACCCATCCACATAACGCCGCCGAGGAAACCACGGTCACCGCCGACGACCTGCGCGCCGCGGCGAAGCACCCGAAGGTGGTGGCCATCGGCGAAGCCGGGCTCGACTATCACTATGATCACAGCCCGCGCGACGCCCAGGAGCGTTCCTTCCGCCTCCACATCGCGGCCGCGCGCGAGACCAAGCTGCCGCTCGTGATCCACGCCCGCGAGGCCGACGACGACATCGCCCGCATCCTCGAGGAGGAAAGCGGGAAGGGCGCCTTCCCGTTCGTGCTCCACTGCTTCACCGGCGGACCGGACTTGGCGCGGCGCGCGGTCGCGCTCGGCGGCTCCATCTCCTTCACCGGAATTCTCACGTTCAAGAACTCCGAGGCGCTCCGCGAGATCGCCGCGTCGCTGCCCCACGACCGCATCATGGTCGAGACCGACGCGCCGTATCTGGCGCCCGGTAAGTGGCGCGGCAAGCGCAATGAGCCTGCCTATGTGGTGGAGACAGCCCGCGTGCTCGCCGAGACCCGCGGGGCGACGCCCGAGGCGATCGCCAAGACCACCACGGAAAATTTCTTTCGCTTGTTCGCCAAAGTGCCGCGATGAGTTCTCATGGCCACCATCCTGGGCTGCGGCTCCTCGGCCGGCGTGCCCCGGGTCGGCCAGGGGTGGGGCGCCTGCGATCCGAACGACCCGAAGAACCGCCGGCGCCGCTGCTCGCTCTTGGTGGAGCGCACGGGGGCCGCCGGCCGCACCCAGGTGCTGGTCGATACCTCGCCGGACCTGCGCGAGCAGCTGCTCGCCGCCCACGTGGGATGGCTCGACGGCGTGCTCTACACCCACGATCACGCCGACCACACCCACGGCATCGACGACCTGCGGCCGCTCGTGCTGGCGCGCGGCAAGCGCATCAACACCTACATGGACAAAGCCACCGACGCGGTTGTCACGAAACGATTTTCCTATTGTTTCGCCGCCCCGCCGGGCAGCGAGTACCCGCCCATCCTCGAGGCGCGGCCAATGTCGGCCGGGGCGCCCGTCAGCATCGCCGGAGAGGGCGGCGAGGTGGTTGCCGTGCCCTTCGGGCAGGCGCACGGCGGCGGCCGCTCCCTGGGCTTCCGCTTCGGCGGCCTGGCCTATAGCTGCGACGTGAGCGACATCCCGGCGGAAAGCCTGGAGGCTCTTGCAAGGGCTCGACGTCTGGATCCTCGATGCCCTGCGCTATCGGCCGCACCCGAGCCACTTCTCGGTGGACGAGGCCCTTGCCTGGATCGAGCGGGTCAGGCCGAGGCGGGCGGTGCTCACCAACCTGCATTTCGATCTCGACTACGAGACCTTGCGTCGGGCGCTACCGGCGCACGTGGAGCCTGCCTACGACGGAATGCAGCTCGTTCTAGAGTGCTGACGCGCTTACCAGGGCCCGACCATCTCGAGCCGCGCCCACTGGCGCGCCGCCGTGTCGTTGCGGAACGCATCCACGGCGAGCGGCGGCGCATGGTCGATGACGCGATTGCGGCCGCCGCGCTTGGCCTCGTAGAGCGCGGCGTCGGCGACAGCCAAGGCGCCCGCCAGCGTTGAGGCGTCGTCGGGAATGATGGCGACGCCGATGCTGCAGCCCACCGGGAACGACACCCCGTCCATCTCGATCGGCTGCTCCAGCGCCTTGCGGATGTCCTCGGCGCAGGCGCGGGCGATCTCGCGCGTCTGTGACCCGTTGGACAAGGGTACGATCGCCGCAACTCGTCGCCGCCGACCCGCGCCAGTAGGCCGCGATCGGTGACCGCGTCGTTGATGCGCCGCGCCACGGCCGCCAGCACCCGGTCGCCCACCGCGTGGCCGTGGGTGTCGTTGACCGGCTTGAAGCCGTCGAGATCGATGGCAAGCACGGCCTCGCGCCCGCGCTTGGGGCCGCGCTCTGAGAGCTGGCGCTCGAGATAGCGGCGGTTGGGGAGGCCGGTGAGCCGGTCGAGATAGGCGAGGCGCTCGAACTCGGCGGTCATGGCGTTGTAGGTGGCGGCGAAGTCGTGCAGCTCGGTGGCGACGAAGGGCGGCAGCGTCACGCGCAGGCCCATGCGGCCGGCCTTCAGGCGGAGCGCCGCGCTCTTGAGCAAGCGCACGCCGCGCAACACGCTGAATTCGGCCACCAGCAGCGCCGCGGCGGCCGAGCCGATGGTGACGAGCAGCAGGAACAACAAATCGGCGCGAAAGGCCTGGTCGCTCGGCGCCAGCACATCGCCGCGCTTGAGGCCGACCGCAATGGTGGTGCCGGTCTCGGCGAGGCGGGCGACGCCGAAGATGCGCTCGTCGCCGGCGGCGTCCGTCGCCTCGAACGTCGGCGCCGTGGCCGCCACGATGCGGCGCACGAGCGCGCCGTCGTTCAACGGATTGTCAGGGTGATCGCCGGCCTGCGCCGGCTGCAACACGACGCGGCCGGTACGGTCGACGGCGACCATCAGGCCGCCGAACTTGGCGCTGGTCTCGGTGGCGAGGCGATTGATCCAGCCAAGGTCGATGCCGAAGCCGACCACGATATCGAGGTTTTCGCGCTCGTCGAACATGGGCAGCGTCGCTACCATGATCGGGCCCTTGATTACCTGGCCGATGAGGACGTCGCTCACGCCGACGCCGCGCCGGTTGAGCGCAACCTGGAAGTATTCGCGCTTGCTGATGTCGAAGGCCTGCGGATTGTCCATGCTGCCGCAGATGCCGCGGCCGGTGCGGTCGACCACGAAGAGCGAGCTGATCCAAGGACGATTGTCGCGGATGCCGCGCAGCGTGGAATTGCAGGCGGTGGTGACGTGGCGCACCGCCGGCACCTGGCGGAGGATTTCGAGGAGTTCACGCGACTTGGCGAGGATCTCGGTGTGCGCCTGGGCACCGTCGCGCGCCAGCGTCGCGGCGCGCTCGTGGGCGGCGGCGAGGGCGGTCTCGCTCGAGGCGCTGAGCCGCGCCAGATTGAGCGCGAAGCTCGGCGCCGCGGCGATGGCCACGATCAGCACCAGAAGCCAGCGGAGCCGTACTCCGCCGAAATTCATTCCCTGGGTAGGCATGATTGTCCGAACCGTCCCTGGTTCCCCGTACGCACGTAGAAATGGCAGACGGCTCTTAAAAACCCCGGGCGGAAAAGCCTCGAATTTGAACGATCAGTAGAATCCCGCAGCGGCATGGGGTTGCCGGCGGCCGGCGGCAGTCCGGCGGGGCTAATGGCTGAATTGCTCCATTCCAGCCCATAAAATATTCCATAATATCTCTTCTGCGAATCATGGATAGGGCTGGGCCCGTGGCATGAGGCCCCGGCGCTCGTGCCTCGCCTCTACCCGCCGCGGACGCCTATAATCGAATCCGGCCCGCGCGGAACGAGGCTCTCGCGGCGGCGAACCATCTCGGCAATGGAGGGAAAGCAGCGTGAAGGTCGATTATCACATCTTCAAAACCATGGCGAACGCCTACCTCGGCCTCTGGGTCGACCCGCCACGCCGCCCGACCTTCTTCGACATCAAGGCAACCTGTCCCGAGCTCGATCTGGTCACCCGGGCCTATCCCGCGATCCGCGCCGAGCTCGATCGCCTGGAAGCCGATTTCAACCACATGCCGCAGTACCACGAGGTCGATTCCGGCGAGCGCGCGATCTCCGCCACCACCGCCAAGCGCTGGAACGTGTTCATGCTGGAGATCCTGGGCCACAAGCCGGCGGCGAACCGCGCCCGCTGCCCGGAGACCGTGCGCGTGCTGTCAAAGGTGCCGAACCTGATCCAGGCGTTCTTCTCGATCCTCGAGCCCGGCAAGTCCGTTCCCGAGCACGAGGGCCCGTATCTCGGCTACCTGCGCTATCACCTTGGCCTGCGTGTGCCGAAGTCGAACCCGCCCAAGCTCGTGGTCAACCGCCAGGATTACGTGTGGAAAGAGGGCGAGGCGGTCGATGTTCGACAATTCCTGGCCGCACTCGGTGGTTAACAGCGCGAGCGAGACGAGGGCGGTTCTTATCATCGACATTCGTCGGCCCCTGCCCTTGATGCCGGACCTGTTCAACCGTTTCCTCACCGACGTGATCGGCCGCCACACCTACGGCCGCGCCGTCGCGCGCAAGGCCGAGGCATTCGCCGCCGGCAACAAGCCGGCGCAGAAAGCCGCCTGAGCAGGCTGCATGAGCGCGCCGCCGAAGCCCGGGCGCGACATCGCTGCCCTCCTCGCGCTCATGGCGGCGCTGCGCACGCCGAAGACCGGCTGCCCGTGGGATCTCGAGCAGACCTTCGCGACCATCGCGCCCTACACCATCGAGGAAGCCTACGAGGTCGCCGACGCCATCGAGCGCGGCGATCTCGCCGACCTGAAGGACGAGCTCGGCGATCTTCTGCTCCAGGTCGTGTTCCACGCCCGCATGGCCGAGGAGGCAGGGCCTTCGATTTCGGCGACGTGGTGCGGGCGATCACCGACAAGCTGATCCGCCGCCATCCGCACGTGTTCGGCGACGCGCGCAATCTCAAGCCCGACGAGGTCAAGGCGCTGTGGCGAAGATCAAGGCCGACGAGCGGCAGCAGAGGGCGAGCGGCGGACGCTCGACGGCGTTCCCCTCGCCCTGCCCGCCCTCACCCGCGCGCTCAAGCTCCAGAGACAAGCCGCCAAGGTCGGCTTCGACTGGGAGCAGAAGTCCGACGTCTGAGGCCAAGATCGCGGAGGAGACTCGGCGAGCTGGCGCGGGCGGCGGATCAGGCGGCCGCGCCGAGGAGGTGGGCGACCTGCTGTTCGCGTCGTCAACCTCGCCCGCCGCCTGGATGTCGATCCCGAGGACGCGCTGCGCGACGCCAATGCCAAGTTCGCGCGCCGCTTCCGCATGATCGAAGACGCGCTCGCCCGCGGCAAGGACGCCGGCGCAGTCCAACCTCGCCGAGATGGACGCGCTGTGGAACGAGGCGAAGGCGAAGGAACGCTAAGCGCACCTCACGCACCGCGCCGGGAAACTTCCGCCGCACCAGCTCCGTCTTGCCCGGCTCCACCCGCACCGTCACGTGCAGCCGCCCGTCGTCGGCAAGCTCCCGCGACAGCACCTCGCAGTTGTCGATGCAGCCAGCCGAGGCCGGCGCCGTCGGCGGGATCGAGACTGAGGACCAGCGTCGGCCGGCCGGCCACCACGCGCGCCTCGACCGCCTCCAGGAGCTGCACAGTCCCCTCGCCCGGTCACCGCCGAGATCAGGATCGGCCGCGCCTCGGCCGGCCGCCGCGCCGCGACATTGGCGAGCCGCGTGCGCGCGTCGGCGTCCAGGAGGTCGATCTTGTTCCAGACCTCGATCATGCGGCGGTCTCGTTCGGATCGACGCCGAGCTCGCGCAGCACGCTCGCCACGTCCTCCGCCTGGGCCTCGGCGTCGGCATGCGAGATGTCGCGCACGTGCAGGATGACGTCGGCCTCGTTCACCTCCTCCAGGGTGGCGCGGAACGCCTCGACCAGCTCGTGCGGCAGGTCGGAGATGAAGCCCACCGTGTCGGACAGGATCGCGCGCGCGGCCGTCGGGCAGCTTCAGCGGCGCGCAGCGTCGGGTCGAGGGTGGCGAACAGCATGTCCTCGGCCAGCACCTCGGCGCTGGTCAGCCGGTTGAACAGCGTCGACTTGCCGGCGTTGGTGTAGCCGACCAGCGCCACGGTCGGGTACGGCACGCGCCGCCGGTCCCGCGCTGCAGGCTGCGGGTGCGGCGCACCTCGACCAGCTCGCGCTTCGATCTCGCCGATCTTCTCGGCGATCAGGCGCCGGTCGGTCTCGATCTGGGTTTCGCCGGGACCGCCCATGACGCCGAAGCCGCCGCGCTGGCGCTCCAGGTGGGTCCAGGTCCGCACCAGGCGGCTCTTCGTAGGTCGAGCCGCGCCAGCTCGACCTGCAGCGGGCCTTCGCGCGTGCGCGCGCGCGGCCGAAGATCTCCAGGATCAGGCCGGTGCGGTCGATGACCTTGGCGCTCCAGGCCTTCTCGAGGTTGCGCTGCTGCACCGGCGTCAGCGCGTCGTCGATGACGACGAGCCCAGCGTCCTCCGCCGCGCACGAGGCCGCGCGATCTCCTCCACCTTGCCCTTGCCGAACAGGTGGCGGGCCGGATCGCTGCGAGGCGGACGACACCGCGCTCGCGACCTCGAGGTCGAGCGCGCGCGCGAGGCCGACGGCCTCTTCCAGCCGCGCCTCGGGGCGCGCGGGCCGGCACGGCCGCTGCGCCGCGCCCGGCGCGACGGTCGGGAACGATGACGACGGCGCCGGCGAGCCGGCCGACGGCGACGCCTCCCGCCGTCGTCCGGGTTGTACGCGCCGAGGTTCCAACTAGACCTTGTCCGCCGCCGCTTCGTCGGCCGGCTCGTACAGCTGCACGGGCGCGCCGGCATGATGGTGGAGATGGCGTGCTTGTAGACGAGCTGGGACTGCCCGTCCCGGCGCAGCAGGACGCAGAAGTTGTCGAACCAGGTCACGACGCCCTGCAGCTTGACGCCGTTCACCAGGAAGATGGTGAGCGGCGTCTTGGACTTGCGCACGCTGTTGAGGAAGGTGTCCTGCAGGTTTTGTTTCTTTCCGCCGCCATGGATGTTTTCCCTTCTTTGCTCGGGGCGAGCGATGGCGCGCGTTCGCCCACACGGGTCCGGACGGTCGTTACCGCTAGCCCGGCACCATTAGACGCGCGGTTGCGAATCGCGCGCAAGCCAAACTTCTGTGCTGGCGCTGCCTCGCCCTTGCGCGCGTCCGATATAGAGGCGATTTCCGCGAACTCGTGGAATCGCGTGCGCAGCGCGCGGGCGACCGGTCCCGGCTTGCCGTCGCCGACCGGCTTGCCGTCGATCCGCACCACCGGCAGCACGAGCGGGCTCGCCGCGGTGATGAAGGCCTCCCGCGCCGCCAGCGCCTCGTCGGGGGTGAACGGCCGCTCCTCGACCTCGAGCCCGCCTCGCGGCCACGCTCCAGCACGACCGGCGGGTGACGCCGCGCAGGATGTTGGCTTGTGTCGCCGGGTGCGAGCGTCCGTCGCGCGTCGACGATCCAGGCGTTGGACGACGCGCCCTCGGTGACGAAGCCCATCCGTCGACGAACCAGGCCTCGCCCGCGCCCGCCTCGCGCGCCTTCTGCTTGGCCAGCACGTTGGGCAGCAGGCCGACGGTCTTGATGTCGCACCGCGCCCAGCGGTTCTCCGGCGTGGTGATCACGGCGACGCCCGGCGTCGGCCCGCGCTTCGCGCGGCGCGGTCGAGCGAGCTGACGGTGACCACGAGGCTCGGCCGCGTGCCGGGCGGCGGGAAGGCGTGGTCGCGCCGCGCGACGCCGCGGGTGACCTGCAGGTAGACGAGGCCGTCGCGCACGCGGTTGCGGCGCACGGTCTCGTGCAGCACCACGGCAAGCGCGGCGGCTCATCGGCACGTCGATGCGCAGCTCGCCGAGGCTGCGCTCCAGCCGGTCGAAGTGGCCGCTCGTCGACGAGCCTGCCGTCGCACACCGCCCAGACCTCGTAGACGCCGTCGGCGAACTGGTAGCCGCGGTCCTCGATGTGGACCACCGCCTCGCGCATGCGGCACGAAGCGGCCGTTGACGTAGGCGACGCGGGACATGCTCCGGCCTCAGCGCGGGCGCTCGCGACGCCCAGCGACTTCAGCTTGCGGTGCAGCGCCGAGCGCTCCATGCCGATGAAGGCGGCGGTGCGCGAGATGTTGCCGCCGAAGCGGATGATCTGGGCGATTCAGGTACTCGCGCTCGAACACCTCGCGCGCCTCGCGCAGCGGCAGGCCGATGCATCTGCTCGCCGCCAGCCTCGCTCGGCATCGTCGGCACCAGCGCGCCGACGTCCGGCGGCAGCATGTCGGCGGTGATCGGCGCGGCCGGTCGCCGCCGGCGCAGGATCAGCATCCGCTCGACGTTGTTGCGCAGCTGGCGCACGTTGCCCGGCCAGGCATGCGACTGCAGCATCGCCAGCGCGTCGTCGCCGAGCCGGCGGCGCGGCAGGCCGGTGGCGTCGCAGATCTGCTCGATGAAGTACTCGACCAGCTCCGGGATGTCCTCGCGCCGCTCGGCGAGGGCCGGCACGCGGACCGGCACCACGTTCAGGCGGTGGAACAGGTCCTCGCGGAAGCGGCCCTCGGCGATCTCCGTCGCGCAGGTCGCGGGAGGTCGAGGAGATCACGCGCACGTCGACCTGCACGTCGGTGTCGCCGCCGACCCGCCGGAAGCGCTGCTCGACCAGCACGCGCAGGATGCGGCCCTGGGTCTCGCGCGGCATGTCGGCGACCTCGTCGAGGAAGAGGGTGCCGCCGTGGGCCTCTTCGAAGACGCCGATCTTGCGCGAGGCGCCGTTGCCGCTCTTCGCCGAACAGCTCGACGTCCATGCGCTCCGGCGTCATGCCGCGGCGCTGATGGCCACGAAGCCCGTTGCGCGCGCCGGAGGCTCGCGTGGATCAGGCGCGCCACGATCTCCTTGCCGGAGCCCGGCGGGCCCGAGATCAGCACCCGGCTGTTGGTCGGCGCCACGCTTGTCGATCATCTGGCGCAGCTGCTTGACCGCCGTCGGACGTGCCGACCAGGCCCTGGGCGTGATCGCCGGGTGCGCAGCGCCGCTTCTCGCGCCGCAGCCGCAGCGTCTCCAGCGCCCGCTCGCCCACCAGGACCAGGCGGTCGGACTTGAACGGCTTCTCGAGGAAGTCGTAGGCGCCGCGCTTGATCGCCGCTGACCGCGGTCTCGATGTTGCCGTGGCCCGAGATCATGACCACCGGCAGGTCGGCGTCTGGCGCCTTGACCACGTCGAGCAGCTCCAGCCCGTCCAGCCGCCGCCCTGCATCCAGATGTCGAGGATCAGCAGGGCCGGCCGCCGCGCGCGCGATCGCGGCCAGCGCCTCGTCGGAGTCCTTGGCCGTGCGCACGGCATAGCCCTCGTCCTCCAGGATGCCCGCCACCAGCTCGCGGATGTCCGCCTCGTCGTCGACCACCAGAATGTCAGTCGCCATGCATTCATCTCGCCGTCGACGCGCCTTCGGTGGACCGCCGCGTTGCAGCCTGGCGCGTTGCCGGCGACCGCAGAACGTCATGCGCATCCAGGCGCCGCGCCCGCCTCGGCTGCCGGCGCATCGGGCAGCTCGAGCTCGCCGCCGTGGTCTTCCAGGATGCTTGCTGACGATCGCGAGGCCGAGGCCGGTGCCCTTCTCGCGCGTCGTCACATAGGGCTCGGTCAGGCGGTCGCGGTCCTTCGGCGGGCAGGCCGATGCCGTTGTCGATCACGTCGATCACCGCGTCGTCGCCCTCGCGCATGAGCGCGGACGCGAGATCCGGCCCTTGCGCCGCGTTCGCTCGGCCGGCGCGCGTCGATCGCCTCGCTCGGCGTTCTTCAGGACATTGGTCAGCGCCTGCCCGATCAGCCGGCCGTCGAAGCGCGCCGGCATCGGGCCGCTTCGGCAGCTCGACGTCGAAGGTGATGTCGGGCTGGCCGACCCGCTGGGGAACACCGCCTGCGCGCACCAGCTCCGCCGAGGTCCTGCGCCTCGACCTCGGGCGCCGGCATGCGGGCGAAGGCGGAGAACTCGTCCACCATCCGGCCGATGTCGCCGACCTGGCGCACGATGGTGTCGGTGCAGCGGTCGAAGGTCTCGCGCTCCTCGGCGAGCGTCTTGCGGTACTTGCGGCGCAGCCGCTCGGCCGAGAGCTGGATCGGCGTCAGCGGGTTCTTGATCTCGTGGGCGATGCGGCGCGCCACGTCGCGCCCAGGCGGCGTGCGCTGGGCGGCCACCAGGTCGGTGATGTCGTCGAACGTCACGACGTAGCCGTGCTCGGTCTCGCGCGCCTGCTCGGTGGTGACGCGCACATTGATCGTGCGTTCGCGGCCGCCCTGCTGCAGCGTGATCGTGCCTTGCACGCGCGGCACGCCGCGCGCGCTTCCTCAACGAGACCGGCGAGCTCGGGCACGGCTTCGGCGAGCGGCATGCCGATCAGATCTGCTTCGCGCGCCGAGCAGCCGCTCCGCCGAGCGGTTGAGAATGCGTGACGCGGCCCTCGCTATCGAGGCCGATCACGCCGGCGCAGACGCCCGCCAGCACCGCCTCGGTGAAACGGCGCCGCTCGTCGATCTGGTCGCGCGCGCGAACGATGTCGTCGCGCTGCGCGCGCAGTTCCGCGGTCATCGTGTTGAAGGACTCGCCGAGGCTGGCGAGATCGCCCTCCGAGCGGCGCACCGGCACCTGCACGTCCAGATTGCCGGACGCCACCAGATCGGCGGCGGTGATCAGGCGGCGGATCGGCGCCACGAGGCGGTTGGCGAAATTGAAGCCGAGCCAGACCGCCGACAGCAGCAGGATCAGCGCGATCAGCGCGTACATGAGGGCGAAGGCGACCTGCACGCCGAAGCGGCGCTGCCTCGAGGCTCTCGATACTCGACGACGTTGGCCTCGGTGTTGCGCAGGTACTGCAGCACGCGCGGGTCGATCGGGCGCACGACATAGAGGTACGTGTCGTCGTAGCCGCGCACCGGGACGACCGCCGCAACGTAGTCCGCTTCGTCGGCGAAATAGACCAGCGGCCGCTCGCTCGCTCGGTCTCGCCGATGCGAGGTTGGTGCGGCACCAGGAACTCGCGGCCGAACTGGATCTCGGCGCGCTCGATGATGGTAAGATCTTGCGGATCAGCATCGTCGCCGGCAGGCCGCGCACCGACGCCTGGGCGGTGAGAATGCGCGGAAATCGCTCGCGATCGCTGTCGTAGAGCTCGCGCATGCGCGTGAGGTCGGCCGCCATGGCCAAGAGGTCGGCGCGGATGCCGAGCGCATGCTCGCGCACGTAGCTCTCGGCGACGGTGATCGAGGATTCCATGATCGCGCGCGTGCGCTAGGAGAACCAGCGGTCGAGACCGCGATCGAGCGTGATCGAGGCGATGACCGCGACCAGGATCGCCGGCACGACCGCGACGAGCGCGAACAGAGCACGATGCGCACATGCAGCCGCGCCGCCGCCCTGCCTTGCGCCGCGCCCGGATGAGCCCGACGATCTTCCAACGCCACCGACCAGCAAGAGCAGGAGGCCGGTGACCGCGTTGGCGAGCAGCACCGTGACCACCACGTTGTGGGTCGGCACGATGGGCGTCAGCCCGGTCAGGACCAGGAAGGTGACCAGGGCCGAAGCAGCGCCAACCACGACGGCGACCGGGGCGAACCAGGCGGACAAGCCGAGCGAGGCGGCCGCGGGAACGGCGCCGACAGCGCAAGGTTCTCCGGGTTGGACGCGGTGTCGGTCATTGGTACTCGGGTGGTCCGGCAACTGGCGTGATGGTGCCTACCGACAACACTGGTGCAAAAATGTGACAGCGGGAAGGCCTCTCTGCCGCAATTGCTCGCCGAAGGGCGCGCTTAGCGGCCGGTGCGGATGACCTGGATATCCAGGTCGCGGATCTTCTTGCGCAGCGTGTTGCGGTTAACGCCGAGCAGCTCTGCCGCCTTGATCTGGTTGCCGCGCGTCGCGGCCAGCGCCGCCGACACCAGCGGCGTCTCCACTTCCTCGAGGATGCGGTGATAGAGGCCGGGCGGCGGCAATTGGTCGCCGAAGCCGCCGAAGTAGCGCGACAGGTGCCGCTCCACCGACGCGCCCAAGGTGTCGCCGCCGTTCTCCTCGCTCCCGTTCACTTCCATGGCCGGCTGGGCGAGCTCCGCGTCGATGATGCCGCGGCCGATCACCTCCTGCGGGTAGAGCGCGGCGAGCCGGCGCACCAGATTTTCCAGCTCGCGCACGTTGCCCGGCCAGCGATAGCGCTTGAGGCGCTCGAGCGCCGCCGGCTCGATCTGCTTGCGCGGCAACCCCTCGCGCTCGACCTGGCGCGAAGAAGTGCCGCACGAGGTCGGGCATGTCCTCGATGCGCTCGCGCAGCGGCGGCAGGCGGATCGGCACGACGTTCAGGCGGAAGTAGAGATCCTCGCGGAACAGCCCCTGCTGGATGAGGACGCGCAGGTCCTTGTTGGTCGCCGCGATGATGCGCACGTCGGTCTTGATCGGCGTGCGGCCGCCGACGGTGGTGTATTCGCCCTGCTGCAGCACGCGCAGCAGCCGCGTCTGCGCCTCCATCGGCATGTCGCCGATCTCGTCGAGGAACAGCGTGCCGCCCTCGGCCTGCTCGAAGCGGCCCGACGAGCGCGCGTTGGCGCCGGTGAAGGCGCCCTTCTCGTGGCCGAACAGTTCCGACTCGATCAGGTCGCGCGGAATCGCCGCCATGTTGATGGCCACGAACGGGCCCGCTGCGCCGCTTGCCGTAGTCGTGCAGCGCGCGCGCCACCAGTTCCTTGCCGGTGCCGGACTCGCCGGTGATCATCACCGTGAGGTCGGTCTGCATCAGCCGCGCCAGCACCCGGTAGATGTCCTGCATGGCCGGCGAGCGGCCGACGAGCGGGATCGTCGAATCGCGGCTCCTCGGTCTTGGCCGCCGCGCGCCACGGGCGTCGCGGCTCGGACAGCGCGCGCGCCGACGATGGCGATCAGCTCCTTCAGGTCGAACGGCTTGGGCAGATACTCGTAGGCGCCGCGCTCGGAGGCGCGGATCGCGGTCATGAAGGTGTTCTGCGCGCTCATCACGACGACCGGCAGATCGGGGCGCACCTTCTTGATCCGCGGCAGGAGGTCGAAGGCGTTCTCGTCGGGCATCACCACGTCGGTGATGACGAGATCGCCGTCGCCTTGGCTGACCCAGCGCCACAGCGTCGCGGCATTGCCGCAGGAGCGCACTTCGTAGCCCGCGCGCGACAGCGCCTGGTTCAGCACCGTGCGGATGGCGGCGTCGTCGTCGGCGATGAGAATGCTTCCCGTGGGCATCGCCACCTCCTCAGGAATCCGAGGCGGCGGCGTCGCCGCTGTACATCGGCATCAGCACGCGGAAGACGGTGCGGCGCGGCTGGCTGTCGCATTCGACGATGCCGCCGTGGTCGCCGATGATCTTGGCGACGAGCGCGAGCCCGAGTCCGGTGCCCGTCGGCTTGGTGGTGACGAACGGATCGAACAGATGCGGCAGCAGGTCGTCGGGCACGCCCGGGCCGTTGTCGTGGACGCAGAATTCGAGCGGCAGGCTCACGCGCGCCGACGAGCCCGGGCACCGCGAGCCGGACGCCCGGCCGGAACGCCGTGGTGAGCCGGATCTCGCCGTCGGCCGCGTCGCCCATCGCCTCGGCGGCGTTCTTCACGAGGTTGAGGAAGACCTGCACCAGCTGGTCGCGGTTGGCGTAGACCGGCGGCAGCGACGGATCGTACTCCTCGACGATGCGCACCTTGCGGGCAAACCCGGAGGCCGCGAGCCGCTTCACGTGCTCGAGCACCACGTGGATGTTGACCGCTTCGCGCTCCATCGGCCGCTCGTCGGAGAACACCTCCATGCGGTCGACGAGCTTCACGATGCGGTCGGCCTCGTCGCAGATGAGCCGCGTCAGCGCGCGGTCTTCGTCGCCGGCGGCCTGCTCGAGCAGTTGCGCCGCGCCGCGAATGCCCGACAGCGGGTTCTTGATCTCGTGCGCCAGCATCGAGGCGAGCGCCGATCACCGAGCGCGCGGCACCGCGGTGGGTGAGCTGGCGGTCGATCTTGTCGGCCATCGTGCGCTCCTGCAGCACGATGACCACATGGCCCGGCTGCTCGGGCATCGGCGCCACATGCATGTCGACGATGCGCTCGCCGCCGTGCGCGGCGTGCCGAGATCGACGCGATACTCGTTCACCGGTGCGCCCCGCGCGCGCACCTGGTCGATGAGCGCGAGCAACGGGCTGCCGAAGGGCACGAACTCGTGGATGCGGTGGCGGCGCAGCACCTGGGCGCCGGCTTCGAAGAAGGATTCGGCGGCGACATTGACGTCGTGCGATGCGGCCGTCCGGGGCGACGGTGATCACCGGATGCGGCAGCGCATTCAGCACGGCTTCGGAGAGCCCGAAGCCGGCGGCGGGAGCGCGCGCGGCCGTAACGCTCATGCGGCGGCCCTCCAGGCGAGGTCGTCGTAGGCGTCGCGGATGCCCTCGGCGACGAGCCGCGGCTCGCTCTCGCCGAGAAGCCGCGCGCGCCAGCCTTTGGCCCATTCCACTGGGCGGCCCAGGGAGACGGCCGCCGCTTCCAGCGCCCAGCCGAGGTGCTTGCGCGCTTCGCGCACGCCTTTGGCGACGCCGTATTGCGAAAGCCATGCATCGTAAAGCTTGAGCAAGAGGTCGCGCTGCGCCGTCACGCTCGGATCGGCCGTGCGCTCACCGGTGGCGAGGAAGCGGCCCACCTGCCCGACGAACCAAGGCCGCCCGCGCGCGGCGCGGCCGATCATCACCGCGTCGGCGCCGGATTGGGCGCGCATCGCCGCCGCGTCCTCCAGGCTCGCGAGATCGCCGTTCGCCACCACGGGAATTTTCACCGCCGCCTTCACGCGCGCGATCGCGCGCCAGTCGGCGCGGCCGTCGTAGAATTGCGCGCGCGTGCGGCCGTGCACGGTGACCAGCGCGACGCCGGCCGCTTCCGCGCGGCGCGCGAGCTCGGGCGCGACGATCGAGTTCTCGTCCCAGCCGAGACGCATCTTGAGCGTGACCGGCACGCGCACGGCGGCGACGGCGGATTCGATCAGCCGCGCCGCGTTGTCGAGGTCGCGCAGGAGCGCGGCGCCCGCCTGCTGGCTCGCGGTCACGCGCTTGCGCCGGACAGCCCATGTTGAGATCGATGACGTCGGCGCCGGCGGCTTCGGCGATGCGCGCGCCCTCGGCGAGCCATTCGGCCTCGCAGCCGGCGAGCTGGACCACGTGCAGGCCGACGCCGCCGCCTTCGGCGCGCAGTGCCGCGGCGGGGTCGCCGGCGGCGAGCCACTCGCTGGCGATCATCTCGGAAACAACGAGACCGGCACCGAAATCCATCGCCGCGCGGCGGATCGGCAGATCGGTGATGCCGGCCATGGGCGCGAGAAAGGCACGCGCCGGAAGGGTGCGCGGACCGACGGCAAGGGCTGAGCGATTTAATGAGTTGCAAGCTAGCCCCTCTCGCACACAAAATAGGCATCGAATTAGATGCTCACATCTTAATCAAACTAGTGGCGACCGCAAGCGAATTGTGCGGTGCACCAGGACAAGCGTACAGGTTGGTTTATAGGAGGCGGTAGTGGGCGTTGCGCCGGAAAGCCGAAGAGCCATGCAAAGCGCCGCGATCATCGTTGCCGCCGGCCGCGGTGAGCGCGCGGGTGGCGGGAAGCAATACCGCTCCCTGGGCGGCGAACCGGTGCTACGCCGCGTCCTGCGCCTATTTGCCGCCCATCCCGGCATCGAAGCGGTGCAGCCCGTGATCGACCCCGCCCACGAGGCGGATTTCCGCGCCGCCGCCGCCGGCATCGACTGCCGACCGCCGGTGCCCGGTGGCGTCACCCGCCAGGCCTCGGTGCGCGCCGGGCTCGAGGCGCTCGCCGGCGAAAACCCGGCATTCGTGCTGGTGCACGACGCAGCCCGCCCGTTGGCCTCGCCCGCGCTCCTCGAGCGCGCTCTTGCCGCCGCGCGCGAAAGCGGTGCGGCAATTCCGGTGCTGCCGGTCAGCGACACCATCAAGCGCGTGAACGCGGCCGGTCGGATCATCGAGACCGTGGCGCGCGACGCCCTGCGCGCCGTGCAGACGCCGCAGGGGTTCGCCTTCTCGCCGCTCCTCGACGCCCATCGGCGCGCCGCGCGCGAGGGACGCGACGATTTCACCGACGACGCGGCGCTCATGGAATGGGCCGGCGCTACGGTGACGACGTTCCCCGGCGAGGCGGGCAATCTGAAGCTCACCACCGCCGACGATTTCGCCCGCGCCGCCGCGATCGATGTCCTTGCGCTGGGCGACGTGCGCACCGGCACCGGCTTCGACGTTCACGCCTTCGAGCCCGGCAACCACGTCATGCTCGGCGGTGTAAAGATCCCATTCGGCAAGGGCCTGATTGGGCATTCGGACTCCGACGTGCTCCTGCACGCGCTGACCGACGCGGTGCTCGGCGCCATCGCCGAGGGGGACATCGGCGTTCATTTTCCGCCGTCCGATGCGCGCTGGCGCGGCGCTCCTTCCGACCAGTTTCTGGCGTACGCGGTGGATCTCGTGCGGCAGCGTGGCGGCCGCATCGCCCATCTCGACGCCACGGTGCTGTGCGAGGCACCGAAGATCGGCCCGCACCGCGACGCCATTCGCGCCTCGATCGCGCGGCATCGCCGGGATCGAAATCGCGCAGGTCGGCGTTAAGGCGACGACCACGGAGGGGCTCGGCTTCCTCGGCCGCGGCGAAGGCATCGCGGCGCAGGCGAGCGCCACCATCCGCCTGCCCTGGAGCATGGAATGAGCGCAGGATTGGTTCGACAAGGAGCTGCACGACGCCGCGGCCAAGGCGCTCGACTATTTCACGGCAGAAGAAACTGCGCCTGGCAACCGCCGAAGTCCGTGCACCGGCGGCCTCGTCGCCGCGGCGCTGACCGAGATTCCCGGCTGCTCGCACGTGTTCGATCGCGGCTACATCACCTATTCCAATGCGGCGAAGCAGCAGGAACTGGGCGTGCCCGCCGACACGCTCCGCCGCTTCGGCGCCGTCAGCGAAGAGACCGCCCGCGCCATGGCGCAAGGCGCGCTGAAGAACTCCAAGGCCGATCTACACCGTGTCGATCACCGGCATCGCCGGCCCCGACGGCGGCAGCGAGGACAAGCCCGTCGGCCTCGTGCACATCGCCGCCGCCCGCAAGGACAAGACGCTGCACGCGGAGCTCCGCCTCGGCAATCTCGGCCGCGGCGAAGTGCGGCGCCGCTCGGCGCTCGCGGCCTTCGCGCTTCTGGAGAAGCTCGCCCAGTCCTAGCGATAGATCTCGTCGGCGCGCCGCTCGAACGCCTCGGCGAAGCGGCGGAACGCCTTGTCGAACACCGCCCCCATCAGCAGCCCAAGCGCCCGCGAGCGGAACTCGTAGGCGATGAAGAAGTCCACCTCGCAGCCCTTGTCGCCCTCGGGGCGGAAGCGCCAGCGGTTCTCCAGGTGCTCGAACGGCCCGTCGAGGTACTCCACCAGGATCGTCAGGTGCGCCCGGTCGAGGGTAACTTGGCTGGTGAAGGCCTCGCGCACCGGCCCGTAGGCCACGGTCATGTCGGCGACCAGCGTCTCCGTCCCCTCGCCCGCCGGCGAGCGCCGCCGCACCTTCAGCGACTGGCAGAGCGGCACGAACTCCGGATAGCGCTCCACGTCCGCCACGAGATCGAACATCTGCGCGGCCGTGTGCCGCACGTGCCGCGTGGTGCGAAACGAAGGCATGAAGTCGCGTCAGCGCCCGAGCTTGGCCTGGCGCGCCGCGCGCAGCTGCGCGAAATCCTCGCCCGCGTGATGCGACGAGCGGGTGAGCGGCGACGACGACACCATGAGGAAGCCCTTGGCGAAGGCGAGCGCCTTCAGCTCCGCGAACTCCTCCGGCGGGACATAGCGCGCGACGCCATGGTGCTTCGGCGTCGGCCGCAGGTATTGACCGATGGTGATGAAGTCCACGTCCGCCGCCCGCAGGTCGTCCATGACCTGTAAGATCTCGCCGCGCTCCTCGCCGAGCCCAACCATGATGCCGGACTTGGTGAAGATCGCGGCATCGATCTCCTTTACCCGGCGCAACAGCCGCAGCGAATGGGGATAGCGCGCCCCCGGCCGGACCGCGCGATAGAGCGACGGCACCGTTTCCAGATTGTGGTTGAACACGTCGGGCTTCGCCGCGACGACCTGCTCCAGCGCGCCCTCCTTGCGCAGGAAGTCGGGCGTCAGCACTTCGATCGTCGTGCTCGCGTTCGCCTGACGAATTGCACGAATCGTGCGCGCGAAATGCTGGGCGCCGCCGTCGTCGAGATCGTCGCGATCGACGGAGGTGACCACAACGTGCTTGAGGCCGAGCTTCGCCGTGGCCTCGGCCACGTGTTGCGGCTCATCCGCATCGAGCGCGCCGGGCAAGCCGGTTCGCACGTTGCAGAACGAGCAAGCGCGCGTACAGGTATCGCCCATGATCATGAAGGTGGCGTGCCGTTCCGCCCAGCACTCGCCGATGTTGGGGCACGATGCCTCCACGCACACGGTGTTGAGCTTGAGCTCACGCACGATGCGATTGGTCTCAGCGAAGGCGCCCGGCCCCGGCGCCTTCACCCGCAGCCAAGCGGGCTTCGGCGGCGCATAGGAGTCGGGGCGGCGCACCTTCTCCGGGTGACGCGGGCGGACGCCCTGCAACGTGTCAAACACGACGGTCATATCGATTCCGATTATACGTCAATTACGCCTGTCGTCCCCGGATCGCCCGCCAGACCCAGAGCAGCAATACCGCGCCGACGATGGCGGCGAAGAACGTCCGCCAGAAACCGTATACCGGAATCGACACGAGCTCGGCGAGCTTGCCGCCGACGAAGGCGCCGCAAACACCTACCAGCAGGTTGGTGAGCAAACCATGATTGCTCGCCGTGATCTTTTCCGCGACCCAACCGGCGAGCACCCCGATCAAGAGCATCATGAAGAAGCCGACCTGCGGCTGGTTCAGCAAGGCATAGTCCATCCGAGTTCTCCCTAATGTCAGACGTGGATGACGCGCCCATACGCGTCCAGCACGCTCTCGTGCATCATCTCCGACAATGTCGGATGCGGGAATACCGAGTGGATCAGCTCCTCCTCGGTGGTCTCGCAGTTCATGGCGATGACGAAGCCCTGGATTAGCTCGGTGACCTCGGCCCCCACCATGTGCGCGCCCAGGAGCTCGCCGGTCTTGCCGTCGAAGATGGTCTTCACCAGGCCCTCGGGCTCGCCGAGCGCAATCGCCTTGCCATTGCCGAGGAACGGGAAGCGGCCGACCTTCAGCTGCCGCCCGCCTTCCTTGGCGCGCTTCTCGGTGAGGCCGACAGAGGCGATCTGCGGATCGCAGTAGGTGCAGCCCGGGATCTTGTTCTTGTCGAGCGGGTGCGGTTTCAACCCCTTGATCGCCTCGACGCAGATGACGCCCTCGTGCTCGCCCTTGTGCGCCAGCATGGGCGGCCCCGCCACGTCGCCGATGGCGTAGACGCCGGCGACGTTGGTGCGGCCGAAGCCGTCGATGACAATCGAACCCGCTCGGTCTTCACGCCGAGCGCCTCGAGGCCGAGGCTCTCGATATTGCCGACCACGCCCACCGCCGAGATCACCCGCTCGGCTGTGATGCTCTGCTTGCCGCCCTTGCCGTCGTCGATTGAGGCCGCAACCTGGTCGCCCTTTTTCTCCACGGCCGTAACCTTGGCGCCAGTGAGGATCTTGATCCCCTGCTTCTCGAAGCGCTTGCGCGCGTGCGCGGCGATTTCCTCGTCTTCCGCCGGCAAAATCTGCGGCAGCACCTCGACCACCGTCACCTCGGAACCGAAGGCGCGGAAGAAGGAGGCGAACTCGATGCCGATCGCGCCCGAGCCGATGACCAAGAGCGACTTCGGCATCCGCTCCGGCACCATGGCCTCGAAATAGGTCCAGATCAGCTTCTTGTCGGGCTCGATGCCGGGCAGCACGCGCGGCCGCGCGCCGGTGGCGACGATGATGTGCTTGGCTTGATATGTGCCCGCCCCTTTGCCCTCCACTTTCACCTCGCCGGGCTTGGTGATCTTCGCGGTGCCGTCGATCACCGTGATCTTGTTCTTCTTCATCAGGAAGCCGACGCCGTCGGAGAGACGCTTGGAGACCGCCGCGCGAGCGCTGCGACGACGGCCTCGGCGTCGAAGCCGATCTTCTCGGCGCGAAAGGCCGAAATCCTTGGCGTGCTGTCATGTAGTGATAGATCTCGGCGGAACGCAGCAGCGCCTTGGTGGGAATGCAGCCCCAGTTGAGGCAGATGCCGCCGAGGTGCTCGCGCTCGACGACCGCGGTCTTGAAGCCGAGTTGCGCCGCGCGGATCGCGGCGACGTAACCGCCCGGCCCGGCGCCGATCACCAGAATATCAAAGGTGGTCTCAGTCATTCTGCCCCTCTTCCGACCCTGCGCCGCGACCGTGTGCCTATTCGCTATCGGCAAGGCGCGCCGGAAGGCAATGCCCTTCCCGCGCATGCGCGTACTGCGGCCGCGGTATAACTCGTCGCGTAGGTTTACCGCCCACCTTGTGAAAGGCGACCCGCCAGCGTACCGTTACGCCAACGTGCGGGCCGTCGGAACGCCCGCGATAAACGCATCAGGGGAGAACACGCAATGAAACGCCAATTCAGCACCCTCGCCCTCGCTGGCGCTCTCGGCCTGGCACTCGCCGGACCGGCCGCGGCAGTGGAACTCAAGCTGATGACCGGCCCGCAAGGCGGCGTCTGGGTGCCGCTCGGCGGCCAGCTCAAGGATCTATGGGAGAAGGCGATTCCCGGCCTCTCCGTGCAGTCGCTTGCCCGGCGCCGGCATCGCCAATGTGCGCGGCATCGAGGAGAGGCAAGACCGACATCGGCTTCGGCAATTCGATCTCGACCGTCGACGCGGTCGCCGGCAATCCGCCGTTCAACAAGAAGCACGCCAACGTCTGCAACGTCGCCACGCTCTATCCGCAGTATTTCCAGGTGGTGGTGCGCGCCGACTCCGGCATCAACTCGGTGAAGGACCTCAAGGGCAAGTCGATCGCCGCGCAGCCGCGCGGCAACACCGCCGAGGAGATCACCAAGCAGATGCTGCAGGTGAACGGCCTCACCTACAACGACCTCAAGATGAGCTTCGTGTCCTACACCGACGCGGTCGCCCAGGTGCAGGACGGCCACGCGGTCGCCTTCACGCTCGGCACCACGATTCCGTCCGGCGCCGTGATGGATCTCGCCTCGGCGCGCGACATCAAGCTGCTCGATCTCTCCGACCAGCTCGACGGCGATGCGCAAGCTCAATCCCGGCTACACGCTGGTCACCGTCCCGAAGGGCACCTATCCGAAGCAGGACAAGGACGTGAACGTGATCGGCTACGCCACGCACATCGTCGCCTCGTGCAAGCTGCCGGAGGACACGGTCTACGCGATGACCAAGACGATGGCGCAGAACATCCCGCAGATGGCCCTGGTCAACAAGGCGATCACCGGCCTGACGCCGAAGATGATGGCCGAGGACATCGGCGTGCCGTTCCACAAGGGCGCGGCGAAATATCTACAAGGAAGCCGGCATCACCGTCCTGACCAACTGACGCGGATGTTGCCGGCGGCGAGGCTTGCTACCGGCAACACTCCCTTCCCGGAGTGACGCGCGGTGATCAAGGTCGACCTCAGCCACGCGCGGCCTCATCCGCATCGCGGTGACGGTGGTCGCCGTCGCGATGGTGCTCTACCACATGTGGGTGATCGTCACCGGCCCGCCGGAAGCGATCATCTTCCGCGGCACGCATTTGATGTTCGCGCTCGTGCTCTGCTTCCTGATCTACGGCAGCAAGGTCGGCGTCCAGCGGCCGATCCCGACTTTCATCGACTATCTGTGGCTCGCGCGCGGCGTCGCGTCGCTGCTCTACCTGTTCGTCAACTACGAATACGTCGTCACCCGCATCTACTACATCGACGACCTGACCTGGGCGGACATGATCTTCGGCACGATCCTGATCGTGACCGTGTCGGAGGCGACGCGCGCGCTGCGTCGACCTGGCGCTTCCCGATCACCTCCCTCCTGTTCCTGCTCTACGGGCTGCTCATCGCCAAGCTCGAGCCGATGCGGCTGATCGATCAGCTCTACATGACCACGGAGGGGATTTTCGGCCAGGCGCTCGCGGTGTCGGCCTCCTTCGTGATCATCTTCGTGGTGTTCGGCAGCTTCATGGAAAAGACCGGCGTCGGGCAGCTGTTCATGGATTTCGCCATGGCGCTGACCGGCCACACCGCCGGCGGGCCGGGCAAGGTCTCGGTCATCAGCTCGAGCCTGTTCGGCACGATCTCCGGCAGCGCGGTGGCCAACGTCATGGTCGACGGCCCGATCTCCATCCCGCTGATGAAGCGCTCGGGCTTTCCGCCGCATTTCGCCGCCGGCGTCGAGGCGACCGCCTCGACCGGCGGGCAGATCATGCCGCCGATCATGGGCGCGGCGGCCTTCGTCATGGCCGAGTTCCTCGCCGTGCCCTACGGCCAGGTCGTCATCTGGGCGGTCATTCCGGCGATCCTCTATTACGTCGCCTGCTTCGCCGCGGTGCATTTCGAGGCCAAGCGCCGCGGCATTCACGGCGTGCCGCGCGCGGAGCTGCCGCGACTGCGCATCGTGATGGCGGAGCGCGGGCACCTGTTCATCCCGATCATCATTCTGCTCGTCGTCATGTATTCCGGCTACAGCTCGCCGCTCGCCGCGCTCGTCGCCACGCTCTCCTGCTTCCCGGTCGCCGCACTGCGCAAGTCGACGCGCGTCAACGTCACGCTTGCCGAACATCATCGACGCGATGGTCGAAGGCGCCAAGAACTCGCTCGCCGTGGCGCTCGCCTGCGCCTCGGCCGGCATCATGATCGGCGTCGTCACGCTCTCCGGCCTCGGCATCGTGTTCACGCAGTGGGTGGTGGCGCTCGCGCAGGACTATCTCTTCCTCGCGCTGGTCATGACCATGCTCGCGGCGCTGGTGCTCGGCACCGGGCTGCCGACGACGCCGTCCTACATCTTGCTGGTCGCGCTGCTGATCCCGGCGATCATGAAGCTCGGCGTGATCGAGCCGGCGGCGCACATGTTCGCCTTCTACTTCGCGGTCCTGTCGGCGATCACGCCGCCGGTGGCGCTCGCCGTGTTCGCCGCGGCGGGGCTCGCCAAAGCCGACATGTGGAAGAGCGGCTGGGCGGCGATGAAGATCGGCGCCGCCGGCTTCATCATCCCCTTCATGTTCGTCTACCAGCCGGCGCTGCTGATGATCGGCGACTGGCCGACGATCATTTGGAGCTTCGTCACCGCCTCGGTCGGGATCGCGCTGTTCGCCGGCGGCCTGCACGGCTATTTCCTGACCGCCGCGAATTATTGGCAGCGGGCACTTCTGGTCGCCGGCGGGTTCAGCCTCGTTTCGGCGGGCGTGTGGAACGACCTCGCCGGCCTCGCCGCCGCCGTTATCGTGATCGGCAGTCAATATCTGACGCGGCGCCGAGCCCGCGAAGCGACGCGAGCCTAGTTCACACCGAGGTGTGCGCGGTCTTGATGCAGTCCTCGTTCATCTGTCCGAACATGCCTTCGGCCTTTTCGAACAGCTTGTCGGTTTCTGCCGCCGGTTTCTCTCGCGCCTGCCGCGCGATGCCGGCGAGCTCCCAGGACAGGTGCGTGTAGCGTTCGCGCGCCGCGGCGTCCTGCAAGTTGGCGAGATAAGTCCCGAGCGCGGCGAAGCGGCTGACGGCGTTGGCCGCCTCGCCTTCATAGGCGACGAGATCAACGGCGCGCCCGGCGCGTTCCCGCTCGGCCGCGGCGGCGAGCGCCGCCACCTTGAGCTTGATCAGGAAATAGCCGTCGATCAGCTCCTTGCAAGTGCGAATGTATTCGCTGCGGGTCAGGTTCTGCCGGATGAGGTCGACGAATTTGTTGTTGAGGTAGCCGTTATAAATGGAGGTGAGCAACGACAGCGTCGCGATGAACATGGGAAAATAGAGAGTAAGCGCGCTTCTCAGCTTGACGTCGTCAGCCATAACAACCCCCAATCGGCCCCGCCTACACCAGCATCAGCGCCGGCTTCTCGATATAGCTCTTGAACGCCGCGAGCAGCTCCGCGCCGATCGCGCCGTCCACGGCGCGGTGATCCGCCGAGAGCGTCACCGTCATCAGCGTCGCGACGCCAATCTTGCCGTTCTTCACCACCGGCCGCTGCTCGCCCGCGCCGACCGCGAGAATGCTCGATTGCGGCGGATTGATCACGGCGGCGAAGTCGCGGACACCGTACATGCCGAGGTTCGACACCGACGAGGAGCCGCCCTCGTATTCCTGCGGCTTCAGCTTCTTGGCGCGAGCGCGGGCGGCGAGCTCCTTCATCTCGCCGGAGATGACGGCGAGCGTCTTCTCCTCGGCGTGACGGATGATCGGCGTGATCAGGCCGCCGTCGAGCGCCACCGCCACGCCCACGTCCGCGTGCTTGTGCTTGAGCAGCCCCGCCTCGGTCCAGGTGACGTTGGCGTTCGGCACCTTGATCAGCGCCAGCGCCAGCGCCTTGATGACGAAGTCGTTGACCGACAGCTTCCAGCGCGGCTTGCCGCCCACGTCCGGCGCGCCGGCGTTGATCTCCTCGCGCGCCTTGAGCAGCGAGGTCGAGCTCGCAGTCGACGGAAAGATAGTAGTGCGGGATGGTGAGCTTCGATTCCAGGAGCCGCCGCGCGATCGTCTTGCGCATGCCGTCGTGCGGCACGAAATCGTAGCTGCCGGCTTCGTAGTAGGCGCGAATCTGGTCATCCGAGGGCGGCTTGACCCCATGCCGGCTGTAGGAGCGCCGCCAGGCGCCGATGCACGCGGCGCGACACCGCCCTTCTTCGCCTCCGCGATATCGCGGGCGACGATGCGGCCGTGCGGGCCGGAGCCCTGCAGCGCCGATAGATCGACGCCGGATTCCTTGGCGATGCGCCGCGCCAGCGGCGAGGCGAAGATGCGGCCGCCCCGCCGTTCGTTTTCGGCGTCGCGGTCTTCGGCGCGCTTGGCGCGGGAGCTGGCGGCGCCTGCTTGCGTGCGGGCTCTGCGGGCTTCGCGCGGTCGGCGCGGCGCCGCTTGGGCTCGACGGCTTCGCCTCCGCCTTCGGCGCGCCGCCGGCGCAGGCGCCTTCACCGCCTTCGCGTCCTCGCCCTCGCCGGCAAGCACCGCGATCACGCTGTTGACCGGCACGTCCTGGGCGCCCTCGGGCACCACGATCTTGGCGAGCGTGCCTTCGTCGACCGCCTCGCACTTCCATGGTGGCCTTGTCGGTCTCGATCTCGGCGATCACGTCGCCGGATTTGACCTGATCGCCCTCTTTCTTGAGCCACTTGGCGAGGTTGCCCTTTTCCATGGTGGGCGACAGCGCCGGCATGAGGATGTTGATGGGCATCAGCCTCGCCTCACCGGTAGGAGACCGCTTTCGCCGCCGCGATCACCTCCGCGACCGACGGCAGCGCCAGCTTCTCGAGGTTCGCCGCGTAGGGCATCGGCACGTCCTTGCCGCTGACGCGCATGACCGGCGCATCGAGATAGTCGAACGCCTCCTCCATGATCGTTGCCGCGATCTCGGCGCCCGATCCCGAGCGCGGCCAGCCCTCCTCGACGGTGACGCAGCGGTTGGTCTTCTTCACCGACTCGATGACGGTCGCCGTATCGAGCGGGCGCAGCGTGCGCAGATCGATCACCTCCGCCTCGATGCCTTCCTTGGCGAGCTCCTCGGCCGCCGCGAGCGCGTAGTTCATGCCGATCGACCACGACGACCAGCGTCACGTCCTTGCCCGCCCGTGCGATGCGCGCCTTGCCGATCGGCAGCACGTAGTCGTCGAGCTCCGGCACCGGGAAGGACTTGCCGTAGAGGATCTCGTTCTCGAGGAAGATCACCGGGTTCGGGATCGCGGATCGCGGACTTGAGCAGGCCCTTGGCGTCGGCGGCCGTGTAGGGCGCGATCACCTTCAGCCCCGGCATGTGCGCGATACCACGACGAGAAATCCTGGCTGTGCTGGGCGGCGACGCGGGCGGCGGCGCCGTTCGGCCCGCGGAACACGATGGAGCAGCCCACCTGCCCGCCCGACATGTAGAGCGTCTTCGCCGCCGAGTTGACGATCTGGTCGATCGCCTGCATGGCGAAGTTGAAGGTCATGAACTCGACGATCGGCTTCAGGCCGGCGAAGCCGGCACCGACGCCGAGGCCGGCGAAGCCGTGCTCGGTGATCGGCGTGTCGACCACGCGCTTGGCGCCGAACTCCTGCAGCAGGCCCTGGGTCACCTTGTAGGCGCCCTGATACTCGCCGACCTCCTCGCCCATCACGAAGACGTCGCCGTCGCGGCGCATCTCCTCGGCCATGGCGTCGCGCAGCGCCTCGCGCACGGTCTGGGGGTCATCTCGGTGCCGTCCGGCACCTCGGCTCGGGCAACGCCTGCGGCTGCGGCGGCGCGCCGGCGGCCGACTTCGCCGCGGCAGGCGCCTCGGCCGATTTTGCTTCCGCCGGCGGGGCGGACTCCGCCGCCTTCTGCTGGCGCGCGGGCTCGCTCGTCTGCTTCGGCTCGGTGGGCTTGGCTTGCGGCGTCGGCGATCGCCGGCCTCGCCGTCGCCGTAGATCACGGCGATCGGCGTGTTGACCGCCACGTCCTCGGTGCCCTCGGGCACGAGGATCTTCCCGAGCGTGCCCTCGTCGACCGCCTCGACCTCCATGGTGGCCTTGTCGGTCTCGATCTCGGCGATCACGTCGCCGGACTTGACCGTGTCGCCCTCCTTGTTCACCCACTTGGCGAGGTTGCCCTTCTCCATGGTGGGCGACAGCGCCGGCATCAGGACCTCGGTCGGCACAGGGCTACTCCGCTCAACGCGTAGACGTCGGTCCAGAGCTCCGAGGGGTCGGGCTCCGGCGCTGGCCTGGCGAACTGCGCCGCCTCGTTGACGATGGCCTGATCTCGCGTGTCGATCTTCTTCAGCTCGTCCTCGCTCGCCCGCTTCTCGTCAGCAACCGCAGTCCGCACCTGGTCGATCGGATCGCGCTCCTTGCGGATCTTCTGCACCTCTTCGCGCGGTCCGGTACTTCGCCGGATCCGACATCGAGTGGCCGCGGTAGCGGTAGGTGTGCATCTCGAGGATGTAGGGCCCCTTGCCGCCGCGCGCGTGCGCGACCGCCTTCTCGCCGGCGACCTTCACCGCCCGCACGTCCATGCCGTCCACCTGCTCGCCGGGAATGCCGAAGGAGATGCCGCGCTGGTGAAAGATCGGGCTGCGCCGACGAGCGCTTCATCGACGTGCCCATCGCGTACTGGTTGTTCTCGATGACGAAGACCACCGGCAGCTTCCAGAGCGCCGCCATGTTGAAGCTCTCGTAGACCTGGCCCTGGTTCGCGGCGCCGTCGCCGAAGTAGGTCAAGGCACACGCGCTCGTTGCTCGCGGTAGCGGTTGGCGAAGGCGAGGCCGGTGCCGAGCGGCACCTGGGCGCCGACGATGCCGTGGCCGCCGTAGAAGTTCTTCTCGATGGAGAACATGTGCATCGAGCCGCCCTTGCCCTTGGAGTAGCCGGCGGCGGCGGCCGGTGAGCTCGGCCATGACGCCCTTCGGATCCATGCCGCAGGCGAGCATGTGGCCGTGGTCGCGGTAGGCGGTGATCATCTGGTCGCCGTCCTCGGCGGCGAGCTTCATGCCGATGACGACGGCTTCCTGGCCGATGTAGAGGTGGCAGAAGCCGCCGATCAGGCCCATGCCGTAGAGCTGGCCGGCCTTCTCCTCGAAGCGGCGGATGAGCAGCATCTCGCGATAGGCGCGAATTTCCTCATCCGGCGACAGCGCCTTGGCCAGCGCGTTCGCTCCGCTTTTCTCGTCGGCAGGACGTGATTTTGGCGCGTCGGCTTGTTTTGCAGCGACGGGCATGTTGCTTCCGGCGTTTCCCTTAGGTTTCGTAGCGCAAAACGCCCAGGCGCGCCACCGGGCGGCCGCGCCTGTGCGTGCGCGAAACCGCGGCGACCGAGAATTTCAGGAAAAGTCGTAGGGGCGCAACAATCTTCAGCGCGCGCGGCCGAAGCGCACGAGATCGTCGGCGAAGCCATAGCCAAGATCGCGCTGGGCCAGTTCCTCGATCATGTCGGGGTCGAGGCTTTCGGCGGCGAGCAGGTTGTTCCGGCGCTCGAGGCCCGTGCGCTCGACCTTAAGCGCCTCGCGCTCGGCGGTGAGCACCCGGATCTCCTCCTCGAGCGCCCGCTGGGCCATGATGCCGTGGTTGCCGTGGTACCCGTGGAAGGCGAAATAGCCGATGAGCGCGATGGCGCCGAGGTGCAGCACCAGGGCCTGGAAGAACCGCTGCCAGCGGGTGCGGGTGATCATACCCGTTTCTATGGCAAGAAGCGGTTGCCCGGCCGTTAACGCGCCTCGCCCCTCGCTTCCGGCGCGTCTCCGCCGTCCCGCCCGCCTAGATGCCGGGCAAGAAAGCGCTCCACCGCCCGCATGTAATCCATGCGATTCTGCGTGCGGTTGATGCCGTGTCCCTCGTCGGGGAACACGATGTATTCCACGTCGCGATTGCGCTCGCGCAGCGCGGCAACGATGCGGTCCGAGTGATCGCGCCGCACGCGCACGTCGTTGGCCCCCTGCACCACCAGGAGCGGCGCGCGGATCGCGTCCACGTGGTTGAGCGGCGACTTGTCGCTAAGGAAGAGGCGCTCATCCGGCTTGCGCGGATCGCCGAAGAACTGCGTCCAGAATCCCATGTCGCCGACGCGCCAATATTGCGGCCAATCCTCGAACAAGCTCACCATGTCGGCGATGCCGACGCGATCGACGCCGGCGACGAACACCTCCGGCGTGAAGGCGAGCCCCGAGAGCGTAGCGTAACCGCCATAGCTCGCGCCCATGATCGCAACGCGATTGCGATCGGCAACGCCGCGGGCGATCGCCCATTGCACGCCGTCGATTAGATCGTCATGCATCTTGCGGCCGAATTGCCGGGTGCCGGCCATGATGAAGTTGCGGCCGTAGCCGGTCGAGCCGCGGTAATTGACCTGCAGCACCACATAGCCGCGGTTGGCGAGAAACTGCACCGTCGGGTCGTAGCCCCACTGATCGCGTGCCCATGGACCGCCGTGGACGAGCAGCACCATGGGCCGCGGTCCCGCGGCTCCCGGCGGCACGGTGAGCAGGCCATGGATCGTCAGCCCATCGCGCGCGGGAAAAGACACAGGCTCCATGGCGGCGAGCTGGTCGCGTGCGATCGGCGGATCGGCTAGCACCTTCATTTCGCGCGTCGCGCGGTCAATGAGATAGACAATCTCCTCGCCGCGGTCGGAGCCGACCGCAACCGTCATCCAGCGCCGCTGCCGGTCCTCGCTGAGGATGCGCAACCCCGCTCGCTGCCGCGCGAGCAGCGGAGCAAGATCCGCCTGCATGAAGGCATCGTAGAAACGCCACTCCTGCAGCCCGGGCCAAGCCCAGACGTAGCTCAAGACGCCGCTCTCGTGCACGTTTCCGCCGGCGATATCGACGGCGGGATGCTCGTACAAGAGCTCCTCGCTGCCGTCGCGGAGATCGAGGCGGACGAGCGCGCGGCGATCGCGCCCGCGATTGGAGAGCGCCCAGGCGTAGCGCTGATTGAATGGGTAGCCGAGCAGGAACAGATCGTCACCGTACGCGCCGCGGACGATTTCCCGCCAGCCGCCCACTCCGTCCGGCACGTCCAGGGTCCACCCACCGTCGGTCCGGCAGTGAAAGCGCGCGCGCAGCCGGCCGATGCCCGACAGCGACCAGGCGCAGATGTCGCCGGGATTCTCCTCGAACAAGGTCATCTCGCCGCTCGCGAGATTGAGCCGGTACAGGTCGAACCCTCGCCCGGTGCGGCCGTTGTGACGCACGACGACCACGTCCGGCTCGTTGGTGAGCACCCGCGCGAGCTCGACCCGCACGCCATTGAGCAAGGGCGTAAGATCGCGCGCCCGAAGTTCGGCGGCGTCGACGTCGACGGCGAAGAGATGTGCATTCTCGTCGCCGTTCTTGTCCATGAGGAACAGGAGACGGCGGCCATCGCGGCTCCACCAGAAGGTCTCCGCTCCCGGCCAGGGAGCGCGAGCTTCGCGCGGTGTCTCGACCACGCGCGCCGTCGTCTCCTCAAGACGGCGGAAATTCAGCGTGGCGCGGCCGTCGCGCATGGCGATCCAGGCGAGGCGCGTTCCGTCCGGGGATACGCGATAGTCCCAGCTCGCCCGCGGATTGGCGAAGAATGAATTGAGCGGCAGGAGCGGCGCCTCGTCCTCCGCCCGCCCGTCTGATGCAAGGGCAAGCGTAGACGCTACGATCAGCAGCGCAGCGTAGGTCCTGGCTAGGCGCATGACCGCTTCTTCCGGTTAACCGCAGGCCAACTATAGCCTCGGCCGCTGGCTCGTAAAGAATCGACCGTCGCAGTACTGTCATCCGGAAACGGCTAGTTTACGCGGATGGCAAAGAACGCCTGGGGAGGCAGGGTGGCGATGCGCATGCTTAAGGTCGGCTGGCTCGCCTTAGCGGTCGCCCTTCCGGTGGAAGGCCTCGCCCAGCAGCCTAACCTCGTGCTGTTCGTGCCGGACGGCCTGCGCGCCGCGAGCGTCAACCGCGCCAATGCCCCCACCTTCGCCCGCCTCCGCGCCGAGGGCGTCGACTTCGCCAACAGCCATTCGCTGTTTCCCACCTTCACCACCGCCAACGCTTCCGCCATCGCCACCGGCCACTATCTCGGCGACACGGGCGACTATGGCAATTCCATCTACACCGGTTTCCCGGTGGTGAGCGCGAACGGCATCTTCACCCCGTTCATCCAGAGCAACCGGGTGCTTGCCGAGTTGAACCAGCATTTCGCCGGCAATTTCTTGAACGAGCGCTCGTTGCTCGCCGCCGCCCGCGCCGCCGGCTACCAGATCGCGGCCGTGGGCAAGACCGGACCGGTCGGCATCTTCGACATCACCGAGCTTGCCGGCAAGACCACGATCTTCTTCGACGACGGCACCGGCCGCGAGGACGGCGTGCCGCTTCCGCCCGATATCGCCGAGGCCTTGAAGCGCGCCGGCCTGCCGTCGCAGACGCCCCAGCGCCTCGCCCGCGGCGCGCAGGTGACCGATACCAACGCCGTGCAGCAGAACTATCTGCGCGACGTCGTCACCAAGGTGCTGCTGCCGCGCTTCAAGGAGACCGGCAAGCCGTTCATTCTGGTCTACTGGTCGCTCGATCCCGATGGCACCCAGCACGCCCAGACCGACTCCATCGACAAGCTCGTGCCCGGCATCAACGGGCCGACCTCGCTCGCCGCCGTCCGCAATGCCGACGAGAATCTTGGCGCCATCCTGGCGAAGCTGAAGGAATTGGGCCTCGACGCCACCACCAACGTATTCGTCACCGCCGATCACGGCTTCACCACCATCTCCAAGGAGAGCAACACAAGCCCGGCGGCGAAGCTCAGCTATCCCGAGGTGCCGCCCGGCCAGCTGCCGCCCGGTTTTCTCGCTATCGATCTCGCCGAAGCGCTCGGGCTGCCGCTGTTCGAGCCTTTCGCAACCGGCCCGCGCATCGAATACAAGGAGGGCAAGTACCCGCGGCGCTCCAATGCCTTTGTCGGCAACAACCCGGCAAAGCCCGACGTGGTCATCGCCGCAAACGGCGGCGCCGATCTCATTTATCTGCCGCAGAATAACGCGCGCGAGCTCGCCGCGCGCGTGGTCAAGTCCCTATTGGCACAGGATTATGTGAGCGGAATCTTCGTCGACCCGGCGCTCGGCGACATTCCCGGCGCCCTCCCGCTCAACACCATCGGGCTCAAGGGCGTGGCGCTGACCCCGACGCCCGCGATCGTGGTGAGCTTCCGCTCCTTCGGCACCGGTTGCCCCAAGCCGCTCGCGTGCACGGCCGCCGTCGCCGACACGGCCCTGAAGCAGGGCCAGGGAATGCACGGCACGCTGTCGCGCGCCGACACGGAAATTTTCATGGCCGCGATCGGCCCGGCCTTCAAGCGCCGCTATCGCAACCCGGCGCCGGTGAGCAACGCCGACGTGGCACCAACGCTCGCGCGCGTCATGGGATTGGATCTGCCCGCGAAAGGTACCCTGCGCGGCCGCGTGATCGAGGAAGCGCTCGTGAACGGCAAGCCGGTGCGCGTGACGCGCAAGAGCATCGTGTCGGCGCCCGGCGACGGCGGCCTGCGCACCGTGCTCAATCTGCAGTTCGTCGGCGACACGCCGTACTTCACTGCCGGCGGCTTCGTCGGGCGCACGGTGGGCTTGCGGGCGCCGACGCGCAAGGAACTGGAATCGGCGGCGCCGAAGCAGGCAACCCTGCCCTAGGCTCTGAGCGCTTCCCTGCCGGCGTAGCGCGCTTCTTTCCCGAGCTCTTCCTCGATGCGCAGCAGCTGATTGTATTTGGCCGTGCGGTCGGAGCGCGACAGCGAGCCGGTCTTGATCTGTCCGCACTCGGTGGCGACGGCGAGATCGGCGATGGTGGCGTCCTCGGTCTCGCCCGAGCGGTGGGACATCACCGCGCGGTAGCTCGCGCGCTGGGCCGTCTTCACCGCGGCGAGCGTCTCGGTGAGCGTGCCGATCTGGTTCACCTTCACCAGGATCGCGTTGGCGACGCCCTCGCCGATACCGCGCTTCAGCCGCTCCTCGTTGGTGACGAAGAGATCGTCGCCCACGAGCTGCACCTTGGCCGCCGATCTTGTCGGTCAAGAGCTTCCAGCCGGCCCAGTCGTCCTCGGCCATGCCGTCCTCGATGGAGACGATAGGATAGCGGGCACAGAGGTCGGCCAGGTACTGCACCTGCGCCGCGGCGTCGCGCTTCTTGCCCTCGCCTTCGTAGGCGTAGACGCCGCCCTTGAAGAATTCGGTGGCGGCGCAGTCGAGCGCGAGCGCCACCTCGCTGCCGGGCTTGTAGCCGGCTTTCTCGATCGACTTCATGACGAAGCCGAGTACGGCGTCCGCGTCGGAGAGGTTGGGCGCGAAGCCGCCCTCGTCGCCGACGTTGGTGTTGTGGCCGGCGTCCTTCAGCGCCTGGCGCAGCGTGTGGAAGATTTCCGCCCCCATGCGCAGGCCCTCGGCGAAGGTCGGCGCGCCGACCGGCATCACCATGAATTCCTGGAAATCGATGGGATTGTCCGCGTGCGCCCCGCCGTTGATGATGTTCATCATCGGCACCGGCAGCAATCGCGCGCCGGCGCCGCCGACGTAGCGATAGAGCGGCATGCTCGCCGCCGCCGCCGCCGCCTTGGCGATGCCGAGCGACACGCCGAGGATGGCGTTGGCGCCAAGCCGCGCCTTGTTGGGCGTGCCGTCGAGCGCGATCAGCGTCTCGTCGATCTTGGTCTGGTCCTCGGCGTCGAAGCCGCCGATGGCGTCGAAGATCTCGCCCTCGACCGCGTCGATCGCCTTCTTCACCCCCTTGCCGAGATAGCGGCGCTTGTCGCCGTCGCGCAGCTCCACCGCCTCGTGCTTGCCGGTGGACGCACCCGAAGGCACCGCGGCGCGCCCGAGCGAGCCGTCGTCGAGGATGACGTCGACCTCCACGGTGGGGTTGCCGCGGCTGTCGAGGATTTCGCGCGCCTTGATATCGACAATGGCTGTCATGGCGCGCTTCTACAGGACGGGCGCCCGCGGGCAAAGACGGCCGCCTGTGGAAATGCCAGTCGCGGTTACTTCAGCGGCCGAGCGCCACGGAGACCCCGAAAAGCACCCGGTAATCAGGCAGCGCCTGCAGCCCGTTCAAATCCCGCACGATCGGAATGCCGACCGACAGGAAACCGCCGACGTTGCCGTAGGAGGCGCGCACCCCGGGCGACAGGTAAATGGTGGTACCGCCGGAGTTCGGGTCGCGCACGCCGGCGACAGTCTGGAAGTCCTGCCACTCGCCGTTGATCTCGACCATTCCGTCAAGCGAGAACGTCGGCGCGTGGTAGTGCGGCGCCGTGCCCGGCGCGTGCGCGTGCGGCGCCTCGCCGATCAGCCGGTAAGCCACCGCGGCGTTGTAGTGGAAGCGATTGCCGAGGTTGGTCGCCTGGGTGCCGGTGCCGGCGACGATGAAGAGACCATTGGTATGAAACGACCAGCCGCCGACACGCTGGCTCAACGCCGCGCCGAACATACCGTCCCATGACCCGGAGCCCGGTTGGAACTCCGCCTCGAAGAGCCCGCCCTCGCTCGTCCGCTCGCTCGTCTTGCCGGTCGGCGCCTTCACGCCGAACAGGAGCGCGGCCTCGGTCCCGCTCGCCTGGTTGTTGTAGAAGCGGTACTGCCCCAAGAGCGTCACGTCGCCGATGCCTTCCGAGTCGCCGAGCAGCGTCACGTGCGGCGGCGGCACCGGATTGGCGTGCCGATGGCCGTCGAATACATCGGCGCGCCGCACGAAGGGCAGGCGCAGCGATACCGTGAGGTCGTCGGTGGCGCCGTAGGCGACGGCAAAGGCGGCGCTGTTGATGTATTTCATCGAGTGCGCCTCGGAGTTGGTGCCGAGCCGAGTGAAGTCGAAGCGCTGCACCTTGATCAGCTGGTTGACGAAGGCGAACGCCAGCTGTCCGGATTCCAGCGTCGACGCCCCGATGGTGGCGATCGGGCCGCTGCCGCCGCCGGCAGTGGCGTCGGGGTGATGGGCGTAGGCGGGCGCTACGGCGAACAGGCTCACCGCCGCGCCCACGGCCAAAATACGAACTCTACTCATTTGCGTCCTCTTTGCGGTTCCGCGCGCCGCGCGCAGCGGATGTTCCGCGTCATGATTTTCGATTGCGATGGATCGCCCCGCGCCGACCGCCAGGCGTGGCGTCGGTTACGGTCGCGACGAAATCAGACGGTGAAGGACGGAGGCCCGCGGGTGTGCGGGCGAACGAAATTCGGATGAAGGCTGATGCTCGAAAGCCTCGCTTGCCACCTCGACCGTCGCGAAAAGACGAGCGGCATGGCCACGGCGCTGGCGGCGGAGCGAGATGCAGGCCCGCCAGGCGCACGCACATCGGGCAGGAATAATCCGCCGCTTTCTGATCGGAAGGCGCGTCGTTGGCGCGCTCGCCCGTGCCGCCCAGGCCGAAGCAGATTTCGGCGAGCCCATGCAGCGAGCCCGCCGGATTGAGGTTGGCGTAGAAATGGACCGTCGAAAGGCCCGTGTGCAGGATCAGGCCATAGAGGGCGATCCCGGCGACTAGCCGCTTCCAAACGATGCTCGTGCGCCCCGACATCATCTGCCCGCCCCGGCAGTTACTCCACGCCTTGAGGCTAGAATGCCCCGCCTGCATCGTCCAGCCGATGGACGAAGGCCGGCAAGCGCTCTAGTGACACAGGCGAACAGACTGGACCGATCCCATGGCCCGCAAGCCCCTTCTCGGCCGCCCTGCCCGCCTGCCCGCTTCGCCCGAGGAAGCGCAGCTCGACCGCGTGCAAAATCCGCACGCCGATACCGATTACGTGGCGCGCTTCACCGCGCCCGAGTTCACCACCCTCTGCCCGATCACCGGCCAGCCCGACTTCGCCCATCTCGTCATCGACTACGTGCCGGGAATATGGCTGTTGGAATCGAAGTCACTGAAACTGTATCTCGGCGAGCTTCCGCAACCACGGCGCCTTCCACGAGGACTGCACCGTCGGCATCGGCAAGCGCGTCTTCGGCCTGGTCAAGCCCAAGTGGCTGCGCATCGGCGGCTACTGGTATCCGCGCGGCGGCATTCCCATCGACGTGTTCTGGCAGCGCGGCCGCCTGCCCGCCGGCGTGTGGGTGCCCGACCAGGGGGTCGCGCCCTATCGCGGCCGCGGCTGACGCGCGGCGTCAGCGCTTGGCGAGGCGATCGAACTCGACGAGCTGCCGCAGCAGCGCTTCCATTTCTTGCAGCGGAACCATGTTCGGGCCCGTCGGATGGCGCCTTGTCCGGATCGGGATGCGTCTCGATGAAGACGCCGGCGATGCCGACCGCCACCGCGGCCCGCGCCAGCACCGGCACGAACTCGCGCTCGCCGCCCGACGCTGTCCCCTGCCCGCCCGGCTGCTGCACCGAGTGGGTGGCGTCGAAGATTACCGGCGCGCCGGTGGTGCGCGCGAGAATCGGCAGCGCCCGCATGTCGGAGACGAGGGTGTTGTAGCCGAACGAGGTGCCGCGCTCGGTCACCAGCACCTTGCGGTTCCCTGCCGCGGTGATCTTGTCGACCACGTTCTTCATGTCCCACGGCGCCAGGAACTGGCCCTTCTTCACGTTGACCACGCGGCCGGTCTTGGCGGCGGCGACGAGCAGATCGGTCTGCCGGCAGAGGAAGGCCGGGATCTGCAATACGTCGACGGCTTCCGCCACGGGCGCGCACTGCTCGGCCGTGTGTACGTCGGTGAGCACCGGAATCTTGAGCTTGTCGCGGATCTCGGCGAATACCGGCAGCGCCTCCTTCAGGCCGACGCCGCGGGCGCTCTTCGCCGCGGTGCGGTTCGCCTTATCGAAGGACGTCTTGAACACGAGGCCGATGCCGACCTTGGCGGCGATCTCCTTCAGCGCGGTCGCAACTTCCAGCGCGTGCGCCCGACTCTCCAGAACGCACGGCCCGGCAATGAGCGCGAGCGGCAGCCGGTTGCCGAATTGCACGCTCCCGACCACGACGGTCGGCTCAGGCGATGGGATGGACTCCGGGCGCATGGCCATCAGGTAGCAAAATCAGCGCTCGAATACGAGCGCCGCGCCGTGGGCGATTTGCGGGCCAACCACCAGGCGTTCACGGTGCTGGCGGTAGGCGATGCCGTTCTTCTTGAACAGCGCTTCCGCCGCCGCCGGATCGCCAACGCGGAAGACCAGCGCCGCCAGGCGCAGCCCGACGTCCGGCGGCGGCGGCAGGCCGAGCGCGTCCTCATATCCGCGGCGGTCGAAGGCGAGGATCACGCCGCGCGGCGTCTCCACGCGCAGGCCCAGCGACGTGGCGCGCACGTCGCGCGAGCCGGAGAAGGTTTCGAGAAAAATATGATGGTCGGCCGGGTTCTCCGCCACGAACACGGCCGCCGCGATCGCCAGAGCGCCGTTCGGGTGGCGCTGCAGCTCCGCCGACCAGAAATTCTCCGGCGCCTTCTGCTTGCAGGTGAAAAAGGCGACGTCGGGCGACGCCGGATCGCGGGCGAACGCGATGGAGAAGCCGACCTCGGTGTCGCTGCCGTCGGCGCGCACCGCCTTGCGCGCGAACTCGAGCAGCGCGAAGCCGCCGAAGCCCGCCTGGTCGAACGCGGCCTTGTCGGCCGACGCATCCCCGCTCTCGAGCACGAGGCCGGCGAGCCCTTCGCCGTTGCGGGCAAGAAAATCGCGGTTGAAGGCGCCGAAGGAAAAGCTGCCCGCGCTCATGGGCGGGATCTTCTCCGGCTCCGCTACGCCGAGGATCTCCACGAAGAAGCCGGGCAGCTGCACGATGCGGTTGGCCGTGCCCCAGGGATGCTGGTTGCGGGCGCCGACCTGAAAGCCGAGCCGCCCGTAAAGCGCTCCCGCCGCTTCGAGATCGCGCACGGCGTGAACGGCGTGATCGAGATTTCTTCCCATACAATTCTCATGCTCGCAAATTAGAACAAACGCCACATGACAATTCATGCGTGTATGATAATATTCTAGCCATCAGGGGTAGCTCATGGATCGTTTAATTGCGCTGCCGGGTTATGACGCGGTCGCCTATCTGATGCCAGGCATCGTGGCGTTAGCGGCCTGCGACTTGATTTATGGAACGCGATTAATTCTTCGCAACGAATGGAACATCGCTGCAGGAACGCTTGCCGTGGTGGCGGCCTATATCATCGGCCACATGCTCTCGACCGGGGCGGGATTGATCTTTGATCGAGGGATCGTCGGAAACTTGATGAAGCCGCCGATTATTCATGTCATGCACGGGAATCAGAGTAGTCCGCCCGAGTGGGTACGTGTCTTGTTCAGCCCGCACTTTAAGGCAGAGCCGGATCTTCAAAAAACAATAAAGGCAAAGAAGCCAACCGCGCCAACTGATCCGAACGAATTGTTCCGTGAGGCGTATAGCACTGCGAAACAAGACAAAGACTCATACCAGCGCATCGTTACCTTTCTTCAGCTCTACAGCTTTTGCCGGAATCTGTCGTTTACCGCGTTTCTCGCGGCAATTGCGCTCGTCGTCCAGATCGTTCGACAGCACGAAAGAAAAAGAAAGCCAATTGCGCCGGAAATTGTAGCCGATGCGTTTCCCGGCTGGACTTGGCGCCCGAAATGGCAACTCGTTGCTTGGCTAGCAATAGCAATCGTATTCTTTCACAGGTATCTGTACATGTACCATGTGTACACGATCGAAGTTCTTACCTCTTACGCCTATAGCCGGTGATCACGCGTGTCACCAGCCGCGCGTTTCCTAGCAACCATCATGAAATTATCTCAGGGCCGCTAGCCTCCAGTCGGCAATAGGCAGCCTCGCTAAACCAGCCGGCTCTGCTCCACCGCCGCCTCGACGAAGGAGGCGAACAGCGGGTGCGGCTCGAACGGCCGCGATTTCAGTTCCGGATGGAACTGCACGCCGACGAACCAGGGATGCTCCGGATATTCGATGATCTCCGGCAATAGCCCGTCCGGCGACATGCCGGAGAAGCGCATGCCCTCGTCCTCGAGGCGCGCCTTGTAGCCGGTGTTCACCTCGTAGCGGTGGCGGTGGCGCTCGGAGATGTCGCGGGCGCCATAGATGCCGGCGACGCGGCTTCCCTTCTCCAGATGCGCCGGAAAGGCGCCGAGCCGCATGGTGCCGCCGAGGTTGCCGCCGAGCTGGCGCCGCTCGCTGTCGTTTCCCTTCATCCATTCGGTGAGGAGGCCGACCACCGGTTCCGGGGTCGAGCCGAACTCGGTGGAATTGGCGCCCTCGATGCCGGCGAGATTGCGCGCCGCCTCGATCACCGCCATCTGCATGCCGAAGCAGATGCCGAAATACGGCACGTTGCGCTCGCGCGCGAAACGCGCCGCGCGGATCTTGCCCTCGGCGCCGCGCTGGCCGAAGCCGCCGGGCACGAGAATGCCGTGCACGTGCTCGAGGAACGGCGCCGGGTCCTCGTTCTCGAAGATTTCCGACTCGATCCAGTCGAGGTTGACCTTCACCTTGTTGGCGATGCCGCCGTGGGTGAGCGCCTCGATCAGCGACTTATAGGCGTCCTTCAACCCGGTGTACTTGCCGACGATGGCGATGGTGACGTCGCCTTCGGGATTGTGCATGCGCTCTTCGATGCGCTGCCAGCGCCCGAGGTCCGGCGCTTTCGCCCGCTCGATGCCGAAGGTGGCGAGAATCTCCCGGTCGAGTCCGGCGGCGTGATAGGCCGCCGGCACCGCGTAGATGTTGTCCACGTCGCGGGCCTCGACCACGGCGCTTTCGCGCACGTTGCAGAAGAGGGAAAGCTTGCGCCGCTCCTCGCGCGGAATTTCGCGGTCGCTGCGGCAGAGCAGGATGTCGGGCTGGATGCCGATCGAGCGCAGCTCGCTCACCGAGTGCTGCGTCGGCTTGGTCTTGAGCTCGCCCGCCGACGGGATGAACGGCAACAGCGTGACGTGGATGTAGGCCGCGTGATTGCGCGGCAGCTCGTTCTCGATCTGGCGGATCGCTTCGAGGAACGGCAGGCTCTCGATGTCGCCCACCGTGCCGCCGATCTCGCACAGGACGAAGTCGAAGCCCTCATTGCCCTCGAGGATGAAGTCCTTGATCGCGTTGGTCACGTGCGGGATGACCTGGATGGTGGCGCCGAGATAGTCGCCGCGCCGCTCCTTCTGCAGGATCTCCTGGTAGATGCGCCCGGTGGTGATGTTGTCCTGGCGCGTGGCGGGACGGCCGGTGAAGCGCTCGTAGTGGCCGAGGTCGAGATCGGTCTCGGCGCCGTCGTCGGTGACGTAGACCTCGCCATGCTGGTACGGCGACATCGTCCCCGGATCGACGTTGAGATAGGGATCGAGCTTGCGCAGGCGAACCGAGAAGCCGCGCGCCTGCAGGAGCGCGCCGAGCGCTGCTGAAGCGAGACCCTTGCCAAGAGAGGAGACCACGCCGCCGGTGATGAAGATGTACCGCGCCATGGGATTTAACCTTTAGACCTCCGCGAGCGATTCGACGAGAGGCACTGCGGCTGTCCCCGTAAAAAACCGAAGGGCCGGTTACCCGGCCCTGTCAGCGATCGCATCATTGCGACTGGGGCGCCTGCGGCGTCGAGGGCCGCAATTGATCGAGGATGCTGCCGCCCGGCTGCACCGGCCCCGGCGCTCCAGGCGCGCTCGGCACCACCGGCTGGGTGCCGAGGATCGATTGCGGCTGCCGCCCCCACCCCGCCAGCACCGAAAGCAGGAAGCTCGTGACGAAGAAGGTGCCTGCGAGATACGCGGTGGTCCGCGTCAGCACGTTGGACGAGCCGCGGCGTGGAAAGGAAACCCCCGCCGCCGCCGCCGATGCCGAGGCCGCCGCCCTCCGACTTCTGCAGGAGCACGACCGCGATCATGGCGAGCACGATCAGGAGGTGGATGAGGATGAGAACGGTTTGCATGGAGGGCCTTGTTCGGGCGCTGCTTACACGATCGCGGCGAGGCTTTCCACCCGCCGCCCGTCTACTTAGGTGCTGGAATAAACCTTTGCAATGGCGAGAAAATCCTTTGCCTTGAGGCTGGCGCCGCCGACCAGCGCCCCATCGACGTCCTTGGCCTGCATCAGCGCCGCCGCGTTATCCGGCTTCACCGAGCCGCCATAGAGGATGCGCATGCCCTCGCCCGCCGGCCCGAAGCGCCGCGACAGCGCGCCGCGGATGTGGGTATGCACCTCGGCGGCCTGCACCGGCGTGGGCGTGACACCGGTGCCGATCGCCCAAACCGGCTCGTAGGCGATCACGGTGTTCGCCGCCGTGGCGGCGTCGGGCACCGAGCCCTGCAGTTGGCGCGAAATCACCTCAAGGGTCTTGCCCGCGTCGCGTTCGGCCTTGGTCTCGCCGACGCAGACGATGGCCAAGAGCCCGGCGCGCAACGCCGCCTCGGCCTTGGCGCGCACCCGCGCATCGGTCTCGCCGTGGCCGGCGCGCCGCTCCGAGTGGCCGACGATCACGGCGCTTGCGCCCGCGTCCTTGAGCATTTCGGCCGAGATATCGCCGGTGAAAGCCCCGGTGGGCTCCGGCGCGCAGTCCTGGCCGCCGATCAGCACCCCGGTCCCCCGCGCTTTCTCGGCAAAACTCACGATCAGGGTCGCGGGCGGGCATACCATGAGGTCGGCGCCTAACCCTTTGTCGTAGCCGCGACAGACGGCGTCGAGCTCCGCCACGGCGGCGCGGAGCCCGTTCATCTTCCAGTTCCCCGCCACCAGCGGACGACGCCCCGCCATCATGTTTCCTTGGTTGCAGCGCCGGGTAGCAGACCGGGCGCGGCGGCGCAAACCAGGGCGGCGTTTGCGCTGTGGGCAGGCGCTCCCTATATTCCGCCAGCTTTCAAAGGGTTAGACATGGCATTGGACTATCTGCGCAAACATGCGGGCGGCATCTTTGCGAAAATCCTGCTCGGGCTCCTCATCATCGCCTTCGCGATCTGGGGCGTCGCCGACGTTTTTCGCGGATTCGGCGCGCAGGACGTGGCGGTGGTCGGCGACACGAAAATCTCGACCGAGGGATTTCGCCGCGTCTATACCGAGCGGCTGCAGCAGATGAGCCGCCAGTATGGCCGTGGCATCACCGGCGAGCAGGCCCGCGCCATGGGTCTCGACCGGCAGATCCTCGGCGAGATGATCGCCGAGTATGCCCTCGACCAGAAGGCGCGCCAGCTCGGCCTCGGCATCTCCGACTCGGTGATCGTGCAGCGCATTCACGAAAATCCTAACTTCCGCGGTCCCGGCGGCGTGTTCGATCCCATCTCCTTCCGCGAGATTCTCCGCCAGAACGGCTTCAGCGAAGCCGACTACATCGCGAGCGAGCGCCGCCTCATGCTGCGGCGCCAGCTCGCCGGCTCCCTCGGCGGCGACATCCGGCCGCCCGCGGCGCTGCGCGACGCCATCCGCCGCTACGAGAACGAGGAGCGCTCGATCGACTTCGTCCGGCTCGGCCGGCCCGAGGCCGGCGCCGTCCCGGCGCCGACCGCCGAAGAGGTCAGCGCCTACTACGAGGCGAACAAGACCGATTTTCGCGCCCCGGAATATCGCGAGCTCGTCTACGTGACGCTCACTCCCGACACGATCGGACCCTGGATCGAGGTCTCCGATGACGACGTGCGCCAGGCCTACGAGGCCCGGCGCGACCGCTACGCCACGCCGGAGCGCCGCGAGATCGAGCAGATCGTGTTCCCGTCGGCGGACCAGGCAAAGGCCGCCGCCGACCGCATCGCCGCCGGCACGCCGTTCCAGGACATCGTCAAGGAGCGCGGCCTCGATCCCAAGGACGTGGCGCTCGGCTTGCTCGCCAAGCGCGAAGTCCTCGACCAGGCGGTGGCCGACGCCGCGTTTTCGCTGGAGACGGGCAAGATCAGCGCGCCGATCCAGGGGCGCTTCGGCACCGTGCTGGTGCGCGTCGTGAAGATCGAGCCCGCGAGCGAACGCCCATTCGCCTCGGTGGCACCGGAGATCCGGCGCGAGCTGCAGGTTGAGCGCGCGCGGCGCCAGATACTCGATCTGCATGACAAAATCGAGGACGAGCGCGCCGCTGGCTCCAACCTCAGCGAGGTGGCGCAGAAGCTTCGCCTTCCCGCCGTCACCGTCGATGCCATGGATCGCACCGGCCGCACGCCGAACGGCGAGCCGGTCGAGAACCTGCCCGCCCGCGATCAGTTCGTCCCCGCCGTGTTCAACGCCCAGGCTGGCGTCGACACCGATCCGATCGAGCTGCGTCAGGCAGGCGGCTATGTCTGGTACGAGGTGAAAAAGATCACGCCGGCGCGCGAGCGCACCCTCGACGAGGCGCGCGCCAACGTCGAGCAGCGCTGGCGCGACGAGGAGACGGCGAAGCGCCTGGTGGCACGCGCCGACGCGATCCGCCTGAAGCTCGACGCCGGCGAGCCGTTTTCCGCCGCCGCCCCCGGGCTCGGCGTGCAGAAGCTTGCGGGCTGAAGCGCGGCCGCGCCGTCGAAGGCCTCGACGCGCGCGCGCTCGGCCGCGTCTTCGACACCGACAAGGACAAGAGCGGGATCACCATCGCCGACGACGGCATCAGCCGGGTCGTCTTCCGCGTCACGGCGATAACCCTGCCGCCGGTCGGCGCCGAGGCCGAGCAAGCGGACGCGACACTTGCCCGCAACCTGCAAGAGGATCTGCTGACCCAGTACGTGGTGCGCATCCAGGCCGACCTCGGCGTGCGCATCAACGATGCGGCGCTGCGCCAAGTCACCGGCGATTCCACCGGTCGTCGCTGACGTGGACGCGATCGTGGAGCCGAGCTTCGCGGCCCGCTACGAGGCGGGCGAGCCACAGCTCGTCGCCACGACGCTCGTGGGCGACCTGGAGACGCCGGTGTCGGCCTTCCTCAAGATCGCGCGCGGCCGCTCGCCCGCGTTTCTGTTCGAGTCGGTGGAAGGCGGCGCCGCCCGCGGCCGCTACTCGATCCTCGGTTTCGCCCCGGACGCCATCTGGCGCTGCCAGGGCGCCCGCGCCGAGATCAATCGCGCGCCCGAGAAGAATCGACGCCTTCACGCCGCTCGCCGAGCCGCCGCTGCAAGCGCTGCGGAACTTTCTCGCCGAGTCGCAGCTGAAGGTGCCGGCCGACCTGCCGCCCATGGCGGCGGGCGTGTTCGGCTATCTCGGCTACGAGACCGTGCGCCTGATGGAGCGCCTGCCCGCGGCGAAACCCGATCCCATCGGCATGCCCGACGCGATCCTCATCCGGCCCACCATCGTCGTGGTGTTCGATTCCGTGCGCGACGCGATCACCGTGGTGACGCCGGTGCGGCCGGCCAAGGGCGTGTCGGCGGCGCAGGCCGAGGCCGCGGCGCGGGCCCGCCTCGACCGCGTGGTCGCCGATCTCGATCGCCACCTGGAGCAGGCGGAAAGCCACGAGATCGAGCCGGGACCGCTCAGGCCCGTCTCCAACACCAAGGCCGAGCGTTTCAAGGACATGGTGCGCCGCGCCAAGGAGTACATCCGCGCCGGCGACATCTTCCAGGTGGTGCTGCGCCAGCGCTTCGAGGCGCCGTTCACGCTGCCGCCGACCGCGCTCTACCGCGCGCTGCGCCGCACCAACCCCTCGCCCTACATGTACTTCCTCGATTTCGGCGACTTCGCCGTCGTCGGCTCGAGCCCGGAGATCCTGGTGCGCGTGCGCGACGGCAAGGTCACGATCCGCCCCATCGCCGGCACCCGGACGCGCGGCGCGACGCCGACCGAGGACAAGGAGCTCGCCGACGAGCTGCTGGCCGATCCCAAGGAGCGCGCCGAGCACCTGATGCTGCTCGACCTCGGCCGCAACGATGTCGGCCGCGTCGCCAAGATCGGCGACGCGTGAAGGTCACCGACAAGTTCTTCCTCGAGTACTACAGCCACGTCATGCACATCGTCTCCAACGTCGTGGGCGAGCTCGACCCGAAGCACGACCTCGTCGACGCGCTGGCGGCCGGCTTCCCCGCCGGCACCGTCTCCGGCGCGCCCAAGGTGCGGGCCATGGAGATCATCGACGAGCTGGAGAAGGACGCGCCGCGGCATCTATGCCGGCTGCGTCGGCTATTTCGGCGCCGACGGCACCATGGACACCTGCATCGTGCTGCGCACCGCGATCGTGAAGGACGGCAAGATCTACGTGCAGGCCGGCGCCGGCATCGTCGCCGACAGCAAGCCCGAGCTCGAGCAGCTGGAATGCGAAAACAAGGCCCGCGCCCTTTTCAGCGCGGCGGAGGAAGCGCTACGCTACGCCGGCGAAGCGAGGATCGGGCAATCGACCGCCGCGTTCCGATGGCGCAGCTCTGTCGAGTTCCAGCTCTCGCGGGAATGACCCGGGCTACATAGCGTCCGAGCTGGAACCCCAGACATGCGCCTCTCGTCATCGATAACTACGACAGCTTCACCTACAACCTCGTCCACTTCCTCGGCGAGCTCGGGGCCGAGTCCGAGGTGCGTCGCAACGACAAGATCACGCTCGACGAGATCGCGGCGATGGCGCCCGAGGCGATCGTGCTCTCGCCCGGCCCCTGCACGCCGAACGAGGCCGGCATCTGCCTCGGCCTGATCGACCGCTTCGCGCCGACGACGCCGATCCTCGGCGTCTGCCTCGGCCACCAGGCGATCGGCCAGGCGATGGGCGGCGACGTGGTCCGCGCGCCCGCACCTGATGCACGGCAAGACCTCGCAGATCAACCACACCGGCAAGGGCATGTTCCGCGGCCTCAACTCCGGCTTCGAGGCGACGCGCTACCACTCGCTGATCGTCAAGCGCGAGACCCTGCCGGCCGAGCTCTCGAGGTCACCGCCGACGACCGACGACGGCCTGATCATGGGGTCTGCAGCACAAGACGCTACCCGGTGCACGGCGTGCAGTTCCACCCCGAGAGCATCGCGTCCGAGAACGGCCACGCGATCCTGCAGAATTTCCTCAACCTCGCCCGCGACTTCAACGCGCGGACGCCGCGTGATGGACATCAAGGCTCCGGGCGCTCATCGGCAAGATCGCGCCGGCGCCAGACGCTCACCGGCGAGGAGATGCGCGCCGTCATGACAACGATCATGGCGGGCGAAGCGACCCCGGCCAGATCGGCGCGTTCCTCATGGGCCTGCGCGTCACGGGCGAGACCGTCGGACGAGATCGCCGCCGCCGTCTCGATCCTGCGCGACAAGATGGTGCCGGTCGAGGCGCCCGACGACGCCATCGACATCGTCGGCACCGGCGGCGACGGCGCCGGCACCTTCAACATCTCGACCTCCGCCGCCTTCGTCGTGGCCGGCGCCGGCGTGCCGGTCGCCAAGCACGGCAACCGCGCGCTCTCGTCGAAGTCCGGCGCCGCCGACGTGCTCGCAGGCGCTCGGCGTCAAGATCGACCTCGCGCCCGAGCAGATCAGCCGCTGCATCGCGCGAGGCCGGCATCGGCTTCATGTTCGCGCCGGCGCATCATCCGGCGATGAAGCACGTCGGCCCCACCCGCGTCGAGCTCGGCACCCGCACCATGTTCAACCTGCTCGGGCCGCAGTCGAACCCGGCCGGCGTCAAGCGGCAGATGCTCGGCGTCTTCGCCCGGCACTGGGTCGAGCCGGTCGCCAAGGTGCTGGCGCGCGCTCGGCTCCGAGCGCGCCTGGGTCGTGCACGGCGCCGACGGCCTCGACGAGATCACCACCACCGGCCCGAGCTTCGTCGCCGAGATCAAGGGCGGCAAGCTCACGAGCTTCGAGGTCACCCCCGAGGACGCGGGCTTGCCGCGCTCCAACCCCGAGCAGCTGCGCGGCGGCGAGGCGGCGCTGAATGCCGCCGCACTCCGCGCCCTGCTCGACGGCATGCCCGGCCCCTACCGCGACGTCGTGCTGATGAACGCCGGCGCCGCGCTCGTCGTCGCCGGCAAGGCGAAGAACATCCGCGAGGGTGTCGCGCTCGGCATCAAGGCGCTCGACATCGGCGCCGCCAACACGCGGCTCGACAAGCTCATCACCGTGTCGAACGCCTGACATGTCCGACATCCTCGCCCAGATCGAGGCCTACAAGCGCGAGGAGATCGCGAGCGCCAAGCCCACGCGGCCCTGCGCGAGATGGAGCGCGCCGCCGAGACGCGCCGCCCCGGTGCGCGGCTTCCTCCCGGCCTCGACGCCAAGATCAAGCGCGGGGAAACCGGCGCTCATCGCCGAGGTCAAGAAGGCGAGCCCGTCGCAAGGGCTGATCCGCGCCGATTTCGATCCGCCCGAGATCGCCCGCGCCTATGCGCCGGGGGCGCCGCGTGCCTCTCGGTGCTCACCGACCGCCCGTCGTTCCAGGGCGCGCCCGAGCATCTGGCGGCCGTGCGCAACGCCACCGCGCTCCCCGTGCTGCGCAAGGATTTCCTCTTCGAGACCTATCAGGTGGCCGAGAGCCGCGCGCTCGGCGCCGACTGCATCCTCATCATCCTCGCCGCCGTCGACCGACGACACGGCGCGCGAGCTCTATGCCGCGGCCGTGGACTGGCGCATGGATGCGCTGGTCGAGGTGCACGACCAGATCGAGCTCGACCGCGCGCTGAAGCTCGGCGCCGGTTCATCGGCATCAACAACCGCAATCTGCGCACCTTCGAGACCACGCTCGAGACCACCGAGCGTCTGGCGCCGAAGGTGCCGAAGGACCGCCTGCTCGTCGGCGAGAGCGGCATCGCCACCGCCGCCGACGTGACCCGCCTCGCCGCCGCCGGCGTCAAGGCCGTGCTCGTCGGCGAAAGCCTGATGCGCCAGAACGACGTGATGGCAGCGACGGCGGCGCTGCTCGGGCGCGGGAAGAAGGCGAAGAGTGCTTGAGGGATATCGGTGATGGCGCTCGTTATTTGCCTTCGCCAAGCGTTTCTCGATTAGAATGTAGCGACTATCCTCTCAAAGTTCCGTAGGCTCTGTGCGGACGGGCAACTTGGAGCAGCCCCGATGTCATTGCATTTTTCCGGGGAGGACGAAGCCGCGGCGGAACTACGTGATGAAGCCGCCGACGCGCAACTACGCGAGCTGGAGCGCGTTCAGGACTTTTTAGAGCCGCGTCTCAGTCGCGCTGAGCGTATCTATAGCCAGGCGCAAAAATCCCTGTGGATAGGAAACGCCGGTGCCGCTCTTGCGATACTTAGTTTCATTGCCACTACATGGCGAAGCGGATCGCCATCTCGACTTTTTTTGTTGACACTCGGCTTCTTCGTTGCGGGACTTATTTCAATGGGAATCGGAGAAATCATCACGCTAATAAAAGAAGGTAAGGCTATCAGGCGAATTCAAGAAGCACATAGTCTGATGCAGATAAGTTTAATTGACGTCGAGAGCCCGCTAGAGCGAGCAGGACTTTACTTGAGCCCTCGTCACTCTGCGCTGTGCTTTCAGGTATCTGTGTTTGTCGTCGGAGTCGTCACCGGTTTCGCATCAATTGCCGGCTAGCCGAATTCACGGCTTGCGATACTTCAAAGAAACGCCGGTTAAGTCATAGCCCCGCTTTTCCCTTGGCCGCATGAGGTCAAAAGTTCTACGGCCAACACTTCTTATGACAGCCAGCGGCAGACTTGCTAATTCTGCTTTAGAAAATTTCGCCTTAAGAGTTCTCCCATACACCTTCATCTCAATAGCGGACGCAAAATCGTGTCCGGCCCAAAAGATCGCTGACTATTACTAGTGGAATACCGGTTACCGGCCGCGATTTTTTCCCCTCTATTAAATTAGCGTCCAATAGCATTTCGATATGTCGAGAAACCGACGTTTCGTCGTAGCCCTCAAATTTTGTCTGGTAGATTTCGGGCGATGCGTCTTTACGATGTTGAATATCAATTAGTATTTTTCGAATGAGTTCCATATCGCGGGTCACGTTCGCTCTCCCGTGGGATTAAGTGCAACGATGATCCTAAAAATAATTGCTCCCCCTGTGTGGGATTTTCTTCAAGTTGTATCTTGCACCTCACAGATAAATACGGGCGCGAACGACGATCTCTACGCCAACCCATTCCGTCTATGTTGGTGCCCGCAATGTGGAAGCCTGACTAGGATGATGATTACCGGATACCGCGGCCCAGTGCGCTAACTGCCGCGCTTCGCAGCCTTAGTTTTGTTCCGTTGCGACCGGGCCGCGCCGAAGTCGCTCTTGCGCTGGGCCTCCGGCGGCGTTTTCCAGCATCTGCCGATAGGCATTGTCGCGCTGCTCATTCTTTTTCGTGTGAATAGCGTTCGTAAGGGGGCCGCGTCGTCCACACCCGCATCCTGGGCTCTCGACTCCCAAAGCGGAGTCGACCTAAAACTGAGGGGCAAATCAGGGACCCTGAATTCGCCCTGGAGCAACGGGGGGTCGGCTGCAACCGACCCCGGACTTGCAAACCGCGAGTGCACTCCGTGACTTAGCTCGTAACTACGGGCGCCTTGAGGGGTTCTGTTGGCCCCTCTTGGACTTCCGGGGTGTGGAAGGAACGTATGCCCGCCACACTTCGCAGCCCCGTTGGGGGACCTAGAGGGCCAGAGGGTGCGCACCTTCTGGCCCTCACCTTTTCGGGGCCTACTTTGACGCCCCGAGACTCACCCTTCCGGAATCCGTAAATAAGTGATCCCAGGTCTACTGCGGGATATTTCCCGCGTAAAGGAAATATCCTATCTTTCCCAAGGCTTTGTTTCGACAGTCGAAGTCCTTACTACTTCTACAGTTTCTTGCTTTCGCCTCCCGTCCTCGCCTCCAGTGTCGTTGTGGCGGTTTGGTACTTCAAATAGATCATCCTGAAAATACTCCTATCGTCATACATTCGCTTCTATCTAGGAATTAAATCTCCTCATCCCGCTCGGCGAGGGGCGTCTTCCGGTGACGTCTGGTCGATGGAGCGGGTGCGGCCCCTGCGGGCGCGGCTAGTCACCACGCTCCCGGGCTGCCCCGGGGCTCCGCCCGGGCGGCATTACGACCGCCCTGCAAGGAGCTTGCTAGACGGGCCGGCTTGCGTGAGCGAGCCGTCTCCCGGAAGCGCGGCCCGGGGTCGAGCCAACGGTCCTACGGGACCCGAGGCGAGAGCCGCGGTGGAGCGCCGAGTGGCGCGCGGGCCTTCAGCGAAGAGCCCGCCCGTGCCGCAAGGCGCGGATTACAAGGTGCGCCGCTCGGCGCTCCGCCCCCCTCGCATTGTACCGCGAGGGGCAGTATCAAACCTCGGGGCGGAAAAATCCGCTCGCGAGAACGATCAATCACATCCCGAGTCCGCCGCGAAACAAGAAGGCTATCGTCCCTCGATGCGCAAGAAATCCCTCACCCATCTGAGCCAACGCGGCGAAGCGCGCATGGTGGACGTGTCGGCGAAGGCCACCACCGAGCGCGTCGCGGTCGCCGAGGGCAAGGTGAAGATGCGCCCGGCCACGCTCAAGCTCGTGCAGCAGGGCAACGCCAAGAAGGGCGACGTGCTGGGCGCCGCCCGCATCGCCGCGATCCAGGCGGCGAAGAGGACCCACGAGCTGATTCCCGCTCTGCCATCCCCTCCCCATCACCAAGGTCGAAATCGACATTCAGCCCGACCGCAAGCTGCCCGGCCTCGTCGTGCGCGCCACGGTGAAGGTCGCGGGCCAGACCGGCGTCGAGATGGAGGCGCTCACCGCCGTCTCCGTCGCCTGCCTCACCATCTACGACATGGTGAAGGCCGCCGAGCGCGGCATGCGCATCGAGGGCATTCGGCTCTTCGCGAAATCCGGCGGCGCCTCCGGCGACTGGCGCGCGGGGAAATAGATGGCGCTGCTCGCCGTCGAAGATGCGCTTGCCCGCATGCTGGACGGGCTCAAGACGCTCGCCACCGAGACCGTTCCCGTCGCGGAAGCGCACGGCCGCGTGCTCGCCCGCGACCTCGCCGCCAAGCGCGACCAGCCGCCGCACGACGTCTCGGCCATGGACGGCTACGCCGCGGCGAGCGCCGATCTCCCGGCGGAGCTGACGGTCGTGGGCGAAGCCGGCGCCGGGCACCCGTATGCCGACGCGCTCGCCCCGGGCGAAGCGGTGCGCATCTTCACCGGCGCGCTCATGCCCGCCGGCGCCGACACGGTGGTGGCCCAGGAAGACGCCGATCGCGCCCGCGATCGCGTCGCCCTTCCCCCTTCGCCGCCCGGCAGGTTCGTGCGTAGCCAAGGTTTCGACTTCAAGGCCGGCGAGGTGCTGCTCCAGGCCGGCCGGAGACTCGGCGCCCGCGACGTGGGCCTCGCCGCCTCCATGGGCCATGCCACGGTCGAGGCCGCGCGCCGCCCGCGCGTGGCCCTCGTCGCCACCGGCGACGAGCTGGTGGCGCCCGGCGACGTCGCCGCGCCCGATCGCATCGTGGCAAGCAATCCCTTGTCGCTCGCCGCGATCGTGCGCAACGAAGGCGGCGAGGTCGCCGACTTCGGCATCTTCTCCGATCGCGTGGAGATGCTCGTGGGCGCGCTGCGGCGCGCCCGCGACCTGCCCGCCGACGTGCTGGTGCTGATCGGCGGCGCCTCGGTGGGCGACCACGATCTCGTGGCGCCGGCGCTCGCCAAGGAGGGCGTCATCCCCGCCTTCCACCGCATCGCGCTCCGCCCCGGGCGGCCGCTGCTGTTCGCCGAAGCGGGAGCGCTGCGCATCCTCGGCGTGCCGGGCAACCCGGTCTCCTCCATCGTCTGCGCGCTGTTGTTCCTGGTGCCGCTGTTGCGCACCTTGCAGGGCCGCAGCGACGCGGCGCTCGCGCCCGAGCCCGCGGTCCTCGGCGCCGACCTCCCCGCGAACGACGCCCGCCAGGATTATCTCCGCGCCAAGATCGAGCGCTCCGCCGACGGCTACCTGGTGGCGAGCCCCTTCGGCCGCCAGGACAGCGCGCTGTTCGCGCTGCTCACCGCCGCCGACGGCCTCGTCATCCGCCCGCCCCATGCCCCGGCCGCCCGCCTCGGCGAGATGTGCCAGGTGCTGCGCTTCCCCGATTAACCTCCCGCTGACGCGAATCAGCCATGGCTCCCTGTTGCGGAACACAACTAGAACAGCTACGTTTGTTCATGGTTTGTTTCGATTCCCCTGGCTGGAGCTGACCGATGCTGACCCGCAAGCAATACGAGCTCCTCCGCTTCATCCACGAGCGCCTGAAGGAGTCGGGCGTGCCGCCCTCCTTCGACGAGATGAAGGACGCGCTCGATCTGCGCTCCAAGTCCGGCATCCACCGCCTGATCACGGCGCTCGAGGAGCGCGGCTTCATCCGCCGCCTGCCCAACCGGGCCCGCGCCCTCGAAGTGATCACGCCTGCCCGAGACCGTGTCGCCCGGCATGGGCGCCACGCCGCGCCGCGGCTTCTCGCCGAACGTCATCGAGGGCACGTCTCGGCCGCGTCGCGCGCACGACGACGGAGGACGAAGGCGGCCGCCCGGTCGCGGTCCCGGTCATGGGCCGCATCGCCGCCGGCACGCCGATCGCGGCGATCCAGACCCGCAGCCACACCGATGCACGTGCCGCCGGAGATGCTGTCGTCGCGGGCGAGCACTTCGCGCTCGAAGTGCGCGGCGACTTCGATGATCGAGGCCGGCATCTTCGAGGGCGACACTCGTGCTGATCAAGCAGCACGACACCGCCGACACCGGCGACATCGTGGTGGCGCTGGTCGACGACGAGGAGGCGACGCTGAAGCGCCTGCGCAAGAAGGGCGCCTCGATCGCGCTCGAGGCCGCGAACCCGTCCTACGAGACCCGCATCTTCGGTCCCGACCGGGTGCAGATCCAGGGCAAGCTCGTCGGGCTGTTCCGCCGCTACTGATTTTCCCGATCGTCCGGCAATTCCGGCACCGGCACGTCGCCCGGCACGGCGAGCGGCAATTCCGCATCCGACATTGGCCTCACCGGTCCCTTGCGCGCAAGCCGCGTGAGCGCGTTCGCATCGGGCGGCGTCGCGCGGCCGTACCAGGGCCGATCGGCAAGCGGCGAGCGCACGGGCTCGGCGATCCAGTTTCCGTCGATACGCCGCAAGCCCACCGCGCCGGTGGTGGTGAGCGTGCGCCGGTCGATCGACGGCGCCCGGCAGGCCGCCGGCACCTCGCGCTGCGAGCACGACGAGCCCCGCTTCGCTGCAATCGTCGGCGAAGGCTTCCGCGCGCAGCGCCACCGCCACGATCGTCCCGTCGAAGAGCTTTGTCACGCAGCCCTTGTCGTCGCAGGTGGAAGCCGGCCTCGACGTTGCGCCCGTCCCCGGCTCTCGCCGTCGGCCGCGAGCCAGTTTTCCGCCGCGATACGGTCGCCGCTGGCGCCGTAGATGGTAAGCCGGCCGTCGGCGCCGCGCACCGCCACCGCCTCGCCCTCCGCGTCGACATAGACGTCGGGCCGTGTCGCCGTCACCGCGAGAACGAGCGCGAGCGCGAGCAAGGGAATGCCGGCGAGGCGCAGCCGCGTCGTGGGGAGGCGCAGCACGATCAGGCCCGCCGTCGCGATGAGGAGCGCACCGACGCCGAAGGCGGCGATCCGCCCCTCCGCGCCGGCAGATGCCGCGACCCAGCGCGCGATCTTCGAGCATCAGCTCGATGCCGAAGCCCATGACCTGCCAGCCGAGCGCGTCGTAGCCGAAGGGCATGAGCAGGACGGAGAAGAGCGCCGCCGGCATGATGACGAAGGAGATCACCGGCATCGCCAGCAGGTTGGCGAGCAGCCCATACGGCGCGAGCCGATGGAAATGAAAGGCGGCGTAAGGCGTGGTGGCGAGCCCCGCCACGAGCGAGATGAGCGCGCCGAGCAGCAGCCAGCGCCCGGCTCGCCGCAGCGCCCGCTCCAGCATGGCCGCGCCCATGGCCGGCGGCTGCGCCAAGGCCGGCGCGAGCGGCTCGTAGATCGCGACGATCGCAAGCGTGGCCGCGAACGACATCTGGAAGCCGGGGTTGAGCGATCGCCTCCGGCTGCAGCGCCAGCGTCGCGGTCGCGGCGAACGCCAGCGTGCGGAGCGTAATGCGCCGGCCGGTCGGCGAGGATGCCGACGAGCACCAGGCGCCGTCATGATGAAGGCGCGTTGCGTCGCCACCTCCGCACCCGAGAGCACGAGGTAGAACGCGGCGCCGCCGAGCGCCGCGAGCGCCGCCCATTTCTTGATCGGCCGGCGCAGCGCCAGCGCCGGCGACAGCGCCAAGCCCGCCCCGCACCAGCGCGAAGATCACGCCCGCCACCAGCACCATGTGCAGCCCGGAGATCGACAGCACGTGGTAGAGGCCGGATATGCGCATCGCCTCGTTGACCTCGGGCGGGATCGCATCGCGCACGCCGGTGACGAGCGCGCTCGCCACCGCCCCCGTCTCCCCGGGCAGCACCGCGCGGATGCGCGCGTCCATGGCGCGCCGCAGCGCCTTCGATCGGCGGCGAAGAAGCGGATGTCGAGCGGCACCGCCGTCGGCGCCGGCACGGCCTTGGGCCGCCCGAACACGAAGCCGGTGGCGCCGAGGCGCTGGAAATAGGCGCCGAGCGCGTAGTCGTAGCCCGCCCGGCCGCACCGGCCCGAGCAGCGGCCGCAGCCGCGCCTTCAGCTCCACGTGCTCGCCCACCCTGGGCGCGAACCCTCGCCGCAGCGCCAGGCGTATGCGCGGCGGCACCTTGTCGGCCGCCGCGGCCCTCCTTGCCGGTGATCCGCAGCACTATGCGCTCGGAACGCTCGGTGGCGTCGCGCTGCTCGACGAAGCCCTTCAGCGTCAGCGTCGCGGTGGGCCGCGCCAGCACCGGATGCGCCACGTAGACGCCGCGCAGGGTCCCGGCGGCGAAGCCCGCCGCAACCACCGCGCAGCCGAGCGCCACGGCAAAGGCGAGCGGACGATCGCGCGACACCCAAGTGACTGCGGCGAGGATGCCGAGCGCCAGTCCGCCGGCCGCCAGCGACGGCTCCGCCGGCGCCGCGAAGTAGAGAAGAATGCCAATGCCGAAGGCGACCGGTAGCCAGGGCGCGAGCCGCGCCGCGCGCGCCTCGGCTTGCACCAGCGCCGCGAGCGCGGCGAAGCCAGCCGCGAACTGATCGGCGAGCCACGCCGCCCATCCGGCGCCCGCGCGCGCTCCGATCGCCGCCGCGCGTCCCCGCGCGCGCGGCTCTTCGCCCCTCTCGGCCATGCGGCCGCCCCACGTTCTCCCGCATGGGTATGCTACACGGCCTGCGTGTATGCGCGAGAGCCTTACGTGCTGCCTTTCACCTTGGCCCAGGTGTCGCGCAGGCCGACGGTGCGGTTGAACACCAGGGCACCGGGCTTGGAGTCGGGATCGAGGCAGAAATAGCCCTGGCGCTCGAACTGCACCGCCTCGCCGGGCCCGATGTCCGCGAGTGACGGCTCGACGCGGGCTTCGCCAAGCACCTCAAGCGAGTTGGGATTGAGATCGGCGGCGAAATCGGCGCCGCTCGGATCCGGACGAGTAAACAGCGGGTGGTAGAGCCGCACTTCGGCCCGGAGCGCGTCCGCCACTGAGACCCAATGCAGCGTTGTCTTCACCTTTCTCCCATCGGGCGGCGTCTCGCCGCCGCGCGTCGCCGGATCGTAGGTGCAGCGCAGCTCGGCTATCTCGCCCGCCGCGTTCTTCACGGCTTCCCGGCATTTGACGAAATAGGCGTAGCGCAGCCGCACCTCATTGCCCGGGAACAGCCGAAAGAATTTCTTTTCCGGGACCTCCATGAAGTCGTCGCGTTCCACATAGAGCTCGCGGCCGAAGCGGATCTTGCGCGTTCCCGCCGCCTTGTCCTCGGGGTGGTTCTGCGCCTCCAGCTCCTCGAACTGACCCTCCGGGTAGTTCTCGATCACGACCTTGAGCGGCCTGAGCACCGCCATGCGCCGCGGCGCTGCTTTGTTCAGGTTCTCGCGGATCGAAAATTCCAAGAGGCCCATGTCGACGAGGCTGTTCGCCTTGGCGACGCCGATACGCTTGATGAAATCGCGGATTGCCTCCGGCGGCACCCCGCGGCGGCGCAGGCCCGCCAGCGTCGGCATGCGCGGATCGTCCCAACCCTTCACATGGCGCTCGCGCACCAGCTCCGTGAGCACGCGCTTGGACAGCACCGTGTAGCTCAGATTGAGACGCGCGAACTCGTACTGCCGCGGCCGCGACGGCACCGGCAGGTTGTCCAAAAACCAATCGTAGAGCGGCCGGTGATCCTCGAATTCGAGGGTGCAGAGCGAATGGGTGATGCCTTCGATGGCATCCGACTGGCCGTGGGCGAAGTCGTAGCTTGGATAGATGCGCCACTTGTCCCCGGTGCGCGGGTGGCTCGTGTGCAGGATGCGGTACAGCACCGGGTCGCGCAGGTTGATGTTGCCGGACGCCATGTCGATCTTGGCGCGCAACACCCGCGCGCCGTTGGGATACTCCCCCGCCCGCATGCGGCGGAAAAGATCGAGATTTTCCTCGACCCTGCGGTCGCGAAACGGGCTGTTCTTGCCCGGCTCGGTGAGCGTGCCGCGGTTGACGCGGATTTCTTCCTGCGACTGGTCGTCCACATAGGCCTTGCCCGAGCGGACCAGGTGCTCGGCCCATTCGTAGAGCTGCTCGAAATAGTCGGAGGCGTGATGCAGGTGCTCGCCCCAGTCGAAGCCGAGCCAACGGACGTCCCGCTCAATGGCATCGATGTATTCCTGCTCCTCCCGGGTCGGATTGGTGTCGTCGAAGCGCAGGTGGCAGCGCCCGCCGAATTCTTCCGCCACGCCGAAATTGAGGCAGATCGACTTGGCGTGCCCGATGTGCAGATAGCCGTTGGGCTCGGGCGGAAACCGCGTCACCACCGTCTTATGCCGCCCCGCGGCGAGATCGGCGCGGACGATGTCGCGGATGAAATCCTGCCCCGCCTCACGCGCCGCCGTTTCTGTGCTGGTCAAGATTTCGTCCTCGATTCCCTCGCAGGCGTTCCATCTGTGTGCCAAATCCGCGCGCGCACGCCAAGGCGGCCTTTGCGCATGACGCCTTTGTCCGCTACACGAACCCGCGATAGATCATGACCGAACCCGTCGTCACCCGCTTCGCGCCCTCTCCCACCGGCTTTCTCCACATCGGCGGGGCGCGCACGGCGCTGTTCAACTGGCTCTATGCCCGCGGCCGCGGCGGCAAGATGCTGCTCCGTATCGAGGACACCGACCGGGTGCGCTCGACCCAGGCAGCGATCGACGCCATCCTCGACGGCCTGAAGTGGCTCGGCATCGACTGGGACGGCGAGGCCATCCACCAGTTCGCCCGCGCCGCCCGCCACCGCGAGGTGGCGGAAGCGCTACTCGCCGTCGGCCGCGCGTACCGTTGCTATGCGACACCCGAAGAACTCGAGAAACTGCGCGAGAAGGCCCGCCACGAAGGCAAGGTCTACCGCTACGACGGCCGCTGGCGCGACCGCGATCCCTCCGAGGCGCCGGCCGGCGTCAACCCGGTGATCCGCCTGAAAGCCCCGCAGGAAGGCGAGACCGTGGTCGACGACCTCGTGCAGGGCCGCGTCACGTGGCCGAACGCCGATCTCGACGATCTGGTGCTGCTCCGCTCCGACGGCACGCCCACCTATATGCTCTCGGTAGTAGTTGACGACCACGACTGCGGCATCACCCACGTGATCCGCGGCGACGACCATCTGACCAACGCCGCGCGCCAGTCGCAAATCTACCAGGCGCTCGGCTGGGACATCCCCAAGATGGCCCACATCCCGCTCATTCACGGCGCCGACGGCGCCAAGCTCTCCAAGCGCCATGGCGCGCTCGGCGTCGAGGCCTACCGCGCCATGGGGTATCTGCCCGAGGCGCTGCGCAACTATCTCGTCCGCCTCGGCTGGAGCCACGGCGACCAGGAGGTGTTCTCCACCGAGGAGATGCTCGCCGCTTTCGACATCACCCGCGTCGGCCGCTCGCCGTCGCGCTTCGACTTCGCCAAGCTCGAGAACCTGAACGGCCTCTACATACGCGCCATGCCCGACGCCGACGTGCTCGTGGCGCTGGAGAAGACGCTGCCCTATCTGCCCGACGGTGCCGCGCTCGCGCCTCGCGTCGCCAAAGCGCGCGAGCGCATCCTCGCCGCCATGCCCGGCCTGAAGGAGCGCGCCAAGAACCTGGTGGAGCTCTTGGACGAGCGCCCGCTACCTCATCGACGAGCGGCCGCTGACCCCCGACGACAAGGCGGCTGCGATCCTGACACCGGAGGCGCGCGGCCTGCTCAAGCGTACGCTCGCGACGTTGGAGCGCACCGAGTGGACCCACGACGCCCTCGATGCCGCCGTGCGCGACCTCGCCGAGCGCGAAGGGGTGAAGCTCGCGGCGGTGGCTCAACCGTTGCGCGCGGCCCTCACTGGCCGCTCCACGTCGCCCGGCATCTTCGACGTGCTCCTGGTGCTGGGAAAAGAGGAGAGCCTGGCCCGGCTCCGCGACCAGGCGAATCTCGCCGCCGCCGCCTGAAGCTTGGCGGCACAACCGGCTTGAACCTTTGCCTACCTTGCTTGTGCAGTGCAGAAGAGTTACCTATCTTGCGGCTGACCGGGCTCCGAGCTTGCGACAAAGCCGCGCCCCAGCGGGCTAACTGAAGCTCCCGGCCGACCGAACCCCTTTTCGAGGGAGAACCGGCATGGACGCGAAGACCAAGGCCAAGACCGCCACCATCGCCGTGGGCACCGACCGCTGGGACTTTCCCGTGCTCGACGGAACCATCGGCCCCTCGGTCATCGACATCGGCAAGCTCTACGACACCACCGGCATGTTCACCTATGACCCGGGCTTCACCTCGACCGCGAGCTGCGATTCCAAGATCACCTACATCGACGGCGACGAGGGCGTGCTGCTCTATCGCGGCTATCCCATCGAGCAGCTCGCCGAGCACGGCGATTTTCTCGAGACCTGCTACCTGCTCCTCTACGGCGAGCTGCCCACCGCCTCGCAGCGCTCCGACTTCGTGCACCGGGTGATTCATCACACCATGGTGCACGAGCAGATGAGCCGCTTCTTCCAGGGCTTCCGCCGCGACGCCCATCCGATGTCGGTCATGGTGGGTTCGGTCGGCGCGCTGTCGGCGTTCTATCACGACTTCACCGACATCTCCGATCCGCAGCAGCGCCTCATCGCCTCGATCCGCATGATTGCGAAGATGCCGACGCTCGCCGCCATGGCCTACAAGTATTCCATCGGCCAGCCGTTCATCTATCCGCAAGAACGAGCTCGACTACGCGTCGAACTTCCTGCGCATGTGCTTCGCCGTGCCTTGCGAGGAGTACAAGCCCAATCCGGTGCTGGCGCGCGCCATGGATCGCGTCTTCATCCTGCACGCCGACCACGAGCAGAACGCTTCGACCTCCACGGTCCGGCTCGCCGGCTCCTCCGGCGCCAATCCCTTTGCCTGCGTCGCCGCCGGCATCGCCTGCCTGTGGGGCCCCGCACACGGCGGCGCCAACGAGGCGGCGCTGAAGATGCTCGCCGAGATCGGCCACGTCGATCGCATTCCCGAATACATCAAGCGCGCCAAGGACAAGAACGACACCTTCCGCCTCATGGGCTTCGGCCACCGCGTCTACAAGAACTACGACCCGCGCGCCAAGATCATGCAGAAGACCTGCCACGAGGTGCTGACCGAGATCGGCGCCAAGGACGACCCGTTGCTCGACGTCGCCATGGAGCTCGAGCGCATCGCGCTGAAGGACGACTATTTCATCGAGAAGAAGCTCTACCCGAACATCGATTTCTATTCGGGCATCACGCTCAAAGCGATGGGCTTCCCCACCTCGATGTTCACGGTGCTGTTCGCGCTCGCGCGCACCGTCGGCTGGATCGCGCAGTGGAAAGAGATGATCGAGGATCCGCACCAGAAGATCGGCCGGCCGCGCCAGCTCTACACCGGCGCCACCAAGCGCGACTACGTGCCGATCTCGCGGCGGAAGTAGCTCAGCGGCCCTTGCCGTTGGCGCCGTCGTACGCCCACTTCACGTAGGCGCCGGCCCAGGTCAGCCCCCCGCCGAAGGCGGCGAAGACCAATTTGTCGCCGCGCTTGAGCTTTTCCTCATAGTCCCACAGGCAAAGCGGAATGGTCGCGGCGGTGGTGTTGCCGTATTTGTGGATGGTCACCATCACGCGCTCCATGGGCAGCTGCATGCGCTCGGCGGTGCCCTCGATGATGCGCTTGTTCGCCTGATGCGGCACCAGCCAATCGACGTCGGCGCTCGTCAGGTTGTTGCGCTCGAGGATCGACTGCGTCACCTCGGCCATGTGCTTGACCGCAAACTTGTAGACGATCGGTCCCATCTGCCGCGCTTGATGCATCTTTTTGTCGATGGTCTCATGAGTGGGCGGATAGCGGCTGCCGCCGCCCTTTTGATAGAGATATTCCCAGCCGTGGCCGTCGACGCCGAGCAGCGTATCGATGATGCCGGTGCCGTCGCGCGCGGGCTCGAGCAATAGCGCCCCGGCGCCGTCGCCGAACAAGATGCAGGTGGTGCGGTCTGTGTAGTCCACGAGCGAAGTCATTTTGTCGGCGCCCACCACGATCGCCTTCTTGGCGCGGCCGGTTTCGACGAACTGCGACGCCACCGAAAGCGCGTAGATGAAGCCGGAGCAGGCCGCCTGCACGTCGAAGCTCGGCACGCCCTTGATGCCCACCATGTCGCAGATGAGGTTGGCGGTGGCCGGAAACACGAAGTCCGGCGTGGTGGTGGCGCAGATGAGGAAATCGATGTCGCCGGGCTTGGTGTTGGTCTTCTTGAGAAGACCGCGGACGGCCTCCGCCGCCATGTGCGAGGTGCCGAGCCCCTCGCCCTTCAGGACATGGCGCTGCTTGATGCCGGTGCGCTCGGTGATCCATTTGTCCGAGGTGTCCACCATCTTGGCCAAATCGTCGTTGGTCAGGATGTCGGGCGGGACATACCCCTGGACCCCGGCGATGGCGGCGTGGATGTCGGACATGGAGGTTCCGATTGAGCGGCTTGTGGAGGAATCCGGTAGTTTAGTGTTTCACGGCGCCGGGCGCCATGGCATTCGGCCGATACCCCGCACCGCCCGCGATCTCTAGGAGAACGTGGGCCGCCCGGGTGCTAGGCCGCTCGCCGCCCGTCCCCAATACCGCATCGAGGCGGCGGAAAGCCTCTGTTTGTTGCACGCGCGCGGCACCGGAGTCGAGCAGCGGCAGCAGCGCGCCCGCGAGCTTCAAAGCCGTGCAATCGCGCTGCAGGAGTTCCGGCAGCACGCGCTGCCCGAGCAAGAGGTTCGGCAGCGTCGCCATGCGGATGCGGACCAACAGACGCGCGATCATCTCCTCCACCAGCGGCACGCGATAGCCGGCAACGATCGGAACACCGGCGAGCGCAAGCTCGAGCGTGACGGTACCCGAGGCGGCGAGCGCCGCACGCGCCCGGCGGAACGCCGCGAATTTCTCCGCCTCCGTCGTCACCACGCGCGGCCGTCGGGGAAACGCGGCAAGCATGGGCTCGATCTCGGCCGCGAGCTTGGGCAGCGTCGCCACGACGAACTCCGCGTCAGGCCGCGCCGCCGCAATCTTCGCCGCGGCCTCGCCGAACACCGGCGCGAGCCGGCGCACCTCGTAGCGACGGCTGCCGGGCAGCACCAGCACGAGCGGCGGGCCGTGCTCGCGGGCGGACGCCTCGTCAGGCGACGGACGCAGCTCGTCCAGGCGCTCGAGCAGCGGGTGGCCGACGTAGGTGGTGGGCGGACCGCCGAGCTCGGCCATCACCTGCGGCTCGAATGGATAGAGCGCGAGCACGTGATCAAAACGCCGGCCGCATGGCCCGCGCCCGCCCCGGCCGCCACGCCCACACCGTCGGCGCCACGTATTTCACGATGGGTAGCTTCGGCAGCCTGCGCCGCACCCGCGCCGCCAGGCGATGGGTGAAGTCGGGACTGTCCACGAGCACGAGCAGATCGGGCGGCGCCGATGCGACGGCATCCACGGTTTGGCGCAGCCGGCGCATGATCTTGGGCAATTGGGCGATCACGGAAATAAAGCCGATGGTCGGCAGGTCGCCCACGGGGAAAATGCTCGACAGCCCCTCCGCCGCCATGGCGGGACCGCCGACGCCGCGGAAGGTCGACCTCGCCGTGCTCGCGGCGCAGCGCCGCCATCAAGTTCGCCGCCAGATGATCGCCGGACACGTCGATGGCGACGATGAAAATATCGAGCCGCCGCTGGACGCTCACCGCTTCGCCCCCGGGGCGACGCCCACCACGAACAGTCCTGCCGCGTCCGCCGCCCGCACCAGCGCGTCGGCGTCGGCGACGAGGCAGCCACCCGCCTCCACCGCGATGCCCCGGAGGCCGGCTGCCGCGGCCTGCTTGATCGTCTCCGGACCGATCGCCGGGAGATCGATGCGGCGGTCCTGGTTCGGTTTCGGCGCCTTGACCAGGACGCCGGCGCGCTTGGGCAGGCGTAGGCGACCACTCTTGCGCATGGCGGCGACGTTGGCGAGCAGACCCGACGTGCCCTCCGCCGCCTCGATGGCCAGCACCCGCTTGCGCACGATCGCCGCCGCCTGGCCTACGTCGAACGGCCCCAGCGTGCGGACGAGCGCGAAGCCGAAGGCGATGTCCGCTTCGTCGTCCGCATCGGGCCGCCTTTTCCCGATGGCGCCTTCGGGCATGAGCAATGCCGGGGCCACATCGTGCGCCCCGCGCACGCGGATACCTTGCTTGCCGAAATAGAGCGCGATCGCCGAGAGCATTCGATTGTCGCCGCCGCGAAAGATGCGCGCCACGTACGGCAACAGCGCCAGGGTCTTCAGATCGAAGCGAATTTGCCACAAGCTCGGCCGCACCAGGCTGCCAATGAACACGAGCTCCCGCACCCGCGCCTGGCGCAGCAGCCGAAGCAGCCGGCCCGCCTGGCCGAGCGCCAACCAGTGGTGCGGGAAACGCTCGAGCGCCGGGTCGGCGAAGCCGCGGAGGAGAAACAACACCACCTCGCGACCGGACGCGCGCACCGCTTTCGCGAGCGCCAGCGGGAAGGCGCCGCCACCGCAAACGATCGCGACCGGCCCGGCGTCGGCCGACGCCGCCGTCTGGATGGCGCGTTTCTTCGCCAATTCAGTCGTCCTCGCGCCCGCCGGGGCCGCGCGGCGTGATCAACGGCCGACCCTTGCCTTCGCGTACGAAGGTGACGATCCGCATCACGTTCTCGTCGCCGGCGAATTCCTTTGCCACCTGCTCGAGCCGCGTGGCGAATTCGCCCGTTTCCGCAAACAGCATGTCGTAGGCGCGTCGCAACGACCGGATCGCATCATTGGAAAACCCACGCCGGCGCAGCCCGATCACGTTGAGCCCGGCGAGCCGCGCCCGGTCGTCCTTGGCGACGGCGAAGGGAATCATGTCGCCCCAAATACCGGTGAAACCTCCCACGATCGCATACGCGCCAATGCGCGTGCGTTGGTGCACGCCCGACCCGCCCCCCATGAAGACGTAGTCCTCGATGGTGGTATGGCCCGCGATGTTGACGGCATTGGCGAAGATCACGTCGTTGCCGATGCGGCAGTCATGCGCCACGTGCGAATTCGCCATGAACATGCAGCGGTCGCCGACGCGCGTTTCCATGCCGCCGCCGGCGGTGCCGGTGTTCATGGTGACCGCCTCGCGGATGACGCAGTCGGCGCCGATCGCCAGCGTGCTCGCTTCGCCCTTGTAGTGCACCGACTGCGGCGGCGTGCCCAGCACCGCGAACGGCCATACCACGGTGCGCGGCCCGATGCTGGTGCGGCCGGCAACATAAACCTGCGCGACCAAGCGGCAGCCGTCGGCGAGCGTGACGTCGGGCCCGAGCACGCAGTAGGGCCCGATCTCCACGTCGTCGCCGATGCGCGCGCCCTTGTCCACGCGCGCCGTGGGATCGATCTTGGCCACGAGCTTCAGATTTCCGCGACCATGGCGCCGATCTCGGCCTCGGCGACGACCGTGCCGCGCACCTTGGCCTCGCCCTGGTACCACCACATGTTCTTGCGGTTCGCGGTCTTGGTCATGTGGTATTCGACCACGTCGCCGGGCAGAACCGGCTTGCGGAACTTCGCCTTGTCGATGGTGAGGAAAAAGACGCGCTTAAGCGGGCGGCCATCGCCACCCGCAAGCCCGCAGATCACACCGCAAGTCTGCGCCATACCTTCGAGCAGGAACACGCCCGGCATCACCGGATTGCCCGGGAAATGGCCGACGAAGTGCGGCTCGTTCGCCGTCACGTTCTTGATGCCGATCCCGGAGTTGTCG
>CAWBWX010000007.1:0-217555 GCA_963792635.1 uncultured Alphaproteobacteria bacterium
CGGCGTTCGCGCGGCCGTTCCTGCGCGGCTCGGATCTCGCGGCCGCGCCCGGTGGCGCGCGCGACATCGTCGTGCTGCTCGATCGCTCCTACAGCATGGGCTACGGCGATTCGTGGTCCCGCGCCCAGCGCGCGGCGGCGGCGGCGATCGAGAGCGCGACGCCCGCCGATCGCATCTCGCTGGTGGTGTTCGCGGACACGGCGGAAGTGGCGCTGCGCTCGACGCCGGATCGATCGCGCGCGGTCGCGGAGATCAATGCCGCATCACCCGGAGCCGGATCGACGAAATATGGACCGGCGTTGAAGCTCGCCGGCAGCTTGCTGGCCGAGTCGTTGCTGCCGCGTAAGGAAGTGGTGCTCGTCTCCGACTTTCAACGCGGCGGATGGCAGCCGGACGACACCCTGCGCATGCCCGGCGGCACCACCATCACCACCGCGGTGGTCGAAGGCGCGCAAGGCGCGAACCTCGCGCTCACGCCGGTGGCGCTGTTGCGATCGCGCGAGGCCGGCCAGCCCGAGCGCATCACCGTGACCGCCGGCGTCATGAATCGCACGGCCACGGCGGCGAACGACATCCCAATTGAGCTGGTGATCGACGGGCGCGTGGTCCAGGACTTGCGGATCAGTGCCGCGCCGAATGCCTCTGCCTCGGTGTCGTTCGCGCCGGTGACGATCACCACGCCGAACACGCGCGCGATGGTTCGGCTTGGCAACGCCACGCAGGCCCCGGTCGATGCGCTGACGCGTGACAACGTGTTCAACTTCACGGTCACGCCCACGGCGCCGGTGCCGGTGATGACGGTGTCACCAGGTCCCGCGGATTCGACGTTATATCTGACACGCGCGCTGGCGATCGGCGACGCGCCGCGCTTTGATGCGTCGCTGCAGTCGGCGGAGGCGCTCACCGGCGACACCATGAATCGGGCGCGCGTGATCGTGCTCAACGACGTGCCGATTGGCGACGCCGGCGCGGCCAAGCTCGTGACCTTTGTCGAGGGCGGCGGCGGACTGCTGATGGCGCTGGGGCCGCGCGCCACCTGGCCGTCGGCCCGCGCGTCGTGGCTGCCGGCGTCGATCGGTCCGCCGGTCGATCGCACCCGCGGCGCCGCGCGACTGAGCGGGATGGATTACGGTCACGCGGTGTTCGAGCCGTTCCGTGCGCCACGCAGCGGCGACTTTTCGACGGCGCGTTTCTATTCGTATCGCTCGCTCAGCGCCGCGAAGGGGGCGAGCGTGCTGGCGCGGTTCGATACCGGCGAGCCGGCGCTCGTCGAACGCACCGCAGGCCGCGGGCGGATCATCGTCTACGCGTCGACGCTGGATCTCAATTGGAACGATCTCGCGCTGAAGCCGATGTTCCTGCCGTTCCTGCGTCAATTGGGCCGCCACCTGTCGGGCTTCCGCGAACAACCGGCCTGGTTGACGATCGGTCAGGTGCTGGACATCGACGCGGCGGAGATCGCCGCGGGCGCCACCTCGGGAAGCGCGGCGCGCGCCGCGGACGGCCGCGCGATCCTGACGCCGTCGGGACAGCGGCGCGATCTGCCGGTGCCGGTGACGGCCCCGGGCGCCACGGCGCCGCCGGCCGCCGCGCTCGAGCTCAATGAGCAGGGGTTTTATGAAATTCGCGGCTCGGGACGCGACGCGGGACCGGTGATTGTGGCCGCGAGCAACGTCAGCCTGGCTGAATCCAATCTCGATCGCATGGATCCGCAAGAGCTCGTCGCCGCTGTGACGGGGAACGGCACCTCCGGCTCAACATCGACCCAGGACGTCTTACCTGACGAGGCGCAGGAGCTGGCACAACGGGTCTGGTGGTATCTGCTGTTCGCAGGTATCCTGCTTTTGATCGCGGAGACGGCGCTGGCGCATCGACTGTCGAGAGCCACGAGGTGAGGGCAAGCGTCTCGGTACTGGAACGCTTGGAACCACTGGAACCGGGAGAATCAGTACATGGGTGACGTCAATGCCCGCGCGCAATTGCTCGAAGTGGTCCGCCAGGTACGCCGGCGCTGGCGACTCAAGCTCGCGCTGCGCGGCGCGGTAGGTTTCCTGCTCGCGGGCATCCTCGCCATCGTCGCGATCGCGTACGCCCTCGAAACCCTCAAGTTCACACCAACCGCGATCCTGTCGTTCCGCATCGTCACCGGACTGGTGTTGGTGGCGGCCGGCGCGTGGTTCTTCGCGCGGCCGCTGTCGCGCAAGGTGAGCGACGAACAGGTCGCGCTGTATCTCGAGGAACACGAGCCCACGCTCGACTCCACGATCCTCAGCGCCATGGAAGCGTCGGAGCGTCCGGGGGACTGGTCACCGGAGCTGATTCGGCGGCTGATCGAGAACGCGATCGATCGCGTCCACGAGATCCGCGAAGGCGAGCGCATCGAGAGCGAGTCGATGCGGCGTTACCTGCTGGTCGCGACTGCGGTTGGCGTCGGCGCCATCGCCCTGTTCACGTTCGGCCCCGCATATTTCCGCCACGCCTTGTCGGCGATCTTCGTGATCTCGCGCGATGTCGAGGCCGCCGCGCCGTACCGGATCGACGTCAAGCCCGGCGATGCGACGGTGGCCAAGGGTGCGGATCAAATGATCAGCGCGACGCTGTCGGGATTTGATGCGGCCGATGCCGCGATCCTGATTCGAAAAGGATCGGCGAGCGCGTTCGAGCGCGTGCCGATGGTGAAAGCGGAGAACGGCTCCTACGAAGGGATGTTGTTCGATCTGGCCGAGCCGCTCGATTACGTGATCGAAGCCGCCGGTGTGCGCTCGACCCCTCATAAGCTGAACGTCGTCGAGCTGCCGTACGCGAAGAAGATCGATCTCGATACACCTATCCGTCGTACACCGGACTCGAGCCGCGCAAGATCGAAGACGGCGGAGACATCGCCGTCCTCAAGGGCACCAGCGTCAAGCTCACGATCACGCCGACCATGGCGTCGAAGGGCGGGCAGGTGGTGCTGGGTGAGAAAGAAACCGTGCCGCTGGCCGTGAATGCGGATGGCACGTTGTCCGCGAGTTTCACCGCGCAGCATGACGGTTTCTATCGCATCGAGCTCGACTCGCCCGCCGGCGAGCGGCTGACCGCGTCACCGCAGTTCACCGTCGATCTGCTGAACGACCTCGCACCGACGGTGAAGCTGTCGAAGCCGGGCCGCGATACGGATGCGACGCCGGTCGAAGAGTTCTTCGTCGAAGCGACGCGCCGATGACGACTATGCGGTGAAGAACCTGCAGCTCGTCTACGCGGTCAACGGCGGCCCGGAAAAAGTGATTCCGCTGTTCAGCGGCGCGCCGCACCACCAATGAAGTCACGGCCGGGCATACCTTCTTCATGGAGGAGCTCGGCGTCAAGGCCGGCGATTCGGTGTCGTACTTCGCGCGCGCCACGGACAACGACGCGGTGAACGGCGCGAAGCAGACGAGCAGCGACATCTACTTCCTCCGCATCCGTCCGTTCGACAAGAACTTCAAGCCGGCGGCCTCGATGTCTGGCGGCGGCGGTGGCGGTGGCGGCGGTGGACAGGAAGTCGGCGCCCTGTCGCAACAGCAGCGCCAGATTATTTCGGGCACCTTCAACATCCAGCGCGATCGCAAGACGATGACCGCGGCGAAATTCCGCGAGGGCGTCGTCGTCCTGACGCTGGCGCAGAGCAAGTTGCGCGATCAGGTCAACGGCCTGGTCGAGCGCATGAACAGCCGCCTGGTCGTCTCGGATCCGTCGTTCAAGAAGATCGCGGAGCTGCTGCCGAAGGCCGCCGAGCAGATGACCGCGGCGGAGAAGAAGCTGCAGGCGCAGAGCGTCGACGGCGCGCTGCCGCCCGAGAATCTCGCCTTGCAGTTCCTGCAGCAGGCCGAAGAAGAATTCGAGATGCAGGTGCAGACCGGCCGCCAGGCCGGCGGGGGCGGCGGTGGCGGTGGCGCCGGGTCGATCGCGAATGATCTTGCCGACTTGTTCAAGATGGAAATGGACAAGATGGCGAATCAGGACGAGACCAATTCGCAGGCGTCGACCCAGCAGCAGGATCAGCAGATCGACGAGCTCGCCGAGAAATTGAAGGAACTGGCGCGGCGCCAGGAGCAGGAGATCGAGCGTCAGCGCCGATTAGCGTCCGGCCAATCGGCCGGCAGCGCCGGCGGCGATCTGCAGCGCGCGCTGGCCGAACAGGCCGGAAGAAGCGGCGCGCCAACTGGAGAAACTGTCGCGCGATCAGAACCGCCAGGATCTGGCGGATACCGCGCGGCAATTACGCAACGCCGCCGACGCGATGAAGCGCGCGGCCGCGAAGGGCGATCCGTCGGCCGCCGGTCAGGCCGCGGCCGCGGCCGATCGTCTGCGGGAAGCGCAGCGTCAGTTGACGCGCAACCAGACGGCGCGCGGCGAGCGCGACGTCAAGGATGCGCAGCGCCAGGCCGCGGAGATCGCGCAGGAGCAGGAAGACATCGCGCAGGGATGCGCAGGGGTTGCCGCAAGCCGGTCCCGATCGGCTGCCGAAGGCGCAAATGCTGGGACAGCGCAAGGACGCGCTCGAGAGCAAGGTGGCCGAGCTCGAGAAGCAGCTCGATCGCATGGTCGGCGAACAGACCCGCGATTCGCGCGACACCGCGCGCAAGCTGACCGAAGCCGCGTCGGGCATCCGCGACAACAAGGTCAAGGAAAAGATCCGCTACTCGAAGAGCCTGCTCGGATCCGGCGCGCCCGAACAGTACGCGCGAAACTTCGAGGAAGAGATCGGTTCGAACATCGATTCGCTGCGCAAGAAACTCGACGAAGCATCGTCCTCGGCTGGGCAGCAGGGCCGCGATCGCAGCGGCGATGCGCTCGACAAGGCGCGCGAGCTGGCGCGCGGCGTCGATTCGCTCGAGCCGGCGGATGCAGGAGCGGGGACAACAAAACGCCAAGGGGCAAGGCGGGCTAAGCGGGTAAGGCTGGCCAGGCGGGAAGGAAGGTCAGGCAGGCAAGGAAGGCCAGCAGGGCAAGGAAGGCCAGCAAGGCTCGTCAGGTCAGCAAGGTAAGGAAGGTCAGAGCGGTCAGTCCGGCCAGAGTGGTCAACAGGGATCGCAGGGCCAGGGCAAAGAGGGCCAAGGCGGTCAGTCGGGTCAGGGTGGCCAGCAAGGCCAGGGTGGCCGTGACGGTAACGGCGACACCGCCGGGGGCTTCCGCGATGGCGGCGGCGGCACCGGCGATCGGCAGCCCGTACGGCTACTACTTCGGTCCCGATGATGTTCGCCAGTTCCGCGGCGAGGCGCGCCGCTGGGCGCAGGAAGGGCAGGCCCTCCGCAATCTGCTGCGCGAGCAGAACGTCGATCCGAAAGAGTTCGACGAGATCATGAAGCGTCTGCGCGAGCTCGACTCCGATCGTGTCTATCAGGACGCCGAAGAACTGGCGCGTTTGCAGACGTTCGTCTCGGAAGGCTTGAAGCGTTTTGAGTATGCGCTGCGCCGCAAGGTCGGCGACGAAACCGATCGCGCGCTCGTCAACGGGTCGGAAGAAGTGCCGCCGAATTCAAGGCGCTGGTCGAAGAGTATTACCGCTCGCTGTCGAAGGGCAAAGCGAAGCAATAAGAAATACCGAATAACAACGATAACGAACACGAAAATGAAGCGCTCCTTTTGTTATTCGTTATTTGTTGTTTGTTATTCCGCTGCCTTCATCGCCGAGGCACAGCGCGGCTTCGGCGGGCGCGGCGGATGGGGCGGTGAGGTTGGCGCGCCGCCGAAGTTTCCCACCGTCACGGACTTCGACGGGTCGTGGCATTTCTGCCGCCTGATGTATCGACAGGTCCGCTCCCAGCAGCGCGGCCTCGGCTGGGGCACCGACTATCCCAACGCCGACATCAATTTCTCAACCCGCCTCTCGGAGCTGACCAAGGTCCAGGTGGGCCGTGACTCGGACGGGCCGAATCACCTCGTCGTGCGGCCCACCGATCCCGAGCTCTTTCAATGCCCGTTCGTCATGGCGTCCGACCCAGGAAGCGCGGGATTTTCCGCGGAAGATGCCGAGGGCCTTCGCAACTACCTGTTAAAAGGCGGCTTCCTCTGGGTCGACGATTTCTGGGGACCGTGGGCCTGGGAAGCCTTCATCGCCGAGATCTCGAAGGCGCTGCCGCCCGGGAATTTCCCGTCAAGGAGATCACCGCGGATCATCCGATCTATCGCGTGCTGTTTCCGATCTCCAAGATTCCGCAAGTGCCGTCGATGCAGTTCTGGCGGATGACCGGCGGCGCCACGTCCGAAATGGACGAAGTACAGCACCACCGCGCACATGGCGGCGATTGCCGACCAGCAGGGCCGCATCATGGTGCTGATGACGCACAACACCGACATCGCCGATTCGTGGGAGCGCGAAGCCGACGATCCGCAGTTCTTCTTCAACTTCTCGCCGAATGGCTACGCCGTCGGCTTGAACGCGGTCCTCTACGCGCTGAGTCACTGATCAGGGATCAGGGATCAGGCGATCAGGTCGCCAGGGATCAGTGGATCGTGCCGCTGCGGTCGGCTGCATCCTTGACCATCGCTTTCATCTCCAGCAGTTCGACCATCGATCGGCAGCGCGCCAGCGGTCCCTGTCGTTCGAGCAACGCCAGTTTCTCCATCGGCTCGAACTCCAGGTATTGCGCGAGCGCGTTGACGAGATCTTCGTCGGGCATCGCGTCCGGCAATCGGCCTTCGAGGCCGCCGGTGAAGAGCGGGGTCAGCAGGTGCTGCAGCTTCGTTCGTTCGCGGCGGAGCTCGTCGCGATCGCCGGCGCTCACCCGTTCGTCGATCGGCGTGATCACGGCGCTGCGGTAGAGCCGCCCTGCCGCGGGCGCTTCTTCGCTGCTGATTGAAAACTTTTCGAGGCCGCGCAGGATCAGGTTGTAGCGGCCGTCGTCCAGCGTCTCGACGTGCGTGATCAATCCCGAACAGCCGGTCGGGTAGATCGGCGGCGTGCCTTCATAGTCGTCGTCGTAACCCGGACGCAGCGTCACCATGCCGATGATGCGATCGCCGGCGAGCGCGTCCGCCACCATCTGCCGGTAGCGCGGCTCGAAGATGTGCAGCGGCAGAAAGACGTTGGGAAACAGCACGACCGACGGGAGGGGAAAAAGCGGCAGGGACAGGATCATGACGATCTAGGATCTAGATTGCAGATCTGCTGATTGATTGTTGATCTGCGATCTGAAGATCTGAAATCAATCAGAATCTGAGATCGACATCTGAATCTAGTGAATGGTTTTGGTCTTCTTGTCCATGTAGTCCATCAGGACGTACTGACCGAGCGTGTAGGGGGTCGTGAAATAGGCCTTGCCGCGGCACATCGCGGCGACCCGGCGCACGAACGCGACCAGGTCGTAGTCGCGCGCCAGCATGAACGTATTGATCATGATGCCGGCCTTCGCGCAGGCGGAGACTTCCGACAGCGTTTCAGCCGATCACGATCGGGTCGAGGCCGAACGGGTTCTTGTAGATGCGGCCGTCGGGCTGCGTCAGCGCCGACGGCTTGCCGTCGGTGATCATGACGATCTGGCGCATGTCCTTGCGCTGCCGTTCGAGGATGCGCCTGGCGACGCGCAGGCCTTCGCGCGTGTTGGTGTAGTACGGGCCGACGCGGACGCGGCCGAGCTCGCGGATCGGAATCTCCTCGGCGCTGTCGTGAAACAGCACCGCGTGCAGCGTGTCGCCCGGATACTGCGTGCGGATCAAATGCGACAGCGCCATCGCGACGCGCTTGGCCGGCGTGAAGCGATCCTCGCCGTAGAGGATCATGCTGTGGCTGCAATCGAGCATCAGCACCGTCGCGCACGAGCTTTGATACTCGCCCTGCGCGACCATCAGATCCGGTATTCGATGTCGATCCCTGATCCCGGCTGCCCGATCCCCGATCCCTGATCCGCGCCTGCTGTCTCTTGACTGCATTCAGGATCGTTTCGGTGACATCCAGGTTCAGCACGTCGCCGAATTCGTAGGGCTTCGGCGCGCCGCTGGTCTCGATGCCGGTCGACAGGTCGCGCGTGTCGTGACGGCCGGTGCTGCTGTGACCGGCGGAGCCGAGCAGATCGCGCAACGCGCGGTAGCCGAGGAAGTCCAGCGCCTTGTCGGTGACTTCGAACTTGACCTCGGACGGCTCGCCGTCGTTGCCGCCGCCCATCGCGCGCCGTGCCTTTTCGGGCTCGAGATCGGGAGGCGTCGAAATGTAGCCCGACTCCTTCATGCGTTCGATGATTTGCTCGATCAACTGTTCGAGCTGCTCGCGCGCGGCGTCTTCGTTGCCCTCGGCCGCGTCACCGAACATCTTCTCGAGGAGATCGTCAGGCAGCACGCCGCCGTTGAACAGCGCTTCGAGAATCGCGTCGTGCAGCGCCTGCATCGTGCGATCGCTGTCATCGCCGGTGTCGCGCGGGTTCCCGAACCCGCTCGACATCAGCAGGTCGGACAGCTTCGACATCAGCTCGTCCATGTCGAGCTCATCGAGCAGGTTGGGAACGTACTTCGTGTATTTGTATTTCATTCGTCAGAGACGCTAAAACCGTCATCCAAACGCTTAGGGCATGGCTTCAGCCAGGCCTCAGTTGTAATACCGTTTCTTCTTCCGCCCGCCGCCCTGGTTCTCGTCCTCGTCATCGTCGGGAGTGAGAACGGCGCTGCGCGGTTGCGGCTGCTGCGGACGACGAACCGGTTCGGCGCCGTGGTAGCCGCGCAGGTCGCTGCGGCTGATCTTCTTCTGCGAATACAGGCCTTCGAGCAGGAAGTCGATGGCGGCGGCGATCGGCCGGCGCCGGCGCCGCGCGATCGATGCCGGCTCGCGAGGTCGCCAGATCGACAAGACCCTGGACGGCTGATGCGTCGCGCACCAGCGTCGCGGCGTCCGTGGTATCCGACAGACTCAGCGATCCGCCGAGGTCGAACCACTCGATGATCGATTTCGCATCCGCATCTGCGAAGTAGGCATCGAACACACTCGCGACGGCGGCTCGCACCAGATCGCGGCCGACCTGATCCGCGCCCTTGAGCTCGCCTTCATATTCGAGCTCGAACTTGCCGGTCATCGACGGCAGCGCCGCATAGACGTCGGTGACGCGGGGCACCACGGGCGATTCACCATTGGCGAGCGCGCGACGCTCGGCGTTCGAGATCACCGTTTCGAGCACGCTGATCGGCAGGCGCTGACTGACGCCGGAACGCTTGTCGATCTTGCGCTCGGTGCGCGCCTGAAACGCGATCTCTTCGACCACCTCGCGGACATAGCGCGGCACATCGATGGCGCGTGCCGCGCGAGACCCACGCTTCCTGTTCGGTGATGGTCAGGGCATCGGCGCGGCTGTGCATGTAGTGCGTGCGGATCTCGGCGCCGATGCGATCCTTCAACGGCGTGATGATCTTGCCGCGCGCCGTGTAGTCTTCGGGGTTGGCGGTGAACGCCATCAGCACGTCGAGCGGCAGGCGAACCGGGTAACCCTTAATCTGGACGTCGCCTTCCTGCAGGATGTTGAACAGGCCGACCTGGATCTTGCCGGCCAGATCGGGCAGCTCGTTGATCGCGAAGATGCCGCGGTTGGCGCGCGGCAGCAGGCCGAAGTGCATCGACAGCTCGCTGCCCAGTTGCAGGCCGCCCTTGGCGGCTTTGATCGGATCGATGTCGCCGATCATGTCGGCGATCGTCACGTCCGGCGTCGCGAGCTTCTCGACGTAGCGCGCTTCGCGCGGCAGCCAGCGAATCGGCATGTCATCGCCTTCGGCCTTGACGCGGTTCTGGCCGAACGCCGAGAGCGGCGCGATCGGGTCGTCGTTGATTTCGCTCTCCGGGATCACCGGCAGCCATTCATCCAGCAGCGTCGTCAGCGCGCGCAGGATGCGTGTCTTCGCCTGGCCGCGCAGGCCGAGCAGGATGAAGTGGTGGCGCGCCAGCACCGCATTGACGAGCTGGGGGATCACCGTGTCGTCGTAGCCGATGATGCCGGGAAATAACGTCTCTTTCGTTCCGCAGGCGCTCGGACAGGTTTTCGCGGACCTCGTCGCGCACCGGGCGACGGCGGATCTCACCGCGCGCGATGGCTGCTTTCAATTGTCCGAGGGTCTCGATGCGTGGCGAGGACGACATATTGCCTATTATGACTCCTCGCGTGCGTTTGTAGTTGCGCGCGCCGTCGCGCGATATGGCCGACCGTGCGTTCGATCCGGAAGGCGCGCAGCGGGGCGGAGAGGAGCCGACTCCTTTGTAGCACAGGGGAATCGAGGGCGGAGGCGACGGTCAGAGACTGGTCACAGGCAACATTGACGGTCGCGCCGAACGTGAGCAGGGCCGGACCGTCGATTTGCCCAGCCCTCGCGGAGCGCCTGCAGGAGCGAATGGCGGTCGGCCGTATCGCGCGCCGTCGCGAAGCGCACGCCGTCCGCCTGGACAGCCGGTCGTGACCTCCGCGGATCGCGACCAACGTTCCACGATGCGTTGCCGCGATCCGTCGAGGAACGCGGGAAACCGCATCTCGCTCGCCGGATTGCGCTGCATTTCTGAGACGCGCGCTTCCGATTTCTGCCTCGCTGGAGCGGAAGCACGCGTGCAATCCGTCTCACTCGACGCGGTTTCGATGGCACCTGAGTCCGCGTCCCTCGAGTCGGCCACGCCCGGCAGTCCAGGCGGGCGTCACGCGCTTCGTGCCGGTGCGGCGCGTGAACGCCGCGCCGAGGCTCTACTCGATCGCAGAAAACTCCGAGCGATACAGCGCGTGCCCGCGCAAACGAGGGCTCACCTCCGGCCGGAGCACGTTCACCATGAAGGCCTCGGCCGGAACTTCCCATTCACACGTCAAGCCCAGCGGCCCCGCAGGAGCGAACCCAAACCGAGGATAGAACTCCGGGTGCCCGATGACGACGACGAATGGACACTTCCGCCCGCGAAGCCGCTCTAGCCCCTGCGCGACGAGCCGACTGCCGATGCCTTGACGCTGAAACGACGGGCTGACCGCCATCGGGCCGAGCGCTGCTCCAACCTCACCGGCCACGTTCACCGGACTGAACACGATATGGCCCACGACAACGCCCTCCGAGATGGCCACGAGGGCGAGCGTGATCGCCCCGGCGTCGCGAAGCGCGTCAACGATTCGACCTTCTTGCTCTTGATCGAAGGCCTGACGATTCAGTTGCCGAACGGCGTCGATATCCGCCGGCTGTTCTTCGCGGATCTCAATCAAGTGGCTCGTTCCGCCGAGTGATCCGCCTCGATAGAACTCGATCAGGCCGGCAATGTGTTGCAGCAGCTCGCTGGGCAGCTCTTCCCTGCGGATCACGCCAGCCACGACCGCCGAGGCGATTGCGGGCTCGAGGTGGCTCGTGTCGTACCGCTTCCAGATGTCGCGTGAAGCTCCTTGATGGAAGCGATGAACGGTCTCGTTGAGTTCGAAGGAATCGATCTCTTGGCGCTCCCAGCGATCGAACTGGGCACGAAGCTCGCCCAACGCTTTGCTCAAATCCCGTTCATGAGCAACGCCGGCCCATTCTCGAACCAGACGTCTGATGTGCTTAGAGGTGTCGTGCATGCGTCGCCCACCAGTCTGCGACGGCGCGAAGTCCGTCGGCCGGCGAAGCTTAACATGGCAGCGGGATCAATCCGCGCCGGCGCGGAGACGCGGCGAGGTCTCTCTTGGAGTAGCGTTCGACTGAGCCGTATCTGGACTCCGTTGTCAATCACGAGACAGATCGATCCCCTCCTGTCGTTGTCGATGCGACGGTCCGAAGGCGCGGCGATCACCGCAGCTCGGAGGATCGGACAGCAGTCGTATCTTCGGCCTCAGTCGCTGGAGCAGAGCTCCGGGCCATCATGGAATCCGCGCGCGAGGTCGCAATCGATAGCATCGGCTTCGTGAGCCAGGCTCAGTCTCGGGATCCCCTCGCGCCGGTCCGACCGGTGCGCCAGTGATCGCACCGCTGTCCTTCGGAGAGAGACGCGCGCGCGACGCGGTCGGCGGCGCGGCGTCGCCGCGTTATCGTCGCCGCTGCGCGTCCAGACGCCAGACGATGCGCGCGAGCTTATTGGCGAGCGCGACCGCGGCGACATTGTGGCCGCGACGCTCCTGGGTCCGCAGCGCCCATGACGCGTAGCGATCGGGATCCAGCGCTGCCGCTTCGCGTGGCACAGCACCGAGCGCGCGCCGTTGATCAGAGCTGACGCAGGTAGACGTCGCCGCGTTTGCTGATCCCACCGAGCCGCGCTGAGGCCTGAGGAGTGTTCTTTCGCGGTGAGCCCGAGGGCACTCGCGAAGTGGCGGCCGTCCGGAAATCGTTTCGCCTCGCCGATCCGCGCGACCATCGCGCTCGCCGTCAGCAGTCCGATGCCCAGAATCGTCTGCAGGCGGATCGACGTCGGGCATCTGCTCGGCGAGGGCGGCCAATTGCCGCTCGATCGCGGTATGGCCGCTTCCAGACCGACGATCTCCGCGCACAGCGTCTCGAGCGCGGGGTGCAGCAGGATGCGGCATCGGGCCATCCGGCGTCAGCTGCGCGCGCACCGCCGGGATGACGCGCGTGGCCCCTACGGGAATGCGTGATCCCAAACTCGCGCACAGACCGCGCAGCGCATTCAGCCGCGCGGTGCGCGTGGCCAGCCACGTCGCGCGCATGCATGTGGAGGGCCGCAACGGCTTGCTGGTCGATCGATTTGACAGGCACCGCGTGGATCTCGTCACTGCGATGCGGCGTCAAGCATCGCCCGGGTGTCGGCGCGGTCGGTCTTCTGGCGACGGACGAATCGATGCACCTCATGGGCGGGAGCAGCCGCGGCGTATGGCCGAGGCGCTGGAGCGTGACGCGCCCAGTGATGCGCGCTGCCACACGCCTCGAGCAAGACGGTCGCCGCTGGCTGCTGCGCAAAGAACGGCAGCATCTGGCTGCGCCGCAGCCGATGCTCGCTCGTCACCTGGCCGACGCGATGCGAAACGGCGACTTGAAACACGGACTTGGCAAGATCCACGGCGATCGTCGTATGCTCCATCCGGACTCCTCCTTGTTTGGCCCTTGAGGCCGTGCTCGTGGCACATGATGCCGCGGAGGCAGGATCGGCAATCTACGTAGGGACTCCGCGTCGGCGCGGCACGACATCGGCGGATTACCATTGAGCGTGCCCGCGCGACTGCCCGCTGTCTTCCAGTCCGATCGGCCGCTGATCTTTGCCCATCGCGGCGGCGCGAAGCTCGCGCCCGAAAATACGATGGCCGCGATCGACAACGGCATGCGGCTCGGCGCGGATGGTCTCGAGATCGACGTGCAGCTGTCCGCCGACGGTGTTCCCGTCGTGATTCACGACCAGACCCTCGACCGGACGACGGACCGCGTTGGCCCGGTCAGCAGCCTGACGGCAGCCGAGCTCGCACGTGTGGATGCCGGCTACCGGTTCGAGGTTGATGGGCAGCATCCCTTTCGCGGTCAAGGGATCGGCGTGCCGGTACTGGATGACGTGCTGGCGAAGTATCCCGACACGCGCGTGATCATCGAGATGAAAGGCGGGCAGCCGGAGCTCGCGCGGGCGGTCGCGGCGTCGATTCGGAAAGCGGATGCCGTGCATCGCATTTGCGTCGGATCGTTCCATCAGGGCTCGATCGATGCGATCCGGGCGGAGCATCCGGACGTGATCACCAGCGCGTCCCAGCACGAAGCGCGGTGGACGCTGCATCGATCGTGGGTGCGGTGGCCCTGGATCAGCCGCCAGCCGTATGTCGCATTCCAGGTGCCGGAATATGCCGGCCGCATGCGCGTCGTATCGCGTGGCTTCGTGCGCCAGGTGCACAAGCAAGGCCACGTCCTGCAGGTATGGGTCGTGAACGAGCGCGACGATATCCGCCGCTTGTTGGATTGGGGCGTAGACGGGATAATCTCGGACCGGCCCGACATTGCGGTCGCGACGCGCGACGAATGGCTTGTCCACCGTAGCCTTGGCGAAGGTGGAGGATCACCCACATGACGACAGCAGTCTCGACCACGGAACTGATCGCGCCCACCCTGAATGACGTCTACGCTGCGCGCGAGCGCGTGGCGCCGCACGTGCCGCGCACGCCATTGATGCGCCATCCGCTCCTCGACGAAGCCACCGGTCTGTCGATCTGGGTGAAGCACGAGAACCACAACCCGACCGGTGCGTTCAAGGTGCGCGGCGGATTGAACCTGGTCGGCGCGATGTCCGCGGACGAACGCGCCCGCGGCATTGTCACGGCCAGCACCGGGAATCACGGCCAGTCGATCGCGCTCGCGTCGCGCATCCACGGCGCGCAGTGCACGGTGTTCGTGCCGGACGGCAACAATCCCGAGAAGAACGCGGCGATTCGCGCCTATGGCGCCACCGTTGAAGAAGGCGGGACGGATTTTGACGAGGCGCGCGAGCGCTGCGAGCATCGCGCGTCAACCACGCGGCGCGCGCTACGTGCATTCGGCCGACGAGCCGTTGCTGATTGCCGGGGTCGGCACATACGCCCTCGAAGTGTTCGAGGATCTTCCGGACGCCGACGTGGTCTTCGTGCCGCTCGGCGGCGGATCCGGCGCATGTGGGTTGATCACCGTTCGTAACGCGCTGGGCGCCCGCGCGAAGAATTGTCGGCGTCGGCGCGGTGAACGCAGACGGCGTGTATCGATCGTGGAAGGGACCCGAGCGCGTGGTCGGCGACTCAGCGAATACATTCGCCGAAGGCATCGCCACTCGCGTCAGCTTCGATTTGCCGTTCAGCATCTATAAGCCACACCTCGACGACTTCGTGCAGCTCACGGAAGAGGAGCTGGCCGGCGGAGTCAGGATGGCGCTGAAGACGACGCACAACCTCGCCGAAGGCGCCGGCTCGGCGTCGATCGCCGCGGCGTATAAGCTGCGCGACAGCCTCGCGGGCCAGCGCGTGGTGTGCATTATGTCCGGCGGCAACCTCGACGCGGCGAAACTGAAATGGGTCTTGTCAGCCTGACCACGCTCGATCGTCTCGACGGATGGAAGGCGGTCGGCGTGATCAGCGACGAGCAGCACGCGATGCTGACCGCGCTCGTCCGGCGGCAGCGGTTTTCGGTGTTCGTCGAGCTCAGCGCGCTGCTGTATCTCGGCGTTCTGTCGATCGTCGGCGGCCTGGTGTGGACCTTCCGTGAATACGTCGCCAGCCTGGGCGACGTCGCGATCCTCTCGATCCTTGCGCTGCTGATGGCGGTGTCGTTCGGCTACTGCTTTTCGCGAACGGCTGCGTATTCGAATGAAGAGGTTGAATCGCCGACGCTCGTCTTCGATTACGTCCTCTATTTCGGCTGCCTGATCTTTTCCGCGACGCTGGCGTTCCTCGAGACGCGATTCGGCGTGTTTCGCGGGTGGGACACCCATTTGCTGATCGCGTCGCTGGTGTTTGGCGGGTTCGCGTATCGCTTCGACAATCGCTTCGTTCTGTCGCTCGCGCTCTCGACCCTCGCCTCCTACCTGGGACTCAAGCTGACCGCGCCGGACGATCTGCATGTGGACCGGTTGCGATTCTCGGCCATGTTCTACGGCTGGCTGCTGATCGGCCTCGGCGTGCTGCTTCATCGTCAGGCGATCAAGCGTCACTTTCTCGAGGTCTATCTGCACCTGGGCGCCAATGCGGTGCTGCTCGCGACGCTGTCCGGCGTGCTCGAATCGGGAACGGGCCTCGCGTATCTGGGCTTACTGCTCGGTCTGTCAGCCGCGGCGATCTTACCTCGGTGTGCGCTTTCAACCGCTTTGCGTTTGTGGCCTACGGCACCCTCTATGGCTACGCCGGCCTCAGCGCGCGACTGCTCAGCGCGATCGGCGGTCCGACGATCGCCTTGACCTACTTCGTGGTCACCGGTTCGCTCGTCGTGATCGCGCTCGTGGTTCTGGCGCGACGATTCGGGCGTGACGAATGAACCTGTATTCACGTGACGATGAGCGGACGATTCGTGTGCAGCGTCTCGTAGACGACTGGACGAAGTCCGGATTGTTGGTTCCCGAACAGCGCACCCGCATCCTTCCTGAATTGCAGGTCGACCTTCGCCGCACGAACTTGTTCCTGCGTGCGACGTTGTTCGTGTTCGGTTACATGATCGTCAATGCGCTGACCGGGCTGTTCGTGGTCACGCTGAATCTCAGCGAAGGGTCGACGATGTATCTGTCGGTGTTCGCGGCGGTCGCGTTCTTTGCGGTCGCGCAGGTGCTCGTGCAGCGCTACCGCCTGTACCGCTTTGGGATCGAAGAATCGGCGGCTGATTGCCAGCGTCTCGTCCTTCGCGATCGCCGCGTCGATGGCGTTCCACCCGACCTTTTCAACCTTCCAGGCACTGCTGGCTGCGACCGCCGGGTCGTTCGTCATCTTCCGGCGATTCGGATATGTCTATGCCGGGGTGGCGGCAACGATCCTGGCCGCGCTCGTGCCATTCGGCACCTAACAGGTCGACACGGTGCGCCGGCTGTCGGCGATGGCGATCATGCTGGTCGTGTTCTTCATCGCTCGCGAGCGGCGACAGGACCACGATTGGGACTATCCGGGCGACGCGTATGCGGTGATCGAAGCGGTGTCGTGGGGCGTGCTGTATTGTCTCGCGAACCTGAAGGCGTCATCGTGGCTTGCGTCTTCTGACGAAGTCGGGCTGTTCTACTGGGCGACCTACGTCGCAATCTGGATCCTTCCCGCGGTCGGTCTTATTACTCGCGATCCGCGATCGGCACCGCTTGTTGCTGGATGTGAACATCGCGCTCGCCCTCGCGACGATGATGTCCAACAAGCCGTATCTCGGAGCGGAACCGAAGCCGTGGGATCCGATCCTGTTTGGCGTGTTGCTGATCACGATCGCGATCGGACTTCGGCGATGGCTGGCGAGTGGTGAGAATGGAGGGCGCCACGGATTTGTTGCGCATCGCCTGCTCGCATCCGAAAAGGCTCGTCTGGCGATGGCAGGTTCGGCCACGGTGTTTGCGCCAGGCGCACCACCGTCGCATGCGCCGGAACCAGGACCGTCAGTTGGCGGCGGCGGCAGCTCTGGCGGCGCCGGCGCATCGGGAAAATTCTGAGGATCATCGGATGTATAGTCTGCCGCGGAGGGGAAATCGATGAAGGCACGAGTTCTTGGCGCGGTTGCCGCGCTGTTATTCCCGGTCATGGCCCTGGCCCAGAATCCCAAAGGCGCCACCTATATCACCGCCGAACAGGTGAAGATGATCAACGCGCTGCCAGGCGTCGACCGCCAGATCGTCAATGTCGATGTCGGCAATACGAATCTTGCAGTCGGTGTGATTCATCGGGGCAAGACCGGCGCGCCTCCGGCGGCTGGTGGTGGTGGCGCGGCGGGTGCTGCTCCGGCGGCGCCGCCCGAGCCATGCGGCGAAAAAGGCACCGTGCCGCCTGGGTCTCCAACCGGACTCTGGCACCAGGGACAGACCGAAACCTACATCATCATCTCGGGCTCGGGCACGCTCGTGACCGGAGGGAAGGTCGTGAACGGTCGCAAGTCCGCGCCGGACAGCCAGGTCACCAAGGTGCTGAATGGTCCGTCGTGCAGCGGCTCGATCGTTGGCGACGACGTGGTCAAGAGGGTGGTCAACGTCGGCGACATCATCATCATCCCGGCAGGTATGCCGCACGGGTGGGCTGAGATTGGCGATCATGTGGACTACTTGAGCGTGCGTCCCGATCCACAGCGCACGATTTCGGAGCTCTACACGAATCCGGCGTTGAAGAAGCAGTAGTCACCGTCGCGTCAGCACGGTAAGTCTCGGTCCCGGACGTTCGAGATGGTCGATGCCGGCAAGCGGAATATAGAACTCGTCTTGCCAGTCGTAGATCGATCCCGGCCGTTCGGGGGCCGACGTTTCGAATCCCAGCACATAGCCTTTCTTGCGCGCTTCCGGAAGCGAAGCTCGGGCTCTACCAGCGCCTGCGCGAGGCTCGCGCGGCCGCGACCGCTTCATCCTCCACGACGGCCCGCCCTACGCCAACGGCCACATCCATATGGGTACGGCGCTGGGCAAACTGCTCAAGGACCTCGTGGTGCGGTCGCAGCAGATGCTCGGCCACGATTCGAACTACGTGCCCGGATGGGACTGTCACGGTCTGCCGATCGAGTGGAAGGTCGAGGAGGAGTACCGCGCCAAAGGAAAGAATAAGGACCAGATCCCGGTCATCGAGTTCCGCCGCGTATGCCGCGAGTTCGCCCAGCACTGGGTCGAGGTGCAGCGCACCGAGTTCATGCGCCTCGGCGGCGTCGGCGATTGGGATCACTACTACACCACCATGAGCTATCCGGCCGAAGCGCAGATCGCGCGCGAGCTGATGAAGTTTTCCATGACCGGCCAGCTCTACCGCGGCTCCAAACCGGTGATGTGGTCGGTGGTGGAGAAGACCGCGCTCGCCGAGGCGGAGGTCGAGTACGACGATTACACCAGCGATACGGTTTGGGTGAAGTTTCCCGTGTGGTCGAAGGACCCGAGGAACTGAAGGGCGCGCGCGTGTGTGCGATCTGGACCACCACGCCCTGGACCATCCCCGGCAACCGTGCCGTCGCTTCTCGTCGAAGATCAAGTACGGGCTTTACGAGGTCACCGCTGCGCCGGAAGAGAACTGGGCGAAGCCGGGCGACAAGCTGATCCTCGCCGACAAGCTCGCCGCGCGGTGATGAAGGCCAGCGCGGTCGAGGCCTACGAGCGCCGCGGCGACGCGGACCCTGCGAAGATCGCGGCTTCGGCCATCCGTTGCGCGGCAAGGGATATGACTTTCAAAGTGCCGCTCCTCGATGGCGATCACGTCACCGACGAGGACGGCACCGGCTTCGTTCATACCGCGCCCGGCCACGGCCGCGACGACTTCGACGTCTGGACCGCGAACGAGCGCGCACTCGCCGCGCGCGGCATCGAGACGAAGATCCCTTTCACCGTCGACGCCGATGGCTTCTTCACCAAGGAGGCGCCCGGTTTCGAGGGCAAGCGCGTGCTCACCGACAAGGGCGAGAAGGGCGACGCCAACGAGGCGGTGATCAAGGCGCTGGCCGACGCCGGCATGCTGATCGCGCGCGGACGGCTCAAGCATCAATACCCGCACTCCTGGCGCTCGAAGAAGCCCGTCATCTTTCGCAATACGCCCCAGTGGTTCATCGCGATGGACCGCGACATCGCCGGCCCGGGCGACACGCTACGCAAGCGCGCGCTCGACGGCATCAAGACCGTGAAGTGGGTGCCGCCGCAGAGCGAGAACCGCATCACCGGCATGATCGAGAGTCGCGCCCGATTGGGTGATCTCACGCCAGCGCGCCTGGGGCGTGCCGATCACCGTGTTCGTCGACAAGAAGACCGGCGAAGTGCTGCGCGACGAACGCGTGAACCAGCGCATCGCCGACGCCTTCGAGAAGGAAGGCGCCGACTGCTGGTTCGCCGACAAGGACGGCGCGCGCTTTCTCGCGCCCGAATACGATCCCGCCGCCTATGAGAAGGTGAACGACATTCTCGACGTGTGGTTTGATTCCGGCTCGACCCATGCCTTCACGCTGGAGGTGCGGGAAGATCTGAAGGTCAAGCGCGTACGCGACGGCGGCCGCGACGCCGTCATGTATCTCGAGGGCTCCGACCAGCACCGCGGCTGGTTCCAGTCTTCACTTCTGGAATCGTGCGGCACGCGGGGCGTTCCGCCCTACGACATCGTGCTCACCCACGGCTTCCTTCTCGACGAGAAGGGCGTCGACAAGATGTCGAAGTCGGTTGGCAACGTGGTGTCGCCTGAGGAGGTCATACGCACCTCGGGCGCCGATATCCTGCGGCTGTGGGCGGCCGCTTCCGATTACGCCGATGACGTGCGCTTCGGGCCCGAGATCATTAAGAATTTCGTGGAGACCTACCGCAAGCTGCGCAATACGCTGCGGTGGCTGCTTGGTAGCCTGCATCACTTCCGTGACGTCGACCGCGTGCCGTTCGCCCAGATGCCCGAGCTCGAACGCGTGATCCTGCACCGTCTCGCCGAGCTCGATCGCGACGTTCGACGTTGGTACGCCGAGTTCGACTACAAGCGGGTGTTCGCGGCGCTCAACGCCTTCATGACCAGCGATCTCTCCGCCTTCTATTTCGACGTGCGCAAGGACACGCTTTATTGCGATCCGCTATCCTCGGTGACGCGCAAGGCGTGCCTGACCGTCCTCGACCGCCTGTTCCACCACCTGGTCACTTGGCTCGCGCCGATTCTTTGCTTCACCGCCGAAGAAGTGTGGCTCACGCGCTTCCCATCGCCCAACGGTTCGGTGCATCTCGCAGCGTTTCCCGCCGCCGACCCGCAATGGACCGACGAGGAACTCGCCGAGAAATGGCGCAACGTGCGCCTCGTGCGCCGGGTGGTCACCGGCGCGATCGAGCTCGAGCGCGCGCAGAAGCGGATCGGCTCCTCGCTCGAGGCGGCGCCCGTCATTTATGTCGCCGACGAGCGGCTGCTGCCCGCGCTGCAGGGGGTGGACATGGCGGAAGTGTGCATCACCTCTGCACGCTACCGTGGTTGCCGGCGACGGCCCATCCGATGCGTTCCGCCTCCCTGAAGTGCCGGATGTCGCCGTCGTCGTGCGCAAGGCCGAAGGAAAGAAATGCGCCCGCTCGTGGAAGCTCTCGCCGTTGGTTGGCTCCGATGCGGAATATCCCGACGTGACGCCGCGCGACGCCCAGGCATTGCGCGAGTTCCGCGCGAGCCGGCGCGCCGCGGAGTAGGGGAGTGGCGCTTTCCGCTTACGGTCCGTTGTCGCGCTTCGGCCTTCTCGTGGCCGCGGCGGTGCTGGTTGCCGACCAGGCGACCAAGTTCCTGGTGTTGCAGCTCGTCGGTTGGCAACCCGGTGCGATGCTACGCCTGACGCCGTTTCTCGACATCGCGGTCGTGTTCAACCGCGGCGTCAGCTACGGTCTTTTCCCGCAGGATAGTGACGCCGGCCGTTGGATGCTGACGGCGGTGAAGCTCTTCGCCGCCCTCTTGTTCATCATCTGGCTTGCCCGCGCCCACTCGCGGCTGGTTGCGGTCTCGCTCGGGCTTTTGGTGGGCGGGGCGCTGGGCAATGCCATCGACCGGACGGTTTATGGCGCCGTGGTCGATTTCATCTCGCTGCACGTGGCCGGGTGGAACTGGTACGTCTTTAACCTCGCCGATACAGCGGTCGTTGCCGGGGTCGTGGGGTTGCTGTACGATGCGGCCTTCGGCAGCGCCACGAAATCGCCGCCATCGGCCTCAACGTGAGGCTTCCGGGACCCCGAATCCCGCAACCGCCACAAGGAAGTTCGATGCCGGCTCAGCGCCTCAGAAAACTCGGCCTCATTTCGCTCGGTCTCGCGGCTCTGCTCGCGGGCGCGCCGGCCGCGTTCGCCCAGGAGGAGCCGACGGCTTTGCAGAAAGTGCTGGGCACCCTCGGCGTTCTGGAAATTCCCTCCGACGATGCGCCGGAATACCGGGAGCGCGCGCCGCTGGTCGTGCCGCCTGCAGTCCAGTTGCCCGCCCCGCGCAATCCCGACGACATGGCCAAGCAGTATCCCGAGTGGCCTAAGGATCCCGACGTCGAGCGCCGGCGCAAGGCGACGACTGCCAAGCGCTATTCAAGCTCGGTACGCGATGAAGACTTCTTCAGCGGTCGCTTGCTCTCTCCCGGCGAGGTCAATCGCAGAACCAAGCAGGGCGCCGGCACTGGTCCTGCTTCGAATACCGCTGGCGCCGAATTGGCCGCGGGCAAGGAGCGCTACACGCCGAGCGAGCTCGGCTTCAAGGGCTGGTTCCAGAAGGAGAAGCCCGTCGTTTTCACCGAGGAGCCGACGCGCCAGCGCCTTACTGAGCCGCCCGCGGGCTACCGTACGCCGTCGGCCAATGCGCCATATGGCGTGGTTCAGAGCAAGCAGACCAACCGCATCGGCAGCGTCTTCGATCGACTCGACGCGGGTCGGGGATCTCGCTCGGACTCGAACCCGAGCCGATGAGCCTGCGTTCGCGTTCTACATCGCCGGCGTTCGCATGATGGTTGGGCCGTGTATTTCAGGATCGTGATCGGCATGGTCGCCCTCGCTGCCGCCGGGACCGCAGCGCTGCAGGCACCGCGCGCAACCGCGCTGGAGTCATTGGGTCCCACGATCACGGAATTCACGCTGGCGAACGGTCTCAAGGTCGTGGTCATTCCCGACCGTCGCACGCCGGTGGTCACCCACATGATTTGGTACCGCGTCGGCTCCGCCGACGAGACACCGGGCCGGTCCGGCCTTGCCCATTTTCTCGAGCACTTGATGTTCAAAGGCACGGCGAAGAATCCCGCCGGCCGCTTCTCCCAGGTGCTCGCCGAGCTCGGTGGCCAGGAAAACGCCTTCACCAGCCAGGATTACACCGCCTATTTCCAGCGCGTGGCGCGCGAGAATCTCGAGACGGTGATGGTCTTCGAGGCCGACCGCATGACCGGGCTTGTCTTGTCCGACGCCGGCGTGCTCTCCGAGCGTGACGTGGTGCTCGAAGAGCGCCGCATGCGCACCGACAACGATCCGAGTGCCCAGCTCTACGAAGCTGCCCAGGCCGCGCTCTATACCAACCATCCCTACGGCCGGCCGGTGATCGGCTGGGAGCACGAGATCCGTCAGCTCGACCGCGAGCAGGCGCTTGCTTTCTACCGCCGCTTCTATGCGCCGGAGAACGCGGTGCTGGTGCTCGCCGGCGACGTGGATACCGACGAGGCGCGTACGCTCGCCGAGAAGACCTATGGCAAGCTCACCCGCGGCGCCACTGCGGCAGAACGGGTGCGGCCGGCGGAGCCGGAGCCGCGCGCCCACCGGCGCGTCACGCTCGCCGACGCGCGCGTGCAGCAGCCAAGCTTCAGCCGCTACTATCTCGTGCCCTCGCAGACGACGGGGAAGCCGGGCGAGGCTGAAGCGCTCGATGTGCTCGCCCATCTTCTAGGCTCGGGCACGCTGTCGCGGCTCTATCGGGCGCTGGTAGTGGAACAGGGAATCGCGGCCAATGCCGGTGCTTGGTACATGGGCACGGCACTCGACGCTTCCCGCTTCGGTATTTACGCCTCGCCGCGGCCCGACGTTTCTCTCGAGGCACTGGAGGCGGCGGCCGACGCGGTGATCGCCGAGGTCGCTACTAACGGCGTCACCGAATCCGAATTGTCCCGTGCCAAGACCCGGCTCATCGCCGACGCGGTCTACGCCCAAGACAATCAGGCGACGCTCGCCCGCATTTTCGGAGCTGCCCTGATGACGGGGCTGAGCGTCGAGAAGGTGAAATCCTATCCGGCGCGCGTCCGCGCGGTTTCCGCCGCGGATGTGCGCGCCGCCGCCGCCACCTGGCTCGAGCTTCGCCGCGCCGTTACCGCTTATCTGGTGAAGCCGCCGGCTCCGCCGGAGAAGCGCTCGTGATCCGGCTCGCGCTCGCCGCCGCCATGTCGCTCGCCCTCGTCTCGACCCCGACCGCATCCCGCGCCGCCAATGTCGAGCGGGTGACGACGCCGCTCGGCCTCGAAATATGGTTCGTGCGCGACGACACGCTGCCCATGCTGTCGGTGGAATATGCCTTTCGCGGCGGTGCCGCGCAGGATCCGGCGGCGAAGCCCGGGGTCGCCAGCATGGTGGCGGGGCTGCTCGATGAAGGCGCCGGGCCGTTCGACGCCCGCGCGTTCCAGGAGCGACTCGAGTCGCGCGCCATCACGGTGCATTTCAGCGCCAACCGCGACTCCCTGCGGGGCTCGATCCGCACCCTGAGCGAGCATCGCGCCGAGGCTTTCGACCTCGCCCGGCTCGCGCTCACGGCGCCGCGGTTCGACGTGGAGGCCATTGAACGGGTTCGGGCGGCGATGCTTGCGGGCTTACGCCGGCGGGCCTCCAATCCCAACGATATCGCCTCGCTCCGCTGGTCGGCGCTGGCCTTCCCCGGCCATCCCTATGGCCGGCCAGTGGAAGGGACGCTCAACTCGGTGCCGCAGATCTCGGCGGACGACCTGCGCGCCTTCGCTCGCAAGAACTTTGCCCGCTCGAACCTCAAGATCGCCGCGGTGGGATCGATCGACGCCAAGGAACTTGCCACTCTCGTGGACAAGCTGTTCGGCGGTTTGCCGGAGAAGGCGGACCTTGTCCCGGTGTCCGACGCCACGCCGAAGGCCGGTGTACGCGAGGTGGTCGATCTCAACGTGCCGCAGACCGTGATCCTGTTCGGCGCCGCCGGTCTCAAGCGTGCCGATCCCGACTTCATTCCCGCCTACGTGTTGAACCATATCCTCGGCGGCGGAACCTTCACCTCGCGGCTCTATCAGGAAGTGCGCGAGAAGCGCGGACTCGCCTATTCGGTTTCGAGCCATCTCGCGCCCTACGACCACGCCGGGCTATTCCTCGGCAGCGTATCGACGCGCAACGACCGCGCGCGGCAGTCGCTCGACATCATTGTCGAGGAGATTCGCCGCATTGCCGCCGACGGAACCACGCCAGAGGAGCTCGCCAAGGCGAAGAGCTTCCTCATCGGCTCCTACGCGCTGCGATTCGATACCTCCGGCAAGATCGCGGGCCAGCTCCTGAGCCTGCAACTGGAGAATCTCGGCATCGACTATCTCGACCAGCGCAAGGCGCTGATCGAGGGAATCACCGATGCCGATATTCGCCGCGCCGCAACGCGGTTTCTCGCCGATGCGCGGCTCCTAGTGCTGATGGTGGGCCGTCCGGTCGGCGTCGTTTCCGGTGTGAACGGCGGCTAGAAGCGGTTTCGTCCCGGTCGCCAACGCTGCTATACATTCGGGCGATCGAAATGCGGCAGGGGAGCGGGGCCATGGGGAACTCGTGGGTAGGACCGGTCATGCGGGCGCGAGCGGGTCTCGGTCTTATGATTGCAGCGAGCGCGCTAACGGCTTGCGCCTCGCTCGAGAGCGTGCTCGGTCCGCTCGGCACACCCTTCCAGCAAAAGCCCGAACCCGCGACGCAGCAGCAAAGCGACGTGGACTGCCCGCAGACTACCGTTCGCACCGGGGCCGCCACTTGGCAGTTGCCGGCCGGCGTCTCGGCGCCGAACGTGCGCTACCAGGCCTCGCTCGGCCAGATCGACCGCGAGTGCGCGCTGCTTGGCCAGACCGTCACCGCTAAAGTGGGCGTTGAGGGTCGTCTCCTCGTCGGTCCCAAGGGCGGACCGGGTAGGGTCACCGTGCCGATCCGCATCGCGCTCGTGCAGGAGGGGCCGCAACCGAGATCGCTGTGGACAAAGTTCTATTCGGTGCCGATCGAGGTGCCCGCCGGCCAAAGCCAGGTCACCTTCGCCCAGGTTGAAGACGATTTGACGTTTCCGCTGCCGCCCGACCGCAACCTGTCGCGCTACGTGATCTACGTTGGCTTCGATCCCAAGGGCGAACCGGCGCGGCCGCAAGCCAAGGGCAAAGCCAAACCCAAGGCGCAGCCCCAGGCCAAAGCCAAGGTCAAGGGACCGCCGCCGCCACCGGCCTCGACGCCGCAACCGGGGTTCGCCCCGCCGCCCAATCAGTTCGAGCCGCCGCCCCCAGCGCGATAGCCTAGAGGCGAAATGGCCGGGACAAGTCGGCCACGACGTGTTCGGAATTGAAGCGCCGGTTAGTCGAGCCGCGACTTCACGTCTTGGATTGCGGTTTCCAGCAGGCTTTCGGCGGTCTTGCCCTTCACCGTGTCGGCGAGGATCTTCTCCGCCGCCTTGACCGCGGCATCGGCGGCGGCAGCACGCACGTCGGCGAGGGCCTGGGTCTCGGCCTGGGCGATCTTGGCTTCCGCCATCTTGGTGCGGCGGGCGACGAACTCCTCCATGCGCTTCTTCGCCTCGGTGGCGATCTCGGCGGCCTCGCTGCTGGCGAGCTCCAAGATCGCGGCGGCCTCCGACTCGGCTTCCTTGGCCTTGCGGCGGTACTCCTCGAGCAGCGCCTGGGCTTCCTGGCGCAGGCGGCGCGCCTCCTCGAGCTCGGCGGCGATGCGCTTGGAGCGGTCGTCGAGGGCCTCCAGCAGCGAGCGGTGCGCACCCAGTCGCCACAACAGCGCGACGAAGATCACGAAGGCGACCGCGACCCAGAACTCGGCTTCGTAAAGATACGTCACCTATCGCTCCTCAATGCAGCGCCTGGTCGACCGCCCGCTCCAGCGCGGGCTTGGGTGGCGGGGTGCCCACGAGGCGCTCGATGATGGCGGCGGTGGTATCGAGCGCAATCCCACGCACTTCGCGCATGGCCGTCGACTTGACCGCCTCGATCTTCTGCTCGGCTTCGGCGATCTTCTTGTTGAGCGCCTCCTCGAGCTCATGGCGGCGCGCCTCGGTCTCCTTGGCGAGCTTCTTCTGCGTCTCCGCCGCCATGGCCTGGGCGCGGGCACGCGCTTCGGCCAGCGCCTTCTCATAGGCGGCGAGCGCCGCCTCGCTTTCCTCCTTCAACCTGCCCGCCGCGACTAGGTCGTCGCTGACGCGGTTCTTGCGGGCGGCAATGATCCGCGCCACGCGCGGCAAGGCCACCCACGAGAGCAGGAAGTAGAGGAGCGCGAACGCGATCGCGAACCATAGCAACTGCGAGCCGAAGTGCTCCTTGGCGAACGGGGGAAAGGGTCCCTTGTGCCCGCCCGGGGCTACGGTGCCGGTGGAGACCGCCATCAGGCGTCAGACCGCGAACAACAGCAGGAACGCGATCACGAGCGAGAAGATCGCGAGCGCTTCCGTCACCGCGAAGCCGAAGATCAGCCGGGTGAACTGGCCGTCGGCGGCGGACGGGTTGCGGATGGCGGCGGCGAGGTAGCTACCGAAGATGTTGCCCACGCCCACGCCTGCGCCGCCCATGCCGATGCAGGCGAGGCCGGCGCCGATGTATTTCGCGAAAGTCGGGTCCATTTTTCAGTCTCCTGTGGTGAAACGAGTTAGTGGCCGGGGTGAAGTGCGTCGTTGAGATAAACGGCGGTGAGCAGTGCGAAGACGTAGGCCTGCAGGAAGGCGACGAGGAGTTCCAGCGCCGTCAGCGCCACCGTCATGGTGAGCGGTAGAATGCCGGCCACGAAGCCGAACACGCCGAGGCCGGTGGCAAGCATGCCGATGAAGCCGGCAAAGACCTTGAGCGTGATGTGGCCGGCCAGCATGTTGGCGAACAGCCGCAGCGAATGCGACAACGGCCGCGACAGGAAGGAGATGATCTCGATCAGCGTCACCAGCGGCAGGATGAAAATGGGAATGCCGCTCGGCACGAAGATCTTGAAGAAACGGAAGCCGTGCTTGGCGATGCCGTAGATGATGACCGTGAAGAACACGATCAGCGCCAGCGTCGCGGTGATTACGATGTGGCTGGTGACGGTGAAGAAGCCGGGGATGAGGCCGAACAGGTTCAGCACCAGGATGAAGCTGAACAGCGCGAACACCAGCGGGAAGAAGCGCATGCCTTCCTCGCCCGAGGCCTGGCGCAGCATGTCGGCGACGAAGTCGTAGGTCATCTCGACCAGCGATTGGCCGCGGCCGGGCACGTTGCCCGCTCCCGCCGTCGCCAGCACCATGCCGCCGATGATGATCGCCACCGCCGCGAACATGAACAGCGCCGAGTTGGTGAAGGCGATCTCCACCCCGCCGATGTGGCCGAGGACGAAGAGCTTCTTGATCTCGAACTGGTGGATCGGATCCATTTCACTTCTTGTCCGGTATTTTCGGCTGCGCCACGAGGCCCGCCGAGCGCAGCACGTTCAACGTTCCGCCGACGAAGCCGAGGAGCATGAAGAGTATCAGCCCCCAGGGCCGGTAGCCGGTCAGCAAGTCGACGCCCCAGCCGATGACGCTGCCCACGATCACGCCCGCCACGAGCTCGCTCGACATGCGCAAGCCCTTGGCAAGACCGGCGGCGTCGCCCTTCGGCCCGGGATTTTTTTCGCTAACCTGCGGTGGCGCGGGCGTCAATGCGTCGAGTTCGCGCGTGAGTCGACCGAGACGGTCGGCGAGCGCGGGATCGTCCACGCCCTCGGCCGGTCGGCGGTCGGAAGCGCGCCTAGCCATCGCAAACCCTTGTAATGCTTGAGGTTGCGCGGACCATAAAGACCGCTCCTGGTCTAGTCAAGAAAACGGCCCGGCGGAAGTTCCGGGCCGTGCTGACGAAATTCGAAAGGGAAGGGCCTAGCTCGCCTCGCGGAAGCTCGCGGCCGTGACGAGGTCGACCGACACGAGTTGCGACACCCCGAGCTCGGCCATGGTCACGCCGAACAGGCGGCTCATGCGGCTCATGGTGATCGGGTTGTGGGTCACCACGACGAATCGCGTCTTGGTCAGCCCGCCCATCTCGTCGAGCAGGTTGCAGAAGCGCTCGACGTTGGCGTCGTCGAGCGGAGCGTCCACCTCGTCCAGCACGCAGATCGGCGCCGGGTTGGTCAGGAACACCGCGAAGATGAGTGCGAGCGCCGTCAGCGCCTGCTCGCCGCCGGAGAGCAGTGACAGCGTCTGCGATTTCTTGCCGGGCGGCCGCGCCACGATATCGAGGCCGGCTTCTAGCGGGTCCTCGGAGTTGGTGAGGATGAGTTCGGCTTGGCCGCCGCCGAACAGCGTCTTGAACAATTTCTTGAAGTGGTCGTTGACCACCGCGAAGGAGGCGACAAGGCGGGCGCGCGCCTCGCGGTCGAGGCTGTTGATGCCCTGGCGCAGGCGCTTGATCGCTTCCACGAGATCGTCGCGCTCGGTGGTGAGCTTCTGGTGCTGGGCGTCGATCTCCTGCAGCTCCTCCTCGGCGCGCAGGTTCACGGCGCCAAGGCGCTCGCGCTCCTGCTCGAGACGCTCCAGGCGCGCCTCGATCGACGCCTGATCGGGCGTCTCGTCTTCCTCGGCGAATAACTCCTGCAGCCGCGTCTCGTCGGGCGGGGCGTTCAGGGCCTCGGTCACCTCGCGCAGGAGCTCGGCACGGCGCTCGCGGGCGGCCTCCAGGCGCGCCTCGGCGCGGGCAGCCTCGCTCCTGACCTCGGAGAGCGCTTCGCCCGCTTCCCGCACGGCCCGGTCGGCCTCGGCGAGCGCACTCTCCGCTTCCGCGAGGCGATCGGCAGCGGCACGCCGCTCAGTCTCGGCGGCGGCGAACTCGGTCATCAGCGCCTGGCGCTGCTCGACGAAGGCGGCAGGCGCCGAATCCAGGCTCGCGCGCTCGGTGCGGGTGTCGACGAGCCGCTCTTCTAGCGACTGGATACGGGCATTGGCGCCCTCGGCGCGCTCCTGCCAGGCGGCGCGTTCGGCCGCGATGGCAGTGAGCCGGTGGCCGCGGGTGGTTTGCTCGCGCTCCAGGCCGTCGAATGCGGCTTTGGCGGCGGCATAGGCGGCGCGGTCCTCGGTAAGACGGCCGCGGATTGCCTCAAGCTCGGCCTCACGGGCGGCCGCGTCGCTGAGCGTCGCGAGCGACTCCTCGGCATAGCGGCGCGCGCCGTCGGCCTCGGCGCGGTTGGCCGAGAGAAGCGCACGCGCTTCCTGGATTGCGGTAAGGCGGGCAGTACGCTCCCCCGTCTTCTGCTCGGTCTCGCGCAATGCGGCCCGCGCCGCCTCGAGCGCAGCCTGGGCCGCGCGCATGGCGTTGCGCGCCTCGGTCTCGTCGATCTCGGCGGCCTTGACCTCCGCTTCAGCCTTCTCCACCTGCTCGGTGAGGCGGCGCACGTCGGCGCGAGCGACCTCGGCCTCGCGGTCGATCTCGGCCACGCGATTACGCGCGGCGAGCTTGCGGCCGGCGGCGGTCTCCGCGTCCGCGGTGACGACGAAGCCGTCCCAGCGCCACAGATCGCCCTCGCGTGATACCAGGCGCTGGCCGGGCTTGAGCTCATTCTTGAGGCGCGCGCCGTCGGCGCGCGCCACGACGCCGATCTGGGCGAGGCGGCGGGCAAGCGCCGCCGGTGCCTTCACGTGCGCGGAGAGCGGCTCGGCGCCGGCCGGAAGATCCGGATCGCCCGTGATCATATCGGTGCCGGCCCAGTGGGTAGGCGCGGCGGAATCCGTCGGCGCGTCGAGATCGTCGCCGAGTGCGACCCCGAGCGCGGTTTCGTAGCCGCTCTCGACCTCGATCACGTCCACCACGGGCGGCCACAGCGTCTTCGCCGCCACGTGCAGCACCTTCGCCAGCGTGCGCGCCTCGGTCTCGAGCTCGCGCAGCCGCCGTTCGGCTTCCGCGAGCGGGGTGCGGGCAAGCGGCATCGCCTGCACCGCGGTGGAGCGGGCGGCCTCGGCGCGCAGCGCCCGGGCATCGGCAGCGGCGAGCGTCTCCTGCGCCGCGGCCACGTCGGCGCTCGCCCGCATGAACTGGTCGTCGTCGCCGGAAAGGGTGCTTGCTTCGACGTCGAGGGCCGCGATCTCGCCATCGAGCCGGGCGAGGCGGTCGGCCTCGCTGCGCAGCGTGCGCTCGAGCCCGCCCCGGCGCGCGCTCACGTCGGCAAGCGAGGCAGTGGTCTCCGAGAAAGCCTGCTCGCTCGCGGTGAGCTTCGCTTCCGCCTCGGCGAAGAGGGCGTGCACCGTCTCGCGGCTGTCGGGGGTGGCGCCGGTCTCGCCGGCGAGTACGCCTTCTTCCTCCATCAGGCGCGCGATCGCCTGCTCGGCGTCGGTGGCGAGCGCGCGTTCCCGCTCGATGTCCTGGGCGAGCTGGCTGAGGCGCCGGTCGAGTTCCTCGGTGCGCTGCTTGACCCGGCCTTCCTCGCGGTCGAGGTCGGAGCGGGCGTGATTCAGGCGCTGCAGGCCGGCGGCGGCGCGCGCCTCGGTTTCCCGCAAGGGGTGGAGCTGCTCGGCGAGATTGGCTTGCGCCGTGGTCGCTTCGGCTTGCGCACCGGTCTTCTCGCCCACGGCGCGGATCGCGGATTCCACCGTGCGCTCGGCTTCCGCCGCGGCGGCCTCCGCCTCGCGCCAGCGCAAGGCCACGAGCATGGCCTGGCGGCGGCGGATTTCGGCGGCGACCTTCTTGTAGCGTACCGCCTGGCGCGCCTGGCGCTTGAGGCCGTCGATCTGGCTCGCGATCTGGCCGATCACGTCCTCGAGGCGCTGCAGATTGGTGCCGGCGGCCTTGAGGCGGGTTTCCGCCTCGTGACGGCGGGCGTGCAGGCCGGAGATGCCGGCGGCTTCCTCCAGGATGCGTCGGCGCGACTCCGGTTTGGCGTTGATCAGCTCGCCGATCTGGCCCTGGCGCACCATGGCGGGCGAGCGCGCGCCCGAGGAGGCGTCGGCGAAGAGCAGTTGCACGTCACGGGCGCGCACCTCGCGGCCGTTGATGCGGTAGGCCGAACCCGCCTCGCGTTCGATGCGGCGCGACACCTCGAGCACGTCATCGTCATTGAACGCGGCGGGGGCGCTGCGATCGGAATTGTCGATCTGCAGGATGACCTCGGCCATATTGCGCGACGGCCGGTTGTTGGAGCCCGAGAAGATGACCTCGTCCATGTCCCCGGCGCGCATGGCCTTGTGCGAGCTTTCGCCCATCACCCAGCGCATGGCCTCGACGAGGTTGGACTTGCCGCAGCCATTGGGGCCGACGATGCCAGTCAGTCCCGGCTCGATCATGAAATCGGACGGCTCGACGAACGACTTGAATCCGATCAGCCGCAGGCGATTGAACTGCATGACCTAAAAGGGCTCGATAATCCGGGTGATTCGCGTCCCGCCCGAACATGCGTTGCCGCATAGGGCTGGGCAAGCCCCTCGAATTCAAAAAAACCGTGGAATTCCGCCCGGTTGGCCTTGTCAGTTGGTCTTGGCGCCTTTGAGGAGCGGATCGATCGCCTTCTGAAAGTCCTCGAACGAGGAGGTGTTGCGCACCGGCTCGCCGTTGACGAATACGGCGGGCGTCGAGCGCACGCCGAACTTCTGCGAGCCGCGCTGGGCGCCCTCGTAGATCTGCTGCGCCACCTTGTTGTCCTTCAGGCACGCCTCGAAGCTCTGCTCGGTGAAGCCCGCCTGCTTGGCGATGCGCAGCAATCCCGGGATCACCTTGTCCTTGATCGCCCAGCTGCGCTGCTGGTCGAACAGCACCTCGATCATGGTGAAGAAGCGGTCTTCCGGCGCGCAGCGCGCCAACATGGAGGCGGCGACCGCCGCGTCGTCGAGCGGGTATTCGCGGAAGATGAAACGCACCTGGCCCTTGTCGATGTAGTTCGCCTTGAGCTTGGGGAAGACTTCCTTGTGGAACTCGGCGCAATGCGGGCAGGTCATGGAGGCGTATTCGACGACCGTGACCGGGGCGTTAGCTTCACCCAGCACCTTGTCGGGCAGCGGGCCGGGGGTCAGCAATTCCTTCAAATCGACCTTCTGCCCCTGCTTCTGGGCCTCGGCCGGCGGTGAGGCGAAGACGCTCGTAAAGATCAGCGCGGCGATGCCCGCCGCCGCCAGCGACAGCGCGGCGGTACCTGCGATCAGATGACGGCGAGCGATGGCCAAGCAACCCTCCACTGACGTCCATGACCTAGACTGCACGTCCGATTGTGGCAACCCTGCGATGTCAGCCGTCAAGCCCGCGTGACGCGGCCCTTCACGAAGGCGCCGAGCCGGGCGAGCGCGTGGGCAAGGCCCTTGTCCTCGAAGGGCCCGATCTCCTTCTCCACCGCCGCCACCGCCTCGGACGTCGGCTCCGGTACTGCGGGCGCGGGCTTGCGCCGCGGGGTCACCGGCCCTTGCGCGATCTTGATGCGCCCGACGCAGCGCCAGCCGAAATAGCGGTTGACCCGCTCGATGACGATTGGCGCCAGGTGCTGGAGCTCGATGGCGTAAGCGCCTTCGACGCGGATATGCAGGATGCCTACGGAATCCGGGTCCTCACGCCGCGCCCATACCAGGCGCTGCGGCTCGGTGCGGCCGGCGAGCTCGGGCCCCACGATGTCCTCCCAGTGGGTGACGATGTCGACTGCGGCAAACCCCTGCTTCTGGAAGGCGCCGGTGAGCGTGCGGCTGATGAGATCGGCGAGCGGCCGGGGACGCGATCTTCGGGGTGGAGAAGGGGCCAAGGGGATTGCTCCGCAAGGTCGCGCCCGGCAGGTTCGGACCATGGACGCGCGCGCCGAGGCAAAGACCCTAGCAGCGGGCGAGGGCGCCGCAAGTGCGGCCGCGCCCGATCCCGTGGTGCTGCTCGCCTGGTACGACCGCCACGGGCGCGAACTTCCGTGGCGCGCCCGGCGTGGGGAGAAGGCCGATCCCTACCGGGTCTGGCTGTCGGAGATCATGCTGCAGCAGACCCGCGTCGAGACCGTGGGTCCGTACTACGCGAAATTCCTCGCGCGCTTTCCCACGGTGCGGGCGCTGAGCAAGGCGCGGCTTGGCGACGTGCTGAAGCTCTGGGCCGGGCTCGGCTACTACGCCCGCGCCCGAAATCTGCACGCCTGCGCCCGTGTCGTGGCCAAGGAGCACCGCGGCCGCTTTCCCGACACGGAGGAGGGACTGCGGGCGCTGCCGGGGATCGGCGCCTATACCGCCGCCGCCGTCGCCGCCATCGCCTTCGGCCGCAAGGCCACGCCGCTCGACGGCAACATCGAGCGGGTGGTGGCGCGTCTGTTCGCGGTGGAGACGCCGTTGCCGGCAGCGAAGCCCGAGCTGCGGCGGCTCGCCGAGCAGCTGACGCCTGCGCGCCGGGCCGGCGACTGCGCTCAGGCGATGATGGATCTCGGGGCGACCATCTGCACGCCGCGGCGGCCCTCGTGCCTTGTCTGTCCGTGGAATTCCGACTGCGCCGCCTTTGCCCGCGGCGACCAGGAGACCTTCCCGCGTCGCGCGCCCAAGGTGGAAGGAAAGCTCCGCCGCGGAGCGGCCTTCGTGGTGCGCCGGGCCGACGGCGCGGTGCTGTTACGTACCCGGCCCATGCACGGGCTTCTTGGCGGCATGCGCGAGGTGCCGGGCAGCGAGTGGAGCGCCGAATTTGCGCTGACGGATGCGCTAGAAAGCGCGCCCGATTTCGCAGCGAAGTGGCGCCGCTTGCCCGGCATGGTGCGCCATGTGTTCACGCACTTTCCGCTGGAGCTCGTGGTTTGCGCGACAGACGTTCCGCGCACCACGCGCGCGCCGCGCGGCATGCGCTTCGTTCCGGAGGCAAATCTGAAGAGCGAGGCGCTGCCGTCGCTCATGCGCAAGGTGCTCGCGCATGCCGGCATCGACGGGAAGAAAGAGGGCTAGCTCGCCGTCGCCATCTCAGCGCGGATGACCGAGCGCAGCACGTCGATCGGCTTTCCTTCCACGTGCCAGAAGGTCCAGCCGTTGCAGGCCTCCAGGCCCGCGGCCTTGGCACCCATGCGGTGGATCGAGCCCACCGAGCCATCGAGCGCGAGCGTTCCGTCGGCGCGCACCAGCGCTTTCACCCGGCCGCGCGCGTCGGTGAGCGTCGCGCCGGCGCGGAGCAGGCCGCGCTCGATCAGCGTCGCGAACGGCACCCGCGGCGCCTCGCGGGCGGTCTGGAAGGCCGCGACCGCCGCTTCCGGCAGCGGCTTCACGGCGGCGATGCGGGCTCGCGCCGCGGGCGGCATAGGTCTCCTCGCGCTCGATGCCGATGAAGTGCCGGCCGAGGCGTTTGGCGGCGGCGCCGGTGGTGCCGGTGCCGAAGAAGGGATCGAGCACCACGTCGCCGGGCTTCGAGCTCGCGACGATGACGCGCGAAAGCAGCGCCTCCGGCTTCTGGGTCGGGTGCAGCTTCTTGCCGGTCGCCGTCCTTGAGGCGTTCCTCGCCGGTGCACAGCGCCAGCGTCCAGTCGGAGCGCATCTGCACGTCTTCGTTGCCGGCCTTCAGCGCCTCGTAGTTGAAGGTGTAGCGGCCGGCCTGCTCGCGCGCCGCCCAGATGAGCGTCTCATGCGCGTTGGTGAAGCGGCGGCCGCGGAAGTTCGGCATCGGGTTTGACTTGCGCCACACCACGTCGTTGAGGATCCAGAAATCGAGATCCTGCAGGATCGTGCCGACGCGGAAGATGTTGTGGTAGGAGCCGATCACCCACAGCGTGGCGTCGGGCTTCATCACGCGGCGGCAGGCGGCGAGCCAGTCGCGGGTGAAGCGGTCATAGGTCGTCGAAGCTCGCGAACTTGTCCCAGGCGTCGTCGACCGCATCGACCTTGGAATCATCGGGACGCCGCAGCTCGTTCTGCAGCTGCAGGTTATAGGGCGGGTCGGCGAAGACGAGATCGACGGAGTTGGCCGGGAGCTTGTTCAGTGTGTCGACGCAGTCGCCGACGAGGACCCGGTCGATGGGTGATTGCCCGGCTTGGGGGCGGAAACGGGGCGTCCCGCGGGACGCCCCGATACGCGCGACTTGCATGACGCAATACTCGGTTACGCTTACTCAACAGGAACTGACGGCCAGGACTGTGCCCTGCCGCGGTAAAGGCCGGGTAAAGCTAAGCTTAACTAAATATTACGGAATTTGGCTCGGGCGGGGCTCGGCCGCGCACGTATGTGCTGACAAAACGTAAATGGCGGACGAGCCCGGCGAAGAATGAAGACCCTCAGCGACCGGCGCTCAGGCGGCGAACAGGTCGAGCTGGTCCTTCTTCGCACGCGGCGCTTGGAAGTGCGCGGTGGTAAGCGGCACCCGTTTCTTGTTGAGGCCGATGCGCTTGCAGGCGAGCTCGAAGCGCCTCCCGATCGACCAAGCGTAAGGCCCGGCTCCCGTCTGGCGGTGGCCCCAGGCTCGAAGTCGTAGTCCTTGCCGCCGTGCAGGCTCCTGACCAGCGAGATCACGTGGTCATGCTTGTCGGGGAAGTTTTCTTTCAGCCACTGACGGAAGAGATCCTTGATCTCGATCGGCATGCGCAACATTACGTAACCCGCCGACTGCGCGCCGGCCGCCGCGGCGGCGTCGAGGATGCGCTCCACCTCAGAGTCGTTGATGGCGGGCACGATGGGCGCCACCATCACCGCCGCCGGAATGCCGGCCTCGGAAAGCTTGCGGATGGTGGCGAGGCGGAGCGACGGCGTCGCCGCGCGGGGCTCCATCACGCGGGCGAGCTTGGGATCCAGCGTCGTCACCGACAGCGCCACCTTGGCGAGGTTGCGCTTGGCCATGTCGGAAAGGATGTCGATGTCGCGGGCGACCAGACCGGATTTCGTGACGATCGCCACCGGATGACCGGCGTCGCGCAACACTTCCAGGATTTTCCGCGTCACCCGCCATTTGCGCTCGATGGGCTGGTAGGGGTCGGTGTTGGTGCCCATGGCGATCACCTTGGGCGAATAGTTGGGCGCCGCGAGCTCGCGCACGAGCAGCTCGGCGGCGTCCGGCTTCACGAACAGCTTGCTTTCGAAGTCGAGGCCGGGGGAGAGCCCCTGATAAGCGTGGGTCGGCCGGGCGAAGCAGTAGATGCAGCCGTGCTCGCAGCCGCGGTACGGGTTGATCGACCGGTCGAAGCCGATGTCCGGAGAGTCATTGCGCGTGAGAATCTTCCGCGGCTTCTCGATGGTGGTTTCAGTCTTGAAGGGCGGCAACTCTTCGAGGCTCTGCCAGCCGTCGTCGAAGGGAACCTTGGCCGTGGGCTCGTAGCGGCCGCTGGTGTTGGTCACGGCGCCGCGGCCGCGCCGGCGCTCGCCGCCTACGGAGGTGTCGAGCAGGCCATCGGCATGCTCAGGGGCGTAGATTTCGCCCGGGTTGCGGTCGACCGTGTCCATGACGCCATCCTAGCGGGTCTTAGGAACAAAACAAGAACAAATTCTACGCCCGGTTCCTTGCTATATAGGGGGCTCAAGCGACAAAACGATAACTACCGGTAGGGGCTCCTAACCTTGATCAGCGTCATACTGCCGACGCTCGATGCCGAGCGGCAACTGGTGCCCACGTTATCGGCGCTGGTGCCGGGCTCCGCCGCGGGCCTGGTGCGCGAGGTGATTCTCGCTGACGGCGGCTCGCAAGACGACACCGAGAAGGTGGCCGACGCCGCCGGTTGCGAGTTCCTGCGCGGGCCGCGCGATCTAGGGGCCCGCTTGCGCGCCGCGGCCCACGCCGCCCGCGGCAACTGGCTTCTGTTCCTCGATCCCGCCGGTGTCCTCGATGAGGGCTGGCCGCGGGAGGTGCGCGCATTCATGGACGGTGCCGAGCGCTCGGGCTTCGCCGGGCGCAGGGCCGCCACTTTTCGGCTCGCCTTCGATGGTTTCGGCATGAAGCCCAAGCTCAAGAAAGCGGCGAGCGCGGCAAGGCTTGCGCTGCTCGGCCGTCCACGCGACGAGCAGGGTCTCTTGATCGCCAAGCGCTTCTACGAGGAACTCGGCGCCCACGCGGATGGCGCCAAGGCGCATGGGCGGCTCATCGCGCGTCTCGGCCGGCGGCGGGTCGTCGCTTTGCGCGCCCGGATTGCCTTCGCTTCAGAGTGACGGGCGCGGCAGCGGAAAGCCGAGCGCCTTATCGATCACGCCCCAAATGACCCCGACCAGTGCGTTCCACAGTTTCTCGATGGCGATCTCACCCATCGCTTGGAACGTCTCGACGAAAGTGCGGAGCAAGTTCGCAACGTTCTTGACGAGCTTGTCGCGGAACTCCTCGTTGCCCTTGAAGGCGCCGGCGGCGATATCAGCTGCCAATTGCGTCGAATGCTGCGCAATCATGGCCAGCTGATTCTTTGAGAAGGCCGCAATCGTTTCTATGTCCTGGCTCAGGCTTTTGCTTGCCGCACCCTTCAATTGGGAAAAAAGTTCATCGGTGGACGGCAATTTGATTTTCATTGTACACCTCCTAGCGCTGCAGGAATTTCTCGTACGCGAGCGCTTGGTTAATCCAAATCACGAACTGGCTCCTGGCCCCTCGCACCGAAGCCGGCACCAGCCCTTTCGTTCGATCGGTATCGCGCAAATCCACGAAGCTTTCCCTCAACAGGGGGAGGATCTTCTGTGTCGGCACGACGGGACCGCTCTCCGGTGGCGGCTGATCCACCTTTCGTTCGCCGAAAAATCGCGAGATGGGCGAAGGCCGGCCGGCGGGGCGGTTCTCCACTTCCACCTGCAATGCCTCGATTTTGCCGATCAGGCCGTTGTAGGCCGGCTCTCGCCGCACGAAGCCCTCTCTCCGAGTGCCCTCCGAAATCGATGCGAACAGCGTCAATGCCTCCTCGTTGACCTTGTTAAGGCCGTCATAAATCGATTTGTCGTAGTCGGGCCCCCAGTGCGCCGTGCAGCCGCCAAGAGCGACGACGAGCGCAACGCAGACGATCCAAGCTGTCAGAGAAGCTATAAATCCGGCAAACGACTTTTCGCGCAGTTCCATCCGGCGCCCGCCGGCGCCCGCAATACGAAAGAAACTCATCGACCTCACCCCCCTTGTCTCCGGCCGCACCGCCATAGGCCGGAGCACGCAACGCTAGCATAGCTTGGGACGCACAACCCGTCGACCGCCACATTCGCTACGGCTTTTTCGGGAAAACTCGAAAGCGGAATTCGATTGAGGAGCCTCCATGTGGCCCGACGGACGTCTCCTTGAACTCTTGAAGCTCGACGTGCCCATCATCCAGGCGCCCATGGCCGGCGCGATGGATTGGGAGCTCGTCGCCGCCGTATCGGAAGCCGGCGGCCTCGGCTCGCTGCCGTGCGCCATGCTTTCGCCGGATCAGGTGCGCGAGCAGGCACAGAAGATCCGCGCCCGCACACCGCGGCCCATCAACTTCAACTTCTTTTGTCATCAGCCGGCGGCGCTCAGCAACGCGCGCGAGGCGGCGTGGCGCGAGCGCCTCAAGCCTTATTACGCCGAGCTTGGCCTCGACCCCAACGCGCCGATGCCGTCGGCGAACCGCGCGCCGTTCGACGACGCCATGGCCGAGGCGGTGGAGGCGATCAGGCCCGAGGTCGTGAGCTTCCATTTCGGGCTACCGCCCGCGCCATTGCTCGCCCGGGTTCGCGCCGTCGGCGCCAAGATACTGAGCTCGGCCACCACCGTCGCCGAGGCGCGATGGCTCGAGGGGCGCGGTGTCGACGCCATCATCGCCCAGGGCGTCGAAGGCGGCGGCCACCGCGGCATGTTCTTGAGCGACGACGTCGCGACTCAGGTCGGGACGCTCGCGTTGGTGCCGCAGGTGGTGGACGCGGTGAAGGTACCGGTGATCGCCGCTGGCGGTATCGCCGATGGACGCGGCATCGCCGCGGCCTTCGCGCTTGGGGCCGCCGGCGTGCAGATCGGCACAGCGTTTCTGTTTTGCCCGGAGGCGAAAATATCGCGCCCGCATCGCGCCGCGCTCGCGGCGGCGCGCGACGACGGCACGGCGCTGACCAATCTCATCACCGGGCGGCCGGCGCGCGGCTTCGTCAACCGGTTGATGCGCGATCTCGGCCCGCTCTCCGACCTGCCGCCGGCGTTTCCCACCGCCTTCACGGCGCTGGCGCCGCTCCGCGCCAAGGCTGAGGCGGAGGGTAAAGGCGATTTCTCGCCGTTGTGGTCGGGCGAGGCGGCGGCGCTGTCGCGCGCGCTGCCCGCCGGTGAGCTCGTGGCCGAGCTCGCCGCGAGCGCGCTTGTGCGCCTGCGTGCGCTGGCTCGCTAGCCCTTCTTCTCTCTCTTCTTCACGCGAATGTCCGTCGCGATCGGGCCGGTGTCGCTTGCCTCTTCTTCGTAATCGATCTCGACGCCGATCTTGAGCGCGTCGAAATCGCCTTCCGCCATCGCCGCGCGGTTGAAATAGATCAGCCCGCCTTCCGCGGTCATGACGAAGCCGTAACCGTCCTCGCGGTGGATTTGCGCCACCTGCCCGGAGCGCGACGGCCGTGCCTCTCGGCCCGTCTCGCGCCGGTGCCGCACCTGATACATGCGCTCGTCCTTCAGGTCGGCGAGACGGCGCTCGGCGATGCGGAACGCCTCGTGGATGGCGTTGCGCAGGTCCGGCGCCTGGAACTTACGCAGGAGATGCTCGGGCTCGTGGGTCACCACGAGGTCGGGCTTGCCCGGAACGCCGAGCTCGATACGCACCACGGGCGGGATGGCGTCGTTGTGCTTCTTCTCGCGCTTGTCGACCCGCACCCGGCACGAAACCAGCCGGCCGTAGATGCGCTCGAGGTGCGCCACGCGCTCGCGGATTTCCTGCTCGGCCCAGGGGGAGGGGGCAACGCCATGGAAGGCGATTTCGAGCGGAACCTGCATGCGAATGCCTCGCGAAACGATAGCGGTAGCGGGACCGGCACGCCAGAAGCGGCCCGTGCGTAGATTATATATAGGTGGAATTCGGGATTTGTCAGAAGTGCGCTGCTAGCGCGCTTTTGCCTTCGACCGCCGCAGGTGCTCATCGAGCCGCGGCAGGATCTCCACGAAATTGCAGGGGCGATAGCGGTAGTCGAGCTGGTGCACCAGGATTTCGTCCCAGGCGTCGCGGCAGGCGCCGGGCGAACCGGGCACGCAGAAAATATAGGTGGAGTTCGCCACCCCGGCGGTGGCGCGACTCTGAATCGTGGAGGAGCCGATCTTGCCGAGCGATATCTGATGAAACGCCACCGAGAAGCCATCCATGCGCTTCTCGAACAGCGGCTCGACCGCCTCCGGCGTCACGTCGCGGCCGGTGAAGCCGGTGCCGCCGGTGGTGATCACCACGTCGATCTTCTGGTCCTTGATCCAGGCTTTGACCTTGGCGCGGATCGTCTTGACGTCATCCTTGACGATGGCGCGGTCGGCTAGCTTATGGCCGGCTGCCGCGATGCGCTCGGCGAGCGTCGCGCCTGACTTATCGTCGGCGAGAGCGCGCGTGTCGGAGACGGCAAGCACCGCGATCGAGAGGGGAATGAACGGGCGCGAGGGATCGAGGCCGGGCATGTCTTTCAGTTAGCACTGACCGCGCCCGGCGCGAAGGTATTGCAGCGGTCTAGCGCTCCGGATTTGAGCCCGGTCATGAACCAGCTCGTGCGCTGCTTCGACGACCCGTGGGTGAAGGTCTCCGGCACCACGGCGCCGCCGCGCGCCTGCTGCAGCCGGTCGTCGCCGACCGCGGCTGCGGCGCGCAACGCTGCCTCCACGTCGCCTTCCTGCAGGATGCGGTGGTTGGCGTTGGCATGATACGCCCACACCCCGGCAAGGCAGTCGGCCTGCAGTTCCATGCGTACCGAGATCGCGTTTCCCTGCGCCTTGGACGCGCCGCGCTTGTCGCGATCGGCGCGGCTCATGACACCGAGCAGGTTCTGCACGTGGTGGCCGACTTCGTGGGCAATCACGTAGGCGGCGGCGAAGTCGCCCGGCGCGCGGAAGCGCTGGCGCAAGTCGCGGAAGAAGGAGAGGTCGAGATAGACCCGCCGGTCGGGCGGACAATAGAAGGGCCCCATGGCCGCTTGCGCCATGCCGCACGCCGATTGCGTGATGCGTTCGAAGATGACCAGGCGCGGTTCTTCATAGCGCTGGCCGCGAGCCGCGAATAGCTGACGCCAGACATCCTCGGTCTGCGCCAGCACCGCGGCGACGAAGCGGCCTTGCTGGTCTTGCGGCGGACCGCGGCGTGCCTGCGGCTGCGGTACACGCGGGTCCTGTTGATACTGGGGTTGCTCGAGGATCTGGTCGATGCTGCCGACGAGCACGGCGGGATTAATGCCGAGCGCCCAGGCGACGATGCCGACCAGGATCAGGCCGCCGATGCCGAGCCCGCCGCCGCCCATCGGCAGCGGAAAGCCCCCGCCGCCGTAGCCGCCCTCGCCGCGGCGGTCCTCGACGTTATCGCTCTGTCGGTAGTCTTCCCACCGCATCTAAAAGCCTCTTGCTCAAATCTGTTGCAGGATCATGGCGGAGCGGTGAGCGGCGGGCAATCAACTCGCCCGCACCGGTGGGGTTCCCGAGGAGCCGCGACCGGCTGGCCGATTGCGGCGAGCCCCCGGCCGCTGCACCATGGCGCGGGGGCCAACGGAATGAGTCGCAAGGTGCTGCCGAACTTCGCCCGCGAGCGCGGGGCCTATGCCAAGGGGTTGGGCCCGGTCGCCGGGGTCGACGAGGCCGGCGTGGCGCCGCTCGCGGGGCCGGTCGTTGCCGCTGCGGTGATCCTCGATCCGGCATGCGTCCCCAAGGGCATCGACGATTCCAAGAAACTAACCGCCCAGCGGCGCGAGGAGCTGTTCGCCGAGATTTGCGCCTGCGCCGAGGTGGCGGTGGCGTTCGCACCGCCGGCACGCATCGACCGCATCAACATCTTTCGCGCCAGCCAATGGGCGCTGGCGCAGGCCGTGCGCGGACTGTCGCGGCGCCCCGGACTCGTACTCGTCGACGGCCCGCACCGGCCGCCGGTCGACCTGCCGTGCGAGATCCGGCCGATCGTGGACGGCGATGCGCGCTCCGCCTCGATCGCCGCCGCGTCCATCATCGCCAAGGTTACCCGCGACCAGCTCATGCACGCGCTGGGCCTGGCCTTCCCCGACTATGGCTTCGGGCAGCACAAGGGCTATAGCACCGAGGTCCACATGGCGGCGTTGAAGCGGCACGGACCCTGCTGCCATCACCGGCGCAGCTTCACGCCGGTGCTTGAGGCGCATCTGAAGATCGCGGTCATCTGATGCGCGCGCCGACGGAGGGGCCCGGACCGGGGCCGCTCGAAGCCTCGATCTTCGTCGAGGCGCTGCGTGCCAACCCAGCGGGCTTCGTCTTCATCGGGCTCGCGGTGCACGCGCTGCTGTGGACGCTGGTGCCGCTCGTCTCGGAAGCGACGCCCGACCCGCGCCTGCTCGTCGCCGTGGCGTTCGGCCGCGAGCTGCAGCTCGGTTACGCCGACACGCCGCCGCTGGCGCCGTGGCTCGTCGCCTTCGTGCAGTGGCTTCTCGGCATCAAAGCCGTGCTGGCGCTCGGGCCGCTCGCGGTGGCCGTCGCCGGCTGGCTTGTCTTCAAGCTCGGCCGCGAGATCGTCGGCGAGCGTCATGCGGCGATCGCCACCCTCGTCATGGTGGGGGTGCACCCGGTGGCGTTCCCCATCGAGCCTCTCGACGGCAACGTCCTGTCGATCCCGCTCGCGGCGTTCGCCGTGCTCGCATGGTGGCGCACTGTCCGCGAGCGCAGCCGCAACGATCTCATGCTGTTCGGGGCCGCGGTGGCGCTACTCGCCTACGCCGGTGCCCAGGGCCTATTCATTTTTCTTGCGCTCGCGGCCTTCACCGCGGCGACGCCCGCGGGCCGCGCCGCGCTATCCCGCTATGCCGTCGACAACAGCGCTCTCATCGCCGCCGCCGTTTTTCTGGTGGTTCTGATCCCGCGCCTGTTGTGGCTCGCGCTCTATCGTTTCGACGGCGCGGCGCCTGGGCCCGGCGCCGGCATCGACCCCGGCGTGTTCCTTGGGCCGCTCGCCGTCCTCGGCGGGGTCATCCTCGGGTCATGTGGGCCTCCTGGTGCTGATCGTGCTCGGCTCGCCGCTACTCGCCAGCGACCGGGCCACGGCACCGGCATTCGTGCGCCCGCCGCTCGATGGGTTTGCGCGGCGCGCGATCATTGTGATCGCGCTCGGCCCGGCACTTGCGGCCGGCGTCGCTGCGCTGGTGCTGCAGTGGAAGGCGCCGATGGTGGCCGCCGCGCCGCTGCTTCTCTATTCCGGACTTCTCGCCATCATGCTCGGCGGCGAGGTGATCAAGATCAGCCGTCAACGCGCCGCAGCGTTTGCTGCGATCGTTCTCCTCGTGCTGCCGCCGGTGCTGGAAGCCGCCACCAACATCATTTCGCCATGGGTCGCCGAGGTCGGCCGCCCCACCGACTTCCCCGCGCCGGAGGCGGCGAGGCGGATGACCGACGCCTTTCGCGCCCGCACCGGGCGGCCGCTCAGGATCGTCGCCGGCGACACGGACATGGCGGCGGCCATCGCCTTCTACAGCGCCGATCGGCCGCGCTTGTTTCCGGGAGCCGACTCCCGCCGCGCGTCGTGGATCGGCGAGGCGGAGCTTGCCGCCGCCGGCGCCGTGGTGGTGTGGCGAGCGGAGGGGCCAGGCACGGCACCGCCGATCGAGCTCGCCGCGCGTATCCCGGGTCTGGTGCCCGAGGCGCCGCTATCGCTGCCTTGGGCGCGGCCCGGGCGTCTCGATCCGGTGCGTATCGGCTGGGCGATCCTGCCGCCGGCGCGCTGACGGCGGTTAGTGGTGGTAGCTATCGCCCTCGCGCACCTTGCCGCGGAAGATCCAATAGACGAAGGCGACGTAGCCAAGCACGATCGGCAGCAGGAACAACGTGCCGATCAGCATGAAGATCTGGCTCGCCGGCACCGCCGCGGTCTGCCAAATGGTGAGGGTCGGCGGCACCAGATACGGGAAGATCGAGATCACCAGCCCGAGGTAGCCGAGCAGGAATAGCGCGATCACGGCGAAGAACGGCAGCACCGTGCGCCCGGTTTCGAGCCAGCGCCAGGCGCCGAGCGCGACCGCGAGCGTCACCAGCGGCACCGGCCATAGGAAATAGATGTTGGGGGTCGAGAACCAGCGCATGGCGATGCGCTCGAATTGCAGCGGCGTCCACAGGCTGACGATCCCCATGAACACGAGCACGGCCGCGAGCAGCCACTTTCCCTGGATGCGGGCGCGCTCGGTGATCGCGCCTTCGGTCTTTGCCACGAGCCAGGTGGCGCCGAGCAGCGCGTAGCCGGCGGCGACCCCGAGCGCGCACAGCAGCGCGAACGGCGTCGCCCAATCGAAGGTGCCGCCGGCGAACTGCGTTGTCCTGCACCTTGATGCCCTGGATCAGCCCGCCGAGGATCACGCCCTGCGACAGCGCCGCGACGATGGACCCGCCGGCGAAGGCGACGTTCCAGTAGACCTTGCTGGTCTGCGCCACGTGGCGGAACTCGAAGGCGACGCCGCGGAACACCAGTGCCAGCAGCATGGCGATCACCGGCAGATAGAACGCCGGCATGATGATCGCGTAGGCGAGGGGAAAGGCGACAAGCAGTCCGGCGCCGCCGAGCACGAGCCAGGTCTCGTTGCCGTCCCAGAACGGCGCGATCGACGCCACCATCTGGTCGCGCTCGCGCTCGGATTTGGCGAACGGGAATAGGATCCCGATGCCGAGGTCGAAGCCGTCGAGGATCACGTACATGGCGACGGCGGTGCCGATCAGCCCCGCCCAGATTAGCGGAAGATACCATTCCATGGCCGCTACTCCTTCGCCCTGAGCGCCGGCGCGCTCCGGCATCGATGCGCCGCCGACAGCGGCGAGCAGCGTCGGCGCCTTGTCGGATGTCGGGGATCGGCACCGGCCCCTTCGCGATGAGCCGGTTCATGTAGTAGATGCCAGCGGAGAACACGATGCCGTAGACCACGATGAACAGCGCCAGCGTGGTGGCGATGCTGGCGCCGAGCACCGGCGAGGTGGCGTCGACTGTGCGCAGGATGCCGGTGGCGACCCACGGCTGGCGCCCGGTCTCGGTCACCACCCAGCCGGCGATCACCGCGACGAAGCCGATCCACCAACGTCTGCGCCATGACGCGCAGGAACCAGCGCGTCTCGAACAACCGGCCGCTCCACCACAACAGCGCGCCGAAGAGCGCCGCGCGCGATCATGAAGAAGCCGATCGCCAGCATGATGCGGAAGGCGAAGAACACCGGCAGCACCGGCGGCCGTTCGGACGGCGGCACGCTCTTCAGGCCGGGAAACAGCCCGTTCGGGATCGTGGGTGAGGATGAGCGACGAGCCGCGCGGGATGGAGATCTCGAAGCGGTTGCGTCTCGTTCTTCTCGTCCGGCCAGGCGAAGATGTGGAAGTCGCCGGGCTTGGACCCGTCCCAGTGGCCTTCCATGGCGGCGACCTTGATCGGCTGGTGCTTGAGCGTGTTGAGGCCGTGCAGGTCGCCGATGAGAAGCTGCAGCGGCGCGACGATGGCGGCGAAGCCCACCGCCATGCGCAGCATGGTTTTCGCCTCGTCGAGATGCTTGCCGGCGAGGAGATAGCGCGCGCCCACGGCGAACACCACGAAGCAGGTGGTGAGGAAGGCCGCGTTCACCATGTGGGCGAAGCGGTAGGGGAAGCTCGGGTTGAACACGACGGCGAGCCAGTCCACCGGGATCGCGATGCCGTTGCGCATCTCGTGGCCGGCAGGCGTGTGCATCCAGGAGTTCGCCGACAGAATCCAGAACGCCGAAATCATGGTGCCGACCGCGACCGCGATGCACGAGAAGGCGTGCAGCGCCGGCGGCACCCGGTTCCAGCCGAACAGCATGATGCCGAGGAAGGTCGCCTCGAGGAAGAACGCGGCCAGCACCTCGTAGCCGATGAGCGGCCCGAGCACGTTGCCGGTGACCACCGAGAAGCGGCTCCAGTTGGTGCCGAACTGGTAGGACAGCACGATGCCCGACACCACGCCCATGGCGAAGGACACCGCGAAGATCTTCGTCCAGAAGCGAGCCAGCCGGTGGAAGTGCTCGCGCCCGGTCTTCAGCCACAACACCTCGACCGTGGCGATGTAGGCCGAGAGACCGATGGTGAAGCTCGGGAAGATGATGTGGAACGTGATGGTGAACGCGAACTGCAGGCGGGCGAGGAGGACGGGGTCGAGATCCATGGGCGCCTCTTTCGCTCAGGTCGCGGAATGGGAAGAATTGCGGGTTCGGCGACCGTGTGCAATGTGCGCCGCCGCGCACCGTCGCGCCAAATCAAATACCCCCCAGAAGGCGAAGTGTCCTCGCGCGATCAGCGTGTTGACGGGGCTGATCCCCGCGACGGCGGTGGAAAAGTGCAAAGAATTCGCGTCCCGCCGCGCACCCGGCAGCTATGCTCGCTTGCTGGGAATCGGCGCGCGTTTCGCGCGAGGGGGACTCATGGCCAGGAAAGCGAAAGCTGCGCCCGCGGTGCGGGAATCCGGGTTCGCCAAGGCGCTCGACAACTACTTCGGCCTGAAGAAGGCCGGCACCGACGTGCGCACCGAGACCGTGGCCGGGCTCACCACGTTTCTCACCATGGCCTACATCATTTTCGTCAACCCGCAGATCCTCGCCAACGCCGGCATGGACAAGGGGGCGGTGTTCGTCGCCACCTGCCTCGCCTCGGCGATCTGCACGCTGATCATGGGGCTGTACGCTAACTATCCCATCGCGCTCGCGCCCGGCATGGGGCTCAACGCCTTCTTCGCCTTCACCATCGTGCTCAGCTACAGGTACACGTGGCAGCAGGCGCTCGCCGCCGTGTTCTGCTCGGGCGTTCTGTTCTTGTTTATCTCGCTGTTCAAGCTCCGCGAGTATGCGATCAATGCCATCCCGCTGAACCTCAAGTTCGCGATCTCCGCCGGCGTCGGCCTGTTCCTCGGCATCATCGGGCTGGAGACGGCCGGCCTCGTGGTCGATCATCCAGTGACGCTGGTGACGCTCGGCAACCTCGCCAGCTGGCCGGCGGCGCTGGCGCTGTTCGGCTTTGTGCTCATCGTGGTGCTGAACGCACGCAACGTCACCGGCGGCACGCTCATCGGCATTTTGGTGGTCGCCATCATCGGCATCCCGCTCGGGCTCGCGCAATACCAGGGCATCGTGTCGCTGCCGCCGTCGATCGCGCCCACGTTCCTCCAGCTCGATTTCTCGCGCACTTTCGAGCTTTCCTTCCTCATCGTGGTGCTGACGCTGTTGCTGGTGGACGTGTTCGACAACGCCGGCACCCTGATCGGCGTCACCCACCGCGCCGGGCTCCTCGACAAGAAGGGCCAGCTCCCGCGCATGCGCGAGGCGCTGATCTCCGACTCCTTCGCCGCCATGCTCGGCTCGCTGCTCGGCACCTCCACCACCACGAGCTACATCGAAAGCGCGGCGGGCGTGAACGCCGGCGGCCGCACGGGCCTCACCGCGGTCGTCGTCTCGATCCTGTTCCTGGTGGCGCTTTTGTTCTCGCCTCTCGCCAGCATGGTGCCGGCATACGCCACCGCGGCGGCGCTTCTCTACGTCGCCTGCGTCATGGCCCGCGGCATCGCCGAGATCACCTGGGACGACGTGACCGAGTACGCGCCGGCGGTGGTGACGGCGATCTCCATGCCGCTCACTTATTCGATCGCCACCGGCATCGGGCTCGGCTTCATCACCTACGCCGGCGCGAAGCTCCTCTCCGGCCGCTGGCAGGAGTGCCCGATCGCCGTCTACGTGCTGGCGGTATTGTTCGCCATCAAGTTCGCGGTGTCGGGTTGACGATCAGGCGCCGACGAACAACCTGATCTCCTCGAACAGGCGCTCCGAAGCCGGATCGCCCTCGAGCGGGACGTGGTTCTTGCCGGGGAAGGCCACGAAGCGGGCGCCGGGAATGCCTGCGGCCATCTGACGGCCGGCCTTGATGGTGCAGGCCGCGTCGTCGCGCACGTGCAGGACCAGCGTCGGGACGCGCACCTGCGGCAGAAGAGCGGTGACGTCGATCTCGCCGCTGGCCCGAAAGTAGCGGGCCGCGCATTCGGGCGAGGTGGTCCGCCGCTGCAGCTCGTTGAAAGAATCCGCCTGCTCCTTGGTGGCGCCGGGCACGAATTGCGAGGTGAATATCTGCCGAAAGGCGGCGTTCTCTCTGCCCCATCCGGTGCGTATCAGCGTTTCCATGGCCTTCAACGTCTCGCGGCCGGCGGAATCCGCCCGTTTCATGCCTCCGACCGCGAAACCGCCGAACAGGATCAGATGCGAAACGCGATCGGGGTGGCGCACGGCGTAAGCGATGGCAACGGCGCAGCCTTGCGACATGCCGAACAGCGGAAAGCGCTCGACGCCGACCGCGTCCACCACACTCTCGAGATCGCCGACCCAGGCGTCGACCGATAGCTCGTCCACGTCCCAGTCCGAGAGTCCGGTGCCGCGCGCGTCGTAGCGGATCAGGGTGCGGCCGCTGGCGAGACCCATGAAAAAATGGCGGAGGACGGGGCTTTCCCAGTCGTATTCCAGGTGGTTCATCCAGTTCGCCGTCTTCACCAGCGGCGGTCCCTGGCCAGCGACGGCATAGGCAATGCGCACCCCGTCGCGGGCGCGGCAGTAGCTGATCTTCTGCTTGATGTTGGCGGTGACGTGCTTTTCGGCGCCGCCCAACTCGAGTGCATAGACTTCCACGGGCTTGGCGATGTTCTTCAGCGTCTGCGCGCCGAGCGCGCGGAAGCCGACCGTCGCCTTGCCGTCCACGAGATCGTGCACCTGGCGCGACACCGACACGCCGCCGACCTCGGCGATCGCCTGCAGGCGGGCGGCGATGTTGACGCCGTCGCCGTAGATGTCGTCGCCGTCGATCACCACGTCGCCGAGGTGCACGCCGATGCGGAACTGCATGTCGCGCCCATTGGATGTGGCGCGCGCGGCCATCGCGCGCTGGATCTCGGCGGCGCACTCCACCGCCTCCACGGCGCTGTCGAACTCGGCGAGCACGCCGTCGCCCATGAGCTTGACGATTCGGCCGCCGCGCCGCTCGATCGCCGGCGCCACGACTTCCGAGCGATGCGCCTGAAGCGCGGCGAGCGTGCCGGCCTCATCCTCGCTCATGAGGCGGCTGTAGCCGGCCACGTCGGCGGCGAGAATTGCGGCGAGCCGGCGGGCCATCAGCGCGCTCCCTCGGCGAGAACTTTTTTGATCGCCAGGAAATCGTGCCACGCCTGGCGCTTGGCGAGCGGCGTGCGCAACAGATACGCCGGATGGAACGTGGGCATGGCGCGGATCGTGCGCTTGCCGGTCTCGAAATCATACCAGCGCCCGCGCACCCGCGTGATGCCGTCGCGCACGTTGAGCAGCGCCTGCGCCGACGGCCCGCCCAGGCACACCAGCACGTCCGGGTCGGCGAGCTCGATCTGCCGCGCGATGAAGGGGAGGCAGATCGCCGCCTCCTGCGGCGTCGGCGTGCGGTTGCCCGGCGGCCGCCACGGCACGATGTTGGCGATATAGACCGAGGTGCGGTCGAGGCCGATCGCCGCGATCATGCGGTCGAGCAGCTTGCCCGAGCGGCCGACGAACGGCAGGCCCTCGCGGTCCTCGTCGGCGCCCGGCGCCTCGCCGACGAACATCAGCCGAGCGCCGGGCGTGCCGTCGGCGAACACGAGGTTCTTGGCGGTGACTTTCAGCGCGCAGCCTTCGAAGCGCGCAAGCGCCGCGCGCAGCTCGTCGAGGGACTGCGCGGCGCTCGCCGCCGCGCGCGCCGCGATGACGGCGGCGTCAGGCGCCTGCGGCGCGGCGGCCGGTGGCGGCGTCGGTTCGACCGGCGGCGCGCGCCGGATTGCCGATGCCGGCCGCGCTACGCGACCTCGGCGAAGCGATCGACCGGCCGCTCCTCCAGCGCCACGTCCACGCCCGCCTCCACGTGGAAGGCGAGGATGTCGCGTGCGGCGCGATTGCGGTCGGAACTCATGTGTTCAGCGGCCCAAGTATTTGTCGAAGAATTGCCGCGTCAATACCACGGCATCGGCGGCGGCCTTTGGATCGTGCCGCAGACGATGGCCCAGGTATACCCGATCCGGCCGCTGCGTATCGAAGCCGTGGGTGGCGCCGGGGTAGACCTTGAGTGCGGGTCGATGCGCGGTCGAAATCTGCGTACTTTCCGACGAAGTCCACGCATCGCTGCACCGGCGTCCAGTCGTCGGCATCGCCGATCAGGATCTGCACGTCGGTCGCGAGCGGCGGCGAGATTTGCAGGCACCAGGGATAGAAGGCGACGATCGCCTTGAGCGGCGCCGTACCCGCGCGCATGGCGGCGTTGTCCGTGGCCGCGAACAACGCGCTCCAGCCGCCGTGGGAAAAGCCGATGGCGCCGACCCGGTTCGGATCGATATCCGGGCGCTTGCGCAAGTAGGCGGCGGCGGCGAACGCGTCGCGGGCGCGCAGCATGGGTGGAAACTCTCGTCCCCGGCCGCAATTGATCGCGACTCCGCGGGGGCGGAAGCTATCGACGACGAACGCGGCATAGCCCCAGCTTGCAAGCCATCGCGCCCAGATGCGGTAGTGCGGCGAAACTCCATCGCAGCCATGCAGGACAATGACCGCAGGAAACGGTCCGCGGCCTCGCGGCAGGATCAACTCGCCCGTCCGGTCGCTGCGAAGCGCACCGACATTGGCGCCGCTGAAGGAGAGCGGCGCCTGCTGCGCCGTGGCGGCGCTGATCATGGAGGTGACTAGCGCTGCGGTCAGGGCAGTTCTGAACGTCATGACGGCGCCCCGTAGAACGCTTTGCCGCGTAGTGAGGCGGACTGATACCATACGGCCGGTGCACGTCTGAATGAGGTTCGTAATGGCCGACCTTCCGCCGCGCGAGAGCATGGAATTCGACGTGGTCATCGTGGGCGCCGGACCCGCTGGGCTCGCCGCCGCGATCCGCTTGAAGCAGGTGCTGCCCGAATGCTCGGTCGTGGTGGTGGAGAAGGGCTCCGAGGTCGGCGCCCATATCCTCTCGGGCGCCGTCATCGACCCCATCGGCATCGATCGATTGCTGCCCGAATGGCGAAGCGATCCGAATAGCCCGATCAAGACCCCGGTCACCGCCGACCGCTTCTATCTCATGGGTCCGGCCGGACGCCTGCGCATTCCGAACCTGCTCATGCCGCCGTTGATGTCGAACCACGGCAACTACGTGGTGTCGCTCGCCAACGTCTGCCGCTGGCTTGCCAAGAACGCCGAGGCGCTCGGCGTGGAAATCTATCCCGGCTTCGCCGCCGGCGAGACGCTCTACGACGACAACGGCGCCGTCGCCGGCGTCGCCACCGGCGACATGGGCATCGGCAAGGACCGCAAGCACAAGGACGCCTTCACCCGCGGCATGGAGCTGCACGGCAAGTACACGCTGTTCGCCGAGGGCGCGCGCGGCAACCTGTCGAAGGAGGTCATCAAGCGCTTCGCCCTCGACGCCGGCCGCGACCCGCAGAAATTCGGCATTGGGCTCAAGGAAATCTGGAAGGTGGCGCCGGACAAGCACCATCCCGGCCTCGTGCAGCACACCTTCGGCTGGCCGCTCGACAACGCCACCGGCGGCGGCTCGTTCCTCTACCATTTCGAGGACCAGCAGGTGGTGGTGGGCTTCGTGGTCCACCTCAATTACCAGAACCCGTATCTCTCGCCGTTCGACGAGTTCCAGCGCTTCAAGAACCACCCGACGATCCGGCCCACCTTCGAAGGCGGCAAGCGCCTCGCCTATGGCGCCCGCGCGCTCACCGAGGGCGGCTGGCAGTCGGTGCCCAAGCTCACTTTTCCAGGCGGAGCGCTGATCGGCTGCGCCGCCGGCTTCATGAACGTGCCGCGCATCAAGGGAAGCCACAACGCCATCCTCTCCGGCATGCTCGCCGCCGAGAGCATCCGCGCCGCGCTCGCCGACGGCCGCAAGCACGACGAGCCGGCGTCTTATGAACAAGTGTGGCGTTCTTCCGCCATCGGCCGCGACTTGAAGCGCGTGCGCAATGCCAAGCCCCTGTGGTCCAAGCTCGGCACGCTGCTCGGCATCGGGCTCGGCGCCTTCGACATGTGGACGAACACGTTCGGCTTCTCGCTGTTCGGCACGCTCCGCCACGGCAAGCCCGATTACGCCACGCTCAAGCCCGCCGCCGAATGCAAGCCGATCCCGTATCCCAAGCCCGACGGCGAGGTGTCATTCGACAAGCTCTCCTCGGTCTTCCTCTCCAACACCAACCACGAGGAAGACCAGCCGCCGCATTTGATCGTGCTCGATCCGGAGCTGCATAAGCGAAGCGAGCACGACGTCTACGCCGGGCCGTCGCAGCGCTACTGCCCGGCGGCGGTGTACGAATGGGTCGAGGGGCCCGACGGGGTGCGCTACGTGATCAACGCGCAGAACTGCGTCCACTGCAAGACGTGCGACATCAAGGATCCCAACCAGAACATCGTCTGGGTGCCGCCGGAAGGCGGCGGCGGGCCGAATTATCCGAACATGTGACGCTACTCGGCCGGGCGTGGAGGCAAGATGACGATCGTCAAGCGGGCTTGCCGCGACCGCCGGCGGGGATAGGCTAGGGCATGTCGCTTTCCCCGGCCGCAAAAAAGTCGCTCGCCAAGTGGCACGACATGGTGGCGCGTCGCGACCTCGGCGACCTACCGGAGATAGTGGCCCAAGGCGCGATCTTTCGCTCGCCCATGGCGTATCCGGTCTATCCCGGCCGCGACCTCGTTTGTCTCGTGCTGCGCACGGCCATGACCGTGTTCGAGGATTTCGCCTATCACCGCGAATTTACATCGGGCGCCGGCGACGTAGTGCTCGAATTCTCCGCCCGCGTCGGCGACAAGCAGCTGAAGGGCGTCGATCTCATTCACTTCGACGAATCTGGCCTAATCATCGAGTTCGAGGTCATGGTGCGGCCGGCGAACGCGCTGGTGGCGCTTGGGCAAGCCATGGGAGCCCGGATCGGGCCCGTCGTGAGTGAAGCGAAGAGGAAGGGCTGACGCAGCGCGCTGGATCAACGGAACCCTTGCTCCTTCCGGGCGTTGGGCTTCGACCCTCCGGCAGGAATCGTACCTATGACCTGGTTCTCCGAACGACCCACGTCGCCCACCCAACGGGCGACCAACGTGCTTTCTGAAATCGTAGAGTTGATCGGCAAGGCCGCCCGACCGGCGGAGCACGGCTCGCAAGCGCTGTGGTCGCGGGCTGGCGAGGTCGCGAAGGACGTGCGCTCGCGTGCCGGCGCGGTGGCCCACGAGCTCGTGCCCTACGGCCGCGCCGGAAGCGATTTCGCCCGTCGTCACGGCGTGACGCTGGGTGCCATCGGTGGCGCCGTAGCCATCGGCGTCATCGCCTACTACTTCCTGCGCGCGACCGATCGTGCGCCGCGCCGCAACCCGCAGCACAATCCGTCACTGGCGCGGCATTTTCCACGCGCCTGAAAGCCACTGCTCGGTCGAAGATCCAAATCTGCATGCGTAGCGCCCATGCTGGGTGACCACCGCGCCCTTGATCGGCCGCAGCAATCCAAGCGCAGCACGGCCGTAACAGGTAGATCGTGCAGGCGCTGCAGCATCAAACGGCTAACTGACCCCTCACCCAAACGCAGCATTGCGTCGGAATAGGAGACGGATTCAGTCCCTGATCTTGCGGCTTGCTTCGAAGAGGAACCAGTTGCGGCGCTCCGCGCCGTCGATGAAGTTCTCTAGCAGGCTGGCGGTGGCGATATCGTCGTTGTCGTCGGCGACCTTGTGCGCTTTGCGCATCGCCGCCATCACCGTCTTGTTGTCCTCCATCAGCTCGCGCAGCATGTCGCGCGGCGCCACGTACTTCTCGTTGTTGTCCTCGATGCGCTGCAGCCGCGCTACGTCGCCGATGGAGCGTAGCGTCATGCCGCCGATCTTGCGCACCCGCTCGGCGAGCTCGTCGGTGGTGGCGAGGATCTGGTCGGCGTGCTCGTCGAGCAACAGGTGATAGTCGCGGAAGTGCGGCCCGCTCACGTGCCAGTGGAAGTTCTTGACCTTGAGATACAAGGCGAAGGCATCGGCAAGCAGGGGATTGAGCGCCGCCGAGACCTCGCGCACCGCCTTGTCGGAAAGGTCGGTGGGGGTGTCGAGCGGCGGCGGGGCTTTGCGGGCGAGCGCGAGCGATTTGACGGCCATCGGGTTTCTCCTTCGCTTCGGCATTTAACAAACCTAACGCAAAGCCGTTCCCGGAGATATTTCCGGCTTTCCGTAATCACGAGTATCGCACGTAAATTTCATCCCCACATGCATTGCTTCCCTTTCGCCGCGTGGGAGGATTGCTTGCGCCAGCCCACGCCCGCCGCAGGAGCTACGCGATGGCCGAAATCGAAGTCCGCAAGGGGATGCCCGACGTTTCCATTTCGCGAGAGGAATTCGAGAAGCGCTTCCGCGCCCGCTTCTACGACCCGCTGTTCGAGAGCGTCGAGGCGGAGCTGAAGAAGGTCATCGACGTCGCCTGGGTCACCTACGAGGACTACCACAAGAGCCCGCGCGTGCGCCCGGCAGGCGATGGCTTTCACGACCCGAGCTACGAAGCTCTCCGTCGAGTGGCTCGCCGCGCGCGAAGCGATCCTCGCCGCCGAGGAGCGGCAGAAGAGTGCCGCGGGCTCGTCGCGCGTGCTCGTGGTCAACGGCTCGTCGCGCTCGGACCAGACCTGCCCGGGCGAGATGTCGAAGACCTACCGACTGGCGAAGCTCGCCAAGGACACGATCGAGAAGGAGAAGCGGCTTCGAGGTCGACCTCCTCGATCTCAGCCTGCTTACGTCGCAGTACGGCCGCGTCATCTATCCGTGCAAGGCGTGCGTGTCGACGGCCCAGCCGCTCTGCCATTGGCCGTGCTCCTGCTATCCCAACCACGCGCTCGGGCAGAACGGCGATTGGATGGCGGAGATCTATCCGCGCTGGGTGGCGGCGCACGGCGTCATGATCGTCTGCCCGGTGAATTGGTATCAGGCCCCGTCGTCGCTGAAATTGATGATCGATCGGCTCGTGTGCGCCGACGGCGGCAACCCGGACCCGACCTCCACCCATGGCAAGGATGCGAAAGAGGCCAAAGAGCTCGAGCTCGCCGGCTGGCCGTATCCGCGCCATCTGGCGGGTCGCGTGTTTTCCGTCATCGCCCACGGCGACGCCTCGGGCACCGAGAACCTACGCCGTATTCTTACGGATTGGATGACCGACATCGGCATGCATCCGGCCGGCCATCACGCGCTGCTCGACGACTACATCGGCTACTACGAGCCCTACGCCACGAGCCACCAGGAGCTCGACGCCGACGTGGATTTCCAGGAGGACGTGCAGGGGGCGGCGATCGCGCTGGTCAACGCCGTCAAGCTTCTGCGCGCCGGCAAGTTCGTGGTGCCCGACGCCGGCATCCACGAGTCGCGGCCGAAATAAACGGGGCCGGTGTGGCGCCGGTGCGATAGCGCGGGAAAAAAAGTGCCGGACTCTTGCAAAGCGTTAACCTATCCCGCAACCATCGGGTCAGGGTGATTCGCTGAATCATAGGGACGAAAGAAGAGGCGTCGGCCCATGCTCGATCTTCGCGTCGTGCTTGCGGCGTGTCTGGCGGCTTTCGTATTCCTCCTCGCCGGCATCGGCGTGTTCGCGACGCTGCGCATGGGCCACAAGTCGGCCGTGGCGGTGGTGAAGGAGGGGGCGCTACCGGCCGAACCGGTCCGCTCGCACGTCGTCCCGCGCGATCCGCGCGCCCCGGTGGAAACACCTGCCGCCCAGGTTCGCACCGAGGAACCGGTGCCGCCGCCCGCACCCGAGACCACGGGGTCGATCGATCAGCTGCTGCCGGTTCCGCCGCCCGCGCCGGTCGCCATCGAGGATTTGCTGAAATCGTTGCCGCCGCCGCCCGAGCCGCCGCCGGTGATCACTCGCGTCGAACCGGTGGAGACGCCGGTTGTGAAGGAGAGCGTTCCCGACCTCACCGTCGGCGCGTCGCCGCCGGTCGCCAAGCCTGTGGCGAAGCAAGTCCGCGCGTCGAAAGCCGTCGCCAAGAAGCCTCGCACCCGCGCCGCCCGTCGCGCGCAACCCGCGGCGACCGCGAACACGCCGGCGCCCTTCTTCCTGTTCAATCCGCAGCCGGCCGCCCGAACCACGGGTAGCGTGGCGCAGTAGCGCTTCATAAGAATATCTAAAAGTCGGATCAGCCTTCCCACGCCCGCGGGCGATAGAAGGTGTGCACGCCGATCTTGTGGATCCGGCGCATGTCGCGGATCCAGTCGGGCCGCACCCAGTAGGCATGATAGTGGGTGGCCTTGCCGATCTCGCCGAGCCAGGTCTTGCCGTCGAGCACCTCGCGCGGCGATGCGCTTGGCGGTCGTCCACGATTCCTCATCCTTCACCAGGAGCTTCTTGCCCTCGCAGGCGAAGGTGAATTGGCAGGCGAGGTAGCGGTGGGCGTTCTGATAGACCACGCCGCAGATGTTGTCCGGGTAGAAGCCGGAGAATGCGCGGTTGACCACCACCTGGGCGACGGCGATCTGGCCGCGCTCGGGCTCACTGCGCGCCTCGAAGTAGATTGCGTCGGCGAGGCACTTCTCCTGCTTCCCGCGCGTAAGACCTACGAGCTTCATGCGCTCGGCAGGCGATTGCGGCCGGCCGTCCTCGCCGGTGACCTCGCCCTTGGCGGCGACGCTCTCGCCGGGCAGCAAGCGGTGCTCGAAGATGAGCGGCGGCAGGCCCGCGCGGTCCTCGCCGAAGAACAGGCGCGACAGGCGGAACATGGCGCCGGCGCTGCGCGGCGAATCGATGGCGCGGCCGAGCGTGCCGGCATCGTCGGCGCGCGGCCCTTCCTCGGGACTGATGGCGATGAGGTGGTTCTCGCCCAGCGCCGGCAGCCGCGGGTCGATCTCGAAGGCGAGCGCCACGTCGTAGCGGTCGGGAGCGATCTCGTCGGGGCGCGGCGTGGGACTGACCGTCACCACCTGCACCGCCGGTGTGCGCGCCGCGAGATTGAGGGGCGCGCGGTCGGCCTTGACGGAGCGGTTGATGGTCGGCGCCGGCTCCTCGGCTTCGTCCTCACCGGTCAGGTTGCGCGGGAGCGACCCGGTGACGTCAAGACTGACGAGCTGCGGCAGTTGCGGGATCGCGGCCCCGATCGGAATGGAGAGCGAAAAGGTCGCAGTTTTCAGCGTCGAGAACGGATTGGAGAGGAAGAAGGAGCGGGCGCGCTCGCTGACGCCAGGTTGCTGCGCGAGCAGGCTCGCGAGATCCTGATGCGCGATCTGAACGGGATTGAGAACGAAGAAGAGCAGCGGGAGGCCAAAGTAGATGGCCGTCGTCCGCCGCCGGACGCGAAACCTCACCATACGCCGCCCCACACTACGCAACGCTTACGCACACCGTCGCCCGAAACACTCACCACAAATTCGAGCAATTGTGAGAACTCTGTTCTCCCATGATTAAGGTTGAGGGTTAATTAACGGCGCCGGTCGTGCGGTTGTGCGGCCGCTTCGAGCAAATCGGTGTCGGCCCAAAAAAATCGGCCCCGTAAACCGGGGCCGATGCCGTGATGACATAGGGAACGGAGCGTTACATGCGCGCGCCTTTTTCCTTGAAGTATTTCGCCGCGCCCGGGTGGAAGGGGATCGGGGAGTTCGCCTGCACCTGGTTTTCCACGACGAAGCTATTTGCCTCGCGGTGCACGGCGACGAGCTCGGGCTTGTGGTCGAAGATGGTCTTGACGATGTTGTAGGCCATCTCGTCGCTGATGCGGTCGCCGGTGACGAGGATGTTCCACACGACCGCGATGGCGTTGTCCTTGTCCTGGCCGGGATAGACGCCGCTGTTGATCACGCCCTTGGAGTAAAGGTCGCCGTACTTGGCGTTCATCTTGTCCACCACGTCGGCGTGATCGATCATCTTGATCTTCGTTCCCGGCGTGGCGCCGAGATCGGTGACGGCCGCCGTGGGCAGGCCGCCGACCCAGAAGAAGGCATCGATCTTCCTGTCCTTCAGCGCGTTCACCGATTCCGCAACCGACAGGCGCTCGCGGCGCATGTCCTTGTCCTTGTCGAGACCGGCGGCCTCGATGACGCGGAACGCCATCACCTCGGTGGCGCTGCCGGGCGAGCCGGTGGAAACGCGCTTGCCCTTCAAGTCGGCCATGCTGTTGACGCCAGTGCCTTCCACCGTCACGACGTGCATGCGGTTGGGATAGAGCACCATCAGGGTCTTGAGCGGGACCTGGTTGCCCTTGAACTTGTCTTCGCCGCGGAGCGCATCGAGCGCCGCGTCCGCCATGACGAAGCCGACCTCGCTTTGCGCCGAGCCGATGAGCTTGAGGTTGTCGACCGAGCCGCCGGTGACTTCGGCGGTGAACTGCGTGCCGCCGGGAAGATGCTTGGACAGGACGTTCGCGAGGCCGCCGCCGAGCGGATAGTAGACGCCGCCGGTGCCGCCGGTTCCGATCGAGATCGCTTTCTGGCCGACCGCCGCGGTGGCGAGCACGGCTGCCAACGCGGCAGCGCCGAGCACGCGGCCTTGCCATTTCCATTTGGACATTGGGTTCCTCCGTCAGAGTGTTATGGGGGCGGGTTCCGCCTTGCTGAATTTTTGCTTGAATAGCACGGCGAGGGCAATCACAAATCCGAGAACGGCCGTGTACTCGAGATCCCGTCCGACAATCCATTCGGCGAGCGCCTCGATCAGGCTGGGGAACACCAGCAGGAGCCCGGCGAGGAGGTAAAGCACGGTTTCGATCGGCGTGTTGCGGCGAAGGCCCCAGCGCTGGGCGGCGGCGGCAAGGGCAGCGAGGCCGGCCGCTGCCTTGAACGTGATCCAGAGGATGTCGGTTACCGAGCCGCCCGCCGGGATTTTCATCAGCAGTCCCACGCCGGCCGGGTCGAGCACGAACACGAACGGCACCAGGAACGCCGGCATCGTGTATTTCCACGCCTGCATCGTGGTGGCGTACGGGTCGCCGCCGGTGATGGCGGCGGCGGCAAAGGGCGCGAGCGCCGTCGGCGGCGATACCTCCGACAGCACCGCGTAATAGAAGATGAACATGTGGGCGGCGAAGTCGGGGACCCCGAGCTGGGTCAGCGCGGGTGCCGCGATCACGGCGCAGATGATGTAGGAGGCGGTGACCGGCACGGCGAGGCCGATCACCCAGACGATGAGCGCGGTGTAGATCGCGGTGAGCAGCCGGCTGCCGCCGGCATAGGCGATCACGATCGAGGAGAATTTCAAGCCAAGGCCGGTGAGGGTGACCACGCCCACCACGATGCCGGCGGCGGCGCAGGTGGTGGCGGCGTTGAGCACGCTGATCGAGCCGTCGGCCATGGCGCGCACAAGCTTGCGCGGTTTGAGCGCGGTCTCGGGCGTAAGGAAACTCAAGCCGAAAGTGAGCAGAGTCGAATAGAACACCGCCAGTCCCGGCGAGTAGCCCCACACCATGAAGACGACGACGGCGACCAGCGACACGAAATGGAATCCATAGCGCCGCGTCATTTGACCGAGCGTCATGTCCAACTGGTAGTCGACTTGGCGAACGCCAAAGCGCTTGGCGTCAAGCTCGACCATGATGAGAAGCGAGAGGTAGTAGAGGCACGTGGGGATGACCGCCATCCAGATCACGTCGAGGTAACTGATCTTCAGGAACTCGGCGATCAGAAAGGCGGCGGCGCCGAGCACCGGCGGCGACAGGATGGCGCCAAGACCGCCGGCGGCCAGAAGCCCGCCCGCGGCGGTCGGCTTGAAGCCGGATTTCGCCAGCATCGGGTAGGCGACGGCGCCGATCGTCACCGTGGTGGCGACGCCCGAGCCCGACGGCCCGCCGAGCAGGAACGACGACAGCACCACGGTGCGTCCGGCGGCATTGGACTTGCCACCCATCAGAGCGAACGAGAAATCGATGAAGAACTTTCCCGCGCCCGAGTGCATGAGGAACGCGCCGTAGATCGTGAACAGGACGATGAGCGTCGCTGACACGTCGACGGGCACGCCGAAGATGCCTTCCAGCGTGATGAACAGGTGGCCGACGAGACGCGAAATATCGTAGCCGCGGTGCGTCCACGGCGCCGGCAGATAGGGTCCGGCCATGGCGTAGACAATGAACAGGATCGCGATGGCCGGCATGATCCAGCCGGTGGTGCGCCGGGTTGCCTCGAGCAGCAGCACGATGAAGATCACGCCCAACACCACATCGAGGCGGCCCGGGCCCGTCGCGCGATCGGTGAAGTCGTCGCCGCCCATGATGGCGTAGATCAGGATCGCCACCGCGGCGAGGCCGAACAACACGTCCCACCACTGGATGCGGTTGCGGAAGCGCGGCGCCATCGGGAAGAGCAGGAAGGCGAGTATCATGACGAACGCCACGTGCGTGTAGCGCAGCTGCTGCGTCGGCACGATGTCGTAGGCGGCCCACAGATGAAACGTCGTCATCGCCACCGCGATCGCGGTGACGATCGTGCCGGCCCAACCGCTGAGGCGATTGGAGGCGCCTTCCTCGCTCTCGACGAAGGCTTCGGCCTTCGCCAGCTGCTCCGCCGAGATGACGGGCTCGGCCTCGATCTTGGCTTCGGTTTCGCCGGCCATGAACCTCCCCCGGCGAGACGTCGTTCTAAGGCGCGACGTTCTCGCTACGTCCCGAGCCTAACATGCGACGTTCGGAAGCCAACCGAGAACGGTCGGCGCGCCATGCGCCGTAAGGCGTAGCCCCGCTGCCCAATTCCTGCGCAGAACGCGGCTATCCGTTCATTAACCTCGCCGCAATCCAATCGCGAAATAGTGTTTCGCGGTCGGGAAGCGGTGGACATGCGGGAATTGCTCGATATTTCGATCTGGTCGCACTGGCAGGATATCGGTCTTCTGGCCGTGCTCGGCGTCATCGTTTTTCTCGCGATCGCGCTGCCGCGCCTGCACCGAAAGAACCGCCGGCTGACCACCGCGCTCGACAACATGTCGACCGGGGTATGCGTGTTCGATACCTCCGCCAACGTCGTTTTCAGCAACCGCCGCTTCATCGAGATGCACGGGCTGTCGCCGGCGATCGTCGAAGCCCGGGTGCTCGCTCCGCGACCTGCTCGAGCACCGCAAGGCGGCCGGCGGCTTCATCGGCGATCCGCAGCAATACGCGCAGGAGATCATCGAAAAGAATCTAGTGCAGCGCAAGCCGTGGACGCAACGTATCGCGACCCGGTGACAGCCGCTTCATCCACGCCGTCAATAACCCGATCGCGAGCGGCGGCTGGGTCGTCACCCATGAGGACATCACCGACCAGCAGCGGCTGGAGAAGGAGCGCGAGGAAGTGCGCAGCTCCGAGAACCGCCGCGCCGCGGTGGACACGGCGATCGCCTCCTTCCGCGAGCAGATCGACGCGCTGCTGCGCACGGTGGCCGGCACCGCCGACGCCATGAAGTCGACCGCAACCACGTTGTCGCGCGCCTCGAGCGAGACCATGGAGCGCGCCGAGAAGGCGGTGCACGCCTCCGGCGAGGCGTCGAGCAACGTCAACACGGCCGCCGCCGCCGCGAACGAACTGTCGAGCTCGATCGGGGAAATCGGACGCCAGCTCAACCAGGCCGCCGGCGTGGTGCAGCTCGCGGTCGACGAGACGCACGCCACCGACGGCGAGATCACTACGCTAGCCGCCGCCGCGCAGAAGATCGGCGACGTGGTCAAGCTCATCCGCGACATTGCCGGCCAGACCAATCTGCTTGCGCTCAATGCCACCATCGAGGCGGCGCGCGCCGGCGAGGCCGGCCGCGGCTTCGCCGTGGTCGCCTCGGAAGTGAAAACGCTCGCCGTGCAGACCGCGCGCGCCACCGAGGAGATCGCGAGCCAGATCATGGCGGTGCAGGCTTCGACTAACGGCGCGGTGGAAGCGATCCGTCGCACCGCCGACCGCATGCGCGAGATCAACCGCTACACTTCGGCCGTGGCGACCGCCGTCGAGGAGCAGAGCGTCGCCACCAGCGAGATTTCCTACAACGTCACCAATGCTGCCGAGGGAACGAACGTGGTGGTATCGGTGCTCGAGGCGGTAGCGGGAGCGGCGACCGAAACGCGGGGTTCGGCGCAGATCATGCTCGACGCCTCGGCGGCGGTTGAGGAGGCGGTGGCGAACCTGCGCTCGGAAGTCGAGGGCTTCCTGCACAAGGTGGCTGTCTAGCCTTCGTCCTTGGTGGTCCCGCCGAGCGCCGCCTGCGCCGCGGCGAGGCGGGCGATCGGCACGCGGAACGGCGAGCACGAAACATAGTCGAGCCCGATTTCGGCGCAGAAGGCGACCGACGCCGGATCGCCGCCATGCTCGCCGCAGATGCCCACCTTCAAGTCCTTGCGCACGCTGCGGCCGCGCTCGACGCCGATTTTGACGAGCTCGCCCACGCCCTCCCGGTCGATGGAAACGAACGGGTCGGTGGCGAGGATGCCCTTCGCCGTATAGGCGTTGAGGAAGCTCGCGGCGTCGTCACGCGAAATGCCGAAGGTCGTCTGCGTCAGGTCGTTGGTGCCGAAGGAGAAGAACTCGGCGGTCTCCGCAATCTCGGCCGCGCGCAGGCAGGCACGCGGGAGCTCGATCATGGTTCCGACCTGATAGTTGAGCGCGGCACCCGTCTCGGCGCTGACCGCCTGCGCCATGGCGTCGATGCGCGCCTTGACCAGATCGAACTCGGCACGCGTGGCAATCAGCGGCACCATCACTTCCGGCACCACGGGCGCGCCGGTGCGTTTGCCCGCTTCGACCGCCGCCTCGAAGATGGCGCGCGCCTGCATCTCGGCGATCTCGGGATAGGCGATGGCGATGCGGCAGCCGCGGAACCCGAGCATCGGGTTGAACTCGGCGAGCTCTTGGGCGCGCTCGCGCAACTTGTCGGCGCTGGCGCCGGTGCTCCTCGCCACCTCCGCGATCTCCGCTTCCGAGTGCGGCAGGAACTCGTGCAGCGGCGGGTCGAGGAGCCGGATCGTAACCGGCAGCCCCTTCATGATCTCGAACAGGGCGACGAAGTCGGCACGCTGCATGGGTAGTAACTTGACCAGCGCCGCGCGCCGGCCCTTCTCATCGTCGGCGAGAATCATCTCGCGCACGGCGAGGATGCGGTCGGCGTCGAAGAACATGTGTTCGGTGCGGCAGAGCCCGATGCCCTCAGCGCCGAACGCGCGCGCGGTGCGGGCGTCGGCCGGCGTGTCGGCGTTGGCGCGTACCCCGAGCTTGCGCTTCTCATCGGCCCAGCTCATCAGCACCGAGAACTCGCCGGACAGCTCCGGCTCGAGCATGGCGACGCTGCCGATCAGTACTTGGCCGGCGGTCCCGTCGACAGTGATGACGTCGCCCGCTTTCAGCGTCTTGCCACCGGCGGTCATCGTCCTCTTGGCGAGGTCGACGCGAATGGTGCCGGCGCCGGAGACGCAGGGCTTGCCCATGCCGCGCGCCACCACGGCGGCGTGCGAGGTCATGCCGCCGCGCGTCGTCAGGATCGCTTCCGCCGCGTGCATGCCGTGGATGTCCTCGGGCGAGGTTTCCACCCGCACCAGGATCACCTTCTTGCCCTGGGCCTTGAGCGCTTCCGCCTCGTCGGCGAAGAACACGATCTCGCCCGAGGCCGCGCCCGGCGAGGCGGGGAGGCCGCTCGCGAGTATCGTGCGCGCGGCGTCCGGGTCGATGGTGGGATGCAGAAGCTGCTCGAGCGCGGCGGGATTGATGCGCGTCACGGCCTCCTCGCGGGCGATGACGCCCTCGTTCGCCATCTCGACGGCGATGCGCAGCGCCGCCTTGGCGGTGCGCTTGCCCGAGCGGGTCTGCAGCATGAACAGCTTGCCGCGCTCGATGGTGAACTCCACGTCCTGCATGTCGCGGTAGTGGTTTTCGAGCCGGGCGAATACATCGGTGAGTTGCTTGAAGGTTTTCGGCATCAAGCTCTCAAGCGCGGGCTTGTCGGAGCCCGCCTTGGTGCGCGCAGCTTCGGTGAGGTCCTGCGGCGTGCGGATGCCGGCGACCACGTCTTCGCCCTGGGCGTTCACCAGGAACTCGCCATAGAGCTCGTTCGCGCCGGTGGATGGATTGCGCGTGAAGGCGACGCCGGTGGCGGAGTCCTCGCCCATGTTGCCGAACACCATGGCCTGCACGCTCACCGCCGTGCCCCAGCTCTCCGGGATGTGGTGCAGGCGGCGATAGGTGACCGCGCGCTGGTTCATCCACGAGCCGAACACGGCGCCGATCGCGCCCCACAATTGCTCGTGCGGGTCCTGGGGAAAGGGCTTGCCGCTCTCCTCCTCGACGCGGGCGTGATAGCGCTTGACGATCTCGATCCAATCCTCGGCCGAGAGGTCGGTGTCGAGAACCTGACCCTTCTCGTCCTTCCACGCCTCGAGGATCTCCTCGAAGTGATGGTGCTCCACGCCGAGCACCACGTCGGCGTACATCTGGATGAAGCGGCGGTAGGAGTCCCAGGCGAAGCGCCGGTCGCCCGATTGCTTGGCCAGCGCCTCGACGGTCGCGTCGTTGAGGCCGAGGTTGAGCACCGTGTCCATCATGCCGGGCATGGAGGCGCGGCCGCCCGAACGCACCGACACCAGGAGCGGGTTTCCCGGATCGCCGAACTTGCGCCGGGCGATGCGCCCCACCTCGTCGAGGGCCGCCTTCACCTCGCCCTCCAGCTCCGGCGGATAGCTCCGGTTGTTGGCGTAGTAGTGGGTGCAGACCTCGGTCGTGATGGTGAAGCCAGGCGGGACGGGCAAGCCGAGGTTCGCCATCTCCGCCAGATTCGCGCCCTTGCCGCCGAGCAGGCTGCGCATGGCGGCGCTGCCCTCGGCCCTGCCGTCGCCGAAGCGGTAGACCCATTTGCTCATGGCGGACTCGGAAAGGAGGGGCAGGGCGATGCTTAGCCCGCGCGATCACGCGCTGCAATGAGGTATGTTGCAGTGCACTCTAGATAAGGGGGAAGGCAGGTACGGCTTCACCCCATGATTGCATATACTGCGGGAGGTAAGCGGGGACAGCATGAACAATCTGCACGCGCCTTCCAAGGCGGTTTTCCTGATTGCGCTCGCGCTCGTGATTCTGGCGCTTCTCGGCTACTTCGTCAGCATTCCGTACGTCAGCCAGTACCAGTTCTGGCTGGCGGTGCTGGGATACGTGGTGCTTGCACTGGGCTGCATCCTGTAGTCAGCGCATCCCGAACAGGCCGACGAGGCCGATGACGATCAGGTAGAGCGCTACCACGTAGTTCAGGATGCGCGGCGCGATCAAGATCAGAATGCCGGCGATGAGCGCGATGACCGGTTGCAGCAGCACGGGGTCGAGGTTCATGGCGGTTCTCCCATAGGACCGCCCGACAACGCGCGAATGCGCGTTCAGCTCCGTCAGCCCTCGATGCGCGAGAAGTCCGCGACGCTGCGGGTGGCGGCGCGGATGCGGTTCAAGAGCTTGAGACGGTTTTCGCGCAGCGCCTTGTCGTCGGCGTTGACCGTCACCTTGTCGAAGAAGGCGTCGACCGGCTGGCGCAGTTTGGCGATGGCGCGCATGGCGGCTGCGAAGTCCTCTTTTGCAGCGCCGCCGCGACGTCGCCCTCGACCTTCCCGATCGCTGCCGCGAGCGCCTTCTCCTCGGGGGCGGCGAGGAGCTTCGCATCGGGCTCGCCGGAATAGGCTTTTCTGTCCTTCTTCTCCTCGTCGCGAAGGATATTCGCGGCGCGGCGGAAGCCGACGAGGAGATTCTTGCCGTCGTCGGTTTCGAGGAATTTGCCGAGCGCCTCCACCCGGCGGACGATCAGCAGCAGATCGTCCTGGCCGGGCAGCGCGAACACCGCATCGACGAGATCGTGCCGCGCACCGTTCGCGCAGGTGAACCTTCAAGCGATCGGCGAAGAACACCATCGAATCCCCGAGCGCAGGTGCAAGTTCCGCTCGTAAAGATTCAGGAGATTTTTGCCGTCGGAAACTTGAGAATTTTCTTGCGTCATCGAATGCAACGAATTCGATATTCGAATCCGGTTTTATATCATTGTAGCGTACAGTAGAGATCGAATTGCCCAAGATCGTCCTTTGAGGCGACGGTATGTGCGAATAGCCACGCGAACAAACGAATCCGTAGATTATTATTTAACAGAACGCGTATCACGCCCAGCGCCGCGCGGCGCAGCGCATAGGGATCCTTCGATCCCGTCGGCTTCTCGTCGATCGTCCAGAAGCCAACCAGCGTATCGATCTTGTCGGCGAGGGCGACCGCGATGGAAACCGGGTCGGTCGGGATGCGATCGCCGGGCCCCTGCGGCTTGTAGTGCTCCTCGATGGCGCGGGCGACGGCCGCGTCCTCGCCTTGGGCCAGCGCGTAGTACTTGCCCATCAATCCTTGCAGTTCGGGGAACTCGCCCACCATCTCGGTGACGAGGTCGGCCTTGGAAAGTCGCGCGGCGCGTTCGGCCTTGGCGGGATCGGCTTTGACTATTGGCGCCAAATCTTTCGCGAGCTTTGCGATGCGCTCCACGCGCTCCGCTTGCGTCCCCAGCTTCTCGTGAAAGACGATTTCCTTCGAGCTTCGGCAGCCGCTCCTCGAGCTTCTTCTTGCGGTCCTGCTCGTAGAAGAATTTCGCATCGGCGAGCCGCGCCCGGATCACCCGGGCGTTGCCCGCCTTGATCGCGGCGCCGCCGTCCTTGGCTTCGAGGTCGGCGACCAGCACGAACTTGTTGGCAAGCTTGCCGGTCTTGGGATCGCGCAGTACGAAGCATTTCTGGTTGGCGCGGATGGTGGCGCGGATCACCTCGGGCGGCAGCTCTAGGTACGCCGCGTCGAACTCGCTCAAAAGCGCCACCGGCCACTCGACAAGCCCGGCGACCTCTTCCAACAGTCCTTCGTCCTCCACGAGCTCCAGCCCTTGCGCCAGCGCCAGGTCCTTGGCATCGGCGAGGATCGCGGCCTTGCGCCGCTCGCGGTCGGGCACGACCTTGGCCTTCTCGAGCTTCGCCAGATAATCCTCGAGCCGGCGCACGCGGATCGCCGCGGGCGCCATGACGCGGTGCCCATAGGTGGTGTCGCCGCTCGCCACCCCGTCGACCGCGAACTTGACGACCTCCGGCTCCTCGGTTTCCGGGCCGAAGACGCACACGATCGAGTGCAGCGGCCGCACCCAGGTGAGCTCGCCCGCGCCCCAGCGCATGGACTTCGGCCACGGGAAATCACGCACGACCTGCGGCACGATCTCGGCGATCACTTGCTCCGCCGGCCGGCCCTTGCGCTCGATGAGAGCCACGTAGAAGTCGCCCTTCTTGTCCGGCTGCACCTTGGCCTCGCTGATGGACTTCAGCCCGGCGCTTTTCAGAAATCCCTCGATCGCCTTCTCCGGGGCGCCCACGCGCGGGCCCTTCTTTTCCTCGCGCAGATCGGGCTGGCGCGCCGGCAGCCCGTGCACCGCGAGCGCCAGCCGCCGCGGTGTCACGAATCCCTTGGCGCCCTCATAGGTGAGGCCGGCATCGACCAGTCGCCCGGTGACAAGCTTCTGCAGATCCTCCATCGCGCGCGCCTGCATGCGCGCGGGGATTTCTTCCGAAAAGAGCTCGAGCAGAAGGTCAGGCATTGCGATCTCGACCGGCGGCTTTCATTCGATAGTAGGGCGGGCTTGCCCGGGCCGCGGACTGGCGGCGGTTCCATGCTTAATGCCTGATGATCGGGGATACTACGCACTTCACCGCACAATTGCCCGCAAAAAAATTAGCGGTTCCACAACGGCTCAAGCCGCAAGACGGTCGCGCGTAACCAAGGCCGCTTTCACCATGAAGTTGACCAGACGAATTTCTCTGTTGTGGCACGTTGTCCAACGCCGTCGCTGGATCGATTGGCGCCGCCGCGACCTCAGGGACGCCGTCGTCATATTCAGCATTGCGACGGTCGCTTTTCTACTCTCTTCATATTACGAGGTTTTCGAGCAGATCCACGAATTTGCGCAAGGGCACGAGGATTGGCAAGTCGACGAACTCTTCATGGTGTCGTTCGTGCTGTCCGTGGCGATGATCATATTCGGCTATCGTCGCATTCAGGACCTGTCGCGGGAGATCGCCGCGCGGCGCGCGGCCGAGCGCGAAGCGCGCAAGCTGTCGCGGCACGATCCGCTGACCGGACTGCCGAACCGCCGCTACTTCACGGAAAAGCTCGACGAAGCACTGCGGCAGCTTACCGTTGACGGCAGACGGGTGGCGGTGCTGATCCTCGACCTCGACGGCTTCAAGCCGATCAATGATCTATACGGTCACGCCGCCGGGGATCAGGCGCTCATCGCCGTCGCCGAGCGAATCTCCGCGGTCATTCCCCCGCACGCGGTGCTCGCCCGCATCGGCGGCGACGAATTCGCATTAATCCTGCCCAGGGTCGACTCGCTCGACGATCCCACGGGACTCGCCCGCCGCATCGTCGGCGCGGTGGCCGAGCCCTTCGCCATCGCCAGCGCGATGGCGGCGCTTAGCGCCGGCATCGGAATCTCCGTGGCACCGGACGACGGAATAGAACCCGAGGAGCTGGTGCGGCGCGCCGACCTCGCGCTCTATCGCGCCAAGGCGGAGGGCCGCTCCTCGATCCGCTTCTTCGAGGAGGAGATGGACGCGCACGTGGAACGGCGCATGCGTCTCGAACGCGAGCTGCGAACCGCGATCGCCACCGGGCTCATCGTTCCCTATTTTCAGCCGCTGGTGTCGCTCGACAGCGGCGGGTTCGTCGGGTTCGAGGCGCTGGCGCGGTGGAAAGACGACAGCGTCGGCTCTATCCCACCGGATGTCTTTATCGCCATCGCGGAAGAAAGCGGCCTGATCAACGAGCTCGGCGACCAGGTGTTGCGCGGCGCCTGCCAGGAAGCGACCCGCTGGCCGGAGCACCTGATCCTCGCCTGCAACATCTCGCCGGTGCAGCTGCGCGATCCCTCGCTGGGCCTGCGCATTCTTTCGATTCTGGGCGAAACGGGGCTTAATCCCCATCGCCTCGAGCTCGAGATCACCGAAAACGCCCTTGTCAGCGACATGAAGGTGGCGCGGGAAGTGGTGCTCAGCCTGCGCGAGGCCGGCGTGCGCATCGCCATCGACGATTTCGGCACCGGCTACGCCACGCTGTCGCAATTGCTTGACGTGCGCTTCGACAAGATCAAGATCGACCGCAGTTTCGTCGCCCGCCTGGGCAAGGATAGCGAGAGCAATGTGATCGTCCGGGCGATCCTGGGGCTTGCCAACGGCTTCGGGATGACCGTCACCGCCGAAGGCATCGAAGACAAGAATCAGCTCACCTTCCTCAAGCAAAACGGCTGCCTGGAAGGCCAGGGCTATCTGTTCAGCAAAGCCGTTCCGGCGAGCCAAATTCAGGCGCTGCTCGCGGCGGAGGAACCGGCCGCCGCCGTCGGTTAATCGCTGCAGGGAATTTTCAGCTGGCGCCGCCGCCCGCCGTCTTCAGCCACGCCGCACCGCAGGCCTTGGCCAGTTCACGCACGCGCAGGATATAGCTCTGCCGCTCGGTCACCGAGATGACGCCGCGGGCATCGAGCAGATTGAAGACGTGGCTCGCCTTGATGCACTGGTCGTAGGCGGGAAGTGCCAGCTCGTGGCGGCCGTCCTTATCGCCGAGCTTGAGCAGCCGCTTGCACTCCTCCTCGGCGTCCTTGAAGTGGCGGAACAGCATCTCGGTGTCGGCGGCCTCGAAGTTGTAGCGGGAGTATTCCTGCTCGTTCTGGAGGAAGATGTCGCCGTAGGTGACTTTCTCCTCGCCATCGCGGCCGTTGAAGTTGAGGTCGAAGACGTTCTCGACGCCCTGCACGTACATGGCGAGGCGCTCGAGGCCGTAGGTGATCTCGCCCGACACCGGCTTGCACTCGAAGCCCGCCACCTGCTGGAAATAGGTGAACTGGCGAAACCTCCATGCCGTCGCACCAGCATTCCCAGCCGAGCCCCCAGGCGCCCAGCGTCGGGCTCTCCCAGTCGTCCTCGACGAAGCGGATGTCGTGGAGCTTGCGGTCGAGGCCGATCGCGTCCAGCGACTTCAGGTAGAGCTCCTGGATGTCGGCGGGCGACGGCTTCAGGATCACCTGGATACTGATAATAGTGCTGCAGCCGGTTCGGGTTCTCGCCGTAGCGGCCGTCCTTGGGCCGGCGCGACGGCTGCACGTAGGCGGCCTTCCACGGCTTGGGCCCGAGCGCGCGCAGCGTGGTCGCCGGGTGAAAGGTGCCCGCACCCATCTCCATGTCGTAGGGCTGCAGGATGACGCAGCCCTGCTCGGCCCAGTAGCGCTGCAGCGTCAGGATTAGTCCCTGGAACGAGCGATCCGGGCGGAGCGTTTCGGGAAGCGAATCTGCCATGGGCCAGCCGGTGAAAAGGCGCGCGACCCTAGGGTTCGCCCCCGGTGAAATCAAGGATTGCCGGGACGACGCTGCTGCGCTTCAAGACCGCGGCGGGCGGTACTCGCCGGTTTCCGGATCGCGCTCGAGCTTCGGCAGATCCGCGCGCTCGTCGATGGTGGCGCGCTTCTTCTGTTCCTCGAGCTCGCGCTCCTTGCGGCCGACGTCGGCCAAGAGCTTCGCCACCAACGCCGCGCCTACCGCGCCGATCGCCCAGATGAACGGAGGCATGGCTTCCTCCTAGAGCCCGAAGCGCGCCCAAAGCGCGCGCGCTTCCATTGCCGACAAGGCACCCGCGGCCCAGTCGGCGGGCTCGAGCACCCCGGGCGTGCGGCGATGAAACCAGCTTTGCGACGGCGCCACCAGAGGGGTCGTGACCTTCTTGCCGTAGCGTTGGCGCAACACCGAGCGCACGTCGCCGAGGCCGTCCACCAGGCCGTATTTCTGCGCGGTGCCGGCGATCCAGAACTCGCCGGAGAACAGTGTCTTGTCCGGGCCCTTGAGGCGTTTGCCGCGGCCCTTCTTCACTAGATCGATGAAGCCCGCGTGAATTTCCCGCTGCAGCGCTTTGAGGTGGCGCACGTCCTCGGCCTTCTCCGGCTTGAAGGGGTCGAGCATCACCTTGCGCTCGCCCGCGGTATAGACGCGGCGATCGATGCCGAGCTTCTTGATCGCTTTGTCGAAGCCGAAGCTCGCGCTCACCACGCCGATCGAGCCGACGATGGAGGAGGGGTCGGCGATGATCTCGTCGGCGGCGCAGGCGATCATGTAGCCACCCGAGGCCGCTACGTCCTCGACGAAGGCGATCACAGGCTTCTTGTGCTCGGTCGCGAGCTCACGGATGCGGGCATAAATGAGATGCGATTGCACCGCCGAGCCGCCGGGCGAGTTGATGACGACGGCGACGGCTTTCGCGCGCTTGATCGAGAACGCACGCTCGAGCATGCGCGCGACGCCGGCGAGTGTTAGGCCGGGCGATAGTGGCGTCACGTAGCCGATGACGCCCGAAAGGCGCACGACCGGCACGAGGGGGCCGCTTCGCCAGGTGAAGGGAAGCCAGCGGGAAAAGCGCTTACCTAATATGCGGGCCATGCCCCACCACATAGAGTGCGGGCGCAGCGCGCTCAAGGGCCGCGGAAGAATGGCTTACGGCGGGGATGGCGCTTCCGTCCCCGCTACCAAGCTTTCCACTACACCGGGCTGGCTGAGCGCAGCACTGGACGGCCGCGGTCCCGCCGCGGACGCGAGACCGAAGGAGAGGCTGGCCTCGCCGCGGGACGGAGGCGGCGTGGCGCAGATCGGCCTTTCAAAGGTGAAGGTGATGTTGCGGCCGTTCTGCACCGCGGACTCGAGCCCAACGGAACCGACGCCGCCTTGCGTGACTATGAACACGTCGTCGGGCGGCCCAGAGCCGTCATATTGGAGCGCGGCGATCGGACCGAAGTCGATCGTTATGTCGGTGATGCACGCAAAGTCGCCGATGGCGGTGACTTCCGACAGGTCCACGCGATAAAAATACGCCGTCCGTCCGGCGCCGGCTGTATTCGGCGCCGCGAGAGCCGTGCTGTTCTGCATCAGCGCGTTGCCGGTAGAGCCGGCCAACGAAAAGATGCTGACGCCTGCCGATCCGGCGGTCCCGCCTCCCGTGCAGTCGGGCCCGGACTTGAAGACGCAATCGATTGTACCGCTCGCGGCTTTGACGATCTTGAGCGAAGTGGGTGGAGCCGGCCGGTCCTGCGCTTGCGCGGCGGTTGCCAGCAACGCAGCCGCGCATGCCAAGATGAGTTTCCGACAACGCATTTTTCCCTCCTCCGCACGAAGGTCCGCTCTGCTTTGAATTGCAGCCTAGCTTAGCCACTAGCGAGGGTCGAGCAACGGCGCAGCCTGTCGAAGCACCTCTTCCGCGGCCGCGGACGGCTCACCGTGTACGCCGGTAAGCACAAACTCCGGAAGCAGGCGCGGCGGGGTGCGGCGCCCCTTCCTCGCCCGCACGATCAGGCGGATCGCCGCCGCACCCAGGCGGGGCAATATCGGGATCAGTTCGACAGCGAAATCGTCGAAAGCCGCGAGAATAATGTCGCGCGCGTCGGCCCGATGAATCAGTACCAGCTGACCGTCCGTATCGAGCAGGCGGTCGGCGGCGACGATCCACTTCGCGAGGTCGGCGTCGCTTGCCACGTGCGCTTGCCGCCGCGCGGCATCGGGCGAGGACTGCGTGCGCAAGGGATCGTTGAACGGCGGGTTCATGATAACGAGATCGACGCGGCCGATTTGCTCGCGTGTGATCGCGGTCGCATCGGCGCAGACGACTTCCACCTGTTCGGCGAATCCGTTGCGCTCCACGTTCTGCCGCGCCAGCGCGGCGAGGTCACTGTCGATCTCCACGAGCGTAACCCGCTTCGCCGCCCCGCGCGCGATGAGCGCCAAGCCCGCGGTGCCGACGCCGGCCCCGAGGTCGACCGCGTGGTGCGTCTTCGGCGCCGCCGCGGCGAGCAGGATCGCGTCGTGGCCGGCGCGATGGCCGCGCGCGGGCTGCTTGAGGCGCAGTCGGCCGCCCAGCACCGCGTCGTCGGTGATGGCGAAGGGAAACGCTCTAGGCGGGTCGGAGCGCATTGCCGAGGCCGGCGTCGGTGAGAAGCCGCCGCGCCTGATCAAGGGCCTCGCTCGGCACCAAGATGCGGCGCGGCAAGGCGCCGATCGAGCCCTCGAGCGCGCTCATGTTGCCGTCCGCCACCATGCAATGGATCTTGGCGCCCTTGAGCAGCGCCTCCACCGCCGAGATCAGCACGAGATCGTTTGTGCGCAGCAACTCCTTCATCGGTCTGCACGCGGCGAGCCGTGCTCCAGGTACGACAGGCGCTTCATCTCGCGCCGCCCGCGCGTCACCGTGTCGAGGATCAGGCCCGACGCCCACGCGATTACCGCGAGCACCATCAGGCCGGTGGCCAACACCGCCGTCGGCAGCCGCGGCACGGCTCCGGTCCGCAGATACGTCGCGACCACCGGCTCGGCGAGGATCACCGCTACGGCCGCCTCGACGACACCGATGGCGCCGAAGAAGAGGAGCGGCCGCTCGGTGCGCCACAGCTTGAGGATCGTCCACAGGATGCGAAATCCGTCGCGCCAGGTGTTGAGCTTGGACTCCGACCCCTCCGGCCGACTGAAGTAGGGCGTGTCTATCTCTTCCGTCGGCATGCCGAGTTCGAGCGCGTGCACGGTGAGCTCGGTCTCGATCTCGAAGCCGCCGGAGAGCGCCGGGAACGACTTGACGAATCGGCGCGAGAACACGCGATAGCCGGACAGAATGTCGGAGAACTTGCCGCCGAACGTCTTGTTGATGAAGCCGGTGAGCAGCCGGTTGCCCGAACGGTGGCCGCGCCGGTAGGCATCCTCGCGCCGGTCGACGCGGCAGCCCACCACCATGTCGAGGTTCTCTTCGACCAAGCGCGCGATCATCTTGGGCGCGCTCGGCGCGTCGTAGGTGGCATCGCCATCCACCAGTACGTAGATGTCGGCCTCCACGTCGGCGAACATCCGCCGCACAACGTGGCCCTTGCCCTGCAGCATCTCGCGGCCGACGGTTGCGCCGGCGCGCCTGGCCGCCTCGTAGGTGCCGTCGGTGGAATTGTTGTCGTAGACGTGGATCGCGGCTCCCGGCAGCGCTTTCTTGAAACCGGCCACGACCTGGCCGATCGCCACCTCTTCGTTGTAGCAAGGAACGAGCACCGCGATGCGCCGGCCGGCTACCGCATTTGAAGCCTGCCGTGAGGTCTTGCGCGCCGCCATGCTGTTTCTCCGATGCCGCGGGTCGCGCAATCTAGGCGGAAGACCGTAAAGACGAAAGCCACCGGTCTTGCGGGCTACTGCCGCGCCTCTTTAAGGTAGCGGTGAAAGGGAAAGAGCCGTGGCCGTCGTCCTGCCTTTCGAGTCCCAGGAGCCGTCGCTCGACCGCTTGGTGCGGATCGTGCGCGCCGGCATGGAGCGGGTGAACGACTTGATTCTGTCGCGCACCGGATCCGAGGTCGCCATGATCCCGGAGGTGGCGAACCACCTGATCGCCTCGGGCGGCAAGCGCCTGCGCCCCATGCTGACGCTCGCCACCGCCGGCTTCACCGGCTATTCCGGCGACGGCCACGTCAAGCTCGCCGCTGCGGTCGAATTCATGCACACCGCGACGCTCCTTCACGACGACGTGGTGGACGAATCCGAGCTTCGCCGCGGTAAAGCCGCCGCGCGCATGCTGTGGGGCAACGAGGCCTCGGTGCTGGTCGGCGACTTCCTGCTCGGCCAGGCGTTCCGCATGATGGTGGACGTGGGCAACTTGCGGGCGCTGGAAATTCTCTCCGCCGCCGCCGCGGTGATCGCCGAGGGCGAGGTGATGCAGCTCGCCGCGGCGAAGAAGCTCGACACCACCGAGGACGCCTATCTCGCCGTGATCCGCGGCAAGACCGCGGAGCTGTTCGCCGCCGCCTGCGAAGTGGGGCCCGTGCTCGCCGGCCGGCCGAAGCCGGAGCAGGCCGCCTGCCGCTCCTACGGCATGAACCTCGGCATCGCCTTCCAGCTCGTCGACGACGCGCTCGATTACGGCGGCAGCCGGGCGCGGCTCGGCAAGAACACCGGCGACGATTTCCGCGAGGGTAAGATCACGCTGCCGGTGATCCTCGCCTTCCGCCGCGGCTCGGCGGAAGAACGCGAGTTCTGGCGCGGGGCGCTGGAGAAGGGCGGCGGCAGCGACGCGGCGCTCGATCAGGCGATCACGCTCTTCGCTCGCCACCGGGCGCTCGAGGACACGGTGGAGCGCGCCCGCTACTACGCCGGCATCGCCAAGGACGCGCTCGCGCTCTTTCCCGAGAGCGAAGGCAAGACCGCGCTGATCGAGGCCGCCGACTTCTGCGTGGCGCGCGCGCACTAACGCAGCGTCGTCGCCACCACCCACCAGTCCGGCCGGTCCGCGCGGATGGCGTCGGCGGAGGCCGCCGCCATGTCGAGGTCGTCGTAGAGCCCGAACACGCAGGAGCCCGAGCCGGTCATGCGGATGAGCCGGACGTCGCCGGCCTCGTCGATCTGCTCCTCGGCGGCGGCGACCGCCGCCGTCACGGAACGCGCGGCGCGGGTGAGGTCGTTCGGCTGCCGATGCAGGATGTCGAGGAGCGCCTTGCGCTCGCGCGGGATCGCATCCGCCGTCGGGTGCGCCGGCTGGCCGGCAGCGCGGATCTCGTTCGCCGTCATCTCGTCGTAGGTGCGGAACACCGTCGCGGTCGCCGCCGGCACCCCGGGAAACACCAGCACCGCATAGAGCGGCGGCAGCCGCAGCGGCTTCGACAAGACGGCGCCCGTCCCCGTCATCAGCCGCGCTTTTGGGTCGAGCGCCGCCGGCACGTCGGCGCCCGTGGCCTTGGCGGCCGCAATCAGGCGCGGATCGTCGGCCTTTAGCTTGTTCGCCTTGGCCAAAAGTCTGAGCGCGGCGGCGGCGTCCCCCGATCCGCCGCCGAGCCCGGCACCTACCGGCAGCTTCTTGGTGAGCTCGAAGTGGCCGAGCTTGAGGCGCTTCACCCGCTTCTTCAGCGCGCGCGCCGCTTTCAGCACGAGGTTTTTCGCCACCGGTCCGGCCGCCGCCGCGGTGGGACCCTTGACCGCGAGTTCCAATTTGCGGCCGGGCGTGAAGGTGAGCGTATCGGCCACATCCGCGAACGCCACGATGCTCGCAAGCTCGTGGCGTCCGTCGCCGCGTTTTTCCAGAACGCGGAGCGTGAGGTTGATCTTGGCGGGCGCGCGGCTCGTGAGGCGGGGCATCGGGCGCGCACGATGGCGGCCCATTGCCGGTCACGCAAGCACGGCAGCCATGCCCCGTCTTTTCCTTGCGATAGCCATAAATCGGGGGCATGGTCAGCGAAATCGGGTGGCCGCAGGGTCGCCCGTTCATTGATTCGGCAAGCGCAGCGCAGGCAAGGAGGCCCACCTTGGCCAGGATTTCCATGGGATTGGCGCTCGTCGCCGGCGCGCTGTCGCTGCCGGTCACTGCCCGCGCCGAGCTGCCCAATCCTTCCGTACTCGCGCGCACGTCGCCGTCGGGCAACTACCTCGCGGCGCGTCTTGCCGGCGGTCAGCGCGACATGGCCGCCGCGGCGAGCTACTACCGCGCCGCGCTGCGTGCCGACCCCAAGAACGGCGAGCTGATCGAGCGCACCTTCCTGGTGGTGTTGGCGAGCGGCGGGATCGAGGACGCAATGCCGCTCGCCGAGCGCGTCGTCGGCGTCGACAAGTCGCACCGTATCGCGCGCCTCGTGCTCGCTGCCCGCGGCATCAAGCGCAATCAGGCGACCGCCGCCCGCGCCCAGCTCACCCAGTCGGTGCGCGGGCCGATCGCCGATCTCACCGCCACGCTGCTCACCTCATGGACCTACGCCACGGTCAACGAGGCCAAGACCGGCGTCGAGCTGATCGACAAGCTGCAAGGCGCGGAGTGGTACACCGCCTTCAAGGAGCTGCACGCCGGCCTCCTCCTCGACGCCGCCGGCCAACGCAAGGACGCGATCAAGCGCCTGGAGCGCGCCTGGCGCGCCGATCCCACTTCGGTGCGCATCGTCGACGCCTACGCGCGCTCGCTCGCCCGCAACGGCGACCGCGGCAAGGCGCTCGAGACCTACGCCGCCTTCGCCAAGCTCCTGCCGCGCCATCCGCTGGTCGATGCCGCCGTCGCCGATCTCAACGCCGGCCGCACGCCGGTGCCGCTCGTGCGCACGCCGGCGCAGGGCGCCGCCGAGGTGCTCTATGGTCTCGGCGCGGCGCTTGCCCGCCAGGGCGGCGAGGATCTCGGCCTCATCTATCTCCAGCTCGCGATCTATCTCGACGGCGAGCATCCGCTGGCGCTGCTTTCGCTCGCCGACCTGTACGAGCAAACGAAGAAGACCGAACTCGCGATCGAGGCCTATGCCCGGGTGCCGGCGAGCTCGCCGCTCAAGCGCAACGCCGAAATCCAGCGCGGCCTCAATCTCGACGTGCTGGACCGCAGCGACGAGGCGCGGACCTACCTCGAAAAGCTCGTCGTCGAGTACCCCGAGGACTACGACGCCGCCGTCGCGCTCGGCAACGTGCTGCGCGCGCGCAAGCACTACAAGGAGGCGGCCGAGATCTATTCCAAGGCCATCGCCCGCATCGACAAGCCGGTGCGTCAGCAATGGACCGTCTTCTACTTCCGCGGCATCAGCTATGAGCGCAGCAAGGACTGGAAGCGGGCCGAGGCCGACTTCGAGAAGGCGCTTGAGCTCTTCCCCGAGCAGCCGCAGGTGCTGAACTATCTCGGCTACTCGTGGATCGACCAGGGCATGAACCTCGAGCGCGGCACCGAGATGGTGCGCCGCGCCGTCGAGCTTCGGCCCAACGACGGCTACATCGTCGACAGCCTGGGCTGGGCCTACTACCGGCAAGGGCAATACGAGGCCGCCGCCAAGGAGTTGGAGCGGGCGATCGAGCTGCGCCCCGAGGACCCGGTGATCAACGATCACCTGGGCGACGCGTACTGGAAGGTCGACCGGCGGCTCGAGGCGCACTTTCAATGGCGCCACGCCCGCGACCTCAAGCCCGAGCCCGAGGATTTGATCAAGATCGAGCTGAAATTGAAGAATGGCCTCGCCGACGACGGCGCCCCGGCCAAGGCCGCCGTCAACAACTCCGGCAACGGCGGCTGATCACCGAGGCGCTCGCAATGGAAGCTCGCTTCCAGGAGCACTACTGCCTCTTCGACACCGCGATCGGCGCCTGCGGCATCGCCTGGAGCGAGCGCGGCATCACGCGCCTGCAGCTTCCCGAGGCCGACCGCACCGCGACCGAAAAACGGCTACGGACGCGCTCGTCCGGCGCCGCGTCGGCGGAGCCAACCGCCGCTGTCGTGCAGGCGGTCGCCTCGCTTCAGCGCTACTTGAGTGGGGAGAAAGTGGATTTCTCCGCCGTCGCGCTCGACCTCGTGCGGGCGGGCCCCTTCGATCAAAAGATCTACGAAGCCGCGCGCACCATTCCCTGGGGCGAAACGGCAAGCTATGGCGAGCTCGCGGCGAAAGCCGGTGTCGCGGGCGAGGCGCGGGAAGCCGGGCAATCGCTGTCGCGCAATCCGGTGGCGATCATCGTGCCCTGCCACCGGGTGCTCATGAGCGGCGGCAAGCCGGGAGGCTTCTCCGCCTACGGCGGCGTGCTCACCAAGGAACGCTTGCTGGCACTGGAGAACGTCGAGCTGCGGCCCCCGGTGCTGCCAGGGTTATTGGCCTAGCTGCCAGACTTCTTCCGCTTGCCCTTGCGCTTGGACGTGCTCGATCGCGCGGATTTGGCGACAGGTTGTTTCGCCGGGACTTCGTCTTTCCTGGGATGCGCGCCGGCGCCGCCGAGAACTCGCGACGAAGTCCGACGCCCGCCGCGATACTACGGTCGAAAGTCCCTTCTCGCCAATTCCGCAGAGGCATCCCACCAGAAATGCGACCGATCCGTTGGTCAGGGATGACGCCGTCTTGAGCTTTCCGATGCTGATGTCGATCGCCTCGGTCGATAACAGCAGTCCGACGATTACCGTTAACCCGACGACGAACAACAATCGAATACTCGGGTCGAGCCGGTCTTCTTCCAAGTGCGCTAAGTCGGCGAAGCCGAGAACGGAGCGGCGCAGGGAGAAGGACAGCCATGTGCCGAGAAGCGCGCCGAGGATCAACGGCATGAACTTTTGCGCCTCCGCCAGCAGCGGAGGTTTTGCAGTGAAGGGATATACGTAGATCGCGCATGCAATGATCGCGAAAAAAATCGCGGTGTAGCCGAGTCGCCGCAGATAGGCGTTCTTAACAACTCCTGCCTCTCGGGTGATGATCTCGTCCTGCAAGCCGGTGAGAGCCAGGCGGCCGAGTTGCGGCTGGTCCTCACCCAAACCAGCCATCGCCACGCCCGCGAGTTTGCCAAAATACTCGTCGAGTTTTCTTTGGTGGCGGGCGTTCCTGGATTTCCAGAACAGCAAGCCGCGGGTGTCGGAAAAAAGCGCATTCAGCGTTGCAAGCACGCGCTCGATATCGACTTGAAGCGCCGCATACTCCGCCGGCACTTCCTTGTTCCGGATCGGAGAAAATTCGATATCGCGTCCCGTTCCGCTGGGGCGGGGGATTCCGATTGCGTAAAACGTGCCGCGTACGCTCGCGCTATATTTCGGCTCGGCCATTTACAGCACCCGGCCGCAGCACGGACACCGTGGCTTGGTTCGGCCTCGCGGCTTGTCCGGCTGAAGGCTGAATTTGACCAGCGTCTTACCGACTTTTTTGATTTCGCTCTGGCGCTGCTTGGCAGGAACTTGCGCGAGCGCAATCCTGAGTTTGCGTGAAGGATCCGGCATGTCCGCCCCCTATTTCAGGGGCGATGCTAGCGGCTGCAGAACGGTGGATCAACGCGCCGTCGTTGGGTCTAACGCCGCCAGGCCGCGAAGGCGGATGGGCTTAGCCCCTGCGCTCGGTGAAGTCGCACCACAGGCGCCCGTCTGGACTGGCGATACGGTAGCTGCCGGGTTCCTTGGCGTGCACCTTGTAGCAATCGTTCTTGCCGCCGTTCAGCCGCTGCCAGCGGATGCACAGGGCGTCGCCGGAGGCCTGCACGTGGCCAAGGTCGTTCTCCTCGAGATCGGTCTCGCGCGCGCTTGGCATCTTGTAGAGGGCCGTCGCCGTCTCCCCGGCATAGCTGGCAAAGCCGGTGGTGCCGTTCACGCAATTGAAGCTGAAGCGCTTGCCGTCGAGCAGGCGCTGCGCCTCGGCTCCCTGCAACGGGGCGTCGGCGAGCGCGGGCGCCATGCTCGCGAGTAACAGGGCAAACGCAAAGATCGAACGCAAAGCGGGTCTCCTAGACGGTTTCAGCGAATCGTGGGGGAGCGGATCGTTCCGCGGTCTTTTTGTGCACTGCGAATGTGGCGATAACTAGGGAGTGCCCGGCAGCGTACCGAGCAGCGCTCCGTCGCTGAGCGACGGTGCTGCCACTGCCGCCGCCGGCGCCCGCCGCCGCGCAAATACGCGGGAGCGGCCGCGGGAAAAATCGCAGTACATGAAGCCAAGCCCGGAGACGGCGCCGCGGAAGCTGCCTTCGCTAGTGCGCGTGAGGTTGAAGCACGGATCCCACGGCATGCCGCGGAGCGTGGCGCAGATGCGCTCGCCGCTGACGTAGAGCGTGTTGGTGGGGAGCTGGACGTAGCGCATGGCGCCGCTGCCGCCGGGCCGGATCGTGCCCATCGCCGAGCCGTCGTTGAAGATGCGGCCGGAGCCCTGGGTGCCGTCGAAGCAGGTGTAGGAGAACAGCCGCCCGGTGACGAAGGCGCGCGCGGTGGAGGCGTTCATGACCTCTTCGGCCGCGGCGGCCGAGGCGGCGAGAGCGAATACGGCGGCAAGGAAGATACGCGTGCGCGACATGACCCCGAGGACCCTGGTTGCCCCTGACCGTTGGCTATAAGCCAGCCAACATCTCAAGGCTTTATTAAGGATACCCTACGACACGCGGACAACGGTACGGCCGCGAACTTTTCCGTCGAGGATGGCTTTTGCCCCCTCGATGGCCCCGGAAAGCGGAATTTCCGTCGTGATCGTCGCAAGTTTCTTGCGGTCAAGGTCGCGGGCCAGCCGGTTCCAGGCCTCCCGCCGCCGCTCGATCGGGGCACGAACCGAATCGACGCCGAGCAGCGCGACGCCGCGCAGGATGAAGGGCGCGACCGAGGTCGGCAGGTCGCGCCCGCCGGCGAGGCCGCAGGCGGCGACGGCGCCGCCGTACCGGTCATGGCGAGGACGTTGGCGAGCGTGGTGGCAGCCGACCGAGTCGATCGCCGCCGGCCCAGCGCTCCTGGTCCAGCGGGCTTGGCCGGGCCGGTGAGCTCGGCGCGGTCGATCACCTCGGCCGCGCCGAGCGACTTCAGGTAGTCGGCCTCGTCTCGATGCGCCCGGTCGAGGCCATCACCGCGATAGCCGAGCTTGCGCCAGCAGCGCGATCGGCGACGAGCCGACGCCGCCGGCCGCGCCGGTGACGACGATCGGGCCTTCGCCGGAGTCGATGCCGTGGCGCTCGAGCGCCATGACGGCGAGCATCGCGGTGTAGCCGGCGGTGCCGATCGCCATCGCCTCGCGCGTGGTCGATGCCCGTCCGGCAGCGGCATCAGCCAGTCGCCCTTGACCCGCGCCTTCTGCGCATAGCCGCCCGAGATGCGTCTCGCCGACGCCCCAGCCGTTGAGGACGACCTTGTCGCCCGGCTTCCATGCCGGGTGGCGGAGCTTTCCACCGTGCCGGCGAGGTCGATGCCGGGGATCATGCGGGCACTTGCGCACGACCGGCGCCTTGCCGGTGATGGCGAGGCCGTCCTTGTAGTTGAGCGTCGACCACTCGACGGCGATGGTGACGTCGCCGTCCATCAGGTTCTGCTCGTCGAAGTCGACGAGGCCACCTTTTGGCCAGCCTCTTCCTTCTCGATGAGAATCGCCTTGAATTTCGCCACGCCACTTTCCTTTGATTGAGGTGATTTAGGCGGCGGCAGAGGCGGGGCGCGCCACCGGCCGCTCGACGATCGGCAGGTTGATGAGCGCCGGAGAGGATACCGAACGTCACCGACAGCCACCAGACCAGATCGTAGGAGCCGAGTGCGCTCGAACATGACGCCGCCGAGCCAGACGCCGATGAAGCTGCCGACCTGGTGGCTGAAGAAGGCGAAGCCAAACAGCATCGCGAGCCAGCGGGTGCCGAACATCAGCGCGATCAGGCCCGAGGTCGGCGGCACCGTCGAGAGCCAGGTGAGCCCGGTGACGACGCCGAAAATGAGGGCGGTCGCTGATCGCTCGGCGGCACCGAGATGAAGGCGATGATGGAGATCGCGCGGACGAAATAGATCACCGACAGGATGTAGCGCTTCGGCACGATGTTGCCGAGCCAGCCGGCGGTGAGCGAGCCGACGATGTTGAACAGACCGATGATGGCGATCGTCCAGCCGCCCGCCTCCACCGTCAGGCCGCGGTCGAGCAGATAGGACGGCAAGTGCGCGGTGACGAAGGCGAGCTGGAAGCCGCAGGTGAAGAAGCCGAGCACCAGCAGCATGTAGCTGCGGTGGCCGAAGGCTTCCGCCAGCGCCTGCATCATCGACTGCGTGCCCGGGTTGCCGGGCGTCGCCGCGCTCGAGGTCATGGGCGGCGTTGCGATAGCGCGAGCGACAGCGGGACGACCAGCAGGACGATCAGGCCGAAGATGATCAGCGCGTTCTGCCAGCCGATGCTCTCGATCAGCGCGACGCCGAGCGGCGCGAACAGGAATTGGCCGAACGATCCCGCGGCCGTGCCGGCGCCGAACGCCAGCGACCGCCATTCCGGCGGCACGCAGCTTGCCGAAGGCGGCGAGCACGATGTTGAACGAGCAGCCCGAAAGGCCGAAGCCGATCAGTGACGCCGGCGGTGAGCTCGAGCGTCAGCGGCGTGCGTCGAGTAGGTCATCAGCACGAGGCCGGCGGCAGTAGAGGATGCGCGCCGGCCGACAGCACGCGCGCCGTGCCGAAGCGGTCGGCGATCGCGCCGGCGAACGGCTGGCCGAGACCCCACAGCAGGTTCTGGATGGCGAAGGCGAGCGCGAACACGTCGCGGCCCCAGCTGTTCGCGGACGACATCGGCGCAAGGAACAGGCCGAAGCGTCGAGCGCGGCCCGAAGGTGACGATGCGCGATCAGGCAGCCAGCAGACACGATGACGAGCGGCGTGCGCCAGGTACGGTGCGCGGCGCGGTGAGGCGCGGAGCGGTCGTCATGGACATCGGGCGTTCCCGACTGGAACGTTCTGGACGTTGCGGCGCGGACCCTATCGCGCGTGCGAAACTTGCGCGATGCATATCAGCGAAATCGTTTGCGCGGTGCAGCCATCGACGAACGCGCATGGGTGCATCGCTTGACCGGCGGGCCCTGGCGAAAACGCTCCGAGATGCGCTATATTCATTGTGCTCGAAGTGAGGATAAGTCGGCGCGCCGGCGCGAAGCCGGTCTTTTCTGGACCCTAGATATGCTCAAAGAGAGCATATAAGTCGGGAAGGGCGAGGAGGACGCCTGAACATCGCCGTGCACGCCGAATCGAAGTCATTGGCCCGCCGGTCGCCGCGCGAGGGCGTGGTGCCGCGCCCGGGCACGGGCGCCGCCGCGCGCAGGCTCGGCGTGCTCGCCGATGCCGAAGCTCGAATGGAACGCCGAGGTCGAGCGCGAGACGGCGCATCTCTACGAGAGGGTGAAGGCCGTCATCCCGCCGGTCGAGTGGCCGTTCTTCGCGCCGTACGTGAAGGCGATCAACGAGCTGAAGAAGGAGCGCAACGCCGTCATCCTCGCCCACAACTACCAGACGCCGGAAATCTACAACTGCGTCGCCGACTTCGTCGGCGACTCGCTGCAGCTCGCCCGCGAGGCCGCGCAAGACCAAGGCCGACATCATCGTCCAGGGCGGCGTGCACTTCATGGCCGAGACCTCGAAGCTCCTGAACCCCGACAAGATGGTGCTGATCCCGGACCTGCGCGCCGGCTGCTCGCTCGCCGCCTCGATCACCGGCGCGGACGTGCGGCTGCTGCGCGAGCGCTATCCCGGGCGTGCCGGTCGTCACCTACGTCAACACCTCGGCCGACGTGAAGGCCGAGAGCGACATCTGCTGCACCTCGTCGAACGCGGTGCAGGTGGTCGAGAGCTTCGGCGTCGACCGCGTCATCCTGATCCCGGACGAGTATCCTGGCGCGCAGGGTCGCGACGCAGACCAAGGTCAAGATCATCGCCTGGAAGGGCCACTGCGAGGTGCATGAGCGCTTCACGGCGCGAGGAGCTGCGCAGCTATCGCGAGGCCGATCCCGGCGCTGCAGATCCTCGCGCACCCCGAGTGCCCGCCCGACGTGATCGCGGAAGCCGACTTCACCGGCTCGACCTCGGCCATGATCGACTACGTCAAGACCAAGCGGCCGCGCAAGGTCGTCCTGGTCACCGAGTGCTCGATGGCCGACAACGTCGCGGCCGAGACGCCGGACATCGAGTTCGTGCGGCCGTGCAATCTCTGCCCGCACATGAAGCGGATCACGCTGCCGAAGATCCTCGACAGCCTCGTCTATCTGCGCGAGGAGGTCGAGATCGACCCCGCGATCGCCGACCGCGCCCGCCGCGCGGTCGAGCGCATGGTGCAGTTGAAGAACTGACTCCTTCTCGTTCCCCGAAAGCGGGCGAGAGGGTGAACAGGCGTCAGATGTCCCACCCCGAAGAATCGCTCTCGCCCGAAACCTGGGCCGGCCTCGACGACGTCGTCATCGTCGGCGGCGGGCTCGCCGGGCTTGTTCTGCGCGCTCAAGCTCGCGCCGCGGCCGGTGACCATCGTCACCGCCGCGCCGATCGGCGAGGGCGCCTCGTCGGCCTGGGCGCAGGGCGGCATCGCCGCCGCGCTGGGCGAAGGCGACAGCGCCGAAGCCCACGTCGCCGACACGATCGACGCCGGCGCCGGCATCGTCGACCGCAGCAGTCGCCGACGCTCATGGCGCGCGAGGCGCCGGCCGCGCATCGAGGACCTGCTCCGCTACGGCGTGCCCTTCGACCGCGACATCGAGGGCGAGCTCGCTGCTCTCCCGCGAGGCCGCGCATTCGGCGCGCCGCATCGTCCGCGTGCAGGGCGACCGCGCCGGCGCCGCGATCATGGCGCGCGCTCATCGCCGCCGTGCGCCACACGCCGTCGATCCGCGTCTGGAAGGCTTCGCCTCGACGACGTTGCTCGACCGAGGCGCGCTACGTCACCGGCATCACGCGCGTCGCGCTGGCGGGCGAGCAAGCCGCGTCTCCATCCGCGCCCGCGCCGTGGTGCTGGCGTCCGGCGGCATCGGCGGGCTCTACGCCGTCACCACCAACCCGCGCGAGGCGCGGGGCGGCGGCCTCGCCGCCGCGGCCCGCGCCGGCGCGGTCATCGCCGACCCCGAGTTCGTGCAGTTCCACCCGACCGCGCTCGACGTCGGCCGCGATCCGGCGCCGCTCGCCACCGAGGCGCTGCGCGGCGAGGGCGCGATGCTCGTCAACAAGAAGGGCGAGCGCTTCATGCTGGCGCTCCACCCGGACGCCGAGCTCGCGCCGCGCGACGTCGTCGCGCGCGCCGTGTTCGCCGAGATCGCGGCGGGCCGCGGCACCTTCCTCGACGTGCGCGACGGTCGAAGAATTTCGCCGAGCGCTTCCCGACCGTGTTCGCGGCGTGCCAAGGCCGCCGGCATCGATCCGGCGACGGCGCCGATCCCGGTGGCGCCGGCCGCGCACTACCACATGGGCGGCGTGCTCGACCGACGCGCAAGGGCCGCACGTCGCTCGACGGCCTCTGGGCGGCGGCGAGGTGGCCTCCACCGGCGCCCACGGCGCCAACCGGCTCGCCTCGAATTCGTTGCTCGAGACCGTGGTCTTCGCCGCGCGCATCGCCGAGGACATCTCTGGGTTGATGCTGGAGGCCAAACCCGCCACCTGGTCCGATGAGGTGTCCGCGTCGCCCGTAACCGCGGAGAGCGTCGATGACAAGCACCTGCGAGCGCTCATGAGCGCCGACGTCGGCGTGATCCGCTCCGGCGCCGGTCTTGCGCGCGCGCTCGGCGAGTTGCTGGCGATCGAGAAGAGGGCGCGCTCGCGCACGCTCCGCGACATGGCTACCGCCGGCCTGCTGATCGCGGCGGGCGCCTACGCGCGCACCGAGAGCCGCGGCGCGCACTATCCGCGTCGGATTTTCCCGACACCGATCCGGCCCAGGCGCGGCGCACCTTCCGCACGCTGGACGAGGCGCGCCTGATCGCCGAGCGCGCCACCGCCAAGGCGGCGTGATGAACGATCTTCTCCTCCCCGGCGCTTTCCTCGCCCCGTCCGTCATCGACGACGCGGTCACGCGCGCGCTCGCCGAAGACCTCGGCCGCGCCGGCGACATCACCTCGGCCGCGACCATCCCGCCCGGCACGAAAGCCAGCGGCGTGATCGAGGCGCGCAAGCCCGGTGTGATCGCCGGCCTCGCCTGTGCAGCGGAAGCCTTCCGCCGCCTCGATCCGGCGCTCACCTTCCGCGCCCATCTGAGCGACGGTGCTGTGGTGAAGGAGGGCACCGTGCTCGCCGACGTGGAGGGCAGCGCGCACGCCATCCTCGGCGCCGAGCGCGTGGCGCTCGATTTCCTCGGCCACCTTTCCGGCATTGCCACGCTCACCGCCGCCTACGTGGCGAAAACGAAAGGCACCAAGGCGAAGATCGTCGACACGCGCAAGACCACGCCCGGCCTGCGCGCGCTCGAGAAATACGCGGTGCGCTGCGGCGGCGGCGTCAACCACCGCTTCGGCCTCGACGACGCGGTGCTGATCAAGGACAACCACATCGCCATCGCCGGCGGCGTCGCGCCGGCGCTCATGCGCGCGCGTGCCGCCGTCGGCCATCTGGTGAAGGTCGAGATCGAGGTGGATTCCCTCGATCAACTGGCGGAGGTGCTGAAGACAGGCGGCGCCGACGCGGTGCTGCTCGACAACATGGACACCGCCGCGCTCAAGCGGGCGGTGGAGATGGTCGCCGGCAAGCTCGTGATCGAGGCCTCCGGCGGCGTCACCCTCGACACCGTCGCGGCGATCGCCGCCACCGGTGTCGACGTAATCTCGGTCGGCGCGCTCACCCACTCGGCGCCGAACCTCGATATCGGCCTCGACCTCTAGCGCCCGCCGACCCTCAGCCCCGGCGCCGGCCGCTCCGCCAGCACCTCGCGGCGGAAGCGGAAGCGCGCCGCCGGCCTGCCGCCGGTCGCGGTCTTGCTCTCGCCCGTCGGCTCCACCAGCGCCGTCGATTTCCACCAGCCTCCGGAAGTTCTGCTTGTGCACGTGCCGGCCGGAGATCGCCTCCACCGTGCGCTGCAGTTCGGTGAGCGTGAATTCCGCCGCCATGAGCTCGAACACCACCGGCCGGTATTTCAACTTCGCCCGCAGCCGGGCGATGGCGGTGGCGAGAATCCGCCGGTGATCGAAGCGCAGCGGCTCGCCCAAAGCCGGCAGCTTGTTCCGCGCCATCGCCGCCGCGCGGCCGTCGCGCCGCGCCTCTTCGACTAAGCCCGCCTCATACAAAAGCTCGTAGCGCTCCAGCACCTTCTCCTCGTCCCACGGGCTTCCCTCGGTGCCGAAGGCGAGGCGGATGCGCTCGCGCCGGCCGCGCGCGGGCGTCGTCTGCTTCGGCGCGGCCTTCGCCCACTGATTCAGCGCGGGCAGAATTTGATCGAGCGCCGCGGGCCTGCCGCCGCGCCAGTCCTCCCACGGAAAGAAGCGGTACCACGGCTCGAAGCGGGCGCCGGCCGAATGCACCGCCTCCTCGTCCTCGGGCAGCCGGGTGAGTGCGAGGTAGCCAACCGACACCGCGTGCGGGCCGGTGTCGCCCGGCCGCGCGTGGCGGCCGCGATCGCCGAAGGTGTAGAGCTGCTCCACGTAGCCGACGGCGAGCGCGGTCTGCTCGGTGGCGAAGGTGCGCAGCCCAATGTCGAAGGTGCGATGCGCCAGCGGATCGAACGGGCCCGCCGGCAGCCCCATGAGGTCGCCGCCGCCCGCCGCCGTGATCAGGATCTGCGGCGCGTCTTCCTCGACCGCGACGATGGCGGCGACGAGGCCGATCTCGATCTGCGGGCGGGATTTCGCGGCCATGGGCGGAAGCTAGCACGCCGCGCCGGAGCGTCAGGCGAGGGGGAGCCGGAACGGCTCGGCCTCGTAGACCATGGAGCCGCGGCCGATCTTCGATACCGCCTCCATCATGCGGCCCTTGCGGCCGAGGCGGCGGTCGGCGAGCGCCACGAGACGGCCATTGGGCGAGGCGGTGGGCGAGGCGGCGCGCAGCGCCTGGGCGATCTCGTCCTCGTCGCGCGCCGGGCGCGAGCGCGCAGGCGGTGACGAAGGCCGCCGCGGTTGAGCGGCTGATGCCGGCCCAGCAGTGGATGATGAGCGGTTTCTCCCGGTCCCAGCGATCGAGGAAACGGATGAGGGAGTCCACGTGCTCGTCGCACGGGTGAATCAACCCGGGGATCGGCTCGAGGATATCGTCCATGCGCAGATCGAGATGATCGTCGGCGGCGATGCTCTTCGGCCGCAGCACCGGCGTGCCGGCGTCGATCAAGGTGACGACGTGGCGCGCGCCGGTCTCGGCGACGACGTCGTGCAGGCGCGAGAACGGGCAAACCAGAATCATTTCCTGCCGGTCTTGTTTCCGCCGAGCTCTTCGAACCGCTTGAGGTAGCGGCGCGCGGCCATGTCCGCGCCCCAGGGCACGAGATAGTGCTTCTCGGTGGCCCCGTCGAGGCCCGGCGGCGGCCCAAACAAACGGCGCGCCTCGGCGAGCGAGAAGCCGGCGAGGCGGGTCGCCTCCAGGAAGGCGGCGCCGCGATCCGCCTGCTTGACGATTCGTTGAAGCGCCGGTGGCCACGCCGCGGGCAGGCCGAAGCGCACCGAGATCGCCGCCAGGAGCCGGTTCTCGATCGTCTTGTACTCGGCGGCGAAGGCGGCCTTCAGCGGGCTGATGAGGTCGCCGATCACGTATTCCGGCGCGTCGTGCAACAGCACCGCGAGGCGCCAGTTACGGTCGATGTTGGGGGCAGTCTTGCGCGCGATCGCCTCCACCAAGAGCGAGTGCTGCGCAACGGAGAAGATGGGCGAGCCTTCCGTCTGGCCGTTCCAGCGCGCGACGCGGGCAAGCCCGTGGGCGATGTCCGCGATCTCCACGTCGAGGGGCGAGGGATCGAGCAGGTCGAGGCGGCGCCCCGACAGCATGCGTTGCCAGGCGCGGGGCAATTCTTTCGCATGCGCGGCCATCAGCGCGAAAGCTCGGCGTGGCGGTGGCACTTCACCAGGTGATCGTTGACCATGCCAGTAGCCTGCATGAAGGCATAGACGATGGTGGGCCCGCAGAACTTGAAGCCGCGCGCCTTCAGGTCCTTGGCGATCTTTCGCGACAAGTCCGTCTCTGCCGGAATCTGCCCGCGGGTGCGGAAGCGGTTCACCTTGGGCCGGCCGTCGACGAAGTCCCAAAGATAGTCCGAGAAGCCCGGGCCGTTCTCCATGATGTCGAGCCAGGCGCGCGCCGAAGCCACGGCGCCATCGATCTTCATGCGATTGCGCACGATGCCGGCGTCCTTCATGAGCGCCGCGGTCTTCTTCTTGTCGTAGCGGGCGATCTTCTCCGGCTTGAAGCCGTCGAAGGCGCGGCGGAAGTTGTCGCGCTTGCGCAAAATCGTGATCCACGACAGCCCCGCCTGGAAGCCATCGAGCACGAGCTTCTCGTAGAGCGCCCGGTCGTCCCGTTCCGGCACGCCCCACTCGGTGTCGTGATAAGCTACATAGAGAGGATCGCTGCCACACCACGGACAGCGCACGAGACGATCCGGGCTTACGTGCAACGGCATCCTGCTCGTTTCTGGCGCCGCCCCTATTGCCCGAGCCGCTTCAGCTCGGCGGCCGCCCCGCGATATTCGATGAAATCCTTCGGGCAACTCTCGTTCGCCGTCTTCAGGAACTCAATCGCGCGATCGCGTTCGTTGCGAATGAGATACGATTCGCCCACGTAGAATTGCGCCTCGCATTTTTCGTCAGGCTTGGCAGCGGCCGCGAGCGTCGCTTCGGCCGCGCGGCGCCCGAGGTAGAATTCGACCACGGGGTACGGCCATTCCTCTTGCTTGAGTTTTGCGGCGTTGGTGCCCAGTTCCGCGCCGGCGGTCTGGTTGCCTGCCCGGGCGCGCGAGAGATAAAGCCACAAGACGGGATAGGCGCCCGCCGGTTGCCGCTCGACGGCACGGATGAGATCGGTGGCAGCGGCGCCGTAATTGGCCACGTAGAAATTCGCATAGCCGCGCGAACGGTATGCGCTGATGTAATCGGGATTGAGCCGGATGACCTCGCTGTAGTCGGCAATGGCGCGGTCGTAGTCCTGCTTGGCATAGTACGCGTCGGCGCGGTCGTCGTAGGCGCTCGTGTACTTCGGATCGAGGCGGATCGCCGCGGTCGAATCGGCGATCGCGCGGTCGTACTCGTTCTTGCGCAGGTAGGCGAGCCCGCGGTTGCGAAATGCAAACGAATACTTCGGATCGATACGGATCGCCTCGCTGTAATCGGCGATGGCCCGGTCGTAGTCCTTCTTGGCGTAGTAGGCATTGCCGCGGTCGTTGAAGGCACCGACGTATTTGGGGTCTAGGCGGACCGCCTGATCGTAGTCGGCGATGGCACGGTCGTAGTCATCCTTGTCGTAGTAGACGAGACCGCGGTTGCGAAAGGCCAACACGTATTTCGGATCGACACGGATCGCTTCGCTGTAATCGGCAAGGGCGCGGTCATGGTCCTTCTTGGCGTAATATACGTTGCCGCGGTCGTTGAGCGCGGCGACGTAGTTAGGATCCAGCCGGATCGCCTGCGTGAAGTCGGCGACGGCGCGGTCGTAATCCTTCCTATCCGAATAGGCCAGGCCGCGGTTGCGGTACGCAAAAGTATACTTGGGGTCGAGCTGCAGCGCTTCGCTGTAGTCGGCGATGGCGCGGTCAAGATTGCTCTTGGCGTAGTATGCGCGTCCGCGGTCGTTGAACGCCGAGACGTACTTGCGGTTAAGCCGGATAGCTTGATCGAGATCGGAGATGGCGCGGTCGTAGTCGCCCTTGTCGTAGTATGTCATCCCGCGATTGCGATAGGGAAACGCGTAGTTGGGGTCGATACGAATGGACTCGTTATAGTCGGCGAGGGCGCGGTCGTAGTCTTTCTTCAGGTAGTGCGCGTTGCCGCGATTGTTGAAAGCAATCGACAGGTTCTTCTTGGGTTCCTTGCCCGATTGGATCACGGACGTGCAGCCGCTGATCGCGAGATCGAACGAGTACGCGTCCCCCTTGTTCACGCACCAGGTCCAGTTCTGCGACAACTGCTGCGCCGCAGCCGGCGACGGCATCGAAGCCGCGAGGACGAGTGCCAGAGTCAAACCGCTTCCGATAGCGCGCATATTTCCCCCAATGTCGAAAGTCGTTGCCAGGATGGTAGCAAGACGCATCGCCCTAGGGCACACATATTGTGCGCGAATTGGGCGACAAGAAAGCGGGACTTAGCTCTCCAGCGGGCGTTCCCCGGGAAAAGCGAACGTCGCCCACGCCGGCTTCGTGAGCGTGAGCGGCACACCGCCCGCCGAGAGCGTCTCTCCGCTCGCCATTCCCTCCGCCACGCGGTCGAGGCGCAGCATGGCGAGGCCGCGGCCGCCGGCGGCCGAGCCCATGAAGCCCACATTTTTTTCGCCGACCTTGGCCTCGATGCCGGGGAGCGGTGCGGCGCCGTCGTAGGCCACCGGCACGACGCGGTTCCGCGCCGTGCCGCGGTGCTGCATGCGCGACACCACCTCCTGGCCGATGAAGCATCCCTTCTGGAAGTCGACGCCGGCGAGCTGATCCATGTCGGCCTCGTGCGGGAAGGTGTCGCCGTAGATGAAATCCTTGCCGCCTTCCGGCACGCCGAGGGCGATGCGTCGCGCCTGCCACTCGTCCTCCGGCCCGAGCGCAAACCCGGCGGTGGCAAGCGCGGCTTCCGCGCCTTCCGCCGGCAGCACCACGCGCTTGCCGAGCCCGGCCGCGCGCGGATCGTCATAGGCGAGGCCGACATCGTCGAGCGACCCGTCGAGCGCCACTGCAACCGCAAGATCGGGCCGCGCCGCGATCTCCACCTTGGCACGCAGACGATAGAAGCCGAGGCGCTTCTCTAGCTCACCGGCCAGCGCCCGCGGCGCGTCGATGACGAAGCCGCCGCCCTCGTCCTCGGCCACCGCCACCAGCAGGAAATCGGCGATGATTTTCCCCTGCGGCGTGAGCAGCGCCGCGAACCGCACCTCGCCCGGCAAGAGCGCCGCTACCTCGGAGGTAACGAGGCCGTTCAGGAAGCGCACGGCGTCGGCGCCGGTGACCCGGAGCACGGCTCGGTCGCTGAGGAGGGCAGCGTGCATGCTTATCCTTGCCAATTCCCGCGCCGACACGTAAGGCCGCGAGCGTGATCGAGCAAGGCCGCAGATTCCAGAGGCTGCCATGAGCGAGGCCTTCGACCTGGTGCTGGCGGGCGGCACCGTCGTCAACCAGGACGGCCCGCTGGACCGCGATCTCGGCATCAGGGACGGCAAGTTCGCGGCGCTGGGCGACCTCTCCCGCGCCACCGCCTCGGAGCGCATCGACTGCCGCGGCCTGCATCTCCTGCCCGGTGTCATCGACACCCAGGTGCATTTCCGCGAGCCGGGAATGACCCACAAGGAGGATCTGGAGACCGGCTCGCGTTCCGCCGTGCTCGGTGGCGTTACCGCCGTGTTCGAGATGCCGAACACCGAGCCGCCGACCGTGAACGCGTCCGCCTTCGCCGACAAGATCCGCGCCGGCCGCGGCCGCATGCACTGCGACTTCGCCTTCTTCGTCGGCGGCACCCACGGCAATATCGCCGATCTCGCCGAGCTCGAGCAGTTGCCGGGCTCAGCCGGCATCAAGCTGTTCATGGGCTCGTCCACCGGCAGCCTGCTCGTCGGCGACGACGACGGTATCCGCTCGATCCTGCGTGCCATCAGCCGCCGCGCCGCGTTTCACGCCGAGGACCACGCGCGGCTCGAGGAGCGGAAAAACTTGCGCCGCGACGGCGATCCGGCGTCGCATCCGGAATGGCGCGACGAGACCGCAGCGCTGCGCGCCACCACGCGGTTGGTCGCGCTCGCGCGCGAGACCGGGCGGCGCGTGCACGTGCTGCACGTTTCCACCGCCGAGGAGATGGAGGTGCTGGTGCGCCACCGCGACCACGCCACGGTCGAAGTGACCCCGCAGCACCTCACGCTCGAAGCGCCCGAGACTTACCAGCGCCTCGGCACGCTCGCCCAAATGAACCCGCCGATCCGCGGGCCGCGCCACCGCTCGGCGCTATGGAAGGCGCTCGACGACGGCCTCGTCGACGTGCTCGGCTCCGACCACGCGCCGCATACGCTGGCGGAAAAAGCCAAGCCCTATCCGGCGAGCCCCTCGGGCATGCCCGGCGTGCAGACGCTGGTGCCGGTGATGCTCAACCACGTGGCCGCCGGCCGCCTCACGCTCAACCGCTTCGTCGATCTGACGAGTGCCGGGCCCGCGCGCATCTTCGGCATCGCTGCCAAAGGCCGGATCGCCGCCGGCTTCGACGCCGACCTCACCGTGGTCGACCTCAAGCGCGAGCAGACGATCACCAACCAATGGATCGGCTCGCGCTGCGGCTGGACGCCGTTCGACGGGCTGAAGGTGACCGGCTGGCCCGTCGGCACTTTCGTGCGCGGCCGCAAGGTGATGTGGCAGGGCGAGATCACCGCGCCGAGTGAAGGGGCGCCGGTGCGCTTCCTGCTTACGCGCCAGCCGCGCGCGGGCTAGCAACGAGCAGCGAGAGAATTACTGCTTCGGCGCCACCGTGAACTCGCCGCGGCGGATGCGCTCCGCCAGACCGTCGGCATAGCGGGCGGTGGCTTCCTCGCCGTAGGTCGAGACGAGCTCGTTGAAGGCGCGGAAGAGGGCCACCTGCGCCAGGCAGTCGCCATCGATGCCTTCGATGCGCGCCTCGTCCCAGGCCTCCGACAGCATGGCCAGCGCCGCCTGGCGCTCGGAATCCGAGCCCTTGGCTTCGCTGGCGAACTTGCGGGTCAATGGAAATACGCGCACGCGGGTGCTCCGCCCCCTTTGCGGAAGAGCGCGAACCTTAGCCGGGGAGGGCGCGGCCGTCGCCCAAGACCTTTAAGGAAGGTTAACGCCGGCGCGAAAGGTTGATCAGTTGCCGTAGCGGGTGGCGATTTCCCGCGACAGCCGGGCACCTTCGTCGAGGTAGCGGTGAATGGCGAGGCCGGCGGCGTTGGTGCAGGCGCGATAGACCTGCTCGTAGGTGGAGAAGCCGCGGTTGAAGCTCGCGATCATTCGGTTCCTGCGCTCCGGCGTCGGCGCCTCGGCCTCGATCAGGGCCTGCATCTCGCCGCGCCAGCGGCCCTGCTCCTGCGCCCCGCACAGGGGCCGCAGGTAGTGCAACGCGCCGAGGATCTCGGCAAGGCGCGACAGCTCCCCTTCGTAGGGCGGCGGCGCGCCTTCGAGCGGCGAGGCGGATCGCGGCACGTTGGTGGGCTGCACCTTGGGCGCCACGCGCGGCGGCATCGGGCGCGGGCGCTCGCGATAGGGTTCGGGTGCGGCGCGTGAGCCGCCGAGGCCGAAGAACGGGAACCAGCCGCCGGATTGCGCCGAGGCCGGCTGCGGCACGGCGGCCAGCGCGAGGAGAACGGTCAACGCCAGGATGCGCGGCATGTTCGGTTCCGAGCCGCGGTCGTATGCCGGAATGTGGGCCGCGGCAAGGCGGGACAAATGCGACCCCTGTCAACACCCGCCGCTGCGCTATGGTCTTAGTGATGCGCCTCCTCGTCGTCGCCATCGCGCTCGCCCTTCCCGCCGTCGCGATGGCGCAAGAGCGCATCGTCATCAATCCCGAGGCGCACTACCCGGAAGGCCCGTTGTGGCATGGCGGGCGGCTCTACTACGCCGAGATGGGCGCCGACCGGGTGCGCGCCTGGGATGGCCGCAAGAATTCGCAAGTGTGGAAGCGCGCCGGCTGCGGGCCGACGTCCATCGCCGATGGTGGCGCCGGCACGCTCATCGTTCTTTGCCACCTGCAGAACGCGCTCGCGCGCATCGACTTGAATGGTGCGACGCTTGCGATCGTCGACCGCGACGACAAGGGAGCGCGCTTCTCCACGCCCAACGCCTCCGTCGCCGACAAGAAGGGCGGAATTGATTTCTTCCTCCTCCGGCATCTTCAGCGCGCTGGCGCCGGCGGAAGGTGCAGTGCTGTATCTCCCGGCCGGCGGGAACGCGCCGCGCCGGGTCGCGAGCGGCATCCATTACGCTAACGGTGTCGCGCTCGCCCGCGACGGCGGCACGCTCTTTGTGTCAGAGCATCTGGCGCGGCGCGTGCTCGCCTATGCGGTCGAGGACGACGGCGCGCTCGGACTTCGCCGCGTATTCGTCGAGCTCGATCGCGTGGCACCCCTCGGACCGCGCGGCTGGGAGGTGGGGCCCGACGGGCTCGCTGTAGATAGCCGCGGCAACCTGTTCATCGCCGAATACGGCGCCGGCCGCGTGCTGGTGGTGGACGGCAAGGGCGCGCTCATCGCCACGATCGCGATCCCCGAGCGATACGTCACCGCGCCCGCCTTCGGGCCGGACGAGGCGCAGCTGTTCGTGACGGCGCCTTCCAACAACATGGCGCCGCCGTTCGTCGGCAAGGTGTATTCCATCGCCAATCCGGTGTTTCGAAAAGATTAGCCTTCGACGATTTTCTGCGTCCGCGCGACAATCTCCGCGAGCCCCTCGGTCGTCTCGTAGCGCGCAATCTCCTCCGGCCGCACCCATTCCACCGCGCTCGCCTCCGGCCCCGGCCGCGCTTCGCCGGCGCGCCAGCGTGCGGCGAAGGCGTGGATGCGATAGCGCGCGCCCGGCAGCACGACCTCGCGTTCACCCACCGGCGCCACGATCTCGATCTCGACGCCGGTCTCCTCGCGCACCTCGCGAATCGCGGCTTGCTCCAGGCTCTCGCCCGGCTCGACCTTGCCGCCGGGCAGGCTCCACAGCCGCGGCGGGTTCGCGCGCTTGGCCAACAGCACGCGGCCGTCGCGGAATACGGCGGCGCTCGCGGCGAGGATGGGGCTTGTGCTTTCGGCCATGGCGCTCCAATTCATAGCACCATGTGCGGCCGCTATTGCGTGACCACGGCGCCGGAGGCGATGCGCCGGCTGTTTCGCTATCGCGAGCAGCCGAACTTCCCGCCGCGCTACAACATCGCGCCGACGCAGCCCGTCGCCATCGTGCGCCTGAAGGACGGCGCGCGCGAATTCGCGCTGGTGCGCTGGGGGCTGATTCCGTCGTGGGTGAAGGACCCGAAGAAGTTCGCGCTCTGCATCAACGCGCGCGCCGAAACGCTCCTCGACAAGCCGAGCTTCCGCGCCGCAGTGCGCCGGCGCCGCTGCCTGGTGCCGGCCGACGGCTGCTACCACTGGCAGCCGGCGGGGAAGATGAAGCGGCCGTTTTTCGTGCACCCGCGCGCCGGCGGACTGATCGCCTACGCCGGCATTGGCTGGAGCGACCCCGCCGGCGGCGAGATCGACACCTGCGCCATCGTCACGGTGCCGGCAAACGAGGCGATGCGGCCGATCCACGACCGGATGCCGGCGGTGGTCCCGCCCGAGCACTTCGACGCCTGGCTCGACGCGGAGAAGGTGGACGCGGAGACGGCGGTGGCGCTGCTCGGGCGGGCGGCGGAGGATTTCTGGGAGGCGCACGAGATTTCGCCGCGGGTCAACAAGGTGGCGAACGACGACGCGGCGGTGACCGAGCCGGTTGCCAAGGCTATCGGCGCTGCTGCAAGTCCGCCAAGCGCTCGATGAACGGCTTCGGCAGGCGGCGGGCCCGCGCGATGTCGACCGCGTCGCGGCCGCGGCCATCCGCGATCGTCGGATCGGCGCCCGCCTTGATCAGCAGATCCAAAGTCGTCAGCCGCCGCAGCCGCGCGGCGTAGAAGATCGGCGTCTCGCCGTGCGACCGGAGATTCAATCGCGGCTTGGTTGCGAGCAGCTCGCGGCATAGCTCGCCGTCGTCGCGCCACACCGCCGCCCACAGGGAATAGCTCGCGTTCGCCCCGCGCTTCAGCAGAAAGCGCACGAGCGGCCGGTTCTCGCCGCGCGAAACCGCATACCAGAGCGGCGTGGCGCGGAAGGCGCCTTCGTCCTCGTCCATGGGCACCGCGATCTCCAAACCGGCGCCGGCGGCGAGGAGCGTGGTGACGGTCTTGATGCCATTCGGCTCGCCGAGGCCGCCGCCGCCGGGCCTTACCCCGCAGGCTATGTGCAACGCGGTGCGCCCCTTTGGGTCGCTTGCCTTTACCAGCGCGGGAGCGAGCGTCAGCATCGCTTTGACCGCGGCGGCATCCCAGCGCTTCGCGGCATCGAACAGCGCGGTCTTGGACGGTGCTCTCATCTGTTGGCCCGCGGCGACGGCGAGCTTAGAGCACCTTCCCCGGATTGAGAATCCCCTTGGGGTCGAGCGTGCGCTTAATGGCGCGCATCAGCTCGAGCTCGGTCGTATCCTTGACGCCAGGCAACAGCTCGCGCTTGAGTACGCCGATTCCGTGCTCCGCCGAGATCGAGCCCGCGTACTTCGCGACGATGCCGTGCACCAGCGCGTTCACTTCCTCCCAGCGGGCGAGGAACTTCTCCTTGTCGGCGCCCACCGGCTGGCTGAGGTTGAAATGGATGTTGCCGTCGCCGAGATGGCCGAACACCACCGGCCGCGCGCCGGGAATGAGCTTCACCGCTGCGGCCATCGCCGCGTCGAGGAACGTCGGCACGCCGGAGACCGGCACCGACACGTCGTGCTTGATCGAGCCGCCCTCGGGCTTCTGGAACTCGGACATCGCCATGCGCAGGTGCCAAAAACTCCTGCGTTGAGTCTCGTTCGCCGCAATCGCAGCGTCTCCGATTAGTCCGCGCTCGCTCGCGAGCCCGAGCATGTCCTCGAAGGCGGCGCGGAATCCGCCTTCGTTCGGGGAACTCGCCTCCAATAGAACGTACCAGGGATAGGGCGTCGCGAGCGGGTCGCGCGTGCCCGGCGCATGCTTGAGCACGAATTCCAGCACGATCCGCTGCATCAGCTCGCATCCGGTAACCGTGGCGCCGGCGCGCGCCTCGGCGAGCGTCAGGAGGGCGAGGCGCGTCGGCCGGGCTTTTGACGCCGACGAATGCCGTTTCCACCGCCCGCGGCGCCGGGAATAGCTTCAGCACCGCCGCGGTGATGACGCCGAGCGTCCCCTCGGCGCCGACGAAAAGGTGGCGCAGGTCGTAGCCGGTGTTGTCCTTCTTCAGCTTGCGCAGGCCGCGCCAGATGCGGCCGTCGGCGAGCACCACTTCGAGCCCCAGCACCAGGTCGCGCGCGGTGCCATAGGCGAGTACCTGCGTGCCACCGGCGTTGGTGGAGAGGTTGCCGCCGATGGTGGCCGAGCCCTCGGCCCCCAGCGAAAGCGGAAAGAGCCGGCCTTGCGCGGCCGCCGCCTCCTGGGCGCGCTGGAGCACCACGCCCGCCTCCACGGTCATGGAGTTGGTGGCGAGATCAATCTCGCGGATCTTGTCGAGGCGCACCGTCGACAGCACCACGGCACGCTCGTCGAACGGAATTTGCCCGCCCACAAGACCAGTGTTCCCGCCCTGCGGCACCACCGGAGTACCGGTTTCGCTCGCAAGCTTGAGGATTGCCGCCACCTCTTCGGTGGAGCCGGGCCTCACGATCAACGCGGCGCGGCCGTGGTAGAGCTCGCGCGGCTCCGTCAAATGCGGTGCCATCGCCGCCGCATCGCGGATCGCGTACTTGTCGCCGACGATCCGGGCGAAGCGATCGAGGATGTTGGTCATGTCGGACTACCGGAAATGCCGAAGCCTAGCACAGTCACCGGGGCGCCGCGGCGCGCTTGAGGCGATCGTTGATCGCCTCGCCGAGGCCGGTTGCCGGGATCGGCGCCACCGCGATCGTGGTAACGCCGGTCGCGTCCAGCGCCCGGAGATGCGCGAACAGATTGGCCGCCGCCTCGACGAGATCGCCGCGCGGTGAAAGATCGAGCGTATGCGCCGCACGCTCGGCGCCGTCCGTCCGTGTGGCGCCGAAGGCGAGCAGCGCCTCGCCCGGCCGCACTTCCGTCGCATCGAGCCGCAGCCGCGCGCGTGTTGCATAGTGCGATGCCAGCATGCCCGGCGCGCGCACCTCGGCGCCGGCGTCGAGCGAACTTCGTGCCGAGCGTCGCGCTCGATGTCGGCGCGCGGTATGCCGCCCGGGCGCAGCAGCCGCGGCGCGTCGCCGCTCATTTCGACAATGGTTGATTCCAGCCCAAGCGGCGCCGGCCCGCCGTCGACCACGAGATTTACGACACCGGCGAGATCGGCGAGCACGTGGTCGGCGGTGGTGGGCGACACGTGCCCCGAGCGGTTGGCGCTCGGCGCGGCGATGGGCTTGCCGAAGGCCGCGAGCAGCCTTTGCGCCACCGGATGCTTCGGCACCCGCAGCGCCACCGTCGCGAGCCCGGCACGGGCGAGCTCGCACACGACATCGCGCGCCGGCACAACCAGCGTCAGCGGGCCGGGCCAGAACGCGGCCGCGAGCTTCTCGGCGAGCGGCGACAGCTTGCCGGCGCGGCGCGCCGCCGTGACGTCCGCCACGTGAGCGATCAGCGGGTTGAACGACGGGCGGCCCTTGGCGGCGAATAACCGCGCCACGGCGCGGGCGTCGGTGGCGTCGGCGCCGAGGCCGTAGACCGTCTCGGTGGGGAAGGCGACGAGGTGGCCTTCGGCCAGCAGCCGCGCGGCTTCCGCGACACCGGCCTTATCCGGCTTCACGCGCCGCGCGGAACTGTCGTCACTCACGTTGACTTCCTTGCTCGGGCAGACAATCTCGGTGAGTGCTATAAAGCGCCATCCGGGAGGAGACCATGGCCTACCGCGCACCCGTCGCCGAGACGGTCTTTTTTCTCGAGCACTGCACGAGCCTCGGCCGCCTCGCCGGAAAAGGCGCGCTCGCCGAGCTTTCGCCCGACCTCGTGGCCCAGGTGCTCGAGGAGGCGGGGAAATTCGCCACCGACAAGATCGCGCCGCTGAACCGCGTCGGCGACAAGGAGGGCACGCCCTTCGCCAACGGCGTGGTGATGCCCAAGGGCTGGAGCGAAACCTATCGCGCCTGGGCCGCCGACGGCTGGAACGCGGTGACCGGGCCGGCGGAATGCGGCGGACAGGGGCTGCCCTCCATGGTCGGCACCGCCGTGCGTCGAATTCTGGCACGGCGCCAACATGGCCTTCGGCGTCGGCCCGATGCTGACCCAGGCGGCGATCGACGCGCTGGACGCGCACGGCACCGACGAGCTCAAGCGCTCTATCCTCCGCAAGCTGGTGTCCGGCGAATGGACGGGCACCATGCAGCTCACCGAGCCGCAGGCGGGCTCGGACCTCGCCGCGCTGCGCACCCGCGCGACGCCGGCCGGACGGACGGCAGCTATCGCCTCAAGGGCCAGAAGATCTTCATCACCTACGGCGACCACGACCTGCCGACAACATCTGCCACTTCGTGCTCGCGCGCGCTGCCCGACGCGCCGCCCGGCATGAAGGGCATCTCGCTCTTCCTGGTGCCGAAGTTCCTGCTCAAGGACGACGGCGCGCTGGGGCCGCGCAACGATCTCCGCTGCGGCTCGCGTCGAGCACAAGCTCGGGCATCCACGGCTCGCCCACCTGCGTGATGCTCTATGGCGAGAACGAGGGCGCCACCGGCTATCTGGTCGGCGAGGAGCACAAGGGCCTCGCCGCACATGTTCATCATGATGAACGCCGCGCGCCTGCGGTCGGCGTCCAGGGCGTCGCCATCGCCGAGCGCGCGACTCAGCAGGCCCTCGCCTTCGCCCAGGAGCGCCGCCAGGGCCGGCGGTCTGGTCGGCAAGGACGGACCGGCGGCGATCTTCGACCACCCGGACGTGCAAGCGTATGCTGCTGAATGCACGCGCTAGACCGAGGCGGCCCGCGGCGATCTGCCTGAAGACCGCCGATGCCCTGACCGACCTCGCCCGGCGCCGACGAGGCCGAGCGAGGCGCCGCGGCGCGAGGAAGCCAGGAACTGCTCACGCCGATCGCCAAGGCCTTGTCCACCGACGTCGGCGTCGAAGTGGCTCTCGCTCGGCGTGCAGGTGCACGGCGGCATGGGCTTCATCGAGGAGACGGGCGCGGCCCAGCACTATCGCGACGCGCGCATCGCGCCGATCTACGAGGGGACCAACGGCATCCAGGCCATCGATCTCGTCGGCCGCAAGATTACCTTAGGCGGCGGCGCCGTGCTGAAGCGCATGGTCGCCGGCTATCGCGACACTGCGGACCACGTGGCCGCGCTCGGCGACAAGGCGTTCGGAAACACGGCAAAGCGGCTGGAAGCGACGCTCACGGCGCTCGAGCGCGCCAGCGAGCATCTCCTGCGCGTGCTGCCGGCCAATCCAGCGGCGGCGCTCGCCGGCGCGACACCGTACCTGAAGCTGTTCGGGCTCGCCGCCGGCGGCGCCTATCTCGCGGACACCGCCTTGGCGGCGCGGGACAAGATGGCCAAGGGTGACACCGATCCGCTGCACCCGGCGCGCATCGCCACCGCCCGCTTCTTCGCCGAGAACATCGCGCCGGCGGCGGGCGGCCTTGCCGATACCGTGGTCGACGGCGGAGATTCGGTGCTGCGGTCGGAAGCGGCGCTCTCGGCCTAGGGCCGGGTCGCGGCAATCTCGAAGGGTGCCCCGCGGCGCTTGCGGAAATAGAACGCTTCCGCCGGCAGCGAGCCGTATACCGCCGGCTCCTGGTTCTTGTTCGTCATCCTCACCACGTCGTCGTAGACGTTGCGGAACAGCATGTTGATCTCGAGGTTCGGCGTTGCCAGGTGCTTGGTCAGCGCCGTGACGTAGGGGCTGTTCTCGCCGCGGGTGCCGTCGAAGGCGAGCCCGCGCGCCTGCGCCGAGAAGGCGACGAGGGTGGCGCCGGCCTTATTGTCCTTGAGCTTCTCCTCGCCGACGGGCGCGAGCCCGCGGGTGATGGCGCGGGTGCGGCCCTTGCTCGGCGCCATCTTGCGCAGGAACGGGTTGTCGCGGCAGGCGTCGAGGATGACGATGCGCATCTTGCTCGCGCCGCCCACGGCGACGAGCAGCTTGTCGAGATCGACCGCCTCGAAGCTGACGTTGCGGTCGGCGGCGAGCTTGGCGTCGACGGGGATGAGATAGTTGTTGCCGTCGACCTCGATGCCGTGGCCGGCGAAATAGATAACCGCCCAGTCCGCCTTGGCCGCCTCGTCGGCGAACGCCTTCAGCTCGGCGAGGAAGTCGCCGTACTTGAGGTCGCGGCGCGGGACCACGGTCTTGAAGCCGACGTCGCGCAATGCCTTGGCCACCGCCTCGGCGTCGCTATAGGGATTCTCCAATTGCGCCACGTTGTCGTAGGCGGCGTTGCCGATGACGAGCGCCACGCGGGTGTCGGTGGCGGCAGCGTCGAGCGGTGGCGAGAGATCGCCCACGGGCTCGATCGGCACCGAGGAGAAAGCGACAGCCGGCGAGCGCGCTGCGATGGTCTGCTCCAGTGCGCGGATGGCGGGCGCGAGATTGGCGCGCGCATCGATCGCCTGGGTGTCGCGGAAGGCGGCAAGCGCCTTCAGCGTGTGGATGACGCCGCGGCTCGCAACGGCGTCCGCCATCTTCGGGTTCATCTGCAGCGCCTCGTCGCAGTCAGCGAGCGCGTTGTCGAGATCGCCCTTGGCGATCCACAGCTCGCAGCGGGCGTGGAAGGCGGCGGCGGACGCAGGATCGAGCTCGGCCGCCTGGTTGCAGTCGACGAAGGCGCGATCGATCTCGCCCTGGAGCGCCAGCGTCAGGCAGCGGTTGCGGTGCGCCTCGGCCAACTTGGGATCGAGCTCGAGCGCCTTGTCGTGATCGGCGAGAGCCAAGGCAAGGTCGTTTTGCCGCCGCACGATGCCGCGATTGACGTGAGCGACCGCGCTCTTCGGCTCGAGCCGGACCGCCTCGTCGAAATCCGTGGCGGCGCGGACAAGATCGCCTTCGGCATGGCGGACGAGGCCGCGATAGACGAAGGTCTCCGCCCGCTTGGCGTCGAGACGCAGCGCCTCGTCGTAGTCAGCGAGCGCGCGGGCCAAATCGCCCTTGAGGCGGAACGTGCTGCCGCGGCCGGCGAAGGCCTTGGCCACCTTGGGATCGAGCTTGATCGCCTCGTCGTAGTCGGCAAAGGCGCGATCGAGCTCGCCCTTCTTGCGCCACAGGAAGCCGCGGTCGGCGTAGAGCGAGGCGGAGGGACGCACACGGATCGCTTCGCCGTAGTCGGCGATAGCGAGGTCAATCGCGGCTTTGGCATAGTGAACCTGGCCGCGGATCTGATAGCCGTCGACCGACTTGGGATCGAGATGGATCGCGTGGTTGGCGTCTTCGATTGCCCGCTCGTAATCCTTCTTGCGGTACCACAGGACGCTGCGGGCGACGTAAGCCGTGACGTTGTTAGGCTCGCGCGCGAGCACTTCCTTGTAGTCGTCGAGCGCCCGGTCGTATTCGCCCTTTTCGGCCAGCAGGATGCCGCGATTGCCCCACGCCGCCACCTCGCTCGGATTGAGGCGAACGGACTCGCTGAAATCGGCGATGGCGAGGTCGTTCTCGCCCTTGTCCCAGCGCGTCTCGCCGCGATTGTAGTAGGCGTCGGCATAAGTCGCATCGAGCTTGATCGCCTCGTCGAAGTCGGCCAGCGCGCGGTCGAGATCGCCCTTCTTCTTCCACATCTCGCCGCGCTGGTTGAACGCCTGGGCGTACTTCGGGTCGATCTTGATCGCCTGTTCGAGCGCCGCGATCGCCGGATCGATTTCTCCCATGCGGGATCGGGCAAGGCCGATGTTGAAGTGCGCAGTGACGTGGAGATAACTCGCCGAGCTCCGGACTACCGCTTCGTAGTCGACAATGGCCCGCGCGTATTCCTTCTGGTCGAAGAAGAGATTGCCGCGATCGTGCAGCAACAGCGCCTCGCCGGGAGATAGCCGCAGGAGCTGATCATAGTCGCCGATCGCACCCGCAGTGTCGCCGTTGCGCTTGCGGGCGTTCACCCGGACGCGATAGTTGACGGGGTCGTCCGGTTGCAAGCGCACCGCCTCGTCGTAGTCGGCGAGCGCCCGCGCGTTGTCCCGCTTGGCGTACCAGACGTTGCCGCGCCCGCGCCAAGCGGCGGCGCTCGACGGCGCGGCGCGGATGACCTCGTCGTAGGCCGCGATTGCCTCGTCGTATCTCCCGAGCCAGTACCTGGAGGTAGCGCGCGCGATCAGGAGTTTTTCGTCGCCTGGGCTTAGCTTGAGCGCGGCGTCCCAGGCCGGATCGTCGGGGTCGGAGTGATCCGTGAGCGCGAGGCGATAATCGAGCAGCGCCCGCTCGACATCGCCCTTTTCGCGCCAAGCCTCGGCGCGCCGCAGGTAAGCGTAAGGCAAATTCCAATCGATCTTGAGCGCGGCGTCGTAGTCCCCAATAGCGTGATCGATGTCGCCCATCGCCCGCCACGCGTCACCACGCTCGACCATCCAAGAGATGATGTCCGGCGCCAGCCGGATCGCCTCGTCATAATCGGCGATCGCACGGGCGAACTCGCGCTTGTGCCGCCAGACGTACGCGCGCGCCACATAGTAGTTCGCGTCGTTGTGCAGGGCGATGCTTTGCGTGTGGTCGGCGATGGCCGCGTCGAAATCGCCTTTGGAAAAATAGGCTCCGGCGCGCAGGAAGTAGAATGTAGCACGTTCCGCGTCGGAAATATCGCTGCGCGCGATATTGCGCGTGCAGCCATCGATGCGCGCGTCTTCATTCAGCTCGACGTTACCGCACGCCCGCATGTCCTGCGCCTTCGCGGGCATGGCGAGGAGAAAAAAGGCGACAAGCGCGGCGGCGATCGGCATGGCGTGGAGTTTAGGCGTCCGTCCCGAGACCATACTACCTCACGGCGAACCGTGTTGAATCTGCGGCGCCGCGTAAAGCCCGCCCGTGGCGTTAGGGCTAACGCGCGCCCTTGAAGCCCCCGCCGGAAGCGAACACTATCGCGGCTTCACCGCCGCGGGGGTAACGGAAAACCATGTCGCTCAAGGGAAAGACGCTCTTCATCACCGGCGCCTCGCGCGGCATCGGGCTCGCCATTGCGCTCCGCGCCGCCCGCGACGGCGCCAACATCGCGATTGCCGCCAAGACCGCCGAGCCGCATCCCAAGCTCAAGGGCACGATCCACACCGCCGCCGCCGAGATCGAGGCGGCGGGCGGCAAGGCGCTGCCCTTGATGGTGGACGTGCGCGAGGAGATGCAGGTCGCCGAAGCCATGAAAAAGACGGCGGCCACCTTCGGCGGCGTCGACATCGTGGTGAATAACGCGAGCGCCATCCAGCTCACGCGCACGCACCGAGACCGACATGCGCCGGTTCGATCTGATGCATCAGATCAACACCCGCGGCACGTTCGTGGTCTCCAAGCACGCGATCCCGTTCCTGGAGAAGGCGGAGAACCCGCACATCCTCATGCTGTCGCCGCCGCTCGACATGAACGAGAAGTGGTTCGCGCCACACACCGCCTACACCATGGCGAAGTTCGGCATGAGCCTCGTGGTGCTGGGCTTGGCCGGCGAGCTGCGTCAGCGCGGCATCGCGGTGAATGCGCTGTGGCCGCGCACCACCATCGCCACCGCGGCGGTGGAGAACCTTCTCGGCGGCGAGGCCTTGATGAAGCGGAGCCGCACGCCGGAAATTCTCGCCGACGCCGCCTACAAGATCTTCCACAAGCCGGCGCGGGAATTCAGCGGCAACTTCCTCGTCGACGACACCTTCCTCGCCGGCGAAGGCGAGACCGACTTCGAGAAGTACCGCGTCGATCCGAGCCAGACCCTGCAGGTTGATTTCTTCGTGCCGGACTCGATCCCGGCGCCGAAGGGCGTCACCCTTTCCGCGGCGCGCCTCCGGTGATCGCGTGACCATCCTGTTCGCTCACCCGTCCGCGCTCGCCCACCAGACTCCCGCCGGCCACCCGGAGCGGCCCGACCGCATCCGCGCGCTGGAGAAGGCATTCGCCGAGCCTGAATTCGCCGCGCTCAAGCGCGAGACGCCGCCGGAGGCCGACGTCGCCGCGATCACCCGCGTGCATCCGCCGGAATACGTCGAGGCGCTGCGCGCGGCGGTGCCCGCCCAGGGCCTCGCCCGCATCGACGCCGACACCGCACTCTCGTCCGGAAGCTGGGAGCCGATCTTGCGCGCGGCCGGCGGCGCCGTCGCCGCCGTGGACGCGGTGGTGGCCGGCAAGGCGAAGAACGCTTTCGTCGCCATGCGCCCGCCCGGCCACCATGCCGAGACCGCGACGCCGATGGGCTTTTGCTTCTTCAACAACGCGGCGATCGCCGCCCGTCACGCCCAGAAGCATCACGGCGCCGGCCGTGTCGCCATCGTCGATTTCGACGTGCATCACGGCAACGGCAGCGCAGGAGATCTTCTGGTCGGATGCAAGTGTAATGTACTGCTCGACCCACGAGATGCCGCTCTATCCCGGCACCGGCGCGCGCACCGAGCGCGGCGCCCACGACACCATCGTCAACGCGCCGCTTTCCGCCGGCGACGGCGGGGCGGAGTTCCGCGCCGCGTTCGAGAGCATCATCCTGCCGCGGCTCGAAACATTCGCGCCGGAGCTCGTCGTGATCTCGGCGGGCTTCGACGCCCACACGCGCGATCCGCTGGCGAACCTCAATCTGACCGAGCCCGATTATGCCTGGGTAACGGAGAAGCTGATGGCGGTCGCCACGCGCCACGCCGAGGACCGCGTCGTCTCGGTGCTCGAGGGCGGCTACGACTTGCAGGGTCTCGCCGGCTCCGCCGCCGCCCACGTGGGCGCGCTGATGCGGGCCTGACTTTCGACAAAAGAAAGGTGCTAAGAAAAGCCGATGGCAAAAGACGCAAAAGATTCGTCCGACGTGGCCAATCTCCCTTTCGAGAAGGCGCTCGCCGAGCTCGAGGGCATCGTCCAGCGCCTGGAAAAAGGCGACGTGGCGCTGGAAGAGTCGATCCGTATCTACGAGCGCGGCGAGGCGCTGAAGCGCCGCTGCCAGGCGCTGCTGCAAGAGGCCGAGGCGCGCGTCGAAAAGATCGCCCGCGACGCCGAGGGCCGGCCCAAGGGCACCGAGCCGCTCGACGCCAAATAGTGAGGAGCGAATGAGCTTCGTTCCGACCAAGGACCCGGTCGCCGGCGACGCGCAGAGCTGCGACGCCATCGAGACCGTCATCGTGCCGCGCGCCATCGACCTCGGCGGCTTCGAGATCCGCCGCGCGCTCCCGCACGTGGAGCGGCGCATGGTCGGCCCCTTCATCTTCTTCGATCACATCGGGCCGGCGGTTTTTCGCTCCGGCCAGGGCGTCGACGTGCGGCCGCACCCGCACATCGGGCTCGCCACCGTCACCTTCCTGTTCGAGGGCGAGATCACCCATCGCGACAACCTCGGCTACAACGCCGCCATCCGTCCGGGCGCCGTGAACTGGATGACCGCCGGCCGCGGCATCGTGCATTCGGAGCGCACCGCGCCCGAGCTGCGCCTGGGCGGCGAGCACCTGCACGGGCTGCAGTGCTGGGTGGCGCTGCCGCTCGTCGACGAGGAGATGGCGCCGAGCTTCGAGCACTATGACGACCACGCACTGCCCGGTGGTGAGCGGCGAGGGCAAGCACGCCCGCGTCATCACCGGCAAGGCCTTCGGCGTGAGCTCGCCGGTGAAGACGCGCTGGGACACCATCTTCGCCGAGGTGACGCTCGAGCCCGGCGCCAAGATGCCGCTCGACGCCGACTACGAGGAGCGCGCCGTCTTCATCGTCGACGGCGAGATCGACGTCGGCGGCGACCGCTTCGAGAACGGAGCGCCTGCTCGTGTTCCGCCCGAACGACCGCATCACGGTGACCGCCGTTACGCGCGCGCGCATCGTGATTCTCGGCGGTGCCGCCATCGATGGCCCCCGCCACATCTGGTGGAACTTCGTGTCGTCGAGCCAGGAACGCATCAATCAGGCGAAGGCCGACTGGAAGCATGGGCCACTTTGCCCCGGTTCCCGGCGACACCATCGAGTTCATTCCACTTCCGGACAATTGATCGAATTGGCCGCCTCTGCCAACTGAGTGTAACGGCTCGCTTTCCCCGGAGCTTCGACCTTGGCGTACTTCGAAAACCCCTTTGCTCGACCTGATCGAGGATCCCGGCGGATCTGCGCCGAGCTCGCGGCGGGCAAGCTTCGCCAGGTCGCCGACGAGCTGCGCCGCGAAACCATCGACGCGGTTTCCGTCACCGGCGGCCATCTCGGCGCCGGCCTCGGCGTGGTCGAGCTCACGGTCGCGCTGCACTACGTCTTCGACACGCCGCGCGACCGGCTGATCTGGGACGTGGGCCATCAGGCCTACCCGCACAAGATCCTCACCGGCCGTCGCGACCGCATCCGCACGCTGCGCCAGGGCGGCGGTCTTTCCGGCTTCACCCGCCGCGCCGAAAGCGAGTACGACCCGTTCGGCGCGGCGCACGCCTCGACCTCGATTTCCGCCGGCCTCGGCATGGCGGTGGCCCGCGATCTCGCCGGCGAGCAGGATACCACGTGGTGTGCGTGATCGGCGACGGCGCCATGTCCGCCGGCATGGCCTACGAGGCGATGAACAACGCCGGCGCGCTGGGCAAGCGCCTGATCGTCATCCTGAACGACAACGACATGTCGATCGCGCCGCCGGTCGGCGCGTTCTCCGCCTATCTCGCGCGTCGGCTTTCGGGCCGCACCTACTCGCGCATGCGCGATCTGTGGGAATGGATCGCCAAGCGGCTGCCGCAGCGGCTCGCCCGCTTCATCCGCCGCGCCTTCGTCCACGGCCTCGGCTTCCTCACTGGCGGCACGCTGTTCGAGCAACTCGGCTTCGAATATGTCGGCCCCATCGACGGCCACAATCTCGACCACCTGCTGCCGGTGCTGCAGGAACGTACGCGACAACGAGAAGGGCCCGACGCTCGTCCACGTGGTGACGAAGAAGGGCAAGGGCTACGCGCCGGCGGAAGCCTCCGACGACAAGTATCACGGCGTGGTCAAGTTCGACGTCACGACCGGCGCCCAGGCCAAGGGCAAGGGCGGCGCGCCCTCCTACACCAAGGTGTTCGCCGAGAGCCTGATCAAGCGAGGCGCGCAAGGACGACAAGATCGTCGCCATCACGGCGGCGATGCCGTCGGGCACCGGCCTCGATCTCTTCGCGCGCGAATTTCCCGCGACGCTTCTTCGACGTGGGCATCGCCGAGCAGCACGCGGTGACCTTCGCCGGCGGCCTCGCGACCGAAGGCTTCAAGCCGTTCGCCGCCATCTATTCGACCTTCCTGCAGCGCGCCTACGACCAGGTGGTGCACGACGTGGCGATCCAGCGGCTGCCCGTGCGCTTCGCGATCGACCGCGCCGGCCTCGTCGGCGCCGACGGCCCGACGCACGCCGGCTCCTTCGATGTCGCGTATCTGTCCTGCCTGCCCGGTTTCGTGGTGATGGCGGCGGCCGACGAAGCCGAACTCGTCCACATGGTGGCGACCGCGGCGGCGATCGACGACCGGCCTTCGCGCGTTCCGCTATCCGCGCGGCGAGGGGACTCGGTGTGCCATCGCCCGAGAGGCACGCCGCTTGAGATCGGCCGCGGCCGCATCGTGCGCGAAGGCACCAAGGTGGCGATCTTATCGTTCGGCGCGCGGCTCTGCGCGAATGCCTGCCGCCGCCGACGAGCTCGCCGCCCACGGCCTTTCCACGACCGTCGCCGACGCGCGGTTCGCCAAGCCGCTCGACCACGACCTGATGCTGCGGCTCGCCCGCGAGCACGAGGTGCTGGTGACTATCGAAGAAGGCTCGGTCGGCGGCTTCGCCAGCCACGTGCTGGAGGCGCTCGCCCGCGCCGGCGCGCTCGATCACGGACTGAAGCTCCGGCCGCATGGTGCTGCCCGACGTCTTCGTCGAGCAGGATTCGGCGCCGCGCCATGTACGCCCGTGCCGGCCTCGACGCGCGCGCCATTGCTTCCACGGCACTCTCGGCCCTGGGTCGCGACGCACTTGGTGCCGTGCGGCGCGCGTGATCGTCGGAATTTAGCCGCGCAATGATATTTTGCGCCCAGTCGCTTGACAGGCTGATAATCCTAGGTTAATATACCTGTATCCTCTCCTTCCGAGGGCCATGCCCGGACGCGGGTCCGCCATGGGGGAGAGGTCGGCGCCCGCGCCGGTGGCCTACCGAGCCGCCGTCCCGGGAGGCCCAGGCTGACGCCCGCCGGCCACTACGAGCCGGCTGTGGCAGGTCCACCCTAAGGCGGGATGGGCCAGTTCGTTCCCCGCAGGGGAGCGGATGGTCAGGCGGCGAAGTGGCCGCCGCCCACACCGCCGGAGAGCGGAGGCCAACGGGCCCAAAATCGCCGTGCGCGGGTGGTCGGAAGGCGCTCTCGCAAGACCCACTTGGTCTCCGGTGAAATTCCGGGGACCGCGCCAACCGGCGCCCGCGCCCCTCGGCTTTGTCCCGAGGAACCGGAAGGGAAGGCAGCACACCTCGGGGCGCACGGCGCCCGCGAGAACGAGAGCGGCTGTACTTGACTAGAAGCGAACCTCGAAGCCTACCGCCGCGCCGAGCACGCCCGCTCGAACGGCTCGCCCTTGCTGGGCAGCGTCTTCAGCGGCACGTTGAAGGTGCGCCCGGGCACCTCGACGCCGATGATCTCGCCGGTGCGGAACAGGGCGAACACTCTCGGTGCCAGGCGCGTGACGCCGGCGATGTCGACCGAGTCCTTGGTGGCGCCCGGCACCGCGGTGCCGGCGACCTCAAGCCGCGACGGGCCGTTGCGCAGCCGCATGCGCGCGCTGTCTCCCGCCTTCACCCCGCGCGCCAGCGAGAACACGATGACGCGGAAATCGCCGCGCTCCGCCTGGCAAGCGAAGGAGAGCACCGGCGCGCCCGGTGCGCCGTATGCGAGCACCGGGAAGCCCGCCTCCCGGCCCAGGCTCCACACCCGGCGGTCCTTGGAGGGCGGAGGCTCCTTCTTCTTGGCCTTCTTCGGCTCCTCGCGCTTGGCCTTGGGAGCGGCCTTCGGCGCCGCCCGCTTGGCGCGGCGCGGCGGCGGCGCTTCGTCGTCAACCACCGCTGGCGGCGGGGCGAAGCCGGGAAACAGTTGCGCCGTAACGCGCGTAGGCGTAGCGAGCCCGATGACGAGAGCGAGCGCCGCCAAGGGCGCAACAAGGCGGGACATGGACACTCCGGAACCGAGGAGCGGGTCCATAGCACCGCGCGGGCCGAAAGGCCAAGACAGAGGAGCAACGATGGGGAAGGAGCGGGAAAAGTCGCGCATGCGCGCCGACCAGCTCCTGGTGGCGCGGGGCTTGAGCGAAAGCCGCGCTCGGGCGCAGGCGTCGATCGCCGCCGGCCTCGTCACCGCCGATGGCGTCAAAGTGATGAAGCCGTCCCAGGAGCTCGCCCGCGACGCCCGGCTCGAAACCGCGCCCGAGCACCCCTGGGTGTCGCGCGGCGGCGTCAAGCTCGCGGCGGCGCTCGATCGCTTCGGTTTCGATCCCAGGGGAAAGACCTGCCTCGACGTCGGCGCCTCCACCGGCGGCTTCACCGAGGTGCTGTGCGCGCGCGGCGCCCGCCGCGTCTACGCCGTGGACGTGGGCCACGGCCAGCTGCACGTGTCGCTCGCCAAGCGCCCGGAGATCTTTTCGCTGGAGCGCACCGACGCGCGCGATCTCGATCGGCAACTTGTGCCCGATCCCGTCGACCTCGTGGTGGCGGACGTGAGCTTCATCTCACTCAAGAAAGTGCTGCCGGCAGCGCTGGCACTCACGGCACCGAAGGCGGCGCTGGTGGCGCTGATCAAGCCACAGTTCGAGGCTGGCCGCGGCCGCGTGAACAAGGGGATCGTGCGCGAGCCCGCCGTCCACCGCGAGGTGTGCGCCGATCTCCTGGCATTTGTCGCCGACCTCGGCTGGGAGGAGATTGGGCTCATGGATTCTCCGATTCGCGGTGGCGACGGCAATACCGAGTTCCTCATGGGAGCGCGCCGTGGCTGAGGCCGTGACCGAGACGCTGACCATCGCCCGCATGGGTCACCGCGGCGACGGCATCGCCGACACGCCGGAGGGCCCGGTGTTCGTGCCCTACACGCTGCCCGGCGAGACGGTGTGGGTGGAGCGCATGGGCGAGCGCGCGCGGTTGATCAAAGTGCACGCGCCGAGTGCTGAGCGCATCGCCGCCATCTGCCGATACTTCGGCACTTGCGGCGGCTGTGCCGTGCAGCACTGGGACTCCGCGCGCTACCGGGAATGGAAGCGGCAAACCGTCGAGGCGGCGCTCGCCCACGCCGGCGTGCAGGCAACCGTCGGCGATCTCGTCGACGCCCATGGCGCTGGCCGGCGGCGCGCCACGCTGCACGCGCGGCGCGGCGGCCGAAAGGCCCTATCGGTGGGCTTCGCCGGCCGCCGCTCGCACGCGGTGGTGCCCATCGACCGCTGCCCCATCCTCGATCCGGCGTTGGAGCGCATGTTCGCCATCGCCGCGCGGCTCGCGGAAGCGCTGGAGGTGAGCAACAAGCCGTTGGATATTCAATTCACCAAGACGCTCGGCGGCCTCGACGTGGACGTGCGCGGCTCCGGCCCGCCCGACGCCGCGGCCATCGCGCGCCTCGGCGCGATCGCCGCCGAGGAGAAGCTCGCTCGACTCACCCGCCACGGCGAGCTCCTGGCGCAGCTCGCCGAGCCCGCCGTTCAGATCGGCCGCGCCCGCGTGGCGCTGCCGCCCGGCGCCTTCCTGCAGGCGACCGAGGCCGGCGAGGCGGCGCTCGCTGAGCGCGTGCTGGCGGCGGCGGAGGGTGCCAAGCGCGTCGCCGATCTGTTCTGTGGCGTCGGCACTTTCGCCCTGCGCTTGGCGGAAAGCGCGCCGGTTACGGCGTTCGACGCGAGCGAGCCCGCCGTGGCGGCGCTCTTGCGCGCCGCGACCACGACGCAAGGCCTGAAGAAGATCGACGCGCAGGTCCGCGACCTCTACCGCCGGCCGCTTCTCTCCTTCGAGTTCGATCCCTTCGACGTGGTCGTGCTCGATCCGCCGCGCCAGGGGGCGGACGCGCAGATGCGCACCTTATCCTCGTCCAAGGTGCGCCGGGTTATCTATGTCTCGTGCGATCCCGCGACCTTCGCCCGCGATGCCAAGCTGCTCGCCGCCGGCGGCTACAAGCTCAGCGACGTAACTCCCGTCGACCAGTTTCGCTATTCCGACCACGTGGAGCTCGTCGGCACCTTCGTTCGCTAGCGGCCCCAGCGCTCCTGCCACATGCGCTCGCCCACCGTGCAGGAGACGCGCGGCGGGCTCACCGCCGGGATCACCGGGTCCACATCGGCCAGGATGCGCGGGGAAGGGGTGAGGCCCGCCACCTCCAGCACCAGCTTCTTGCGGATGGCGTCGGGAAACTGCTCGAGGGTCCGCGCCGGCACCACGAACGCCCCCGCACCCCCCACCACGCAGTCCTCGTAATAGACGTCGAGGTTCGGGATATCGATCATGGAGATGATGGGCTCCTTCAGCATGATCGGCAGGCCGTTGATGGTGATCCCTTGCGCCACCACGGCGTCGCGGGTGGCCTCGATCAGGTCGCCCTGGTTGTTGGTGCCGTCGCCGGACACGTCGATGACGCGGCGCAAGCCCTTGAAGCCGAAGTCCTTGAACAGCGTGGCAGAGAATTTCAGCGCGCCCGAGATGGAGGTGCGGTAGGCGCGGCGGATCGGTACGAACTTGAGCTTGGCGGCGAGCGCCTCCGCCGCCGGGCGCCCGTCGATGATCGACCATGGGATCACGACTTGCTGGTCGGCGGCGCCCGCCCACTCGACATAGGTGACGGCGATCTTACCGTGGACGCCCTTGGCGAGCGCGTCGAGGAACTCGCGCGAGGTGATGGCGGCCATGTAGCCTTCGCGCTGCAGGGCCTGCTCGTCGTAGTCCATGGAGTAGGAGATATCGACGGCGATCACGAGCTCGACGTCGACAGGGATTGGGCCTTGGGCGCGGAGCGCGGCGGGACCGGCGAGCATCGCGATCGCGGCCGCAAGCAGGAGAAGGCGGGAGGCACGAATCATCGCCGCATCTCATAAGCGCCAGGGAATGCTGGCACGGCTTGGCGGCGCGAGAAAGGCCGCCGTCCTAGCCCGCGAGGGTCGCCTCGGCGGGCGTGTAGGGAAGCCGCAGGGCGTCGGCCACGGCGCGATAGGTGAGCCGGCCCTGGTGCACGTGGAGGCCGGCGAGGAGATGCGGGTCGGCGGCGAGCGCCTTCCGCCAGCCCTGGTCGGCGAGCGCCAGCACGAACAGCCGCGTGGCGTTGTTCAGCGCGAAGGTGGAGGTGCGCGGCACGGCCCCCGGCATGTTGGGCACGCAGTAGTGCACCACGCCTTCCTCCACATAGGTAGGCTGGGAGTGGGAGGTCGGCCGCGAGGTCTCGGCGACGCCGCCCTGGTCGATGGAGACGTCGACGATCACCGCGCCCCGGCGCATCGTCTTCACGGTGTCGCGCGAGAGGAGCTTGGGCGCGACCCCGCCTGGCACCATGGCAGCGCCGATCACGAGGTCGGCCTGCCGCGCGAGATTCTCCACCGCCTCGCGCTCGGACACCTGCGTGCGCACGCGGTCGCCAAACTGCGCGGCGACGCGCGCGAGCGACTGCTTGCTGCGGCCGACCACCGTTACCTTCGCACCCATGCCGACGGCGATGAGCGCGGCGTTAACGCCCACGTGGCCGCCGCCAAGGATGAGCACGTCGCCGGGAGCGACGCCCGGCACGCCCGCGAGCAGCACCCCGCGCCCGCCGTTCGCCTTCTGCAGGCAAAACGCGCCCACCTGCGGCGCCATGCGGCCGGCGACCTCTGACATAGGGGTGAGGAGTGGCAGGCTGCCGTCCGGCGCCGTCACGGTCTCGTAGGCGATACCGATCACGCTCGCCTTCAGCAATCCCTCGGTTTGGGCGCGGTCGGCGGCGAGATGGAGATAGGTGAAGAGAATTTGACCGCGCTTTAGCTTCGGCCGCTCGGCGGCGAGCGGCTCCTTCACCTTCACGATCAACTCGGCGCGCTCGAAGATCGGATCGGGCCCGTCCGCGAGCTCGGCGCCCGCCAATTCGTATTCCGCGTCGGCGATGCCGGCGCCGGTTCCGGCGCCGCGCTCGATCATCACCTTGTGGCCGCGCGCGACGAGCTCCTGCACCGTCGCCGGCACCAGACCCACGCGGTACTCGTGGTCCTTGATTTCCTTCGGCACGCCGACGCGCAAAGGGCGGTCTCCTGGGCCGTCAGGGCTCGAGCGCTTCGGTGGCGACGATCTCGATGCCGAAGCCGGCGATGCCCACGTAGGTGTAGGCGCCCGCCCGCGACAGCAGGATGCGGATCGAGGAGATGCCGAGGTCGCGCAGAATCTGCGCGCCGACGCCGATCTCGCGCCACTGCTGGTCGCGCGCGGCCTCGGAAGGACGCGCGCCGTTCTCGGCGGGCTGCGTCACCGGCACGCCGGCGGTGCCGTCGCGCAGGTAGACGAGCACGCCGCGGCCCTCCTGCTTGAAGCGCTTGAGCGCCGCGTGGATGATCTTGGCGCCGCCGAAAGTGTCGCGCACGATGTTGCCGCGGTGCAGGCGCACCGGCGTGTTCTTGCCGTCGCCGATCTGGCCGTAGACGAAGGCCATGTGGTGCACCGCGTCGAACGGCGTGACGAAGGCGTGGCCGGTGAGCTCGCCGATCTCGCTCGCCACCGGGAAGGTGGCGACGCGCTTGACCAGCTTGTCGCGGCTCTGGCGGTAGGCGATGAGGTCGGCGATGGAAAGCTGCGCGAGCTGATGCTCGCGGGCGAACGCTGCGACCTGCGGCCCGCGCTTGACGCTGCCGTCGTCGTTGACGAGCTCGGCGAGCACGCCGACCGGTGCGAGGCCGGCGAGGCGGCAGAGGTCGACGCAGGCCTCGGTGTGGCCCGAGCGCATAAGCACGCCGCCTTCGCGCGCCACCAGGGGAAACACGTGGCCCGGTCGCACGAAGTCGACGGCGCCCATGTTGGGATTGGCGAGCGCGCGCACCGTATTGTTGCGCTCCTCCGCCGAAATGCCCGTGGTGAGCCCGTGGCGGGCGTCGACCGAGACGGTGAAGGCGGTGGCGAGGGGCGCGTCGTTCGCTGCCACCATGGGATCGAGGTGCAGGCGTTTGGCCTCCTCCGGCGGCAGAGGCGCGCACACGATGCCCGAGGTGTGACGGACGAGGAACGCCATCTTCTCCGGTGAGCACAGCTGCGCCGCCACGAACAGATCGCCTTCGTTTTCCCGATCGTCGTCGTCGGTGACGACCACGAGCTCGCCGCGCTTGAAGGCGGCGATTGCACGTTCGACCCGGGCACGTACGTCGTTCATCTATTTGTCCTTCGCCGCGAAGGGCCACGCCGGGCTCTCGCCCACTTGGCCGCGGTGACGCAGATAGTGATCGGCGATCACGCATGCGAGCATGGCTTCGCCGATCGGCACCGCGCGAATGCCGACGCACGGATCGTGGCGGCCCTTGGTGGAGATTTCAGTCTCGCGGCCGTAGCGGTCGATGGTGCGCCGCGGGGTCATGATCGACGACGTGGGCTTGACCGCGAAGCGCGCCACGATCGGCGCGCCAGTGGAGAGGCCGCCGAGGATGCCGCCGGCGTTGTTCGAGAGGAAAGTCGGACCGTCGTTGCCGCTGCGCATCTCGTCGGCGTTTTCCTCGCCTGAAAGCTTCGCCGCGGCCATGCCGGCGCCGATCTCGACGGCCTTGACCGCGTTGATGCCCATCAGCGCCCCGGCGATGTCGGCGTCGAGCTTGCCGTAGATCGGCGCGCCGAGGCCCGGCGGCACGTTCTCCGCCACCACCTCGATCACCGCGCCGATGGAGGAACCCTTCTTGCGGATGTCGTCGAGGTATTCCTCCATGCGTTTGGCGGCATTCGCGTCGGGGCAGAAGAACGGATTGCGGCCGATCTCCTCCCAGTCCCAGCGGCCGCGGTCGACCTCGATCTGCGCCCATGGCGACGAGCGCACCGCGGATCCTGACCTCGGGCACGATCTTGCGGGCCACGGCGCCGGCGGCGACGCGCGCGGCAGTCTCCCGCGCCGAGGCGCGCCCGCTGCCGCGCGGATCGCGTATGCCGTACTTGCGGTCGTAGACGTAGTCGGCGTGGCCCGGCCGGTAGGTCTCGGCGATGGCGTCGTAGTCCTTGGAGCGCGCGTCCACGTTCTCGATCACGAGGGCGATGGGCGTGCCCAGCGTCACCTCGGTGCCGCTCTTATCGACGAACGTGCCGGAGAGAATACGCACCGTGTCGGGCTCGCGCCGCTGGGTCACGAACTTGCTCTGGCCCGGCCGGCGGCGGTCGAGATCGCGCTGGATGTCGGCGGCGGTGAGCGGCAGGCCCGGCGGGCAGCCGTCGACCACGCAGCCGAGGGCGACCCCGTGGCTCTCGCCGAAGGTGGTGACGCGGAACATGTGGCCGAAGGTGTTGAAAGACATGGATTTAGACCGGCGCGAGGATGCGGCCAGTTTGTACGGGCCGCCCGCGCGGGGGTCAAACCAGCGGGCGGTTCAGCGTTAGCGCACGGCGATCACGTGGTCGTGGGTGACGCCGTAGGGCGTGCCGCGCGGTGGGTAGTGGACGCGCAGCACCACGCTGTCGCCGCGCGGGGCGCGGCCCGAATAGAACACGCGCGCGCCGCGCACGCGGCGGCCGACGCAGAGCGAAGAGCCCGCGTCTACGCCGGTGGCGACGAACGGGCCGATGTCGATGAACAGCCGGCCGGCGCGCGGTCCGCGCAGCACGGTGATGCGCGGGACCTCCTCCTGCTGGCAGCGCATGTCGACCGTCGCCGCCGCGAACACCGGCGCGCCGCGCCCGCGGCCGCCGCCGACGAGGAAGCCGGGCAGGTCTTCCGACGGCGTCACGTAGTGGGGCGAGAACAGGCCGGGCTCACCCTGCAGCCATGGCCCCAGGCGAAATTCTTGCGCGCTGGCGGGCACGAGAGCGGCCAGAAAGACAAGGGCGGCGAGGACAATTCTGCTCATGCTGTTTTACTCGCCATTGCGCACCAAGGTGAGATCCGGCGCGTCGGGATGCTTCATGCCCACCACGTGATAGCCGGCGTCCACGTGCTGAATTTCGCCGGTCACCGCGCGGCCGAGGTCGGAGAGGAAATACAGCGCCGCGTCGCCCACCTCCTCGATCGTCACCGTGCGCCGCAGCGGCGAATTGTATTCGTTCCACTTCAGAATGTAGCGAAAGTCGCCAATGCCCGATGCAGCCAGCGTCTTGATCGGGCCGGCGGAGATGGCGTTCACCCGGATGTTCTTCGGGCCGAGGTCGGCGGCGAGATAGCGCACGCTCGCCTCGAGGCCGGCCTTGGCCACCGCCATGACGTTATAATGCGGCATCCACTTCTCGGCGCCGTAGTAGGTGAGGGTGAGCAGCGAGCCGCCGTCGGTCATCCGTTTCTCGGCGCGCTGCGCCACGGCCGTGAACGAGTAGCACGACACCAGCAAGGTCTTGGTGAAGTTGTCGGCGGACGTGTCCACGTAGCGGCCGGTGAGCTCATCCTTGTCGGAGAAGGCGATGCAGTGCACCACGAAATCGAGGCCGCCGAGCGCCTTGTCGGTGGCATTGAACACCGCGTCGAGCGTCCCGGGCTCGGTGACGTCGAGGTGGCCGACGACGGCGGCGCCGATCTCGGCGGCGAGCGGCTCGACCCGCTTCTTCAGGGCGTCGCCCTGGTAGGTGAGCGCCACCTTGGCGCCGGCTTGGGCACAGGCGCGCGCGATGCCCCAGGCGATGGAACGATTGTTGGCGACGCCGAGCACGAGCCCGCGCTTGCCCCGCATCAAGCCGCCGACTTCCGCCATAGCCGTCCTACCGCGCCGCTTTTGGTGAGAGGCCTCGTATGGCACGCGGTCCTTTGCCCAGCAAGCCATTGGAATAATGGCCATGCCCTCGCGTTCCTCTAGTTGAAGGACCTAGAATGGACGCGTCGACGCCGCCATGGAGCTTGCCATGACTGCCGTTCGCCGCGGCCTTGAGCCCTTGATCCCCGCGCTCCGGCGCTTCGCGCGGGCTCTCGCACGCGATACCGAAGCCGCCGACGATTTGGTGCAGGACACGCTGGTGCGAGCATTGCGCGCGGAACATCTCTTTCATGGCGGCGACCTGCGCAGCTGGCTGTTCACCATCCTGCTCAACCTCGACCGCAACCGCCGCCGCGGCTTGGCGCGCCGGCCCTTCATGGCCGTGATCGAGGACGTCGATCCCGCGGGCGAGCCGGGCGGCGACGGCTCCGGCCGCGACATCGACCGCGGTCTCACGCTGCTTCCCTCCGAGCAGCGCGAGGTGCTGTTGCTGGTGACGCTCGAAGGCATGAGCTATCGCGAGGCCGCCGAGGTGCAGGGCGTGCCCATCGGCACCGTCATGTCGCGGCTGTCGCGGGCGCGCGCCACGTTGCGTTCCCATCTCGACGGCGAACGGCCGCGGCTCCGCCGGGTGCAGTGACTCATGATTGATCGCGACGCGCCCGTCACCGAGGACGAGTTGCACGCCTATGTGGACGGCGCGCTGCCGGCCGACCGCGTCGCCGCGGTCGAAACGCACCTTGCCGCCGACCCGGAGGCGCGCGCCCGCGTCGCCGCCTGGCGGGCGCAGGCGGACATGCTCCGCGACCGCTTCGCTTCCGTCGCCGACGAGCCGGTGCCTGAGCGCCTGCGCCTGGAGAACCTCGCCCGCCGCACCGGCGGGCTCAAGCGCAAGCTCGCCGTCGCCGCCGCGATCGCGTTTCTCCTCGGCGCCGCCGCCGGCTGGCTTGCCCACGAATATTCCGGCTTCGGCCAGAACGCCCAGCTCGCCCGGGCGCTCGCCGATGCCGCGATCGAGGCGCATCGGCTCTACGTCAACGAGGTGCGCCACCCCATCGAGGTGCGCGCCGGCGAGGAGCATCTCCTGCGCTGGCTGTCGCGGCGCGTCGGCTCGGAGGTCAAGGCGCCGGATCTGAAACCGGAAGGGTTGGCGCTCATGGGCGGCCGGCTGTTGCCGAGCCCGCGCGGCCCCACCGCGCTCATCATGTACGAGGGCGCGGGCGGCGAGCGCATCACGCTCACCTGCCGCCGCGCCGGCCGCGAGGGCACCAGCGCCTTTCACTGGCAGTCGGCGGGCGAGATCGGCGCGCTCGCCTGGGTCGAGGGCGGCATGGCCTTCGTCGTCGCCGGTCCCGCCGAACGCGACCGCCTCGACCGGGTGGCGCGGCGCGTCTACGACGCCTACGAGCAGCCGAGCGAGCAACGCTAGTCCTTTTGCTCCCGCCGCCGGCGCATCAGCGTCGCGAGCTCGGCGTCGGGCGTCTCGGGAAGCGCGATCTGCACGCTCACCAGGAGGTCGCCGGCGCCGCCTGATTTCTTGGGCAGGCCTTTGCCCTTGAGGCGGAAGATGCGGCCGCCCGTGGTCCACGGCGGAATTTTCAGCTCGACCGCGCCTTCCAGCGTCGGCACCCGCACGACGCCGCCGAGCACCGCCGCTTCGAGCGCAATGGTGATCTCCGCGCGCAGATCGTCGCCCTCCACTTTGAGCTCGGCGTGCGGCGCGATCTTCACCGTCACCAGCGCGTCGCCGGCGGCGCGCCCGGAGGAGAAACCCTGGCCGCGCAGGCGGATGGTCTGGCCTTCGGCGATTCCCTGCGGAATGGTGACCTCGACTTCCTTGCCGGTGGGAAGCCGCACGCGCTTCTTCGCGCCATGGGCGGCTTCGGCAAGGCTGACGGTGAGCGGCACCGTTACGTCATGGCCGCTGCGCGGGGCCACGGTGTCGGCGAAGTCCGCGCCGCGCTGCTGCGCACTGGAGAAGCGGAAGAGGTCGCTGACCATGTCCTCGAAGCCGCGCCGCGGGCCGCCGCTGCCGCCGCGCTGCACTCCTTCCGGGCCGAAGGAGAAACTCTCGAAGATGCTGTCGCTGGAAAATCCCGGATGCGCCGGGCCGCCGCGCGCCCGCGGCTCGAAGCCGGAGAACCCGGTGAAGCGCGGCTTGCCCTCGGCGTCGATCTCGCCGCGGTCGAAGGCGGCGCGTTTCTTCTCGTCGCCGAGGATCTCGTAGGCGGAATTGATCTCGGAGAAGCGCGCCGCCGACTTGGGATCGCTCTTGTTGGCGTCCGGATGCAGCTTCTTGGCGAGCCGCCGGAACGACTTCTTGATTTCGTCCGGGGTCGCCTTGCGGCCGACGCCGAGCACTTCGTAGGGATCGCGCACGCTTACCTGCTCCCAGCGCGCCGGCACGGGGCCGGCACGTTCCGATCATGTGGGGGCAGGGCGCCCGCCGTGCAACGGAAAAAATCAGGCCTTCTGCAGCGGCCGGCTCGACTGGATGTCCCACTCGCCCTTGTGCATGCGGCAGGCGGTGCCCTCGAACCAGGTCTCGCGGCTGCCGCGCACGTGGCTGGCGAGGAAATTGCGGCAGGCGAAGCCGTCGCGCTCGTAGGCGGCGGCGATCGGCGTGACCGTGCCGCGCGCGCCGTTCATCGGATTTTCCCACGGGATCGAGGCGCCGTCCTCGCGCCGGGCGAGCGCTTCGCGCAGCGCCGTCTTGGCGAGCGTCCAGTCGGTCTGCGTCATGGACATATCGGCGACGGCGAGGCTCGCCGGTTGCAGCTGCAGCGAGCCGGTGGCTTCGCGGCGTTCCTTGGCGGCCTTTTCCTCGGCGCTCGCCGGCATGAGCGAGGAAATCGAGATCGACGACGAGCAGCCGCCGAGGGCGAGCGCGACGAGGCACGCGGCGAGGGGCCATGCACGGCGCGCACCCGATCCGTGATAGGAAGGGCTCCGATTTTGGACGCGCGCGCGCGGCATTGGGCTCCGCCATGAAGGACGAACCGGTAATCAAACACCAGGGGTCGTTAACGATCGGTGACTTCACGGAAGCCCCCGATCCCATCGCCCTGTTCGGGGAGTGGATGGCCGCGGCGATCGCGGCCGAGCCCATTGCCGACGCGGCTTCGCTCGCCACCGTCGACGCCGACGGCCGGCCCAACGCCCGCATGGTGCTGGTCAAGGCCGCCGACGACCGCGGCTTCGCCTTCTATACCCACGTCGACAGCGTGAAGGGCCGCGAGCTGGATAGCCGGCCCGAGGCGGCGCTGGTGCTCTACTGGAAGTCGCTCGGCCGCCAGGTGCGCGCGCGGGGGGCGATCGAGCGCGTCAGCGAGGCGGAGGCCGACGCCTATTTCGCCTCGCGGCCGCGCGGCGCCCAGATCGGCGCCTGGGCGAGCCGCCAGTCGCGGCCGCTCGCAAGCCGCAAGACGCTCGAGGAGGCGACGGCGGAAGTGGAGCGCAAGTACGACGGCAAGCCCGTGCCGCGTCCGTCCGGTTGGAGCGGCTATCGCCTCCGCCCGCGCGAGATCGAGTTCTGGATGGACCGCCCGTTCCGCCTGCACGACCGCGTGGCGTTCACGCGCGAAGGCGGGGCGTGGAAGCGGGAGAGGCTGTATCCGTAGTCGCGCGGCGTTGTCTCTGTAGATTTTCAAACAGCCGTTCTCCTTCTCGCGAGCGGCGTCGCCCCGAGGTCTGGCTACGCAACTCCGTCCGCCCAGAAGAAGGGCGGCGCGGGACGCCGGGGTCGTGACGGACCCCGCGGCCTCGGCGCCTCGCGGTACCGAGGCATACCGGGCCGAGTAGTGACGCGGACTCCGCCGGTCGCCCGGCGTCCCGCACGCGGTGTTTAGCGGCTTGCTCCGCAGCAACCCCGGTGGACTGACCGAACCGCGCTCCGCACGCGGCCCATGCTCTATCCACCGCTGGCGGACCCCCGGCCATGCTCTCCGGGCGTTTGGCGACGCCGTGAGCACACCACCAATAGAGGTCCTGTGACGCGCGGCAGGCGCGCCGGGCCGTTGCGGCTTGGGCCGCCGGCGAAACGAGGTGCGAACCCCCTTTGCCGGCCACCGCTCCCGATCCGCACCAAGGTTCGCAGGCCTTCGCGCCCCTTCCTTTGGATCGAGACGCTTATGAATATAATCCAGACGCCAAGGGTGGGGATAAGGTCTTACAAGAATATTTTCGCCAATTGCTTCAGTGTCCTGGCCGGGCTTGGCCCTACACGCCTCGAGGGCGACAGGCCGGGCGTCTCAATTCAAGTGCGACAACAAAAGGTAGAACTGATGGTATGCTTCGCCTTGGGGGCTGTCACTGCATGGCTAGAAAATTCCAAATTTCCATCTTAACGCTGGCAGTTTCTTTGCTTGGAGCCTGCAGCACATCCGTGAATTTGTATCCGGTACAGGGACCGCTCGCGTCGCAAAAACCTTTGCCGGTAATCGTGGCGAGCGCCGATGGCATTACCGGCAACACAGGGAATTTGTCGCTTACGATGCCGGATGGCGAGACTTGCTCTGGCAAGTGGTCGTCGGCTGCTCCGCAATACGCTGGAAGCGTCTCCCTGATCGGGCAATACGGAGCGGTCGCAGGATTTAGTGCCGGGATAGTACCGGGGGTGAATAAGGGGCAGGCGTTTATGACCTGCTCCCTAGGCACAACATTGGAAGCGGAATTTTACACGGGAAGCGGTACGGCCAATGGATATGGAATTGCGCGGGATAGCAAGACGAACGTGTACAAAATGATTTTCTGACGAAAGGAATCGATTATGGAGATTCGACCAAGATTGAACACGAGCGCAGCGCTAATCTCCATTTTCTTGCAAGGATGTGTCACCACAAACGTCAGTGAATCTGAGATAGGCCCGGTTCCTTCGGGCTATCGGCAGATCGTGCTCGAACATATGCGCAAGACGTTGCTCGATCCGTATTCTGTGCGTGATGCCCAAATCAGTCGACCGAAGCGGGGTCAAGTACACGTCGAGGGAACTCTTCGATATGAGAGTGGGTGGGCTGTCTGCTTTCGGGCCAATTCCAAAAATCGCATGGGTGCCTACACTGGCATCAAAGACACGGTCCTGATAATCCGAGAAAATATAGTGACGGCGACAACACAAGACCCAGATCAAACGCACTACGACATTAGGACAAATTGTGGAAGCGCACAGTTTGATCCATTTCCAGAGATTGAAGAAAGCAGCCTCCGTCGCTGACGAGCCGAGCTTGTCGAAGACCTACAACCACTTCTTCCACTTGAAAAACATGTACGGCGCGATCGCCGCCACCAGCATCAGCAACAGCGCGAACGCGTAGCCGTACTGCCATTGCAGCTCGGGCATGAACTTGAAGTTCATGCCGTAGATCGAGGCGATCAGCGTCGGCGGCATCAGTGCCACGGCCATCACCGAGAAGATCTTGATCACGTTGTTCTGCTCCAGACTCACCATGCCGAGCGTGGCGTCGAGCAGGAAGGTGATCTTGTTGGCGAGAAACGTCGAGTGGTCGGTGAGCGAGGTCACGTCGCGCGCCATGCTCTTCACCAGCGCCCGCTGGTCGCGCTGGAGCTTCATGCCGTCGGCCTCGTTGGCGAGGAACAGCACGAGCCGCCCGATCGACACCAGGCTCTCGCGGACCTTGGAGTTGAGGTCGCCCTTGCGCCCGATCGAGCGCAGGATCGCCTGGTAGCTTTGCTTGGGATCGTCGCGGGCGCCGCGCCGCTCGAAGATGCGCCGCGAGATCACCTCCACGTCGGCCGCGGCGCGCTCCAGGATGTCGGCGGCGCGATCGATGATGGCGTCGAGAAGCTCGATCATGATCGTCTCGCCGCTGACCCCGGCGGGACAGTTGCGTGCAAGCTTGGCGGCGACGATGGCGAAGGGTTTCGGGTCCTCGTAGCGCACGGTGATGAGGCGCGTGCCGGCGAGGATGAAGGTGACGGGCGTGGTCGACGGCCGCTCGGTCTCCGAGGCGAACATGAGCGTCGCCGTCATCACGCGCGCGTTGTTCTCGATGTAGAGCCGGCTCGACGGCTCGATCTCCGCCATCTCCTCGCGCGTCGGCACCGCCACGCCGAAGGCCGCCTCCACCGCCCGGTCCTCGGCTGGCGTCGGCGACACCAGATCGAGCCACACCGCGCCCTGCGGCACGGGCGTGCCTTCCGGCACCGGCACCCGCTCCAGCGTATTTCCGCGCGGCACGAAGGCGATGAGCATTGAGGCACTCCGCCGAGTCTTGCGGAGTCCCCTAGCGCGTCGGACGCACCGCGTCCACGCGGGCCACACCTGTCATTCCGGGGCGACGCGAAGCGTCGAACCCGCGATCCATAACCCCGGTCTCCATCGAGTGCAGGGGCTATCGGATTCCGGGCTCGCGGGCTTCGCCCGCGCCCCGGAATGACAAGACCCAAGAATCGACATGGCCGGGACTGAGCCCGGCCACGACGAAAGCAAGCGAATGGCTATTGGGAAAAGGCGCCGAGCGCTCACACCATCAGGTGGTCGAGATCGGCGAGCGTCACTGGCTTGCGCTTGTCGTCCTTCGGCTTGGCGGGCGCGTAGGCCTCGTTCTTCTCCGTGCCGCGATAGGGCAGCGCCGCGGCCACCGCCGAGATGCCGATCGCGTGGTACTCCTGGCGAAGGTCCGGGCGCTCATGCGCCGCCTTCGGCCTGGTGACTTGTTCCCTGGACATCATTCCCTCCGGTCCTTCCCATTTCCGCTTGACCGGCTTTATGCCCGGTTAACGTGACGGTTTTGCGTGGCAAAAGGGTCGAAGGTGCGCCCATGCTGGGGAATCTTGATGGGGCGGCGTCACCGCGCCGCCATGAAGGTTTACGCCGTACCGGATGCGGCATTTCTGCCACAGGGAGCGCAAACCTGCGCCACGCCCGCTGTTCGATCTTCCCGACCACCGGGCTTTCCGCTAACTCCATGGTTAAGGGGCGCGCGCTAAGATCGAAGACCGAGGTTTAGAGGCCATGTCGGTGCGTAAATTTGCGGTGGCTTTCATAGGGTTCCTGCTCGCCGGCTGCGTCGGCGTGGAGCAGCTCGCACCCGTTCCCTCCTCGGCGCTGAAGCCGCGCGACAAGCATCTGCTCGCGAGCGCGCCCTATCTGCAGTACACGCCGCCGACCGACTGGCTCCGGCACATCGTGCCGTATCAGACCAGGGAGAAGCCGGGCACGGTGATCGTCGATACCGGCGCGAAGTTCCTTTATCTCGTGCAGCCGAGGGCAAGGCCTATCCGCTACGGCGTCACCGTCGGCGAAGAAGGCATGAACTGGAAGGGCGCCGCCCAGGTCGGGCGCAAGACCGAATGGCCGGACTGGGTGCCCACCGCCGACATGCTGAAGCGCATTCCCGATCTGCCGAAATACGTGAGCCCGGGCCCGCACAATCCCATGGGTGCGCGCGCGCTCTATCTCTATCAGGGCAACAAGGACACCTTGTTCCGCATTCACGGCACCAACCAGCCGGAATACATCGGACAGGCGATTTCGTCGGGCTGCATCCGCATGCTGAACGAGGACGTGATCGATCTCTACAACCGCGTGCCGGTCGGCGCGCAGGTCGTGGTGATCTGACTTAGGGCGGGCGGATTTCTGGGGGCGTGAGAGGGCGTGGGCTGCGGTCCGCGCCCTCTTGCTTTTAGGGCAGCGGCCACTGGCACATGCGATAGCCGCCGCGCCGCGCGGCGAGATCCACGTGCAGGTGGAATTCGTGCGACGCGTCGGCGCCCGGCCCGAGCACGGTGGTGAAGCGCTCACAGGCCGAGCGCCTCATCTCCGCCATCAGCTCCGGCACATCCTTGGCGGTGATGGGAATGATGCGGCCCTCGGCGAGCCGGAGCGCGCGCACGTCGAGCGCGTTCGCCCGCCCGTGCTCGCTCAACACCGCGCCCCGCACGTTGTTGCGCGGGCGGCAAACATAGGACGCCGCGACCTCGACGCGGGCAAGCGCGCTGCCCAGCGCCGCTGCGGCCGGCGCCACGTCCTCGCGCACCCAGCTCGCCACCGCATGCGCCGCCGTGCAACGGAGCGAGCGCCGGCGGCATGAGCGCTACGCGCTTGCCGTCGGCGAGCCGCACCGCCGAGAGCCGCACTAGCGCCGGCGCCCCACAGCCGTTGTCGAAGGCCATGCCCTCGACCCGCTCGGCCACGGCGATGTCGGCCGCGAACAGGGCATCACAGGCCTTGAGGGCGGCCTCCACTTCGGCCGGATCGACCACGGGAGGCGGCGCCGGGGCGGGCCCGCCGATCTCCGGCGGGCGGGGGCGCGGCAGCGGCACTTCCGCCGCCGCCTGGCCCGCCGTCAGCAGCGCCAACACCAGCCACAACGTAAGTTTCATCGATCTTCGCCCATCGGGCCGGTTGCGCTCGCCCGCAGGCGCGGTACTTTTGGCAAGAACAAGGCGCGACCAAGGGCGCCGCACGTAAATTTCCGGGGAGGAATGCAATGCAAGGCTTGATGCAGGACTGGCCGCTGCTCTGCAACCGCGATGCTCGACCACGCCGCCATCCAGTACCCCAACCGCAAGGTGATCTCGCGCTCGATCGAGGGGCCGATCGTCGAGACCAACTACAAGGAAATCCGCGAGCGCGCGCTGAAGGTGGCGCAACGCCTGGTCAAGGACGGCATCAAGCCCGGCGACCGCGTCGGCACGCTCGCCTGGAATACCTGGCGGCATCTGGAAGCCTGGTACGGCATCCTCGGCGCCGGCGCCGTCTACCACACGGTCAACCCGCGGCTGTTCCCCGACCAGCTCGTCTACATCATCAATCACGCCGAGGACCGCGTGATGATGATCGACCTCACCTTCGTGCCGCTCTTCGAGAAGCTCGCCGACAAGCTGCCCAAGATCGAGCGATACATCGTGCTCACCGACAAGGCGCACATGCCGGAGACCACGCTGAAGAACGCCGTCCCCTACGAGGAATGGCTCGCCGAGGTCGACGGCAACTTCAAGTGGGTCGTGGTCGACGAGAACGCCGCCGCCGGCATGTGCTACACGTCCGGCACGACCGGCAATCCCAAGGGCGTCGTCTACTCGCATCGCTCCAACATCCTGCACTCGCTCGCCGCCGCCATGCCCGACGTCATGGGCCTGTCGTCGAGCGACACGGTATTGCCGGTCGTGCCGATGTTCCACGCCAACTCCTGGTCGCTCGCGTTCTCCGCGCCCATGACGGGCGCGATCGCTGGTGATGCCGGGCGCCAAGCTCGACGGCGCCTCGATCTACGAGTTGCTCGACAAATACGACGTCACCATCACCGCGGCGGTGCCGACGGTGTGGCTGATGCTGCTCGGCATCTCGAGCAGAACAAGCTGAAGCTGCCCAAGCTCAATCGCGTGCTCATCGGCGGCTCGGCGTGCCCGCGCGCCATGATCCAGAAGTTCCAGGACGACTACGGCGTCCAGGTCACCCACGCCTGGGGCATGACCGAGATGAGCCCGATCGGCACCGCCGGCTCTCTCAAGCCCGAGGTGGCGCAGCTCGGCCACGACGCCAAGCTCGACATCCAGGAGAAGCAGGGCTTCTCGCTGTTCACCGTCGAGATGAAGATCACCGACGACGAGAACAAGGAGCTGCCGTGGGACGGCAAGACGTTCGGCCGGCTCAAGGTCAAGGGTGCCGGCGGTGGCGCGCTGCCTACTTCAAGGGCGAGGGCGGCGAGATCCTCGACACGGACGGCTTCTTCGACACCGGCGACGTCGCCACCATCGACGAGAACGGCTACATGAAGATCACCGACCGCGCCAAGGACGTGATCAAGTCCGGCGGCGAGTGGATCTCCTCGATCGATCTCGAGAACATCGCGGTCGGCCATCCCGACGTGGCGGAGGCGGCGGTGATCGGCATCGCCCACCCGAAGTGGGACGAGCGTCCGCTGCTGATCATCGTGCAGAAGCCTGGCAAGAAGATCACCAAGGAGGACATGCTGAAGTTCATGGAAGACAAGATCGCGAAGTGGTGGATGCCCGACGACGTGGTGTTCGTCGACGAGATTCCCCACACCGCCACCGGCAAGATCCTGAAGACCGCGCTGCGCGACAAGTTCCGCGATTACCGCTTGCCGACCGCCGCCGAATGACCGACAAGGTCGCCCGCGGACCAGGCGAGGCGGCATGAACGATCGAAAGAAGGGGCGGGCGGCATGATCCGCCGCCGCCTTTACACGGAAGTGCGTGTCAGCCGGCTCGCGATGTTGAGCCGGCGCATCGCCATCTTCTCCTTGCCCGTGGTGCTGCTCGCGGTGGCGCTGCATCGCTTCGGCCTCGTCGAGTACACCGTCGGCTACGTCACCCTCGCCGCGGGCTTGACGGTCGCCGCGGTGGCGGGCCTCACGGCGCTCGCCGCCTTCGTGGTGATCTGGAACGAGGGCCTGCGCGGCCTCGACCGGGCGATTGCCGCCTGCGTCATCGCGCTCCTGGTCGCTCGGCTATCCGGCGATCGAGCTCGCCCGCGGCCTCACCCAGCCCGCGCTCAGCGACGTCACCACCGACGCCAGCGAGCCGCCGCGCTTCCAGGCGGTGGCGCTGGCGCGCCCGCGCGGCGCCAACGCCGTGGCCTACCCGGGCCTTGCCGCGGCGACGCTGCAGCGGGTGGCCTATCCCGGCGTCAAGCCCATCGAGATCGATGCCAGCGCCGACGAGGTCTACAACATCATGCTCGCGATCGTGGAGCGCCGCGGCTGGCGCATTCTCGACTCGCTGCCGCCGCGCGGCGCCGAGCGCGACGGCCGCATCGAGGCGGTGGCGCAGACCCTGATCATGGGCTTTCGCGAGGACGTGGTGATCCGCATCCGCGCGGTGGAGCGCGGCGTGCGCATCGACATGCGCTCGGCGTCGCGCTACGGCAGCCACGATCTCGGCTCCAACGCCCGGCGGATCGAGAGCACCTTCGCCGAGTTCGCCGACACCCGCCGCCGCGGACGCTAGTTCAGGGCAGGCGGTAGGTGCCGGCGAGCGACGGCTCGCCGTCGGTCGCGATCTTGCCGCGCGCCACCAGGTCCTCCAGATGCGCGAAGGTGGTGAGTGCGGCCGCCTTCTCCAGCCGCGGATCGAGCCCGATGTAGATGGCGCGCACCAGCGCCGGGATGTCGGCCTCGCCGCTCTCCAGCCGCCGCAGGATCGCGCCCTCCCGCGCCACCCGGTGGTCGATTAGCCGGTCGACGTAGGGAAGCGCGTCGCCGATCGCCGGCCCGTGACCGGGAAAGTAATGCGTCTCGGCGCGCGCTTTCAGCTTGTGCAGCGAGGCGATGTAGTCGCTCATCGAGCCGTCGGGCGGCGCCACGATGGAGGTCGACCACCCCATCACGTGATCGCCCGAGAACAGGATGTTGGTGCCCTTGAGCGCGAAGGCGAGGTGGTTGGCGGTGTGGCCCGGCGTGAACACCGCTTCGAGCGCGTAGCCTTTGCCGGCGAGGGTTTCGCCGTCGGCCATCCGTACGTCCGGCTTGAACTCCCAGTCGGAGCCCGCCTCCATGACGCGCTCTTCGCCCGGCCGCACCGGCCGCGAGGCGCGGTGGGGACCTTGCGCGAACATCTTGGCGCCGGTCGCCGCTTTCATCGCCGCCGCACCGGGTGAATGGTCCATGTGGCTGTGGGTCACGAGAATGTGCGCCACCGTCTCGCCGCGCACCGCGTCGAGCACAGCCTTGAGATGCTCGGGATCTTCCGGCCCCGGATCGATGATCGCCACCTCGCCGTCGCCGACGATGTAGGTGCAGGTGCCGGTGAAGGTGAACGGTCCGCCGTTCGGCGCCAGGACGCGGCGCACGCCCAATGCCACGCGCTCGGGCTGGTTGGCGGGCGCGTCGAAGTTACGGTCGAAGGCGATGTCGTCGTCGGCCATGTTGTTGTCGAGCCTCGGAAAGGCGTAGGGGACGCGACCTATCTATAACAAGCCTTTACAATATCTCGCTTGACGGGCGGGGCCGATTGCGTTCTGCTTTGCGGGCCTGAAATATGAATCCGGCCCCACTCAGGGCCGCTGCCCATGACTGCACCTGCGAAGGCGCTCTCCCAAAACCCGGATGGATGGCAAGCCGTGCAATTCCCGCGCGGCGAACACACCTTTGCATGCGCGGTCGAAGTGAAGGACACCTCTATGGCTACGGGTACGGTGAAATGGTTCAACCCGCAGGAGGCCGGCTTCATCCAGCCGTCCGGCGGGCATGACGTAACAACCTTGGTCGAACGCCAGAAGGTCTCCTACGACGTGGTGCGACGGATCGCGGCCGGCTAGTCCGGCGCAATCGCGCCATGCAATCCCGAACTTGTAACAAGGAGGCCACGATGGCCACTGGTACCGTGAAATGGTTCAACCCGCAGAAGGGTTACGGCTTTATCCAACCGGCAGACGGCGGCAAGGACGTGTTCGTCCACATCAGCGCCGTGGAGCAGGCCGGCTTGTCGACGCTCGCCGAGGGACAGAAGGTCAGCTACGACGTGGTGACCACCGACCGCGGCAAGACGGCGGCCGGTAACCTCAAGGCCGGTTGAGCTTGTAGAGCGTAACGGCGCCGCGCTTCGGCGGCGCCGTGAGGGTGAGTTGTTCTTGCGTGCCCGTGTCCGGCGGGTCAGCGCAGCTTTTTCTTTTCCGCTTGCGCGCTTTGGCGCAGCGCATCGGCGAGGCCCACGGGCCGGCCGTGTTTTTTCAACAGGTCGGCGAACGCCTCGTCGGCGAGCTCCTGCAACGTCATGTGCTTGTCGGCGCCGAGCGCCTCGAGCGCCGCGAGCTTGTCGTCGTAGAATTTGATGAGTTTGTTTTGCGGCATGTCAATTCGAACCCACTGACCTCCGGGAGGTTCCACACTAGACGGGCAGGGCTCGGTTTCACAATGTTGGGGGGAATTGGTCGGAGTGGCAGGATTTGAACCTGCGACCCTCTGCTCCCGAAGCAGATGCGCTACCGGGCTGCGCTACACTCCGGCCGCGCGTGCTTTAGCAGGCCCCATTCCGCGCTTCAAGCCGAGCACCCGCGGCAGAACGCGGGCGTTGAACCGCGGCGCGCGAAGCGGCACATTCGGATTCGTTGGGGCGTAGCCAAGTGGTAAGGCAGCGGATTTTGATTCCGCCATTCCCAGGTTCGAATCCTGGCGCCCCAGCCAGCGACGTCGCGTAGGGACGTCCGTCAGGCCACGATGCGCACGCAAATCACGATTAGGCGTGGTCGCTGAAGCTGTCGCGGTTCACGAAGGGGCATTCAATGGAAGAACCCGTTATCGACCAAGCGGCAATGGGGCGCCTTGCGAAAGCGTTGGTTTTCATCTGCGGCAAGGATCATCCAACCACGGTTGCCCTCCAACTGGCGGCGGAGACCGGCGGCGAACGAGATATCAAGAACGCGCGCGCGTTGTTTGTTAAGCTGAAGCCGGGAGACCGCAGGGCCGCTTTGGCCATGCTCAGCGGTTGATTGTTTCAGAAACCCGGCGAGCCCACGGCCGATCCGTTTTGTGCCCGGCGCAGTGCTTGACGTCGGAAGTGAGCCGCGCCCAGGTGGTCTTGGCCCGCACCAGCTCCTTCTCCAGGAGCTTTCGACCGCGATAAGAATTTACCAAGAAATTCCGCTTGCCGTTTAACGGCGGCTTTATCAGGCGGGTGCCATGCTACCGGCCATAGCCGGAGATCAATCATGAGCGACCAGGAGCAGGCGCGGCTCTACGCGTTGCAGCAGCTGAATTTGCTCGACACGCCGCCGAGCGAGAGCTTCGACCGCATTACGCGGATGGCGAGCCAGCTTTTCGATTTGCCCATCGCCGCGGTGTCGCTCATCGACAAGGATCGGCAATGGTTCAAGTCGCGCGTGGGCGTGGATCTCCGGCAGTGCCCTCGCGACAAGGCGCCCTGCGCGGAAGTCGCGGAGACGCGCGAAGTCCTGGTGCTTCCCGACGTCCTGAAGGACCCGTACTACAGCGGCAGCCTGCTCGCGAAATCGGGAATGCGCTTCTATGCCGGCGCGCCGCTGGTCACGCGCGACGGCTTCGGGCTGGGCTCCATCTGCGTGCTCGGCACCGAGCCACGGGAAATCACCGAGCGTGAGAAGACCGCGCTCAAGGACCTCGCCGCCATGGTCATGGCGCAGATCGAGCTGCAGCACGCCTTCGGCCGGGTCGACCCCATTACCGGCCTGCCCAACCGCAACCAATTCCTCGAAGACCTGGCGGATCTAGCGAGAGATCATCCGGGCGAGCGGCGCTTTGCGGTTCTCATCGACCTCATCGACGTCGGGCAGTTGACTCAGGCGCTGCGGGTCATCGGCCCGTCCTATATCGACGATCTCATGAAGGGAGCGGCACAGGCCCTCCGCGCGGCGCTCGCCTCCGCGACCAAGCTTTATCGGCTCGGATCGACGCACTACGGCTTTTTGCTCGACGACATGGATGACCAGGCGCGGGCCGTTGCCACCGATGCCGTGCGCATATGCCTGGGGAACGCCATTCAGTCGGGCAACATTCCGGTGGTGCTGAATGCGGCCATCGGCGTCGCCCCGTTTCGCCTCGGCGAGGTGGCACCCCTCGACGTGCTGCGCACCGCCCACAGCGCCGCCCAGGACGCGCGCGAGGCGGAGGCGGGCATCGAGACCTATTCCCCTTCGCGCGACGACGCACATCGGCGGCGCTTCACGCTCTTGGCCGATATCCGTGACGCGCTTGCACGGCCGGACCAGCTCTCGCTCGTCTATCAGCCCCGCGTCGATGTCCGCTCCGGCCGCTGCGTCGGGGTGGAAGCATTGCTGCGCTGGCGGCATCCCACTCTCGGCGATGTTCCGCCGGGCGAGTTCATCCCGCTCGTCGAGCAGACTGCGCTGGCGCGCGACCTCACCAATTGGGTGGTCGATGCGGCGCTGGCGCAGATCGTGGCTTGGCGCGCCAAGGGAATCGAGATTCCCGTTTCGATCAACGTCGCGGCGCCGAACTTGGAGGAAGAGGATTTCGCGACCCGCATGATTGCAAAATTGCGCGGCGCAAAGATCCCGCCGCAATCCATCGAGCTCGAGCTCACCGAGAGCGCGTTGATCAGGAACGGCCGGCGCGCCATCCATCAGCTGGAGGCGCTGAACGCGGTCGGCGTGCGGATCGCCATCGACGATTTCGGGACCGGCTACAGCAGCCTGTCCTACCTGCAGCGCATCCCGGCGAGCGTGGTGAAGATCGACCGCTCCTTCATTCAGACGCTCGGCCGCGAGGAGCGCACGCGCACGCTGGTCAGCGCCATGATCTCCATGATCCGCGATCTCGGCTATCGGGTCGTCGCCGAGGGCGTCGAAACCGCCGAGCTCTACGAATTCCTCGCCGGCCAGGCCTGCGACGAGGCGCAGGGCTACTGGATTTCCCGGCCCATCGCGCCCGATGCCTTCGAGACCTGGCTCGCGGAGAACCGCGTCCGGACCGATCGATCGGAGCGGCCGAGACCCGCAACTGCGGCTCGGCAGCACGCCCTCGCGAGCTGATCGCGGCGATCAACCCCGGCTTTCGATTTGAAGGTTTTGCCGCGGATTATCGCGCTTCCCGGCGCGCGGATAGCGCCCCACTGCCGCCCCACCGCCAACGTTAGCTGGCGCCCGCACCGCCGCGGGAATACGCTCACCTTTGCGGCGTTCAATGATAAGCGAACAACAGGGAGATGAGGGGCCATGACCGATAGCATCAACCGCCGCGAAATTCTCATGCTCGGCGCCAGCGCCGCCGCGCTCTTGGCGATCACCGCGTCGCCGTTCGCGGCCTTCGCCCAATCGGGCGGCATGAAGATCGGCATTGTCGGCGCCGGCCGGGTCGGCGGAACCTTGGGTGAGCTCTGGGTCAAGGCCGGCCACGAGGTGCTGCTCTCCTCGCGCCATCCCGAGCAGCTGAAGCCGCTGGCCGAGCGCCTGGGACCGAAGGCGCGCGCCGGCACGGTGCAGGAGGCGGTGGACTTCGGCGACGTCATCCTGGTCGCCGTGCCCTATAGCGCGCTGCCGCAGCTCAGCCGCGATTTCGGCAACGTCCTTTCGCGCAAGATCGTCATCGACGCCAGCAATCCGATTCCCGCCCGCGACGGCGAGATCGTCAAGGAGGCGCAGGAGATGGGACCCGGCGCCACCTCGGAGAAATATCTGAGCAAGCGCATCGTGCGCACGTTCAACTCGGTGGGCACCGGCAACCTGATGAGCCAGTCCAACCGTCCCGGCGAGAAGGTCGGCCTGCCGTTCGGCGGCGACGATCCGGACGCGGTGCGCGTTGCTTCGCAGCTCGTGCGCGACGCGGGCTTCGAGCCGGTGGTGGTGCCGCTTGCGCGTGCCAGGGAATGGGCACCGGGAACGCCGCTGTTCGGCAAGGCGCTTCCCGTATCCGAGGTGCGCCGCGGGCTCGGGCTCGCCCAGTGAGCCGAGCGAAAGTGGAAGCCGCCGCGTCGGACCGCGGCGGGGTTCTCTACCGCCTGCTGCGGCGGGTCATGGACGTGGCGCCGGCGGAAGTTTCGGCGCTCGCCTGGTCGTGGCTCTACATCTTCTCGGTGCTGTCGTCCTACTACGTGATGCGGCCGATCCGCGACCAGATGGGGGTGGCGGGCGGGGTGAGCAATCTGCAGTGGCTCTTCCTCGGCACGCTCGCCGGCATGCTTATCCTCAACGTGCCGTTCGCCTATCTGGTCAAGACGCTGCCGCGCACGCGCTTCATCCCCATCACCTATCGCTTCTTCGCCGCCAACATTCTGCTGTTCGCGCTGGCGCTTCACTTCTCCGACGCCGAGCAAACCGTGTGGCTCGGCCGCGCCTTCTTCATCTGGATCTCGGTGTTCAACCTGTTCGTGGTTTCGGTGTTCTGGGCGCTGATCGTCGACCTTTTCACCTCCGAGCAGGGCAAGCGCCTGTTCGGCTTCATCGCCGCCGGCGCCACCATCGGCGCCATTACCGGCGCCGGGCTCACCGCCACGCTCGCCCGCTATGTTCCGGTGGCGTTCCTGCTGGTGGTCGCCGCGCTCATCCTGGAGATCGCCGTGTTCAGCGTCGGGCGCTTGTCGCGGCTCTCGACCAGCCTCAGCGCGCGGTCATCGACCAACCGCGTGATCGGCGGCAGCGTCATCGCCGGCATCACCCACCCGTTCCAGTCGCGCTACCTGATGAACGTCAGCCTGTTCATCCTCTTGTTCGCCATCACCTCCACCTTCATCTATTTCCAGCAGGCCGGCATCGTCAGCCGCAACTTCTCCGACCGCGCCTCGCAGACGCAGTTCTTCGCCTCGATCGACCTCGCCGTGAACGCGATCACGCTCGTGGTGCAGCTGTTCTTCACCGGCCGCATCGTGCGCTATTTCGGCGTGGCGCTGACGCTCGCCTTCCTGCCGGCGCTGACCTTCCTCGGCTTCGGGGCGCTGGCGCTGATGCCCGGCGTCGCCATGCTGGTGGCGTTCCAGGTGCTGCGCCGCTCCAGCGACTACGCCATCGCGAGGCCCACCCGCGAGGTGCTCTACACCGTGATCCCGCGCGAGGACCGCTACAAGGCGAAGAATTTCATCGACACGGTGGTCTACCGCGCCGGCGACCAGATCGGCGCCTGGACCTTTGCGGCGGTGGCGATGCTGACGGGCGGCAGCGGCACGGAGATCGCGATCATCGCCGTCGTGCTCGCCGCGCTCTGGCTCGTGAACGCGCTCTGGCTCGGCCGCCGCCAGGCAGTGCTGGAGCAGGCCAAGCGCTAGCCCGCAGCGTCGAGTTCCGGGTAGTGGCGGAAGATGCCCTGCTCGTTGAAGGGAATGCGGCGGTCCGACTTCAGATAAGCGGCGATGCGCGGCCGTTTGGCCACGGCGGCATGCACGGCGAGCACGCGCGGATACTTGCCGCGGAGTTGCCGCATGGCGCGCGGGAAGGCGTAGTTCAGCCCGGCCACCACCTGGAACAGCGACAGATCGGCGTAGGTCACCGAGCGGCCGACCAGATGCTCCTTGCTCTTGTTCTTCTCCAGCACCGCGCTCGAAATAGCGCATGAATTTCGGGATGCGCGACTCGATGAAATCCCCGGCGCGGCGCTTGGACTCCTTTTTCTGGTCTTCGTAGTAGAAACCGGCGCCGAGCGGATGATGCACGTCGTGCGCCTCGACCACGAGATCGGCGAGCGTCAGCTGCAGCTGGTTGGTCCATAGCCGGCCGGCCTCGTTCGCCGGTGCCAGCCTATGGCGCGCCGCCGAGGTAGAGAAGGATGTTCGCGGTCTGGCCGATGATCAGCTTGCCCGCCTTGAGGAACGGCGGCGCGAACGACGGCGTCTTCCGCCGCATCGTCTTCCAGGAGCCGCGTCATGGCGGCGACGCCGCCGTCTTTCTTCGAGCGCGCCACGTCCACGTAGTCGGCGCCGGCTTCCTCGAGCGCGAGCCGCACGAACTCGCCGCGTCCCTGGATGGTGGGCCAGTAATAGAGCTCGTAGCGCATGGCTTTCTCCGCGGTCGCGTGGCGCCCAGATTAGCCGCAACCAATCAGGTGGGCGAGCGGCCAATAAAAAACCCCGGGCCGCGGCCCGGGGTCTTTTACTTTCCTGCGGAGGCCTCAGAACTTGTAGTTCAGGCCGACGCGCGCGACGTGTGTGCGGTAGTCCACGGTCGTGGGGGGTGCCGCGCCGCAGGCGCCGCCGCAATTGAGCTTGCCGAGGTCGACGTAGAGGTACTCGAGCTTGGCGCTCCAGTTGTTGGCGAGCGCGTACTCGATGCCGCCGCCCGACGGTCCAGCCGACGCGGGTGTCGCTGGCGCTGCCGACGCCCGGGACTCTCGCCTCCACCTCGCCGATGGCGACACCACCAGTCACATACGGCAGGAAGCGGTCGAAGGCGTAGCCGAGCCGCCCGCGCACGGTGGAGAGCCACGGGTTGCGCGTCTCGCAGAAGCCGGGCGGGCAGGCGGCGCTGCCGCGGGCGTTCGACCAGGCGAGGTCGCCCTCGATGCCGAGCACGGTGGAGCCCATCTGGTAGTTGCGCGCCGACGGTGCCGCCGAGCAGCACGCCGGAGGTGCCGACGTCGGTCGATCCCGCGCCCGCGCCGGCGAAGTCGTAGGTCGACTCGCCCCATGCGCCGCCGCCGTTGATGCCGATATAGAAGCCGGTCCAATCGTGCGCGCGGGCGGGCGCATAGAGCGGCGCCTGGGCCCGCGGCGGCGGCAACGCCCGGTCGGCGGCAAACGCCGACTGCGCCGCGATGGCGACCAAGGTCGCCGAAAAGAATGCACGCGTCATGACGAACTCCCGTCGATGCAAGGGATGCAAGCGGACTAGTCGCCGAAATCGACCGCAAGGCGACGACAAAGCGGCGATAGTTCGACCGTCTGCGTCACTTCGTCATTCGGCGATCTCGTCGACCACTTCGCTCGTTTCCGGATCGACGACCACGAGCCGGTTCGCCACGTACACGTATTTGTAGCGCTTCATCACCGGGACATCGACGTAGGTCTCGTCCGGAAAGGCGCTGAGCTCCACTTCACGCGGCAGTCGCGCGCCGACACGGACCTGAATCTCCGGCCCCGGCGTGACCCGCCGCTCGCGCGTCACCGTGCGATAGATGACCGAGCGTTGTTCGGGCGAGAGCCGCGGTCCGCGTGTCTCGACCGTGGTGGTCGTTGTGGTGACCGTCTGGGCGACCGCCGCCGGCGACAGCGCGAGCAGGGCCGCGAGCGAAATAACGATGCGAGAAGTCATGACCGTTCCCTCGTTGTTTTGGGGTCGCTTAGGAAACGGCCGGCGCGAGTTTTCGTTCCCCGCCGGCTACACGCCGGCGGGTTCCATGTTGTCGAAATCTTGGCGTTGAAACGAAGTGTAACGCTTCGCGATCTATCGCATCGGCCGCAGTTCGAGATCGGCGACGCCGACCGCGAGATTGAGCCCGACCTGGCCTTGGAACGAAAGCGGCTGCAGGGCGATCGTGCGGTTCGATCCGCCGACGAGCACGTTGGCGCCGCCGCCGATGCCCACCGACGCGTCCGCGCTCGCGCCCACGTAGCTGCCCGAGAGCGCGTTGCGCCAGCGGTCGGTCGGCGCATATACCGCCCAGATCATTTTCCCGCCTGCGGTAACGCCGATATCGAGACCGAACTTGTTGATCACGCCCTCATAGACCTCCTGCGGGGCGCCGGGCTGAGCGGGGACGAAAAGGCAGCTCAGCCGCTTCTGCGAGGCGATGATGAAGCCGATACCGCCGGAGATGTCACATTCCAGGTTGCCGACTTGTACGCGCTCCTGGGCGCTGGCGGGGGCCTGCCAAGCCGCGGCAGCGATGACTAAAATACCGGCAAAACGTGTAAACCTATTCATGGTTTGATCTCCCCTATGTTCGCAAAACAACACATTCGCGGGGAATACGTTCCCCCGCGGGCTTATCGGGCGGATTCGGCCGAAACTATTGGCCGATCCGCGCATTGAACTAGGAGCACGCGACCGTGCTGGCTCTCCCATACCGCTGAGACGACAGAAAGGAATCCGCGCGCTTTGACTGCATTGAAACCCTCGGATTCGCTCCGCCGCATCGCGCCGATCGATTTCCGGCAGTTCGCCATTCTGCTCGACGTCGACGGTACCCTGCTCGATATCGCGCCCACGCCCGGCGACGTGCAGGTGCCACCGCGCTTGCGCGAAATTCTTCAACGCCTCTACGAGCACACCGGCGGCGCCACCGCGCTGGTCTCCGGTCGCCAGGTCGCCGACCTCGACCGCATCTTCGCGCCGCTGCATCTTCCCGCCATCGGCGGTCACGGCGCCGAGCTGCGCCTGCGTGCCGACGGAGGCTCCGCCAAGAAGCGGGCGAGCCCCCTCGACCCCAGACTGAAGGCGCGCGTCGTCGACATTGCGCAGGCCGGCAGCGAGATCCTGGTCGAGGACAAGGGCTACTCGGTCGCGCTACACTATCGCAAGGTGCCCGAGCTCGGCCGCACGCTGCCCGATCTGGTCGCCGCCGTATGCGCCGAGTTCGAGCCGGCGGCGATCGAGGTGCTTCCCGGCAAGGCGGTGATCGAGATCAAGGCGGCGGGCATCAACAAGGGCACCGCGCTGCAGGAGCTCATGACCTATCCACCGTTCGCCGGCCGCCGGCCCATCTTCATCGGCGACGACATCACCGACGAGGCCGCCTTCGCGGTGCTGCCCGCCTACGACGGTCTCGGCATTTCCGTCGGGCGGCTGCTGCAGGGATCGAGCATGAGCTTCGATACCCCGGGCGAAGTGCGCCGCTGGCTCGATAAGATATCCGGCGGCGAGTTCGCGCCATGAACGAGCCCCGTCTCAACCTCGCCGCGGTAGGCGACTCCGTGAACACCCATCGTCTCGACGTCGCCGTGGTCGGCAATGGCCGCACGGCCGCGCTGGTCGACCCGGGCGCGCGCATGGTGTGGTGGTGCTTTCCGCGCTTCGACAGCGACCCGATCTTCTGCCGCCTGATCGCGGGCGACGAGGAGAAGGGCTTCGCCGATGTGCGTGCTGGACCGGCAGGTCGACTCCCAGTCCGATACCTGCGCAACACCGCCATCGTCACCACCGTGCTCACCGACCGCCGACGGCGGCGCGGTGAAGATCACCGACTTCGCGCCGCGCTTCTGCGCAATTTCGAGCCGCATGCTTCGGCCGCCGCAGCTGATGCGCATCATCGAGCCCATGGCGGGGCTGCCGCGCGTCACCATCCGCTGCGGCCCACCCAGTTCTACGGCAAGCCGATCAAGCGAGCAGGTGGCCGGCAGCCAATCACTCTATGGCGAGCCCGGCACTGGTGCGGCTGACCACCGATGCGCCGCTTTCCTATATCCAGCAGGAGACGCCGTTCGCCCTGACGCGGCCGTTGCACCTGGTGTTCGGGCCGGACGAGCCTTTCATGGGCGATATCTCTCCGACGGTGCGCGATTTCCACGACCGCACCCGCGACTATTGGCGGGAATGGGTGCGCCGCCTGTCCATCGCCTACGAATGGCAGGAAGCCATCATCCGCGCCGCCATCACCTCAAGCTATGCCAATTTCGAGGAAACCGGCGGCATTGTCGCGGCGCTGACCACCTCGTTGCCGGAAGCCCCGCATTCGGGGCGCAACTGGGATTATCGCTATTGCTGGCTCCGCGACGCCTATTTCGTGGTCAAGGCGCTGAATGCCATCGGCGTCACGCGCACGATGGAGCAGTATATCGCCTATATCCTCGTCCATCGCCGGCCGACCGCGACGCTGACGCCCTGTTACGGCATCGTGCCCAAGGACTCTCACCGAATGGATCGCGCCCGACTCTCAAGGGCTTTGAAGGTCACGGTCCGGTGCGTATCGGCAATGCCGCGGTGGAACAGGTGCAGCATGATGCCTATGGCAGCGTCATCCTGGCGGCGACGCCGATGTTCTTCGACAGGCGGTTGCCGCGTCCCGGGCGACGAGGCGCTTGTTCCACCTGCTTGAAAAAATGGCCAGCAATGGCGAAGCTGGCGCTGGAGCCCGATGCCGGCATCTGGGAATATCGCGGCCGCAAAACGCGTGCACACGCATTCCGGCGCGATGTGCTGGGCCGGCGTGCAATCGCACCGCGGCGATCGCCGCCCGGCTGGGCTTCGCCGACCGCGCCGCCCACTGGCAGCGCGGCCGATTCCATCTGCGAGGAGACTGCTGAAGCGCGTCTGGAATGAGAAGCGCCAGGCCTTCACCGGCGCTTTAGGCGACGACGATATGGATGCCAGCGTGCTGCTGCTGCCCGAGCTCGGGCTGATCGACGCCCACGATCCGCGCTTTGTCTCCACCGTGGCGGCTGTGGAGCAAGACCTGGTGCGCGGCCGTCATGTGATGCGTTATGCGGCGGAAGACGATTTCGGCCTGCCGGAAACCGAATTTCTGGTCTGCCGCTTCTGGCTGATCGATGCGCTGGCGGCGATGGGCCGCCGCGAGGAAGCGCGCGAGCGTTATCGGACTCGCTCCGCTATTGCGCAACAGCTACGGCCTTTTGGCGGAAGACATCCATCCCGCAGACCGGGGCGCTGTGGGGCAATTTTCCGCAAACCTATTCCATGGCGGGGTCATTCTCAGCGCAATGCGGCTGAGCCAAAGCTGGGAGGATCGCTATTGGCGCGCATCTTCATAATTTCTAACCGCGTTTCGATCCCGGCGCGGCCGCATCCCGGCGGGCTGGAAGTGGTGCTCAAGGCCACCTTGCGCAAGCATCCTTGCGTCTGGCTGGGCTGGAGCGGCGAGGTGAATGACCATCCGACGGCGTCGCGACCGCACCATCGCAGGGCGACGCAACAGCTATATCGTCACCGACCTCTCAAGCCCGAGGATTTCGACGAATATTACAACGGCTTCGCCAACCGGGTGCTGTGGCCGATCTTTCACTACCGGCTGGACCTGGCGGAATTCTCGCGCCGCGATCTGTCGGGCTATCTGCGCGTCAACGAGCATTTCGCCGACGAGCTGGTCAAGGTGCTGCAAGCCCGACGACATCGTCTGGGTGCATGATTATCACCTGATCCCGCTGGCCAAGGCGCTGCGGGCGCGGGGCCTGACCAACCGCATCGGCTTCTTTCTGCATATCCCGCTGCCGCCGCCGGAAATCCTCACCGCCATGCCCAATCATGAGCGGCTGATCCCGGCGCTTGGGCACTACGATCTGGTGGGCTTCCAGACCGATGGCGACGCCGCCAATTTCGCGCGCTATCTCGCCAAGGAACTGGGCACGCCGTCGAGCTCGGCGCTGGCGGCGTAGGCGGCGACCGCGCCATGCGCATCGGCGCCTTTCCGGTCGGCATCGAGACCCGCGATTTCAGCCTCGCCGGGCGCGCCGCGCGCGGCCGCCGTTTGTGCAGAAGGTGATCGAGGCCTCGCCGGCCGCGCGCATGATCATCGGCGTCGACCGGCTGGATTATTCCAAGGGCATTCCCGAGCGGCTGGAGGCCTATGAGCGCTTCCTGGCGGCCAATCCGGAATGGCACGGCAAGATCACCTATCTGCAGATCACGCCCAAGAGCCGCAGCGAGATCAAGGAATATGCCGAGATGGAAGCGGCGGTGAACCGCACCGCCGGCCGCATCAATGGCGCCTATAGCGACGCCAACTGGACACCGGTGCGCTATGTCAACCGGCCCTACAGCCGCACGGCGCTGGCGGGGCTTTATCGCGCCGCGCGGGTTGGCGCTGGTGACGCCGATGCGCGACGGCATGAATCTGGTGGCCAAGGAATATGTCGCCGCCCAGGACCCCGACGATCCCGGCGTGCTGATCCTGTCGCGCTTTGCCGGCGCGGCGGTGGAATTCGCGAGGCGCTGCTGGTCAATCCTTACGATCCGGATGCGGTGGCCGCTGCCATCGCCCGCGCGGTGGCCATGCCGCTGGACGAGCGGCGCACGCGCAACGACGCGTTGATGCGGGTGCTCGCGGCCAACGACATCACGACCTGGGGCGAGCGGTTTCTCGACACTCTGACCGCCGCGGAGGACGAGTTCAATTTCGCCGCCGTCGGCGAAGCCCTGCCGCTGGCCAAACGCGCCACCGCCTGACGCTGAAAAGAGAAGACCCCAGCTGGCCGGAGGGGGGACGCCGGCGGGCTGGGGTCTAATAATGCCGGGTGTCGGGGGGTCTCTTGGGGACGGTGGTGACCCCCGGCATGTCCGCGCTGGGCGAACGGATTCCAACGTCGCCGGACCGAAGCGGTTCCGTTCCAAACGTAAAAATCTCGAGCCGTCGGAATTTTAGGATTGTCGTTTTGTGTCAGCCGGATAGGCAACTCGGCTGAATCAGGTCATCACTTGTCGGCGGTCAGCACCGCCCGGGTTTCCCGGTCCGGGCCGAAATCGTCGGACCCCTCGATGGACATCAGCTCGGCGAGGCGCGCCCGGGCCCGGTTGACCCGGCTTTTGATCGTACCCACGGCGCAGCCGCAAATGGCGGCGGCCTCCTCGTACGAAAAGCCGGAAGCGCCTACCAGGATCACCGCCTCGCGCTGGTCCGGGGCGAGCTTGGCCAGCGCCTGGCGCAGCTCCTCGAATTCGATGCGCCCCATCTGCTCGGGCTGCGATTTGAGGCTTTCAGCGTACATGCCGGTGGCGTCCTCCACCTCCCGGCGGCGCTTGCGGTATTCCGAGCGGAACAGGTTGCGCAGGATCGTGAACAGCCAGGCCGGCATGTTGGTGCCGGGCTGGAACGAGTGGATGTTGGCGAGCGCCCGCAGCAGCGTCTCCTGCACGAGGTCGTCGGCCCGGTCCACGTTGCCGCTGAGGGAAATGGCGAACGCGCGCAGGCTCGGCACCGCCGCGAGCACGGCGTTGCGAACTTCCTCGTCGATGGTCATGAGCGGGGACCTTCGCCGCCACCCTGCTTGTCGAAGCGCTTCACCAGATCGACCAGGTGGTCGGGGATGTCTTCCTTGACCCGTTCCTTGTAGTAATCGCGCAGGGCTGACCGAGCTTTTCCGTGGTCTGGCGGTCGAGCTTTCCGCGGGGCTTCTTGCTTTCCTGGGCTTGCATTTCATTCGGAGCTGTCCGGCTTTCGTTTCATTGCACTAATCCCCGCGCCCCAAAAACGGCGGTACGCTAGCCACCGAGTTTGGATACAACTCCAAAGGAGCCGATCGGGTTCCCCGCTCTGGAACTATTTTTGTGGCCCCGAGTTAGGTATGATCGCGTCTCGGCCAATGGAGGGGGTTCCGTGTCTGACATCCCAGGTTGTTGCCCAGCATCTGCCGTTCCTGCGCCGCTACGCCCGCGCGCTGACCGGTAGCCAGAAATCGGGTGACGCCTACGTCGCCGCCGTTCTGGAAGCGCTGATCGAAGACCCGCGCCCGCTCCGAGGAGGGCGACGCCCGCGTCGCGCTCTATCGTTCCTTCACCAAGGTACTGGACGGCGCTCGCCGAGAAAGGCTTCTCCGAGCCGACGCCCAGCGCCTGCCGGTGGAGCAGCGGCTGGTTCAGACTTACCCCGCGTATGCGCCAGGCCTTCCTGCTCGTGGCGGTGGAAGGCTTCAGCGAAAGCGAGGCCGCCGCCATTCTCGAGGTCGACGTGCCGACCTGCGCAAGCTCATCGAGGATGCCGGGCGCGAGCTCGCCGCCGACATCGCCACCGACGTGCTGATCATCGAGGACGAGCCGCTGATCGCCGTCGACATCGAGGGGCTGGTGCGAGAACCTCGGTCACAAGGTGATCGGCATCGCGCGCACCCACACGCGAGGCGGTGCGCCTCGCCAAGAAGCAGCAGCCGGGCCTCATTCTCGCCGACATCCAGCTCGCCGACGGGAGCTCCGGCCTCGAAGCAGTGAACGAGATGCTGAATACGTTCCAGGTACCGGTGATCTTCATCACGGCCTATCCGGAACGCTTCCTCACCGGCGAGCGGCCCGGAGCCCGCGTTCCTGATTCCGAAGCCGTTTCAGCCGGCGACCGTTTCCGCCGTCATCAGCCAGGCGCTGTTCTTCGAGCGCAAGGCCAAGCCCCGCCAGCGCGCTAGCGGCTAGCGCGTCGCCGCGGCCGGGAGAACACTCAGCACCACCAATGCCGCCAGTCCGTAGATGGTGCCGAGGATGAGATGCGCGCCGGCGGCGCCGACCTGCCGGCGCGAGTGCCGCTGCCGCTGCGGGCACCAGGTGAAACGACGCCGCGATACCAATGGTCGCAGCAATTGAAACGATCGCGGCCGCCGCCGCCCACCACGCCAATTCCTGCTGAGGCGGCGCCTGTCCGATCGACACACTGCGTGAGATGCGCGTCATTAGTGGAGCGTGTCCAGCCACGTGTTGATTTGTTTTTCGGCTTCTTCTTTTTCGGTAGCCGTAGCGCTGCTGCAGCCGGCCGGCGAGCTCCGTACGCTTGCCTTTGATCACGTCAAGATCGTCGTTGGTGAGGTCGCCCCAGTGCTGCTGCACCTTGCCCTTGAACTCTTTCCAGTTGCCCTCGATGCGATCCCAATTCATGTGTGGCTCCCTGAGTGGCGCGTAAGCGCGAGTTCGAGAGAGCAACGTGCCCGGAATTCGAAATGTTCCGCGCAAACCGACAGCAAAAAAGAAATCGGGCGCAGCTGACGCTGAGGCCAGCTGCGCCCGCGACCGGCCTAGCGGGGGGAGGGGGGACGGTGGGCCGGTCGCCGAGTTAACGTTTGATCGCGGGCAGGGTTGCGGAAACTTCTCCTCTGTTAGAGCGTTGAACGTATCTCGGAATATCGCGGCTGTTCATAGAGTTAGTCGGTACGCATCGGCCGCGGGAACGGAATGACTGCCATGTGGAATTGGTTGATCGCTGCAGCGGAAGAGCTCGCGCGCGGCCGATTCTGGCAGGCATTGCTCATCTTGCTGGTGACGGCCGCCGTCATTGCGGGCATCGGCTACGTCATCGTTCGCCGGCGTGCGGTTGCCCAGGCGGCGAAAGCGCGGCCGACGCTGGCGGAACTCGCCGCCGCCAAGCGCGAGCTCGAACATACGGTGTCGGAGCGGACGGCCGAGCTCGATGTGATCAAGGGCCGGTTCGAGACCGCGCTACGCGGCGCCAAGGTCTATATTTTTTCCCAGGACCGCGATCTGCGCTACCGCTGGGTATACAGCCCGCGCGGCGAGGACGCCGGCGCCAACATGCTCGGCCGCACCGATGAGGAGATTCTTTCCGGCGCCGATCGTGAGATCCTGGTGTCGGCCAAACGCCAGGTAATGGAGACCGGCCAGCCCATCGACATCGAAGCGTTCTATCCCATGCCGGAAGGCCGCATGCTGTTCGCCTTCCACATCGATCCGGTGTTCGGGCCCGACAAGCGCATCGATGGCGTGCGCTGTGCCGCCATCGACATCTGGCACCTGCGGTCGCTGGAGAGCGAGCAATTTCGGCTCACCGCCGAGCTGCGCACCGCGCTTGCCCGCTATGAGATCGCGCTGCGCGGCTCCAACGTGACCGTATTCACCCAGGATCGCGACCTCCGCTACACCTCGATCAGCAATCAGTTCCTGGGGCGGCAGATGGACGATATCATCGGCCGCAGCGAAGACGAGCTGATCCCGGCCGAGAACCGGGCGGCGGTGGTGGCGATCAAGCGTTCGGTGCTGGATTCGGGCGAGGCCCAGGACGGCGAGGTCGAGATCAAGGACGGCGCCACCCAGCGCTGGTACGACCTGCACATCCAGCCCTTGCGCGACGCCGCCGGCCATATCGTCGGGCTTACCTGCGCCGCCGTCGACATCACCGCCCGCAAGGAGGCGGCCGAGCATCTGCATCTCCTCATGCGCGAGCTCACCCATCGTTCCAAGAACCTGCTCGCCATGGTTCAGGCGCTGGCGCGCCAAACCGCCCGCTATTCCGGGTCGATGGATACGTTCATCGACCAGTTCAACGCGCGCCTGCAGGCCTTCGCCCGCTCCCACGACATCCTGGTGCAGGAGGAATGGCACGGCGCCTCGCTCGGCGATCTCGTGCAGTCCCAGGTGGGTCCGTTCGTCGACCAGAACGCAGCACAGCTGTCGCTCGCCGGACCGCCGCTGCGGTTGAGCCCGGAAGCGGCGCAAAGCCTGGGACTGGCGTTGCACGAGCTCGCCGCCAATGCCGCGAAATACGGGGCGCTCTCGGCGCCCGACGGGCGCATCGCGATCACCTGGGAGCGCGCCGAGGCGGAGCAGCACGGTGTTGACGTCCACTGGATCGAAAGCGGCGGCCCCAAGGTGGCGGAGCCCGCCAAGCGCGGTTTCGGCACTTTGGTGATCGAAAGCAACCTTGCCCGGACGCTCGAATCGAGCGTGGAGATGCGGTTTCTCGCCCGCGGCCTGCGCTGCCGGATAAATATCCCGGAAAAGCACCTGTTGCCGGCCCTTTCCGCCCGAGCTGGCTAACTCACGAAGTCGTTAGCGGAACTCCAGCCCCTGTCGCGCGTTCTCTCTGGGAGGGTGGGGATGATCACTTCCATTGCCAGCCCTCTGCAGGCGGAGGGCTTTCCCATGATCGGTTACGGAGTTCGCGTGCTCGGCGGCCTCGCGACCGCTTTCGTCGGAACGCTCCTGTTGATCGCCGCTGCCGACCGCATTCTTCCTACCGGTGGTGAGGCGCTTGCCAGCGCCGGCACGAGCGCCGCGGTCAACCGTGCCAACAAGGGTGATCGGACGCTGCCTAGCAACGCCGCGCGCGTCCAGGACCAGAAGCGTATCGCAACCGTCGAAGTAGTGGGCATCCGCGATGCGGCGATCGTCTACCGTGATCGCGAAGGTCGCGTCCTGTTCAGCACCGATCCGGTGGCAAACACCACAATCGTGGTGAAGAACGTGGCGCTGCCTGCGGTGACCATCCGCGAGACCCAGCAGTCGACGGTGGAAGTAATCTCGCTCGAACGCGCCCGTCCGGCGGTGCCGAATGCGCAGCCGGCGGAAGGCTGCGAACCGGCGGTAAGCGCCGTAACGACGCCTTCGCTTGCCGGCATCGCGAGCCGCTGCCTTACCTCGCTCAAGGCAAAGACGAGCTTCGCCTCGCTCAACTAACAGAGTGTGACGTGAATGGGGCATTCCTGCGCGGGCGGGAACTACCCGCGCGTTGGAACGTTTTTTCCGTGAGGGGCTGCAACAAAATATCCCCTGAACCCTAAGAGGAGAGGCAACCCATGTCCCGGAAACTCGCAACCCTGACTGCTCTCGCGGCACTGGCCGTAGCGCCGGCGCTGGCGCAGAGCACCAATCCGGCTCCGATGAATCCCACCGTGACACCGAGTCCCACCGTGACGCCGAGCACGTCGAACATGACCCGCGCCTTCATCGACGCGCAATCGGCGGACCAGTGGTCGGCGAACAAGATCATCGGCGCTTCGGTCGTCGATAACGCCAACAACTCGATCGGATCGGTCAACGACCTGCTGGTCGATTCGACCGGCAACGTCGTGGCCGCGGTGATCGGCGTCGGCGGCTTCCTCGGCATCGGCGAGAAGAACGTCGCGATCTCGTTCAAGTCGCTGACCGTCACCCGCGAGACCAACGGCTCGGAGAAGGTGACGACGCAGGTCTCCAAGAACGAGCTGCAGCAGGCGGTGGCGTTCAAGCCCTATGAGCCCGTGCGCACCGACCGGCCGGCCAGCACCACCACGCCGATCCGGCCGAAGCCCAACATGTAACGTTGGCTAGGCATCGGATACGATCAGCGGGCGCCGCTCCTCGAGCGGCGCCCGTTTCATGTGCGGAGGCGAGCGGTGCGAGACAGCATGATCGTGGAGAGCGACGTGCCGGCACGGCTCGACCGGTTGCCGTGGGGACGCTTTCACACGCTGGTGGTCGCGGCGCTGGGGATCACCTGGATCCTCGATGGGCTCGAGGTGACGCTTGCCGGCGCCTTGTCGGGCGCGCTCAAGGAAAGCCCGGTGCTGCGCTTCACCAATGCCGAGATCGGGCTCGCCGGCAGCGCCTATCTCGCCGGCGCCGTGCTCGGGGCGCTGTTCTTCGGCTGGCTGACCGACCGCCTGGGGCGCAAGAAGCTCTTCTTCATCACGCTCGCCGTCTACCTCACCGCCACCGCCGCCACCGCCGGCTCTTGGAACATCTGGAGCTTCGCGCTGTTTCGTTTCTTCACCGGCGCCGGGATCGGCGGCGAATACGCCGCGATCAACTCCACCATCCAGGAGCTGATCCCGGCGCGTTACCGCGGCTGGACCGACCTCGTCATCAACGGCAGCTTCTGGATCGGCGCCGCCGCCGGCGCGGCGGGCTCGATCGTGCTGCTTGATCCGAGAGTGATCGACCCCGAGATCGGCTGGCGCCTGGCGTTCCTCATCGGCGCCGCACTCGGTCTTCTGATCTTCTTCCTGCGCATGTGGATTCCGGAAAGCCCGCGCTGGCTCATGACCCACGGCCGCGCCGACGAAGCGGCGAAGATCATCGCCGCGATCGAGGGCGGCTTCCGCGCCCGCGGCCATCCGGTCGCGGTCGAGGAGCCTGCGAAGGTGCGCCTGCGCATGCGCACCCACACGCCGCTGCGCGAGGTGTTTCACACCTTGTTTCACGCGCATCGCCGCCGCACGTACGTCGGGTTGACGCTCATGGCGGCGCAGGCGTTCTTCTACAACGCCATCTTCTTCACCTATGCGCTCGTGCTCACCGATTTCTACGTCATCCCGGCGAACCACGTGGGCTGGTATCTGCTGCCGTTCGCCGCCGGCAACTTTCTCGGCCCGCTGGTGCTCGGCCGGCTGTTCGATACCGTCGGCCGCCGACCCATGATCGCCTTCACCTATGCGATGTCCGGCGTGCTCTTGGCGTTCAGCGGCTGGCTGTTCATGATCGGCGCGCTTTCCGCCGAAGGCCAGACCATCGCCTGGATGATCATCTTCTTCTTCGCCTCGGCGGCAGCGAGCTCGGCTTACCTCACGGTGAGCGAGACCTTCCCGCTGGAAATCCGCGCGCTCGCCATCGCCTTCTTCTACGCCATCGGCACCGGCATCGGCGGCATCGCCGGGCCAATTCTGTTTGGCGTGCTGATCGAATCCGGCTCGCGGCCGAGCGTGTTTGCCGGCTACCTACTTGGCGCGTTCCTGATGATCGTGGCGGCGGTAGTGGCGTGGCGCTGGTCTGTGGCCGCCGAGAGGAAGCCGCTCGAAGCCGTGGCGCGCCCGCTCGCTTTCATCGACTGAGTTGCCCCGCGCGTTGGCACAGAGCATGATTTGATTCTCGATTAGGGGAGGGGAAGATGCCCTACGGCACCAACGCCGGCGAAGCGGTTTCGGGTTATTCGGGCTTTGCCAAATTCCTGCATTGGCTGATTGCGCTCTGCGTCATCTCCGTCGTCTCGGTCGGCATCACCATGGCGAACTACGAAGGTCCGTGGGGCGACACGCTCTTTAACACGCATAAGTCGCTCGGCTTCCTGATCCTCCTGCTCATGATCGTGCGCGTCGCTTACCGCCTCGGCCACGGCGCGCCGCCCCCGGATCCTAGCCTCGAGCCCTGGCAGCGCGGAGCGTCGAACACGGTTCATACGCTGCTCTACGTCCTGCTCGTGGTGCAGCCGATCCTCGGCTATGTCGCCAATTCCGCCTACGGCGCCACGACGCCATTCTTCGGGCTGTTCGAGATTCCGCCGATCATCGCTAAGGACGAGCCGCTATCCGGACGGCTTTTTCTCATTCATAAGTGGACCGGCTTCGGCATCGCGTTCCTGGTGCTGATCCACGTCGGCGCGGCGCTGCAGCACTACTTCCTCCGCCGCGACGGCGTTTTGCAGCGGATGTTGCCGCGGGGCGTCGGCGGCAACTAGCCGGGGCGGGAACGCCAGCACGTCCTCGTGGCCGATCACGCAGTTCGTTCCCGCCTGCTTGCGCGCCGCCACCCAGTCATCGATGACAAGGCCCGCGACCTCGCGGGTCTCGTGCACGGCCTCGGCCCAACTGTCGGCGAGGGCGGCGATGAGCGCGGCATCGCCATCGCCGAGCCGCCACGGGCTCGGCGCGCGGGTAACGTCATAGCCCGCGGCGGCAAGGCCGTCGGCAATAAGTCCCGTCGCAGCGCCGCCCGCCGCCGGGCCAAATCCCTTGTCGCGGCCGAAATGGCGCGCGAACGCGGCGTGCATGGCGCTGTCGCCGGGATGCGGCGGATTCCACTCGGTGCGGGCGTCGTGGGTGAGAGCGGTGTAGAAGGGAATGCGATCGCGGGTGAGCGCCGCTACGAAAAGGGCGATCCATTGCGCCGAGACGAGATCGAACAACGCCGCGGCGGTCACGAGGTCGGGCGGGCTTGACCCCCACGGCGCCACGTCGGCGGCAAGATCGGTGCGCTTGAGCTCCACGTGGATCGAGCGCTCGCCCTTGCGCGCCTCGATGCCGTCGGCCGCCGGTTGGTGCGAATCCGCCCAGGCGGCGATCACCTCGCAGGCGGCGGTGAGCAGCGCCGGATCGTGGTCCACCAGTACCCAGCGCTGCACCTTCGGCAGGTATGGCGCGGTGGCGCGCAGGTTCGAGCCGAGGCCGGCGCCGAGATCGACGACGCTGACCGCCTCACGCCCGGCAAAGCGGGCCGCGAGCGTGTGGAGCAGGCCGCGGTCGCGGGCCGCATGATCGGCGCTCTCGCGTAAGCGAAGCCAGTCGGGGGCGAAGCCGCTCATGGGCGTGCCGCCTCCAGCGCCACGGCGACCGCGACCGCCGTGCCCCGCCAGCGCGGCAAGCGCTCCGCATGACGCCATGCCGCGTCGGCGCGGCGGTCGAGCTCGGTGGGATCGGTGAGGAGACGGCGCAGCACCGCGGCGAGCGTGTCGGCGTCGCCCGGCGGCACCAGCACGCCGGCGTCGGCGGGCACCGTGTGGGCGGTGGCGCCGCCGTTCCCCGCCACCACCGGCAGGCCGCGCGCCAAGGCTTCGGTATAGGCCATGCCGTAGCCCTCGAAGTGGGACGGCAGCACGAACAGCCGCGCCCGGTCGTACTCCTGGGCGAGCGCCGCGTCATCGAGGGTGCCGAGAAGCTTGACGCGAGACTCGAGTCCGAGCTTGGCGACGGCGGCGCGGAGCGCGCCGGTAGCCGCGGCATCCACGTCGAGCCGGCCGGCGATCCGGCATTCCCACGGCAGATCGATGATCTGCGCCAGCGCCGCCACGAGCGTGTCGAAACCCTTGCGCGGGGTCACGGCGCCAACGGAGAGAAGGAGAGGCGATCCCTCGCTGCCGCGCGCCCGCGGCGCCGGATCGACGCCGGGCTCGGCCACCGTGATCTTGTCCTTGGCCACGCCGAACTCGCCGAAGAGGAAGGCCGCCGTCGACGGGCTGTTGGCCACCACGCGCACGGCGCGCGACAGCGCCGCCTTCTCGCTCGTGAGCAGCGCCGCGGCGCGCGCGGGCGACAGTCCGGTCTCCAGCCCAAGCGCGTGGTGCACCAGCGCCACGATCCGGCGATCGAGCCGGTCGATGAGCGCCGCCGGCAGCGCGCCATAGGCGAGGCCGTCGATGAGAAGCACCGCGTCGGGCGGGGTCGCAGCCAGCTGCCGCTCGGCCTCGGCGAGGCTCGCCTCGCTCGGGTCGGGGAAGTCGGCGGGGAGCGCAGCGGCCGCACGTCCCAGCGCAGCGCCCTGAGCTCGTCCATCACCCGGCGGTCGTAGCGGTAGCCGCCGGTCGGGGTCGCGAGGTCGCCGGGAAAGGCGAACACCACCTCAGCCACCAACCGGCCCCTCGAACCAGGCGCGCGCCACGTGCGATTCGTGCAGCGTCACGCGGATCGCCGCGAGGCCGTCGGAGTCGGGCCCGAGCGCGCCCTTGCGCGCCGCTTCCGCCATGCGGTCGAAGATGTGCTTGGCGAGCGCCTCGGTGGTGGATTGCTTATTCTTGAAGGCGGCGAGCTCGTCGAGGTTGCGGTAGTTGAGCGGCTCGAGCGCGGCCTTGAGCGCGTCGTGGGCGCGGCCGATGTCCACCACCACATCGTTCGGCCCGAGCTTCTCGCGAAAGAAGGCGACGTCGACCACGAAGGTCGCGCCGTGCAGGCGCTGCGCCGGCCCGAAGAACTCGCCCTTGAAGCTGTGGGCCACCATGATGTGGTCGCGCACCTCGACGGCGTACATTCATTTCCCCCGATTCAATAACGCACGTAGGCGCCGACGCCGCGCGCATCGGCTGCGAGCAGGCGCGGCAGCTGCGTCGGCAATTCGGTGAACGGAATTTCCTCGCCGAGCAGCGCGTCGAGGCGATCGTCGGCGAGAAGGTGGGTGGCCGCTCGGAGCCGCCGCTCGTGCGTCCACTGGGCGCGGCGGCGCGCCGGCGAGATGCCGCCCACCTGGCTCGACACGAGCGTGATGCGACGGGCATGGAAGGCGCCGCCGAGGCCGAGCGAGATTTTCTTGTCGCCGTACCAACTCGCCTCCACCACGGTCGCCTCGTCGCCGGCGCATTGCAGCGCAAGCGCGAGCCCCGCTTCGCTGGCCGTGGTGTGGACTACGAGATCGGCTTCGGTGGGCGCGTCCTTCGGTAGGGCAAAGGCGGCGCCGAACTTGGCTGCAAGGTCCGCTCGCGCAGGGTCGATATCAACGAGGGTGACCTCGGCGTCGGCGATCGGTGCCGCGAGCGCCACGACCAGGAGGCCCACGAGCCCGCCGCCCACCACCACGATGCGCTGGCCGGCCGCGGCGTTGCCGTCCCAGAGGATGTTGAGCGCGGTCTCCAGGTTCGCCGTCAGCACTGCGCGGCGCGGCGGCACCCCGTCCGGGATCGGCGCCACCTTGGCGGCGGCGACGACGAAGCGCTCCTGGTGCGGATGCAGCGCGAACACCGTGCGGCCGATGAGCGCGTCGGGCCCGATCTCGACCACGCCCACCGCCGCGTAGCCGTATTTGACCGGGAAGGGGAAGTCGCCCTCCTGGCCCGGGCCCTTCATGCGCTGCCATTCGCTCTCCGGCACGCGGCCCTCGAACACCAGGCGCTCGGTGCCGCGGGATAGGCCCGAGAACAGCGTGCGCACCAGCACCTGATCCGGTCCCGGCAGCGGCAGCGCCGCCGGACGTAATTCCGCCACGCCGGGCGCCACATACCAGAGCGCGTTCGCCTCGGCGGTCTCGCGACGGTGATTAACGGCCTTCACGGGAAAATCCTGTTCGCGCGAGGCAAGACGCGTAGAAGCCGCTCGCCCCGGGGCGGGGTTTTAGCGGTTTCCGTGCCAAAGGCGAGAGTAGGGGCAGGCTAGCTCGTAATTATGTCGTTCGAACCCGCTTCCATGCACGCCCCCAGCGCGCAAGAAACCTTCACGCCCACCGGCACCCAGAGCCGCGCGATGCTCTATCGCCGCCGGGCCCTGTTCTGGGCGCTCGTCACGTTAACCGTGATTGGATTAGGCGCCTGGCTCGCGGCGGTGCTGCGGCCGGCCGGCTTCGGTCCGATCGAGATCTGCTGCTGGTGGCGTTCCTCCTGAACGCGCCATGGATCGCGGTCGGATTCTGGAATTCGGCCATCGGCTTCATCGTGCTGCATCTGGTCGCGCGATCCGCTCGCCGTCGGTCATTCCCGCCGCGCTCAAGGCGCGTGCCCTCCGATCCGGTGACGGTGCGCACCGTGATCTTCATGACGCTGCGCAACGAGGACTCCAGCCCGCGCCTTTTCGCGCTTGAAGGCGATCAAGGAGAGCGTGGACGCGACCGGCTTCGGCGAACAGTTCGATTATTTCGTCCTCAGCGATCAGCTCGCGCGCCGGACGTCATCGCCGCCGAGGAAAACGAGTTCGCCGCGCTGCAAGCGCGAGATCGGCCGGAGCGCCGCTTCTTTTATCGCCGCCGCGCCGACAACACCGGCTTCAAGGCGGGCAACGTGCGCGACTTCTGCGAGCGGTGGGGCAAGAACGTACGATCTGATGGTGCCGCTCGACGCCGACAGCCTGATGACCGGCGAGCGCCATCGTCCGCCTCGTGCGCATCATGCAGGCCAATCCCCGTCTCGGTATTCTGCAGAGCCTCGTCGTCGGCTGCCGAGCACGAGCTTCTTTGCGCGCGTCTTCCAGTTCGGCATGCGCCACGCCATGCGGTCGTACACCGCCGGCAACGCTTGGTGGCACGCCGACTGCGGCCCGTTCTGGGGTCACAACGCCGCGATCCGCATCGCGCCGTTCACGCGAACACTGCCGGCTGCCGGAGCTGCCGGGCAAGCCGCCGTTCGGCGGGCATATTCTTGTCGCACGACCAGATCGAGGCGGTGCTGATGCGCCGCGCAGGCTACGAGGTGCGCGTGTTGCCGGAGGAGGACGGCAGCTGCGAGGAGAACGCCGCCCGCACTGCCCGATTTCGCGCGGCGCGACTTGCGCTGGTGCCAGGGCAATCTGCAGTACGTGAAACTCGTCGACATGCCCGGCATCGGCTGCCGACGAGTCGCATGCAGATCGCGCTCGCCATCCAGATGTTCGTCGGGCTTCGCGGCGTCGTCATGTTCGTGTTCTTGGCGGCGATCGCCGTCGCCCGCTGGCCGCGCGACATGCCGTTTCCCTGGTGCGGCGTCCGGCTTCTACGCTATCTGGATGCTGTCTCTATGCGTCGCGCCGAAGATCTTCGGCGCTGATCGACGCGCGCTCGGCTCGTCGCGGCGCTACGGCGGGCTCGCGCGGCTACTCGTCGGCGGTGCCATCGGAGACCGTCTTCAACCTTCCTCCACGCGCCGATCCAGATGTTCGGCGAGACGATGCTCATGGTCGGTCTCCTGTTCGGCCGCACCATCCTGTGGGAGGTGCAGCGGCGCGACGGCTACGCGGTGACCTGGCGCGATGCCTTCGCGGCCTGTGGCCGCACATGCTTTCGGGTCTCGCCATCTTTGCCGTGCTCGCGCCGAATGCACCGGCGCGATCCCTTGGTTCCTACCGTTCGCTGGCGGGCCTGGCGCTCGTCGTGCCCTTCGCCGTGTTGACCTCCGAGGCGGCACTCGGGTCTTGCCGCCGCACGCCGCAAGCTTCTGCGCCATCCCCGAGGAATTCGAGACGCCGCCCGAGGTGGTCGCGCTGTTCGGCAAGGGGCCGGCCACGCCGCCGGTGAGCTCGATGTGCTCGACCGGCTTGTCACCTGGTTCGGCGTGCTGCGCTCGCTGCGGATCTACTACGGCGACACGGAGCGCCGGCGCGCCATGGACGCGCTGCATGCCCGTTTCCTGCGCACCGGCGATCTCGCCTTCGACATCGGCGCCCACGTGGGCGACCGGGTGGCGTCGTTCCGCAGCTCGGCGCCCGGGTCGTGGCGGTTGAGCCGCAGCCGGCGCTCGTGCGCGTGCTGCGTTTCTTCTATGGGCGCGATCCGCGGTGACGATCGAAGCGGCGGCCCTCGGCGGCAAGGAGGGAACGGTCGAGCTGCGGCTCAACCTGCGCAATCCGACGGTTTCCACTGCGTCGGAATCGCTTCATCGCTGCCGCCGACGGCGCGCCGGGCTGGGAAGAGCCAGGCATGGACGCGCGCCGTCCCGGTGCGCGGTCAGCACCCTCGACGCGCTGATTGCCCGCTACGGCGAGCCGCGCTTCGTGAAGATCGACGTGGAAGGCTTCGAGGACGAGGTGCTGGCGGGTCTGTCGCATCCGTTGCCGGCGCTGTCGGTGGAGTTCACCACGATCCAGCGCGACGTGGCGCTTGCCGCCATCGCGCGGCTCGCGCGCACCGGCGCCTACTTCTTCAACGCCACGATCGGCGAGAGCCAGCGCTTCGTCCATCCCGAGCCGCTCGATGCGACGGGCATCGCCCGCTGGCTCGATGGGCTGCCGATCGAGGCCAACTCCGGCGACATCTATGCGGCGCTCGACGCGCTCGGTCACTGCGCGAAATCGAGCGCCCGAACGCGGCGAAATAGTCGATTCCCGTCGGCGACGCGAGTAAGTTATGGTGCGCACAGCCCGAACGCGCCGGCGAAACCGGCGATCGAGGAGCTCATGGCTGATCCCGTTCCCTACCGGCGCGACGAGGCGAGCGAGCAGCCGCCCTACGACTATCCCGCCTATGAATCCACGGCCAAGCGCCACCCCGATCAGCGCCTGGTCATTCTTCCGCACACGCTGTCGGAGGTGACGGGCCCAGTTTACGGTCACGGCAAGGTTCTGCCGGAAGACGCCGATCTCACCCGGCAGCACAAGGGCGATCCGGTCGGCGAGCGCATCGTCGTCACCGGTCGCGTGCTCGACGAGAACGGCCGGCCGACTCCGCATACGCTGGTCGAAATCTGGCAGGCCAATGCCGCCGGTCGCTACGTCCACGCCCGCGACCAGCACCCGGCGCCGCTCGACGCCAATTTCACCGGCGCCGGCCGCGCCGTCACCGACGCCGATGGCCGCTACCGCTTCGTCACCATCAAGCCCGGCGCCTATCCCTGGCGCAATCATCCGAACGCTTGGCGGCCGGCGCACATCCATTTCTCGGTATTCGGCGCCGAGCTTCATCACCCGGCTGGTGACGCAGATGTATTTCCCCGGCGATCCGCTGTTTCCGTTCGATCCCGTCTACAACAGCATCCCCGACGTCAAGGCGCGCGAACGCATGGTCGCCCGCTTCGACCTCGCCACTACCGTGCCGGAATGGGCGCTCGGCTTTCAGTACGACATCGTGCTGCGCGGGCCCGAGAAGACGCCGGAGCACTGACGTGGCGCTCGGGCACACGCCGTCGCAGACCGTCGGGCCATTTTTCGCCTTCGGCCTGAACAACGAAGGCAGCGAGGTGATGGTGAGCGATGCGACGCAAGGCGAGCGAATTCGCATCGAGGGCAGAGTGATCGACGGCGACGGCACCGCCGTCTCCGATGCCATGATCGAGATCTGGCAGGCCAACGCCGCCGGGCGCTACGACCATCCCGGCAGATTCCCGCAGCGAAAAGCCGCTCGACCCGGCCTTTCACGGCTTCGGCCGCTGCGGCACCGACAAGGACGGCCGCTTTCAGCTTTCTCACGATCAAGCCGGGCGCGGTGCCCGGAATCGGCAACGCGCTGCAGGCGCCGCATATCAACATTGCGGTATTTGCGCGCGGCCTGCTCAAGCATTTGTGGACGCGGCTCTACTTCGAGGGCGAAGTCGCTCAACGCCGACGACCCGGTGCTCGCGCTGGTAGCGCCGGAGCGGCGTAAGACGCTGATCGCACGGCGCCCCAATGGCAAGGAGCCTGGCTACGCATTCGACGTCGTGCTGCAGGGCAAGGGCGAGACGGTATTCTTCGACGTCTAGCCGTGCTGCGATGCACCGGGTGCCGCCGAAACCGCCATCACGCGAATTTTCATGGTTAGCGGACGTCGGGCCTTGTCGAATGCCGGCAACCCGGCCAAACTGCGGGTCTGTTGCCGGAATATCATCCGATACCGGCGGTTCCATCACTACGAGTGGCTCCCAAGAAGCCGCCGCAGTTCTTACAGCCCAGGGAGGAATATCTGATGAGTGCGAAGGGTTCCAAGGCGCCGAAAGCGAGCCGGCGCAAATTCCTCAAGACCGCCGGTCTTGTGGGCGCCGCCGCGGCGACGACCATTGCCATGCCGCAGGTGTCGCGCGCGCAGACCACGACGTTGAAGATGCAGACCTCGTGGCCGGCCACCGACATCTTTACCGAGATGGCGCAGCAATACGTCACGCGCGTCAATGAGATGGCGGGCGGACGGCTCAGGATCGAACTACTTAATGCCGGCGCCGTGGTGCACGCCTTCCAAGTGCTCGACGGCGTGCATGGCGGCCAGATCGACGCCGCCCACACCGTGACCGTGTACTGGTACGGCAAGCACAAGGCGGCCTCGCTGTTCGGCACCGGCCCGGTGTTCGGCTTCAACGCCAACGAAGGCCTCGGCTGGATCTACAACGGCGGCGGCAAGGAGCTGTTCGAGGAGCTGCAGGTCAACATCATGAAGCTCAACGTCAAGAGCTTCTTCGCCATGCCGATGCCGACCCAGCCGCTCGGCTGGTTCAAGAAGCCGGTGACCAGCGCGGACGACCTCAAGGGTCTCAAGTACCGCACCGTCGGTCTCGCGGCCGACCTGTTCCAGGCCTTGGGCTCCGCGGTCGCGCAGCTACCGGGCGGCGAGATCGTGCCGGCCATGGAGCGCGGCGTGATCGACGCGTTCGAGTTCAACAATCCGACCTCGGACCGCCGCTTCGGCTCGCACAACGTGGCCAAGAACTACATGCTCGGCAGCCACCATCAGGCGACCGAGTACTTCGAGATCATGTTCAACCGGACGAAGTTCAACGCTCTGCCCAAGGAGCACCAGGCGATCCTGCAATACGCCGCCGAAGCCACTTCTTCTGCCAACGAGTGGCTGGCGATGAACCAATATTCGAAGGACTTGCAGGACTTGATCAACGTCGAAAAGGTCAACGTGCTGCGCACGCCGCAGAGCGTGTTCGACGCCCAAATCAAGGCGTGGGACGGGCTCATCGCCACTCTCGGCCAGGACGCCTTCATGAAGAAGGTCATGGACTCCCAGAAGGCGTGGGTCAGGCGCGTCGTGTATTACGGCATGCTGAACTCGACCGACTACAAGGGCGCCTTCAATCATCACTTCCCGGGCGTCCTGAAGGCGTGATCAAGAAGTCCTGCGGCACGCTTGTGCCCTGAGGCAATGGATCGGGCGGCGCGGAAGTGCGCCGCCCGACCCACTGATGAGGCGAAATTCTGGGGGCGCGCATGCGGCGACATCTGCGGGTTGATGCTTCATGACCCGCTTCCTGCATTGGATCGATTCACTCAGCACCTGGGTGGGCAAGGCGTTCGCTTGGCTCATCCTCGTGCTGACGCTCGGGGTCAGCTACGAGGTGTTCGTGCGCTACGCGCTGCGGGCGCCGACGACCTGGGCGTTTGATTTCAGCTACATCACCTACGGCGCGCTGTTCCTGATGGCCGGCGCCTACACCTTGTCGCGCAACGGGCACGTGCGCGCCGACGTGGTGTACCGGCTGTGGAAGCCGCGCACGCAGGCAAGCGTCGACCTCGTCCTCTACATCATCTTCTTCCTTCCGGCCGTGCTCGCCTTCATCTACGCCGGCTGGAACTATGCCGCGATGTCGATCCGGTTCCGCGAGGTGAGCATCTTCAGCCCCGCCGGCGTGCCGGTGTTTCCGCTCAAGACGTTGGTGCCGATCACCGGCGTGCTCCTGCTGCTGCAAGGGATCGCCGAGATCATCCGTTGCATCATCTGTATTCGCATCGGCCGGTGGCCGCAGCGCCTGCAGGACGTGGAGGAGACCGAAAGCATCATCCTGCAGGAGAAGAAGATTCATGCCGCCCAGCACGCACAGACGGCCGCCGCTGAGGCAAAGCCGCTACCGGGTCACAAGGAGACTGGCGTATGACTGACCCGCAAGTCGGCATGTTGATGCTGGGGCTGTTCATCTTCATCATCATGCTGGGATTTCCCATCGCCTTCACGCTGATGGCGATGGGCGTCGGCTTCGGGTACTACGCCTACTACACGCCCGGCCAGGATTTCTTCAACAACCGCATCTTCACGCTGCTGGTGCAGAAGGCGTTCGAAGTCTCGTCCAGCGACGTGCTGACCGCGGTTCCGTTATTTCTATTCATGGGATACGTGGTCGAACGCGCCAACATTCTCGATCGCCTGTTCTATTCACTGCAGCTCTCGATGAAAAACGTTCCCGGCGCGCTCGCCGTGGCGACGCTGGTCACCTGCGCGATGTTTGCCACCGCCACCGGCATCGTCGGCGCGGTGGTGACGCTGATGGGCCTGCTCGCGTTTCCCGGCCATGCTGAAGCGCCGGATACGACGTGAAACTCTCGGCCGGTGTCGTACTGCGCCGGCGGCTGTCTCGGCATCCTGATCCCGCCCAGCATTCTGCTCATCGTCTACGCCGCAACCGCCGGCGTGTCCGCGGTCAAGCTTTATGCCGCCGCGTTCCTTCCCGGGTTCCTGCTCACGGGATTGTATGTGCTCTACGTGGTCACGCGGGCGATGATCAATCCGGCGCTTTGTCCGAAGCTGCCGCAAGGAGGAGACCGACGTACCGATCGGCAAGGTGATGTGGGCGCTCGCGACGTCGTTTCTCCCGCTCGCGCTTCTGATCGTTTCGGTGCTCGGCGCGATCCTCTTCGGTCTCGCTACGCCGTCGGAGGCCGCCGGCGCTGGCGCGCTCGCCAGCATCGTCCTCGCTGCCGCCTACGGAGCGCTCAATTTCAGCATGCTCCGGGATTCGGTCTACTTGACCGCGCGCGCCACGGCGATGGTCTGTTACCTGTTCATCGGCTCGTGGACGTTCTCCGCGGTCTTTGCCGTGCTCGGCGGGCAGCAGGTGGTCGAGACCTTCTTCCTGTCGCTCAATCTTTCGACCACGGGATTTCTGGTCCTGACCCAGGTGATCATCTTCCTGCTCGGCTGGCCGCTGGAGTGGACCGAGATCATCATCATCTTCGTGCCGATCTTCCTGCCGCTGCTCGACGACTTCAAGGTCGATCCGATCTTCTTCGGCATTCTGGTGGCGCTGAACACGCAGACCGCCTTCAACACGCCGCCGGTGGCCATGGCCGCGTTCTATCTCAAGGGCGTGGCGCCGCCACACGTCAAGCTCACGGACATTTTCAGTGGCGCGCTGCCGTTCGTGTTCATGGTGTTCGCTACCATGATCCTGGTCTACATCTTTCCGGGCATTGCGCTATGGCTGCCGGATTACTTGTACTCGCCGCGATAGGACGCGCGCCCGACCTTGCCTGAGGACATTGCAGCATGAGTCTTGCCGCGCTCACGCTGACCGAGGCCGCGGCGGATATCCGCGAAGGCCGTATGACCTCGGCCGAGCTCGTGCGCGATTGCCTCGCGCGCATCGACGCGGTCGACGCCGAGGTGCAGGCGTGGGCGTTCCTCGACCGCGATCATGCATTGCGGCAAGCGGAAGCGCTCGATTTGCAGCGCGCTCAGGGCAAGGCGCTCGGACCGCTGCACGGCGTACCCATCGGCATTAAGGACATCTACGACACCGCCGACATGCCGACCGAGTTCGGCTCGCCGATCTGGGCCGGGCGGAGAACGCGTCTCGACGCTTTCGCCGTCGCGCAACTGCGCGCGGCCGGCGCCGTGATCATGGGCAAGACCGTGACCACGGAATACGCCTACTACCATCCCGGCAAGACGCGGAACCCGCACGACCGGGAGCGCACGCCGGGCGGCTCTTCGAGCGGCTCGGCTGCGGCGGTCGCCTCCTTCATGGTGCCGGGCGCGATCGGCTCGCAGACCAACGGCTCGGTGATCCGGCCGGCGGCGTTTTGCGGCGTCGTCGGCTTCAAGCCGACGCACGGGCTGATCCCGCGCAGCGGCGCGCTGCTGCTCTCGCGTACCCTCGATCAGGTGGGCGTGTTCGCGCGTTCGGTGGAGGACGCCGCGCTCCTCGCCGAGAATCTGGTCGGATACGACGCGGAAGACCCGGATACCCGTCCGCAAGCGCGGCCGCCTTTCGCAACGGTCGCCGCGAGCGAGCCGCCGCTGCCGCCGCGTTTCGCTTTCGTGCGCTCGCCGGCCTGGCCCAAGGCCGAGGCCGTCACGCACGACGCGTTCGCGGAACTCGTGCGGTCCCTCGGCGACGCGGTGAACGAGGTCGAGCTCGGCCCGAGCTTCGACCGGGCCATCGACCTGCACGGCACCGTCATGGCGGTGGAGATGGCGCACAATTTCCACCGCGACTACGAAGAGGGCCGCGACCAGATGAGCGCGCCGCTGCGCGAGCTCATCGAGCGCGGCCGCGGCAAGTCGGCGGTCGATTACACCGCAGCCGTGGCCGGTATCGCCCCGCTCAACGCCGGGCTCGACGAGCTGTTCAACGAATACGATGCGATTCTGACCCCCGCGGCGCCGGGCGAGGCGCCGGTCGGGCTCGGCAGCACCGGCAACCCGGTGTTCTGCTCGATCTGGACCTATTTGGGCACGCCCGCGATCACGCTGCCGCTGTTGCAGTCGCAATCCGGCATGCCGATCGGGGTACAGCTTGTGGGTCGCCGCGGCAACGACGCGCGCCTCTTGCGCACCGCCCGTTGGTTGGTCAAGACTATCGGTGGCGCACGGCGAGGCGCACGCAAGAAGACCGCAGCAGTTGAAATGGCCGGAAAGGGAAGGGCGCCAAAATGATGACTCTTCATCAATGGCTTCATCGGGATTGCGGGATTCGTCCTGTTCCTCGGCTTCATGGTGGTGTGGGTCAAGGCACCGCCACTGATCATCATCGTGCTGATCGTCACGGCGCTGCTGATCTACGATTACATCCAGACCGTGCGCTACGGCGACAATTGGACCAAGCGCTGACGCATCGCTAGCGCGCCTCAGCGCACCCGGTTGCCGGAAATCGTGAGCTGGGCGTAGCGCGAAGCGCTCTCGACGGAGAGATCGCCGGTCACCGGCTTGCGCCCGTCCATGCCCACCACCGCTCCGGCGGATGCGCCGGCGATCAGGTTGTCGGCCACCAGCGCCGAGCCCGCGCCCGGCGACACCGAGACCGCGATTCCGATGGGCGAGGCGCGCACCACGTTGCCGGTCACGCTCACGTCGCGCAGATACTGCCTCCAGCCGAGCCAAATGCCGGCGACCGGCGCGCCCTCGACCACGTTGCCGGTGACGGCGGTGTCCGCCTCGACGGCGATGCCGACGCCGCGCGCCTCGGGGTCGATTTTGGGATCGCCGCGGGTGAACAGGTTGCGCACCAGGTTGCCCTGGCAGACGGCGAGCCGGCCGCCTTCGTTGAAGTTGGTGATCGACACGCCGAGCGCGGCACCATCCACGGTGTTGTTGGCGATGACCGCGCCCTCGAAGCCGAATTCGGCGTAGATCGCCACCTCGCCGAGCTTGCTCGTGGAGTTGCCGCGGATCTGCAGGTTGGAGGCGGCGTTGCCGCGTACCGCGGAGAACGCGCAGTTGGAGATGCGGTTGTCGGCGACGGTGACGTTGCCGGCGCGGAAAACGTTGACGCCGTTGCCGTTCTGGCCGGAGCCGCCGTCGCGAGCGCTGACATTGTCGATGCGGTTGCCGGTGACGATCGTGCCGTCGTCGCCCGGGCTCGAGCGCCAGACCTGAATACCGTTGTTGCCGGCGTTCCTCACCGTGTTGCCGACGATGGCGAGGCCGCGGGCGTCGATGGAGAAGATCGCCGCCTTCGTCGCCTCGATGACGCTCGTGCCCGATACTTCGCCGTCCACCGCCTCGAGCCAGATGCCGGAGCCGCCGCTCGCGTGCACCATGCAGTCGACGATGCGCAAGCCGCGCGCCTGGCGGATGGTGACGAGGCCGCGCCGCTCGGGTAGCGGCCGCAGGGCGCCGTCGAACACGAGACCGGAGAGCGTGATGCCGTCGGCGCCGGAAGCGGCGAAGATCGAGGCGCCGTAGGTGAGGCGCAGACAAGTGGCGCCGCGCACGCCGTAGATCTGGGCGCCGGCGGGCAGCGTCACGTCGGCGATGGGGTAGACGCCGGGGGCGAGATAAAGCGGGGCGCGCGAGCTGGAGGCAGCCTCGAGGGCGCGCTGCAAGGCGGGACTCTGATCGTCGGCAGTGTTGGGGCGCACGCCGAAATGGGCGGCGTCGATGCCGAAGTTGCCGAGCGGCATGGGCTGCGCCAGCGCCGGCGTGCCGGCGAGCGGGCTTGCGATACCAATTCCGAGAAGCGTGCGGCGGTCGAGGCTCACGGCGGACTCCTACCCCTGGTTTCGGGGTAGCCGATCCAAGTCCCGTGCCGCGATTTCGTCCCGCGGCGGGACGAGGCCGCCGGAAGAACGTGGTCCGCCGGATAGGGCTGCCTGAAGGCGTGTACGGAAGCGGGACGGCTGGTTAACGGCCGGCCGTTGCCTCCTGCAGGCGCCGCTTCTCCACGAGCCCGCCTGAGGCCACGAGCCGCTCGCGGTGAGCAAGGATTGCCTGCCAGAGTTCGGCCACGCCGTCGCCGGTGAGCGCCGAGTAGATCAAGACCGGCGGCACCGCATGCCCACCGGTGCCGAGGATCGAGAGCGCCGCCTTCAGCGAGGCTGCCGCCGTATTGGCGCGGGTGCGGTCGTCGTCGGCCTTGTTCACCGCCACCACGTCGGCGAGCTCGAGCAGGCCCTTCTTGATCCCCTGGAGCTCGTCGCCGGCGCCGGGCAGCATCAAGGCCACGAAGACGTCGGTCATCTCGGCGACGGCCACCTCCGACTGACCGGTGCCGACAGTCTCCACCAGCACAATGTCGTAGCCGGCCGCCTCGCAGAGGAGGAGGGGATTCGCGTGTGCGCGCGGTGACGCCGCCGAGCGTGCCGGCGGCAGGCGAGGGGCGCACATAGGCGCGATCGTCGGCGGCGAGCCGGGGCATGCGCGTCTTGTCGCCGAGGATCGAGCCGCCCGAGCGAACCGAGGAGGGATCGACGGCGAGCACGGCGACGCGGTGGCCTTCGGCGATAAGCCGGCTGCCGAGCGTGTCGATGGTGGTGGATTTTCCCACGCCCGGGACCCCGGTGATGCCGACGCGGATCGCCTTGCCGGTGGCGGGCATGAGCGCGCGGATAAGCTCGTGCGCTCGTGTCCGGTGCTCGGGCTTCTTCGATTCGATCAGCGTGATCGCCCGCGCCAGCGCGGCGCGGTCGCCCGATCGGATTCTGCTGGCGAAAGCGGCGACGTCGGTACGCGCATCCATGCAAAAGGTCTACACGAACCCGGCGGCCGACGAAACGCCGTCAGCCGATGTCGGCGAGCCTCGGCTCGGGCGCGAGCACCAGCGCGGTGTGGGTCAGGAAGTCGGCAGTCATGGGCCAGACATGTTGTGGGAAGGCGAGTGCCAGCCCATCGGCATAGAACGCCGCATGCTCGCGCCGGCACAGCATGAACTTGGTGGCGGCGACGATGTCTTCGCGATCGACGACGCAGAACACCTGCATCTCCGGGTGCGCCTTGAGAAACTGGTCGACTGTCAGCGCCAGCGTCGGATATGCGGGATGCAACATGTCGTCGAGGCAGATCACGCCCTTGGGATCGGTCGTGCGAGCGGCGAGTGCAAGGTCCTTGGACAGGTGCTCGGCGGTATGCTCGCCATCCACGTGGAAGAAACGGATGCGCTTGCCCGGCGCCAGCCCCAGTAGCTCATCGGGCTTCAATTCGCGGCTGTCGGCCTTGAGCGTGATGATGCGACCGGCGGGACCATGCAGCGTGCAATTCTTCTCGAACCGCTCGCGCAAGCCCGCATCCGGCCACTCGAAATGGTCGATGCCGATGGCGCGTTCGTCGGCAACGAGCGCGTGCGCCAGCGCGATCAGGAAACGGCCTTCGAAGGCGCCGATCTCCACCACATGGCCGCCGATGCCGTTCTCGGTCTGCAGGCGCATGGTCGCACCGGCCACGGCCGCGGCGAAGCGCGACGACATCCCCCGCACCGCGAGGAATCCCTGGTCGAGATAGCGATCGACTGCGGCGAGGCCGCTAAATGTGATCATGTGCAGGAGGCGGCGGGCCGGCCGTTCATTCCGCCGCGGCCCGTTGATGGCCGAGCCGGCGGGCGAGCTTTTTCACCAAGTCCTCGGCAGCTTCCGCGATCACGGTCCCGGGCGGGAAGATCGCCTCGGCGCCCGCCTTCTTCAATACATCGTAATCCTGCGGCGGCACCACGCCGCCCACCACGATCATGATGTCGTCGCGGCCTTCCTTGGCGAGCGCGGCCTTGAGCTCCGGTACGAGCGTGAGGTGCGCCGCCGCCAGCGACGACACGCCGACGATATGCACGTCGTTGTCCACCGCCTGGCGCGCCGCCTCGCCGGGTGTGGCGAACAGCGGACCGATGTCCACGTCGAAGCCGAGATCGGCGAACGCCGAGGCGATGACTTTCTGCCCGCGGTCGTGGCCGTCCTGGCCGACCTTGGCGACGAGGATGCGCGGGCGGCGGCCTTCCTCGACCTCGAACGCTTCGGCGAGACGCTGCACGCGCGCGACCGCATCGGCCATGGCACCCGCCTCCTTGCGGTAGACCCCTGATATAGCACGGGTTTCGGCGCGGTGCCGGCCCCACACCTTCTCCAGCGCGCCGGAGATTTCGCCGACGCTGGCCTTGGCCCGCGCCGCGTCGATGGCGAGCGCCAAGAGATTGCCGTTGCCGCCGGCAGCCGTGCGCGTCAGCGCGGCGAGCGCGTCCTCCACGGCCTTCGGGTCGCGCTCCGCGCGCAGCCGCTTGAGCTTCTCGATCTGGTGGGCGCGGACGGCGGAGTTGTCGACCTTGAGGATGTCGATCTCGGCTTGCCGCGTGGTGCGGTAGCGGTTGACCCCGACGATGGTCTGCGCGCCGGCATCGATGCGCGCCTGGGTCTTCGCCGCCGCTTCCTCGATGCGCAGCTTCGGGATGCCCGCCTCGATCGCCTTCGCCATGCCGCCGAGGCCTTCCACTTCCTCGATATGCGCCCAGGCCTTGGCCGCGAGGTCGTGGGTGAGACGCTCCACGTAAAACGATCCGCCCCACGGATCGATGACGCGCGTGGTGCCGCTCTCCTGCTGCAAAAAGAGCTGGGTGTTGCGGGCGATGCGTGCGGAGAAGTCGGACGGCAAGGCGAGGGCCTCGTCGAAGGCGTTGGTGTGCAGTGATTGCGTGTGGCCCTGGGTAGCCGCCATGGCCTCGACCGCGGTGCGGATCACGTTGTTGAACGCGTCCTGGGCGGTGAGCGACCAGCCCGAGGTCTGGCAATGGGTGCGCAGCGATAGCGCGCGCGCGTCCTTAGCTTCGAACGGCTGCATCAGCTTCGCCCACAGGAGGCGCGCGGCGCGCAGCTTCGCCACCTCCATGAAGAAATTCATGCCGATCGCCCAGAAGAAAGAGATGCGCGGTGCGAAGCGGTCGATGTCGAGGCCGGCCTTCAGCCCGGCGCGCACGTACTCGACACCGTCGGCGAGCGTATAGGCGAGCTCGAGGTCGGCGGTCGCGCCCGCCTCCTGCATGTGATAGCCGGACACCGAGATCGAGTTGAACTTCGGCATCTTCGCCGCGGTGAAAGAGAAGATGTCCGAGACGATCCGCATCGAAGGTGCGGGCGGATAGATATAGGTGTTGCGGACCATGAACTCCTTGAGGATGTCGTTCTGGATCGTGCCCGCGAGCTTTTCCGGGCTAACGCCTTGCTCCTCGCCGGCAACGATGAAGAGCGCGAGCACCGGCAGCACGGCGCCGTTCATGGTCATCGACACCGATATCTGATCGAGCGGGATGCGGTCGAACAGGGTCCGCATGTCGTAGATCGAGTCGATGGCGACGCCGGCCATGCCCACGTCCCCGGAGACGCGCGGATGGTCGGAGTCGTAGCCGCGGTGGGTGGCGAGGTCGAAGGCGACGGAAAGGCCCTTCTGGCCGCCCGCGAGGTTGCGCCGGTAGAAAGCGTTGGAAGTCCTCCGCCGTGGAGAAGCCCGCGTACTGCCGGATCGTCCACGGCTGGGTGACGTACATCGTGGGGTAGGGCCCGCGTAGATAGGGCGCGATGCCGGGCCAGGTGTCCAGGAAATCGATGTTTGCGAGGTCGGGCTCGACGTAGGCGGGCTTCACCGCGATGCCCTCCGGCGTCGTCCACGGGGCGGCCGAACCGGACTCCGCCGCCACCGACGCGGCGGCGAAATCGAGCGTGGCGAAATCGGGAATCTTGCTCATCTCAGGCCCACACTATCACACGTCCGTTTTCCGGCACGGGCGCACTATTCGAACGGCTCGCTGAGGCGCAGGGACACGAGCGGCTCCACTCGAACCGCGATCTGCGCCGGCTTTGGAACCGCGGGACGAGCCACGTCGAGCACCGCGACCGGAATCTCCTTGGCATCCTGAAATACCGTGGTGCCGATCAGCGGCTCAAGCCCGCTCTTGATGGCCTGTTGGCGCTCGCGGCGCACCGCGGCGATTTTCTTTTGGATGCCGCCGCTCGCCAGCGCGGACGCTAACCCGCCTGCCGCCTCGATTTCCCGAAACAGCGACCAAGCGGCGCGGCAGAGTTTTTCCGTCAAGTCCTCGATCGCGCCGGCGCCCGCGCTCGGGTCGGCAACGCGGTGAAGGTTGGATTCCTCTTGCAGGATCAGTTGCGTGTTGCGCGCAATGCGCCGGGCGAAATGATCGGGCAGGCCGAGCACCGCGCTATGCGGCAGCACGGTGATCGAGTCGGCGCCGCCGAGACCGGCCGCGAAGGTGGCAACCGTCGCGCGCAGCCAGTTCATGTAAGGATCGCGCCGCGTGACCATGCGCCAGGCGGTTTCCGCATGCAGCCGGATCGGCTGCGGAGCGAGGCCGGCCGCTTCCTCCACCCGCGCCCACAGCTTACGTAGGGCGCGGAACTTCGCGAGCGAGAGGAATTGATCGGCGTCGGCCGCAAGCATGAAGGCGATCTGCCGCCGGGCCGCGTCGAGATCGGCGCCGGCCGCCTCCAGCGCGCGCCAGTAGGCGACCGCCGCCGCGAGCGCAAAGGCGAGTTCCTGCGCTTCCGAGCCGCCAGCGTTGTGGATCACGCGCCCGTCGGCGAGGAAAGCTTGGCCACGAAAACCGCCGCGCACGAGCTCGGCCGTAAACCGCGCGCGCCGGGCGAGCGCCGCGTCCGACAGCTCGGCGAGCGCGCCGGTGCCGGCGAGCGTCCCGAGCGGATCGAAGCCAAGGGAGAGATCGAGCTTGTCCGCCCCGATGCCGCGCTTGGCGGCGAGCGCCAGCAGCGCTTCGGCCGCCTCCAAGTCGCGGCCGCCTGCATCAAGACGAACGGCGATCGCGTCGATTTCAATGCCGGCGAGCGCGCGGTCGAAGGTGGCGGCGCTGGCGTCGGCCAGCCCATAACCGTTCGCGGCCGCGGCGCCGGCAGCGAGGATCGCAAGCCCGGTGGTGCCGTTCTTCAAGTCATCCAACGCTTCGGCGTTCGCCGCCGTCGCGTCCGGATGATCCACCCGCTGCATCACGATCCACGGCGTTCCGGCCGGCCGGCCGGCGATGGGGCGCGCGCCGGCTGCGCGCTCGTAGATAGGCTCGATCGCCAGCCCGTCCCGGGTTTTCGAGACCAGTTCCTCGTAGGGAGTGCCCTTCAGGGTGCGCTTGACCAGCGCCAGCCAATCCTCGCGGGTGGCGGGTGGAAACGCGGCGGCGAGCGAAAGGTCGGCCATGGCCTCTCTTACGTCGCGCACCGCTCAGCGACGGTCAACCTCCGGGAAAGCGCGCGATTCCGCTGCGGTCGAGGCGGGCGAGCCCATCGCGCACCTTCACCCCGTTCACCACGAGGTCGGGCGCAATCTCCGCGAGCGGTACCAGCACGAACGCGCGCTCCAGCAGGCGCGGGTGGGGAATTTCCAGGTCCGCCTCGCGGATCGCGAGGTCGTCGTAGGCGAGGATGTCGATATCGAGGGTGCGGGGGCCGAAGCGAGTTTCCTGCCGCCGGTCGCGGCCGTGCGCCCGCTCGATGGCGAACACGGCCGTGAGCACCGAGCGCGGAGCGAGCTCGGTGGTGGCGCGCACCACCTGATTGAGGTAGCGCCCCTGGGGCACCGGCCCCCACGGTTCGGTCTCGTAGATCGCCGACCGGTTTACGGGAAGAATCGCATGCCCGGCGAGGGCGTCCACTCCGCGCGCCAGATGATCCGCCCGGTCGCCGAGGTTGGAGCCGAGGCCGAGGTAGACCTCAGCCATCGCGGCGGCGCTCGACCGTCGCCGCCACGTGGTCGATGGTGGCCGGCACCGGGGCGGAGGGCTTGCGCACCGTGACGCGCGCGACCTGCGCCGACGGGAAGTGGGCGAGCACGACGGTCGCCACGTGCGCCGCCGCCGCCTCGATCAGGTAAAAGCGCCGCTCGTGGAACGCCGCCTCGGCGACCGCGATCACCTCGCCGTAGTCGATGGTGTCGGCGAGCTGGTCAGTGCGCGCGGCCTTCTCCACGTCGATCTCGAGGGCGAGATCGAGCACGAAGCGCTGGCCGTGCTTGGCCTCGTCCGCGCCGACGCCGTGGCGGGCGAACGAGACGAGGCCCGCGATCTCGATCACGCCCTTCATCGGCTGACTCCGCGGATGGCGTCGGCGATGCGGAGTGCCTGTACGTGCGCCGCCACGTCATGCACCCGCACGACGGCGGCGCCCGAAAGTGCCGCGATCACGTTTGCAGCGACGGTGCCGGGGAGGCGACCGTCCGATTCGCTCGGCGACAGGCGGTCGATAAAGCTCTTGCGCGACGTGCCGACCAAGATGGGAAATCCGAGCGCCATCAACCTCTCGAGCTGCGACAGGATGGTCAGGTTCTGCTCCAGCGTTTTGCCGAATCCGATGCCCGGGTCGAGTACGATGCGGTCCGGCCGGATGCCGGCGTGATGGGCGCGCTCCAAGGCGCGGGCGAAGAAGGTCGATAGTTCGGCGAGGATGTCGAGGCTGGGGTCGGCCTTGTTGCGGTTGTGCATGATCACCACCGCGGCATCGTGCGCAGCGACGACGGCCGCCATCTTGGCATCGCGCATGAAGCCCCACACGTCGTTGACGATGCAGGCGCCGGCCTTCAGCGCCGCTTCGGCAACCGTCGCCTTGGACGTATCGATCGAGACCGGCGCCGCGGTCGCCGCCGCAAGGCCCGCGACCACCGGCAGCACGCGGGCAAGCTCCGTCTCGGCATCCGTAGGCGCATGACCCGGGCGGGTGGACTCGCCACCCACGTCGACGATGTCAGCGCCTTCGCCGACGAGCTGAACGCCCGCGGCGATCGCCGCGTCTGCGGTCGGATAGCGCCCGCCATCGGAAAAGGAGTCCGGCGTGACGTTGACGATGCCCATGACGAGCGTGCGGCCGCCGAGAGCCAGCTTGCGGCCGCGGGCGTCGAGCGCGCGTGATTTCAATGCATCCAGCATGGCCAAGATCGGCCTATGAAGCGCAGCCGCAGGCAGAAATGCAAGCCGTTAGAAGGGCGGCGGTCGCTTAATAGCTGATCTTCAAGGGCAGCGCACGCGCCTCGGCGATCCACCGCTTCACCAGCTTCTCGCTGGGCAACAGGCGCACCAGCTTCTTGCGCGCGTTCGCCGCCGCCATGGCCTGCGCCAGCTTCGCCGGATTGCGGTACTTGAGCTCGCGCACCGTGTCGACGCCGGCCGCCTGCAGAAGCTCGGCGTACTCGCTGCCGACGCCTTTGATGCGCATGCGGTCGGCGGCATTGGCCCATTTCAGGATGGTGGCGCCGTCGACGCCGGTCTTGGCGACGAGCTTCTCGCGGCCGCGCGGGTCCTTGGCCGCTTCCAACAGGCGCTCGGTAGTGCGAATGCGCGCCGCCTTCAGCTTGGCGGCGAGGGCGGGATCGATGCTGTCGATTTTGTCGATCGGATAGGTCAGGGCAAGCCTCGATTTCGGTTGGAGCGCGGCTCGCTTACCGCTCGCTTGCCGGCTTGGCGGATGATTATGGGCAATCGATTTCGGCGAGCACAAGCACCGTGCGAAAAAAACTTTTCGCGGCCTCGACAAACCAACGGTTTCGTGCTTGTCGGCGCCCGGCGTCGGTGAATTTTTTTTCGCGCTGTCGCACCGCGGCAGGCGCCGCAGGAAGTTGCGTGGGTCGGCGCGACCGACGGCGACCTGGACCATTCCTGGTTGCGTCGGTTAGGTGGCGCCACCTGACGCGGGGTCGATCGGCCCCAATTTGCCGGACTGGCTACCGAATACCCGGACACCTTTTTGTTGCGACCGCCGGCGAACAATCGTCGGGAGGTATAACCATAGTCCGCGAACTAGTTGCAGAATCGCGATAATTTGCTAGCCTTTTGCTCACGGGAATGTGATCCAGCGCCATTCACGAGCTGGACGCACGACGGCCGGACGCTCTTGGAATGCGCTTTCTCCCCAACGCCCGTATCGTCGTGATCGATGGTGACGCGCGTCGTCGTGCGCTGCTCTGCGCCGAGCTTGCCGACCTCGGGCTGGCGCAGGTGGTGCCCGCCGGCAGCGTCAAGGACGCGCGAAGGCTCGCGGCCGATCGGCCGTTCGATCTCTGCGTCGTCGATCCGCGCGCGCTGGGCTCTGGCTCGGAGACGAAAGTTTTCCCCAGCCCTTTTCAGGATGGAACACCCGCGATCCTGCTTGCCGCCGACGCCTCCGTGGCGTCGCAGGAAGCGGCCACTGCGGCTGGCTACCGCGCCGTGATCGGATTGCCCGTGGCGCCGCGCCTGCTCTACCGGCGCATGGGCTCCGTCTTGCAGAAGGCGCGGCACGCCGTACGCGGCACCGACTAACGGCGACCGGCCGCGTTGGCGCTTGCGTCATCGCCTCGGGTTGCTAGCTTCGCCGCAGATGACCACACCGCTTGCCGCGACGCTTACGCACATCGATGGCGATCTCGAGAACGGCCTGGAGCGGCTGTTCGCGCTCCTGCGCATTCCGAGTCGATCTCCACCGACCCCGCCTTCAAGGAGGAGTGCCGCGCCGCCGCCGATTGGCTGGCGCGCGAGCTGAGCGGCATCGGCTTCGACGCGAGCGTGCGCCCGACCGCGGCCATCCGATGGTGGTGGCGCACGGCCGCGGCCGCGCCGGCGGTCCACACGTCCTGTTCTACGGCCATTACGACGTGCAGCCGGTCGATCCGTTCGACCTTTGGGAGTCGCGACCGTTCGATCCGCGCGTCGTCGCCGAGCCGAACGGCGAGCAAGCGCATCGTCGGCGCGCGGCGCGGCCGACGACAAAGGCCAGCTCATGACCTTCGTCGAGGCGTGCCGCGCCTGGATCGGCGCGACCGGCAGGCTGCCGGTCAACCTCACGGTGCTGCTCGAAGGCGAGGAGGAAATCGGCAGCCCGAGCATGATCCCGTTTCTCGACCGCGCAATGCGCGACGAGCTGAAGGCCGACATCGCGCTCGTCTGCGACACCGACATGTGGGACGCCGACGACGCCGGCGATCACCACCATGCTGCGCGGGCTCGTCTACGAGGAGGTCATCGTGCAGGCGCGCGAGCGCGATCTGCACTCCGGCCTGTACGGCAGCGCCGCGCGCAATCCGATCCACGTGCTCGCGCGCATCCTCGCCGACCTGCACGACGGCGACGGCCGCGTCGCCGATCCCCGGCTTCTACGATGGCGTCGGCGAGCTCGACGCCGAGCATCAAGGCGCAGTGGACGTCGCTCGCACTTCGACGAGCGGCGTTTCCTCGCCGAGATCGGCCTATCCATGCCGGCCGGCGAGCGGGGCCGTCGGCGTGCTCGAGCAGATCTGGTCGCGGCCGACCTGCGACGTGAACGGCATCGTCGGCGGCTATACCGGCGAGGGCTCCAAGACCGTGATCCCCGCGAAAGCGTCGGCCAAGGTGTCGTTCCGCCTGGTCGGCGATCAGGACCCGGTCAAGGTCGCAGGAGGCCTTCCGCGCCTTCGTGCGCGCGCGCCTGCCGGCTGAACTGCAAGGCGACGTTTCTCTCGCCATGGCGGCGAGCCCGGCGATGCAGCCAGCCGATCGACGCCCCACCTCGCGAAGACGCCGCGCGCGCGCTGGCCGACGAATGGCGGCGGCCGGCGGTGCTCATCGGGCTCGGGCGGCTCGATCCCGATCGTCGCGCCGTTCAAGCGCGATGCTCGGGATGGATTCGCTCCTCGTCGGCTTCGGCCTCGACGACGACCGCATCCATTCGCCGAACGAGAAGTACGACCTGACGATCCTTCCACAAGGGCGCCCGCTCGTGGGCGCGCATTCTGGCCGCGCTTGCCGGGTGAATTACAGGCGAAGCTCGGCGAGACCGGCGAGATCGAAGACCACGGCGCGCGGCGGCGCATCCGCATATTCGTCCGGCGCGCGACTGCGGTTGACCCAAATCGCCGCTAGTCCGGCGTCGGCGGCGCCGGCCACGTCCCACCGGTTCGACGAGACGAAGGCGATGTCGGAGGCGGGCACGCCGAGGGCGCGGATGGCGAGCTCGTACACGGCGCGGCGCGGCTTGTAGGCCTTGATCGAATCGACCGAGATCACGTGATCGAGAAAGGGCCCGAGACCGGCGGCGGTGACGGCCGCTTGCAGCATGGCCGGCGACCCATTCGATAAGATCGCATTGGAATGTCCCTTTTCCTTGAGGGCGGCGAGCGCGGCCCGGGCGTCGGGAAAGGCGTCGAGCTCGCGATAGGCTTCGAGCAGTGACGCCTTTATACGCCGGTCCACGTGCGGAAATCGGTAAAGCGCGAAATCAAGGGCACGTTTGGTCAGCTTCCAGAAGTCCTCGTAGCGATCGCGCAGCGTCAGATTCCACGCGTATTCGAGCTGCTTGGCCCGCCACAGCTCCGAGAGGCGGTCAGCGTCGGGCCCGACGCGGACGCGCTGTCGCGCAATCGCCGCATGGACGTCGAATAGCGTTCCATAGGCGTCGAAGACGAAAGCGCGGATCATTCCGGCGCTCCGGCCATGGTCACGGGTGCCGGTCGGCACCCTGCGATTCCACCGACTTGTCGGCGATCGGCGGATACGACCAAGTGGTTACGTACGAGCGGCCACGCAGGTCGTAGGCGCGCGCCAGCACCACGCCGTCGCGCTCGACCTCGGCCACGATCGGCGCGTCGAGCTCGGCGCAGTAGAAGGTGCCGAGCGAGATCGCGAAATCGGCGCCCAACGCCTCATTGGAGACGTCGAAGCCCGGTCCAAGCTCGATCAGAAGGGTTTGCGACGGGCCGCACACCGCTACTTTCCAGCGCCGGCCGCGGGGCGGCGTCACGTGCCCTTCCTCGAGACGGTCGCGCAGCGTCTCGGCCGCTTCCTTCAGGCCGAGGCCCCAGTAATCGATCATGTAGCGGTCGTCGGCGCCGCGCAGGCCGCCGGCCAGGCGATTGAACTGCGCGTATTGATAAGGATGCAGGCGCGTCAGGTCGTAGACCGACAGCCCAACCGAGGCGACGAGGACGGCGGCCGCTGCAGCGGCAGCGAGACGCGTGCGAGCGGCCAGGAAGCGGATGATGTAGGCCCCCGCCAGACCGGCGACGATCGCGAGCGGCGGGATGACGAACAGGAAATGCCGTACGCCGTTATACACGACCGGCCGCGTCGCCACGACAAGCGCGATCGGCAGGACGGCGGTGACGACGATCAGCGCGAGCCCCGCCCGCCGCCACGGCTCGATGTTGCCGCGCCACACCGCGACCAGAGCGCCCGCGAGCCCCGCTACCGCCAACGCCACAAGACCTTCGGGCAGCTTGAGCAGCAGGAGCTTCGGCACATAACTGCGCGGCATCTCCGGAATCATGATCAGCATGCCGTCGAACAATTCCTGCCAGGGCTTCTCCCAGAAGTGCGAATAGTATTGCAGCGCGCGAACGGGATTGAGCGGCGCCAGCACACCCCACGGCCACACCAGCGCCATCACTGCGTAGGCAAGCGGTAGCGCCAGCGCCAGTCGTCCCACCAGCATCGCCATCCGCCGGATCGCGGTGCGGGCGCCGAGTTGCCTTATCTCGGTGAACAGGAGGACGGCGGCGGCGATCACGGCGAAAAGAATTGCAGCGCCACCGATCACCCGCGTTCCGATGGTGAGGCCGAGCGCCAAGCCAAACAACACGATCGTGCTCGCGCGTGGGCGCGGGTGCTCGGCGAAGGCGCGCAGGCAGGTGTAGAGGAGAAACGCCATCGCCACCGCGAAGGGAATGTCCTTCGGGTTGATGTACATGTGGCCGTAATAGAGCGAAGCGCTCGCCAACAGCGCGAGTGCGATCAGCCCGGCCAGCGGACCTGCGAGCAGGCGCGCCGTGCGCCACACGATGACGAGACCGGCGATGCCCACCAGCGCACCGAGCAGCCGGCGCATTTCGAAGACGCCGATGGGGAAAATCTTGCTAAGTGCCGCTGCCGCGAGATCGAAGCCGCCGCCGTAGTAGAACAGATTGTAGTGCGAGAACGCGCGCGGATCGGTGAAGCCGGATGTGTAGTAGGAAAGCAGGAGCTCGCCGTATTTCCAGTGGGCGTAGTCGTCCCACCCCATCCCGTAGTCGTCGTAGGTGAGGAACGCGATCGCCAATAGGCCGGCGACAAGCACCGCGGCGGCGGCGTCAGCCGGCGCGGCGAGGGGGCGCGCGAAGAAATGCGGGATGCGCATGAGACTAGGGCGACCAGTCGTTGCTCAGAAGGCAGGCTCGTCAGGCGTCGCCCGCGCCATCACCTAGGCGGCGATTGAGGCCGGATTTCAGCAAGTCAGCGCGACGCGCACAAGGACGCTCCTGTGCAACGCAGCATGCGCCACCCGGTTCCCCGTTTTTTGGATGCTGGTCTAACCGAGGAACTGGCTCAGCTCGCCTTGGCGGCCAGCTCCGCCACGTATTCCCAGTTTACCAAGTTGTCGATGAAGGCCTTGAGGTAGTCCGGCCGGCGGTTGCGGTAGTCGATGTAGTAGGAATGCTCCCATACATCGCAGCCGAGAATTGGGGTTCCGCCATGCACCAGCGGATTCTCGCCATTGGGCGTCTTCATCACGGCGATCTTGCCGCCCTTCACCGCAAGCCAGCACCAGCCGGAGCCGAACTGGCCGACGCCCGCCTGAACGAGCTCTTCCTTCATCTTGTCCACCGAGCCGAGGTCGGAGACGATCCGCTTCTCCAGCGCGCCGGGAATGTTGCCGCCGCCCTTGGGCTTCATCCACTTCCAGAAGTGGGTGTGGTTGTAGTGCTGGCCGGCATTATTGAAGACCGCCGGGTTCTTCCCGTAGGAGCCCTTGACCACCTCCTCGACGGGCTTTCCTTCCCACTCGGTGCCGGCCATCGCCTTGTTGCCGTTGTCGACGTAGGCCTTGTGGTGCTTGTCGTGGTGGTATTCCAACGTCTCCCGCGACATGTAAGGGGCGAGCGCGTCATGTGGATAAGGCAGGTCCGGCAGCGTGAAGGCCATGGCTCTTCTCCCGTTCACTGAATAGATACGCCGGCCTGCTTCATACGGCAACGTGCCGCCGAATCGCCCATATCTTGCCGGAGGCTCGCGACAAGACGTGCGGTAATCCCTTGCGGGGGCGCAGCGGAGAACCTGACCGAATGCCTGTGTTCATCGTGCTTCTTGGAATTCTCACCACGCTCGCCGGTTTTGCGGCGTTGGCTTTTGGTATCCAAAATTGGGCGTTCGGCATCGGCAACACGCTGATCGCCGCTGGCAGCACAGCTGCCGTGGGCGGCCTCCTCCTCGTTGGACTGGGGCTCGTGCTCCGTTCGCTGCGCACGCTTGGCGAACGCATCGGCAAGCTGACGCCCGCGATCCCCGGCGAGTTCCAGATACCGCTGGTGCCGCACGAATTGCCGCTCGAGGCCGAGATGCCCGTCTCGCTGCCGCCCCTGCGCAAGCCGATTCTGGATGACGAGGACGGCGTGAAGCCCGCGCGTGAAATCGCGTATCGGCGCGATGAGCAGTTCAAGCGCGTGCGCGAGGTCGCTTCGCGGATCGCCGAGGAGCCAAAGCCCGTGCGTATCGAGCGCCCTCAACCTGCCGCAGCCCTCGACGAGGAGCCTGAGGCGGATGCGCCAGCATCACCGAGCCGCGAGCAGCGCCGTGCCTGGCCGCCGCGCACCGCGATGCGCCTCGAAGAGGCAGCCGAAACGAAAAAGAGTTGGCCGTCCGATCGGCCACGTGCCACGCCGCAGCCGCGGGCACCGGCGCCGCTACCGCAGGCTTCCACGCCCGCGCCGGCGCCTGAACCCGAGCCCGAGCCCGAATCCGAGCCTGAACTCGAACTCGCGCCCGCGCCGGCCGCGCCTGTGGCGGTCACCGTCATGCGATCGGGCATCATCAGCGGGATGGCGTATACGCTCTACACCGACGGGTCGATCGAGGCTGAGCTGCCGCTCGGCACCGTTCGCTTCGGATCGGTGGAGGAGCTGCGCGCCCACGTGGCGCGGACGGGCACCGATGCCGATGCCGAGTTCAGCGGGCGGGCGCCGGCTTCCTGATGGGCGCTAGGTAGATCTTAAGTACTACGCAGCGCAACAACGCGCGGCTTCTGTACGCGCCTGTTTCTGTTCGAGCCACCGGTCACGCGGTTTGCAGCTTGCCGGGCGGCGGCGCAGCGAAACGCGAACGGATTCGCCGTCGGTCTCGGCCGACGCCGGTCCGAATAGCTGCAAGGCGCTCGCCGGATCGCTCACCTCAAAGGTGAGCTTGGAATTGCGATCAAGCTCCACGTCAGCCGCGAACTTGCGCATGATCGCTAGAAATTTTCCCACCGACATGACCGCCCGGGTTCCTTCTCGCGGCACATCCCAAAGCTGGATGACCGTTTCGGTCCACGATTCGGGGTTCGCGCCGCAATCGAGCGCGGCGAAACGGCCCGTCTTGACCTCGGTTACGTGGTAGCCAGGGAGAATTTCGCGTCCGTCATATTCGAACGTGAGATTTCTTTCGGCGTGATCGGCAAGCGCGTCGAGAAACTGTCCGATCGAAAGATCGTTTGTCCATGACGCAACGGGGGCCTTGTCTTTGGCGAGCATCGGCGTTATCCTCATTTCAATTATTCAAGGATTATTGAAATATGAAAGCCAAGGAAAGTCAATCCCTGTTGGGATTCGCCGCGCTGGCGCAAGAATCGCGGCTGCGAATCGTTCGCCGGCTAGTGCGGGCCGGAGCGGCCGGCGTGGCGGCGGGCGATATTGCCGAAGGCATCGGCGTATCGCCGTCGAATGTCTCTTTCCATCTCAAGGAACTGGAACGGTCGGGTCTCATCACCTCGCGCCGCGAAGCGCGCTCGATCATTTACGTCGCGGACTACAAAGTTCTTCGAAGCCTCATTCAGTTCTTGATGGAGGATTGCTGCGGCGGTCGTCCGGAAATCTGCGCTCCGGCGCTCGTGCCGTCATGCGCCCCGATCAAAAAGAAGGAGCGGGCGCGTGTCTGAACGCACTTACAATATACTTTTTCTTTGCACGGGAAACTCCGCCCGTTCGATCATGGCGGAAGCGATTTTGAACAGGGTTGGACACGGAAAATTTAACGCTTTCAGCGCCGGCAGTCACCCGTCAGGAAAAATAAACCCGCTTACGCTCGAGTTGCTGCGCGCTCTCGACTACGATACTTCCGGTTTTCGCTCCAAATCGTGGAACGAGTTTGCCACGAGCGGCGGGCGCCATTTCGATTTCATTTTTACCGTTTGCGACGATGCCGCAGGTGAAGCGTGTCCGGTCTGGCCGGGCAAGCCCATCACGGCGCATTGGGGCGTTCCCGATCCTGCCGCGGTGACTGGTTCGTCCGTCAAGAAAACGCGGGCTTTCCGTGAGGCATACAGACTGTTGCTGAGGCGCATCGAATTGTTTGCGGCGCTGCCGCTTCACTCGCTCGACGAGCTCCTGCTGCAAGCCAAATTGCGTGACATCGGTACCGTCGGCCGGGCGGACGCCACGTCGCCGGTCTCAGAATGACGCATCAACCGCTCGCGCGACGCCTTGTCGCCGAAGGATTGGGCACCGCCATTCTCGTCGCGGCGGTGGTCGGTTCGGGCGTGATGGCGGAGCGGCTTGCGGGCGGCAACCAGGCAATTGCTCTATTGTGCAATACGCTGGCGACGAGCGCGACGCTCGTTGTCATCATCACCATTTTCGCGCCGGTTTCCGGCGCCCACTTCAATCCGGCAGTTACCCTCGTTTTTGCCGGATACGGCGACATACGCTGGCGCGACGCCGCGCCGTACATTGCCGTCCAGTGTATCGGCGGCGTCTTTGGCACGGTGGTCGCTCATCTGATGTTCGATATTGCGCCGTTGGCAATTGGGACGTTTCGACGAGCTGGTTGGTCGCAATGGTTATCCGAGGCGGTCGCGACATTCGTATTGATATTGGCGATCGTGGGAGCGTCGCGGCATTCGCCAAAGATAATCCCGGCCGTCGTCGGTCTTACCATCGGCGCCGCTTATTGGTTCACCGCGTCCACGTCATTCGCCAATCCGGCCGTGACGTTGGCGCGCGGGTTTACCTCGACATTCGCGGGCATCGCGCTCGAACATGTTCCGGCATTCATTCTGATGCAGCTGGTCGGCGCCGTGGCGGCCGGAACATTGGCGGCTACACTTTTTGCGGTGCCTCGGGCCGGTTGACGAGCCAAATCCCAAACGCGACGAACACGAGCGACGCGACGGAGCACGGTTACGCGTTCGGCACGAGCGCGCCGAAACCGACGGCGAAGAGCGGCGTGAGAAACGTGAACGCCGCAAGCGCGACGCCGGATAAATGCGGATCAGCGCGAACCAGCCGAGATAAGAAGCGAACGCCACGATCACGATCTGGATAGGCGAGCGAGGCCGACGACCAGCGGCGTCGGATCGAGAAGATGCCGCGCTCGCCAGAACAGCGCACCGGCAGGTGAGTGCTACGCCGGATACCGCGAGCTGATAGGCGAGCGTCTTCGCCGGATCGATGCGCGCGAGCGCGCTGCGCCTTGATGAGCACCGTGGTTGCTCCCCACAGCGCGCCAGCGACCTAGCATCATCGAGTCGCCGATCAACGCGCGCCAACGTCGGCAGCGACAGGCCGTCCGAAACCGCGAGCGCCGACGCCGGCGAACGCGCACGAGCAAGCCCACCACCTGCGCCGGTGCCGGATGCTCGCCCGGGAGAAGAAATGCGCACCGATCGCAACGAAGAACGGCGCCGTATAGAGAAGAGCACGCTGCGGCGCGACGTCGGTGAACACCAGCGCCCAGTAGATGAACGCGAACTCGGCGGCGAACATGGCACCCGGCGACGATCCCGACGACCAGCGTGCCGTCGCGCTGAAACAGCGGGATGCTTGCGGAGGCTCGACCACAGGAGCAGAAGGACCAGCGCGCCGAGCGAGCGCAGCCCGCTCTGGAACGCGGGCGAAATGCCAGCGTTCGTGACCTTGATCGCAACCTGCTGAAACGCCCACAGCGCGCAGAGCACAAGTGATCGCCGCCACGCCGAAAGCGATCGAGCCGGTCGTGCTGTCTCATGCGTCACGCGAGCCCGACGGTCGTCAGCGCAAATACATAACGCCAGCGCGACTTCCTCGAGCCGGTCGAAGCGGCCGGCCGCGCCGCCGTGGCCCGCGTCCATGTTGGTCTTCAGCAGAAGCGGATTGCCGTCGGTCGTCTGTGCGCGCGCAGCCTGCGCGACCCATTTCGCCGGCTCCCAGTAGGTGACGCGCGGATCGGTAAGCCCGCGAGCACCAGCATCGCGCGGATAAGCCTTCGCGGCGAACGTTGTCGTAGGGCGAATAGCCGCGGATGCGCCGGAACGCCTCGGCGTCGGTGATCGGATTTCCCCACTCCGGCCATTCCGGCGGCGTCAGCGGCAGCGTGTCGTCGAGCATGGTGTTCAGCGCGTCGACGAACGGCACTTCGGCGATCGATGCCGCCGAACAGATCGGGTCGCATGTTCGCGACGGCGCCCATCAGCAGGCCGCCGGCCGAGCCGCCATGAGCGACGATGCGGCCGGCCGAGCGCGAATCCCTCCGCGATCAGATGCTCGGCCGCAGGCGACGAAGTCGCGAAAAGGTGTTTTCCTTTTGTGCGAGCTTGCCTTCGCGGTACCAGCGCCAGCCCTTCTCGGTGCCGCCGCGCATATGCGCGATCGCATAGACGAAGCCGCGATCGACGAGTGATAGCCGGTTGGTGCTGAAACTGCGCCGGCATTGCGATGCCGTACGCACCGTAGCCGTAGAGCAGGCAGCGGCGCTGTGCCGTCGATCTTGGTGTCGCGGCGGTGCAGGAGCGAGATCGGTACCGTCTCGCCGTCCTTGGCGCGGTCGCGAAGATGCGCCGCGTGACGTAGTGCGCCGGATCGTGGCCGGAGGGAATTTCCTGGCGCTTGCGCAGCACGCGCTGCGCGCGTCTGCATGTCGTAGTCCCAGACCTCGCTCGGCGTCGTCATCGACGAGTAGGTGAAGCGCAGCGTAGTCGGTGACGAACTCGAAGCCGGGACGAAGCCGAGCGAATAGGCTTCCTCGTCGAACGCGATCGTGTGCTCCGGCGCCGTCGGCGAGCGCGGCGCACGACGATGCGCGGCAGGCCGTCGGTCGCGCTCGAGCCGCACCAGCCAGTCGCGCAAGCACGGCGACGTCGAGGATGCAGCGTGCCCGGCCGGTGCGGGATCAGTTCGCGCCAGTTCTCGCGGCCCGGAGTTGCCGAGCGGCGCCGTCACGATCTTGAAGTCTTCGGCGCCGTCCGCGTTGGTCTGCGATGACGAGCGTGACTTCGCCGTCAAGCGCCGGATGATGCTCGACGTCGTAGCGCTCGCCCGCCTTGCGCGGCGCGATGAGCCGCGGGGCTCGCATCCGGCGTCTGGCGAGATCGAGGAGCCGCACTTCCGACGTCTCGTGATCACCGGCGCAGATCGCGGCGAAGCTGCCGCGCCTGCAGCTCGTCGACGCTGACAAAGAAGCCCTTGTCCGTTCTCTTCGTAGACCAGGCGGTCCTCGGCGACCGGCGGTGCCGAGCCGGTGCAGATAGACCCGCGACGGCCGGTGCTCCTCGTCGAGTTGCACGTAGTAGAAGGCGCTCCCGTCCGCGGTCCAGACCGTGCCGCCGGCCGTGTCGGGAATGACATCGGAGAGATCCTCGCCGCTCGCCACATCGCGGACGCGGATCGTGTAGTACTCGGAGCCCGCGTCGTCGGCCGCCCAGGCAAGCCGCGGTGGTCGGGCGAATGCGCGACACCGCCGAGCTGGAAATAGGCGTGACCCTTGGCCAGCGCGTCGCCGTCGATCAGCAATTTCATCCGCGCCGCCCTCGCACGGGCGCCCGGCAATACAGCGGATGCTGCCCGCCTTCGCGGATAGCGCACGAAATAGGCGAAGGCGCCGTCGCGCGCCGGCACGGTGGAATCGTCTTCCTTGATGCGCCCGCGCATCTCGGCGATGAGACCGCGTTTCAGCGTCGTCGTGCGGCGCCAATGCGTTCCTCGGCGTACACGTTCTCGGCTTCGAGGTAGGCGCGGATTTCGGGATCGAGCTTGGCGGGATCCCGCATGACCTCGCGCCAATTGGCGTCGCGCAGCCATGCATAGTCGTCGACCGAGGCGTCTCGCCGTGCACGATGCGCTTGTCGGCCGGCGTTCGGCTTTAGGCGGCGCGGGCGTATCGCTCCGCCGCGTCAGCCGCCACCTTTGCCTCGTCGGGCTTGAGCTTGAGCGCGCAGCCGTTCATGCAGTAGCGCAGTCCCGTCGGCTTCGGCCCGTCGTGGAAGACATGGCCGAGATGCGCCTCGCAGGCGGCGCAGCGGATCTCGGTGCGGCGCATGAACAGCGAGCCGTCCATGATGCTCGACGACCGCGTCCTTGTCCGACCGGCTGCGTAGAAGCTCGGCCAGCCGGAGCCCGAGTCGTACTTGGTCGTCGGACGTGAACAGCGGCTTGCCGCAGCTCACGCACACGTACATGCCCTTGCGCTTCTCATCGAGATAGGGGCCGGACCACGGCCGCTCGGTGCCGTGCTGGCGGGTGACGTGATACTGCTCGGGCGTGAGCTCTTTGCGCCATTCGGCGTCGGACTTCACGACCTTGGGACGGGTGTTCGGACATGGGTCGCCTCCGGGGCTAGGACTGACAAGTAGACGTGCGGGTCGCTCGCCGCAAGGCGGCCTTCTTCAGTTTGCGCTCGAGCCGCACCAGCAAGAGGTGGCGCAGCGGATCGTAGGGCGGCCGGCCGCTTCGCGCCGCGCGCCGCTCGTGACGCAACGCCCGGGCGAGCCGGCGACGCGTCCCGGGGTCGTGCAGTTTCCGCTCGTCGATCCCCAGCATCGCCTTGCGCCGGGCAAGTTGCGCCTCCGGGCTTTCCGCGCGCACGGCGCGAATGCGTGAGTCTGGGTATGCCCGTGTTGAATGTCGCCTGTGCCGTCGTTTGCGTCGCATGGGTTCCTCCCGTGCGCCACATCCTGCGGCGGCCGGCGCCTGTGAGGATAAGTTCCTAGTGGATAACTCCGCCGGCCCTGTCGCGGCCGCCTTCGGCGATCGCGCGCCCATTCAATGGGTTAGGAGAAAAAGCCGATTTCTTCCGCAAAACCTTATCCCCACCCGCCGGGATGCCATCATCATGCCCGTGTGCTTATATTCCCACACGGAGCTTGCCCCCATGCCTTTGCCCAGCCAGCCTCGCTATCCGGCCCGGTCCACGGCCAACCCCGCGCTGCCGGACGTCCATCGCTTGCGCTGCCGCCTCGCGGCCATCCTCGTCGCCCGCCGCTTCGAGGTGGCGCTAACAGAGATCGGCGCGCCCACCCGCCGCTCGCCGCAGACCGCCCGCGCCCGCCAGGCCGCCATGTATCTCGCCCACGTCGCCTTGGGCGTGCGGTTTGCGTCCGTGGGCGAGGGCTTCGGCCGCGACCGGTCCACCGCTTCCTATGCCTGCCGCCGCATCGAGGATAAGCGGGACGACCCGGCCTTCGACTCCGCCCTCGACGGGCTCGAGATGGCGGCGCGCATTGCTCTCGCCAACGCCGAAGAGGAACGGGCGGCATGAAGGCTCGCGGGCGGCGGCAACGCTCGGAGACGCGTGCCGATCTCCTCGCGTTTCTGTGTGACGGGCCGGCCCGCTGCGTCGCCGGCGGCGCCGCGATCGAGCTGGTCGGCGAGCGCGGCCGGCGCCGGACGAGCCCGGCCGAGCTTGCTTTGCTTATTTCCGCCGATCTCGTGGTCCGGGACGGCGACGCGCTCACCATCAGCGATGTCGGTCTCGCCCGGCTCGCGCGGCTGCGCGCGGCCGGCGACCCGTTCCGGGCGCAGCACGATGAGGCGGAGAGTCCGCTCGCCTGGCTCGCGCGCCGCCGCGGCCGCGACGGCCGGCCGCTCATCGACGCGGCACAGTTCGCCGCCGGCGAGCGCCTGCGCCGCGATTTCACCCGCGCCGGTCTTACTGCCAAGGGTCACCGCCAACTGGATCGCGCCGGTGGCGCAGAGCCGCCGGGGTGCCGCCGGCGGCGGGGTGGCGGCATTCGCCGACGCGGTCATCGCCGCGAAATCTCGGCTCGCCGCGGCGCTGGAATCCACGGGCCCCGAGTTCGCCGGGCTCTTGCTCGACGTCTGCTGCTTTCTCAAGAAGCTCGAGGCGGTCGAGCAGGAGCGCCGCTGGCCGCGCCGTGCGGCCAAGGTCGTGGTGTCGCTCGCCCTCGATCGCCTGGCGCGCCACTACGGCATCGCCGTCGAGGCGCGGGGCCCGGCGCGAGCTCGCACCCGTGCCTGGCAGGCGGCAGGCGCGCGGCCGACGATGGACGGCGGCTAGCGGTCGGGATCGTCGCGGGATAGAAAGTAGAAAATCGGCCTCTTGATTGTTCCGTTTAGTGCCAATAGCCGACTAGTAACCCGCCAATTTTGCAAATCAAAGGTGGTTTGGGACCACGGAATACGGTGAGCTCTACGCAGCCCTGTCTAGCTGGGAATTCCACCCTCTGATATCGTCTACGACGTTCCGGAATTCCTTTGGGGAGTTTGGATCAATCGGCATCGCCGGAGAGTAAGGGGGACAATGATGCGATTAATCGTGTTGTCAGTTGTCTGCGCAATCGGCGCTTGGCTTGCCCTCGGCGGCGTAGTTAGGGCTCAGGTCACAGATCCCCTTGCCGCCATGAACGGACGATGGACGAGTACGGATTCGGGTGATTGCGCGACGAAGTGGTTTGAATATTCCGTGTCCGCCGACCGGCGCGAATACACGACGCGCTATCCGGATGGCAAAACCCAAGTGAATACAATTCTGCATACCGAGCCCAATAAGGTTTACCTGTTCTATCGAGGCGAAACGCGGCTAACGCCACAGGGCGACCCGATACTATGGTGGCTAATTTTCGATGCGGCCGAAGCGCTATCAGATGCGTCGCACCGATTGGAAAGCCGAAGCCCGGACGGCTGGTTCATGGCGCAAATGCGGTTGATCCACGTTAAGATGTCCTGAGGTTTTTTATTGGCGAGTTCATTCCGATGTCCGCTTCGGGTCAGAAGCTGACATTATCAGAATCTGACGCGCTGCGCGTCGTCCGAATTAGGCCGCTTCGGCGAGCACCGTGCGTGCGTCGGCGCGGATGCGCTCGACCATGGAGCGGAAGCCGTTCGAGCGCTGCGGCGTCAGGTGCTCGCGCAAGCCGAGACGCTCGAACACGGCGAGCGCGTCGGTATCGAGGATCTTGCTCGCCGGCTGGCCCGAATAGAGCGCGAACAGGATCGCGATCAGGCCCTTGACGATGTGGGCGTCGCTGTCGCCCTGGAACTCCAGACGCGGGCCGCCGCCGTTGAGCGCGGGTTTGGTTTCGCTGATGAGCCAGACCTGGCTGGCGCAGCCCTGCACCTTGTTCGCGTCGTTGCGCGCCGGCTCGGGAAACGGCGGCAACGCGCGGCCGAGCTCGATCACGTAGCGATAGCGGTCGTCCCAGCTATCGAGAACGTCGAAGTCTTCGACAATGCGCTCAATGTTCATGCTGCACCGTACCCTTCATATAGGGCGCGGCGGCCGGACGGCGCAACGCAAGATTTGCTGGGAATTCAGGTGGGGCGGCGCGGCGGAACGGGGACTTGCCGGCGCTCGTCGCTCACGGGGGCGTCGCCCGCCTTCCACGCCGGCGACACGTCGGTCGGGGTGAGCGTATGGCGGCCCGGGCGCTCGGCCTCCGTCTGCTTGGCCGGAGTGTCGCCGAGCTTGTCGGAAATAAACTCATAGACGAGCTTGGCGCCGTACTGCGCCTTCTCGCCGAAGGAAGAAAGCGCGAGCGAGCCCGCCTCGCAGGCTTCCGGACGCCGCGCACAGAAGCCGCCCGCGTCCTCGAGCGCGGCCTGGGCGACGCCGAGCGTCTCCAGCGTGCCGAGCTGCGGCCGCGCCGAATCGCGCTTGGCCGGATCCGCCGGCAACAGCAGGATCACGATCGACAGCCAGAAGGCGGTGCGCAAGAGAAAGAACATGACGCCCTGATTCGTTTGCTCGCGGCTTGTCATTCGCCGCACTTGGCGCCGACCTTAGCGCGCAGGCATTGCAGCAACGTTCGGCCTTCGGTGAAAGTTCTCGTCGAATTTTCCTCAGGGTGAAAGAACTCTTTTCACCGTGGGCGGCGCGTGTGCGGCATGCGGTAACCATTCGTTCACCATTCGCCGCCGCTCAACCGGCCGGGTACCGGCGACGCGCGCCCTTAGCGTTCGCTTAAGCGTGCGGTGGCAAGTTCTCCGCTGCAGGTGAGGGGACGGCGCTGCTTCGAGAGGGCGCCGCGATCGAGTTGCGTATCAGCTCCGTTCAGGGACCGCTTCGGGCCTACGTGGAAGCCCTCGTGCACCCCTCGGTGCGCGCCGATCCGCTTGCCGCGGCGCGCCACCGCACGTTCATCGCCACGCGGCTTGTCGGCGGACTCATCGCCTTCGCCATCCTGCCGGTCCATCTCGCGCTGAGCGGCGCTCCCACGCTGATCGAGGCGATCATCTACGGCTGGATGGTCGTGCCGGTGCTGGTCGCTGCGTACTTGTCGCGCACCGGCGCCTACGAGCGCGCGCATGTCTTGTCCGCCGCTGCACTCGCCAGCCTCGTCGCGCTGATCGCCGGCGCTACCGGCGGCATCAGCTCCTTTGCCGTACCGTGGATCGCGGTGCTGCCGCTCGAAGCCATATTCTCCGCTTCCCGTCGCGTCGTCGCAGCGGCGATCGGCATTGCGCTTACGACCGCGCTCGGCCTGTGGGCCGCAGAACTGCTCGGTCTCCTGCCGCAGGGTTACGCCGCATTCCGCACCGCCGATCTCGGTCTCCTCGCCGTGCTTTCGGCGACGCTCTATGCCGGTGTCGTCGCCTTTGGCGTGTGCACGCTGTCGCGCCTGGGCGAGCGCATCGCGCTGGTCGGCGAGGCTCGCTATCACCTGCTCGCCCAAAGCATGACCGACGTGATTACCCGCCACGGCCGCAACGCCGCGGTCACGTTCGTTTCGCCCGCGGCCGAGGCGCTCCTCGGCGTACCGGCCGGCGAGCTTGTCGGGCACCGCTGGTTCGACCGCGTGCACGTGGCCGACCGCCCCGCCTTCCTCACGGCGATCGCCGAAGCCGCCGCGCGCGGCACCGAGGTTTCGGTGGAATACCGGTTGCGCCGCGGTCCGCTCGCCGGAACGGAAGCGCAGTTCATCTGGGTCGAGACGCGCTGCCGCGCCTTCGAGCAGGGCGCGACGCAGGCGCGCGAAAAAAGTCGGGCCGTCGTTGCCGTCACCCGCGATATTTCCGGCCGCAAGGCCGATGCGCTCGTCGTCGAGGCCGCGCGCGCCGACGCCGAGCGCGCCAACGACGCGAAAAGCAACTTCCTCGCCACCGTCAGCCACGAGCTGCGCACGCCGCTCAACGCCATCATCGGCTTCTCCGAGATGCTGGCGCAGGAGCGCGAGGTCGGCTTCGATCCGGCGCGACGCAAGGAATACGCAAGCGTCATCCGCGACAGCGGCGAGCATCTTCTCTCCGTGGTCAACGGTATCCTCGACGTGAGCCGCATCGAATCCGGAAACTTCGCCATCTATCCCGAGCCGTTCGCGCTGGTGCCGCTGATCGAAGGCTGCCGGGACATGATGGCGCTCAAGGCGGAGCAAGCGGGCGTGGCGCTCAAGCTCGATCTCGCTAGCGGCCTGCCCGAACTCGTCGCCGACAAGCGCGCCATCCGCCAGGTGCTGCTCAATCTCCTGTCCAACGCCATCAAGTTCACCGCCCGTGGCGGCTGGGTGGCTGTGGTCGCCCGGCGCGAGTCCGGCGAGGTGATGTTCTCCGTCACCGATACCGGCATCGGCATCGCCGACGCCGACATGGCGCAGCTCGGCAATCCGTTCTTCCAGGTGCGCTCGTCCTATGACCGGCCCTATGAGGGCACCGGTCTCGGCCTCTCGGTCGTCAAGGGACTGGTGGATCTGCACGGCGGCCGTGTCGAATTCACCAGCCGGGTGGGCGAGGGTACCTCGGTGCGCATTCGCCTGCCGCTCGTCGCCGTTCCGGCGACGGTCAGCGCCAATGTTGAGCGGCTTCCGGCGCGCTCCGATCTCTCTCCGGCTGACAAGGTGAAGCGCAGTGCGTGATCCCGACTTCGAGCCCGAAATCGTGCCGCGGCAGATGCGGCGGCGGCCGCGCAAAACCGGGCGGACGCGCCGCTTCACGCCGTTGCGCGTCGCTGATTTCATGGCAATCACGGTTGCGGCCGGCGCGATCCTCGTCGTCGTCCTCAACGCCACCGCCTTGCAGGGCGCCCGGCATCCGGCTCCCCTGTTCGTCAAGCCGCAGGCCGCGACCACGCCGCCGTCCGCCGCCGCCAAGCGCGCGGCACCGGTGGTTCCGGCTGCTCCGCTCCTCGATCCTTCGCCCGTCGTGGTGCCGGTGCCGCAACCGCGGCCGGCGGCCGCCCCGCCGCGCTCACGCACCGATCTCGTGCTCGACGTTCAGCGGGAGCTCGCCGCTCGCGGCTTTTACGACGGCGCCGTGGACGGCGCGCTCAGCCCGCGCACGACACAGGCCATCCGCCAGTTCGAGCAGGCCCAGGGCGTGCGTGTGGCCGGCGATGCGAACGAGGTGGTGCTCGCCCAGATCCGCGGCGCCGCGCCGAAGTCGGAGATCACGGGCTCGATTCGCCCGCAGGAAATCAAGCCCGGCCGCGTACTCGGGGTCCAGCGCACGCTGGCGAGCTATGGCTATGGGCCGCTCCGCATCAGCGGTCAGCGCGATGCCGAAACCCGCGCCGCGATCGAGCGCTTCGAGAAGAGCCGCGAGCTTCCCGTCACCGGCGAGGTCAGCGAGCGGCTGGTGCGGGAACTCGCCGCATTCACTGGTAGTCCGGTAGAATAGCCGCCCATTTGAGGGCGGAGGTTCCGTGCGGCTGAAAAGCGCGATCTGGGTGGCGGCTTATGTGCGCCGCTGCCATCTGGAGGGGGCCTTCGCCGTCGTGCGCCGCCGCGGCGCCGAGGAGGCGGGCGCGATCTTCATCAAGATAGACCGGCTAGACGGCACGGCGATCCTATTCGGCCCGGCGCCGCAATCCGCGTTCGACGAGGCGCGCCCGAGCGAGCGCCGCTTCATCGCCTGCTTCGGCGACAAGCTCGCGCCAGAATTGGAGATCGAGGCGCGGCTCAAGCGCGAGTTGAACTTCGATCCCGACCTGTGGATCGTCGAGGTGGAAGACCGTGGCGGGCGGCATTTTCTCGACATCGCCGAAGCATGATCCTGGGACATTCCGTTTTCGTTAGCGAACTATTAACCATAGCGAACCTTAAATCGGGAGCGACAAGGCGGTCCGCTGCGATCGCGAGACATCCGAGGAGAAGATCGATGGGTACGGTGCTGAGATTTCCCGTCGAACGAACGCGCCCCGCGCCGCTCTATGCCGCTCGCCTGCACGTTGCCGATGTGCTGCTGCTGCCGGCGGTCCGTGTCGAACGCGAAAGCAAGAGCGAAGCAAAAGCCCTCGTCAGCACCGACGCCTCCGGCGGCCAACCCGCCAGCCAACCCACCAACGGCAAGCGCCGCCGCACGCCGCGCCAATAACCCGAACGACGATTTCAGGCAGCCGGGGCGCAGCTCGCCTCGTTGAGACGCGCGCGCACCGTCGCGCGGGCGCCGCGCTCGCGCACCAGTGCGCGGATATAGACGAGCCCTTCCGTGGTCGGTGATTTCGACGATGAGCCGGTCGGCGGCGGTGATCTCCTCGTCCTCGGGAAGGGCGGCGCGCTGCGCCGGCGTCATCAGCTCGAGCTCGATCAGGCGGCGGCCGGCAGAGCGGTCGTTGAGCGCGTAGTAGGCAAGGCCGTGGCGCGTGTAGAACGACACCGAGGTGTAGTCGGTGGTGACCGGAACGCGCACGCGCAAAGCGCCGCGGCTCAGATCGTAGCGGCACACGGCGCTCTCGAAGGCGGGATCCATGCGCGGCATGGTCGCTGCGAACGGCGTCGGTTCCGGCACCAGGCGGAGCGCGTTCGGCGCCCCGAGCTGCGCGAGGCGCGCATACGCGTCGTCCAAGGCGAGCCGCGGCAAGGCCAAGGTCGACAACAGATGCACGAGGCCGCCCAGAACGAGCCCCGCCAGGATGGGCAGGAGAAAGCGCCTCATGGGCATCGCTCCTGGCTTACCGCCGGCATCTCGCTCGCGTCGGACGAGCGCGAGCCGACGCCCACCGGCGTATCGTAGAGCCGCAGGATGACGACGATGTCCTCGCGGCCCCCGGTGGGCAGCCAATTGCCGCTGCGCGCCCGCGGCGCGAGCGTGATCTCGACCCGTCCGTCCGAGGCCCACACCAGCTCCGAGCTGGTGAAGCCGTAGCGGCCGGCCGCGTTGTCGATCAGCCGGCCGCGGGAATCGTAGACGGTGATGGTCCAGAAGCGGGCCGGCGACAGGCGGCCGGCGATGCGGATGTCGCAGCGGCCGTCGAGCCGGCTGCCGGCGTCGTCGCGGACCGCGTAGAACGCGAGGCCATCGGCCAGTCCCAGCGGCAGCTCGCCGGCCCGCGCAAAGGCGGCGCGCGCATAGGGATCGGCATCTGGTGTTCCCGTCTTTGGCGACGCGCTCCACGCGCCCACCCTCACCGCACCGAAGCCGTTGCCGCTGGCCGACGCAAACCAGGTGAGGCCGAGGCCGGTTGCCGCGGCGACGACGAAGGCGACGAGAAGAATGAATGCGCGCACGGCCGGAGCGATCCGCGGTTGGTCGGACGGGTTGTCAGTTGCCGCGCGATAGCGGCGGCTGAATGGCGGTATCGGTTGGTCTTGCCGCGGCGGTGCGGCCCGTCTGCGCCGTGGGAGGCACGGGGCCGACCGCCGGGGCGGCGCGCAGCAGGCGCTCGAGTTGCAGGAGCCGCTCCGCCGCCCGCGGCGCGAGCGAGATCGGTCGCTGCGACACGGGTAGCTCGACGGGCTTGGCGGCAGGTGCTGCGGCGACGCGGTTGTCCTCGAGGCGCGGCTTCACATCGAGCTTCAATCCCGGAATGGGCTTCAGCTCCACGCCCTGGTGCGCGTAGGCCATCACCTTCTGCCAGGTCATTGCCGGCAGCGAGCCGCCGGTCATCTTGCGCGTGGGCGAGTAGTCGTCGTTGCCGAGCCAGATGCCGCCGACGAAATTGCCGGAGAAGCCGATGAACCAGGCATCGCGCCACGCATTGGTCGTGCCGGTCTTGCCGGCGACGGGCACGCCCTCGACCAGCGCGCGCCGTCCCGTGCCGCCTTCGGTCACGTTGTGCAGGATCGGGTTGAGGCTATCGATCACGATCTTCGGCAGCACCAGGCGCGGCTTCGGCTGGTCGCTGTCCTGCCCGCCAGATCAGATCACCCGGCGGGGTGCGGATTTCAATTACCGCATGGGAGTGCACCGACAGCCCGCCGCTGGCGAAATGCGCGTAGGCGCGCGTCATCTCGAGCACCGTGAGGTCGGCCGCACCAAGCGGCAGCGGCCGGCTGACGATGATCGGGCTCGTGATGCCGATCGCGCGCATCACCGCCACGATCTTGTCGCGGCCGATGGCTTCGGCCACCCGCACCGCGACGGTGTTGATCGACTTGGTCAGCGCAACGAAAATTGAAACCGGGCCGGCATAAGAATTTCCATAATTATGCGGGCACCAGTTGCCGATGCAGAGCGGCGCCGTCGAGGATCACGGTCGTGGGTTTCATGCCGTTCATGAAGCGCCGCCGCATAGACGAACGGCTTGAACGCGGAGCCGGGCTGGCGCAGCGCGTCCGTCGCCCGGTTGAACTGGCTCTCGTTGTAGTCGCGGCCGCCGACCATGGCGCGCACCGCGCCCGTTCGTCTCCATCAGCACGAAGGCGCCCTGGCTCGCGCCATAGTCCTTGCCGAACTGGCGCAGCGTCGATTCCAGCGAATACTCGGCGACCTTCTGGATGTTGGGGTCGAGCGCGGTGCGCACCACGAATACCCGCTCGGTGACCGTGGGCGGCAGCTTCTTCGCCACGATCTCCTGCACCTCGCGGAACGCCCAGTCGAGGTAGTAGTTCGGGATCGCCTCCTCGCCGCGGTCGAGCGGGCTTCGCCGGATTGCGCCGCGCGCCGAACACCTGGCCTTCTGACATGAAGCCGGCCTCGATCAGGTTGTCGAGCACGACGTTGCCCCGCGCGCGGGCCGCCGGCAGGTTGACGTGCGGCGCGAAGCGCGCCGGCGCCTTGAACAGCCCGGCGAGCATGGCGGATTCGGCGAGCGTCACCTCGCGCGCCGACTTGCCGAAATAATACTGCGCCGCCGCGTCGACGCCGAAGGCGCCGCCGCCGAGATAGGCGCGGTCGAGGTACAATTTCAAGATCTCGTTCTTCTTCAGCCGCGTCTCCAGCCACACCGCGAGGAACGCCTCCTTCACCTTGCGCTCGATGGTGCGCTCGTTGGAGAGGAAGAGGTTCTTCGCGAGCTGCTGGGTGATCGACGAGCCGCCCTGCACCACGCCCTGGGCGCGGACGTTGGCGCCGAGCGCGCGGAAGGTGCCGGGGAAATCGATGCCGAAGTGCTCGTAGAAGCGCCGGTCCTCGGTGGCGAGCACGGCTTTGACCAGATGATCGGGGAATTCCTCGAGCGGCACGGTGTCGTTGTGGCGGATGCCGCGCTCGCCGAGCTTGTTGCCGTAGCGGTCGAGGAAGATGACGGCGAGCTCGGCTTTCTTCAGCCAGTCCTCGTCGGTGGTCTCGCGGAAGGCGGGGACGGCGAGCGCCAGCATCAGCACGGCGCCGGCGGTGCCGAGCGTGACGCCCTCCGAGGCGCCTTCGACGAACAGGCGCTTCATGCCCGAGACGTGGAAGCGGTCCATGAAGACCGAGAAGCCCTCGTAGCGGGCGCGCGCCGCGACGGAGAGGGCGAAGAAGGCGTGGCCGAGGCGCGCGTCGATGTCGAGGAAGAAGCGCTTGATGCGCCCGACCCGCGGCCGCGCGATGGGGATTCTCGGCTTCGGCACTTTGGGCTCGGCCAAGGGGACCTCGGGCTAGGGCAGAGGAGCGGAGCTTAGCACCGGACGCTTTCCGGTGTGTTCCGGGTGTTTTTGGGGCGTAAGGGCAAGAGAAATGAAGGGAAAAAGCTTATGGGGCAAGGAGATTCGACGGTCGAGTGTGTTCTGTATTTTTCGAAGTCGCTACCGGCAGATATAGCGCCTTGTCAAAGTCCTGAATTGACCTGCCATAGGTTAGCCGATCCGATTTTGGTTGAAGGTTGCTTCTCCCCCCAACACAAGTTTTGATTGATGGCCGGGGAGCCAATTTGTCATGAGGGACGCCCACGAGAAGCTGGTAGGGCTGCTTGACTATGTCGAGCAGGTGGTAAGGCTCGATGAACGCGTCGCTCTGCGAGTTTCGGAATACAAATTGGTGGATGGCTCAAGCATTGTCATCCAAGAGGACGATACCCGAAACCTTCCCGCGGTTTGTCACGACCTCCGAGATGAGGACGTTCCTGTTTGGCTAGAAGTCGAGCGTCTTGCACGGCGACAACCTCCGGAGCCCCCCACAGATATTGCAGACTGGATAAAGGTGCCTGCTGATCCGGCGCGAGTGCCAGAAGCGAAGAGCGATCGGATATTGACGGTTACCGCCTCGGAACGCGATCAGGCAATCACAAACGGCGAAGTTCGAGCCGAAGACGTAATGGAATTGCCGCGACTTCAGACAGACCCGAAAAATTCACCGCCAAAATTTGACCTCAGAATAAAACTCGCTGATCGCCCTGCCATTGCCCGAAGAATTGAAGATTGGATTGCGGGGCCGTGGACAACGTGGGCTGCAGAAGAGCGGCCTAGGCGACGCACCATAGCCCTATACCAACGACTTTATAAGTTGCTGCAACTTGTAGAGAGTACGGGCGGCGAAAGCTCAATCGAAGTTATATGGGGAATTGGAGTAGCTCATTGGCAAAAGGACGGAAAAACGATCGATCGTCCCCTGCTAGAGCGACGTGTCGATATCGAAATCGATGAGAAGAAAGGAGGGGCCATTCGAATTAGACCCACCATCGGCCAAACAGTTTTCGATCTCAAGCCCTATGAAGAATTCGGCTGCGATGGCTTACCCCTACTCGCAGACTTGATACGAAAAGAAATAAAACGCGCCAGCGAAGACGAAGGGATTTCGCCATTTCTGCGTGAAACGTTTGAGCCGATCTTAACAGCGGCTGCAGCGCGTCTTGACCGTGAAGGCACTTATGAGCCGGGCGCTGCAGGGCGAGATAAAATAGTTGGATCGGATGAGCGACTTCTTATCACCGATAGATGGGTTCTCTTCGCTCGGCCCCGATCGCAACATGTTGTCCTTCAAGATATCGAGCGACTTCGCCGCGCCGCGCAGGACAAAGAACAACCTGTCGGCACTGTGTCAAAGCGCTTAGTCACGGAGCCGTCGAGTACACCCGGAGGAGGTGCATGGACGCCGCTAAGTCCATCCATCGGCAACATAACCACAGATTCCGTTCGCGTAGACGATTCCACGAACAAACCGGACATCTTTTTTCCGAAGCCCTTTAACGACGACCAAATTGAGATTGTCCGGAGACTTCAGCGCAGTGATGGTCTCGTTGTCCAAGGACCGCGGCACAGGAAAAACTCATACGATTGCTAATTTGATCTGCCATGCGATGGCTACAGGGCAGCGTGTGCTCGTGGTTTCACGGGGAGAGGCCGCGCTAGCCGTTCTTCGCGAGCAACTCCCCGAGGAGGTGCGTTCCTTAGCAATTTCCATACTTTCCAGCGAGCGACAGGGTGTTCGGCAGGTTGAAAGTGCGATCCGCGAGGTCCAGGCAGTTGTAGACGAAAAGAGTTCCGCAAAACGGCGTTCTGACATTCGGCGCCTGGAAACAGAAATTGTCGGTTTGAAGCAGCGGATCGATGAAATTGATTTTGAGCTAGACACTATCGCTTCGGCCCACTTGACAAAGATGGGACCACGGCAGGAAACGCCGGCCGAGTTGGCGCGCAGAGTCGCGCTTGAAAAGGAAGCCTTTCGGTGGTTTGTCGATCGTCCGCAGCAATTTGCATCCGAGACGGATTTTGACGACGAAGATATGCGGCGTCTCACCAATGCGCGGCTACAAGTAGCCGATCTTATTGACCATCTCGAAGCCCGACTACCAGCTACGCAAGATCTTCCAACGTCCCAAGAGGTGATCCTGTGGCATGAAGATCTTGTTCAAGCCCAAGAATTGTCAGACGCGGCGAAAGCCGGACCCGCGCGAGCTGTTCGCGTGGCAAGCGACCTTAAGTCGTCAGAGCAATTGGCAGAAGCTCTTGAAGGGCTAGCCGCCGCGCATCGTATCGTTCAGTCGGTTCCATGGCTGGCGCACTTTCGTCAGATTGCAGTTAGAGGAGTACCTGATCCTTGGAGGGGTATTAGGTCTCTCCGAGAAGCGAATCTCTATTGGGATTTAGTCGAAACCGAGTGGACCGCCCAAGCCGGCCGGACAATAGATATTCCTGAAGGATTGTTGGAAGACGAAGAGGCTTGCAAAGCAATCACGCGCGCGCGAATGGCGAGCGTCTGTGGCCGCTTCTCGCGATAGGTAAAGGGTCATCAAAGCGCTCCGTTGGGAGCTGGTTACATTCGATGGAAAGTCTGTACGTCGGAGCAAGACCACCTTCATCTGGGGCTATATCGCCGAGCGAATTATCTACTTCAATCGGACTGTGGAATGACGCCGACGCACGTTGGCAAGCTTTCGTCTCCAATGCGGGAGCGGCTAAATGCGATTCGACAATTACCCTTGGCCAGTCGCGTGAGTTGTTGCGATTGGTCTCTATGGCCCGTCAAGTTCAAAGGTTCTGCCAGCAAATAGCGCCTGGTGCTCCTGCATATGAGCGACTGACTGAGACTCCGTCTCTCGCTCTAGCGGATTTAGCTTCTCAAATAAAGGCGGCTGTGGGTGCCGCTAGGTTGGCAAAGGCAAAAGAGGAATTAAGCCGAGCATCGAAACATTTCGAAACAGGCGCAGATCAAACATCGATTTTCGCTAGGCATGTTCTCGCCAAGTCGGTGGGCAACGCCGCTATTGCTGTTGACGACCTAGCGTCGGATTGGCGATCCACTCTCTCGAAATTGGAGCGAATTACTGCGGCTTAGGCCGGCCTTTGAAACTATCAAGTCTGTCAGTGATCAAGTCGCAAAGGCAGGTGCGCCCCTTTTCGGGCCGAGAAATTTCGTACTGAGGCGGTCAATGCAGAGACTGACCCAGTGTTTGATGTTCGGTGGCGCGATGCCTGGGATCATGCCGCAGCCGATGCTGCTCTTCGCGCGCGTAGGTTCGCGCGATCGTCTGTTCAAGCTCCGCGCGAGCGCGAAGAAAGGATCCGGCGTCGAGGAAAACTGTTTGCTGAGGTTGTTCGCGAAAGAACCTTCTACGAACTGGAGCGGCGTCTTTCGCCCTCTGTAAAGTCGTTCCTGGTGCAATTCGTGCGCTCGCTGGCGCGAATCGGGAAAGGAACCGGGGAAAGGAGCCGGTATTTTATCGGCAAGCGGCACGTGAGGCACTAAAGGTGCTACCGAAGCGATACCTTGCTGGATCATGCCGACATGGCGTGTGGCTGAGCAATTGCCTCCTGAGTTTGGAAGTATAGACCTCGTGATTTGGACGAGGCCTCACATCGGACGTTACAGAGCTCCCCGCGTTAGTTCGCGGGCGAAAAATTCTCGTCGTTGGCGATGACCGGCAAGTCAGTCCAACGGCCCCTTTCGTCACCCAGGCGAAAATTCAGCAACTTCGGCATCATTTTCTTCAGGAGGTACCGTTTGGCTCCCTCCTAGAACCCGGAGAAAGTCTGTACGACTTAATGCGGGCGGTCTTTCCTGACGAACGCTTGATGTTGAAAGAACATTTCCGATGCGTCGAACCAATTATTAGATTTTCGATGCAGTTTTATCCAGAAAAGATGCTGCCCTTACGGGTACCTACCGCGAGTGAGCGTCTCGACCCGCCGCTTATCGACATCTACATTCCTCACGGAATCCGCGAAGACCGAAAAAAAATCAACGGTCCCGAAGCGAGACAGATAGTGAAAGAGATCGGGAAGATCGTTAGCGACCCATCGATGCGAACCAGAACAATAGGCGTTATTTCACTGATTGGCGTCGAGCAGGCCCAATACGTCCGTACCCTATTGTCTGAGAGCATCGGAGAGGAGCTGATGCAACGACACTCTATTCTTCTGCGGGGACAGTGCAACGTTTCAGGGAAACGAACGGGATATCGTTTTTCTTTCCATGGTTTCCGATCCATCCCATCGCACAGCACTAACCATGCAGCGATATGAGCAGAGGTACAACGTTGCGGCATCGCGGGCTCGCGATCGGCTCATTTTGGTTCGTTCGGTGCGGCGCGAGGAGCTCAATCCTTATGACCTTAAGGCACGTTTAATTGCCCATTTTGAAAATCCGATGCCTGAACAGGAGGCGATTGCTGACGACGTCTTTGCCATATGTGATTCAGATTTTGAACGCGACGTTTTGGGACAACTTCTAAAGTTGGGATACCGGGTGCAGCCGCAGGTCGGTTCTCTTGGCTACCGAATTGATATGGTCGTCGAAGGAGGCGATGGCCGAAGGCTGGCGATAGAGTGTGATGGTGATCGGTTTCACGGCCCCGATCAGTGGCGTGAAGATATGCGGCGGCAACGCGTGTTGGAACGAGTTGGGTGGCGATTTTGGCGCTGTTTTGCTTCGAATTATTACAGGAATCCGGATTCAGTAATCGTTGAACTAACGGAGATTCTATCCCAGATGGGGATTGAGCCCACGAAGTCGGACGGTACAGCGCGTGCGCGGCGCTCCTATACCGAACACCGCGTAGTATCTCCTGAGCACGAAGCCTCCAGAGAAACCGGCGAGATCGATGGAAAGCAGATTGCTGAAACGCTTTCTTCAAAAACTCGAATTGGTATCGGCGATCGCGTCATTTTGATTTTTGCGAAAGATGGACGGAAGCTATCGGTAAAGCTGACTGGGAAGAAGGATGACACTGACAACGGCTTGCTTTCGATCAATTCCACGCTTGGTCAGGCATTGATGCAAGCCGATGAGGGTGATGAGATTGACTTTGAATTCGAAGGCCACCAGCAAAAAGTACTAGTCGAAGCGGTTGAGAGAGCGACTGCCTAATGTCTGCTAGCGGTCCCTTCTTCCTCCGCAAACCCCTCTCCGCCATGTCCCGCGCGGAGTGGGAATCGCTGTGCGACGGCTGCGGGCGCTGCTGCCTCATCAAGCTCGAGGACGACGACACCGGCGCGATCCACTACACCGACGTCGCCTGCCGGCTGCTCGATCACGACACCTGCCGCTGCCGCGACTACGCCGGCCGCGCCGCGCGCGTGCCCGATTGTTTGAACCTCACGCCCAAGCGCGCCGCCGCCTGGAAGTGGCTGCCCGAAAGCTGCGCCTATCGCCGGCTCGCCGAGGGCAGGGGCCTCGCCTGGTGGCACCCGCTCGTCTCCGGCGATCCCGAGACCGTGGTCGCCGCCGGCATCTCCGTGCGCGGCCGGGTCAAGCGGGAGCGCGACGTGCGCGTGGCCGATCTTGGCGGGGCGCATCGTCCCCTGGCCGGGCGACGCGGGAAAAAAGGCGGCAAGGAAGAAAAAGATTTTTTCTAGGGCGTCGGCGGCGGCGTCCAGGACTTCGACGCGATCAAGCTGTTGAAGTTCGCGGTGTCGTGACTAGTACGAACGAGGCACGCGGCCGAAACCAGCCGCGTGTCGTTCTCAGGTCTAGCCGTACTTCCGCTCTTCACGAATCCTGCGATTGGATTTGTGCAGCACCGCTTGGCCGAGGCCGCCCCTGGCCTCGGCGCGCCGGCCGGCCCGCATGGCTGCGCGCTCGCTGCCCTTTTGCGTTCTGTGGCTGGATAGGGTCCGGCCGTTGCTCGTGACCTTCCATCCGCTGTCGGTCGGCGAAGAGTGGAAAACCTTGCGTGGCATGGGTTCCTCCGTCGCGGGCGGTCGTAGGCCCCGCGGAACCAGCCTCAAGCGCTGTGATTCGAGGCGGGTTGGCAAGCACGCAATAGTTAACGCCGCACCTGCCGGTAGCGCCGCGTCTTGCGCGGCCGCGCCGGCTCGTCGGCGGCGGCCACCACCTGGCTCGCGCCGTAGACCGGCACGTAATGGGTGAGGTGGCCGCACACCCGCTTCGGGTGTCGGGTGCGACGCCCGCGAGATGACGCCGACGAGGACATAGCCCGTCGCGTTACGCCGCACCACCGGCCCGCCGGAGTTGCCGTAGCAGGCGCTGGCGCTGATCGCGCCGTCGCGGGTGGGATCGACGAGCGTGTTGTCCTGCGCCGGCACCAGCGTCGCTTCCTGCAACGTCGGACCGAGGGCGCGTTGCGCTTCCACGCTCGTGCCGTAGCCGGCGGCGACGAACGGGCCTTCGCCCGCGCCCACCGCGAGCGGCGTGATTTCCGGCGGCAGGGGTTCGCGCAGCGTGAGCACGATCGCGTCGCCGCGCACGCGCACGCCGGCGCCTTCCGTGCCGGCGCCCGGCGATGCGGATGCGCTTGCCCGCGGCCGAAACCGTGCGCGAGCCGACATAGCAGTGGCGCGCCGTGACCACGTGGCGCGCGCCTATGGCGACGCCGGTGCACACCGCGACGCCCGTCCCCGACAGGATGCGCACCGTGTGGCCGGCGAGCCCCGACGGCGAGCCGTTGATCATGGCGCTCGCCGGTGTGGCCGCCATCAGCGCCCCGGCCGCGAGCAGCCATCGGGTGAAATGCAAGCGTAGGATCATGACGCCCCCCGCGCGATCCGAATCCGATCTTAGCGGCGGAAACCGGGGAGGGAAGCCCGCTTATTCGCCGAGCTGGCCGCCGAGGCTTTTCGCCGCCTCCGCGATCCACTGGCTGTGGATACCGACGAGGGTGGCGCCGGTGACGGCGCCGCAGCCCCGGCCCTTCGGGCCCGTGGCCCAGCCGATCACGCCGGCGAGCTCGAAGCGGCCGTTGTCGCGGAAGACGGAGCCGCCGGAATCGCCGTCGCACGAGCCGCCCGGCGTGCCCGGCGCCGAAAGCCGCACCATGATCCCGCCGGTGGTGCCCACCGCCGGAAGGGACAACGCGCGCAGCGTGCCGGCGGTGCGCGCGTCGCCTTCCGCCGCCTGGCCGTAGCCCGCGATGAGAAAGCGGTCGCCCGGCCGCGGCAGCGCCGCATCGCGCGCAAGCGGCGCGGGTCGCAGCGACTGCGGCAGCGGCAGCGCCGTCTTGAGGAGCGCCAGATCCGGCGTCGGCCGCCGCGTGCGGAAGGAATTGGCGCTGAAGCCCGGATGCAGCAGCACGCGCGCTACCGGCACCAGATGCTGGGTGCCCGCGAGGTTGCGCACGATCGCGTAGTCGCCGGGCCGCGCCACGCAGTGCGCGGCCGTGAGCACGAGGTTACGGCCGATGGCCGTGCCCGAGCAGGCGGCACCCCGGGTCGAGACGATGAGCACGGTGTAGCGCTCGGTCGCCTCGTTCGGCTTACCGCCGACGATGGCGAAAGCCGGCGTCGCTACCAGACCGGCCGCGACAACGAATACCGCCGCACGCATTTTCATACGCGGAGCCGTGCCGGGGCGGGCGCTTCCTGTCAACTGTCGGAAGTCTACCCATGGCTGCGATCCTCCTCGAGGCGCCGGCGAGCGAGCCGCTTTCGCTGGCCGAGGCGAAAACCTTCCTGCGCGTCGAGCACGCCGCCGACCACGCGCTGATCGCGGCGCTGGTCACCGCCGTGCGCCAGGCGGTGGAGCAGGCGCGGCGAATTCCTCGAGTGCCTGGTGGAGGGTGTCGGCAGCGACTGTCTCGGCCTCGTGCGCGGCGTATGGCGGGCGGTAATCGGCGAGGAGCCGGAAACGGCACCGCCCTATTCGCCCGACTGGGCGGAGGCGTTCGGCGAGGAGACGCTCGCCGCCGCCGCGGCGCGGCATCTCGTGTGCGTCGAGATCGGTGCGATCGCGCCCGGCGACGTGCTCCTGTTCCGCTGGCGCGCGCACCTACCGGCCAAGCACGCGGCGATCCTCGTGGAAAGCGACCGCATGGTGCACGCCCACGACGGGGCGGCCGTGGCCGAGGTGTACTTCGCGAGCTGGTGGCGGCGGCGGCTCGCAGGTGCATACCAATTTCCTGGCGTTGAGCACAATGTAGACGCCGGTAGTAGGGTAGCGGCCCGGCCTGGCTTGTGGCCCGCTGCGGGTGCGACCGGAAGGAATTTCCCCAAAACAGTGATATTTTTGCACTAGCGCGTGCATGCATTGGGCGTAAATATCGCAGCGCTTTCAGGTGGGGGTTACATGAATCGGACCGCAAGAGGGAATCTGTTTGCAGCAGTCGGCTTGGCCGCGTTTGCTTTCGCGACGCCGGCAAAGGCGCAAAATCCGCCTCCACCGCTCTTTGACTGGAGCGGGTTCTACATCGGCGTGAATGCCGGATACGCTTGGGGCAAAGCCCGGGCGACCGATATCGTTGCCACCAACGGTCTTTGCTGGGCAGGTTGCGGCACCGTGTGGAATGCTAGCGTCAATGGGTTCACCGGTGGAGCCCAAGCCGGCTGGAACATACAAATCCAAAATTGGGTGCTCGGCATCGAGGGCGACGTCGGATATCTCGGTTTATCGGGAAGAGCGCCACATCCGAACACCGCTACCACCTTCTTGCAAAGCGATGGCGGCTGGTTTGCAACTCTGCGCGGTCGAATTGGCGTGCTGTTCTCTCCCACCGTTCTTTTTTATGGCACCGGTGGAATAATTTTCGCTGATCCCGACACGAGAGTCGTTCGCAACCCCGACCTGAATACAGGGAACCCTGATGGGGTTGGCTGGACGGGGGGTGCCGGACTTGAGGTACGGCTTAGTCCGAACTGGTCCTGGAAAGTCGAATGGCTTTATTATGATCTCGGCACCGATCGGGTGGGCAGCACCTTCGCGGGCGGTGGCACTGCTATTCAGTTCTTCAACATCGAGCAAACCGGTAACATCATTCGCACTGGCTTAAACTGGCGGATGTAGCCGAACGGAATTTGCAGAGTAGCCCCGGGCTTTCGCCCGGGGCTTTTGCTTTCTGGACCTCCGAAAAAATCTGAAAACCCATGGCCGCACTTTTTCTCTCCTTGCCGGAGCGGGGCTGGGCAGCACGTTGCTCGGTCCCTTCGGTGCCACCGCCCGCCGCATGGTCGGCGCCACGCTCAGCGCGATCGCGCCCGGCGACGTGCTCCTGTTTCGATGGCGCGCGCATCTCCCTGCCAAGCACGCGGCGATTCTCGATGGAGCCCGACCGGATGGTGCACGCCCACGACGGCGCCGCCGTCGCTGCGGTGCATTTCGCGAGCTGGTGGCGGCGGCGACTCGCTCGCGTTCAGGTTTCCTGGCTGAGGCATCTGAAACCGCCTGACCCCTCGAGCGGATGATCAGTATTGAATACCCGAGGCAGCTATTCCAACTAATTGACGTTTCATGCGAATTTCCGGCGGCGATTAGTTGCTCACTGTTGCATTTTTGCACTAGTCGCGTTGCACAAGGGCCTCATATTTTGCACCTAGGTACTTGAACGCAGGGGAACGGCATGAAGCGTTTTCTAACGGCAGGGATCACTCTGCTCACGCTGACCGCGGCACAGTCGGCTCTCGCGGCGGATCGACCCATCTACAAGGCGCCGCCGTACGCCGCACCGATCTTCAGCTGGACCGGGTGCTACATCGGTGTGCAAGGCGGCTATGCTTGGGGGAAAAGCCGTCACTCCTTCAGCAATGGCGCACCATCGGATAATTCGGATCCGGACGGCTTCCTCGGTGGCGGCCACATCGGCTGCAATTACCAGGTGAACAATATCGTCCTCGGCATCGAAGGCGACATCGAAGGGGCCGACGTCAACGGAAGTTTCGTGAACGCGACCGGCGCCACGTCCGTGGGCTCGGCTCACATGAGTTGGGACGCTTCGATCCGGGGCAGGCTCGGGTTGGCTTGGGATCGTTCCCTACTCTACGTGACAGGCGGTTGGGCGTTCGCGCGGTATAACTTCGGCGGCGGCCCGATCCCGGCTCCGCCTTGCTGCGGCTATTCCGCCAACGTCGACGGTTGGACCTTGGGAATTGGGTTGGAGTACGCGTTCACAAATAACTGGACCGGTCGAATCGAATATCGCCATGCCGACTTCGGCACCGTGAACGGCCCTCTTCCTCCCATATTTCCCGGCGTCTTCATGCCCGTGCGTAACAGTATCGATGTCGTGCGCGCGGGATTCTCCTATAAGTTCTGACCAGGCCGTCCAGACGTCCTTGCAAAGCCCCGGGCATCGCCCGGGGCTTTCGCTTTCTGGCCGTCCGAAAAATCTGAGACCCAATGGCCGCACTTCTTCTCTCCTTCGCCGGCGCCGTATGTCCGGTAACGGTCACACGCGATCGCGATTTTCAGCGCCGCCTTAGTGCCGAGTTGCGGGCATTGCCGCCCCGCTTCCGCCACCGGATCGGCGATTTCCGAGTGGCTTTCCTTGCGCGATCAGGCGCGCGCCTGTAGCAAGCGCCATTGAATTAACCAATTGCATCAACATTGTTTTCTTTCTCGACCGCGGCTCCTGCCGCTGGCAAACTCCCGCCCACTCGCGGGATACAAATTCCCCCATGCGCCTTCTGGTCGTCGAAGACGATCCCGATCTCAACCGCCAGCTCGTCACCGCGCTGACGGACGCCGGCTACGCCGTCGACCGCGCGTTCGACGGCGAGGAGGGACATTTCCTCGGCGTGAACGAGCCCTACGACGCCGTCGTGCTCGATCTCGGCTTGCCCAAGATGGACGGCATCTCGGTGCTGGAATCCTGGCGCCGCGCCGGCTCCAAGACGCCGGTGCTGGTGCTTACCGCCCGCGACCGCTGGTCCGACAAGGTGCAGGGCTTCGACGTGGGCGCCGACGACTACGTGGCCAAGCCCTTCCACATGGAAGAAGTGCTGGCGCGGTTGCGCGCGCTCTTGCGGCGCGCCTCGGGCCACGCCACGAGCGAGCTTAGCTGCGGCCCGCTTCGCCTCGACACCCGTTCGGGCCGCGTCTCGGTGGACGGCAATCCGGTGCGGCTCACCTCGCACGAGTACCGGCTGCTCGCTTACTTGATGCACCACATCGGCCGCGTGGTGTCGCGCACCGAGCTCGTCGAGCATCTCTATGACCAGGACTTCGACCGCGACTTCAACACCATCGAGGTGTTCGTCGGCCGTCTGCGCAAGAAGCTCGGCAACGACATGATCCAGACCGTGCGCGGCCTCGGTTATCTGCTGAGCCCGCCCGCCGATGCTCGTTAGCTCGCTCGCTCAGCGGCTGTTCATCACTGCGACCGCCGTCTCGATCGTGGTGCTGCTGCTCATCGGCTTTTTCCTGTCGACGATCAATCGCTCGTCGCTCGAGCGCTCCTTCGACCGGCGCCTCAACGTCTTTCTCAAGACGCTCGTGGCCGACGTGGCGAGCGCCCCCTCCGGCACGCTGCCGGAGCCGGCGGCGCTGGGCGAGCCGTTGTTCGACGTGCCGCTGTCGGGCTGGTACTGGCAGCTCGTGCGCCAGAGCGGCGACGCGAAAGAGACCAAGCGCTCCAAGTCTTTGCCCGACGCCGGCCTGCCGCGCCTCGATCAAACCGCCACCGCCCGGCCGGGCGCGCAACGCGAGGCTTATGTGGATGGCCCCGAAGGCCAGCGCCTGCGCGTGATCGAGCGCACCGTCGACCTCGGCGAAGACAGCCGCTACATCGTGACCGTGGCCGCCGATGCCTTCGAGGTGGAAGACGAGATCAGCGACTTCAACGATGCGCTGTTCATTACCTTCGGCGTCATCTGTCTCGCCTTCGTCGCCACCGTGTGGTTCCAGGTGCGCTTCGGCCTGCGCCCGCTCGCTCGCCTTTCTGGCTCCATCGCCGAGATTCGCTCCGGCCGCGCCGAGCGGCTGGAGGGCGCTTTTCCCCAAGAGATTGCGCCGCTCGCCCGCGAGGTCAACGAGCTTCTCGAGTTCGAACCGCGTCATCGTCGAGCGCGCCCGTACCCACGTGGGCAACCTCGCGCACGCGCTGAAGACGCCGTTGTCGGTGCTGCGTAACGAGGCCACCGGCCGCGACGACGCGCTCGCCGACAAGGTGCGCGACCAGGTCGGCGTCATGCACGACCAGGTGCAGCGGCACCTGGAGCGCGCCCGCATCGTCGCCCGCGCTGCGCTGGCATCGACGGTGAGCGAGGTGTCGCCGGTGGTCGACGGTCTCGCCCGCACCATGGAGAAGATCCACCACGGCCGCGCGCTTGCCATTTCCGCGCGTACCGCCGACGGCGTCCGCTTTCCCGGCGAGAAGCAGGATCTCGAGGAGATGCTGGGCAACCTCGTGGACAACGCCTGCAAATGGGCGAGCGGGCGCGTCGACATCGAGGTCATCGCCGACCAGGACGCCGCCGCCATCCGCCCCTTCTTCCGCGTCGTAGTGGACGACGACGGTCCGGGTCTGCCGCCCGAGGCGCGCGAGGCGTTCCCCGGCCGCGGCCGGAGACTCGACGAGACCAAGCCCGGCTCAGGCCTCGGGCTTTCCATCGTCGTCGACCTCGCCACGCTCTACGGTGGAAAACTCGTGCTCGGCACCGCACCGATCGGCGGCTTGCGCGCCGAGCTCGTGCTGCCGGCCGCCTAAGCCCCCGTTTCGCCCCAATCCTCGGGCCCCTTGCGTTCGCGTTTCGCAACGGGGAGCTCGATGCCCATCACGCCCAAAATTGTTGCCACCGCGCTCGCCGCGGTGATCCTTGCCGGCTGTGCCGGCGATCCCGGACCCAAGACCGGAACCGGCGTCGGCCTCGGCGCGCTCACCGGCGGCTTGATCGGCGCCGCCACCGGCCGCGGCGTGGGCGGCGTGGTCGCCGGCGCCGTGATCGGCGGCCTGGTCGGCGGCGCCATCGGCAACGCGCTCGACGAGGAGGATCGCCGCCGCGCCTATGCCGCCGAGATGGACGCCCTGGAATTGGGCGGCCCCGGCGCGCCCGTCGCCTGGCGCGGACGCGGCGCCTACGGCAACGTGGTGGCGGGTCCGCCCTATCCCTACCAAAGCTACGAGCGCTGCCGCGAATACACCCACACCATTTACGTTCAGGGCCGTCCGCAAACCGCTCGCGGCGTCGCCTGCCGCCAGCCCGACGGCAGCTGGGCGCCGATCTCCTGATTTCCTGACAGCGACAATGCCGAACCCGGCGCTCCCTCGCGGGAGCGCCGGGTTTTTTGCGTTTCCGGCACGCGCCGCGCTCGCGCCCGATTGTTCGGCGATGCAAGGCTTTGCTGGCCTGCGCCTTATCGCCTTTTGACCGCGGCCGTCGCCTTCGACTAGGACGGACGGGATGTTGCTCTGGTTTCTCATCGCTCTGATGACCGGTGGCGCGATCCTCGCCGTGTTGTGGCCGCTCGCTCGCGGCCGTGAGCGCGTCGCCGGGAGCGCGGACCTTGCCGTCTATCGCGATCAGCTCGCGGAGATCGAGCGCGACCGCGCCCGCGGCCTCATCGCCGGCGCCGAAGCGGAAGGGCGCGCGTATCGAGGTGTCGCGGCGGCTCCTCGCCGCCGCCGACGCCAAAGAGAATGGGTCGACCCAAGGCGCCCTCGGCCGCCGTCGCGCCGTGTCGTTGCTGGCGCTGATCGGCATCCCGGTGCATCGCCAGCGTTCTTTATGTCTCGTTCGGATCGCCCGATCTTCCCGGCGCGCCGCTCGCCGCGCGGCTCGACAAGCCGCCGGAGCTGCAGGACGTGGGCGTGCTGCTCCGCCGCGTCGAGGCGCATCTCAAGCAGAACCCCGACGACGGCCGCGGCTGGGAAGTGGTGGCACCGGTCTATGCGAGCCTTAGCCGCCACGAGGAGGCGGCGAACGCGCGGAGAGAAGCGCTTCGCCTGCTCGGCCCGAGCGCCGATCGCGAGGCCGACTACGGTGAGGCGTTGGTCGCGGCCGCCCGCGGCGGCATCGACCAGGAGGCGCGTGCCGCCTTCGAGCGCGCGGTCAAACTCGATCCCGCCCACGCGAAATCGCGCTTCTTCCTCGGGCTTGCCGCCGTGCAGGAAGGCCGCCGCGACGATGCGCTCAAGATCTGGCGCGAGGTGGCCGCACTCGGCGGCGCCGACAACCCGTGGCAGATCGCGGCTTCCCGCGCGCTCAAGCGCTTCGGCGATCCACAATGACCCGCCGCGGCCGCAGGCTCGTGTTGATCGGGATCGCGCTCGGCGTGCTCGGGCTCGCGGCGGCGCTCGCCTTGTCGGCGCTCCGCGATTCCATCGTCTTCTTCGTCACCCCGAGCGAGCTCGCGGCGAAGCCCACCGAGCCCGGCAAGCGGCTGCGCATCGGCGGGCTGGTGGAGGAGGGGAGCGTGGCGCGCGACGGCATCGAGACCCGCTTCGCCGTCACCGACGGCGCGAAAAGCCTGAAGGTCACCTATCGCGGCGTGCTGCCCGATCTGTTCCGCGAGAAGCAGGGCGTGGTCGCCGAGGGCGCGCTCGACGCGGGCGGCACGTTCCGCGCCGACACGGTGCTCGCCAAGCATGACGAGAACTACATGCCGCGCGAGGTGGTCGACGGCCTGAAGAAGCAGGGCGTGTGGCAGGGGCAGGGGACGAAATGATCCCCGAGCTCGCCCATTTCGCTCTCGTGCTCGCCTGCGCGCTCGCGCTCGTGCGCACGGTGGTGGCGTTGTGGGGCGCGGCGCGCAACGACGACACGCTGATGGCGGTCGCCGGGCCCGCCGCGCTCGTCGAATGCCTGTTCGTGGCGCTCGCCTTCGCCGGCCTCGTCGCGCTCTACGTCGCCTCGGATTTCTCCGTCGCCAACGTGTTCGCCAATTCCCATTCGGCCAAGCCGCTGCATCTACAAGGTGACCGGCGTGTGGGGAAACCACGAGGGCTCCATGCTGCTCTGGGTCCTCGTGCTCGCCGTGTGCTCGGCGCTGGTGGCGCTGTTCGGCGCCAACCTGCCGCCGCGCCTGCGCGCCCGCGTGCTCGGCGTCGAGGGCGCGATCGCCGCGGCCTTCCTTCTCTTCGTCCTCGCCACCTCCAATCCGTTCCTGCGCCTCGACCCGCCGCCCGCCGAGGGCCAGGACCTGAATCCGATCCTGCAGGACATCGGCCTCGCCATCCATCCGCCGCTGCTCTACCTCGGCTATGTCGGCTGCTCGGTGTCATTCGCCTTCGCCGTCGCCGCGCTGATCGAGGGCAAGATCGACGCCGCCTGGGCGCGCTGGGTGCGGCCGTGGACGCTCGGCGCCTGGATCTTCCTCACGCTCGGCATCGCCATGGGCTCGTACTGGGCCTACTACGAGCTCGGCTGGGGCGGCTTCTGGTTCTGGGACCCGGTGGAGAACGCCTCGCTCATGCCGTGGCTCGCCGCCACGGCGCTCCTCCACTCCGCCCTCGTCATGGAGAAGCGCGAGGCGCTCAAGGTCTGGACCGTGCTGCTCGCGATCCTCGCCTTCTCGCTGTCGCTGCTCGGCACCTTCCTCGTGCGCTCGGGCGTGCTCACCTCGGTGCACACCTTCGCCAACGACCCGACGCGCGGCGTCTTTATCCTCACCATCTTCGCGATCTTCGTCGGCGGCGCTTTCGTTCTGTTCGCCCTGCGCGCGCCGGCGCTGAAGCCGGGCGGCCTGTTTGCGCCGATCTCGCGCGAGGGGGCGCTCGTCCTCAACAACCTCTTGCTCACCGCCGTCTGCGCTACCATGCTCACCGGCACGCTCTATCCGCTGGCGCTCGAGGCGCTGACCGGCGAGAAGATCTCCGTCGGCGCGCCGTTCTTCGACCGCACGGTGGGGCCGCTGCTCCTTTGCACCATCGCCGTCATGCCCATCGGCCCGCTGCTCGCCTGGAAGCGCGGCGACCTGAGGGCCGCGGCCGAGCGCCTCGCGTTTGCCGCGGGAGTCGCCGTCGTCGTCGCCGGTCTCGCCCTCTATCTCCTGCGCGGTGGCCCGCTGATTGCAGCGATCGGTCTTCTGATCGCGGTATACGCCATCGCCGGCGCACTCACCGAATTTGCCGACCGCATCGGGTTCTTCCGCTCGCCGTTCGCGGAAGTATGGGAGCGCGTGCGCGGCCTGCCGCGCGCCGCCTTCGGCGTGCTGTTCGCGCATCTTGGCATCGCGGTCAGCCTGCTCGGCATCGTCTCGGAAGTCGGCTGGAGCCAGGAGAAGATCGTCTCGCTCAAGATCGGCGACCGGGTGGAGATCGCCGGCTACGACATCGCGCTCACCGGCGTCGGCCAGCGCGATGGCCCCAACTACCGCGAGCTCGTTGGCCGCATGGAGGTGCGCCGCGCCGGCGTGACGGTGGCCATGCTCGAACCGGCCAAGCGCCTCTATGAGGCGCGCAACCAGCCGACCACGGAGGCGGCCATCGAAACCTTCGGCTTCGGCCAGCTCTACGCCAGCCTGGGCGAGCCCGCGGGCGACCAGATCGTCGCGCGTTTCTATTGGAAGCCGCTCGTCACCTTGATCTGGCTCGGCGCCGTGGTCATGGCGTTCGGCGGCGCGCTGTCGCTGTCCGACCGGCGATTGCGCGTGGGGGCGCCGCGCCGGTCCCGGCGCGCGCTAACCGTTCCGGCGGAGTGAACGATGCGCCGGACTCTTTTCTAATCGTTTCCATCATCTGGCTTGCCGCGCCCGCTTTCGCGCTCACCCCGGGCGAGATGCTTGCCGACCCGGCGCTCGAGGCCCGCGCCCGCGCCCTGTCGAAGTCGCTGCGCTGCATGGTCTGCCAGAACCAGTCCATCGACGATTTCGACGCGCCGCTCGCCCATGACCTGCGCGTGCTGGTGCGCGAGCGGCTGCAAGCCGGCGACAGCGACGCGCAGGTGCGCGATTTCCTAGTGGCGCGCTACGGCGAGTTCGTCCTGCTGGAGCCGCGCCTGCGTCCGGCGACCGTGTTTCTCTGGGCGGTGCCGATTCTCGCATTGGCGCTCGGCGGCGCCGTGGTCTTTTTCGGCCTCAAAAGACGCCCGGCGGGTGCGCTGGCAGACTTGTCCCCAGCGGAAAAGCGGCGCCTGGCCGAGCTTTCCCGCGGGCCGGGCGACCTTACCAAAGTGTAATTTTCCAGACGGTAGTACGTAACAAACGGCTCCCTATCTTCTCCACACAACCTGATCAGGTAACCGGAGAACGGGATGTCCCCCAACGAATTTTCGCCCATTTCGCGCCGCACCACCGTGCGCCGGCGTTCGATCCTGCTCGCGAGCGTTTTTGGCCTCGCGGTTGCGGGTTTTGCCGCCACCCAGACTTTCGTTCCGCAGACGCCGGCGCTCGCGCAAATCCGCACCGAGCGTTCGCCCGGCCAGTATTCATTCGCCGACGTCGTCGAGAAGGTTCGTCCCGCGGTGGTCAGCGTCAAGGTCAAGGTCGACACCCCGCAGGTCGGTCTCCTCGAAAATAACGAGGGTGGCGCGGGCCGCGAGAGCCTGCCGCCGCAGGTCGAGCAGTTCATGCGCCGCTTCTTCGGCGACCAGCCCGGCATGGGCCAGGGTCCGCGCAATCGGCGCGCGACCGGCCAAGGCTCGGGCTTCTTCGTCTCCGCCGACGGCTACATCGTCACCAACAACCACGTGGTCGAGCGCGCGACCGAGGTCGACGTCACCACCGACGACGGCAGGACCTACACCGCCAAGGTGGTCGGCAGCGATCCGCGCACCGACGTGGCGCTCCTCAAGGTCGAGGGCCGCGGTGGCGATTTCCCGTGGGTGAAGTTCGCCACCACCGTACCGCGCGTCGGTGACTGGGTGCTCGCGGTCGGCAATCCGTTCGGCCTCGGCGGCACCGTCACCTCCGGCATCGTGTCCGCCCGCGGCCGCGATATCGGCGCCGGCACCTACGACGACTTCCTGCAGATCGACGCGGCGGTGAACCGCGGCAACTCCGGCGGACCCGACCTTCAACCTCGCCGGCGAAGTGATCGGCGTGAACACGGCGATCGTTTCGCCCTCCGGCGGCAACATCGGCATCGCCTTCGCGATCCCGGCGGAAACCGTCGAGCGCGTGGTCGCCTCGCTGAAGGAGACCGGGTCGGTGACCCGCGGCTACCTCGGCGTGCAGATCCAGCCGGTGACCCCGGAGATCGCCGAAAGCCTCGGCATCAAGGAAGCGCAGGGCGCCCTCGTTGCCGACGTGCAGGCGGATACTCCCGCGGCCAAGGCCGGCATCAAGTCCGGCGACGTTGTCCTCTCGGTCGAGGGCCAGCCGATCAAGGACGCGCGCGAGCTGTCCCGCCGCATCGCCGGCTTCCAGCCCGGCGCGACGGTGAAGCTCAACGTCCTGCGTGACGGCAAGGAGCGCGCCTTCGACGTCGTTCTCTCCAAGCTGCCCGAGCAGCGCGCGGCGGAGAAGCAGACGGCGCCGAAGCGCCAGCAGGGCGCCGAGGTGCCTCGTCTCGGCCTCTCGCTCGCACCGGCGAATTCCGTGGCCGGCGCCGGCCGCGAAGGCGTCGTCGTCACCGAGGTCGACCCCAAGGGTCCGGCCGCGGAGCGTGGCCTGAAGTCGGGCGACGTGATCCTGGAGGTCGCCGGCAAGGCGGTCGCCAATCCCGCCGAGGTCCGTGACGCGATCGGCCAGGCACAGAAGGACGGCAAGGGCGTCGTCCTCATGCGGGTCAAGAGCGAGAATGGAACGCGTTTCATTACCGTGCCTGTCGGGCGCGGCTAACAGCTAGGGAACCGGCGGCGGCATCCCCGTCGCCCCCGCCGACCGCCGGAAGTCCCACGGGCGGGGGGTTTGCAAAAACCCTCCGCCCGACCTTTTTTGGGGTATGACCCGAGGCTAGCTTGCTGCACGCGTCCATCATGGATTCCTTCGCCGGGGCCTCCGCCATGCGCCTGCTTGTCGTCGAGGACGACCGCGACGCCGCCGACTACCTGAAGAAGGCGTTGCGCGAATCCGGCCACGTGGCGGAAGTCGCGCGCGACGGCGAGGAGGGCTTGGCGCTGGCGCTGGACGACGAGTTCGACGTGCTCATCGTCGACCGCATGCTGCCCAAGCGCGACGGCCTGTCGGTGGTCTCGGAGCTGCGCGCCCGCGGCAAGTCCACGCCGGTGCTGATCCTCTCGGCGCTCGGGCAGGTGGACGACCGGGTCACCGGGCTCCGCGCCGGCGGCGACGACTATCTCGCCAAGCCCTATTCCTTCTCCGAGCTGCTCGCCCGCATCGAGGCGCTCGCCCGCCGCGGCGCGCCGCAGGCCTCCGACACCACCTACAAGGTCGGCGACCTCGAGCTCGATCGGCTCGCCCATTCGGTCACCCGCGGCGGCCAGGACATCCCGCTGCAGCCGCGCGAGTTTCGGCTCCTGGAATACCTCATGCGCCATGCCGGCCAGGTGGTCACCCGCACCATGCTGCTCGAGAACGTGTGGGACTATCACTTCGACCCGCAGACCAACGTGATCGACGTGCACGTGTCGCGGCTGCGCTCCAAGATCGACAAGGGCTTCGACAAGCCGCTCCTCCACACCGTGCGCGGCGCCGGATACATGATCCGTGACGGCGCTCGGTAAGCTCGTCCGCACCACGACGTTCAAGATCGTCGCGGTGTACCTCCTGGTGTTCGCGGTGATCGCGGGCGCGCTGATCCTCTATCTCGCGCGCCATACCCAGGATCTCGTCGTCTCGCAGTTGACCGAGACGGTGGAGGCCGAGGTCCGCAGCCTCAACGACCAATACCGCCTCGGCGGCATCCGCCGCCTCGTCGCCGTGGTCGACCAGCGCGCGGCGCAGCCGGGCTCCAACCTCTATCTCGTCACCACCTACGCCGGCGTCGCGCTCGCCGGCAACGTCACCGACGTGCCCACCGGGGCGCTCGACAGCCAGGGCTGGACCGAGATCACGTATCGCCGGCCGCAAGGCGGGGAGCAGGACGAGAGCCGGGCGCTCGTGCGCGTGTTCTTCCTGCAGGGCGGTTTTCGTCTCATGGTGGGGCGCGACTTCGAGGAGCGCGAGCGCCTGCGCCAGATCTTGGCGGTGCCGGCGCGCTGGGCGGTGGTGCTGCTCGTGGTGCTCGGCGTCGTCGGCGGCCTCGTCGTAGCGCGCCGCGTGCTCGGTCGCATCGACGCCATGACCGCGTCCAGCGGCCGCATCATGGCCGGCGATCTCGCCGGCCGCCTGCCGGTGGCCGGCTCCGGCGACGAGTTCGACCGCCTCGCCAATAGCCTCAACACCATGCTCGAGCGCATCGAAGGCCTCATGGCCGGCCTCAAGCATGTGTCCGACAACATCGCCCACGACCTGAAGACGCCGCTGACGCGCCTGCGCAACCGCGCCGAGGAAGCGCTGCGCACGTCGAAGGGGGAGGCGGCCTATCGCGCGGCGCTGGAAGCGACGCTCGAGGAATCCGAGCATCTCATCCGCACCTTCGACGCGCTCCTGATGATCGCGCGCGCCGAGGCGGGCGAGGCACGCGAGGGCATGGTCGATTTCGACGCTGCCGACGTGGCGAACAGCGTGGCAGAGCTCTACGAGCCGCTCGCCGAGGAGAGCGGCATGACGCTAACGGTCGAGACGGAAGGTCCGCTGTCCGTGCGCGGCCATCGTGAGCTCGTGAGCCAGGCGCTTGCCAACCTCGTCGACAACGCCATCAAGCACGGCGCCGCGTCGGTCGTGCTCAACATGGCGCGCGGGCAGAGCTTCACCGAGGTGTTCACCGTGGCGGTCGCATTCGCCGTCTCGGCGATCCCGACCGGCCTGCCGGCCGTCGTGACCGCCGTCCTCTCCGATGGCACGCGCGCTCGCGGCCGCCGGTGCGATCGTCAAACGGCTGCGCTCGGTCGAGACGCTCGGCTCGACGTCGGCCATCAACTCCGACAAGACCGGCACGCTCACGCTCAACCAGATGACCTCGGTCCAGATGGCGATCGGCGGACGTCGCTACGCCATCAGCGGCGAGGGGTATTCGACCGAGGGCTCGATCAAGCGTGTGGCTGGCGAGACGGATGTCCCGCTCGACCCGTTCCTGCTGCCGATGGCGTTGTGCGCCGACGCGATCGTCGAGGACGGCGCCCTCATCGGCGATCCCACCGAGGGTGCGCTGATCGTCCTGGCCGCCAAGGGCGGCGCGGTTCCGAAGCTGACGCGGGAGAAGTACCCGCGGGTCGCCGTGCTCCCGTTCGACGCGGACTACAAGCTCATGGCCACGTTCCACCGGATGCAGGACGACGCCGGCAAGGATGTCATCCGCGCGTACGTGAAGGGCGCCCCGGACCAGCTTCTCGGGCGCTCGTCGTTCGGGCACAGCCCGGACACCGGGCAGGTGCCGGTGGCCGAGTTCCGGGATCGGTACCTCGAAGAGAACGAACGTCTCGGGAAGCAGGGCCTGCGAGTCATGGCGACTGCGCAGCGCGATTTCGACCCGGCATCGTTCGATCGCGGCCGGGGACCTGCTCGTGCTGATGCAGGACCTCACGCTGCTCGCCCTGGTCGGGATCGTCGATCCGCCTAGGACGGCGGCCAAGGCATCGATCGAGATCGCGAAGCAGGCCGGCATCCGCGTCCGGATGATCACCGGCGACCATGCGGTCACGGCGGAGGCCATTGCGAGTGGGCTGGGGATCGAGGGACGGGCGATCACCGGCGCCGAGTGGGGCGCCATGAGCGACGAAGAGGCGGACCGCGAGATCGACAACATCGGCGTGATCGCCCGCGTGACGCCCGAGCGGAAGGTCCGGCTCGTCGACGTCCTCAAGCGCAAGGGAAACATCGTCGCCATGACCGGAGACGGCGTGAACGACGCGCCGGCGCTGAAGAAGGCGGACATCGGCGTCGCGATGGGCATCACGGGCACCGAGGTCTCGAAGCAGGCCGCGGTCATGATCCTGACCGACGACAACTTCGCGACGATCGTCAAGGCCGTCGAGCAGGGTCGCGCGCTCTACGACAACCTCTTGCGCTACATCCGATTCCAGATGGCCGGCCTGTTCGGCTTCATCACCGCCTTCCTGGGCTCGTCCATCTTCAACATCGTCGGCGGCATCCCGTTCCTGCCCCTCCAGACGCTCTGGATGAACTTCACCACCACGGTGTTCATGGCGATCGGGCTCGGGTTCGGCAAGGCCCGTGAAGGGCTGATGCAGGACCCGCCGCGCCCGAAGGACCAGCGCCTCCTGCCGCGGCGGCTGCTGATCTGGCTGATCTCCGCCGGCGTCGTGATGGGCGCCGTGACCCTGGCGGTCATCCTCTACGCCGACCGGGCCTATGGCGAGGCGGCCGCGCGGACGATGGGCGTCACCACGTTCTCGATCTTCAACATCTTCTTCGCCCTCGAAACGATGGACGAGGAGCGGACGGTGTTCAGCCGCGAGATCCTCGAGAACGGAATGCTGATCAAGATGGCAGGCCTATCCGTCGTCGCGACGGTCCTCGCCACTGAGTTCGGGTTCTTCCAGCGGATCCTCGACACCGTCCCGCTGACGCTAGATCAGTGGATGATCTGCATCTTCGCGGCCTCGTCGATCCTCCTGGTCTCCGAGGTGTGGAAGTTCGCGCTGCGCCGG
>CAWBWX010000008.1:0-138107 GCA_963792635.1 uncultured Alphaproteobacteria bacterium
GGTCGATCTCGCTCACCTCGTTCGGCTTGTTGTAATAGGGCATCACCAGCACCGCGTTCCGCCCCCGCCTTCGGCGTGCCGGGCGAGATCGACCGCCTCGACGGTCGAGTTGGAGCCGGCACCGGCGATCACCGGCACTCGGCCCTTGGCCTGATCGACGCACCATTCCACCACCTGATGGTGCTCGGCGTGGGAGAGCGTCGGGCTCTCGCCGGTGGTGCCCACCGGTACGAAGCCGTCGGTTCCCTCGGCGATCTGCCATTCCACGAGATCGCGGAACGCACGCTCGTCGAGCCCGCCGTTCTTGAGCGGCGTCACCAAGCGCGGTCATGGAACCATGGAAGCGCACGGGAACTTTCCTCTGGATTCACGGAGAGATAGCGCGGAACCCCCGCCGGTGAAAGCCCCCCCGTTGGAACGGCACGTTTACATCGGCGGCAGACCGGGCCATATCAATGCCCGATTTGCGGGGGATATTTGGGTCAAATGCGGACACAGGATCCGCGCTCGCTCGCCGCGTTGTAGCCCTTCTGCTCGCGGCGCCGCACGCGGCGCGCAGACGCCGACGCCGCCACGGTCAAGCAGGCGATCGCGCCCGCGTCAAAGACGGCGACAGGCACCAAGGCGCTGGCGCTCGCCGCGCCGCGTCGCGATCCGGCGGGCAGCGCCTCGATCCCTCGCTCGCCATCCGCTTGACGCCCAAGGACATGGGCTTCGAGCGCGACCACCGCGTTCCTGCGCGACGCGCCGATTGGCCGGGCCAGACGTGATCCGCCGCCGCGCCGAGCGCTGCTCTACGACGAGGGGCGCGACGCGACGACGGTGCGCGCCTTCTTCGCCAACGTACGGCCGGTTTCCGGCGAGGGCAAGCTCGCGCTTGCCCGGCGCTCCAGGCGTCCGGCGATCAGAACGGCGCCCGGGCGCTGATCAAGTCCGCCTGGCGCGAGGACGATCTCTCCAAGGACAGCGAGGCCGATCTCCTCGGCGAGATTCGGCAACGTGCTCATCCGCGCAGACCACGAGCGCGCGCCGACAACGTTCCGCTCACCAGGATACGACGAGCCGCGCGCTACGCGCGCGCCGAGCGCGATTTCGCCGCACTCAGGCTACGCGCCCGCGCGCGCGGCCGTGGCAGACGCCAGTCGAACGCCACGAAGTTGTCGACGCGGTTCCGGCGAGCCTGCGCACGATTCCGGCTACCATTTCGCCCGGTCCAGCACCTCCGCCGCCAGGACGAGATCGCCGCCGCGGTCGACGCTGACGCCTCCGACGGCCGCGCGATCCCCGCGTTGATCGAGACCGACGACGAGTGGTGGACTCGAGCGCCGGCTTATCGTCCGCGAGCGCTCGATCGCCGGCGACGCGCAAACTCGCCTATCGCATCGCCAGCGAAGCGGCGACGCCCGAGCGGAGAACTACCAGCACCGACCGCGACTTCACCGCCGGCTGGGTAGCGCTGCGCTTTCTCGAGCGACCCGGCGACGGCGCAGCGCCACTTCGCCGAGATCCCCAAGGTCTCGGTGCATCCCTGACTCGCTCGCCCGCGGCCATTACTGGCTCGGCCGCACCGCCGAAGCCGCGAACGACCCCCTGGGGGCGCTCTCCGAGTTCGAGATCGCCGGTTCTCATCCCATCAGGCCTATTACGGTCAGCTCGCCCGCGCCCGCCTCAAGCTCTCCGACCTTTCGCTCCGCCGCCTGCCGCAGCCGAGCGACGCCGATCGCGCCGACTTCGAGCGCACAGGCGCGTGCGCGCCATTCGCCTGCTCTACGCCGCGGGCGAAGCCGACCTGATCACGCCGCTCTATACCGACCTCGTCGAGCGCGCGCGCGATCACGTCACCGTGGTGATGCTCGCCAACGTCGCGACCGAGAAGCGCGACGGCCGCGGCCTGATCATCATCACCAAGACGGCGCTCAACCGCGGCCTGCCGCTGGAAGGCATCGGCTTCCCGACGTTCGCGCTGCCGGCGTTCAATCACGTCGGCCCGGCGGTGGACCGTTCCGTGCTCTTTGCCATCGCCCGTCAGGAGAGCCAATTCGATCCCAAGGCGGTATCGGTGGCCAACGCCCAAGGGCTGATGCAGGTGATGCCGGCGACCGGCCGCGCCATCGCCAAGAAATTCGGCCTCTCCTTCGACGCCAGAACCGCATGCGCGACGCGACCTTCAGCCTGCAGCTGGGTGCGGCCGAGCTCGGCGATCTGCTGCAGGCCTATCGCGGCTCCTACATCCTCACCTTCATCGGCTACAACGCCGGCCGCGGCCGGGTTCGCGACTGGATCGAGAAGTACGGCGACCCGCGCGATCCGAAGATCGACACCGTGGACTGGGTCGAGCGCATCCCGTTCTCCGAGACCCGCTTCTATGTCCAGCGGGTGATGGAGAACATGCAGGTCTACCGCTCGATCCTCGGCGCCAAGCCCGCGCTCACCATCGAGGCCGACCTCGCGCGCGGCCGGATAAACTGAGCAAGCCTCCGGCCGCAGACGACCTCCCCGCTTTCCGGTGAGCTGATCAAGAAAGCATGGCTCTCCCCCCCGACGATCTCTGGATCACCGCTCCCGACGGCCTGAAGCTGCACGCGCTCGCGGGCGGCGCGCGCACCGCGCCGGGATTGCCGGTGGTATGCCTGCCCGGACTTTCCCGCACCGTCGAGGATTTCCGCCCGTTGCTGGAGCGCCTCATGGCCGACGGGCGCCGGGTGCTGGCGCTGAATTCCCGCGGCCGCGGCCGCTCCGAACGCGACAAGAACCCGGCCAACTATTCGGTAGTGATCGAGCTCGGTGACGTGCTCGCCACGCTGACGCCGCCGGCATTGCCCGCGCGATCTTCGTCGGCACCTCGCGCGGCGGCATCCTCACCATGGCGCTCGCCGTGGCCCGCCCCGCCGCGATCGGCGCCGTGGTGCTCAACGATGTCGGCCCGGTGCTCGATATGGCGGGACTGTTACGCATCAAGCAGTACGTCGGGCGCATGCCGCGGCAATTCCTGGGCTGACGCGGTGCGTATCCTGCGCTCCGCCATGGGCGGTCACTTTCCGGCGCTGGACGACGCCGGCTGGGACTTCTACGCCCGCACCACCTGGCGCGAAGGCGGCGACGGCCTCGAGCCCGCCTCCGATCCGGCGCTCTCCCAGGTGCTGAAGGACGTCGACCCGGCAGAACCGGCGCCCACGATGTGGCTGCAGTTCGACGCGCTGCCCAAGGTGCCGCTCATGGTGATCCGCGGCGAGAACTCGCGACCTCCTGTCGCGCGAGACCGTGGGCATGATGCGCGCGCGGCGCCCGGACATGACCGTGCTCGACGTCCCGGGCCAGGGCCACGCCCCGCTCCTGCGCGATGCAACGACCATCGGCCCGATCGCGGCGTTCGTGGCGCGGTGCGAGGAGAGGGCGACGGCTTAGCTGCGTCGCGCCTGCGGTCCCCCTACCCTCGCAAACGCGTAACGGCAATTCGGAAAGCCGCGAATGCGGTTCCCCAAAAGCAGAAGCCCCGGCGGTTTCCCGCCGGGGCTCCAAGTCTTGTCGCTAGACGTCGCTTACCAGTTGCGGCGAGCGCGAACGATGGCGCTCACGATGTCCTCGGTCTTGCCCTGAATGTTCTGGGCATTGACCGCCGCACCCGGGACCACACCGCACACCGGAATTTGGCAGGTGGCGGTGATGCGGGTCCACACAACTTCGACGCCGAGGTCGAAGTCCTTAACCGGCGACCAGATGGTGTTGGCGCCGATTTGCAGCACGTCGCCATCCGGGAAGCCGGTGGCAACGAAGCCGGTGGTGCCGGGAGCGTTAGCCTGCGAGGCCACATTGATCTTGGTGTAGCCCGCGAAGATGGCGCTACGCGTCATCGGGTCCCAGAAGTGCCGGAATTGGCCGTTGATCGACCAAGCCTTTGTCTTGTGGTGACCCGCGGCGTCCACGTACGAGTCGAACAGATCGATGATCGGTCCGACCGCGTCGTTGAACACGCCGGCGGTGTTGGTGCCGCCGACACGATAGCCGATCGAGTTCTGGTTCGCGAGCGGATTGCCCGAGATGCCAGTGGCCTCGATCACGCCGTCCGCATACACGCCCTGGAGCAGGAAGCTGTCGCCCGGGCCCGTCGGCGTCTTAAGTTCGATGCCGCCGAGAATGGCCGCGCCCCAAGTGTCGCCAGCTGCGGGGAAGAACAAAGCGACAGTGTCGTTCACGCGGATCTGGTGCAACAGACCGCTGATCTGAGCCGAACCCCAAACGCCGTCGACGCGCAGATTGCCGATGATGTTCGGAATCTCGAGTCCGCCGTAGCAGTTGGTGCCGAGACCGCCCGCCAATGCCGCGTTGGTGGCACCTGCATAACCAGGTGCGTTACCTGCACCAGCACCACATGCCGCTGCAGGCAGTACGCCGAACGGGACCGTGATTGCGTTGCGGCGAGCGGAAGCGTCTTCGACCGAGAGGGTCGCGGTAACGCCGGCGCCGAGCTGGGCGGTATAGGCCCACGCGGTGGTCCACTTCAGCGAGAAGCTCTGCAACGTCGTCAATGCAAAGCCGGCGCTGAAGTCGAAGAACGAGCCGACATAACCGAACGTCCAGCCACCGAGCTGGATGAAGAACCGCTCGGGATAGAGCGCGGCGTTAGCTGCGCCGCCCTGAGCGGGACCAACGCCCGGCGACGTGAAGTTCACGCCGATGGCGCCATACGCGCGGAGTGTGCCGTACGGAGTGGCCGTGCGTGCGTCCTGGATATAGACGACGCGCGTGCGGCTGGTGAAGTCGCTGTGGGCACGGTCGTCGACGTGAGCGGGGCTCAGCGACGCAGGCGTGTTGCTGACCTGGTTGCCGTTGTCCTGGAGTTCCCATTCGCTCCAGATGTAGCCGCCGACGCGCAGACAGATTTCCGTACCCGGAATGTAATAGAAGCCCGCGCCGTAGGCGGAGCAAACCTTCACGTATTCGACCGGTCTGGCCTTTACGGGAAGGTCGGCGGCCTGGGCGCCCCAGCTAGCGGCGACCATCGCCGAGCCGAGAATCACGCTTTTCAGGATCTTCATCGTGACCTCCAAGTTCTCTCTCTTTCCGAGGGAGCGGGTTCCGTCTTGTTGGGTGCAAAACCCCGCACCCTGGAAGGTCCCCTGTGTCCCCGTTGACCACCCGGTCGACTGAAGAAGTCACCGGACGGGGCGACTTGAAGCCCCCCTCCCCGGGGTGCCCTTACGTCGCGTGGCTAGAACTTAGCCGAAGGCCTCTTGCGATCAATGCTGGATTCAGGTTTCGGGGGTAATCCCGCCGCTTTTTGAAAGGGTGTTGCACAAAGACCACGCTCCCGGCTTGGAAAACCAAATGAATTCAAGGACTCGTGAGGGGGCGCAGTCCACAGGAGCAGGGGCCGCAGGGAGACGGGGCGGTGAGCCGGGGGTATCGACTGCCGACGCTCGACTCAGGGTTCAGGCTTCCAGCGCCCGCATGAGCGCCACCGGGTCGCGGTCGATCGCCACGATGAGCGCCCGCGCCGGTCCCTCGGGCCGCCGCCGTCCCTGCTCCCAATTGCGCAGCGTATGGGGGCTGATGCGAAACGCGACCGCGAAGCGCTCTTGCGACAGCCCGGTCTTGGCGCGGATCGCGGCCACGTCCAGCGCCGGCGAGCTGCTTCCACCCGGCGCGGGTCGCGCCCGGCGGCGAGCGGGACGGCGCCCGGCCTTGCGGCTGTGCCTTCCCCCCGCCCCTGCCCGCTTTTTGGGCTTTCGCCGCGCCCACCGCATGCCGTTCCCTCGTCCACTGACGCAGGCACGCTAAGTCAGTGGCGGAACGGGGTCAAGCGCGCCCGGGTAAGTCAATGGGCGGGGTGAATTGCGCCGTCGCCTAGCGACCTTCAGCCTGTTGCGCGGTCCCGCAAGTCGGAGACGAACGACAGACGGCATGAGCGTCTATTTATTGCCGCCCGCCGGGCCGCCTCCGCCGCCCCGCCCGCCGCGTCCTTTGCTGGCCGGACGCGCACCACCATGCATGTCAAGAATGCAATTCATGTAATCGAGTTGACGCATCTGTAGATCACGGCGTTCGTTGCCGTCGCGCGCGCGCGGACCTTTCTCGCCGCCGGGCTGGTTAGGCGAGATCGCGTCGCGGTTCTTACCGGGCACGAGCCGCTGCTCGATAAGTTGCCGATCCTTCTTGCCACGCTGCGGTTGTAAAAAGCCATCGCAGCAGTAGGGCGGCGGTGGCGGAGGTGGCGGTGGGGGGGTGGCGGTGGCGGAGGTGGCGGAGGTGGAGGTGGCGGCGGTGGCGGTGGCGGTGGCGGAGGTGGTGGCGGCCGATTGTTCGACGCGGCCAGATCATCAATACGATACGTCTTGTTCTCCTGTGGGATCTGGTCGTTGAAGAACGTCCAGCCGAGCAAGGGGAACGAAACGAAGTTGCTCACCAAGTATCGAACGAGACCGTCCTTGGTGAACGGGCCCTGGACCGTGCCGTTCGCCCGCACCAGGACAGCATCCCCTGCCCGCTCGAGCACCACGATGAGGCCGTTCGGCAGCGTGATCACGAACCGCCCGTTGACGTTGACGATCCACATGAAGCCGTCGCCCACGAACAAGTCGCCGATCGAGCCACGCACGCCCACGGTCGCGACCGGAGTCTTGATCTGGTAGCTCGCCGGCCGCTGAGCGCCGGATACAAATCGAAACGCGCCCTTGCTCGCGTTGAGCACGACGCTCCCAGTCCCGCGACTCGGGTCGTAGACGAATCGGTCGAGAAGTCACGACGGAATTGGGACCGACGTTGAGGTTGGTCTGATCGAGAAACAGGAGTTGCGCGGTGCTGTCATCGCCGGTGCGCACCTGCTCGTTGGTGTTGAGGTCGCTGCCGACCGACAACGGGCGTAGGCTACCCCCGCTGCCGCCCTGCACCCGGTTCTTGACCGCAGCGGCCACGCCCACCTTGGCGGCAAGCACGTCAGGCGCGTAAAGCGCGACGCAGACGGCAAGCGCCAACGGTGACGCTGTAGATGCCAAGCGCGCGAAACGCCTGCGCAAACCCATGGATCCTGTCCTTCACCCGACGTTCGCGGGCGTTATCTCCTTTTGTTTAGCATCGATTTCCGAGGCCGCAAGAACCCTGTCGCCCACAACGCAAAAGAGCGGCGAGTGTGGCTTCCCGGCGCTAGACTTTGGCGTGACGCGTTCGATAGAACAGATCACCGGCATCAAGCCGGGGGGAACCGGGCCGTGGCGTCATTCTTACGGCTGGGGTTGATTATTGCCGCGCTGGGAGTCGCGACTGCGGGAGCGGTGCGCGCTGACGAGTTATCTCGTCTCAACTCGCTGATTGTGCGCGACCCAAGCAATATCCAGCTTAATCTACAGTACGCCCGGCTTGCCGAGAGACAGAATGAGCTCAAGTGGGCGCTCGCCGCCTACGAGCGCATCCTCGTGAACGACCCGACCAATATCGAGGCGCGCGAGGGTATCGCGCGAGTCCGCAACAAGCTCCAACCGAACAATACCCAGTTCATCGTAGAGATCGGCAGCGCATGGGAATCGAACCCATTCTACTTGCCGACCGGAGCGCGCGGTGAGCTGCAGTGGTTCGGGCGCTTCCTCGCCCGCGACCAGCGGCACCTGGGCGATGTCCTGTGGCGCACCGTCGCCACCGGGACCGTCGATATCCACCGCGATAATTCCGTTCTCAATTACGGCTACGCCGGAGTCATGACTGGCCCCGTTCTCGATCTTCCCGGCGGCGTTGTCGCGCTCCATCCCGCTTTCGGCGTCGGCGGCTCCTATTTTGATCACCGCATGTATTACCGCGAGGTGATCGCCAGCCTCACCTTCGAAGGCTACCTCGAGGGTGCTTCGCGCAATGTGCGCCTCCGCATCGCCCATCGCGACTACAACGACGTTTTCCCCTCCACGCGGGGCTTCTACGGCGACATCGTCACGCGTTTCGCTTGGCAGAACGTGATAACCGACAGCGACATCTTCGTCTTGGCGCCGTGGCTGCGCATCAGCGCCATCGGTGGTGTGGGGATCAACGTCAACTTCGAGGACGTGCAGGTAGGACGCTATCGGGAGGTCGGCACGAGCATCGCTTACTACCGCCGTCTGCTCGAGTGGTTGACGGTCGCCGTCGACTTCCTGATCTATCAACGGACTTATGCCGAGTCGTTCGATCCGGTCACCGGCATTGTGACCAATCGCCGCGACGTGATGATTTCCCCCGGCGTGATCGTCATCTTGCACGACCTAGTCGTTCCCCAGGGCGATCTTCGCTTCGACTATCACTACCAGGATAACGACTCGACCGACCCTCTGCGGCCGTTCGTCAACCACCTCGTCACCGTATCCTCGATCATCCGCTTCTGATCGTCAGAGCCCCGCGCCTCTCGCGAGCAGCGCGGCAATCGCGACGTAGGTCAGTTGGTGCATGAGCTGGTCGGCGCCGAACACCCACCAATAGCGGGCCGTCGGATAGGCCCAGTGCGTGCGCCGCAAAATCTGCTCCTTCGTCCAATCGAGATGGTAGTGGACAATGAACTCGCCGACCACGATGGCGAGCCCCAGTGCGAGCGGCGGCGCGATCACCAGGAAGACGGGCAGCGTGCCCAGCGCGTGCAGGCCGGCGTGCAGGATTCCGCCCGGATGCCCGTAAGTGCCTTTATTGCGATATTGATATTCGGTCTGCGACAGGTAGTCGAAGATGAAGTGCTTCACCGCCAGGATGAACAGCACGATCAGGATGAGTTGAGCCGACCGACTCACGGCGCGCGTTCCCCGACCTTCAAGGCGCTTCGTCCCGGCGGCATAGGTGGCATCTTTCTTTTGTGCTCGCCAACTATTTTTCCAGGGCCGTGAAGGCGCCGTCCCAGTCCTTAGGCGGCGGCGTCTGGCGATAGGCGGCGATGCGCGAAGAGAATACCCCGTAGTAATGGTCGAGCACCGCGAGCCCATGGCCGCGGCATTCGGCGATCGCCGCCTCCGCCGCGTCCCAGCGCTGGCTGCGGTACTCGTCGAGGAAACGCTTATGCGCGCGCTCGAGTGACGCCATGTCGGCGCCGTTGCCGGCGAGGAGATCGCGGAAGGTATAAATCGCCGCCGGCTGGCCGCGGCCCTTGACCCGCACCCGGTCGAGCTCGAGCGCGGCGACGCCATTCGATTCCTTCACCGTGCGCCCGCCGACGATGGCGGTAAGACCGTAGACCTTGGCCAGCCCCTCGAAGCGCGAGGCGACGTTCACCTCGTCGCCGATCGCCGAATAGTCGAAGCGCTGCAGCGAGCCGAGATTGCCGACGCAGCATTCGCCCGGTATTGATGCCGATGCCGATCGCGCACCGCGCCGTAGCTCGCGACCGCTCGGCTTCGCGCGCGCGCCCGCCATTGCCGGTTGAGGTCGTGCATCTTGGCGGTCATGGCGAGCGCCGAGCGGCAGGCCTGGGCCGCGTGCGCCGGATCGTCGAGCGGCGCGTTCCAGAACGCCATGATCGCGTCGCCCATGTACTTGTCGATGGTGCCGCGGTGCTCGAGGATGATGTCGGTGAGCGGCGTCAGCAGGCTCGTTGATGAAGCGCGTGAGCTCCGTGCGCGCTCATGCGCTCGGAGATCGCTGGTGAAGTTGCGCACGTCGCAGAACAGCAGCGTCAGCTCGCGCACCTCGCCGCCGAGCTCGAGCTTGCTCGGGATTGGCGATCAGCTCGTCGACCACCGCCGGCGACACGTAGCGACTGAAGGCGCGGCGCACCTCGCCGCGCTGCATGCTCGACGCGCCGATAGACGTAGAACGTCGCCGCACCGAGCAGCACCGATAGCGCCAGCGCCGGGATAGACCGGGTCGAACAGCAGACCGGCGTAGTGGTAGGCCACCCATCCGCCGAGGAAGATGCTCTCGATGGCAAGCAGCCGAGCAGCGCCGCCGCCCGGGCCGACACCGCGGCAGAACGATGGCGAGCAGGATGCCGAGCAGGACGACGACGAATTGCTCCAGCGCCAGCGCGTAGTCGGGCCGCGTCAGGAACCGTCCGGCGAGCACGTGCTCGATCGCCTGGGCATGGATCTCGACCCCCGGCACCGCGGCGTCGAGCGGCGTCGCGCGCAGGTCGAGTCAGCCCGGCGGCGCTGGTGCCGACCAGGATGATGCGGCCGGCGATCTCGTCCGGCTCGATCTCTCCGGCCAGCACCTTCCACGCCGGATATGAAGGCCTGCGGTCGCGTCGGCCGGAACTTCAGCCAGATGCCGCCGTCGGCGTCGGTCGGGATCTCGAGGTCGCCGACGCGGACGTGGTTGAGGCCGGTCTGCTGCGCCGAAGGCCGTCTCGCCGCTCGCGTTCGACGCCTTGAGGATGTAGGTGCGACGCGCCCTGCGCGACGCGCAGCGCCTCGGTGAACAGCGTCGGCACGAACTGGTCGCCGACGCGATAGAAGATCGGCGATGCGCCGCACCACCTGGTCGCGGTCCGGCATCCAGTTGATCGAGCCGATGCCCGACCGCTGCCTCTTCGAGCATCGGCAGGTTGCGCGCCGTCCCGGCGAAAGACTGCAGGAACGGCCGCGGATCGTCGCCGGCGACGGCGAAGCCCGCCTTGGCCGCCGGCAGCGGCGTCGGCGCGTCGATCAGCGCTGACGGCGAGCACGCTCGGGGTTTCCTTGAGCGCGGCGGCGAACGCCTGCGTCGTGGTCGGCTTACCGGCGAGCGTCGGCGCCAGCACCGCCGCCTGCTCCGGCGGCAGACGCTTGGCGAGCTCCTCGGGCGACGTGCGGTCGGGCTCGGCGAACAGGATGTCGAAGGCGACCGCCGCCGCCTCACGCTCGGCAAGCCTGTGCACGAGCTCGGCCAGCACCGTGCGCGACCACGGCCATTGCCCGATCCGCGCGAGCGACTCCTCGTCGATGTCGACGATGCGCACCGGCAGGTTTTCGTCGTAGGCCGCCGGCGCCAGCCGCTGGTAGGTGTCGAAGGCGATCAGGCGCAGCGCCTGGATGAAGAACGGATCGAAAAAGCGGATCGCCACCGCCGCGGCGAGAATGCCGGCGACGAGCACGATATAGAGACGGCCGGGGCGGACGGGCATTGGTCGATTCGCGAACTCGCGCTCGCCGGGCTGGCGGCCCTCCGCTTTATCAAAAGCCGCCGCCGGCGGGTACGCCTTTTGCATTTTCACCCGAGCTTGTCCGGCAGCGCCGAAGCCGGGATGATGCGCCGCGCCGGCGCGATCGGGTTCGCGGGCACGAGGAGGCTTGAATGGATATCGGGGCAGTATTCACGAACGCCATGGGTCATATGGGTTGGCCCGACGTATTCGGCTTCGTCGGAGCCTTCTTCTACATCGCCACCCACTGGATGAAGACCATGGTGCCGCTGCGGACGCTCGCCATCACCAGCAACGTTTGCCTCCTTACCTATGCCACCCTGCACGCCTCGTTTCCGAGCATGCTGCTCTACGGCGCCCTCATCCCGATCAACAGCACGCGTCTGGTGCAAATGCTGCGGATGGTTCGCCAGGTGAAGGAGGCCTCCCATGGCGATCTCAACATGGATTGGCTGAAGCCCTTCATGTCCAAGCGCCACTATCAGGCGGGCGAGATCCTGTTCCGCCGCGGCGATCGTGCGGAAGAGATGTTCTACACCGTCGCTGGCCACTTCCGGCTGATCGAATCCAACATCCAGATCGGCCCCGGCCAGGTGGTGGGCGAACTCGGATTGCTCGCGCCGGGCAACCGCCGCACCCAGTCGCTGGAGTGCGTGGAGAGCGCCACCGTCCTCGTCATCAGCTACGGCAAGGTGCGCGAGCTGTATTTCCAGAATCCGAAGTTCGGCTTCTTCTTCCTTCACCTGATCAGCGAGCGCATGTTCCAGAACATCGACCGGCTGGAACGGCGGCTGGAAGCGCGCGAGGCGGAGGCCGCGCCCGCGCGCTAGCGCGACGGCGCGTTCACTTGCCCGCCACCGTCCGCGGCGTGGTCTGCGTCTCCGGCCGCAGCAGCTCGTCGAGCGTCTCCTTGCTGAGGAGACCGCGCGCGAGCGCCACCTCGTAGACATCCCGGCCGGTGGCCAGCGCCTCCTGCGCCACCTTGGTCGCGTTGTCGTAGCCGATGAGCAGGTTCAGCGCCGTCACCGTGCCGACCGAATGCTCGACCAGCGCCTTCAGGTGCTCGCGGTTGGCGGTGATGCCCTTGATGCAGCGCTCGGTCAGCGTGTCGATGCCGCGCGTGAGGTGCTTCAGGCTTTCGAACAGGCTGTGGGCGATGATCGGCTCGAAGGCGTTGAGCTGTAGTTGCCCGCCCTCGGCGGCGAAACTCACGGTGACGTCGTTGCCGATCACCTCGAAGGCGATCTGGTTGACCACCTCGGGGATGACCGGGTTGACCTTGCCCGGCATGATGCTCGATCCCGCCTGGCGCGGCGGCAAATTGATCTCGTTCAAGCCGGCGCGCGGGCCGCTCGAGAGCAGCCGCAGGTCGTTGCAGATCTTGGACAGCTTCACCGCCACCCGCTTGAGCACACCCGACACCTGCACCAGCGCGCCGGCGTCCTGGGTCGCTTCGATCAAGTTGGGCGAGGTCACGAGCGGCAGCCCGGTGATCTCGCAGAGGTGCCGGCAAGCGAGCGGCCCGTAGCCGGACACGGTGGCGATACCGGTGCCGATGGCGGTGGCCCCGAGGTTGATCTCGTCGATGAGCCGCGTCGCCTCGCCCAGGCGCGCCTCATCCTCGCCCACCATCACCGCGTAGGTGCTGAACTCTTGGCCGAGCGTCATGGGCACCGCGTCCTGCAGCTGGGTGCGGCCGATCTTGATGACGGTGGCGAACTCCTCGGTCTTCTCCTCGAAGGCGCGCCTGAGCCGCACCATCGCCGCCACCAGATGCGTGATGGAGAAATGCAGCGCCACGCGCAGCGCCGTGGGATAGACGTCGTTGGTGCTCTGCGACAGATTCACGTGCTCGACCGGATGCAGATGCTCGATATTCGCCGCGCCGATGGCCGAGGATCTCGAGGCCGCGGTTGGCGATGACCTCGTTGACGTTCATGTTGGTGGAGGTCCCTGCTCCGCCCTGGATCACGTCCACCACGAATTGGTCGTGCAGCTTGCCGTCGCGGATTTCCTCGCAGGCGCGCACGATTGCATCGGCGCGCGCCTTGTCGAGCAACCCGAGCTCGCGATTGGCGAGCGCCGCCGCCTGCTTGACCGAAGCGAGCGCGCGGATCAGCTCGGGATAGATCGAGATCGCCATGCCGCTGATGGGGAAATTCTCGACGGCGCGCTGGGTGTGGATCCCCCAGTAGACCTCGGCCGGCACGGAGAGGGTGCCGAGAAGATCGTGCTCAAGGCGCGTCTGGCTGCTCGCCATAATGCTGTCTCGCCTCTTGGGTGGACGGCGGGTGTCGCGCCGATGCAGCGGGAAGGCCAATACTCTGTGCACCCATTACAATGGGTTTTCCGTGACGATGCGTGAAGCGGCACCTGGCTAGGTAAAGCCTTGGGGCGCAATCCTTAATTATTGCGATTGCGGACCGCGCCTTGAAAAGGCGCTGCCCCTCCGGCATGAAGGTATAGCTGGAGACGTGGCCGAGAGGCTGAAGGCGGCGGTTTGCTAAACCGTTATACGGTCAAAAGCCGTATCGAGGGTTCGAATCCCTCCGTCTCCGCCAACTCCTCAAATCTGCAAGAGACCGGATCGGTGCTAAGCCGCCGCCGATGCCGCTGCCGGACGCGACACATCCGCCGGGCGCTCGAACAGCATCCGCCGCTCGAAGAAGGTGGAGCGGAAGAATGGATAGCGCCGGTGCACGTTCTCTTTCTGCGCATGATAATCGAGCACCATGAGGCTGAGCGGCTTGGCCAGCATCAGATACGGTCGCAGTCCGCAAACTGGCCGGTATCCGTAGGTGCGTTTGTAGAACGCCTGATGCTCCAGCCGGCACGAAGCGAGGATCATGTCGGCGTTGAAGTACGCGCCCGCCAACCAGCCGATACGAGCGGTCAGGTAGGCGAGCTTCGGATACTTCCTCATGCTCGCTTGATCCACCACGAAGCGGCTCGGCTCGACCACAGTCATCCCGGCTTCAAGCAACGGCATGAGATGGTCGGGATAGGTTTCGAGCGCCGGCAACACCGGATTATCCCGCGTGGCGACGCAGATACGGATGGCGCTGACCAGCCTACCGTCGATGCACAGGCCAAATACCCAGGCGCTGTCATCGTACTCATCGGTCAGCCGCATCGCCTGGTTTGGTTGGATCGCCTCTTCCCGCAAATAGCAATCGTAGCGGAGGCGGAAAATTGCATCGCGTTCCTCATACGACTCGGCTCGCCGATAATCGATGAGCTCGAGAAGCTCGTTCGCGCTCGCATTGAACGTCGACGGAAAAACGACTGTAGCAACGCTCATTACGCAACCTCGCCGGCCCGGCTTTCGCCGGCCGGTGGAGGAAGGTTAACGCCGAGTTAAGGGGGCTGCCAAGCGTTAAGTGTTTGTTAACCATGATTTTCTAATCACCTTTTCGCGCCTATACCCGCACAGATTGTATCGGTCGTTACGGTGTTACCGCACTGAATCTGGTCGGAAGGGCCGTGCACCGCCGCTCGGCCCCCTACGCGACCTCCGCCGAACGCGACGCAACGCGCGCCACCGTGGCTTCGAGTAGCTTGCGGATGACGCCGGCGGGAACCGCCGGGCTGAAAAGATAGCCCTGCGCCTCGTCGATGTTCTTCTCCCGCAACACGAGCGCCAGTTGCTCTTCGGTCTCAATTCCTTCCACCACCACGGACATGCCGAGCTCGGCGCTTAGGCGGGCGACCCCGCTCAGGAGCGTAAGCGAGCGATGGCTCGACTCGATTCCCTGCAGGAAGGTGCGGTCGATCTTCACCTTGTGCAGCGGGAAGTTATGCAGATAGCTCAAGCTCGAGTGACCGGTACCAAAATCGTCGAGCGAGATCCGCACACCGAAATCGCGAAGCTCCTGCAGCATGGTCCGCGTCGCCTCGGTATCCTCGAGTAGCGTCGACTCGGTAATTTCGATCTCAAGCCGGTTCGCCGGCAATCCAGACGCGGCAAGCGCGTGCCGGACTACGCCGACGACATCGCCGCGCCGGAACTGAATCGGCGACAAATTCACCGACACGCGCACGTCGGTAGGCCATTTCATGGCCTCGGCGCAGGCTTGGTGCAGCACCCAATTGCCGATCTCGACGATGAGTTCCATCTCCTCGGCAACCTGGATGAACTCGGCAGGCGAGACCATTCCGCGTGTCGGGTGCGGCCAGCGCAGCAGCGCCTCGCAGGTGGCGATACGACGTGTCTTCAAATTGATAAGCGGTTGATAGTAGACATCGAAGGCGCCGCTCGAAACCGCGTCGCGCAAGTCGAGCTCGAGGCTCCGGCGCGCCTGGGCCTGGGCATCCATCTCCGGCTCGAAGAAGCGCCAGGCCGCCCTGCCCTCGGCTTTTGCCCGATATAGAGCCATGTCGGCGTTCTTCAGCAGCGTGTCGGCACTGTCGCCGTCGTCGGGCGCGACCGCGATGCCGACGCTTGCGCCGATCACGATTTGGTGGACGTCGATCTCGTAGGGAAACGCGATCGTCTCCACCACGCGCCTGGCAAGCGCGTCGACCTCCTCGCGGCGCCCCACTGGCGCCTGCAGGATTACGAATTCATCGCCCCCGAAGCGGGCCACGATATCCGATTCCCGCACGATCGCGCGCAGCCGGTCGGCAACCGCCGACAGCACTGCATCGCCACAGCGGTGGCCAAGGGTGTCGTTCACCTGTTTGAATTGATCGAGGTCAACGAACATGAGAGCGCAGTGGCCGCTGCGCCGCGTGAGCGCCAGCGTCCGATCGAGCTGCTCGCGGAAAAAAGTGCGGTTCGGCAATCCGGTCAGGGCGTCATAGCGCGCCAAGTGGCTGATCTTGGCTTCGGCATTCTTCCGTTCGGTGATGTCCTCGACCAGCACCACGGAGCCACCATTTTCCATGGGATGGAAGGTCAGCGCCAGCGAGCGGCCATCGCGAACCTCAACGGTCAGACCACTATCGAGATCTCCCGAAAGGTAGCCTTCAAGATCGGCAGCGATGCGCTCTACGCGTGGGGCGGAGATGACGCCGGCGCGGGCGCACTGACGCAACAGTTCGCGTAGCGATAGACCTTTGTGCACGCTCTCCGGCGAGATGCCGAGCAGCTCGGCGAGACGCCCGTTGGCCACCAGCAAGCGTTGCTCGGCATCCAACATGCAAAGGCCGTGCGGCATATTATTGAGTGCCGTGTCAAACCGTATGGCGAGCGACGTAACATCGCGCGTCGCGTTCACGGCATCGAGCAAGGTCTGCCGCAGCCGATCCGACATGAACTTCAAGCTGAGAAAGAACGGGACGAGTACCAGGATAAGCGTGGGGTAGTAAGGCTGCTCGCTGAGGAACAGCGCGGCTGTCATCGGTAGGCCGGCGCAGATGATCTGCGCCGTAACGAGTTGCTTGCTCGCAAAATTTCGACCGGATATTCCGATCATGTAGGCGACGCTCGCGGAAAACGCGAGCAGATGCACGACTGGATCCGCCGTCTTGACGAATGCAACGAGAACCCACAAGCCCAAAAGCAAATAGAAGACCGCCGCACCGACGGCGTACCGCACTTCACATTTCCGCGCGTCTTCAGACGTCGCGAGCTTCGGGCGAATTTTCCAGAAATTGCGAATTTCGACGGCGCGTGCGCAGGTAAGAAGGAGAATGGCAGTCGCGCACCAGAACAACGCCCACTGCTCAGCTTTCCAGGCGGTGAAATAGGCGATCGCCGAAATGGCGGCCGAGCCGATGAACATCGACCGCGACTCGCGATACAACGCGTCTACCAGCGAGATATAGGTGTCCGTCGGGAATCCCCGACCGAGCCGTAATCTTGCCGCCTGTCGCGCGAGAACCATAACGTTTGCAGGTGCCGCCGGACGAAACTCCACGGCAGTTTCAGCAAATGGAATGAAGATATCGTTCAGTAGTCGGCGATAACGGTGATGCTGCGGTATTTCGGTGCCGTCTGCGCCCGCATCAGTTGAAGTTATTACGAATGCAATTGATTAACCTGCAGAAAAGGCCGGCGCCTCGCGGCACCGGCCCCTTCGCGGCACTCGAAAAGTCCCCGTCCCCGAGCGCCTTAGTGCGTTGTCAGCCATTCGCGGGCGGCGCGCTGGGCCGCCGCGATCTCGCTTTCCGACATCTCGGCCGCCAGCTCACGCCGGTGCTGCACCGCTTCGCGGTTGCCGCGTGCGGCGGCGAGATTGAACCATTTATGCGCTGCAATGCGGTCGGCCAGTCCCGAGCGCCCGCTGGCGTAGATGACCCCCAGCTGCAGAAAGATTTCCGCCGCGCGGTTCGGTTGTCCGACGGCCGCCGTCTCCAGCGCCGCCACTTCCGTCCACCCCATCGTCCCGACTCCCCAAATACCCGCCGGACCCATCCGGCTTCCCGTGGGTAAGAATGCCGCGCATGCTTAAATGGAAGCTTAATTCGGCGGGGAAACCGTAATGACCGAAGAACCGTCGTTTCGCCGTTCACGGCCGGTAAAGCACAAGAAGTGCCGGAATGGCGCACGTATCCGTGGTTGTGCCTCGGTAGGCAACGAGGCGGAAACGATACCCCCTCACCCTCTCCTCACCATCTTGCCAATCGGCGGAAAATCGTATGATCGGCCCGGGAGGAAAGCCATGATCAGGTCTCTGCTTGCCGCTGCGTTCGTGTCGCTCGCCGCGGCGGGATCCGCCAGCGCCGCCGACCCCACCGGCAACTGGACGACGGAAGGCGGCAGGTCGCAGGTGCGCATCGCGAGCTGCGGCTCGGCGCTATGCGGCACCCTGGTGTCGCTGCGCGAGCCGAACGATCCGGCCACGGGCAAGCCAAAGGTCGACCGCAACAATGCCGACACCGCCAAGCGCACGCGTCCTCTCATCGGCGTCGCCATCGTGCTCGGCATGAAGCCGAACGGCCCCGACAAATGGGCGGGGCAAGTCTACAACGCCGAGGACGGCAAGACGTACTCGGGCTACATCACGCTCCCGAGCGCTAACGAACTTAAGCTGCAGGGCTGCATGGCCGGCGGCCTCATCTGCAAGACGCAGACCTGGACGCGCACGCGCTAGTTCAACGCCCGGCGTAACCGAACAGGAATTGGCGCGCCTTCGGGTCCTGCATGTTGACCGCGCTCGCCTCTTCGACGCGGATCGCGAGCGCCCGCTTCACCGCCGGTCGCGCCTCGATCGCCGCGAGCCAGCGCTTGACGCTGGGAAACTCCTCGATGTTCTGGCCCTGGCGTTCCCAGCGCCGCGCCCATGAGAACGAGGCGATATCGGCGATGGAATATTCGCCGCATAGATACGCGCGCGTAGCGAGGCGTTTATCGAGGGTGACGTAGAGCCGCTTCACCTGCGTCTCGTAGCGCTCGATGGCGTAGGGAATCTTCTCCGGCGCGTAGAGGCGGAAGTGGTGCGCCTGGCCGGCGAGCGGGCCGAGATTGGCCATCTGCCAGTAGGTCCACTCTTGCAGCTGCACGAGCCCGCGCTCGTCGCGCGCGTAGAACTTTCCGGTCTTGCGGCCGAGGTATTCCAGGATCGCGCCGGACTCGAACACCGAGATCGGCTTTCCACCCGGTCCCTGCGGGTCGAGGATCGCGGGGATGCGGTTGTTCGGAGATACCGCCTCGAACGCCGCCTCGAACTGTTCCCCTTTGCCGATGTTCACCGGCTTCACCGCATAGGGCAGCCCGCACTCCTCGAGCATGATGGAGATCTTCCAGCCGTTCGGCGTCGGCCAGTAATAAAGAGCGATCGGCTGCTGCCGGACGGCCGCCCGGGTGGGCTTCCGCGCCGACTTGGCTTTCGCCTTGGGGCGGCGCTTGGAACGGGGACGTTGAGCCATGGCCGTGCTCCGGTTTCTAGGCCCGGTGGTAGACCCCGGGCGCCCCGGCGACAACCGCTCCCGACATGCAGAGGCCTCATGCACAGGTTGCGAAATTTGCGTATGATCGCGGGTCTAACCGGAGGTCGCTCATGTCGAGAAAATGGATCGTTGTATTCGCTGCGTTGGCGGTAGGAACGGCAGGCGTGTTGGTCGCATCACCGTCGACCGTGCTCGCCCAGCCGGCGAAGGATAAGGACAAGGCCGCGCCTAAGGAGAAGATGAAGAAGGAGCCGTCGGAGAAGCAGAAAGCGGCGCGCGCGACGCTCAAGGAATGCTCCGCCAAGTGGAAGGAGCACAAGCAGGCCACCAAGGAAAAAGGCATGAAGGCGTACGTGGCCTTCATGCGCGAGTGCCGCAAGGCGAAGTAAGCGAGTTCATCTAAAACGGTCGCCCCCGGCGCTCAGCGCCGGGGGTTTTGCTTTTCAGCGGCGCTTGCGCGCGGCCACCACGTAGTGGCTAGGCTTAAGCAGCAGGTCCATGGCGATCAGCTTGTCGCGCGGCGAAAGCTGCTCGTAGAGCGTCAACAGCTCGGAATTCTGGGTATAGTCGGCAAGACTGCCGCCGCCGATCCACTCGTCGAGGGCGAGTCCCGCCTGCTCCAGCAGCGTGAGCACGTCTTCGAACGCGACCGTCTGCTCGTGCACGTGCAGGAACTGGTCGACCAGCCAGACGTCGTTCTTGAGCACGTACTCGAGCGCGGCCTTGAAGTCGTTCTCCTTGGCCAATTCCGGAAGATTGAAGCGGCACTCCACGAGCTCCTGGGGGAAGCTCGCCAGCACCTCCCGCGCCAGCCGAACCTTGTTCGCCAGCACCGGCTCGTCCTGCAGCAGCACGCGCAAGAAGCGCTGGTTGAGGTTGAGGCGCTGGCGGCCGAACTTGCCGTAGAGCCAGAGCAAGACCACGCCCTCGTCCTTGAGGTGGCGCGCGAGGTTGCTCAGGCCCGCAGCCATGTCGGCGAGATGGTGCAGCACCCCGAGCGACAGGATCACGTCGAACTTCTTCCCGAGATCCATGTCGAGGATGTTGCCTTCGCGGAAGCGCAGGTTGGTGAGACCGAGCTTCTCTCGATTGGCCTCGGCGATCGCGAGCGAGGCGGGCGTGAGGTCGACGCCGAGCGCTTCGGCTTTCGGCTGCAGGCGCGCCAAGAGCGTGATCGTCGTGCCGGTGCCGCAGCCGGCGTCGAGCACGGAGGCACCCTCGAAGAATGAACTCTTCCCCGCCGGCGCCGGCAGCCGGGCGAAGTAATGCAGGATCTTGAGGATGTAGCCGAGCTGATACTCGCTATCGGGAAATGGGTACTGCGAGTAAAGCGACTTCACTTCTTCAGTGACTGCGTCCATTGCCGAGTTTCTCAGCGCGCGAGCATCGCGTAGCCCTTCCCTAGCACGGGCCCCGTCGGACGTCCGGTGGGCGAGCCGGTGGCGGGCTCGAGCGTGATCTCGTAGAGTTGGTTCGTCGCGTGCCGGCAGATCGGCGCGCTGGAAATCGGCGCGGCGCGCCCGGTCGATGAGACCGACCGACACCGGACCGCGCACCTGGTCACACAACGTCCACACCTGCAGCGTCCGCCCCGGCGGCACGGGAATGTCGCTGAACGGCACGAGGAGATGCGGCCGTCGCGGGCAACCTCGACGATGGCGTTGGGCGACGCGTCCGCCGCTTGCAGCACGGCGACCAGCATGGGCCGCGGCGTAGCGCGGCCGGCGAAGAGAGCAAGCGCGATGGCCAGCAGCACGCTCGCCGCCGCGCCGGCGAAGCCCGCGGCGCGCCAGAAGCCGAGGTCCGACCAGATGCGTCGCGATCAAGCCCGGCTTCGTCTCCGCGACGCGCGCGGCGGCCGACGCTCGCTTCGATCCGGTCCCACAACGCCGCCGGTGGCGCGACCGGCGTCACGTCGCGTCGAGCGGAGCGAAGCGCGATTGCCAGTGCGCGACCACCACCTGCAGCTCGCGGTCGCGCGCGAGGCGGTGCTCGAAGGTGGCGCGCTCCTCGCCCTCCAGCAACCCGAGCACATATTCTCCGGCGAGCACGTCGTCGGCCCGATCTGCGTCGGTCATGCCAGACACTCCCGCAGGTCGATGAGGCTGCGCCGGATCCAGGACTTGGCGGTGCCGAGCGGCACGCCGAGGCGCGCGGCGATTTCGCCGTGGCTCAGTCCCTCCACATAGGCGAGCAGCACGCCGAGACGCCGGCGCGGCTCGAGCCGCTCGAGGCAGGTCTTGAGCGCGCTCTCATTGGCGATCCGGTCCTGGTATTCCGAAAGCACGTTCGGCGACCTCGGTCGAGCTCGTCGAGCAGTCAGCGCCCTCGGTCGGCTGCTCGCGGCTCGTGTCGCGCAGCATGTTGATCGCCCGGTTGCGCACGATGGCGAACACCCAGCCGCGGCCCGAGCCGAGCGCCGGATCGAAGCGGCCTGCGTGGCGCCAGATCTGCACGAAAGCGTCGTGCACCGCTTCCTCGGCGAGCTCGCGGCGCCGCACGATGCGGATCGCGACGCCCAGCATGGCGGCGGCCTCCCGCTGATAGATGGCGGAAAGCGCACCGCGATCGCCGCGGCCGCAGGCGGCAAGGAGATCGGCGTGCCGGGTCGTTGCTCATGGATCGGTTCCCGAACCCTGTGTAACCCAGGCTCGCCGTGGCCCGCCAGCAGTGCGTGTCCTGTACCTAGAACACTTCAGAAACGCCGCTGGATGCAGCCGCCCGATTTTTTCGCGCGGCTGCATCCGCAGGGGCCGCCCGCGGGTAGTCCGCTTGAGGGTCTTTATTTCGCCCTCGCCAACCCCTGGAGGTTTACATGCAACGCATCCGCACTCCGCTGCTCGCGGCGCTGGCGCTCGCCGGCACGCTGGCGGCGACCAACGCCATGGCCCAGTCGCTCGTGGCACTAGCAACGGCGACACCCTCACGCTGATCAGCCCGAAGGACTGGAAAGCCACCGCCAGCGGTCAAGATCAAGGGCGCCAAGCTCGTGGGCATCGACGTGCGCCCGGCCGACAACATGCTCTACGCCGTCACCGACAACGGCTGGATCGTCACCGTCGATCCCAAGACCGGCGCGGTGACACAGAAGGCCGAGCTCTCCACCAAGCCCGCCGCCGGCGCGATGGTGACCGTGGACTTCAACCCGGCGGCCGACCGCCTGCGTGTCATCGGCAGCGACGGCATGAACCTCCGCGTCAACGTCGACGACGGCAAGGTCACCGTCGACGGCAAGCTCAAGTTTGCCGACACCGACATGCACAAGGGCGAGACGCCGAACATTGTGGCCGGCGCCTACACCAACAGCGTCAAGGGCACGAAGGAGACGACGCTCTACGACATCGACGGCACCATCGGCGCCCTGTTCAAGCAGGCGCCGCCCAATGACGGCGTGCTGACCAGCGTCGGCAAGCTCGGCGTCAAGCTGTCGGGACCGGTGGCCTTCAACATCGTCGCTGACGGCGAAGGCAAGAACACCGCCTGGCTCGCGAACGGCGGCACGCTCTACACCGTCGACCTCACGAGCGGCATGGCCAAGGCCGTGGGCAAGATCCCCGGCGGCGCCATCAGCGATATCGCCTGGTGGAACGAGGCGCAGAAGAGCATGTAATTCTCGCGCGCGCCTGCCTCCATGCGCACGAGAGCCGGCGGCGGACGCCCCCGTCACCCAATCCGCCGCCGGTTTTCTTTTTTGCTTTGAATGTTGCGAATGTCGGATGCGCGACACTTCCCGTCGCCGCCGCGGTGCTATATTCCCGGTCGCCCTTCCAACCGCGCGACTTTGCATATATGGCGACCTCATCCTTTCGTATTGGCTTTCTCCTCTTTCCGAACATCACGCAGCTCGACCTCACCGGTCCCTATGAGGTCTTCGCGCAGATGCCGGGCGCGGAGCTGCATCTCGTGGGGAAGACGCGCGAGCCCGTGCGCGGCTCGGGCGGCCTCGTGCTCACGCCGTCCACGACCTACGCCGAATGCCCGCAGCTCGATCTCGTCTGCGTTCCCGGCGGCAGCGGCATGAATGCGCTGCTCACCGACGCCGAAACGCTCGATTTTCTCCGCGCCCAGGCCACGGGTGCCCGCTACGTCACCTCGGTGTGCACCGGCGCGCTGGTGCTCGGCGCCGCCGGCCTCCTGCGCGGCAAGCGCGCCGCCACCCACTGGACCGCCATGGAGTTCCTCAAGTCGTTCGGGGCAATCCCCACGCCTGAGCGGGTGGTCATCGACGGCAACCTGATCACCGGCGGCGGCGTCACCGCCGGCATCGATTTCGCGCTGCGCGTGGTGGCGGAGGTTTCCGGCGAGGCAGTGGCCCGCGCCATCCAGCTTTCCATCGAGTACGACCCGCAGCCGCCCTACGCCGGCGGCCATCCGCGCAACGCCGATCCGTCCCTGGTCGCGCGGGTGACGCAGCTCGCGGCGGCGCGCCAGGCCGAGCGCCGCGCCCAGGTGGAGAAGGCCGCGGCCGCGCTTACGAATAAATCTTAGTCAGATCCCGAGCTTCTTCTTCAGAAGTTCGTTCACCACCTGCGGGTTGGCCTTGCCGCCGGTCTCCTTCATCACCTGGCCGACGAACCAGCCGAGCATCGCGGGCTTGTCCTTCACCGCTTCGACCTTGTCGGGGTTGGCGGCGATCACCTCGTCCACCGCCTTCTCGATCGCGCCGGTGTCGGTGACCTGGCTTCAGGCCCGCGCTTCTCGACGATCTGCGCGCGGGTCGCCGCCCTCGGCCCACACGATCTCGAACACGTCCTTGGCGATCTTGCCGGAGATCGTCGCCGCTCCGCGATCAGGTCGACGATGCGTCGCCGAGCTGCTCGGCCGACGATCGGCGAATGTCGGCGATCGCCTTGCCTTCCTTGTTCAGCCGGCCGAACAGCTCGTTGATCACCCAGTTCGCCGCCAGCTTGGCGTCGCGCCCTTGGCCACCTCCTCGAAATAATCCGCGGTCTCCCGCTCGCTGACCAGCACGCCGGCGTCGTAGGCGGAGAGCCCGTAAGTCCTTCACGAAGCGCGCCTTCTTCTCGTCGGGCAGTTCCGGCAGGTCGGCGCGCGAGCTTCGCCGACGAACGCCTCGTCGAGCTCGAGCGGCAAGCAGGTCCGGGTCGGGGAAATAGCGGTAGTCGTGCGCCTCTTCCTTGGAGCGCATGGAGCGCGTCTCGCCCTTGTCGGGGTCGAACAGGCGCGTCTCCTGGTCGATCTTGCCGCCGTCCTCGAGGATGTCGATCTGGCGGCGCGCCTCGTACTCGATCGCCTGGCCGATGAAGCGGATCGAGTTCACGTTCTTGATCTCGCAGCGCGTGCCGAGCGGCTCGCCGGGCTTCCGCACCGACACGTTGACGTCGGCGCGCAGCGATGCCCTTCTCCATGTCGCCGTCGCAGGTGCCGAGATAGCGCAGGATGGTGCGCAGCTTCGTGACGATAGGCCTTCGCCTCGTCGGCCGAGCGCATGTCCGGCTTCGACACGATCTCCATCAGCGCGACGCCGGAGCGGTTGAGATCGACGAAGCTCAGCGTCGGGTGCTGGTCGTGCAGCGACTTGCCGGCGTCCTGCTCCAGGTGCAGCCGCTCGATGCCGACCTCGATGCGTCTCGCCGTCCTGCATGTCGACCACGACCTCGCCCTCGCCGACGATCGGCGACTTGTACTGGCTGATCTGATAGCCCTGCGGCAGGTCGGGATAGAAATAGTTCTTCCGGTCGAACACCGATTTCAGGTTGATCTTCGCCTTCAGGCCGAGGCCGGTGCGCACCGCCTGCTCCACGCAGTACTCGTTGATCACCGGCAGCATGCCCGGCATCGCCGCGTCGACCAGCGACACGTGGCTGTTCGGCGCGCCGCCGAATTCGGTCGAGGCGCCGGAGAACAGCTTGGCCTTGGAGGTCACCTGGGCATGCACCTCCAGGCCGATCACGACTTCCCAGTCGCCGGTCGCGCCCTTCAGCAATTTCGACTTTTTCTGCTTTGCGCTCATGGCCTTGCAGAGCCTCCTACCAGGAACCATCGCGGGCGGGAAGCGTTGATAAACAGGCAAAACAGGGAGGCCCCTATGGCCCGCACCGATCCCTATGACATCCATCGTCAGGACTACGATTACTACGCCAACCGGCCGCAGAATGCCGGAACCGGGTGGCTGGTGGCGTTTATCCTGATCGTCGCCGCCGTGGCGGCGGTGATGTTCTTTAGCCGCGCCGACTACGGCGTGACTACGAGCCCGATGACCTTGCCAGGCACGAGCTCGACGGTTACCCCGCCGCTCACGCAGCCGGCGCCGCAGCCGACGCCGCCCGCGGCAGTCCCGAACACGCCCGCGCGTTAAGCGGCAACAACACAAGAGGCCGGACGAAACTCTCGTCCGGCCTTTTTGTTGCGCGCTTTAGTCGGGAACCGGACAAAGCTCGTTGCGTTATCGAGCACGGAGATTAAGGAGCAGGACATGGCCGACAACAACAGCGGTTCCAACACGTTTCTTGGTTTTATTCTCGGCGGGGTGGTCGTCGTTGTCGCCGTGATCGCGTTCTTGGTCTATGGCGGCGGCTTCGGGGAGAAGTCGACCAGCACCATCAAGATCGAGCTGCCGAAGACCAGCACGAAGTAGTTTACTGCCACCACCGCTCGGAGACGGGGAAGCGCCCGGCCGCCTGCTCGATCACCTGACCGAGCGAGAACAGCATTTCCTCGTCGAACGGCCGGCCGATGAGCTGCAGCCCGAGCGGCAGGCCGTTCGCGTCGCGGCCGGCGGGCACTGCGATGCCCGGCAGGCCGGCCATGTTCACCGTCACCGTGAACACGTCGTTGAGGTACATCTCCACCGGATCGCTCGCGACTTCTCGCCGACGGCGAAGGCCGGCCGACGGTGTCGTCGGCGTCAGCACCGCGTCGACGCCCTTGGCGAAGGCCTCCTCGAAGTCGCGCTTGATCAGCGTGCGCACCTTCTGCGCCCGCAGGTAATAGGCGTCGTAGTAGCCGGCCGACAGCACGTAGGTGCCGATCAGGATGCGCCGGCGCACCTCGGGGCCGAAGCCCGCGGCGCGCGTCTTCTCGTAGAGCTCGGTGATGTCGCGGCCGGGCACGCGCAGGCCGTAGCGCACGCCGTCGTAGCGCGCGAGGTTGGACGACGCCTCCGCCGGCGCCACGATGTAGTAGGCGGGCAGCGCGTATTTCGTGTGCGGCAGCGAAATCTCGACGATCTCGGCGCCCGCCGCCTTCAGCCACGCCGCGCCCTGCTCCCACAGCTTCTCGATCTCCGCCGACATGCCGTCGACGCGGTATTCCTTGGGGATGCCGATGCGCCGTCCCTTCACCGACTGGCCGATCGCCTTCTCGAAGTCGGGCACCGGGACGATCGGCGCTGGTGGAGTCCTTCGGGTCGAGGCCGGCCATGGAGCGGAGCAGGATCGCGGCGTCGCGCACCGTGCGCGCGAACGGCCCGGCCTGGTCGAGCGACGAGGCGAAGGCGACGATGCCCCAGCGCGAGCAGCGGCCGTAGGTGGGCTTGATGCCGACGGTGCCGGTGAACGCCGCCGGCTGGCGGATCGAGCCGCCGGTGTCGGTGCCGGTGGCGCCGAGGCAGAGCTCCGCCGCCACCGCCGCCGCCGAGCCGCCGGACGAGCCGCCGGGCACCAGCGGCGCGTTCGAGCCCTTGCGCCGCCACGGCGACTGCACCGGGCCGAAGGCGGAGGTCTCGTTCGACGAGCCCATGGCGAACTCGTCGTTGTTGATCTTGCCCAGCAGCACCGCGCCGTCGCGCCACAGGTTCGCGGTGACCGTCGACTCGTAGGCCGGCTTGAAGTTGTCGAGGATCTTCGAGCCGGCGGTGGTGCGCACGCCCTCGGTGCAGAACAGGTCCTTGATGCCGAGCGGGATGCCGTCGAGCGGCCGCGCCTCGCCGGATTTCGAGGCGGCTGTCCGCTTCCGCCGCCATGGCGAGCGCCTTCTCCGGCGTCTCGAGCACGTAGGCATTGAGCGCGCGCGCTTTCTCGATCGCGGCCATGTGCGCTTGCGCGAGCTCGCGGGCGGAGAACTTCTTGGCGCGCAGCCCGTCGCGGGCCTCGGTCAGCGTCAATGAGGTAAGCGCGCTCATTCAACCACTTTCGGCACGAGGAAGAAGCCGTCCTCGCTCTGCGGCGCGTTCATCAGCACCTTGGCCGGATCGCCGCCGTCGGTGACCTCGTCCTTGCGCATACGCAGCTTCATCGGCGTGACCGAGGTCATCGGCTCGACGCCCTCCACGTTCACTTCCCTCAGCTGCTCGATGAAATCGAGGATGGCGTTGATCTCGCCCTTGAGGTGCTCGATCTCACTCTCGGCGACGGCGATGCGCGCGAGATGGGCAATGCGTCGGACGGTGGCGGCGTCGACGGACATGCGGGCTCCCAAGAGAAGGTGTGCGCCCTATAGCAGAGGCGTCGCGGGCGGCAAATGCCCGCTTAGATCACCTTGCTCATCCCCCGGATGCGGCGGGCGAGCACGCCCATGATGTACAGCGCGAAGTTCGGCACTTCGTCGACCATGAAGCGGAATGTGCGCCGGTCTATCACCGAAAGTTCGCAGTCTTCTTTGGCGCGTGCCGTCGAGGAGCGCGGGGCGGTATCGATCATCGACATGAAACCAATCGCCTCGTTGGCGCCGACCGTCTCGATCACGTATCGCCAATCATCATCTCGATAGTGCCGGATTGGATGATGTACATGCACTCGCCGGGCTCGCCGCGCGCGAACAGCACGTTGCCGGCGGCAATGCGTATGCCCGCGCCAGCGCCGCGGGCGAACTGCCGCATGTCGATCTCGCCGTTCATCGCAGCCCTCCTTGTCGCCTATACATCAACCGCTTTGCCCTTCTCCGGCACGATCACCCGCGTCGGCGCGCCTTTCATCTCGAACACGAACCTGTCGGCGTTCGGCTCGATGATCGGGAACGAGCCGTAGTGGCAGGGAAACACCGCCTTGAGGTGGAAGAAGCGCTTTACCGCCACCGCCGCCGTGTGCGGGCTCATGGTGAAGCGGTCGCCGATCGGCACCATGGCCACGTCCGGCTTCCATAGCTCGGCGATCAGCGCCATGTCGGAGAAGATGTCGGTATCGCCCATGTGATAGACGGTGGGCTCGCCCTTGGCCGTGACGATGACGCCGGCGGGATTGCCGAGCGACGACGATACGCCGTTCTCGAACACCGCCGACGAGTGGTCGGCCCGCACCAGCGTCACCGTGAAGCCGCCCTGGTCGGTGGTGCCGCCGGTATTCATGGGATCGAAGTTCTGAAGGCCCTTGCTGGCGAGCCACATGCACAGGTCGAAGTTGGCCACCACCTTGGCGCCGGTCTTCTTGGAGATCGCGATCGCGTCGCCCACGTGATCGGAGTGGCCGTGGGTGAGCAGGATGTGCGAAACGCCCTGTTGCGCCGCCTCGGTGTCGCCGCCGACCCCGGGATTGCCGGTGAAGAAGGGATCGATCAGCACCGCCTTGCCCGCAAAGTCGAGACGGAAGGCGGAATGGCCGTACCAGGTGACGCGCATGAGTTACTCCCTGCTTGCGGGCGGGAGTATAGGCGGCGGCCGGAGCCGGACAACCGTGGCCCGCCGCGCGCCGCCGTGCTAACGGCTCGTCTATGCCCGTCGTCGAGCTCGCCGACTTGCCGCCGCTTGTGGCGAACGCGCGGCTCTTCGGCCTCGACCTCGGCGAGAAGACGATCGGCATCGCGCTGTCCGACGCGCGGCGCACCATCGCCTCCCCACTGGAGACCCTGAAGCGCACCAAGTTTCAACCCGACGCGCAGCGCCTGCTGCAGCTTGCGCGCCAGTACGGCGTCGGAGGCTTCGTCGTCGGCCTGCCGCGCAACATGGACGGCTCGGAGGGCGCGGCGGCGCAGTCGGCGCGCGCCTTCGGCCGCAACCTTGCGGCCCTCACCGAGCTGCCGATCGCCTTCTGGGATGAGCGGCTCTCCACCGCGGCAGTGACGCGCACGCTGATCGAGGCCGACACGTCGCGCAAGCGCCGCGCGGCGCTCGTCGACAAGCTCGCCGCCGCCTACATCCTGCAGGGCGCGCTCGACCGGCTCGGCTACGGCTAAAAAAAATCGGCGGGCCGCGAGGCCCGCCGTCTTCGTCGCTACGAAACCACCGGAGTTAGCAGTAGGTCCAGTAGCCCTGGCCGCGATATGGACCGGTCTGCACCCAGCAACGGCCGGGCCCGTAGCCGGGGCCGTACCCGTAGCCGTACGGGTAGGCATTGGCGGCAGCCGCGGCACCGAGAATGCCGAGACCGATGCCCACGCCGACCGCCGGGCCGACCCAACGGCGACCGCGGCGGCGCTGCACCTCGATCACGTCGTTCGGCGTCGCGATGTTCAGTTGTGCACCGGACGGCGCGATTGGCGCGGCCGTCACGGTGGAAACACCCGCCGACATCGCGACAGCGAAGCCGAGAGCGGCGGTCGTCAGCAAGATCTTCTTCATGGCTCAACCTCGTCCTTGGATTTACGCCCGGGGTTTGGGCGGGGACCGCACGAAGCATCATGCGGGACGCCTGAATGGCCCCTGAATAAACTGGGGCCGGCTTGTGGCAAACCAAAGGCTTCGTTGCGAACGAAGCCTCTGGCCGCCAAAGTTCAGAAAGGTTCGGTTCAGCACGCGTTGCCGCGTTCCGGACTGGGCTGGCTCTCGCAGCGGCCGGTGTAGCCCTGGTAGCCATAGCCATACGCTGGCGCATAGCCGGACGAGTAAGGCCCGTACGGATCGCCGTACGGGTCCGAGTATCCATACCCATAAGGCTCCTCGTAACCGTACCCGTAGCCATAGTTGTACGAGTTGGCGGCGATGGCTGCGGCGCTAAGTCCGATAACCGCGCCGGCCGCTATGGCCGCGCCCCGGCGAGTGCGAACATCCGTGATCGCAGATGGCACGGCCTGCTTCACCTGGGTGCCGGCCGGACCGATGGGACCGGCGATGGCGGCAGAAGCGGTCAAAATGGCCGCTGCCGTGCCCAAGGCCAGTGCCTTGTGATAGAGGCGGGTCATTGCGTATCTCCCTGGCCTGGCGCCACACGTGGGCGCCGACCGTTGTCTACGGAGAAGCCTGGGCCGGACTAGGCGTCCGCCAAGCTCCTTTCGAGTACCGTAATAACAACGGAGCCTGCCATTGGGTTCCCGTAGAGGCGGCCGCCGGAGCCATTGAATCGCTGCGCCGCAAAAGCCTCGGCAACCGCCGGCGGCGCGGACACCTTTAGGGCCGCAGCGGCTCCCAAATGCGCCAACATTTCGGCGGTGCGCCGCGCATGCACCTCCCGCTCTCGATCCTGGAATCCGGCCTTAACCCGGTCGAGCGCCGCCGGCGCTCCGGGCAGGTCCGCGACGCTCTTCGCGAGACCCGCGAGCACCCGCTCCATGCCTTCCTTGTCGCGCTCGGCCGCACGCAACAGATCGAGCGCCATGACGTTGCCCGAGCCCTCCCAGATGGCGTTGAGCGGCACCTCGCGATAGAGCCGCGCCAGCGGCAGCTCCTCCACGTAGCCGTTGCCGCCTAGGCACTCCATCGCCTCGTACACATAACCGGGCGCCGCCTTGCAGATCCACAATTTCGCCGCCGGCGTCACGATGCGCGCGAATGCCGCTTCGTCGGGATCGGCCGTGCGGCCGAAGGCGGCGGCGAGCCGCAGCGACAGTGCCGTCGCGCCCTCGCGCTCGAGCGCGAGGTCGGCGAGCACCGTGCGCATCAACGGCTGATCCACGAGCTTCTTCTGGAAGACGCTGCGATGGCGCGCGTGATGGATGGCCTGGGCCAGCCCCGCGCGCATGTAAGCGGCGGATGTCACGGCGCAGTCGAGACGCGTGAGCTGCACCATGGCGATGATGGTCTTGATGCCTTCGCCCTCCGCCCCGCAGCGCACCGCGTAGGCGCTTTCGAACTCCGCCTCCGAGGAAGCGTTGGAACGGTTGCCGAGCTTATCCTTGAGGCGGCGGAGCCTGAGTGCGTTGGCCGTGCCGTCGGGACGAAAGCGCGGCAACAGGAAACAGGTGAGCCCGCCGCTTGCTTGCGCCAGCACCAGGAACGCGTCGCACATGGGCGCCGACATGAACCACTTGTGTCCGGTGATGCGGTAGGCGTCGCCCTCCGGCTCGGCGCGCGTCGTGTTGGCGCGCACGTCGGTGCCGCCCTGCTTCTCGGTCATCCCCATGCCAAGCGTGAAGCCGGTCTTCTCGGTTGGGGGCCGGAACGAGGCGTCGTATTCCCGCGAGCGGATGCCGGGCAGCCAGTCAGCGACCAGTTGCGGATTGGCGCCAAGCGCGGCGGTAGCCGCATGGGTCATCACGATGGGACAGAGATGGCCCGCCTCCACTTCCGCGGCCATTCCGAGCTTCGCTGCCCGCACCACGTGCTCGGCGGCGTCGGCGGTGGTGCCGTCTGCGCGCCAGGTCGACGAGTGGATGCCCGCCGCCACGCTCTCCTTCATCAACGCGTGGTAGGCCGGGTGAAACTCCACCACGTCGGCGCGAAAGCCACGCGAATCGTAGGTTCGCAGCCTCGGCGTGTTCTCGTTGGCGAGGCGGCCCCATTCGGCGAACTCCGCCTGCCCCCAGCGCCGGCCAAAGGCGGAAAGCTCCGCCTCCTGGGCGTTGCTCGGCCGGCCGAACGCCCGCACGGCGGAGGCCAGCGCCGGATCGCCGCCGTAGAGGTCGACGTCGCCGAACGGCGGCGTCTGGTTGAGCACGTCGTGGGTGCTGAACGGTTCGCCCATGGTTAAGCACAGGCTAGCACGGACCGTGCAATCGCGCTTGCCGCCGGGCCTCGCTCCGGCTAGTCAACTACTTTCAGAATGAACGCGCGTTCGAATTCGGCCTCGCTCGGCTGCCGGGACTTGCTCGGCATCGAGGGCCTGTTCGAACCACGCAGCCGAAGCGGGCGACGCGTCAGAGCGGGGGTAGAGTAAGGAGCGATATGGCGCCCAAACTTCTCCCCGATACGCGGCACGTGATCTCGATCAACGATCTGTCGAGGGCCGAGATCGAGACCGTCTTCGACGTGGCGCAATCGTACCTCACGGAATACGGCGACCCCAATTCGCACCACCGTATCGGCCGCAGCAGCAATCTCGCTCCGAACTTCATCCTGGCGAGCCTGTTCTACGAACCGAGCACCCGCACGCGGCTTTCGTTCGAAAGCGCGATGCTGCGGCTCGGCGGAACGTTCATCACTAGCGCCGATCCGGCGACCAGCTCCGCCGCCAAGGGCGAAAGCCTCGCCGATTCCGTCCGCGTCATCGCCAACTACGCCGACGTCATGGTCATCCGCCATCCGCGCGACGGCGCGGCGCGGCTGGCGGCTGAATTTTCGTCGATCCCCGTGATCAACGGCGGCGATGGAAGTCACGAGCATCCGACACAGACGCTCTGCGATCTGTTCACGCTCAAGAAAAAGAACAAGCGCCTAAAGAATTTGAAGGTCGCGATTGCCGGCGATCTGAAGGGCAGCCGGACGATTCATTCGTTCGTCTACGCGCTGGCGAGGTTCGGCGCCGATATCGTTCCAATGCCCGCGCAGGGAATGGAGTTGCCGCCGCACGTCGACCGGCGGTTGCGCGAGGAATTCCATTGCAACTTCGTTCCCGGCAGCGACTCGATCGACGCGCTCTACCGCACGCCGGAAGAGCCGCACCAGCCGGCGCTGTTCGCCGGACCCGATTTCGAGATCAGCATCAACGTCGGCGGCAACGGCGCCGGCGATGACGCAATTCAGCGCAAGAAGATCGATGCTGTCTATGTCACCCGATATCAGAAGGAGCGTACCGCAGAAGTCACGGAAGGTTACCCGAAGATCGACGCCCAGTTCCTGAAGGAGCCGAAGTATTCCCACGCCAGCGTTTTGCACCCGCTACCGCGCGTCGACGAACTCGACGCGTCGCTCGATTCCGACAACCGCGCCGTCTACTTCGAGCAGGCCGCCTACGGCGTGCCGGTGCGCATGGCGCTGATCTCTCTCCTCCTCGGCCTGCAAAAGGGCGCGTCGCTGCGCAAGTTCGAGGGTGGCTTCGAGAAGCCCGAAAACCTCGTCTATCAGCAACCGTTAAGCGCCGGCATCCGCTGCGCCAACGCCAACTGCATCGTGCACGAGCCGAAAGAAAGTCCCTACGTCCGCAACAAGTTTTACGTGGTGAAAAGCAGCGACCAGCACAGCTGTCGACTGCGATGCATCTATTGCGAAACCGACATCGACCGCTTCGTCGTCGCGAGCAAGAAGAACAAGTGGTACACCGACGATACCTCCACGCTCCTTCACACGAAGGACCAGAGCATCAAGGACCTGCTGGCGTTCGCGAACGAGGCCGATGCGACCGCTCATGGATTTCATTTCAAGCGGCACGCCGCGGCGCGCGGGCCCCAGCACGAAAGCAGCAAGTCGCATTCCTGACTGCGGCGTTGAGCGACGGCCGGCGCTGTCTTTCTGACGGGGCTTCCGCACACGCCGCGGTTGCGCCATCCTCGGGCGCACAACGACGCGGGGCCCGAGACCAGAGAGCATGCCGCCTTTCTCCGACATCGGCTGGGACCTGATCGCGCTCGCCTTCGGCTATCTCGTCGGCTCGATTCCGTTCGGCATCGTGCTGACCCGCCTTGCCGGCGTTGGCGACCTGCGGGCGGTCGGTTCCGGCAACATCGGCGCCACCAACGTGCTGCGCACCGGCAACCGCGCGCTCGCTGCCGCGACCCTCGCCGGCGACGTGCTTAAAGGTGCGCTCGCCGTCAGCCTCGCCGAGCTCGCGCTCGGACGCGACTTCGCCCTCGTCGCCGGCTTCGGCGCCGTGCTCGGGCATGTCTTCCCGGTGTGGCTCGGCTTCAAGGGCGGCAAGGGCGTCGCCGCCTACCTCGGCGTCCTCATCGGCCTTGCCTGGCCGGTGGCGCTGATCTTCGCCGCCATCTGGCTGCTCACCGCGGCAATCTCGCGCTACTCGTCGCTCTCCGGATTGGTGGCGAGCCTCAGCGTTCCCATCGCGCTCTACGGTCTCGGCTACCCGGCCGAGAGCTTCTTGTTTGTACTCCTCACCATCCTGGTATGGGCGAAGCACACCGCGAATATCAGGCGGCTCGCCAGCGACACGGAACCGAAAATCGGCGCCCGTCCATGAGCGAGCGCGGCGGCCAGCGGCTCACCGACGAGCAGCGCGTCGACTGGCTTCGCCTCATCCGCACCGAGAACGTGGGTCCGCGCATGCTTCCGCGCGCTGCTCAACCAGTACGGCGGCGCCGGCCGGGCGCTCGACGCGCCTGCCCGAGCTCGCCCGCCGCGGCGGCCGCGATGTCGTCGTTCCGACCGCGGGGCGAGGTGGAAGACGAGATCGCGGCGTCCGCCAAGCTCGGCGTCCGCTTCGTCGCTATCGGCGAGCCGGACTATCCCGCCTACCTCCGCCGCTCCGAGGACTCGCCGCCGCTTCTCGCCGTGCGCGGCAATGCCGCCGTGCTGCTTGATCCCGCCGTTGCCGTCGTCGGCGCGCGCAACGCCTCGGCCGCCGGCTTGCGCATCGCCGGCGTCCTCGCCCGCGATCTCGGCCAGGCGGGCTTTGCCATCGTCTCCGGGCTCGCGCGCGGCATCGATTCCGCCGGCCACCGTGGCTGCGCTCGACACCGGCACCATCGCGGTGCTGGCCGGCGGTCACGATAAGCCCTACCCGCCCGAGCACGCCGAGCTTCTCGACGCAGATCGTGCAGAAAGGCGCCGCGGTAAGCGAGATGCCGCTCGGCCAGGAGCCGCGCGCGCGCGACTTCCCGCGCCGCAACCGGCTGATCGCCGGCATCGCCATCGGCGTCGTGGTGGTCGAGGCGGCGGAGCGCTCGGGTTCGCTCATTACCGCGCGGCTGCCGCTGAGCTCGGCCGCGAGGTATTCGCGGTGCCCGGCTCGCCGCTCGATCCGCGCGCCGCCGGCACCAACCGGCTGCTCAAGGAAGGGGCGACGCTGGTGACGTCCGCCGCCGACGTGATCGAGGTGCTGACGCCGATCCTCGGATTGCCGCCCGCGGAGACGCCGGCCTTCCAGATGCCGGCGGCCCCCGCCGTCGCCGAACCGCCGGCAGCCGACGATGCACTGCGCCGGCGCGTGACCTCGGCTACTCGGCCCGACTCCGACGTCGATCGACGACCTCGTGCGCGAAGCGAACGCGCCGGCGGGTACCGTGCAGATCGTGTTTGTTCGAGCTTGAGCTCGCCGGACGGCTCGAGCGTCACGGCGATGGGCTCGTTTCGCTCCTGTCGAGCGAGCGAATCCGTCGGTCCGCGAACGCGATCTTTGCTCCGCTTCGAGGCGAACCATGTCGAGGAGGTAGCGAGCAGCACGCAGGTCGTGGCGGTGCGTCAAAGTCATCAGTTCCCGGGCCAAGGCGGCGACGTAGGCGGCGACCTCGTCGGGCCGGACCGAGGTCTTTGGGAGTACCGGCTGCCGCCATGCTGCGCCTGGGGTTGCCGGAGTCGGCGAGAAGGCGTTCCGGCGCAGGACGTCACCCTAATGTATAGGTAGTAACACATCAATATTCAACTAATTAGTGTACTCAATTGCATGGCTTGTAAGTACCCCTAGCGATACCCAAATTTGACTTCCCTGGGCGACATCACCATGTTCCCGGCCCATCGCGCGGCCCCCCGCGCGATTTGCGATTTCGGAGGAACCGATCAAACTCGCCGATGAACGTCGTCATCGTCGAGTTGCCTGCCAAGGCGAAGACGATCAACAAGTATCTCGGGCCGGCTACGAGGTGCTGGCCTCCTATGGCCACGTGCGCGACCTGCCGCCGAAGGACGGCTCGGTGGCGCCGGACGACGATTTCCACATGATCTGGCAGGTGGATGGCAAGGCGCAGAAGCGCCTGGCCGAGATCGCCGACGCCGTGAAGGGCGCCGACAAGCTCATCCTCGCCACCGACCCGGACCGCGAGGGCGAGGCCATTTCCTGGCACGTCCTGGAAATCCTCAAGCAGAAGAAGGCCGCTGAAAGGGCAGACGGTCGAGCGCGTGGTGTTCAACGCCATCACCAAGCAGGCCGTGCAGGAGGCGATGGCCGAACCCGCGCGCAGATCGATGCGGCGCTTGGTCGACGCCTACCTCGCGCGCCGGGCGCTCGACTATCTGGTCGGCTTCACGCTCTCCCCCGTCCTATGGCGCAAGCTGCCCGGGGCGCGATCCGCCGGCCGGGTGCAATCGGTGGCGCTGCGCCTCGTTTGCGACCGCGAGCGCGAGATCGAGCTGTTCCAGCCCCAGGAATACTGGTCGATCGTGGCCGAGCTCGCGACGCCCCGCGGCGACACCTTCGAGGCAAGGCTGGTCGGCGCCGACGGCAAGAAGATTACCCGCCTCGACGTCAAATCCGGCGCCGAAGCCGAAGACCTCAAGCAGGCGCTGGAGGGGGCCTCCTTCACGGTCGCCTCTGTCGAGGCCAAGCCCGCCAAGCGCCACCCCTACGCCCCGTTCACCACCTCGACGCTGCAGCAGGAGGCGAGCCGCAAGCTCGGCTTCGCGCCCGCGATCACCATGCGCCTCGCGCAGCGGCTCTACGAGGGCACCGACATCGACGGCGATACGGTCGGGCTAATCACCTACATGCGCACCGACGGCATCGAGCTCGCACCCGAGCGCCATCGCCGGCGCCCGGCAGGTGATTGCGGCCGAGCTACGGCAGCGCCTACGTGCCGCCCTCCCCGCGCGTCTACAAGAACAAGTCCAAGCACGCCCAGGAAGCGCACGAGGCGGTCCGCCCGACCGACCTCGCCCGCCGTCCGCGCGACATAGCGCGCTATCTCGAGCCCGACCAGGCCAAGCTCTACGAGCTGATCTGGATGCGCACGATCGCGAGCCAGATGGAGTCGGCCGAGCTCGAGCGCACCACCGTCGACATCAAGGCGGCGGCCGCCGGCCGCGACATCGATCTGCGCGCCACCGGCACGGTGGTGAAGTTCGACGGCTTCCTCGCCGCTCTACCAGGAAGGCCAGGACGACGCGACCGAGGACGAGGACGCGAACCGCCTGCCCGCGATCGTGGCAGGCGAACGAGCGGCTCACCAAGAACGCGATCAAGGCCGAGCAGCACTTCACCGAGCCGCCGCCGCGCTTCTCCGAGGCGTCGCTGGTCAAGCGCATGGAGGAGCTCGGCATCGGCCGGCCTTCCACCTACGCCTCGACGCTGCAGGTCCTGCGCGACCGCGGCTACGTCGCAAGATCGACAAGAAGCGCCTGTTGCCCGAGGACAAGGGCCGCCTCGTCATCGCCTTCCTCGAAGCGTTCTTCATGCGCTACGTCGAGTACGACTTCACCGCCGTCGCTCGAGGACAAACTCGACGAGATCGCCAATCACGAGCTCGACTGGAAGCAGGTGCTGCGCGAGTTCTGGGATCAGTTCACCGCCGCGGTGGCCGAGATCAAGGACCTGCGCATCAGCCAGGTGATCGACGCGCTCGACGAGATGCTCGCCGGCACCTCTTCCCGGTGCGCGAGGACGGCGCCGACCCGCGCCAGTGCGCCGCAGTGCGGCACCGGCCGCCTCGGGCCTCAAGATCGGCAAGTTCGGCGCCTTCGTCGGCTGCTCCAACTATCCCGAGTGCCGCTACACCCGGCCGCTGGTCGCCCAGGCGCGAACGGCGCCGGCGCCACCCGGCGCGCTCGGCAAGGATCCCGAAAGCGGCCTCGAGGTTTACGCTGCGCGACGGCCGCTTCGGCCCCTACGTCCAGCTCGGCGAGGCGGAGAACGGCGAGAAGCCGAAGCGCGCCAGCATCCCCAAAGGCACCGATCCCGCCACGCTCGACTTCGAGACCGCGCTCAAGCTCCTGGCGCTGCCGCGCGAGATCGGCACGCATCCCGAGAGCGGCGAGCCGATCGTCGCCGGCATCGGCCGCTTCGGCCCGTACGTGAAGCACCAGAAGGACTACGCCAACCTCGAGGATGGCGACGACGTGCTTACCGTCGGCATCAACCGCGCCGTGACGCTCCTCGCCGAGAAGAAGGCGCGCGGCGGCAAGGGCGGCCGCCGCGGCCGGCCTGCCGGCAAGGTACTCGGCCAGCATCCGGCCGGCGGTGCCGTCACCCAGCACGACGGCCGCTACGGTCCCTACGTCTCGCTACAACAAGATCAACGCGACGATCACTTCCAACTACGACCCGGCGACGATCACGCTCGCTGAGGCGCTGGTGCTGATCGCCGACCGCGCCGAGAAGATCGGCGCCAAGCCGCCGAAGGCGAAGAAGGTCAAGGCAAAGAAGGCGAACGGCAACGGCGAGCACAAGAAGCGCAAGGCCAAGGCCGCGCCCGCCCCCGAGGCGAGCGTCGAGGGCGACGAGCCGCAGAAGCCCGCACCGAGGAAGCGCAAGCAAAAGTCCGAGCCGCCCGCCGAGACCAACAAGGCCTGAGCCGCGTAACGGAATCCAGTCGTGTCCTTGGCGCTTCCGGTACGCCCACGCCACCGCGCCGCGGTGTGCTAGAAACGCCGACCTTGCCCAAACGTCCGCATCAGAAAAAACCCCGCGGGGGCCCGCCGAGCCGCGAAGAGCTCGTCGGCCTTCATCGCCGCGCGCGGCGGCAACGTCTCCAAGCGCGACATCGTGCGCGCCTTCCACCTCGACCGGCCGGGCAAGGCCAAGCTCCGGGAAATGCTGCGCGAGCTGAACGACGCGGGCGAGCTCTGCGCGCCGCCGGCGCAAGGTCTCCGTCGCCGGGCGGCTGCCCGCCGTGGTGATGTCGGAGGTCACCGCGCGCGACGACGACGGCGAGCTGCATCGCCGAACCGGTGGAGTGGGACGAGCAGGAGCACGGACCGCCGCCGCGCATCCGCCTCATCTTCGCCCGCACGCCGAAGGCGGGCCCCGCGCCCGGCGTCGGCGACCGGGTGCTCTTGCGTACCGAGGCGACCGCCGATCGCGAAGACCCGATCCGCCACCAGGGCCGCGTCGTCAAGCTCGTGGAGAAGGCGCGTAGCCAAGTGCTCGGCATCTTCCGGCCGTGGCCCGCCGGCGGCGGCCGTCTGTTGCCGGTCGACAAGAAGAGCCTCGGCCGCGAGCTCGTGGTCCCGCCCGGCGCCGAGGGCGGCGCCCAGGACGGCGACCTCGTGATCGCCGATCTCCTCACAGCCGCGCGCTTACGGCCTGCCGCAGGTGCAGGTGCGCGAGCGCCTCGGCTCGATGAAGAGCGAGCGCGCCGTCAGCCTGATCGCGATCCACGCCCACGGGATCCCGAACGTCTTCCGTCGCGACACGCTCGCCGAGGCGGAGGCCGCCCAGCCCGCCGTCGCTCGAAGGCCGCGAGGACTGGCGCGACGCTGCCGCTCGTCACCATCGACCCGCTCGACGCCAAGGACCACGACGACGCGGTGTTCGCCGTGCCCGACACGGACCCGGCCAATCCCGGCGGCCATATCGTCACCGTCGCCATCGCCGACGTCGCGCACTACGTGCGGCCCGGGCTCCGCGCTCGACCGCGACGCGCTCGAGCGCGGCAACTCGGTCTACTTCCCCGACCGCGTCGTGCCGATGCTGCCCGAGCGCATCTCCAACGACCTATGCTCGTTGCGCCCGAACGAGGCCCGCGCCGCGCTCGCCGTACGCATGATGATCGACGCGCGACGGCCGCAAGCGCCGGCACACGTTTCATCGCGTCATGATGCGCTCGGCGCGCGAAGCTGAACTACGCCCAGGCGCAGGCCGCGATCGACGGCGAGCCGGACGACACCACCGGCCCGCTGCTGGAGCCGTGCTGCGGCCCGCTGTGGGCCGCCTATCGCCGCGGTCGACAGATCGCGCGCGACGCCCGCGAGCCGCTCGCGCTCGACATCCCCGAGCGCAAGATCGTGCTCAAGCCCGACGGCACGCTCGATCGCGTCATCACGCCCGACCGCCTCGACGCCCACAAGCTGATCGAGGAATTCATGATCCTCGCCAACGTGGCGGCGGCGGAGACCTGCGAGGCGCAGCGCACGCCCTGCTCTATCGCGTCCATGACCAGCCGGCGCCGGAGAAGCGTGGCGGCGCTGCGCGATTTCCTCGCTACCCTGAACCTCACGCTACCCAAATCCGACCAGCTCCGCCCCGCCGACTTCAACCGCGTGCTCAAGGCGCGTGACGCGGCGCCGACGTGGAGCGCCTCGTGCACGAGGTGGTGCTGCGCTCCCAGGCCCAGGCGGAATACTCGGCTGCCGAACTACGGTCACTTCGGCCTGACGCTGCGCCGCTACGCCCACTTCACGATCGCCGATCCGCCGCTACGCCGACCTCGTCGTGCATCGCGCGCTGATTCGCGGCGCTCGAAGCTCGGGCCCGGACGGCCTGCCCGACACGACGCCCGAGGCGCTCGCCGAGATCGGCCGCGCGTATCTCCGCCGCCGAGCGCCGCGCCATGGCCGCCGAGCGCGAAACCGTCGACCGGCTGGTCGCGCATTTCCTGGCCGACCGCGTCGGCGCCACCTTCCGCGGCCACGTCTCCGGCGTCACCCGCGCCGGCCTGTTCGTGAAGCTCGACGACACCGGCGCCGACGGCTTCATCCCCGCCCGCACGCTGGGCGCCGATTTCTTCCGCTACGACGAGACCCATCAGGCGCTGATCGGCGAGCGCACCGGCGAGGCGCATCGCCTCGGCGACCGGGTCGAGGTGAAGCTCGTCGAGGCGATCCCGGTGGCCGGCGCGCTGCGCTTCGAGTTGCTCTCCGAGGGCCGGTATGATCTCAAGGTGCGGCGCGGCCAACGCCGGCCGCAGCAGCGACCACCGCACCGGAGACGCCGTTGAAGAGCGTACAGGACCGCTTGCACGACGCCGCCCACGAGGACGGCGAAATCCGAAGGGCCCTCGGTGCGCCCGCGCGACGCCGCCACCCTCGTGCTCGTCGACCGCAACGCGCGCGAGCCGCGCGTGCTTCTGGGCCTGCGCCACAGCCGCCACGTGTTCATCCCCGGGAAGTACGTGTTTCCCGGCGGCCGCGTCGATCCCACCGACGGCAAGATGGCGGCGCTCGGCGACCTCGATCCATTGTCGGCGCAGCGCCTGACCACGCGCCTGCGCCGGCCGAGCGCGGCACGCGGCCGCGCGCTCGCGCTCGCCGCGATCCGCGAGACCGGCGAGGAGACCGGCCTTCTCCTCGGACGCAGTACCGGCGACACCGCACCGCCACCAGCCTCCGAGTGGCGGCGTTTCGTCGACGCCGGCGTCTTGCCCGACCTCTCAGCGCTCACCTTCGTCTTCCGCGCCATTACCCCGCCGAAGCGGCCGCGGCGCTACGACACGCGCTTCTTCCTCGCCTTCCGCGACGCGGTCGGCGCCGAGCTGCCCGACGCGGTCGGGCCGGACCGGGAATTCATCGATCTGAAATGGATGACCTTCACTGAAGCCGAGAAGGCCGATCTCCCCACCATCACCAAGATCGTCCTCACCGAGGCGGCGCGGCGCCTCGACCTCGCGGCGGCGGCGCAGCCGCCGGTGCCCTACTTCTATTTCCGCAACGGCCGCTTCCACCGCGACGAGATCGCCTGAGCTTCCTTGACTTTCGCGCCTCCCCGGCTAGTTTGCCGGCCAATCCATCAAAGGACTTCGCCATGGCCAAGGCCGTCACCTTGAAGGTCAAGCTCGTGTCGACCGCGGGCACCGGGTTCTATTACGTCACCAAGAAGAACTCACGCACCATGACCGACAAGATCACCAAGCGGAAATACGACCCGATCGCGCGCCGGCACGTCGATTTCAAGGAATCGAAGATCAGGTAATTTGCCGCGAGCACGCGGAAACGAATGCGGGCGCCGCGTGGGCGCCCGTTTCATTTGTGAATGAGAAAAGGTGGCCGGCGGTGAACGGCAGAGGAGGCCACTCATACCGATCGCCCGCCGGCCGAACCCCACGGACCCAGGAGATGCGGCGGACCTGAGCATTCCGTGGGGTTTTCGATAGCTGGATTCGTTTCCCGATTACTCCGCGCCGCTCGCGTATGGGACGGCGGCGAAGCTAACGGAACGCCCAGTGGATGTAATGATTAAGACCCCGCGGCGGGCACTTTTCGTGCCGCTTGGAACGAAAAACTTTTAAGATTAATCGACGCGCTTAACGCGCTCACGCCGCGTCGGCGACGACGCGGTTGCGGCCGTCGCGCTTGGCGCGATAGAGCGCCTCGTCGGCGCGCTTCAGGAGCGTCAGCGCGCGTCATCGTCCGGGCCCTCGGCGCGCGGCGATGCCGATCGAGATCGTGACCTCGATCGAGCGCGCGCCGCGCTCGATCGGGAACGGTCGCCGGCGACCGGCGGCGGATGCGCTCGGCGACGCGCGCGGCGACGCCGAGATCGGTGTCGGGCATCACCACCACGAACTCCTCGCCGCCGTAGCGGCAGGCGAGATCGATGCCGCGGATGCAGGCGCGCAGGCGCACGGCGAACTCGCGCAGCACCTCGTCGCCGACGTCGTGGCCGTAGGTGTCGTTGATCGTCTTGAAGTGGTCGATGTCGATCACCAGCACCGACAGCGACTTGCCGCGCGCCGCCGGCGCGGTCGACCAGCGTGCCGACATGGCGCTCCATGTAGCGGCGGTTGTACAGGCCGGTGAGCTGGTCGGTGACCGCCAGCTCCATGCGATTGCTGCACGTTGTCGCGCAGCTGGTCGGTGTAGCGCTTGCGGCGGATCTGGGTGCGCACGCGCGCGACGAGCTCGTTCTTGTCGATCGGCGCGCACGATGATAGTCGTTGACGCCGAGATCGAGGCCGCGCAGCAGGCGCGCCGTCTGCTCCGGGTCGGCGACGAGCAGGATCGGCAGATGCCGCGTGCGCTCGAGCGAGCGCACCTGGCCGACCAGGCGCAGCGCATCGAAGCTGCTCGAGCTCGAGCGACGAGCAGCACCAGATCGTAGTTGCCGTCGGCGACGCGGAACAGCGCCTCCTGCGGATCGGTCTCGACACTCGACCGTGTGCTCGGCGCGCGAGCGCCGCGTCGATGCGCTCGCACGAGGCGCTGGCGGTCGTCGACGACCAGGATGCGGCCGCCGAGGCCTTCGCCTCGGTCGACGCCGGCGAGCGATCGTCCGGAATGCCGATGTCCGCGAGGTGACCGCGCGCATGCGCAGCTCGTCGGTCACCATCTTCAGCCGCACCAGGCAGCGCACGCGGGCGATCAGCGCAAGATCGTCGACGGGCTTGGTCAGGAAATCGTCGGCGCCGGCCTCCAGCCCGCGCACGCGGTCGGCGCGGCGGTCGAGCGCGGTGACCATGACGATCGGGAATGTGGTGGGTCGCGGGATCGGCCTTGAGCCGCCGGCGACCTCGAAGCCGTCCATGCCCGGCATCATCACGTCGAGCAGGACGATGTCGCACTGGCCGCGCTCGCAGATGTCGAGCGCCTGCGGGCCCGTTGGTGGCGGTCACGACCTCGAAGTATTCGGCCGACAGCCGCGCCTCGAGCAGGCGAGGTTGGTCGCGATGTCGTCGACGACGAGGATACGCGGCGCTCATGGATCGGCTCAGTCCTGTCGACGAAATGCCGCACGGTTTCGAGGAAGTTGGCGACCGAGATCGGCTTCGACAGATAGGCCTCGCAGCCGCCCTCGCGGATGCGCTCCTCGTCGCCCTTCATGGCGAAGGCGGTGACGGCGACCACCGGGATCGAGCGCCAGCTCGTCGTCCTCCTTGAGCCACTTGGTGACTTCGAGGCCCGGAGACCTCGGGCAGCTGGATGTCCATGAGGATCAGGTCGGGCTGGTGCTCGCGGGCAAGATCGAGCGCCTCGATGCCGTTGCGGGTCTCGAGCGTCGCGTAGCCGTGGGCTTCGAGCAGATCGTGAAAGAGCTTCATGTTGAGCTCGTTGTCCTCGACGATCAGGACGGTCTTCGCCATCGCCTCCGTCCCCGCGCAGCGACTCATAAGGTCCGGCTGCCGGCACCCACATGGCCTTGGAGCCGGGAAACCCTTAAGACTTTGTTAACCGCCGGAACGCCCCACGCGCGCCGGCGCCGAAGGCTGGTCAGCGGGACAAAGGTACGCGCCAATCCTTACGGAAAGCCAAATGAGATCAAAGACTCGCCCCATACCGCCCGAGCGCAAGGCCGCCGCCGAGCAACTGGCGCTTGCGGCACTCACCTTCCTGGCCGCCGACGCCGCCCGTCTCGGCCGCTTCCTCGCCGCCACCGGGCTCGGGCCGGAAAACCTGCGCGAGGCCGCGCGCAATCCGTCGTTCCTCCCCAGCGTGCTCGATCACGTGTTGTCCGACGAGGCCATGCTCGTGGCGTTCGCGGCGGAGGAAAGCGTCGATCCCAAGGTCGTGGCCGAGGCGCGGCAGGTGCTGGCGCCGACCGAGCATTGAATCAGGTTGCGAGCCCCTGCGCGCAAGCGATTCTGCTGTCGCGAGAATAGTCAGCGCGGCTGAGGCGCGTCTTCCTTGCAGACGCCGGCCTTGCTCGGCCCGAACAGGTTCGTGCATTTGTCGCAGCCGGCGACCGCCAGCCCAAGCGCGACGATGACGGCCACGCGCCAGCCCCGGCCGACGCCGGTATCCCCATGCGACCCGTGGCCGTTTCTTGGCGCGCGGCTCGTCGGCGGCAATCCGAGCATTCGTCACAAGCCCTTTGCGTTTCGGGGCAATCCTGCGTCCGCCATCGATAACAAGGTTTGCCCGGATCGGCCAGTATGATCGGGAAAGGCCGCGAAGTCGCCGTGGTTACGCACGAATGACCGCCCACTTCCGGCCGATTTACTTTGCATAGCGGCGGTGTAGGCTTTCGGCCTAATTTCTCTAGCGGGGATAACATGCTGAAATCACAAACGTCTTTTCGCCGCGCGACAGTCCTGGCGGCGGCGGCCGGCGCGCTCACGCTCGCGGCCGTCGGTTACGGTCTCGCGCAATCCGCCGGCATCGATCCGGCCCAAGTCAAGACCACGCCGGAAACCGCCGTCGACCCAGCACTGCAGCAGTTCCTGAAGGCCGGCAAGAAAAAGGGCGGCCTCGCCGGCTCCGGCCGCATCCTGTTCGGCACCGACGCGCGGCCCGGCGCCTACCCCTTCCAGGTGGGCGTCATCCGCGACGAGTCTTCGCTGTGCGGCGGCTCGCTCATCCGCGACAACTGGGTGCTCACCGCCGCCCACTGCGTGAAGGTGCACGACGGCAGCAAGTACGTGAACGCGGCGCCCTCAGCCTTCGACGTCTACGTCGGCTCCAACCAGCTTGTGAAAGGCGACCGCATCAAGGTGGTCGAGGTCCATTCGCATCCCGACTACATCCCCGCCTTCACCGACAACGACGTGGCGCTCCTAAAGCTCGCGCGCAACCCGCAAGGCGTGCGCTACGAGAAGATCGCGATCGTGACGCCGCAGAACGAGGCGGCGATGTCGGCCGCCGGCACGCGCATGCGCATCATCGGCTGGGGCAAGACCGAGGAAGGCAAGATCACCACCAACCTGCGCGAGGCGTCGGTGACCATGGTCGACCGCGCGTCATGCAACAACAATATCGTCACCTCGCGGCTGATCACGGTGATCGGCGAGCTGCAGCGCCTGCGCCTCAGCCGCGAAAAGATGGACGAATTCCTCGACAAGATCGGCCGTTACGCCGGACCGCTCGTCACCGACTCGATGATCTGCGCCGGCGTGCCTAGTCCCACCGCCGAGCAAGCGCGCGTCACCGACACCTGCCAGGGCGATTCCGGCGGCCCGCTGTTCACCCAAACCGGCAACACTTGGACCCAGGTCGGAATCGTGAGCTGGGGCGAAGGCTGCGGCCTACCCAAGCTGCACGGGGTTTACACTCGCCTCGGCAAGTTCGCGCCGTGGGTAAACTCGACGATCAAGTGACCGGCTAGGAGCCCTAAAAACGCGATGCGGCCCGGACATCGTCCGGGCCGCAGCATTGTTTGGAGGTCCCTCGCCCGCCTATTTGCGGCAGGGCGTGCTTTTGAGGAACTCGATCGAGGTGAGGTCGCCCTTGAGCGCGAAGCTGCCGTAGTCGAGCTTCAGCGCCCGGCTGACGCCGTTCTCGTAGAGCTCGAAGCCGAGCACGTAGGCCGGCGTGCGCTCCCCGGTGCCGGGCTCGAAGTAGCTGAGCGTGACCGGATAGCGCTTGAGCTGCGTCAGCTCCGGCTTCTTCGCCGGTTCCTCCACCTCGCCGCCCTTGCTCTCGCCGCCGATGATGGCAAGCGTATCGTAGACGCGCTTGCCGTCGGGGGAGCCGTCGAACACCTTGACCTCGAGAATGCGGTCGCCGGCCTCGGCGGCGGCGATCAGGCGCTTCAAGTGCTCGGTGGGGAGCAGGATCGCGCCGTTGATCTTGAACGGCGGCGCCTTCGGCTTCGACAGGCGCACCGAGAAGCCGTCGCTGGCCCTCTCCGCGCTGCCGTCCACGTCGTCTTTCACCTCGCGGTTGACAAAATTCTGGCTCTTGAAGCGGAACGACTTCGCCGCGCCGTCCTCCCAGGTGATGCTGCGCAAGTCGCTGGTCGACTGCTTGCCCTCGCCGGTGTCGAGTTCGGTGACCTGACGCAGGCTCACGGCGTAGCCGTCGCAGTCGTTGCCGGTCATCTCGAAGGCGATGCGGCCGCGCGCCTTGTCCACCCGCATGCCGGCTTTGCTGGGGTCGATGGAGAGCTCATAGATCGCCCGGTGCGGCGCGAGCGGTATCGGCGCCGCAAGTGCGGGTGCGGCCGCGACCAGAAAGACGACGGGCAGGACGAAGCGAACCTGCATTTCAGAATCCTCTGCGAAATAGCCGGCAACATAGTTCGCCAAAGTGGGCAGGACAACGGCGGAACCGCCTTGCGCCCCGAAGCCCGATCGGCGAAGACTCGGAGGTACATAGAGGGGGAGGCTCGCATGGCCGGTCAGGTGGAAAAGAAGCTCGCGGAACTGAAGCTCGCGCTGCCGGCGGCGACGACCCCGCTTGCTAACTACGTGCCGAACGTGCGCACCGGGAACCTTCTGTTCTGCTCCGGGCAGCTGCCCATGGGGCCGAACGGGCTCGCCTACAAGGGCAAGGTCGGCGGCGAGGTCAGCCCCGAGGACGGCGCTGCCGCCGCCCGCCTCGCCCTCCTGAACGTGTTGGCTCAGGCCAAGGCGGCGCTGGGCGATCTCGACAAGATCAAGCGCTGCGTGCGCCTCGGCGGCTTCATCAATGGCGCGCCCGGCTTCACGGCGCTGCCCACGGTCATGAACGGCGCCTCCGACCTGATCGTGGCGCTCCTGGGCGACGCCGGCCGCCACGCCCGCACCACCATCGGGGTCGGCGAGCTGCCCCTCGGCGCCGCGGTCGAGGTCGAGGCGCTGTTCGAGGTCGCCTGAGTGGCGCCCGACTGGCTGGCAGTGCGGCCAATCGCCCACCGCGGCCTACACGGCGGCGACGTCCTGGAGAACACCATCGCGGCAGCCGAGGCGGCGGCCACGGCCGGCTACGGCATCGAGGCGGATCTTCAGCTCACCGCCGACGAGGAGGTTGTGGTGTTCCATGACGACACCCTGGAGCGCCTGACCCGCGCCAGCGGCCCCCTCGCTGCCCGCAAGGCCGCGGACCTGCGCAAGGTGCCGTTCCGCGCCGGCGCCGGTCATATCCCGAATTTGCGCGAGTTCCTCGGCGCCGTGCACGGCCGGGTGCCGCTCTATCTCGAGCTCAAGAGCGCATGGAACGGCGACACGCGCCTGGTCGAGCGCGCCGCCGCCGTGCTCGCGAGCTACGCCGGCCCGGCGGCGCTCATGTCGTTCGATCCGGACCTGGTGATGGCCATGGGCAAGGTCGCGCCCGCGCTTCCCCGCGGCATCGTGGCCGAGAGCGCGCAGTTCCGCCGCGATTGGAAGCGGATGCCGTGGCCGATGCGGTTCGCGCTCGGCAACCTCCTGCACCTCCCCCGCACCAGGCCGCATTTCGTCGCCTACGGCATCCGCGATCTGCCGGCGCTGGCGCCGCTCGTGGCAAGGCAACTGCTCGGGCTGCCGCTATTGACCTGGACCGTGTGCACGCCCGCGGAGCAGGCCGGCGCCAAACGCTGGGCCGACCAGATGATCTTTGAGGGCTTCCGGCCGTAAACTGGCGAAATGACTCGTTCATTGCGCGTTCGCGTCGAGCCCTCGATCGCGGCGATCCCGGCCAAGGCCTGGGACGCCTGCGCCGCCATCGAGGCGGAATCACATTCTCAGCTCGACCCACATAACCCATTCGTCACGCACGCTTTTCTTTCTTCGCTGGAAGACTCCGGCGCGGCGACCGCCCGCACCGGCTGGGGCCCCCGGCATCTGGTGGTCGAGGACGACCGGCGGTGTGTTCGGCCGTGATGCCCTGCGTATCTCAAGTCCCACAGCCAGGGCGAATACGTGTTCGACCACGGTTGGGCCGAGGCCTTCGAGCGCGCCGGCGGCGACTATTATCCGAAGCTGCAGGTCTCGGTGCCGTTCACGCCGGTCACCGGCCCTCGCCTCCTCGTCCGCCCCGGCCCGCGCGCGGCGGACGCGCGCGAGGCGCTGGTCGCCGGCGCGCTGGAGCTGACCAAGCTGCGCGACGCCTCGTCGCTGCACGTTACCTTTCCCACCGAAAAGCGAGTGGGACTACCTGACCGGCCTCGGCTTGCTCGCCCGCACCGACCGGCAGTTCCACTGGTTCAACCACGGCTACGGGAGCTTCGACGATTTCCTCGCCGTGCTTTCCTCACGCAAGCGCAAGACGATCAAGCGCGAGCGCGAGAAGGCGCTCGAGGGGGTGGAGATCGTGCGCCTCACCGGCACCGAAGCTGACCGAGGCGGTGTGGGACGCCTTCTTCGCCTTCTATATGGACACCGGCTCGCGCAAATGGGGCCGGCCGTACCTCAATCGCAAATTCTTCTCCTGGTCGGCGAGCGCATGGGCGAGAAGATCGTGCTGATCATGGCGCGGCGGGCGAAGCGCTACGTCGCCGGCGCGCTCAACTTCCTCGGCTCGCGACGCCATCTACGGCCGCTACTGGGGCACGATCGAGGAGCGGCCGTTTCTCCACTTCGAGGTCTGCTACTACCAGGCGATCGAGTACGCGATCGACACGAAGCTCGCCCGCGTCGAGGCCGGTGCCCAGGGCGCCGCACAAGCTCGCGCGCGGCTACGTGCCGGTGCCGACCTACTCGGCGCACTACATTTCAAACCCGGGCCTGCGCCACGCGGTCGGCCGAGTATCTGGAGCGCGAGCGCGAGCCTTCGTCGAAGCCGAGCAGCGAGGAGCTTGCGGCGCTCACGCCGTTCCGTAAGGATGGCATTGAGGGGGAAACCATGGCCGACTACGACGCGAACAATCTTTTCGCGAAAATTCTGCGCGGCGAGCTTGCCGTCCTACAAAGTGTACGAGGACGACAAGGCGCTCGCTTTCCTCGACATCATGCCGCGCGCGCCCGGACACACGCTGGTGCTGCCCAAGGCCGCCGCGCGCAACGTCTTCGACGTTCGACCCGACGACCTCGCCCATGTGATGAAGGTGGCGCAGAAAGTAGCCAAGGCCGCCAAGGACGTGTTCGGCGCCGACGGCATCACCTGCAGCAGTTCAACGAGAAGGCGGGCGGCCAGGTTGTCTTCCACCTCCACGTCCACGTCATCCCGCGCAAGGAAGGCGTCGCGCTCAAGCCGCCGGCAAGCGAGAAGGAAAAGCCGGAAGTGCTCGCCGAGCAGGCGGAGAAGATGAAGGCGGCGCTCGCCTAGCGCGCCTGCGCGAACCAGGCGCCGGCGATCATGATCGCCTCGCCGGCGAGCACGCCGAGCAGCATCGAGCGGCGCGCGAGAAAGTAAACCAGGAAACCGCCGGCGACGGCGCCGACGCGGATCGCCACCGGGACCGCGACCAGATCGCCGGTCGGCACCAGCACGATGCGTGCGATGACGCCGGCGACGAGCGCCGTCGCCACGGCGCGCACGTAGATCAGCCACTCGGAGTCCTCGTCGATCCCGTGCGCCAGCACCACGGCGGCCGAGCGCCAGATCTCGGTCGGAAGGAATCCGGCGAGGATCACGAGCAGGTAGGGCCACAGCGCCGCGTCGAGGCTCATGTGCGCTTGTCCCAGACCCGGTGCGCGGCGTAGGCGGCGCTGCCGCCGACGAGCCCGGTCCACAACAGATCGAGCGTGCCGGCGTAGAGCGCCATCACCGGCGCGAGCGCCAAGGCCGAAGGCGAGCGACAGGTGGTCGACCAGATCGCGCGCGTTGCGGTGCAGCGCCAGCAGGAACGAGATCGGCGTCAGGAACAGGAGCCCGGTGGCGAGCGCGTGCGGCAGCGTGCCGGCGAGGCCGTACCCGATGAAAGTGCAGATCACCGCGCCGCCGTGAGCGATGGTGACGAGGCCGAAATAGAACGGCTGCCTCCCCTCGACCGGCAGCCCCGGCAGGTGGCGCACGCTCTCGACCCATGACGTGATCGCGAGGTAGTGCGCGGCGATGAACAGGGGACCGCGGCCGCCTTTGGGGCCGCGCAGGTAGGGTAGGATCGAGACCACGAGCGGCAAGAGGCGCACCGACGACAGACCGACGGCGAGCGCCACCGCCGGCGCCGCGGTGCCGGCGGCGAAGGCGCCGACGAGGAGAAGCTGCGCCGGCAACGCCCACACCAGTACCGTGGAGAGCACGGCAGCGCCGAGCGGAAACCCCACGTCTTGGATCAGGCCGCCGAAGCCGACGTACGAGGCGAACAGCACGTAGACCTGCACCGAGCGGAACGCCGCCTTGATGCCGCGGCCGTACCAATAGGTCCGGTCCAGGCGCGGCGCGGTCAGGTCAGCTTGGTTGGGGGAATTCGGACACGGCGAGAACTCATAGTCACAGGCGCGTCCGCGAGCCAGGGCCCTCGCCGCAGGGCTGACCGGCCGTGTCTGATACTGGAAGCATGATGCCCGGGCGAGAGGCCCGGGCATCCGTCAAACCTTGACCAGCGGCAGCTTCGGCACCGGACTGCCGCCGCCGGAGCCGGAAGGACCCTTCTTCGGCTTCTTGAAGGCGGAATGGCGCGGCCGCTTCCTCGCCTTCGGCTTCTCGATCTTCTCCGGCCGCGGCGTGATCGGGCCTTCCGGGTATTCGAAGCCGAGCGCCTTCTTGCCCTCTTCTTCCTTGAGCACGACGCGCACGTGACCGCCGTTCTTCAGGCGGCCGAACAGCACCTCGTCGGCAAGCGGCTGCTTCACCTGCTCCTGGATGACGCGCGACATCGGCCGGGCGCCCATCTGCTCGTCGTAGCCGTTCTCGACGAGCCAGGCCGCCGCTTCCTCGGTGAGCTCGATGGTCACCCCGCGGTCGTCGAGCTGGGCCTCGAGCTGCAGCACGAACTTCTCCACCACCTTGGCGATGATCGCGGGCGGCAGGTGGCCGAAGGTGATGGTGGCGTCGAGCCGGTTGCGGAACTCCGGCGTGAACATGCGCTTGATCGCCTCCACGTCGTCGCCCTCGCGCCTGGTATGGGTGAAGCCGTAGGCGGACTTGCGCCATCTCCGAGGCGCCGGCGTTCGTCGTCATGATCAGGATGACGTTGCGGAAGTCGACCTGCTTGCCGTTGTGATCGGTGAGCTTGCCGTGGTCCATGACCTGCAACAGGATGTTGAACAGATCGGGATGCGCCTTCTCGATCTCGTCGAGCAGCAGCACGCAGTGCGGCGTCTGGTCGACGCTGTCGGTGAGCAGGCCGCCCTGGTCGAAGCCGACGTAGCCGGGCGGCGCGCCGATCAGGCGCGACACCGTGTGGCGCTCCATGTATTCCGACATGTCGAAGCGATGCAGCGGCACCGCGAGGGTGGCCGCGAGCTGCCGCGCCACCTCGGTCTTGCCGACGCCGGTCGGGCCGGAGAAAAGATACGAGCCGATCGGCTTCTCCGGCTCGCGCAGGCCGGCGCGCGCGAGCTTGATCGCCGAGGTCAGCGCGCCGATCGCCTTGTCCTGGCCGTAGACCACCTGCTTGAGCGAGCTCTCGAGGTTCGACAGCACCTCGGCGTCGTCCTTCGACACGGTCTTCGGCGGGATGCGGGCCATGGTGGCGACCGTGGCTTCGATCTCCTTGATGCCGATCGTCTTCTTGCGCCGGCCTTCCGGCAGCAGCATCTGTGCCGCGCCCGACTCGTCGATCACGTCGATCGCCTTGTCCGGCAGCTTGCGGTCGTGGATGTAGCGCACCGACAAATCGACCGCCGCCTTGATCGCCTCGTTGGTGTAGCGCAGGCGGTGGAAGTCCTCGAAATAGGGCTTGAGGCCCTTGAGGATGTCGATTGCGTCGTCGGCCGTGGGCTCGTTGACGTCGATCTTCTGGAAGCGGCGGACGAGCGCCCGGTCCTTCTCGAAGTACTGGCGGTACTCCTTGTAGGTGGTCGAGCCGATGCAGCGCAGGTTGCCCGTCGACAGCGCCGGCTTCAAGAGGTTCGAGGCGTCCATGGCGCCGCCCGAGGTGGCGCCGGCGCCGATCACCGTGTGGATCTCGTCGATGAACACGATCGAGTGCGGATAGGCTTCGAGCTCCTTGATCACCTGCTTCAGGCGTTCCTCGAAGTCGCCGCGATAGCGCGTGCCGGCGAGCAGCGAGCCCATGTCGAGGGTGAAGATGGTGGACTTGCGCAGCACCTCCGGCACGTCGCCCTCGACGATGCGGCGCGCCAGACCCTCGGCGATCGCCGTCTTGCCGACGCCGGGCTCGCCCACGAAGAGCGGGTTGTTCTTCTGCCGGCGGCACAGCACCTGGATGGTGCGCGCGAGCTCGAGCTCACGGCCGATGAGCGGATCGATCTTGCCCTCGCGCGCCTTCTTGTTGAGGTTGACGCAGTAGGCTTCGAGCGCGTCGGTTTTCTTCTTGCCGTCTTCGCCGGGCTTGGTGTCGGTCTCGTCCTCGACACCGCGCACGGGCTTGGACTCCGACATGCCCGGCCGCTTGGCGATGCCGTGGCTGATGTAGTTGACCGCGTCGTAGCGGGTCATGTCCTGCTCTTGCAGGAAATAGGCGGCGTGGCTCTCGCGCTCGGCGAAAATCGCGACCAGCACATTGGCGCCGGTCACCTCCTCGCGGCCCGACGACTGCACGTGGATCACCGCGCGCTGGATCACGCGCTGGAAGCCGGCCGTCGGCTTGGAGTCGTCGGCCGCCTCCATCACCAGGTTCTCGAGCTCGCCGTCGATGTAGTCGACGAGGTTGCGCTTGAGCTTCTCGATGTCGACGTTGCAGGCGCGCATCACCGCCGCCGCGTCCTGGTCCTCGGTCAGCGCCAGCAGGAGGTGCTCGAGCGTCGCGTACTCGTGGTGGCGCTCGTTGGCGAGCGCCAGCGCGCGGTGCAGCGACTGCTCCAGGCTACGCGAGAACGTCGGCATCAGATGATCCTAACCCGAGTCATTTCTTCTCCATGACGCATTGTAGCGGATGTTGGTGCTTGCGGGCGAAATCCATCACCTGCGTCACTTTTGTTTCCGCCACCTCATAGGTGAAAATCCCGCATTCCCCCACCCCGTGCTGATGCACATGCAACATGATGCGTGTGGCATCTTGGCGGCTCTTGGCGAAGAATCGCTCGAGCACTTGCACCACGAACTCCATCGGGGTGTAGTCGTCGTTGAGCAGGAGCACCCGGTAAAGATTCGGGCGCTTTACTTGCGACTTCGTCCGGGTGATGACCCCCGTGCCGGTCCCCCCGTTTTCCCGGCCCTTGCGGTCATCGCCACCGGCCATCGCGGGGTCAATTGTCGCTGGCGATGGCTGGTTAAGGAATAAGTCCATGATTCGCGAGGGTTTTGGCGCCTGCTTCGCCGCAGTGCAGCGAAGCAGAGGTAAATAATAGGAATTGCAGGGCCCGAGCGCCAGGGGGCGCCCGCGACACCCTTTAACCATGCCGTGCTCCCGCGATGCCTGGGACGTAAAATCACTGATACGGCAAGATTCGCTTAAAGGGTGCCGATGCATGGTGGGGCAACTTCGAGACCGGTGCCTCATCCATGCACAACCCAGGCCTTCGCCCCCTATTTTCTGATTGTCGCGCCTGGTTCTCAGACCGCCGCGGCAACGTCGCGATCACCTTCGCCCTCGCCATCATTCCGGTGTTCGGCGCCATGGGCGTCGCCGTCGACTACAGCCTGGCCAACTCCGCCCGCACCAACATGCAGGCCTCGCTCGACGCCACCGGCATCGCGCTCCAGCGCCAGTCGCCGCTGTCCCAGAACCAGATGGACACCATCGGCGGCGCTTTCTTCTTCGGCAACCTGGGTTACAGCCCGCTCAGCAACGTCACCGTCACCTTCACGCCTGCCGACGCCACGATCAGCCTTGCCGCCACCGGCACCTATCACACCGGCCTCTCCAGCGTGCTGAAGCTCGTCGGCATGCCGACGTCGTTCCCCGTCACCGCGCGCTCAGAGGTGCAGTGGGGCATCGGCAAGGTCGAGGTCGCGCTCGCCCTCGACAACACCGGCTCGATGGGCAGCAGCGGCAAGCTCACCCAGCTCAAGGTCGCGGCGAAAAACCTGATCAGCGTGCTGCAAGCCAGCGCCAAGACGGCGGGCGACGCCAAGGTCGCGATCATTCCGTTCAACACCGAGGTCAACGTCGGCACCAGCTACGTGAGTCAGACCTGGCTGGGCTGGGACGATGGCGTCACGACCGCCGACAATTACTGGGACGCGCTGTACGGCACCTGCAGCAAATCGGGCTACAACACCCGAAGCGCCTGCAAGGCCTACTTTAGCTGCAGCATCTCAGGCAAGACCTCGCAGAGCTCCTGCACGTCGGCGGGAACCTGCAGCATCCCGGGCAACAACAGCAAGAACAGCTGCGAGTCCGACCACGTCTGCTCCAAACCGCAATATACGTCCAAGAAGTCGTGCAACAACAATGGCGGCAACTGGCTCTCCGGAGTCTGGACGCCTGGAGTTTGGTCGGCGGCCACTTGGACCCCCGCGAACCACAACACCTGGACCGGCTGCGTCGTCGACCGCAATCAGAGCAACGACGTTTCCGACACGACGCCGACCAACGCCATCGCCACCAAATTCCCGACGACGCAGTGCCAGACGAGCGTCGCCTCGATGATGCCGCTGAACTACAACTGGTCTTCCCTTAACGCCAAGATCGATCAGATGATCGCCGACGGCAACACCAACGTGACCATGGGTCTCGCGTGGGGTTTCCACGCGCTGTCGCCCACGACACCGCTCACCGAAGGCGTTGCCTACGGCACCGCCAATCTGACGAAGTATCTGATCATCCTCACCGACGGCGACAACACGCAAAACCGCTGGACCTCGGACCAATTGTTGATCGACGCGCGCACCGCACTCGCCTGCGCCAGCATCAAGGCTGCCGGGATCAAGATCTACGCGGTCCGCGTCATCGACGGTAACGCGGCGCTGCTCAAGAGCTGCGCCACCGATCCCGCCACCATGTATTTCGACGTGCAGGACGCGAACCAGCTCTCCGCCGTGTTCACCGCGATCGCCTCGGTCATCGCGAACTTGCACCTGTCGAAATAACGAACGCCCCAACCAAAGGCAGAAGCCCGGCACAGGTGCCGGGCTTTTTCTCTCGCCGGCGCGCTGTCAGCGCCATTGGGTGGCCGGGATCGCCCGTTAACGAGGCGCCGTTCTCCGATTAAACCGTAGAAATAAGCCGAGAAGCGGGGAATACACCCGACTTTCACTGATCGGGACAAGGTTTGCTTAAAGGAACGCGTGCAACATCGGCTAGCCATCAGGACTAGTCCCTACGTCATGCGTAACTCCGCTATTCGCCCCCGGTTCTCTGACTGTCGCGCCTGGTTCGCCGACCGCCGCGGCAACGTCGCGATCACCTTCGCCCTCGCCATCATTCCGGTGTTCGGCGCCATGGGCGTCGCCGTCGACTACAGCATGGCCAACTCCGCCCGCACCAACATGCAGGCCTCGCTCGACGCCACCGGCATCGCGCTCCAGCGGCAGATGCCGCTGACGCAGAACGAGATGAACACCCGCGGCGCCGCGTTCTTCTTTGGCAACCTCGGCAGCACCCCGCTCACCAACGTCACCGTCACCTTCGTTCCGGGGAACGGCACAATCACCCTCGATTCTACCGGCACCTACAACACGGGCCTGGCCAGCGTGCTGAAGCTCGTCGGCATGCCGACCTCGTTCCCGGTCACCGCGCGCGCGCAGGTGCAGTGGGGCATCGGCAAGGTCGAGGTCGCGCTCGCCCTCGACAACACCGGATCGATGAACCAGAGCGGCAAACTGACCCAGCTGAAGATCGCTGCCCACAATCTCCTCGATGTCTTGAAGAATGCGGCACTGAACCCGGGCGACGCCAAGGTGGCGATCGTGCCGTTCGGCCTGCAGGTCAAAGTCCCGACGAGCAATATAAACGCGACTTGGTTGCGCTGGAATGCTTACGGCACGTGCAGTAGCTCGCAGTACAATTCACAGGAAACCTGCGAAGGAGCCGGCAGAAATTGGAACTCCAACAGCAACCACAGCAGCTGGAGCGGTTGCATCGCCGATCGCAACAAGGACCACGATACCACCGTCGCGACCGTCACGTCGAACAACAGCAGGAAATTTCCTGGCATGCGGCAAGGGTGTGGCAACCTCGAAACCATCATGCCGCTCAATTACAATTGGGGCACGTCCGGGAGCAATGACCCGAACACGTTGCATGGCAAAATCAATGCGCTGGTTGCTGATGGCAATACCAATGTGACCATTGGGCTGGCGTGGGGTTTCCATATGATTGCCCCCACCGGCACGCTGCCCTTCTCGCAAGGCGCGGCCTACAACACGCAGAACCTTACGAAATACGTCATCATCTTAACCGACGGCACCAATACGGAAAATCGATTTGATGATTCCACGAATACGATTGACGCACGTACCGCGCTCGCCTGCGCCAACATCAAGGCCGCGGGCATCAAGATCTATGCGATCCGCGTCATCGACGGCAACGCGACGCTGCTGCGGAACTGCGCCAGCGATCCGAGCATGTATTACGACGTGCAGGACGCGAGCCAGCTCTCCGGCGTATTCAGCTCGATCGGCGCCGCGATCGCGAACCTGCACCTGTCGCGCTAAAGGCGCCCTCGCCTAAAAACAAAAAGCCCGGCCGCTCGGCCGGGCTTTTCCTTTCAACGGGGTTCGCTGGTCTTCAGCGCGCAACCTGCTGCTTGGCGATGACGCCCTCGAGCGGCTTGTAGGTCTCCTTGGCGAGATCGGCATAGAGCTCGCCGATCCGGCTCGCCTTGGCCACGAAGCCTTCGTAGGCCGTCTTGAAGTAATCGGTCTGTACCTCGATCGCCTTGTCGAGGGTCTTGGCGCCGAGCAGCTTCTCGAGCGCGGCGGTGCCGTCCTCGAACGACTTCTTGTTGAAGTCGGCAACCTCGACGGCGATCGCCTGGACGCCTTTCGACACGGCGCCGAAGCTCTTCAACGCGGTATCGACGTTTTCCTTCCCGATTTTCTGCAGATCTTCGAACTTATCGAACATATTCATCTCCATGGGCGCGGCGCGAAGCGGCGCGCGGGTCTCTACCTTGGGCGGACTTGAGCGACCTATTGCCGCCGCTCTAAACGTCACATAGTGCGATGCAGCATAAAAGTCAACAAATATTTTGCGTCGCACAATAATTAATTAACCATATGATTCTGTTGCTCTTACTGCGCCGCGCCGCCGCCGATCTGGAGGCATGCTTTACCGTTTTCTAACACGGCTTGCCTACCTTGCTTACGGAGGCGGCCGCCGCGGCCGCAAACGTAGGCAGTCCGGCTGGTTGGCCGGATCGACGGCGGGAAAGCAGTTCGATGTTGCGTAGGCGTGGGCCGGCTCCGCAGCTGGCAAGGTACTTGGAAATTGTCCTGGTCGCTGCGGCCATTGCGGTGATCGCGACCGCAGCCGAGGCGCGGCCGCGCCGGAGCGCCGACAACGGCCTCTGGCGCACCGGCACGGCCTCCATCGTCGTCGACGTCAAGACCGGCCGCGTGCTTCAGGAGCACAACGCCGACGTCGCCCGCCATCCCGCTTCCCTCACCAAGATCATGACGCTCTACCTCCTGTTCGAGCAGCTCGAGGCGGGAAAGCTCAAGCTCGATTCGGAGTTGACCGCGTCGGCCCGCGCCGAGAAGGCGGCGCCCTCCAAGCTCGGCCTCGACGAGGACGAGACCATCAGCGTCGAAGACGCGATCAAGTCGCTGGTCACCCGCTCCGCTAACGACGTGGCCGTGACCATCGCCGAGGCGATCGGCGGCAGCGAGGAAGCATTCGCCGTGCTCATGACGCGCAAGGCGCGCGCGCTCGGCATGAAGAGCACGATGTTCCGCAACGCCTCCGGCTTGCCGCACGTGGAGCAGGTCACCACCGCCCGCGATCTGGCACTGCTCGGCCGCGCCATCCAGGACCGCTTCCCGCGCTACTACCGATACTTCTCCACCCGCTCTTTCAAGTACGACGGCGCGTGGATCCGCAACCACAATCGCCTGCTCGGCGCCGTCGAAGGCGTCGACGGCATCAAGACCGGCTTCACGCGGGCTTCCGGCTTCAACCTCGTCACCAACGTGCGCACCGACGATCGCCACATCGTCGCCGTCGTGCTCGGCGGCCGCACCGGCGCCCAGCGCGACGTCCACATGCGTCAGCTGATCCGGCGCCACCTGCCGCGTGCCTTTGCCGGCGCGCGCACGACGCCGCGCGTGCTGGAGGCGTCGCTGCCGGCTCCGGCCAAGGCGACGGCGGCCGCCGCACCCGCGCCGCGCCCGCGCCCTGAGCCGGGCTCGAACGCGCCGATCCGCCCGACGCCGGTGAAAACCGTGATGGTCGGAAAGCTCAGCGGCATTCCCGAACAGCCCAAGCAAGAAGACGCGGCAAGCGCCCTTGCCTATTCGACCTTCGCCGCGGTGGGCGCCATGCCCCTGCAGCAACTCCAGCCCATGCAGGCGGCGCCCGTCACCCCGAGTTTCGCGCCGACGCCGCAACCCGTGGCCGTGATTCAGCCAGCTCCGACCCCGCCCCCGGCGGTACCCGCACCGGTGCGCGCTGCGGTGGCAACGCCGCGCGAGCCGATCGCCGTCGCCGTGCCGGCCAGTCGCGGCGGCTGGCTCATCCAGATCGGCGCCTTCCCCGAGGAGCGCCAGGCGCGCGAGCAGCTCGAAGCCGCCCGCGAGCACGCCACGCGCGTCCTCGCCAAGGCCGAACCCTTCACCGAGAAAACGCGCAAGGGCGCGACCGACCTTTTCCGCGCCCGCTTCGCCGGCTTCGACGAAAACGGCGCGCGCCGCGCCTGCGACGCGCTCAAGCGCAACGATTTTCCGTGCCTGGCAATGCGTAACTGATCGAGACCGGCGGCAACGCCGGCTGTTGGAGGCTCAAGGTGGATGGGAACGCCTGTTGAGCGGAGTTTAGTGATGGCGACGAAGCAGCGTTTCCTTGGCCGCGTTCACCCGCGCGGCGAGATAAGTCGAGCCCCCCTGGTCGGGGTGCAGGCGCTTCATGAGCGTGCGGTGAGCTCGGCGGACATCGGCAGCGCCCGCACCCGGCGCAAGGCCGAGTATTTGATAGGCCTCTTCTTCGGTCATCGCACCGCTGCGCGGCGGCTCGCGGCTCCCCGCGCTGCCGTCCTCCTCGACGTTTTCACGCCAGCCGGCCTCCCGGCGGTCGAGATAAGCTTCGAGTAGCGCGCGACTCTCCGGATCGATGCCGGCGAGCAGCGAGACGAGCGTTACCCGGTCGAGCGTCTCGAGCGGCACACCCTCGTACTGTCCGGCGAGGATGCGGCCGCGCATGTCGCCGGTATCGTGGTCGAGCTCCATCTCGACGAACGCCGAGCGCACCCGCGAGGTCTGGTTGGCCGAGCGTTGCGTGCGCGCGCCAAAGCCCGCCGGCATCCGCCACCAGTCGAACAGCGAGAAGGCGAGGAAGCCGAGCGGCAACGCCGCATAGAAGCGGCCAGTGAGCGTAAGGTAGCCGGCGGCGCCAAGGGCAGCGACGCCGCCCGCGATCCTGAGCTGCTTGGAAAGCTTGGTCGGATTCGCGTCGGCGAAGGCCCGCGCCGCGAACAGCACGAGCACCAGCACCGCAACGCCGATGATGAGCGTCAGCATCGGCTCACCGCATTTGCCCGAGTAGCTTCACCGCGCCGGCGCCGCCCGTGCGCTTGGACAGATCGGCGAGCGCCCGGCGCCCGCCCGCGGCGAAAGCCGCCGCCGCGCGTAAAAGCTCGCGCAACTGGCTCGCCGCCCCGGCATCGAATGGGCACCAGGCGCCGCCGGTGAGACGCGCGATTTCGCGGAAGGCGCGCTCGGTAATGGGATCGCCGCCTTCCTGGAACATGAAAGCCGGCACACCGAGGAGGGCGAGCTCGCCGGCCTTGGCGCAGAGGTCGTCGACCTTCTCCTCCATGGCGTCGCCGACGAACACAAAGGCGTCGACCTTGGCGCGCTTGGCCTCCTTGCGCACGTGCTCGAGCACGCGTCCGATCTGGGTATGGCCGCCGCGGCAGTCGATCTTCTCCATCAGGCCCTTGAGCCGCGTCGGATCCGACACCCAACGCGACGCGCCGCATTCGGAAAGGCCCCGGTAATAGACGAGCTGCACGTCGAGGCCGCCCACGGCGGCCGTCTCCTCGAACATGGCCGCCTGCAGCTCGCAGGCCAGATCCCACGTCGGCTGCCGGCTCATGGTGGCGTCGAGCGCGAAAATCAGGCGCCCGCGCTTGCCGTCGGTGCGCGGCCCCAGCGCACGCGCCCGCTCGAGAAACGAATCGACCTCGGCCCGGCGCGAAGCCGGCGTTTGTTCCGCCCGCGCAACCGGCGGGCGCGTGTTGTTGTCCTTGGCCATGACGATCCCGATTTTATCAGATCGGCACGCCGCCCGCTCGGCGCAAGGGCGGCGATAACGCGGCCGTTACTCGGTGATGAACTCGGGGTCGTCGAGGGGACGGCCGCTACTGGCCACCCATTCCGCCCGCGCCGCAGCGCGGCGCACCCCGCGCTCGTCGATGGGCAGCCGCAGGGCGTCGATCAGGTGGCGCACCTCCTGGCCCGCGGCGTGGTGCGAGATATTGGGCTTCTGGCCCAGCGTCGCCTCGTCCAGCGTATCGAGCACCGTGAGCCCGCGCAGAAACAGCTCGCGATAGACGACGCGCTCGGAGAATCCCTCCGCCAGGCGAAAGCCCATGCGCCGGGCGAGCTCGATCAGGCCGTCGGCGAGGTTGCGGCTGTTGCGCGTCGGGAACTGCCCGACGCGATTCTTCATCACGATCCAGTCGGTCTCCTTGGCTTCGACGATGCGCCGCTGGCGCCGCGCCTCGCGCACCACATCGGAGTAATGGCTGGTCGCCGTGACCTCGAAGCTTTCCGGGTCGACGCGCGCCAGAACGTCGAAGTCGACGAAGGAATCGTTGAGCGGCGTGATCAGCGTGTCGGCCATGGCGTGGGCGAGCCGCATCAGGTAGCTGTCGGCCGCCGGCGTATCGATCACCACGAAGTCGTGACTGTGCTCCACCGTGTTGACCGCCGCCGCGAAGGCGGCGAACTCGGCCGCGTCGTTCTCCTCGATCGAGCGGCCGGCGGCGCGGTCGATGGCATAGTGATCGGGCAGCTCGAGCCCGAGGCCGATCTTCTTCGCCCACATGCGGCGGTTGACGAGATAGTGGGTGAGGCTGCGCTGGCGGCTGTCGACGTCGATGGTCGCCACCTTCTGCCCGGACTTGAGCAGCGCGACGATCACGTGCATGGCGGTGGTGGTCTTGCCGGAGCCGCCCTTTTCGTTGGCGAGCACGATGATATGGGCCGAGCGCGGTCCTTGCGACGCGCGATTCATAACCAATATCGGACGCTCGATACGCATTCACCACCGACCCGACTTCCCCGCCGAGAGTGTGCGGAGCACGCAACCCTAGGGTCAAGCGGGAGAGGGCATCCGGCAGCGAAATAATTTCCCTACAGCGTTAACCTGAAGCGGCGGCGGCGCCGCGTTGCCGTCAGGCGCGGCGGGCTGGTAGGTTCCGCCGCTTCGCAAGCCGGAAAGCCGCATGCCCAAAATCGCGCGTACCGTGAAGGCCTTGCGCGCCGAGGTCGCCCGCTGGCGGCGCCGGGGCGAGACGATGGCGTTGGTGCCGACCATGGGCGCCCTGCACGACGGGCATATGTCGCTGGTGCGGCTCGCGCTCAGCCAGGCCGACCGGGTGGTGGTATCGGTTTTCGTAAACCCCGCGCAATTCGGGCCGACCGAGGACTTCAGCCGCTATCCGCGCACGTGGAAGGCGGATCTGAAGCGCCTTGGCGCGGCCAAGGTCGACCTCGTGTTCGCGCCCTCGGTCAAGGAGATCTACCCGCAAGGCTTCGCTACCCACATTGCGCCTGCGGGGCCGGCCGTCGCGGGCCTGGAAGACAAATTCCGGCCGCACCACTTCGGCGGCGTGGCGACCGTGGTCGCCAAGCTTCTGATCGAGGCCATGCCCGACTGGGCCTACTTCGGGGAGAAGGACTTCCAGCAGCTCTTGGTGGTTCGCCGCCTCGCGCGTGACCTGAACCTGCCGGTGAAGATCGTGGGCGGCCCGACGGTGCGCGAAAAGGACGGCCTCGCGCTGTCATCGCGCAACGTCTACCTGTCACCCACGGAGCGCGCGGCGGCGCCCGCACTCCGCCGGGCCTTGCGCGACAGCGCCAAAGCGATCGCTGCAGGCAGGCCGATTGCGCCTGCCATCGCTGCCGGCCGCGCTGCTATCGAAAAAGCGGGCTTTACCCTCGACTACCTGGAGGCGCGAAACGCCGAAACCCTCGCGCCGGTCTCAATGCGAGACAACTCCATACGGCTACTGGTTGCCGCCCGGATCGGCGCTATCCGCCTGATCGACAATGTTGGCGTAAAGGCTAAACGGCGGCGAGGAAGCTGAAGTAAACAACCGCGAGCGCTACTATGGCGAGCGCCGTGGAGATGATCAGCACGGCGCGCATATGGCCGCGGTTCTCGCCCGCCCTGGCCTTGTTCTTGGGCAGAACGGGGGCAACGCCTTCATCCCCCACGTTCTTGGCGGGCTCTTCGTAGTCAGGGCTCGCGCGAGTTGCCATTTGCCTGCTCCCAAGGTAGTGCCCTCGATAACGCAGACCTAGGCAACCCGTTCCCGCGCCTTAGAGAAGTCCCAGGGAACGCAGCTCGCGGCGAAGTTCCTCCGGCAGCCGCGCCGGGCTTTTCGCGCCGCGCCTGAGGTCGGCCGGCGCGTCCTTGGCAGCGAGATACCGCCAGCCCTGGAACGCCCGCACCGGCCGCGGGACCACCGGCACCACCCTGCCGTCCAGCACCAGGCGGCAACGCTTGATGCCTTCCTTGTCGACGAACGGCCGGATGGCGACGATGCGCTCCCGGCAGGCGAGCTCGCCGCGGATCACCCAGTAGAGCGAGCCGCCCTTAAGGTCGTCCCCGCGCTTGGGCTGCATGCGCGTGGTGTGGATGTGCTCCGGCGGCTGCCGGCGGCGGCGCTTCTCGGCGAGCCGCTCCTCGATCCATTCCTCGAGATCGCGAATGGAATCGCAGCCGACGCAAAGCTTGATCAGGTGAAGGGGCATGGCACCGTTCTAGACCAGGTGCCGCCCGAGTTCACCCCTTGCCGTCAGGCATCCACAGGCGCGGCCGGGGCGATGACCATGAGCTTTGCCCGTTCTGCCACCTGGTCCCCGGCTTTTACCGCGATCTCGGCCACGGTGCCGGCGGCCGGCGCCGTAAGCGCGTGCTCCATCTTCATGGCTTCCAGCACCATGAGCCGCTGGCCTTTCTTCACCGCCTCGCCCTCGGTGACCTCGATGGTCAGTACTTTGCCGTGCATGGGCGCGGTCACGAGACCGCCGGCGTCGCCGTGCTCGGCATCGACCATGGCCCCGTCCGCAAGCGCGACCACGGTCTGGCGACTGTCGCGGAGCGCGATCAGGCTTTCCCCCGCCTCCACCAGCAGGCATTCGGCGGCGGCGGTGCCCTCCACCGATGCGCGCGGCTCGGCGCCGAAGCGAACGTGCGCCCGCGCCGGGGCGCCATCCACGATCACGGCGAGGCTCGCCTCGCGCACGCCGGAGAGCGCGAAGGCGTCGCTCACGTCCCACGGCGAGAGTTTTTCGTTGGAGCGCTCCTTGGCCCGTGCCGCGACCCGCGCCTGCTCGCGCCGGATCAGCGCCTCGACGGCGCGCGCCGCGGCGGCGTGATCCGGCGGCCGGGCTACGGCGCCGAGCTTCTCCATGCTGCGTTCGATCAGGTTCGTATCCACGTCGCCGTCCACCACCTCCTTCATCGCGGCGAGCGCGCGAAGGAAGGCGACGTTGCTGCGCGGGCCGGCCACCACCGTGCGCTCGAGCGCCTCGCCGAGACGGGCGAAAGCGCGGGCCCGCGTCGTGTCATGGGCGATGATCTTCGCGATCATCGGATCGTAGAACGGCGTCACCTCGCCGCCCTCCTCCACGCCGGCGTCGACCCGGATGCCTTCGCCTTCGGGGAACCGCAGCGCCGCGAGCCGACCGCTCGACGGCAGGAAATCGTGCTCCGGATCCTCGGCGTAAAGCCGCGCCTCCACCGCGTGTCCCTTGAGGCGGATCGCCTCCTGCAGCCGCGGCAGCTTCTCGCCGGCGGCGACGCGAAACTGCCATTCCACGAGATCGAGGCCGGTGACGAGCTCGGTCACCGGATGCTCCACCTGCAGCCGCGTGTTCATCTCCAGGAACCAGAAGCCGTCGGGCCTGAGCCCGCCTTGCGCGTCGACCAGGAACTCCACCGTTCCCGCGCCGCGATAGCCGACCGTGCGCGCCGCGGTGACGGCGGCCTCGGTCATGCGCTTCCTCACCTCGCCGCTCATGTGCGGCGCCGGGGACTCCTCGATCACCTTCTGGTGCCGGCGCTGCAGCGAGCAGTCGCGCTCGAACAGATGCACCACGTTGCCGAAGTTGTCGGCGAACACCTGCACCTCGATATGCCGCGCCCGCGGCACGTATTTCTCGATCAGCACGCGGCCGTCGCCGAAGGCGCTTTCCGCCTCGCGCTGGGCCGAGGCGAGCGCGTCGTCGAAGTCGATCGCCTTCTCGACGCGCTTCAGTCCCTTGCCGCCGCCGCCGGCGACCGCCTTAATCAACACCGGATAGCCGGTCTCGTAGGCCTTCTGGCGCAGGAAGCCCGCGTCCTGCTTGTCGCCGTGATAGCCCGGCACCACTGGCACACCCGCCTTGGCCATCAGCGCCTTGGCCTCGTCCTTGGCGCCCATCTGGCGCATGGCCGTGGCCGGCGGGCCGACGAACACGATGCCGTGCGCCGCGCACGCTTCGGCGAGCTCGGGCCGCTCGGCGAGGAAGCCATAGCCCGGATGCAGCGCCGCGGCCTGGGAGCGCCGCGCCGCATCCATGATGCGGCCGATGTCGAGGTAGCTGTCGCGCGCCGGCGCCGGGCCGATCGGGTGTGCCTCGTCGGCGAGGCGCACGTGCAGCGCGTCGCGGTCGGCTTCCGAATAGACGGCGATGGTGCGCAGGCCGAGCGCCCGCGCGGTGCGGATCACGCGGACGGCGATCTCGCCGCGGTTGGCGATAAGGACGGAGGAGAACATGACGCGATCCTAGCGCTTCGCTACGGGATCGCGAGCGCTCAGTTCTGTCGCGGTCCGACAGGAGCGGCCGGCCGCACGCCCGAGGTTTGCGGCGGCGGGGGCGCATCGCCGTCGTCATCGGGGGCAGCACGACGCGGCACCACGCGCGGCAGGCCGGCGACGGGCTCCGGCGGAACGCGCGGCCGCACATTGGAGGTACCGTCCTTGAGCTTCTGCTTCGGCTGGCCGGCACGCGGCGCGGGCACCGTCGCCGTCGGGGCCGGAGGGGGCGGTGGCGTGGTCACCACCGGCGCCGGCGGCGGATACGGCGCATCGACCTGCGGTACGGCTGCCGGCGCCGGCACTTCCATACGCACCACCGGCTTCAGCTCGCGCCAGCCGTCTTCGTATTTCGCGACGAGAGACTCGTAGCGGCGCTCGCGCAGGTTCGCCTTCACGCGGGTGGTGTCGCGCAGCAGGCGGAAGCGCGCGCAGGAATCCGCCGTGCACTTGTCATCGCTCGCCAGCACGTAGGCGACGAAACCATAGGGGTCGGCCTCGAGCGCGCGCCGCGTCGCCGAGAGGCGATCGGCGAACACGGGGTCGCGGGCGGAATAGTCGAGCACATCGGAGACCAGCGCGAGCCGCTCGCGCGCGACCGCCACACCCGCCGCCACCCGCTGCGGCTCCGCGAACTGGGCGCGCTCGCACGCCTGGCCGAGCGGCTTGTCGGCGCCGACGTCGGCGCAGGCGACGGCCGGCAGCGTCGTCTGTAGGTGGAGCGCCAAGCCGCGCTGCTCGAGGCCGCGCCGGTCGGCAAGACGCGCCGCCTCCTCCAGATGATTGAGCCCGAAGAACGCCGCAGCGCCGACCACCGCGATCAGCGCGAACTGGGCAAACAGGCTCAGCGGATCGCGCTCCGCGTTCGGGCGGAACAGCATGAGCAGCAGGAAAATCGCCGCGAACGCGCCGACGACCGCAAGCCAGGTCGGCACCGACACCGCGGAAAACAAGGCCTCGAAGTTCATCATTTCACTTTACCCCCATGGCGACGATCGTCGAAGGCAAAACGCCGCCGCACGCAAACCCTTTGTACAAGGACTGGAATCAACGCGCCCGCCGCCGCCCCGCCGTTAGGGACGAAGAACGGGGCGGATTTTCGGCAAGCTGCCAAATGCTTACACCGTAACCTGCGTCCCAATCTCCACCACCCGGTTGGTGGGGATGCGGAAGTACGTACTGGCATCGTCGGAGCTGCGCGCCAGCGCGATGAATAGCCGGTCCTGCCAGTGCGGCATCGCCGAATGCTCAGCCGGCTTGAGCGTGCGCCGCGACAGGAAGAACGAGGTTTTCATCACCTCGTAGTGCCACCCGTGCGTGCGCGCGATGGCCAGCGCTTTGGGCACGTTGGGCTGCTCCATGAAGCCGTAGCGCACCGTGAGAAGCGAGAACGAATGGCCGATCGGCTCCATCTTGACCCGCTCCTCGGCGGCCACCTTGGGCGTGTCGGCGCTGCGCACGGTGAGGATCACGTTCTCCTCGTGCAGCACCTTGTAGTGCTTGAGCGAATGCATGAGCGCCGTGGGCGCGCTTTCCGGGTCGCTGGTGAGAAACACGGCGGTGCCAGGGACCCGGAGCGGGGGTTTCTTCTCGAGGCTGCGGACGAGCGCCTTCAGCGGCACCTCGAGCTTGCGCGTCTTCTCGAACAGCATGCGCGCCCCGCGCCGCCAGGTCGCCATCACCACCATGAGCATGCCGCCGACGAACAGCGACACCCACCCGCCCTCGGCGACCTTCATGAGATTGGCGGCTAGGAAGGTGGAAATCGAGCGCGAGGAAGGGCGCAATCAGCGCCGCCGCCGCCCACGGATTCCAGTGCCACACGCGCCAAATCACCACGAACGCCATCATGCAGGTGACCACCATGGTGCCGGTGACGGCGATGCCGTAGGCGGATGCGAGCGCGCTCGACGAGCGGAACATCAAGACGAGCAAGAGCACGCCGACGAGGAGAAGGCCGTTCACCCGTGGCATGTAGATCTGTCCGGCGAGCGCTTCCGAGGTGTGACGGATCTCGAGCCGCGGCAACAGGCCCAGCTGAATCGCCTGTTCAGTCAGTGAGTAGGCGCCGGTGATCACCGCCTGGCTCGCGATCACGGTGGCCGCCGTGGCGAGCACCACCATGGGCAACAGCGCCCACTCCGGATAGAGCAGAAAGAACGGGTTCTCGATCGCCTTGGGATTGGCAAGCAGGAACGCGCCCTGGCCGAAGTAGTTGATGACCAGCGCTGGGAACACGAAGAACAGCCACGCGTACTGGATGGGCTTGCGGCCGAAATGGCCGAGATCGGCGTAGAGGGCTTCCGCGCCAGTGACGGCGAGGAACACGGCACCGAGCGTTACGAATCCGATGACGCCGTGATTGAGGAGGAAGACGACGCCGTGCGCGGGATTGATTGCCGCCAGCACCTCGAGATTGCCGCCGATGTGGACGACCCCGATGACGGCGATGGCGACGAACCACACCGCCGTGATCGGCCCGAAGAACGCCGACACCTGCGCCGTGCCGCGCGACTGCACGGCGAACAGCCCGATCAAGATCACCACCGTGAGCGGCACCACGTAGGGCTCGAACAGCGGCGTTGCGATCTTCAGGCCCTCGACCGCCGACAGCACCGAGATCGCCGGCGTGATGATGGCGTCGCCGTAGAACAGCGAAGCGCCGATGATCCCGAGAAGGACCACGGGTCGGCTGGGGCGGCCGAGCGCGCGCTGGGCCAGCGCCATCAGCGTCAGCGTGCCGCCCTCCCCGTGGTTGTCGGCGCGGAGCAGGATGAAGACGTATTTCAGCGTGACGACGATGATCAGCGACCACAGGATCAGCGACAGGACGCCGAACACCGCCGGCCGGCTGACGCCGCCGGCGGCGACGATGGATTCGCGCATTGCGTAGAGAGGGCTCGTTCCGATGTCGCCATAGACGACGCCGATGCAGCCGACGGTCAGTGCCCAGAAGCCTGTTTTGGCATGAGTGGTTCCGTTCCCGGTTACCGGGATTTCGGCTCCGGAGGAGCCGAGAGGAGAGACAGCCATGGTGGGGGAAACCTTCGAAGAATGTTGCGCCGCACCAGAAGCGGCGGGCCGCGCTTATAGCACCGTGCCGATCCGGATCATCTTCCGTGACCGCATGCCTTGCCAAAAAGGCATGCGCCGCAGCCAGCAGCACCGAGCGTAAATTCTGCAACAAAGACAATAAGCTACGCGAAGGATCGGAATCTCTGCCGCAATCAGACCGTGACCTGAGTGCCCACCTCCACCACCCGGCCGGTGGGAATCTGGAAGAAGTCGGTGGCGTCGTTGGCGGTGCGCGCGAGCGCGATGAACACCCGGTCCTGCAACCGGCCGAGCCCATAACGCGCCTCGGGCCTGAGCGTGCGGCGCGACAGGAAGAACGACGTCTTCATGATGTCGAACTGCCATCCGAGCTTGCGCGCGATGGCGAGCGCCTTCGGCACGTTCGGCGTCTCCATGAAGCCGAACGTGAGCCGCACCTTCATGAAGTGCGGCGTCACGCCGAGCAGCTCGACCCGGTCGTCCTCGCTGACCCGCGGCGTGTCGGCGGTGACGATGGTCAGCACCACGTTGTGCTCGTGCAGCACCTTGTTGTGCTTGAGGTTGTGCAGGAGCGCGGTGGGCGCGAATTCCGGGTCGCTGGTGAGGAACACCGCCGTGCCCGGCACGATGTGCGGCGGCCTCTTCTCCAGCGTGCGTGCGAGCCCGTCGAGCGGCACCTCGGTGCGGCGCGTTTTCGCCGAGAGGATGTTAGTGCCGCGCCGCCAGCTCAGGATCAACCACACCAGGCTGGAGCCGAAGAGCAGCGGCACCCACGCGCCTTCGAACAGCTTGGTGAGGTTGGCGGCGAAGAACGTAGCGTCGACCACCAGAAACGGCAGCATCAACAGCGCCACCGCTGCGAAGCGCCAGTTCCACAGCTTCCAGATCACGATGAAGGCGAGGATGCCGTCGACCACCATGGTCATGGTAACGGCGATGCCGTAGGCCGATGCCAGCGCACTCGACGAGCGGAACAAGAGCACCAGCAGCAGCACGCCCACGAGGAGCGCGGCATTCACCCGCGGCAGATAAATCTGCCCGGAGTAGGCTTCCGAGGTGTGGCGGATCTCCAGACGCGGCAGGAGTCCGAGCTGGATCGCCTGGCGCGTCATGGAGAAGGCGCCGGTGATCACCGCCTGGCTCGCGATCACCGTCGCCGCCGTGGCCAGCACGATCATGGGCACGAGCAGCGCTTCCGGCACCAGCCGATAGAACGGGTTCACCACTGCCGCGGGATTGGCGAGCACCAACGCTCCCTGCCCGAAGTAGTTGATGACCAAAGACGGCAGCACGAGGCCGAACCAGGCGACGCGGATCGGCTTGCGCCCGAAATGGCCGAGGTCGGCATAGAGCGCCTCGCCGCCGGTCACCGCCAGAAACACCGCGCCGAGCGTGGCGAGCCCGACGACGTGGTGCTGGAACAGGAACTGGATGCCGTATCCCGGGTTGATCGCCGCCAGCACCCCCGGATTGTCGGAGATGTGCATGCCGCCGAGCACGGCCAACGAAATGAACCAGAGCGTGGTCACCGGCCCGAACAGCGCCGAAACCTTGGCGGTGCCGCGCGACTGCACCGAGAACAGCCCCACCAGGATGACCACGGTCACCGGCAGCACGTAGCCCTCGAGCCCGGGCTGCAGCACGGTCAGTCCTTCCACCGCCGACAGCACCGAGATCGCCGGCGTGATCACCGCGTCGCCGTAGAACATGGAGGCGCCGATCACGCCGATGAAAAAGATCAGGCCATGACGCCGGCCAAGCGCGCGATAGGCGAGCGCGGTGAGCGAGAGCGTGCCGCCCTCGCCGTTGTTATCGGCGCGCAGCAGGATCAGCACGTACTTGCCGGTGACGACGATGATCAGCGCCCACAAGATGAGCGAGAGCACGCCGAGCACCGCGTCCGCCGTCACCGGCCCGGTCGGACCGCCGATCGCCGCGTGCAGCGCCTCGCGGAAGGCGTAGAGCGGGCTCGTGCCGATGTCGCCGTAGACGACCCCGAGCGAGCCGACCGTGAGCACCCAGAACCCGCTCTTCGCCGCACTTTGCTGGTGGCCGTTCTTGGCCGGCGGCGCGTCGCGGGTTTCGGGTTTGGTGAGCGCCATCAGCGGCTGCCGGTTGTCGAGAAAAAAGGCCGCGCGCGGCCAAGCGCGGCGGCGCGGGCTTGTAGCACCGGCCGCGCCTGCTTGCCATGCCGCGGCGTGGCCGGCCGCGCCAGAGGAAGTGCTAGTTTCGTCAATGAGTTAAGGGGTCCGGGTAAAATCCGGATGCACGGACGAACGGGCAACACGTGGCGGCCGGTCGGCGTTGCGCTAGGATTTCGCGCCGCTAGGTAAGGCCATTGGGCGGCCGGAGGCGAGATCATGCAGACCGCACCCTCACGCGCGACCGCCGCGCTCATGTTTTTCGTCGCGCTCGCCTGCGCGCCGGGCGACGCCCACGCCCAGGCCGTCTCCGCCGCGCCCGTCGATGCCAAGATCATCGAAGATCTGGTGGCGGCCAACCGCATCCTGGTGAACGAAGGCGTGCTCGACGCCTTCGGCCACGTCTCGATCCGCCATCCCGCCAACCCCGAGCGCTTCCTGATGGGGCGCAACCTCGCGCCTGCGTTGGTCAAGGCCGAGGACATCGTCGAGTACGACCTCGACGGCAACGCCGTCAACGCGGCACCCGGCGTCACGCATTTCCTCGAGCGCTTTATCCACGGCGAGGTGTATCGCAAGCGCGCCGACGTGGGCGCGCTGGTGCACTCCCACTCGCCGAACGTGATCCCGTTCGGCGCCACCCAGCAGCCGATGCGGCCGCTCTATCACATGTCCTCGTTCCTCTCGCCCGGCGTTCCGGTGTTCGAAATCCGCAAGGTCGCCGGCATGAGCAACATGCTCATTTCCAACGGCGCCATCGGCAAGGCGCTGGCCGAAACGCTCGGCGACAAGAACGTGCTCCTCATGCGCGGGCATGGCGACGTAGTGGTCGCCAAGACATTGCCCATGGCGGTATTCCGCGCGGTCTACACCGAGGTGAACGCGCGCCTGCAGCTGCAGGCGATGACGCTGGGCGGGCCGATCACCTTCCTCGAGCCGGAAGAGGGCGAGAAGGCCATGCAGGTGCTCGACAACATCCACCTGCGCGCCTGGGACATCTGGAAGCGCACGGCGCTGACGCAGATGGCTAAGTAGCGCGCGAGCAACTGGCGCTCATCGCGCCGTTGCCGCATTCTCGCTGCACGATTCCCCTCGCTATCAAGGAGGCCCGTTTATGCGTCTCTTGTTCGGGATGATTCTCGGCGCCGCCCTGCTCACGGGCATCGCCTACTACCACGACGCCAACCTCGTCGGCGGCCCCGGCCAGAGCGCGCGGCCGCTGGTCAACTGGGACGTGGCCAACGACTTGACCAGCCGCATGCGCGCCCAGATCGACCGCTGGCTCGGCAAGCCGGAGCGCATCTAGGGAACATCCTCGCCGCCACCGCGTTCTCCTGCTGGCCTTCATCATGAATGGGGAGCAGACGCATGCGCGTTTTTCTCGGAATGATCCTGGGCGCGATCCTCACCATCTCCGGGGCTTATCTCATCGATTCCTACAACGCCGGTCCGAACGCGACCGCGGCACAGGCGGAGAACCGCATGGTCAATTGGAATGCGGTGGACCGCAACTGGCAGAGCTTCAAGCGCCGGGTGCAGACGGAGTGGACACGGCTGTCGTCGTCGCTGAAAGCATGACGACCATTTCTCGATAAAAAAACCGGCCCCTTACGGGGCCGGTTTTCATTGAACGAGCCCCGCGAAGGCTCCGTTTAGCGCTTGTTCCAGGCGAAATAGGCGAAGCCGAGCGCCAGCAGGCCGTTGATCACCACCGCCGACCAGCCCATGGCGTTGACGATGCCGGTCCACGTGGCGTGCAGCATGATCAAAGCGTCGAGGCCGTTGGTAACGCAGCCCGCGACCAGCACCGCCTTCAGCGCTTCCGCCCCTTTGCTGTTGCGGGCGCCCCAATAGATGATCGCAAACGCGAGAATCGTCGAGCCGGCGATGCGGCCGACCACCACGCCGGCGGGACTGAGGCGCGGACCGTAGAGCCCGACGAGCTCCGCCGGCACGATCAGGAACGCCAGACCGAAGATCGCCGCAACGATGGTGTTCGCCACCAACAATGTGTTGAGTTTCATGATTCCCCCTCCCCGTCCCGGATTGAAAGCGGGCTAGCGTAGCACGAACGAATCGCGCGAGGTCTTGCGATGCGGACGATGACGCTATTGCTGGCGGCGGGACTGACAATGGCTGGCTACAGCGCGCACGCCGGCGTCTTTCGGGGCAACGACACCGCCGGCATCATCTCGTGGTCCGAGGAGGCGGAGATCCGCGCCTTCGACATCGCCGCCGCCCACTGCGCCCGCTACAACAAGGTGGCGGTCATCACGGCGATCAGCCGCGAACCCGGCGACTTCATCAATTTCATCTGCACGTTCGTGCGCAACGGCAGGGCCGTCCGCCACTAGTGCCCGACGCGACGCGCCGGCGCTAAGACGCCATCGCCGTCGCCATGCAGCGCGCTCTCGATCTCCGGTCGCGTCAGGCGCGCGCCCCGCTCGTTCTCGATGAGGAGCGGCACCCGGCCGCGCTCGTCGAGGTGGCGCGCCCAGGCGAGCGCCTCGTCGAGCAGGCCGAATTCCTCATAGAGCGCGCGGTTTCGTTCGACCGCGCGTAGCGTCGTCGCCCCGGTCGGGCCGCTGTAGACTTTGTAGGTCATCGTCGCCTCCGCGAAATGGCGGGGCCCCGGTTCGATCACGCGCGCCGGAGGCCCCTTGAGCTCTGGCATCCGGCTTACCGGAACGCCTTGCCTGTGGGGTCAACGCGGGCGGAGGGGTGGGGTTCCGGTGCGTGGTGGCCGATGCCCGCTTGCATGGTGGCTGCCTGACGATGCCGGCTCCTGCCCCCTAGGGTGCGACTGCTGGACACGCTTTGCGCCCAATCGGAGGATGCGCCCGCAACGCATTGCGGGAGGCATTCATGGAAAAGACTTTGACGAGGAAAATAGACCCTGGCTTCGGCAAGTTCACTGGCAAGGTGGTGGCGGCGTGGCTGATCGACCATGACGGCCCCGACCGCACCATGAAACTTATCGAGGATTTCGACTACACCGACCCCGAAGGCATTCGCTGGCCGGCGCCGAAAGGGCGCAAGATCGACGGCGCGAGCATCCCGGCGGTGTTCTGGGGTCCGTTGATCGGATCGCCGTACACCGGCGATTTTCGCCGCGCCAGCGTCGTGCACGACGTGGCATGCGAGGACAAACCCTACACCTCCGACAAAGCGCACCGCATGCTGTACAACGCCATGCGCTGCGACGGCACCGCCGCGTGGCTGGCCAACCAGATCTACACGGCCGTCATGCTGTTCGGCGACCAATGGGGCAACAAGCAGCGGCCGCTGCCGCTCACCGACGAGAACCTTCGTCTGTATCAGAAGCTCGCCTACTCGCCGGCAATGTGCGCTAGCCTCGACAAGCTGGATGCGACGATCGCGCGGACGCGGGCGCGCCTCAGCGCGTCGCCGCGAGTCTCCAAGGTCGCGCTCGCGCGACGGCGCTCGCGTCAGAGCAGGAAGCGAAAGCCATGAGCATCGCCCTGGTGTTCCTGTCGCTGGCTACGTTCGCCTCCGCGCTGATCGCCGGCCTATTCTATGCCTATCACTGGACGGTCATGCCCGGCTTGAACGCCGCCGATCCGATCGCCGCCATCAACGCCATGAAGTCGATCAACGTCGTCATTCGCAATCCGATCTTCTTTTTCAGCTTCTTCGGCACGCTCGTGTTCGGCGTGATCGCGGCGGTGCTGTATCTGCGATCCTGGGGGACCACGCCGGCCTCGCTCGTGTGGGGAGGCTTCCTTGTCTACGCGCTCGGCGTCTTCGTGGTGACAATCGTCTTCAACGTGCCGCTCAACGAGCGCCTCGCGGCCACGGCCCCGACCCCCGGCACCGCCGCCAATATCTGGCGCGCTTTCTACGATCCGTGGATGTCGTGGAATCTGGTGCGGACCGTCGCGTCGATCATTTCTTTTCTCTTGTTTGGAGCCGCCATGTGGCTGGAGGCAATGAGGCCGTCATCCTGAGGTGCGAACGCCGACACCACCCTCAGAATCTTCTCCACCCACGGCCGCACCTCGATCTCCCACGTCCAGGCGCTGCGCGGCTGGCGCAGCACGTCCATGTAGGTCTCGGCGATGGCGTCGGGGTCGAGGAAGGAGTCCGGCTTGTCCGGCGGGTCCATGCGCCGCGCGCTGCGGATGCCGCCGTCGACCACCACGTGCGCGACATGGATGCCCTGCGGGCGCGAGCTCGCGCGCCATGCTTTGCGCCAGGCCGCGCAGCGCGAACTTGCCCATGGCGAACGGCGCCGACTGGGCGTAGCCCTTCACGCTCGCCGACGCGCCGGTGAAGAAGATCGCGCCCGCTCCGCGCGGCAGCATGCGCCGCGCCGCCGCCTGCGCCACCAGGAAGCCGCCGAAGGCGGTGACCGCGAGCGCCTTCTCCACCTCGGCGGGATCGAGCTCGACGAGCGGCCCGCGCGTGCGGTAGCTCGCGTTGTAGACCACCACGTCGGGCGCGCCGATCGCCGCCTCCACGTCGGCGAACAGCTTCTCCACCTGCTCGCGTTGGGTCGCGTCGCAGGCGAAGGTCTTGGCGCCGGTTTCCTGCGCCAGCGCGCCGAGATCGTCGGGCGTGCGCGCGGCGAGCGCGACCTTCATGCCGGACTTGCGCGAACAAGCGCGCGAGCGAGGCGCTGAGGCCGGAGCCGGCGCCGACGATCAGGGCGTTGCGATAAGTCGGTTCGGCCATGACGCGCCCCTTCCCCTGTCGTGGCCTTCTAGTTTGTCACCGCTGACCGGCCACCACCATCAGGATCACGCACGCTTCACGGCGATGATCTCCGTCGGCCGGATGCGGTCCTCGACGAGATTGCGCACCATGTTCGGTCCCATCTTTGCGAAATCCGGCCCGAGCAGCACGTGAAAGCCGAGGGGCGGCGGGCCGCTCTCGGCGTCCGTTTGGCCATCGCCTGAAACCATTGCTTGCCGGCTTCGCTGCGGTCGTTCCACGACTGAATGTCGAACCCGGCGGCGGCGAGGTGCGCCCGCATCTCGTCGGCGGTGGCGAGGAAGCTCGTCGACGGATCGCGCGCCCACGGCGCCGGGAAATGCACCGGCCCGCCCTCGCCTTGCAGGAGATCGTAGATGCCGAATTTGCCGCCGGGCTTGAGCACGCGTGCCACCTCGCGATAGAGCGCCACCTTGTCGGGAATGTTCATGGCCACGTGCTGGGTCACCGCGGCATCGAAGGTGGCATCGGCAAACGGCATCGCGAGCGCGTTGCCCTCTTGAAAGCGCACCCGGTCGGCGAGCTTGAGCCGCGCCGCGAGCGTGTTCGCCACCTCGCAGTATTCCGCGGTGAGATCGACGCCGGTGATGTGGCAGCCGTAGGCGAGCGCGAGCTGGCGCGACGGCCCGCCGAGGCCGCTGCCCACGTCGAGCACGCTCTGGCTTGGCTGCAGGCCGAGATTGCGGCCGAGCTCGGCGGTCGCCTCCCGCCCGCGCACGTGGAATTCGTCGATGGCCGCCAGATCCTCCGGCTTCAGCGCCGCCGGATCCTTGCCGGCCTTGCTGCAGCGCCGCGTCGATCGCGCCGATGAGGCCGCCGTGGGTGTAGTGGGTGCTGACTTTGGTTTCGAGGGACATGGGTTTCGAAATCTTCCTCGTTTTCTGGAAAATTATCCTCATCCAAAGCTTTTATTCGGTCCTCTGTCGCAAGTTCTCACGCGCCATACCCGCTCATCAGTCTGTCATGTTCGTCAACGTACGACAAGTTTACTTCTGTTACCTACATCCGGTGCGAACGCAGTAAGGGCTCCACAGTCGGCAGCGAAGAAGGTTGGTCACAAAGAGCCTAGTTGCACGTTTCGATTTCCAACCTGATCAACAAGAACTGCAGTGAGACCTCGCTCCCAACTGGAAGGCTATGCTTCTCGACATGAGCGCTTGGCCGTTGGACGTAAGGGAAACAACATACAGCACCAGCGCATCCTCGCTCATGAGCCCGATCCATCCGCCAGTCGCGGGATTTGCCAAGTCGCTGTGCTGCTTCCGGATCGGCCGCCCGCGCGAATACATCGACTTTGGAGCAGATCAATGAACGCCCACCTACAAAGAAAACGCCGTACAGGCGATTCGACGCACTGGCGAGAGCGAATATTGGGCGAGCGCCGGTATTCACATCCAAATATCCTGTCGCACCTCGATTCGTCTGGTCGATGCGACGACAGCCTAGCGAACAACCGATGATGGTCAGGACACCAAATCCCGCCTACCGACAGCTCTGGCACGTTTTTCAGGCGGGTACCGGACGCCGGTACCGAAGGCGGATTTTGCTCGTCGTCGCCTGCGAGCGCGCCTTCTGCCGATCGTAGCGGACGCTTCCAGCGAAACGGAGTGAATGCTGCTCGGGTAAATAAGCGCCGCTGGTGCGAGATTTCGTCCGCGATTCGGCGCAACGAAACGACCGCCTTGCGCGTATCTACCGGATTTTCTCAGTGAGCTTTGCCGATAGCCAAGACCGGTCATGGCCAAAGATCCTAAGTGCGCCCAGTTCGCCCAACATGGGGCGACGTTAGCTGCGCCGGATGCGGCCGTTAAGATCTCCCGTGCCTCGTCGAGATGCTGGACGCAGGGCTCCCGCACGCGCTCCAGGCCTTTGGCTTGGATCAATTCGACGATCCGCCGGAACTTCGCGCGCATCATCGACGGATAAATCATCCACTTCGGCTCGCGATCGTCGTTAAACCGTAAACGACTGGTCGTCATACGAAACGTCGCAACATCGAGCTCAAACGTTAGCGGCGCGATTCAAATGGCTGCGCCTACATCCGAAACACCCCAAACCTCGTCCGCGGGATCGGCGCATTCAGCGCCGCTGAAAACGACAGCGCCAGCACCCGCCGCGTCTCGCTCGGCGCGATGATCCCGTCGTCCCACAGCCGCGCCGTGGCGTAATAGGGATTGCCCTCCGCCTCGTATTGCTCGCGGATCGGCTGCTTGAATTCCTCCTCCTCCACCTCGCGACCAGTTTTCGCCCGCGGCCTCGATGTTGTCGCGCTTGACGGTGGCGAGCACGCTCGCCGCCTGCTCGCCGCCCATCACCGAGATGCGCGCGTTCGGCCAGGTGAAGAGGAAGCGCGGGCCGTAGGCGCGGCCGCACATGCCGTAGTTGCCGGCGCCGAACGAGCCGCCGATGATCAGCGTGATCTTCGGCACCGCGGCGCAGGCGACGGCCGTCACCATCTTGGCGCCGTCCTTGGCGATGCCGCCCGCCTCGTAGTCGCGGCCGACCATGAAGCCGGAGATGTTCTGCAGGAACAGCAGCGGAATGCGCCGCTGGCAGCAGAGCTCGATGAAGTGCGCGGCCTTCAGCGCCGATTCCGAATAGAGGATGCCGTTGTTGGCGAGGATGCCGACCGGGATGCCGAAGATGCGCGCCAAGCCGGTGACGAGCGTCGTGCCGTAGAGCCGCTTGAACTCGTCGAGCTCCGAGCCGTCCACCAGCCGCGCGATGATCTCGCGCACGTCGTATTGCTTGCGCGTGTCGGAAGGGATGATGCCGTCGAGCTCGGCGGCGTCGTAGTTCGGCTCCGCCGGCTCCTGGTATTCGAGATCGACGCGCTTCGGCCTGTTCAGGTTCGCCACGATCCGCCGGCAGATGCTGCAGCGCGTGGGTATCGTCGGCGGCGTAGTGGTCGGCGACGCCGGATTTGCGCGCGTGCACGTCGGCGCCGCCGAGATCCTCGGCGCTCACCACCTCGCCGGTCGCGGCCTTCACCAGCGGCGGGCCGGCCGAGAAAGATCGTGCCCTGCCCGCGCACGATGATGGTCTCGTCGGACATGGCCGGCACGTAGGCGCCGCCCGCCGTGCACGAGCCCATGACCACGGCGATCTGCGCGATGCCGGCCGCCGACAGCCGCGCCTGGTTGTAGAAGATGCGGCCGAAGTGCTCGCGGTCGGGGAAGACCTCGGTCTGGTGCGGCAGGTTGGCGCCGCCGGAGTCGACGAGATAGATGCAGGGCAGATGGTTCTCGCGCGGCGATCTCCTGGGCGCGCAGGTGCTTCTTCACCGTCAGCGGATAATAGGTGCCGCCCTTGATGGTGGAGTCGTTGCCACGATCACGCATTCGCGGCCCTCGACGCGGCCGATGCCGGTGATGAGCCCGGCGCCATGGATGGCGTCGTCGTACATGCCGTTCGCGGCGAGCGGGCGATAGCTCGAGGAACGGCGCGCCGGGATCGACCAGGCGCATGACGCGCTCGCGCGGCAGCAGCTTGCCGCGGGACAGATGTCGCTCGCGCGCCTTCTCCGGCCCGCCGGCCGCCGCCTCCATGCGCCGCTTCTGCAGTTCCTCCACCAGCGCCCGCATGGCCGCGGCGTTGGCGAGGAATTCGCGGGACGTTGGGTCGATGGAAGTGCTGAGCGCGGGCATGGCTCCCCCAATTCGCGCGAGGGTGCCGCGCCCGCCCAACGTTGGCAATGGACGAATGCGCTAGTCGTCCCCGAAGATCTCCCGGTGCGCCCAGCCGGCGATGGCAGCGCCCAGGATCGGCGCCAGCCAGAATAGCCACAGCTCCGCCACCGGCCAGGTGACGTTTCCGAAGATGGCCGGGATGATGGCGCTGGCGGTGGAGCGCGCCGGATTGACCGAGGTGCCGGTTATCGGCAGCGACGCGAAGTGGATCGCGGTCAGCGCGAGCCCCATCGCGATCGGCGCGAACGCCGCCGCCGCGCGCTTGCCAGTGGAACCGAGGTACACGCACACAAACAAGGCGGTCAGCAACAGCTCAGCGATGAAGCAGGCGATCAGCGAATAGCCGCCCGGCGAGTGGGCGGCGTAGCCGTTCGAGGCGAACCCGGCCCCGACGTTGAAGCCCGCCCGACCCGTCGCGATCACATAGAGCAGGAGGGTGGCGATTATCCCGCCCACCAGTTGCGCCGCGATGTAGCGAATGATCTCGGCGGGGGCGATGCGGCCGGCCACCGCGGCGCCAATGGTGACGGCCGGGTTGAAATGGCCGCCCGAGACGCGCGCGTAGGCATAGGACGCGGCAAGCAACGCCAGGCCGAAGGCGAGCCCGATGCCGAGATTGCCGACCGGCTGCTGTCCGCCCGCGGCAAGCACCGTACCCAATCCCACGAAAACCAGCACGAAGGTGCCGGTCATTTCCGCCCAATATTTACGCATCGATTTGCTCGTAAGCGTCATGGCGTGCCCTCCCCGCAGATCCCCGCGGCGCGCGGAACCTAAGCGAGTTCGGCCAGGGGCACCTAGCAATGGGTTTCGACGATTCGGGGCGAACGCGACACGCGCGCGGTGTTTGTCAACGCCCGATGCAGTGTTTTCAACAACGCTCAGATCGCGTCGTACGGCGTCGTCCACGGCTCTTTCAGCGCCGCCTCGCGCCAGGCGCGGAAGGCGGGGAGCTTGTAGATCGCTTCCACATAGTCCGCTGAAATAGGGTCGACCTTGATCGCATAGGTGCGGATGCGGGTGGCGACCGGCGCGAACATGCAGTCGGCGGCGCCGAAGCCGCCGAATAGGTAGCTGCCGCCGCGGGCGAAGCGCCGCCGCGTGTCGGTCCAGATGGCGCAGATGCGGGTGACGTCGGCGCGCGCCTCCGGCGAGAGCTCGATCTCGCGCGGCTCGCGCTTGAGGTTCATCGGAGCCGCTATGCGGAGATGCCGGAAGCCTGCATGCATCTCCGCGGCGATGGCGCGCGCCTGGGCCCGCGCCCCCGGCCCCGCCGGCCACAGGCCGAGCTGGGGGAATTTCTCGGCGAGGTAGTCGATGATGGCGAGCGATTCCCACACCGTGCGGTTGCCGTCGATCAGCGCCGGCACCTTGCCCGAGGGCGAATGCTTAAGGACGTTCTCCTTGGCGCCGTCCTCGTAGAGGGAGATCACGATCTCCTGGAACGGGATCTTGTTGTGCGTGAGCGCGAGCCACGGCCGCATGGACCATGACGAGTAGTTCTTGTTGCCGATGACGAGGGTGAGGCTCGCGGCCATTACTTCTTCTCGTCGATCTCCACCGGACCGCCCGCCTCTTTCCAGCCCTTGAAGCCGCCGGCGATGTGGCCGACCGGTTGCAATCCCATGCGCTGCGCCGTCTGTGCCGCCAGCGCCGAGCGCAACGCGCCGGCGCAGAAGAACAGAAAGCGCTTGTCCTCGGCGAACACCGGTTTGTGGTAGGGCGACTCCGGATCGATCCAGAATTCCAGCATTCCGCGCGGACAATGGAAGGCGCCGGGCACGCGGCCCTCGCGTTTCAGCTCGCGGATGTCGCGGATGTCGACGAGCACTACCTCGCCGGCCGCGGCGAGCGCGACGGCGTCGGCGGCGGGCACCTTCTCCACCTCGCGTTCGGCGGCGTCGACGAGCGCGCGGTAACCGAGGGTGATCTTCTGCGCCATTAACTTTCTCCCCGGCCTTGATTGCGCGCGCCGGGCCCAGGGTCAAGCTCCCGTTAAATCTTGGTAATCCGCGGCGCCGCCGCGGCCGCGCCGCAAATCCGCCCGCACCGGGACCGTGAATGGCGGGATCGAATTCGGGGAGGATTCTCATGCGCCGTAGGGACTTTTTGGCTTCCGCCGCCGCGCTCGCGTGCGTGGCGCAGACCCGCGTATCGTTCGCGGCACTGCTCACCCCCGACCGCTTGCTCGAGGCGCAGGGACGGCTCGGCTTCGGCCTGCTCTCCGGCCTCGCCAAGACGCGGCGGGCCGGCGAGAACGTGGTGCTGTCGCCCGCGAGCCTCGCCGCCGTGCTCTCGCTTCTCGACGTGGGCGCCGACGCCCGCATGCGCCTGGCCCTGCACAAGGCGCTCGGCTTCGACGGCCCCGACAACAAGACCGCCGGCGACGATCTCATGGAGTTGCGCCATGCCGTGCGCGATCTCCTGCGCTCGACCGACGGCCCTCTCCTGCTCGCCAACGCCCTGGTGATCGACCCCGAGGTGAAGCCGAGAGCCGACGCCATCGCCGAGATGCGCAAGCTCGGCGCCGAGATCACGCTCGCCGACGTGCGCCGGCCGGAGGTGATCAAGCAGATCAACGACTGGGTAAACGCGAAAACCAAGGGCCGCATCCCGTCGATCCTCGATGCCCCGCCCGCCCAAGGCGCCGTCGCGCTCAACGCCCTGTACTTCAAGGATTTCTGGCAGCGCCAGTTCGAAAAGTCGGCGACGCAATCGAAGCCGTTCCACGGCGTCGGCGTCAGCGCCGAGGTGCCGATGATGCGCCAGACCGCGCGGCACGCGTTTCGCCAGGACGACCGCTTCGTCGCCGTCGACCTCGGCTACCGCACGGGGCGCTACTCGTTCGTCGTGCTCACCACCAAGGACAAGCCCGCGCCCGCCGCCGAGTTCGCCTCGGCAGCGGCGTGGCTCGACGGCCGCGGCTTCCGCGCCGGCACCGTGCGCCTGGAACTGCCGCGCTTCACCGCCACCGACAACGCCGGGCTCCTGCCGATCCTCGCCAACCTGGGTCTGCGCGAAGGTCTCGCCTCGCCCACGGCGTTCGCGGGGCTGGCGCAAGCGCCGCTCACCATCTCCGGCATCCAGCAGCGCACGTTCCTCAAGGTGGACGAGGAAGGCACCGAGGCCGCCGCCGTCACCGGCGTGATGATGGCAACCCGCATGGGCGAGATCGGCGAGGTGCCGGTGATCGTCGACAAGCCGTTCTTGTTCGCACTGCGCGACAAGGAAAGCGGGCTCATCATCATGTCCGGCTACATCGGCAAGCCGGTGAACGGTTCTTTCGCGCACCGGTAAAGCTCTCTACATGGCGCCGCGAATCCGCTATGAGCGGCGCCATGTCCGGCTTCACCACCGCCGACTATCTCGCGCTTGCCTGGTTCGCGCTCGCCTGGGGCGGCTACTCCTTCCTCATGGAGTACACCGAGCTCGGCCGCGACAGCCTCAATCGGCGCATGGACCGCTACCGCGCCGAGTGGATGCAGCACATGCTGACGCGCGACATCCGCATCGTCGACACGCAGATCATAGCCTCGCTGCAGAACGGCACGGCCTTTTTCGCCTCCACCGCGCTGTTCGCCATCGGCGGCGCGCTGGCGCTGCTCCGTTCGACGGAGGAGGTGATGGCGATCTTCGCCGCGCTGCCCTTCGCCTCCCGCCCCACCGCCACCGTGTGGGAGGTGAAGACGCTGGGGCTGCTGGTGATCTTCACCTACACCTTCTTCAAGTTCGCCTGGTCGTACCGCCTGTTCAATTACGCCGCGATCCTGATGGGCGCGACTCCCGAGCCCGCCACGGCCAAGGGCAAGAGCGGGCGGGTCGCTGCCGCGCGCGTGGCGGCCATGACCACGCTTGCCGGCCGCCACTTCAACCGCGGCCAGCGCGCCTTTTTCCTGGCGCTCGGCTATCTCGGCTGGTTCATCAACGCCTACGCGCTCGCCGCCGCAACCGCCGTGGTGGTGCTGGTGCTGCTCAATCGCCAGCTCGGCACCGCGGCGAAAGAAGCGCTGCCGGACTAAGACGCCACGGCGCGACAGCGCGGCAGGCAATACCCGGGACCAGCCTTTAGCCTCGTCCGGGCGACAAAAAAACGCGGCAGCGTCAAGTGGTTGGTGGCTAGGCAACATCGGAGGCGCCGGCGTGAACTACCACTTCTGATCCCCAATCCTGAAGAACGCAAAATCCCAAAAACTAAGCCCCCGGGCGCAAACTCGGGACTTTTTGTTTTGGCCGACTCACTACTTACCGCTGCCGGCAGCGACGAATATCTCCTCCGCGAGCGCGAGCGTGGCCGCGCCGTCGACCGCTGGTGCAAAGCCCGGCCCCCAACTAACATTCGAGCGGGCCGCAGCAGGGGCCGACCATGTCGTCGCGGCCTGAGCTTTTCAAAAAATCGCTTCCGTATCTGCCCCTCCTGCTCGGGGCTTATATGGTCTTTTCCGCCGCCTACGCCACCGCAATTTCGTACAGCGGCGTTCCCTATCTCGACGAATGGGACGAGCTGACGGCAGCGGACCTTCTTGCCCACCTGTTCGCCCAACATAACGAACACCGGATCGTACTTCCGCGGCTTCTGACCATCCTGGATAAGTCCCTCTTCTCCGGTTCGAATGCGTTCCTGCTGCCGTGCAATTTTCTATTGCAGCTCTCGACCGCCGTGCTTCTGATCTATGCGGGCTGGAAAAGCGACCGGGACTCAAGCGGGCGGCCGTTGTGGGTGGCCGGAGTCGTCCTCGCCTTTCTGTTCAGCCTCTATCAATTCGAAAATCTGTTCCTGCCCAATCTCGCGTTCATCCTGGCAAACGTGCTGGCGATCGCCGCACTCCTGGCGTTCGGGCTCAGCAAGGATGACTGGGTCTCGACGACCTTCACCGCCGCGCTTGCGACCGGTGCCACCTTTTCCTTTGCCAACGGCTTGGTGGTCTTTCCGATTCTGATCGCCATGGCGTTCGTCATGCAGCGCGGCGCACGCAGCATCGCGTTGCTCGTTTCGGTATTTGCCGTAGTGCTCGCCCTATATCTCTACGGCTACCACAGCCCCGCCGGCCATACCGATCCGCTGCAGGCCATTCGCCGCCTGCCGGACGTGGCGACGTATGTTCTGACGTATCTCGGCGCGCCCCTCGCCACCCACGCCTGGATCGCCCTCGACGCGGTCGGCCTCGGCGATCCGTTCAATGACCCCAACAACCCTGTTTTTTCGGCCCTGACGAACGCGATCGGCGCCGGCGGCTGCCTGCTGATGCTCTTTTACGCCTATCAGATCGTTTTTCACCGCCGGACATTCGCGCCGGCACACTATGCATTGGCCGCGGTGATGCTGTTTGCCTTCGGCACCGCTTGCCTGACCGCGCTCGGTCGCATCAATTTTGCCACCGCCCAGGCGTTCGAACTCACGCTACGGCACCTCTGCATTCACCTTCTGGGCCGCCGGCCTGTTGCTCGTGTGGGGGGCGAGAAGCCTGGTCTGGGGCGCGTTCGGCCGCGCCGTGCCGTTCATCGCCAGCGGCATCGCCGTCGTTATCGCGATCGAGCAGATCGCCACCATCGCGGACGCCAGAGCCTGGCGCGAGCCGAAACTCCAGGCGAAGACGGCGATCCTCGCGCGCGTCCACGACGCGGACGCCTTGCGACAGATATTTCCCGACCCGGCCTACGTCGCTGCGCATATTCCGCGGCTGCGCGACGCGCGCCTTGCCCCGTTTCATGCGGAGTGGGCGACTTGGCTGGGCACCCCGCTCCGCCGGCATGTGCAGGTTGCCGCCGACCGCTGCCTGGGCCGGTTCGAGGCGGCGGAACGCGTCGCGGCCTCCGAAAATGCCTTGGCCGCCGCTTCATGGCGGGTGCGCGGCTGGGCGTGGGACGCCAAGCGCGCCCGCATCGTCGAGAGGATATTGATCGTTGACGGCAACGAAGACGTCGCGGGCTACGCGCTGACCCGCACTGCGCGGCCGGACGTGATCGCGAGCGAAAAGAGCGTCACGGATCTCAACACCGGTTGGGCCGGTCACGCCGCAAGCCGCCGCGACGAAAAAATCCTCGCCTACGGGCTATTGGACGATGGCCGCGCGGCCTGCTTGCTCACGGGCTCGCCGGCGTTCGAGTAGGCCGCGCCGCCACATTCTCGATTAAGAACTTACCGACGGCGAAAGAATTGACGCGCCGCGGCGAGGCGTCCGTGTTCAGGTTTCCGCTGAAACTCGCCATTTTCGTGCGACGTTCAAATTCCTCACGGCGATCTGCTAGGCTTTGCCGCGAGTAGCTGGGGTCCGTGGGGAACACCATGCCGCGAAAACGGCCTGCAAAACTCATTCAAGATGCGCGCGGATTGCTGTGCTCATTACATGCTGTCTAGGGGCATCGATGAGCAATGCTCAAACGAACGCACCGATTGCCGAGGGATGCATCAGTGTCGACGCGCCGCGAAAAGTCAGCAGCATGTGCGATTTTGTCGAAGGCGTTCCGATGTATTTCACTCGGGTGCGAACCAACCCTATCGAAGGGTGCCCGGCGGAAATTATCGTCGAATATATGGATCCGCAGACGAATAAACTTTCCCAATGGGTGGCAAATCGTCGAGGCTCCAACATTGAAACGTGCGGTCAAGGTGTAAAGGCAGCCCGAATTGCAAATCAAACTAGTCCTGGATCAAGTGGCAAACCGGCACCGATAATACAAAACGCGCGACCCGCACCTCCCCGGCAGGTCCAAATTCCACCAGCTGCAAAGACGAAGTATTGGAATGCGATCGCTGGTGCTGTGTGGCGAGTCAATGGCGTGGCTCAGGTCGCAGTTGGCTATTCGGGTGCTCGCCGATCAGCGTCGGAGGCAAAGGCTACTGCTGTAAGTCAGTGCCGCCTCGCCGGTGGTCAAGGCTGTAGTTCTCCGGGCGCCTTCGACTTTGGCTGTATTTACATTACCACCGGGCGCAACAGGGAAGGCGCCGGATGGACGGCTGGAGCCACAGCTGCAATCGCCCTGAAAAACTGTCAGGCTAAAGGATATTCTTGTAAGCAGCCCATTGGGGGCTGTGTAGACTAAGGCCGCTTGTCTGCATCGCGCGCGACCGAACGGCTTTCAACGCGATCAAACCATACCTAGTGCACGTTCTCGATGAAGAACTTGCCGATCGCCGCCACCACCAGCGCCTGGAAGAAGCCGAGGTACCAGCCCGAGGTGCGGAACACGTTCGCCCATGGGTCGGGTGACGGCGGCTCAAGCGCCACCACGAGATAAAGCGTCAAGAGATAGAACACCGAGAACAGGAAGGCGCCCCAGAACACCACGGTGGAGCGCACCGGCTTGTCGTCGCCGTGGGCGCCGCCCGCGGACCAGGCGGCGACGATGAGGCCGAGCATCGGCAAGAGCAACGTTGCCACCCACGCCCAGATCTCGAGGAGCTCGCCGCTCTCCTTGCCGTAGAAACCGGTGACCGAGCGCGCCACCATCAGGAGCAATAGCGGCCCGCCGGCGAACACCCACAAGAGCGACAGCGCCGCGCGCGCCCGGCCGATGGTCATTTCGCCGCCGGCAGCGCGATGCCCGCCGCCTTGAGGTGCTCGGTCGCGGTCCATTGCGACGAGGGATTGAACAGCGCCGCGATCTTGTCGGTGTGCTCGAACTCGTAGACCCGCACCGTGAGTGCGTGGCGGTCGGTCATCTTCGCGGGCGCGATCTCCTGGCTAAGGCGCGGCTGGCCGCGCCGGTTCCATTCATGGGCAAGCGGCATAGTCGCCTGCTCGGTCGGATTGTCCACGATGGGCTTCGCCGACATCACGAAGACGAACACCCGATAGCGCCCGGTCGGCCGGCGGATCGCGGTGAGACTCTGCAGGCTGGTCATGGTCGCCGCCGCGTACGGGCGCACCATCCAGCGCGCGCTACCCACGAGCGGCTTGCCGCCGTCGTCGATCTGCTCGATGCGGGTGACGAGGCCGAAGCCGCCCTCCTCTCCCGGCAGCGAGAAATAGCCCCAGTCGCCGAAGCCGGCGGCGCGCAGTGCCGCCTCGATGGTCTCCGCCGCCTGCTTCATCGTCGGCATGCCGGCGCGATCGAAGGCGTTCTCCGGCAGGGTCATGCGCGTGGAGGCCTGCGGCGGCGGCCAGGGAAAGAACGGGATCGGCGCGGTCGCCTGCGGCGCGATGCTGGCCGAGCGGGCGCCGGTATCGCTGCGGCTGAGCTCGAGCGGAGCGGCGGCGGGCGCCGGCGCGCGCGTCACCCACCACAGGGTCGCGGCGAGCAGCGGTACTGCAATAAGGAAGGCGGTGAAGAGATGGCGGCGCATGGGTCGGTCGATCCTAGCCCGGCTTTCGTCGCCCTGAAACCGGGAGCGCGCTATTGCCCGACGATTGCGCCGAAGGCGAGGCGTCAGTCCCAGGCGGGCGCAAAGGAGGCGTTGACGATGCGCCCTTCCCGGGAAGCGAGCGCCGAGATCGCCGCCATCTCCTGCGGCGTCAGCGCGAAATCGAAGATGCCCAGGTTCTCCTTCAGCCGCTCGCGTTTTGAGGTGCGCGGGATGGCGACGATCCGCTGCTGCACCAGCCAGCGCAGGCACACCTGCGCCCACGTCTTGCCGTGAGCGGCCGCGATCTTCTCCAGAAGCTTGTCGCCCGCGCCCTTGCCGCGGGCGATCGGGCTGTAGGCGGTGACCGCAATGCCCGTGGCGGCGGCAGGCGGCGATGACCTTCGACTGATCGAGAAATGGATGCAGCTCGATCTGGTTGGTCACCAGCGGCTCCTCCGAGAGCTTCACCGCTTGCTCGATGAGCGGCACGGTGAAGTTGGAGACACCGATGTGGCGCGTGAGGCCGTCGCGCTTGGCCTTGTTCAGCGCGCCGATTGTTTCCTTGAGCGGCACCGACGGGTTCGGCCAGTGGATGAGCAGGAGATCGATCTGGTCGAGGCCGAGGCGCTTGCGGCTCGCCTCCGCCGAGCGGCGGAAATCGTCGGCGCGCAGGCTGTCGTGCCAGACCTTCGTGGTCACGTGGACGTCGGCGCGCTGGACGCCCGAGGCGCGCAGCCCCTCGCCCACCTGTTCCTCGTTGCCGTAAGCCGACGCCGTGTCGATGTGGCGATAACCGAGCTTCAGCGCTTCGCTCACCAGCTCGACGCAGGTGCGCCCGCGCAAATCCCAAGTGCCGAGCCCGATGATCGGGATGCGGGCGCCGTTGGCTTCCACGGTTTCCATGGGGCTCAACGCTTCTTGGCGCGATCCGCCTCAAAGCGCGCCTTGGTCGCTTCGTTCGGCGGATAGAGGCCGGGCAGCGCCGCGCCCTTGCCCACCTCGTCCACGGCCCAGGCCTCGAACGCCTCCTGCTCGAGGCCGAGCTTCGCCACCTCGGTGACGAGCGCCTGGGGAATGCACACCGCGCCGTCGCCGTCGGCCACGATCACGTCGCCGGGAAACACCGCGACCCCGCCGCAGCCGATGGGCTCCTGCCAGCTGACGAAGGTGAGCCCGGCGACCGACGGCGGTGCCGCCACCGCCGCGCTCCACACCGGCAGCTTGGTCGCCTTGACGCCCTCGGCGTCGCGCACGGCGCCGTCGGTGACGAGGCCCGCCACTTTCCGCACGTGCATGCGCAACGCGAGGATATCGCCGAAGATGCCGGCGGTGGTGATGCCCATGGCGTCGGCGACGGCGATGCAGCCTTCCGGCATCGCCTCGATGGCGCCGCGGGTCGATTTCGGCGACGCCCAGCTTTCGGGTGTGGCGAGATCCTCCCGCGCCGGCACGAAGCGTAGCGTGAACGCCTCGCCGACGATGCGGCCGTGGCCTTCGTTCAGGGGCTTGGGCCCGCGCAGAAAGCTCTGGCGGATGCCCTTCTTGAGGAGAACGGTGGTGAGCGTCGCGGTGGAGATCGCGCGCAACTGATCGTGGAGCGCCTTGTCCATGGCGGCCCTATGCCGGCACGAGCCCGAGCCGCGCGTCGCGGCGGCGGAGCCAAGCGATGAACGGAATCGACAACAGGATCATCCACGCCTTGCCCACCACCTGCCCCGCCAGGAATTCCAGCGAGCCGAAGGCGAGCCACAGGAACACCACCGAATCGACCACGAGCCCGGCGAAGCCCGAGGCCACCACGGCGATGACGAAGCGGCGCCGCGCCAGCGGCGTGTAGACGGCGAAGTCGGCGAGCTCGGAAACGAGGAATGCCACCGCCGAGGCGATGACCCAGGAAGGCGGGGCCAAGAGCGCCGACAGCGCCGCGCCGAAGAGGATCGCGATGATCCCGGCCACGGCGCCGAACCTCCGCTGCACCAGATCGCGCAGCACCAGCGCCGCCCCGATCATCAGCACGCCGGAGGGCGCGGCGAGCCCCGGCGCCACCGGAATGAGGCACGGGCCCTTGCGGCACGCAGACCGTGCCCACATGGCCGATCATCCAGTTCGCCGCCGGGATGGTCAGGCAGAACAGCACGAAGAACAGCGCACCCTCGGTGACGCGGCGGCGATCGTTCAGGTCGTTCGGTTCGCGATCCACTTCTTCCATCCTTCGCGGCGAAGCGTGCAGGCCGGGCATTCGCCGCAGCCGTAGCCCCATTCGTGGCGCTCCGTGCGGTCGCCGAGATAGCAGCTATGGGTGTCCTCGACCAGCACGCCGGTCAGCGCATCGCCGCCCAATTCCTGGGCAAGCGCGAACGTCCCCGCCTTGTCGATCGCGCATCAGCGGCGTGTGCACGGTGAGATCGCGATCCATGCCCAGCGTCAGCGCCCGCTGCATGGCCTTGATGGTGGCGTCGCGGCAGTCGGGATAGCCGGAGTAGTCGGTCTCGCACATGCCGGCCACGAGGTGCCCTGCCCCGCGCCGGTAGGCGAGCGCGCCGGCGAAGGCGAGAAAGATCAAATTGCGCCCGGGGACGAAGGTGGTGGGGAGCCCGTTGTCGGCGATCTCGATCGCGACCTCGCGGGTGAGCGCCGTGTCGGACATCGTGCCGAGCGCGTCGAGCTTGATCACGTGGTCGTCGCCGAGACGCTCCTTCCACGCGGGCTTCAGCGCCGCGAGCTTGTCGCGGATGCGCGGCCGCACCTCGAGCTCGATGCGGTGGCGCTGGCCGTAGTCGAAGCCCACGGTCTCCACCCGCGTGAAGCGCTCGAGCGCCCACACCAGGCAGACGGTGGAATCCTGGCCGCCGGAGAACAGGACAATCGCGCGATCCATGGGCTTCGCATTAGGGCGGCTAGCGCCTCTCCGCAACCGCGAATACGCGTGCCGCTATACGCGCTGATGAGAATTCACCCCGTCTTCTCGAACAGCTCCCGCCCGATGAGCATGCGGCGCACCTCGCTGGTGCCGGCGCCGATCTCGTAAAGCTTCGCGTCGCGCAACAGCCGTCCCGCCGGATACTCGTTGGTATAGCCGTTGCCGCCCAGGCACTGGATGGTCTCGAGCGCCATCTGCGTCGCCTTCTCCGCGGCGAACAGGATGGCGCCGGCCGAGTCCTCGCGCGTGCAGCGGCCGTGATCACAGGCGCGCGCCACCGTGTACACGTAGGCTTTCGCCGCATTCATGTTCACGTACATGTCGGCGAGCTTGGCCTGCATGATCTGAAACGAGCCGATCGGCTGATTGAACTGCTTGCGCTCGTGCACGTAGGGCAGCGCCACGTCCATGCACGCCTGCATGATGCCGAGCGATCCCGCCGACAGCACCACCCGCTCGTAGTCGAGGCCCGACATCAGCACGTTCACGCCTTCGTTGAGCTTGCCAAGCAGGTTCTCCGCCGGCACCTCGCAATCGGCGAATACGAGCTCGCAGGTGTCGGAACCGCGCATGCCGAGCTTGTCGAGCTTGGGGGCCGGCGCGAACCCCTTGAAGCTCTTCTCGATGATGAACGCAGAGATGCCGCGCGGGCCCGCCGCCGGATCCGTCTTGGCGTAGACGATGAGGGTCTCGGCGATGGTGCCGTTGGTGATCCACATCTTCGAGCCGTTGAGCACGAAGCGGTCGCCGCGCCGCTCGGCGGTGGTGCGCATGGAAACCACGTCGGAACCGGCCCCTGGCTCCGACATGGCAAGCGCGCCCACGTGCTCGCCGGAGATGAGCTTGGGCAGGTACTTCTTCTTCTGCGCCTCCGTGCCGTTGCGGCGGAGCTGATTGACGCAAAGGTTGGAGTGGGCGCCATAGGACAGCCCCACCGCGGCGGAAGCCCGGCTCACCTCCTCCATGGCGACGCAGTGCTCAAGATACCCGAGTCCGGCGCCGCCGAACTCCTCCTCCACGGTGATGCCGAGGAGCCCGAGTTCGCCGAGCTTCGGCCACAAGTCGCGCGGGAACGTGTTGCTGCGGTCGATCTCGTCGGCGCGCGGCGCTATCTCGTTGCCGGCAAAGCTCGCCGCCGTGTGGCGCAGCATGTCAGCGGTCTCGCCGAGGTTGAAGTCGAGCCCGTGGGTCCAGTTGGGTATCATGGCGCCGTCTCCGCCTGCACTGCGCGCGCCCGCGCGGCGATCTCGACCGGAAGGGCACGCGCCTTCCGCGCCGCCTTGTCGAGACAGACGGCGACAAGCTCGCATTCGGCGGCGATCTCGCCGCTGTCGCGGTTCCGCATGATATGGACGAAGCGAACGGTCTTGTCGCGCAGCTCCACCAGCCGCGTGCGGATCTCGACCACGTCGCCGGGCAGGAGCTCGCGCTTGTAGCTGAGGCGCTGCTCCAGTGCCGCCATACCGATGGCGTCGCCGCGTAGCACCCCCGGCGAAAGGCCGATCGACAGGAAGAACGCCCATGTCGCCTCGTCGAACTTACCCACGTACGCCATGACGTTCATGTGGCCCATGTGATCGCACTGCCAGGGGTAGACGGCGCCAGCGTAGGTGATCATAGGCGCGCCCCCACCTTGCCCTCGAGGCACATCAGGGTGGAGAGCATGCGCGCCACCGGCCGCCACGTCCCGTCCTTCTCGGCGCTGACCTCGCACTCCGCCACCGTGAGCGTGCGCCCGGCGCGCACGGTCGCGCCGCGGGCGCGGAAACGCCCGCCTTCCGCTGGCGCGATCAAATTGATCTTGAACTCCACCGTCAGCACCCGGGCGCCGGCCGGCATCAGGGTCGCCGCCGCGTAGCCGGCCGCCGTGTCGGCGATGGAGGCGATGACGCCGCCGTGCACATAGGCGTGCTGCTGGCAGAGATCGGCGCGGAACGGCAGCTCCAGCTCGCACATCCCGGGCGAAAGCTCCGCAATCTTCGCCCCGATTGCGTTCATGAAGCTCTGGCGGGCGAAGCTGTCGCGCACGCGCGCCTCCCATGCCGGATCCCGCGGCGTCGGTTCAGGCGCCATGGTTCGCCTCCGCTTTGGCGCTGCACATCATGGTGGCGAGCAGGCGCGCCACCGCGCTCGATTTCCCGCCGGCTTCGGCGCGCACCTCGCTTTCCACCACGGAAAGCGTGCGGCCCGCCCGCAACACCGTGCCGGTTGCCACGAAGCGCTCGCCCGGCGCGGGCTCGTCCAGATTGATCTTGTACTCGATGCCGAGCACGGACGAATTTGCCGGCATCAGCGAGAACGCGGCATAGCCCGCGGCGTTGGCGGCAATCGCCGTGACGATGCCGCCGTGGATGAAGCCGCTATCCTGGCAAAGGTCGGGGCGGAATAGAACTTCCACGGCGCAGCGCCCCGGCGTCAGCGCCGCGATGCGCGCGCCGATGAAGCGCATGAAGGTCTGGCGGGCGAAGCTCGCGCGCACCTTGCTCTCCCACGCGGGGTCCGTCGGTCGATGGTTATCCGCCATCGCAGTTTGCTCTGGCCATTTCCATACGGTAGCGTATGGTAACGGCGTTCCGCCGTCAACGGAGATTCTGATTGGCTTCCACCGCGGAAAAACGCAAGGCCGGCCGGCCGCCGGCCCGCCCCCGCCGCAATCGCCTTGACGCCGGGGCCTGGATCGAAGCCGCTTTCGAGGCGCTCGCCCGCACCGGCGTCGAGGCGGTGCGGGTGGAGCCCCTGGCCGAGACGCTCGGCGTCACCAAGGGCAGCTTCTACTGGCACTTCGCCGACCGCGACGCGCTTCTCGCCGCGCTGTTCGACCGCTGGGCCGAGGGCCGCGTTGCCGCGATCCGCGCCGAGACCGAAAACGGCACCGATCCCCGCGCCACGCTGTATCGCCTGATCGACCTCTACGCCCGCGGTCCCAACACCGAGGGACTCGCCATCGAGCTTGCCATCCGCGGGCTCGCCCGCGGCGACCCCCGCGCCGCCGCCGCGGTGAACGCGGTGGACGCCGAGCGGCTTGTTCGCGTTGCCGCGCTGTTCGGCCGCCTCGGCCACAAGCCAGCCGACGCCGAAGCGCGCGCCTTCCTATTCTATGCGTTCGTGTTTGGGCAAAGCCTCATCGCCCGGCGGAGCGACGCGGCGCTGCGCACGGCGGCGGCCGATCTGTTTTTACGGTAGGCCTACGCCGACGCCGCGCGCGCGGGCCCGTAGCGGCGCGCTTCGACCGCGGCGGAGATCTCCCCCGCCCCGACCGGCCGCGAGAACAAGAAGCCCTGCACCTGATGGCAGCCGGCGGCACGCACGAAGCGATGCTGCTCGCGGGTTTCCACCCCCTCGGCGGTGACGGCAAGCCCCAGCGCCCGGCCGAGGCGCACCACGCACTCGACGATGGCGGCAGCGTCCTCAGTGATGCCGAGGTTCTGCACGAACGACTTGTCGATCTTGATCTTGTCCACCGGAAAGCGGCGCAGGTAGCCGAGCGACGAGTAGCCGGTGCCGAAGTCGTCGAGCGCGATGCGCACGCCCATGCGGCGCAGCTCCGCGAGCTGCCCAAGCACTTCACCGTTGGCCCCCAACAGCATGCCTTCGGTGATCTCGATCTCGAGCCGCCGCGGGTCGAAGCCGGTCTCTGAGAGCACGCGGGTGACCCGGTCGAGCAGTCCGGCCTGGCGGAAATTGGAGGGCGAGAAGTTCACCGCCACGGTGACCCCCGGCCATTGCAGCGCGTCGAAGCAGGCGCGCCGCAGCACCCATTCATCGAGCTTGACGATCAAGCCGGAATGCTCCGCCACCGGCACGAACTCGGAAGGCGGCATCAGTCCGCGCTCAGGGTGCTGCCAGCGCACCAGCGCCTCGACGCCGACCATACGGTCGCCGTCGGCCGAATAAAGCGGCTGAAACTGCAGCGTCAGCCCCTCCTGGGCGAGGGCCGTGGCGAGCTCGCGCTCCGTCGAGCTGCGCTTCTGCAGCGCCTCCTCGTAGGCGTAGTCGAAACGCCGCCAGGCGCCGCGGCCGTCGCCCTTGGCGCCGTACAGCGCGATATCGGCACGGCGCAGCAGCTCATCCGGATCGCGGCCGTCCTGCGGCGCAATCGCGATTCCGATCGAGGCCCCGACGTTGAGCAGATGCTCGCCCGCCTGCACCGGCTTGCGCACGTTCTCGATGATGCGGTTGGCGAGGTCGGCAATCTCGCCGTCCTGCTTCCCGGTCGGCACCAGGAGCGCGAACTCGTCGCCGCCGAAGCGCGCCGTCAGCGCCTGCGAGCCGACGATGCGCTCGAGCCGCTCGCCGATGATGGCAAGGATTTCGTCGCCGACCGCGTGCCCGAGCGTGTCGTTGATGTCTTTGAAGCCGTCGAGGTCGATGAACAACAGCGCCACGCGGTTCTCGGCATCGGTCGGCGGCAGCCATTTCTCCAGCGTCTCGCGCAAGCGGACCCGGTTGGCGAGGCCGGTGAGCGTATCGCGGTAGGCAAGCTCGACCGCGCGCCGCTCGCTATCCGACAGCTGCCGATTGGCGCGTCGCACGTGCGACAGCACCATAAAGGCGGCGACCATGATCAGCACCGCGATGCCGACAATGCCCTGCATTAGCTGATCGAGCATGGCGGCACCGGGCTTGCGCGGCGTCCACGCCAGCCATGCCGCCTGTTCGCCGGCGGAGAATGGAATCTCAAGTCCCGCTTGCGGCGGCTGCGGCGCCGTGCCCTGCAGCTCGACCCGCTCGATCGATAGATCGTCGGCGAAACTCTGCATGAAACGACCGTCGAGAAAGCTCACGGCGACGGCGATCGTCGGGCTGCGGTCGCCGATCAGCGTGGCGTCGAGGCTGGGGAGCACGGTGCTGGCGCCGACCAACGCCGGCCGGTCATCGATGCGGCGATAGGTCGAGCGCGTTACCGGCGCGAGCCGCGCGGTGCCCGCGCCGCCCCACGTCTCGATCGCGGCGCGTTGCGCATAGATGTTCTGCACCTCGCGCACGATCGGATCGAGCTGCGGCCGAACGCGCTCATAGAGTTCGGCGACGACGAGCACGCCATCGAGCGCGGCATAGATCGGCTCGCCGTTCGATTTGACGATGTAGGCGCGGTCGTACCCCTGGTTCTCGTACAGCCGCTGGCCGAAATTGCGGTGCAGCCAGGGCGTGTCGACGTCGTCGATAGTGTGCGCCACCGCCTCGTCCCAGTGGGCGAAGGCGGAGAGATCCTGGCGCATCTTGGTTTCGAGCGCGGCGATCCCGCCGCGCGCGAGGGTCAGCTCGCGCCGCGCGCCCTCGCGGTCGACGCCTTGCGCAACCATGACGGAGAAGCCGACGAGCGCCACCACCGCGGCGCTCACCAGCACGCCCAGCGCCACCACGAGCCGGTCGCCCGGACGACGCAACTTTTCACCCGACATGAATTCCGCCCCTTGTCGTCCCCACACTCGGTGTAGGGGCCGGCGCTTAATGCCCGACCAGAGGGGGCTTGGTGTTCGCCGGGCACGGTGAATGAGCCGTAAAAATACCTACGCGGCTACCGCATCGCCGGGGTCAGTATGAATCAACGATGAAAAATGCCCGGTTTCAGGCGAACCCGAACCACCAGGTGGCGATCGCCAGAAAGGCGAAGAAGCCGACCACGTCGGTCACCGTGGTGATGAACACGCCGGAGGCGACGGCCGGGTCGAACTTAAGGCGGGAGAGCGTGAGCGGGATGAGCACGCCGCCGAGCGCCGCTGCGGTGAGATTGCAGATCATGGCGAGCCCGATGACGACGCCGAGCCCCGGCGTCTTGAACCACGCCGCCGCCGCCACTCCCGGTGATGACCGCGAAGGCAAGCCCGTTGACGAGCCCCACCATGAGTTCGCGGCCGATCAGGCGCTTGGTATTGGCATGCCCGAGCTCGCGGGTGGCGAGCGCGCGCACCACGATGGTCATGGTTTGCGTCGTGGCGTTGCCGCCCTGGCTCGCCACGATCGGCGCCAGCACCGCGAGCGCGACCATCTGCTGCAGCTCGGCCTGGAACAGCCCGAGCACCGACGAGGCGAGGAAGGCGGTGGCGAGGTTGACCAGCAGCCAGTTGAAGCGCCCGCGAGCAATTTTCCACACCGGATCGGAGAGCTGCTCGCCCGGGTTGACGCCGCCGAGTGCCTTGATGTCGGCCTCCGCCTCGCGCTCGATCACGTCGACCACGTCGTCGACCGTGAGCACACCGAGCAGGCGCCCGTTTTCGTCCACCACCGGCGCCGCCACCAGGTCATAGCGCTCGAACTGCCGCGCCGCCTCCTCCTGGTCGTCGGTGACGCGCACCGCCCGGCGGTCGCGCATCATGATGTCGGCGATCTCTACCGGGCGCTGCGCCCGCAACAGCCGGTCGAGCGGCACGGCGCCGACCAGGCGCTGGTCGGCGTCGATCACGTAGATCTCGTAGAAAAATCCGGCAGATCGCGGTTCTCGCGCAGGTGATCGATGGCGTCGCCCACGGTCCAGCCGGCGGCGACCGCCACCACCTCCGTCTGCATGCGCCGGCCGACCGAGTTTTCCGGGTAATCGAGACTCCGTTCCAGCGCGATGCGCTCCGGCGCCGGCAGTGATTCGAGAATCTCGGCCTGCTCCTCCTTGGGCAGGTCCTCCAGGATGCGCACGGCGTCGTCGGAATCGAGGACGCGGACGCCTTCCGCCACCGCTTCGGGCGGCAGCTCCTCGAGAATCTCATCGCGCACCGTGTCGTCGACCTCGGTGAGCGCCGTGAAGTCGAAATGCGCCCCCATGAGCTGCACGAACAGCGGGCGGTCGTGCTCGGGCAGCGCCTCGAGCAGATCGCCGATGTCGGATTCGTGCCGCCGCCGGGTCATGCGGCGGAGCAGGTTGCCGTCCTGCGCCGCTATCGCCGCCGAGACGGCATCGACGAACTTCTTCGACACCGTGCCGTCGGGGCCACGGAAATTGGGCAGCCGCCGGCGGCCCGGCGTGCTTTCCGCCGGCGCCTCGGTGACGCTGCCCTCTCCGTTCATATCTGCGAAAAACCCCGCAAACGCGAGGAAATCAAGATGGCCGGCGTCCTGGCGCGCGGCCGATTCTCGTAAGTGGTGCGGCCGAGAGGACTCGAACCTCCATGGGTTGCCCCGCTAGCACCTCAAGCTAGTGTGTCTACCAGTTCCACCACGGCCGCTGAAAGCAAGGGGCAGGCACGAGCGCCTGCCGCGCCGCCATGTAACAAATCGAACCCTTATTCTCAAGGTCTGCGGCTTCCCGGCACTAGCGCGGCGGCGCGGCGATGGTAACTTGGCGGCGGTTTCAACAGGAGGCAAGGATGAGGGGGAAATCCTACATTCGCATCGCGGCGGCGATCGGCGGCGTGACGCTGGTGATCGCGACGGCGGCGTGGGCCGGGCCCAGCATGAGCACCCGCTGGACGTCGACCACGCTCGACAAGGACGCCTGCATCGAGCGCGCCAGGCGCGCCGTGCGCGACTCCGGGTTCACCAAGAACTTCGAGGTGGTGAACACCACGGTGTTCGGCGAGCGCGGCGCCTATACCTCGGGCGTTCGTTGCGCCACCGAGAAGGAGATCGTGTTCTTCGTGGTGGCGGGTCCGCAGGCCAAGGAGGCCAGCGCCTACAACGCATCGATCGCCGACAAGTTCTGATGCAGGACCGCACCCGCCGCGCTCCCCTCCCGCTGCCGCACGACGGCACGGTGGTGGAGTGGCGGGTGGGGCCAAGCCTCGTGCCCTACGCGGAAGCGGCGGCCTTCATCGAAGCGCGCTCGTCTGGCTCGTCGTCCACCCGCTCGACCGGAGACGTGTCATGAGAGGATCCGCGCTGGGCGCGGTCCTTGGGCTCGCGGTCATGGCAACACTAGCGCCGGCGGCGCTGGCGGGACCGGCGGTCGCCACGCGATGGAATAACGTGCAGATGCCCCAAGACGAATGCCTGCGGAAGGCCGAGGATGCAATCCGCCACGCCGGCTTTGGCCGGCTCGAACGGACCGAGCAGTCCCGCTATGGCACCCGCGGCGACTACACCGCAGCGATCCGCTGCGTCACCGAAAATAGAGTCGTTTTTCTTCATCGCCTCGGGTCCGTCGCGCGGCGAAGCGGACCGGCTGGCTGGCGCGCTCTATGACAATTTTTGAAGTCGCGGCGCCAACGAGCGGACAGCAAGCGCCGGCGATCCTTCCCGTGTCGCGCGGCCTACCGCCGGTCGAGTGTCGCGCGAGCGACATGCTCGTGCCCTACGACGTCGCGCTCGCCGAGATGGACGCTCGCGTCACCGCGATCGCGGCGGGGGATGCGGCCGAACTCGTGTGGCTGCTCGAACATCCTGCGCTCTATACGGCCGGTACCAGCGCACGGCCGGAAGACCTCATCGATGCGCGCTTTCCGGTGCACCATGTCGGGCGCGGCGGCCAGTTCACCTATCACGGCCCGGGCCAGCGGGTGGCGTATGTGATGCTCGACCTCAACCGCAGGAAGCCGGACGTGCGCGCCTTCGTTGCGACGCTGGAGGAATGGCTGATCCGCACGCTTGCCCGCTTCGGCGTGACCGGCGAGCGCCGTGGCGACCGCATCGGCGTGTGGGTGCGCCGGCCGGACCTCGGCGCCGGCCGCGAGGACAAGATCGCCGCACTCGGCATTCGCGTGAAGAAGTGGGTGACGCTGCACGGCGTATCGCTGAACGTGGCGCCGGATTTGTCGCACTACGCCGGCATACTCCCTTGCGGCATCACTGAGCAGAATTTCCGCGTGACGAGCCTTGCCGATCTCGGCGTCCACGCCAGCATGGCCGAGGTGGATCAGGCGCTCATGGCCTCGTTCGAGGAATTGTTCGGGCCGATCGTGGTCACGCCGTCGGCAGGATCGAGAACGCCTCCCCCGGCCGCCGCAGGCTGAGCTCCTTCTCGTCGGCCTTCTCCGCCACCAGCTGCTCGACCGCGGCCGATCCCGGCCCGCGCCGCACCACCTCGCTGAACGTGGCGATGGTATCCTCACTGCCGACGGCGAGCGCCTCGACGGCGCCGTCGCGCCGATTGCGCACCCAGCCGCGCAGGCCGTGCGCGTCCGCCTCCTCGGCCACGAACTGGCGGAAGCCCACCCCCTGCACCCGGCCGCGCACCACGAGCCGCACCGCCGCCATCTACATCTTCTCCAGGGCGAGCACGTGTTGCTCCGGCAGGTTCCAATCGCGCGCCGCCGCCACGATCATCGCACGATAAGACGCGCGCGGGCGTCCCGGCCGTGGGTCGCTCGCCACGTACACGGCCGCCTCCACGGCAGCGTCCTGGGCGCGCACCGTCCGCGTCTCGCGGCGATAGAGACCGGTGGGCACGCTTTCGTAGCCGTCGAGTGCCACGAAATCGCGCTCGCTCACGCGCCACAGCACGCCGTGCACGACGCCTTTGTCCGCGCGCACCGAGGCGAACCCCGCCGCGGCAATGAACACCCGGTGCTTATCGAGCTCCGCCAATCCCTGCGCCTCGGCGCCGGGGCAGAGCCGCGTCATGTGCGCGCGATCGAGGTTGGCGCCATAGGCGAAGTAGAGCGCCGCCATCACGCGAACTCCAGGATCACCGCGTCCACCGCGACGCTGTCGCCGGGCTTGGCGTGCAGCTTCTTCACCGTGCCGTCGTGGTCGGCGCGCAGGACATTTTCCATCTTCATGGCCTCGACCACGGCAAGCGCCTCGCCCGCCTTGACCGCTTGCCCTTCCGTCACCGCCACCGACAGCACCAGCCCCGGCATGGGCGAGCGCACGAACTGATAGGAATCCGCCGCCCGCTTCTCCGGCATCAGGCGGGCATAGGCGGCCTCCCGCGGGGTCGTCACGCGCACGTCGGCCTCGGTGCCGCGCCATTGCAGGCGGAAACCGTTCACGAGCCGCCGCACCTGCACCGTGATGGTTTTGTCGCCGACGCTGCCGGACCACACCACCTCGCCCGGCTTCCACGCGGACTTAACCGCAACACGAACCGGCGGGCGCTTGCCTTCTGTGCCGTCGCCGAAATGGATGGTGGTGACACCCTTGTCGTCGGTTGCTGCCGTGTATTCGCGGTCCCCAAGCCGCACGACTCGCTCGACCTCGGGCTTGGCGCGGCTGCGCCCGAGCTGACCGGAAATCTTCCGCTGCCGCTCTGCGAAGCGATGATCGATGGCGGCCGCCACCGCCACGAGCAGGGTCGTCCCCTCGCCCTCCGGCGGTTTGAGGTGGAAGCCATCGGGATACTCCTCGGCGATAAATCCCGTAGAGAGCTGTCCCGCGCGCCAGCGCGGATGCGCCATGAGCGCCGACAGGAACGGAATGTTGTGGCGCACGCCGTCGATGGCGAAGCGGTCGAGGGCATCCGCATGCAGGTCGATCGCTGCGGCTCGCGTCGGGGCAAAGGTGATGAGCTTGGCGATCATCGGGTCGTAATAGATGGAGATCTCGCCGCCCTCGGCCACGCCCGTATCGACGCGCACGCGGCCGGCCTCCTCCGCCGGCGGCCGGAAGCGCACGAGGCGGCCGATGGACGGCAGGAAATCACGCACCGGATCTTCGGCGTAGATGCGGGTCTCGACCGCCGCACCCTTGAGCTTCACGTCACCCTGCTTGATGCCGAGCTTCTCGCCCGCCGCGACGCGGAGCATCTGCTCGACGAGATCGATGCCGGTGACGAGCTCGGTGACCGGGTGCTCCACCTGCAGCCGCGTGTTCATCTCGAGGAAATAGAACGAGCGGTCCTGGCCGGCGACGAACTCCACGGTGCCGGCGGAGTTGTAGCCCACGGCTTTCGCCAGCGCGACCGCCTGCGCGCCCATCTTCTCGCGTGTGGCGGCGTCGAGGAGCGGGCTCGGGCTTTCCTCGACGACTTTCTGGTTGCGGCGCTGGATCGAGCACTCGCGCTCGCCGAGATGGATGACGTTGCCGTGCTTGTCGCCCAGCACTTGGATTTCCACGTGCCGGGGATTTTCAATGAACTTTTCGACGAACACCCGGTCGTCGCCGAACGACGCCTTGGCTTCCGAGCGCGCCCGGGTGAAGCCCTCGGCGACCTCGGCGCGGCTCTTCGCGATGCGCATGCCCTTGCCGCCGCCGCCCGCCGACGCCTTTATCATCACCGGATAACCGATGTCATCGGCGATCTTGGCCGCCTCCGCTGCGCTCCCGATCTCGCCGAGGAATCCCGGCACGGTCGCGACGTTGGCTTTGGCTGCGAGCTTCTTCGATTGGATCTTGTCGCCCATGGCGGCGATCGCCTTGGGGTTGGGGCCAATGAACACGATGCCGGATTTCTCCAGGGCTCGCGCGAACGCGCCGTTCTCGGAAAGAAAGCCGTAGCCCGGATGCACCGCCTCGGCGCCGGTCGCCTTGCAGGCGGCGATGATATTCTCCGCCACGAGGTAGGACTGCGCCGCCGGCGCCGGGCCGATGGCGACGGCCTCGTCCGCCAGCTCAACGTGCAGCGCGTCGCGGTCGGCCTCGGAGAACACCGCCACCGTGCGGATGCCCATGCGCCGCGCGGTCTTGATGACGCGCACTGCGATCTCGCCGCGGTTCGCGATCAGGATCTTGTGAAACATGCGCCGGACGCCTACCTCATTCGCATTGGATTTGCGGCTCGGACGGCGCCTTGTCAATTGACGGCGGTTATCCGAAGGCTGCGCAATGCGGGAATATAGAGGTCGCCATGGCTGACAGCGCCGGCATCCATCACATCACCGCCATCGCGGGTGAGCCCAAGCGCCACGTGAAGTTCTATACCGACGGCCTCGGGCTGCGCTTCGTCAAGCGCACGGTGAACTTCGACGACCCCACCACCTGGCATCTCTACTACGGCGACGAGACCGGCGCCCCGGGCTCGGCCCTCACCTTCTTCGTGTGGCGCGACATTCCGCGCGGCCGCCACGGCGTCGGCGAGGCGCAGGACATCGCATTCGCGATCCCGCAGGACTCCCTAGATTTCTGGCGCAAGCGGCTCACTGAAAAGGGAATTGCCTTCCGCGACGCGCCCGGCCGCTTCGGCGAAAAGGTGATCGCGCTCGAGGATCCCGACGAGCTCAAGCTGGAACTGGTGGAAACGCCCTACGCGGCGGCGCTGCCCGGCTGGTCCGGCGGCGGCGTGCCGGCGGAGCGCGCGATCCGCGGCTTCCATGGCATCACGCTCGAGGTGCGCGACCCTGCCCCTACCGGCCGCGTGCTCTCCGACGTGTTCGGCTTCAAGCTTGAGGGTTCCGAGGGCAACCGCCAGCGCATGGTGGCGAAGGGCGGCGGCCGCGGCTCCGTCGTCGATCTGCGCACCACCTCCGACGCGCCGAAGAGCGCCCAAGGCTCGGGCATCAACCACCACATCGCTTTCCGCGCCGCCACCGACGCCGACGAGATGGACATGCGTTCGAAGGCGCTCGGCATTGGCATGCAGCCGACCGAGCAGGTGCAGCGCTTCTACTTCCGCTCGGTATATTTCCGCGAGCCCAACGGTATCCTGTTCGAGATCGCCACCGACGACCCGGGATTCACCGTGGACGAGGCCAAGGAAACGCTCGGCAAGAAGATCATGCTGCCGCCGTGGTACGAGAAGCACCGGGCGGAGATCGAGGCGCAGCTGCCGGCGCTGGAGTAGCTATTCCTTGGGCCTGAGATCGACGATGCGGCGCGCCTTGCCGGCCGATCGCTCGACCGTGCCGGGCTCCACCACCGCCACCTCCACCGTGATGCCGATGTGATTCTGACGTGCGCGGCAAGCAGCCTCGCCTGCGCCTCCCGCGCGGCTTCGCCGGCATCGGCCGCGCCTCGACCACCACGCGCATCTGGTCGAGCCGCTGGTCGCGCCGCAGCTCGATCAGAAAGTGCGGACTCAGCCCATCGCAGCGCAATATCTGCTCCTCGATCTGGGTGGGAAACACATTGACGCCGCGCACGATCATCATGTCGTCGGAGCGGCCGGTGACCTTCTCCATGCGCCGCATCGAGCGCGCGCGGCCGGGCAGCAGCCGCGTCAGGTCGCGCGTGCGATAGCGGATCACCGGCATCGCTTCCTTGGTCAGCGATGTGAAGACGAGTTCGCCGCGTTCGCCGTCCGGCAGCACCTTCGCCGGTCTCCGGCTCGATGATCTCCGGATAGAAGTGGTCCTCCCATACGTGCAGGCCGTCCTTGGTCTCGACGGCACTCGCTTGCCATGCCCGGCCCGATCAATTCCGAAAGCCCGTAGGTGTCGACGGCGTCGATGTCGAACGCACGTCTCGATCTCCGTGCGCATGGCATCGGTCCACGGCTCGGCCCCGCACAACGCCATCTTGAGCGAGGTCTTGCCGCGGATCGAGGCCGCGGGCGCGGAACTCGTCGAGAATGACCAGGAGATACGACGGCGTCGGGATGATGATGTCCGGCTTGAAGTCCAGGATGAGCTGGACCTGCCGCTCGGTCATGCCGCTGGCAACCGGGATCACGGTGCAGCCGAGGCGCTCCGCGCCGTAGTGCATGCCGAGACCGCCGGTGAAAAGCCCGTAGCCGACGGCGATATGGACCGTCATGTCCGGGCCGGCCGCCGCCGCGCGGATCGAGCGCGCGACCAGATCAGCCCAGGTGTCGAGGTCGCCGCGCGTGTAGCCCACGACCGTGGGCTTGCCGGTGGTACCCGACGAGGCATGCACGCGCGCGATCTTCTCTTCGGGAACCGCGAACAATCCGAATGGATAGTTTTCGCGCAGGTCCTGCTTGGTGGTGAAGGGGAAGTTCGCGAGGTCCTCGAGGCGCTTGAAGTCGGCGGGGTGCACGCCGGCCGCATCGAACTTCTTGCGATAGGCCGGCACATTCTCGTAGACGTTCTGAAGCGAACACTGAGGCGCTCGGTCTGCAGCGCGGCGATCTCGTCGCGCGAAGCGGTCTCGATCGGCTCAGGGCCGACCGGGCGGTAGGTCGAGCCTGATCACGCTTCGTATCGGCTATGATACTGCCAAACATTCGGCCAGAGGATCAAAGGCCCATGCAGTTGCGCGACCGGTACGCGATGTCGCAGCGAGCAGGCGTTGCTGGAGCGGGCCGGGCTCGCTCCCGGGACGTGAGCGCATGGCTCGACGAGCGCGCCCGCGATAGCGAGGACTTCCGGCTGGATAGCTGCGGCCTGCTCGAAATTCTGGAGCATGGGCAAGGCGCTGCGCGGACGAGCTCCCGGAGGAAGGCGCGCAGTCCGAACGAGGTCGCTGGCGAGCGACGCGATCCATCGGCAAGGAGCGCGAGCTACGCGAGCTTTTCCTGGCAACTCACGTCGTCGAGCTTTACGACCGGCTCACCGACGGACAGGAGCTCAAGTTTCTCCGTGTCGAGCAACTCGTGCAGCAGGCCGCCAGGCTGCTGCCCGGGCTCACGCCCGATGACCAGGCCCTGGCAGCGGAGAACGCGCTTCCGCTCAGGGAGAAGGAAGGCCTCGAGATCGACCACGGGCATCTTGCTCTCGCATGTCCTGACGCATCCCGGAGATCGGCCGGCATCTCTGCCACGCGATGCTGCTCCCCGCGCAGAAACGCAGAGACCTGCGCGCACGCTTCGCGCAGACGGATCGATCGATCTGGGCACCGCCTGCGTGAGCCGGATGGGCAAGGCATCGATCGTTGAGACTGCGTAATCCGGCTGCCCTCAACGCGCTCGACGAAACGACGCTTGCGCCGCTCGAAACTGCGATCGATCTCGCCATTCTCGATCAGGGCACCGAGATCGCGGTGCTGCGCGGCGGCCGTGTCGACCATCCAAAATATGCCGGGCGGCGGATCTGTTCTGCCGGGATCAATCTCACCCATCTCTATCAGGGCAAGATCTCGTTCCTGTTCTATTTCCAGCATGTGATGGGCTACGAGAACAAGATGTTCCGCGGGCTGGCCAGGACCGACGCCTCGCCGGACGATGTTGCCGGCATCGACCATCGAGAAGCCCTGGATCGCCGCGGTCGATACCTTCGCGATCGGCGGCGGCTGTCAGCATCTGCTGGTCATGGATTACGTGCTGGCCGAGGCCGGCGCCTATCTCACGCTGCCCGCCCGCAAGGAAGGGATCATTCCGGGCATGGCCAACCTGCGCCTGCCGCGCTTCGTCGGCGACCGTCTGGCCCGCCAGGCCATCATGTACGGCCGCCGGTTCGATTGCGACAGCGCCGAGGGCCGCCTCATCTGCGACGAGATCGCGCCGCCGATCGGATGGACGCAGCGCTCGCACAGCGTCGTCGAGGGGCTCACGAGCTCCGGGGATGGTGAGCGCCGTCGGCAACCGCCGCGCAGCTTCCGGATCGGACAGGAACCGCTCGACCTGTTCCGCCGCTACCTGGCGCTCTACGCGAAGGAGCAGGCCTATTGCCACTTCCAGTCCGGCGCTGATCGCCAATCTCGAGCACCACTGGAACGCCAAGGAGCGGAAGCTCTGACCGCGAGGAATTCAGCGGGCGGCGACCGGGTAGTCCGTATTTATCCCAATCGGGGGCGTACTCGATCAAACTGTCGGTATCGGATTCAGGAAGTCTAAGCAGGTGTAGGCGCTCAGTCGGGGCGAAAGACGTTCCCACCGATGCCCCACTCCCTATTTCGTGGCGCCTCCACTTTCGAGTGCAATCCCGGCGGCGAGGCCGCGCGCCTCGAAGCGCTGCACCGCTACGACGTGCTCGATACCGAGCCGGAGGAAGCCTTCGAGCGCATCACGCGCCTGGCCCGCACCGTGCTCGGCATGCCCATCGTGCTGGTATCGCTGATCGACAAGGAGCGGCAGTGGTTCAAGTCGCGCCAAGGCCTCGGGCTGATGCAGACGCCGCGCCACATCTCGTTCTGCAACTACACCATCCGCGATAGCGAACCACTTATCGTCCCCGACGCGCGCGCCGATCCGCGCTTCGCCGATATTCCGCTCGTGGTCGACCCGCCGCACGTGCGCTTCTACATCGGCGTGCCGTTGCGCACGCGCGACGGCTACAACATCGGCGCGCTCTGTGCCATGGACACCCGGGTGCGCGAGCTCAGCGCCGACCAAATCGCAGTGATGCAGGATCTCGCGAGGCTGGTGATCGACGAGATGGAGCTGCGCACGGCCGCCGCCATCGACAGCCTCACCGGCGCCATGAGCCGCCGGAGCTTTTCCGAGGAAGCCAACCGCGATATCGAGCGCGCCCGCCGCCACGACCGCCCCTTGAGCTGCGTGCTGATCGACGTGGACGATTTCAAATCGGTCAACGATACCCACGGGCACCCGGCGGGCGATCGGCTGCTCGAGCGCCTGGTCGCCATCTGCAAGGCCTCCATGCGCGCCACCGACTATGTCGGTCGCATCGGTGGCGACGAGTTCGCCATCATGCTGCCGGAAGCTTCCGTGGCGACCGCGCTCGAGATCACCGAGCGTATCCGCACGGCGTTCGCCGACCCGGTGATCCGCATCTCCTCCAACGAGGTGCGCGGCACGCTCTCCATCGGCATCGCGGCGCTGCGGGCGGAGAACAACGTCGACACGCTGTTGTCGAACGCCGACGTCGCCATGTACGCGGCCAAGGCCGGCGGCCGCAATCGCATCGTTTGCGGCGAATACCTGTTGCGCGACGCCAACATCTATGAACCGCGAAGTCGGCTGATTGCCTAGATTTTTTTCGCGCGCCTTTCGTAAATCATTCCGTCTTCTGGCGTCTTAGGTGAAAAGCGCTATATTGGGTGACGGCCCCATATGCGCTGACCGCACACGCCGCGCCGATCGGGCGCGCCTACGGCAGCATTCCGAGGAGGATGCGATGGCTCTTTCCCTGGGCGATACCGCGCCCGATTTCGAAGCCGAAACCACGCAAGGCAAGATCAAGTTTCACGACTGGATCGGCGATTCCTGGGCGGTGCTGTTCTCGCATCCCAAAGACTTCACGCCGGTCTGCACCACCGAGCTCGGCTACATGGCCTCGATCAAGCCCGAGTTCGACAAGCGCAACGTGAAGATCATCGGCCTGTCCGTCGATCCCGTGGAAAAGCACGGGAAATGGGCCGAGGACATCAAGGAGACCCAGGGCTTCGCGCCCAACTATCCCATGATCGGCGACACCGACTACAACGTGTCGAAGCTCTACGGCATGCTGCCGGCCGCCGTCTCCGGCGATCCGGCCAAGCGCACGCCCGCCGATAACCAGACCGTGCGCAACGTCTTCGTCATCGGGCCGGACAAGAAGGTCAAGCTCATCCTGGTCTATCCCATGACCACCGGCCGCAACTTCGACGAGGTGCTGCGCGTGATCGAACTCGCTGCAGCTGACGGCGAAGCACAAGGTGGCGACGCCGGCGCAGTGGAAGCAGGGCGAGGACGTGATCATCGCCGGCTCCGTGTCCGACGACGACGCCAAGAAGACCTATCCCCAGGGCTGGAAATCGCCGAAGCCTTACATCCGCATCGTACCGCAGCCGCGCTAAAGCGGCACAAACTCCCTCGGGGCGCGGGCGACCGCGCCCCGTCGCATTTGGCGCCATGCTACGGCGGAAAAGTGGTTTTCGACCCGACGCTAGCGCGGGCAGCGTTTCGTCTTATTGACGGCTGCGATCCTCGCGAGGTTATCGCGCTCCGCCGAGTTGAGCAGCAGCGTATTGGCGAACGTCACCGAGCAACCGGCGTTGCCGAAGGCTTTGATTTCGCGCTCCTTCTCGAAGCACAGTCCGCGCTCCTTAAGGATGGTGTTGCGTATCTTCCACAGGACATCGCAACTCTGCTTTGCCAAGTCCGTTTGCCGGAAGAAATCGGTATCGGTGCAACCCAACGGCGGGAAGCATGCGGCCCGCGCCGGCGCGGCGGTAAGGAGGACGGATGCGGCGATGGCGGCAGCGACACAGGTGCGTTTCATGACCGGACGTATGGACTTCCCGTTGGGCGAGATCAGGGCCGCTGACCACCGGCTCTGTCGTGGCGCACACCCGTCGCCTACGTTATAGATGAACGCATGCACAACGCGCTCCCCATTGTCGCCGGCGTGATCGGCGCTGTTTTGGGTTTTGTCGCCACCGTGATGGTGCTCGGGCTCGTCGGTTTCGGAAACCCGGCCGATCCCATCATGTCAGGCCTGCTGGTGCTGCTCCTGTTCGCTCCGGCAGGTGCGCTCGGCGGTCTTGTGCTCGGCACCAAGCTCGCGATGCGGATGCGCGGTCGCGACAGCGCGCGCGAACTGGCGGCCAATAGCTCGAAAGCCCTGATCCTGGTGCTGCTGGCGGTCGGCGCTGTCGGAACCGCGGCCTATTTCTACACCGTTGCAACGGCCACCCCTTGGCTCAACCCGAACGCCGCCAACCCCCTGCTTCAGTTCGAAGTCCGTCTCCCCGCCGGCACGGCGCTGCCGGCTTCCGCCCGGGACATCAAGATCGAGCTGCAGACCGACCAGAACCTTATGCCAGGCGAGTTGCGTTCCGACCAATTCCGCCGCGACGGCGACCGGCCGGTCATCGTCGGACAGGTCGAACTCGCTTTCCGCACCCCCAATCGACAGCTCGAGGTCAAGATCGCCGGCCAGCCCGATCGTGTGTACCGCATCGGACTGACGGACAAGGCGCCTCACACACCGGAACTCGGCCCTTGGCAGCGGCATAACGACGGCACCGAGATCCGCTATCGCGCTAAATGGCCGGGAAAGGATTGACGGGGGAATTCGATGAAAGTTCGTGCAGCCGTCGCCTTCGAGGCGGGAAAGCCGCTCACCGTCACCGACGTGGAGCTCGAGGGCCCCAAGGCCGGCGAGGTGATGGTGGAGCTCAAGGCCACCGGCATCTGTCATACCGACGAATTCACCCTATCGGGCAAGGATCCCGAAGGCCTCTTCCCTACTATCCTCGGCCACGAGGGCGCGGGCGTGGTGGTGGACGTGGGCCCCGGCGTCGCCTCGGTGAAGAAGGGCGACCACGTGATCCCGCTCTACACTCCCGAGTGCCGCGAGTGCGAGTACTGCCTTTCGCGCAAGACCAACCTCTGCCAGAAAATCCGCGCGACCCAAGGCGCCGGCGTCATGCCCGACGGGACCTCGCGCTTCTCGCTCGGCGGCAAGAAGCTGCACCACTACATGGGCACGTCCACCTTCGCGAACTTCACCGTGCTGCCCGAGATCGCGGTGGCGAAGATTCGCGACGACGCCCCCTTCGACAAGGTCTGCTACATCGGCTGCGGCGTCACCACCGGCATCGGCGCCGTCATCAACACCGCCAAGGTCGAGCCCGGCGCCAACTGCGTCGTCTTTGGCCTCGGCGGCATCGGCCTCAACGTGATCCAAGGCCTGCGCCTTGCCGGCGCCAACATGATCGTCGGCGTCGACATGAATCAAGACAAGAAGGCGTGGGGCGAACGCTTTGGCATGACTCACTTTGTCAATCCGAAGGACGCTGGCGACGATCTGGTGAAATACCTCGTCGATTTGACCCGCGGCGGCGCCGACTACACGTTCGAGTGCGTGGGCAACGTCGATCTGATGCGCGCCGCGCTGGAGTGCTGTCACAAGGGCTGGGGCGAGAGCGTCATCATCGGGGTGGCGCCGGCGGGCGCCGAGATCCGCACCCGCCCCTTTCAACTCGTGACCGGCCGGGTGTGGCGCGGCTCCGCCTTCGGCGGCGCGAGAGGCCGCACTGACGTGCCCAAGATCGTGGACTGGTACATGGAGGGCAAGATCGAGATCGACCCCATGATCACCCACCAGATGCCGCTCACGGACATCAACCGCGCCTTCGAATTGATGCACGAGGGGAAATCGATCCGCAGCGTCGTTACGTATTGATTCGACAGGCGGGCTGAACCTTCTGCCGGTAGCCGCGTTCTCCTGGGCAGGGACCTGCCAGGAGGGTGCCATGTCGCGCTATGCCCAAAATCTTTCCCAGCACCACCATTCGCCCTACACCACGCCTCTCGACCATGTCGCCACCGACGCCGGCAACTTTCTTCTGCTCCTTGCCCGCCTCCTGATCGGCGGGGTGTTCCTGGCCACCGGCGTGATGAAATTGACGGACATCAGCCAATTCGCCGGCTACCTGGCGACGATGGGCCTGCCGGCGCCGCAGGCGATGGCCCTCCTCGCGGCCCTTGTCGAGTTCATCGGCGGGCTCGCCATCGTGCTCGGCCTGCAGCTGCGTCTCGCCGCGTTGGTGCTCATCGCCTTCACCATCGTCGCGACGTTCATGGCGCACGCGTTCTGGACCTATCCCGCCGCCGAGTGGCAGAACCAGTACAACCATTTCATCAAGAACGTGATGGTGGTGGGTGGGCTGATCGCGCTGTTCGTCGCCCGCGGCGGCCGCTACTCGCTCGACCGGCTGTTCCACCGTCCGTATTAGCGGACGCACTGCCGCCGGTTGTCCGGCGCGCCAAGGCCCCCTATCGTGCGCCGCTCACGACAGGAGGTTTCGGTGGCAGTGGACGACGTCAAGGAATTTCTCGGCAGCGACAAGCCGCATTTCGCCCGCTTCATCGGGCTCAAGATCACTCACGTTTCGCCTGAGCGCATCGAAGCCACGCTCGAGGCGCGCGAGGAGCTGTCGAACCGCCACGGCGTGCTGCACGGGGGCGCCATCATGACCATCGCCGACACCATCGGCGGCGTCGGCACCTCGGCGAACCTGCCCACGGGCGGCGGCACCGTCACCATCGAGAGCAAGACCAACTTCTTCGCCGCGATCCCGGTGGGCGAGACGGCGAAGGCCGAATGCACGCCGCTCCACCGCGGACGCACCACCATGGTGTGGCAGACCAAGATCATGCGCAGCGACGGCCGCCTCGCGGCGCTCGTCACCCAGACCCAGCTCGTGATCCCACCGCGGGCGACCTAGTCGTTGTCGCTTTCGTTGTCGTCGCTGTCGTCTTCGTCTTCTTCGTCGTCGTCGGCGGAATCGTCTTCTTCATCGTCGTTGGACTTCGCCTTGTCCTTTGCCGCTTGCGCGAGACGCATTCCATCCGACGCGCTGGCGAGCGCGACGACCGCCGGCGCGCCGGCGTCGCCAGGGGAAAGGGCGAGCGCCGCCCGCACCGCGAACGCCGCCACCAGAACTGCAAACGCTACGAGCCACCGCATCGACACCTCCGCTGCACGCGGCCGAACAATCTTACTCGACCTTGGCTGATCTTGGGCTAAGCTTCCGCCTGACACCTACTCCGGCCCGAACGGAGCAGCGCCTTGAGATCGCTTCGCCTTTTCGTTGTCTGCCTCATCACGGCTCTCGCCCTGCCGGCTCCGGCCCAACAGAACCCGATCTTCGGCACCTGGCTGTCGGCCGATCCCGGCGTGCCCGGCTCTCTCCCGGCAAGCGCCATCTACATCTCTTTCTTGCCCAATGGCACATACGAGACGCGTACGCAGTTCGCCGGCGGCGCGCCCGGTCAGGCGCCCGGGACTTCCGTCGTGCGCGGCCGATATCAGATGGTCGGCCAGACGGAGCTGCGCTATTGGGAGACGCAGAACATCCTCTGCACCAGCACGCTTTGCACGCCTTACCCGCCCCAGGACCCCGGCTTCGGCCGGGTGAAACAGGGTGCCGTGCAGTTCGTGAACCCGAACCAGATGTTCGCCGCCGGCCGCATGTGGTGGCGGCAACGCTGATTTCTTTGAACCAAAGGAATGGGTGAATGATCGATCTTTACACGTGGAGCACGCCCAACGGCCGCAAGATCTCCATTGCGCTGGAGGAGCTGGAGCTGCCCTATAAGGCGCACTCCGTCGACATCGGCAAGGACGAGCAGTTCAAGCCGGAGTTTCTCGAGATCGCGCCCAACAACCGCATCCCCGCCATCGTCGACCACGACCACGGCTTGCGCGCTGATGGAGTCCGGCGCGATCCTGCAATACCTCGCCGAGAAGACCGGCAAGCTCATGCCCAAGGACTTCCACCAGCGCTGGCGCGTGCTCGAGTGGCTAAACTGGCAGATGGGCGGCATCGGCCCCTTCCTCGGCCAGGTGCACCACTTCACGAAGTACAATCCGGGCAAGGCCCCCTATGCCGAGGAGCGCTACTTGAAGGAAGGCAACCGGCTCTATGGCGTGCTCGACCGGCGGCTCAAGGACCATGAATACGTGGCCGGCGAATACTCCATTGCCGACATCGCCATCTTTCCTTGGATCGCGCGCTTCGAGTGGCAGACCATCGATCTCAACAAGTACCCGCACGTGAAGCGCTGGTACCTGGCGATCGCGGGGCGGCCGGCGGTGCAGCGCGGATATCAGGTGCCCAAGGACGTGGGCCCGATCCCGATGCCGAAGTGAAGCTGACGTAAGCAGCTACCGCCGCGCCGCTGCACCCTTGCCCTGCGCCCGCCGCCCATGGTGTATGCGCAACCAGCGCGATTGCGAGCAGGTCATGCGCGGCATCCTCTCCGGCATTGCGACGTTGATGATCCCGGCCGCAGGCTTCGTTTATTTCGCGAGCCACTACCGGTCGCGCGAGAACTGGGCTTCGCAGGTCTGCTCGAGCGTGCAGGGGTTGTGCGACCAGCCGTGGTGGCTTGCGGCGATCGCCGCTGCGGCGCTTTGCGTTATTCTCGGGCTGAAGGCGGTCAAGACATAGGCCGCGCGACCGCACGTCAGCCTACCCATCATGCTCGATTGCTATACTGGCCGAACCCGGCTCGGGCGCCGCTCGTCGCTCATGCGGCTCAGCGGCAGGACGGAAGAGGAAGAACAAAATGCGACGCTACGAGATCGCCGCCATTCCCGGCGACGGCATCGGCGCCGAAGTGATCGCCGCCGGGATCGAGGCGCTTGAGGCCTGCGCGCGGCGCGACGGCGGCTTCGCGCTCAGCTTCGAGCATTTCGACTGGGGCTCGGAGTACTACAAGCGCCACGGCCGCATGATGCCCGCGGACGGCCTGGCGCAGATCCGGTCGCACGACGCGATCCTGTTCGGCGCCGTGGGAGCGCCCGACGTGCCGGACCACGTGACGCTGTGGGGGCTCAGGCTCGCCATCTGCCAGGGCTTCGATCAGTACGCCAACGTGCGGCCCAGCCGCATCCTGCCCGGCATCACGAGTCCGCTCCGCGCCGTCTCCGGGCCGGAACTCGACTGGGTGATCGTGCGCGAGAACTCCGAGGGCGAGTACGCCGGCGTTGGCGGCCGCGTGCACAAGGACCTGCCCGAGGAGGTCGCCACCGACGTAGCCGTGTTCACCCGCGCCGGGGTGGCGCGCATCATGCGCTACGCCTTCGCGCTCGCGCGCGCACGGCCGCGCAAGCTCCTCACCGTGGTCACCAAGTCCAACGCGCAACGCCACGGCATGGTGCTGTGGGACGAGATCGCGCAGGAGATCGCCGCCGAGTTCCCCGACGTGACGTGGGACAAGATGCTGGTCGACGCCATGACCGTGCGCATGACGCTCAAGCCCGCGACGCTCGACACCATCGTCGCCACCAACCTGCACGCCGACATCCTTTCCGATCTCGCCGCCGCGCTCGCCGGCTCGATTCGGCCTCGCCCCGACCGCGAACCTCAACCCGGAAGGGAAATTTCCTTCCATGTTCGAGCCGATCCACGGCTCGGCCTTCGACATCGCCGGCCAGGGCATCGCCAACCCCATCGCCACTTTCTGGACCGGCAGCCTGATGCTGGACCACCTCGGCGAGGCCGCCGCCGCCGCGCGGCTCATGCGCGCGGTCGAGCGCGTCACCGCCGACCCCGCGCTGCACACCCCCGATCTCGGCGGCAAGGCCACGACCGGGGCGGTGACGCGCGCGGTGTGCGCGGCGCTGGAAGGCGACAATGTCTAGTCCCTCCCCGCGCGCGCAATTGCCGGCCCGGCGTGACAGATTGGGCGAATGAGACGTCTCGCCGAGCTGTGGAACGGCCGCGTGCCGCTCGGCCAAGCGTTCTGGGGCTACGCCATTCTCTTTGGCTCGCTCCTCAACCTCATCACCACCGGCGCGGCGCTTGCCGCCTTCGTGCTCGGTTTAAACCCGCTCCTCGCGATCGCGATCCATTTCCTGTCCCTGCCCTACAATCTGCTGATGGTTCTCGCCGTGTGGCGGAGCGCTGACCGCTACCGGGGCGACGCGATCTGGGCACGGCTCGCGCGCATCGCGGTTATCGCCTGGGCGGCTCTGGCGACGCTCGCCTAGTCGAGCGCGATGCGCTTGCCGCGCAGGCTCTTGATGCGGCCGCGGCGCACCTTGCTGTCGAGCCGCTGCTTCTTGGCGCTCTTCGTCGGCCGCGTCGGCCGGCGCACCTTGGGCGCCACCGCGGCGCGGCGGATGAGCTCGAACAGCCGGGCGCGGGCCTCGCGCCGGTTCTGCTCCTGGGTGCGGTGGTTTTGCGCGGTGATGACGAGCACGCCCTCGCCCGATAGCCGCCGGCCGGCGAGCCCAGCTAGCCGTGCGCGCACTTCCGGCGGCAGCCCCGGCGAGCGGCGCACGTCGAAGCGGAGCTGCACCGCCGTCGACAGCTTGTTGACGTTCTGCCCGCCCGGCCCCGAGGCGCGGATGAAATGCTCCTCGAGCTCGTGCTCGTGCAGCTGGATGCGGTCGGTGACGCGGATCATGGATTTCCCGGCAACCACCGCTATCCGGCAATTTCGACGTCGAGACGGTCTGCCAGTACGTCCCGCAAGGTGCAGGCGACCGGCGAATGCTGGTCGCCCCAGCGCACGATCTCTCGGAGCTGGTCTGCATCGGCGTTCGCCGCGCCGATCCGCACCTGGGTGCGCAATTCGCGCAGGCCGGGCGATATCTTCTCGTCGAGACCAAGCATCCCGCGCATGTCCGATTCGCTTTCGACGCTCACTTCCAGCGTATCGAGCGTGACGCCGAGGCTCGCCGCCCGCATCGCGATGACGGTTCCGGTGCAGGACGCCAGCGCCGCGCGCAGCAGCCAGCCGGGCGGAAACCCGGCAGCCGCACCGCCCACCGCCGGCGGCATGTCGGTCTGCACCTGGCCGCGCGGTCCGCTCACCTGAAACGCGAGCCCGTCGCGCAGCGTGGCCGTCGCCGTGGTGTCCTTTTTGTCCGCCTCTCCCGGCGCCGCCGCGAGCGCCTGGCCGAGCTTGTCCAACGCTTGGCGAATGCTTTGACCGGGCATGACTGCCTCCTTAGATCCACGCGCCCTTGGCCATGAGCGCCGCAAACAGCAGAATGAACACGATCCCCGCCAGCTCCCAATGGATGATCCTGCGGATCGCCAGAAATCTTCTGGGCGCTCACCGCCGGCATCTGCCCGGCCTTCAGCGGCTTGCGCCAGCGCAGGAACTCGATCGTCGGCACGATGGAGACGAGGCCGACCGCGATGAACAGCCCGAACTTGCCGAGGAACGCGTGGCTCGCGAAATAGTAGGCCGCCCCCTTCTCGAAAAAGAAGACCCGCAGGAGCCCGACTACGAGCACCACGCCCGCCGCGGCGCCGAACACGCCGTCGACGATCACCAGCCTGCGCGCCGTGGCGAGCGTGAGCTCCTGGCGGATCAACGCGAACGCCACGGCCAGCGCCGCGACCAGGGTGAACGCCGCGAGGTGATGGAGAAAGGCGAAGAACACGACCATGCGGCGCTCCCCTTCGACCCCGCCAAGAATCTGCGTCGCGCGCTCGGCGCCGATGCCGCGCCGTTCAGACCGCGCTATACGCCGGCGTGGACCAGCGGCGAATCCTGCGCCGCGGCGGATTGCGGCGCGGCGGTGCGCAGATTGAATGGCCGGGCGAATTCGCCGCAATCGGAGAACGGGCGGATGTGCGGGCATTCATGCAGCCAGAGATAGATCTGCATCGCCAACCACGCGTCCTCGAGCGCCCCGCCGGTGCGCTGGCGGCGGCCGAGACCGATGTCTTCGCAGACCTTCTCCAGCCCGGCGCCGCGGGTGCCGCGCTCACGGCAGCCCTGCATGGTGCAGAACACCGGCGTATCCAGCTCCCGCTCGCCGGCGAGCGCGAGCTCGCGGTTGATGAATTCCAGATCGAACGGCGCGTTATGGGCGACGACCACGTCGGCGGCGGCAAGGTATTGCCGGACGAAATCGGCGTAGAGGAAGAACGGGTCCTGCTCGGCGAGCACCTCGGGCGAATAGCCGTGGATGCGCTCGGCGTAGGGATGGCTGGGCCGCTCGGGATTGAACACGAGATTGATGTAGCTGACGGGCAGCGGCCCGCTGCCGACGCTCGCCGTCGTGAGCCAGATGGCGCCGAGGGTGACCACGCGGTCGGCGGAGCTCAGTCCCGTCGTCTCCACGTCGACGAACACCGCCAACTCGGGAAGATCGTAGTTCCACTTCATGGTCTTCTGGTCCCCGCCGGGCCGCATCTGCCGGCAATTCTGCCTATGAACGCGCGTCCGCGTCCAGCCCGCGCGAGCCGCAAGCGCACGCACCAGGCGAGCCCAAGGCGTTGCCTGCGGTCATGGAGCCGGCGTAGGCGGGTTTTCCACGATTTCCTCGACCACCACGCGCCGCGCTCCCCGCGTCACGTACGCGGCGAGCGCCAGCACCACTGCCCCGGCGATCCAGATGGCGAGGATGAGCTCGGTGCCGAGCGCGCCGCGGAACTTGGCTTCCCATTCGCCGCCGGTGGCGAGCGCGTCGGCGAGCTCGAACAGGCCGGCCCAGAAGGTGGCGAGCCACAGCGCCATGGCGAGGTTGAACACCAGGAACGCCGCGAGGAAAATCCACCCGAAGAAGCCGCGGCGCTGCTCCCGCGTGCGGAACACGTGCGTTTGCGGCCGCACCGGCGGCGCGGCGCGCGCGGGTTGCGTCGGCGTTGCGGCCGGTGGCGGCTCGCGCGAATTCCACGCTTGCAGGCGTGACCGGATCGACGAGCTTGAACGGCAGCATCACGTTTAGCTTGATGCCGAATTCGCTGTCCGGCTCGCCGGCCTGGTGCCGGCCGCCGAAGATCACCGCTTCGCACGCGGCGTTGGTGAAGCCGCTTTCATCGAGCGCCGCGATGAACGCCGGCGCCATGTCCGGCGCGAGGTAGCCGACCGTGCAGCTGTGCACCACCACGCTCACCTTCTTGTCGGCGGGATTATCCGGATTGGGCTGCAGCAGCGCGGCGCAAAGCTTGAGCGCACCATCCTCCGATCGCCCGCCGGCGAGGATCTCGAGATCGCCTTGATGCCCGGCGGCGCCGGCGATCGGGAACGCGAACGCCCCGTCGCCGATCACGCGCGCGCACCGTTGCAGGTTGGCCTCGGAAGCCGCCACGGTTTGGCCCTCGTATCGCACGAACATTGGGGCACAACTGCGCCGAAGCTTCAATCGCGCTTCGTTGCGTGGTGGACGATCTGCGCTAAGCTTCCGGCAAGGAACTGTTCATGCCCGAATCCATCGCGCGTCCCGACGACGATTTCTGGCACGACCTGCTCTCCGGCCGCATGCGCAAGAAGCTGTGGATGCGGAGCTTCTTCAAGGCGATCTCGCCGGACGCCGGCCATCGCTGCCATCTGTGCTGGGCGCCGTTCGACGGGCTGGCGGGGCCGCCGATGCGCTGGATCGGCCGCGGCCCGTGGCGGCGCAATCCGCACTACTGCGACGAGTGCGAGCGCGCGTTTCGCCAGCACCGCGGCGGCGCCGAGGTGGAGCTCGCCGTGCTCTACGCCGACGTGCGCGGCTCGACACCCATGGCGGCGAAGATGCGGCCGGGCGAATTCGCCGCGCTGATGCAGCGCTTCTTCATCACCGCCACCAAGGTGCTCACCGGCAACAACGCCGTGATCGACAAGATGGTGGGCGACGAGGTGATCGGCATCTTCATGGCCGGCATGGTGGGGCCGAGCTACAAGCGCGACGCGGTGCGCGCGGGCCTTGGGCTGCTGCGCGCCACCGGCCACGGCGACGCGGCCGGCCCGTGGCTGCCCGTCGGCGTCGGCGTGCATTCCGGCGAAGCGTTCGTGGGCTCGATCGGCGTCGAGGGCGGCAGTTATGAGTTCGCCGCGCTGGGCGAGACCATGAACACCGGCGCGCGCCTGGTCGCGGCCGCGGGCACGGGCGAGCTCGTGATCAGCGACGCGGTGTGGCCCGACGTGGCGGCGGAGGTGAAGGCCGAGCGCCGCGAGCTGACGCTGAAGGGGATCGAGGGGAAGACGACGGCGTGGGTGGCGCGGGTGGGAGGGCGTTAACCGGTTGGTTTAAAAGACACCACTTATCCACATGCATCGTTGTCAATCTTGACGCTTTAGTATTTTGATCCTAGGATCATAGTCCTCAAATTGTGGAGACTCCTATGGATTATCGAGATTCAATCAGCTTAAAGCTTTCATCGCTGAGGTATGCAATCGCCGCCACCAACGTCGGAATAAAATTAAGACAACTCCGTTCGGCCTACGAGACACACTTTGATTCCAACCAACCACGTGTGCCCGCCGGTCAGCCCGGCGGCGGTCAATGGGCAAACGCCGAGGGGGGAGACGCGGATCAAGAAAAAATCGTTGCTACAGCGAGACGGATGCTCGCCGCGGGACGCGGTCTGACTTATCAACGATGCATGGACCTCTGCTACCCCCTTCTTGAAAGATATATCTCGCCCCGCTGGAGCGACCTCAACGATACGGCTTTCCTTAGGTGCATGGACGCTTGTCTAGCTCGTCGCTAGCACGGAGATCAGAAATGGATATCGATTTGGCACGTCACGCTATGCAAGTCGCCTTTCAGACTGCGCGCGAGCTGCAAGACCTGATGGGACTCCTGAAGGCGCAGTGCAGCGCGGAGGAATACAAGAAACACGCGCTGGCGATCGCCACGGCCATCGACGCGACCAACGTCGCGTTGATACACCCTGCTCTAGCATCCCATCCCGAGCTTGAGGACGAACTGGAAGCGAAGCTTGCGAAGTACCAGCGCTTTATCTGACGGATACCTCACAACGGCAAATTATCGTGCTTCTTCCGTGGCCTCTCCGCGTGCTTCGTCCGCAGCATGGCCAAGGCGCGCGCCACCCGCGCGCGCGTCTCGTGCGGCTCGATCACGTCGTCGATGTAGCCGCGCTCGGCGGCGACGAACGGCGACAGGAACCGCTCCTCGTATTCCTTGGTGCGCGCGGCGAGCTTCTTCGGATCGCCCGCGTCCTGGCGGAAGATGATCTCGACCGCGCCCTTGGCGCCCATCACCGCGATCTGCGCCGAGGGCCAGGCGTAGTTCACGTCGCCGCCGATGTGCTTCGACGCCATGACGTCATAGGCGCCGCCATAGGCCTTGCGCGTGATCACGGTGACGAGCGGCACCGTCGCCTGGGCGTAGGCGAACAGGAGCTTCGCCCCGTGCTTGATCAGCCCGCCGTATTCCTGCGCCGTGCCCGGCAGGAAACCCGGCACGTCCTCGAAGGTGACGATGGGAATGTTGAAGGCGTCGCAGAAGCGCACGAAGCGCGCGGCCTTGCGCGAGGCGTCGCAATCGAGCACGCCGGCGAGCACCATGGGCTGGTTCGCCACGAAGCCGACGGTGCGGCCCTCGACGCGGCCGAAGCCGGTGACGATGTTCTTGGCGAACGCCTCCTGGATCTCGAAGAAGTCGCCCTCGTCCACCGTCTTCGAGGATCAGCTCCTTGATGTCGTAGGGCTTGTTGGGATTGTCGGGCACGAGCGAATCGAGCGAGGGCTCGATGCGCGCCGGGTCGTCCTCGGTCGGCCACTCGGGCACGCCGGACTCGTTCGACGCCGGCAGGAAGTCGAGCAGCCGGCGCACCTGCGCGAGCGTCTCCACGTCGTTGTCGTAGGCGCCGTCGGCGACGCCGGAGCGCGTGGTGTGGACACGGGCGCCGCCGAGGTCCTCGGCGGTCACGGTCTCGTTCGTCACCGTCTTCACCACGTCGGGGCCGGTGACGAACATGTAGCTCGTGTCCTTCACCATGAAGATGAAGTCGGTCATCGCCGGCGAATAGACGTCGCCGCCGGCGCACGGGCCCATGATGACGGAAATCTGCGGGATGACGCCCGAGGCGATGACGTTCCGCTTGAACACCTCGCCGTAGCCGCCGAGCGCCGCGACACCTTCCTGGATGCGCGCACCGCCCGCGTCGTAGAGCCCGATGATCGGCGCCCGGGTGGAGAGCGCCATGTCCTGGATCTTCGTGATCTTGCCGGCGTGCGTCTCCGACAGCGAGCCGCCGAACACGGTGAAGTCCTTGGCGAACAAGAACACTTTTCGCCCGTTCACCGTGCCCCAGCCGGTGACCACGCCGTCGCCCGGCACCTTGGTCTTGTCCATGCCGAAGTCGGTGTTGCGGTGCTGGACGAAGGTGTCGAACTCCTCGAAGCGAGCCCTTGTCGAGCAGGAGCTCGATGCGCTCGCGCGCGGTCAGCTTGCCGCGCTTGTGCTGGGCTTCGATCCGCGCCTTGCCGCCGCCGAGCCGGGCCTCGGCGCGGCGCTGCTCGAGCTTGTCGAGGATGTCCTTCATGAATCGGTCCCCAGCCTTTCGGCCAAGCTATCATGCGGGCTTGGCGGGCGTCATCGGGCTGTCATGCAATCGGGCTACCAGAGCCTTGCCGAGCCCGTCGCCTTTCCACGGATGTACTGGAAGGCGCCGGGCGATGACGCAAGGGCCCGCCAGGGAGCAATCCCTCGGCGGGTTTCGTCTTCAGGCGAGCTTGAGCATCGCCGCCGCGGCGTCGAACTCGGCGCGCCGCGCCGCGCGCCGGGCCATGGCTTCCGCCTCCTCGCCCCACTGGCGGATGTTCCAGTCCTCGTCCACGTGCGCCGCGGCCCAGGCCGCGTCCGCGTCGAGGGCGCCGCGAGAGAGCGCCAGCGCAATCAGCGCCGAGCCCGCGAGCGTGGTGAGCGAGGCGAGCGCCGTGAGGCGAAACGGCGGCGCGTGGGCGGCGATGGCCGCGCGCACGGCGGCGAGCGCCGCCTCCGGCTGGGCCACGTGGGTGACGCCTTCGGTGAAGACGAAGCGCGCGCCCAGCGCCTCGCGCGCCCAGTTGGCGATCGGGTCCCAGTGCTGGCCTTGCAGGGCGACGAGCCCCGCCGGCTCGCCGGCGCGATAGAGCAGGAGGTCGGAGCCCGGCGTAGCGCGCGATTTCGTCCGCCATTCCCGCCGCGCTCTCCGTCCCCCGGTCGATGGCGAGGTTCGCGAGCCGCGTCATCGGCATGCGCGCGGGGTCGATCACGGTTTCCTGCGCCGCCCATTCGGCGGCGACGGCTTCCGCCAGCGCCCGCACTGGCAGCACCAGCGGGCGCTTAGCAGGCGTCTTCACCGGCTTGCCGTCGAGCAGAAGCACGTAGCCGTTCGCGGTCTCGCCGACGCTCGCCTCCTTGTAGAATCGCTTGGGCAGCGCCGGCCGCATCCCCCGTCGCGCCGAGCGCATGGGGTCGGGCGCCTGATCGAGGTCGAACAGCTCGCGGATCATTCGTCCTCCGGCGCGTCCACGATCGGGTCGTATATGCGATCGTCGAAGCCGAGCACGCTCCACGTCTGGCGCATGTGCGGCGGCAGCGGCGCCGTGACGTCGATGGGCTTGGCGCCGCGCGGGTGCGGGATGACGAGGCGCCGCGCCAAGAGATGCAGCCGGTTCTGCAGGCCGCCGGGCAGCTCCCAGTTCTCCACGTTGAAGTATTTCTCGTCGCCCACGATGGCGTGGCCGATGAACGCCGCATGCGCGCGCAGCTGATGGGTGCGCCCGGTCACCGGCTTCATGGACAGCCAGGCGAGCTTCTGCGCCGCGTGGTCCACCACCGCGTAGTAGGTGACCGCGTGGCTCGCGTCCTTGTCGCCGTGCTCGGCGATGCGCATGAGCTCGCCCTCGGGCCCGCCGCCCTTGGCGAGGAACGTCGAAATGCGGCCCTGGCGCGGTCGCGGCACGCCGGCGACGAGCGCCCAATAAATCTTCCGCGCCGAGCGCGAGCGGAACGTGCGGGCCAAAGCGGCGGCGGAGAAGCGGTTCTTCGCCACCAGCAGGACGCCCGAGGTGTCCTTGTCCAGGCGATGCACGAGGCGCGGCCGCTGGCCGTCGCGGCCGGGCTGGCGCAGCGCCTCGAGCATGCCGTCCACGTGGCGCACCGTGCCCGAGCCGCCCTGCACCGCGAGGCCCATGGGCTTGTTCAGCACCAAGACGTCGTCGTCCTCGAACAGGATGATCGAGCGCAGGAATTCGGCGTCGGTTTTCTTCCCTCCCCGCGCGGGAGCCGGCTGCGCACGGCCGGGCACACCCTCGCCTTGCGCTTCGCCACCCGTTTGCGGCGAGCGCGCCACCGGCACCCGGTCGAGCGGCGGCACGCGCACACGCTGGCCGGGCGCAAGCCGCGTGTTGGTCTTCACCCGCCCGCCGTCGACCCGCACCTGGCCGGAGCGCAGGAGCTTCTGCAGATGACCGAAGGGCAGCGCCGGGTAATGCGCCTTGAACCAGCGGTCGAGGCGCATTCCGCCTTCGTCGTCGTTGACCTGTCTCGTTTCCACAGCCATGGCGAGAGGGTGAGCCCGGAAACGAGCCGATGGTCAAGCCCGGCGGGTCTTACGTCCCCCGCCGTCGCCGGCATTCAAGCCGCGAGCGCGAGAATCTCCCGCACCTGCGCCGGGCCGTCGATGCGCCGTGGATTGCGCGGCACCCAGGGCGTCCCCATCGCCTGCTCGGCGATGCGGTCGAAACTCTCCGGCCCGATCTTCACCGCGCCGAGGCTGCGCGGCATGCCGAGGCCGGCGATGAACGCGTCGAGCACGTCGCCGGCGTCCTCGCCAGGATGGCCCATCGCCGCCGACACCAGCGCCTGGCGCGTCGGCGTTGACCGGCTTGTTCCAGCGCATGACGGCGGGCAGCATGATGCACGAGGTGTGGCCGTGCGGGATGTCGAACACCGCACCCAGCACGTAGCCGATGCCGTGGCTCGCGCCCATCGGCACGCCGCTCGCGAGCGGCCCCATCGAGAGCCAGGTTCCCATCTGGCAGTCGAGCCGCGCCTCGAGGTCGCCCGGATCGGCTTTCACCCGCGGCAGGCCCTCTGCCAAGCAGCGTGAGCCCGCGCAGCGCCTGGGCGTCGGCAAAGGGATGCGCCTCGCCCGAGCAGATGCCTTCGACGCAATGGTCGACGGCGCGGATGCCGGTCGACAGCCACAGCCACTCCGGCGTGTGCACGGTGACGGCCGGATCGAGCACCACCGCGCGCGGAACGATCCCCGGATGGCGGAACAGCTCCTTCACCTTGCTGCGCTCGTCGGTGACGCCGGCAATGGCGCTGAACTCGCCGCCCGAGAGTGTCGTCGGCACACTGATCTGCCGGACCGTCGGCGCCTTGCACGGCGGCGGACCGAGGACACCGTCGGCTCCCTTGACCGGGCGATAGTCGTCGAGCGCATCGGGCGTGCGGATGTCGTTGGCAAGGCAAAGCTGCACCGCCTTGGCGCCGTCGGTGATCGAGCCGCCGCCGAGCGTGGCGATCAGGTCGGCTTTGGCTTCGCGCGCCTCTTCGGCCGCGGCGATCACGGCGCGCCGCGGCGTGTGCGGCGGCATGCGGTCGAAGGTGCCAATGCAGCGGTTGCCGAGCGCGCGGCGCAGCTTCTCGATCTCGTCGGTCTTGCGATTGAGCGTGCCGCTCACCATCAGGAAGACGCGCGTCGCCCCCAGCCGCCGGGCTTCCTCGGCTACGCCCTCGGCGGCGGGCTTGCCGAACAACACCTCGTCCATCTGGCTGAAGACGACCCGTCCCGATTGCATGCGTTCTCTCCCCCTCGGCAGCTTTTTCGGTTTATCGGCCGGCTCAAACCAGCGCGCGCACGAGCATCAACCCGAGGAAGATCGCGATCAACGACAGGCCGACGGAAGCCACCACGTAGCCCGCCGCCTGCAGGAGGTCGCCGCGCTCGTAGAGCATCGCGAAATCGAGGGAGAATGCCGAGAAGGTGGTGAACCCACCGAGGATGCCCGTGGTCAGGAACAGGCGCGTGTGCTGGCTCCACGCCGCCCCGGCCTTGAAGGCGAAATAGGCCGCCAGCACCCCGATCAGGAAGGAGCCCACCACGTTCACCGTGAGCGTGCCCCAGGGGTAGTTCGGGCCGAGGGCGCGCACCGCGCCGATGTTGACGCCGTGGCGCAGTGCGGCGCCAATACCGCCGCCCAGGAAAACAAGAAAGGTCGCAAACATCACGGTCCCCGCAGGCGCGCCGCAACCTAGCGGTTGAGAGCATGGAAGCAAGCCTTTCGCCTTTGGCCGGCATTGATTAGCTTGGCCCGCCACAAGGCGCCTCAGCAGCGCGCGCCAGGAAGACAAATGCGATTTCACGCCCGCTTGACCGCCGCGATGTTGCTCCTTCCGGTCGCGGCTAGCGCCCAGACGCCCGCGGAGCTCGCCCACATCGCCGCCAAGGTGCGGGAATTGGGTTCGGTGATCGCGCCCAATACGGCGAGGCTCTACGCGCCCTTCCACGCCAAGGAGCCCTACACCGGCGTGCAGGTGCTGCGCGATCTGAAATACGGACCCGACGACCGGCAGGCGCTCGATCTATTCGTGCCGCCGCCGCTCGCCGGCGGCGCCCGCCCGGTGCTGATTTTCATCGGCGGTTCGCTGATTGACGGCGATAAGCACGCTTTAGGCCCGTTCTACGACAACGTCATGCTGTGGGCGGCGAGGAACGGCATGATCGGCGTGAACGCCGACCATCGCCGCGCGCCGGCACACCCCTGGCCCGCCGGCGCCCAGGACGTGAGCGCACTTGTCAGTTGGGTCCGCCAGAACGTGGCGCCTTACGGCGGGAATCCGGAGCGAATCTTCCTGGTCGGACATTCCGCCGGCGCCACCCATGCCGCTTCCTACGTTTCGCACCCGGAGTTCTATGGCCCCTACGGGCTCGGCCTTGCCGGCCTCGCACTAGTATCGGGTCTCTACGAGCCGAGCGCCGCGCAAGCCGGGCCGGACGAGAAGGCATATTTTGGCGACGACCCGGCGCTCTATCCGGAACGCTCCGCCTTCGGCGGCATCCGCAAGCTACCTATGCCCCTCTTCGTCGCCCACGCCGAATTCGATCCGCCCGCACTCATCCAGCAAGCGGCCGCGCTCAAGGATGCGCTTTGCAAGAAAGATCGCTGCCCGCGCGAGGTAGCGCTGCCGGGCCACAACCACATGTCCGAGGTCTATGCCATCAACACCACGGACAAGAGCCTGAGCGATCCGCTCACCGGCTTCATCAAAAAACATCAGTAATTCATGTGAACGGCTTTGTCGCGGCTGCCGAACGATTCGGATGTGGCATCAATTGGTGCACCCGATAGGTGAGGAACCAATCACGTCGCGCGATGTTATCTCCAGGGTGCGGCAGGGATTCCCGAGGAGAACTCAATGCGCAATGGATTACGGTTCGCCGCTACTGCGGCGGTACTGCTCGCTGGCGTCGCCACTGCCGGTGCTCAGGCCGGCGGGTCGCAACAGCCGCCGGCGGCCGGGGCTCAGCCTCCTGCTCAGCAAGAGCAACAGAAGCAAAAGGCCCGCCAGCAGCCCGCGCCCAGTCAGATGAAGCAGCGCGAGCAGCAGCCTGCGGCCGGTCAGCGGGACCAGCAGCCGCGCCAGGGTACGACGCAAACGCCCCCGCCCGGCGCCACCGGCCAGCCCATGCCGCGCGATCAGGTTCGCGACCGCCAAGAACGTGGGAAAGAAAAGGCCACCGAGCAGCGTCCGCAAGCCCAGCCACGCGTCGATCGTCGCGAGCAGTCGGGCGAGCGGCGCGACCGGAGCGAGCGAGCTGGCAACCGCGGCCGCGGCGATTGGAGCTCGTTGAACGACAATGATCGCCAGCGTGTTCGCGCGAGCTTCCGCGGTCCGCGTATGTCGCGGGACAACCTCAACTTTACGATCTCGGTCGGAGGTCCGGTGCCGCGCCACGTGCGTACCTATCCGGTGCCGCGCGAGTTGTGGACGATCTACCCGTCCTATCGCCGCTACGTTTACATTTGGATCGGCGATGAGATCCTGGTGATCAACCCGCGCACCAACCGGATCGTGGCGATACTTCCAGCCTGATCCCATGCAGGTGTGACGAACAGAAGGGCGGCCGCGAGGTCGCCCTTTCTATTTGCGCTCCGTGCGCAGCTTCGCCCAATACTCCAGCCGCTTTCTCAGCTCGCGCTCGAAGCCACGCTCGACCGGCTCGTAGAACGTCTGCCGCCCGAGTTGTTCTGGGAAGTAGTCTTGCCCGGAGAAAGCCTCCGCCGCGTCATGGTCGTAGGCATAGCCCGAGCCATAACCTTCGTCTTTCATGAGCCCGGTGGGCGCATTGAGAATGTGCTTGGGCGGCAAAAGCGAGCCCGCATCCTTCGCGGTCTGCATAGCGCGGCCGTAGGCGACGTAGGCCGCGTTCGATTTCGGCGCGGTCGCCACGTAGATCACCGCCTGCGCCAGCGCCAGCTCGCCCTCAGGCGACCCCAGAAAGTCGTAGGCGTCCTTGGCAGCGTTGGCGACGATGAGCGCCTGTGGATCGGCAAGGCCGATGTCCTCGATCGCCATGCGCACTACGCGCCGCGCGATGTAGAGCGGGTTTTCGCCGGCGTCCAGCATGCGCGCGAGATAATAGAGCGCCGCGTCCGGGTCCGAGCCGCGCACCGACTTATGCAGTGCTGAGATCAGGTTGTAGTGGCCGTCCTGCGACTTGTCGTAGATCGGCGCCCGCCGCTGCACGATCTCGACAAGCTTGTGGGCGTCGAAGGTCTCGCCCGCCCGCGCGGCGCGCCAAACCTCTTCGGCGAGCATGAGCACGGCGCGACCGTCGCCGTCGGCCATGCGGATTAGGGCGAGACGCGCCTCCGCGTCGAGCGGCAGCTTCTTCCCCTCGATCGCCTCGGCGCGGTCGACGATCTGTTCCAGCGCCGCCGCATCCAGCGCCTTGAACACCAGGACCCGCGCCCGCGACAAGAGCGCCGCGTTGAGCTCGAAGGATGGATTCTCGGTGGTGGCGCCGACCAGCGTAACGGTGCCGTCCTCCATCACCGGCAGGAAGCTGTCCTGCTGCGCGCGATTGAAACGGTGAATCTCGTCGACGAACAGGAGCGTCCCCTGCCCGGTCTCGCGCCGCGCGCGGGCGGCATCGAACACTTTCTTCAGGTCGGCGACGCCGGAGAATACCGCCGAGATTTGCTCGAAATGCAGATCGGTCTCGTCGGCGAGCAGTCGCGCCACCGTGGTCTTGCCGGTGCCGGGCGGGCCCCAGAAGATGAGCGAGCCGAGCGAGCGCGCCTCCAGCATGCGGCTGAGCGCGCCGTCGGGTCCGACCAGATGATCCTGGCCGACCACCTCCGCGAGCTTCTGCGGCCGGAGCTTGTCGGCAAGCGGCCGGGGCGCCCCTTCGTCGAGGCCGGCCGCTTCGAACAGGCTCTGGTTCTTGCGTTTGGAAACCGGGCTCATCCGCCGAGCATAACCGATATCTGCTGGCCGCCCCGCGAAATCGTGATGCGCCACAGCCGACTGCGCTCGCGGGTCAACCGCTCGAGGTCGGCGATCGACGTCACCCGCTCACCATTGACGCTGAGCACCAGATCACCGCGCCGGAAGCCGAGCTGCTTCGCCGCGCCCTCGCCCACGTCGACGATCACAACGCCTTCAGCGGCGGCGTCTACGCGCAACTCGTCGGCGAGCGCCGGCGACAGGTTCGCCACCTTGACCCCGGCAAACGGCGAGCGCGAGCGGATGATGACCTCGTCTCGGGTCGTATCGGGCGCCGATTCCAGCGCCACCGCCGCGACCAGCGCCTGGCCCTTGCGCTCGTAGCCGACCTGGGCGCGGCCACCGATCGGCTTGGTGGCGAAGCGGTAGTTGAACGTATTCGGATCCTCGACGGCTTGGCCGTCGATCGCGACGATCACGTCGCCGGCGCGCAGGCCGGCTTTGCCAGCCGGGCTCTGTGCCGTGACGTTGGCGACGAGCGCACCGATCGGCCGCTTCAGACCCATGCTTTCGGCGATCTCCGCCGTCACCGGCTGCAGCCGGGCGCCAAACCACGGCCGCTTCACCGCGGCGCTGCCGCCGCGCGCCGATTCCACCACCACCCGCACCATGTTCGCCGGGATGGCGAAACCGATGCCGATCGAACCGCCGGAACGCGAGAAGATCGCGGTATTCACGCCGACGAGCCGGCCGGCCATGTCGACGAGGGCGCCGCCCGAGTTACCTGGATTGATGGCGGCGTCGGTCTGGATGAAGAAGGCGTAGTCGGTGATCCCCACCTGCGTGCGCGCCAGCGCCGAGACGATTCCTTGCGTCACTGTCTGTCCCACGCCGAACGGATTGCCCATAGCGAGCACGATGTCGCCCACCGCGAGCTCGTCGGAGTCGCCGAGCTCGATCGCGGGAAAGCGCTCGCGCCGGTCCTTGATCTGGAGGACGGCAAGATCGCTGCGCTGGTCGCGCAGCAGCACCTCGGCGTCGAATTCCCGCCGGTCGGAAAGCGAGATGCGCACCTCGTCGGCGCCTTCGATCACGTGCGCGTTGGTCACCACGATGCCGGCCGGATCCACGATCACACCAGAGCCGAGCGAGCGCTGCACCCGGTCGCCGGGCAGGCCGAAGCCCGGGCCGCCCTGCCCGCCGAAGAAGCGGCGGAAGAAGGGATCGTCCATGAACGGGTTCGACGATCGCTGCGTCTGCTTCTGGGCGTAGACGTTGACTACCGCGGGCGCTGCCCGTTTCACGATCGGCGCAAAGGTGAGCGAGATCTCGCGCGCGACACCGGCGGCCGCGGTGCCTGGGCGGACGCCGGAACTACGAAGACGCTGCCGAGCGCTAAAGCAAGCGCAACCATGGGAATCATCGCGGGGGATATATAGGCGGGATCAGCGGCGGAAGAGCAGCCTTAGAAAGCGAAAGCCCCGGGCCAGGGGCCCGGGGCTCTTGCAACCTACGGCGCGTGCCGCGATTAGGGACCCCGCGAATCTCCAGCTCACGCCGCCGCGGACAGTGTGGGTCACAATATCGACATCGGTTACGCCACCGACCAAGCCAGGCGTCGCATAGCGCACGTTTCCGAAGTCGGCATATAGATACTCGATCCGCACAATGAGGTTCGCACTAAGCGCGTAGGCAAGTCCGCCGCCCACGGTCCAGCCCCAGCGCGTATCGTCGAATGACGCAGCAGCAGCGCAAGGGGTGCCAAATCCCGCGGCGGTCGTACAGCCATCGAAGCCGATCCAGGCGCCGCCGCCGGTGACATAGAACAGCCCGGGACCAGACGCCACACCGAGCGAGACACGCACCGATCCGCCCCAATTCAGATCGAGGATCGCGGTGTTGGCGAACCCTGGATAGATGGCCTGTCCCCTGCCGCCGGCGATGCCGTAAATGTCGGCTTCAAGGCCAAGAACAATATTGCTGGGGTAGTGGTACCGATAACCGATATGGCCGCCGGCGATGAATCCGTCGGGGTCGGGACGCGAGGTAGCTGGCCCACCAGGGACAAAAATTGTCGCGTCGGCGCCGATCCAGCCAGCATCAAAGCCAACGTAGAAACCGCTCCAATTGAAGATCGGCGGCGGCGGCGGGGCCTTGTAGATGGGCCGGTCCGCCGCAAAGAGCGGCGTGGCGCTCAAGAAACAAATTCCAACTGCCGAAAGCAGCAGCTTTTTCATAATTTCCCCTCCGCCGAAATGCGTAAGCTCCCCCAAGTAGTACTCCTACACGAATGCACGAGTCTGTGACAGAAAAGCCACAGTGAACGGCAAATATCGCCAGGCGAGAACTGGTCCCCCGCCACAACCCCTTGAATTTCAAAGCATGAGAGTAGGACCCGTGAGCCACCGTCGGGAACTGAATTGTTGAAGTTGCCGGGCGCGAAAACGCGTCCTCCTGGCGTCGTAGGCTCAACAATCATCCAAAAGAAAAAGCCCCGGGCCGAGGCCCGGGGCTTTGGGGTTGGTGCCAAGTGCGGAGGTCAGAACTTCCAGATGGCCGCGCCGCGCACGATGTTGTTGGTGAAGTCCAACGTGGCTGGGCCGCCGGCGAAGGCGAAGTTCTCGCGGCCGTAGTCGGCGTGGAGATACTCGGCGCGCAAGATCAGGTTCGGGGTGACGGCAAAGTCAACGCCGCCGCCGATCGTCCACCCACCGAAGGTGTCGGAGATCGGGGCAGAGCCGACCTGCGTAGCCCGCAGGTTGGCCCACGAGCCGCCGCCCGCCACGAAGAGCAGGACCCGGTCCATGGCCCAGCCGAGGCGAGCGCGCAGGTTTCCAACGAAGCGCACGTCGGTGTCCGAGAGGACGCCGCCACCGGCTACGTTGGAGCCACTGGTGCTGCCCCAGCCGGCATCGCCTTCGATACCAAAAACCAACGCGCCAGCCTGCCAGTTGTAGCCGGCCAGCACGCCGCCGATCCAACCGCTCGGGTCGGTGTCGCCACCGCCGAAGGTCAGGTCGGTGACGCTGCCCCACTGGCCGCCCACATGGCCGCCCAGGTAGAAGCCCGTCCAACTAAACATCGGTGCGTACGCCGGGGGGGCCTTGTAGTACGGCCGCGGCGCGTCAGCCGCGAGCGCAGGAGCGCTAGCCATGGCAACGGCCGCGATGCCCGCCAACAGGATCTTTTTCATGCTGTCCCTCTCCTCTTCCTTTCAACAGAAGTGAAAAAAAACCACACCCCGATAGGGGTGGGTTGCCCTGTCGATAGCCCAAAAGGTATGGAATTACTGTAACCGCCGGGCCACAGTGCATAGCAAAAATTCCTGCTAACAGATTGTTACATCAGGATTATTGCGTAAAAAAACCGCGGAAAAGCCCGAGTTCCATCTGGCGCATCGGTTCTCACAGCAAAAAGCCCCGAGTTCACGCTCGGGGCTTCCGCTGCGGCGGATATCGGATGGCGCTTACGCCGGCGTTTCGGCCGGAACCGGATTGGCCGCCCGCTCCGCCTCGTGGCGTGCGCGGTCTTCCTTGCCCTTGGCCTCCACGTCGCGGTCGACGAGCTCGATGATCGCCGCCGGCGCCGAATCGCCGAAGCGGAACCCGGCCTTGATGATGCGGGTGTAGCCGCCGTTGCGCGTCTTGTAGCGCGGGCCGATGACGTCGAAGAGCTTCTTGACCGCGTCGAGGTCCTTGATCGAGGCGATCGCCTGCCGGCGCGCGTGCAGCCCGCCCTTCTTGGCCACCGTGATCAGCTTCTCCACCACCGGGCGAAGCTCCTTGGCCTTGGGAAGCGTTGTCGAGATTTGCTCGTGGGTGACGAGCGCCGCCACCATGTTGGCGAACATCGCCTTGCGGTGCTCGGCGGTGCGGTTGAGCTTGCGGTGAGCGCGGCCGTGACGCATGTGCGGGATTCCTACTCGAAGTCGTTCAGTAGTGGTCCTCGAAGCGCTTGGCGAGCTCTTCGATGTTCTCGGGCGGCCAGCCTGTTACTTCCATCCCAAGATGGAGGCCCATGGTGGCGAGCACCTCTTTGATCTCGTTCAGCGACTTGCGCCCGAAGTTCGGGGTACGGAGCATCTCCGCCTCGCTCTTCTGGATCAGGTCGCCGATGTAGACGATGTTGTCGTTCTTCAGGCAGTTGGCCGAGCGCACCGACAGCTCGAGCTCGTCCACCTTCTTGAGCAGTGCCGGATTGAACGGCAGCTCCTGGATCATCGGCGCCTCGACCTCGCGCCGCGGCTCCTCGAAGTTGACGAAGATGTTGAGCTGATCCTGCAGGATGCGCGCGGCGAACGCGAGCGCGTCGTCGGGCGATACCGCGCCGTTGGTTTCGATCGAGAGCGTCAGCTTATCGTAATCGAGGATCTGGCCCTCGCGAGTGTTCTCGACGCGGTACGACACCTTGCGCACCGGCGAGTAAAGGCTGTCGACCGGGATCAGCCCGATCGGCGAGTCCTCGGCGCGGTTGCGGTCGGCCGGCACGTAGCCCTTGCCAGTGTCGACGGTGAACTCCATGCGGATTTCGGCGCCCTCATCGAGGGTGCACAGCACGAGATCGGGATTGAGGATCTGGATGTCGCCGACGGTGGCGATGTCGCCGGCGGTGACCTGGCCGGGACCCGACTTCTTCACCACCATGCGCTTCGGGCCCTCGCCCGTCATCTTCACCGCAATGTCCTTGATATTGAGGACCATGTCGGTGACGTCCTCGCGCACGCCGGGAATCGACGAGAACTCGTGCAGCACGCCATCGATGTGCACGGACTTCACCGCCGCGCCCTGCAGCGACGACAGGAGTACGCGCCGGAGCGCGTTGCCGAGCGTAAGTCCGAAACCGCGCTCGAGCGGCTCGGCCACCATGGTGGCGGAGCGCTTGGCATCGGTGCCGGTCGTAACCTGGAGCTTCTCGGGTTTGATCAGCTCCTGCCAGTTCTTCGGATTGACGGGCGTATTCACGGCAGATCACCTTTTGGCATGGCGGCGCGGAAGTTCTTCCGCGCCTCCCGCGGCAGCCGCGGGAGAGAATGGCTCGGCCCGGATGGGCCGCTTTCAGAAACTCAGACGCGCCGGCGCTTGCGCGGTCGGCAACCGTTGTGCGGAATGGGCGTCACGTCGCGGATCGAAGTGATGGTGAAGCCTGCCGCCTGCAGCGCGCGCAGCGCCGACTCGCGGCCCGAACCCGGTCCCGCTACCTCGACCTCCAGCGTGCGCAACCCGTGCTCCTGCGCTTTGCGCGCCACGTCCTCGGCGGCGACCTGCGCCGCGTAGGGCGTGGACTTGCGCGAGCCCTTGAACCCCATGGTGCCGGCCGACGACCAGGCAATGGTGTTGCCCTGCACGTCGGTGATGGTGATCATGGTGTTGTTGAAGCTGGCGTTCACATGCGCGACGCCCGACGCGATGTTCTTGCGCTCGCGGCGGCGTACGCGCGTGCCTTGCGTTTGTGCGGCAGGTGCTTCCTTGCTCATCGAAATTCCTTAGCGGTGCGGACGCGTCAGGTGGGAGACGGCGTCTTGCGCTTGCCGGCGATGGACTTGGCGGGGCCCTTGCGGGTCCGCGCGTTGGTGTGGGTGCGCTGCCCGCGCACCGGCAGATTGCGCCGGTGACGGAGCCCGCGATAGCAGCCGAGATCCTTCAGCCGCTTGATATTGAGATCGACCTCGCGCCGCAGATCGCCCTCGACCTTGTACTCGCGGTCGATGAGCTCACGGATCTGCGACACCTCATGGTCGGTAAGTTGGTTCACCCGCCGTTCCGTCGGCAGGCTGAGCTTTGTCATGATGTCACGGGCGCTCGTGGCGCCGATGCCATAGATGTATTGCAAACCCACCTCGACACGTTTTCCGGTCGGAAGGTTTACGCCAGCAATTCGAGCCAAGTTCTTCTCCGTTGCGGGCTTTTGTGCCCGGAATGGCAATTCACGCGCCGGCCGCGGGGTTTATCCAGGCGCAAATGCGACGCCCGGCCCTCCCGGAGGCCCTGGCATCGCTTCGCAGGCACCGACTGTGGCCTGTTATGTAGGGAAACCGATGCATTCCGTCAACCTCAGGCCTGGGGCCGGGTCCCAAGGACGCGGTCGATCGCCGCACCCACCTCTGGGATGTCTCGCATGCCGTCGACGCTCTTGAGCAGGCCCTTTTGCTGGTAGTGCGCAACCAGGGGGGAGGTTTGCCGGCGATAGGCTGAAAGCCGTTGCTTCAGCACCTCGGGGTTGTCGTCGGAGCGCAGTTCCGCCCCCTTGGCCCGGCTCTCCGCGATTCGATTCTCGATCCGGTCGATGAGCTTCGCCTCGTCCACCTTGAGCTCGACCGCGGCGTCGAGCTTGAGCCCGCGCTCGGCGAGCAGTCGTTCCAGAGCCTGCGCCTGCGCCACCGTGCGCGGGAAGCCGTCGAGAATGAACCCGGCTTTGGCGTCCGGCTCGCCGATGCGCTCGGCAATGATCGCCACCACCACGTCGTCGGGCACAAGCTCGCCGCGGTCCATGATGTCCTTCGCCTTCTTGCCGACCGCCGTTCCCGCAGCGACCGCCGAGCGCAGCATATCGCCGGTGGAGAGCTTGGGGATTCCATGCCGAGCGGTGAGCCGATCAGCCTGCGTACCCTTGCCCGCGCCAGGCGGCCCGAGCAGGACGAGCCTCATCGCAGTCTCCCGCGCAGCCTCGCCTTTTTGATCAAGCCCTCGTACTGGTGCGCCAGGAGATAACCCTGGAGTTGCGCCACCGTGTCCATGGTGACGCTGACCACGATCAGGAGCGAGGTGCCGCCGAAGTAGAAGGGCACCGCGGCGTACGAGACGAGAAGTTCCGGCAGCAGGCAGACGATGGCAAGATACGCCGCCCCCACTGCCGTGATGCGCGTGAGCACATAGTCGATGTACTCCGCCGTGCGCTCACCCGGCCGATAACCCGGGATGAAGCCGCCGTGCTTTTTCAGGTTGTCCGCCGTCTCCACCGGATTGAACACGATCGCGGTATAGAAGAAGGCGAAGAACACGATCATTCCCACGTAGAGCGCCATGTAGAGCGGGCGCCCGTGGCCGAGCACCGTGGTGATGGTCGTGAGCCACTCGGGGCCGCGACCCTGGCTGAAGCTCGCGACCGTGGTCGGCACCAGCAGAAGCGAAGATGCGAAGATCGGCGGGATCACGCCGGAGGAATTCAGCTTCAGCGGCAGATGCGAGGACTGGCCCTCGAACATCTGGTTGCCGACCTGTCGCTTCGGATACTGGATCAGGAGCCGCCGCTGGGCACGCTCCATGAATACGATGAATATCACCACGCCCACCGCCATGACCGCGATGACGAGGATGAGACCACCCGACAGCGCGCCTTCGCGGCCGAGCTGCAGGGTGCCGGCGATCGCCGACGGAATGCCGGCGACGATGCCGGCCATGATGACGAGCGAAATGCCGTTGCCGATGCCGCGCGAGGTGATCTGCTCACCGAGCCACATCAGGAACATGGTGCCGCCGGTGAGCGTGATCACCGTCGAGATGCGGAAAAACCAGCCCGGGTCGCTGACAATGTTGCCGGCGCCCTCGAGGCCTATGGCGATGCCGTAAGCCTGGAACGCGGCAAGCACGGCCGTGAGATAGCGCGTGTACTGATTTATGACCTTGCGGCCCTGCTCGCCTTCTTTCTTCAGCGCCTCGAGCTTTTTCGACACCGTCGTCATCAATTGCAGGATGATCGAGGCGGAGATGTACGGCATGATGTTGAGCGCGAAGATCGCCATGCGCTCGACCGCACCGCCCGCGAACATGTTGAACAGGCCGAGGATGCCGCCTTGCGCATTGCGGAAGGCGTCGGCGAAGGCGACCGGGTCGATGCCCGGAAGCGGAATGAAGGTGCCGAGGCGGTAGACGATCAGCGCCCCCAGCGTGAACCAGATGCGTTTCTTCAGGTCCTCGGCCTTGGCGAGCGCGCCGAAGTTCAGGTTCGCTGCGAGTTGTTCCGCTGCCGAGACCATGTCCGCTCCGCTTGCCGCCCAGTGCCGCTATATAGGGATCAGCTCTTGCTTTCGCCCGCGCCGCCCTTCTGCGCTTGATCCGCGGGCTTCTTCGCTTCCTTGGGCTTTGCCTGCTTCGGCTTGTCTTCTTTCTTCCCTTCCGGCTCGGGCTTGATCTCATAGGTCTTGCGCGGGGCCGGCTCCGGCCGCGGCGGCGCCAGCACCTTAACCGAGCCACCGAGCTTCTCCACCGCCTCTTTGGCGGACTTCGACGCGCCCCACACCTCGAAGCTTGCCTTGGTCTTGAGCTCACCGCCACCGAGCAACCGCACCCCGCCTTTCCTCTTGCTGAGCACGCCGGCCGCCACCAACACGTCGATAGTGATCGGCTGGCCCGCATCGAGACCGCCAGAATCGATCGCGGCCTGCACACGCCCGAGATTGATCTCGTTCAGCTTGCGCGCGTGGATGTTGACGAAGCCGCGCTTGGGCAGACGCCGATGGATCGGCATCTGGCCGCCTTCGAAGCCCTTGATGCGCACGCCGGTGCGCGACTTCTGGCCCTTGACGCCGCGGCCGCCGGTCTTGCCCTTGCCAGAGCCAATACCGCGGCCGACGCGCATGCGCGTCTTATGAGCACCGGGATTGTCGGCGAGCTGATTCAATTTCATGTTCTTCTCCTCAGCCCTCGACCACCCGCACGAGGTGCTTGACCTTGGCGATCATGCCGCGCACCTGCGGCGTATCGGCGAGCGTGCGCTTGCGTCCACGCTTGTTCAGCCCGAGGCCGATCAGCGTCGCCTCCTGTGCCGGCGGCCGACGGATCGGGCTCGCGATCTGTTCGATGGTGACCGTTTTTCCGCTTGCCTTGCTCATGATTTACTCCGTGGCCTCGACGTCGACCTCGCGGCGCCGCGTCTGCAGCTGCGAGACCTTGAGGCCGCGCCGCGCCGCCACCGAGCGCGGGCTGTCCTGGTGCTTGAGCGCGTCGAACGTGGCGCGCACCATGTTGTAGGGGTTGGACGAGCCGAAGGACTTGGCGACCACGTCGGCCATGCCCAGCGTCTCGAACACCGCGCGCATCGGACCGCCGGCGATGATGCCGGTTCCCGGAGGGGCGGCGCGCAGCACTACGTGGCCAGCACCGTGATGGCCGATCACGTCGTGGTGTAACGTCCGGCCCTCGCGCAGCGGCACACGCACAAGCGCGCGCTTGGCGGCCTCGGTGGCTTTGCGGATCGCCTCCGGCACCTCGCGCGCCTTGCCGTGACCGAAGCCAACGCGGCCTTTCTTGTCGCCGACGACGACGAGGGCGGCGAAGCCGAAGCGCCGGCCGCCCTTCACCACCTTGGCGACGCGGTTGATGTGGACGAGCTTGTCGACGAGACCGCCCTCGCGATCGTCCCGATCGCCGCGATCGCGCCCGCGTCCGCGGTCCCGCCGTTCACGCTGCTCAGCCATCCTGCACCGTCCTCTAGAACTGCAATCCGCCCTCGCGGGCGGCGTCGGCGAGCGCCTTGACGCGCCCGTGATAGAGATAGCGGCCACGATCGAACACGACCGCCTTCACGCCCTTGGCAATGGCACGCTCGGCGACGAGCTTGCCGACGGCCTTGGCGGCGTCGACGTTGGCGCCGGTCTTCAGCCCGCCGCGCAAGTCCTTCTCCATGCTCGACGCCGCCACCACGGTCTCGCCCTTCCCGTCGTCGATGACCTGGGCGTAGATGTGCTTCGACGAGCGGAAGACCGACAGCCGCGGCCGCGTCACGCTTTTCTTGCGGAGCGCCCGGCGCACACGGCCGGTCCGGCGTGCGATCTGTTTCGTAGCTCTGCTCATGACGACCCTTACTTCTTCTTGCCTTCCTTACGGAAGATGAACTCGCCGGCGTACTTCACGCCCTTGCCCTTGTAGGGCTCCGGCGGCCGGAAACCGCGAATTTCGGCGGCCACCTGACCGACCTTCTGCTTGTCGATGCCGGTGACCACGATCTCGGTCGGCTTCGGCGTCACCACCGCGATCCCTTCCGGAATCGGGTAATTGACCTCGTGGCTGTAGCCGAGAGCGAGCTGCAGGTTCTTGCCCGCCACCGCCGCCTTGTAGCCGACGCCGGTGATCTCGAGGCGCTTCTCGTAGCCCTTGGCCACGCCGGTGATGAGGTTGGCGAGGATGGCCCGCGTCATGCCCCATTCGGCCTTGTGCTGCTTGGTCTCGCCGGAGGTGGTGACTACGATCATGCCGCCATCGATCTTCACCGACTGGGCATCGCCGAGCACGTGCTTGAGCTCGCCCTTGGGCCCCTTCACCTTGACGACGCGGCCCTCGAGCGCCGCGGTGACGCCGCTCGGGATCGGGACAGGTTTCTTGCCGATCTTCGACATCAGAACACCGTGCACAGGATTTCGCCGCCCACGTTTTGCTCGCGCGCATCGTGGTCGGCCATGACGCCCTTGGGCGTCGACAGAATGGCTACGCCGAGGCCGTTGTGGATGCGCGGCAGAGAGCGCACCGAGGCATAGACGCGGCGGCCGGGCTTGGACACCCGCTCGATCTCGCGGATCACCGGCTCGCCGTCGAAGTACTTGAGTTCGATCTCGAACTCGGTACGGCCGTTCTTGTGCTCGGTGGCCGAATAGCCGCGAATGTAGCCCTCGTTCTTCAGTACCTCGAGCACGCTCGCGCGAAAGCGCGAGCCCGGCGTCGAGACGCGGTCCTTGCTGCGCATCGCCGCGTTGCGGATGCGGGAAATCATATCGCCGAGCGGATCGTTGAGTG
>CAWBWX010000009.1:0-69199 GCA_963792635.1 uncultured Alphaproteobacteria bacterium
CGTCGAAGGTCAACATGGTTGACCTTCTGGGACGTCATTGGTAGCGGCGACCTGCGCCAAACGCAGCACAGCGGTCCGAAACGCGCACTTGGATTTGCTGGACTTTGTTAAATGAATTACAGTCTCGGGGAAGACTAGGAGTTAGCGTCCAATCCTGGAATGTCGATTGAAAGGCTGCTCTCGTTCCGAGTTCTGAGACAAGATCGGTGCCAGTATTCGCCGACGACGATTTCAGCAAGTTATAGATCGAGGTTTCCCATGATTGATAGCAGCAGCGCGTCGCGCAGCAAGCTCAGTTGGGCAACATCCAAGACCATCGGTGGCATCAGCGAAATTGCAGTCCTTGCGCCGATCAGGACGGGCTGCTTCCCGGGCGAGCAGCGCACTTATGAAGAACGGCTCGCCGAGGCAATCCAGAATCTCGCCGACCGCCATCAACAAGGATTTCCGACTGAACTCGGCAAGATATCCTCCATTCATTTTGGCCGCATGATCATTATTCGGCCCGAACAGTACCTGCTGTACTCGGATCTCGAAGAGGTCAGCTATTTTGAAGGCACCAAGACAGCTGCAGGGGGCGTACCTCAGAAAATCAATGACTACATCGATCGTGCCGGCAAAAGGGGCCCGACCGAAAGTACGATCTTTCCTGCTGACACTTGTCGAGTTCGACGGTGACGTGAAGATCTACATGCGCGACGTCGCCGAATTTCTCGCGCGCGACTTCGACAGGATTTTCGAGAACTGTGAAGGCTATCCGACGACGCGCGACTTTGAAGTATTCTGGCTGTGGATCAGGCGCTACCAGATCAACACAAACCTGTTTTACGCGCCGTACTCAAATCTTTCCACCGTACGCATCAAGCAGCTCGAAGATTTCAAACGACGTTTCGACGCGCTCGTCGCTCAAGTCTACTCTCCGAACGGCCAGCGCATAAAACCCGTCGACGAACTATTCGAGCAGTTCGTGCGCGACAATCAACGTTACGCACGCGACTTCCCCACGCCCAGCGGAATATTCCGAACGGACAACAGCTAAGGGAGGCAAACATGGCCTAAGCCACCCGAGAGACCTGCGAGAACGTTCAAGCGCACATTCTGAGGGCGTCGAAATTCAAGGAGAAACCACGAGACTGGTCGCTGTTCTTTTTCTTTCGCATCCTCCACCAGGCGGAGTTCGATGTCATGATCGAACGGATGGAGGGCGCCATGACGGACGATGACGGCGCCAAGCGCAAACTGTGGCAGGACTTCGCGCAAACCACCCTCGTGAACGCGGGGCTCGTCGAACAACGTCTGGCTGAGAAGCCTGGCAGCTCCGGGTCGGAGCCGGACCGGCCGGCAGACGCCTTCCTGCACTGGCTCAAGGCGATCGTATCGGCCGACAATTCCGGCATCAAGAAGACCGCAGATTTGATACTGAATGTGTCCCCTCCCTCAACCTCCGACAGGCCCTAAAAAAGGCCCGTCGAAAGCATCTCCAGAGGTCACGCCGAATGTTCCTTGGCTTGATCCCGCCGACTGGATGCCAAGCCGTTTTGAAAATGGCCTGCTTGACGTCAGCTTTGTCCAATCATTGGTTCGCATGTTACGCCAAGCCAGAGGACTTTGACGAACAGTTGGAGTCCATCAATGAAAGGGTCAAGACCGCTGCTCCTGACGGCCCGATAGGGCCGCTCGCAACCGTTACGGTTTGCGAGATGTTGCGTCAATGCGCGCCGGCGTGGCGCAACGCTCGGATCCAGAAAAACACCTCGGCGGGTATTGTTCGCGGCGAAGCCGCTGAAGCGCCGCACGCTCACCAAGGACTGTACACCGGACAATGTTGCCTTCACCTATTCGGGCCTGACCGCCCTCAAGATGGATGGTGATACCCTCGCCTCGTTCCCGGACGCCTTCAAGGAAGGAATGGCGGCTCGCGCCGATCGCCTGCACGACACCGGTCCAAGCGCTCCCGAAGCATGGGAGGGCGAGTTGGGCTTGCCCAGCGTGCACGGCTATTTCACCGGAAGCTTTGATCTGAGCGAGGACAATGCCCCCAAGGAGTCGTTCTGGAAAGCGATGCGCCGCGATGTCGAAGCATTCAACAATCCCGAAAGCGAACTTGGACAGACACTTCGTTTTGGATTTCGTATACTGTTCCGTGTCTACGGCCTGGAGATCTTGCATATCGAACTGGGCCAGTTCCCATATGAGGTCGAGGACGAAAGACACGGTGAAGAATCTCAACCCTCGGGTCGAGCATTTTGGTTTTCGCGATGGTCTGAGCCAGCCTTTTGTTGATATGAAACTCCGCGCGCCCCCTCCGGGAGGCGGTACCCCGAACCAAGATGGCACCTGGACCCCGGTTGCGGCCGGTGAGATCTTCCTCAGTGAGCCGGACGAAGACAATCAGACTCATCGACTTCCAATCAACAAGAAGCTCCGCCTCGGAAGCACGTACCTCGTGTTTCGCAAACTCGAACAGGATGTCTCCGCCTTTCGAACGTTTCTCGATCGATGCTGTCCAGGAGATCGCAAGGCTCAAGACGCGCTCGCGGCACAATTCGTCGGCAGGTGGCAGGACGGTGCGCCTCTCGTATCGTCATCGGCTCATGCGAACTCGGCCGGTCAGTCGAAGGACGCTGCGCTGAATGATTTCCGCTACGCTGCCGATGACCCGCTTGGAAAACAGTGTCCGCTCGGGGCGCACATTCGACGCGCCAACCCGCGCGATACCGGCGGACGTCGCGAGGCGCGGCGTCACCGGATTCTACGGCGCGGGATCAGCTACGGCGGCCCGCTCCTGAAAGAGGGTGTACAGGATGACGGCGAGAAGCGAGGGCTGCTCTTCGTTGCCGCGAACTCACGGATCGATTTGCAGTTCGAAGTCATTCAGGGGCACTGGATCAACGGTGGCGAGTTTTTGGGCCAATCCGGGCTGGGACGATGTCCCCTGACCGCCAATCACAGCGGCGCCACGTCGGACAGTTTTTTGAAAGCCGGCGCATCGGCGCCTATCACCGGGCTGCCGCGCTTCGTTACCACCCGGGGTGGTGATTATTTCTTCGTACCGGGCATCGAGGCGCTCAGGGAGATTTCAAACAAAGGTCGGTTTGCCCCTGATGCAGGCAAAATCCCCGAGCTTCAGCATGGGAGATGCAGCTACGCCTGCTTTGCTCGATGCCGAACAATTGCGGAAGTATGGACAAGACCATCCTTAGCCAACCCGACCTTAGCGAGAAAGCGGCTATTCATGTGGAGCTACCCTCCCCCGGTGGCAAGTTCTGCTTCATTGGGCAACATCGTGACGTCGCATACGTCCTGAAGAACGGAGAGATCGCGGGTGAACCAAAACGGCCGGAATTTTCGGTCCGGCAGTACCGGGACCATGGGCGTGGCATTACCCGTGGAAGCGACTTCCTCGTTGGCACCGAAGAATTCGTATCGACTGCGCCCACGCGGAAACGGCTTCGCACAATTCTGGAAAAGGCCTGGAGCACGCTTGCCGAGGGAAACGAGGGCCAGGACATGGCCGACGTTGTACGAGGCGTTGCGCAACGTGCTACGGAGAACGCTCTGCGGCGAACGGACAGCGCGCGGCGGATTGATCTGATCAAGGATCTGGCCACTCGCAGCTACCTACGCGATCATACGCGAGGTTTATGGCGTTCAGGCCCCGGAGTGGTTGACTGAGATTTCCGCTGCAATGCGTTTTGCCCGCCAACACGTCGGAGACCTGCCCAGCGACTGGCTTGCCAAACTGGCCGGCAGAGAACCGGACGACCGCGGCGTGGCTACACTCCAGACCTGGTCCGCGATCATCCTTGCTGATCTGATCGGAAACGCCCAATCGCTACAACATCTGCAAGCTTTTTCGCGGCAGGCGGGCTCCGAGATGCTGAACCATCTTGACCATATCATCTTGGCTGCACGAGCCTCATTGGCTGCACAAGCCTCACTGCCCCCAACGCCGAAGACGCTCGTGCAGGCATTCATCAGCAATGCAAAAGACGACGAGATACAGAAACTTTATGATGGCTTCGGCCACGGCGGCGACTGGCAACCCCTCTACTTTAAAGACGTGAGTACGCTCTTGCTTGAAATCGTCGGCACCACCATGGCCAGCATTCCGCTGACTTTCGGTGGTGTCATGGAAGGATTGCTCAAGTATCGGATCGATTTGAACATGCTGATGCGGAAGCCCGGCGTTTGTCCGTCGCGCATCATCTACGAAGCCGAGCGCCTCAACCCGATTCTGGAAGTTCGAATGCGGTACTGCGAGGTGAAGACAGAACTGCCGAGCGGCGCCACGGTCGAGGAAGGCGAGCGGGTCGCATGCCTGATTAGAGCGGCCAACCTGGACAAGCGAGTCTTCAACGAGCCATTTCGCTTCGCGTTCGATCCGGAGAAACGGGAGATCGAAAAGTACCTGCTATTCAACGAGCAGGGTAATCCGCGAAAGTGCTGGGGACGAGATCGCGTGGCGATGGTTGTCCTGCAGGAGTGCCTGATGGCGGCAAGTCGTCTGCAAGGATTGCGCAGGGTCGCGGGCAAAGCCGGCGATCCCCCAACGCTTTTCCGTGTTAGGGTGAGTTTGCCGGCGCGCTTCAGCCCGCGTTGCTGCTTCAAGCCCGGTTGTGGCGTCGCGGGCACCATCGTCCACGGCATCATGCCAAACTGCTGACAAATCGCCCGCTGCTCACGTGACGTCCCGGAGAATACGGGGGTCGTCAGGCGCGCTCTCCGCCAGCAGGCGCGCTCGCAGGCCAAGGCATTCCGCGATTAGCCACGGGTTCTTGATGGCCTGGGCAATGTCGAGGGCATGCTCCAGGCTGGAAAGACCGCGTTCCACTTCGCCGCAGCCAACGAGGGCCTCGGCGTAGCCGGCATGAAGGTAGCAGACTTGCGCCTGACCGGTCCGGTGATGCATGCCCTGTTCCAAACAGGCCTCAACCAGGCGGATCGCCAGGCGCGCCTTCCCGGTACGCGCCAGAGCCGTCGCTATTGCTCCTGTAAGATCCGCCTTGATCGCATCGTAACCATTGCGTTCAGCCAGCTCTCTGGCAATGAACAGGCATTCGACAGCTTCATCATTGCGGTGAAGCATGAGGAGATTTCGTCCCATTGAGCTCCGGGCCAGTACCTCGGAGTATGGATCCCGCGCACGATCTGCAATCTCCAGAGCGCGATCGGCCAATTCGACAGCGTCTGCATATCGACCCGTCGCATTCATGAACCAGCTCATGAATGCGTAAACCATCGATCTTGGAAGGGCGGGCGCTCCGAGCCGGGCCGTTTCGAGCTCGCCAGTGAGCATCTGGTCCAGCTCCTGCAATGCGGAATTCGCACGGTCCAGTTGCCCCATTCCATATAATGCGTTTGCCATCATGATCTGATTTGAGAATATGAGCGCCGGCGAGTTCAGGGTGCGTGCCATTTCCAACCCCGCACTCGTCACCTGCAGACCCTCCTCATATCTGCCCTCGAACCAGCAAATCATCCCGAGCTGTGATTGGGCGCTGCAGACCTGAGCAAGCCTGCCCTGTTGGCGAGCCAGTTGCATCGTTCGCTCCAGATGCTGCTTCATCTTCCCGAATTCGCCGAGCTGCAACATCGAGGCAAAAGTCATCAATACGAAATCGACGTACTTTTCTTCTCCGGCCTCTCCCAAACGATCGATGATCTCAAGTGCGCGATCAAAAATGAGCTTCAGAGACGAAGTGGCGGAATTGCGCCGAGCCTCGAGCCCTGCCCGCCAGAGATAATCGAGCGCGATTTCGATGTCGCCGGCTTCTTCGGCATGGAAGGCCAGTTGTTCGTAGTGGCCGCTGAGGGTGGGATAGCTCAAAGTTATCGCGCGGATGGCGGCTCGATGGATCTTTCGACGCCGATCGTGCGGTATGGTATTCGCGCAGGCCTCGGCAATAATCTGATGTCGAAAGCGCGTGCAGCGGCCTGCAAGCGGATGGACGAATGCAAACCGTTCGAGCTCAAACAGCACATTCAGCAGTTCGCCAACATCCACCGCGAGCACCGAGGTTGCGAGGTCAATTTCAATCTCCTCTCCCAGAAGGCTGAGCGTCTGGGCAAAGGTCTTGGCCGTTGGAGAAAGTCGTTGCAGTCGAGCATGAATCAATGACTCGACATTCTGAGGCAGCCATGGGCGCCCACCAGCGTCTGCCGCGTCCGCCGAGCGCAGAAATTCCTCCAATATGAAAGGAACACCGTCTGCGCGATCGATCGCGCGATCAAGCATGGCCCGGGATCGATCATCCGACCAGAGTTGACGCCCCAAATCCTCCATGTGAGGCCGCGCGAGTGGTGGCAGATGGAGCACCAGCTCCGCGATTTCGCTGGCTTCCTCTGGAAGATTCAGGCCGGCCGGTCAGCAACAGACAAAGCGGCTGCGGTGTGTTTTCGCGCGCAAGCATTGCCAGGAACTGACAGCTTTCCGGATCAATCAGCTGGAGGTCTTCGATCAACAAGAGGGTTGGCCGATCGAGGGCCAACGCCACAAAAGCCTTTACGAGCGCGCGCGCCATCTGCGTCTGGGTATTGGTTGCGGAGTGTCGACGCGAGCGCGATCTGTCCGCCGCAAACAAAGCTCCGAGCAGGCTGCAATCGCCCGGAGCAACCCCCGCGTCTGCCAGCGTTTGCGCGTAGGCGGTCGTCCGAAAACCCACCAGGTGACCCAAGCAGATCAGTTATCAAGGCGCGAGCCGCAGCGAACGGTGTCGTGCGCTTTTGCGCGTCGCCAAAAAAGGCGCAAGTCCTCACGTCGGGGGCCAATGCGCCTGTCACCGCCGCGGCTGCCAGACGGCTCTTGCCAATTCCCGCCTCACCAACAATAGCAATAGAAGAGTTGCGCTCGCCCGCACGGGGAAGCCGCTCGCGCAGAGCTGCAAGCTCGTCGATCCGATTTACGAGCGGGAATCGATATCGGAGCGCCACATCGTTGTGGTGAATGATGTCCGGTCGAGCATCCAGTCTGTAAACATAAATAGGATGGTCGGCGATCACTGCCGACTCCCGCCTTAGAGGTGTCAATTTCAGCGGCGACCTGCAGAGCTTGGCGGTCTCGGCGCTGATGCGATCTCGCCTGGCGCTGCCGCCTCTTGCTGCAATTTAGCTGCAACGTGAACGGTGGCACCGGCGACGTTGAAACGAGCGATGGCGTTTCGAGCACCTTTGCGTACGCCAACCAATCCGGAATGAACGCCAACGCGGAAGAGAACTGGAAGTCCTCCCGGTCCCGTTGATGTCGCTGTGGCCTTGCTGAATATCCCAGGCGGCAATGCACGCGCGATCTGCGTGGTCCTCAAATGCGCTTGGCCACCCAAAGATGGCGATACCGCCATCGCCCGCATAGTGGACGATCAATCCTCCGGCGCGTTCCACTGCAGCGCGTATGTGGTCGAGCCATTGGTCCAAAAACGCCTGTGCGTCGTCTGGATCACAGGACGCGATGTGGCGCGTTGAACCCGCCATATCCACAGCTAGAACGGTTATGATGTTGCGTGCTGTGGTTGAAGCGCCACCGTCCAACATGGGTTGGTTCCCCGTACCCGACTGCCGGCTTCTGGCGAAACACTAGCACGGCCGGCTGGTCTGATGCCATCGACCTGAAGGCGATCGGCGCTCCGGAGGCATCGCCCAGGTTGCCCGCGTCCTCCTTCTTCGGACGGATCGGGTCGGCGGATTGCGAATCCGACCGATCTTGATGATCGTCGAACTCGCCTTCCTCGGCGACCCCCGCTATTGCCCTTCATGCCGCCATCGAGGGCGGATTGAAGAGCATCAGGCGTTGAAGTCTGTGTAGCCGCCGGAGGACTTGCGCGGAGTTGAATAGCCCGCAGAGCTCGGCGCGGTGGCCTTCCGTTGTTCGGCCATCATGGCGTCGAAGGCCGCTTCCAATTGCGCGCGCGTATAGCTTGTCGAGATAGTCTGACGTGGCTTCCATGCGGACTGCGTGATCGCAGTGGATGCCTTCTCGACCGTGCCACCCACGGCCTTTGCGATGCGCTCCGCGCGCCATTGCGCCAGATCGGGACCGCCGTTCGGACCAGGAGGGTCCTGCAGGTCGCCGACCATCGCCGCCGCCTGGTTCGTCATCGCGACAGAGCCGCCATTGTAAAGTGTCGCAACGATCTTGCCGTTCACCTTGACGGTCGCATAGGTGTTTTGCGGGGCATTGTCGGGCACGTCGGTAGCAGCGGCCGATCGGGCGGCTTGCATCCTTAGCCACGCCTCGGCCATCCGGTCGCGAAGCTCGGGGTTGCCCTTGACCGAGACGACCTTCAGTTGCGACATGTCGAGGGCCTTGACGGCCGAAACCGGATGCCCTGCTTCGCAGTTCCCGCGCCACGCTTTCCGCTGATCGCCCTACTAAGCGGGCTAATCCGACGTCTCTAATGATCCTCGAACTCGTCTTCCTCGTTGACCTTGCTGTTGCCCCTGAACCAGCGCGACACCGACTTCTTGGCTCCGAGCGATCCCGTCGAATAGGGATCGCGTGACGCGTAGGGATTACGTTGGCCGGCGCGCGCGGCGACCTGGTCGCCCGGACACGGCAGCCGGCTGACAGATGGTGCGGCGGGAGGCGCGGCGCATCAGGTCGACGTGGATGTGATCCTCATGGTGGGAGTTGGAGCCCGGCGCCAGCACGGTGTTGAACTGCTGGCAGGCGGTCGCCTGCACGTCGCGCAGAAAGCCCTGCTCTTCCGGCATGCCGCGCCAGCCGCCCTTGACCGTGATGCGGCGGCCGTCGGCGAGCGTGAAGGCCGCGATGTCGAGCGCGTTGCCGAACGCGTGCTCGGAAATATGCGCGTGCGGATTGCCGTTCATGCCGCGGCAGGAATACGCCGAGATCTGCTTGATCTCGACGACGCGCACGCCGAACCAGCGCATCGCCGCCGGCTGCACGGAATCGCGCGAGCCAGCGGTCGAGCGCCGAGACGATCGGGCATGCCAGCGTCGCCGCGGGCTTCATCGAGACCTGTCCGAAGGCGCTGACGGAATTTCCCTGCGCGGGCCCGAGCCGCGGCGTGGCCGGTGCTGCCGGCGGTGGCGAATAGGATGGCTGCGGATACGGCGCAGAAGAAGGCGCCGTATAACGGTCGCGCGGCGGATAGGACGGTGCCGCCGGATAGCCGCGGTCGCGCGATGCCGGCGTGCCTTCGGGCGGCAGATCGACGTCATCCTCCTGCGGGGCGATGCCCGGCGCGGACAGCGAGATCGGGCCGTTCGACGGCGCGGCATAGGTCGGCTGCCGCGGCGCCGGATTCGGATAGGTCCCGGATTGTTTCCGGAATAGCTTCCCTGATGATTTCCGATAATTCCCTTGCGGCGGAGCTGCCGCCGGCGCGCGCGTGATCGGCCAGCGCGGTTGATTGCCGATATTGCCGGGCGGCCGAAGGCTTTCGTCGGCAAATCCGAAGCTGGTGATGTTTTCGCCGAGCGCCGCCACTTTCAGCGGATATTCCGCGCCGCACGCGCCTGGACCGGAGATCGGGTCGATCCGGACCAGTTCCGCGCTTTCCTTGACCGCGCCGGACTTCAGGCAAGCGATTTCGGCCTCGGCACGCCATGGTTCGCGCTCGGCGGACTGAAAAAATCCGCGGCCACAACCCGCTAGCGAGACGAGGACGAAGGAGCCGACGAGATACAAACGAACTCCGCGCGTCATCCCGCGCACGTTCAACCAATTTATTTAAAGACTTTTCAACATGTTGTTTTTACGAATTTTTTACCATGTTTTCGGGAGCTGCCGCCTGTGGAGAGCCGTGGATGGACAGCAACGCTGACTTTTTTGGCCGGGAACGCTTTGTTAGCCTTAAGTGTTATGTGCGGGCACGACGTGAACCTAGGGAGCTATCCCCAATGGATTTCGTAAGTCCTCTCGTCAGCAGACTGAGCATTGTAACCGCGTATGTTGCATTCGCTTTCGTCGCCGCGATTGTGCTCGGCGTGTTCTAAACCTCCCGTCCAGAGATGGACCTGAACGCCCGGTGACGGTGTCACCGGGCGTTTTCGCGGGCGCATAGCGTTTTAGCGAAGCGCGGCTTGATCCGAGGGTGGAGCCCGGTTCGCGCCAAAGAAAACGCGTCAAAACAAAAAGCTCGAGCCCGGTCCTGATTTCAATCAGAAAGATGAAGGCGCTACGAGTGCGGCTCGGCAGACATCTGCCGCGACGTCACCAGGCCGTCGGCCCGGCGCGCGACGCGGCTCCAGTTGTTGCCGGAGCAGTAGAAGCGGCCGAGCGCACAGGCTTCGACGCGAAGCGTGTTGATCCCCTTCATCGCCATCGTGCCGTAATACGTCTCGCCAGAATCCTGGCTGTAGACGCCGCCGGTCCATTGCCTTTCCGTCTTCGGCTTCATGTTGATCAGGATCGCTTCGCCCCTCTCGTTCGATGAACCGAGCATGAAGCCGCACAGCGCATTGCCGCATTTTGCGATCCGCACCGTTCCCTTGCCTTCGGTCTGCCAATCACCGATCGGCGAATCCGACGGCTTCTTCCTCGGCCTGATGCGCGACGCGCTCGACCTGCGGCGCGGGCTGCGCGGTCTCGACCGGTTTCGCGGCCGGCGGGGGCGGCGACGCTGGAATCGAAACCTGTTGAACCGGTGGCGGGGGCGGCGCGGCGGTGGAGGCGCAGCGACGATCTGGCTTCTCGATGCGGCCTGTGTGTAGACGGCCGGCGGCGGCGCGGTGACGATGGTCTTGGCCGGTGCCGTGGTCGCCGGCGGTGCGGGCGGCGAGATCGTCTGTGGTGAAGACGGCACAGGCTTCGCCGGCACGGCCACGTCGCGGTCGTCGTTATAGCGGTCACGCTTGCGGCGCCAGTCGAGGCGTCTGGAGATCGACATCGAGGCACACGAGACCGAACGGCAATGCCTGGAGGATTCGATGTGCACCCGATGGCTACCGACGCTGAATGAAATCGAACGACCGGCATGGGCCGAAGAACTGAGCGCGATCAGCACGGCGAGAAAACAAAATCGTTTCATTGGAGCCTCCCCGCAGGTGATGCGGGAAACTAGTCGGGGGGAAACCCGGCTGAATGTGATTTGAATCACCGACCCGCGACGTGAGCGGGCGCTTCCGGGTGTTTTGTGACGCACATCACGGAATGGATCCCTCGCGCCGCGTAGGGTCCGCCCATGTTTGAGTGCCATCGTTTGCCCTCCCTACCAGCTCGACTTGACGAGGCCGGGGATCAACCCCTGGGAGCCGAGCTCGCGGAGCGCGATGCGCGACATCTTGAGCTTGCGATAATTTCCGCGCGGCCGGCCGGTGATGGCGCAGCGGTTGCGCACCCGGTTCGGCGACGAGTTGCGCGGCAGCTTGGCGAGCTTCAGCACCGCGGCGAAGCGGTCCTCGATCGGGACCTTCTTGTCCTCGACGATCGCCTTGAGGCGCGCGCGCTTGCCCGCGTACTTCTTGGCAAGCCGGCGCCGCCGCTCATTCTTCTCAATCGAACTTTTCTTCGCCATTCCCTGTCTCTCCTCGGTTTCCGGGTTTGAGGGTTCGCCTCACTGCCGGAAGGGAAAATTGAACGCCGCGAGCAGCGCGCGCGCTTCGTCGTCGCTGCGCGCCGTCGTGCAAACGGTGATGTCCATGCCCCAGACCGCCTCGACCTTATCGTAGTCGATCTCGGGGAAAATGATGTGCTCCTTGAGGCCGATGGTGTAGTTGCCGCGGCCGTCGAAACTCTTCGGGTTGAGACCGCGGAAGTCGCGCACGCGCGGCAGCGCGATCGTCACGAACCGATCCACGAACTCGTACATCCGCAATGCCCGCAACGTGACCTTGGCGCCGATCGGCAGGTTCTCGCGCAGCTTGAAGTTCGCGATCGCCTTGCGCGACTTGGTGATGATCGCCTTTTGGCCGGCGATCTTCGACAGGTCCGCGGCCGCTGACGTCACCTTCTTCTGGTCGGCGACACCCTCGCCGATGCCCATGTTGAGCACGACCTTTTCGAGCGCCGGTACCGCGAGCGGGTTCGAGTAGCCGAACTCCTCCATGAGCTTCGGCCGGATGACCGTCTCGTACTCGCTCTTCAGGCGCGGAATGTAGTCAGGCATCGATCTGCTCCCCGGAGCGCCGCGCGATCCGCACCTTGCGGCCGTCCTTGAGAATCTTGAATCCAACGCGCGTCGGCTTGCCGTCCTTGGGGTCGGCGAGCGCGATCTTGGAGATGTCGAGCGGCAATTCCTTCGAGACGATGCCGCCCTCCTGGCTCGCGGTCTGGCGCTGGTGGCGCCGCACCACGTTGACGCCGCGCACGGTGGCGCGGCGCGCCTTGGGGTCCACCGTGAGCACCTCGCCCGACCGGCCGCGATCGCGCCCGGAGAGCACGACCACCTTGTCGCCCTTACGGATCTTTGCCGCCATCACAGCACCTCGGGCGCCAGTGAAATGATCTTCATGTGGTTCTTCGCCCGGAGCTCGCGCGGCACCGGCCCGAAGATACGGGTTCCGACCGGCTCCTCCTGCGGCGTGATCAGCACCGCGGCGTTGCGGTCGAAGCGGATGACCGAGCCGTCCGCCCGGCGGATGTCCTTGCGGATGCGCACGATTACCGCCTTCAACACCTCGCCCTTCTTCACGCGGCCGCGCGGGATCGCCTCCTTGACCGAGACCACGATGGTGTCGCCGATCGTCGCGTATTTGCGCTTGGACCCGCCCAGCACCTTGATGCACATGACGCGGCGCGCGCCGGAATTGTCGGCGACGTCCAAATTGGTTTGCATCTGAATCATGACGCACTGCCTTCCGTTCTGCCGCCGGCGTGCCGGCGCGTAAACTGTCCACCGGCATCAGCCGGCCGTGGTGCCCGCCGCGGGCTTTTCCTTCTTGCCTTGCCTGTCCTTCTTCTTCTTGTCCGGCCGGTCCGGCATAACCACCTCCTCGCGCTTGCCGCCACCGCCCTCGATGACGATCCAGCGCTTGGTCTTGGAGATCGGCGCGTGCTCCTCGATGCGCACCACGTCACCGACCTTGTGAACGTTGTCAGCGTCATGAGCGTGGTATTTCTTCGAACGCCGCACCGTCTTCTTGAACAAGGGATGCGTGAAGCGCCGCTCGACGCGGACCACCACGGTCTTGTCTTGCTTGTCGCTGACCACGACGCCTTGCAGCACGCGCTTGGGCATGAATCCCTCTTATTTCCCTTTTGCTTTTGCCTTCGCCTTGGACTTCGGCTTGGGCTTAGCACCCGAGGCCTTTGCCGTCGGCGTCGGCCCCGCCTTACCGAGCTTCTTCTCGCGCGCGATCGTCATCAGTTGCGCGATGTCGCGGCGCACGATGCGCACCCGCGCCGTGTTGGCGAGCTGACCCGTCGCTTTCTGGAAGCGCAGGTTAAACTGCTCCTTCTTGAGCTCGAGGATCTTGTCCTCGATCTCGTCGTTGGTCATCGCGCGCACGTCGTCGATCTTCATGGCGTCACCCGATCCGCGCCACGAAGCGCGTCTTGACCGGAAGCTTGGCGCCGGCGAGGCGCATCGCCTCGCGCGCCGTCGGCTCGTCGATGCCGTCGATCTCGAACATGATCCGCCCCGGCTTGACGCGGACCGCCCAGTACTCCGGCATACCCTTGCCCTTGCCCATGCGGATCTCGGTCGGCTTCTTGGAGATCGGCACGTCCGGGAAGATCGTAACCCACACGCGGCCCACACGCTTCATGTGGTGGGTGATCGCGCGCCGCGCGGCCTCGATCTGGCGCGCGGTGACGCGGTCGGGCTCGAGCGCCTTCAGGCCATACCGGCCGAAGGCGAGCTGAGCGCCGCCCTTCACCTTGCCGCGGATGCGGCCCTTGAAGGCCTTGCGAAACTTGGTACGCGCCGGTTGCAGCATCGTTCAATCCCTTACGCGGCGTCGCGGCGCGGACGGCCGCCGCCGCTCTCGCTCTCGGCGAGACGCTTGTCCTGGGCCATGGGGTCGTGCTCGAGGATTTCACCCTTGAAGATCCACACCTTCACGCCACAGGTCCCGTAGGTGGTGAAGGCGGTGGCAACGCCGTAGTCGACGTCGGCGCGCAGCGTGTGTAGCGGCACGCGCCCCTCGCGGTACCACTCCATGCGCGCGATCTCGTTGCCGCCGAGGCGGCCCGAGCAATTGATGCGGATGCCTTCGGCGCCGAGACGCATGGCCGACTGCACCGCGCGCTTCATGGCGCGGCGGAAGGCGACCCGGCGCTCGAGCTGCTGGCCGATCGATTCCGCCACCAGGTGCGCGTCGAGCTCCGGCTTCCTGATCTCGACGATGTTGATGATGACCTCTAAGTTGGTCATCTTCGCCACTTGCTTGCGCAGCTTGTCGATGTCGGCGCCCTTCTTGCCGATGACCACCCCCGGCCGCGCCGAGTGGATGGTGACGCGGCACTTCTTGTGCGGGCGCTCGATCACGATCTTGGACACCGCCGCCTGCTTGAGCTGTTTCATCAGCCAACCGCGGATTTTAATGTCCTCGTGCAGCAGCCGGCCGTACTGTCCCTTGGCCGCGAACCAGCGCGAGTCCCAGGTGCGGTTGATGCCGAGCCGCAAGCCGATCGGATTTACTTTCTGGCCCATCAGGCTTTCTCTGCTTTCTGCTCGACCTCACGGACGATGATGGTGAGGTTGGCGAACGGTTTGGTGATGCTGCCGACGCGGCCACGTGCCCGCGGCGTGAAACGCTTGATGACGATGGCCTTGCCGACGTGCGCTTCGGCAACCACGAGGTCGTCCACGTCGAGGTCGTGGTTGTTCTCGGCGTTGGCGATCGCCGAATTCCAGGCACTTGCGCACGTCGCGCGCGATGCGCTTGCGCGAGAATTCCAGATCGGCAAGCGCGCTCGATACCTTCTTGCCGCGGATGAGGCCGGCCACGAGGTCGAGCTTGCGCGGAGAGACGCGCAGCATGCGGGCCACGGCCTTGGCCTCGTTGTCCTTGAGCACGCGCTCGCGAGCTTTCTTGCCCATCTTCGCCTCAAGCCTTGGGTGCGACCGCGGGAGCGGCTGCGGCTGCGGCGGTTGGCGCCGCCGCGCCCTTGGCGTCAGGAGTGCCGGTGCGCTTGGCGGTGCGGTCGCCGACGGCGCCGTGGCCGTGGAACAACCGGGTCGGCGAGAACTCGCCGAACTTGTGCCCGACCATGTCCTCGGTGACGTACACCGGCACGTGCTTGTGACCGTTGTAGACGCCGAAGGTGACACCGACGAACTGCGGCAGGATGGTCGAGCGCCGGCTCCAGATCTTGATCACTTCCGAGCGACCGGACGCGCGCACGGCATCCACCTTCTTGAGAAGGTAGCCGTCGACGAAGGGACCTTTCCAAACCGAACGGGCCATCATCACACCTTCTGTTTGCGCGCGTGGCGGCTGGAGACGACGAAGCGCTGCGTGCGTTTGTTCTTGCGGGTCTTCTTGCCCTTGGTGGGGAAGCCCCAGGGCGTCACCGGATGGCGGCCGCCCGAGGTGCGGCCTTCGCCGCCGCCGTGCGGATGGTCGACCGGGTTCATCGAGGTGCCGCGGTTGTGCGGCCGCCAGCCTTTCCAGCGATTGCGACCGGCCTTGCCGATGGAGATGTTCATGTGGTCTGGGTTCGACACCGCACCGACGCTGCCGAAACAGCGGCCGTGCACCAGTCGCTGCTCGCCGGAATTGAGGCGCACGATGCAATAGCCCTGGTCGCGGCCGACGATCTGCGCGTAGGTGCCGGCCGAGCGCGCGAGCTGGCCGCCCTTGCCGATCTTGAGTTCGACGTTGTGCACGATTGTGCCGATCGGCATGTTGGCGAGCGGCATTGCGTTGCCCGGCTTCACGTCGACGTTCTCGCCGGCGACGATCGTGTCGCCCACGGCAAGCCGCTGCGGCGCCAGGATGTAGGCGAGCTCACCATCGGAGTATTTCACCAGCGCCAGAAACGCGGTGCGGTTGGGATCGTACTCGATGCGCTCGACCTTGGCCGGCACGTCATGCTTCAGACGCTTGAAGTCTACGTCGCGCAGTGCGCGCTTGTGGCCACCGCCGCGGAAACGGACGGTGATACGGCCGAGATTGTTGCGCGCACCAGTGCCGATCTTGCCCTTGGTCAGCGACTTGACCGGCTTGCCCTTCCACAGATCCGAGCGGTCGACGAGCACGAGCTGTCGGAGGCTCGGCGTTGCGGGTTTGTAGGTTCTGAGCGCCATGATCTTCTCCTCAGAGCCCGGTCGTGATGTCGATGGAGTGGCCCTCGACGAGGGTCACGATGGCTTTCTTGACGTCGCCCTGCATTCCGCGCACGCCGCGAAATACCTTCTTTTTTCCCTTTTTTACCAATGTGTTGACGTGCTTGACCTTGACGTCGAATAATTTCTCTACCGCTTCCTTGATCTCGGGCTTGGTGGCATCGCGGCGCACGCGGAACACCACCTGATTGTGCTCGGACGACGCCGTCGCCTTCTCGGTAACGACGGGCGACAGGATCACGTCGTAATAGCGCGGGTCTTTAACTTGGGTCTTCATTTGAACCGCGCCTCCAGCGCCTCAAGCGCGGCCTTGGTGAGCACGAGCTTTTGCTTGCGCAGGATGTCATAGACGTTGATGCCGACGACCGGCAGCACATCCACGTTGGGAATGTTGCGGGCGGCGAGCTTGAAATTCTTTTCGACCTCCGCGCCGTCCACCACGAGCGCGCTCTTCACGCCCATCTTGGCGAAGCGCGCGGCGAGCGCCTTGGTCTTGCCGTCGTCGATCTTGATGTCGGCCACCACGATGATGTCCGACGCCCTCGCCTTAGTCGAAAGCGCATGACGCAGCGCCAGCGCGCGGACCTTCTTCGGCAGGTCCTTGGCATGGCTGCGCACGACCGGGCCGAAAGCCTTGCCGCCGCCACGGAACAGGCCGGGACGCGCCGAGCCGTGACGGGCGCGGCCTGTTCCTTTTTGCGCGTACATCTTCTTGCCGGTGCGCCAAATCTCAGAGCGCAACTTGGTCTTGTGCGTGCCGCGCTGGCGGCGCGAGAGCTGCCAGGTGATGCATCGCTGCAAGATGTCGGCGCGCGGCTCGAGACCGAAGATCGCGTCCGAAAGCTGGACCGATCCCGATTCCTTGCCGTCGAGCGTGCTGATGGGGAGCTGCATTATTTCTTCTCCCCCTTGGGCTTGGCCTTCTGGCCGGCTTCTTTCTTCTTAGGCGCGGCCTTCTGCTCTTGCTTCGGTGCCGTCTTGACCTCTGCCTGAACCGGAGCGGCGGCCTCGGCGGGCGCTGCCTTGACCTCGGGCTCTGGCTTCGGCTCCTCCGCCGGCGGCGTAGCACCAGGCTCGCGGAACTTGCCCGGCTTCGGCGCGTCCTTCGGCAGCGCGCGCTTCACTGCGTCGCGCACCGTAATCCAGCCGCCCTTGGCGCCTGGAACTGCGCCTTCTACCAGCAGCAGCCCGCGCTCAGCGTCGGTGCGCACCACTTTGAGATTAAGCGTGGTGATCCGGGTGTTGCCCATGTGGCCGGGCATCTTTTTGTTCTTGAAGGTTTTCCCCGGGTCCTGGCGGCCGCCCGTTGAACCAATGGAGCGATGCGAGACCGAGACGCCGTGGGAGGCGCGCAGGCCGCCAAAGTTCCAGCGCTTCATGCCGCCGGCAAAACCCTTGCCGATGGAGGTGCCGGTAACATCGACGAATTGGCCGACGACGAAATGGTCCGCAGTGATCTCGGCGCCTACCGGGATCAACGACTCTGCCGGGACGCGAAACTCGACGACTTTGCGCTTGGGCTCGACCTTGGCGGCGCCGAAGTGGCCGCGCATGGCCTTGCCCACGTTCTTCGCCGAGCGCGTGCCCGCGCCAAGCTGGAGCGCCACGTAACCGTTCCGCTCGGAGGTGCGGTGGGCCACCACCTGACAGCGGTCGAGCTGGAGCACCGTGACGGACACGTGCTCGCCCGTGTCACTGAAGACGCGGGTCATGCCGATTTTCTGGGCGATCACGCCGGAACGCATGGTTCTAGCCTCAGAGCTTGATCTCGACGTCGACGCCGGCCGCAAGGTCGAGCTTCATCAGCGCGTCGACGGTCTGCGGGGTCGGATCAACGATGTCGAGGAGCCGCTTGTGGGTGCGCATCTCGAACTGCTCGCGGCTCTTCTTGTCGATGTGCGGGCTGCGGTTGACGGTGAACTTCTCGATCCGCGTCGGCAGCGGGATCGGCCCCCGCACCTGCGCGCCGGTGCGCTTCGCCGTGGCCACGATCTCCTTCGTGGACGCGTCGAGGATGCGGTGGTCGAACGCCTTGAGGCGGATGCGGATATTCTGGCCGTTCATTGCTTTCTTTCCCCCGTGTGCCGGGCTCTTCCTGCTACGCGGGACTACTCGATGATCTTTGCGACGACGCCGGCGCCGACGGTCTTGCCGCCCTCACGGATGGCGAAGCGCAGCTTCTCCTCCATGGCGATCGGCACGATCAGCTGCACTTCCATCGACACGTTGTCCCCGGGCATCACCATCTCGGTGCCCGTCGGCAGCGTGACGACGCCAGTGACGTCGGTGGTGCGGAAATAGAACTGCGGGCGATAGTTGGTGAAGAACGGCGTGTGGCGGCCGCCCTCCTCCTTGGTCAGGATATAGGCCTCCGCCGTGAACTTGGTGTGCGGCTTGACGCTACCCGGCTTGCATACCACCTGGCCGCGCTCCACCTCCTCGCGCTTGGTGCCGCGGAGCAGAACGCCGACGTTGTCGCCCGCCTGCCCCTGGTCCAAGAGCTTGCGGAACATCTCCACACCCGTGACCGTGGTCTTCTGGGTGTCCTTGAGGCCGACGATCTCCACCTCGTCGCCCACCTTGACGATGCCGCGCTCGACGCGGCCGGTCACCACCGTGCCGCGGCCGGAGATCGAGAACACGTCCTCCACCGGCATCAGGAACGGCTGGTCGATCGGCCGCTCCGGCTGCGGGATCGAGGCGTCCACCGCGTCCATGAGCTTGAGGATCGATTCCTTGCCGAGCTCCGGCTTCTTGTCTTCCAGCGCCATCAAGGCCGAGCCCCGGATGATCGGGATCTTGTCGCCGGGAAAATTGTACTTGGAGAGCAGCTCACGAACCTCGAGCTCGACGAGATCGAGGAGCTCCGGGTCGTCCACCATGTCCACCTTGTTCAGGTAAACCACGATCGCCGGAACACCGACTTGTCGGGCAAGAAGGATGTGCTCGCGCGTCTGCGGCATGGGACCGTCGGCGGCGGAAACGACGAGAATGGCTCCGTCCATCTGCGCCGCACCCGTGATCATGTTCTTCACGTAGTCGGCATGGCCCGGGCAGTCGACATGCGCGTAGTGGCGCTTGCCGGTCTCGTACTCCACGTGCGCCGTCGAGATGGTGATGCCGCGCGCCTTCTCCTCCGGCGCCTTGTCGATCTGGTCGTAGGCCGTGTACGTCGCCCCGCCCGTCTCCGCCAAGATCTTCGTGATCGCCGCCGTCAGCGACGTCTTGCCATGGTCCACGTGCCCGATCGTCCCCACGTTGCAGTGCGGCTTGGTGCGTGCAAATTTTTCCTTGGCCATAGGGCTCTCCGTGTCTCGGCGATCTCAAAATGATGAGAGGTCTCAGGCGTATTTCGCCTGGACCTCTTCGGCGACGTTCTGCGGTACGCGTTCGTAGTGGTCGAATTGCATCGTGAACGTGGCGCGTCCCTGCGACATGGATCGCAGGTTGTTCACGTAGGAGAACATGTTGGCGAGCGGCACCATGGAGTTCACCACCGCCGCGTTGCCGCGGGTGTCGGTGCCGATGATCTGGCCACGCCGCGAGTTGAGATCGCCGATCACGTCGCCCATGAAATTCTCAGGCGTCACCACCTCGACCTTCATGATCGGCTCGAGCAGCACGGAGCCCGCCTTCTGCAGGGCCTCGCGCATGGCCGCACGCGACGCGATCTCGAACGCCAGCGCCGAGGAGTTGACCTCGTGATAGGCGCCGTCCGTGAGCTCCACCTTGACGTCCACCACGGGGAAGCCAGCGAGGATGCCCGAGGTGAGCGTGCTCTCGACGCCCTTCTCGACGCCCGGCACGTATTCCTTCGGCACCGAACCGCCGACGATCTCGTTCTCGAAAGTATTGCCGGTGGCGGGCGGATTGGGGGCCACATCGAGCGTGACGCGGGCGAACTGGCCCGAGCCGCCGGTCTGCTTCTTGTGGGTGTAATCGACCTCGACGTGACGCGTGATCGTCTCACGGTAGGCGACCTGCGGCGCGCCCACATTGGCCTCGACCTTGTAGGTGCGCTTGAGGATGTCGATCTTGATGTCGAGGTGGAGCTCGCCCATGCCCTTGAGGATGGTCTGGCCCAACTCCGGATCGGTCGACACGCGGAACGACGGGTCCTCGGCCACGAGCTTCATCAACGCGACGCCGAGCTTCTCCTGATCGGCCTTGGACTTGGGCTCCACCGCGATCTCGATGACCGGCTCCGGGAACTCCATCTTCTCGAGGATGATCGGCTTCTGCGGATCGCACAGGGTGTCGCCGGTGCGCGTCTCCTTCAGGCCCGCAAGCGCCACGATGTCGCCGGCGTAGGCTTCCTTGATGTCCTCGCGGTTGTTCGCATGCATCAGCAGCATGCGACCGACCCGCTCCTTGCGATCGCGCGTGGAGTTGATGAGGCCAGTGCCGCTCGACAGCGTGCCGGAATAGATGCGGCAGAAAGTGATGGTGCCGACGAACGGGTCGTCCATGATCTTGAACGCGAGCACCGCGACGGGCTCGCTGTCTTCCGGCTTGCGCTCGATCTCCGCGCCATCCTTGGGAGCGATGCCCTTGATCGCGCCGCGATCCGCCGGGCTCGGCAGGTAGTCGACCACGGCGTCGAGCAGCGGCTGCACGCCCTTGTTCTTGAAGGCGGAGCCGCACAGCACCGGAACGAACTTGCGCGCAAGCAGACCCTTGCGGATCAGCGCCTTGAGCGTCGCCTCGTCGGGCTCCTGCCCGTCGAGGTATTTGGTCATCGCGGCGTCGTCGAGCTCGACCGCGGCCTCCACCAGCTTGAAGCGATACTCGATGGCCTTCTCTTTGAGGTCGGCGGGAATTTCTTCGTCGTGAAAGTTGGCGCCGAGCGCCTCGTCCTCCCACACCACCGCCTTCATGCGCACGAGATCGACGACGCCGCGGAAGCTACCCTCGACGCCGACCGGGATCTGGATGCAGGCGGGCTTCGCCGCCACGCGCTCGATTAGGTCCTCGACGCAGCGATAGAAATCGGCGCCGATCTTGTCCATCTTGTTGACGAAGACCACACGCGGCACGTCGTACTTGTCGGCCTGGCGCCACACCGTTTCGGTCTGCGGCTCGACACCCTGGTTGCCGTCGAGCACACACACCGCGCCGTCGAGCACGCGCAACGAGCGCTCGACCTCGATGGTGAAGTCGACGTGGCCTGGCGTGTCGATGATGTTGAGGCGCTTGTCGTTCCAGAAGCAGGTGGTGGCGGCGGAGGTGATGGTGATCCCGCGCTCTTGCTCCTGCTCCATCCAATCCATGGTGGCGGCGCCGTCATGGACTTCGCCCATCTTGTGGCTCTTGCCGCTGTAGTAGAGGACGCGCTCCGTGGTCGTGGTCTTGCCGGCATCGATGTGCGCCATGATGCCGAAGTTGCGGTAGTCCTCGATTTTATGGGTGCGGGGCATGGTGGAATCCTAGCTTCTCATCACCAGCGATAGTGCGAGAAGGCGCGGTTGGCCTCCGCCATACGGTGCGTGTCTTCGCGTTTCTTTACCGCGTTGCCGCGGTTGTTGGAGGCGTCGAGTAGCTCCCCCGAAAGCTTGTCGACCATGGTCTTCTCGTTGCGCTCGCGCGCCGCGGCGATGAGCCAGCGGATGGCGAGCGTCTCGCGCCGTGACGGCCGCACTTCCACCGGCACCTGGTAGGTGGCACCGCCGACGCGCCGCGAGCGGACTTCCACCGACGGCATCACGTTCTCCAGCGCCTGCTCGAACACCTGCACCGGGCTCTGCTTGACCTTGGACTCGATCTGGTCGAGCGCGCCGTAGACGATGGTCTCGGCGACGGACTTCTTGCCCTGGCGCATGACCGAGCTCATGAATCGGCTGATCTTGACGTTCCCGAACTTGGGGTCAGGCTGCGCTTCGCGGCGTTCTGCACGGTGACGGCGGGACATGGCCTCAGTCTCTCTGAATTATTTCGGACGTTTCGCGCCGTACTTCGACCGGCGCTGTTTGCGGTCCTTGACGCCCTGGGTGTCGAGCACGCCGCGCAGGATGTGGTAGCGCACGCCCGGCAGATCCTTGACGCGGCCGCCGCGGATCATCACCACCGAGTGCTCCTGCAGGTTATGGCCCTCGCCGGGGATGTAGCCGATGACCTCGAAGCCGTTGGTCAGGCGCACCTTGGCGACCTTGCGCAGCGCCGAGTTCGGCTTCTTCGGCGTCGTGGTGTAGACGCGCGTGCACACGCCGCGCTTCTGCGGCGAAGCCTGCAGTGCCGGCACCTTGTTGCGGTAGCGCGGCGCGACCCGTGGCTTGCGGATCAGTTGGTTGATGGTCGGCATCGACCTTCTTCTCTCCCCGTGAGCAAAAGCGCCCACGCAAACGAAAGCGCGCCATCCGCGACCGATGCGGAAGGGCGCTCGACCTACGACCGAGACCCCGGCGCCACGACGCGCCGTGGCCTTTACGTTTCTGACAGTGGCTGTCAGAGGCAGCGTTTCAGTGCCCTTTGTCGGGCGCTAGGCGCGACCCGATCGGCGGCACAGACCGCCTGCCTAAAGTGACCGGTTTCTACCTGTCCGGCGCACTCAACGTCAAGCCCGCGACCCTAGGGGAAACGCAAGATTATCCGGGGTTTGCGGGCATTTCCGGTGAAACGGGATTTCCGACGCGGAGCGCTCAGGTAAGCGCTTTTCGATGCATATCAAGACCTTGTGCCGCTCCCCCTTCGTAGCGGTTTATGTTGCGCGACAACTTGTGTTACGCGATCTGAACAGCTGTTCACGCCAACAGAAGCTCTCCCATGCAAATCGCCACCTGCATCGAAGACCTGCGGCAAGTTGCGCGCCGCAAGGTTCCCAAGGCCTTCTTCGATTATGCCGAGGCCGGTTCCTATTCCGAGGAAACGCTTCGCGCGAATCGCGCCGATCTCGAGCGCGTGAAGCTGCGCCAGCGGGTGCTGGTCAACGTCGCCAAGCGCGATACCAGCACCACCATCATCGGCGAGAAGGTGTCGGTACCGCTAGCGCTCGCCCCCATCGGGCTCTGCGGCATGCAGTACGCCAACGGCGAGATCCTCGCCGCCCGCGCCGCCGAGGCGGCGGGCGTGCCGTTCACGCTCAGCACCATGTCGATCTGTTCGATCGAGGACGTGGCTGCGGCGGTGAAGAAGCCGTTCTGGTTCCAGCTCTATGTCATGCGCGACCGCGGCTTCATTCGCGATCTGATCGCACGCGCCAAGGCCGCCAAATGCAGCGCGCTGGTGCTCACCATCGACTTGCAGATTCTCGGCCAGCGCCACTGCGATATTCGCAACGGCCTGAGCGTGCCGCCCCGCTTCAAGCTCGCCAACGTTATCGACATCGCAACGAAGCCCGCCTGGGCCTTCGCCATGCTGCGCGGCCGGCGCACATTCGGCAACCTTGCCGGCCACGTACAGGGTATGGAGGGCGTGGCCTCTCTCGCCGAATGGACCAACAACCAGTTCGATCCGACCTTGAACTGGAACGACGTTCAATGGATCCGCGACCAGTGGCCAGGCAAGCTCATCCTCAAAGGCGTCCTCGATACCGAGGACGCCAAGCTCGCGGCCAAGACCGGCGCGTCGGCGATCGTGGTGTCGAACCACGGCGGCCGCCAGCTCGACGGCGCGCCTTCCTCGATCTCGATGCTGCCCAAGATCGTCGATGCGGTCGGCGACAGCACCGAAGTTATGTTCGACGGCGGCGTGCGCACGGGCCAGGACGTGATGCGGGCGCTGGCGCTCGGCGCTCGCGCCTGCATGATCGGGCGCGCCTTCGTCTACGGCCTCGGCGCCAACGGCGAGGCCGGCGTCGCGCGCGCGATCGAGATCATCCGCAAGGAGCTCGACACCACCATGGCGCTCACCGGCGTGAAGCGGGTGAAGGACATCGACCGCCGTGTGCTTGCCGACGGTGGGCCTGCCCAGGCGAAGAATCCCGCGCGCAAGAAGACCAAGTAGGCGCCCGGCGAAAAACAAAAGGGCCGCCCCATCGGGCGGCCCTTTCGATTCATGTAGCGGCCGGAAAGACTTACTCGGCGGGCGCCGGACCCTCGATCAGAGCTTCGTTCTTCTCCGCCGCTTCCTTCTGCCGCTGCTTGAGGATCAGCTCGTCGCGGTGGGTCGCCACCGACCGGAGCTTGCCCATGGTAGCGCCGGTGCCGGCGGGAATGAGCCGGCCGACGATCACGTTTTCCTTCAGGCCCTCGAGCGTATCGCTCTTACCCTGCACCGCCGCTTCCGTGAGTACGCGCGTGGTCTCCTGGAACGACGCCGCCGAGATGAACGAGCGGGTCTGCAGCGAGGCCTTGGTGATGCCGAGCAGGATCGGATGCGCGGTTGCCTGCTTCTTGCCGGCTTCCTTGGTGCGGGCGTTGAGCTCGTCGAACTCGATGCGATCCATCTGCTCGGCCTTGATCAGATCGGTTTCGCCTGGATCGTCCACCTCGACCTTCTGCAGCATCTGGCGAACGATCACCTCGATGTGCTTGTCGTTGATGGCCACACCCTGTAGCCGGTAGACCTCCTGGATCTCGTTGACGAGGTAGTTGGCAAGCTCCTCGACGCCCTTGATCGCCAGGATGTCGTGCGGCGCCGGATTGCCGTCGACGATGTAGTCGCCCTTCTCCACCACGTCGCCGTCCTGCACGTAGACGTGACGGTTCTTGGGGATCAGGTACTCCACCGGCTCCTGCTTCGAGCTCGAAGGCACGATCGAGAGTCGATACTTGTTCTTGTAGTCCTTGCCGAACTGGATGGTGCCGCTGATCTCGGCGATGACCGCCGCTTCTTTTGGCCGCCGCGCCTCGAACAGCTCCGCCACCCGCGGCAAGCCGCCGGTGATGTCGCGGGTCTTGGCACTTTCCGTCGGCACGCGCGCGAGCACGTCACCGGCCTTCACCTTGGCGCCGGGATCGACCGAGAGGATGGCGTCGACCGGGAGCGTGTAGCGCACCTCGCCGCCGGCCTTGAGCTTGGCGAGCTTGGCGAGCTTGCTCTGCGCCCCGCGCACGATGATGCCGGGCCGCAAGTCCTGGCCCTTGGCGACCGTGGTACGCCAGTCGGTGACCACGCGCTTGGCGATGCCGGTCGCCTCGTCGATCGACTCGGAGAGCGACTGGCCGTCGACGAGATCGTCATAGGCGACGGTACCGTCGGCTTCGGTCAGAATCGGCCGGGTGTACGGGTCCCACTCGGCGATGCGCTGGCCGCGCTTGATCTTGTCGCCCTCGTCCACCTTCAGGCGCGCACCGAAGGGAATGCGGTGCACGGCCCGCTCGGTGCCGTCCTGGTCGACCACGATCACGGAAAGCGCGCGGCTCATGGCGATGTTGTCGCCGTCCGAGTTCTTCACCACCTCGCGGTTCTTGATCTTCACCTTGCCTTCGAAGTTCAACTCGATGAAGGACTGCGCCGCGATCTGCGCCGCACCGCCGATGTGGAAGGTGCGCATGGTGAGCTGGGTACCCGGCTCGCCGATCGACTGGGCGGCGATGACGCCCACCGCCTCGCCCATGTTCACCGGCGTGCCGCGGGCGAGATCGCGCCCGTAGCATTTACGGCATATGCCGTTGATGGTCTCGCAGGTAAGCGCGGATCGCACGCGCACTTCCTGCACACCGGCAGTGCTGATCGCCTCGACCTGGTGCTCCTCGAGAAGCGTGTTGCGCTTGACGATAGTCTTGCCGGTCTTGGGATCGGAGACCTCCTCACCGACGGTGCGCCCGAGGATGCGGCTGGCGAGCGAGGCTACGACCTGCCCCGCGTCCACAATGGCGCGCATGCGGATGCCGGCTTTAGTCTTGCAGTCCTCCTCGGTGACGATGCAGTCCTGCGCCACGTCCACCAGCCGGCGCGTGAGGTAGCCAGAGTTAGCGGTCTTCAGCGCGGTGTCGGCAAGGCCTTTGCGGGCGCCGTGCGTCGAGTTGAAGTACTCGAGCACGGAGAGCCCCTCCTTGAAGTTGGAGATGATCGGACTCTCGATGATCTCGCCGGAGGGCTTGGCCATCGGTCCGCGCATGCCGGCGAGCTGCTTCATCTGCGCCGGTGAACCGCGGGCACCCGAGTGCGACATCATGTAGATCGAGTTCATCGGCAGGTCGCGGCCCGTAACCGGGTCCTTCTTCACCGCCGAAATCTCACGCATCATTTCGTCGGCGATCAGGCGGGTGCACTTGTCCCACGCGTCGACCACGCGATTGTACTTCTCGCCGTCGGTGAGGATGCCCTCATCCCGCTGCTGCTCGTATTCCTTGGCGAGCTGGCGGGTGTCATCGACGATTTTCCACTTCGAGCTCGGCACCACCATGTCGTCCTTGCCGAACGAGATGCCGGCCTTGAACGCGTGGTGGAAGCCCAGCGACATGATGCGGTCGCAGAAGATCACCGTCTCTTTCTGCCCGCAGTAGCGGTAGACCGTATCGATCATGTGCGAGATTTCCTTCTTCGTCATCAAGCGGTTGATGAGGTCGAAGGGAATCTTCGGGTGCCGCGGCAGCACCTCGCCGAGCAGCATGCGGCCGGGCGTGGTGTCGTGGATCTTGGAGACCTTATTGCCCTTTTCATCGACGGTGATGAAGCGGCCCTTGATCTTGGCGTGCAAACTCACCGCGCCGGCGGCGAGCGCGTGCTCGATCTCGCCGATGTTACCGAACGCCATGCCCTCGCCCTGCTCGCGCTCGTGCACCAGCGACAGGTAGTAGAGGCCGAGCACGATGTCCTGGCTCGGCACGATGATCGGCGAGCCGTTGGCCGGGTGCAGGATGTTGTTAGTCGACATCATCAAGACGCGCGCTTCCAGCTGCGCTTCCAGCGACAGCGGAACGTGCACGGCCATCTGGTCGCCGTCAAAGTCAGCGTTGAACGCGGCGCACACCAGCGGATGCAGCTGGATCGCCTTGCCCTCGATCAGCACCGGCTCGAACGCCTGGATGCCCAGGCGATGCAGCGTCGGCGCGCGGTTGAGCAGCACCGGATGCTCGCGGATCACTTCGTCGAGGATGTCCCAAACCTCCGGCTTCTCCTTCTCCACGAGCTTCTTCGCCTGCTTGACCGTGGCGGAAAGGCCCTTGGCGTCGAGGCGCGAGTAAATGAACGGCTTGAACAGCTCGAGCGCCATCTTCTTCGGCAGCCCGCACTGGTGCAGCTTCAATTCCGGACCGACCACGATCACCGAGCGGCCGGAGTAGTCCACCCGCTTGCCCAGAAGGTTCTGCCGGAAGCGGCCCTGCTTGCCCTTGAGCATATCGGCGAGCGACTTCAGCGGGCGCTTGTTGGCGCCAGTGATGACGCGGCCGCGGCGGCCGTTGTCGAACAGCGCGTCGACGGCCTCCTGCAGCATCCGCTTCTCGTTGCGGATGATGATATCCGGCGCCTTCAGCTCGATCAGCCGCTTCAGACGGTTGTTGCGGTTGATGACGCGACGATAGAGATCGTTGAGATCGGAAGTCGCGAAGCGCCCGCCGTCGAGCGGCACGAGCGGCCGCAGATCCGGCGGGATCACCGGCACGACGGTGAGGATCATCCACTCCGGCTTGTTGCCCGAATGCTGCAGCGCCTCGACGATTTTGAGGCGCTTGGCGAGCTTCTTGGGCTTCAGCTCGGAGGTGGATTCGGCAATCTCCTTGCGGAGCTGGACCGCCATCTTGTCGAGGTCGAGCTCCTTGAGCATTTCGCGGATCGCGTCGGCGCCGATTTTGGCGGTGAAGCTATCCTCGCCGAGTTCCTCCTGGGCCTTGATCATGTCCTCTTCGGACAGAAGCTGACCCTTCTTGAGTTCCGTAAGCCCCGGCTCCGTCACAACGAAGTACTCGAAGTACAGGATGCGCTCGAGGTCCTTGAGCGTCATGTCGAGCAGGAGCCCGATGCGCGATGGCAAGGACTTGAGGAACCAGATGTGTGCTACGGGCGCGGCGAGCTCGATGTGACCCATGCGCTCGCGCCGCACGCGCGAAAGGGTGACCTCGACGCCGCACTTCTCGCAGATGATGCCCTTGTACTTCATGCGCTTGTACTTGCCGCACAAGCACTCGTAGTCCTTGATCGGGCCGAAGATGCGCGCGCAGAACAGGCCGTCCCGCTCCGGCTTGAAGGTGCGGTAGTTGATGGTCTCCGGCTTTTTGATCTCGCCGTAGGACCACGACAGAATCTTTTCGGGCGACGCGATCGCGATCCGGATGTGATCGAAGACCTGTGCCGGAGGCTGCCGCCGGTCCGAAAATGCTCGTCAGTTCCTGGTTCATTCGCTTCTCCTGCGGTCCGACGAAGGAGCGTTGCCGCTCCGCCGGGTAGAATGGGATCGAAACGCGCTTACTCGGCCGCGACGGGCTTCTTCTCGTCGCCGGACGACGGCAGCGCCGGCTTCTGCTTGGTGGCGACAAGCTCGACGTTCAGGCTCAAGGAGCGCATCTCCTTGACCAGGACGTTGAAGCTCTCCGGGATGCCAGCTTCGAACGTGTCGTCGCCGCGCACGATCGCCTCGTACACCTTGGTGCGGCCGGCGACGTCGTCCGACTTCACAGTCAGCATCTCCTGCAGGGTGTACGCGGCCCCGTAAGCCTCTAGCGCCCACACTTCCATCTCGCCGAAGCGCTGCCCGCCGAACTGCGCCTTGCCGCCCAGCGGCTGCTGGGTGACGAGCGAGTACGGGCCGATGGAACGGGCGTGTATCTTGTCGTCCACCAGGTGGTGGAGCTTCATCATATATATGTAGCCCACCGTCACTTTGCGATCGAAGGCATCGCCGGTGCGACCGTCATGCAGCTGCACCTGGCCGGTCTTATCGAGGCCAGCAAGTTCCAACATGTGCTCGATGTCGGCCTCCTTGGCCCCATCGAACACCGGCGTCGCGATCGGAATACCGTGCTTGAGGTTCTGGCCGAGCTCCATCAGCGCCTCGTCGCCGAGTGACGCGATGGTTTCCTCGCGGCCATAGATCTTGCGCAGCGTGTCCTTGAGCGGACGCGCGTCGCGGCGCTGGTAATAGGCATCGCAGGCCTTGGCGACCATCTTGCCGAGGCCGTGGCAGGCCCAGCCGAGATGCGTCTCCAGGATCTGGCCGACGTTCATGCGGCTCGGCACGCCGAGCGGGTTGAGCACGATATCGACCGGGGTTCCGTCCTCGAGGAACGGCATGTCCTCGGACGGCACGATCTTGGATACCACGCCCTTGTTGCCGTGGCGGCCGGCCATCTTGTCGCCGGGCTGGATCTTGCGCTTCACCGCCACGAAGACCTTGACCATCTTCATGACGCCGGGCGGCAGCTCGTCGCCGCGCTGCAGCTTCTCGACCTTGTCGAGGAAGCGCTGTTCGAGCCGCTTCTTCGACTCGTCGTATTGTTTCCGTACAGCCTCGATCTCGCCCATGACCTTCTCATTGGGCGAGACGAACTGCCACCACTGCGAGCGCGGATACTCGTCGAGCACCGCGCGGCTGATCTTGGTGTCCTTCTTGAAGCCCTTGGGACCGGCAATGCCCTGCCGGCCTTCGAGCATCTCGGCGAGGCGGCCGTAGACGTTACGGTCGAGGATCGCCTGCTCGTCGTCGCGGTCCTTGGCGAGCCGCTCGATCTCTTCCCGCTCGATGGCGAGTGCGCGCTCGTCCTTGTCGACGCCGTGCCGATTGAACACGCGCACCTCGACGACCGTCCCCTGCACGCCGGGCGGAACGCGCAGCGACGTGTCGCGCACGTCGGCCGCCTTCTCACCGAAGATGGCGCGGAGCAATTTCTCCTCCGGCGTCATCGGGCTTTCGCCCTTGGGCGTGATCTTGCCGCACAGGATGTCGCCGGCGTGCACCTCGGCGCCGATGTAGACGATGCCCGCCTCGTCGAGGTTCTTCAGCGCCTCTTCCGAGACGTTGGGGATGTCGCGGGTGATTTCTTCCGGCCCGAGCTTGGTGTCGCGGGCCATCACCTCGAATTCCTCGATGTGGATCGAGGTGAAGACGTCGTCCTTCACGATCCGTTCGGAGAGCAGGATCGAGTCCTCGAAGTTGTAGCCGTTCCACGGCATGAACGCGACGAGCACGTTACGCCCGAGCGCCAGCTCGCCAAGCTCGGTCGACGGACCGTCGGCAATCATGTCGCCTTTCTGCACCATGTCGCCGACGCGAACGAGCGGCTGCTGGTTGATGCAGGTGTTCTGGTTGGAACGCTGGAACTTCTGCAGGCGATAGATGTCGACGCCCGACTTTGACGGGTCGAGTTCGCCGGTGGCGCGCACGACAATACGCGTGGCGTCCACTTGGTCGACGATACCGGTGCGGCGCGCGGCGATGGCCGCCCCGGAATCCCGGGCCACCACGTCCTCCATGCCGGTGCCCACGAGCGGCGCCTCGGCGCGCACGAGCGGCACCGCCTGGCGCTGCATGTTCGAGCCCATGAGCGCGCGGTTGGCGTCGTCGTTCTCGAGGAACGGGATGAGCGCGGCGGCCACCGAAACGAGCTGCTTCGGCGACACGTCCATGAAGTCCACCTTGTCGGGCGTGATCATCAGCACGTCACCGGAGTGGCGGCAGACGATCAGGTCCTCGGTGAAGCGGCCGCGGCCGTCGATCACGGCATTGGCCTGCGCCACGTAATACTTCCCCTCTTCCATGGCGGAGAGGTAGATGACTTCCTCGGTGACGCGGCCGTCCTTCACCTTGCGGTACGGCGTCTCGATGAAGCCGTACTTGTTGATGCGGGCGAAGGTGGCGAGCGAATTGATCAGGCCGATGTTCGGCCCTTCCGGGGTCTCGATCGGGCAGATGCGGCCGTAGTGGGTCGGGTGCACGTCGCGCACCTCGAAGCCGGCACGCTCCCGGGTAAGGCCACCCGGTCCGAGCGCCGACAGGCGCCGCTTGTGGGTGATCTCCGACAACGGATTGGTCTGGTCCATGAACTGCGAGAGCTGCGACGAGCCGAAGAACTCGCGCACCGCCGCCGCCGCCGGCTTGGCGTTGATCAGGTCCTGCGGCATCACCGTGTCGATGTCGATCGAGCTCATGCGCTCCTTGATCGCGCGCTCCATGCGCAGCAATCCGATGCGGTACTGGTTCTCCATGAGCTCGCCGACCGAGCGCACCCGGCGATTGCCGAGATGGTCGATGTCGTCGATCTCGCCGCGGCCGTCGCGCAAGTCCAACAGCGTCTTGATGACCGCGATGATGTCTTCCTTGCGCAGGGTGCGCATGGTGTCCTCGGCCGTGAGGTCGAGGCGCATGTTCATCTTCACCCGGCCGACCGCGCTCAAGTCGTAGCGCTCGGGATCGAAGAACAGCGATTTGAACATGGCTTCCGCGGTGTCGACCGTCGGCGGCTCGCCCGGGCGCATGACGCGGTAGATGTCGAACAACGCGTCCTCGCGGGTGAGGTTCTTGTCGACCGCAAGCGTGTTGCGGATATAGCCGCCGGTGTGGACGTGATCGATGTCGAGCACCTGGATCACGTCGTATCCGGCCTCGGTCAGTGCATCGAGCGTCTTCTTGTCGATCTCCTGGCCCGCCTCGGCGAAAATCTCACCGGTCTTGGTGTTGACCACGTCCTCGGCGAGGAAGTGGCCGTAGAGGTCCTCGTCGGAAACCTTGAGCGCCTTCAGCCCCTTCTCGGCGAGCAGGCGCGCCTGACGCACGGTGAGCTTCTTGCCTGCCTCGACCACCACGTCGCCGGAGTCGGCGTCGCGCAGGTCGGTCGTCGCCTTCATGCCGCGCATGCGGCGCGGATCGTACGGCACGCGCCATCCGTCCTTCAGTCGCTTGTAGGGTACCTTGGTATAAAACGTGTTGAGGATCTCCTCGCCGGTCATGCCGAGCGCGGCGAGCAGCGACGTCACCGGAATTTTACGGCGGCGATCGATGCGCGCGTGCACGATGTCCTTGGCGTCGAATTCGATGTCGAGCCACGAGCCGCGATAAGGAATGATGCGCGCCGCGAACAGGAGCTTGCCCGAGGAGTGGGTCTTGCCCTTGTCATGGTCGAAGAACACGCCGGGCGAGCGGTGCATCTGCGACACGATCACCCGCTCGGTGCCGTTGACGATGAAGGTGCCGTTCATCGTCATGAGCGGAATGTCGCCCATGTAGACGTCCTGCTCCTTGATGTCCTTGACCGACTTCGCCTGCGTCTCCGGGTCCACATCGAACACGATGAGGCGCAGCGTCACCTTGAGGGGTGCCGCATAGGTCATGCCGCGCTGGCGGCATTCGTCGACGTCGTACTTCGGCGGCTCGAACTCATAACGGACGAACTCGAGCATCGACGTCCCCGAGAAATCGGAGATCGGAAACACCGACTTGAACACGGTCTGCAGCCCGTCGTCGCGGCGATCGACGCCGGCGATGCCGATCTGCAGGAACTGGTCGTAAGAGGCCTTCTGCACCTCGATGAGGTTCGGCATCTCCGCGACTTCGTGGATCTTGCCGAAGAATTTGCGGACCCGCTTACGGCCGGTGAAAGTCTGCGCCATCTCGTCCTCGTTTCATCCTGGCGAACTGTCGTTCGCCTTTCGTATCTGTTCGCCCGCCAATGCGGGCATGACGGGCGGGGCCATCTAAAACGCGGCGCCGCTCGTCATTCCGTCACAACGTCACTTCAACTCGACCTTCGCGCCCACTTTCTCAAGCTGCGCCTTGAGCTTTGCCGCCTCGTCCTTGTTCACGCCTTCCTTGACGTTCTTCGGCGCGCCCTCGACGAGGTCCTTCGCTTCCTTGAGGCCGAGGCCGGTGATCGCCCGGACCTCCTTGATGACCTCGATCTTCTTGTCGCCGATCGCCTGGAGGACGACGGTGAACTCCGTCTTCTCCTCGACCGGCGCCGCGGCACCGGCGCCCGGTCCTGCCACCGCAACCGCGGCGGCCGCCGAGACGCCCCATTTCTCTTCGAGCAGCTTCGCGAGCTCGCCCGCCTCCAGGACGGTGAGCTGGCTCAGCTCGTCTACGATCTTGTTCAGGTCTGCCATTTTCGTCTCCGTTTTCGGTTCGAACCATCAATCGATTGCGGGAACCGCCTCAGGCGGCCTCGCTCTTCTGGCCATAGGCCCCGAACACTCGCGCAAGCTTCGTTGCCGGCGCGTTGATGACCCGCGCGACCTTGGTCGCCGGGGCGACAAGGAGCCCGACGATCTTGGCCCGCAGCTCGTCGAGCGACGGAAGCGCAGCGAGCGCCTTCACCGCGTCGACGTTCAGGGCGGTCTTTCCCATCGCGCCGCCGAGGATCACGAACTTCTCGTTCCCCTTGGCGAAGTCGACGGCGACCTTCGGTGCCGATACCGGATCGCCCGAGTAGGCGATCACCGTCGGTCCCTTGAGCAGGGAGGCGACGTGTTCGGCGTCCGTGCCTTCGAGAGCCTTCTTGGCGAGGCGGTTCTTCGCGACTTTGACGCCGGCACCCTTCGCCTTCATCTGCCGACGCAAGGTCGACATCTGCGCGACGGTAAGCCCGGCGTAGTGAGCCACCACGACGGCGGCGGCGTTCTTGAAAACGCCGTTGAGCGCCGTGATCTGCTCCTGCTTCTCCGCTCGGTCCACGCTTCTCTCTCCGGTTTGGCGATCCGGCTTATCGCCGGACGGCCGGTTGCACCTGCCGGCCCGCCTTCTGCCTTACGAAGGGCAGGAGCGGGTCGACGCTCGATGCCCTGTCCCCTTGGGTGACCCCAAGGCCTTTGGTTCGAACCGATCGAAAGGCGTTAGCGCCCCGAAATCGGTCTTCCCCGTCTGTGCTGGCCCTTTCGGATTAAGCTCCTCACGGAGCGCCGGCAGTCTCGGACAGGACTTGCCGGAAGAACTTCTTCCGGCCACATGCGCCCGGGAGCGAACCCCCGGACGAATTCGGTTAGCCGCCGAAAAGGCTCGACGGCTCGATACGAACGCCCGGCCCCATGGTCGACGAGATCGCGACCCGCTTGATGAAGGAGCCTTTGACGCCCTGCGGTTTCGACTTGGCGACGGCGTCCGCGAACGCGCGGATGTTCTGCGCCAACTGATCGGCGCTGAACGACGCCTTGCCCACACCGGCCTGCACGATGCCGGCCTTTTCGACTCGGAATTCCACGGCCCCGCCCTTCTGCGCCTTGATTGCGGCAGGAAGATCGTTGGTCACCGTGCCGACCTTCGGGTTCGGCATGAGACCGCGCGGGCCCAGCACCTTACCGAGCCGGCCCACGAGCGGCATCATGTCAGGGGTCGCGATGCAGCGGTCGAAGTCGATCTCGCCAGCCGTTACCTTCTCCACCAGATCCTCGGCGCCCACCACGTCGGCGCCGGCGGCCCTGGCCTCGTCGGCCTTCGCACCCTTGGCGAACACGGCGACCCGAGCCGAGCGGCCGGAGCCGTTCGGCAGGTTGACCACGCCGCGCACCTGCTGGTCCGAATGCTTCGGATCGACGCCGAGGTTCATCGCCACCTCGATCGTCTCGTCGAACTTGGCCTTGGCGCGGTCCTTCACCAGCTGCACCGCCTCGTTCAGCGGGTAGAGCTTCACGTGGTCGACGCCCTCGCGGGCCTTGCGGATACGCTTGCCGGGGTGAGTCATGCCTATTCCCTCACCTCAATGCCCATGGAGCGCGCCGACCCCTCGATCATCCTCATCGCGGCGTCGACGGTGTCGCAGTTCAGATCCTTCATTTTCTGCTCGGCGATCTCCTTGACCTGCGCCTTCGACACCGAGCCGACCGGGTCGCGACCTGGCGTCTTGGCGCCGGTCTCGATCTTCGCCGCCTTCTTGAGGAAGAAGGACACCGGCGGAGTGCGCATCTCGAAGGAGAAGGAGCGGTCTTGATAGATAGTGATGGTGACGGGGATTGGCATCCCCTTCTCCATCTTTTGCGTCTGCGCGTTGAACTGCTTGCAGAACTCCATGATGTTGAGGCCGCGCTGGCCGAGCGCGGGCCCGATGGGCGGCGCCGGGTTGGCAGCGCCCGCTGGCACCTGGAGCTTCAAGAAACCTGTTACTTTCTTCGCCATCTCTTAACTCCCTGCGGACCGGATGATCCCGGCTCCGGGTTCGTGGTGCGGCTCAGACGCCTGGCGGGCGCCCCTAGCCTCCCACAATCAGCCTTTTTCGACCTGGCCGAACTCGAGCTCGACCGGAGTCGCACGACCGAAGATCGACACCGCCACCTTGAGCCGCGAACGGTCCTCGTCGACTTCTTCCACCACGCCGTTGAATGACGCGAACGGGCCGTCGGAGACCCGCACGTTCTCGCCCACCTCGAAGGTGATCGAGGGCTTGGGCCTTTCGATCCCTTCCTGCACCTGATGCAGGATGCGGTTCGCCTCCGCTTCCTTGATCGGCATCGGCTTCTTGTCGGCGCCGAGGAAACCAGTCACCTTCGGCGTGTTCTTGATCAGGTGATACGCCTCGTCGGTGAGGTCGCACTTCACCAGCACGTAGCCGGGAAAGAACTTGCGCTCGGCGTCGCGTTTCTGCCCGCGCTTCACTTCCACGACCTTCTCGGTCGGAACCAAAATCTCCTCGAACAGATCGCCGAGGCCGCGCACCTGCGCCTGCTCGCGGATCGAACTCCGCGACCTTTTTCTCGAAGTTCGAGTAGGCGTGCACGATGTACCAGCGCTTGGCCAAGACCTCGTTCCTTCAGCGCAAGATATTGAGGACCGCCGTCAGGCCCAGACGGATCATCTGGTCGACGACGAAGAAGAAGATGGTGGCGAGCGTCACGAACACGAACACCATGCCGGTGGTGACCAACGTCTCGCGCCGCGACGGCCACGTAACTTTGGCCACCTCGGCGCGCACTTCTTGCAGGAATTGAAACGGATTGAATTTCGCCATCGTCCTTCCGAAATCGACCGAGCGGATCGCGCCTACCCGTACTTGTGAACCGCCGCTCGGCTGCCTTCTCGCCGGGAGCCTCCCTCCCGCCTGCCACGCGCGTGGCAGGAGTGGAGGGACTCGAACCCCCAACCCCCGGTTTTGGAGACCGGTGCTCTAGCCGATTGAGCTACACTCCTCCGAAAGCGGAAACGGCGGCCCAAAAGGCCTCGAGGGGCCCGCCGCAACCTTGTTAATGCAGGAACCGGGCCGCCAATGCAAGCCCCGAAAGGGCCTGCAAAGCCTTACTCCTCAAGCCATTCCGAGGTACCGGGTCCCAGGCAACTTGGGAACGACGACTTCGATCATTCCGTAGAAGCAAGCGCGCTCAGCCAGGCCCGCTATATGGGGCGAAATCGCCGCCGGACAATGGCTTACGGGCTGCCTTTGAATCCCTACTCGATGATCTTTGCGACGACGCCGGCGCCGACGGTCTTGCCGCCCTCACGGATGGCGAAGCGAAGCTTCTCCTCCATGGCGATCGGCACGATCAGCTGCACTTCCATCGACACGTTGTCCCCGGGCATCACCATCTCGGTGCCCGTCGGCAGCGTGACCACGCCAGTCACGTCGGTGGTGCGGAAGTAGAACTGCGGGCGATAGTTGGTGAAGAACGGCGTGTGGCGGCCGCCCTCCTCCTTGGTCAGGATATAGGCCTCCGCCGTGAACTTGGTGTGCGGCTTGACCGAGCCCGGCTTGCACAGCACCTGGCCGCGCTCCACCTCCTCGCGCTTGGTGCCGCGCAGCAGAACGCCGACGTTGTCGCCCGCCTGCCCCTGGTCCAGGAGCTTGCGGAACATCTCGACGCCCGTGACCGTCGTCTTCTGGGTGTCCTTGATGCCGACGATCTCCACCTCGTCGCCCACCTTGACGATGCCGCGCTCGACGCGGCCGGTCACCACCGTGCCGCGGCCGGAGATCGAGAACACGTCCTCCACCGGCATCAGGAACGGCTGGTCGATCGGCCGCTCCGGCTGCGGGATCGAGGCGTCCACCGCGTCCATGAGCTTGAGGATCGATTCCTTGCCCGAGCTCCGGCTTCTTGTCTTCCAGCGCCATCAGGCCGAGCCCCGGATGATCGGGATCTTGTCGCCCGGAAAATTGTACTTGGAGAGCAGCTCACGAACCTCGAGCTCGACGAGATCGAGCAGCTCCGGGTCGTCCACCATGTCCACCTTGTTCAGGTAAACCACGATCGCCGGAACACCGACCTGGCGGGCAAGAAGGATGTGCTCGCGCGTCTGCGGCATCGGACCGTCGGCGGCGGAAACGACGAGAATGGCGCCGTCCATCTGCGCCGCACCCGTGATCATGTTCTTCACGTAGTCGGCATGGCCCGGGCAGTCGACATGCGCGTAATGGCGCTTGCCGGTCTCGTACTCGACGTGCGCCGTCGAGATCGTGATGCCGCGCGCCTTCTCCTCCGGCGCCTTGTCGATCTGGTCGTAGGCCGTGTACGTCGCCCCGCCCGTCTCCGCCAAGACCTTGGTGATCGCCGCCGTCAGCGACGTCTTGCCATGGTCCACGTGCCCGATCGTCCCAACGTTGCAGTGCGGCTTGGTCCGTGCAAATTTTTCCTTGGCCATCGTCGTTCTCTCTTGCGGCTTTCAGATTGCAGATGCTCGGTTGGAGCGGGTGAAGGGAATCGAACCCTCGTCGTCAGCTTGGAAGGCTGTTGCTCTACCATTGAGCTACACCCGCGAGCGCCGACTGGGTTCCGTGGTGGAGGGGGTTGGATTCGAACCAACGTAGGCGTAGCCAACGGATTTACAGTCCGTCCCCTTTAACCACTCGGGCACCCCTCCGGAACACACGGGCCGATCTAAGGGATAGAAATCGCTCGTAAACTGCCGGAGGCGCAGTGTTTCCGGTGGCGGCGGTTATGGGGAGACGGCGCTTCCCTGTCAATACCAAGGGACCGCAAACCTTTGTGGCGTCTGGGCTTCGCTGCGGTCCGCGTTGTCCCCGTGACAGAAATAGAATTTGCGCACACAACCAGATCGCGATGTAGCCGTGAGCGCCAGGGGCGTGGCGCCGAGAGCCTTGTATGCTGACCGCAGCGTTCCGCAGACGGCTGTTCCTTCACCAGGACGGCTTCATCCTGGCGATGCTTCTCGGCAGCCTGCGCGAGCACCGGGTGATGGACCTGTTCGCCGACGGGCGGGAGCATACCGTCGACGACATCGCGCGGCGCACACCCGCGACGCCCGCGCATCTGCATGTGGCCCTGCGCTGCCTCGCGCAGCAGGGCTGGCTCGCCCGCGAGGGAATGCCCGGCACCGATGCACTCAGCTATCGCCTCACCGACATGGGCCGCGCTGCCGCGCCCGTATTCCCGCTCTATGACGATCTCGGCCGCTTCCTGCGCCGGTACATGCCGCTCGACAAGTCGCTGCTCAACGGATCGGGGTTGGCGCCGCGCCGCGAGTTCGCGCAATGGGTGGACCGCGCGGTGGACGACTGGTCGCTACCCGATCTCGGCGCTGACGACCTACGCGAGCAGGTGCGCCACCACCTAAATGGCAACCTCGCGCTCGGCATCATGCTCGGGCTATGGAATCTTAACTACTTCGAGTCGCCTTGGCCGTCGGCGGGGAAAGACGAAGCCATCTCGCACGCCATGCGCTTCCTCGCGCACCTCGGTTGGTTCGATCGCGCTCGCGAGGTCTGGACCACGGAAGGAAGAATCGCCTGCGGCCACGCGCTCCACTACGGTATGGTCGGCTCTTACTATCCGATGCTGACAGAGCTCAACTCGCTCCTGTTCGGCAACCGCGCCATTCACGGCGATGACGGCAAAGATGAATGGCACGTCGACCGCCGCCTGAACGTGCTCGCCTCGAGCGCCGCCCATGCGCGCTACTTCCGAGACGCCGACGACATTTTCCTCGACATCTTCAACCGCGAGCCCGTCGCCGCGCAGCCCGCTTTCGTCGCCGACAATGGTTGCGGCGACGGCGCGTGGCTGAAGCATATTTATTCGCTCGTCGCCGAGCGCACTAAGCGCGGCCAGCATCTGACGGAACATCCCTTGCTTATGGTCGCCGCCGACTACAACACCGCCGCCCTCGACGTGGCGCACAAGACGCTCGCCGACTCGGGCACGCCCTCCCTCGTCCTCTTCGGCGACATCACCGATCCCGAGCGCCTTGCCCGCGACCTCGCGGCGCACGGCCTCGATATCGCGAACGGCCTGCACATCCGCGCGTTCATCGACCACAACCGGCGCTATCGTGCCCCCGAATCGGCGGCGGGCGGCGAGCTGTCAGACCGCTCCACCGGGGCCTACGTGGACGATCTCGGTCAGATTATTCCCAATGACGAGCTCGAACAGAATCTCGTCGCGCACCTCGGCCGCTGGGCGCCGTATGTCGATCGCCATGGCCTGGTGCTGCTCGAGGCCCATTGCGTCGAGCCACGGGTCGCCGCCCGCCACCGGGGCGAGGTGCACAATATAGTCTTCGACACCTATCACGGCTTCTCACAGCAATATCCAGTGGACTTCGAGGTGTTCATGCAGGCCGCCAGCGCCGCCGGCTTTATGCCCGCCCTGCACCACCAGCGCCGCTATCCCTCGCGCAAGCCTTTCGTCTCCATCTCCATCAATCATTTCCGCGTGGCGAAGGAAGACGACGCAATTCCCAAGGGATCCGGATCGCAAGAACACGGCTGGCGGCCCGACGGATCGGAAAACTTGCCCGACGGCGAAGCGCTGCACCGCCTGCTGTATGTGGATGGCGATCTTCATCACCCGCAAGCGTGGTGCGCAAACCCGACGGCGCTGCTCCTGCACGATGCACTGGCCGTAATCGAAGCGCGGCTTGAAGGCATCCGCGCCGGAACGCACGGGCGTGAAATTCACATCATGGACTACGGCACCGGCACTGGGCTGGCGGTGATCGAGTTGCTCCAGGCGTTGCGCGATCGCGGCACGCTGCAGGCGTTCGATGCGCTCGGCGCCAAGCTCACGATCCACATGCTCGATATTCCCTCCGGCTGGTTTGCCAAGGGCTACGAAATCCTGAAGGATTGCGGCTACGTCCGCTTCGCCTCGATCCGTGCGCCTGATGGTGCGTTCCTGCTGCCCGGGGCGCTGCTCGGCGGGAAGAGAATGGACCTCGCCATTGCCAGCATGGTCTTTCACCTAGTGCCGCCGGCCGCCTTCGGCCGCATGGTTGACGGTCTCGCCGACGTCATGGCCGAGGACGGCGTGCTGCTGTGGAACTCGCCTGACATCGGCCCGGCCCCGCGCGACGCGGCGCTGTTCCATGAACCGAACCGGACGCTACGCCGGCGGCTGTTGGCAATCCTCGACGACCCCTCCAGGCTCGGACCCATTCTCGATCGTCTCCCCGCCGACGAACGCGCGGAATATGCCGACCTCCCTGCGCGCCTCGCCGAGATCGGCCGCAGCCTGAGCTCGGCGGCGCGGACGGCGGCGCAAGCCGCCGCCGACCGGCAAATCCTGCCAGTGGCGAACGACACCGCCACGCTCGCCGAGGCACTCGCCCACCGCTTCGACGGGAAAATCTTCGCCAAGCACTTCGAGATCCGCCCGGCGGATTCGCTGGCCGCCATGCTGGTGCCGGCGAACCAGCGCTATCTGCCGGAGATCGACGACCTCGAGTTGCGCCGCCGGGTCACCACGCTCCTCATGCGCCATGAAATCCTGCCGGCGCTGTGCGAAGGGCCGGTCGGCACGACCTATGGCCTGTCGCTGCATTGGACTTTCGGCCGCCACCGGTTGAAGAAGGCCGCCGGCTGATCATGAAACGCTTCAAACCCCGGCGTCCGGGCAAGCACCCGGGCGAGCATCATCGAAAAGGGCGCTTCCGCCCGGATCCGCGTGATCGCGACGGCTCCGCCCTCCTCTATGGCTGGCACACCGTCACCGCCGCGCTCGCCAATCCGGCGCGGCGCCTCCGCTCTCTTACGCTCACCCCCAACGCCGAGCGCCGCCTGGCCGAGGCCGGCATCGCGCTTTCGGTGAAGCCGACGATCGTGCGGCCGGATGAGATCGACCGGCGCCTCTCGCCCGACGCCGTGCATCAGGGCCTCCTGCTCGAGGCCGATCCGCTGGAGGCACCCGAACTCGAGGACCTCCCGGCCGAGGGCGTCGTGCTCGTGCTCGACCAGGTGACCGACCCACACAACGTGGGCGCCATCGTGCGCACCGCCGCGGCCTTCGCCGCACGCGCCATCATCACCACTGCCCGCCACAGCCCGGAGGCGACCGGCGTGCTGGCGAAAAGCGCCAGCGGCGGCCTTGAGCTCGTGCCATTCGTGCTCATCCAGAACCTCGCCCGCGGCATCGCCGCGCTGAAGGAGCGCGACTTCCTTACCGTGGGCCTTGATAGCGATGCCGAGACCGACCTCGACGAGGCGCCGTTGCGCTCACCGCTGGCGCTGGTCATCGGCGCCGAGGGCAAAGGCCTGCGCCAGCTCACCCGCGAAACCGTCGATCTCAACGCCAAGCTGACGCTGCCCGGCGACATCAAGAGCTTGAACGTCTCCAACGCCACGGCGCTCGCGCTTTATGTGGCGACACGTAAGATTGCCGGAAAATAATCGGGAGGAACCCATGGACCCGTTCGACTTTGCCGGCCGCACCGTGTTCGTCGCGGGCGGCACCAGCGGCATCAACCTCGCCATCGCCGAGGCCTTCGCCGAACACGGCGCCAAGTGGCGGTGATGAGCCGGACGAAGGAGCAAGGTCGACGCGGCGGTGAGGCGATTGAAGGACCTCGGCGGCAAGGCCGTCGGTCACGCCGCCGACGTGCGCGACGCGACGGCGGTCGGCGGCGTGCTCACCGCCGTGCACGACGCGTTCGGCGACATCGACGTCCTCGTCTCCGGCGCCGCCGGCAACTTCCCGGCGCCGGCGCTCGGCATGTCGCCCAATGCCTTCAAGGCGGTGGTCGACATCGACCTGCTCGGGCACCTTCAACGTGGTGCGCGTCGGCGCACCAGCACCTCGAAGAAGCCGGGCGCGGTGATCATCAACATCTCGGCGCCCCAGTCGGTGCATGCCCGGCGCTGCCAGTCCCACGTCTGCGCGGCGAAAGCCGGCGTGGACATGCTGACTCGCGTGCTCGCCATCGAATGGGGCGGCGACGGCATCCGCGTGAACTCGATCATCCCTGGCCCCATCGCCGACACCGAGGGCATGGCCCGCCTCGCGCCCAACCCGAAGATCCATACGGCGCTGGAGCAAGCGCTTCCGCTGCGGCGCTTCGGCACCAAAGCGGAGGTGGCGGACTTGGCGCTCTTCCTCGCCTCGCCCATGGCCGCCTACATCACCGGCGCCATCGTACCAGTGGACGGCGGCCTCACCGCGTCTGGCCCGCGCGGCCTCGCCCACGCGGCGCTGCAGGACCCGCTAGCGGCTGAGCAAGCGCAGCATGGAGCCGATCACGTTGGAGTAGTCGTCGGTCCATACCCACTGGCGCGGGTCTGGGTTGAGCGGCTGCCAGTCCTTGTTGCGCGGTAGTGTGCCGAAATCGGCATTCGCCCGTGCCGTTGCGGTCACGGTGCCGACGAACGTATAGGCGGCGGAATCGGCGTCCTCGTCGCTGTCGCCGCGGTTGACCATGGCCGTCATGCCATTCGCCCGCGCGATGCCGCCCACCACGGAGGCAAGTTCGAGGTGCCGGTTCGACACATGCATCACCACCAGACCGCGCGGGCTGAGCTTCTTCAAGTAAACCGCCAGTGCTTCGCGGGTGAGGAGATGCGTCGGGATCGCGTCCGAGGAGAAGGCGTCTACCAGGATGATGTCGTACTGGCCGTCCGGTGCGTCGGCCATGGTGGCGCGCGTCGCCGAGCACGAGCTGGCGCGTTCGGGCGCGCGGTGGGAGAGGTAGGGTGAACCCACTTGGTGTCCTGGGCGATGCGGATCACCGCCGGATCGATCTCGTAGTAGGTGACGCTCTCCCCCGGCCGCGTATGGCAGGCGAGGCTGCCGGCGCCGAGACCGATCACCGCCATCTTGATAGGCCCGCGTTTGACCTCGCGAGCGGCCCGCACCGCCTGGGCCATGGCCGAGCTCTCAAAATAGTACATGATGTCGGGAGGCCGGCCGGTGAGGCGCTTGCCGTCGTCGTCGGTAAGCTGCTGGGCGCCGTGTACAGTGGTGCCGTGCTTCAGCACGCGGAACTGACCGCTGTTCGTTTCGTACACCCGGTGCACGCCGAAGAAACTGCGCAGCGAATACTGGCTGACGCCGTAAACCTCGTAGATGCGGATGGTGACGAAGCAGAGCGCGATGATGGCGGCGAATTTCAGGGGATCGCGCCACACCAGCACGCCAAGCGCAAGCAGGATGCAGAGGAACCAAGTGTAGTAGCGCACGTCCGGCTCCCAGCCAAATACGAGGCGCGGCACGATGGCGCCCAGCGCCGCCACGGCGAACACGATCCAGAAAACGATGGATTTGGGGTCGGTTGCGAACTTAAGTCCCGGCCGGCATAGCAGCGCGAGCACGATGAGGATCGGGTACTCGGCGATCCAGCTGAACACTTGCGGCGCGATGAGGCCGGCGGTGATGCCGCCGATCACGCCGCCTGCTGACATCCAGAGATAGAAGGATGTGAGATAGCGCGCCGGCGGCCTGCGCTTCGCGAGCTCGCCATGACACACCAGCGCCAGGAAGAAGAAGGCGGCGGAGTTGAGGGTGACCGTCAGGAGAATGTAGTCGAGCGCATCGAAGATCTGGACCACGATAACCGCGATGACGAGCGCCGGCGCGATCATCGCCGCGTGCTCGTGGCGGATCAGCGGCTTGCGCGCGAACACGATGACGAAGGTGGCGAGATAAAGCGCGAGCGGGATTACCCAGAGGAGCGGGATCGCCGCGACGTCGGTAGAGATGTAGGCGGTGACCGCGACGAGCAGGCCGGAAGGGATCGCCGCGAGCGTCACCCACGTCGCGGCATCCCGCCAGCTCGGTGCCGGCACCCGGCCCGATACTGCGTCGCTCTCCCGCGGCAGCCGGCCAGGCGACCGCCACAAGAGCACGCCGCAGGCGCCGATGAGCACGATGAGAAAATAGAACACGAACGACCGGTAGCCGGTCTGGTCGGGCAGCCGCGCGAACGGCTCGATTAGGAACGGATAGGAGATGAGCGCGAGGAAGCTGCCGATGTTGCTCGCGGCATAGAGGAAGTACGGGTCCTTCGCCGCCGGGTGCCCGGTGCGGGCGAACCACGCCTGCAACAGCGGCGCGTTGGCGGAGAGCGCGAAGAACGGCAACCCGATCGATACCGTGAACAGGCCGAGCAGCCACAGCGCCTCGCCGTCCGCCGGCGGCCGCCCCCAGGTGGTGGCAATCGCGAGCGGGAGCATCAGCGTCGCTGCCGCCATCACCAGCACATGAATGATGACGGCAACGCGGCCGGGCGCGTAGCGCATGAGGAAGTGAGCGTAGGCGTAGCCCGCGAGCAGCACCGCCTGGAAGAACACCATGGCCACCGACCACACCGACGGCGAGCCGCCGAGGCGCGGCAGCACGATCTTGGTGAACATGGGCTGCACGGCGAAGAGGAGCGCCGCCGACACAAAGATCGCCGCGGCGAAGGCGGCGAGCAGCAGTCCCGTCGGCACGGCCGTCGCGGCGCGGGCACGAGGTCTCGGCTTGCGGGCCATGCAGGATCCGGATGGGAAAAACGGCGGCGGGAGCGCGATCCTCCCGGTTCTCGTGGCGCCCGGCAAGGTCTTTCCGCATAAGGAGAAACGGCGCGCTTGTCGCGCTCCCCGGCCGCTGGTACGCCCGTTCCGGCGCCGGTTTAGCTCAGCTGGTAGAGCACCCGCCTTGTAAGCGGGAGGTCGCAGGTTCGATCCCTGCAGCCGGCACCAGTTCAGCCACCACGAGCGCGCGCGGCGCGCTGGAACAGGGTCGGCGCGATCACCACCCCAATCAGCATGCCCAGGAGCTGCGCCACGATGAACGCCCGCGCGTGGGCGGGCGCGATGCCGGCGAAGCTGTCGGAGGAAGCTGCGCGCGATCGTAACCGCCGGGTTGGCGAACGAGGTCGAGGCGGTGAACCAGTAGGCGGCGGTGATGTAGAGCCCGACCGCGTAGGCGGTCGCAGGCGACCGCGCGACGTGCGGCCGAGGATAGTGAGTACGAGGCCGAAGGCCGCAATCAACTCGGCCAGCCATTGCCCGGGCCCGCTTGGCGTTACTGCAGATTACGCAGCATAGCCCCGATGATGTTGGAATAATCGTCGGTCCACACCCACTGCCCCGGATCGGCTTCGGCCGGCGCCCATTCGTCGTCCTTGGCGAGCGCGCCGAAGTCGGCGTCGGCGCGCGCCACCGCCACCGTGGTCGTGGCGTACATGTAGTCCCTGCCGATCTCCTCGTCGGCGCGCAACGACCGCGCCACGAGGCCGTTCGCCTTGGCGATGCCCGCCACTACCGACACGAGCTCCAAGTGCCGGTTCGACACGTGGAAGATCACGACACCGTGCGGCGCGAGCTTCTTGGCGTAGATCGCGACGGCCTCGCGGGTGAGAAGATGGATCGGGATCGCGTCCGACGAAAATGCATCGACGCACGATCGCGTCGTATTGCCCATCCGCGGCGTCGGCGAGCGTGAGCCGCGCGTCGCCGAGCACAATCTCCGCCGTGGGCGCGCAACGCTGCAGGTAATGGAAGTACGCCGGATCGCGCGCGATGCGCACCGACAACGGGTCGATCTCGTAGAAGATGAGCTCTTCCCGCGCTTCTACGAGGCACGCGCTGGAGCCGGCGCCGAGCCCCACAACCGCCATGCGGATTGGCGCGTTCTTGCGCTCGCGCACTGCCTTTACCGCCCGGCCAATGCCCGAGCGGTCATGGTAATAGCTGAGCGGCACCGGCCGGCCGGTAATGGGCTGGCCGAAATCGTCGCGGATGCGCTCGACCCCGTGGATGGTGGTGCCGTGCATGAGCACGCGATAGTGGCCAGTAGAGGACTCGTACGTCTTGAACACGCCGAAGAAGCTGCGGAACGACTGGCGGGTTGGGTCGTACTGATAGAGATGGGCGACGAGGAAGGTGAGCGCGATCGCCGCCGCGAACTTCAGCGGCGCGCGCCAGTACCTGATGGCCGCGGCCAAGAGCGCGATGATGATGGCGCCGAATACGTGTTCCTCGGTCAGCCAGTTGAACGGCGGGTAATCGGGCAGACTCGGCGGGCGGCCGCGGCCGAGCCCGAAGAGCGCAAGCGCAATGCCGATGAGGATCGCCACGATCCAGAACGCCCGCATCCGCGGATCGCGCGGGATTTCGAAGCCCGGCCGGGCGAGACAGGCGAGAATGATGAGAAGCGGATATTCGGTGATGGAGTTGAAGACGTAAGGCGCGATCAGCCCCGCGGCGATGCCGCCGACCATGCCGCCCGCCGACATCCACAGATAGAACGCCGTGAGATAGCGCGCCGGCGGCCGCCGCCGCGCCAACTCCCCGTGGCAAACGAGAGCCGTGACAAAAAACGCCGCGAGGTGGATCACGATCAGCACGGTGAGGTCGACGCTGAAGTCGAGCACCCAAGCCGCCACTAGGATGACGATCACAACCGGCTGGGCTATCACCGCGTACTCGTGCGAGATCAGCGGCCGCTTGGCGAAGACGATCACGAAGGTGGCGAGATAGAGTGCGAGCGGGATCACCCACAAGAGCGGCACCGCCGCCACGTCGGTGGAGATGTGAGCGGTGACCGCGACCAGCAGCCCCGAAGGGATCGCCGCGAGCGCGATCCAGACGAGCGCATCGCGCTTCGTCGGCGCCTTGTCGCGGCCGCGCGAGCGCGGCGTGGCCGGCAGCCGCCCGCGCGAGCGCCACAGGATCCAACCGCAGGCGGCGATGAGCACGATCAGCAGGCCGAACAGCACGGACCAGGTACGCGTCTGGTCGCCGAGGCGTGTGAACGGCTCGACCGCGAAGGGATAGGAGAGAAGCGCAAGGAAGCTTCCCACGTTGCTCGCAGCGTAGAGGAAGTAGGGATCGCCCGCCGATGGGTGGCCTGCGCGCGCGAACCAAGCCTGCAGCAACGGCGCGTTGGCGGCGAGCGCGAAGAACGGCAGGCCGATGGACACGGTGAACAGGCCGAGTAGCCAGAACGCCTCGCCGGATGCGGGCGGCCTTCCCCAGCCCGCGGCAATCGAGAGCGGCAGCCACAAGGCCGCGACCACCATCACGACGATGTGCACAATCACGGCGGTCCGCGGCGCCACCGCGCGCATGAGGAAGTGGGCGTAGGCGTAGCCGGCGAGCAGCGCCGCCTGGAAGAACACCATGGCGACCGACCACACCGACGGCGAGCCGCCGAGCCGTGGCAGCACGAGCTTGGCGAACATCGGTTGCACCGCAAAGAGCAGCGCCGCCGAGAGGAAGATCGTCGCGACGTAGATGGCGAGCGTCAGCCCCGGTCGGGGCGCGTGATTTCGCGGCTTTGTCGATTTGGCCGGTTTGCGGGACAATGTCTGACGGTTACGATTGGGGGTGTGGGCCACCTTATTCTATCCCGCCGCTCAAGTTGAAGACCTGAAGGCCGGAATATCGCACCATCCCCCTTGTTCATAAGAAGTTATAGGGAGGAATCACGATGCGAAAGACGCTGATTGTCGCGGGCGCGGCCATTGTGCTGGCCGCGTCGGCCATGGCCCAACAACCCGCCGCCCCGGCGCCGCCGCCGCCCTACGGCGCGCCGATCAGCCTGGAGCTCGCCAACAAAGCGATCGCCGCGGCGATCGCCGAGGCAAGGAAGAATAATTTCAACATGGCCGTCGCGGTGCTCGACCCGAGCGGCCTGCTCATCGCCTTCGGCCGGATGGACGGCGCCCCACACTCCGCCGTCCAACTCGCGCAGGACAAAGCAAAGACGGCGGCGCTGTATCGCCGCGAGACGAAAAGCTTCGTGGACCGGATCAGTGCCGGCGAGATTGCGCTGATGACGCTCCCTAACCTGGTCGGGTCCATTGGCGGCATCCCTATCGTCGCCGACGGCAAGCTCATCGGCGCGATCGGAACGTCGGGCGGCTCTGGCGCGCAGGACGGGCAGGTTTCGCAAGCTGGCGTGAATGCGCTGAAATAATTGTGCCGCAGCAACAGGCACGGACGTCACGTAGGAGAGAATAGCCATGCGAAAGACCTCGGTATTCCTTGTTGCAGTCGCGGTCATGCTGCTTCTCACGCCGGCCTCCGCACAACAGCAAGCTCCTCTGCCGCCGCCGGCCGCGCCCTTCGGCATGCCGATTACGCTCGCACAAGCCATGAAGGCGGCCGACGCCGCCGTCGCTGAGGCGAAGAAGAACAACATGTCCATGGCGATCGCCGTGGTCGAGCCGTCCGGCGCGCTCGTCTATTTCCTGAAGATGGACGGCACGCAGTATGCGTCCATCCGGGCCGCACAGGATAAGGCAACCTCCGCCGCGCTCTACCGACGCTCGACCAAGACGTTCTTCGATCGCGTCGCCGCTGGGGATTTGTCGCCGATGTCGCTGCCGGGCGCCGTGGCTTCCGCCGGCGGCATCCCCATCGTGGTCGACGGCAAGTTCATCGGCGCCATCGGCTCCTCCGGCGGCAATGACGATCTCATCTCGCGGGTCGGCGCGGACGCCCTTAAATGAGCGCTGGTATTCTCTTCCGCCCAACCCGCGCAGCGGAATAACAACTGCAACGTGGGGTTCACCGCAACGTGAAAGGCTCCGCAGCGCTGGCCTTTCGTTCTGTCACTGACAGTCGTTAAAGTGCGCGGCGATCAAACTCACAAGCCTCGGCACAACGAGGTCCGACCCCAGGGAGAGAGCCATGACCAACCTTACCCGCCGTACGTTGTTGTCGGGCGCCGCCGCGGCCGCCCTTGCCCCCACCGTGTTCCCGATCGTCGCGCACGCCGCCGCACCCCCGTCGTCCGGCAAGTCCGCCGGCTACTACCGCTACAAGATCGGTAGCTACGAGGTCACCGCCATCTACGACGGCATCTGGATGTGGGATCTCAACGAGACCCGCGTGAAGAACGCGCCGCTCGCCGACGTGCAGAAAGCGCTCGCGGAGGCGTTCGCACCGGCGGGCAAGATTCCGATCCCGTTCACCTCGCTGGTGATCAACACCGGCCCGAAGCTCATCCTCATCGACTGCGGCGGCGCCAACGCCTTCGCCCCGCAGACGGCGGGATCGTGGCGGGACAACTTCGCCGCCGCCGGCTTCAATCCGGGGCAGGTCGACACCGTCATTATTTCGCATTTCCATCCTGATCACGTGAACAACCTCCGAACGGGCGATCAACTCACCTTCCCCAACGCCGAAATCATGGTGCCGGCGCCGGAGTGGGCGCAGTGGATGGACGACGCCAAGATGAACGCGGCACCCGAAGCCGGACGCGGCGTCTTCATGAATTCGCGCCGCGTCTTCGGCTCGATCGCCGACAAGGTCACCCGCTACGATTGGGGCAAGGAAATCGCGCCCGGCATCACTACGATCGGTACGCCCGGTCACACGCCGGGGCATACCTCCTTCACGGTCGCTTCCGGCAACCAGTCGCTGCTGGTGCTGAGCGATGTGAGCAACAACCCGTATCTATTCGTGCGCTATCCGGAATGGCAGATCGCGTTCGACATGGACGGCGCGCTGGCGGTGGAGGGCCGCAAGAAAATCCTCGACCGCGCCGCCGCGGACAAAATGCAGGTCGCCGGCTATCACTTCCCCTTCCCGGCGACGGGTCACATCGTCAAGACCGGCACCGGTTTCCACTACGAAAACGCTTCCTGGAACGCCTGACGGCTCCAGCCGCGCAAAAATGCGAAGGCCGCCTGTTTGGCGGCCTTCTTTTTTACCGGGCGGAATAGGCTGGTTTGTGCCGGGGTTCACCGCAGCAGCAGCCGCCTTGTCGGCCGCCACTGCAATCAGGCCAAGCCCTCGGACTAACGAGACTCGCCCCCAGGGAGGAATTCCATGAGTAAACTCACCCGCCGTACCGTGCTCGCAGGCACTGCCGCCGCTGCCCTCGCCCCGGTCTTGTCTCCGGCCACAACCCACGCCGCCGCGCCCGCGGCGGGCAAGCAGGCGCCCGGCTTCTACCGCTACAAGCTCGGCGACTTCGAGATCACCGTCATCAGTGACGGCGTCTGGGTGCGCAAGCTCGAGGAAACGACAGTCCCCGGCGTGCCTTTCGCCGAACTGCAGAAGGCCTTCGCCGATGATCTCGTGCCGGCCGGGACCTTCCCGCTTCCCTTCAGCCCGGTTGTCGTGAACACCGGTTCGAAACTCGTGCTGCTCGACACCAACACGGGCGGCCGCTCATTCCCTACCGCCGGCACTTACATGGAAAATCTCACCGCCGCCGGCATCGACCCGAAGGCGGTCGACCTGGTCGTGATCTCGCATTTCCATGCGGACCATATCAACGGGATCTGGACCAAGGACGATCAGATGGCCTTTCCCAATGCCGAGATCATGGTGCCGGAGCCGGAATGGGCATTCTGGATGGATGACGCCAAGATGAGCGCCGCGCCCGAAGGCATGAAAGGAGCCTTCAACAACGTGCGCCGCGTATTCGGACCGATCGCAGCCAAGGTGACGCGCTATCAGCCCGGCAAGGCAGTGGCGCCGGGCATCACGACGCTCGCCACCTATGGCCACACGCCAGGCCACACCGGATTTATCGTCACGTCGGGCAACCAGTCGCTCATGCACCTCGTCGATGCGGTGATCTACCCGACCGTTTGGTTGCGCCATCCGGAATGGCCATACCCTGGCGACGTGGACAAGCCGTTGGGCATCGAGACCCGCAAACGGCTGCTCGACCGTGTGGCGGCCGACAAAATGATGATTTAGGCCATGCACTTTCCCTTCCCGGGCAACGGCTACGTGGTGAAGGACGGTGCCGCTTACCGCTTCGTGCCGAGGCCGTGGAATCATCTTCTCTGAAGGCGACTGCGCACGTTTCTTCGAAAGGGAGGCCGTTGGCCTCCCTTTTTCATTTGACGCGCGCGTGGCGACGCGCTCAAATTCGTTTCGATGCAGGTGGTCCTGAGTTCTTCTTCCTTGACTTTGGACCGTTGGGAACGCGGTGCGGCTCTCGAGCCAACTCCGCGGCTGCCCCCGCAACTGTAAGCGGCTAGCCCTGCTCCGAATGCCACTGGACGAAAGTCCGGGAAGGCGGAGCAGAGCCACGACCCGCGAGCCAGGAGACCGACCTGCATCGGTCACCCTTCCGAAGCGCGGGGCGCGTCTTTGGAGCGGCGGTCTATCCGCAGCGGTGACACCGAGTGGTCAACCGTTGCGGAGGGCGCCCGTGGCCCCACCGAAAGTTCGGCGTGATCGAAGGCCGGCCTCGAGCCGGGTGCTTTCGCGCGCCTCCGCGACACAACATCGACGGAGGCTTTCGTGCGACCCCAGCTAGCTGTTCTCGCTCTTCCTTTCCTCGCGCTGCCCGCGTTCGCGCAATCGACCGTGCTGCCTGAGACCGTCATCTCCGCCAATCAGTACCCGATGGAATCTTCCCGCGTCGGCGCCGCCGCCACCGTGCTGTCCGGCGAGGAGTTGCGCGGCAAAGGCATCGCCACGGTGGCCGACGCGCTGCGCTCGGTCGCGGGCCTCTCGGTCATCCAGTCGGGAACCCGCGGCTCGCTCACCAGCGTGTTCATGCGTGGCGCCGATCCGCGCAACACGCTCGTGCTCATCGACGGCATCGAGGTCAATCAGCTCGGCTTTCCCGGCTTCGATTTCGCCGATCTTCCCATCGACGATATCGAGCGCATTGAGGTGATCCGCGGGCCGCAATCGGGCATCTACGGCGCCAACGCCAACGCCGGCGTGATCTCCATCATCACCCGCTCCGGCAAGGGCGAAAAACCGAAAGTGGAGGGCAAGATCGAGGGCGGCTCGTTCGGCACGCTCGCCGGCAGCGTCAACGCGCGCGGCTCCTCTGGCCCCCTCTACGGCTCGCTGACCGTGAGCGACTACACCAGTCAGGGCCACAACATCGCCCGCACCGGCTCCGACCGCGATGGCAGCCGGGCGCTGGTCGCTACCGCCAAAGGCGGCGTCGACGTCAACGAATACCTCAATATCGAGGGCCTGCTTCGCTATACTGATCGCTTCACCAAAACCGACTCGCAGGACTTCAACTTTCCGCCGGGCCCGACGTACGGCCTCATCGTCGACGGGCCGGGATCCTACGCCTACCAGAGCCTCGCAACCCGCCTGGGCGCGACGCTCAAGCTTTTCGATGGACGTTGGGTGCAGAGCGCCGCGGTCAAGCATTTCGACGAAAAGGCCCGCGCCGTCGATGCGTTTCTCGGGCCGTTCGGCAATGACGGCGCGCGTACCACGCTCGATTACAAGTCGACCGTGCTCTTCGACACCAACCTCCTGGGCGGCGAGCGTCACACCTTCACCGTCCTCGTGGACAATCGCCGCGAGAACTACACCCAGGTCGGCAATCCGCAGGTTTTCCGCAAGGAACGCACGGGGCTCGCCGGCGAGTACGTGCTCGATCTGCCGAGCGCCACCACCATCTCCGGCGCACTACGCCACGACTGGAACCAAGGCTTCGTCGATGTCTGGAGCTGGCGGGTGGCGCTCTCCCAGCGGTTTCCGCAGTGGGGCACCCGCATCCACGCGACCTGGGGCAAGGGCATCACCGAGCCCGACGTGTTTCAGCTCTTCGGCTCCACCTTCAACCTGCCCAATCCGGCCCTGCACCTAGAGCAGTCGATCGGCTGGGACGCGGGTGTGGAGCAGAAGTGGCTCGGCGGTCTCATCGTCACTGACGTCACCTATTTCTCCACACGCTTCACCGACAAGATCGATCTCATCTTCGACCCGGTGGCCGGCGGCCTGATCTATGTGAACGGAACCGGCATCGCCTTACGTCGCGGCGTGGAGACCGCGGTCACGGCCAACCTCACCGATTGGTGGTCGGTGACGGCGACGTACACGCACCTCTTCGCGCGCGACAGCCGCGGCAATCCGGAAATCCGCCGGCCCGCCAACTCGGCCGCGGTCGAGACGACCTTCCGCTATCTCGAAAACCGCGCCAAGGCGACCCTTGGCGTCATCTACAACAGCGTGCGCAGGGATTTCTTCTTCCAGCCGACGGCAACACTGCTGGTGGACTTGCCGGGTGTCGCGGTGGCGCGCGTGTATCTTTCGTACGACGTGACACCGCACGCCACGGTTTTCGTTCGTGCCGAGAATGCGTTCGACGCGCGCTACGAGGAGATTTTCTCCTATCGTGCGCCGCCGTTCGCGGCGTATGCAGGATTGAAAGTGAAGCTCGGCAACTGACGAAAGAAAACAATGAGGCCGGCCTTGCGGCCGGCCTCAAAAATAAAACGGTTGGCGGCGACTTACTTCTTGGTCTTGTCCTTGGCCTTGGGGGCGGCGGGCTTCTTCATGCCCTTCTTACCCTTCTTGCCCTTCTTCTTACCCTTCTTGCCCTTCTTGCCCTTCTTGCCTTTCTTGCCCTTCTTACCCTTCTTGCCTTTCTTCTTCTTACCCTTCTTCGCCTTCTTGCCCTTCTTGGCTTTCGCCTTCGCCTGCACTTCGGCGGCCGCAGTCGGGGCCGTCGCCGCCTCGACGCTCACCATATTCACGGCGACCGGCACGGCGAACATGGTGGCCGCCAAGAGCGCGACCTGGAGTTTCTTCAACATGGGAATTCCTCTCGGGGATCAATTCATGGGTTCGATCGACTACCCCTTGCCGATCGTCGCGTCGAGCTTGGGCCGGGCGCCGTGAACTACCCCTGAAATCCGATTTAACCTGCGGTTCAGCTAGATGAATACCGGATAACGTCGGCGTTCATCCAGCATTCAGCCTTCACCTACCGTTGCGGGAAACCATCGACTGGTACGTGCACAGGGTTGTAGTTACGTCATCACGTGCGCATCAGCTTCCGCTAGCCGCCGACTCCGCCCGGATCCAGCCGAGATACTCCAAGTCGCCGCCGCTCACCGGCAGCACCAGGATCGCCGGCAGCTCGTAGCTGTGGCCGCGGCGGAGCGCCTCGCCCACTTGCTCGGCAAGCGAGGCACGGGTCTTCACCAGCATCACCACCTCGTCGGCTCGCTCCACCGCCCCTTTCCAGCGGTAGATCGAGACCATCTGCGGAAGAATGTTCACGCACGCCGCTAGTCCCGCATCCACGAGGCCGCGGCCCGCCGCCTCCGCCTCGACAAGCGACGGATAGGTCGTATAGACGAGAACCACTTCATCCATTGCCGCGCTCCTCGCGAGCCGAACGATGCCGCAAGCCGCAAAGTACGACAGGATCGCGTTCGCCGCGAGCGCGCATGAGGAAGCGCAGGCGGCGAAGGCACGCCTCGTCGCCCGCTACGGCGACCACAAGCCCGAGGCCGCCGATGTGGTGGTGGCGCTCGGCGGCGATGGCTTCATGCTGCAGATGCTGCACGAGCTCGACGGCAAGAAGCCGATCTACGGGATGCACCGCGGCTCGGTCGGCTTCCTGATGAACGAATTCGGCGAGGACGGCCTCAAGGAGCGCATCGCCAAGGCGGAGCGCACCACGATCCATCCGCTCGCCATGGAGGCCAAGGACGCGAGCGGCAAGGTGCACAAGGCGCCGGCCTTCAACGAGGTTTCGTTGTTTCGCCAGTCATACCAGGCGGCAAAGCTGCGCATTTCCATCGACAGCAAGGTGCGCCTCGCCGAACTCATCGCCGACGGCGTGCTGGTGGCGACGCCGGCAGGCTCCACCGCCTATAATCTCTCGGCGCACGGGCCGATCCTGCCGCTGAACGCGCCGTTGCTCGCGCTGACGCCGATCAGTCCGTTCCGTCCGCGGCGCTGGCGCGGCGCGCTCCTGCCCGACCGCGCCAAGATCGAGATCACCGTGAACGAAGCCGACAAGCGGCCGGTGAGCGCGGTCGCCGATCACTTCGAGGTGCGCTCGGTGGTGGAAGTCCGCGCCCGCCTCGACACCGGGGATTCGCGCGTGCTTCTGTTCGACCCCGGCCATAGCCTGGACGAACGCATCCTCACCGAGCAGTTCGGGGTCTGAAAATCTTACGCGGCGGCGACGAGATCGGCCGTGTAGGTGCGCGCTTCCTCGCGCGCCGCCTCCGCAGCGAACCGCCGCAATAGCGCCAAGAGTTGGTCGAGCTCGTCGGGGGCGGCGCTCTCATAGCGCGTGAGCACGCGCTCGATCATGCGCCGGCGCAGGATGGCGTGGCTCTGCTTGTCGGCGGTGAAGCCCATCTCGTTGATCACCTCGAGCGCCGCACGGAACGCGAGGAAGGCGGCGGGCGGCAGGCCGGCACGTTGGTAGATGGCACGGAAGCCATGACCGCCGCGGTCGGTGACGATGCCGGCCACGCGCTGGGGCTCGATGCCGGTGAGCTCGGCCAGCGCCTCCACCAAAAATCGCACGTTGCCGGCGAGCAGCGCGCGTAGGATCAACCCGCCGGTGAGCTGGCCGGTCGTGCGCAAGTGGTGCACCAGCGCCGCCACGTCGTCGTCATTGGAGATTTCCGCGGCGATAGTGACCGTGGCGCGGTCGCAGGCCTCGCGCGCCACGCGCTTGGCGCGCTCCTCGGGCAACCATTCGCGGTGAGTGACAAAGCGGGCGAGCGTCTCCGAGAAGACGGCAACCAGCGCCTGACGGGTTTCCGGCGGCAGCTCAGGCCGCGCCAACAGCGCGTCGCGTAGCGCCGCGAGATGACCATGGCGCTCGGCGATGCGGGCGAGCGCGCTTGCGGTCGGCTGCGCCACGGGATTTTCCAGCATGACAAGGCAAGCAGCCGCGCTGCCTACTTCGGCGAGCGCCGCGGCGACCGCCGGCGACACCGGCGCGCGCGCGGCGACCGCGCTCTGCATCCGCTCGGAGCCGGCACCGACGAGATCCACTAGCTCGGCTTCGTTCAGCATGGGGGAGCGTGTCACCACGATCTCAGCGATCTCTGGCTGGTCGTGGGCGAGCGCGATGACCACGCCGTGCGGCGCTTCCGGTGCCGCCGAGAGCGCGTCCGCCAGCGCCCGGCGCACGAGCGGCGACGGGTCGTCGAGCAGCACCGTCATCGCCGCCTCGGCGGCCAGCCGGTCTTCCCGCTCGAGCTCGGAATAAAGGTAGGCGCGGGCCAGCGCACTGGTAGCATCGGCCCGCTCACCGGCGGGCGCCGTTTGAACCCAGCGCAGGAAATGGCGGACGATCATGCATCACCGGAAGGTTGAACCGGCGGGAACTTGATGCGGTGTGCCGGAAATGCCGCTGCTTGGAAAGTCGCCGAGTTCTCGCTTAACAACCCGTTAACCCTGAATCTTTGAACTAACAGAAGGATTTGGCTACTGTTCCACGGTCGCCCGTGAGCGAGCGGGCCGCCTGTTAACAAGTCGTTTCTGGGGGAGTTATGGCCGAATCGATTCGCCACCCGCGCGGCGGTCTCTACTTCGAGGATTTCGAAGTGGGCACGCTCACCGAGCACCGCCTGCGGCGCACGGTGACCGAGATGGACAACATGCTGTTCTCCAACATGACGCTGAACCCGCAACCGCTGCACATCGACCGCGAGTTCTGCGCCACTGAGACGGAGTGGGGAAAGCCGTTGATGAATTCCCTCTTCACCCTCGGGCTGATGATTGGCATGTCGGTGAACGACCTCACCGTCGGCACCACCATCGCCAACCTCGGCATGCAGGAGGTGAAGTTCCCGCATCCGCTGTTCGAGGGCGACACGGTACGCGCCACCACCGAGGTGATCGGCAAGCGCGAGTTGAAGTCGCGGCCCGATGCCGGCATCGTCGAGTTCCACCACCGCGCCTACAAGCAGACCGGCGAGCTCGTGGCCGAGTGTCGCCGCCAGGCATTCATGAAGAAGCGTGGCGCCTGATGCGCTCGCTGTTGTTTGTTCCCGCCGACAGCCCGAAGAAGCTCATGAAGGGGATGACGAGCGGCGCCGACGCGCTGATCCTCGATCTGGAGGATGCGGTGGCGCCGCCGGCGAAGAACGCCGCGCGCGCAACGCTGCGCGATTTCCTCAACGACGCCCGCGGCGCCAAGGCGCGACCCCGGCTCTACGTGCGGGTCAACGCCTTCGCCACCGGCCTCGCCGACGACGATCTGGAAGCTGTGGCGGCGGCGGCGCCCGACGGCATCCTGCTGCCGAAGTGCCAGAACGGCGCGGACGTGACGCTGCTCGACGCCAAGCTTGCCGTGCACGAGGCGCTCGCCGGCCTCGCCGACGGTTCGATCCGCGTCCTGGCGCTGGTCACCGAGACGCCGGGCTCGCTATTCACGCTCGGCAGCTATGCCGGCGCAAGCCCACGCCTCGAAGGCATGACCTGGGGCGCCGAGGATCTCTCGGTGGCGCTCGGCGCCGAGACCAACCGCCTCGCCGACGGCACTTACACGGATCCGTACCGCCTCGCCCGCGCGCTCACCCTCGCCGCAGCCGCCGCCGCCGCGGTGACGCCCGTCAATTCCGTCTACGTCAGCTACCGCGACCTAGCGGGCCTGCGCGCCGAAGCCGAAGCCGGCCGCCGCGACGGCTTTGCCGCCAAGATGGCGATTCATCCCGACCAGGTGGCGGTCATCAACGAGGTGTTCACGCCGTCGGCGGACGCGGTGGCACGCGCGAAAAAGATCGTCGCGGCATTCGCCGCCGCCCCTGGCGTGGGCGTCATTGGCCTCGACGGCGAGATGCTCGACCAGCCGCATTTGAAGGGCGCCGAGCGCCTGCTCGCCCGCGCCCGCGCCGCCGGCGTCTAGATCAGGCCGGCCGGATCATCTCGAACACCTCGGGCACCACCGCGTACTGATGGTAGCCGCAGCGGGCGATCGGCTTCATCGCCGCGGTGTCGAGAATGCCGTTCTTGATGAAACGATCGTCGATGTGGACCCCGACCACCTGGCCGAACACTACGTGACCGTCGAGGAATTTTCCCGCGAGGTCGTGCAGCGGCACGATCTGCAGCACCTTGCATTCAAGCGCGCAGGGGGCGGCGGCGACCCGGGGCGGCTTGACCAGGCGCGAGGGCGCGGGCTCAAGCCCGGCCTTCTCCATCTCGTTCGTGCCCCGCGGCATGCTCGCCGAGGTGGCGTTCATCTGCTCGCGCAGGTCCCAGGTGGCGAGGTTGCAGACGAACTCCTTGGTCTCTTCGATGTAGCTCACCGAGTCCTTGTGGCCTTCGCTTGCGAACATGACGCACGGGGGCCGGGTGTGGATGCCGTTGAAATAAGAGTAGGGCGCGAGGTTAATGGCGCCGCTCGCGCTGATCGACGTGATCCAGCCGATCGGGCGCGGCGCCACGATCGCCTTGAACGGATCGTGCGGCAGCTTGTGGTCGTTGCGCGCGGTTTCGTAGAACAAAGGTTTCCCCTCAGAGTCGCGTGATGATGTCAGCGAGCGCCGGCCGCGGCCGGTCTTCCGGCTTGTTCCGCGGCGTGCCGATATGGATGAAGCCGGCGATGCGCTCCTCGGGCTTGAGGCCGAAGGCGTCGAGCACGCGGCGGTCATAGGCCGGCCAACCGGTCACCCAGTTGGTGCCGAAACCGAGCGCATGCGCTGCCGAAACGAGATTTATGCACGCGGCCCCCGCCGATAGCTGCTGCTCCCATTCGGGAATCTTCGGATGCTTCACCATGCGCGAGATCACGGCGACGCACACCGGCGCCTCGCCGAGGCGCTTGGTTTCCTTCTCGATCTCCGGCCCGCTCGGATTGGGATTGTCGGCGCGATAGACCGACAGCACGATCTCGGACGCCCTCTTGCGCCCCTCCCCTTCGATCACGAGGAAGCGCCAGGGCACCAGCTTGCCGTGGTCGGGCACCCGCGCGGCTACGGTGAGGATCTGGTCGAGCTCGCCGGGATTGGGGCCCGGCTCGACGAGATCGGGGATTTTGGGCGAGCGGCGGGTGCGCAGGAGATCGAGGGCGTCGGGCATGAAGGCGCGCCAGTAGCATAAGGCCGGGCAAAGCTCCAACGGACTTGCATTCGCCACAAGGCCGGTGGAAAAAACGCCATGCCTGGGCGGCTACTCCCCCTGACTGTTGGGCCCCAGCGCCTCGCCCGCGTGGCTGGCGCGCTCTTTGCGCTAGCGCTCGTCCCCGCGAGCGCGCACGCCCAGGCGATCATCGTCTCCCCGTTCGCCGGCGCCGACGACGGCGGGCCCGTGTTCGCGCCACCGCCGGCGCAGAGCGTGCCGCCCGTGCAGCCGCGCGGACCGCTCGCGGCCCCGGGCACGACGCCGCACCAGAGCATTCCGGCGGTGGGCGCGGGCAAGGCGGCGCTTGCGCTCGCCGCGCGCTATTCGGCTGAAGGGCCGTTCATTCAGCGCTCGGTGATCTGGCGCGTATTCAACGAGCGCGTCGAGCCCACCGGGCCGCTCGTGCTCGCCGCCGAGGCGGCGGAGCCCTATCCGGTATTCGCGCTCTCGCCCGGCAACTACGTGGTGCACGTTGCCTATGGGCTCGCCACCGTTACCAAGCGCGTGCAGCTCCGCGCCGAGGCGCGCCGTGAGAGCCTGATCGTGCCGGCGGGCGGCCTCCGGCTGCGCGGCGTCATCGGCGAGACCGCGATCGCGGCACAGCGGCTGCGCTTCGACATCTACGAGGGCAGCTTCCTGCAACGCGCCGGCAAGCCCGGCGCCCGCAGCGGCGGCGAACGGCCGCCGGTGGCGCGCGGCATCTCGGCCGGCGACCTGGTGCTCTTGCCGGCCGGCGCCTACTACGTGCAGTCCACGTACGGCGAAGGCAACGCTACCATCCAAGTGGACGTGCGCGTCGAGGCCGGCCGTCTCACCGACGCCACCGTGCATCACCGTGCGGCGCAGATCACGCTCCGCCTGGTGAGCTCGCCCGGCGGCGAGGCGATCGCCAACACCGCCTGGTCGGTGCTGACACCGGGCGGCGACACCATCAAGGAGTCGATCGGCGCCTTCCCGAGCGTGGTGCTGGCCGAAGGCGAGTACGTAGCCGTCGCCCGCCACGACGGCCGCATCTACAGCGAGAATTTCAAGGTGCAGACCGGCCGCGACCGCGACGTGGAAATTCTAGCGCGCTGACGGTTTATTCCGTCATGCGCGGCCTTGTCCCGGCCATGACGGCAAACGGGCTAAGCCGCTTCCTGCGTCCGCTTTAAATCCGGCGACACCGATTCCGCGGCGAGCGCGGCGAGCGCCGCCTCGAGCGGCATCGACGATTGCTCGGGCGAGCCGAGGCGGCGGATCGAGACCGAGCGCTCGGCCGCTTCCTTCTTGCCCACCACCAAGAGCACCGGAACCTTCGCCAGCGAATGCTCGCGCACCTTGTAGGTGATCTTCTCGTTGCGCAGGTCCGCCTCGACCCGAAGCCCCAGGCGCCTCGCCGCCGCCACCACGTCGTTGGCGTAGTCGTCGGCGTCCGAGGTGATGGTGCACACCGCCGCCTGGATCGGTGACAGCCACAGCGGCAAGTGCCCGGCGTGGTGCTCGATGAGGATGCCGATGAAGCGCTCGAGCGAGCCGAACATGGCGCGGTGGATCATCACCGGCGTCACCTTCTCGCCCGATGGCGCGATGTAGAAGGCGCCGAGGCGGCCCGGCATATTGAAGTCGACCTGTACGGTGCCGCACTGCCAGTCGCGGCCGATGGCGTCGCGCAGCACGTACTCGAGCTTAGGGCCGTAGAACGCGCCCTCGCCTTGGTTCAGCATCCACGGCCGGCCGGACGCCTCCAGCGCTTTCTTGAGGCCCGCCTCCGCCTTGTCCCAGGCCGTGTCGTCGCCGATCCGTTTCTCCGGCCGGTCGGAGAACTTGATGCGCACATCGTCGAAGCCGAAGTCGGCGTAGATCGAGAGGATCTGGTCGTTGATCTTGAGCACCTCGGCGCCAATCTGGTCTTCCGTCACGAACACGTGGGCATCGTCCTGGGTGAAGGCGCGCACGCGCAGGAGGCCATGCAGGGCGCCGGACGGCTCGAAGCGGTGCACCTTGCCGAACTCGGCGATCTTCAGCGGTAGGTCGCGATACGACTTCAGCCCGTTCTTGAACACCTGGATGTGGCCCGGGCAGTTCATCGGCTTGATGGCGTAGACTCGCTCGTCGTCCTCGCGCTTCTCGGTGAGGAACATCATCTCGCGAAATTTCTCCATGTGACCCGACTGGGTCCACAGATTCGCGTCCATCAACTGCGGCGTGTTGACCTCGAGGTAGCCGGCCTCCTCCTGGCGCCGGCGCATGTAGGCGATGAGCGCCTCGAACAGCGTCCAGCCCTTGGCGTGCCAGAACACCGCGCCCGGCGCGTCCTCCTGGAAATGGAAGAGATCGAGCTCGCGTCCGAGCCGGCGGTGGTCGCGCTTCTCCGCTTCCTCGAGCTGATGGACGTATTGGTCGAGTTGCGCTTGGTCAGGCCACGCCGTGCCGTAGATGCGCGTCAACATCGGATTGCGGTGATCGCCGCGCCAGTAGGCACCCGCCACCTTCATCAGCTTGAAGGCGTTGCCGACCTTGCCGGTCGACGTCATGTGCGGGCCGCGGCAAAGGTCGAACCATTCGCCCTGTTTGTAGATCTTGATCGGTTCGTTGCCCGGAATTGTGTCAACGAGCTCGACCTTGAACATCTCGCCGCGGTCGGCGAACACCTGCTTGGTATCGTCACGCGACCACATTTCCTTGGTGAACGGTTTGTCGCGCGCGATAATCTCACGCATCTTTTTTTCGATCGCGGGGAAATCCTCCGGCGTGAAAGGCTCGTTGCGGAAAAAGTCGTAGTAGAAACCGTTCTCGATCACCGGGCCGATGGTCACTTGCGTGCCCGGCCACAGTGTCTGCACCGCCTCGGCGAGCACGTGCGCCGCATCGTGCCGAATGAGCTCAAGCAAGCGCGGGGCGTTGCGGTCGAGGAACTCGATTTTGGCGTCGCGCTCGATCTTGTCGGAAAGATCCGTCACCACGCCGTCGAGCGCCATCGCCACCGTGCGCTTGGCGAGCGAAGGCGAGATGCCCTTCGCCACTTCGAGACCAGTGATGCCGGGGGAATATTCGCGCCGCGCGCCGTCGGGAAAAGTCAAGGCGATCATTTTTCTCTCCCGCTCACTCCTGCGTACCGCAACAGGTAAGCGTCGTTTCCCTGTAACGCGCCTTGTGCAGCGCGTCCACCCGTCTGCTACGCGACTGAAATCACTGAAGTAAAAATCACGATCTTCATTTGCGCCCGGCATGAAAGAAAATTTGATGCCGCGCGAAAATGAAAGTGGATTCAACTCTCGCGCGCTTGCTTTTGAAAAAATTTTTCCACGCGACTCACGATTCCGCAAAGTGGTCACATTCGGCCCGAACGGATGACACAATCGAACCCAAAAATTCAAAAAATAAAAAACACGTGCGGCGCTACTGCAACACAGAAAGGCGCTGCCGGTTCGGCGGGACGGCGGTCACACGGAAACTCCGCGTGACCGACGGCTAGGCGACGGAGGGGTCATGCGTAGAGGCGTTATGCCTCCACGCGGTGCGCTGACGCGCACGCGTGGACGAGTGAGTGCGCTCGCGTTGTTCGCCGCGGCGTTTCTGCATTTCAATCCAGCCACAGCCCAAGACGTGAAGGTCGCCCGCGCCGACGGCGCCGGCGTCGTACGCCTTGGGCTGCAGACCAACGAGAACACGGTTTCGATCGTCTCGGGCAATCTGAACGCCACGTACTTGGCGATCGCCTACGACCTGTCGGCGGTGCTCGACGACGGCGAGAAGCTGCGCATCTTGCCCATCGTCGGTAAGGGCGGCGGACAAAACATCCGCGACGTGCGCTTCCTCAAGGGCGTCGATCTCGGCATCACCCAGTCGAACCTGCTCAACCACTACCGTCGCACGAACGAGATCGGGCCGATCGACGACAGGATCGTCTACATCGCCAAGCTCTTCAACGAGGAAATGCATCTCGTGGTGCGCGCCGAGTCCGGCGTCACCTCGATCGATCAGCTCGCCGGAAAGAAGGTGAACTTCTCCGACATCGGCTCCGGCACCCAGCTTTCCACCCGCGATATCTTCCAGCGCCTCGGCATCGCCGCCGAGGAGGTCAACATGGGCCAGGCCGACGCCTTCGAGGCGCTGAAAAAGGGCGACATCGCCGCGAGCGTGCTCATCGCCGGCAAGCCCACCGGCTCCACCGCGAAGCTGAAGACCACCGACGGCTTCCGAATCCTGCCGGTGCCGTTCCGCAAGGAGCTGCAAAGCGACTATCTGCCGGCGACGCTCTCCCATGAGGACTATCCCGGCCTTATCGCCGCGGGCGACACCGTCGACACCGTCGCGGTGGGTGCTGCCCTTATCGCCTTCAATTGGCCGAAGGACTTCGACCGCTACCGGCGGATCAACAAGTTCGTCGAGGCGTTCTTCGCGAAAATCCCCGAGTTCCAGAAGGCGCCGCGCCACCCAAAATGGCGGGAGATCAACCTTGCCGCCACCATCCCCGGCTGGAAGCGCTTCGACGGCGCCGAGGAGTGGCTGGCCCGCAGCCGCGAGGAGGCGGCAGCGGCAGTTTCGGCCGCGGCGAAGAAGAACGCGACTGAGCGCAGCCAGCTCAATGAGTTCGTCGCCCGCCAGGGCCCACGCACGAGCACCGTGTCGGCCGAGGACCGTGAGGCTTTGTTCCAGGAATTTCTCAAGTGGAAGCAGGCGCGTGAGCGCCGTTGATCGAAAGCGTAGCCCGTTGCCGCTCAGGCACGAGGAGGTCGTCATGAATAGTCCCATTCCCCACCCGGAAATTTCCCCCGCCGGCGAACGCGATCATCACGCGGCGGAGCCGGAGCTGAAGACGCTCGCCAGCCCGCCGCTCGCCGATCCGGATTTCGAGATCAGCGACGACGATCTCGACCGTTTGGAGCGCGACATCGAAGCGCTGCAGTCGAGCCGCATGCGCCCGCTGCGCGAAAGGCATGCGGCGCGTCCGGAGTCCTCGCCGCTCCCGATGCCCGATTGGATGCGCCGCGTCGATCCGGAGCTGCTGCCGCGGCCGCCGCGTGCCCGCCGCCGCGACTTCACCTTCGGCTTCTTTGCCCGCATGGGCGTCGTGGTGCTGGTGGGTGGTGTCGGCACGCTCGTGGCGCTGGGAAAAATTCCCGCCAACGGCTGGCAAAACGCCAAGGCTGAAATCTTGCGCCTCGCCTCCTCCGTGCCCTGGGGTCGCGCCGCATTGAACCCGCGGACGGTAGCGGCAACTCCCGCGCTCGTGCTCGAGGGCTCGACCACCGATGCCGGCGACGCGATCCTGCTCGGCGTCCGGGTGGAAGGGCCAGCGGAAGGCGCGGTCGCCGTGATCAGCGGGCTCGCGCCTGGCACCACGCTCACCGTCGGACGTCCGTCGGGGCCGAACAGTTGGCTTCTGCCCGCGATGGAATTGCCCAATACGCTCATCCGGCCGCCGCAGGGCTTCGCCGGCACCATGCAGTACGCGATCGAACTGCACCTTGGCGACGGTACACTCGTGGATCGGCAATCCATGCTGCTCGACTGGCCGGAGGCGACACCGGCCCCGCCGCCCGTGCTTGCCGCGGCGCCGCGCGCCGTCGACGACGACGAGCTCGCGCTCTTGATGAAGCGCGGCCAGGGCCTGATCGAGACCGGCGATCTTTCCGGCGCGCGGCTTCTGCTCAAGCGCGCGGCGGAGGCAGGCAGTGCGCGCGCCGCGTTCGCGCTCGGGGCCACCTACGATCCGCTGGTGCTGAAGGAGATCGGCGCGCTCGGGTTCGCGCCCGACGTGTCGATGGCCCGCAGCTGGTACGAGAAAGCGAAGGAGTTGGGATCCCGGGAGGCGCCGCGGCGGCTAGAGCTGTTGGCAAGTCACAGCCGCTGAGGCTCTCGGCGCGCCGGCGGCGGCGTAACTGTATCAGCCGCCGGCGTGTTCGCTTCCCCGTCGCCAGGTGCCGTATCGCCACGGCAGGTACCAGCGCGCCCTATTCGGCAACGCCGCGGGCACGAAATCAAGCCCCGACCCGCCGAACGGATGGCAACGGCATACCCGCCCGAGCGCCATCCAGCCGCCGGCCCACAAGCCGTGACGGGCAAGCGCCTCGTCGGCGTATTCCGAGCAGGTGGGAAGATAGCGGCATTCCCGACCGATGAGGGCGGAGAGTGTATAGCGGTAGATCCCGAGCACCCCCCGCGCCGCCGTGCGCGGCGCCTTGGCCGCCACGTCGAATAGGGCGTGAAGCCCGCTCATTGCGCCGCCTGTACCCGGCGCTTGCCTTCGACCTCGTCAATCGCCGCCACCACCGCGTCGAAAGTCAGCATGGTGGACGCGTGGCGCGCCTGATACTCGCGCACCGGCTGCAGCACGGCGAGATCGGCCCATTTGCCGGCGGGGGGGTCGCCCTTTTCCTTGAGCATCCGGCGCATCGCCTCGCGCAACTCCCGGAGCTCCCCGGCGCTGGCGCCGACGACGTTTCGCGCCATGATCGAGGACGAGGCCTGGCCGAGCGCGCACGCCCTCACCTCATGGGCGAAATCGCTCACCAGGTCCCCGGCCATTGCGAGGTCGACGGTGACGGTGGAGCCGCACAGCTTGGAAACCTGGGTCGAGGTGGCATCGGCATTGGGTAATCGTCCGATTCGGGGAATATCCCCCGCCAGCTCCAGAATGCGTCGGTTGTAGACGTCGTTCAGCATGGTTTGCCTAAGTGCGGATCGCCGCCGATCCCGCCCGCCGGTATCGGGGGCCGGATTCACCGTTAAATCGGCTTGCGGAGGGCCGGATGTCGCACCTTTCGTATCGTCGTTTGTCAGCCACAATCCATACCCAATATAATGGCCGCTAGGGTGGGGCGAAAGGCGCGGTTGCCGGATAACCGGCCAGTTGACCCTCCCCTGGTCGCGGTGTGGGAACATCCTCCGGTACCGCGCGTTGAAGCGAGATGAAAACACCGGTGACACTCCGGCCGCGCCTATGCTGCGGCCGTCGAACGGGGAGCCTCCAAACATGGATGCCGTTGTAACTGCGTTTCAGCCACGCGCGGAAGCCGGGGCTGAAGTCGACCGGGTGCGTCGGCCGACGCGCGAGGAAGCGGAAGCTGCCGCGCGCACGTTGATCGCTTGGATCGGCGACGATCCAAATCGCGAAGGTCTGAAGGACACGCCCAAGCGCCTGGTCAAGGCGTACGAGGACACCTTCCGCGGATATCGCGAAAATCCCGACGACGCGCTCGATCGTACCTTCGGCGAGATCGACACCTTCGACGACATCGTCATCGTGCGCGACATTCCGTTCTATTCGTACTGCGAGCATCACATGTTCCCGATGATCGGCAAGGCGCACGTCGCCTACTTTCCGGTCGGGCGCGTAGTGGGCCTGTCAAAGATCGCGCGCGTGATCGACGTGTTCGCGCGCCGTCTGCAGACGCAGGAGCACATGACCTCGCAGATCCTAAACGCGATCGACGAGAACCTGAAACCGCGCGGCGCCGCCGTGATGATCGAGGCCGAGCATCTTTGCATGGCCATGCGCGGCGTGATGAAGCAGGGGGTCTCGACGGTCACCACCCAGTTCACCGGCGTGTTCCGCGATGACCCGGCCGAGCAGGTACGCTTCTTCAAGCTCGTCCACGCCAACAAGCGCTGACGCTTCAACTCCATCGACCGACAGGTTATGACACTCCTGCCCGCAGAAAGCGGGCAGGAGCTTGTCATGACCCGCTTTGCCTCGCCCGGCGGCGATCTCGAGGACGGCGTGCGCTTCACGCCGCGCTTCGATGAGCGCGGCCTGATCTCATGCATCGTCACCGACGCCGCCGATGGGACGGTGTTGATGCTCGCGCACATGAATGAGGAGGCGCTCGCCCGCACGATCGAAGAGCGCACCGCTTGGTTCTGGTCGCGTTCGCGCAAGGAGCTTTGGCAAAAGGGCGCGAGCTCCGGCAACCGCTTCGAGGTGGTCGACCTCTTGGTCGATTGCGATCAGGACGCCCTCATCATGAAGGTTAACGTGGCCGGCGCCGGCGCCGCCTGCCACACCGGCCGCCGGTCGTGCTTCTACCGGCGCCTGCCGCTCGGTGGTAAGGCGGACGCCTCGGTCACGACCACCTTTGCAGAAGCTGACAGACGTTGACGCGAATTCGTCACGGTCAGGCGCTAGGATTCGGACTGGCGGGAAGTTAAGCCGGACGCCGCTACGGAGTGCAATCGTGTTCCTCGCTTGGAAGGAGAAACGCGAAGTTGAGATCGAGGCCGAGACCGTCGACCGGCAGGAGCCGAAGGCGGCGAGGCCAACCATCGGGCTCGCGCTCGGCACGGGCGCCGCGCGCGGTTGGGCGCACATCGGCGTGGTGCGCCGCCTCGTAGCCGCCGGCATTCAGCCCGACGTCATTGCCGGCACCTCCATTGGCGCGCTCGTTGGCGGCACCTTTGCCGCGGGACATCTCGACGGCCTCGAAGCCTGGGCGCGTGAGATCACCAAGCGGCGCGTGTTCGGTCTCCTGGATTTTCGTTTCGGCGGCGCCGGGCTCATTGGCGGCGGCCGCTTCACCCAGCTCCTGCGCGACAACGTGGGCGACGCCGCGATCGAGAATCTGCCGATCCGCTACGCCGCCATCGCCACCGAGGTCGGCACCGGTCACGAGATCTGGCTCACCCGCGGCAACCTCGTCGACGCGATCCGGGCGAGCTACGCACTCCCGGCGATCTTCCCGCCGGTGAAGGTGGCGGGGCGTTGGCTCATGGACGGCGCCATGGTGAACCCGATCCCGGTCTCCGCCGCTCGCGCCCTCGGCGCCCGGGTGGTGATCGCGGTCAACTTGAATGCCGACGTGTTCGGCCGCGGCACGGTGATTCAGGACCACGGCGTGGAATCCGCGCACACGCCTGAAGTCGCGGTCGAAGCCGAACCCGAGACGAAGAGCCAAGAAATCGGAAAGGTGCTGCGCCTGGTGCGCCGGCAGGCCACGGGCTATGACGGCCCGCGCGGCATTTCCGCGGTCATGGTGGACGCCTTCAATATCACGCAGGACCGCATTGCCCGCTCGCGCCTCGCCGGCGATCCGCCGGACGTGATGATCTCCCCGCGTCTCGGCAAGGTCGGGCTTTTTCAATTTCATCACGCCGAGGAAGTGATCAGGCTCGGCGAGGAGGCCGCGGAGCGGGCGCTGCCCGAGATCAAAGAGGCGATCGCGGCGCTGGGCTGAACCCGCCCGTTGCCATCAGGCCGTCCGGATATCTCTCCAGCGCGCCCTTTTCGCGCTCCATCTCCGCCAATCGGTGCTTGACCACGTCGCCGATCGAGACAATCCCGGCGAGCCGCCCATTCTCGACCACTGGAACATGGCGGAAACGGCCGGCGGTCATGTGCTGCATCAGATCGGGAATGGTCGCGTCGCCATCGCAGGTGATGACATCGCGGGTCATGGCCTGCGCCACCTGTTCCTCCAGCGCACCACTGCCGCGGGCCGCGAGCGCGCGCACGATGTCGCGCTCCGACAGGATGCCGATCACTCGGGCGTCGGCTCCGGTTACGACGATCGCGCCGATGTGCCGATCGCATAGCAAGCGCGCCGCGGCGGCAAGCGTCGCGGTCGGCACGATGGTGACGACGTCACGGCCCTTGAGGTCGAGGATGGCGCGGACGGTCATGGGCGTCCTCCAGATCGAAATTCCACCCCGCCCGCGGATTGTCCGCCTTTCTGCGCGGATGGCAAGGGCTCTAGGGCGACGGCGCGCGCACCGGGTCGAATAGGGGAAACAGCAACAGGCCCGCGAGGAACCCGCCCACGTGGGCCTGCCAGGCTACAGTCGCATCCGTGACGCCCGCGAATGCGCTGGCGCCGAACATGGGTGCGAGAAGAAACCATGCCCGAGGAATGCCAGAACCTGCGGGTTGCGCATCGCGCGGCGAAAGCGGCGCGGCCGGCACCTCCTTGAACGCGTCCGGGTCCGTAGCGGCGAAAGCCGCCGAGCGGGCCGCCCTCCTCGAAAGCAAAACGCGTCGCCGCCGCCATGGGCGCCAGAAATCGCCGCCGACGCGCCGATCAGCGGGCACGAGCTCACCCACGGTGCGTGATGAGATGAGCGAGCGCTCCCGCAGCCGCCGTCACCGCCGAGAAGGCGAGAAAGCGCGCGGTGCCGAAACGCCAGGGCGAGCGGGGTGCCGAAGGCCAGCGAGCCAGACGAGATTGATGCCGAGATGCCCAGACGTCGCCGTGCAGGAATGCGTAGGTGACGAAGGTCCAGATTGCAACGGCGACGCCGCCGGGAAGTTGCACGTCGACCAGAAGCTCCGAGCCGTAACGCGCCGGCACGAAGGCGAACCACAGGAGCACCTGG